>CAXXRM010000007.1:0-7690 GCA_963663135.2 Dehalococcoidia bacterium | reverse complement strand
ACGCTCCGGTATCGGAATCAAAGCCGTACAGGTTGCCGTCTTCCGAACCGAAAACCACCAACTCATTAATTGGATCGTAGACCGGGCTGCCGACGAGGGGCGCCGCGTCCGATTGTTCTCCCGGGGGCCAGCGCCAGCCCCGGTCGGATACGGACCCCGCCTCAGTATCCAGAGCGTACAGAAAGCCATCTTGGGCGGCCACGTAGAGCAGGTTGCCAACCACCAACGGAGTGCCGTAAACCCCTTGCAGGTTGATGGGACTGCCCTCGGTCGGGAAGGACCATTTCTCCTGGACCCCCTCCAGCCCGCTGTCGTCCAGGGCTTTGACCGCGCCCTGCTTGGTGCCAACGTATACCACGCCCTCGTGGGCAACGAGCCCGTTCCAGCCGGAGTCAGCGCCTCCGATGTTCCGGCCGGTGCAGCCGGCCAATACGGGCAGCAAGACCAAGGCAAACAATACCGGCGCCCACCCGCAAGCCGGGACCCGCGTGGAACTTCCGGCCCGGCTTGCGGGCGGCCGCCTGTCGACAGTGTCAGGGCCGATGAGGTTGTGGCGCAACTTATAAAGTTCGTAAAGACAATTACGGGTGTTCAGGGAACCGGATCGAAGCCGCGGCCGCCCAGCGGATTGCAGCGGGCCAGCCGTTTGGCGCCGAGCCACCCCCCCTTGAGAACCCCGTACTTGGTTAAGGCTTCGTGGGAATAATGGGAGCAGGTTGGGAGATAACGGCAAAAGGATGGAAGCAAAGGAGACAGGGCCATCTGATAGACCCTTATGCCTACGAGGAGCATGTCTTTCATTCCGACGGCCCCGTCAGACGAGAACGTTGCTGACCCTGGACCGGACCGCGAGAGTTGCCTACTACCAATTGGGACCGCCGCAACAGGTTTTCTGCTGCCTGTGTAATCTGCTGAAAGCTTGCCTTGTCGATGCCACGCCGGGCGATGAAAACCGCATCCCACCCGGGTCTGATACAGTGCTGCCGTACCGCCTCTCTGAGGCGGCGTTTGATCCTGTTCCTGGCTACCGCATTCCCGTTTCGTTTGCTCACGACGAAGCCGAACCGGGTGCGGTCCAAGTCGTTGGCCAGAAAGCGGATCGCCAAGAGACGGTTAGCGGCACTGGCGCCTTCCCGATGGATCTCGGAAAAGCGTTTGCTGCCAGTTAGCCGGAGCCCGCGTTGCATCGCCAGGCGCCAGCTATTATACGGTCAGGTCTCGTCGGCCTTTGAACCGTCTCCGGCGCAAGACGGCGCGCCCGTCCGAAGTACTAGAGCGGGCGCGGAAGCCGTGAACGCGAGCGCGACGGCGTTTCTTGGGTTGATACGTTCTTTTAGGCATAGGTAACAGACCTTCTTCACTTGGATTATAGGGTTTCCCAAATTCACTCGTCAAGGCCGGGCGCCCGTTTCAGTACGCGCATACCCGTCCAGCACTACGGCAGACCCCTTCAATTATGCCGCCGCCGCCAATTGGCGGGAGACTTCCACTTTCCGGCGGGCCCGCCCGCCGGAATTCCCTGCCGTTCGCCAACCGAATTATATTACACCTGGCGAAGCTGGGGTTGGACTCGCCGGAGTCGCTGATTAGTCAGCTATATCTACCCGGCGTGTGAAAAGACGCTATAATAAATTTGCCCGGCAGATATAGTGCGGTAATTGGCGACGATTCCAAACGGGCTTGACAATGCCGGGGACCCTCTAATTCAATTTCATGCCGAAGTGGCGGAATGGTAGACGCACCGGTCTCAAAAACCGGCGGGGGTGACCCCATGTCAGTTCGACTCTGACCTTCGGCACCAACTAATCATCCACAGCAGTGCAACAGCGTCCAACTGCGTCCTCAATTTTCCCACATACAGCTTTGAATCGCTGCCATCTGACACCTTGACTTGTCCACCACCGTCCATTTAGAGTTTTTCCACAGCCACGACAAAACGTGGGAAAAGAAAGTGGGAAAAATGGCTAGTAAGATCGAGGTATGGCTAGGCTGACGGCGGTCAAGGTCAAAAATTTGAGACACCCGGGACGCTACGGAGACAGTCAAGGTCTGTACCTCAATGTAGCTCAGGGGGGATCCAAGTCCTGGGTGCAACGGATTGTGGTTGACGGCAAGCGGCGCGATCTGGGGCTCGGTGGGTATCCAACCATCGGGTTGGCCGAGGCGCGGGAGAAGGCGGTCGCCAACCGGAAGGCGGTCAGAGAGGGACGACCGGTTGCGGAAATGAGGACCAATCGGGGGAACGGAAAGGCCGCGCCAGCTCCCGCTCCAGGGATTCCCACTTTTATGGAGGCGGCCGCTGTCGTTCATTCCCAGAACTGCGAAAGGTGGGAGAGCGCCAAGACGAAGAGCAACTGGTGGCAGAGAGCCGAGCGTTACGTTTTTCCGATCATCGGGGATGTGCCTGTTGCCCGGGTCGGGCGCACCGAGGTACTGGCAATCTTGACGCCCGTGTGGACCGAAAAGCAGGAAACGGCCCGGCGCATCCGGCTGATAATCAAGACGGTGATGGCATGGGCCATGGCCCATGGTCACATCGAAGTCAACCCTGCTGGCGAGATCATTGACGCCGCCCTGCCAGCCATGCCGAAGTACAAGGCCCACTTCGAGGCGCTGCCCTATGCCGAGGTCGCGTCCGCAATCGAGGCGGTGGAGGCGAGTACATCATACCCCTCGACAAAATTGGCCTTCAGGTTCCTGGTGTTGACCGCTGCCCGTTCTGGTGAGGTCCGGGGTGCGACGTGGGATGAGGTCGACTTCGATCGGGCTGTCTGGACTATCCCTCCGGTGAGGATGAAAAAGCGCAAGGAGCACCGGGTCCCTTTCCCTGCCGCCGCAATGGAGGTCTTGCGGAAGGCTCAAGAACTACATGGCAAAGACAGCCCCCACATCTTTCCCAATGACCTGACCCCGAGCAAGCCGCTTTCGGAAAATGCCCTGAGTTACATGCTGCGGAGGGTAGGGATAGCCTCTACGGTTCACGGGTTCCGCTCCAGCTTCAGGGATTGGGCCAGCGAGAACACGGACGCCAGTTACGCAGTCATGGAGTTGGCCTTAGCCCATGATGTAGGTTCAGGCGTTGTCCAGTCGTACGCACGGTCAGACCTGCTTGAGAGACGCCGGGGGCTGATGGAGGCGTGGGCCGATTACGTAATTTTGCAACCCGCCGATAGTCCGGTGCAGTAGTAAGAAATCCATTTCCATTTTCCATTACGGAACGGAGGCCGGAATGATTAGTCAAGGAACCGTTGACCGCCTGATGACCATAGGGGAAGTTCTGCAGGCCACCGGCCTCAGCAGGTCGAGCGTCTATGTCATGATGAGGCAAGGAACGTTCCCGACTGCCGTGAAGGTCGGCGCCAGGGCAGTGCGATGGCGGTTCACCGAAATCCAAGAATGGGAACGCAGCCGCCCCCGCGCCGAAGGAGACCTGGAACGGGCTCCGTGGAGCGGAGGAGCGGGCGAACAGGCCAGAGCGCTGCCCCTCGTCGTTATACAAAATGGGTGGCGGTTCGAGTTCAACTGGGGGGAGACGGCGGAGGTCCAAGGAGACACCCGCCCTTGACACCCAGCTGGACAACTGCGTCTCCGAGCTCTGGTCTCCAAGGGCAGTGGACATAGGTGATTCTGACTGCTACAGGCATCAGACCCCCGTATTCGACCCGCTATTCAAATAGAGTGGGCGACCTGACCGTCCCCGGGGGACTGTACGCCGGAGTCGATCCTACCGACACAGTACGGGATACTTGAGGTCGGGACTCGGATAACAACATCCTGGTGTACTGGGACGCGGGTTCAGGCGAGTTACCCGCCGACAGCGCCCTGTGCTGGATGTTCGTCTCCCGCCTCAACCAGTTGAACGAGAACTAATGATTCTGAACAGAGCCGGCGCTACCAACCTGAAAGCGACCCCTCCGAGGAGTCCGCCGGTAGGACGACGAGCGGCAACGCTCGGTTCTTCCAAGGTCGGAGAGTGGTTTCTTTAGCCCCCTCCGACAATTTTCCTGATTCCGCTCAGGGAGTCCCCGGCTCGGGACTCCCAGGACGGCGACTTCAACATGAACCTCTTGGCAGCCACCCAAGAAAGGCCCGGCTTCTCGCCGGGCCTTGTTTTATTCAAGGACCACCGGTACCCTAAAGTTGGACAGCCGGAACAGCACCTGTGTGTGGGCAATCCGAGTCAGGCTCCGGAGGTACGGAGCACTTCGAACCTATGGATGGCGGCGGACGGTCCAGTTTTCAACCGCCACAAGTGTCGATGTCCAGCTAAAAAGTCCGCTCTAACTGGCCAGCATAAATGTCACATTCACCCTATGGAGAATGTGACTTTGACTCAAAAAGAACAGGCAAGACTTCAGGTTTCGAACAGCTTGCTCGCTGAGCACATGACGCTGGATCAGGCCGCTACATTGATGGGCGTCAGCGAACGCCATATACCAGGCGCATCCTGGCGGCTTACCGGGAGGAGGGAGCCGCCGCCGTTGCTCACGGCCACCGAGGCCACAAGGCGCCCAACGCGACACCCGATGCCGTGGTGACCAGTGTAGTTAGTTTGGCCCGCCCGCGCCCTTTGGCGTGCCTATATCGCCAGCTTCGTCCTCGACTTGCCCCACACCAACGCCTTAATCCGGTTGCTGTGGGATGAGGCCAGCCTGCGGAACCTGTGCGGCTTTGGCGACGACGTCCCACACCGCACCACCTTCAACCGCTTCATCCAACGCCTCTCCCATCATGCTGGCTTGGTGGAAGCAGTCTTGGCGGATGTTACCGACCGCCTCAAGGAGCGGTTGCCGGGCTTGGGCGACGAGGTGGCGGTCGAGTCCACCGCCGTACGCACCCACTCCAACCCCAACCGCAAGCACGTGAGCGACTCGGACGCCGAGTGGGGCGTCAAGCACTCGGCCAAGGCCAAGGAAGGCGGCACGGAGTACTTCTTCGGCTTCAAAGTCCACATGGTCGCCGACGCCGCCTACGGCGTTCCCCCTGGCCCAGGTGGTGACGGCCGGCAACCGCAACGACTCGCCCGTTCTCCCAGACGTAATGAAACAGGCGGAAGCCCTGTACGACTGGTTCAATGTCACATCCTTAAAAGCCCCGTACACCTGCTCGAAAGCCGCCGCATCCACTTCCCTGCCTCACCTGCCCAAGCCTTTCCCCAACCACCCGGTTCTCTTATCATACCAACCGTCGTTGTAATATTAGGTGCCACAAGGTGGTTGCCGTGCCTCCCCAGGGCTCGAAAGGCCGCCCAGCACATGCCGTTGCGTCGAGCGAATCGTAGACCAACAACATGACCTGCATCCAGGAGTTGCTGGCGGCCAGTGTTAATAACGGGCTTAAACTGAGCCAAAAAATATGGCGTTGTCCAGCGATTCGGTCAGTAGAAATGGGCAGCGAAAGTGTCAGTCCGAGCGTTTGGTGATGAATTGGGACAATGGTCTGGAGACGTGGTTATGCGGACGGTTGGTAGGCTGGGTCAGGGCGCGGGCGTACTTGCGCACGGTGTTGCGCGAGACCCCGAACTGGCGGGCGATCTCCCGTAGGGGAAGGCCCTGGATCCTGGCGTGTTGCACCGCTTTCCAGAGCGCCAACTGCCGTGGGGTCAACTCCCGGCGTATAGGAAGGGCAGTTTCAGCACTGCTAATGGCCGATTGGTCAGGATCCTCGTCGACAGGCTCGGGCTCCAGGTTGGCCAGTTGTCGCAACTGGGGCTGGCTGAGACGATGGTTACCCAGGCGTTTCACGATGCGGTTGAGTTCAGGAGTTGGAGCCATGGCCCCGTGAGAGGCTCGCAACACACCGGGCCGCGGCGGTGCCTGCCGGCAGGGGATGATTTCGCCCTGATAGCGTATCTGGAGACGACCGTCGGTGTGTTCCAGGACTTCCACCTGCACTCCGGCATAGCTGGGACGCTCGGTGCTGGGGAGCAGCTGCAGAGTGCGCCACTGGTACTTGACCGTGTTGTCACGGGCCACCTTGCGTGTGTGTTTGAAGCAGAGGATTTCGGCCAAGTCCCGCTGGGGGTCCCAGTGCGGTAGGCCGGGTCCGGCAATTCGGCTGGGACCGCGAACCGGCCGTTGTAGCGAGGCAGGAAGTCCCGGAGCACGGCGTTGGCCTGGTCGATGGTTCTGGCATGAGCCAGGCGTAGTTCGGTCACCAACCGGTCCTGAAAGGTCCCCGCCGTGCGTTCCACCCGGCCTTTGGCCTGAGGCGAGCGGGCGAAGATCTGCTGTATGCTCAGTTCCACCATGGCCCGGCTGAAGTGGGTGACTTCCACCGGCGGCTGGATGTGGCGGGGGTTTCCGGAAAACTTGAAGACGCCGTGGCGATCTCCGTACAGGGCAATGGGGATTCCCCAGCGCTGGATCAGTCCTTCCATTGTGCCGACCCTAGCCAAAGCGTTGTTCACCGCGTGACGATTGCAGTTTCGCGCGGAGGACGACCGTTCCTCCGCGCGAATTCTTTCTGCACGCTGAAAGCGGCTACAGCTGGTTCGCCTGGCGCTCTGAAACTAGCTAGAGCGGTCGCATTGCTCCACCGTTGGGCCGCCGCTCGGAAGCCCCCGATGCAGTGGCCCCCGACGGCTCCGAAAGACGCTTCCTGGTGGCCGCCTGTCAAGCCGCCACCTGCAGCGGCTTGGTGGAGGTGACGCTGCCTGCGGGCCAAGTGTCCTCCCTCTATCACCGTACCGTTGAAGAGGTCTGGTACATCCTCGTTTCATTGTTTCAATGTCGCGGTCTTGGGGTGCCGACACCGACGAGAGGAGCCGATGGATTGAGTCTAGAGCCCGGTAGGCGTCGCCGGTGGAGAAGGGCTCTTGGTGGGTCCACTCGGTGCGATGGCCCCGCAACTCACCGACCAGGCCCCGCTCGGCAGGACCGAGGGTCTGACGAAAGACCTGATTCCAAGTATCGTACATCAAGGCCAGCAGGCCGGCAACATCCTGCTCAACCATGCCGCCGATGTCTGCTGTGTCTTTCTTTCCATTCGTCTCTGCCTCAGTAAAACAACTTGCTGGTCTGTAACCACTCCGGCACCTCCCATCCAGTACCGGATGATTACCGCATTGCCTCAATAAAAGCGTTACCCACAACAAGTGGTTGCCTCAAGTAACATGTTACCGAAAATCGGGGAGGCTACCGCGTGGGAGGAGGCATCAGCAGGATGGCGAAGCAGGAATTGCTGGCGACGATCCGAGACCGGTACCAAGAGTCGTCCAAGAAAGAGAAAGGCCGGATTCTCGACGAGTTCATGGCAGTGACCGGCCACCACCGGAAGTATGGCATCAGGTTGCTGGCGCAAACCGGCTACGACGCAGGGAAATCACCGGTAGTGAAGAACCGACGCATCTACGACGAGGCCGTCCGCGAGGCGGTGATCGTGATCTGGGAGGCTGCCGACCGGATCTGCGGCAAACGGCTGAAGGCGGCGCTGCCCAACCTGGTGGAGTCCATGGAGCGACATGGGCATCTGGATCTGGATCCCCAGGTGCGTCGGCGCGACTGCTGGCGGCCACCGCGTCCACCCTGGACCGTCTGCTCAAACCCATCAGGGCCACTGCGGGCAGCCGCCGTAAACGCCGGAAGCGACCGTCGATGGGAGGCCAGGTGCCGGTGCGTACCTTCGCAGATTGGAATAAGCCACCGCCGGGGTTCCTGGAGATTGACTTCGTGGCGCACTGTGGCGGGCC
>CAXXRM010000006.1:0-62044 GCA_963663135.2 Dehalococcoidia bacterium | reverse complement strand
CCTCCCGCACCCTATTGGTTCCGTTGCCTCCCCCCGGTTACGGAGAATGCGGCGGTGCCATCTGTATTTCCGTCCCCTATTACAATGTAATAGTCCCCTCCGGTCACAGCTCGCCACTGTAAATCGATGCTCGGAACACTGATTCTAGAAAAGTCGTAGCCCATAAGGCGTGTGTGCTCCGTCCCGTCAGTGTCGAAGACAGCCAAAAGTGGACGCGCCGTGTAAGACTGACGGAAGCTATAACTCTCCCAGTTGAGCGATAACACATATTCTGTGCCAGGTCTGGCGCGGAAGACGAGCACGTCTATATCCTCATTGTTTTCGAGTTCGATCGCAACGGTTTCCCTTATGGCTATTCGGGTGGCGCTCTCGAAGTCGTTGCCATGATCGTCAAGGGACACCGTCAGCGTGTAAGTCCCTGTGCCGCCCTTCACCGCAACGTAGCGCTCGCCAGAACTGGGAGCTTCCCAATAGAGGCGCGATGCATAGGTATCCCCGTAGTCGTCGTTGGTGCCCAGAAGCCACCCGTCGGAGTCGAACAGGTCTAACTTCGGGTCGTACAGCGTTCCCTGCGCGACGTCTATTCGGTAGCTCTGTCCCCGCTCGGCTTGGAAACGGAAGAAGTCGATGTCACCATCGTAGTCCAGCGCTCCCCGAACATCGGCTCCCACTCTTATCGCGGTGGCGTCGTCTATGTCATCGCCATGATCGTCAACGATGGTGGAGTGGGAGACGGTCAGCGTGTAAGTCCCTACGCCGTAGCCCTCCACCGCAACGTAGCGCTCGCCAGAACTGGGAGCTTCCCAAGAGAGGCGCGAGGCATAGGTGTCCCCGTAGTCGTCGTTGGTGTCCAGAAACCACCCGTCGCCGTCGTACAGGTTTACTATCGAGTCATCCAGCGTTCCCAGGGCCACGTCTATCTGGTAGAACTCTCCCTGCTCGGCTTGGAAACGGAAGTAGTCGATGTCACCATCGTAGTCCAGCGCTCCCCGAACACCCGCTCCTACTCTTATCGCGGTGGCGCTCACCTCTGAGTCGGCATGGTCGTCGGGCACATCCGCGTAGTCGTATTGCACAACATCCGGGTCTATACAGCCGGCCTCTATCATCTGTTGAAGGACATCCTCGGGCAGCCGGGCGGCAACCTCACCTAATTTTTCTTCTAATTCGACTGCTGCGCCCCCGATTATGAGGAGGTTGGCGAAATCTATGACATCGTCCTTGGGCTGTGTATCAAAAACAGCCTGGATCGTGCGATAGTTCTCAATGTTCAGCAAGTGCCACTCAGACAGTTGAGCCGGCGGGGTCAGCGCCTCCAGCCTATCCGCCTCCGCCGCAAATTGAGAAGAGAGGTCACCAAAGGTGGCGTCATCCGCCAGTTCCTGCTCTGTCGAGGCGCAGAGCGTCAGGTACACGTCAAGGGATAAGGTCGCTGCCGCCACCGTGGCACTGTCTATGTCATTGCCTTGACCGTCAGGCACATCCGCGTAGTCGTCTGGCACAGAATCCGGGTCTATACAGTGGGCCTCTATGATCTGTTGAAGGACGTCCCTGGGCACCCGGGCGGCAGCCTCCCTTAACTTTTCTACGAAATCGTCTCCGACCGCGTTTATAGTGGGGTTGTCGACCATGACATCGTCCTTGGGCTGTGTATCAACACCAGCCTGGGCGGTGCGATAGGCCTCAATGTTCAGCAAGTGCCACTCAGACAGTTGGGCTGGTGGGGTCAGCGCCTCCAATCTATCCGTCTGCGCCGCAAGTACAGAAGATAAATCACCATAGGTGGCGTCATCCGCCAGGTCTATATCTGTCGGGGCGCAGAGCGTCAGGTACACGCCAAGGGGTAAGGTAACTGTGGCCGGCGTTGGCTCCGGCGTGGGCGTGTTTGTCGGAGCCATGGTGGGCGTAGGCGTCGGCTCCGGCGTGGGCGTGTTTGTCGGAGCCATGGTGGGCGTAGGCGTCGGCTCCGGCGTGACTCCGGGCTGTACCGTGACGGTGGGACTGGGAACGGCCTCAGCCGACGGCGTGGGGCTCGGTGTATCGGAACACCCGGTCAGCAGTATGGCAAGGAGTATCGCACCCGCGCCTACCAAACCGAATACAACGGACTTTGGCATTATCGCTCTCCTGGTGCAAGATTGGGTGCCACAGTTGCATGTACGTTAGCCTTCCGCATGACGCGCGGTAAGGTTTGTTTGTACCTCATGCGAGGGGTACATTTGTACCTGTCTGAATAGGTGCGCTCGAACCTTGCCGTCGTCGTCGAGCGCCGTGCATCATTTGCTCTAGTCGAGGCTTGAATATGCAGATTACGCCGCGCGATGGGATTGCAGGGCCCCGCCGGGAGCCTGATCTGACCGATCCGGACGACCTGCGATATAGCCTGAGGATTTCGGTATGGGTGCGATGGCTTCTTCTGATAGCTTGGCTGTTGCAGTTCAACTACCGGCCCAATTTCGGGGACCCTGTTTATATTCCGACCACGCTGTTGGCAGGATCGTTGCTGGCTCTCAACGGCTCCGTTCACTATCGCATCCAGTCGAATCGGACGGTCACGCGGCGCTGGGCGCTCGCTCTCAGCGTGATGGACGCGGCGATGATTACGGCGGGCATCGCGATCTCATCCAGTGGATTTCAGAACAGTTTCTTCGTGCTGTACTACCCCGCCCTCGCCATGTTCGCCGTGGTGTTCACCTCCTTCAGGCTCAGCTTCGCCTGGGCCACGATGGTTGCGGTCGTGTACGCCGTGTTGAGCCTGGTGCTGGAGCCGGGCGTCGACTACGGGATCAAGGAGGAAAAGGTGCTGTTCACCAGGATCGTCGTCATGTACGCAGTCGTAGGGGCGGTCAACCTGGTATCTAGGTTCGAGCGGATCAGAAGGAGAGAGGCAGTGGATAGGGAAGGGGAGTTTCAGCGGGAGCGGATCGAACTCTCGCAGACCATTCATGACACCATCGCCCAGTCCGCCTACATGATTGGCCTGGGCATCGAGACCGCGATAGAGTTGGCGAACGCCCCGAACGACGAGGGTCGCGACGAACTGATCGCTAAGCTGGAGGCGATACATACCCTGTCTAAGTCGACCATGTGGGAGTTGAGACATCCAATCGACGCGGGACCCATCTTCGAGGGCAGGGAGTTCGGCCTGGTGCTGAATTCCCACAGCACCACCTTCACCACGATCACGTCGATCCCAACCAGGGTGGAGCAGACCGGGGGTGAGCCGCCGCTTTCCACTGTCACACGGGGGCTGCTCTTCTCAATAGCCCACAATGCCATGACCAACGCATTCAGGCACTCGCGTGCCAAAAGTGTCACAATTGCGCTGTGCTTCGATGGCGATGGGCTCCGAATGTCCGTATCCGACGACGGGATCGGCCTCCCCGATGACTACGCGGATCGCGGCCACGGATTCAGGAACATGAGGAGGGACTCCGAGCGGATGGGAGGCAGCCTCGAGGTGGGCCCGGGCAAGTCGGGACACGGCACAACCGTAACCTGCGTGGTTCCATACGACGCAAATCGAGGAGGTCCGTAGCTTGGCGCCGGACAGACAGATCAGGGTGATGCTCGTTGATGACCACGAGATCATGCGCGACGGCCTGCGGGAGGTGCTCCAGCGTGCCGGGGATTACGAGGTCGTGGGCCAGGCCGGAGACGGTGTGGAGGCGGTGAGGGTTGCTCAGAGTCTCAGGCCCGATGTGATAATCATGGACGTCATGATGCCGATCAAGAACGGCATCGACGCCTGCCGGGAGATCACGGAAGTGCTCCCGGACACCAGGGTGCTGATGTTGACGGCCGCATCGGAGCGGGACGCGGTAATTGAGGCCGTGGCCGCGGGTGCAACCGGATACCTCGAGAAGTACTCTGGCAAGGAGAAGCTGCTGCGCACCGTCCGCGACGTGGCGGAGGGAGAGCACCGTATACCCGGCGACGTGATAAAGCGCGTGTTCGCCGGATTCCGCACGGGGGCGCCGCAACCGGCCCACGAGTTGAACCGGCTGACCGCGCGGGAGCGGGGGATACTCACGCTGTTTGCGCGGGGACTGTCGTACGCCGCGATCGCTGAGGTCAGGGGCAACCAGCCGGTGACCATCCGCAACGGCGTCTACGGCATCCAGGACAAGCTCAAGATCGGGACCAAGCAGGAACTGGTGGTCTGGGCTGTGCGAAACGGTCTCCTGGACGATTATCAGATAGGGAGCTGAATCTCACCGTGCTCCACTCGATCTTGCATTGCGCATAGGACGGACAGCTCGATTAGACGCGGGAGCGCGATGATGGTCGTGGATACAGAATCAGTGTAGCTGACATCAAGGTTAACTCTGACCGGCTACGCCGCCGGCTTGGCGCTACAATTGTCGAGCAGCCGGCTTCGGTACGTTCACAGAGTCCCCAACCACATCTCTAACATGGTTCTGTCTATCGTCCAGAAAGGCCCAGTTGCTCGATCATGATCGCCATCATTCTGGGTTGGGTTGAAGAGCTGATGGGTGTTCCACTGTCCCATCGAATAAAAACCGGTTGGTCTGAATAGGCAGTGAAGATGTCGACTCTTGGGACAAACAAGTGCCGGGGCACTTTTTCGAAGGCTTGCCGTATTGCGTGGCTACTAATTGCGCCATGCTCAACGAGGTTTTCAACCAGGACGCTTCGTAGATTTTCGGCCTCTTCCTGTTGTCTTGATTCGGTTGACATCCAACTCTCTTGCTGGGGCACAAGACATCAGGGATTCCCAATGCGTTCGCATCGGGTAGTTTGCCCATGCCTACATTATTTTCCCACAATGTCCCCTCATGTGAGCCCTTACTCCGCCCGGGAGGAGGGCCAAATCGCATACTGAGGTGGACCCGGGAAGCTGGACTGGTAGCTAAGTGAGAGTCCTGCCCTTAAACTGAGGGCCCAGGGGGCAGTCGAGGCCAAGAAGTCTCCAATAGACCAGACGCTGGTATCATTGGCAGGAGCAGCAGGACTCTCGCTTAACTCCACCTCGATCCTGACAACTGAGCGGGTCCACCTAACCGGGTGTTGGTGGACAAAAGGCTGTATCTGCCTGAGAGTTGGACTTCGGACCCGGGCCGCTGTGCGGCGGCGGGTGTGCCGAAGGAGCGGAGGAGCTACTGCTCGAAGACGGAGTTGGCCCTGGAGATGCTGGAGCGGGCCTTGGAGCGAGGCCATCTCAGGACCGAGTAAGTTGCCGGAGACCACGCCTTCGGGATGTCGCCGTCCTTCCGAGACGCCTTGGCGGCCTTGGGGACGCTACGTGCTGGACGTTCCGGGCGGCACTACGGCCTGGCCCTTGGAACTGGCTTGGGCCAGTCCGGAATATCAGAGGTACGGGTGCCCCCACAAACCCAAGCTGCGGGATGGGCCGCGCCGGACCATGGAGCAACGCAGTGATGAGTTGCCGGATGAGGCCTGGCGGGAGATAACGGTGGCCCAGGGATCCCAGGGGCCGCGCACTTACCGGTTTAGCGCCCAGCGGGTGCGGGCTACCAAGAGGCGCAAGCCCGGCGAGGAGATATGGGCTGTCTACCGCCGGAACCTGGACGCCAGCGAGCCCCGCTACTACCTGTCCAACGCTCCCGAAGACACAACTTGGGAGACTCTGGCATACGTGGGCGGTTCCAGGTGGCGCATTGAAACGGAGTTCGAGACTGAAAAGGGCGATGTGGGGCTGGACGAATACGAGACCCGGAGCTGGGCTGGCTGGCATCACCACATAGCCATGTGCCTGCTGGGCGGAGCGTTCCTGCCGGGCTTGCAGCAGGATTGGGGGGGAAAGATGCCCCGGATCACCCGTCCGCAGGTATACCGGGTGGTGCGTGAGATGCTGCCCCGGGAGCCGTTCGGGCCGGAGGAGTTGCTGCTATGGCTGAAGGAGTCTCAACTCCGCAACGAGCGGGCGTGCCGCTCCCATGAGAAACTCCGCTCCGCCCGCCGTGAAGGCAGGATGGAGCCGCCACCATAAAGCCTTCGTTGTAATACTAGGCGTCCGTCGCGCTGGGAATCGAAGGGTTCAGCAACCCCGGCAAGGCAGGTTGGACAATCACTCTGGGGTTATGCTGTCTAGGGTTACTGCGATTTCACGGTTGGCTGACGCCAGAGTAATTCTCCCGGCGTAAACCCGTCCCCGTTGCAGGTGAAGGGTGGAATCTTCACATTTGATACTACAACTTACTGATACATTCACCGGACGCGGGGCTGCCCTGCGCCTTGAGCCGTCCGACGGGCAATCGACTGTGGCCCAAATCCTCGACAAGTATTTGCTGCATTGTCCGGCGGGAAGTTTGCTGAAGACCGGGGCCATCACCGAGGCTTCGTTACGTTCGCTGCGGGCGTTGCAGGACCTGGTTTATGCCTGTGATGACCTGGGTAAATTGACCGGTATGTTTTCCGGGATCGCTTTCAAGCAGCAGGGGCGAGGGGTCAGTCTGGAGCAGCCGCCGGCTATTCAAATGGCCCTGGTTGAGGAAAAACAGGTGCCCGTAATTGACCTGGTTTTTGACCGCACCAATGTTTCATACGAGCGCAATTGGGCCGGATTTCATCGCCGCCGGTGGGAAAACAACCCTGGCCTTTTCGCATCCTTTGTTCAGGCCACTCTGGAAGAAGCTCTTGGTATTGAGGGAGCGGAGGACGTGCTCCGGCTGGATTCGGCGGAGCGCCAGTTGAGGTTTCTCAAGGCCCTGGGCCGCCGTATCTGGGACAGCGATTTCGAGAATTATTCCCGGTTCACCGGCGACAAGCTGATGTTCAAGACCGGCGATGAAACGGTGTGGAACATTGCCGACGGCGCCGGGGGAATCTGCACCGAGAAGGTACAGGCGTTGAAGTTCCTCACCGACCACTACGGCCTGGAGTCCGAGTACCTTATCGGTGGTGACAACGCTCGCGAGCCCGTCCCGGTGAACAAGCTGCGGGAAATGCTGACCACCTTCGATTTCCGATTTGCCAGGCGGTATATGCGTTACTGGCAGCACGCCGCCCTGTTGTACCATGTGGACGGCGTTCCGGTCCTGGTGGACGCCACCAACGGCAACATCCCTTTCCTGTTCCTTCAGGGCGCGGATGCGGAACGGATGCTGGGCTACGATGGCAAGACCTCGGTAATGGTCAGGATGGTGGAAGCCGAAGAGGACTATTACTACCACCGGGTGCCCCAGGACATACCGGAAAACCTGTTTTTTGCCCTGGAGGGCTGGCTTTCCGATACCGACATGGTACAGGTATTTGAGAATGAGCTTGGCCTGTATTTGTCGGGAGAGTTCTACGTCACGCCGCTGCCTTACCGCAACGGGAAAGAATACGGCCGGCTGCGTCAGGAATATCTCGGCATCTGCCGCCGGGCCAATTTCCAGTGCGAAGTGAACCGCGAGTGGACGCTGGAATCACCGCTGGGCCGGGAATTGACGTCGTACAACCCACAAGTCGCCGCAAAAGTGCTGGATGCCAGAGACCACTTGCTCTATCGGTATAATGAATGGGACCGGCCGGGCCACGACGCGGGGCTGGTGGTGATCAGGTTGGCTGCCCCCGCTAGTCCGGGGAAATAGGGAAACTCGGAATATGAGCGTAAACGCCAACACGCTGCCCGATAGAGCCAGTCGCTTTCCCGCCGCTGGGGATAGTGGTTGGAGTCTGCCCGCTGCTCGCAGGTTAGGCGGTCCGCTTGAACCGTTCAAGTGGCTGGCAGGGTCCGGACGGCGCCGGTCTGAGCAAGACCTTTTGCACCAAATACGGCGGTTGCACTCCGACCTGGGTTTAGATGGCTGCTCGGATACGGAATTGCGGGAATCCCTGGCCCAAATCAGGCACGACATCAAGGGGCAGCCGTCCGACGCCGACCTTGATGGCCGCTTGGTTCGGGTATTCGCCATCGCCGACGAAAGCATCCGCCGCCGCTTGGGAGTCTGGCGTATTTTCGACCCTGCCTTTGACCGTCAGGGCTTGGAAATATATTTCCAAATCGCCAGGTCCGGCTCAGGAATACCGGACCTGGATCCCGATGAACGAATCATTGTTGATACCCTGCGCCACATACAGAACATAGGCCGGGGCCGGTACGGGTGGGATGTTATGCTGCCCGCCGAGTTTTACCGGGCGGTAGCCTGCAAGGATACCGGCAATCTACTGCCATTCCAGACCACCGACGAGCAGATTCTGGCCGGTTTACACCTGCTCCGTGGCAGGATTGTCGAGATGAACGCCGGAGAGGGCAAGACCGTTGCCGCCGCATTTCCCACAATAATGCACGCGGTTCTGGGCCGCTCGGTCCACGTCGTTACTGCCAACGATTATCTGGCGGGCCGAGATTGCGACCTGCTGGCCCCGGTTTATCGCTCCCTGGGTCTCAGTGTTGATGCCGTTATGGGATACATGGTCGAGGCGGAGCGTCGCGATGCCTATCGAAAGCGAATCGTCTACGGGACAATGCGGGAGTTCGGCTTTGATTTCCTGCGGGACAACATCGCTGCGTCAACAAAAGAGCAGGTCCAGACGCCCCTTCAAGTCGCCATCATTGACGAAGCGGACCAGGCCCTGATTGACGAAGCCCGTACCCCGATGATAATCGCGGGTTCCCCCCTGCTGACTCCGCAAGCCTTTAACCGGGCGACGGGTGCGGTAGCCCGGTTAATTTCCCTCCAGCATGGATTGTTCGGCGAATTCCGGTCTAAACTGGATAAGGAACCGCCGGACAGCAAGGCTTACGCCACCCTCCTTGGACAGGCCCTGCTGGCCCAGCCGGACAATGATGACCTGCGGCAGATGGCGGCAGCTAATCCCCGCGCCTACCGCAGGGCGCAGGCTGCGCTTTACCCCGACGGCTCCGACTACCCGGACGAATCCCTGACCTCGGATTTGTTCTATGTAATTGACACGGAAGAGCGATTTGTAACCCTGACTGCCAAGGGCATTGACGTTCTGGAAAAGCGTTTGGGGGCCTTCTATTCGGACGGGCAATCGGTTGATTCTGGGGAACCAGCGGCAAGGTTGGACGGAGCTTACCAGTCCCTGTCCCGAAACCGTCTTTTCCGGGTCAATTTAGCGAATCAGGTGTACCAATTGCTGCGGGCTAACCTGCTGCTGAAAAAAGATGTGGATTACCTGGTTACAGAGGATACCGTGGTTCTGATTGACCGCTACAGCGGTCGGCTACGACCGGACACACGCTACCAGCATGGCCTGCATCCGGCCTTGGAAGCGAAGGAATCGGTTACCGTGAACCCGGACTGTGAGAGCCTGGCGGAGATTTCAGTACAGGGATTCGCCAACCGCTACGAATGGCTGTCCGGTATTACCGGCACAGCGGTCGCCGCGGCTGAAGAGTTCCGCCGTAGGTATTCCCTTAATGTGGTCACTATTCCCACTGCCCGACCCCTCTTGCGGCAGGACTTGCCGGGCCGCGTTTACGTTGCCGGCGAGGACAAACTGGCGGGTGTCGCAGATGAGGTCAAGTTTTGGCAGCAGGTCGGGCGGCCCGTTCTCGTTGGTGTCCAGACCGTGGAACAGTCGGCACGGGTCAGCGAGCATCTGTCGGAACTAAGCATCAGCCATCAGCTGCTCAACGCCGTAACCGGACACGATGAAGCTGAGATTGTCCGGCAGGCCGGAGCTTTTGGCGCCGTTACTGTTGCTACCAACATGGCGGGACGGGGCACCGACATCATCCTGGAAGCCGACCTGGACCGGCGTATTTTGGACAACTATGCAGCCCTGCTTCTGCAGCGTCTTGCGCAGGAAAGCGCCCCGGTAGCAGTCCGGTGTTATACCGAGGAGGAAGCTGACCTCCTGGTTAAGGCGTTGACAGACATTGATGGACTGACCATCACCAGGCGAAGTTTTCGCAAATGGGAAGAAGTGACCATCGCCGGTTCCGCGCCGCCGAAATCGGTACACTCCCAGGCGGCGCCGGCCGGCTCCATAGAGTTCGGGTTGGGGCTGTACGTTATCAACGCTGAATTTAACGAATCGCTCCGGGTTACCCTACAGCTCAAGGGACGAAGCGGGCGGCAGGGCCGGTTTGGCTCCACCCGGTTCTTCTTGTCCTGGGATGACCGTAAGCTGGCTTATCAGGGAAACCGTATGGCCGGTCTGGCTGCCTGCCGGAAAACCGACGCAGCAGGACGAGTTTGCTTTGAAGGCCGCGGGGTGGAGCAATACCTTCGCCGCCGGCAGGAGGAAGCCGAAAAAGAGGAGGCCGTACAGCGCAGTGTAACGCAGGACTACGCCGCCGTGTCCGACGCGCGCACCGCAGCGTATTATCGGGCGCGCCAGAGAGTAATGTTTGCCGTGGACCTTCTCAAACCGGTCAATGCGCTGGTGCAGAACACGGCATCCCTGCTGGTCGACCGTCATTTTCCCGGCCTGGACTGCGCCGACTATGACCGGCAGTTGGTCGAAATTGTAAGCGATCTGGAGCGGTGGTACGGTGTAGAAGACCCCGGTTTGCGCGGCCTGGGGCTGGACCGGTTGGCCGGTGCGCTGGAAGAATTGCTGGCCGCCCGGCTGGAGTCGCTGAAATCTCAATTTAGTGATGGCAAGTTTAAGGAACTAGCCAGGTTGCTGATGTTGCAGTGCGGGGATGAAGTATGGAATGATTACCGGGACGGCCTGCGGTCGTTGACCATTGCTTCCCGGCTGGGAAATTATGGACACAAGTCCGCCGTGGCCGATTACATAATCCACGCCGCGGACGGGTGGAAGCGGTTCCGGGATGAGGCGGCTGACCTGTTCCTGTCCCGCCTGCTCACCTTTCCCCTGGCCCGGCTGACGGAAGAGCCGGCCCGGCCGGAAGGAATGGTAGAATTGGGCAGGGATATAGCAATGTTGGTTCGCTGACTCACGTTAGTATCGCCCGGAACCCTTCATGACGGGTGATTCTCAGCAAAAGCAATCAGGAACCGTCAAGCCCGGGTTGACAGTATCAAGTACGGAACGCCAGAGAAGAAGGAGCGCAAATGGCGCCAAAACTCCGCAGATTGAGTATGGCAATCTTCACGGGGAGCATGGTGGCTGGCTCGCCGCTCATCGCTGCTTGCGGCGGCCCTTCCTACGATGACTGGGCGGCGACCGACGGTGCGGCAGGACGGATAAACCTGGATGACGTTCAGGAGGCTTTCAAGAGTTCCGAGAGTCCCACCGAGTTCGAGCAGCGAGTTAACGAAATCTACGAGGGCGATGGAATCATCCTGATTCGCGCCTTGCAGGATGGCGACAGGTTGACTCTGGAGGGGTGGGAAGACCTGAACGGCAACAACAACATTGACAATTCCTCGGACGACCGGCTCTTTTCCATCGTCAAGGTGAACGAAGAGTACAATATGCGGGGCTACGGCGCCAACGGCTACTATGACCGGGGTTTCGGGGGCAGTGGTTTCCTGTTTGGTTATTTAATCGCCAGCAGCTTTAACCGGGGACCCTACTTCTATCACACGCCGGTAAATCACGGGCCGACAATTCGTCAGCAGCGTAGCAACTACCGCCAGTCCGGAGGATACGGTACCCAGGTTGCCCGCAACAGCCGTTACACCAGCAACCAGCGGGGCTTTGCCGGCTCCCGCTACCGGGAATCCAGCCGGAACCTCAGTCCGGGTCGGCAGACTTACCAGCAGACGCAAAAGTCCTCCGGCGCTTTCAAGTCCAGCAGTTCGGTTTCCCGTTCCCGCTTCGGCTCCTCCTCCGTGTTCAGGAGCAGCAGCGGCGGCTTCAGCGGCGGTGGCGGCCAGGTAAGGTTCAGGCGGGGGAGTGGTTCGACAAGTTCGCTATAAACGGGATTAGGTTAGTTAAGTGAGAGAGGGATACTCTGTGCACGGCGCGGGCTTTGTGCTATGGATGTCCCTGTCTGGTATGCCTCCGGACGCTTCTCTTGAAATAGCCCTGCCGGGAGACTATGCCCGTCTTTCCCTCGGCCAACTCCTGGACTCAGTGTTCCCTGAAGATGAGGACGGCCGGTTGGACGTGGAGGAAATGCTGGACGTAGTAGAGAACCCGGACTTGCCGGACATCTACGACTGCTTCCTTCCGGTTTTTGACCGCTATCGCTCAGGATTGTGCCTCCTCAAGCTGACCGGCGGCGTTGGCCGGCCGGTTCGGCTTTCCGACATTGCGTCAGACCTCCTTCAACCTGTCCCGGCTGCTTCCACCAAATTTCCAGGGGAAAAACCGGCTAGTTTCGGCCTTGAGTTAACGGTGGAGCCGGAGTATCGGCCTCTGGACTATGCCGTTTCCCAAGGGTATGCCGGCAGTGAGGATGAACTGCTGGCCTGGTTGCAATCGTGTACCCTGCTCTACTTTTTGGACAAGCACGAGTACCGGCTGCCCCCTTTGACCGAGATGAGTGAAAGCTCCCCGCTGCAGCCCATAGCCCAAAGCCTTTTTGACCGCGAATTCCTTGCCGCTTGCGGTGAAACCGGATTCCCCGAGATTACCGGGCAGGGCCGAAGGTTCATCGGCGCGCTGTTATCGGAGACCGGATCCTGCATTGACCGGTTCGACGTTTTCAAGGACGTTCTCTGGGAGGAGGATGCCGAGTCCGCCGAGTTTGACACCGGCTGCGGCGATGACTTGCGGGTGCAGGTATTTATCGCTGAGGGACTCGACCCGGTGCGGACGGTGTTCCTGTTGCGGCTCTACGACGGCACACTCGATGAATTCGCCTCAACCTGGCCGGAACTGATTGGCGATACAGAAATCTTCAATACGATACTGGAGCCGGTGGTGAACCGATTTGAGGTCCCTGAAGAGGTGATTCAGGAGATAGTAGAAGCTGGCTATGCTTGCCTGGAAGAGCGGGCTGAATCCGCCCGGGAAGAACGCGTCCAGGCGCAAATTGCCCGTCGGCTCCGGACATCCTTCGGCGAGTCCGCCGCCGCTGAACCGCCGCCCAGCTAAAAGCGCCGCCCAGCTAAAAGATTGAACCCTTTGCCTCAAAGGGCGATATCACCACGCCCTCCCGCTCTTGTGTCCCTTTCCCTGCTTTCGTACAGTTCTTTAAATGGCGAAGAACAGAATCAGCGCCGAACTGATTACCACCGTGCTCTCCACGAAGGCCATCCCGATGTTCTTCCCGGTCGCAAGTTCGTCGGACACCTTGGTGTGGGGCAGCAGAATCAGGTCAACCGCCAGCCGAAGTACGTAGAGCAGGACGAAGCCGATAATCGCAAAGACCAGGAACTCGATTATGCTGTGCTGCCAGCCAATAAAATCCCCGAACAGTGCTTTGAGCGCGACCAATCCGATGGCAATCAGGTTGCCCCCCATGACGACGCCCACCGCCATATTCCCATCTTCAATTTCGGCATGAATGTCGAAGCGAGTCGTTAGTTGGTAAAACAGGGCGAAGAGGATCAGCACTGCCAGCCCAAGGATGGAAAAGGCCAGTGCGGTATAAGCCTGCGTGATTTCGGAACCGCCACCACCACCGGAAATCGCTCCGCCAATCACCAGACCGGCCGCCACGTTCAGGCCGAATTCCGCGGCTCCGGTTCCCACGTTTTGCTCATCGATAATTTCCTTTTCGACATTGAACTTGTACAGTATCAGCCGGTCCATCAGGGGTCGGACCAGGTTAAGGGCCATAATACCGGCCAGGGAATACAAGAACACCCGAAGCACGTCAAGCCAGAATGCCTGGCTAAAGCCCAGTTCGCTGACGCTGTTCACCAGGGTAAAGGGTTGATAGATTGCCCCCAGGAAAACCAGGATTACGCCCAGCAAGTAACCCGACAGGCGCAGCGCTACCGCCAGGTTCCTTTTTTCGATGATTTCCTGGTCAATCCCGTGACGAGTCACCAGGTCCCGCGCCAGCTTAGCCAGGAAAAGTACTACCAGACCCAGGGCCACGTACACCAACCCGCGGGGAAAGAAGGTCAAGGTATCTATAAAGGCTTCCAACATTTCGCTCACTGGTTCCTTTGCTCGGATCGCTCTCCCGGGTAAAGGGTAATGTTTTCCGGGGGGATTATCTCGCTGAAGTGGGCCTCGAAAGGCATCCCTTCAAACTTGGTTACCCCCAGGGTTCGCCGCTCGTCCTCCGACAGGAACTCCCAAAGATAAAAGCCCTCCCCGTCGGTAGGCCGGTTATCCCTGAAATAAAAAGCTTCGAAACTGTTTCGGTAGAAGAAGCGTTGACCGTCTATGTCCACTGAGCGATCAATGGAGTGCTGCTCGTCCAGGGCCATCAAAATTTCCTCCGTCAACCCGATGGTTTCCGGCGCCACCGGCCGTCGGTTGTCCGTTCCGGTTATGAATAGTTCCGTTCCGTCGTCGGACCACTCCAGCCAAACCCGGCGGTCGGCGTCGGCCACTACCAACTCATGCCAGATAACGCCGTTGCCCCCGTAGCGATGCACGTTCTCCACCACGAAGTAAGCGTTGTCATATTCCAGGGCCAGACCTTGTATCACCACCACGTCGCCGACCCGGGAGTCTCGGATAGTGTTTTCAGGTGGTGAATTCCTGGGCGCCGGTCTTTTCTTACCCCTGCCGAATAGCGAACGCAACATTGCCACAGCCATCTCCCTGTTGGTTATGCCGTAGGCTGGCCGTTGGCAAAACCCCGACGATTTTACCGGGCCATGATAACCTACTGAACTTTGGCCCGGTACCTTGCCGGGGCATTTGAGCTGTTATTTGCCTGCCTGCGTCAATCTACCCCGCATATTGTAATTCTGAACTCAACCTCCGTTCTGTCACTCTGATCGGAGCGAAGAATCCCGACTCTGCCCGGAAATAACCTGGAGTGGTGGAGGCTGTCAGTGGCCCCCGTTGGGATTCCTCGCCGCGCCGCTCTTCAGAATGATATTTAAAAGGCCGCAGGTATATTTCACCGATGATAGCACGGTATGCTTGGGAAATCCCCTATTGGAGCCCTTCGCGGTGGGAGCATTTGGGTATTCCTTGTCTCCTGCTCCCCTTGACCCGGCTTGCCTGGCAAGCTATCGTTGAACAGAGGTAATGGACAATGGCCTTTGTCTTTTTTATCCGAAAGTAAGGGCTTACTCGCGAGGTCAATTGATGGGTAAATTCGGAGGTTTTGGTGGAATAGTAATCGCCATATTCCTGCTGGTCTTGGGGATACTCCTGATTTCCGGAATCCTGGATTTCCTGCTTTGGATTCTAGGGGCCGTCTGCATTGTTGTTGCCATTGTGATGGGTGCAATGGCTGTTTTTGGCCAGAAAAACAGATTCTGAAGTGGACGGCCCTGCCCTGGCCTGACGCTTGGGATTGATTGCGCTGTTTCCGCCACCCGAAGTTTCTGTACAAGTCCAAACTGAGGCATGAGACATGGGAATGTTTTCCAGAATGTCCACTATTGTGAAATCAAAGATGAACCGCATCCTTGACTCCGCTGAAGACCCCGGGGAAACCCTGGATTACTCGTATGAAAAGCAGTTGGAGATGCTCCAAAACGTTAAGCGCGGCGTGGTGGAAATGGTGACTGCCAAGCGGCGTATTCAACAGCAAGCCGCCAAGGTTAAAGAGGACATTGCCCGCCTGGACCGGCAGGCCCGGCAGGCTCTGGACTCCGATCGGGAAGACTTGGCGCGCTTGGCTCTGCAGCGTAAACAGAACGCATTGTTGGAACTGCAAGGTCTGGATGAACAGATAGAGGGTATGGAACTGGAGCAGAAAAAGCTGACGGTAGCCGAGCAGCGCCTCCAGGCCAAGGTCAGCGCCTTCCGCAACAAGAAGGAAATCATCAAGGCCCAATACTCGGCGGCCCAAGCCCAAGTCCGTATCGGCTCCGCACTGGGCGGCATATCTGAAGAGATGGGAGACATTTCTCTGGCCATACAGCGGGCCGAGAACAAGACCGACCAGATGCGGGCCAAGGCCGGCGCAATTGACGAACTGGTCGCTACCGGTGTCCTGGATGACATCACTGGGCCACAGGACGACATCGAGCGGGAATTGTCCCAGATTTCTACTTCCGCAAGCATAGAGGCAGAGTTGGCCGCTCTCAAGGGCATCAGCCCTCCCGGCGGGGCGGAACCCAGGTCGCTCCCGCCGGGGCAATCCAGTGTGGATGATGAACTGTCTGCTCTCCGAGGGCAGCGTCCCTCTCAATCCGAATAAGGGGCGGAGAATTAGCTATGATTGTTCGCATTCTCAGTGAAGGTCAGTTCAACCTGCCGGGTTCGGTTATTGACGACCTTAACGAAATTGACAACCGATTGGTGGAAGCGGTGGAGTCTGAAGACGAGGAAAACTTCAACCTGCTGCTAAAGGAAATGCTGGACCTCGTCCGGGCAAAAGGTGCAGAGGTGCCCGTAGAAGAACTGGTGGAATCGGATCTGATACTGCCTGAGTCGGACCTGACCCTGGAAGAGGCTGAGCATATATTTATCGGGGACGGTCTACTGCCCGGGTAGTTCTGCTTGAATAGTGCTGCCGCGGAAAAGGGTCAACTTTTCTCTGAACAAACCGGGGGGAGCTTGCGTCCCCCCTTTCCGTCTCTTGGCGGTCTTGTCGTTCAGCCCGCGTTCGCTTTATCAGCCCTTCCATTCCACCGTTCCACCGTTGACGGCAGGATGGGACGCCGCACCGCCGCCGGGTTGATGCCGGCTCGCATCGCCGCCATTACCCCGGCAGCCTCCCAATAGTTTTCGACCAAGTGTAACTGCCCGGTCGCCCAGGGCAGAGCGGCGAGGTCGTTGCGCATCAGGTTATGATTTTCCCGCACCGCAATCACGGGTATCTTTTGCTCCAGCGCGGCCAGGGTGGGCAGGCCAATACAGCCGTCGGGTATTACTAAACAGGAAATTTCTGCGGCGGTGAGGACGCTATGGTGCATCATCCCGTTGGCGTCGGTGATGATTTTGGGGCTTTTCTGCAAGCCTTTCAGGATACATTGTAGCAGGGCCAGGGATACCGCTTCCGCAGCCATCCGGGGGTCAACGATTCCCGGGTCTTCGTTGGCGATTTCCCGGGTTTCCAACATCGGCGAGTGGGCCGAAGGAACGTCGTAAATGGTGGAAACGGCGTGGGTCAACATGGCCTCCACTCCGCCCCAAGGGTTCACCATTGCCCCCATACCATTGAAGTAGTCGGCGTGGTAACCCGGCGGCACGATGATCTGAGAAGTGATTGCCACCGCATCGTATCGGCCGGCGTACTCGTCCAACGCTTCAAACAGACAATCGAGCCCTCGCACCCGGCCGGCGGCCCGTCCCGACCTGGTGTAACAGGAATCCATCTCAAATTCCGGTCCCAGTTGAATTATCCGCGATACGGTTAGCCCGTAGGATGACCGGGCCGCGTTGACCGAGTTAATGGCGGCGTGGGTAAACAGCTCATCCTCGTGGTGGCCGATGACCACCAGCAGGCGATTGTTGCGGGCCTGCTGCAAGCCCAGGGTGCCCAGCAGCATTCGAGTGATGACGCTGCCTTCAACGTACAGGGCATTGGCGGGCAGGTCAATTATGTCCGAGGCGTTTACCACGTTAGGATGGGTTATCAGCGTGTCGCAAACGGAGGCCAGCAACGAGGCTACCGGGGCGGCGTCTCCGGCGTGGCCCCCGATTTCCGCCCCGATTCCGGTAGGGACCAGCAGGACGGCGCTGAAGCCCGCCGTATTTTCCACCGGCCGTCGAACAAACCGGAAGAGGGGCGCCGGACTTGGCCGATTCCAGCCGGACTCTGGCATAGGCTCCCAACCGGACTTCGATGGGTACTCCAGGCCGGACAGCAAGCCCACTTCACAGTGGTAACTCTTTTCGGCGGAGGTGGTTACCGCCAACCGGATTGGGATGTCGCCTTCTTCAATTTGAGCTGTAACCGCCCCACCCAAGCCTTCCACCAGATTCCGGTGTTTTGGAGAGGATGGGATAATTAACTCGCGCTCAAACAGTGCTGCCGGCATAAACTCCCCACCGCGAGGCGTAATCGGCGTAGGTGAACCGCTTCTTCAACTCCAGGGTGCCTGCCCCGGTCAGGGCATAAATCGTCGGGAGATTGACGCCGTTGAACGTATGGGCTTTAGTCATGGTGTATGCCCCGGCGTTGCAAAATACCACTTGGTCCCCAACCTCGAGGGGTTGGTGGAATCGGTACTCCCCGAACAAATCACCGGCCAGACAGGTGCAGCCGGCCAGAATATATTCCCATTTCCCCTTGTCGTCGTGCCCCACTATATCCGGCTCAAAGTCGTACTCAAACACTTCCGGCATATGGTTTACGGTAGTGTCCAGCACGGCTATTTTCTTGGCTCTGTTGGCGAAAATATCCAGCACTGTGGCAACGATGTAGCCGGCAGAACGAACGAAAGCCGCCCCTGGCTCAATAATTACCTCCAGGCCGTAGTTGCATTGCAAGAACTCGACCGCCCGGTAAAGCGGGGACAGGTCGGCCCGGGCGTCGAACAAATACCCGCCGCCCAGGTTAATCCAACTGACGCGGCGCAGCAGTTCGCTAACTTCAGTGTGGAGCCGGTTCACCGTTTCTTCCAGTTGGCTGAAATCGTCTGAATCGCAGTTGGTGTGTACCAGCAACCCTTCCAGTCCATCAAACAGATTTCGGCCACCGGCAGCCAGGGCTGTTACTTCTTCCAGGGGCGCACCCAGCTTGGAGTTGGGACGGCAGGGGTCGTACCGCTCATCGTCCAGGAAGGACAAGCGCGGATTGACCCGCAACCCACAACTGACTTTTCCCTCCAGCGCAGCCCGGTGTTGATTCCATTGGCCCACCGAATTGAAGGATATGTAGTCGCATACCTTCCCAAGTTCCGGTACATCATTGGGCCGTATGCCGGGGGTGGTCAGGTGCAGCGTACCCGAATCGGTCTCGCAGCGGTCGAGCACGGAGCGGGCCAGCCGTGCCTCGAACAGGGAGCTAACGGCAAATCCGTCCAAGTGGGGGGCCATAAACTCAAGCAACTCAGGGAGAGAGAGGGGCTTCAGGGAGTACAGTACGCGGCAGGCAGTGCGGGAGCGTATCAGTTGGGCATACCGAAGCGACCGTTTGACGGCTGCCTCGTCGTAAACGAAAGCGGGCGTTTCCAGGGATTTAAGCAGGCCAGTTATTTGCATTGTGCATTGAAAGTAAGGGCTGCTCCTGCCCTCTGTGCCTCTGCGGTTCGATGCGTTATCGCAGAGACGCAGAGATGGGGAGTTGGCTGTCGCCTAAGCGCATCGGAGAGAAGGAGGCAGGCAGCATGATTTTGTTCTCCTGCCGGATGCGGCCCGGCGCGCCGGAGGGCCAGTTAGGCGTGCCGCCGGCGGCTTTCCTGACCTCGTTCCGGTGGTTCAGGTCCTTATAGGGCCAGATGTGCATCCAGCGGTTCAGGCCGCCCAACTCGGAGTGCATGGCGGCGGCGCAGGGGGAGAACTGTTCCCGCCAGGGTAGGGCCTTTTCCCAACGGCTGAGCAGTTCGGGGATTGACCCAGGCTTGTAGGTGTAGACGCGCATTTCATAGACGTCGCCCAATTCCTGGCCGCCGCCCATGGGTCGCATAAAGGACGCGGAATTCCAGATTTCCGACTGCATATCCATAACCATGCTGGTGTCACGGGGCGGCCAATTGGGGTCTTGGGCGGCTTCGGCGCGGATGGTTTCCCGCTCCAGCAGGTTCTCATAGGGCCAGACGTGTATTACCTGGTTAAGCACCCCAATGTCAGTATGCCAGAAAGCGGCCAGGGGCGAATACTTCCCTCGATGAGGGAGGGCATCGGCAAAGCTCTCCTCGAACTTGCCTACGGTGCCGGGTTCCAGGGTGTAGGTGCGAACTTCGTAGATCATGGTTTATTCTTGCAGGTTAGATTGTTGGTCACCGAGGAGTTATAGCCGGGTTATACCAGGGAAGATGGTTTGGCTTCTGCGATTTATCTGATAAGCCGCCAACTCTCAAGTCCTGTTTTGAGGCCTGTTTAGTGGAATCTTCGTTCCTGCCCTATACCTGCCATAGAGATAGCTGGTCGAAAATGCCGACACACGGTTCCTTCTGCCAACCATGGTACGTACTCGCGTCCTTGTTGGATAGTCTCCAGCAGGCAAGCTATCGGGAGGAGGTCCCGGACGGACGAACATGGCAGGGTATCTGATATGGGTTTCCAGCACGAAAAATCCGCCCGAAATGGCGGATTCTGGCCCTTGCCTAAGAGGTAATTTAAACACGAATTGTGGCGGAAATCCTCCGATTTCCGATGCTAAACAGTGAGCCGATTTTGAAACCCCTCTGGTGCTCGATTGCCTTATTATACACCGTTGACTCTCAGGCATGCACCGAATGAGATGGTTGATGCAGGGCAATCGCATTTTGACGGCACCCGTGCCCGGAGCGGCTGAGACCTCGGGATTAATTGCCACATTGGCGATGTTGTGACGCCTCGAACCACCGAAATCGACTCGCTGATGCTTAAATTCGGTGGGCATTACTGGGGTTCACAGGGGTTAAGACACCTCGACTCTCGTCTAACAATTAAAATGCGATTGCCCTGGATGGTTGATGCCTTCCGTTAGTTGGATGTAATTGAGGCTGAGTCAAGTGAAGGTACCGCTGCTCATGTATGTGATAGCAAGCTGATTCTGGCGTCCATCCCGTACTGATGGACTCTTCGCGCAGGGGTTCCGCATCCCCCGGGAACGTATCGGCAGGGTCCGGCAGTCCAAGGCTTGATGGGCTCTTTGTTTATTGCAGAACCGGAAGTGAACCCCCAGATTCCCACTTGCATCCACTGGCTTGGCGTACGCCTCCAGGCACGTCTCCTGTTACGTTACTGCCCGCCACAACCGCTCTCCGAAGATGTCGTTGGTGTACGGCCCATTCTCGTTCCTGCTTCACTGGTGAGGAGCAAGAAACAAAATATATGGGCCTCCCGGGTAGTCGATTTGGATGTAGATGTTGGTTAGAGACCGATGGGCTAGGGAAATTCGTAGCTTCCCATGACCCTAGGGCGAATCGACAATTGCTAACCCCAGATGACTGAGGAGACCAGGTAGAGGGCTGATAGAAAGTAGATACTTCTGCGGTCATACCGGGTGGCGATTCGGCGCCACTGTTTCAGTTTGTTGAAGGCCCGTTCAATCAGGTTCCGTTGACGGTACAGTTCCCGGTTATATTCCCAAGGTTCTCTGCGGTTTGACTTGGGCGGTATGACCGCCTCGGCTCCCGAAGCCCTGATAAAGGCCAGCACGCGGTTGCTCTCATACCCCTTGTCAGCGATGACAGCTCCGGCCTCAAGGCCGGTCAGCAGGGGTATGGCTTGAGAAACGTCCGCCTTCTGACCGCCGGTGAGAGAGAAGCGCACCGGCCGGCCCTGAGCATCGGCCACCAGATGAATCTTGGTGCTCAGTCCACCCCGGGAGCGGCCCAGAGCCTCACTTTGGCCCCCCCTTTCCCGCAGACTGCCTGCTGGTGGGCCCGGACTCTGGTGGAATCAATCATCACGTATCTGTTGTCCGGGTCATCCAGCAACACCTGGAAGATTTTCTCCCAGATTCCCGTCTTGGCCCAACGGGTGAATCGCTTGTGGACGCTTTTCCAGTTGCCGTACCCAGGGGGCAGGTCTTTCCAATGGGCTCCACTGCGCAGCACCCACAGGACGCCGTTTACGAATTTCCGGTTGTCCTTGGCCGTAACGCCAACCCAGCCGGGACGCCCGGGCAAAGAGCCTTCTATCCGGTGCCACTGAGCAGCGCTCAACTCGCAACGTTCCACGCAAATCCCCTCCACCGCACGTCACTTCTCAGGGTTACACTCTATCCTCCTCTTGTAAGCTCCTGCCCTATTTCCTCAGCCGAGTTTCACCCAATTGTCGATTCGCCCTAGTATTAAAACGACAGTTTGTCGAAAAATGCGGCTTGATGCTTCCTGTTTGACTTCGAGCGACCTGCCGCGAGAAGCTATCGGTAGTATGTTGGCGGGTTCAATTTCGCCACAAGAGTCACCTTACCGGATAATCCGTCGTTGTAATATTAGAGACCCGAGCGCACTAAATCGGCGATTCTTTCACCGAGCATCAGCACCGCGGTGTTGATGGGCGCGCACACCAGATCCGGCATTATGGATGCATCCGCCACCCGCAGGCCCTCCACTCCATACACCCGCCCGTACTGGTCCACCACAGCCATCGGGTCAGATGACGGCCCCATCTTGCAGGTGCCGGATATGTGGGAAAAGGTTACTGCTTCCCGCAACATCCAGGCATCCAGCGCCTCGTCCGAGACCAGGTCGGGGTCGGCGGGCTCCAGGCGGTCGCCCAGCAACTCCCTCAGCCCCTCGTGCTGGGCCAGTTGCAGGGCCTGCCGCAGTCCGTGGCGCAAACGGTGCCGGTCGAAGGGTTCACTCAGGAAGTTGTAGTCCAGCCAGGGCTGAACGTTGGGGTCGGTCGAACTCAGCTTCAACTCGCCGCGACTGGCGGGACGCAGCAGGGCAATCATCATCTCAGCCAAGTCGGGGTCGAAAGCCTCAAATTCGCCGTCGTTTGGGACTTTCAGGGTCTTGACTCGCGGCGTGACGAAGGCGGCCATTCCGATGGAGAGGTCGTTCCGGTATTTAGAGTCTGGCGCGGTGAAACGCAGAGTGGCGCCGCCCCGTGCTGGGGCGTCACCCTTGGAGTAACCGTCCCTGATTCGCCAGGTCACGTACAGTTTGGGATGGTCCTTGAGATTCTGGCCCACCCCCGGCGAGTCCAGCACCACCGGAATTCCCACGCCTTCCAGGTGCTCCGCCGGCCCAACCCCTGACAGCATCAGCAACTGAGGCGAACCGATGGCGCCTGCGCTCAGGATGATCTGGTCTCCCTCGACGGTGAACGTCTCACCGCCGCTCTCGACCAGAGCCCCGGTAGCCTGCTTCCCCTGAAATAGCAGTTGGTGCACGGTGCAGTTGGATCGGATAGTGAGATTCAGGCGGTGCCTGGACGGTTCCAGGTAACCCAGGGCAGTGCTGAAGCGGACCCGGTTATGGTTGTTGGTAATACCGGGTCCGACCCCGGTGGCGTCCGGGCTGTTGTGGTCCGGGCAATCGGGAAATCCGGCAGCCCGGCAGGCGTTGTAAAAGGCCACTTGCGTCGGATGCCAGTCTTCCCTCCGGGAGTGGTGAACGAAGATAGGACCGTCGGCGCCATGAAAGTCATCGTGGTGGTCCACATCGGTCTCAATTTTCCTGAAGTAGGGCAAGACCTCCCGGTAACTCCAACGGTCGTTGCCCAGCGCGGCCCAGTGGTCGAAGTCTTCGGGAACCCCGCGGAAAAAGGCCGATGAATTGATGGCGCTGGAGCCGCCGGTAACCTTGCCCCGGGGCACCGGCATGTCCGGAAACATTTCAGTGGCGCGCGCAACATACTGCCAGTTGTGACGACTATCCAACAGGGATATTGGGTGACCGCCAAATGTGCGTAGAGGAGGAGCGTTCCCGCCGGTGTTGTATCCGAACTTGATATCGTCGGGAAGGTGCTGAAATTGGGGATAGTCCGGGCCGGCCTCCAGCAGCAGCACCGAAACCCCGGGGTCCTCCGACATCCGGGCTGCCAGGATGCTGCCGGCGGAGCCGGCGCCAACGATAACGAAGTCGTACCTCATACTTCTTTCTCCTCCCTGCTGGTACCGTACCAGTCTGCCAATGCGATAGCCAGGCCCGGGCAGATTCTTCCGGGCAGCAGGGTCAGGTTTGAAACCTGCCCCTGCGTTCCGACAGAACCTTTTCCTGGGTCGGAGAATACCTCTACCCTCCCTAATATTACAACGACGGTTCAGGGAGGGACGCCGGTGGCCGCATAGCAGGTGGCGCGTCGTTTCTCGTGGGAGTACCAGGCCCCCTCGTTGCGGCGTTGGACACCGTCCAGCCATGACAGCAGTTCTTGAGGACCAAACCGCTCCCGTGGCAGCATCTTACACACCGCACGGTATACCTGGGGCCGGGTGATCAGGGGCATCATCATGCCGGGCCGGGCCTATTCCCAGGGCGACCTGTTCCTGGTTTGTCCCATCGCTCGAGGCATAGGCGCAATGCTGGTCCCGGTTCTGGCGGTGTTAGTGTTGGGAAGGAGGGTGGCCTTGCCTACCGTCTTTGGCATCGCCCTCATCATTACCGGGATTTTCACCGTTTCCCGGTGGGGCCGTTTCAGAGGGATTCTTGCCCAACCGTGAGTCCTACTCCGGGATGGGGGCGTCCGCTATGCCGTGCTCACCGGAATAGCGATCATTCTGTACTCACCGGTGGACAAGGTCGGCGTTGAGCACACCCAGCCCTTCTTTTACATGCACCTGCTCACCATAGGTTCGCCTGTAGGTCTTGCTCCGTACATCGTGTTCAAATACGGACTGGCTCAGGTACGGCAGGAATGGCAAATAAACGCTTGGCCCATCCTGGCTGCAGGCTTGTTGGTTTTCCTTGCTTATGGCCTGGCGTTAACGGCTTTCTATCTGTCCCGGGTTAGCTATGTTGCCCCAGCACGGGAAGTGGGCATAGTGATTGGTGTCCTGATGGGTGTCTTCATCCTTAAGGAGCGATTCGGGCAGGGCCGGCTTTTAGGATCCGCGTAAATTGTCTTGGGACTGACCTCGATCACCCTGGTCCCTTAGCAGCTACCGCTGGACGAAGTACCTAATTGCCTCGTGATATCTACCCCTCCAAGAACGACTATTAGCATACGTCAAGAACGTCCTGATGGCCCAGGGCGTGGTGGTAGCTGAGCACCGGAGAGCTGACGGTCTTCGGGAAAGTATCGTCCCCGAACTGGAAGCCCTGCTCATCCCAGTGGAACCCGCAGCATACCCGGCGAGCAGGAGCGGCTCGCTGGTCTGGCATGAGATGCCGATCTCGGGCTCAAGGCTACAACACATAGGGCCGAGGCTAACCCCGAATCCACCGATGGACGGCGTGAGGACACTGAAAGGGGGTGAGTAAGTTACAGACGCGATGGTCCGGGCTCGAATTCGGGTAGATGAGGGGTTGGCGGCGGTCTGCAGGTGTTTTTGGGGGCGCCGATGGCGGCCTACAGAGGCTGTGGTGAGCGAGATGGCAGGATAGGACACGGCAAGAGGCGCTCGCGGACTGGGCTGGCGCGAGTTTGCGGGGACGTTGGGTTGGCTGGCGGGGTCAGTGGCGGACGGGCGCCGTCAGGCTGGGAGTGGAATGGCTCGCAGTCGGGCCAGGGCGCCGCTGAACTGCTCCTCCCAGGGCCAGCGCTTGGGAAGATGCAGGGTCAACCGGCGTGCCGAGCGGGTGAGCCGTCCGGCCAGGGCGAAGACCCGTCGTCTGAGGGTCTTGGTGGTCACGATCTGCTCACCTAAGCCGATGCGGGCCGTCCAGCGGGCCAGGTTATGCGCCACCACCTGAACCGCCAGCCAGGCGCCGTTGGCGGCGAAGCACCCCGACGGCATGTGGTTCAGCCCGACGCCGTACTTGAGGTCTCGAATGGCGTTCTCGATCTCGGCGTGGCGGCGGTGGTCGGCCTCCAGTTCCAGGGTCTCTCCGTCCCGGTCGGTGATGAAGCCGTGATAGCTGTATCTGGCGAAGAGGGCGAGCTGGGAACCGAGCGTCGGCTTCACACGCCGGACAATGAGCCGCTCCGGTGCGGCGTCCGCCTCGGTCTGGAACGGGGTGTAGGTGGTCTCGGCCACATCGGCGGCGCCGTCCATCCAGTAAGGAATCGGCGTCCAGGCATCTTCGGGTATTGCCTCGATGAGATTCCGCAGGCGGGCGCGCTGGCGGATGGCGATGGAGAAGCGGACATCCATCCGGCGGCAGACGGCGACCACGGCGTGGGTATAGAAGCCGCTGTCGGCCCGCACCGTGAGTTGGCCCCTGGCTCCGCCGTAGCGCACCCGCCCCACCGTTTCACGCAGGAAGTGGGCGGCGCCGCGGGCGGTGTTGGCCCGGCCCTCGCGCAGCCGGGACATCAGCACGTCGCCGGCACCGGCGGCGACAGCCAGCAGCGGGTGATAGCCCCGCGCACCGGTGTAGCCGTGTGGCGTGCGCCCTCCTTGGCCAGTCCGTAGGTCTCGCAGATGGTGGAGTCCAGGTCGATGGTCAGGGGCCCGTCGCCGGGTCCGGCCCCGGCTTGCCATGCGCGTGCCAGCAACTGGCGGCTCACGCGGTCGAGTTGACGGACGTGGCCCCAGCGAAAGCTGCGTAGGAAGATCCCGAGGGTGGATGGCGCCTTGACCACGCAGCCGAGAACACCGACCGTCCCACCGGCACGCAGCGCATCCGCGTCGTCGATGCAGTCGCGCCGCCCGCCAGCGCGGAAGCGACCAGCGTCAGCAGCTTGTCCCCCGTGTCGGCCCGCCCCGGCGCGCCGCCGAGGTCGAGGTGACGGTCGACGGGTTCCCTCAGGCCCAGGTGCCGGGCGAGGGTGGCCGGCAGGAGCAGGCCGGCGGTGGTCATCAAAGACGATGCGGATCCCGTCGGTATTGTTCTGTGGCAGCGTCTATTGGGTGCTCCTTGTTTCCAGGTGGTTCTCTGTTCCAAAACCATTATCCCAGATTCAGAGGAGTACCTTTTTGCCCTTTCAGGAGGCCTCTCACACGCCCTCGTTCGGTGGATTGGGGCTAAAGGTATTCGCGTTACATCTGGGTGGATTCTACATGCTGGAGGCCGCGGAGCGGGAGTTGATTGGCCTGTAGGCGTCCCAGCGCAGTCTCGCGCCAAGAGGACGTTTGAGGGGTTTATCCTCCCCCTCCGGCTTATCTGGTCAAGACCTGGGCCAAGCTCTCCAGGAAGCCGCCGATGTGGTCCTGTGTGATCAACCCAACGGTGCCCAGGCGGAAGGTAGTCTCGCTCAATGGACCCTGAGACTTGTAAATCAAGTATCCGCGCTCTTTCAAAGGCCGATGCAGGTCATTGTAGGAGAACCCGTCGGGCAGCATTACCGAGGTCATGGTGTTGGACAGGTGCTCTCGGGACACCAGGAAACTCAACTCCAGGGCTGCCAGTCCGTCGCGGAGCGAATGGGCGATGTCGCGGTAGTGGGCTATGCGGCGGTCCACGCCCTCCTCCAGCAATTCCCTGGCAGCCTCCCGGAGAGCATAAATGGTCTGGATGGGCGGCGTGAAGGGGGTCTCTCCTTCCTCCTCCCGGATCAAGGCGCCGACCAGGTCGGTGGAAAAAGTCACCTGGCGCCGTTGGGCCACCACTTCCAGCAACTCATTGGAGACCACAACGAAGGAGGCCCCGGGAATGCCGCGAAGGCACTTGTTGGCCGACCCGATAATCAGGTCGACACCCCAACTGGGCAGGTCCAACTCCTCGCCGGCCACGCTGCTAACGGTATCCACCAGCACCCACTTTTGATGCCCCTTGGCTATCTCGGCAACCTGGGCCAGGTCATTGAGGACACCCGTGGTGGTCTCATGGTGGATCAGATACACCACATCGTGGGAGGTGGCGCCAACCAACTCCTCCACTCGTTCCAGGGGCAGGGGAAGTGTCCAGTCGAAATTCTCCAGGGTGAAGGGAATCCCGAAGACCTGGGCGATCTGGGCGGCCCGCTCACCGTAGACTCCATTGGACAGGACCAAGACACCGCTGGTAACGCCGGCCAGGGAGGTAATAGCGGCCTCGATGCCTGTGGTGCCGGAGCCGCTTAGCACGGCGCAGGCGTATCCTTTGGGCACGCCACATACCTGAAGTAGCAGAGAGCGGGTTTCCAGCAGAAGCTCGGAGAACTCGGATTCACGGTGGCCAATGTCTGGCAGGGTGAGAGCCGAGCGGACGCGTTCGGAGATGTTGGCCGGGCCGGGCGAAAATATTATCATCCCGTTCAGTCCTTCCGGTGGACGTTGCTCCGGAACCGGTCCCTGATCTCGGTTGGCGGGTGGGACACCCGGGGAATACCCTCCACCGGGGCAATACCGGCCTTGACCAGAATCAGGTGAGGACCCGGTACACCGGCCACCCCCAAAAGAGCGCCTTCCAAGTCTTCTATATCATCCACTCGCGCCACCTGCCGGTAGCCGCAACTCTTGGCTACCTCAGCCAAGTCCACTTTGGAGCTAATGGTTGGCTGCCCTCCGGTGGACTCGTAGGATTCGTTGTCCAGGATAAAATGGACGAGGTTGCTGGGATTTTCGCCGGCGATGAGGGGCAAAGCGCCCAGGCTCATCAATGCGCTGCCATCTCCCTCCAGCACAAAAACCCGTTGCTCCGGCGCCATCAGGGCCAGACCCAGACCGAAGGAAGACAGGAGCCCCATGGAGCCGATCATGTAGAAATTCCCGGGCCTGTCTTCGGTGAAGAATACCTCACGCGATATCATCCCCGTGGTGCTCAACACCAGGTCGGCGGGCCGGACATGCGCCAGGATTTTCTCGATGGCCCTGTAGCGGTCGATCAATCCACCACTCCAGGCCTGATCAGCAGCGCTCCTGGTATCGATCGCCTGTGGATTTCCGCCAACAGCCGGTCCAAAGCGTGCTCCAGTTGGTCCGGCTCCGGTACTTCGTAGGGGACTTCCAGAAGGTCAAAAATCTCCGGCGACTTCACACCCATGATCCAATGCTCGGGAGCGTCGTTGGGTGGACCGCCATAACCTCGCCAGCCGACTACCAGCAGCACCGGAATCTTGTACATCAGGCTAAACGAGGTCAGGGGATTTACGATGTTGCCGATTCCCGAGTTCTGCATCATGACGCCGCCCAGTTTCCCGGCGAAATAGGCGGCGCTGGCCACGCCCAGAGCCACGTCCTCCCGCACCGCTGGCACGTAGCGCACCTCCGGGTCTTCCACCATATAGTTGTAGGATTGTTGAAACGTAGAGTCGGGCACACCGGAGAAGAAAGTCAAACCTCGCGCCTTCAGCACGTCCCAGAAAGCACCTGCTTCCATGATCTAATATCCGACCAATTAGCCCGGTACGGCCTCTACCGCCGGTATCCCGGCGCCCGGGCTGCTCCGTTTCTTCCGTTTCTCCACCAGACGCATGTCCTCGGCCCGCTCCCGGTCTTTGTGGTTGATGCGGTCTAAGCCCACCGTGGCAAATATCTCGCCTACCGGCGCGCACAACGGGTCCACCTCCAGGCTGCGCCCGCTCTCCAGGATGGTCCGGGCCGCCTGGTTCATGGCTTTATAGGCGGCCCGGAGCAGATGGTTCGCGTGGATGATGATGTTGAAACCACACGCGACCAGCTCCGCGTCGCTGACGGTATTGTATGTGGTTGGCACGCTTACCAGCACCGGCCGGCGGCCCATGCGGCGGCACAGTGCCTCGTAGGCCTCCGCGAAGGCCAGAATGTCGTCGGGCCGCCGGTCGCTGGAGTGTATCATGAGGCCATCGGCCCCAGCCTGAATGTACTGCTCTGCCCTTTCCAGGGCGTCCTCTAAACCTGCGCCGGCGATGAGGCTCTCCAGCCGGGCGATGACCATGAAGTCATCGCTGATAACCATCTCTCTACCCGCCCTAATCTTCTGGGCAAAGACCAACGGGTCCTCCAGGTCCTGGCTGGCGGACCCGTCGAGGCTGTTTCTCTTGGGAAACACCTTGTCTTCGATTATCACGGCCGAAACACCCAACCGCTCCAGGTTCTTGACCATGTATTCGAACTGGGAGGCTTCACCGCCGGTGTCGCCGTCCACGATAATGGGCTTGGTAGTAACATTGAGTATTTCGTCGATGGTGCGGGCGCGGGAGTCGTTGCCGACGATGGAGGCGTCGGGCAATCCCTTAGTGGCCGAGTCGGTGAGGCTGCTTTCCCATATCCCGTCGTATTCGACAACCTGGCCGTTCATCTGGACCCGGGCGTTTTCCACCACCAACCCGCTCAGGCCGCTGTGGGCTTCCAGGATCCGGGCAAATCCCTTCCGGGAGATGCACTCCCGCAAACCGCTGAGCCGTTCCCATGGCCCGATTCTGTTTTCAATACTCATACGAACCTCCTCCTTTGTCCACTAGAGCCAGACTTGAAAGGGGCGCCGCGCCGAATGGCTATGGAGTGTAGACAGTCAGGGCTCGGAAGGCTTCTCCGCTGTAACCAGCGCCAGTTGGGTAGGCAGGGCAATGGTTCTGGTATTTTGGAAACCCGAAGCCTCGAGCCACGAGGCTACCTCTTTGCCTTCCCGGTCGCCGGCACCGGGGTCGAAGGCAACCAGCACGTACATGTCCTCGAAGGTGTCCAGCCTCTTTCGCTCGGCGCTCTCGTCAATGCGCATGTAGTCCTGGATAATTATCATGCCCCCGGGCAGCAAAAGGTCATAGGCCAGCCGGAACAGCTGGCGGCAGTCCTCTCCGGACTTGATCAGGACCACACCAGAGATGAGCACCACATCGTAGTCCGCACCCGCCTCCGCCTTGAAGAAGTCGCCTTCAAGCAGAGAAATCTGGCTTTGCAGGTTATGCTCTTCCACAAGGGTCTTGGCGATGATGAGGGGCTCTTTTTGGTCTAGCACGACGGCTTTGAGCTGAGGGTTGGCGCCGCATAAGGCGATACTGTAGCTGGCCGCACCACCGCCCAGGTCCAGAAGCTTGCGCCGGTCCCGCAGGTCCACATTTTCCACCAAATGGTAGGCCTGCCCAGAGACGGCGCGGTTGTGCTGGCCCATCATGTAGTTGGTCCAGTAGGTGGGCGGGTCAACGAATCCGGTCTCGTAAGGCAACAGGGTCTTACCTTCGAGGATTATCTCGTCAAGTCGGCCCCAGGAGGCCCAGGTGTTGGTGTGGTGAAGGGCGTGGTCGCCCACATAGGCTTTCTTGGTTTTGACTAGGAATGATGAGGAAAGGGGAGAATTGCCGTATTTGTCCCCCTTGGTCTCCAGCAGGTCAAGGGCTACACACGAATCGAGAAACGCCTGGACATATCGTGGAGAAGCGCCCAGGTTTTGGGCCACTTGGCCGTGGGTTAACTCCTGGTCCTCCAGCAGTGAAAATACGTCGAGCTTGATGGCAGCCCGCAGTATGGCCGAGTACCAGAAATTACGCGCCAACTCGTTGACGCGCTCCGCTTCCATGTGCGCAGGAGGGCTGGACCGGTTCATGCGGTTTCCTCCTCGGTGCTTTGGCGCCCGCTATCGTCGCTTTTGATGTTCCAGGCCGGTTACGTCCGGCCCCATAATCAAAGTTAAATGCCAATAGACATTCGCAGGGAGTTTAGGGGCAACATACCGACCGATCCCGCCCCCAAGGGGACGGGAGTTAAAGGTATTTTTCAGGGAGGGGAAATTGAAACGGCGGCGCTAGGGGTCGAAAGGAAGGGCATGCTGGTATCTGGACGGCAAGTTGGTGCGGCGCGACCACCTGATGGGTGCCTTGCCGGCGCAACTACTCAGGCGGTTGATAGTCCCAGAATCGAGAGGAACTACCACCGGTGCGCTCGCACCTTTTATGCTACTTAGGACGGTCACATCTACACTTGGTCCCTTGGCGTACCCTACCATTCCCTGGAGAAAGGGGAGGTTTCTGATGCTCGAGGAGTGTAACGGCGAGTGTAACAACGTTGGCCCGCTTCGTCAACTTGTGCCCAACAGAAGCGAACCGCCATCACCGGTGCCTCCGCCATCAGGGCTGATGAGCCGCCCCACCCTTGCGGGCGAACAACAGGCAATGCTCTACGGACTTGCTGTCGGTAAAATGTAGGAGACCCGCCAGGTCGTCGGGTGAGTCGGGCCTGATTAGGGTTACCTTCTGCTGCCCCAGTATGCCCAGAATATCGTTCTCTTCGTAAACCCTAATCCACCGAAGGGCGGCGTGTAGGAGGCCTGCTGAAGAAACAAAAGGGTGCGCCTCTGAATCTGGGATAATGGTGGTGTGACAAAAAACCGACCCCAGAAAAGGAGCACCCAATAGATGCTACCACGCAACCACCCCGACCGGATCCAAATCACCTTCGACGACCGCCGCCTGGTGGCCAATGCCGGGCTGCTCCTTCCGGCCACCCTGGCCCGGCATCTCGGCCTGCCCGAACTCGTCCGGCAGTGCCTCGCCCTGGGCAATGCCCCAGGGCGGCCGAACACGGGCGACAAGATGATGACGCTGGTGGCTTCCGCGCTGGCGGGCGGCGACTGCATCGACGACGCCGATGCGTTGCGCATCGGGAGGACGGCCTGCGCTCTCGGCTGCGTAGTCAAAGCGCCATCCACCCTGGGCACCTTCCTGCGTAGCTTCACCTGGGGCCACGTCCGTCAGTTGGACGGGGTGAGCCGCCAGTTGCTGGCACGGGCATGGCAGGCCGGAGCAGGACCGGGCGACGCGCCATTCACCATCGACCTTGATTCGACGATCTGCGAGACCTACGGACTGGCCAAGGAGGGCACCCGCTGCTGGCCGTCGCCGCCGGCACCGGCGACGTGCTGATGGCCCGCCTGCGCGAGGGCCGGGCCAACACCGCCCGCGGCGCCGCTCACTTCCTGCGTGAGACGGTGGGGCGGGTGCGCTACGGCGGGGCCAGGGGGCAACTCACGGTGCGGGCTGACAGCGGCTTCTATACCCACGCCGTGGTCGCCGTCTGCCGCCGGATGGATGTCCGCTTCTCCATCGCCATCCGCCAGCGCGCCCGCCTGCGGAATCTCATCGAGGCGATACCCGAAGATGCCTGGACGCCGATTCCTTACTGGATGGACGGCGCCGCCGATGTCGCCGAGACCACCTACACCCCCTTCCAGGCCGAAGCGGACGCCGCGCCGGTACGGCTCATCGTCCGGCGGGTGAAGCCGGCGCCCGGTTCCCAACTGGCTCTCTTCGCCACCTACAGCTATCACGGCTTCATCACCGACCGGGACAGGGAGTTGCTCGAACTGGAGGCCGATCATCGCCGCCACGCCGAGATCGAGAATGCGATACGCGACCTTAAGTACGGCGTCGGGCTGAACCATCTCCCCTCGGGCCGCTTCGCCGCCAACGGCGCCTGGCTGGCGGTACAGGTGATGGCGCACAACCTGGCCCGCTGGACAGCCCGCATCGGCCTGGGTCAGCAGATCGTGACCACCAAGACCCTCAGACGACGGGTCTTCGCCCTGGCCGGACGGCTCACCCGCTCCGCACGCCGCCTCACCCTGCATCTTCCCAAGGGTTGGCCATGGGAGGAGAAGGTCAGTCGCGCCTTGGCCCGACTGCGAGCGATTCCACTCCGAGCCTGATGGTGCCCGTCTGCCACTGACCCGCCATCCGGCCAATTGAACGTCCCCGCCATCTCGCGCCATCTCGGTCCCCGCGAGCGCCTCTTGCCGTGTCCTATCCCGCCATCTCGCTCGCCACAGCCACTGTAGCCCGCGATCGGCGCCCCCAAAAGCGCCTGCAGACCGCCCGCCAACCTGCCGTCTACACGAATTCGAGCCCGGATTATCGCGCCTGTAACTCCCTCATCCCTTCCGCTGTCCTCACGCCGTCCATCCCTGTCCATCGGTGGATTCGGGCTTAGTGAAATGGAATTGCGTCGCCAAAGCAACCGTGCCGGCGGTCTGTTGGTCGACCGGTACAGGCTTATTGCACAAGAGGTCTCTGAGGGTGTCTGGGTTCCCGATTCCCTACGCCTTGAGTTGATTCACTGGCTTGACCGAAGAATAGGTTGGATCATTAGCAAATGAGAAGCACGCAATGACCTGTTGGATTTTCAAGCAATCAGAGCAAGAGCAGTACCCCGATGAGCCAGGTCAGACTGAGGTGGACCCAGGAAACTGGACAGTATCCGTGTTAGTTTTCAAGCCTTTCTTTGGGTGATGGAGCGGATTGTACTAAGCTGTTATCGGTACCCACGGTGTGCCCCGACGGGCCACGGCGTTCAGTTGCAACAATAGCTTGCGTATCACCGCCACCAAGGCGACTTTCCCAGGTTTACCACGCTGACGGAGGCCCTGATAATAGCTCCGCATTTCCCCATCGACCCGGATCACGGACCATGTGCAAATATACAAAGCGCGGCGCACTACTCTCCGCCCACCCCGAATAAACCGCTGTCCCCGCTTGTTCCCGCTGCGTGAGACCTTTGCGCAACCTGAGGTATCGCTTGACGGCGGAGGCGCTGATCCAAGATTTGGGTTCTACTCAGGCCGGACCCCGCTGCGTGGACCCTCTGTCCTGCTTCCCACCCCGATCTGCAGGCGCTTTCGCCTGCCGGCCCGCCCCTACTTGGGCCCCAGGCGGCCTCAGGCGGCGCCGAGGGCAATCTGATCCGCCCTCCTCAGGTTGTAGGCCATCAGCTTGAACCACATCTCCATGGCGTTGCGCTCCAATCCCGGGTAGCGCACCCAGTGGTACTGGTACGCCCGCTTCAGGGTCCCAAACACCTTCTCCATCAGCGCCCGCCGGGGCCCGATCAGCGCATTGCGCCGTTGCTGCCAGTGCGGCAACTCCCTCTGGTGTTTGTGGGAACGATGCAGAATCCGGTCCTTGATCCCCTGGGACTTCAGCCACTGACGCCGCGCCTCCGACTCGTACGCCCGGTCCCCGTAGACCGCCCCCTCGTCCCCGCTCACCAGTGCATCGGCCGCCTCGCTTTCGTTGATTTTGGCCGGGGTGAAAAACGCCCGGCGCACCAGCCCCGACCCTGTGTACACGCCCGCATGGACCCTGTAGCCGAAGTGGGAGCGCGCTCCCCGGTGGGTGTAGGTCCAGTCCGCATCGGGGTCTTTGGAGCTTTTGGCACCCCGGCCCGCCGACGCCGGCGGCTTGCGCACCTGGGCGCCACCACGGTGGCGTCCATCAGCGTTCCCTGCTTCAACATCAGCCCACGCTCCTCAAGTTGCCGGCCCAGTTCCAAGAACAGTTCCTCGGCCAGCCCCCGCTCCGCCAACGCCGTGCGGAACCGGCTGATGGTCGAGTGGTCCGGGGCGTCCTCCTGCAGCCCCAGCCCCACGAAGCGGCGGAAGGAGATGCGGTCCCCCAGGGCCTCCTCCATCTGCGGGTCCGAGAGGTTATACCACTGCTCCAGCAGCAGGACTTTGACCATCAGCAAAGGCGGATAGCTGGGCCTTCCCTCCGGAGCGTCATAGACCTGGGCCGCCAGCGTCCCAATCCGGACCCAGTCCACCGCCTGGTGGATCCGCTCCAAGCGCTGGTTCTGCCCCAGCTTCTCCGGTAGGAGACTTTCGACCAAAGACGGCTGGCCCATTTCCCGATGCATCAGACCCCTCCTCCCATCCGCCCATCGGGCGTCCCCTTTATTTAACCTTCCCCGCGCCAGTTACGCGAAGGTCTCCTGTCTCGGGACCAAGGCGCCACGCCCACCAATGACGCCAGGGCCTTTGGGTCCAGCAGGCCCAGTTCAGGCAGGTGGGCTACCAGGATGGCAGCCGTCAATATCCCCACACCCGGCACCGTGCGGCAGAGTGCGGCCTGCTGGGTCAGGGCAGCGCTGTTCTGCAGTAGCTCCTGGTAATCCTTGTCCAGTTTTGTAATTTCCTCCTCAAGCCAGGCGATGTGGCGGTTTGTGGATTCGGCAACAGCCGGAGATACTACCTTGTCGATTCGGCCCGATTCCTGGACCTTCTGTTCTACAAGCTGCCGACGCCGACGCAGCAAGTCCTGCAACTCCTCAAGCTCCGGCTCCGGTCGCCGAGTACAATTCTCTTGGAACACGCTGCCGAAGCGGGACAGGACCTGGGCATCCCGCGGGTCTGTTTTGGCTTCATAACCGCAGGCCGGGGCGAAGGCGCGCACCCGGCGCGGATAGGCCAGGTATACCTGTATCTCGGTCTCACGCCAGCGGCTCGCCAGCGGCGGTAACACCGTAAAAGAGGTGTCGCCTATTATTTCCCAAACGGCTTGAACTCACGGAAGGCGTCTATGGCCCCCTGTTCAGCCTCCATTGCCGCCACGTAATGGTCCAGCATGTGAGGAGTTGACCACCCGGCGACGGCCTGGACGTACTGCCTCGGTATGTTTTGCCTGACCGCGTTTGCCGCGAAAGTCCGTCGGAAGATATGGCAAGCGTCCTGGAGGTCAACCCCGGCTCGACCGGCCAATCGCTTCAGGTCCTGCCAAATGCTGTCATAAGCCAGTCTGGACCCCTCCTCGGTTATCCACAGCCAGTCGAGGGAGTCGGTACGCTGGGGTAGGTAGCGGAGCATCGCTCTCTGGCAGTGGCGATCAAAGGGTATCTGACGCTCCTTCTGGCCCTTGCCGTGTATCACACGTATCACTGACCTGTCCCAGTCCAAGTCCCACTTCGTCAACAACCACATCTCCCGTCTCCTGATGCCGCTGGTGACCATCATCCACAGCATGGCTTGTCTCCTTGCCCCCACCAAGGTGTTCAGAGGGCAAAGGTCGAGGAATGCATCGAATTGAGCTTCGGTGAGAAAGGGTTTGTGGGTCTTGGGAACCTTCGGCGCTTTGATCTGGCTGGCTGGCGAGGACTTTACCAACTCCCAAGCCACGCACCAGTTTAACCAGGTCGTTATCGCCTGCCAGCGGGTGCGGATGGGCCGTGGAGCCAGCCCACGTTCCTTAATGTTGTCTCTTCATGTTGCTGATGTGGGAGAGCACAGGGAAAGGGGTGATATCCCCGAGGGTCTGATATTCGGAGTCAAGGTCACGAAGGAACAGCCTGACTTCCTTGGCGTAGAACTTGACCGTCGCCTCGGTACTGCCTTCGATCCGGTGGTAGCGGAGGTAATCGTCGAGGATTTTTGGTAACCGCCCGGTCATCGCCAAAGCTGGCCCAGCTTTGGCCGCGGAATTAACCGCTAGTACATCCATCCATAGTTTGCCGACTCTGGACGCCAAAATTGGCCGATTCTGTAGCTGTTGGCTCCCCGAGTACGAGCCATATAACCGTTTTCCAAGGTGTCACCATGTCCCATACCGTAGCCTATTCATGGCGGTGTTAGCTACGATTTCGCCTTAATTCTGTTGCTTGACATATCAGGTTGTATCACCTAGTATACCGCTTAGAGTGGTAACTGAGGTGGTAAGCAATGGAACATCCGAGGCGATTGTCGGCGGCATTTGTCCAGACGATTACAACACCGGGAAGGTATGGCGACGGGCGCGGCGGGTTTGGTCTCTCCTTGTTGGTCAAGGACACCACGACGGGCCGGGTATCAAGGAGTTGGTCCCAAAGGTTCCGGGCCGACGGTCAACTCTTCCAAATTGGTCTGGGCAGCTTCCCCAAGGTTACGCTATCAGAGGCGAGAAAACGAGCATTAGCCAACTCGCGGATTGCAGAGGCGGGCGGAAACCCCCGGCGCCAACCCAACGCAACCCCAACCTTTGAGCAATCCATGGAGCGAGCGATTTCAGTCCTGCGACCGGGCTGGAAGTCTGAAAAGACGGAACGGCAACTTCGCTACCTGCTCGGGGAATATGCCGTGCCCGAAATCGGAAAGAAACCTATCGACTCAATCATGCCCGCCGACGTGCTGGCGTTTCTCTCTCCCTTGGCAATGACCAAACCTTCCACGGCGAAGAAGCTCCGGACGCAATTGAGCCAAGTGTTCAAGTGGTCGATTGCCCAAGGTCTACGGTCTGATAATCCGGCTGACTCCAACATCTCCGCGGGCCTGCCCCGGCTGGCCACCAAGGACCACCACAAGGCGTTGCCATTCGGACAGGTAGCAGACGCCTTGAAGACAATCCGCGGATCGGGCGCTTGGTTGGGGACCAAACTAGCCTTTGAATTTCTGGTATTGACCGCCGGCCGGAGTGGGGAAGTCCGGGCCGCGACGTGGGACGAAATCGACCTCGACAACGCCACCTGGACGATTCCAGCGGCCCGCATGAAAAGCAGCCGGGAACACCGTGTGCCACTGTCTGGAGCGGCCCTGGCGGTCCTGGAAAGCGCACGCCAGCTATCAGACGGTAGCGGCCTAGTATTCCCCAGTAGCACGGGGAGGGCGCTCACCGACAGCACGATTAGCAAGCTGTTACGTGAGAATGGCGTTAAGGCTGTTCCCCACGGTTTCCGTTCCAGCTTCCGGGATTGGGCGGCTTCGGCGAACATACCCCGACAAACGGCGGAGGCTTCCTTGGCTCACGTCGTCGGCGACGCGACCGAAGCGGCATATTTGCGGAGCGACCTTTTCGAGCTTCGCCGCGGAGCAATGGAAAGTTGGTCCAGGTTCTTGACACTAAACATCGATTCATGACATGATGCCCCCGTCAGATACCGAAAAACCAGCCCATAGGGCCCAGAGCCCATAGGGCATGGAACCCGCGGCCATAGGCCCCGAGTGCGACTGATGTTCAGTCGAACTCGGGGCCTTTTTTATTGCCCCGAAAACAGGAGGCGAGGATGACCTTACTCACGGCAGAGCAGGTGATTCAAATAACCCAAATCTCGCGCTGCACAATCTACCGGAGAATCAAAACCGGGGAGTTTCCCCGGCCTATCCGAGTGGGCCCGCGGGCGGTCAGATTCAAGAGCGACGACATAGAAGCCTGGATTGAGTCGCTACCCACCACTGAGGCCAACGTAGACAACTAGCCAACTCATAAAAATACCCGGAAGGAGACTGGAGGCACCGACCGGGCGAAGCGGGGAGAAACCGTGATTCGCCCACTCTTGCAATTCAAGCGTACGACCATAACCGGATAGCTGACCCATCGACATAGCTGGGTTGGCGTCTGTGCTTCCACGACCGGCCCAGCATCGTTCCCCCAGGGGAACAGCGGCGTTGACCTCCTTAGCCGTATCTCTCAAGGACCGTCGGCGGACGTTCACGCAGGTAAGGGAAGCCGTGGCTGGGGGAATAGGAGATGGCCACGTTAATCATAACGATGCTCCGGTGTGTCGGTCAGTGGAAAGGGTTTGAGTCACCCAGCCGTACTCCGCCACCCGTGCATCCTGGGCCAGCCCTACCCAAGGCAGCAAGGCTTTAATGAGCGAGTCTGCCCAAACCCCAACCCTGGATAGACCAACACCGCTACCGACAAGATTGATCCAACGTGGCGGGAATGGAGGACGGGGGTACTATCATCTGAAGTCACCAACCCAAGAGAAGGGCCCGATCACGATTGACCTTGAGAGCCGAAGGGCGGACCGTTTGCGTGGTGAGTACCGAAAAACCCGTGAATGTCCTTCGGCTCTCAAGACCGGTCGCGAACCGGATGAGTCACAGGAGGATTAGGAGATGGCATACGATTTCATATTGGATAGTTCTTACGCTCGGGGCGGTTGCTGGGGGTTCACTGAGCTCAGTCCGCGAGTAAGGGGTTGGATGACTGAAAACGCTCCACCATCGGGTTCTTGGGAACATCAAACACTCACGACCAATCATGCGGATTACCTGGAATTTCTTCCCCGCTTATTTCATGCTGGACTCAAGGGCGCGGACACGGGCGGCAATCCTATCTTTTGCAATTGTGGCGACTGTCCGAATAAATGATGTCTGACAACCCGACGGGAACCCTTGAAAGCGATTGCTCGGCGGGGGGCTACCATCATGGCGGGCGTGTTACGTGTGAAACGAGGAGGGGGGGGATGAAACTCAAGCCGTTCCAGAAGGAATTCGAGCGAGCGGTTGAGGATCCAAGGTTTGATATAGCGGCCATTAGTGGACCTCGCAGCTTGGGTAAAACATTTATTTTAGGGCGGCTCTTGGCTCGGGCGATGACACCGGGCGACCCGTTGTTTCAACCGGGCAAGACCGTCATTCTCGGCGCGGCGTCTATCGAGCAATCCCGGCTCACCTACCAATTCACCAGGGAAATTCTGGAACCTCTTGGCGGGTACAGGTTCGTTGACACCAGTACCCGACTGGGGATAACCCATATTTCGACCAACACGAAATTGCGGGGAATCTCAAGCAAGTCCACAACCAGTTTTGGAATCGTCGGAACGTCTCTTTTATGCCTCGACGAACCTGGGGCTCTTGACCTGCTCGGGGGCCAGCGGCTTTGGGACTCTCTCTCTGGGGCACTCGGTAAGGTGGGCTCACCGCTCAAGGTGGTCCTGGCGGGGACGCTTGGGCCTAACGCAACCGCGCCCGGGCATTGGTGGTTTGACCTCGTCGAAACGGGTTCCACGGCGACCACCTTCGTTATGAAGTTTCAAGGCGACCTCAAGACGTGGGATAAGTGGTCCACCATTCGGAAAGCCAACCCGCTTGTTTCCGTTGACCCTAAGTTTCGGGCGAAGCTGCTCCAGGAGCGAGACCTTGCACGGGACGATTCCAGAATGGCGGCATGGTATAAGACCTTTCGCTTGAATTCGCCATGCGCCGACGAGTCCGAAGTCCTGTTAACAACCGAGGACTGGCTGGGGATGCTCAAGCGGGAAGTCCCTGATTCTGCCGGTCTTCCGTTTCTTTGTGGTGTAGACCTCGGAGGCGGAAGGGCCTGGAGCGCCGCGGTAAGCGTCGATAAAGCGGGGGTGATTAGGGCTCTAGCTGTATGTCCAGGTGTCCCAAGTATCGAGATTCAAGAGCAGAACGATCATGTCCCAAAGCACAGCTACCAGCGGCTTGTTGACGCAGGTTTGCTCCGGGCCGCCGAAGGGCTCCAGGTTCCGCCTCCACAAATGCTTTGGGACTTTATCCGGGAGACCTGGGGCAAACCGGCATCCGTTATCTCTGACCGCTTTGACATGAAAAAATGGCAAGACGCGGTTCGGGGCGCATGTCCCATTGAGGAGCGAGTCTGGCAATGGAGCACCGCGGCAGACGATATTAGGGACCTGAGAGCGGGATTCAAGGATGGGCCGCTGGTAGTCTCTCCGGAGTCCAGGGAGATGATCGCGGGGAGTCTCGCTAAGGCTTTGGTTGAAAATGACCGCTCCGGGAATTTCCGGTTGATTAAGAGGGACCCGTCAAATAATTCCTGTCGGGATGATGTCGCCGTGAGTATGGTCCTGGCTGCCGGCGGCTTTGCCAGAGCCAACACCATCCCCGAGAAAAAGGAATTGGCCTGCATCGTGGTATGAGCAGACACCACTCGAAACTAAACCGGCGGCAGTGGGCCGTTGCTCGACGTGCTGCTTTAGATCGGGATTCATGGAGGTGTTGTGACTGTTCAAAGTACGGTCGCCTCCAGGTCGATCACGTGGTCGCCTTGGCCGATGGTGGGGAGCCCTACTTGCTGACTAACCTCCGGTCCCTTTGCGAAAATTGCCACTTCAAGCGGACCGGCGACCAAAACCGAAAGCCAAACCCTGAGCGTGATAAGTGGGAGGCGTTGCTCAAGCAGTATTCCTAAACATGATACAATGGGACTACAAAGCGACTGGAGGCGCAGCCACGCATTTGCGTGGTGAGCGCCTTTTTTTATGGAGGTTTCAAAGTGAATCGACTAGTAGGCGCTACCCTGGAATTGGAAACCCGAAGGCGGGATTTGGGGACTCTTATGGATGTCCCCGAGGAAAGCCGGGCAGAGGGACACGACGCCAAAATTGAGACTGCGATGGCCGCGGTCAAGTCTGCTCAAGAGACGGTTATCACCGCGTCCCATGCGGAACCCGAGCGCCGGGAGACCACCACCACCAACGAGGGGCGGGAAATCCTGGAACTCCGAAACAAGTCCAGCATCGCTGGGTTTGTAACCATGATGGCGGCCCAAAAGAACGAGGGGCCGGAGGCAGAGTTTCGGGCGGCGGTCTTGGGCGATGGAGCCCAAGTAAACCACCTGCCGATAGACATGCTATTGACCGTGGGCGAATATCGCAGGTTCAACCTGCCGGCTGAGGAGCGGGCGGTTACGGCGGTTGCCGCGTCTGCAAGGACGGAAGGGAACCAAGACAGCATCGCCGGGCGGGTGTTCCAACGTAGCGTTCCGGCCTATCTCGGAATACCCATGCCGAGCGTTGCCGCGGGTGTCCAGGGCTACCCGCGACTCACTGGGGGCACTACCTTTAGTGTCCAGGCACTTTCCGGCGAGCAAGCGGCCGTCGCTGGAACCTTCGCCGGAAATGAACTGGGACCGATCCGCGGGACCGGCTCCTATGAATTCCGTGTTGAGGATGTCTCCCGGCTCATCGGAATTGAGGAGACCATGCGGGTTGACCTGCGTAACGGGATAGACAACCTGTTGAACCACCAGGCGGTCAACGGCTCTGGGACCGCTCCGAACGTTAGCGGTGTCATTCACGCCGTCGGCGCGACGCCGTCCACCAACCCGACCAACGCCGACGACTTTTCCGAAATATCCGCCCGGATCCTCGGGGAGGTGGACGGCCTTGGAGCGTATGGCCCGATGGACCTGCGGCTGGTGATGCGTAGCGACATTTACACGCACTTGGCCGCGACGTTCGCAACCAACGACGATAGCGTTTCGGCCTATGACCACCTATCCGCTCGGGTTGGGTCAATCCAGGTAAACAACACCATCCCGGCCAAGAGCAACAACGACATTGGCCACGTAATCATCGCCAAGACCGGGTTCCCCGAACGCTCGGCAGTTATGCCGGTTTGGAGGAATCTTGAGATCATCGTTGACCCCTACACCTTGGCGCAAAAGGGCGAAGTGAGGTTGACCGCCGTGGTTCAATTCAACTTCGCCGTTTTGGATAGCGACGCCTTCGCCGTCAAGAAAATCAGGACTTCCTAACCCCGATGGCCGGGCTGCTGATTTCGGGGCCCGCGGGCGCTGGCAAGAGCGCCGCGGGCCGGGAAGTGTTGGCCGAGCAGGGTCAAGCCGTCTTAGTGGAATTCCAGCCGTTGTACGCGGCGCTCCTTGGAATCGAGCGGGTGGGCTCTCGCTACCCTGAACGTCTCCCGGCAGACGCCTACATCATGCCCACCGTTGAATACACCAGGAGGGCAATCATAACCGCTGCCCTTAGCAGACAACTATTTGTGGTCCTGACTAATTCCGACGGCGACCCAACCCGTCGGCAAGAACTCCTGGGGTTCCTGGGCCCGGGTTCCAATGAGCGCGTAATCGACCCTGGGCGCGAAATCGTAGAAGACCGCTTGAGCGTCAACGGTCAACTTTCCCAAAATTGTCGGCAAGCCGTTGACCGTTGGTACCTTCGGAGGAACCAATGACCGATCAAATTCTGTGCGAAGTTAGGTTTCAGGAAGACGAGACCAGGCAGAGTCCGGGCCGTCTGACCGGGACCTTAATAAATTTTGGGGAGGTCGCTTCCGACAGGAGGGAGCGGTTCGCTCCGGGCTCCATTTACTTCCCCGACCGTGGGCTGATTATCAATGAGCAGCATAATCGGCAGAGCCCGATCCTGATTGCTCATCCCATAGTTGAGGCGCGTAGCATCCGCGTCGACGAACCTTTCCCCGATACAACCAGGGGCAGGGACGCGGCGACCTCAATGAGGCTTGGAATTCTGACTGGGCTATCCCTGGAATTCTACGCCGAGCAGGAGGAACGCCAAGCAGGGAACCGCGTAGTCACTAAAGCTTTCGCACCCAGGGCCGGACTTGTTGATGTCCCTTCGTACACAGGGAGCCAAGCAGAGGTTCGGAATAAGGTTTGGAGACTGTCTAAGGAGGACCTGCTCCGATGGCGTTAACCGTCCAAGACTTCGCCGTTGCCTTGAACCTATCGGAGGACGGCTCCGATCTCTCCGATATTCAGACCTCCAACCTGCAAAGGCTCCTTGGGGTTGGTGAGGCTTTCGTCACCTTACTGATTCCCAACGCGCCCGAAGCTGTCCAGGAAACCGTTATTTTGCGTCTCGGGGGATACCTGCACGACACAGGTGTTGGCCGTCGGGATGGTTGGGCGAACGCGTGGGTCAATAGCGGCGCCGGAAATCTTGCCAGCCGATGGCAGACCCAAAGCGTTCCCGGCTCCTCGTTGGTTGTCCCTGCTGGCGTACCCAACACCGGCGGCCTGGACGAGGCCCAGGTCCAGGCGCTAATTGCTGCGTCGCTGGCGGCCCACGGCCTCGTTAGCGACGCTCACCACGTACCGCCTACTGTTCCCGATGTAGACGCCGTGGTCCAGACCCACGCCGCGGACGCCGGCGCACACCACGACATCCCTGACCTGGCCTTCTCGGTTTCCGCTCCGGATGGCGACGGGATCGCAACCCTGGCGTATACCTTCGCTGGAACGTCCCAAGACATCGGTGACTTCGCCACGACTGCCGGCGGCGGCGACGGTGGTTCCGGTGAGGACAACGTTCAAGCGGACTGGAACGAAGTAGACGATCAATCCGACGCCTACATTCAGAACAAACCGGCCATTCCTGACCTTGGGAACCTTGCCGAGCAAGTTGACCACCTGATAGACGAATTGTTGCACGAGTCCACCACTGAGGCGGTGACCGGCGTCTTGGGGAATAGCCTGACTTCCCTCCGGTACACCTTGCCGACTGCCTTGGAAGGAATCACCAACGTTTCGGTACGGGTACACCTATCAGTCCAGAGAAATTCCTTTGTCCAGTGGGACACCAACGAGCGTGTTCGGTTGACCGTAGAGGGCGGCGGCGCATTGGGTACCCTTATCCCCGAGACACACTACAATCTCGGGCAAAACATCAATCCCAATTTCCACTTTGTTTTGAATGAGGCGGAACTGACCACTGGGGCCAAGCCGATCACGTTCACGGCTGAGGTGGTCAATGCGCCATCGGTTGAAGTCCACTTTATCAGTGTTACCGACCTGACCTATTCCAGCCTGACCCTGCGGGAACTACCGCCATACGGGGACACCGGCCAAATTCTGGCCAAGGCGTCCCCGACTTCCTATGACACCGAATGGATTGATAATGCCGGCGGCGGCGGCGGCGGTCAAGGAACCACGCTAAACCACTTCCGGGCTCCGTTGACCGTCCAGGCTACCGCTGGGCTCACCACGGCGGCGGTCAACCGGACGCTAATAACGGCGGCTGCTATCCGTGAGAATCTCGGATTCACCTTGAACGTCGCTGGCGATACGCTGACCTTCGTCAACGCCGGACGTTACATGGTCAACGTGGTCCAGGCATTCGCCGGAACGGGCTCGTCCAGGGATACCGTCAAGTTGAACCTATTGCCAGCCGCCGATTACGGGATGGTGGTTGGTGCGGCCTACTACCGGGGAAGTCCAGGGGCACTGACTGGTTATATTTCTGGCGCGGCCATCGTCAACGTTGCGGCTGGCGATACGCTCCAACTTGGGGCGTTCACCGAGACAGACACCACCAATACATACGCCTTTGGCGGCGTGGATTCCCATATCGAGATTCAAGAGCTACCGCTCACCGGATAGGGGATTATGAATTTTCGATTACCTTGGGCCAAACCCGAGACGAGGCAGAGTTACACCGAGCTGGTTTTGAACCATGCGATTGCACTCGCCAGTGGGGAAGTGGTGTCGGGGTTATCCAGCATTTTCGAGACCTGTGCCGGCTGGTGGGGCCGTGCGTTCGAGGCGGCAACGATAGAGCCGGATGGCGTGGTGAAAGACCTGCTCGAAATACACTTGGGGCTCATTGGAAGGTCCCTGCTCCTGACCGGGGAGATCGTGTTCCTAATCGACACTTCGGGCGAACGGCTGACCTTAGTCCCTGCCAAGGCGGTCGATATTTCGGGCGGCGCTAATCCGGCGACCTGGGAATACATGCTGGAACTCGCGGGCCCTTCGCTGACCACGACGCGGATAGTGGGACCCGAGCAGGTTTTACACTTGACCTATGCGACGGCGAAGGGCGAGCCATGGCGCGGTATCTCTCCGATCTTGGCATCGGCGACCACCAGGACGCTCTTAACCACCATGGAGCAAAGGTTGACCGAAGAGGTCTCGGGCGGAACTGGGCAACTGATACCTGTCCCTAGCGCCGAAGCAGCCGAGACCTTGCAAGAGCAACTCCGAAACTTGAAGGGAAAATTAGCACTCGTCGAAACGACGGAACTTAACTGGGGCTCTGGAGCGACGGGTTCACCCAATAACGAGCTTCTACCCCGGCGACTTGGCGGGAACCCTCCGGTTAGCACCATCCAACTTAGGAGACAGGTTGAGGAATCAATCTTGAGCGCAGCCGGTGTCCCTCCGTCGGCATTGGGCGGCGCAAGTGAATCAGGGACCAAAGAATCCCTCCGTTTGTTCACCTTCTTGACCATCGACCCGATCCTGAAAGCCTTGGCGCTGACCATCGCTCACAGGTTCGATATTCCGGGGCTCCATTTCGATCTGCGAAGGCTGAGGGCAGCGGATATTCAAGCGCGTTCGCGTTCGGTCGCCGCTCTTGTAGCAGCCGGGTATTCCCTTGAGGAAGCGGCCAAGGTCGCTATGCTCCTGGACGAATAAATGACCTCACCTAGACTGCCTCCGAAGCTAGACATCCTGCTCTCCCGGGAAGTGGAAGTAACACCGGCTGGACCGCCGGTTGTTTCGTTCCGCTACGATACCCGCGCCAGCTTTGCATCGGAGACGGCGGGGAGGTGGGCTGCTGGCGGTCAAACTCTTGCCATCGCCTACACCGACGCCGACGGCATGACCTTGCCCACGCCGGGAACGTTGACCCTGGACGCCGATAGCATGGTGACCATTGCTTCCGGTGATTACTCGGTGACCCTACCGTTCACCGAATACGAGCAGGGGCGCGGCGGGTTTAACTCTCCGATTGATGCGGCCGTCATAACCTTTACCGGCGACCTGGACTTAACCCAACTTCCGGCCTTTAACAGCGGCGACGATCTGCGGGTTACCTTGCCAGCGGGCGGTGTCCCAACGCCGGTACTCCAAACCGTGAGGGTATGGGCAACGAGGAGGGACTTCGCCGCGAGGGACTTCCTGTCTATCTCCCAAACCTTGGGGATTATCTCTACCAGCGACACAAGGTTCCTGGTTAGGCGATTGGGCCATCCCTGGGCCGCTGGCGACCGGCTGACCGATGAACACGGCGACCTCCGGGAGATAAGAGGCGTTGTTGAATATCCAGCCGGCAGAGGGCGCTTCTTGGAACTGCTCGCAAGACGTTTAGAATCCGGCGACTGACCAATGCGCCGAACTACCGACTCCCCGGAACTGAAACCACAATGGGGCAACTGGGGCGGCGTACTTTTGCGTCAATGCGTCGGCCTGGACGGGGAACCTTGCACCAGGATGATAAAGGCTCACCCGAACGGCCAACGTATCCGATGCACGGCCCACCAGTTAAACAGTCTAGCCGAGCGGCGGCGGCAGCAACGCAATCCCCATGGGGTTAGCCGTCCTGGTTGTGTCGATTGTGGCAAGCCTCGCGGGAGAAAATGGAACTATCGGACTAAGGAACAAAAGCCTACCCGTTCCCCAAGGTGTCCAGACTGCCGGATCGCCCACTATCGCCAAGGCCAAAACCGCCGAGCAAGGGAACGCAGGGCATGGGCCAGGAAACGCTTTTGTTGGAGAAACTACCCGATGGTAAATAAAGTGGTAACTGAGTCGCTGAATCGGGTAATTCGTAGCTAAATGAGGGTTGCTGTGGCTCCCCGAGTAGGATTCGAACCTACGACCTAGCGGTTAACAGCCGCCCGCTCTACCGCTGAGCTATCGGGGAACGCTGTGGATCTTCGGAAGGGGCCGGTGGGTATTGGCCTGTGGACGCGGTAAGAGGCTTGATGGGTGAAATTGTAGCACCTCCCGTCTTGCGGCTCAACCACGGTTGGAAACAAACCGGTGGTGAAGTCCGACCGCGGGGGCGCATCCAATTTCTCAGGGCATACGTAGCTATGTTTGGAGGGCGGGTAGGCGACCAGTCCCTCAACTCGGTCCTCATCTCCCCTCCACCTCTGGGCGCCTTTCCCCCAGGAGGCGCCTTACTATTGGGGACTCCGTTGGATTTCCTCAATCCCGGAGTTCCCAATGTTCCCCGGACTAGCGGCTGCCCACCCGGAGTCCCCGCTCAGCTTCTATCCAGTCGAGGCTTCCCAGGACTCCGCGTCTGTTGTTTTAGTCGACACGGCGGTTTATCGCCGCCGGCTTTTTGGGTCTGCCGAACGGCCGTAGCGATGGCTCCCCTGCCTCCTATACTACCCTAAAATTGCAGCAATAAACTTGAGTGGATTATTGTAACTATAGTGTAGATAATGTATCATTGTATTGGTTTATGGACATGATAGACCAACGAGCTCATACGGTAGCGTACTGGCAACGCTCCTTAAGAAACAATGGGGAAGCGATCGATGGCTGATTTTTATGGCGTACTGGGTGTCTCCCGCGACGCCAGCGAAAAAGAAATCAGGCAGGCCTACCGCAAGTTGGCCCGTCAACACCACCCTGACGTCAATGGGTCAGGGGCTTCGGACGCGCGCTTCAAGAGCATCAACGAGGCTTACAGCGTACTCTCCGACCCTGACAAGAGACGTCGATACGACCACTACGGGGACAATTGGGAACATTCGGAAAGGATTGAACAGGAGGAGGCTAGAGCCCGGCAGAGGGGAGGGTTTCACTGGTCAGACCTGAACAGCGGCGGCCGGTTTCCCGGGGACTCATCGGGCCGGGGCTTCAGCTTCGAATCGTTGTTTTCCAACGTGGGTGGCTTTTCACAACCCCGTGCCGTGGAGCATCCGGTGGAAATCACCCTTGAAGAAGCGTTCGCGGGCTCAGCCAGGGTATTGAGCATGGAGGGTGGGCGTCGGATCGAGGTCAAGATTCCGGCCGGGGTTGATAACGGTTCCCGGGTGCATATTCCTCCCAGGGGCACCGGCCAGGGCGATATCTACCTGGTGGTCTCGGTCAAGCCCCACGCGACATTCCAGCGCAAGGGCAAGGACCTGTCGGCCGACGTGGACGTCCCACTGGAAACCGCCATCCTGGGAGGCGACGTGAATGTGGACACACTCACCGGCCAGGTGTCTCTGACCATACCTTCGGAAACCCAGAACGGTCAGCGGTTCCGGTTAGCGGGACAGGGCATGCCGGATCTGCAGAACTCAAAGTCCAAGGGGTCCCTGTACGCCACCGTAAAGGTCGTATTGCCCACGGGCCTGAGTGAACGGGAAAAGGAGTTGTTCCAACAGATAAAGGAACTGCGCGAGGACCGAGATGCCGCCGCTAAATCTAAAGACAGCACTGGCAAGGATCAGTAGTCATGGCGACTGAACACAATTTGGGGGATGAACCCTGCTTCGTAATCAGCGTCGCCGCCCGAATTATCGGCGTTCACGCCCAGACCTTGCGGTATTACGAGCGGGTCGGCCTCATCTGGCCATCCCGGACTGTGGGCCGGCAGCGGCTGTATTCCATGGCGGATATAGAGCGGCTCCGGCGCATCAAGGCCCTCACCGAAGACATGGGAGTCAATCTGGCGGGGGCCGAGGTGGCCCTGAAGCTGATGATGCGAGTCGAGGATCTGGAGAAGGAGGTTCAGGCCTTGACCGAGCAGGTTCAGAGCCTCCGCTCCCGCCAGGGGACCCGCACTCCGGCCGCCGGCTAGTCCCCGATTCCTAAAGCCAAACCATAACCCCGTTCTCCGGAGCTAACCGGGGTTTCATGAAAGCAACGTGAGCGCAAAAATCGGCGGCTTTCCCGGCAGTGACGAAGTGGTGAAAGACCGACCGTATTTTCGACTCCCTAATCACACAAGAGACACTTTCTCAAGGAGACCAGACATGGTGCTAAGACCGGAGCAATTCACAGAGCAGGCGCAAAATGTGCTGCAGAATTCGCAGCAATTGGTGCGCTCCTACCGCCACAGCCAGTGGGACGTGGAACACATCCTTATGGCCCTTTTCGAACTGGAGAACGGCCTTCCTGCCCAGATATTGGCGGAATTGGGCGTTCCCTTGGAGTCCGTAAAGGCCAGCTTGCACCGGGCCCTTGAAGCCTCGCCGAAGGTGACCTACGATTCGGATCAAATTTACGCCACTCCCCGGGCGGCCCGGGCCCTGGACAACGCCAAGTTCGAGTCGCAGCGGCTAAAGGACGAATTCATCGGAGCCGAGCACCTGTTTATCGCCGCCACCATGGAAACCCAGGGCGATTCGGCCCGGATTCTCAAGGAAGCGGGCATCGACCAGGAACGGGTGTACCAGGCCCTGATGACCGTTCGGGGGAGCCACCGGGTGGACGGCCCCAGGGCGGAAAGCAAGTACCGCGCCTTGGACCGGTACTCCATAGATTTAACCAAGCTGGCGGAGCAGGGGAAATTGGACCCGGTGGTAGGGCGCGACGGAGAGATCCGCCAGGTTATGCAGACCCTGACCCGGCGTCGCAAAAACAACCCGGCCATCATAGGTGAGGCCGGTGTAGGCAAGACCGCGATAGTTGAAGGACTGGCCGCGAGAATTGTGGCCGGCGACGTCCCCGACTCCCTGAAAGGCCGTCGTGTGCTGGCCCTGGACATGGGCGCCCTGGTGGCCGGCTCCAAATTCCGCGGCGAGTTCGAGGACCGTCTCAAGGCTGTCGTTGACGAGGTCAAGGAGGCCCAGCGCGAGGTCATCCTTTTCCTGGACGAAATCCACACGATGGTAGGCGCTGGCGCCGCCGAGGGCGGAATCGACGCCAGCAATCTGCTGAAGCCGGCGCTGGCCCGGGGAGAGCTTCAGTGCATTGGAGCCACCACCACCGACGAGTACCGAAAATACATAGAGAAGGACGCGGCTCTGGAACGCCGGTTTCAACCAATCTACCTGGAGGAGCCGACCGTCGATGAAACGGTGCAGATTCTTGAGGTGCTGCGTCCCCGGTACGAGTCCCATCACAAAGTTAACATCAGCGATACCGCTTTGCTGGCGGCCGCCCGCCTCAGCGACCGCTACATCGCCGACCGCCACCTTCCCGACAAGGCCGTGGACTTTATCGACGAGGCCGCCAGCAAACTGAGGATTGACGCCCAGACCTTGCCAAGCCACCTCAAAGAGATGGAGGACAACTTGCGCCGCCTGGCCGATGAAGAAGAAGCCGCGGCACAACTCTCCGACTACGAAAAAGCCGCGGAGCTGCGGACCGAACGCCTGCGGGCGCTGCAGGAATTCCAGAATGAAAGCCAGCCTTTCCAGGTGGACCGCCAAGAGGACCTGGTGGTGGAGGAGAAGGACATCGCCGAGCTTGTTTCCAAGTGGACCGGCATCCCCGCCGGACGGTTGCTGGAGGGTGAAGGACAACGATTGGTGCACATGGAAGATTCTCTGCACCAGCGCTTGATCGGCCAAGATGAAGCGGTTGCCGCGGTTGCCGAGGCGATCCGCCGCTCCCGCTCCGGCCTCAGCGACCCCAAGCGTCCCATCGGCTCGTTCATCTTCCTGGGTCCCACGGGCGTGGGCAAAACGGAGCTGGCCAAGGCCCTGGCCGAGTTCATGTTTGATGACGAAAGCAACATGGTCCGCATCGACATGTCGGAATACATGGAAAAACACACCGTCTCCCGGCTCATCGGCGCTCCTCCGGGTTACGTGGGCTACGACGAAGGCGGTCAACTCACCGAGGCGGTGCGAAGGCGACCTTACCGGGTGGTGCTGTTCGACGAAATCGAAAAAGCCCACCCGGAGGTATTCAGCATCCTGCTGCAGATTATGGAAGACGGCCGTCTCACCGATGGCCACGGCCGCACTGTGGACTTCCGGAACACGTTGATCATCATGACCAGCAACCTGGGGACTGGGGACATTAGCCGGCAACGCTTTGGCTTTCGCACCGACGGCGGGGACTCCGGGATAGACCGGCAGCAGTTACACGACTCGGTTCACGCCGATCTCAAAAAGACCTTCCGCCCCGAGTTTCTGAACCGGATAGACGACACTATCATCTTCGATCCCCTGGCCAAGGAGCAGATTGTGCAGGTGGTGGGTTTGATGGTAAAAGACGTGCGGGACCGTGCTTCCGAGAAGGGAATTACGTTTCAATTGACCCGGGAAGCCAGTGAGTGGTTGGCGGAAAATGGGTTCGACCCGGAGTTCGGCGCACGGCCGCTGCGGCGGGCCGTGCAGCGACACCTGGAAAACCCTCTTTCCAAGGGCCTCTTGGACGGTACGTTCCAGGAAGGAGACTTTGTGGAAGTCCAAGTCCGCGAGGGCGGGCTGGCGCTGACCAAACGGGTTCTTGAGGCCCAGCCGACCTGACGGCAGTCTGACCGCTTCCATTAGACCATGCAACAGCTAGAGCACCACCGGGTAGAAGTTGGGCCCCTTAACGTCCACTACGTTCGGATGGGAGAGGGCCCCCCGGTGGTGCTCCTGCACGGGTTAAGCGCCTCCTGGTATGCGTGGTGCCGAAACCTGGAGCCCCTGGCCCGAGCGGGGTTTACCGTTCTGGCTCTCGATTTGCCCGGATACGGTGATTCGGACAAGCCACGGGACCTGGACTATACGCCGGCGAATGGGGCCAAGCTGGTCAACGATTTTTTGGAAGCCCTGGGGGTGGACCGAGCGGTCATTGTTGGCAGCTCCGCAGGCGGTCTGGTGGCCGGGTTGTTTGCCCTAAATTACCCTTCCAGGGTGGAGCGCCTAGTGCTGGTGGCGCCGGGCGGGATGGGTAGGGAGGTGGCCTGGGTGTTGCATTTCGCGGTCCTGCCCGGTCTTGGGGAAACAATCTTTCGAACGCCCTTCTTCGACATGTTTGATTTCCACCGGCTGACCTTCTGTAACGCCCCCAAGTTCTTGGACCAAGTCCTGCCGGAGTTACGCCGGACCGCCAAACTGCCTGGTGCCCGCCGGGCCTTGCTACAGTCAATTCGGTCCAGTGTCAACCTGTTCGGCCAGCGCAGGGAAAACATGATCCTGGGCCGGTTGAGCAAGCTGCCCCTACCCATACTCACGGTTTGGGGCCAGGAAGACATAATAATTCCCGCCTCCCAGACCCAAGAGGTCGCCCGCTTGTTGCCCCGGAGCATCGTGAAAACCATCCCCGATTGTGGCCACTGGCCCCACATGGAGCAGGAAGATACCTTCAACCAATTGCTGGCCAATTTCCTGCGCGGTGACTTGGACCAAGAGGCGCTTAGTGAACAACCTGATGCCGCAACACTGGGTTAACCTTTGCCTGTGGCTACGGCCTTCCCGGCCTTCCAATCCGCGATGTAGTCACGGGTTGGTCATTTTGAGCAGAGGGGCAAAGAGGAATCTAATGCCAGTTGGCGATAGCCGGCGCCGGCATGTATCCTTGGACGGTTCGGTTTTCCTTATCAACTAAGCGCGGCCAGAACGGAAGCATCCAACGCCGTCCGGGCTAGGCTGCTTCCCGCCGGAAGCCCGCGAGCAGCCCTAAACATTCGCAAAATTGGAGGTCGCCGTGATCCGGAACCTCGGGGATAAATCTCCTAAAATCCATCCGTCGGCGTTCATCAGCGAAGCCGCCTACGTGGTGGGCGACGTAGAAATCGGCGAAGACACCAATGTCTGGCCCGGAGCGGTAATCCGGGGAGATTACGGAAAAATTATCATTGGTAAAGGGTGTTCAATTCAGGACAATTGCGTCCTTCATACCGATGACTACCTGGAACTGGGGGACAACGTGCTGATGACCCACGGGGCCGTAATCCACGGCGGCTACATCGGCAACAACGTGATGATCGGGGTTAACGCCGTGGTGTTGGAAAGCGCCCGCGTAGGTAATTACTGCATGATTGGAGCGTGCGCCCTTGTTGTGGGCGGGGCCAATATCCCCGACCATTCCCTGGTGGTGGGGGTTCCAGGCAGGGTCCGGGAGCTTAGTGAAGAACACAAAAAGCGGTTGCAGGACCCCACCGTCAACTACCGCAGGAACTCCCGCCATTTCATAGACGCCGGATTGGGACTGCAGATTCCCAAATCGTAACTATCGGCGTGATCATCGCCGGAACATCGCGTGAAGACAGCGGCAACTTCGATAGAAGAAGAGAGGCCCCGAATTGACCTCCGACGAACCACTGCTTCCCCTGCCCCTGGAAGGGCTCCGGGTCTTGGACGTGACCCACATTATCGCCGGTCCGTTCTGCTCCATGATCCTGGGCGACATGGGCGCAGAGGTGATTAAGATCGAGCGTCCCGGGACCGGGGAGCGTTCCCGGTCGGGCGTCCCATTTGTCGAAGGTCCCGAAGGTTCGCGGGTCAGCGCTCGATACCTGGGCGTGAACCGCAACAAGAAAAGCGTCACCATGGACCTGCGCGACCCTCGCTGCAAGGCCGCCTTTCGGTCCATGGTTGAGGCCGGCGACGTGGTGATCGACAACTGGGGTCCGGGAGCGTTGACCCGCCTGGGGCTGGGTTACGAGGAGTTGAGGCAGGTCAACCCCGCCATTGTCTACGCCAGCCTGACCGGCTACGGTGCGCCGGAAGGCGGGGCCACGGGCCCATACACCTACTGGCCGGCCAACAACCCCTGCGTCCAGGGTATGGGCGGCTGGATGGAAACCACAGGCTCTCCCGGAGACCGGCCGCAAATGGTGGGGGACAACATCGGTGATTCGGTCCCCGGCGTTTGGACCGCCCTGGGCATTATGCTCGCCCTGGAAACCCGGCACAAAACGGGTAGTGGGCAACTGGTGGACATGTCCATGTACGATTGCATGATGGCCCATACCACCAGCTCCATGCCTCTGTACCAGACCACCGGCGAAATCTCGGGCCGGGCGCGGGAGAATATGTTCACCGCCCAACTGGCCCTGGAAGCACAGGACGGGTACGCGGTACTGGCGGGAGCGGGCGGCGAGGAAAAATGGGAGGCGCTGTGGAAGCTCATCGGCCGGGACGACTTGATCAGCGACCCCAGGTACCTCGGTGTCGGCGTCGCCGGTCCGTTCTACTTCGAGAACATCGTACCCGCAATTGAACAGTGGTCCAAGAACGTGCCGAAGCTGGAGGTGACCCGGCAGCTCATTGACGTCGGATTTTCCATGGGCATGGTCCAGAATGTGGCTGACCTGGACCAGTGCCCCCACCTGGAAGCCCGCGGCATGTTCGTCGATTTCCCCAATACCCTGGGCGGGACGTTCCGAGCGGCCAACACCCCCATCAGGCTGGCGGGCAGTGCCGGCAACCCGGCCGGTCGACCTCCCGAGGTCGGGGAGCACAACCGGGAAATCCTGTGCAGCATCGGAGGAGTGTCGGTTGACGACCTGCAGCAGATGGAAGCCGACAGGGTTGTCTGAGGCCGGGGACCTGGACCCGATAGTGAAACTTTCCGCATCCTTGACTCGAATCGGAAATCTCAAAATCATTAACCGGAGCATTTGAACCTTGTTTCAAGCCCCCCGCGGCACCGCCGACCTATTGCCCGGGGACCAACACTACTGGCGCTACGTAGAAGCCAAGGCCGTTGACCTGGCGAGCCGCTATGGCTTTGGCCGCATCGACACGCCGGCTTTTGAGGACGCCAACCTGTTTGTCCGTTCCGTTGGCGAGGGTACCGACATCGTGGAAAAAGAGATGTACACCTTCGAAGACCGGGGCGGCGACCAGGTAACCCTGCGCCCTGAGGGTACGGCTCCGGTGTGCCGGGCCTACCTGGAACACGGCATGCACAACCTTCCCCAGCCGGTGCGGTTTTACTACCTTTGCCCGGTGTTCCGCTATGAACGTCCGCAGGCCGGCCGGTTCCGCCAGCACCATCAGTTTGGCGTGGAAGTCCTGGGTGACGAGGACCCCTCGGTGGACGCAGAGGTTGTGGAATTGGCCTGGCGTCTGGTCGGCTCCCTGGGACTCACCGAGACAAACCTGTTGATCAACAGCGTCGGAGACCCCCAATGCCGGCCCCAATATATCTCCGAATTGAGAAGTTATTACTCCGGCCTGACCGACCGGCTCTGCGACGATTGCCAGACCAGGTTGCAGCGGAACCCGCTGCGCATTCTGGACTGCAAGGTGGAAACCTGCCAGTCCCTGGGGGATGATGCGCCCCGCTCGGCGGACCACCTTTGCCCCGAGTGCCGGGACCATTGGACCAAGCTGCAAGACTATCTGACCATCATGGAAATCCCTTACGAAGTCGACCACCGGTTGGTCCGGGGCCTCGACTACTACACCCGGACGGTCTTCGAGATCCAGCCGAAAGACGGAGGCGGCCAGTCCACCATATGCGGAGGCGGCCGCTACGACGGCTTGATCGAAGAATTGGGTGGGCGCCCGACCCCGGGAATCGGCTTTGCCACGGGCATAGAACGCCTGGTCTTGAACCTCAAGCGGAGCGGAACGGAGGCGCCCCCGATGCCCTCTCCCAAATACCTCGTCGCCAACGTTGGCGACGGGGCGCGGCCGGCGGCGTTGGAGTTGGCCGCACGGTTGCGCCGCCGGGGGGTGGGTGCGGTCCTGAGCAACGGCCCCCGCGCGCTGCGAGGCCAAATGCGGCAGGCCAACGCGCTTGGGATTCCCTTCGCACTAATCCTGGGGGACGATGAAATCAGGGACGGATTGGTGGTGGTCCGGGACATGCAAGCGTCAACCCAGGAAAAAGTGGGCCTGCAAGAGTTTCTTGAAGAACTCGGTAGTAGACCTGGATTGACTTGATTTCTGATTTAAGGCAAACTCCCCTTACAAGGCATCAACGGCAAACTCCCTCTATTCAGAGCCAATGGGAGGTATCGTGCAGACAGCAATTTCCGACGACATGTTCTCGCCCGAGGTAATCGCAGACCCGTATCCCTACTATGATCGTTTGCGGGAAGAAGACCCGGTCCACTGGAACGAGAAGTACCAGACGTGGATCATCAGCCGCATCGACGATCTGACCTGGATGACCAGGCATCACGAGTTGTTTTCCAGCGCCGTGTTCCGAGACGATCCCAGAGCTCCGTACCCGGAGATCGATGAATCGGACATGGGTATCTATGATGATATTGTTCGCCTGTATCAGGCCAACCAGTTCATCCAGCACGACCGCCCCGAACACCTTGAGATGCGAAAGGTGGTCCACAGTTACTTCACCCCCAAGTCCATGGAAGAGTGGCGTCCGTTCATCAAAAACGCCATAACCCACCTTCTGGACCAGGTGCAGGACAAGGGCCACATGGACGTCATGCGTGACCTTGCTACCCCCCTGCCGGTGCTGGTCATTGCCGAAATGATGGGCGTCCCCCCGGAAGACCGGGGTTACATCCGCGAGTTGGCGGAAAAACTGCTCTACATAGGCCGGGGCGAACCCGATCGGATGAAGCCCTTGAGCGAGGGCATGATCGGGATGCAGGAGTATGTTTCCCCGCTGGTGGACGAACGTCTGGTTAATCCCGGCGACGACTTCATCTCCGTTTTGGCCGGCGGGGAAAAGGCTGGGATTTTCGATCGCCAGCAGGTTCTGGTTAACACTTCATTGCTGCTTCTGGCTGGCCATGAGACCACCATCAACCTTCTGTGCAACGGGACGCTGGCCTTCATCCAACATCCGGACCAGTGGGATCGGTTGAAGTCCGACAAGGGCGAAACCCTGCCGCCCCTGATCAACCGGGCCACCGAAGAGTGCCTGCGCTACGATGCGCCGGTCAAGTCCATTCAACGCATCGCCTCGGAAGACGTGGAGATGCGCGGCAAATTGATCCGCAAAGAGGACCGAATACGCTGGTTCATTACTCCGGCCAACCGGGACCCGGAAAAGTTTGACCGGCCGGACGACTTTGACATCGGCCGCTGGCCTAACCCTCACGTTGCCTTCGGCAGCGGCATCCACCACTGCCTGGGCGCCGGTTTGGCCCGCCTGGAGGGACAGGAAGCCTTCAAAGCGATGGCGGAACGGTTCCCGAAACTTGAGCTCGACACCGACCAACTGGAGTACCAGCCCAGCATCACCTTCCGCTCCCTGAAGAGCCTGCCGGTTACCTGGAACTGAAGAGGTGGCTATGGCTAGAAAGCTGTCCATCAGCGTGGACCACAATCTATGCGTAGGCAACGCCATGTGCGAGACCATTGCCACCAAGGCGTTTGCTCTCAACGATGACCGTCAGTCGGAGGTGGCAGACCCCGACGCCGACACCGAGGAAAACATCATGGAGGCCGCGGAAAGCTGCCCGGTTAGCGCAATCAGGGTAGTTGATGCGGACACGGGGGAAACCCTTTTCCCCTAGTGTGAGCGCTCCCGAGAGGGACTGATCAGGCACACGGTAACAAAAGCAGGGGCACGGCGAGCCGTGCCCCTGCTTTGTGGTTGCCTATAGAAGCGCCGTTTAGCTGCCGTCCCCGGCCGTCGCCGCCGCGGCCTTGGCCCTCCGCTCCTTCTCCTTGAAATGGGGAATCACGTACTTTCCAAAGAGCCGGATCGAGTTCTTCACCTCGGCGTCGGTAGCAGGGCCAGCTTGGAATATCGGCATGATCTGGTCGGCGCCGATGCGCTCGTAGTTCTCCACTACTTCTATACACTCATCCGGAGTCCCGACGCAGAAACGCCCGCTGGACAGGACCTCCTCCGGCGAGACCCCCTGGCGCATCTGCGGGTCCCACTCGACCCGGCGCACGTGGTGGCGGTAGTCGTCGGGCACCTTGGTCGTGTCAACGCCGTCCCACGCCTGGGCGTAGTTTCGGAGCCGGATGTTTATGTTCCAGGAAGCAATTTCTGCGCCCCGTTCCCTGGTCACGGTCTTGTCCTCGTCGCAAAAACCAATGCTGGAAACCACTACTTTATTGTTAACGAACTTGCCCACCGGGTTGGCTGACTTTAACGCCTCTTTGTAGATGCCGATCCGGCGCTCCACCGTTTCGTACTGGCCCAGAACGTTGCAGAGGCACCCCAATCCCATCTCGCCGGCCAACTGGAAAGTGTCGTCCTGGCTGCAGGCCGACCACAGCGGAGGATGGGGTTTCTGGAACGGCTTGGGGATGACCTCCCGCTCGGGTACGTTGAAATACTTTCCTTCGTGGGAGTAAACCTGCTTGGTCCAGATTTCCGGGATCATTCGAAGCGACTCTTCCCAGATGCCTCGGGTGTCCTCAATCTGGATGCCGAAAGGGGTCAACTGGTAGGGATTGCCCGACCGTCCCACGCCTAGGTCAACCCGCCCGCCGCTCATGATGTCCAGCGTGGACGCCTTGACCGCCACGTGCAGGGGATGGTGTACTGGCAGCAGGACTACGCCAAAGCCCAGCCTCATTTTTGTAGTGTGTTGGCTGAGTATCCCCAGCATGACCTCCGGGGCGCTGCAGTGGGCCCACTCGGTGAGAAAATGGTGCTCCACAAACCATACCTGGTCAAAACCCATCTCTTCGGCAAGCACAACCTGGTCCACAATCTCTCTCAATCGTTGGTGTTCGGCCTCGGGAGACGACGGGCGCGGCACCTGGACCTCTTAGAACATTCCGAATTCCATGGACAATTCCTCCTAAACCCCGGCCACGGACCGCGTCGGCCCACAGCCGCCATTTTCCTCCGTTTTACTTCGCCGCATTCTATGGTCACCGGCAACCAAGGTCAACGCCAGCCCAAGGGCAGCGTTGGAGGCTGAACCATGGCCTTGATGGACGATGGCCCGGAATACCCGCTCCTCCGTACTATCACCTATAGCAGAGTGGTGGACTTAAGCCACGTGATCCACCCGGGGATCCCCTGCTGGCCCGGAGACCCACCGGTACACATTCGGGCCGCCGCGGCAGTGGAAACAGAGGGCTACCGGTTGAACTCGGTTTCCATCGGGGAGCATAGCGGCACCCATTTGAACGCGCCCAGCAGTTTTTTCGCCGATGGCCAAAGCGTAGACGTCTATCCGGCGCAGTCCCTGATTGCCCCCGCGGTGGTCATCGACGTAATCGGACAGGCGGCGAGCAACCCTGACTACAGCTTTGGCGCCGGCGAGCTGACGGCTTGGGAGCAACGCTGCGGCCCGGTCCCCCGGGGCAGCTTGGTATTGCTGCGTACCGGGTGGGACCAAAAATGGCCGGACCCGCGGCGATTCTTCGGGCATGACGCCCAGGGGTGTATGCACTTCCCAGGATTCGGGCTGGACGCAGCAAGGATCCTGATGGACCGGCGCGGCGCCGCCGGACTGGGCACGGATGCCCCCGGCGTGGACCCCGCCCAAGACCACGCGTTTGCCGTGAATAAGTTGGTCTTGAAACAGCCGCGACTCGTGCTGGAAAACCTGAACAACCTGGGGGACCTACCCGAGTTGGGGAGCACCCTGGTCATCGGGATTCTGCGGCTCCAGGGTGGGACGGGTTCTCCGGCCTCAGTGGTTGCCCTGGTGCCCTGAGGGATGCCGATGCCGCCTACATATATGGGTTACAAGGTCTCCACACCGGCCCTGGCGCAATCTTCGTCCTGTTGGCTGGTGCCTCCGCCCACACCGCAAGCGCCGTCCACAACGCCGTTACGGATGATGGGGACTGCGCCCTGTCCCATAATCATGTGACCGCCTTCCGCAGCGGCGATGCCGCGAGGAGTCGGCTGGTCGGCCCTTTCCTGGAGCTCCCCGCTGGTCCGCCCAAATCCCGCGGCGGCCACGGCTTTCCCCTGAGAGCCGTAGACCCCGGCCCAAATAGCTCCGTCCATACGGTTAAACGCCACCAACCGGCCGCCGGCGTCGCACACCGCCACGTTGACCTTGATGTTGAGTTCTTCAGCTTTGGCTATCGTTCCGGCGATAATCCTGTTGGCTTCTGCTAACGTTAGAGCCATGCCATGCCTCCGTGTTCGGTTAGTCCCGGTCCCGCAGTCTCCGGAGCCTCTCGCCCGAAATTCCATCCGCCAGTTCCACGGTAAAGGACTGGAGCGGCTGGAAATCACACAGGCTGGGCGGGCGGCTGCCGCGGTCTCCGAGCAGACCGATTTTACCCCATACCATTGGCCGGTGCATTATGGACATTTGATGTTCGGCGGGGTCCCGGCCAGGCTGGGGAGCCTGCGCGCTGCCGAACCGATGTTATACTTGGTGAGGCTACGAAACCGTGCGGTTTTTATGAAGTCATTGTGTTGACAAAAAGGATTATTCCGTGCCTGGACGTTGACGCCGGAAGGGTCGTCAAGGGCACCAGCTTCGTCAACATCAGGGACGCGGGCGACCCGGCGGAGCTGGCTGCGTTGTACAACCGCGAAGGGGGAGACGAGCTGGTATTCCTGGACATAACCGCCAGTTCCGACTCCAGGAACACCATGGTAGAGGTCATCGAGCGGGTATCGGAGCAGGTATTCATCCCGCTGACCGTGGGCGGCGGCATCCGCAGCGTTGACGACGTCCGCCGCATGCTCCGGGCCGGGGCCGACAAGGTTTCTATGAATACCGCCGCGGTGAATGACCCGTTATTGGTGAGCCGGGGCGCCGCCCACTTCGGCAACCAGTGCATTGTCGTTGCCATAGACGCCAAGCGGGTGGGGCCGGAGAACGCGGCCAACGCCAGGCCAAATCCAGCCCCGGATCAAGACTTGATCCTGGGTGAGGATTCCCGGTGGGAGGTCTACACCCACGGGGGACGAACGCCCACCGGTCTGGACGCGGTGAAATGGGCGGTAAGGGCCGTGGAATTGGGAGCGGGTGAAATCCTGCTGACCAGTATGGATGCCGACGGTCAGTTGGATGGATACGACCTGCCCCTGACTCGAACTATCTCCCAGGCGACGCCGGTGCCTGTAATCGCCAGCGGGGGGGCTGGCAACCTGGACCACCTGTACCAGGCTTTTGAGGAAGGAGAAGCCGACGCGGTGCTTGCCGCCAGCATTTTCCATTTCGGGACCTATTCCATCGACCAGGCTAAGGAGTATTTGGAGCAGCGCGGGATCCCGATGCGCCGCCCGAGTCCACCGGACCAGAAGCCGGTCGACCACGATAGATAAGCAAGGACGTTCCGGTTAATGAACACCATCACCACCGTGATTTTCGACATGTACGAGACCCTGGCTCAGAACCGGCAGGGCCATTGGCTGGCAACCTTCAAGAACATCGTTCAGCAACAGGAACTCGCGACCGACCCCGGCCGTCTCCGCCGTATCTGGTTGGAAAAGGGGCGGGCGCACCGGGAGCGCCGCCTGCTTTCGGGCGCCGATTTCCAGTCCTATTCCCAAAACTGGATATCCTGTTTTGCCGAGGCTTTCCAAGAAATGGGGGTGAACGGGGACCCAGAGGCCGCCTGTCGCACCGCAATCCTGGACCACAGCAAGAGGCCTCCCTATCCTGAAACAGTGGAAGCCCTGGCTTCAATCCGGCAGCGGCGCCGCACGGCCCTACTCTCTAACGCTGACGACAGCTTTCTCAGGCCCAACTTGGAGTTATACGGCATTGATTTCGAACATGTGCTGTCCTCGGAGGAAGCCCGCTGCTACAAACCACAGCCGGGGCTGTTCCTGGAAATGCTTAGGCGCATCGGGGTGACACCCGAGGAATGCCTGTACGTAGGAGACCGCCAGTTGGAAGACGTGAAAGGTGCCGGCTCAGTAGGCTTGGGAACTGTATGGGTCAACCGGAATGGTGAACCGCTGGTCCCGGATCTGCCATCCCCTGATTATCAGGTAGGTAGCCTGTTGGAGTTGGCCGAGCTCTTGGAGTGAC
>CAXXRM010000005.1:0-2275318 GCA_963663135.2 Dehalococcoidia bacterium | reverse complement strand
GCTGGCTCCTGAAGTCAACGACGTCGGACCCGTACCGCTCCGCGGCCACGACAGTACCCCCGCGTTTCTCGAACTGCTCGACCGTGGTGCGTCTAACCCCTTCGGCGTAGTCGGTGGTCTCGGTGATGGTGGCCAGATTGCGGACCCCGTCGGCCCACAGGACGTTCCCGGTATCGATGCCCACCTGCACGTCGCTGATCTGGGTGCGGAAGATATAGTCGCCGGCGCTGGCGATGTCGGGGTTGCTCGCCAGTCCGGAGAACAGGATCACGCCGTCGGCCTCCGCCAGCGCAGCGGCGCCGAGCATGGCGCCGCTGCACGACGTCCCGAGGATGATCTTCACCCCGTCCACGTCGGTCAACTTTTTGTAGGCGGCGATCGCATCTTTGGCGCTGCACTGGGAGTCCTCGACGACGAGCTCCAGTCTGCGCCCGTTGACTCCACCCGCGGCGTTGATCTCGTCCGAGGCCATCTGCTTGGCCTGGACAGCTACCGTGCCGTAGGTCTCACCCGGACCGGTGACCGATTCCATCACCCCGATCACGAAAGGAGGCAAGTCTGTGGGAATGGCGGTCAGCTTCACTTGCGCCGCATCTGCAGGGGCGGCCGCAGGCGCTTGCGCAGGCGTCGGCGCGGTAGGTTCCTTGTCTCCGCCACAAGCCAGCGCCGCCAGCGTTAGCACCGCCAGCGAGCCCACGGCAAGAATCCGCACGGGCAACGACCACATGGCAATCCTGTCCGGGTGCGATATAGGTTGGGTCTCCGCCGGTGTCCGGACCGTCGCCGAGCGCGAGGAGCCGAAAAGCCCATCGTCGACAACAACCTGGGCGGGGAGCGTCCGGCGTCACACTACCATATCGTAGCTCAACAGGAAAAGCCCGACGTCAACACCTGTTCCGCAGCTCACCGTGGGCTATTGTCCGACGGGATGGGGAACAAGGTCTGGCTACAGGTCCAGACCCAACCTCAAGGTGAAGGTTCACGATTTTGTCCAGTCTGGTGGGCTTAAACCGTATTGCGAACGTTTCGCTGGGAGGTCGGGATATAAGGGAGAAGCGGGGCAACACCACGTAAGCCTTCACGAGCCTCCGGCCTCTCAGGGTTGGAGGCCCGTTCCACCATTTTCGACTGCGCCACACCACCCCTGTCTCTGGCCCACGCTATCGCCCGGCACCTGCTGGAGGACCTCACCATGGAGCAGTAGACCAACGTGGTGGACACCAACCTGAACGGCGTCTTACTGCACGCAAGTTGCCGTCAAAATCATGAAGCCCCAGACGCCCATGGGCGTCTGCATCAGCAACAACCGGTCCATCTCCGCCCACGCGCCCCGGCCAAACTCGGCGCCCTGTACGGCCACAAAGCACGCCGTCACCGGCTTAACCAAAGCGCCAACGGCCCGCCTGTGAAGTTGCAGCATCGGCTCACGTCAGAGGAAAAGGCAACTGCCACCATTTCCCGGTGTCGTTTACGTAAATGGAGTCCACCCACTTGACCCATTCGAAACCGCGTTTGCCGGGGGCCGCCAACCGCACCGGGAAGCCGTGCCCATGAGAGATTGGCTCACCGCCCACGTGGGTGGCCAGTAAGTATTCGTCGGCTTCTTTCAGCGAGAACCTTCGCTGGTAACCCGTCACGGAGCGCACGGTAATGCTGCCCGCGCCGGACTCCACTCCTGCAGATTGCAAGACGTCTTTCAGGGGCATTCCCTCCCATTCCTGAGTGGAATGCCAGCCGCCGGTGCAGTCCAGAACGGAGGCTACCTTTTCACCGCTGCGGGTCAGGTCTGCCAACTTTAGGCCCAGGTCATGGCGGACGAGTCCCGAAATATTCAAACGCCAGACATCCCCATTCACCGGGTCCGGGTCGTCGTTCAACCAGGACGTGGTTGGAAACGCGTTGCCGGCGAAGCTTCTCCGCTCGTATGACCCGGTAAATCGCCTGTTCTCCCCGGGAAGTTCCAGGACATCGACTGCAAATTCCCCAGCGCGCCACAGAGCGAGGCCGGCAATACTGAGCCCGGCGAGTCTCAAAAACGACCGCCGTTCGACCCAGAAACGGGGGTGCAGGGTCCAGGAGTGGGTGAAGGTATGCCACGCCACGAAGGGGGCAAGCAATAGAGACAGGTATATGTGCCAGCTCACCCCGCTGATTCCGAGGTATGCGAAGTAACCGCCGTAGCTCCAACCTATTCCCAGGGCAAGAGCGGCAAGCAGCACCAGAAATATGGCTATGGAGCTAAGAAGCAGGGCAGGTTTCCGTTTCCACTGGGCCCTGTTGGTCAGCGGTATGAGGACATTGCGGCCCTTCCAAAGGAGCAGCGCCACGAGGGCAAACCCGGAAATGCGATGTACGTGGAGGGCAATCGCCCAGTCGGGAGAGCCCTTTATGAGGCCCAAGAAGCCGGTCAACAGGGAAAGGCCGCCCACGATCAGGATGAAGACGTTGGCCCAAGGATGCGCCATCTCGCTGTCCTAAGGGAAGCTACAAATGGCTTTACGTCCGCTAGGCCCGGGCGGTTTTAGAGCGGATACCAAGTGAAGCAGGCACATTCCCCGTAATCGCAACACGAAGATCATTGATTTGTTCAGTTAGGTGGGCCAAAGGGGACTGGAGACAGTTCTACTATCGAGCTGATGGTTGGGCTTAGGGGACTGTAGACGGTACCACCTTCGAGCTGACAGTTGCTTTGTAGATCGGTCCTCACCCAGAAAACTGGCATCCAAGTTGGACTATTTTTCGGCGTGAGAACCAGATTTCGTTATGGGCGCAGTTTGCCCGCCCTGTAGTGGCTATGCCATAGCAGCGGTTGGGTCATACTGCACCACCAGAAGATGAGCCATGGTGCAACCCGATGTGCGCTCAGCGCATCCGTACTACATGCACGACGCGGTGCACCAACAGACGGATGCGGTGGCCGTCATGCTACGGCGCCACTCCGCCCCAGCGCGTCAGGTGGCGACACAACTGGTTGGCAAGCGTCGCCTCTTCCTCGTGGGCATCGGCGCTTCGTGGCACACCGCGCTGACTGCCGAGCACTGGTTCCGCAAGTTGGCAGGCATACATCCCGAGGCACAGACGTGGCGCTCTTTCGAATTCGTGGCGTGCCCGCCTCCTGGGTTAAGTCCCGATGACGCCGTCATCGTCATCAGTCACCGTGCGCCAAAACCTACCCTTTCGAGGCCCTGGACGTGGCCCGGGCCTGTGCCGTCCTGACCATTGCAATCAGTTCTACCAACGCGGGCCCTCGTCTCGAGTCTGCTGAGATCAAGTTCCAGACCGTGGAGCCGGAGAAATCGGCCGCCTTCACCGTCGGCTACATGGCCGCTTTGGCGGTGATGGCGCAGATTGCCATTGAGTTAGGGCTCATGGGTGGCGTATCCGCTGCTCACTGAACACGTACGGAGCTTGAGCGCGTGCCCTTACTGATGCAAGGAGTTCTGGACCGGCAACAGGAAGTGGCAACGCTTGTGGACCGACGCCAAGACCACGAGAGATACCTGTTTACCGGTTGGGGGCCCAATACGGCCCAAGCCTTGGAAGTTTCGCTTAAGATCAAGGAGACCAGCTTCTCTTCCACCGAAGGGTTTCAGGTGGAACAGTTGCTCCACGGCCCCTTCGTCGCCACCCCTCCCAACTCGCTGCTGACTTTGATTGCTCCGCCGGGTCCCGGCTATCGTCGCTCGGTGGAGATTGCCCGTGCCGCCTCCGAAATCGGCACATCGGTATGGGAAGTTGTACAGGAGGGGGACGAGGAGCTCACCGTACTAGCCAATGAAGTGATCACGCTCCCAGTCGTTGCGGAAATCTGGAGCTCCTTCGTTAATGTGCTGCCATTTCGGCTGATGGCTTACTACTTGGCCCTAGCGAAGGGTTGCCAGCCAGACCGGTTTCGACGCGACGAGCCAAAGTTCGCCGCTGCCCACTCCCACTACGTGCTTTAGCCTCGGCCCTATGTGTTGTAGCCTTGAGCCAGAGACCGGCATCTCATGCCAGACCGGCGAGCCGCTCCTGCTCGCCGGGTATGCTGCGGGTTCCACTGGGATGAGCAGGGCTTCCAGTTCGGGGACGATACTTTCCCGCAGACCGTCAGCTCTCCGGTGCTCAGCTACCACCACGCCCTGGGCCATCGGGACGTTCTTGACGTATGCTAATAGTCGTTCTTGGAAGTGTAGAGATCCCAAGGCAATTAGGTACTTCGTCCAGCGGTAGCTGCTAAGGGGCCAGGGTGATCGAGGTCAGTCCCAAGACAATTTACGCGGATCCTAAAAGCCGGCCCTGCCCGAATCGCTCCTTAAGCCCGAATCCACCGATGGACAGGGATGGACGGCGTGAGGACAGCGGAAGGGGGTTAGGGAGTTACAGGCGCGATAATCCGGGCTCGAATTCGTGTAGACAGGAGGTTGGCGGCGGTCTGCAGGTGTTTTTGGGGGCACCGATGGCGGCCTACAGTGGCTGTGGCGAGCGAGATGGCGGGATAGGACACGGCAAGAGGCGCTCGCGGACCGGACTGGCGCGAGTTAGCGGGGACGTTCGGTTGGCCGGACGTTGGGTCAGTTGCAGACGGGTCGTCAGGTTGGGAGTGGAATCGCTCGCAGCCGTGCCAGGGCGCGACTGAACTGGGTTTCCCAAGGCCAGCGCTGTGGCAGATGCAGGGTGAGGCGGCGTGCCGAGCGGGTGATCCGTCCGGCCAGGGAGAAGAACCGCCGCCGGAGGGTCTTGGTGGTCGCGATCTGTTCGCCCAGACCGATCCGTGCCGTCCAGCGGGCCAGGTTGTGGGCCATCACCTGTACCGCCAGCCAAGCGCCGTTGGCGGCGAAGCGGCCCGACGGCATGTGGTTCAGACCGACGCCGTACTTGAGGTCTCGAATGGCGTTCTCGATCTCGGCGTGGCGGCGGTGGTCGGCCTCCAGTTCCAGGGTCTCTCCGTCCCGGTCGGTGATGAAGCCGTGATAGCTGTAGGTGGCGAAGAGGGCCAGTTGGGAACCGGGCGTGGGCTTCACCCGCCGGACGATGAGCCGTACCGGCGCGGCGTCCGCCTCGGTCTGGAACGGGGTGTAAGTCGTCTCGGCCACATCGGCGGCGCCGTCCATTCAGTAGGGAATGGGAGTCCAGTCCTCCTCTGGTATCGCCTCGATCAGGTCCCGCAGGCTGGCGCGCTGGCGAATGGTGATGGAGAAGCGGGCATCCATCCGGCGGCAGACGGCGACCACGGCGTGGGTATAGAAGCCGCTGTCGGCCCGCACCGCGAGTTGTCCCCTGGCCCCGCCGTAGCGCATCCGCCCCACCATTTCACGCAGGAAGTGGGCGGCGCCGCGGGCGGTGTTGGCGCGGCCCTCGCGCAGCCGGGACATCAGCACGTCGCCGGTGCCGGCGGCGACAGCCAGCAGCGGGTGATAGCCCCGCGCACCGGCGTAGCCGTGGTGGCGTGCGCCCTCCTTGGCCAGTCCGTAGGTCTCGCAGATGGTGGAGTCCAGGTCGATGGTCAGGGGCCCGTCGCCGGGTCCCGCCCCGGCCTGCCAGGCCCGGGCCAGCAACTCGCGGCTCACCCGGTCGAGTTGACGGACGTGGCCCCACCGGAAGCTGCGCAGGAAGGTGCCCAAGGTGGATGGCGCCTTGACCGTGCCGCCCAGGGTGCAGGCCGTCCCCCCGGTGCGCAACACATCGGCGTCGTCAATGCAGTCGCCCCCAGCCAGCGCAGAGGCCACCAGCGTCATCATCTTGTCGCCCGTGTTCGCCCGCCCCGGGGCATCGCCCAGGTCGAGGCGTTGCTGGACGAGTTCGGGCAGGCCGAGATGCCGGGCCAGGGTGGCCGGAAGGAGCAGCCCGGCATTGGCCACCAGGCGGCGGTCATCGAAGGTGATTTGGATCCGGTCGGGGTGGTTGCGTGGTAGCATCTATTGGGTGCTCCTTTTCTGGGGTCGGTTTTTTGTTGCAAAACCATTATCCCAGATTCAGAGGCGCACCTTTTTGTTTCTTCAGCAGGCCTCCTACACGCCGTCCTTCGGTGGATTCGGGGTAAGGATGAAGACACCCATCAGGACACCAATCACTATGCTCACTTCCCGTGCTGGGGCAACATAGCTAACCCGGGACAGAGAGAAGCCCGTTAACACCAAGCCATAAGCAAGGAAAACCAACAAGCCTGCAGCCAGGATGGGCCAAGCGTTCATTTGCCATTCCTGCCGTACCTGAGCCAGTCCTTATTCGAACAGGATGTACGGAGCAAGACCTACAGGCGAACCTATGGTGAGCAGGTGCATGTAAAAGAAGGGCTGGGTGTGCTCAACGCCGACCTTGTCCACCGGTGAGTACAGAATGATCGCTATTCCGGTGAGCACGGCATAGCGGACGCCCCCATCCCGGAGTAGGACTCACGGTTGGGCGAGAATCCCTCTGAAACGGCCCCACCGGGAAACGGTGAAAATCCCGGTAATGATGAGGGCGATGCCAAAGACGGTAGGCAAGGCTACCCTCCTTCCCAACACTAACACCGCCAGAACCGGGACCAGCATTGCGCCTATGCCTCGAGCGATGGGACAAACCAGGAACAGGTCGCCCTGGGAATAGGCCCGGCCCGGCATGATGATGCCCCTGATCACCCGGCCCCAGGTATACCGTGCGGTGTGTAAGATGCTGCCACGGGAGCGGTTTGGTCCTCAAGAACTGCTGTCATGGCTGGACGGTGTCCAACGCCGCAACGAGGGGGCCTGGTACTCCCACGAGAAACGACGCGCCACCTGCTATGCGGCCACCGGCGTCCCTCCCTGAACCGTCGTTGTAATATTAGGGAGGGTAGAGGTATTCTCCGACCCAGGAAAAGGTTCTGTCGGAACGCAGGGGCAGGTTTCAAACCTGACCCTGCTGCCCGGAAGAATCTGCCCGGGCCTGGCTATCGCATTGGCAGACTGGTACGGTACCAGCAGGGAGGAGAAAGAAGTATGAGGTACGACTTCGTTATCGTTGGCGCCGGCTCCGCCGGCAGCATCCTGGCAGCCCGGATGTCGGAGGACCCCGGGGTTTCGGTGCTGCTGCTGGAGGCCGGCCCGGACTATCCCCAATTTCAGCACCTTCCCGACGATATCAAGTTCGGATACAACACCGGCGGGAACGCTCCTCCTCTACGCACATTTGGCGGTCACCCAATATCCCTGTTGGATAGTCGTCACAACTGGCAGTATGTTGCGCGCGCCACTGAAATGTTTCCGGACATGCCGGTGCCCCGGGGCAAGGTTACCGGCGGCTCCAGCGCCATCAATTCATCGGCCTTTTTCCGCGGGGTTCCCGAAGACTTCGACCACTGGGCCGCGCTGGGCAACGACCGTTGGAGTTACCGGGAGGTCTTGCCCTACTTCAGGAAAATTGAGACCGATGTGGACCACCACGATGACTTTCATGGCGCCGACGGTCCTATCTTCGTTCACCACTCCCGGAGGGAAGACTGGCATCCGACGCAAGTGGCCTTTTACAACGCCTGCCGGGCTGCCGGATTTCCCGATTGCCCGGACCACAACAGCCCGGACGCCACCGGGGTCGGACCCGGTATTACCAACAACCATAACCGGGTCCGCTTCAGCACTGCCCTGGGTTACCTGGAACCGTCCAGGCACCGCCTGAATCTCACTATCCGATCCAACTGCACCGTGCACCAACTGCTATTTCAGGGGAAGCAGGCTACCGGCGCTCTGGTCGAGAGCGGCGGTGAGACGTTCACCGTCGAGGGAGACCAGATCATCCTGAGCGCAGGCGCCATCGGTTCGCCTCAGTTGCTGATGCTGTCTGGAGTTGGGCCGGCGGAGCACCTGGAAGGCGTGGGAATCCCGGTGGTGCTGGACTCGCCGGGGGTGGGCCAGAATCTCAAGGACCATCCCAAGCTGTACGTGACCTGGCGAATCAGGGACGGTTACTCCAAGGGTGACGCCCCAGCCCGGGGCGGCGCCACTCTGCGTTTCACCGCGCCAGACTCTAAATACCGGAACGACCTCTCCATCGGAATGGCCGCCTTCGTCACGCCGCGAGTCAAGACCCTGAAAGTCCCAAACGACGGCGAATTTGAGGCTTTCGACCCCGACTTGGCTGAGATGATGATTGCCCTGCTGCGTCCCGCCAGTCGCGGCGAGTTGAAGCTGAGTTCGACCGACCCCAACGTTCAGCCCTGGCTGGACTACAACTTCCTGAATGAACCCTTCGACCGGCAGCGTTTGCGCCACGGACTGCGGCAGGCCCTGCAACTGGCCCAGCACGAGGGGCTGAGGGAGTTGCTGGGCGACCGCCTGGAGCCCGCCGACCCCGACCTGGTCTCGGACGAGGCGCTGGATGCCTGGATGTTGCGGGAAGCAGTAACCTTTTCCCACATATCCGGCACCTGCAAGATGGGGCCGTCATCTGACCCGATGGCTGTGGTGGACCAGTACGGGCGGGTGTATGGAGTGGAGGGCCTGCGGGTGGCGGATGCATCCATAATGCCGGATCTGGTGTGCGCGCCCATCAACACCGCGGTGCTGATGCTCGGTGAAAGAATCGCCGATTTAGTGCGCTTGGGTCTCTAGTCTTACAACGACGGATTGTCCGGTAAGCTGTGGACCGCGGCCTGTATCCGGGAGTGGCCGCCGGGTTGCTTGCAGCCCAACAGGGCGTCGGAGTCATCGCCCGGGGGGCCGTGCCCGTTGCGGCGGAACGCCGGGGTTGCAGAACGGTCTGGGTCGCGGGCATGTCCCTACCAGCCTTTCCTCTGCTAATCGTTTTCTTTTCCCATGACGCCTGGGCCTTCTACCTGTTTGCGGTCCTCTTTGGTACCGGCCAGAGTTGCGAAGTGACCACATTCCCCATCGCCAATCGCCAGTATTACGGCAACGTCCCTCAGGGCCGCCTTTACGGTTGGCAAAACGTGGGCAACGGCCTCGGTATGGGAGTGGCGCCCGTATGCCGGAGTCCTGTGGGACGTGAAGGGGACCTGCCCGGCGCCGTTGCTCATGTCCCTTGGGTTTAGCCTGATGGGCCTCTTCTCCGCTTGGTTGCTAACCACACCCCGCTCTAGACTGATTCCCGACTGGGAGAGCCACTTGCTTGCCAACCTGCGCGCCACCAATCAGCCCAAGCCACAAGTCCGCTCGGTGACAGATACTGGTAGCTAACGTTGGCCTTGACCAAGCTGGCAAGCCCCGGCCTCATCGACAACGTCAGGACGTTGCTTCTACAAACCTCGGCATCACTTCCCTGGCGAATAGTTCCATGCTTTCGGTGGGGATGGGGTCCGGGAAAAGTAGGAAGAAGTAGGTAATCCCGCTGTCGACATAGCTTTTGATTTGCTCTACACACTGCTCAGGGGTGCCGGCAATAGCCCGGTACAAGGACGCCCGGTATTCAGCCGCGCTCAGGTTTGCGTTAGCTGCTCCCGCTGAAACCAGCCTATCGAACTCTGCCTCGCTCCCGGCAATCACAACCCGGGTGTTGTGGCTTACCTCTATCTCCGAAATGTCCCGCCCTACATTCCGGCAGTGCTCCCCAAGGACATCCAGGCTCGCCCTGTGTTCATCCAAGTCCATCTCAAAGCCCGCGTTGCAGATGTCCGCATACCTGGCCGCCGCCCTGAGCAGGTGCCTCTCACCGTGTCCACCTATCAGAAATGGAGGGTGGGGCTTCTGGACGGGTCCGGGGACGTTTTTCGCGCCGGTCAGAGTGTAGTACCGTCCCTTAAAGGTGACCTCTTCCTCCGTCCACAGCCTTTTCATCATCTCAATGGACTCCTCCAGCATCCTCACCCTCGTGGACGTGGAGGGGAAATCCAGGCCCGAAGCCAGATGGTCCCCCTGGCCACCGCCGGCGCCAATTCCCACCTCCAGCCTGCCGTTGCTGATGACATCAAGGGTGGAGGCCATCTTGGCAAAGACCGCCGGGTGACGGTAAGTATTTGCCAGCGCCAGGGGCGTGAGCCTGATCCGGCTCGTCTCCGCGGCCAGGGCCGAGAGGGTGGTCCAGCACTCCAGCGTAGGCACGTTGAGTAGATCGTACAGGGTCGCGGAGTAGTAGCCCAGTCTGTCGGCCTCTATCCAGATTCTCTTGAGGGACTGGTAACTGTAACCACCCTGATGTATGCGGACGCTGAACTTGACCTGGTTATTCATAGTCCCACCCAACAACCTCAATTGATTCATTAACCGGAGTAGGCCACCATGGTAGCCCTGCATGACTTCATGGCTCCAGGACGGCGAAGGGGGCGATGACCCGGTGGCGCACGAAGGTCGACTGACTACTAGCGAAGCCTGGAGCTGAACTTCTGCCGTACCTTGGCGACCTTGGGGCTGATCACTATCTGGCAGTACATACTGCCAGTGTTGTTCTGGTAAAAAAGCTGGTGTTCCCCTTCCGCAGGATAGAAGACTTCAAAAGGGACAACTTCGGTTACCACAGGCCCGTTTTCGGTCCCTGAAGCATCCAACGCCTTTATGAAATTAACTGCCTCGTCCTTCTGGGACTCGGTAGTGTAAAGAATTGCTGAGCGGTACCGTGCGCCCCGGTCCGCCCCCTGACGGTTGAGGGTGGTGGGGTCGTGGGTGGCGAAGAACACCTCAAGTATTTCCGAGAATGTGATCCGGGAGGGGTCAAATTCTAACTGCACCACCTCGGCATGTCCGGTCTTCTCACTACAGACTTCATAGTAGTTTGGATTAACCGTGCGGCCGCCGGAATATCCGGATGTGACCGCAGTTATCCCTGCGATCTCTGCGAAAACGGCCTCGACGCACCAGAAGCATCCGCCGCCCAAGACGGCAATCTCGACATTTTGGTCAGACACCTTTTCTCACTCCAATTGCAAGAGTTTTTGACTCTCCAGCTTTGCACTTCCTCTAATCATACTATGGCACAGCGCATCTCATCGGCAGTTCGCCTGAATTCTGGGACCTCGGTCCGCTCGCATTCTGAGGTTCTCCAACGTACGGGCCGCCGGTCCGACTGTCCAACACTGTCAGGCAGTGATTCCTGGATGCCCCTGTGGCCAGGACATGGGGAGTCCTTTCATCTCCAGGATGTCTGCGGAGGTATTCAGCCTGGCAGTCAGTTGGGGCAAGGCTCCGTGGCTGATGTTCCTGGAGAGCAGGCGCCTGGCCGCGGAAAAGGATCTGAGTTGTAGGGGAGGACAATCAGACATTCAGGCTGCTCAGCCGGTCGTTGTGGTGTCCCCCGCCTCTGTCAGATCAGTTTCTTCCTATTGAAGCCGTCAGCGATATGGAGAGGGACAATCACATGTCTGCCGCGTGCACCACAGACGGCGGACAGGACGGCCAAATCACCGACGCCTTCGAGCTAGAGTCCTTCACCGGCCGGATGAATCCAGGTCGCCGAAGACCGGTGGAACGCTCTCTAAAGCGGGCGGCGGCCCTTGGGCCAGCTTAGTGGACACTCGTTGTGCCCATCGAACCCACTCCCGCCGAGGAGAAATGGTTTCGTCACCTCCGTGCGGGCTGCTGCTTCCCGACAGCGTGGTACAGAAAAACCTGGCTGGACGAGAAAATGTTGGCGTTCCCACACATTCGGCGATACTTCTTGGAGGGGGCAAAAGACGAGGTGTTCCGATTGCTTCTGGAACTTCAGAAAGAACAGGCCAGAGTCACCGATGTTCCTGACGCGGTAGGACGGTTACGGACGCTCCGCGAGCGTCTTAATGAGTCCGTGAGCGTCTCAATGAGATCGATCCCCACTATAGCAACGAGATGTCCACTGTAACGACGAAGCAAAGGAGATCGTGACTACTGCAGCTCTGATGAAGGGGGAAACCATAGACCTTAAATGGAAATCGTTTAACTCGAGCTTGGACCAATGGGGCCCGGAGCTTAAGGAACTATAGAGTGGTGGTGCACAACAGTTCATCTTCGAATACGAAATCTCTCTCAAGCTACAGGGAGTAGAGATTCCGATAGGACGGATCCAAACTCATATCTCATCAGCCCGTCTCGCCGACCCCGAATCCGTCCAACGAGCCCTAGCGTCCGGATCAGTTCCGCCCCTACGGCTGGTACCGGGAGACAGCGATAAGGCACAACGGGTCTGGGTGTCTTGACCGCAATTCGTCCACGCAGGCGAGGATTTCGCCTTCCCTCTCATTGATGAACAATGCCAAGTTGTCAACGATTGCTCGCCCACGTGGGACACTTCGGCGCCGCCGCTTACGGTCTCGGCGTTGATTGTGGCAGTCGGCGCGGCGGGGGTGGGACCTCCTGCAGGCTGCTCAGGTCCAAGGGCGGCATATCTACCTGGAGAAACTCCTGTACGCCATTGGCCAGCTCGTTATAGCGTTCAAACTAGGACGACAACCGGCGGCGCCATGCCTCCAGCCCACCGCTGGCATGGAGCTCGAAAACCGCCTCGCGTCCGTCCAGACCCGACGACACCTGGTCCCAGGCAAGCTGCAGGAGCGCCGCTCGTTGCAGCGCAGTGTAGCCGCCTCCGCCAAAGGCGTCTTCCAGCTCGGCGGCCATCTTCGGATCTGCGAAGTCAGTGTCTGCAGGGGCGTTGACCAACGACGAACCGGGGAGACCCCGCAGGATTTCTCCCATCCGCTGGCGAACCCTCATGGTGTTGATTCCTGCAGCGGCCACGTGAAGTTGGTTAGGCAAGGCATAGCCGCTCTCCGTCGTTTCCGGGTCCAGTTCCGCCGCCGTCATGCAGGTGCGGGTGGTCTGGACGTTGACGGTCAGCTCGACCAGTTGCTCAACTGTCTGAGGATTGTCCTTGAGGCCCATGACTTCAGCCAGGGCAAGACCAAGTCCCAGGGTAAGTTCCGCCTTGGCCAGCCAACCGTAGCTATGATGCCAAAGCAGCCAGGATACCAGAGAATGGCGCCCGTTCCGGTTCAGGGGTTCCCCAGTAAAAACGCGGGAGCGGGGGACGAAAACGTCCTCCAGCCAGACCATGGAGTCCAGCCCGTCAAACCGGCTGCTTAAAGGTGACATGAATGGATTACTGTGCTTGGCGACGGCTCGGCGCGATACCACCCGGAGACCTGGTGAGTTCACCGGCACGATGGACCACAGGTGCCTCCCGCTGCCCGGCGGCAATTCATCCCTGCTGGTGATCAGCAGGTCCTCCGCGAAAGGTGTACTGGTGTGCATCTGGACCTTGCCGGTCACCACGATACCTTCAGCAGTTTCGCTGACCAGGCGGAGCGCCGCTCGCTCGCTCTCAGCTTGGCGGAGCCGTGTCCCGATCAGCGGTCCGCCTCCGGCAAAGGTGAGAAACCTGCCACTCGCGGCCAGAGACTCTAGATACGCCTCAGCCGCCTCAATCTCCTCAGAGGAGTGGTTCAGCCGCTTCAGAACATTCAGCATCCCCAAGGCAATCAATGCACCGTAGCCTGGGGTGTGGGTCATGTTTCCACCGGTCACGAAATGCACGGCGCTTATAGCCTTCCCCAGGCGCCTCAAGTCCGCGGACGTCTTTGGCGGGTTAAGCGCGAGAGGATGCCGTTGGCCGTTGCCATCGGACGGGGTCAGAAGGATATCCTGCCAGTCAGCGTCGAAGTGGCGGTCATACCAGGCAACGTACTCATCCACCATGGCCGACGTCGAAGGGTCAGTTGTGACGTCGGCCACGGCGCCTTCGCCCAATACCCAAACATTGCGCCCGTCGCGTAGACTCTCTTTGTACTCAGCCCCTGTCCTCATACTTCACTGTCCACAAGGTAACCGGATACAGTTTGCAATTGTACATTGACACGCGTTGGCGGTGATATCAAGTAGCAATGATTGGGGGACCGACGACTGCTCGCCGTCCGTGGCCTACGGCTACCGGGGTATGATGATATAGGGCTATTTCGATCAGGTGGTCATCAGTAGCGGTTCAGAGGTGATAGCGTACCATCCCAGTTCTTTCCGGCGGGAGGACTTCGTCTACGACCCCATCCACTACGTGCCGCTCTTGGAGCAGAAGACTGGCGCCCTGAACCAGGCGGCTCCATTGCGGGGGTGGGAGTTGCCGGAAGAGTTCGGCGCCTTGCGCAGGTTGCTGGAAGCCCGCATGAGCCGAAGGAGCAAGAGGGAGTACGTGCAGATACCCAGGCCTTTGGAGACTTCCTCGCAACAGCAAGTGCATACAGCCACCAGGCTGGGGGCGCTCAGTTTCGACGCCGTGAAGCGCCTGGTGCCGTGCCAGTTGGAGGGACGGCCGCCCAGGCTGAACCTGGAGCTGTCTCCCTACTTGCCCAGAGTCAGGGGTCAACGCCACGTCTCCCAGGGACTATATGGGCCTTCTGTCCATGAGGGCCGCATGGGCCAGCGACCCACACTGCTCTTGGAAAACCACCTGAAGGAATTAAAGCTGCCCAGCTTCCTGAGAGAGTACAGGAAGATGGCCGCCCAGTGCGTAGCTGAGGTGAGGACCACTCGGAGTACCTGCTGGGCCTCGCTGATCTCGAACTCATCGAGCGCCAGCGCATGGTGGAGCTGCGGATATGGGCGGCGAGGTTCCCCGACGTGAAGAGCCTTCCGCCTTAGAGGGTGTGTGAGAAATCCGGTTCAAGCTGGCTGGAGTCTTTTGAGCATGAGATGGATCATGGCGACATAAACCCAAGCCTCGCTGGTTTCCGGTAGGGCTTCATAGTCTTTGCTCAAGCGCCGGCAGCGGCCCAGCCACGCCAACGTCCGCTCCACCACCCACCGGCGGGGCAGCACCTCAAAGGAGTGAGTGTCCGGCCTCCGCCGGATCACGGTCAGCAGCCAACCGCCAGTGACCCAGGCCCAGGCTACCAACTTGCCAGCGTATGCCCCGTCAGCCCAGATCACTTTGAGCCTGGGAAACCGGCCCACCATTTTGCTCAACACCAGCTTGGCTCCATCCCGGTCCTGAATGTTGGCGGCATGTACCACGACAGCCAAGAGCAGTCCTAAAGTATCTACTGCGATGTGACGCTTGCGCCCAGCAACCTTCTTGCCTGCATCGTAGCCTCTGGGCCCCCTTTTTCCGTGGTCTTCACCGACTGGCTGTCGATGATCGCGGCGCTGGGCGTAGCCTCGTGTCCCTCAGCCTCCCGAACCCTGGGACGCAGCGCCGCCTCAATGCTCTCCCAGGTCCCATCTCTGCGCCACTTCCGAAAATACCACCAAACCGTCCCCCAGGGCGGCAGGTCATGGGGCGCCATGCGCCAGGGTATGCCGCCGCGCAGCACATACAGAACGCCATTTACTACTTCGCGCAAGTCCACGGTCCGAGGATGCCCCCTGGGTTTGCTTGGCGGCAGTAAGGGAGCTAATTCCGCCCACTGGGCGTCGGTCAAATCGCTGGGATAAGGTTTTCTGTTCATACCCCCACAATAGCAAGATTGCTGACCCACTCCCCAAGAGAAATTGGTGCAGGTTTAGCCCTTTCTCACACACCCTCTTAGACTTCCCGGCCATACCCTCGGTGAGCAAAGCTTTGGTGATGGAAATGGCCCGCTGGGAATACATTCAGCATCGAAAGAACGTCATCACCATCGGCACCAGCGGCGCCTGCAAGGCCCACATAGCCCTGGGACTGGGTTTGGCCGCCTGTCAGCAGAGGATGTGGGTAGGCTTCGCCACCGCCGCCGCCCTGGCACACGAACCGATGGAAGCCTGGGACGAAAGACGCCTCCTGATTTGGCAGAGACAACGTTCCCGCCTGAATCTGCTGATCATCGACGAGTTGGGCTTCGTCACACTGTCCCGCACCGGTGCCGAAATGCTTTTTGAGGTCTTCAACCAGCGCTACGAGCGGGGCTCCATCATGGTCACCACCAATCTGCCCTTTGATGAGTGGACGAGGTCTTCGAGTGGACGAGACCTTCGGCTTCGAGCGCCTTACCGGCGCTTTGCTGGACCGACTCACTCACCGCGTCCACATCCTGGAGATGAACGGCGAAAGCTACCGTCTCAAGCCCAGCCGGGAGAGCGCAGGCTTGCAGGTCTCGGATGATCCGGACGAGTCCTGACTCACTCCGGAACTGCGAACCCCTGCTCCTGACCTGACCCTGCCCGGCTCCCAATTCAGTTCTTTCTCATCGTGCCGGTGGTACACGATTCCGCCGCCGCGGTGGTACACCTTGTCGCCGCCCTTGACACCAACGGCCCATGTATACCTGATTTTTTGTGTTGATTGGATAACCGCTATCCTTGCCCAGGAGGTCGTCCGTGGGATGCGCGAGGCCGCCTCCAGCGGCTTCTGGGTCACTACCTACGCCCCCTACGGCTACCAGAAGGTCTACGTCCAGGACGGGGTCAAGAAGCGCCCCAAGCTGGAGCTGAACCCAGCCGCCAACGCCGTGGTCAAGCGCATCTTCGACATGGTGCTCCAGGGCAAGAGCATCCTCGACGTGACCAGGACTCTCAATGCCGAGGGCATCCCCACCACCAACGGCAAGAAGTGGCTAAAGACCACCATTCACACGATGTTGGACAACGAAGCCTACACCGGGACCCTGGTCTGGGGAGCCAACGCCAAGGACGGCGCGCCGCCGGTGCGCGTCGAGGATGCGCACCCCGCCATCGTCTCCAAGCGGGACTTCCAACGGGCCAGGAGGCTGCTGGCGTCCCGCGCCCCCAAGAAGATGAACCCCCGCCGGGCTTCCAGCCCCTACCTGCTCAGCGGCCTGGCCAAGTGCGAGACCTGCGGCAAGGCCATCACCACCACCGAGGCCAAGAGCGGCAAGTACACCTACTACATCTGCCATTCCCTTCTGATGAAGGGCAAGGGGACCTGCGACACCCCCAGGCTTAACGCCAAGAGCTTCGAGAAGCTCATCATCGAGCAGATCCGGGAGAACGTCCTTACCTAGTCCAATATCCGCGACCTGGTCAAGCTGCTGGACGAGGAGATGGACGGGGTCGCCCGCGAGCAGCGTCAGAAGCTGGAGACCATTGAGGCAGAGTTGGAGGAGGTGAAGCGGCGGCTGGGCCGCATCTGGCAGTTTGTCGAGAGCACCAACATCAAGATGTCCGACGCCGCCGACCGCATTAAGGAGCACCGGGAGCGACAGGAGCAGTTAGAGACCGCCGCCCAGGAAGCCCGGGCCATGCTGGCCGAGCGGCGGGTGATGCTGGAAAGCGCCGACACCATCGCCGCCTTCGCCCAGGAGATGAGCGATTTCCTGAAGACCAGCGAGATTACGGAGACCAAGGCCTTCGTGCGGTCATTCGTCAAGGAGGTGGCGGTCAAGCCTGGCAAGGGCAGCATAATCTACCACATACCGACACCGGAGGACAGTCCAATAGGGGGAGCGGACGCTGCGGAGGTTACCCTGAACGCGGGAGTTATGAATACGGTACATTCTGGTGGGCCTGGATGGACTCGAACCATCGACCTCGGTCTTATCAGGGGTTCTGTCCGAAACCAACCGGGATGGGGGCCATTCAGCTACAAAATCCGGGGTGCCAAGCCTCCCTTTTCAGAATAGGAATGAGGTCAACTCGGGGACTATAGGAACGTCTCCACCCACATCACCTCCCCCAACACGGCCTTCACGTCGAAGACGGCTAAAGGGAACCCTAGGCTCCCATCTTTGAAATTAGTGAAATGCCAATCGCTATATGGTTTTCCATCAAGATCGCCATTGACTAATCTGAGTCGGGCTGGCGCTATGGCCTTCGCGAAGGTTTCCATTACCTGTTGCTCGTAATGCATTACATAGATATGGTCGTTTTGGAACTCCCGGCGGCTTGTGTCCACTAGGATCGTGCAACCATCGGGCAACAGGGGCTCCATTAAGTCGCCTTGGACCGTTACAAAGTGGCAATGCTCCGGGTTGATCTCTCGTTCCAACAGTTTTTGATATGGGAACGGGCGAAGGCCAACCACAGTGGTGTCGTATATTTCCCGTTTCTTGCCCAATCCGACAACGGCAGCAATTTGGGGAATCCACGCGACGTCCTTCCGGTAAACATCATAGACATAAACGTCCTTGAAGATCTCGTCAACCGGCTTGGGATGATCGGTTAGACCCAACAGGTAGTCTATCGAGACCCCCAGGGCGTCTGCGGCCTTACACAGCCCCCTGCCCACCAGTCCGTTACGCCCAGACTCCACATGGGAGATCATGGTCTGGTCGTAACCGCTACCCATTGCAGCTGCAAGTCTACGTTGAGACATTCCGAGACGTTTTCTGGATAAGGCTAATCTCTTTGACAACCCTGTGGTTTCAGGTTCCACGGGAACTTTGGCAAGGGTGGGTTGACTCATAACATATACTCATGTATCATCGTACATAACATTTATTCAACCTATCTGGACTGTTTCCAACAATGGTGCCATTTAATGTGCAAGCAAGGTTATTCGTTCAGATAGCGCCGCCCGACTTCATACCGCTCGATTTTGTCACTTTTCAATCTAAGGAAGCCTTAAGCCTAGTTGGAGTCTAATCGTGAGACAGTTAAATCGCAAGCCAAAGGACCACGTTGGCCCTGAGTTGGACACCCTGTGTAGCACCTGCCACGGCACGGGACGGATTCCCTCATCATCGGCGAATAGCCGGGCCAAGCGTGGTGGCCATGCGTCCTATCTGCGGAGCCTGGCTCCAGGAGAACTTTCGATGTCAGCCAGGGGCCGCCGGGGCGGCAGGCCCAGAGAGAGGACTCTGGCCGCGTTGGTGGAGACGGAACGGGGCGAAGCGTGAGCCGAAAGGAGTTGGCACCTTAGAGCACGTGGGAATCGCCCCGTTCCGTCTCTATCAACCCGAGCTTACTGTCGGTTCGCCATCCGGAGCATAAACACGACTCATTTTAGATAGACATTCTAGCACAACGACCAGATGCAGCGGGTGATGCCGTTGAGCATCCTGTGTCATCTCCAACTTTAAAATGAGCCAAAATCTACAAGTTGGAATTGAGCCACCTCGATAACGGAAGCATCATCCACGGAGAAATCGTGGAGGTGCTTGCAAGATTTGCTGAGAGGTGGAGAGTTGAAAGAGATATACGAGATGCACGGTCAGGGCCATTCAGCCCGGGCGATCGCTCAGGAACTGGGCCTGGCCCGCAACACAGTGCTGAAGTACCTGAAGTCGCCGGAGTCGATGCGGACCAAGCCGAGACCGCTCCGGGGCTCGAAGCTGGACCCCTACGCCGAGCACATTGACCGCCGGATGAAGGAAGGGCTGGAGAACTGTGTGGTGTTGCTGCGGGAGCTGCGGGCCCTGCGCTACGTCGGTAGCTACAACACCGTGGTGGAATACGTGAAGCCCCGCCGCAGGGGTAGTCAGCCCGAGGCCACCATGCGCTTTGAGACGGCTTCGGGAGAGCAGGCCCAGGTGGACTGGGGCAGCTTGGGGTACGTGGGCGCCGACGGGAAGAAGCACCGGGTCTGGGTCTTCGTGATGACCATGGGCTGGTCCCGGGCCTGCTACGTGGAACTGGTGCGCAAGGCGGACACCGCGGCCTTCATCCAGTGCCACGTCAACGCCTTCGAGTACCTGGGCGGCGTGCCGCGGCGCTGCCTCTACGACAACGCCAAGGTGGTCACCCTGGGCAAGGACCAGGACGGCCAGGCGGAGTGGAACCTCCGAATGCTGGACTTCGCCCGGCGGGTGGACTTTGACATCCGGCTGTGCCGGCCCTACCGGGCCCAGACCAAGGGAAAGGTCGAGAGTGGAGTGAAGTATGTCCGGCGCAACATGTGGCCCAGCTTGCGCTTCACCGACGACGCCGATCTGAACCGCCAGGGGTTGGAGTGGTGCGACGCGGTGGCCAACGCCAGGGTGCAGGTCCCGGTGGGGGAGGTGGAACGCCGCTCCCTGGAGGTATACGAACTGGCCGCCGTGGGAGGCGCCAGATGATCGCCTTGGAACAGGCCCGCCAGCACCTGGAATCCCTGGGCCTCAAGCAGGCCATGGAAGTCCTGGACCACACCCTGGACGCCGCCGCCAGCAAGCAACTGCCCTATCCCGAGATGCTGGCCCAACTCCTGGGCGCCGAAGTCTCCGCCCGCAGAGAGCGGTACCTGAAGACCAAAAAGGCCTGGCTCACCTGCCTTTCCAGCGCACCTTGGAGCAATTCGACTTCGGCTTCCAGCCCTCCATCGACGAGCGCCTGCTCAAGGAACTGGCCAACCTGTCCTTCGTCGCCGAGGCCAGCAACGTCCTGCTCCTGGGGCCGCCCGGCGTGGGCAAGACCCACCTGGCCATCGCCCTGGCCCTCAAGGCCATTGAGAACGGTCAAGGGGCATACTTCGTCCGAGCCTACGACCTGATGGAAGACCTCCGGAAGGCCCGCATTGAGCACAACCTGGACCGGAGGATGCGGGTCTACCTGGCGCCCAAAGTCCTGGTGGTGGACGAGTTCGGCTTCTGGCCCTACGACCGGGAGTCGGCCACCACCTTCTTCACCCTGGTCTCAGCCCGCTACGAACGGGGCTCGATCATCCTCACATCCAACAAGGGCTCCGGCGAGTGGGGAGAGCTCCTGGGCGACAGTGTCATCGCCTCAGCGGTGCTGGACCGGCTGCTCCATCACAGCCACGTGCTCAACATCCGGGGCGAAAGCTACCGGCTCCGGGAGAAACGGCAGGCCGGATTATTCCCGTCGCAACAACTGAACGCTACCCCAGAGGAGGGTATCTCCAACGGCCAGGTGGCTCAATTTTAACTTGGTATAAATGGCGCATTTCTAACTTGGTATTGACACCGGCGCGGGAACTGGATTCGCCAATGGTGCCCCCGCCCTGCAGGTGGAGCCGTTTCTACCAGTTCGTCTGCATGCTCGCCCGCCGGCCGATTCCGCAAAGCGTTGGCCGGAGTTTCGTCGAAATATCGATTGAACGAATACATCCCTCGAAACCGGAAGCGGAGACCAAGATGTCCGGGAGAGGGTCATGGGGATTGAAGGTGTTCGAAGAAACCGGTGTTGGAACCGTATGAAGGGGTGACCGGACCCTCACTAAACGCCATTTTTGATTGCTCGACATGAGCGGGTCCGCCTCCCTTGATGTAGTGAATGGACAGGAGGTGACAACTATGCAACACACAAACAAGTTTCCGACGTTCCGTCGCCCTGGAGGGGGACGGCCAGAGGATGCAGCGCTGGCAGATTTCCCCCTGGAGGAGCGAATAGAGGTGGCGCTGGCGCATCAGCCCTGGGCCTCCGCGTCGAATCTCGCCAGAAGGCTCGATTCGTCCGATCCCGATATCCACAAGGTGTGTCGCAAGCTAGAGACGAGCGGGTCAATTGCCGGCCGCGAGCTGGGCGTGACCCGCCGGATTCAACGGCGGTATGTGCTGACTCTGCAGGGCGTGATGCACGTGACGAAGGAATTCGAGTACAAGGGCCTGCTTCGAAAAGCGCTGCCCCTGACCTTTCAGATGGTAGAGGACGGGGTCACACGGATGCTGCTATGGCTTCCCATGATCGAATTCCTCTACGAGATCCTCCCTAACTTCTGGACCGGCGGGCTCGCCGCGCCATTCCAGTGGCAGTCCATGTATGCGGACCCGTCCTGCAGCAGTTATGTGTGGATGGGCGAGCCCACCCTGACGGAGGTCTTGTGGCTACCCCGGGGTCGTCTGCACGCCGTAGCCACCTGGCGTTTTGAGCGCTATGGCGAGCCTCCTCGATATTACTCAGTACCCTTCTTCTGGACAGGCCTGCTGCTCCAGGAGGACTACCGGTCCCGCAGCCTCCGGCTTGGATCCGAGTACATCCGTTCTCTACGGAGTCTTGAAGAATCTATCTGGTGGGACATTGAGCCTCCCGTCGTCGCCATTGCCGTGGACCAATTTTCGGCGTTTCGAGCGAGGACCGCCTACGGTGACGACGTGCAGGTGGGGGCCGCGGACACAGCCGGCACCTTGGTCTGGTCTGCAGAGGCCAGCCACAGCGAGTGGACTCTGGGGGATAATCCTCCGCAGCCCAAGTCTATCGGTCGCCCTGAGGCTGCCGCCATCGGAGAGGGTCATGACCTGGCGAATTTGGGGGGTATGCGGGAGTACCGGGTTCTCGCCTTTTTATCCGAATTCAGGGCTGCCACGAGAGCGAACCTTGTGAAGGCCTTGCGCATGTCCCGCGGCGGAACCAGCACCGTGTTAGCGCACCTGGAAGACCGGGGACTGGTTACAGGTGTTGGGGAAAACCTCTACGTCACCCAGCGGGGCCTCAAGTTGTTGGCTGCTCGCGATAGGGTGACTGTCGGCCGACTGGTGGAGGTCACGTATAAGGACCCGGAAGGTGAGGATGCGATAAGGGAGCGGCGCCATGACTCGGCGGTGGCCGAGGCGGCGGCAGCGTTCCGGGGGGCTGGGTTCCCGGCAGTGGCCGGCTGGCGATGGGTGGTGTCCTGGCAAGATGGCCAGTTGGTTCCCGACCTCTGGGTTCAGCTGCCGGCACCCGACCGAGACGAAGGCACTTGGGTAGCCGTCGAGGTGGAGTTTTCAGCGGAGACGGACAGGCGGATATATGCGGGAAAGCTGCGCTCATATCGCCTGGCCCCGATGCGGCTCAACCTGACATTCCCCATTTTGGTAATTACCGGTGAGGCGTTGCCTGCGAAGCGCTTCGATGACCTGGCGGGGAATTTGCCAGTGCTGACCACCACCTTGCAGGAATTCCTTTCCGGCGTATGGGAGGGGCCGGAAAGTGTCTGGCGACGGAAGGGCCGCCCGGTGGGGTTGAGCGATATTGCCAGGGTGCACTGGGGTCACCTATGCCAGCAGACGGGACGGTCGCTGGACTACCAAAAACCCTCACCAGAGGTCTGGGCAAAATTGATCAGAGAGGAGTCCATCTGCTCTGATTACTTGATGGATGGAGTCAATGAAGAAACGCCGGACATCGGTCCCGAACTTCAGGCAGAGGCGAACCGTGCGCTGAATGATGCCAGGGAAGGACCTTCGGCGAACAAGCCGGTTTCCGCTCCGACGCCACCAACACCTCCCCCAGCGCCGGTTACAAAAGCGGCCGCTGCCGAGGACGAGGCTCGCCGGCGATCGGAATTGCTGGTACGGATTAACAGCTTGGTAGCCAGTGTCGACGAGGATGCTGCAAGTCAGCCTGAAGAGCGGGGCTCTCAGCGACGCGGAGCGCTTGTGCCTCTTGCGTATGAGAACCATAATCACCTATGGTATCAACCGGCACTACCGGGCAACAAAGCAAGAAATGGCGGATACGCTGCAACGTTGCATCACGATGGAGGACAAGCATCTTCAGGCGGTACGTTCACGAAAGTTCCTGAGGCAGTTGACATTGCCCCAGGCCCAGACCGATCCTCGGCGGGCGTTCAGGAACCTCTTGAAAGACTCCTCGAAAAAAAGCAAGGACGCCGCCTGCGAAAAGTTTGATGACTGGGCCGATATTGTGGATCAAGCCGTTCAGGCTGCCCGAAAGGCCCGGACACTTTGATGGGGTGCTCCATACGGTCGTTCTGCAACCTAGCTCCATTGAAATACCCACCAATTAGCTTCAACCGCCGGACAGTTCAGTGGGAAAGGGTTCTGCAATTCCTGCCGGAGCTGATGTAGGGGGGCTATTAAGCAAATGGGTATAATCCACAGGGAAATCCCCTATGGATACCGGACACTTGGTTTCCGCCTTGGAGACCGCCTTTGAGACGTTAGCCGGCCGGTTGGCGCCGGCCCGAAAGTGACCGGATTACCTCCCACGGAGGTCATGGCTGAGGGCGGCCACCAGTCACCGAGCCGGAGAGGGGGTCTGTGGACAACTGGTCCCGAGTCAGAAATCAGCAACGCTGTTGGCGAAACAGGGGCCATGGCTTTTGAGAAGTGGTGGCCGACACGGTCTTGGACGACCGGCGCCAAAGTTTAAAATGGTCCGGAGCACAAGACACCTCGGCTTGTCCGGGGGTCAGGTTTGCGGCCAACGGGAATCCGAGGTCCCGGAAATGGGAACGGGCGGGCGGAACCACCCGCATTTGCTTGCTGGCAAGCACCGGTCGTGCATGGGTCTATGGACGACCACTACTCAGGAGACTGGCCGGCAGAGAGTGGCGGAGGACTGGCCTTGTCAGCGTTGTTAATGTCCAAAGGCGATGCCGGTTCAGTTGCTCAGTAAAAATGTCAATCGGGGAAAATTTACGTCTAAGGTTGTGGGAGTCCTCCTCCCGGTCGGTTCCTTGGCGGGGCCAGGGCGTGAACGTGCTTGCGTACAGGGTTTTGGGAGAACCCCATTCATCGACTTAGTCGGAGCGGGTCCCGTTCTCTTGGTTGAACGCTTCTTGGCCTGGGTTGCCAAGGTCCAAGACCATCTGGCCCAGGTTGCGCCCAAGCCTCAAGGTCGCCGGCTGCAGGATTACCTGCTGGAAGCCCGGGCTTCCTGGCCCACGAGGACAGGGAGGAAATTGAGCCGCTCTCATACCCGGAGTCTGCAGTGGCGTTATATGACCGGATGACCTGTGCCGGTTTTTGCCCGGACGAGTTGGCGGAATCCAATGCGGACGAACGGGCCGGATAAACCGGGACCCTTCGCTAACAGGCACGTGGCCGTTGTGCAAATGTGGTTGCTGTTTCTGGTCAGGATGGAACTCTTGAGGATGGATAGCCATGGCTCAACAACATGACCGCCACGAATGCGATTAGCATGAGCACCGGGCAGAGGACCAGGCACACGAAACCCATGAGCGGGACATCCACGACCATCACGATGACAAGCCGGAGCATGTCCATCGGCCCTGGGAGTCAGACAGGCACGAGCATCATGGCTACTGAGAGGCCTCTTGGGGCACGAAATACCGACCTAGGCGCCTTCGCGGCCCCGGCGCATTTCTTTTGGGCCGGCACCATCCCCATCACCGGGGCCTTGGCTCGTCGCCGGTGCATTCCGGGGTATTGCCCGGTTTCCGCCGGTCCCCCGCCGGGGTTGATTGCTGCGGTTCAACAATTTGGCCTTCGGGCCGGTTCTCCCGGGTTCATGCCGGGTGATTGAGATAAACAGGGACGTGGAGAGATGGGGCAGCAAACCAGCCCGAGGAACAGTCCGGGTGCTGGGCTGGCGGAAAGCTGTGGCTGCAGACGGTGTTGAGGTGGTGAAACGCAGGATGGAACACCGGCCATCGGTGGAACAATCCGTGAGCGGCGAGGACGGTATCGGCTATGAGGATGCCGGGCTGCGGCTAAGCCTCATGGTCGCCAAGGCCGGTTCACGAGGCGGGGTTGGTCTGGGCGTCGTCCAGCCCGTCTTCGGTGGGGAAAGCCGCCGAAATCGGGCTATCAGGGGACACTGCCTGGGAGTTCGATTCAAACCCACCATCACCGTGATCCCGCGTGAGCGATCTCCTGATGCGCCCAAGGTTGACGTCATTCTTGTCCGCGCCAATGAAATAGCACCCGTGCTTCCTGGCGGCCAGCGCAGTGCTGGCCCTGTCCAAGGGAATGGGGTCGCAGACCACCTGCCCGGGGCGGGCAAAGCGCTCGAAAATCAGCGCCATGGCCTCGTCTGATAGGTTCCGCTGAAGGTGTCCTTCAGGCAGTTGATCGGGGGTCGGCAGCGCTATTACGTTGTCTCCTCGATCTAGCTTGAACCTCGCCTTACCGTAGATGAGGAGCGACCTGCGACGGAGAGTGATCCAGTGCGGTGGGCTCCCACCGATCGATACCCCCTGGTGCTGCAAGTCAAACTCCGAGATCCATTTCAGGTCCGAGTGATTCAGGCCCTCGAGCACCTGTGGCAACAGCATGCCGTCGTTCATCACCACCATCACGCCGTCGGGCTTCAGCGCATGGGCCGCGAAAGCGGCCAGGTCGGAGAACACCGATAAGGACTCGGAACCGTACGGAGGATTGGTGATAATGGCATCCACGCTGGCCGGGGCCACCAATCCGGATAGGTCCGATACCGAGGACAGGTACAGGGTGATGGTTTCATCAATAGCCTTGGCCAGGTTTGACTCGAGCGCCTCCGCCTCAGCCGCTTCCATCACCTCGCTTTGGATCTTTTGGACCGCGCTGAAGATATTTTTGGACTCGCCTCTGAGCACCCGGTCCAGTGCCTGCTCCTGGACCTCTGCCGGTTGGTCGACCGCCTTGGCGGCGTCGCTTATCTTGACCCTTCCCGATTCGACCGCATGGCGTAATGTCGGGATTGCCCCGCTGTCCTCCGCCAGCACCCGTCCGACGGCGGTGACCGACCTTCTGCTGACCCGGAGACGAAGAGCAGCCCCCCCCTGGGTGGTCTGGGGCTCGTCATCTTGTGAATTTGCGGGGCGTCCCGGCTTGGACATGCTGGAAAGCTTATAGGCCACAATGGCCCGTTGGCTGGGGTCCAAATCCCGGCGCTCAGCGTTCTTGTCCAGCACATATTGGACCGGGTCAACGTCATCATCCAGGAACTTGAATCGTGGCTCCACGACGGCCTTGATGCAGGCCTCGTAACGGTGGCGGCCGTCGATGATCTCTCCCCTCCAGACGGTGATTTCCTCCAGCAAGCCGCGTTCCCGAATGCTGGTTACCAAGCCCTCGAATTGAGACTCGGTCAAAGCGGGGAAAAGGTACGCCAGGTAGCTGATCGGGTATTCCTGATGCTCATCCACGTTGGAATTCACCTCTTTGCCGACCGGAATCTCAAGAACCGGAGGCGGACCGGCCCGGGGGAATGGGAGTGCCGTTCCGGCTTCCTCCCCCAACGGAAATTGCGCAATATTGCGCAGTTAATCCGGGTCCACTGATACAAGGGTACCTCGATAGCAGAGACCTCAGCAAGCTGAAATCGCCCAGACCGGCTCTTTATGTGTTGCCTGATAACAGGTGCAATGGCCGCCGCGGTGTAGTTGGGGCGGTTTGCCCTGGAAAGCGGACCGAAGGCACGGCGGTGGACGGCCATGGCCCTGCAGGTCTGGGTTCCCTGGGGGTTGCCAAACCGTGGTGCGCCGGCGCGGTCATCCACGAACCCAGACTTGGGCTCCCCACCGGCCTGGGAGCGCTCAGCCTGACGTTGGCGACCGCTGATCATTGCCCCTCGCCGGATTGTGATGGGTCTGCTCGGGCCTTTCTCAGGGTTGGCGGGCAACAAGTCGCCGATTACCACGTCGGACATTTCATCGAAGGCCTTGGCCCTATGTTTTAGTAACTATCTCAAAATAGCGAGGCTCCATTGACGGCGGTACCAGATAAGGGCACATGCCAGTTGGAGCAGACCAAGGTAATTGGATGGCTTCTTGTCGTAGCGCACCAGTATCGCCCGGCACTTGGACAGCCAGCCCAGGGTGCGTTCCACCACCCACCGCCGGGCCGGGTGGGTCTTCTCGCCTGATTGGTCCAATTTCTCCTCGCCAATACGCCGAATCTGCGGCTGGTATCCGGCGTCGGCGACGGTCCCGTGGCCGGTGGGATTGTCATACCCCTTGTCTAGGCACAGGTTCTGGACGCCTTCCGGCCGCTCCACCACTATGCTCTCCAGCGTCGGCCTAAGGAGTTTCGTATCGTGGACATTAGCTCCGGCCACCACCACGCTCAGTGGTCCGCCAGCCCCGTCGACCAGGATGCTTTTCTTGCTCCCAGCCTTGCCCCGGTCCGTGGGATTGCGTCCAATAGCGCCCCCCCAAAACGCGCTTTTCCCATCGAGCAGTCGGCTGACTGCCATTCCCAGTTTACGCCGTCCAACTCCTGGCATTCTTCTATCAGGACGGCCCAGATACGCTCCAGCACCCCACCCTCTACCCATCGCTGGAAGGTCCGGTGGATGGTGCTGTCATCCCCCAACTCCTTGGGCAAGCGGTTCCATTGGCAGGAACTGCGCATGCGGAATATGACGCCTTCCAGCATCTTCCGCTGGTCCACCCGTTTGCGCCCCTTCCCCTTGGGTGGGTCCAACTCCAAAATCACCGGTTCAATTCGCTGCCACAGATCATCCGGTATTTCCCAGATCGTTGGCAGGGACTCGCTCTTTCCCATCATCTACCACCACACAGGTTTCCCCTATCTTAACCCAACCGCCTATGGATTCTCCTTCTCAGACCAATACCATTTTGAGATAGTCACTTATTACTTCAATGCACTGATCTGAAGTGAAGGTGTTGAGGCGCACGGCTCGTCTTGAGGCGAGGGCTCGGCTACCCCTTCATGCCGTACCGGAAACTGCGCAATGTTGCGCAATTAATCCGGGGAGACCTTACCTTAGGTTTGGGCGGGAATCTCACCTCCCCGGCTGTCGAGTTCTCCCGGCCCACCTCAGTTCGGCAGAAATGTCACCCGTTTGGCCTGCGATGGCATCAGTTGGCGGCACTGTGGATGTGACCGGGGTCCGACGCGTCGGTGGACTCCCATCATTAGTGTATCTCCTTACCGTGTTTCTATGGGTTCCCAATTCCCCGGCCATCCGTCGAATGGACATCCCTTGAGTCTGGCCTGCTGCACCGCCTTCCATCTCTCCTGCTAGAGATAAATCGGCTTGCGTGGTGATGCAACACGACGCTGGCAAACCCAGTTGACGTGAAAGAGCGTGCATCAATGCTCACCGTGTCTGGAATCCACTAGGTCCAGCACCAGTTGTACAAGCCTGGGTTTGCGCTCTCCGTGGTCCGAATCCTGGACAACCGCCCCGCCGGATACGTAGTGACGGTAGGGAGGCACCTCCAGTCCGTATACGTTTCCCTCAAAGTGTTCTGTGGTGATCGACGCCGACAGCAGGTCCGGCTGGTTGTACTCGGGTTTATGATTTCGATGGACAAACGGCTCCCTGGGGACTGCAATGTCCACATATCCGGAGAGGGGCAACAGATTGCCGGCGGCCGTCGCAAAGATCCCCCGCAACAGTCTTTTCTTGAGTTCCCGACTGTCGAATACTCCGCGAGTGTAAAGGGGCATCTCCCGCCATAGCCCCGTATCCGAGAAGACCCGGTTGAGTCGTTTTTGAACATGGGCGGCTGTCGATTGGTGAATCCCAGCCAGGTCCCGGTTGGAAAGCGAACGATCTGTCGTGGTCCGGAACGTCAGCCCCGGTATGCCATACCTTCCCTGCCACTTCGCTTCAGCGACCAGGGCATCTTCCCGGGTGTCATGAACGCCCAGAATCCATCCGGCGTCGCCCTGCTCCGTTGCCAACCGCCCGGCTACCCCTCCGGAACGGTATGGGCGGTGCGCGGTCACACATTGTCCTATCCGCCACCACTTCCCCTTGCGCATCAGGTAGACGCACCACTTCTCCGGGAAGGCGTCGTTTAACCGGATCAGGACCCTGTGGTTGGGTGTTACCCGGGTCCTGCCGCGCTCCGTGGTCAGGACTATCAGGTTGCCCCGGTACGGGCCTGCCGACATCTTGAAGACAAACCCGTCAGTGGCCGGGTTATTGGTGCCGCCCCAGGTCATATGGTTGCATGTCCTGAGGTGCCCTGCCAGCTTATCTCGTGCCGGATCAAGGTCCCTTATTGCTACCCATCCGGTGGTGGTCAGAATTGGCTCGTCGCCTGGCGAGCAGCAAACCGTTCCAAGCTCCCTATCCGGCGTCGATAGACGGTTGTCCGGACAGACCGACCGGGCGATGCTCCGCAGATTGTCCCTTGGGCTAAGGCCCGGGTCGGGTTGGATGCGGCGGCGGGCTTTGGGCAAGTTCGCGTCCGGTTGTATCCGGGGGTCTTTGGACGATAGCGGCGACAGAATAGAATCGGCAGTCTGGTTCATTGTTGTTCCTTTGCATGTTCGTGTATGCCCGCTTCGGCGTTGGGTTCGTTGCGAGGGCGTCTGATTCGGGCTGTTGCGCTTCAAGCCTGTCAGGGGCTCATAGCCGGCGACTGGAATACCGAAAAGAGGGGGCTCCGGAACGCCCTGTTCAGGTTGGGATGCGGGAGAAAAAGGAAGGGTAGAAGGCCTGTTGAGGAACCGCCCGGGCCCCTCCGACTATGTTTGGGGAGAAGTTGTCGGGTTCTTATTGCGGAGCAATGAGGAGGAGCCATGCACTGCAGCCGGGATTGTTGCTCTTGGCAACCCCGGTCTTTGTCCTGCTCCGGCCCTCGGTTCTGACCAATGTGAGGGCGTCGTTACCGGCGTACCCCGATGCTGACCTTTCCCGGCGCTGTTTAGGTCAACGACAGCGTCGCGACCCGGGCTTCGATATACCTAGCTCGAATCGTGGACAACCGCCCCGCCGGATACGTAGTGATGGTGGGGCGGCACATCCAGTCCGTATACAGTCCCCTCAAATGGTTCTGTGGTGATGGACGCCTGCAATAGGTCAGGCTGCGTGCATCGTTTTTGGTGACTTCGTTCGATAAACGACCGGTGCGGAACAGGGATGTCCACGTATCCGGAGAGGGGCAGAAGATTCCCGGCGGCCGTCGTAAAGATTGCCCCCAGGATTTTTTTCTTGAGCCCCTGGGTTCCCAGTACTCCCCGGACATAAAGGGGGATATCTGGCTGCAGGCCGGTATCGGTGAAGATCTCGCCGACGCGTTCTTGAACATCAGCGGATATTTCTTCGTGAATGTTGGCCAATTGGCGGTCGGAAAGCGAACGGTGTTTCGCGCTCCGAAACGTCAACCCCGTCACCCCATACTGTCCCTGACAGGTCGCTTCGGCGATCAGGGCATGCGCCCGGGTGTCGTGTATGCTCAGAATCCAGGCGGCGTCGCCCTGTTCCGCTCGCAACCGCCCGCCAACCCCTCCGGGCCGGGAGGGCTGGTGCGCGGTCACGCATGCGCCTATCCGCCACCAATTCCCCTTGCGCATCAGGTATACGCACCACTTTTCCGGGAAGGCGTCGTTTAACCGGACCAGGACCCTGTGGTTGGGGGTAACCCGGGTCCTGCTGCGTTCCGTAGCAAGGACTACCAGATTGCCCCGGTATGGACTTACCAACCTTTCGAAGATAAACCCGTCGGTGGCCGGATTTTTGGTGCCGCCCCAGGTCATTCTGTTGGTTGGCCTGTGGTGCCCTGCCAGCTTATCCCGTGCCGGATCCAGGTCTTCAATCGCCACCCATCCGGTGGTGGTCAGAATGGGTTCGTCGCCCGGTGAGCAGCAACCGGTTCCAAGCGCCCCTTCCGGAGTTTTTCCCAGCTTGTCCGGGCAGCGTTGCCGGCCGATGGTCTGCTGGCAGGCGCCCAAACCGAAGTCGTGGCTGCGATGGATGTGGCGGCGGGCTTTGGACAGGTCCGGCCCTGGGACACCGGCCTCTCCAGGCGCCGAGAGCGCCCCGCCGTCCCGGTTCCATCCGGCCAGTACCCCGGAACACTTTGGGTTGTCACAGTAGGGATGCCGCAGCCATCCCAACCATTGGGTGGTGGGGGTCGGGCCCTCCCGGAATCCGGCAGTTGGTACGACCACCCCGTCCGGGGGCAGGTCGTGCAGGATGTTTTCCAGCATCCCCAACCAGAAGTCATCCACCGACCCTGGCCCGCCTTTTGGGATGGCGGCGGAGACGAAGGTAAATTGCGGAAGGTTGAGCAGACTGAACAGGGCGTTGTCTTCGATGAGCATGTCATTTTGCCCCGCCTCTCCCACGAACACCCTGGGCGTTTCTCGGCAGATTAGACAGGCCCTGAGGCCCAGGTGGACCAGGGAACGGGACTCGATTGCCAGCATCAGGTCAGGCCGAGATGTTGGGGGTTGCCTCGTAGCCCTGGGATTCCACCACTTGATGAAGATCGGTCAGGTTCTTGTAGCCCGGCATTGTCTGAATCCAGCCATGTCTGTCATCCTGGTCCAGGGACTTGCTCCGCTGCCCTGTTGGGCCGGAGTTCGGGTTGGCCCGTGACCGGGCAACGTTCCTTGAGTTTATGGAACGCATCGGCGCAGACCTGTTGGCACATGACCCGGAATTGATACATGGTGTTCCGGCAGGCCAATGGATGTCGGCTCGGCTGTGAGGGCCATTCGACCGGGCTCCCAATCCGTCGCGCAAGACTCAACCCTTCCAGGATTCTGAAGCCCTCGAGACTCGTCCTTTAACGGCAGGGCCATGGTCCTCTTCAACAGTAAATTCCCCAGGACCACGCCGCTACTTGATTCGCAGATTACGACGGTTGCCGTCGCCTGTCCGGTGGTCGCGGCCATGCCAATGGCATGGGCCGCCTTCTCCTGATCGGCTTCAACACTGGAGACTCTGACGCCCAGGAGTTTTGCCCGCCTGTTGACGGGGCTTTGATTCTTGGCCCGGTGGGGCCCGAACGGAAGTGTGAGTTGGATTCATCGGTTCTTTTCCCTATGTGATAAATTTTGATCGTATTTCAGGGGTAGGTGTGGCCATGGAGTTTGGTTCCCATGATTGGATCGACGGCTGGTGGGATCATTTGATGGTTGCCTTTCCTGAGGACTCCAACGCGGGGCTCGCCCGCAACGCCGAGGCCATTGAGATGGGTTGCATGGGCGGATTGCCCAGTAATTTGCTGGCGCTGTTCCGCATCAACCTTGAAGGGATTAGGGACGATCCAGAGATGACCGTCAGGTTGCTTCAGGCGTCGTACGAGGCGGAGGTTGCAACGGTTCAGGACTTCCTGCGAGTGGGAAGTTCCCGAGACCCCGCGGCCCATTGAGGGCTTCCCCGGGAGCGCATCACTTTGTTGAAGTCCGCTGGGTTAGGACCCTCGTCCAGGGGCCCCATGACCATCCGGCCCCGCCCGGAGATGGTCATGGGGCCCCTGCTTCGGCTGGCAGCGCCTCTTCCACAAAAGGCTGAAGTGTGTTTTGCCGTCGGACGCGGCTGTCGGGAGGTCACGTTCTGATTCAGGGCCTGGGTGTTGTCCGGGGATGTGGGGCTGTTGTCTTGGGCCGGTCGCTCAGAGGGACAGAGGTTAAGCGGTCCAGGCTGAAACTCCGCGCGCTAGGCGAGGGTGCAACCCCGGCGCCGGAGACCCCGGAGCACCGGCGCCGGGGTTGTGGTTTAAGTGTTGAATTCTGGTTTTGACCGGCTGGGGCCCGGGCGTTGGACTCTTGGGAAAGGCGGCGTTGCCCCCTTCGCGGCTCGGCATGCGGCCGTTGCCGCCGGACATGAAGGGGCGACAGGGCTCTTAAGATTGGAGACTGTTCGGCAGAGGCCGGGTCGCTTGAGTTATTGGCTCAGTCGGAGCTTGTCGCGGGGAGGTGTCAACAACCGGATAGAGAGCCTGTTGAAAAAGGCCAACCGAGGGTTAGCGTCCAAATTCGCGAGTCGAAGATTGTCCTTGCAGCTTCGATTGCCGCACCGTTTGGCCATTGGTTGCAACATCATTTGTCGATTGGTGACGACGTCGAAGACGCCCATCTCATCTGCGTGGACCGCAGCCTGCTTTTTCAACAGGCCCATCGGAGTAGGCCAGCAACATATTCCTCGGCCAGCTTTTATTCTTGGACCTATACGGCAAGTGGATGACAGAAATGGCCGCGGAACCACGATCTCTATCTCTATAATGGAGCTGTTTGGAAGTTCACTCAGGTTCGAAGGGGAGGCTGGACCCGGTCCCGCCGCTCCTGGATCGAGGATGGACTCTAGTAGGAGGGAGGGGGGCTTCAGCTTGGATAAGGTAAATGAAATGATCCGGCTGAGCGCCGGCGACCTGGTGAACCACCTGGCCTGCCGGCGCCTGACGGAACTGAACCACGAGGTGGCAGTCGGACTGAGCGCTGCTCCCGAGTATTGGGATCCCACCCTGGACCTGCTGTGGGAAAGAGGTCTGGCCCACGAACAGGCCTACATCCAGCATCTGATGGATGCCGGTGCTCAGGTGACCAGAGTCGAAGGGTCGGGCCTCGAAGCGGCCACCGTCGCGGCAACCATGAAGGCCATGAAGGCTGGCGAAGAAGTAATCGTGCAGGGCGCTCTCGTCCAGGGACATTGGGGCGGGAGGATGGACATCCTGCGGCGGGTTGAGGCACCCAGCAGTCTTGGTAGCTGGTCCTACGAGGTCATCGACACCAAGCTGGCCCGGGAAACCAAGAGCGGCACCATACTGCAGTTGTCCCTGTATTCCGACCTGGTGGGCGAGGCACAGGGTCTGATCCCTGATCGGATGTATGTGGTCGCCCCCTGGACCGAATTCGAGCCCCAGGCGTACCGGACTGCCGATTATGCCGCTTACTACCGGTTGGTGAAGGCTTGGCTTGAGTCGGCCGTGGCAAAGGGAGGCGGGAGCTATCCCGACCCAAAGGACCACTGCGGGACTTGTCGGTGGAGTCGCGAGTGCGATGACCGCCGGCGTCGGGACGACCATCTCTGCCTGGTGGCAGGCATATCAAGCCTTCAAATTGGCGAGTTGACCGGGCGGGAGGTGGCAACAACGGCGGGCTTGGCGGCGACACCTCTGCCTTTGCCGTGGAAACCGGAGCGGGGCGCGGCTGTCAGCTACGAGAAAATCCGTGAACAGGCCCGGGTCCAGGTGGAGGGCCGAGAGGAAGGATGCCCGGTCTACGAGACCCTCGAACCCGAACCGGACGTCGGCCTGGCCATGTTGCCAGCGCCGTCATCAGGCGATATTTTCTTCGACTTCGAGGGAGACCCCTTCGTGGGCCCAGGCGGCTTCGAGTACCTGTTCGGGTACTTGGCGGCCAACGAGGGGGATAACCCGGAATACAGCGGGCTTTGGGCCCTGTCCGCTGTAGAAGAGAAGCGTGTCTTCGAGGATTTCGTCGACTGGGTTATGGAGCGGTGGCAAGAATACCCGGACCTGCACATATACCACTATGCGCCCTACGAGCCCAGCGCGATGAAGCGACTCATGGGCCGTCACGCCACTCGCGAGGACGAGGTTGACCGGATGCTGCGGGCCGGCCTGTTCGTCGACCTCTACCGGGTGGTGAGGGGCGGCCTGCGCGCCAGCGTGGAGAGCTACTCGATCAAGGAACTGGAGAGATTCTACGGGTTCACCAGGGAAGTGACCCTGGCCGAAGCCAACTCGGCCCTGTACGGCGTCTGCGCTCCCCTGGAACTGGGCTACCCCGAAGCCATCAAGGATGAACACAGGACTGCTGTAGAAGGCTACAACCGGGACGATTGTGTCTCAAGCTTTCAGCTTCGCAACTGGCTGGAGGACATCCGGAAGGAACTGGTCGACGGCGGCGCGGCGATCGAACGGCCGGCGCCGGGGGAGGGGCAGGCCTCGGACCAACTGACCGAAAGGCAACAGATGATCCAGGACCTGGGCGAACGTATCGCCGGCGACGTGCCCATACCGCCCGAGGACCGCAACCCTGAACAGCAGGCTCGGTGGGTATTGGCCAACATCCTGGATTGGCACCGGCGGGAAGAGAAGGCTGTGTGGTGGGAGTTCTTCCGGTTGAGTGAGTGCTCAGCGGAGGAACTGATTGACGAGCGGGGCGCCCTGGCCCAGCTGGAGTTTATTGGCGAGGCTGGCGGGACAGGACGACGGCCCATCCACCGTTACCGCTTCCCGGTTCAGGAGACCTCGTTGCGCGGCGGCGAGGAACTGCGGATGCCGGGAGGGGGCCCCTTGGGCAAACTGGTGTCCCTCGATCCTCAGGACGGCACAGTGGACATTGCCAAGCCGGCAGCCCTCACTGACACCCATCCCGAAGCGGTGTTCGCCCACGACCTGGTGCGTACCGACGAGCACAAGAAAGCGTTGGTGCGACTCGGCGAGCACGTGGCTGACAACGGAATCTCCGGAGAGGGGGCTTACGGAGTGGCTCGGGCCCTGCTCCTGCGCGAAGCGCCGCGACTGAACGGTGAGCCCATTCGACGGCCCGGTGAAAACGCCCTGGACGCCGCGCTGCGCATCGCCGCCCAGGGAGAGTTCGGCGTTCTGCCTATTCAGGGACCCCCAGGCGCGGGCAAGACCTTTACCGGCGCCCGCATGATCTGCGAACTGGTGAAACATGGAGCCAGGGTCGGGATCACCGCCAACAGCCACAAGGTGATCGTAAATCTGCTGGAGGCGACCATGTCAGCCGCTGAGGAACAGGGACTGGAGCTGCGGGCGGCGCGGAAGATCAGCGCCTACCAAAAGGACGAAGCCTGCGACCCCCGCATTGAATTGATCACCGACAACGGGAAGGTATTTGGCGCTCTGGCCGGTAGCTGCCAGGTGGCCGCGGGCACCTCGTGGCTCTGGGCTAGGCCCGAAGCCCAGGACTCGGTGGACGTATTGTTCGTGGACGAAGCGGCGCAGATGTCCCTGGCCAACGTGCTCGCCATGTCCCACGCCGGTCCGAGCCTGGTGTTGCTGGGCGACCCGCAGCAGCTGGACCAGCCCCCCCAGGGCACCCATCCCGACGGCGCCGAGGTCTCGGCCCTGGGCCACCTGCTCGCCGGCCGACAGACCATATCAGCCGGTCAGGGCCTGTTCCTGGAAGAGACCTGGCGGCTGCACCCGGACATATGCGTCTTTACCTCTGAAGTGTTCTACGAGGGGAAGCTCAGTTCCCGTCCCGGGCTGGAGGTCCAGCGGGTGGTCTCCGCCGGACCGGTTGATGGGACCGGACTGCGTTTCCTGCCGGTGTCCCACCAGGGCAACCAGAACTCCTCCGACGAGGAGACCGACCAGGTGGCCAACCTGGTCCGCAGCCTGGTCGATGGAAAGTCCTCCTGGGTTGACCAGCAGGGGCTGGAGAACCCGGTGACCCTGGAGGACGTCCTGATCATTGCTCCCTACAACGCCCAGGTCTTCAAGATCCGGGAGCGTCTGCCCCGGGCGAGGGTGGGCACGGTGGACAAGTTCCAGGGCCAGGAGGCGCCGGTGGTGATTTATTCCATGGCAACTTCGACCCCGGTCGATGCCCCCCACGGGATGGAGTTCCTCTACAGCCTGAACCGTCTGAACGTGGCCACGTCCCGGGCGCGCTGTGTCTGCGTGCTGGTGGGTTCGCCCGAGTTGTTTGCGCCCCAGTGCCAGACCCCGAGGCAAATGCAACTGGCCAACGCCTTCTGCCGCTACCGGGAGTTGGCGGCGGAAATCTTCTGTTGAAAGAGAGCGACCTGGGGACCACCGCACTCATCGACCGTTCCCTCAAAATTCAATGGTCGGTATTGTGGGAGGTCGATGCTCGGTTTATTTTTGGCTCAAAATCCAGGACGATAGAAGGAACGTTATGACGTTGAACGGCTTAACCACTCATGAAGCAGTGAAGGATGGGATATCTTCCAACGGACCAGCTTCGGTGGACCTACACCTGCAAATCGATGACGGTGATTTATGCAGCGAACTCGCAGCCTACCCGGAGGGGCGGGAGCGCGAGGAGTTCGCTATCTCTGCTATGAAGATTGGCGTCATTGCTCTCCGCCAGGCCCAGGGCCGTATCGACGCCGACCGTGTCCGGCAGGAGGGCGATCGGTTTGTGGACAACATGCGGGTCGCTCTCGAAACCTACCAAAAGGACGTTACCGGGCAGATTGGCCTCTGCCTGAAAACTTACTTCGACCCGGAAAGCGGACAGTTCTCGGAACGCGTCAAGCGGCTGACTGAGAAAGACGGTGACCTGGAAAGGACTATCCGGGCGCAGGTTGAGGGCAGCGATTCCGGATTGGCCCAAACCCTGAGCACCCATGTGGGCAAGGACAGCCCGCTGATGCGGACGCTGGACCCCGAAGCTACCACCGGCTTGATTCAACAGCTGACCCAGTCCACGGAAGCGACGCTGGTGCAGCAGAAGGAGGCGATTCTCAAAGAGTTTTCGCTGGACAACGGGGAAGGCGCTCTCACCCGGTTGGTGACAGAGTTGAAGACCAAGCACGGTGAAGTCGGTGACGCTCTGGACAAGCGCATCAGTGAGGTCACCGGTGAATTTTCATTGGACAACGAGGATTCGGCCCTCTCACGCCTGATGCAGGGGGTCGAAAAGGCACAGCGCCAGATCAGCAGTGAGTTTGATCTCAATGAGGATGGCTCCGCTCTGGCCCGGATGCAGAAGAAGCTGCTGGAGGAAATCGAGAAACAGAACAAAGCGAACACTGATTTTCAGACTGAAGTGAAGACTGCGCTCGCTGAAATGAAGGCCCGTAAGCAGGAATCGGAACGCGGCACCCGCCATGGCCTGGTCTTCGAGGAGGCAGTGTTTGGTTTCGTCAGCGAAAGGAGCCAGGGGGCGGCAGACATCGCTGAACGTACCGGAAATACCACCGGGCTGATCAAGAACAACAAGAAGGGTGATGTGGTCATAGAGCTTGGGCCGGAATCCGCCTCCGCCGGAGCCAGGATTGTGGTCGAAGCCAAAGAGGACGCTTCTTACAACTTGAGGAAAGCGCTGGAGGAGATGGAGGAAGCGAGGAAGAACCGGGGCGCCGGTATTGGCGTTTTTGTCTTTTCCAAACGAACGGCGCCCAGTGGCCTGGAGGTCTTCAACCGTTACGGCAATGACGTGGTGGTCATCTGGGACGCGGAAGACACCGGTAGTGACGTATTTCTTGATGCCGGCCTGTCGGTCGCCAGGGCTCTTTGTGCGCGGCCCAAATCCATCAGCGAAGAAATAGACGCAGACTTTGAGGCTCTGGAAAAGGCCATTCTGGAAATTGGACGGCAAGCCGAAGGATTGGATGAAATCACCAAGTCCTCAGAGACTATTCGCAGTAGCACCGATAGGGTTGTTGAGCGCGCCCGCATCATGAAGGAAGGCCTGAGCAAGCAAATCGACATATTGAACGAAAAGGCGGATGGCCTTAAAGAGGTGATGGGCAAACTTGCCTGATTCCAGGCTGTGACGACCTGTTTGGGTGTTCCTCCTGCGCCGCCCTGTTTGGAACAATTGTCACAGCCGCATGAGACCAAGGACCCTTGGCATTCCCTGGCGTAGCTACCGGTTCTCAAGGGACATCTGCAGTTTCGCATATGTCGGGAGGATAGGAAGAAAAGGGATAGGGTGGACATAGCACGTCAAGGAGGTCCCTCGCTACAGCCTGTTGCGCCGATATCCGAGGCCATTGTCCCGCGTCAACTATTTTTGCCGGATCGGATTCCTTATTGTCGTTAATCACCTCTTGAAAGACTTCCCGAAAATCAACAAGGACGCCGCCCGCAAAGGGTTCGATGACCGGGCCGATGTGGTCGACCAAGCCGCTCGGGCAACCCGAACAGCCCGGACACTTCAGTAGGATGCCCCAACCGGTGGTTCTGCAACCCGGTTCCATTGAAAGAGGAACCAATCAGCTACGACCGCCGGACAGTTCAGTGGGAAGGCTCCCTGCAATTCCTGCCGGGGCTGATGTAGGGGGGCTATTAGGCAAATGGGCTCGATCCATATGGAAATCCCATATGGGTACTGGACACCTGGTTTCCGACTTGGCGGCGGCCCCTGAGACGGTAGCCGGCCGCCTGACACGGGCCCGAAAGGGACTGGGTTACGTCTCACACAGGGCAGGCCTTAGAGGGTGTGGTCCCCTGGTGTCCGAGGACTTGATGACGTTGCCTCCGGTGATTTCCGAAAGGTTCACCGGGTGGAGAGATGTGAGCCCAGAGAACATCGAACGCCTAACCTCGGTCGATACCCCGGCCGCGAAGCAGTCCGGCTCCTGCTTCCGGATCGTCGTTCCGGGAGCCAATAATCCAAGGGATGTGGACGCCGGCTGTTGCCCTCTTCGACCATGTGATGGCAACGCTCAGCGAACCCAACCGAGATCAAAGCGTCCACCGCAGAGCTTCCGAACCCTGGCTGCAAATCCCTGTCAGCGACCGGTCGACGCCCGGGGCGGCAATCCCATGGAATGAACCTACCGGGAGAACCCCCCGGGAAAGAAACTGCAGGGCATGGGAGAACGCCAGAAGAGAGTCGAATTAAAAATTAAGGACTGCCTGCAGCTAACCGCAGACTTCTTTCAAGGCATGCCTTGAGCGGCTCCACAGAAGCAGGGAAAGCCTTCCATGCCTGGTTTATATACGCCCACCGCTGATATGAATATAATCACAGAACCTGCTGGAGGAGAACCGAGTGCCCTGGAACTGGGACCCAACGAAGAATTAGGACAACAAGTCCAAGCACAGAGTCCCATTCGAAATCGCTCGGCAGGTGTTCGGAGACGAGAATTCCCTCACATACGACGACCCGTATCCAGACGAACCCAGGTTCAGGACGATAGGTAGAGTAGAACCATCCCTGCTGATCGTGATACACACTGAGGAAGATCCCGACCCCGTAACCGGAGAAAAGTCAGGACGAATTATCAGCGCCAGAAAAGCTACCCGAAGGGAAAGAGCGCTATATGAGGAAAAATGACGGCGCGCTAACGAGGGAAGAACAGAACCTTCTCGAAGATCTGGAGAGAATGGCCGAAGAGGACATAGACACTACCGACATCCCGGAGGTGCTGGAAGTCAGAAACCCCAGAAGAGGGGCCTACTACCAGCGTCCGCAGAGGGAAATCAACATACTTCTGGCTGAAGATATAGTCGAGTGGCTGGAATCTCTGCCGACAGGACAGGCAGACCCCAGTTCCTGCGTCCACAACATCCTGAGAGCACATATTGCCCGAGAGACGGGAGATGCGACCAAGCAGAGGTAAACTCCCGTGACCGGACATATCAGCATCGACATCGTCGGCGAATCCTGCTCCGAATCATCTTCCTGGTACCGCCGGGCTACGGTTAATTGGGTTTGGGTGATGTGTCAGGTAGGGAGCTCCAGCAATGGCAAGACCCGGTTGTAGGTGACCGCCGGAACTGTCGGGGGGAGCGTGGAAAGATAATGGCGAGCGCTGTTCGGGCTCTCCGGATTCCTGGCGCTGCCCCCGGGATACGATTGCAGCGATGACCAGGATGATGATCACGGCGACGGCGGCGACCAGGGGCATCGAAAACCAGAAAAGGTTCTCGAAGGTGTCTCGGGACCGTTCCAGGCTGTTCACCCGCCAATCCCTGTTCCAGGACTGGGAGTCCATTTCTCCTCGCAGGGAATCCATGCGGCGATCGACGTCCCTTTTCAAGGCATCGGCATCCCTCCTAAGGGCTTCCACGTTCCTGTTCGAATCCCTCTGCTGTCGCTCCAACTGGTCCTGGCGCTGGGCCAGGCGGGCCATCTCTGGCCGCCAATTGTCCTGGGGGGTCATGTGTATTCCTCCTGAAAGGTCTGGTGTGTGGGTTCGTTGATTTGTTCCGTCCGGAACCGCGGCTGCGGACGGGGCGGCCGGGTTGGGCTATTCGGACTCCCGGTCCAGAGAGAGGGCCAGGTGGGGAGTCGCGCATGAGGTAGACTCCCGCCGGCCCCTTCCCGGCAGGTGTTGCTGGGCCATGGTGGGACAGGGCCCGGAGCGAATCGGGGGCGTCAATCCCCGGGGCTTCCCGGACAGCGCGGGGGCTCAGGCTCGGGCCGGCCTTCAAGGCGGGCGGCTTCAGACAACTGCTTCCAATATGACCAATCCCTCCACACCTCGCAGGCGTCCCGTTTGAATTGCTGGGCAACCTGGCGCCGGCCCTCCGCCAATCCCTGTTGATAGCGGAGTCCCAATTGGCCCTCCAACCGATCGGTGAATACCCTTGCGGCAATGACCAGGTACAGGACCACCAGCATGGCGGCGAACGTCGAAAAGGCGTGCAGTGCACCCATGAACTGGTCAATCCAGTGGTCTGCTTCCGGAACGGAACTGAGCCCTCTCCAGATGAGGAGGGCCGCTCCCAGGGTGAATAGCGCGAGGAACAGGGCCACGGTGAAACGGGCCGCGCCGTCGCTGATGATGGGCTCCGGTCCCGGTTTGTCTGGTTTCATAGAGATTTCTCCTCTGCGGGCTGGGCCGGGTGAAAGTCATCCCCGCGGCGGTAGCCGTTTAACGGCCCCACGGCCCGCGGGTGTTCGGGGTAAACGGGTCGCCGGGCCTGGGGGCGCTCTCCCGGCGATGGGGGAAGGCGCGCGGATGCGGGTGAAAGCGATGGGGCTGAAATTGAGGGACTCCTTCGGGGATGGGGATTGAGATGACGGTCGGAGAAGGCCTCTGCAGCTTTTGCCCTTAGGTCCGTATGGACGGGGCCGTAGAGGTTTGGACCGGCGACGCACCCGGCTTGCCGTTCGGTGGGGATGAGAAATACTGCCCCCGGCGGCGTAGCCCACCGGGAACGCCGCCAGGGGCCATGGCCCTGACGTTGAGGGAATCACGCACATGCCGGCTGGAATGGGTTCCGGGAGCGTGTTCCTGAGAACCGTGAACGGTCTGCGAACTACCTGTCGAATGCCCGGAGAATCTTGCCCCTCAACAAACATTTCGGGTTAGGATGGGCGCTCGGGGATCACCCCGAAACAAACGCCCATCCCGCCGCTGATTGGGCGCCCTTCCCAACGGAGGCCCGCTTTGGTCGAGGAATGGGTTGGTCGGCACAAACAAGCAGTTGGCGTGTGCGACCGGGCCCGCGGTCTATGTTGAAGCATTTCCTGAGGTGTGTTCAGAACTGCCAACCACCGGCCTTACGCTATGTCTGTGCGCCCCAGGTCATCCGACGGGGATACGGCAGGTATTCGCAGCCGGCAAATCCTCGCCCAATGAGGAAACGGCAAAGGTCCCTGTGCTTTGCGTCCAACCGGTCGACCATGGGGTCGATTATTGATTTCAGGAAAGTCCACGCGGTGGACACCGCGGTCGAATCGCAGTCCGGACGGGCCACCAATAACACCAGATCCCCGTTCAGGCCAAAGAAGGCTTTAAACCGTCCCTATCTGCCTATGACGAAGAGGTCCCGGTGATGGGGAATCGCCGTGGGATACTTTGCAGCGCCCGACACCGGCCGCAGGAAGTATGCGTCGGGGGAGTTGGATATTTGCTGAAGTCCACTTCCATGGTGGTGACGGTGATTATGTGTGCGCCGCCCCCTGAAATTGCCGGCTCGGCTAGCTCCAACTGGGCGGCGGCAGCGGCAGCAACAGCCGCCGCCCAGTTGGAGCTTTGGGCCTGCCCAGGCCTGCATGACCCGGCTGGGACGTCCCCGGGTTGAATGGAACTTGGGCAATGCGCAGTGTTGGATATCCCATCGGACATCCAGGTGTGCGTGTCGTTGAGTGATCCACTTTGTCCACTGAGGGGTCTTGGCGGGTGTTGCCTTGCCGGTGAATGTGGAATGCCAACCGTGGCGTCAGGTGGGGCAGTTTCGCTTCGTGGTCAACACCAGGGAAAACGCCTTCGAACATCCCCACGCGCATGTTTGGGTCGGTAACGAGGACGTGTGCCGGATAGAGTTGAACAGGGGCGCCTTCCTGGACCAACCCCCTGGCGACTTCCGGGACATAATGCAGGCGTATGCGAGACACGCGGCAGGGATCAGGGCAACGTGGGACACCATCCACGGGAGGTAAACGATGGATGTGATTCTGGTGAAAAACGCTAACCGGATGATGACGACCGCCAACCTCTTGGACGATGGGATCGAGTTGAGCTTCGCCGACGGGTCCAAGGGCGTCATACCCTACGCTGATGTTCCCGAGGTCAGGGGACGCGAGGGGATATCCGGCCTGGAACTGCCGAATCCTTATGAGATGGTCCTGCAGACAGCCGCGGGCGAGAGGGTCGAGATTCCCTGGGACTTCGCCCGGTACTACTGCGACGTATCGTATCGGCCAACCATCGAGGCCATGGCCGCATTGGGGAGACAGACCCTTGGCCAACGGGTGCGTCGGTTCAGAGAATCCGCGGGGCTGACCCAAGAGGCGCTGGCCCGGGCCGCTAACATCGGGCGGGTTACGCTGGTCAGACTGGAAAATGGAGAGCAGTCCCCCAGGTTCAAGACCCTGAAGTCCATAGCTCAGGCATTGGAAATAGACGTTCCGGCCTTGGCGGTCGATCCAGAGTTGCTGATTCAATAGTGGAGGTGAATCGCATAGCATTCATAGGTGAGACTGGATGTTAAAGAATGGGACCCTTGACACACGAGGCATCATTGAAATTAATCCGGTGGCGGGCTTTGCAAAAAATACCAGAGCCAGCATCAACGGGTCACTGGGGGTGCTTGGGCAATACCCACCGCGGCGGCAACGAGTTGATCGTCAATACTAACCAGGCAAGGCCGACCAGGCGCGAGAGCACTCTGCTAAGGTTGAGGCTGGAGACCAGGTGTTCAGCGACGCCAACTTCTGCCGGTTTCGTCAATTATTCATGCCGCTTCACTTCCTGTTCCTGACCCCACTACTGATCTACTCCGGAGAATTTCCTTCGGGGTCTTTTCATTTCAGTGGGCCGGACGAGAATTCCGACGAACCGCCGCCGGAATAGCCGGACTGTATACCCCAAGGTCGGGATTGTACCTCAGCGTTGTCTCTTACCATCCATTCTGAGCCGGGTTACAGCGTCGGTCCAGGCCGCTCTCCAGAATGTAACGAAAGTGCCCCTTATGTTACACATGGGCCTGTGAGCACCACCGCTCTGAGCACGAGGCACCCCCGGGGAGTCAACCCCAAAGGTGGTGAATTGCAATATTTACCCCGGGTGAACCGTTTCAAGCTCCCGGAGTACCTGGAGATGGCCAAGGTGTTGGACCTGTTGGTCAATAAGCAGGACCCTCACTTAACCAGTTGTCCAAAAAACCCGGGACGCCTCAGAAATCCCGGACTATATGTTAAAATGAACCGCAATTTTGCTTGGATTGGGTAGGTAGAAAGTAGTGGCAACCGAAAGTATCGTTAACAAAGTTAGCTATCAGCAATTCTGCGAGGAATGGTTAGCCGAAATAGAAGCAGGAGAGCCATCGCCGTTGGATAAGGGGCGGCGGTTTGCGTCTAATCTGATCACCCAATGGTTGGACATAACCACTGATGATGATGACTTTGTCATCTGCGACGGTTCCGGCGACGGGGGCATAGACATCGCCTATCTGAAGCGTGCGGATATCGATACCGAACGTCACGATGAAAATTCGGAGGAGGGGGACACTTGGTATTTGGTTCAGGGCAAGTATGGGACCTCATTCTCCGGCGTCGATACGATTTTGGAGGAAGGCAGGAAAGTAATCACGACTCTGCAGGGTAAAAATCAGAATTTGTCGCAACTCAGCCGGCAACTTCTGCAAAAGCTGGACTTATTTCGACAGCAGGCGTCGGATGCAGACCGCATCGTGCTGGTGTTCGCCACTACAAACCCGATCACCCAAAATGATCGGCAAGCTCTTGATGACATAAAACTCATCGGAAGAGAACGCGGCATTCGGAATTTCGATGTTGAGGAAGTGTCCCTGCTAACTATTTGGGAAGCACTGGACCCTGACGAACCACAAAGGCTGTCGGTTGCGGTCAAAGGACAGTTTGTAGAGCAATATTCCGGCTTGCTAGTCGGCACGGTCTCCTTGGTTGATTTGTTCGAGTTCCTGAAGTCGTACAAAAGTAAAACTGGAGATTTGACCAGACTGTATGAAAAGAATGTTCGCCAGTTCTTGGGAGACCGGCGAAAAATCAACAGAGGTATCGCTACCACGCTGAAAGAGAGCCCCGAAAAATTCGGCCTTTACAACAATGGTATTACGGTTGTTGTATCGGGATACTCGAAATCGCTCACTGATGGCACCATAACTATGAACGACCCTCACGTGGTCAACGGTTGCCAAACGACCCGTACCATTTGGGATGTTCTGGACAGCAAACTCAACTCTGGTGGCACTGGCGACGACGCCAGCGCAGCGTGGAAAGAGCGGGCTACTCAGGGCGGTGTCGTGACCAAAATTGTGCGTAGCGACGAGGCAGAGATTACAAACATCACGAGGTTTACTAACTCGCAGAACTCCGTCCGCGAGCAGGATTTCATCGCTTTGCAGAGTGGATTTCAAAATTGGGCGTCCGCGATGGCGAGTGACTACGACATATTTCTGGAAATCCAACGGGGTGGCGCGCAAGCGCGAAGAGCCTATGAGTCTCAGCATCCTGACCAGCACCAATACTCAGCCTACGTCAACGCCTTTGAACTGATTAAGGTATATGGTGCGGGGTGGATTGGCGCACCCGGCATTGCATTTAGCAAAAATGCCCCATTCCTGCCCCAAGGCACCATTTATGAGCGAATTGTGTCCCCCCGCCAAGATATGGGGCAGCCATTTGGGGTGCGGGACCTATATGCGGCCTACAAAATTAAATGTGCCGCCGACACCATCGGCTTTGGCAGAAACGCAGACCGTCCTAGCCGACGCCAGTCGCGGTTTTTGTTCTATTACCTCATATCGAGGATGCTCAGCAATGTCATTTTGCTGACCCCTCAATTCCGGCATCCTCCCGTTTCGGAAACTATCTTGACTGACGCCGTACTCAAGCTTACCGATCACGGTGCTGAGGACCATTTCAATATGCTCAGCAACGCAGCAATTGCATTGCTTGACCAGTACCTGACGGTAGGCAGTGATAATTCTGCCCACAATGAGACTGTTTTTATGGAAAATCACAACGGCGATTTAAACGGTTTTTTGAAAGCAGAGCATCTGGGCAAGGAGAACTATTCCCCGTTGTTGGTACAGTTGCTTGCTCAACACAATCAAGCTTTCGCGAGCATTCCGATGCCTATGTATGAAGGAAATCCTACGCAAAGGGAGTTCGTTGCCAGGGTTCTTATTAAAAGCTAACTGCTACTCCTTTGCGTAGCCTGCCCGGCAGACCATTAAGGTAGACCCAGTCAACTGACAGGATTGCGGCAATATTAAGTGAGGGTCTCGCTATCTTCCCAAGGTACATCTTGGCGGCGAACTCAGTCCAACGGGGCGATCCTGCCCATGGGATCCATTCTTCTGGCAGCGGCCCAAGCAGCCCTGAGTTCAGGATTGCGGCTAGCGGCCCATTCGATGACCAACCCGTGGGCGCGCGGAGGGAGACGGCCCTGCAGCACCGTCAGGTTGTCCATCGCGATCATCGCCTGGTTGCTCCCGTATCGGGCGTGAAAGTGCGGCGGCCCATGGTCGTTGTAGTAGATGCTGATCACGATGCCATAGAACCGGCAGACCTCAGGCATCCGCTTGCACCGGGCGGGCTCCCGGCATAAGTTCTTCGACGCTCAGACCGGTGAGCTGCAGGTAGAGGGCATCGGGGCACAGTTCGATTTCGTCGTCCCATGCGATCGACCGGTGTTCCGTGATGTGTACTTTTTCGAAGTGAGCCCGGTTGTTCCAGGCTGCGAAGACGCCCCGGCCGGCCAGATGGGACAGATCTACCTCTCCTGCAGGTCCGTCCGCGTAGCTGATCCAGATGCAGTAACCCGCCCGGGGCTCCACTGCGGTGGGCTGGACCAGTTCGTTTTTTCTCATGCCGCCTCCGGGAATGTGGTTAATACTGCGATATCCGATTGGCTAAACTGCACTGGGGTTCTTGGCTGTCGGCCCCTATGGTACCAGAGCGCCGGTCCAACAGCACGGCGTATATGCCTGTCGACGTCCAGCGCCAGGAAGGAAGTCCTTTACGGACTTCCTTCCTTTAGGATCGGCGTGAAGGGTCGCGTAAGCGTCCGATGTTGCTCGTCCCATCAAACAACCGTTGAACGAATCGGAACACCACTCCAGGACAAACCGGTCCGGCAACGGTTTCGAAGTAGCTCTAAGGTTTCTATACGAGCAACGTCGGCTTGGTTGACCAGATTGCTGGGAGGCTCGCCCCGGCACCGCTCAACCTGCGTGTAATCAGCGCTGCCGGACGCGGCGCCCCCTCTTCTGGATGGCCCAGGCCCAACGGATTCGTTCACCTGGCCGAGTTCACCTGGTAAGCCCCCTAATCCAGCAACGACTTTCGGGAGAACTTCGCCGCAGCGCTACCTCCGGGCATCGGTGTCAGCAGCACCAAGTATAATGGGCAATGTGTCCAGGAGTAGCAAACCGAAGAAGAACCGGAAGGCGTCGAGTAAACTGCCACCTTCTCGGCGTACTGTTGCCCCTACATCTGTCAATGGGATCCCCTCTCGGGCCGCAATATACCCACCCGATGATCAAGAGTCCTGGCACTCGGCCGAATGGCCAAGATCGCGGGCCGGGGCCCGCGCCAGTCGAGGCTTTCATTTTCAGGAGGGGGTCGGAGCCTGGATGGCCTCACGGCTGGCGTCTGGAGAACTTGTCATTGACAGTCTCATTCCCGAGGGATTCGACGACCTGCAACTCGACGCACCAGAGCCGGTTCAGGTCGAGGTCAAGTCTCGTCAGGAACAACTTGGCCGGTTTCCGGTCGGGATAGCTGCCAGTCATATCGTAGATGCGTGGCTCCGTCATACCGACAGATTCGGCACCACCAGGCGCCTTGTCGTCGTACTTGAGCAAGGTATTGTGGGTTGGGATGGCGCCCCAGAAGACCACCTGGTCGAGATTCCGGTCGCACGCCTGGTCGAAGAAGTTGACCGCCTCGGTGCCTCGCTCGCTGCGCGCGTCGCATCACAAGGGCGACCCTCGACGGTCGTGGATGAACTGAAGATTGGCACCACGCTCCTGATCTGTTCGTGGGATGACCTGATAGCAGAGACGGAGCGCCATCTCGAGCTAGTCGTGAAAAACCTGCCAAAAGCGGCCCTTGGGGTCATTTGCAGGGAACTCCAGTCCATTGTAGCAGCTGCAGTTGACGCGAACGCCGAGGCCGGATTCGAGGCCCGAACCAGTCTCCACCGGACCGGTCTGGTTGATAAGATCAACTCCTTGGCGTGTCAATGGCGGAGGCATGTTGGGCCACTGGGGCGGAGTAAAACTGTACCACCTGGTGCGTTCATGTCCAGCGAAAAAGTCCGAGCTAACTGGCCAGCATAAATATCAGCGTCACTTGTTGAGGGAAATGCCCTGATGACGGGTGGGGCAGCAGAGGAGAGGCAGGAAGGTCTTGATGCGACCTATTCTTCGTGAGGCTCTTCTCGAGTCTGGGAGACAACTCCCTCTCTGCTACGCTTGAGCCGGTAGCTCTCGCCGTTCATCTCCAGGATGTGGACGTGGTGGGTGAGCCGGTCCAGCAGGGCCCCGGTCAGCCTCTCCGACCCGAAGACCTCGGTCCATTCGTCGAAGGGAAGGTTGGTGGTGACCAGGATGGAGCCCCGCTCGTAGCGCTGGCTGAAGACCTCGAAGAGCAGTTCCGCCCCGGTGGGTGACAGGGGCACGAAACCCAACTCGTCGATGATCAGCAGGCTGAGGCGGGAAAGTTGTCTCTGGAGATTCAGCAGACGCCTCTCGTCTCTGGCCTCCATCAACTCGTGGACCAGGGCGGCGGCCGTGGTGAAGCCCACCGACATCCCCCGCTGGCAGGCGGCCCAGGCCCCAGCCCCAGGGCGACGTGGGTCTTGCCGGTGCCGCTGTTGCCGACGGCGATGATATTCTCCCGGTGTTGGACGTATTCGCAGCGGGCCAGTTCCATCACCAGGGACTTGTTCACCGAGGGGATGGCGGTAAAGTCGAAGGTGTCCAGGCTTTTGACGGCAGGGAAGCGGGCCGCCCGTATCCGCCGCTCCACCATTCGCTGGTGGCGGTCGATGAGTTCCAGTTCCGCCAGCCTGAGCAGGTATTGGGAGTGGTCCACCCCTTCGGCGGCGCACTGGGGGAAGACCAGGTTGGACGTGATGCCCAGGGAGCGACGCTCGTAGCGTTCGGCGATGAGCGTGAAGAGCACCTCAGATTCCTCTGCACCCTGGGGCAGGTAGCCCAGGTCGTCCAATACGGCGGCAAAGTCAATTGTCGTTGATCAGGTAGCGGGCGACGAAATCAAGCGTGTCAACGTCAGGGTGCCGCTGCGGGTGTCCTACGAGGCCGCACTGGAAAGGCTGGGGGCGACCTTGCACAGGCCTGGTAGGTGGGAACCGCCTCGGCGCTTTTGCTGACCGTTGCCAATGAACAGGAAGAAACCGCGCGTCAGCTGACCGAGACCATCCCTCGCACTGTTTCGCTCAAGTCAGTTACTAGGTGTTCATTAAAACCATCGTGACTGAACCCATGGACAATGGCGTTGCGGTATTTTTGCACATCCCGCAAATGGTGATACTGGGCCCTGGACATGATACCGAGGAAAGCCGCCTGGTCAAAAACGAAACCCGGCCTCGTAATTCCAGTATCAGGCACACCCTCCTCGGTCACAGCCAACCTGGCCGCAGCTTCGCATGCTGACCAAGCAAGCACTAGGGCGGCATCAGAATATCCCAACCCCAGCAGCTTCTCGGCTTCCTCAAGCCGCTGAAAGATGCTTTCGCGTTGAAAGGCATGGGACCCTTCCGGAGAATCCACTTTCTCGGGTTCCCCCACCAACAGCAACTCGAAACTCCATCCCGGCTGGGACTCGATTGCCTGTGCCAATTCCTTGACATTAGGCGTCACCGCCAGCGAAGCCCGGGACTTCACCTCTATCACCTTGACCTCATCATCTTTGCGAACCACTAGGTCCGCGCAAAAGCCGGGCAGGAAATCCAGCGGTGTCTCCTCAGAGACTTCGTAGCCTTTTTTGCGGTACTCCTCCGCCGTTCGTCGCGCGAGGATATATTCAGGGCCATCAACTCCTTTTACCAAAATGACACCTCCCGGTTCAGTGCGTCGGCCACGGAGATATGCAGGACCTGCTTTGACTCCTGCAGGTATTCGATCAACTCCGGAGAGGGATTCTGAATCTGTAAATTCTCGTTGATGTCTCTTTTGCGGCAGAGGAGGTCGAACACCTGGACATCGTCGCTAAAGACCATTCCTTTCAGGGCATCCAGAATCGGTTTGGGGATATTGTCAACGTCAAAGGGCGTGCCGTCAAAGAAGTAGGTTATGGTTACCATGATCGCCCCGGCGATTGGAGGCTCCGTGTCCCAGGTCTTCCTGGCAGCGTCCTCCACTTCTGCGGTCCACTCCCTGACCCGTTCCCTTCGCCGAGTCTGCTGGGATACGGGGGGACCGCCTATCACAAATTCAAACGGTAGCGTCATACCGGTGCCCGGTTCGAAACGTCAGGGTTGTCCAACAGATTTCACCAGAAGCCCTCGCCCGTTGGTTAACCGTCATTATATCAACTCGGATTTTTCGCAGTCCTCAGTCCGCCGCCCGACGACTCCCCATTCCACCAACCGACTGCTTGGTTGAGGTGAACTCCGTCGCTAAGGTTGGTCCTAATGCTTTTCCTTGAATTCGACCCCAACTCAAAGCTAAATCGAACAGCTTGTGGTTCATGGGTGGTGAGCTGGGATTCGTAGACAGGGCCAACGGAAACCACCGCCTTGTGTCCATTGTTGGGATAATGCGATTTTCGGCCACTATCCCCGCCAACTTTCTCTGCTACATGATCCTTCAGTGATGAGAACTTGAAAACGGTTTCGCCGACTCCTGAATCCAAACCAGAACGGTAACCGCAAGGAAGGAAACCCGTCCTTCCTTCACCTACTTGTCCACCAGGTCAATTGTCCACTCAACTTGGGTTTCGGCCTGGGTTCTCGCTCCGTACCATCGAACTTGGGTGGAGCCACAATCTCGGAAAACTCAAGGGGGAGCATGACGATTTCAGACCAGATCCCTTCCGTGAACTACCATCTGTGGAAGCCTTGCAACATGCGATGTGAGTTCTGTTTCGCCAACTTCAAGGACATTGACCCGGAGGTGCTGCCAAAGGGGCACCTGGGGCGTGACGACAGTCTGGCCATCGTCCAGTCTCTCGCCCTGGCCGGCTTCGAGAAGATAAACTTTGCCGGTGGCGAGCCGACACTGTGCCCTTGGCTTCCTGACCTGATCGCCCGCGCAAAGGACCTGAGGATGACCACGTCGGTGGTCACTAACGGCAGTCTTATCTGTGGGGAATGGCTGGACCGCATACATGGGAGCCTCGACTGGGCCGCTCTCAGCATCGACTCCGTGAATCCTGACACGCTGCGGCGGGCTGGCCGGACCACCAGTTTGGGGCCAATGAGCGCGCAGGACTACTTGTGTGTGGTTGGTATCCTCAAAGAAAATCTCGTACGCATAAAGGTCAACACCGTGGTGTCCCGGTCCAATCTGCACCAGGACCTCTCGGAGTTCATGATCGACGTGCGACCTGAAAGGTGGAAGCTGCTCCAGGTCATGCCTGTGGGCGGGCAGAACGACTCCGTAGTCAGCGACCATCTGATCTCTGCGGAGGAGTTCTGGGTGTACGTGAAAAACAGCCGCCGCGTCGAGGAACATGGAATAACGATGGTCCCGGAGGACAACGACCTGATGACCGGCAGCTACGTGATGGTGGACCCGGCCGGAAGATTCTTCGACAATGTTGCCGGCTCCCATACCTACAGTCGCCCCATCCTGGAGGTGGGAGTGGAGGAGGCGTTGATGGATGTGTTGGTGGACGTCGGTAAATTCCTGTCCAGGAATGGTCTGTATGCCTGGTAAGAAGATACGTCGAAAAAACAATGCTTCCCGCGGAAAGGAAGCTCAGCAGGGCACCGGAATGGTCAGGGGCGAAGTGGCGCCAGGGCTGCCGACCAGCGGGCAGATACTGGGAATCCTAGTAAGGAGCTTGGGCATTACACACCCCGACCTCGGCGACAAGACCTCCCAACGGTATTTTTCGGGCCGTCTGAATGACCGGGTGAAGGAGACCAGTCGCGCGAAAATTATCGCCGCCATTTCGCAGACCGTGTTCGCTTCCGTGTTCGCTTCCAGTCCTGCCCAAGAGCATGAGGACTGGGTCAATTCTTCCCGTCTTGCCGCCGTGCTTGACTGGCACGCAGTCAACTGGGATCGGTTCAAGGCCTTCCTCCTGCCCCGGGCACCGCTGGTATATTCGAGGCATCTGGCGCCGGTCTGGCAGGTGTATGTCAGGCTGGCCGCCATTGACCTGAGCCTGCGGGCCGCAGCCTATATCCACATTGCCGGTGCTTCCCCGGAAGTCCTGGAGTTTCTCCGCTGGCCCGGCGACATCCGGCGAGGTGATTACCTCAATAGGAAACGCCAGGAGGTCGGGGTGTCCGTCAACGATTTCGCCGAGTCGGCGGGGGTTAGCGTCACCGCTGTGGAGGGATGGCTTTATGAAGGTGTCCGCCCTGCCGACGATAACCTGGTCGGTATTGCCGAGGCATTGTCTTCGGATGTCGGCCCCCGCGAGCGTGACCGTCTGCTGCGGGAACTCCGTAGGCTTTACTGGGCCAGCGACATCGCGGGAACACTGGCCGGGTTCATCGGTGACGAGGCCGTGGACGATATAATGGGTCGCCTTTGCCGATACGCAACACTGTTGTGCGACGTCATCGACGAGAAGATAAATGCGGCGGTTCGTTTCGAAGTTCTGGACAGCCTCGCGGTCATGGGAGCCTTCTCTGAATTCTCGGGAGACCTGCTCGCCGATTTGGTCCCCGGCAAGTCGGACGAAGAATGGAAGGAGGACCTGAAGTCGGCAGCTTCGGACTGGACTCGGAGGGTATTAGCGACCAACCTGGATGTCCATCAGGCCGAGGTGGACGAACTCATCCGTACTACGGAAGGACGCTTGCTGAAGGACTGGGACATCAGCAACCCCGAGGCCTACGCCCGCTACCGTCGTTTCGGGGAACTGCAGCTTCAGGGGAGAATCCACGAGGCTGTTGCCGAGTTGGAATTGGCGGCCAGATTGGACCCCTTGGATCCTGCCAATCAATTCACCTTGGGGTCAATGAAAGGGGGAATGGGCGCCAAGCTGGGAAACGCTTCCATGGTTGAGGAGGGCCTGGCAGCCTGCTGGGTTGCAGCCAAGCTGGATGGGACCTGGGTTCTGCCATGGGCCGAAATCGGATGGATATTGCTGGAATCAGGGAGGCCCCAGGAGGCTGTGGACCACCTTAAGGCCATCGCACAGGAACGCCGTCCGCTGGACGTGCGCTACTACACCGCGATGGGTTCGGCCCTGCGGGAACTTGGGCAGTTTGAAGATTCCCTGAAGGCATTCGAGGCCTCCATTGAACTGAAACCCGATGACGCTCCGGTGGTTGCTGCAGCAGCGATGGTTGCTGAGTTCGCCGGGGACAGGACAAAGTCCAACCGGTACGCGAGGGATGCCCGCCATTTGGGAACACCTGAGGGGTTTGACCTGCTCCTGCAAATGGCAAAAGCTTGGAAGACTGTAAGACGCCCAGAGGATAAGGACGATGGGCGCAGGTTTGAAATAGCTGTCCTTGACGCCTCAATAAAGCTCAATCCGGAGGACGCCTATCTTTACCTCTGGAGAGCCCGGGACTATTTTTTGATGGAGGACGACGAAAGGACACTCTCCGACCTGAACGAGGCCCTGAGACTGGAGCCAGACAATGCTGGCGCTTACTACATAAGGGGCACGGTCTACGGCCATCTGAGGCAATTTGACCGGGTAGTTTCTGACATGACCGAGGTCCTTCGCATCGAACCGGCAAACGCCCAGGCCTCGTACAACCGGGGCCTAGCCTACGGCGAGCTTGACGAATTGGACCTTGCCGTCAACGACCTGACCGAGGCCATCCGGCTGGAACCTGGCAACGCCGACGCCTACCGGGGGAGAGGGGACTGCCTCCGTTTTAAGGGTGAATACGACCCCGCGATTGGGGACTTTGACACTGCCATTGGACTTGACCCTGAAGAGGCGTTCTCCTATCGGGGTCGGGGAGCAGCCTACCGGATGAAGGGCGAGCTAGACCTGGCTTTGTCGGACTATGACGTGGCAGTGCGCCTAGACCCGGGGGATTTTTACTCCCGCCGGTTCCGGGGAGAAGCCCATCTCGCAAAGGGGGAATATGACCTGGTGGTGGCTGACTGCGAGGCCGCCTTAAGCATCAGCGGTCCGGACGAGGCCGCCTATTTCTTCTTGGGGCAAGCCCGTCTTTTCAGCGGGAGCTTTGACGAAGCCGTCAGGCATTACGACGCTGCGATCCAGTGTAATCAAGACAGTGGCCGCGCATACTACGGCAGGGCCCTTGCTAAGGAACTGGCCGGTGATGCCGAAGAAGCGGAGCTAGATTACCGCCGTGCCAGGGAACTGGGGTATGGCGACCCAAGCTGATGTCAAGGCGTGACCTGGATTAGGACATTAGCCCAATGTTTTAGCGGCACGGGAGGAAAACAAAATTACGGCTTCAAGGGCGTCCGCAACGCTGGCATTCTACCTAATCGGGCGACTTCAACTTCTGAACCAAGACGGCCCACCTTACGCAGTTGACCGACTCGCACTACCAGAAAGCAGTAAAATGAGCCCATGGAAGACGAGAAGAGTCAAAATGAAGACCTGCACCTAGAACCTAGCGATCCCTTCCGGAGCCCCAGCGAACTGATGGGACGGGACACCAGCATGAGGCGACTGTTCTTAGTGCACTTCATCTGCCCCTTGTGCGGCCAGGAACACGGTTGCGAGATTTACCTCACCCTCAAGGCTCAGAACGAAGACGAAATGATGGAAAATGCGTTGCAAACCCTTAACCGGGACGACGTCAAGGTGAAAAGCCTGGCGCCGTTCGCCAAGGAACACCACCAACAAAATGGGGACTACCTGGAACGAGCCGTGGCTTATGCCAGACAGGGCGTACGACACCCGTTCAGTGTGACCTCGGTTGCGATGACCGACGAGGAAAGCTATACCTGCGAGCTCTGCCAGATGAAGTTTGAAACCATCGGCGCTTGGAGGCGGCATGATGGGAGGAACCCAGCAAGCGGAGCCAAGATTTCGGGAGAGGAAGGGAGAGCCTTTTGCGAGAGGATGTAATAGAGCTGCCAGAAGACGGGCAAGAAGGAATGGCAGGAAGTAGCAAAGGGTAGGTAGTGTCTTAACGTAAGAGTCTGGAAACTAATTCTTGAAACACTCCCAAGGCTACATCGGTACCAGAGAATAGTATTTCCACGAGAAATAACTAACCGCGGGCAACAATAACCCAAGTTAGAGCTTTTAGCGGATAAACCATGGGACAAGGGCTGGGGCCGGTTTGGTGGGCTTGTTGAAACAGTCCAACGACTGGTGAGGCATGTCAATAGCAACTTGGAATTGACCAGGTTGTAGCAAGTCGGAGTTGACCCACTCATCTGGTTCCTTGGGACCACCGGTTTAGGGCTGAGCCACCCCCACTCTCCCGACGCCCGTTGTAATGTTGTAGCAAGTTAAAATTGACCCCCCCGGTTCTGGTCTGCGAATTTGTCAGTCCGAGTAGTTGTCGCCGGCCTCCTCCGGCGAAGCGGCGAGATGCTGTTGCGACGGGAACAGCCCCGCCTGGCGTTTCTCCCTGAGCCTGAAGCTCTCTCCCCGGATGTTCAGCACGTGGCCGTGGTGCAGCAACCGGTCCAGCACCGCCGAGGCGATGACGCTGTCGCCGAGCAACTCGCCCCACTCGCCGAACCCCTTGTTGGAAGTCAGGATGATGCTGCCCCGCTCGTACCTGGCCGACACCATGGTGAAGAAGGCAGTGGCCGCCTCCCGGTCGTAGGGCCAGATGCCGAACTCATCAACTATGAGCACCTTGGGGGCCAGGTAGAACCGCATCCGCCGGTCCAGGTTATGCTCGGCCCGCGCCTTCCTCAGGTCCTCCATCAGGTCGTAGGCGCGCACGAAGTAGGCCCCCTGGCCATGCTCGATTGCCCTCAAGGCCAGGGCCACGGCCAGGTGGGTCTTGCCCACCCCGGGAGGACCCAGCAGCAGGATGTTGGCGGCCTCGGCGACGAAGGCCAGGCTGGCCAAGTCCTTGACCATCCGCTCGTCGATGGAGGGCTGGAAGCCGAAGTCGAACTGCTCCAGGGTGCGCTGGAAGGGCAGGTGGGCCATCTTCGTCTTGGTAACCAGATAGCGCTCCCTCCGGGCGGACACCTCCACCTCCAGCAGGTCGGCCAGCATCTCCGGGTAGGTCAGCTGCTTGCCGGCAGCGGTGTCCAGGGAGTTGTCCAGGGCCTCGACGGCCTGCTTCAGTCCCAGGGTCTCCAGGTGCTTGCGAGCCTGTTCCAGCGCGATCACCTTGCGCCTCCCAGGGCGGCCAGTTCGTACACGTCCAGGGAGCGGCGCTCCACCTCACCAGCGGGGACCTGCACCGCCACCGCCTCCCGGCGAGGCCGGCCATCCCCCCTGGGCAGTCCCTGCCACTGACCGGGCAGAATGAAGCGCTGCCCCGCCTGCTCAGCCCTGGGATGCACCGCGATGCGCTCATCGCCGGACCAGACCTCCACCGTGCCCAACCGCTGTCCCACCTGCACCGTCCTTCCCACCCACTTCCAGTGGACTCCGTAGCGGGAGCCCTCCCAGCTGACGAAGCCGTCCCGGGCCACCTTCCGGTCCTCCCGGAGGTACGGCGCCAGGGTGGCTCGGTCCGGCAGTTTCCCCAGATGGGGCCTCTCCTCGTCCAGCATCTCCCACGGTATCCGGCAAGTCGTGCCATGCACTCTGGCGTTGGCCACCACGTCGCACCACTCCAGGCCCTGCCGGTTCAGGTCGGCGTCATCGGTGAAGCGTATGCTTGGCCACATGTTGCGCCGGACGTACTTGACTCCGCTCTCGACCTTGCCCTTGGTCTGGGCCCGGTAGGGCTGACACAGCCTGGCCTCAAAGCCGACCCGCAGGGCGAAGTCCAGCATCCGCCGGTTCCACACCGGCCGTTTCTCCTCGTCCCGGCCCAGGGTGATCACCTTGGCGTTGTCGTACAGGCAGCGGCGGGGCACCCCGCCCAGGTACTCGAAAGCATTCGCATGGCACTGGATGAAGGCGGCCGTGTCCGCCTTGCGGACCAGTTCCACGTAGCAGGCTCGGGACCAACCCAGCGTCATCACGAACACCCAGATGCGACGATTTTTGCCATCTCCGCCGATGTAGGCCAGGCTGCCCCAGTCCACTTGGGTCTGTTCACCGGGCGCCGTCTCGAAACGCATCGTGGCATCCGGCTGTCGGGCTCGCCGCCGCGGGCGGACATACTGCACTACCGTTGAGTAGCTGCCCCGGTATCCCAGGGCACGGGCCTCCCGATCCAGCACCCGGCAATTCTCCAGTCCTTCGGCCATCCGTCGGTCAACATGCTCGGCGTAGGTGTCCAGCTTAGACCCCCGCGGCGGCCTCGGCCTCGCCCGCATGGCCTCCGGGGATTTCAGGTACCGGCGCACAGTATTTCGGGACACGTCCAGCTCCTAGGCAATCCCCCGGATCGAACGGCCCGCTCCTTTCATCTCGTAGATCTCTTTCACTTCTCCCACCTTCAGCAATGTGTTTCACGCACCTCCGCAGAGTCTCTTCAGATGATGCCACCACTTTCGGGTGGGTCAGTTCCATCTTGCTACTTTCGCCCATTTTTATCTTGCTACTAACAAGGTGTTCCACCAAGTCAGAAATGCCCCGGCGGAGGAATCGAAGGTGACGGAAGCTCCACCGGAACAGGTGTTGGTATCATTGGCAGGAGCAGCGGGACTCTCGCTTAATTCCACTTCGATCCTGTCCTAACGATGGGGTCCACCTCACAGGCCACGACGCCCGGCGCAAGCCGGGTCTTTACTTGCCCACGCCCCAACAGCCGGAAAACCAGAAGCCTCAGCTCCACCACCACAGCACCATTTGACGACAGCAGGCCCTTGTGAATCCGCCAGTGACGACAGAATATGGCATCAGGGCCTGGTTGCGAATGACGAACTGAAACCGGGAACGACGCCGGCGCAACCTGCCCAGCCATGAGAACGGAACTGCACAAACGGAGGAGGGAGTGATGTATAGGGAAGTCAGCAACGAGGGAAACAGAGACGACCAAGGAGTGGTCAGCCTCCAAGAGCAACGTGAGGCCTTTCAGGAGTTCACCGAATAGTAATGGTGCGAGATCGTGGTCGAGTACTGCGACGGCGACGAAAGTAGACAGTCGGGAACTGAGTAACGGCAGACGTCATTGGGAAGCAACCCTGTTCAACCACCGGGTCGACAGGAGACTCAGGTACCGCTAGCGGAAACACGAGGAATCGCCCTTGCAATTGAGAACGTGAGCCAACAAAGAAATCCAGCTCGCACCAGTTAAGAAAGGCTCTCCGACGATGGGGAGACATTCTTGGCCAAGCACCGCGTTGCGATGAACAGAAGATGTCAAGGGCGTTGACAGCACATGGCACGTACTGCACACTGCAGCATATTGTTGCGCAGTGCATCAATCTGGAGCTTCTGCCGAAATGTCTTCAACACAACGCATCTCAGTCAATCTATCGCCTGAGGAGCATCGCCAACTTGCCGCCTTAGCGGAGAAGGCCCGCGTTTCCAAGGCATGGCTTGGCCGACGTGCGATCACTGAGCTTTTGGATCGCTATCGTGAACGCGAATTCCAACTCCCTCTGGATCTTTTAGTCGAGGCCGGTAGGCAACACGAAACCTAAACTGCTAGGATCGATTGACGTGTGATGTACCGACAACCTAGAGATTTGAAGGTATCGAATTTGGAGGCAAATCAACAATGGGCAGAGCATATGCCCTTGAACTACAGCGCCTGAAGAGGACGGTCGAATTCGCGTCCGACGCTGATGTCCAGCCCCTGGCAACTTTGCTGGCCGATCTTGTCCCGCATAATCTAATCTTCGTTGGATCGGGAGGCTCATTCACGGCGGCCGCATTTGCTGCCGCGCTTCATGAGCAATACACGGGCCAGTTGACTAAAGCTGTAACTCCTTTAGAAGCAGCCACTCGTGCCCCAACGACCAACACGGGATCGGTCTTGATAAGTGCCAGAGGGTCTAATCCAGACATCATGAGAGCGTTCCAAGCTCTTCGATTCAAAGAGCCTATCGCTGCGATATGTGCCAGCGAGCGGAACGCACTCCTACGGTTGATCGATGAGAGTGGTGCTGGAGTTGGTTACGGATTTACGGTGCCAGGTGGGAAAGACGGATTCCTGGCGACCAACTCGCTACTCGCTACTCTCATTTTGCTCGTCCGCAGCTATGACTCCATTTTTGACATGCCAGAATTGGACCTACGTGGAATCGGCGCGCTATCGGGTACATCTCAGGATGGCCTCCAAGCCAATAGCAACCTCCTCGAATTGGCGCGCGCGGACACAATCATTGCCTTGTCTAGCGGCTGGGGATGGCCAGCGGCGATTGACCTCGAATCAAAGTGCTCCGAGTCAGGACTATCCAACGTCCTGCTCTCCGACTTCAGGAATTTCGCGCATGGTCGACACAATTGGTTGCGACGCCGGGCTGAGAGCACGGCAGTCGTGTCGATTGAAGACGCGACCAACACGGGCTTGGCGAGTACCATACTTCAGCTAGTACCCGACGATGTGTGTAAGTTCCGCCTCTTCAGTCAAGGGGAAGGGCCGGGAGCAGGAATCGACCTAATCAGTCAAGTGTTACAGCTAGTTGGCTCGTTGGGTGCCATAGGGGGGCTTGATCCAGGCCGTCCACCGATTGCAAAATTTGGGCGCACGATGTATCGGAAAGGCTTTAAGGCGCCACTCCCCCCGACTGCCCGCCAGACCTGGATCGCGAGAAAGGCTGAAGCTCTAGGGCTTTTACCTCATGAAGATACTGCTTTTGTAGCTGAGGGTCTAGACTGTTTTCTAGATCGGCTTCGTCATGCGTCCATCAGAGCGGTTATTGCTGATTACGACGGGACATTATGCGCTCCAGCCGAACGATTCTCAGGCATGAGCGAAAGCATGGCACGTTCGCTCTCAAATCTCCTCGACGACGGCCTATTCCTAGGCGTAGCTACAGGGCGGGGTGGCTCTGCATTCGACGACTTACGCAGGGTTATACCTGCGGCATACTGGGATAATGTGCTGCTGGGCCTCTATAACGGAGCAGTAATGCTTCATTTGAGCGATACATTCCTAGACCAAGATTCAGACTGCAACCCGCAACATGACACTACATACGAAGCCCTTCAACCCTTAATTGATCGACTACCTGTGCGTGTGTTGAGGAATGCGCATCAATTGTCCCTCGTACCGACCACACCCCTCAATTTGGACAATCTTCACCGGTCCGTCATCGAATCACTTGATAACATTATCTCTCCAAGTTATGTGCATCAGTCGGCGCACTCTGTCGACATCCTTCATGCTCCCAATTCTAAGGCACAGACCATCCAAGAAGTACAACGCCTCTTGAGGATTGCAGATTACGAGGTGCTCAGCATTGGTGACCTTGGCAATTGGGGCGGCAATGACTTCGACTTACTTAACCAAGGCTTATCGCTCAGTGTCGATAGGGTTTCGTCAAAACTAGACTCCTGTTGGAATCTCGGATCACCGGGTACCAAGGGCATCGCAACTATGATGCAGTATTTCCGTGCTTTGTATCCAGTGGACGGGGCCTTTGAGCTTCGAGTCGACTCCTTGGATCTCCTAGCGGAGAAAGGTAAGCGATGAAGGACTCATTGGCAGAAGCATTACTAGTAGTCAGACTGCTTTGAATTGATGAGTAGCTTTTGCAGAGAGGTTCGCGTTCAGGTTCCAATGGTTGCCGAATAATCCCGCCAGCCAATTCACCCCTCATTACAATAATTTCGCGCTACTAGGACAAGTAATGGGATGGGACGGCACGGACATAGCTACTTCCAACACCTTGCTGAGTCTGCAGATGCTTGCCAGCCACAAATACGACGGCTACGAGCGCTTTAGGCCAGGCCGTAAGTTCATGGAGAGCCTCGCCATCTGGTTGCGACAGTTCCCTACGGTGGACGAAAGGAGAGCCGCCCTTACTTTTGTCCAACGGCGGCTCATATTCATATCCAACAACGAAATGGAACAGCTCGTAGAAGTACTTTACCCGAAGGTAATTCGCCCCATATTACGTGGCTACGTTAGCACCAAGCTTGGAATCCCTAAGTATGCGGTCCATGGTATCGAAAATAGTCCGGAATTCGCCCGGGCGCGCCGCCAGAGCCTCTTCTTAGGACTAAGCGATGGTGCGCGGATGGATGAATTTAGAAGAAGCAATCGCGATCTCAGCACCGAGCAAGTGTATGCTACTCACGAGGTCTCGGAACCTAGACTTGTGGAAATGAGATCACAACTACTAGAGGAGCACGAGCAAAACGAATCCGACCCATCTCGATTCGAGTTGGTCTTCTTGATCGATGACTTTGCGGGCAGCGGCAAGACTGTCTTGCGGGAAAAGGATGGTGGCTATCTTGGAAGACTTAAGAGATTCTCTGATTTGCTTGGTTCCGACTCGGCAGCAGGGTCCTCCGTGTTCTCAGGTCCTGACACCGAGATCCACATTTGTCTGTACGTCGCTACTAGACAGGCAGTTGAACACCTTAACCAGGCTATCGAAGACTACACTAGAGTAGCTGCGCGGACTAGACCTCCCCAGGTCCACTTCGTTCAACTCCTTGATGAAAGCCACAGGATTGAACCAGGAAACGAACCGCAGTTCTGTGGCTTGCTTGATGACTACTACGACGAGGAGATTGAGGACGAGGCTAAACAGGTTGGGGGAAGCTCATCGAAATATGGTTTCGCTGGGTGCGCTCTGCCTTTGGTGCTCTCGCACAATACACCGAATAATTCCGTCTCTCTATTGTGGGCTCCGTTACCGATGCAAGCGCTATTCCCTCGCTTTGAACGACATACCCGGAGGAAGGCATAGGAAATGGCTCAGAATCCTTTTCGCTTGAGGGCCTCAGAACAGGCGACTATCGAAGACCAGTTCTTGTCGCTTGTCGGTCCGGATGTCCTTGACATGTTGCCTAAGGATCAGCTTTGGGACAGATTGCTCATAATCGAGAGCGCGCCTGGAGCGGGCAAGACTACGATCCTTCGCCTATTCACACCTACCTCGCTTCGTTTGGTCGACCGGCTGAAAGAACAGGACGCCTATCGACTCCTTGCTGAACAGTTAACTGACATCGGGGCACTAACGGACACGGGCCCTGCTGTTGTTGGCATCCTAGTCAGCTGTCGTGAACAATACGCGACTATTCAAGACCTTCCCATTGACGAACACGTGCAGAGTCGATGGTTTTTCGGTCTCCTGGATGCGCGAATCACTCTACTCACCTTGCGATCGATATTGGCATTATACCGATTGTCGTATCCAAGGGATGCTCATCGAGTAGAGTTCCGTCCAAACGATAATGCCACTGTCGTGGTGGAGCCCATCAATGGCGCTCAACTGTATGACAAGGCTAGCAGGGCAGAAATCAATCTGACTGATTCTCTAAACAGCCTGATGGGAGTGACTGACGTATCGACCGATCTCTCAAGTGGCCTGCAACTTCCTCGTACGCTCTATACATCCGACATTTTTGTGGATGGATCACGGCTAACGCAACGGATACTCTTGATGTTCGATGATGTGCATGAACTCACACTTGAGCAACGTCAGGCCCTCCGACGTGATCTTGAGCGGAGAGAACTAACGATGGCAAGATGGCTTGCACAGCGGTCTGAGGCGGTCGAATCAACTGAGCCATTGGCTTTTGCCCGAACGGAGGGACGGGACTATTCGGAGATTCGAATTGAAGAATGGGCTCGCACCGCGAGAAGAGGACAGCGCTATTTGGGTCTACTGGATGAAATCAGCAACAGAAGGATCATGCGAGCCCAGGTCGGTGTTGAGAGCTTGGAATCGTGCCTCATGACAACTCTAAGCACCGACAGAGAACTGGAGCGGGCCAGACAAGCTAGGACTGATGCCAAACAACAAGCTATTGATGGTGTCAACGGTCAGCAAAAGTTTGACGAATGGGTACAAGGCACCATCGACGCTGACTCCACAACCTCTGACTCACTGAAGGCAGCCATTGAATGGCGCAAGCTGTCGATAACAATGAGCCAGAGGGTCGCCAAGAGCCAACTTCCCTTGGATATCCCACTGTCGGTTAGTGAATTGCAGGATCGAGATTCCGCTAGCATGAGGACAGCCGCTGAACTATTCATCGCCAAAGAGCATCGGCTCCCATTCTATTATGGCATCAAGCGGATTAGGCAGCTGAGTTCTTGGAATATCGAGCAATTCCTGCGCGTCGCTGGGGACTTGTTCGAGCAAGTCCTCGCTTCGGTCACCCTGTCTCGCGGAAGTGTGTCGCAACTCACAGCCACTCAACAGGACACACTGATACGCGCTGTGTCCCGTCACAGACTGTCTGTCCTTCCCAAAGAGGTGCCTTATGGGGGTGATGTTCGGAGGCTAGTGACAGCCATTGGAGAATTCTGCCAATTAGAGACCTATAGGCCAAATGCGCCATATGCACCAGGCGTGACTGGCGTAGGCATCAGCGAGTCAGACGTGACCCGACTGCGAGAGGCGGCAGAATCCCCTAAGCAGACACCGCTCCAACGCCTGTCTCGCGTACTAGCATCAGCAATAGCCAATAATATCCTAGAGGTTAGGCCGAACGTCAATGTAAAGGGTGGGGTTTGGACAGTCTTCTTCCTTAACCGGCTGTATTGCCCTGAGTTTGAACTGCCGCTCGAATATAGCGGCTTCAAGGAGCGTGTCGGCATAGACCGACTCGCACTATGGACCGCTTCTGGCTTGGAGAGCCAAACTCTGAGGCTACACTAGTGACGACTGACGTTCTGAAGTGGGATCTCCACTACATGGCAAGGGGAACTGAAGTCAAGTCGCTTTGGCAGCAACTCATGCTCAGTAGCCAGCGTGGACTCTTATTCATTTGCGGCGCCGGATTTGACCCCAGAGCACTGGCCGCAGTAGGCACGCTGATTACGGCCGGGGTTCACCCAGCCGAGTGTAGGCTTATTGAATATGGTTCAGGGTCAGGACTGCCTGCCGAAGAAGACGTAGCAAGAGCCGAGAGCCATAGATCTCAACTTAGGCAAATGTTCACCGGGAGCAGTCTCAAGACTGTAGCGGTTGCCACCAGGAACCGAGAAGGTCGTAGTACAGGAGGGATTAACATCTCCGCCGAGTTTAGAGAAGCCCAGAGCTACGTAGGGTTTTCTGATGTCGTAGTAGACATCACGGCCCTACCCGAGGAATTGTACTTTCCTCTCATTGGAACGCTTTTGACGATTTGGCATTCTAGCAGTGTGGAGGCTTTAGGTCTTGGCAACCTTCACGTCGTTGTTTGTGACAACCCTCTGGTGGACAGCATGATTTTACCAGAAGGAGGAGACAAAGCTGAACTGATGTATGGATTCACAGGAACTGTGCAGAGGGCATCAATTGGCGACCCAATTCCGATTTGGGCGCCGGTGTTGGGGGAGAACCAAGGTGAACACCTACAAAAGATCGCTGAGTATCATCGTCCACAGGTAGTTGCCCCAGTTCTTCCATTTCCTGCAAGCTCTCCTCGGCGAGGGGACGCCTTACTGTTGGAATACAGAAGCTTGATTTTCGAAACATGGGACGTCGACTCTTCCGATATCATTTTTGCCGATGAGCAGAACCCCTTCGATGTATACGCTAAGTTGTGTGCTTTCGCATCGGATTACGAAGAGTCTTTGAGCTCAATTGGAACCACCCAGATGATCGTATCCTCGCATTCGAGCAAACTTCACTCACTAGTACTGGGTCAAACTTGTTTTAGATGGTGATGTGAGGGTGTGAACGATCGCGCTATGCTGGTGGGCAGACAATGTTGATGGGGGTGACGGTGATGGTCAGGGAAAAATACCCAGTCCGGCTGACTTGGGAAGAACGGGAAAATCTCCAACGCCTGGTACGCGGCGGGAAGAGCCCAGCTCGGATGACCATCCGGGTGCGGATTCTGCTCAAGACCGGCGACGGTTGGCCGGCTCCCCGGGTGGCCGAAGCCCTCGATGTGGTGGCGGGCACGGTGTACCGGATCAAGCGGCGGTTTGTCGAAGATGGGTTGGAAGGGGCCCTATGGGAGCGCACCCAAGCCCATCGGTACCGAAAGTTGGACGACCGGGGTGAGGCTCACCTGGTCGCGCTGGCCTGCAGCCCAGCCCCGGAGGGGCATGACCACTGGACCCTGCGCCTGTTGGCTGGCAAGGTGGTCGAGTTGGGGTTGGCGTCCTCCATGTCCCACGAAGGGGTGCGCCAGCGGCTCAAAAAAACGCTCTCAAGCCCTGGCAGAAGAAAGAGTGGTGCATCCCCAAGGTGAGCGCGGAGTTCGTGGCGCACATGGAGGAAGTGCTGGACCTATACGAGGAGCCGTATGACCCGCGAAGGCCGGTGGTCTGCTTTGACGAGACCTCCACCCAGTTGTTGGCCCAGACGCGGCCGGCTCTGCCGCCCCGGCCCGGAATTCCGCTGCGGCAGGACTACGAGTATCGGCGCGAGGGCACACGGAACCTGTTCTTGGCCTGCGAGCCGCAGGCCGGGTGGCGGCACGTGGCGGTGACCCAACGGCGCACGATGGAGGACTTTGCCCAACAGATGCGATGGCTGGTGGACGAGGCCTATCCGGAGGTCGAGGTGGTCCGGGTCGTCCTAGACAACCTGAACACTCACCGCATGGCGTCGCTGTACGAGGCGTTCCCGGCAGCGGAGGCCCGGCGGATTGCCAAACGGCTGGAGTTCCACTACACCCCCAAGCACGGGAGTTGGTTGAATATGGCGGAAATCGAGTTCAGCGTACTGTCCCGCTCCTGCCTCAGACAGCGACTCCCCGACGAAGAAGCTCTCGGGCGGGAGGTTCAGGCCCTGGTTGCTGAGCGCAACACCGCCCAAGCTACCATCAACTGGCGCTTCAATACCCATGACGCCCGAACCAAACTGCACCGCCTCTATCCCTTTGATTCCAAACATGACTGAGTACTAGGGGTTCTGCTAGCTGCATGGGAACGACGATTCGGCGTCGCACATATTCAGCCAACCGGGCATGTCGTAAGCGGTAGTTTTGGCGCAGAACATGAGACGGGTGAACTGTTCGATATCTGGCTGGCCGGAGAGCCCTATGCCTAGGGCAATGCCATTGGCGACCGTTGCAGGAGCCGGCTTCATCGCCCTGGATATTCTCCTCGCTAGTGAAAATGACCAACAGTTACGACGAAAGGCTGGTGGCACCTGCGGCAACGTTTTAGCAATTCTGAGCTTTCTCGGACATGCTTCCGTGCCAATTGCACGGCTAGGAGCTGATAAAGCTGCCGATTTCATAATATCCGATCTCCAGTCTACAGGTGTGGACTGTCGACATGTGCAACGCGATCCTTCCGGTAGGACTCCTAGAGTAGTGGAATTTTTGCCGGGGCGGCCAGGTAGCACACATCGCTTTGCTTTTACGTGTCCCAGGTGTCAGCGTCGTTTTCCTCGGCGATCCGAGCCGATCTTTGAGCGAGGCAACGAGTCGATCCATCAAATCAAGCCTGCATTATTTTTCTTTGACAGGTCAGGGCCTACTACGATCAAGCTTGCGGTAGAGGCTCGCGAGGGTGGGGCACTGGTCATGTTTGAACCTGATTCTTTCAGTAGTAATGGCAACTTCAAAAAGGCACTTCAGTTAAGTGATGTTGTGAAATATTCGGTTCGCCGAACGGGACAATCCATAGAACCTTGGCTCAGCAAGGCAGATCACAAGCCTTCGCTTGTCGTAGAAACTATGGACGGAGAGGGACTGAGGTATATGACTCCACGTGGTCTAGACGACCCCATTTGGAAACACCAAGAGCCATTTTTCGTGGACAGTCCAGTTGACCAAGCTGGAGCTGGTGATTGGTGTTCTGCCGGGTTGATTTCACGATTGCTTAACACCAGCGCGTTGGAGCGATGGCAGGGTATATCTGTGGGAAGCGCCTTGGCTTTCGGTCAATCGCTTGCCGCCGCCAGCATCCTATTTGAGGGACCTAGAGGGTATCTTGAGCAGTCATCTCGCCGAAAGATCCTTCGCGCCTCGCTTTCTACACTTCGTCAAGGTCGGTTGCCTGAATGGATTGATCAAAGCCCCGATTTTTCGGCAGAGTCGGTTGACTCAACAGGTTACGACGACATATGCGCACTTTGTTTGGTGCCCGTATGCGACGAGTAGCGAAATGGGCATTCCTCAGTCAAGCACGTGACCTGTTCGAAGGGTGAGGTGGACAAGCCCCCGGGAGCCTCCACCGCTTCGTATCTGCTTCTTTGCGAAGACAAGGTCTTAAGGGTGGTTTCGGCGGAGCTTCTCCAGATCTGAGAAGTCCCGCTTGCCGGTTGTTGGCCGCGGCACGGAGAGTCTATCTCGGATTGAAACCACAATGTTCTTACTATTGGATTGTGGCTTGGAGGATGGCCATTTCCCTACGCATCAACTATCCCAAAAGTAAGAGTCGTTGAGGTCGGGATGGGGTTGTAGGCGCTCTCTAATCGCCTTTATCCCACCCGATTCGAAGCGAGAGTCCATTTCTCGCTCATAACTTTCAGTTACCCTGTCGCATTGTTCCCCATTGAGGTAAAAGCGAAGGGCTTCAACTCTCCTACTCCGTCTTGCCCATTCTTCACCGTCATTGCCTTCAATTCCCGAGTATTCACAAAAAGCCTGTACTGCGTCTTCAACTTCTTGTCGACGAACACGAGGCCTCAAATGTGGGATTACGTCAACTGTGCCGTCATCCGATATCACTATTACCATGGTGCCAATCTCTGATGTCTGTTGATAACGAGCGGATGAGTTGAACCGTGCCCCACGAGCCCTGTCGCCTGAAGAAGTCGCCAGTCCATCGAGTATTACTCCAAATGCATAACAGCGCCCGTCGGGACCGAGAAGAATGGCCCCGTCGACACGGCCAAGTTGCGCTACATCTTTATGGTCTAAGAATTCAGGTTTGATGGGCAACGCTTCCCGAGCAAGTCGTTTTATTTCAGAGGCTGGATCCTCTGAAATGACTATTGCGGTTCCATGGTCATTGTTAAGGGCACACTGAAATATACCCCAAATGCGCTCGACTTCGACCGCACCCACGGTTCTCTCAGCAATGTCTCTGAAGAGTTCCTTATCTATTATTTGCTTCGGCAGGGTTGCGTTACCATAGTTCACTTTCATGAGTGTTGTGTCGTCTATGCTCAGCGACCACCTAGCATGTCCCTCTATCACGACTTTTGCCACATCAGGTGCAGAGTTACACTCTCCTAGTATTACAACGTCAGTTCAGGGAGGGATGTGGGGTGATGCCCGCATGGCGGCGCGGCGCTTGGCATGGGAGCGTTTGGCCCGTTCGTTACTGTCCTGCGTATCCTCAAGCCACCGCAGCAACTCGGTTGGCCCGAACCGTTCCCGGGGCAGCATTTCCCGCACCACCCGGTAGACCTGCGGCCTCGTGATCCGGGGCATCTTTTTCCCCCCAAGCCTGTTGCAGGCTCAGCAGAAAAGCTCCGCCCAGCAGGCACAGGGCCACGTGGTGATGCCAGCCAGCCCAGGTGCGGGTCTCGTACTCGTCCAGGCCTACGTCGCTTTTCTCCGTCTCAAACTCCGTTTCTATACGCCAACGGGAGCCTCCCACGTATGCCAGGGTCTCCAACGGGGTATCCTCCGGAGCATTGGACAGGTAGTAGCGGGGTTCGCTGCCGTCCCGGTTCCGGCGGTAGACGGCCCAGTGGATTTCGCCGGGCTTGCGCCTGCTGGTCGGTCGCACCCTCTGGGCGCTGAAAAGGTAGCTGCGTGGCCCCTGGCTTCCCTCGGCCACCGTAATCTCACGCCAGGCCTCCTCCGGCAACTCGTCGCTGCGCTGCTCCATGGTCCGGCGCTGACCGTCTCGCAGCCTGGGTTTGCGGGGACGCCCGAATCCCTGATACTCCGCACTGGTCCAGGCAGGCTCCGGCGGCCACACCGTAAAGCCGGACGGAACGTCCAGCACGTACCACATCCCCAAGGCCGCCAGGCCCTCCCGGAAGGACGGCGACATCCCAAAGGCGTCGTCCGCCGCGACCCATCCAGCCTTCAGGTGGCCCCGCTCCTGTGCCCGCCCCACCATCTCCAAGGCCAACTCCGTCTTGGACCGGTAGCCCTGCCTATCCTCCGGCACACCCGCCGCCTCACACCGGTCTTTGTCCGAGGTCCAACTCTCGGGCAGATACAGCCCCTTGTCCACCAATGCCCGTCCCAACGGGCTGACATAGGCCAGGAACATCCCCGCCTGGCAGTTGGCCACCTTCCCCAGCCTCCCGCAGTACTGCCGGGCCACTCCCACCGACTTCCTCCCCTGCTTGGGAAAGTCGCTGCCGTCCAGCACCCACACCCCTTCCGGTTGCTCCAGCCGGGTTCCCAGGTACTCCTGCAGCCGTCCTATAATCACCTCATCGTCCCAGGGAGAATCGGTGAGAAACCGCTGCATCCCTCGGGCTGACCCCGGAACCGTCTCCGACAGGTTCTCAGCGTTGCGCCGCTCCCCAGACTGTACCAGCAGGGCCTGGAGATAATGACCGCTGTGCTCCCGCGTCTCCCGGCGGCCAAACAGCGGCGCGAAGTAAGCGTGAAAATCCCGAAATGACCCGTACACCTGCTCGAAAGCTGCCGCATCCACATCCCCACCTCACCTGCCTATTCCCTCTCCAGCTACACAGTTATCCTATCAAACTAACTGACGTTGTAATACTAGAAGTCCGGCCGGAAAGTGGCTGTGGCCGGGTAAGCGGCTATACTTGGGGTCAACAAGTGTAGCGAGGGCGGAGAATGTTGGGAGAGCGTTCGGACCAGAGGGGACTTTGGGAAGCGGACCGGCTGTATCTGGATCACGTGGGGCGGGACACCTTCTACGGCATGTTGGCCTCGCTGCGGGGCCGGCTGTTCCGAGACGCCGAGTTCGCCGAATTCTACTGCCCCGACAACGGCCGGGACAGCGTGCCGCCCAGCCTGCTGGCGACGGCGCTGCTGCTCCAGTCCCACGACAAGGTCAGCGACGCCGAGGCCAAGGCCCGGGCCGACTTTGACCTACGCTGGAAAGTAGCCCTGGGGATTGAGGTGGAGGACCGGCCCTTCGCCAAGAGCACGCTGCAGGTGTTTCGCGCTCAGCTGATCCTGCACGACAAGGTGCGGGAGGTGTTCGAGGGCAGCCTGCGGCTGGCCCGGGAGTCGGGGTATCTGAAAGGGCGCGGGATGCGGTTGGCGCTGGACACGACCAACATCCTGGGGCGTGGCGCGGTGAAGGATACATACAATCTGTTGGCGGACGGGATCGTCAAACTGGCGCGAGCGCTGGCACAGTTGAAGGGAATCAACGTCGGACAATGGGCGAAGAGTCAGGGATACCATCGATACCTGGGCTCCAGCGTCAAGGGCGAAGCGGCCATCGACTGGTCCGACCGGCAGGCGCGGGCAGCGCTGCTGGCCGGGATTGTTGCTGACGCAGATCGGTTGTTGGAATTATCGCGTCAGGCGCAGGGGGAATTGCCCGAGGACAGCGCTGAGCGTCAGCGGATTGTGACCGCGGCGGAACTGCTGGGGCAGTTGCTGCTCCAGGACGTGGAGCGGACCGAAGGCGGGGCGAGTCTCAAGGATGGGGTGAGCCGGGACCGGATGATGTCGGTGCACGACCCGGAGATGCGCCACGGCCACAAGAGCAGCAGCCGGCGGTTCGACGGGCACAAGGCGGCGATTGTGGTGGACACCGACTCCCAGCTGATTACCGCCGTGGAGGTACTGCCCGGCAACGCTCCGGACAACCTGGGGGCGCTGGAACTGGTGGAGCAAAGCGAAGCCAACACCGGTGTGCCAGCGGAGGAGGCCATGGGCGATGCCGCTTACGGCGACGGCGATACCAGACAGGCCTTCGCCGATGCGGGAGCGCACCCTGATTGCCAGGGTGCCGGGCCGCCCCAACCGGTCTCACTTTCCGAAGGAAGACTTTCGGATTGACCTGGATGCGGGTTCCTGCACCTGTCCAGCGGGGCAGGTTACCCGGACGATAGTTCCGGCAGGGCGGCGCACCGACCAAATGGGTCGAACTTACCGTTTGAAGGCCTTCCGATTCGACGCGGCGGTCTGTGGGGCATGCCCGCTGCGGTCCCAGTGCCTGGCGGCAAAACCGGGTACGGGGCGGACGGTCCGGCTGCACCCGCAGGAAGCTTTATTGCAGCAGGCCCGCGCCCTGCAGCACAGCGAGGGTTTTGCTGAGTATCGGCAACGGAGGGTAGTGGTGGAGCACCGGCTGGCACGGCTGGTCCAACTGGGAATCCGCCAGTCCCGCTACTTCGGCCGCATCAAAACCAGGTTCCAGTTGTACCTGGCCGCCACGGTGGCCAACCTGACCCTGGTGGCCGCCAAAGCCGGCATGACCGGTGAAACCGGCCACGGCCCCAGCGCCGGCAGCGCCCTAGCCGCTGGCATGGGCAACTCCGCCGCCAATTGCGGCGCCGCGTGGCTCGGGCAAATTTGGGCCCTCATTTTGCTCGCGGCGGCCGCACTGCCCAAATCCCTCTTCCCAACAAGGGGTTTCCGTCCGGATTTCTAGGCCATAAACGTAAACCCCGTCAGTGAGTAAGGCTTTTGTCTCGTCTGTAAGCTCCAATAGCTTTCGAACACTGCGAGTCTCATTTAGCCGAACGGGGACTTGAAATGAAACCTTCAATTTATTTGACAGATTGTCGGATATGGTGACTACCAAATGCCCTCTGGCACCTGAACGCTCGTAAGTTAGCGACGAGACCTCGTTTGCGAGTCTGAATAGGTCCTGGGGTAGCGGAGTCAGCCCAAAAACTACACCCCCCACAAAACGTTGGGCGGAACTTCTGACTATGTCAATTCGGTCTCCCAATGCGTTTAGGTCTGCGCCCGGATTTGGGAGGTAGAGGGCTTTGTCCGCTTTATCTAGGCAAGTGTTAACAATTGCTTGTACAAAGGACTCTTCAATGTGGCGTTCATGATAACCGGCTTTCTTTGGGTTTTTGAAGCTGGGAACGGATTCAAGCGCTTCACAAGGTATACCTACGCAGGTATGAACGTCATAGCTTTTGACAGGCGTTGAGTTACATACAAAAAAGCTGAGTCCCTCAAATTTTCCCGATTCTTGAATAGCTTCAGCTATAGCATGAGCACGGGAGCGAAGGAATAACCCTCGGCTTCGGTCTTCATTAACCCTGCTGTTGGTATGAACCACTCGAAATTCAGGGTCCGCTTGAAGTATTTCTTCCGTCCTCTTTCTAACTAGACGCAAGTCATCTACTACAAGTAGCCCATTTTCTGGTTCGATACAAATTTGATGTGGCAGGTCATCCTCGGTTGCGAAACCGATCAACAACACTTTGACTTTATCGTTCGTTCGTAATCCTATGTGGGACAGGACTTCTTGAGTTTCATATTCGACTCCACTTCTGAAGTGACCTTGGAAACCCCACATAAATTGGTCAATCTTCTTCGTCATATTTCACCCGGGAGTACCTATGAGCGAAGGTGGAATGGGGCTATTGGCTATTGGGGACAGGTGCATCTGGTGATGGCTTCGGGAACTCCGGTAACGGGGCGTCGAGGGTGATGTCCAAATAATCACCATCGACGTCGATGCGCTTCACCAGACTGTCAACCATGCACCGACGCTCGGAGAATGAACCCTCCTCGAGGACATCACGGACCTCCTGAGCCGTCTTGTCGCCATCGTCACGCGTGAGTATCTTGCGCGATCCAGACTCGACGTTGTGTTTGGCGGTGTCCCGAAGCTCAATCAGTGTTTTCTCCATGGTCCGAAGACTATGGATCCGTGGAGCCAGGTCATCCAGAGACAAAACCCTGTACTCCAGCGCCGCATAGTTTTCCCTCAACCTCCGTTGAACTTCTTCCAGGTGCGCGTCGATCCCGGTCAGAGAATTCGCCATTTCGCGAACAACGGCCTCGCTCTCGGCCTCCATGACAAGCGTCGCGACCCACATGGTGTAACCGCTGCCAGCTTGTTTGGCGATCTCCGAAGTGACAATATTCTCGGCCCTCGAAGCGTTCAAGTACGGGGCGCTACAGGTGCCGGCACCCTCCCTGCGGAGGGGTGCTACAGACATGGTAGTGGTAACGCCCGCTCTTTGCCGTGTGGCCGGTGTAGGGCTTTCCGCATTGTAACAGCGCGCTCAAGACGAACTGTTGGGGGAAAGTGGGCCGGACTGGACTCGAACCACTTACCCGGTCTAATCGTTTCTCAACCCACATGTTCTATGAGAATCCTACCCCTCAATCTCCGCAAAACGGGTGTCGCCTATTTCCCCCCAAACGGCATGAACTCAAGGAAGGCGTCTATGGCCCCCTGTTCAGCCTCCATTGCCGCCACGTAATGGTCCAGCATGTGAGGAGTTGACCACCCGGCGACGGCCTGGACGTACTGCCTCGGTATGTTTTGCCTGACCGCGTTGGCCGCGAAAGTCCGCCGGAAGATATGGCAAGCGTCCTTTAGGTCAACCCCGGCTCGACCGGTCAATCGCTTCAGGTCCTGCCAGATGCTGTCGTAAGCCAGTCTGGATCCCTCCTCGGTTATCCACAGCCAGTCGAGGGAGTCGGTACGCTGGTGCAGGTAGCGGAGCATCGCTCTCTGGCAGTGGCGGTCAAAGGGTATCTGACGTTCCTTCTGGCCCTTGCCGTGTATCACACGTATCGATGACCTGTCCCAGTCCAAGTCCCCCTTCGTCAACAACCACATCTCCCGCCGCCTGATGCCGCTGGTGACCATCATCCACAGCATGGCTTGTCTCCTGGCCCCTACCAGGGTGTTCAGAGGGCAAAGGTCGAGGAATGCATCGAATTGAGCTTCGGTGAGAAAGGGTTTGCGGGTCTTGGGAACCTTCGGGGCTTTGATCTGGCTGGCTGGCGAGGACTTTGACCAACTCCCAAGCCACGCACCAGTTTAACCAGGTCGTTATCGCCTGCCAGCGGGTGCGGATGGGCCGTGGAGCCAGCCCACGTTCCTTAATGTTGTCTCTTCATGTTGCTGATGTGGGAGAGCACATGGAAAGGGAGTGATATCCCCGAGGGTCTGACATTCGGAGTCAAGGTCACTGAAGGAACAGCCTGACTTCCTTGGCGTAGAACTTGACCGTCGCCTCGGTACTGCCTTCGATCTGGTGGTAGCGGAGGTAATCGTCGAGGATTTTTGGTAACCGCCCGGTCATCGCCAAAGCTGGCCCAGCTTTGGCAGCGGAATTAACCGCTAGTACATCCATCCATAGTTTGCCGACTCTGGACGCCGAAATTGGCCGATTTTGTAGCTGTTGGCTCCCCGAGTAGGATTCGAACCTACGACCTAGCGGTTAACAGCCGCCCGCTCTACCGCTGAGCTATCGGGGAACGCTGTGGATCTTCGGAAGGGGCCGGTGGGTATTGGCCTGTGGACGCGGTAAGAGGCTTGATGGGTGAAATTGTAGCACCTCCCGTCTTGCGGCTCAACCACGGTTGGAAACAAACCGGTGGTGAAGTCCGACCGCGGGGGCGCATCCAATTTCTCAGGGCATACGTAGCTATGTTTGGAGGGCGGGTAGGCGACCAGTCCCTCAACTCGGTCCTCATCTCCCCTCCACCTCTGGGCGCCTTTCCCCCAGGAGGCGCCTTACTATTGGGGACTCCGTTGGATTTCCTCAATCCCGGAGTTCCCAATATTCCCCGGACTAGCGGCTGCCCACCCGGAGTCCCCGCTCAGCTTCTATCCAGTCGAGGTTTCCCAGGACTCCGCGTCTGTTGTTTTAGTCGACACGGCGGTTTATCGCCGCCGGCTTTTTGGGTCTGCCGAACGGCCGTAGCGATGGCTCCCCTGCCTCCTATACTACCCTAAAATCGCAGCAATAAACTTGAGTGGATTATTGTAACTATAGTGTAGATAATGTATCATTGTAATTGGTTTATGGACATGATAGACCAACGAGCTCATACGGTAGCGTACTGGCAACGCTCTTTAAGAAACAATGGGGAAGCGATCGATGGCTGATTTTTATGGCGTACTGGGTATCTCCCGCGACGCCAGCGAAAAAGAAATCAGGCAGGCCTACCGCAAGTTGGCCCGTCAACACCACCCTGACGTCAATGGGTCAGGGGCTTCGGACGAGCGCTTCAAGAGCATCAACGAGGCTTACAGCGTACTCTCCGACCCTGACAAGAGACGTCGATACGACCGCTACGGGGACAATTGGGAACATTCGGAAAGGATTGAGCAGGAGGAGGCTAGAGCCCGGCAGAGGGGAGGGTTTCACTGGTCAGACCTGAACAGCGGCGGCCGGTTTCCCGGGGACTCATCGGGCCGGGGCTTCAGCTTCGAATCGTTGTTTTCCAACGTGGGTGGCTTTTCACAACCCCGTGCCGTGGAGCATCCGGTGGAAATCACCCTTGAAGAAGCGTTCGCGGGCTCAGCCAGGGTATTGAGCATGGAGGGTGGGCGTCGGATCGAGGTCAAGATTCCGGCCGGGGTTGATAACGGTTCCCGGGTGCATATTCCTCCCAGGGGCACCGGCCAGGGCGATATCTACCTGGTGGTCTCGGTCAAGCCCCACGCGACATTCCAGCGCAAGGGCAAGGACCTGTCGGCCGACGTGGACGTCCCACTGGAAACCGCCATCCTGGGAGGCGACGTGAATGTGGACACACTCACCGGCCAGGTGTCTCTGACCATACCTTCGGAAACCCAGAACGGTCAGCGGTTCCGGTTAGCGGGACAGGGCATGCCGGATCTGCAGAACTCAAAGTCCAAGGGGTCCCTGTACGCCACGGTAAAGGTCGTATTGCCCACGGGCCTGAGTGAACGGGAAAAGGAGTTGTTCCAACAGATAAAGCAACTGCGCGAGGACCGGGATACCGCCGCTAAATCTAAAGACAGCACTGGCAAGGATCAGTAGTCATGGCGACTGAACACAATTTGGGGGATGAACCCTGCTTCGTAATCAGCGTCGCCGCCCGAATTATCGGCGTTCACGCCCAGACCTTGCGGTATTACGAGCGGGTCGGCCTCATCTGGCCATCCCGGACTGTGGGCCGGCAGCGGCTGTATTCCATGGCGGATATAGAGCGGCTCCGGCGCATCAAGGCCCTCACCGAAGACATGGGAGTCAATCTGGCGGGCGCCGAGGTGGCCCTGAAGCTGATGATGCGAGTCGAAGATCTGGAGAAGGAGGTTCAGGCCTTGACCGAGCAGGTCCAGAGCCTCCGTTCCCGCCAGGGGACCCGCACTCCGGCCGCCGGCTAGTCCCCGATTCGTAAAGCTAAACCATAACCCCGTTCTCCCGAGCTAACCGGGGTTTCATGAAAGCAACGTGAGGCGCAAAAATCGGCGGCTTTCCCGGCAGTGACGAAGTGGAGAAACGTCGACCGTATTTTCGACTCTCTAATCACACAAGAGGCACTTTCTCAAGGAGACCAGACATGGTGCTAAGACCAGAGCAATTCACAGAGCAGGCGCAAAATGTGCTGCAGAATTCGCAGCAATTGGTGCGCTCCTACCGCCACAGCCAGTGGGACGTGGAACACATCCTTATGGCCCTTTTCGATCTCGAGAACGGCCTTCCTGCCCAGATATTGGCGGAAATGGGCGTTCCCTTGGAGTCCGTAAAGGCCAACTTGCACCGGGCGCTGGAAGCCTCGCCCAAAGTGACCTACGACTCGGACCAGATTTACGCCACTCCCCGGGCTGCCCGGGCGCTGGACAACGCCAAGTTTGAGTCGCAGCGGCTTAAGGACGAATTCATTGGGGCCGAGCACCTGTTTATCGCCGCCATCATGGAAACCCAGGGCGATTCGGCCCGGATTCTCAAGGAAGCGGGCATCGACCAGGAACGGGTGTACCAGGCCCTGATGACCGTTCGGGGGAGCCACCGCGTGGACGACCCCCGGGCGGAAAGCAAGTACCGCGCCTTGGACCGGTACTCCATAGATCTAACCAAGCTGGCGGAGCAGGGGAAATTGGACCCGGTGGTGGGGCGCGACGGAGAGATCCGCCAGGTTATGCAGACACTGACCCGGCGTCGCAAAAACAACCCGGCCATCATAGGTGGGGCCGGTGTAGGCAAGACCGCGATAGTTGAAGGATTGGCCGCGAGAATTGTGGCCGGCGACGTCCCCGACTCCCTGAAAGGCCGTCGTGTGCTGGCCCTGGACATGGGCGCCTTGGTGGCCGGCTCCAAATTCCGCGGCGAGTTCGAGGACCGTCTCAAGGCTGTCGTTGACGAGGTCAAGGAGGCCCAGCGCGAGGTCATCCTTTTCCTGGACGAAATCCACACGATGGTAGGCGCCGGCGCCGCCGAGGGCGGAATCGACGCCAGCAATCTGCTGAAGCCGGCGCTGGCCCGGGGAGAGCTTCAGTGCATTGGAGCCACCACCACCGACGAGTACCGCAAATACATAGAGAAGGACGCGGCTCTGGAACGCCGGTTTCAACCGATATACCTGGAGGAGCCGACCGTCGATGAAACCGTGCAGATTCTTGAGGTGCTGCGTCCCAGGTACGAGTCCCATCACAAAGTTAACATCAGCGATACCGCTTTGCTGGCGGCCGCCCGCCTCAGCGACCGCTACATCGCCGACCGCCACCTTCCCGACAAGGCCGTGGACTTTATCGACGAGGCCGCCAGCAAACTGAGGATTGATGTCCAGACCTTGCCAAGCCACCTCAAAGAGATGGAGGACAACTTGCGCCGCCTGGCCGATGAGGAAGAAGCCGCGGCACAACTCTCCGACTACGAAAAAGCCGCGGAGCTGCGGACCGAACGCCTACGGGCGCTGCAGGAATTCCAGAATGAAAGCCAGCCTTTCCAGGTGGACCGCCAAGAGGACCTGGTGGTGGAGGAGAAGGACATCGCCGAGCTTGTTTCCAAATGGACCGGCATCCCCGCCGGACGGTTGCTGGAGGGTGAAGGACAACGATTGGTGCACATGGAAGATTCGCTGCACCAGCGCTTGATCGGCCAAGATGAAGCGGTGGCCGCGGTTGCCGAGGCGATCCGCCGCTCCCGCTCCGGCCTCAGCGACCCCAAGCGTCCCATCGGCTCGTTCATCTTCCTGGGCCCCACGGGCGTGGGCAAAACGGAGTTGGCCAAGGCCCTGGCCGAGTTCATGTTCGATGACGAAAGCAACATGGTCCGCATCGACATGTCGGAATACATGGAGAAACACACCGTCTCCCGGCTCATCGGCGCCCCTCCGGGGTACGTGGGCTACGACGAAGGCGGTCAACTCACCGAGGCGGTGCGTCGGCGGCCTTACCGTGTGGTGCTGTTCGACGAAATCGAAAAAGCTCATCCGGAGGTATTCAGCATCCTGTTGCAGATCATGGAAGACGGCCGTCTCACCGATGGCCACGGGCGCACTGTGGACTTCCGGAACACGTTGATCATCATGACCAGCAACCTGGGGACTGGGGACATTAGCCGGCAACGCTTTGGCTTTCGCACCGACGGCGGGGACTCCGGGATAGACCGGCAGCAGTTGCACGACTCGGTTTACGCCGCTCTCAAAAAGGCCTTCCGCCCCGAGTTTCTGAACCGGATAGATGACACTATCATCTTCCATCCCTTGACCAAGGAGCAGATTGTGCAGGTGGTGGGTTTGATGGTAAAAGACGTGCAGGACCGTGTTTCCGAGGAGGGAATTAGGTTTCAATTGACCCGGGAAGCCAGTGAGTGGTTGGCGGAAGAGGGGTTCGACCCGGAGTTCGGCGCACGGCCGCTGCGGCGGGCCGTGCAGCGACACCTGGAAAACCCTCTTTCCAAGGGCCTCTTGGACGGGACGTTCCAGGCAGGAGACTTTGTGGAAGTCCAAGTCCGCGAGGGCGGGCTGGCGCTGACCAAACGGGTTCTTGAGGCCCAGCCGACCTGACGGCAGTCTGACCGCTTCCATTAGACCATGCAACAGCTAGAGCACCACCGGGTAGAAGTTGGGCCCCTTAACGTCCACTACGTTCGGATGGGAGAGGGCCCCCCGGTGGTGCTCCTGCACGGGTTAAGCGCCTCTTGGTATACGTGGTGCCGAAACCTGGAGCCCTTGGCCCGAGCGGGGTTTACCGTTCTGGCTCTAGATTTGCCCGGATTCGGCGATTCCGACAAGCCCCGGGACCTGGACTATACGCCGGCGAATGGGGCCAAGCTGGTCAATGATTTTTTGGAAGCCCTGGGGGTGGACCGAGCGGTCATTGTTGGCAGCTCCGCAGGCGGTCTGGTGGCCGGGTTGTTTGCCCTAAATTACCCTTCCAGGGTGGAGCGCCTAGTGCTGGTGGCGCCGGGCGGGATGGGTAGGGAGGTGGCCTGGGTGTTGCATTTCGCGGTCCTGCCCGGTCTTGGGGAAACAATCTTTCGAACGCCCTTCTTCGACATGTTTGATTTCCACCGGCTGACCTTCTGTAACGCCCCCAAGTTCTTGGACCAAGTCCTGCCGGAGTTACGCCGGACCGCCAAACTGCCTGGTGCCCGCCGGGCCTTGCTACAGTCAATTCGGTCCAGTGTCAACCTGTTCGGCCAGCGCAGGGAAAACATGATCCTGGGCCGGTTGAGCAAGCTGCCCCTACCCATACTCACGGTTTGGGGCCAGGAAGACATAATAATTCCCGCCTCCCAGACCCAAGAGGTCGCCCGCTTGTTGCCCCGGAGCATCGTGAAAACCATCCCCGATTGTGGCCACTGGCCCCACATGGAGCAGGAAGATACCTTCAACCAATTGCTGGCCGATTTCTTGCGCGGGGACTTGGGCCATGAGGCGCTTAGTGAACAACCTGATGCCTCAACGCGGGATTAACCTCTGCCCGCCGCTACGGCCTTCCCGGCCTTTCAAAGCCTTCCAATCCGAGATGTAGTCACGGGTTGGTCATTTTGAGCAGAGGGGCAAAGAGGAATCTAATGCCAGTTGGCGATAGCCGGCGCCGGCATGTATCCTTGGACGGTTCGGTTTTCCTTATCAACTAAGCGCGGCCAGAACGGAAGCATCCAACGCCGTCCGGGCTAGGCTGCTTCCCGCCGGAAGCCCGCGAGCAGCCCTAAACATTCGCAAGATTGGAGGTCGCCGTGATTCGGAACCTCGGGGATAAATCTCCTAAAATCCATCCGTCGGCGTTCATCAGCGAAGCCGCCTACGTGGTGGGCGACGTAGAAATCGGCGAAGACACCAATGTCTGGCCCGGAGCGGTAATCCGGGGAGATTACGGAAAAATTATCATTGGTAAAGGGTGTTCAATTCAGGACAATTGCGTCCTTCATACCGACGACTACCTGGAACTGGGGGACAACGTGCTAATGACCCACGGAGCCGTAATCCACGGCGGCTACATCGGCAACAACGTGATGATCGGGGTCAACGCCGTGGTGTTGGAAAGCGCCCGTGTAGGCAACTACTGCATGATTGGAGCGTGCGCCCTGGTCGTGGGCGGGGCCAACATCCCTGACCATTCCCTGGTGGTTGGAGTTCCAGGCAGGGTCCGGGAACTTAGTGAAGAACACAAAAAGCGGCTGCAGGACCCCACCGTCAACTACCGCAGGAATTCCCGCCATTTCATAGACGCCGGATTGGGACTGCAGATTCCCAAGTCGTGACTACCGGCGTGAACATCGCCGGAACTTAGCGAGAAGACCGCGGTAACTTCGATATCGACAACTTGGATAGAAGAAGAGAGGCCCCGAATTGACCTCCGACGAACCACTGCTTCCCCTGCCCCTGGAAGGGCTCCGGGTCTTGGACGTGACCCACATTATCGCCGGTCCGTTCTGCTCCATGATCCTGGGCGACATGGGCGCAGAGGTGATTAAGATCGAGCGTCCCGGGACCGGGGAGCGTTCCCGGTCGGGTGTCCCATTTGTCGAAGGTCCCGAAGGCTCGCGGGTCAGCGCTCGATACCTGGGTGTGAACCGCAACAAGAAAAGCGTCACCATGGACCTGCGCGACCCTCGCTGCAAGGCCGCCTTTCGGTCTATGGTTGAGGCCGGCGACGTGGTGATCGACAACTGGGGGCCGGGAGCGCTGACTCGGCTGGGGCTGGGTTACGAGGAGTTGAGGCAGGTCAACCCCGCCATTGTCTACGCCAGCCTGACCGGTTACGGCGCGCCCGAAGGCGGCGCCACCGGGCCATACACCTATTGGCCGGCCAACAACCCCTGCGTCCAGGGTATGGGCGGTTGGATGGAAACCACCGGATCTCCCGGAGACCGTCCGCAAATGGTGGGGGACAACATCGGTGATTCGGTCCCCGGCGTTTGGACCGCCCTGGGCATTATGCTCGCCCTGGAAACCCGGCGCAAAACGGGCAGTGGGCAACTGGTGGACATGTCCATGTACGATTGCATGATGGCCCATACCACCAGCACCATGCCTCTGTACCAGACCACCGGCGAAATCTCGGGACGGGCGCGGGAGAACATGTTCACCGCCCAACTGGCCCTGGAAGCGCAGGACGGGTACGCGGTGCTGGCGGGGGCGGGCGGCGAGGAAAAGTGGGCGGCTCTATGGAAGCTCATCGGCCGGGAAGAGTTGATCAGCGACCCCAGGTACCTTGGGGTCGGCGTCGCCGGGCCGTTCTACTTCGAAAACATCGTCCCCGCAATTGAAGAATGGTCTAGGAACGTGCCAAAGCTGGAAGTGACCCGGCAGCTCATTGACGTCGGATTTTCCATGGGCATGGTCCAGAACGTGGCTGACCTGGACCAGTGCCCCCATTTGGAAGCCCGCGGCATGTTCGTCGATTTCCCCAACACCCTGGGCGGGACGTTCCGGGCGGCCAACACCCCCATCAGGCTGGCGGGCAGCGCCGGCAACCCGGCCGGCCGGCCTCCTGAGGTCGGGGAGCACAACCGGGAAATCTTGTGCAGCATCGGAGGAGTGTCGGTTGACGACCTGCAGCAGATGGAAGCCGACGGGGTTGTCTGAGGCCGCCGGCCTCGACCCGTTGGTAAAACTTTCCGCATTCTTGGCTTAAATTAGAAATCTCAAAATCATTAACCGGAGCAATTGAACCTTGTTTCAAGCCCCCCGCGGCACCGCCGACCTATTGCCTGAGGACCAACACTACTGGCGCTACGTAGAAGCCAAGGCCGTTGACCTGGCGAGCCGCTATGGCTTTGGCCGCATCGACACGCCGGCTTTTGAGGACGCCAACCTGTTTGTCCGTTCCGTTGGCGAGGGTACCGACATCGTGGAAAAAGAGATGTACACCTTCGAAGACCGGGGCGGCGACCAGGTAACCCTGCGCCCCGAGGGGACGGCTCCGGTGTGCCGGGCCTACCTGGAACACGGCATGCACAACCTTCCCCAGCCGGTGCGGTTTTACTACTTTTGTCCGGTGTTCCGCTATGAACGTCCGCAGGCCGGCCGGTTCCGCCAGCACCATCAGTTTGGGGTGGAAGTCCTGGGTGACGAGGACCCCTCGGTGGACGCAGAGGTTGTGGAATTGGCCTGGCGTCTGGTCGGCTCCCTGGGACTCACCGAGACAAACCTGTTGATCAACAGCGTCGGAGACCCCCAATGCCGGCCCCAATATATCTCCGAATTGAGAAGTTATTACTCCGGCCTGACCGACCGGCTCTGCGGCGATTGCCAGACCAGGTTGCAGCGGAACCCGCTGCGCATTCTGGACTGCAAGGTGGAAACCTGCCAGTCCCTGGGGGATGATGCGCCCCGCTCGGCGGACCACCTCTGCCCCGAGTGCCGGGACCATTGGACCAAGCTGCAAGACTATCTGACCATCATGGAAATCCCCTATGAAGTCGACCACCGGTTGGTCCGGGGCCTCGACTACTACACCCGGACGGTCTTCGAGATCCAGCCGAAAGACGGAGGCGGCCAGTCCACCATATGCGGGGGCGGCCGTTACGACGGCTTGATCGAAGAATTGGGTGGGCGCCCGACCCCGGGAATCGGCTTTGCCACGGGCATAGAACGCCTGGTCTTGAACCTCAAGCGGAGCGGAACGGAGGCGCCCCCGATGCCCTCTCCCAAATACCTCGTCGCCAACGTTGGCGACGGGGCGCGGCCGGCGGCGTTGGAGTTGGCCGCACGGTTGCGCCGCCGGGGGGTGGGTGCAGTCCTGAGCAACGGCCCCCGCGCGCTACGAGGCCAAATGCGGCAGGCCAACGCGCTTGGGATTCCCTTCGCACTAATCCTGGGGGACGATGAAATCAGGGACGGATTGGTGGTGGTCCGGGACATGCAAGCGTCAACCCAGGAAAAAGTGGGCCTGCAAGAGTTTCTTGAAGAACTCGGTAGTAGACCTGGATTGACTTGATTCCTGATTTAAGGCAAACTCCCCTTACAAGGCATCAACGGCAAACTCCCTCTATTCAGAGCCAATGGGAGGTATCGTGCAGACAGCAATTTCCGACGACATGTTCTCGCCCGAGGTAATCGCAGACCCGTATCCCTACTATGATCGTTTGCGGGAAGAAGACCCGGTCCACTGGAACGAGAAGTACCAGACGTGGATCATCAGCCGCATCGACGATCTGACCTGGATGACCAGGCATCACGAGTTGTTTTCCAGCGCCGTGTTCCGAGACGACCCCAGGGCTCCGTACCCGGAGATCGATGAATCGGACATGGGTATCTATGATGATATTGTTCGCCTGTATCAGGCCAACCAGTTCATCCAGCACGACCGCCCCGAACACCTGGAGATGCGAAAGGTGGTCCACAGTTACTTCACTCCCAAGTCCATGGAGGAATGGCGCCCCTTCATCAAAAACGCCATAACCCACCTTCTGGACCAGGTGCAGGACAAGGGCCATATGGACGTCATGCGTGACCTTGCCACCCCCCTGCCGGTGCTGGTCATTGCCGAAATGATGGGCGTCCCGCCGGAAGACCGGGGTTACATCCGCGAACTGGCGGAAAAACTGCTCTACATCGGTCGCGGCGAACCCGACCGGATGAAGCCCTTGAGCGAGGGCATGATCGGGATGCAGGAATATGTTTCCCCGCTGGTGGACGAGCGACTGGTTAATCCCGGAGACGACTTCATCTCCGTTTTGGCCGGCGGGGAAAAGGCTGGGATTTTCGATCGCCAGCAGGTTCTGGTTAACACTTCATTGCTGCTTCTGGCAGGCCATGAGACCACCATCAACCTGCTGTGCAACGGGACCCTGGCCTTCATCCAACATCCGGACCAGTGGGATCGGTTGAAGTCCGACAAGGGCGAAACTCTGCCGCCCCTGATCAACCGGGCCACCGAGGAGTGCCTGCGCTACGATGCGCCGGTCAAGTCCATTCAACGCATCGCCTCGGAAGACGTGGAGATGCGCGGCAAATTGATCCGCAAAGAGGACCGAATCCGGTGGTTCATTACTCCGGCAAACCGGGACCCGGAAAAGTTTGACCGGCCGGACGACTTTGACATTGGCCGCTGGCCTAACCCTCACGTTGCCTTCGGCAGCGGCATCCACCACTGCCTGGGCGCCGGTTTGGCCCGCCTGGAGGGACAGGAAGCCTTCAAAGCGATGGCGGAACGGTTCCCGAAACTTGAGCTCGACACCGACCAACTGGAGTACCAGCCCAGCATCACCTTCCGCTCCCTGAAGAGCCTGCCGGTTACCTGGAACTGAAGTGACCTGGAACTGAAGAGGTGGCTATGGCTAGAAAGCTGTCCATCAGCGTGGACCACAATCTATGCGTAGGCAACGCCATGTGCGAGACCATTGCCACCAAGGCGTTCGCTCTCAACGATGACCGTCAGTCGGAGGTGGCAGACCCCGACGCCGACACCGAGGAAAACATCATGGAGGCCGCGGAAAGCTGCCCGGTTAGCGCAATCAGGGTAGTTGATGCGGACACGGGGGAAACCCTTTTCCCCTAGTGTGAGCGCTCCCGAGAGGGACTGATCAGGCACACGGTAACAAAAGCAGGGGCACGGCGAGCCGTGCCCCTGCTTTGTGGTTGCCTATAGAAGCGCCGTTTAGCTGCCGTCCCCGGCCGTCGTCGCCGCGGCCTTGGCCCTCCGCTCCTTCTCCTTGAAATGGGGAATCACGTACTTTCCAAAGAGCCGGATCGAGTTCTTCACCTCGGCGTCGGTAGCAGGGCCAGCTTGGAATATCGGCATGATCTGGTCGGCGCCGATGCGCTCGTAGTTCTCCACTACTTCTATACACTCATCCGGAGTCCCGACGCAGAAACGCCCGCTGGACAGGACCTCCTCCGGTGAAACCCCCTGGCGCATTTGCGGGTCCCACTCGCCGCGGCGTACGTGGTGGCGGTAGTCGTCGGGCACCTTGGTCGTGTCAACGCCGTCCCACGCCTGGGCGTAGTTTCGGAGCCGGATGTTTATGTTCCAGGAAGCAATTTCTGCGCCCCGTTCCCTGGTCACGGTCTTGTCCTCGTCGCAAAAACCAATGCTGGAAACCACTACTTTATTGTTAACGAACTTGCCCACCGGGTTGGCTGACTTTAACGCCTCTTTGTAGATGCCGATCCGGCGCTCCACCGTTTCGTACTGGCCCAGAACGTTGCAGAGGCACCCCAATCCCATCTCGCCGGCCAACTGGAAAGTGTCGTCCTGGCTGCAGGCCGACCACAGCGGAGGATGGGGTTTCTGGAACGGCTTGGGGATCACCTCCCGCTCGGGTACGTTGAAATACTTTCCTTCGTGGGAGTAAACCTGCTTGGTCCAGATTTCCGGGATCATCCGCAGCGACTCTTCCCAGATGCCTCGGGTGTCCTCAATCTGGATGCCGAAAGGGGTCAACTGGTAGGGATTGCCCGACCGTCCCACTCCTAGGTCAACCCGTCCGCCACTCATGATGTCCAGCGTGGACGCCTTGACCGCCACGTGCAGGGGATGGTGTACTGGCAGCAGGACTACGCCAAAGCCCAGCCTCATTTTTGTAGTGTGTTGGCTGAGTATCCCCAGCATTACCTCCGGCGCGCTGCAGTGGGCCCACTCGGTGAGAAAATGGTGCTCCACAAACCATACCTGGTCAAAACCCATCTCTTCGGCAAGCACAACCTGGTCCACAATCTCTCTCAATCGTTGGTGTTCGGCCTCGGGAGACGACGGGCGCGGCACCTGGACCTCGTAGAACATTCCGAATTCCATGGACAATTCCTCCTAAACCCCGGCCACGGACCGCGTCGGCCCGCAGCCGCCATTTTCCTCCGTTTTACTTCGCCGCATTCTATGGTCACCGGCAACCAAGGTCAACGCCAGCCCAAGGGCAGCGTTGGAGGCTGAACCATGGCCTTGATGGACGATGGCCCGGAATACCCGCTCCTCCGTACTATCACCTATAGCAGGGCGGTGGACTTAAGCCACGTGATCCACCCGGGGATCCCCTGCTGGCCCGGAGACCCACCGGTACACATTCGGGCCGCCGCGGCAGTGGAAACAGAGGGCTACCGGTTGAACTCAGTTTCCATCGGGGAGCATAGCGGCACCCATTTGAACGCGCCCAGCAGTTTTTTCGCCGATGGCCAAAGCGTAGACGTCTATCCGGCGCAGTCCCTGATTGCCCCCGCGGTGGTCATCGACGTAATCGGACAGGCGGCGAGCAACCCTGACTACAGCTTTGGCGCCGGCGAGCTGACGGCTTGGGAGCAACGCTGCGGCCCGGTCCCCCGGGGCAGCTTGGTATTGCTGCGTACCGGGTGGGACCAAAAATGGCCGGACCCGCGGCGATTCTTCGGGCATGACGCCCAGGGGTGTATGCACTTCCCAGGATTCGGGCTGGACGCAGCAAGGATCCTGATGGACCGGCGCGGCGCCGCCGGACTGGGCACGGATGCCCCCGGCGTGGACCCCGCCCAAGACGCAGCGTTTGCCGTGAATAAGTTGGTCTTGAAACAGCCGCGGCTCGTGCTGGAAAACCTGAACAACCTGGGAGACCTACCCGAGTTGGGGAGCACCCTGGTCATCGGGATTCTGCGGCTCCAGGGTGGGACGGGTTCTCCGGCCTCAGTGGTTGCCCTGGTGCCCTGACGGCTTTAGATGCCGGCTATGTATATGGGTTACAAAGTCTCCACACCGGCCCTGGCGCAGTCTTCGTCCTGTTGGCTGGTGCCTCCGCCCACACCGCAAGCGCCGTCCACAACGCCGTTACGGATGATGGGGACTGCGCCCTGTCCCATGATCATGTGACCGCCTTCCGCAGCGGCTATGCCGCGAGGAGTCGGTTGGTCGGCCCTGTCCTGGAGCTCCCCGCTGGTGCGCCCAAACCCCGCGGCGGCCACGGCTTTCCCCTGAGAGCCGTAGACCCCGGCCCAAATTGCCCCGTCCATCCGGTTAAACGCCACCAACCGGCCGCCGGCGTCGCATACCGCCACGTTGACCTTGATGTTGAGTTCTTCAGCTTTGGCTATCGTTCCGGCGATAATCCTGTTGGCTTCTGCTAACGTTAGAGCCATGCCATGCCTCCGTGTTCGGTTAGTCCCGGTCCCGCAGCCGTCAGAGCGCCCTTCCTGGCAATTCCATCCGTCCGTTCCATGGTTGAGGGTTGCAACGGACGGGAACCACGCAGGTTCGACGGGTATCCGCCGCGGTCTCCGAGCAGACCGATTTTACCCCATACCATTGGCCGGCGCATTATGGACATTTGATGTTCGGCGGGGTCCCGGCCAGGCTGGGGAGCCTGCGCGCTGCCGAACCGATGTTATACTTGGTGAGGCTACGAAATCGTGCGGTTTTCATGAAGTCATTGTGTTGACAAAAAGGATTATTCCGTGCCTGGACGTTGACGCCGGAAGGGTCGTCAAGGGCACCAGCTTCGTCAACATCAGGGACGCGGGCGACCCGGCCGAGTTGGCCGCGTTGTACAACCGCGAAGGGGGAGACGAGCTGGTATTCCTGGACATAACCGCCAGTTCCGACTCCAGGAACACCATGGTAGAGGTCATCGAGCGGGTATCGGAGCAGGTATTCATCCCGCTGACCGTGGGCGGCGGCATCCGCAGCGTTGACGACGTCCGCCGCATGCTCCGGGCCGGGGCCGACAAGGTTTCTATGAATACCGCCGCGGTGAATGACCCGTCGTTGGTCAGCCGGGGCGCCGCCCACTTCGGCAACCAGTGCATTGTCGTTGCCATAGACGCCAAGCGGGTGGGACCCGAGAACGCGGCCAACGCCAGGCCAAATCCAGCCCCGGACCAAGACTTGGCCCTGGGGGAGGATTCCCGGTGGGAGGTTTATACCCACGGCGGACGAACGCCCACCGGTCTGGACGCGGTGAAATGGGCGGTAAGGGCCGTGGAATTGGGCGCGGGTGAAATCCTGCTGACCAGTATGGATGCCGACGGTCAGTTGGATGGATACGACCTGCCCCTGACTCGAACTATCTCCCAGGCGACGCCCGTGCCCGTAATCGCCAGCGGGGGGGCTGGCAACCTGGACCACCTGTACCAGGCTTTTGAGGAAGGAGAAGCCGACGCGGTGCTTGCCGCCAGCATTTTCCATTTCGGGACCTATTCCATCGACCAGGCCAAGGAGTATTTGGAGCAGCGCGGGATCCCGATGCGCCGCCCGAGTCCGCCGGACCAGAAGCCGGTCGACACCGATAGATGAGCAAGGACGTTCCGGTTAATGAACACCATCACCACCGTGATTTTCGACATGTACGAGACCCTGGCTCAGAACCGGCAAGGCCATTGGCTGGCAACCTTCAAGAACATCGTTCAGCAACAGGAACTCGCAACCGACCCCGGCCGTCTCCGCCAGACCTGGTTGGAAAAGGGGCGGGCGCACCGGGAGCGCCGCCTGCTTTCGGGCGCCGATTTCCAGTCCTATTCTCAAAGCTGGATATCCTGTTTTGCCGAGGCCTTCCAAGAAACGGGAGTGAACGGGGACCCGGAGGCCGCCTGCCGCACCGCAATCCTGGACCACAGCAAGAGGCCGCCCTATCCTGAAACAGTGGAAGCCCTGGCCTCAATTCAGAAGCGGCGCCGCACGGCCCTTCTCTCCAACGCCGACGACAGCTTTCTCAGGCCCAACTTGGAGTTATACGGCATTGATTTCGAACAGGTGCTTTCCTCGGAGGAAGCCCGCTGCTACAAACCACAGCCGGGGCTGTTCCTGGAAATGCTTAGGCGCATCGGAGCGATGCCCGAGGAATGCCTGTACGTAGGAGACCGCCAGTTGGAAGACGTGAAAGGTGCGGGCTCCGTAGGCATGGGAACTGTGTGGGTCAACCGGAATGGTGAACCGCTGGACCCGGATCTGCCATCCCCTGAATATCAGGTAGGTAGCCTGTTGGAGTTGGCCGAGCTTTTGGATTGATAAATATTGGAACCGGCCCTAACGCCCTAAACGCCAACTTCCTAAAAAGGACAACCAAATCGTTAATCTCGCAAGGGAGGCACCCGGTTGAGACCTCGTATGTCGGTTTTGGTTTGGCCTCTTCTGGCCCACGCCGCCGCTTGGACCGCCTTCTTATGGTTGGTGTTTTGGCCCTTCGCATATCGAGGGAGCAGCACCCAGGCGGTCCCGCTGGGGAGCGATGCCTCGCCCGTGGTGACAAACCTTTCGGCGTCCTTCATTGAGACCAATGGACTGTGGGTAGTGCTTCCTCTATTGATACCTGTGATATTGACGGGTCTGGCGTACCTGGCAGTTTGGTATTGGAATTCCAGGCGGTGGACCAGAAGTGTATTTCTCTGGGCCTTGGCCGTCCTTACCCTCGGGTTTTGCGCTTTGGGTATTCTTTCTGTCGGGGCTCTCTTCCTGCCCGCGGCTTTGGCACTGGTAATCACGGCCATTGTCAGCTTGTTCCAAGCTCCATTTCCAAGTACGCCCAGCGACCCATCTCCCGGCTTGGAGCCATAGGGGAGCGCTCCGGACGGCGATTAAAACAATCTGGACGGATCAGCTTAAAGAGGTCAAGGCTTAACTCTGGCTGACCCAAAAGCGTTAATGGACAGCGCCGAAACCAAAGGGGTGTAAGTTAGACTAATCTCACGCGGTCAACTATATTGACCGTTTTGCAAAGGGGGTTAATCGATGAAAGTTAAGCTGAATGAGCAGGGCCTGCTGCCCGCCATTGCCCAAGACGCCACCACCGGCCAGGTCTTGATGTTGGGGTACATGAACCCCGGGTCGCTCAAACGCACGGTCGAAGGCATACAGGTGTGGTTCTATAGCCGCAGCCGCGAGGACCTGTGGCACAAGGGCGAGGTTTCCGGCAACTACCTGAACTTGAAAGAAGCCTGGCTCGACTGCGATAGCGACACGGTGTTGCTCAAGGTTGACCCCGACGGTCCCGCCTGCCACACCGGCGAGACGTCCTGCTTCTTCAACCTGTTGGAGGGCCTGCCGGAGGAGTACGAGGCATCCGAGTCCGGCCCCGGCATACTGAGCGAATTGTTCGCCGTGATTCAAGACCGGCAGAGTGAAATGCCGGAGGGAAGCTACACTACCAAGTTGCTGCAGGGCGGCGTGGGACGCATCGCCCAGAAGGTGATTGAAGAGGCCGGGGAAACAGCCATTGCCGCGGTCCAGGATGATAAAGAAGGGCTACCGGGTGAAGTGGCGGACCTGTTGTACCACACCCTGGTGTTGATGGCCGACTCCGGTATCAAACCCCAGGACGTATGGGAGGAACTTCGCAAACGCCGGTCCTGACGGTCACCAGGCCCGGGACCGCGGCGCCAATTGAGTGTGGCCTTCGGGTGCGGTCCAGCGGTTAAACCTCCGGCGGCAAAGCCTGCCCCGATTCGTACACCGACCAACCGCTGCCCTGGTAAACCGTGACCTTTCCAGACCCCACGACCCGCCAGGCTCCGGGACCGCCTAAACACCCGGTGCGGGCGTCTATTCCCAACACAGTCAGCCCGCCGGGCCCCCGCTCTTGTAGTTCCTTAGACGCCTCAGCCGGGTCCCGGTTTTCGTGATGGGGCATCACCGCTACTCCCGGAACCAGCCCCAGGCCTTCCACCCACCCACCGGCCCGCGGTCTCCGCATCATGGATCCCATCACCATGGCGCCGGCGCTGGACCCGGCCAGCACCAGGCCCTCCGCCATCGATTCCGTGAGCGCAGTCAGCAGGGAGGAGTCCTTGATCGTGGACAGAAGGTGGTCCGGGCTGCCCCCGGTGAAGTAGACGACGTGGGCTTCCCGGCTGGGCTGGCACATGGCGGGGTCGTCGGCATGTTCCCTTTCCAATACCATCAACTGGCTGGCAGCCCCACCTAGCATGCGGAAATGAGTAACGCCGTCATTGGCCGCCTTCGCCGGCCCGGTGACTGCCGCCGTGGGGATCACCAGGACGCGGGCGGGGCTTTGACCGGATGCTTGCATGATCTCCCGGTCCATGTCCTCGCAGCCAGCCCGGAATTCTTCGCCGCCCACCAGGCAAATCTGACCTGCCATGTGTCCTCCCAACTAAGGCCCTCACGGGTTTCCATGACGAACCCCCCCTGTTTCTGAGGGCTGCCGAATCGGCATATTCTAGCAGAACCGTTCTCTTTCCATCGAGTCTTTGGCGGTGCGGCGAGCTTATATGCTCCGCGGAAATGCAACCGCAATCATCCTAATAGCCGCGTCGTATTTCAACGAGACGCCGGAAGCGGTGTGGTAAGATAACCTGAGTGGTCTTTCTCAAGACCCTGGCCCTGATGGGGCCACCGGAAGGCCCATCCAAGGCCTACCAACGGTTGCTTTTCCTTTCCATCGAACAACCGACTAACCCCATCTAATAATTCCTTTTGATATCCCTGGCTTAGGCCGGAACGAGCTAAGAATCATGGCTTCTCCCTTGGTCCTGAATTCCATAATCGATGCAATTTCCCGAGGCGTGGAAAAGTGCCGCAGCGGCGGATTTCTTCAACTGGACACAGTGCCGGAAATCCAGGTTGAACGCCCATCCAACCGCGAGCACGGCGACTTCGCTACCAGTCTTCCCCTTCGGCTGGCCCGGGCGACCCGCATCAACCCCCTGGCGCTCGCCGAAACCCTGGTCCAGAGCATCCCGGAAATTGAAGAGGTTGACCAGGCGGAAGCCGCGGCGCCGGGATTCATCAATTTCCGGCTTCGGGATAGCTGGGTCCAGCAGCAGGTGGAAACCATTCGAGGCTTGGGCGAGCAATACGGAAACGTCGATCAGGGTAGCGGCCGCCGCATGATGGTGGAGTTTGTCAGCGTCAACCCCACTGGGCCGGTGCACGTTGGCCACACCAGGGGCGCGGTCCTGGGCAGCACGTTGGCCAACATCCTTTCCGCCGCGGGTTATGAGGTCACCCGGGAATACTACATAAACGACGCCGGCACCCAGATGGATGTCTTTTACGCCTCGGTGTTGGCCCGTTACAAACAAGCGCTGGGCCAGGCTGCCGAGCTCCCGGCCAACGGCTACGTGGGTGAATACATCAACGACCTGGCGGGCGAGATTCTCGCTGAGCAGGGTCCGAAGTATGCCGACTTGGATGAAGCCGCCGCCCTGAAAGAGATCGGAGACCTGAGCCGGCAAAAAATGTTGGACCTGATACGCGCCGACCTGGACCAAATCGGGGTGACTTTCGATAACTGGTTCAGCGAACAAACGCTGCACGACGGCGGGTTTCTGGACAAGGGAATGCAGCTGCTGGAGGAAGGGGGCTACCTGGCCCGCCGGGAGAATGCTCTCTGGTTCACCTCCACCAGGTTGGGCGACGACAAGGATAACGTGGTGGTGCGCTCCAGCGGGCAGCCCACGTACTTCGCCTCGGACATTGCCTACCATTACAACAAGTTCGTCAGCCGCAATTTTGACATCGTGGTGGACATCTGGGGCGCGGACCACCAGGGCCATGTCCCCCGGATGAAATCGGCGGTGCAGGCCCTTGGCATCGATCCGGAAAAGCTGACTATATTGATCTCTCAAATGGTTACTCTAAAGCGGGGAACCGAGGTAGTCCGCGCCTCCAAGCGGACCGGTGACTTTGTGACCCTGCGCGAGTTGGCCGAAGAGGTGGGCAAGGATGCCTGCCGGTTTTTCTTCTTGGCCCGGACGGCTTCAACCCAGATGGAGTTCGACCTGGAGCTGGCCAAGCAGGAATCCAACGAAAACCCGGTGTATTACATCCAGTACGCTCATGCCAGGAACGTCAGCATTTTGAAGCTGGCGGAAAGCCGCGGCATCGACTGGAGCGCCGGCGACGTGGGTTTGCTGAATCACCCAAGCGAGTTGAGTCTGATACGGTCCCTGCTTCGTCTGCCGGAGTTGGTGGACCACATGGCCCGCACTTTGGAGCCACACCACCTGCCCCATTACACCATGGAGTTGGCAACCGCCTTTCACTTGTTTTACGAGAACTGCCGGGTGGTGTCGTCGAATCCCGAAGAAAACGACATTACCCTGGCCCGTCTCAAGCTGGTGGAAGCCGCGCAAATCGTTTTTCATCGCGCGTTGGCCCTGATGGGAATGGCCGCGCCGGATAAGATGTAACGCCCGCCCATCCCCGAGGCATTTCCAATTTTTTCTGTAATCAGGATAGGGGAAACGCGGACCAGCAAATTGGCGCCGCCTCGGCCGAACCCCAGGCTTTGGGGCCGCGTGGAACTGCCTCGATCCTGAATTGACCCGCATATGATTTTGTGATAATCTCGTCGATGGTAAATCACGGGAGGCAAACACCCGGCGCTGTGCTTCGTGCTTTCCTTCCCCAAGCGCCGCTTATTAGGGCATTTCCGGTCCCCCTCGGTATCTCACCAGGGGATAATTTTTGTTAAACCAAGGGTTTTTCAAGGCACCGTTATTCTGGGTCCACCCTTGGAGGGAGTAGCGCAAGCAAATAGATGTCAATCCTGATTAGAATCATAAAGATGACCTGGCAGTACAATATTCGCCTGGTCCTTTCTTATTTTACGTTTGGTCTCAGCATCGGGTTTGCCTTGGCAATTCCGTGGATGCTGAAAGCATCAATCGATGCACTGGTAACCATGGAAGGCGGACAGATTATCCCCGCGGAAAACATGGCAGACGTGCGGGTCGATGTTGTTGGAATCCTCGAAACCTCGTTGTGGGGCGCAGCCGGTATTCTGCTGGCGGCCAGCCTGTTCCGGGGTTTCTTCGATTTCGCGCGCACCTACACCAGCGACTCCCTGGCCCAGAAGGTCGCGTACGACCTGCGCAACCTCATGTACGACAAGCTCCAGCACCTGAGCTTCGCGTTTCACGACAAAGAGCACACCGGCAACCTCTACTCCAAGGCCACCGCCGACGTGGAGGCCATTCGCCGCTTCGTAATGATGGGGATGGTTCGTTCCACTGAGGTGGTGGCAAGGGTTGTGGCTATATCCATCATCCTGGCGTTCATACACTGGCAGTTGGCCCTGCTCAGTCTGATATTCCTGCCATTCCTTGTGGGGCGGTCAACCTCGGTATTGTTGAAGCTTCGGGTCATGTGGCTCCACGCCCAGGAAGTAATGGGCGAACTGGTTACTGTGCTCCAGGAAAACCTTTCGGGGATACACGTGGTTAAGGCCTTCGCGTCAGAGGAATACGAAAAAAAGAAGTACGACGCCAAGGCTCGCGAGTTGCGAACGGAATACTACCAGAATGAACGGACCATGGGCACCAACAGCGCCTGGATTACCCTATATTTCACCCTGGCGATGGGATTCATCATGTGGTTCGGTGGCTTGCAGGTAATCGAAGGAAACCTCACCGCCGGCGAAATGGCCGCGTTTGTCCTCTACATGGGGCAATTGGTGTTCCCGATACGCATGTCGGCCTTTGTCATTGCCACGTTCTCCCGGGCGATTTCTTCCGGAGAACGCATCTACGATGTTTTGGATGCCCGCTCCCCGGTGGAAGAGAAACCTGAAGCCCGGGACATGGGAAGGGCAGAAGGCCACGTCCGCTTTGAAAGCGTCTCCTTCTCGTATGACCGCGATACCCCCGCTCTCCAGAACGTGGACATTGACGTTCCTCCCGGAGCGGTGGTCGCCTTGCTGGGCGCCCCGGGAAGCGGCAAGAGCACCATAGTCAACCTCCTGCCGCGGTTCTACGCCGTAACCAGAGGGCGCATCACAATCGACGGCATCGATATTCATGACTTTACTCTGGCGTCCCTGCGGCGCAACGTTGGAATCGTTCAACAGGATGTTTATCTGTTTAGCGCCACGGTGAAAGACAACATTGCTTACGGCGCTTCCGACGCTTCTTTGGAAGACGTCATCCAGGCCGCCAAGGTCGCCCAGCTACATGACCAAATCGAAGGGCTTCCCTTTGGCTATGAGACCTGGGTGGGAGAACGCGGGGCGACTCTGTCGGGAGGTCAAAAACAACGTCTGTCCATCGCCCGTACAATTCTGATAGACCCCCCGGTGCTGATTCTGGATGACTCGACTTCCAGCGTGGACGTGGAGACGGAAAGGCGAATCCACCGGGCCATGACCGAAGTGATAAAAGGACGGACCACCTTCGTGATCGCCCACCGGTTGAGTTCTGTCCGGCAGGCGGACATTATCCTGGTGCTCAAGGACGGTCAGGTTGTTGAACGGGGCAACCACGACGAGTTAATGGCCTTGGGCGCGACCTACAAAGACATCTACGAACTTCAACTTCGGCCCCAGGAAGAGGTCTTGCTGGACGCGGCCTTAATTGGGGACGACGGAGGAGATAGCTAAATGAGAGGCGTAGGCGGATTCGGGGGTGGGTTCGGCGGAATGCTCGGTGGCCAGAGGGGCCTGCAGTCCGGCGGATTTAATTCCCCCACAATGGACAACCTTACCGACGAAGGCGTAGTCGGCAGCGCATACGATCACAAAGTGGTTATGCGGCTGAGTACGTATGTCAAACCCTATAAAAAAGACGCCATCCTCAGCCTCTTGGCCATAATTGTTTATACGGCGGCCAACGTGGCCATCCCGTTGATGCTGATGCTGGGCATCAACCGGTACATCAACACCGGCAATTCCGGCGGCCTTCATCTGCTTGCCGTTGGGTTTTTGATTGTAATCCTCATACACTTTGTCTCCAACTATCTCCAGTTTATCTTCATGCCCCGGGTTGGGCAGGGGATTTTATACACCCTGCGCACCCAGATGTTTAACCACTTGCAGACCCTGTCGCCGTCGTTCTTCCACCGGACCCCGGTGGGCAGGATCATGTCGCGCAGCCAAAGCGACGTCCTACAGCTGCAGGAACTGTTCGAGTTGATGGTCCAAAGCTTTGCCGACGCTCTCAGCTTGGTGGGAATCATCATCGCCATGTTGGTGATCGACTGGCAGCTTGCTCTCTTCACAATGTGTGTTATGCCTATCCTGTTCCTGGTGTTAGCCTACTGGCAAAAGTTCGCCCGGCGTTCTTTCATGCGGATCCGGCGGGCGATTGCTATGGTTAACGGGGAGTACAACCAGAACATCACCGGCATCCGCGTGGTGGAAAGCCTGAACCGCCAGGACGAAAACCTTCGGCATTTTGACGAGCTAAACTACGAACATCTGGATGCCAACATGCAAGCCAGCCGTTATTCGGGCGGCCTGCAGCCCGTGGTTGAGATGCTCACCGGATTGTCCATGGGCATTCTTATCGTTCTGGGTGGTACCATGGTGGTGGGCAGTTCGTTGGAATGGGGCGTTTTGGTCGCCTTTGCTTTGTGGATCCAACGATTCTTCGAACCGATACGCCATTTGACTATGCAGTACAGTCAACTCCAGCGGGCCATGGCGGCGGGACTGCGCATCTTCGAGTTGCTTGACCTATCCCCTGAGGTCAAGGATGCCGACGATGCTATTGATATGCCTACGGTTGAGGGCGACGTTAAGTTCGAAGGCGTCTACTTCCAGTACGTGAAAGACGTTGACGTGCTCAAGGACGTAAACCTGCACTTTTCACCCGGCGAAACCGTAGCTCTGGTGGGGCCGACCGGCGCCGGCAAGTCAACCTTCGTCACCCTGCTCAGCCGCTTCGCGGATGTAACCCAGGGAGCCATCAAGGTTGATGACTACAATATCAAGGACGTAAAGCGCCTGTCACTGGTTAGCCAGATGAGTATGGTTCTGCAGGAGCCCTACCTGTTCTCGGGCACTGTCAAGGAGAACATCCGATACAACTGCGAGACTGCCACCGATGAGGACGTGATTGCCGCCGCCACCGCCGTGGGCGCCCACGACTTTATCATGGCCCTGGACGGCAATTACGATAACGTTCTGGCAGAACGGGGCAGCAACCTGAGCATCGGGCAGCGGCAATTGCTAAGCTTCGCCCGAGCGGTGGTGGGCAACCCCAGAATCATTGTGCTGGACGAGGCTACCGCCAGCATCGACACCCATACCGAAATTCTGATACAAAACGCCCTCAAAGAAGTGTTGAGAGGCCGGACGTCCATTGTGATCGCCCACCGTCTCTCTACTATCCGGAATGCCGACAAGATCGTTGTGCTGCAGGGCGGCCAGGTGATGGAAGTTGGCAAACACGAGGAGTTGTTGTCCCGAGGCGGCGTGTATTCCCGGCTTTACGCTATCAACTATGGCCTGAGCAGTTCCGAGACTCCGGCGGGAGCGAGGTCCGGCGAGATAGCGGTACCGGCGGCGGGGAACGACGACTAAATCCCCATCCTTCAGTAGACATCCCGGGCGTTGCTAACGACCGGCAAAGAGAAAGAACCCTTCCCGACCGGGAAGGGTTCTTTCTTTGTCGACGTGGCCGCCGGAGATTGGCGTGAGGTCCGCAATTAGTCCTGGGGAGATTCCTCTTTGCCCAACACCCGGGTCATAGCGGTTTGGAATATCTCGTAGGGATGCGCGCCGGTAAACATTAGATTACCCACGAGGAAAGTGGGTATGCCTCTAATGCCATGCTGCAAGGCTTCCTGGTACTGCCCCATTACGGTGTCGGTGTAGTGGCCGCTTTCCAACCGGGTTATCAATTCGGAGGAGTCCAGGTTGACCTCTTCAGCTACTTCGCCAATCACCGAAAGGTCACCCAGGTCTTTCCGGTCCTCCCAAAAGGCGCGGTAGGCTGCCCGGTGGAACTCCATGAATTTGCCTTGCTGTTGCGCGTGTTCCGTGGCTTCCAGGATGCGCATGGTGTTGGGAGTAACCCTTGGAGGCCGCATTATCAGACCGGCTTCCTTCGCATAGTCACGCAGCGGTGAGGATAGTTCATCCTCGGTCTCACCCGGGCGCGGACCACGCGGGTTTCCCTCCTTGGGGGTATCCGGCCGGAGGAGGTATGCCCGCCCCTCAACGGTAATGTCGTATTCCTGGGCCAATTTTTCGACCCGCTCCAGGCCGACATAGCACCAGGGTCAAATGTAGTCGTACCACAAGGCCACCCGGACGGGAGCCGCCGAATTTTCGCTTGCCTGTGCCTGTGCGGTCATGGTGCAACTCCTATAATTCCTGCTTGGGACGCCTGCCGGGCGAATTGACCAACCGGTGGGCCAAGGCCGCCGATAAGCATTTTCAGGGACGGGTGAGGTCTAAAAGTCCACCCGGCGGGACGTGGAATGCCGGCCGGGGTTGGCCGAATCAGGCGTCATGGCTGTTAAACGTTAGAGAACCCGGCGCGCCCTCCAGAAGGGCGCCCAACTCGTCAAGGCTGCCGATCCGGGCGCAATCCTTGATGTCTTTTTGCCAACCGCCCCGGTCGATGAGGACGGCATGCATGCCTACGCCCCGCGCACCTAAAACGTCTGCTTTATATTGGTCGCCCACGTGGACTGTTTCCTCCGGTGTGGCGGAAACCCGTTCCAACGCGGCCAAGAACAACTCCGGGTAGGGCTTTTCGGCGCCGGCTTCTTCGGAATTGATGCAAAAGTCCAGGTAGGGAGCCATGCCGAGGTTGGAGCACATGTGCTCCATGTCCCTTCGCAGGTTGGACAGTACCCCCAGGTAATAGCCCTTTTTCTTGAGGGCTGTCAGGGCGGGAATGGTGTCATCAAAAGCGATGAAGTCCTTGGGAGCGACAATCGCCAGTTGCCAGACTTGTTTGGCTAGTTCTCGGGAGACCGACAGCCCGGCGCTTTTCAAGAGAATCTGTTCGTATTCGGCGAAGAATTCCAACCGTTCTGCTTCGGTGCGATCAGAAAGGGAACGGCGGGCGTTTTCCGCATTGAAGAACACATCCGCTACCGCATAACCCTCGTCGATCCCTGCCTTGGAAACGTTCAGTCCCAACTCCCGGCAGGCGGACTGTTGAATAGTGTCCAGGGGAGGCCAGAATCTGGCCAAAGTGTTGTAGAAATCAAATGATATTAATTTGATCATCTATTCTGCTGCTCGGACGCCGGTCACGGTAAACTGTGAAAGCCCGCAACGACGTGCGGTTCACTGGGAGCAGGTTTTGACCGGTGGGCAGAGGCATTCTAACATACCGAACTAGCCCCGTGCACACCAAAGTGCCACCAGTCGGAGTAATCCCATTTCAAACCGCTGGCGCCGTTACCGGACAATCCCCGTCCAGCGACCATGGGAGGACTAGCTTGAGAGAAGGTGCACCGCTCCCCCGTCATTCCCGCCGCAGCCGGGGAACCAAAGCCCCATCCGTGCGCAATGACGGTTGCAGTGACGGAGGCTCGCCGCGTGTGAGAGAGCGGCGTTCCCGGTCGTTCCCGACAAGGATTTTCCGAATTCCAGTTGCGACGGGAACCACGAGTAGGCCCGCCGGAGGAATCTAGCCGGAAGCCCCGCGGAAAACCAGGGTCACCCAGTCCTCTCGGGGCGCCCGGTCCACTACATGGAACCCCAGTGCTCCCAGGGAATCTTCCACCTCGGAGGCCTGGGTTTGCAAGAACCCCGAAGCGACCAGGGATCCTCCCGGTTTTAAGACCGGCGCCAGGAAGGGAGCCCTTTCGCAGACTGCTCGCTGGGATATGTTGGCTACCGCAATATCGAACTGGCCGGGCTTGGCCAGTGGATGGGGTAAGGATCCCAGGGCCAAGGACACCTTACGCTGGATACGGGCGCGTCGAAAATTCTGCCTGGCGGCTCGAATCGCCTGCGGGTCGATGTCCAGCGCAACCGCCCGGTCCGCTCCCAGGGTCAATGCAGTCACGCTGAGAATCCCCGAACCGGTTCCCAGGTCCAGGACCGTCATGCCCGGTTCAACGAGTTCCTCCAGGACCTCAAGGCAACCATAGGTTGTCGGATGGAACCCGGTGCCGAAGGCCATGCCCGGGTCCATTTCTATGACCACCTGCCCCGGCTCCGGCGTGTGTTCGACCCAGGAAGGCTTGATCACTATGCGTTTGCCGACTTCCAGCAGAGAGAAGTGAGATTTCCAGGCGTTTTCCCAGTCATCGCCGCCCTCCAAAGGTGTGTAGGTCAACTGCCCTATGTCTTCCAGGGCGTTGATCAATTTCACCCCGACCTCAATCCTCGCCAACCTCTGCTTGGAGGTCGTGGTCAAATAGGTTCTGAGGATTACATGGTCCGGCCCCGATGGCTCCATGGCCAGGCCGTGACCGTAGCGGGAGAACAGGTAGGAGATGGGTTCGACGTACTCGTGGGGAGCTTTGATGCTGATTTCTTGCCAGGTCACTGGTCTCCTGTGCAATAAAAGACCCGGCCCTTAGAGGCTTGCGGGCCGGGTAGTGTCCTTCCCGAGGCGGCGATATATGGCTTGACCGGTGTCTTGGTGGTACATAGGAGTGTCAGGTCTAACCGGAGGACCCTTTAATCCGGTCGAAATATCCGATCGAAAATGCCCTTTTCCTTACGCGATCCGGTTTCATCCGGTCCAACGGCGGAATCCCCTTCCGCCCCATCTGTGGTAGGTCGAGCCTCTCCGTTGGACGAGGCGCCGTTGGCGCCGGGATTGGGAATCTCGTCGGAGTCGTTGCTCACGACACCATCCGAGTTGTCCATCGTCCGGGCAAATTCCTCCAGCAGGGCGCGCTGACGGGCGTTCAGTTTGCTGGGGACGGTCAGGTTAGTTAAGACCCGCAGGTCGCCGCGCCGGTTCAGGTGGAGATGAGGAACACCCTTGCCGGAAATACGGAACTCTTGCCCCGGTTGGGTGCCGGGTGGGAACTTCAGCTGGTGGTCCTCCCCATCCAAAGTGGGGATGGAATTCGTGCCGCCGAGCGAGGCTTCTGCCAGGTTGAGAGACATAACGTAAACCAGGTCGTTGCCGTCCCTCTCAAACAACTCGTGGGGCCGGACTGTCAGCGAAACGTACAGGTTCCCCGCGGGACCCCCGTTGCTTCCCATGTCGCCTTCGCTAGTGAGGCGGACCTGCATACCGTGTTCGACGCCGGCCGGAATCTTGACCGCAATTTTGCGCTGGCGGCGCTGCATCCCCGAAGCCCGGCAATCGGAACAAGGCTGTTCAAAGGTCTTGCCGGAGCCCTGACAAGAGGTACAGGTGGTGATTTGCGCAAACTGGCCGAAAACGCTGCGTTGAGTCCGGGTCACCTGCCCGCTGCCCCGGCAGGTGGCGCAGTTGTTTACCGCGGTTCCCGGCTCGCTGCCGGCCCCGGAACACTTTCCACACCGCTCCAGGCGGGCAACGTCCACCTCTCGCTCGGCGCCGAACACCGATTCAGCAAAGGTGAGCACCACGCGGCTCTCCAAGTCGCCGCCCCTCTGGGCTTGGCGGGTCCGGCGCCCGGCGCCGTCTCCGAAAAAGGAGTCAAAAATATCGCCGAATCCCCCGAATCCGTCGAAACCCTCAAAGGGGCGGTCGAAACCCCCGTTTCCATTGACGCCGGCATGGCCGTACGCGTCGTATTGGGCCCGTTTCTTCGAGTCGGACAGTACTTGGTAGGCTTCGTTGATTTCCTTGAACTGTTCTTCAGCTCCGGGGTTTTTGTTCCGGTCCGGGTGAAACTCCAAGGCCTGCTTGCGGAATGCCTTGCGAATCTCTTCGCCGTTGACGTTTCTGGAAACGCCCAGAACCTCGTAGTAGTCCCTGGTGGGCATGTAAAATCACCTGTGGGTGTTGGCCGGCGCAAATATGTAATCGTCTTGATTATAGAGCAGCAGGTCAGAACGCTCAATACCGTTTGTTTCCGGTTGGTCACGTCCCAAGGACCGGCGGGATGATTCGCCGCGACAACCGATGTTTTGAGAACCGCTCCAATAGTGCAATTCATCCTCTGGAACCGTCCGGGCGAGATACGCTGCGATGGGGCTCGCAGGCAATAAATACGCGTTCCACGAACGGTGCGGCCAATGGTGCGGCGGCCACGACTCTCCTTGACACCCCTAAGCCTTGTCGCTACGATGGGAAATAGAGAGATAGGCTCTCCTAGGGCGATTTATGACGGAAAGGTAGAGGTGTTGAATTGGACATTGTTCTCCTCGTAATCCTAGCTGTCCTAGCGGCCGCAGGGATCGGGGTAGCAACCTGGCAATACATCAAAAACAAAGCTGATGGAACCCGGCTGGAGGACGCCAGCCAGCAAGCTAGAGTGGTAATCAACGAAGCCGAGGAGGAGAAGCGAAAGCTACTACTGGCCGCTCAAGAAGAGGTCCTGAAGACGCGGACTGCCGCGGAGCGCGAGATTCAGGAGCAGCGCCAAGAGGTAACCCGCTTGGAAGAACGCTTCCTGCAACGCGAAGAACAGGTGGACCGCCGGGCCGAGCGGATGGAGAAGCAACAGCAGACCCTAATCGAAAAAGAACAAGAGGTGCAGAAATCGTTGGAGGAGGCTGCCGAGGCGAAAGTCAAGCAGCTTCAGGCTTTGGAGCAGATTGCCGGACTGACCGTAAACGACGCCCACCAGTTGGTGATGAAACAGGGCGAGGAAGAAGCCCAGCATGACCTGGCGCGTCGCTACTACGAGTTGGAGAAGGAGTTTAAAGAGCGCGCCGACGAAAACGCACGCAGAATTGTCACTCTAGCCATAAACCGTCTTGCTACCGACGTTGTCTCTGAAGTCACCACCTCGGTGGTGCCCCTGCCAAGCGATGAGATGAAAGGCCGTCTCATCGGCCGCGAAGGGCGTAATATCAGGACCCTGGAATCCCTGACCGGGGTGGATGTCATTGTGGATGACACTCCGGAAGTGGTCACCATATCCTGTTTCGACCCGGTACGGCGGGAAGTCGCCAAGCTGGCCCTCGAAAAACTGGTCGCCGACGGGCGCATCCAGCCGGCCCGGATAGAAGAAATGGTCAACCGGGCCCAAGAGGACGTCAACCAGATCATCTGGAAAGCCGGCGAACAAGCTACCTTTGAAGCTGGCGTTAGCGGGCTTGATCAGGACCTGATCCGCCTGCTAGGTCAGCTGAAATATCGGTACAGCTACGGAGAGAATGTACTGAAACACTCCGTGGAGGTAGCATTGCTCTCCGGCATGCTAGCCGCGGAGGCCGGCGCCAACGAACAGGTCGCCAAGGTTGGCGGGTTATTGCACGACATTGGCAAAGCCGTCACCCACGAGGTGCCGGGACCCCACGCCGAAATCGGTGCGGAAATTGCCAAGAAACACGGCATCAACTATGTCTCATACCGGGGCATCCTGGAACACCACAGCGACGAGCACGAGACCATAGAATCCTTTCTCATCGCCTCGGCTGACGCCATCAGTGCGTCCCGGCCCGGCGCCAGGAAAGAGTCCTTGGAGCTCTACGTAAAGAGGTTGCAGGACTTGGAGCGCGTCGCAACGGGCTTTGACGGCGTGGACAAAGCGTTCGCCATTCAGGCCGGGCGTGAGGTTCGGGTCATGGTTAAGCCCAATGACCTGGACGACATAGCCTCGGCTTCCTTGGCCCGAAACATTGCCCGTAAAGTGACCGAGGACCTGGTTTTCCCCGGCCAGATTAAGGTCACGGTCATACGAGAGACCCGCAACGTGGAAATAGCCAAGTAACCCATTGGCACAAGTAACCCATTGGCAGTAGTTGCCCTGGGGAACCAAGAGTCTCAGGCTTCGAGCCGTGTCCCATTGGGACAATGACGATCAGAGTTGGCAGGAGGGGGCCCAATGCCGGGATCGACCGGATAGCGGCCCCCTTCGCCGTATGGCCGGGAGTAACGTTTTTTGCGCATATTGATGATCGGTGACATTATTGGTCAACCGGGCCGGAAAGCAGTGCGCGCCCTGTTGCCGGAATTGAAGGCGGAACTTCAAATTGATCTGGTCATTGCCAACGGGGAGAATACCGCCGGCGGGTTCGGAATCACCCAGGACACCGCCTACCAGCTGTTGGAGAGCGGCGTAGACATTTTAACCTCTGGCAACCACATCTGGGACCAGAAGGAAATCATCCCATACATGGACGAGGGTCTACCCCTGATCCGGCCCGCCAACTACCCGGATGCGCCGGGGCGGGGCTACTGGATTGAAGGGGATGTCATGGTCATGAACCTGATGGGCCGGGTGTTTATGCCTGCCTTGGATTGCCCTTTTCGCACCGCCACCCGCATCCTGGAAGAGGTCCACCAGACCGGAGCGCCCAAGGTCATCGTTGTCGATTTCCATGCGGAAGCCACTTCCGAGAAGCAGGCCATGGGGTGGTACCTGGACGGCCGGGTGAGCGCGGTCCTGGGAACCCACACGCACGTTGGAACCGTGGACACCCGGATCCTACCTAGGGGGACCGCTTACCTGACGGACGTGGGAATGACCGGACCGATGGACTCGGTAATCGGCAGCGACACCAATGCGGTGTTGGAGCGGTTCTTGACGGGGATGCCGCAGCGATTGACCGTCGGCGGCGGCGCAGTAGTCCTGAATTCTGCTCTGGTGGACGTGGATGTGGAGTCCGGAAAAGCTACGGACGTGGTCCGGGTAGACAGGGTGGTCAACTAAAATGGCCGCCACAGTTGACCTTCATCTGCATACAACGGCGTCCGACGGGCGGCTGTCTCCTACCGAATTGGTCCGTATGCTGGCCGGCCAAGGTTTGAAAACCGTGGCTATATCCGACCACGACACTACCGACGGCTTGGCAGAGGCGTATCAGGCGGCCCGGGAGTTCCCGGAACTGCGCATTATTCCAGGCATCGAACTGAGCGCGGATGTCCTGGATGACGACGCGCATATCCTGGGCTACTTTTTGGACTACCAGGATCCTTCATTTCAGCAGGTTCTTTCGGAATTCCGTTGGGGCCGCGTCGGCCGGGGCAAAGCTATGGTGGAAAAGCTGGCCGAGTACGGGCTCAATGTGTCCTGGGAACGAGTCCAGGAGATCGCCGGCGACGGGTCCATAGGGCGGCCGCACATCGCACTGGCCCTGGTGGAGCAACGGTATTTCCAAGAGCCCAAGGACGCCTTTGAAGAATACCTGGGCAACAATGGCCTGGCTTACGTGGACCGGCAAAAGAAGGACGCCAAGGAAAGCATCGAGCTGATTTCCTCGGTTGGCGGGGTGGCAGTCCTGGCCCACCCGACTTATCTGAAAAACATGGAAGCCACCGTTGCGGAGTTGAAAGAGCTGGGGCTGGCGGGTCTGGAAGTCCACTACGGTCAATACCCCCCGGAGACGGTGCTTGAGTTGGCGGTCCTGGCCAGACGGTATGACTTGATACCCACCGGTGGCAGCGACTTCCATGGGCTGGGCAACACGGGCGAGGCGCTACCGGGATTGGTGGGACCACCCATGGAGTCGGTGGACTTGCTGGAAGATTCTGCGAACAGAGTGGCGAAGAATCACTAGAGCGCCGACTGCCTGACCGGCCCCTGACCCATGGAACTTTTCGGGATATATATTTTCGCCTACCTGGTGGGGTCGCTGCCTACCGCCCATGCCATCGCCAAACTGGTCAAAGGGGTAGATCTGCGCCGGGTTGGCAGCGGCAACGTCGGCGGGTCCAACCTGTACCAGATCGCCGGAGCAAAATGGTTTGGGTTCCTTCTGGTTTTCGACTTGTTGGTCAAGGGAGCATCGCCTGTTTGGATAGGCCAGCATTTTCTGGGTTTAGGCCAGTCACACGAGTTGTTGGTCGTGGCTCCGCTGCTCGCGGTTGCCGGCAACAACTGGTCCGTGTTCCTGGGGTTTCAGGGCGGCCGCGGCCTTGCTGTTGCACTGGGAACGCTGCTATCCCTGTCCCCGTTGGTCTTGGCGGCGTTCTTCCCGGTGGGGTTGGTGGGATGGGCGTTGACTCGAAACTCAGGCCTGTGGGTCCTGGTGTCCCTGCTCCTCTTGCCGCTTTGGGCCTACCTGTCATCAGGCCCCCCGGCCCTGGTCTGGTTCACCGGCGCTTTGGCGGGAATGATGATTTTGAAGCGGCTTTTAACCAATCAAAAGGCCTTCCCCCAAGGTGTGCCGGTGTGGAGTGTGTTGCTTAACCGGCTGTTATTGGACCGTGATACCCGCGACCGAGCATCCTGGGTCCACCGTACCGGCGGCGACTAAAGGCAAAACATCCACACCGCTATGGAATCCTCACAACAAGACAGCCAGCAACCTTCAATGCCCCCCGAACCCGGAGGCCGCCAACAGCTGGTGTATTGTTATTGGCATCCGGCCGTGGAGACAGGGCTTTCCTGCGGCAGGTGCGGCAAATCCATCTGTACGGGGTGCATGGTCCAAGCGCCGGTGGGCATTCGCTGTCGAGATTGCGGCAGGGCCGCCCCCATCCCGACTTTCGAAGTTACGCCAACCTACTACGCCAGGGCAGTTGGCGCCGGGGTGGCCTGCGCCATTGGGGGAGGACTGCTGTGGTTTGTGGCGAACCTCATCTTCGCCGGCATCCCGTTCTTGCCCTCGTTGGTGGCCATCGGCATCGGCTACGGGACAGGCGAGCTAATCAGCTTGGCAGTTAACCGTAAGCGCGGCACCGGGCTAGCCGTTGTTGCGGGTGTCTCGGTGGTGATGGCGTTTCTGATTGCCTGGCCGTCTTTGGCCTACGGGCTAAACATCTGGAGGCTGCTCTTTTTAGCCTTCGGCGTCTACGCCGCAGTCCAGCGGGTGAGGTAGCTCTGCCCAAACCTCTCGAACGGTTCGGCCGATCAGTTCACTCTCAAATCCCCGCCGTTCCAGGTATCCCCAAATCCGCCGGCGCAACTTGGCATAGTCCGTCCCGTCTTTGAGGCGCTGCTTGGCCAACCAGGTATGTGCGGCTTGACGGGCGTTGGCGACGGCGTCGTACCCCTCCAGGGCCTCCTCGGCGACCTCAGGGGCAATCCCTAACTGCAGCAACTCCCGCCTGATTTGACCCTCTCCGCTGGGACGCCTTCGCTCTCGCCGTTCGCGCCAGTCCCGTGCAAATGCCGCGTCGTTGACCAATCCGCGCTCCTCCAGCCAACGGAGAACCAGGTCCACGACTTCACCGGAGAAGCGAGCTTCCAGGTGGCGCCGGACTTCCTCAGCGGTGCGGTGCCGGTGGGTTAAAAATGCCAGCGATGCCTTCTTGGCCAAGCCGACGTTGGACAAGCCGGGAGCCTGTTGTGGTCCCGGCTTGTTAACAAACGAACCAAACTGCAACTCGTCCGGCTGGAATGGAATGCCGGCGGTCCGAGGATTGCCCACGACCACTATTCGGGGTCTGCCGATTCGGCGGACGATGACTGGAGCAGGATTCCCTCGGCGGCGACACCGTTGGTCGTGCCGCCGTCGACGACCGGATGATCGGGAGAAGCGGCCTGCGCCCTTACCCGGGCTTCTATGGAGTCGGCAATCTCAGGATGTTGAATCAAAAACTCTTTGGAGTTTTCACGGCCTTGCCCCAAACGGGTCTCTCCGTAGGAGTAAAACGCGCCGGCCTTCTTGACGATGCCCTGGTTTGACCCCAACTCCAAGAGGTCGCCCACCTTGCTGATGCCCTGGTTGAACATGATGTCAAATTCGGCCACGCGGAACGGGGCCGCCACCTTGTTCTTGACCACTCGCGCCCTGACCCGGTTGCCGATGATCTCAGAGCCCTGCTTGATGGATTCGATCCGGCGCAGGTCGATACGCACCGAGCTGTAGAATTTAAGGGCCCGACCGCCGGGAGTCACTTCCGGGTTGCCGTAGGTCACTCCTATTTTTTCCCGGAGTTGGTTGATGAACACTACTGCGGTACGGGACCGGTGAATCGCCGAGGTGAGCTTGCGCAGGGCCTGGGACATGATGCGGGCCTGCAGGCCGACGTGGGTGTCGCCCATGTCGCCTTCAATTTCTGCCCGGGGAACCAAAGCGGCCACGCTATCCAACACCACCGTGTCCACTGCCCCGCTGCGCACCAGTTGCTCGGTGATGTCCAAGGCCTGCTCGGCGCTGTCGGGCTGAGCGATCAGGAGTTCCTCCAGGCGCAAGCCGCAGTTTCCGGCATAGGCAGGGTCCAGGGCGTGTTCAACGTCTATATATGCCGCCGTTCCGCCCAGCTTTTGGGTCTCGGCCATCAAATGGATGGCCAAGGTGGACTTGCCCGATGATTCAGCCCCAAAAACCTCGCTTACCCGACCTCGGGGAAAGCCTCCGATACCCAGGGCAACGTCCAGAGCCAGCGATCCGCTGGGAATGGATTCCGTGGTGAGTTGGTTGCCCATCTCACCCAGTCGCATTACAGCGCCTTTGCCGTGGTCCTTCTCAATGCGCCCTAAAGCAACTTCCAGCGCGGCTTGTTTGTCCTTGTCCGCTCCCATCCTATTTCCCCCTTGTGTACCAGTTTGGCCTTCGGCGGCATGCTAACATACAGGTCTTTTTTGGAACAACGGGCAGTTGTCAGCGCGAAAAATCGCCTGGGCCAAACGCCTGGTTGCCCGGTCGTCGGGTACTCTTGGAGCCAACTGGCCCCGGGTTAAAAGTCTCAAAAACTGCCATTGAACCCGATAGAAACTGTTCCGTTTTCCACGATAACAGGCGTAATGCGCTCACCATTCGTCATTTCCAGAAGCTCTGGGATCCTGTCCGGCTCTTTGGAAACGTCAATCTCCAGGTATTCTACCTTTCGTTTGCGGAAATCCATCTTGGCCGCGGCAGAAAATGCGCAGTCTGGGTGAGTGTAGACCACCGTGGTTGGTTGAGCGGATTGCGTCAATTGAACCCCCAATGGGTTGGCGCCCGGGCTGTGGTGCCGCAGCGCCGTTGGACTGGCGTTAACTTGGCTTCACCATTGTAAGGTGACGTAGTGGGTGATTCAACCAAAGCAACCTTTACGGCAAGGCAACGGTGTTTCAAGCCCCGGGCACAACCGCCGAAAAATCCCCTCTACCGGGACTGGGCTAGGGCATGGCTATGACGATGGAACTGTGGCTGTCGTATCCCCGAACCGTCGGAATGACAGAATGGCGGTGTCCGAACGGGTATCGAAGAGGCTGATTGGCCCTTGGCCGTGTTATGCTTGATAGCTATGAATGATGAACGGGAATGTTTTATCCGGTTGGCAGAACTCCTCACGGATCACTCCGTGGGCTTGGAACGGTTGACGCAGCGTCCCAGAGGCAACCGGATACCTCAGGACCAACGGGACCTGATACAAGAGGAATTGGCTAAATTGGAAGCCGGTGGCGTGGCTCCGGCCGACTTGATTTTCGCGAATGGGTGTTTCGCCGTCGGCCGGCACCGTGACGCAATTGCGGTTTATGCTCGACTGCTGGAGACCAATTCTTCGAACGCGGCCGCCAGGTTCAACGCAGGTCTGGCCCATCTCCGGCTGAGGGAGCCAACCGACGCCGTCAGGGAGTTCTCGCTTCTGTTGCGCCTGGACCCGACTATAGCCGAGGCATGGTATCAACGCGGCAACGCCAATGACGACCTCGGGGAAGGAGAACTGGCCCTGGCCGATTACGGGCAGGCGGCGGACCTGAACCGGGACTATCTGCAAGCTTACTACAACCGGGGTATAGTCCTGGCCCGGCTCAACCGGCATGAAGAGGCGGTTGCTGACTTTGACCGGGTCATTGACCTCCATCCAACCCTTTCCAACGCGCATCTGAACCGGGGGGCTTCGTTGGACGAGTTGGGTCGAAGTCAGGAAGCCATCGATGCCTACACTGAGGCCATCAGGTCCAACCCCGAAAACGCCAACGCCTTTTTCAACCGGGCCAGGACCCACTACTACTTGGGACATATTCAGGAAACCATTGCCGACTATTCCGACGCTATTGATCTGGTTCCCGACGATGCGGAGGCATTCAACAATCGGGGTCTGGCTTTCGACGCCGCCGGAGAATACAACCGGGCGGTCGCCGATTACGGACAGGCAATGGAATTGCACCCCGGTTTTGCCGAGGCGTTGAGCAACCGGGGCGCCGCGCTGGAGGCGCTCGACGACCTGGATGAGGCGCTGGGCGACTACCAAGAGGCTTTGAGACTGGCGCCCAAATTTGCGGCGGCGCACTACAACGTCGCCCGGGTTCTTGCCAAGAACGGCGAGTTGGAGCAATGCCTGGGGCACCTGGAACAAGCGGTGACGCTTGAGCCGGGGCTTAGGGACGAGGCCGCTCGGGACGATAACCTGGGGTGGGTCATTAAACTGGGCAGGCTTCGGGACCGGAAGGGCGGCGCTGCTCCGGATTAGCAACCGGGGCTAACTCGATTGGGGAAAGTTCTTTCGCCAGCCCGTCATCCCGCCTGCCATTTCAATGACGGGTTTGAAGGCGTTCAAGAGTGATGGGGTGTCTTTGGCTGAACGCCCTCTTAAGGCTTTTCCGAGGCGGAGCGCCCTAAATTGGGGTCTTCCTCCAAGTCCAGGTCCAAATCCAACCCCAAGGGATTGGTGGGCTCTGCTGAATCCCTGCCACGGTGTTGGTCTCCTATGAGGCTGCGGAGCGTGACCAGGGACCCCAGACCTACCAGGCCCAGCATTACGCCGCGGTCTGCGTGGTAGTACAAGCTTAAGGCTAAGATCGTTCCCAACCCAACGGTCATTGCCGTGGCCGACCTTCGCTCCAAACGCCTAACCAGCACAATCACCGCAGTTCCCACGGCCAAGCCCATAAGGGCGATGGGCGGGTTAACTGTGATGAACAGGCCGAGAATGGTAGCCATCCCATCGCCGCCTTTGAACCCGGCGAACATCGACTTCCAGTGGCCGAGAATGGCGGCGGCGCAAGCCACCAGGACCAGCGGCCCGGAGAGTCCCAGCCACGATGCTACCGATACTGCCGCCACGCCTTTGGACACGTCTCCGAGGAAGACCACGACACCCGTGCGCCGGCCCAGGTTCCAAAAGACGTTGGCGGTGCCGGCGGTCCTGCTGCCGGTGGTGAAGATATCAACGCCCTTGAGCCATCCCGCGATTTTTGCGCACGGGATCGACCCAAGCAGGTACCCAGCCAAAGCGGCGGCTAAAACTCTTTCTATTGCGAATGTGTCAAACGGCATCGTCGGTCCAGATCCGCGTCCAAGGGCAACTCCTGTGCGACCCACGACCCGTTGTTGCGCGGAGAAATGTCGTCAAAAATCGCGCCGCGGGCACCCCGAGAAAGCGGCGCCATGCACAGTATGAATATATCATGCCCCGACTAACTGGAATAGGTTGATCTGGAGGCCAAGAAGGGTTTTTCGATTGCTATTCTCCCCGCAGCGAGAATCCGAACCTTGTTTGTCGGGTATTATGTTGGTGGCGGCAGAGGCATCTCCGCGTACGCGCGAGTTCGGGGGTATTTGAAACTTTCTGGACTCCCTATGGGGCTGCAATATCCAGAGACAATCAAAAAATCCTAGCAAGCCAAGCGGCGTGTGCCGATCCTTGGCAATCGTGCCGGTAACCGCGCGCGATTACCTACTAGTCTTTCGCCCAACCAACACCCAGTATCCCAGCTTGCCTTCTGCCACCATGACCCGCAACCGTTGGATTAGCCCGGGCGCCCGCTGCAACCAGTCGTCGCCGGCGCTGGGCAGCGCAGCAATTGACTGCCAGGCGGCAACCGCTCCCAGCTTGGCCTCCACGGCGTTCAATATATCCACCAATCGGTCCGACGCATCTTCCCGGCGGGTGACCGTCAAGCCACCGCGCTCCAGTAGCTGAACGTAACCCGGCACATTCAATGCGTGGGCCAGGCAGAGCACTTGCCCCAGGTAACCCTCTAATTCCTCGGGCAGCGTTCCCGGCTCCACCGAAACATCACTCATCCCGAAGTTCGCCCCAGGTTTCATTACGCGGACAGCCTCGGAAACCGCCGCCGCCTTGTTGCCAAACAGGCTCATGGAGCACTCGCAGATGACGCCGTCAAAACAGTCCCCGGCCAGCGGTGTGCGTTCCGCGTCGCCGCGGAGGAAAAAAGCGCGCGGCGCAGCCGGGGGTCCCACCGCGGCGGAGCGGGCCGATGCTACTGCTTCCCCGCCGAACTCAACGCCTACGACGTTGCAGTGGAAGACCCTCGAAAGCGCCATGGCGCTGGTCCCTTGGGCGCTGGCCAGGTCCAGGACCCAGTCGCCTTGGCCGATGCCCATAAGGTGGCCCAACCGGTTGGTCAAGCCCAGCCCGCCGGGATGTGGTGGGTCGCCCAGGATTTCGTGGGCCATGGTGGACTGGTACAGGTCCGCGCAGCATGCTTTGGCCAGGGCGTAATCTTGGTCTGTCATTGCGCTCTTTCTCGGCGCGGCGCCCGGGATAGCTCGGCGGCAGTCCCGGGCGCCGGCAGTGTCAGGTTAACCCGGTAGGACGTTAGTGTTCCGGGTTAAGCATTTTTGGCTGTCCCACGCGACTGGCTCATTTGCTCCCGGATGGTTTCCCGGTACCCCACTGAATTGTAAGCGCAAAACGGAATGACGCGCCCGTCGGGGACCAGAATTCCCACGCAGCACTTCATGACCTGCTTTACGTTGAATGTATAGGGGTCCAGGAAGTCCTTGATGGCGATCTGGAAGATGTGGTCCTTGAGGTGGGCTGGTCCGAAGCCCGTTTCCAGGCCGGGTCCGCAGGCGCACTGGAATTGGTCCGCGGTTTTTTCGGTTCCGGCCACCGCCGAAGCCGACCACAGCCCCTCCAACGCGTCCTTGATCACCGCCGCGTTTGGAGTCTTGGGCAGGGCGCGGTTGGTGATGTAGTCCAGGTATTGCTCCAGGTCCAGCATCCGGGGCAGCGGCGTTGTGGTGTCCCCGTCCACGTAAACGTAGGAGTTGACCTGGCAAGTGGGGAAACAGCAGGGCACCGGCACAAAATCTTCCAGCACAAAGCGCCCCTTGGTCTGCTCCACGATGCCGTGGATGACGTCGGGAATCGTGACGCGCTGCATCGGGTCAAAGTCTATATGCCGGCCCACGTGGGTCACCGGCTGAAACACGGCGCCCCGTACCGCCGGGTGGTCCAACCCGAACTCCAGCAAGGCCCCAACTTCGTCGACGTTGACCCCATGCTCGATAGCAGCCACGATTACGGCGTCCAGACCCGCCTGCTGCATCCGGTCCAAGGCTTTCAGCTTGGTATCCAGCAAGTCCTCGCCCCGGATGGTCCGGTAGGTTTCCCGCCGGAGGCCGTCGAATTGAAAGTAAATGACCGGTTTTAACCTGGCCAGCGACTCCAGGAATTTATCGTCCCGGGCGATGCGGACCCCGTTGGTGTTCACCATGACCTGCCGGACTCCGCGGTCTTTGGCCGCCTGGATCATGTCCAAAAGTTGCGGGTGAATTGTCGGCTCTCCCCCGCTGAACTGGATCACCTCGGGATCTCCCTCGATTTCGATGAAACGGTCCAACATGCCTTCAGCCTGCGCCAAGGTGATGCTGAAACCAATTCCCGCATTGGCGAAGCACACCGGGCAGTTTAGGTTGCAGGCGGTGTTGACCTCGATGATGCCCAGGCAAATGTGCTGCTTGTGCTCCGGGCAAAGCCCGCAGTCCAGGGGGCACCCGTCTTTGACCTCGGTGCTGAATTCCAGCGGAATGGTCCCAGGTTTGTTGAACTTTATTGAGTTGACGTACATTTCGGCGTCGGAGCTGATTATGCCCTCGAACCAGCCGTGGGTCGGGCACCGTTTACGCATGTAAACTTTGTTCTGGCGAATGATGATCTGGGCGTCAATGACTCCTTTGCATTCAGGGCAGATGCTTCGGGTTAAATCGTGAAACACAAAATCCGCTTCCTGTTTGACCCTTGGTCCCGATGGTCGGTTGTCCGCCCCTCGTTCCGTTGTTGCCATGGTTACCCTCCCCGTTGTTCGGCGGGTAGGCCCGCAATCACCGCCAGCCGAATCGCCGGTTCGAGTATACTTCAAGCGAAACGCCATATGGGCGGTTTGAGACCATCACTGGGCCAACCGTTGGGCTTGAATCGTCAGTCCAAAATGGGTGGTTATGGGTGGTTGATGGACCCAAGTCATTTCTCCAGTCATTCGAGGTGTAGAACATGGTGATTAGCGACACGGGCGGCAGCGCCGGACTCCCCCTGTCGGGGATGGTGGTGCTGGACCTGTCCCAGATTATGGCCGGTCCGGTTTGCACCATGACGCTGGCGGATATGGGCGCCAATGTCATCAAGGTGGAGAAACCCCAGAGCGGCGACGACGCGCGCCGCATGGGTCCGCCCTTCATCCAAGGCTGGTCCGCCGGTTTTCTGGCAGTTAACCGCAACAAGCGGAGCCTGGCTGTAGACCTCAGGAGTGAACCAGGCCGGGAGGTGTTTCTCAAGCTGTTGGCCGGGGCCGACGTCGTGGTCGAGAATTTCCGGCCAGGAGTGATGGCCCGCCTGGGCTTGGACTATCCCAGCCTTTCAGCACTGAGGCCCAGCCTGGTTTACTGTTCCATCTCGGGTTTTGGCGGCACCGGCCCCTATGCTTCCAGGGGAGGGTTCGACCTGGTGGCCCAGGGGATGAGTGGGTTGATGAGCATTACGGGTCATCCCGGCAGCCCGCCGGCGAAAGTAGGCGTACCTATAACCGATATTTCCGCGGGCCTGATGGCGGCCAATGGAATTCTGTGCGCTTATATCCATGCCCTGAAAACGGGTGTGGGCCAGCAGGTCGACACTTCCATCCTGGAGGCCGGTATTTCCTACACGGTGTGGGAGTCCTCGGTCTACTTTGCCGATGGGGAGGTGGCTGGACCGCTGGGGTCGGCCCATCGGTTGTCTGCTCCCTACCAGGCCTTTCAAACCTCCGACGGGTACATAAATCTGGCCGCTCCGACACAGCCAACATGGGAGAGCTTGTGTAAAGCTATTGGCATGGAGGAATTGGTGGACAGCCCCCGCTTCAAGACGCCCGCCGACCGGAAGGTGCACGAGGTGGAGTTGGCCCGATTGCTGCAGGATGTATTCAATCAAAAACCAACCGACTATTGGCTGGACACCTTGGGGCAGGCCGGAGTGGTGGCCGGGCCGATTTATGATATAGGTCAGGTTTACCGGGACCCCCAAGTTCACGCGCGGCAGATGATGGTGGACTTGGAAGACCCGCAATTGGGAACATTACATAACATCGGTATTCCGGTTAAGCTTTCCGCCACCCCAGGCCGGATCCGCAGCCGCGCTCCGGCCCTGGGTGAGCACAGCCGGGAGGTTTTGCTGGATGCGGGCCTCACGGCAGAACGCGTCGAAAGCCTGGTGGAGTCCGGAGTGGTGGGTGTCCCTCTACCCGCTTCCCAATGAAGGATGTGGCAGGCGAATTCCGTAACCCGAGGCGCACCGGGGTAAGTTCAATCAGCCGGTGCCGGTTCCCTTATACGCCTAACCTAGCCTATTTCAGTTGATTTGCGCCTAAGGCCCCGCAAATCCTGGCGTGGGGCGGGCGAAGCGCCGCGGCAGTGTTGGACTCCTCACTGCGCTAAAATTCCCCGCACAAAAAGCTGCTGCCTCAGGTACTCCATGCTGCGATTGCCCTCGATGGCGTTGCAGGTGTGGCACATCAGTTAAATGTTGCCGACGGAATCCAGACCACCCCTCGAGCGGGGCATAATATGGTCTACGGTCAAGACGTGCAGGGGCAACTCATGCTGGCAGCCGGCACAACGTCGCCGCTGTCTGGCGTACAAAAGCTCTTTATCGGATTGGGGGTTGATTGGGCTGAACAGCGTAAGGTCGTTGCGTTTGGGAGGTGTATCGAGGGTCATGGGACTCCAATCCTCCCACCCGCGTTCACCGTTCTCAGCCAAAGGTATCTGTAGCTCCCGCCTGGCCCTGTCCCTAAGCACCTCCGCGGCCTGTGGCACTATGTCAATCCCAATCCACTCTCTGCCCAGCTTTTCAGCGGCGATGCAGGCCGTAGCGCAGCCGCAGAAAGAGTCCAGCAGGACGTCGCCCGGGTTGGACGACGCTTGAATGATACGTTCCAGCAGGGCAAGAGGTTTCTGGGTTTTCCAGCCGGTTTGTTCTGTCGAGCGCGGCGTAACTGGGGGAATGTCGGTCCAGAGATTTGAAGGGACCCGTCCGGGGTTGCTCTCCAGATAACGTTTCAGTCTCGGCATTCCGCCGCCGGCCGGATGGTGAATGAGTCCTGCCTCGTCCAGGGCCTCCAGCCTCTCCAATGAACTAGCGATGCTGCAGTAGCCGGGAATTACGTATTGGTCAATCCAAACGGCATAATTCCCGTTATATGGGATTGCCCAATGCCTGTTGATTCTGTTTGGGTCGTGGTCCCGCCAAACTTGGCTGCTTTCTCCGGTCCGGAGCTCGGCGGCGGTCAGGTCTCCCGACTGATATGTCCCGCGCTCATCTTCATAGCGATAAAACCCGCTCACATAGTTTTCATCCAGCGGAACCCGGATGCCGGTGGTGTTTATCCTCGCTTGAGTACCGTAGAACAGGATATTGTCGCAGACATTGCCGAAGGTTCGGGAATCGTTGTGCGCCGACGTGCGTTGCCAGGTGATTTGCGCTTTATATGATCGTTCACCGAACGCGGCATCCATGAGGCCTTTGAGGTAGTGGGAAGCTGAGGGTCACAATGGAGATATACGCTTCCGGTTGACTTCAGGACCCGGTGCAGTTCCAGCAGGCGGATGCTCATAAAGGTGAGATACCCTGCCATGCTCTCACTGTGGGCCAGCTTGGCGCCGTTGATGAGGTGGAACAGGGCCGGACGGCGAAGTTCAATTTCGTCGATCCACTCCTGCTTCATGTCATCAAGGGTCCAAACGTCGTCGAACTCGGCGCCCCTCGCTTCGCTGTCCAAGCGCGAGGCGTAGACCTGGTCAGAGTTGAAGGGTGGGTCCAGGTAAATTAAGTCCACGCATTCCGAATTGATGCCTCGGAGGATATCCAAATTGTCCCCGGTGAATATCGTGCGGCTGGGCACATTGATAGCATTAGGCATAGTTCAAGCTACCGGAGTTGTTCCCTGAAGTCAGGGCAGATAGGAGGATGGAAGGTGTGCAGGGCTTAGGAACACAGCAATGGTATTGTCGTCTGCCTAACGCTGTCAACGAAGCGGATGTCAGCGGTAGCCGCGTTACATTAAAATGGGCGAAAACCCGAAATGAAAGGCCGGCCATTCAACGGACGCGGCTCCCACGGCAGAACGCGTCCAAAGCCTGGTGGAGGCCGGTGTGGTGGGTGAGCCTTCACCCGCTTCCCTGTGAAAGATATGGGCGGCGCACACCCTAACCCTACCCGCTGCGGGTTAGATACATTCGATATCAACCACGGTGTTCAGGGTATGGCCGGGCGGATCTCTGTTCGGCCGGGAAGGTTAATTTGAACGTTTACCTCACTTCCGACGTTTTATTGTGGCAGGCCCTGGTGTTGACCGCCGTTTCCGGCCTGGTGGGGGTGCTGGGCGGCTTTGTGGGTTTGGCCCTGGGCACCATGCGACTGCCTGCCCTGTTGCTGATGGGAATCCCCGCGCCAAACGCCGCTGGTGTCAATATCATGGTGAGCAGCTTATCGGCGCTGACGGGGTCCATTCGTCATCTGCGAGAGGGCCGGGTAAACCTGAAAATCGTGATAGTCATGGGAGTCCCGGCGTTTGCGGGGGCATTCATCGGCGGGTTCGGCAGCCGTTGGGCCCCGGAGGCTCTGCTGGTGTCGCTGGCGGGGTTGCTGGTCTTTTGGCAAGGCGTCGAGTTCCTGATCAGGGTGGTCCCGAGGGGCGGCCGACCGGGTTCCGGGCGAGAGAATCTTTGGGGTGAAACGCCCGCATTCACGCGCAACCGGATGGCTCTGGAGGCGGGCATTGGCTTGGCCGTGGGGCTCTTGGGAGGAGCGGTAGGCCTGATCCTGGGAAGTATCCGCCTGCCCGCTTTGATCCGGATTTTGCGGGTTGATCCCAGGATTGCTGCCGGGACCAACCTGTTCATCGGATTCGTGATGGGGTCGGTGGGTTGGATCGGCCACCTGGCCCAAGGGCACGTCAACTATCCCTTGCTGGCAATGATGGCGGCGAGCGCCATGGTGGGGAGCTACTACGGGGCTAAACTCACCGGGCGGGTAAGCCTGGACAAGCTGATCGGTGTAACCGGCGTGGCGCTGCTGGTTGTGGGAGTCCTGTTGCTGTGGCAGGGGTACCGCGTTTCGGGATTGTAGAGGCTGCCTTTGATACGCTCGTTGTCCGCCTAACGGCCAAAAACTGCGGGGGCAATCTATCCCTCACGCCAGGGGTGATCTTGGGTGACCCTGAGGAAGTCGTCCACCAGGTTGGAGTTGCCGGCGATAATGGACGGTGTGCGCAGGTCGGCGGTGTTGTTACGACGGTCCACCACTATCCCCCCGGCTTCCTTGACCAGCAACAGTCCCGACGCGATGTCCCACGGGGATAGAGCGTGGTGGAAATACAGGTCCACCCGGCCGGCGGCGGCGTAGGCGATTCCCAGGGCGGCGGAGCCCATCAACCGGAGTGATTGTACGCTCGGCCAGATGCTCCGGAGCATGTCCAGGGCCATCCCGGCTTTCTCGTCAACGTACCCCATGTCGAAACAGAGGGAGGCGTTCAATACTTCCAGAGTGCCGGAGACGGAGATCGGGTCGTCGTTGAGCCAGGCCCCTCTCCCCGCCTGGGCGACGAAACTTTCCTCGCGCACTGGGTCATAGGTGATGCCCAGGACAATGTCCCGGCCTTGGGCCAATGCCACGACGGTGCAAAAGTGGGGTATACCCATGGCGTAGTTGCGGGTGCCGTCCAGCGGGTCCACGACCCAGGTGTAGCCGGAGTTGGATTCGATGGGCGCCGACTCCTCGGCCAGAACGCCGAAGTCGGGAAATTCGTCGCGTAGCAATTCCAACACAGCTTTCTCGGCGGACAGGTCAACGTCGGTTACTATGTCCGCCCGGCCTTTGAACCGGATGTCCTTGGCGGTGGCGAACCGGTCCCGGATAATTTGGCCGGCTAGTCCCGCGGCCTGTTGGGCGACTTCAAGGGCGGGGCGACCGCTGCGGGACAGGGGAAGTTCGGGGGGTGACTGCGTCATGGTTGGGACGTTTCCCCCTACAGACCCATCTTCTGGTAGACCTCTTGGATGGTCTCCTGGGCAATGGCGCTGGCGCGCTTGGCTCCATCGTCCAACACTTCTTTGACGTATCCGGGCCGTTCCTGGAATTCCCGCCGGCGTTCGCGAAAGGGTTCAAGGTAGGCGTTGACGTTGCCCGCCAGGTGCCTCTTGCAATCGACGCAACCCCTCTGGGCGGTGGTGCATTCGCTGTAAACCGCGCCGACTTCCTGTGGCGAGCTGAAAGTCTGGTGCAACGAGTATATGTTGCAGACCTCGGGCCGTCCCGGGTCGGTCCTGCGTTGCCGCTGCGGGTCGGTGAACGCTGATGCCAGGCGCCGCGTTGTGTCCTCCGGGGTTGCGGCCAACTCCAGGTGGTTGTCCAAGGACTTGCTCATCTTTTGCCGGCCGTCCAGACCCAAGATAAGCGGCGCTTCGGTGAGCTTGGCCTGGGGCTCAGGGAAAGTCTCGCCGTACCTGTTGTTGAATCGCCGGACGATTTCCCGGGCCAACTCCAGATGTGGGACCTGGTCTTGGCCCACCGGCACCGTGTCCGCCTTGTAAAGAATGATGTCCGCCGTTTGAAGGACAGGGTACCCCACCAATCCGTAGTTGACGCTGTCTTCGGTCTCGTCCATCTGCCTGACCTTTTCCTTAAAGGTCGGGACCCGCAACAGCCAACCCAAGGGTGTGACCATGCTTAACAGGGTATTCAGGGACATGACCTCGGGCACGTGGGATTGAACGAAGACAATGTGCCGTTCCGGGTCCACGCCGGCTGCCAACCAGTCGAGCACCATGTCTTCTATGTTGGGTTGAATCGCAGCGGTGTCTTCCGCCGTTTCCACCGTGGTCAGAGCGTGGATGTCCACCGCGCAGTAGATGCAGCGATAATCCTGCTGAAGGTCAACCCAGTTCTGCAATGCCCCCAAGTAATTGCCCAAGTGCAGGCGTCCGGTGGGGCGCATTCCGGAAAATATCACGCCGCGGGGGCTGTCGAGGGACTCGCCAGTACCAATACCAGAGGCAACGGGGTTGGATGCCATACTACGAGCCTTGAATCGCAGGTTAATTTATTGGGGATTAAGCTAACCCCGGGATCAACAGTGAGGCGCTTGACCATGCGGCCAAGACCCTCGGAAGTCTAGCACAAGGGGTATGGCCGGGCAAGAACAACGCGAAGCCATGGTAGGGTCATTCCAATGTCTATCCAACCCCCCGGTCCACCGCCATTCTCGCCGCAGCGCCCACTCCGCCACTACTATGAAAATAGGCGAATGTCATCCTCATGCGTAGCCTCGGCCAGGCCATCTGCAATTACTGTGGAAATGGGCCACTGTCATACTCTCACGGGTGACCTCGTCAAAACCATCCGTCATTCTCGCCGCAGCGGGAATCCAAAGCCCCTTTCCTGCGCTAACACGGTTATTCCAACGGGTACGCATCGGCAGCCCTTCCTGCTCGCGGGTAAGTGTGGCTATCCACCAAAAGCGCTCTGGATTCCTGCCGTGGCGAGAATCACCATGGCGTTGGGTAGGCCACACATGAGAATGAAAATAGCCCATTGCCATTAATGATGGGGGGGTGGGTTGGGGGCGGAAACCGGTAGCCCCGCCGTAGGCTGGGGCGGCGCCCGTGATAACGGGCGGGTCGTGCACAGATGGGACGCTGCTAGGTTTGTAGAATAGGGACCACAACCGCGGCCACTATGCCTGCAATAACTGTTCCCCAGATACCGACACTTACCATTATGACCATGCGGGTCTGATTGTACATCTCGGTCCGCAGCCCGCCGATGGAATCATGCATCTCAGTACGCAGGGCAGCGTCCCCGTTCTGTATGTCGGTGCGCAGTGCGGCATCTCCATTTTGCATCTCGGTGCGCAGTGCGGCGTCTCCATTCTGTATCTCAGCACGCAGTGCGGCATCTCCATTCTGCATCTCAGCGCGCAGTGCGGCGTGCCCGTTCCGCATCTCGGTACGCAGGGATTCCTGGCCCGCCTGGAGGGCGGTCAGCGTGTCGGCAATCTGCTCAATGATGCCTTCAAGCCTGCTGATGCGGTCAGAGTCGGTGGTCATAGCCGGCCCAGTCTACCACATGGGCCCCGGCCCCGTACCCAACCCCCGTCATTACCACAAAAATAGCCCATTTTCATAGGAATGACGGGCCAGGGACTGGGTGGTAGTTGGTGTGTGATCGACAGTGGATGAATGGGGGATCGCTGCGCCAGGAATTAAGGGTCGGTGTCTCCGGGCTCCAGGCGTTCGCCCAACTCGCTGAGGAACCGCTCGATCTCCGGCGAGAGGTTGGAAACCGCTGGGGACTCTTTCTTGGCGGCTTCTTCCGAATCCAACTGGGCGTCGTAGTGGGCTTCCATTTGTTGGATCAGTTCTCTCAGTTCCGCGTTGCGCTCCATCGTTGCGCTTAATTCACGGTATTGACGCTGGCCTCGTCGAATGGGCGCCAGGTCCGCCGGTATCTCCGGGTAGATCGAAGAAAGGGCCTCGATCATGCGCGAGGCTCCGGTATAGTCTTCCTCCAGTTGAACGTACTGGGGCAGATGCACCATGAAGTTTACGGACTCTATCTCCGACTGTTCAACACCTTCTGAAAGCAGGTTCATGATGGTGGTGGGACCCTGGTAGGTGCTGCCGCGCAGGCGGAGGCGCGGCACCTCTTTGATCTGAGGCACACCGCCAAGGTTGCCCGTAATTAGCAGGGGCCGGGTATGGGGTACCGCGTCATACATTGCGCCAACCCGGCAATAACGTTTCACCCCAAAGTACTTCACCACTTCCAGGATGGAATCGGTGTAGTCTTCACCGTTGGAATGGGGTTCCAACAGGTGCAGGAACATGTAATCGGGCCCGTTTTCAGTCTGAGCGTAGCGCACTATGCTGTTGGGAACTTTGACCTCTCGCACTCCCTTGACCAACCTGATGGTAGGGCGGTAACGAGTGAAGTCGAAGAAGTTCCCTGGGCGCTCCAGCTTTCCCAGTTCCTTGGAGCCCAGATAACGCTCCAACCGGTTCAGCGTCAGTGTTCCAACGCTTCCCACGTCAACCCATGGCCGTACCATGGCAAAGACATGGGGATCCCTCAACTCGGGAACGGGTTCGTGAATCTCGAAAGCGCCGATTCTCATGGGCCAATACTGCCAGAAAAAGGGGAATATTTCAACCCCCGCGCCACTCAGGCCGGAACACCGGATGCGCTTGTTTGGGTTTTCCTTGCCCTTATCCCCTACTATTTCCCCGCTTACAGTCGATTGCTGCGCAGGAGTTCACAAAAGTTCGTGATGGGCGGCGCGATTGATGCGCGCCGCCCATGTGTTAGACTCAGCCGGGATAGCCCGCCCCATCCCTGTACCCTTCCTCGAATGCCCGCAGCGGGGAATAGGGTTAAAGAAAATCAGGCAGTCCCACGGCGTCATGGGGGATGGCCGCCCCGGTATTCCGCCACAGGTCCATCGATTGGTATGTCCGAAGTAAAAGGCCCAGCGTCTCCGGTCAGAGTTCCAGAATCATCGCTGGGGCTGCTGCTTAACACCCTGCGCTACGCGGATTTCCGAGTGCTCTGGGTGTCGACCTTGGCCAACCAGATCGGACAAGGGATGCAGCAGGTCGTTCTGGGTTGGCTCGTGTTCGAAATGACCGGGTCCGCCGCCATGGTGGGGGTGGTCTTCGGTTTGCGCTCGGCTCCCAACCTAATCGTTGGATTCGTCGCCGGGTCCATGTCCGACCGGCTTGACCGGAGGTCCATCATGCGCGGGTCGCTGGTGGGCATGGTAACGCTGGCTGCCGGTGTTGCGGTTGCTGTGTTCACCGGAACGATTGCCGTGTGGCTGCTGATGTTGGCGGCGTTCCTGATGGGAGTCTTCCACACCTTCTATATGAGTTCCCGGATGGTGTACGTATATGACCTTGTAGGCAGCGGCGCCGCGATGCAGGGCATAGCTATCATTTCCCTGGCCCAACGGCTTGGCGGAGTGTTTGGAGCATTGCTGGCCGGCGGAGCAATTCAATGGTGGGGACCGGGAACAACTTTCACGGTTATGGGATGCGGTTACGCGGTAGGCGGGTTGGCCTTGCTGTGGCTCCGAGAGGCCGGGGAGTCTGCACCGTTGGAGCGCGAGTCCGTACGGGAAAATATAGTCAACTACTTCACTCAACTTCGTTCTAACCGGACAATGCTAATCCTGATTGCGACCACCGGCGCTGGGGAGTTGTTTGGGTTCTCCCACCAGGTAATGCTGCCGGTGTTGGCCAAGGAAGTCCTGCGCGTCGGTGCCTTAGGTCTGGGGGTGCTCACTGCTTTCCGTTTCCTTGGGGGTACGTTGGGGGTGCTGGTAATGGCGGCCCTCGGCCAAGTGCGCCGGCGCGGACCGACGCTATTGGTGGTGTTGTTCTTGTTCGGTGTGGGCCAGGTGCTTTTGTCCCAGGCCAGTGTAATGTGGACCGCATTGGTGTTCGTGGCCTTGATCAACTCGATGGCTTCAGCCGCCGACATCCTTCACCAGGGCATGCTGCAATTCAGCGTGACCAATCAGCAGCGGGGGCGCGCCATGGGCTCGTGGCTGGTGGCCACCGGCGTCGGTCCGGCCGGCCAGGTGGAGATTGGTTTCCTGGCCGGAGCCACCAGCCCGAAAATCGCCCTGTTGGCCCACGGCATCATTCTCGCAAGCCTGGCCGTAGTCCTCGGGCTGCTTTCGCCCCGTCTGCGAAGGATGTAATCCCGGAACAGGAGAATTCCGCGGAACGGGAGGACCGGAAATTCTCCGGGTTAAACCTCGAAGCAGTTGGCCACACTCAGTTACCGTCAATAGCGAATGGTACGGTATCCCTGGCCTTCCGACGGGCAGAAACGAGCGGGCCCTTAACTCTGCTGGAGCATAGTGTCCACCGAACCCAGTCCCTCCAGGGCCAGCCCGTACCCCAGGATGTCGTGCATTTGCCGCTTGACCAACTGGGTAATCAAGACCCGAGTGTAACGGAGCACCAGCGGCGATTCCTGCACCAGTTGCTCGGCAAGGGCCCAAGCCCTGGGCAGCAAGTCCTCTTTCGGCAAGAGCTCGCTCACTAGGCCCAGTTCCAGTGCCTGCTCCGCGTGTATTGTCTGCCCGGTGAGCAGAAAGTACCTGCCGCGGTTGAGGCCCAGCAACAAGGGCATTATCACGTGCATCCCGTCTCCGGGGATCAAGCCGTTGGTGAAGTGCCCGGAGTCCTGAAAGGCCACGTCCTCGGATGCCAGCACAATGTCGCACAACAGGGGCAGTTCCGAGTGCCGCAGCGCCGGCCCGTTGATGGCGCTGATCATCGGGACCTCGATATCCAGCAGGTTCCCCAAAAGGTGTTTCCCTTCCCAGTAAGTTTTGTCCCACTGTTGCGGTGTCCTCTTGGGGCGGGACTGGCGGGTGCCGGGCGGTCCGGAAAAGGCGTCGCCCGTGCCGGTCATGATCACCACTTTGTTTTCTGGGTCGCTGCCCACGTCTCGGAATGCCTCGGGAAGCTCCCGGTGTGGGGCCTCGCCCCACTGCAAAGGCCCGTCGTTGGTGTGGAAGGTCATCTGTAGAATTCCGTCCCGGCGGGTCATGCGCACTGTTTCGAATTTGTCGGAGTACTGTTCAAATGATGCCATTGTCGGCCTCCAGATTGGTTGGTTTTTGGAGCAAAACCCAAAGGACTAGATGCACTGGAATAAATTGGCGAGCGTTGTTTACGCGGCGCCTCTCCGGGTTACCGTTGCCTGGAACGCTGGTCAGACCTAGCGGCACATCGGGAAGACCTCTTGGCCGAAGAGCTTTATGGCGTCCATGATTTTCTCATGAGGCGGCCCCCCGGAGTGGGCATGCCTCAGTCTCAGGTGGAAGTAGTCTGTGCCGACGGCTTCGCTCCAGCGGTGGAACTCTGCCGCACATTCCTCGGGGTCGCCCAGGATCAGGCGGTCGGGACCGATGTTTTCGATACTGAATTCCCTCTCGGAGGTGAAGCTCTTGAATTCGGCCAGACCGTTGCGCCAGTAGTACTTATAGGCGTCCAGCACCTCGGGCCCGTAGGTTTCTTCAGCCTGTGCCCTGGTTTCCGCCACCCAGGCATCCCGCATCAACACCACGTTGGGCTCCCGTCCTGCTTTCAACGCGGCCTCTCGGTAGGCGTCGACCAACCTCAGGGTCCGCTCCAGGTTGGTGCTGGGCCCGGCGATGAAGGCGTCGGCCAGGCGTCCTGCCCGGCGAGCGCCCGGCGTGGTGCTCGCCCCGATCCAAAGAGGAGGCGAGGGCTGTTGGTAGGGGGCAGGGCGGACCGTAACGTCCTGGATGTTGAAGTGTTCGCCCCGGAATGTAAACGGCTTGCCGGTCCAACATTGCCGGATAACCTCTATGCCTTCCTCAAACAAGCCCACCCGGTTTTCCATGGCAATGTCGAAAGCCCGGAAGTCCGCGGGCTGGTAGCCGATGCCAACCCCCAGGATTATTCTCCCTTGTGATACCTGGTCCAAAGTGACCACATCCTCGGCCAAATGGACCGGATGGTACAGCGGCAACAGAATCACCGAGGTGCCGACTTGCAGGGTTCGGGTGCGTACGGCCACCGCCGTGGCAACAATCAGGGGTGACGGAAGAAATCCGTCCTTGTCCTGGTGGTGCTCGCCGAAGAAATAGGAATCGAAGCCGCACTCCTCCGCCAGTTGGGCTTCTTCCAACACCTCTTCAATGCACCTGGCAATATTCTCTCCCGCTGGAGGATCGGCGATGGAGCTGTATACACCGAATTTCATAACTTAGCTCTCCAGTGAATATCGTTCGTCCAGTGCCTTTATCAGTGGTTCTCCGGTTGTAAGAGTAGTGTACCCGGCCGCCCGGCTTTTCCCATCGTAATTTGGGTTAATCAGCAGGCGTTGGAACTCGACATTGGGCCGCGGTTTATTCGCGACGCGTCCCCAGTTATATCCAGCCGCCCGCCCATCGGCGGTTACCGGGGGAAACCCTCTGATTTCAATATTTCCAACGCCAACCGTGCGGAATCTCCCAGGAGATTGGGTTCTACAAACTCCATGGTATCGTTTGGTGTGTGGATGCGGGAAAAGTCTGGGGCGGTAAACATCAGCACGGGAATGCCTTGTCGAGCGAAACTGGTGTGGTCGCTGTCGCCTCCGTCCAGGGCTCGCCGGCGAATCACCGAGATTTCCAGGTCCTCGGCTACTTCGGCGGCCAATTGGGTAAGACCGTCGGAACCCAGGATCATTGCTGCGCTTCCGGATGCCAGGGCGTCGAAGTTCAACATGGCCGCGATTCCCCCCTTGGTTTCATCGGTCAGGGAGTCCACGTAGGCCTGGCTCCCCAAAAGCCCCAGTTCCTCGGAACCGAAGGCTATAAACCGGACCCGAAAGGGGAGGTCTAGTTTTGCAAGTTGCTCTGCCAGGGTCAATAACACGGCGATGCCGGAGGAATTATCGTTGGCTCCGTCGGTCCCCGGTACGGTGTCGTAGTGGCCTCCCAACACTACCACGTCCCCGTCCTTCCCTGGTATCTCCGCAATCACGTTTCGCGAGGGAAGTATGACCCTGTCTACCAACAGGTCGGCATCCACTGGACCTTGATTGAGCAGTTCCAGTAGCCGGGCGCCGTCAGCTTTGGATATGGCGGCGACGGGAATGGCGCCGGACTCGCCCAAATCGCCCCGAAAGTTGCCGGGCAAGTTGTTGTAAATGACGGCGGCTACCGCGCCCGCCTCGGCAACCCGGCCGGCTTTCTCCTGGAAAGTGATCTCTCCCCGCTGGACCAGGGCAACCATCCCATCAAGGGACTCCTCGGGCAGGTCTCCATCTCTGGCCTGCCCTACGTCCACCAAGAGCCCCGCGCCTGTTCCCCAGGCGCTTCCCCTCAGGGGGACGACCTCAATGGGTTCTTGGGTCCCATTGGCAATGGTCAGAGAAGAGGATTCCGAGGAGATGCGCTCTACGTCAAAGGGCTGAATATCGGTGGAATAACCCAGCTCGCCAAATTCGTTTGCCAGGAACTCGGCGGCCTTCAGTTCTTGCTCCGTGGCGCTCTCTCTGGGGCTAAGCTCCCGCACCAACCGTTCGTTGTTATCTAGGGCGGTCTTTTCCAGGCCGGCAGCGAATGTGTCGGTGGTATCAACGAGGGTGGAAGTAGCTCCTGATGGTGGAGCATCGCCCGTCGAGGACGCGTGTGGGCTGGCAGTAGTCGATAATTCCGGGGTGATGTCGGCGGTGATGTCGGCGGTCGGGGCAGTGGGCAGTCCGGTGGCCGGTGGGGGAGATGATACGGAGGTGGATTGGGTGGCGCAGGCGGTGATTAACAGCGCTGCCAGCCCCAGGGGGATCAGGTAACGCCGGAGAAACATCCTCCTCCAGAAAGGACGCAATGGTCCGTAAGCTGAACGGGCTAATGGAGCCCAGGATTGAGCGCCGGCTGCGGCAACAGCAATGGTAGCCAGGCCGCAACTAGGCGTCAACCCTGGATTCCGGCGCGGGTGGTAGGATGCTAGTTGTGGGTTCCTTGGTGCGCTATCTCGAGTCTCAACGCGCCCGGTCGGTATGCCCTAGGCCTCGACCGGAGCGCCGATCGGGATCGCCGGTTGGGGTGTTGGCTGGGTTTCTTCCCTGGGTTCAGGACGGGACTCCGGACGGGAGTCCGGTTTGGCGGCGGGGGCCGTTGACCGGCGCACCGCGTGGGCAACTACGAAGTTGGCCAGGTCCCGGTGTATGGGCTCCTCTGTGTCGCAGTCCCGGAGGAAACTGAAGTCCGGGTCCAACCCATCCAGCAGCTTCTTGACCTTGTTTTCCCCGTGTTGGGCGGCCAGAACGTAGGCCAGCCCGCGGGGGTCCCGGTCCTTCGATACCTCGCGCGCTTCGGTCTCAGCTACTTCAAGCTCGTAGTCCATGCGGTCGGCGATCGTCAGGGCTTGGGCGGCAGTTTGGCGGAATCCGTCCGTCGTCCGGAGAGCCTTGTACAGTTCTTTTACTGCCTTGGTGGCATTGTGCAGAAGCTCGGGGACCTGGTTTTGGGCCTCGGCAGCCGACTCCGCCGCCGACGCGGCGGTCTTCATGGCCTCCGATTTGTTCTGGTTGCGCTCCGCTGCCACTCGGGCTTTGGCCATGGCATTCCGCAACTGCGGAGCCTCGGCGGCCAAGGCGCCCAATCTGTTTACCTGGGCTTCGGCCTCCTCTGCTTCTCTTAGTCGTTTGTCCAAGGTTGATTCGTAGTTGTTGAGCATGGTCGATCTCCTTTGGCGCCTCTAAGTGGTCTCGCCAGCCGGTGGAACACCGGGCAGACGGACTCTAAAATGTTGTGCAGTCCGAGGCGGGGAAGAGGCAATTTTGCTCCCAGTCCCTGGCCGGACCTTGGCGTATCCGTTGGCAGGGTTTCGGAAACCGGTTGCCTCCCTGCCAGCAGCCTGCGCCTGCACCCAAATATATCCTGTTACTGCTGGGCCATTAGGCGTAACGCGAATGTCAGTTTTGGGCAATTTCCATCGACGACCCCTGGATTCCGGTTCAAGGCCGCAGTGGGCTGTGGCTTTTTGTGAGGAAGGTTTTAAAATAGGTTGCCGGCGGGCGGTATCAGCTCCGTAGGGCTCGCCGAAGTTGGAAGCAGATATGGCGAAGCGCGCGGTTTTCGTTTACGACCAGGAATTGTCCCGTCACCAACTGAGGCCGGACCATCCAATGCGGCCCATACGGTTGCAGCATACCTTCGATCTGCTGCAAGCCTATGGCGCCTTTGACGAGAGTGTCTCGCGGCTGGCGCAACCGCGCCCCGCGACGGACCAGGAGTTGGCGTGGCTGCATACCGAGGACTACATCCAGGCGGTTAAGGCCTTCAGCCAAGGCAACTCTGGCCATGACCGGGCCCGGTTCAACTTCAATGATCAGGGGGACAACCCCACCTACCGGGGTATGTATGATGCCGCGGCGTTAAGCACTGGCAGCACCTTGGTGGCTACCGAACTGTTGGTTAGCGGACAGGCGGAAGTGGCGTTCAATATTTCCGGCGGTCTGCACCATGCCGCGGCGGGTCATGCCTCGGGGTTCTGCGTCTTCAACGACCCGGCGGTGGCTATCAAACTGCTGCTGGCATCCGGTTTGAGAGTGGCCTACGTCGATATTGACGCCCACCACGGCGACGGGGTCCAAACCGCCTTCTACGACGACAACCGGGTATTGACGGTATCGATTCACGAGTCGGGCCGGTACCTTTTTCCGGGCACCGGTTTCGCATCGGAGTCCGGGGTGGAGCAGGGAACCGGATATTCCGTGAACCTGCCCCTGTACCCTTACACCAACGATGAAATCTACGTGGAGACTTTCAGCGAAGTTGTGCCGCCGCTGCTCCGCGCTTTCGCTCCCGACGTGTTGGTAACCCAGTTGGGGATAGACAGCTACCACTCAGACCCGTTGACCCACTTGCAGGTAACCACCCGGGGGTACGTTGCGGTGATAGAAATGCTGGCCGGGCTGGGCCTCCCCTGGTTGGCTGTGGGAGGCGGAGGCTACGACCTTAGTGCGGTGGCTCGGGCTTGGACATTGGCCTATGGGGTGATGTGCGGCGTTGATTGGCCCGACGAGATACCGGGGACTTTCGCCCGGCAACCCTTTGCCGTTGAACACGGTATCAGCAGGCTCAGAGACACGATGGCCGTGGGCATACCCGGTGATGTCCAACGAGACGCGCGCCGCTATGCTGAAGACAGCGTCGTTGCAATAAAAGCGCAGGTCTTCCCGGTGCACGGCCTATAGGTGCGATGGTCCGGCGGGGAAGGTATTTGCGGGGAAGGAATTCGCAGGAGTAGTATTTACAGGGAAGCAGCGCCCCCGCCTGCAGGCGGGGGCATTGCAACCAGGTTAGTTCTGAGGCGGTATTGCCCTAGTTGATCTGATGTTCCTTGCGCAGAAATTCTTTGGCCTGGTCTCCCACGTTGGTCTCGATGCAATCCCGAAGAGTGGCGTATATTGCCTTGTTGATGGCCGACATCAGCCAAGCTTCGTATTGCGGGTCGGTCTGGTAGCTGTTTTTCAGCGCAATCAGTCGCTGCAACAGACTCAGGCAGTGAAACTGCAGGGGAGTGAGATGGATTTCGACGCCCTCGATCTCCCAGGTATTTTCGGTCGGACCCTCGATCGGACCCTCGATCGGACCCTCGATGGTTCCCTCGCTTCCAATTACTTCTACTTCTTGGGCTGACTGCTCGTTTGAGCTCATTTCCTCTCCACCAAGTTGAACCTTGAGGGTAATAGGCGGCACTGCGAGGATGGCCGCCTCCGAACATTATACCAGAGACGTTACCAGACACGTAACGGCCGGAATCATGTGACTTAAACCTCGCGGAATTCACCTTCCACTGTCCCGCCCCCCGCATCGTCGTCATTGCCCGTTGGCGGCACGTCTCCGGGAGCGCCCGGAGCTGCGGATGCCTGGCTGTAAACCGCCTCTCCCACCCGTTGCAGGGATTCGTTCAGGCTGGTGGTGGCCGATTGTATTTCAGCCGTGTTGTTTTGGTTGATAGCGGTCTCCAGGGCCGCGATCTTGCCTTCAACTTCCCCTTTCAAGTCCTCGGGTATTTTGTCGGCATTATCCTCTATCAGCTTTTTGGCGGAATACACCAGGGAGTCGGCCTGATTTCGGGTTTCAACCTCGGCCCGCCTTTGCTGGTCGGCCGTTTCATGGGCCTTGGCTTCGTTTACCATCCGGTCGATGTCCTCCGAGGAGAGGCCGGACCCCGACTGGATCACGATTTTTTGCTCCTTTCCGGTGCCCTTGTCTTGAGCGGCAACGCTCAGAATTCCATTGGCGTCTATGTCAAAAGACACCTCAATTTGGGGTATGCCCCGCGCCGCCGGCAGGATCCCGTCGAGCATGAACCGGCCGATGGATTTATTGTCGCCGGCCATTGCCCGCTCACCCTGAAGAACGTGGATATCCACGCTGGTCTGGCCGTTGGCCGCGGTGGTGAATGTCTCAATCTTTTTGGTGGGGATTGTGGTATTACGCTCAATGAGCGTGGTCATCACACTGCCCAGCGTTTCCAAGCCCAGGGTCAATGGAGTCACGTCCAGGAGAACGATGTCACCCACTTCTCCACCGAGCACCCCCGCCTGAATGGCCGCGCCCAGCGCCACGGCCTCGTCGGGATTGACGTTGCGCGCCGGCTCTTTGCCGAACACCGCCTTTACTTTTTGTTGCACCGCGGGCATCCGGGTCATGCCGCCGACCAGGATTACTTCGTCGACCCCTTCAGGCCCAATTCCGGCGTCGGTTAGCGCTTGCCGGCACGGCCCTTCGGTGCGGTCGATCAGGCCGGCCACCAACTGTTCCAGCCTTGCCCGGCTCAGGGTCTTCACCAAGTGCTGGGGGCCGCTGGCGTCGGCGGTTATGAAGGGAAGGTTAATCTCAGATTCCAGGACGGTGGACAGTTCCACTTTCGCCCTTTCCGCAGCGTCGCGCAGGCGTTGCAAGGCCATCCGGTCCTTGCTCAGGTCGATGCCGGTCTCCTGCCGGAATTCTTGAATCAACCAGTCCAGTATCGTCTCATCGAAGTCGTCGCCCCCGAGGAATGTGTTCCCGTTGGTGGACTTGACCTCGAAAACACCGTCTCCCATTTGAAGGATCGTGATGTCGAAAGTGCCGCCACCGAGGTCAAACACCGCGATCGTGGCGTCCACGTCGGTCTTGTCCAAGCCGTAGGCCAGGGACGACGCAGTCGGCTCGTTGATGATGCGCAGGACCTCCAGGCCGGCGATCGTCCCCGCATCCTTGGTGGCCTGTCTCTGGGCGTCGTTAAAGTAGGCGGGGACAGTGATCACCGCCTGGCTGATCCTCTCTCCCAACTTGGTCTCAGCGTCTTGCTTGATCTTTTGGAGGATAAAGGATGAAATCTGCGGGGGCGCGTGGGACTCGCCGGCCATTTCCACGTAGGCGTCACCGTCTGTGCCCGGGACGATCTTGTAGGGCAACCGCTCCGATGCCTGTTTGATTTCAGCGTCTCCGAACTTGCGGCCCATGAGCCGTTTAACCGAGAACAGCGTGTTTTCCGGGTTGGTGACCGCTTGGCGCTTTGCCACCTGCCCCACGTACCGTTCCCCGGTCCTGGTGTTTACCGCCACTACCGACGGAGTGGTGCGACCGCCTTCCGCGTTTTCAACTACCACCGGTTCCCCTGCTTCGATTACCGCCGCCACCGAGTTGGTGGTTCCAAGGTCTATGCCCAGGACTTTAGCCATTGTCGCTCTCCTTATATTCACCATTGTTGTCGCCTTGGTCCTGCGGCTCACGAGCCACGATGACCTGGGCAGGTTGGATGATCCTGTCGTGTAATCGGTAACCCCGCCTCACGGTTTGGGTTACGTATCCAGGACTGTGGATGGTAGATTCCTCGGTCCCAAGGGCTTCGTGTTCCAGGGGATTGAACGGTGCGCCCACCGATTCGATCACGGTCACGCCTTCGGACTCCAGCAAGCTGGCGAATTTCCGCTGGATGAGCTTGACTCCTTCGAGCCAGGTCGCTCCGACCGCCGTCGCTTCTCCGGAGTCATTGTCGGCGTGGGACAACGCCAAATCCAAGTCTTCCATCAACGGCAGGATTTTGGAAATCAGGCGGCTGTTGGAATATTTCTGCTGGGCCAACCGCTCTTCATCAGACCGCCGCCGGTAGTTGGCGAACTCCGCCTGCGACCTCTGCGCCGAGTCCAGGTTTTGACTGGCTTCCTCTCTGGCTTCGGCAAGGCTCTGCTGCAGGGCTGCCAATTGGTCCTCGGGCGTTTGGTTCGTGAGGGCCGCCAACTCCCGTTCCAACAGAGAGCCTTCAGGTTCCGGTGTGCTGTTATTGTCTTCGGCCATTTACCTGTTCCTGATTCCTAGTTTCACCGGTGCGCTGGAGCTACCGAAAACCGGTTACTCTTCCACCGGCAGGTTCATGTTCCGGAAGAACCGGGTGATCTCCTGCTCTATGAGGTCGGCCATGGCGCCTGATTCGCTGTGACCGATCAACCGCTTCTTCATGGTCAAAAGCGCGTCCACCATGCTCAGTGTGTGTTCCACTCCAGCCAGGTTGAACCCCAGGCGGTTCACCAGGTGGCGAATCAGTCTCACTTTGCGAATGTCTTCCGCCGAGTAAAGCCGGAGCATCCCGATGGTCCGGCCCGGATTGATCAGCCCCAGGCGTTCGTACTTGCGCAGGGTCTGAGGATGCATGTCCAGAATCCGGGCCGCCACGCTGATGATGTAGACGCCCTCCATCCGCATGACCGTTTCTTCCGCGTCGCTATGGTTTGCCCCCGCAGGTTGCGGCTGGCCGCTGGGTTTGGCTAGGGATGAGTCTTCCGGGGGTAACCGGGGCGCTTGTTGCCTGGGCGCCTCTCGAAACCCTTCCTGGGAATGGTCCACCTGCCGGGGATCAGCCGGAGGCCTGCGCCGTTCCTGCATCAGGTTTTCCTCGCGCGATAGTTGTTCCATGTTGCTTGGATTGCTTGGATGTTCAACTTGGCTGCAACCCCTTTCTCATTCCGGAACGTATTTCAGTTAACACAATCCCGGGGATTTGCAACCGCCAAGGATGGATTAGTGAATCTCTAGTCTTTTGCGTTCTTTAGTATGATAAGACTTGATACGATGTGTGTCAAGAGTTATAATGCGTTTAGCATAAATCACAGGGAGGTTGTTCACCCAATTCTTGGACCCAATCGCCTGGGTAGAGATGGGAGGTATCAGCGATGATTTACTTCAAGAGTTGCCCTCGTTGTCGCGGAGACGTGTGCCTTACCATTGACATATTCGGAAAGTATCTGAGCTGTTTGCAGTGCGGTTTCCTGAGGGACATCGTGGATACTGCACCGCAATCCCAGGACAAAAAACCTGAACCCGTAGTCTTGGCCGACCGGGAGCTTTTGGCGGCCTGACCGTACTGTTGACGCCCACTCCCGCCGGCCCCAATCTGCGGGCGCGGAAACTCAGCCCCCATGGTCACGGGGATGCTGAGTTCGCGGAAGCATTGAAGGGCCGGCCAGGGCCGGCGGTACGGGTTTACTTGGTTAATTCGGGCCAGAAGCGCTCTTCTTTCCAGGGATCTGCGTTGTTGTTGTAACCCCGTTCCTCCCAGAACCCCGGCTTGTCCTCGGCCATCAGTTCAATCCCATTTAACCACTTGGCGCTCTTCCAGCCGTACCTGCTCGGAATAATCAGGCGGAGGGGCCAACCGTGGCCTTTCTCCAGCGGCTTTCCGTTTTGTTTGTGGGCCAAAAAACCCTCATCCAGGGACAGGTCCAAAGGCAGGTTGGTGGTGTACCCGCCTTCGCAATGGGCCATGACAAAATTGGCCTGCGCCAGTGGTATAGCCAGTGAGAGCAGGTGGTCCAGTTGGACACCCTCCCAGGTGTTGTCCAGCGCGCTCCACTGGGTTACACAATGGAAATCGGCGGTGATGGTGGTCCAGGGAAGCTGGTTGAACCCTTCCCAGTTCAGTTCCAGCGGTTGCTCCACCAGACCAAAAACCTTGAACTTCCAGGTTTCGAGCTTAACCTTTGGCGTCGGGCCGTAGGTCAGCACCGGAAATTTGTTGGTCAAGAACTGTCCCGGAGGCACCCGGGATTCGGGTCCCAGGTCGGGAGCATTTTTTATCTGGTCGGGTCGCTTCATCAAGTGGGGCCCCCTCCTGGCTCACCGGCGGCATGGAGAATTGGCGGGAATCCTGAAATTGTGACCGTCAAACATGTTAAGCCTGGGGCCTAAAGGTGTAAAGGGGCCAGGGTTGTTGAGATGGCTTGGTGATGCCAAGCCCCAGCCAGAGTTTCCCACCGGTGGAAGGGAGGTTGGGGCGAAAGTCCTGCATACGATGGGGTTGCATAACCGACTCCCTGAAAGGCTGGGAAGCCGCCAGTGGTGATTTTGTGGACGGGTGGGGTTAGCGCCGGATGGAATCTATGAATTCCTGGTCAAATTGGAACCTGTCATCTGCTTCTTGAAAAAGGCTTGAATGCGGCTGCGCTCCATGAAATAACCGGATCGAGATACCTTCGGATTTAGCCGCAGTTATTGCGGGAACGAAATCACTGTCTCCGGTCACCAGAATGGCTTCTTGGATATTCTGCTTGGCGGCAAGTCTCACCAAATCAACGCCCAACAAAATATCCACCTTCTTTTGTTCGAATCGGGGTTCGCCCAATTCGTTGTATCGGCGGGCTAGTCGTCCCAGTCGCACTTGGTACTTGGGCAGAAGTTCCAACGCGGTGAAAAAACGCCTCCGCGATGCGTACCTCATTCTTTCTTCTTCGGTAGGGGGATTTCCTTGAAATGGGCAACAGTGATAGTAATACGTTCTCAGAATATCGGATTCGCCTGCCATACGCTCCGACAGTGCTTGAAAATCAATGCGGACATTTTAAAATTCTTCCCTCAAGACATTGTCCACGTACGCGCCGTCGATGAATATGGCCACTCGGTTAGGCACACAATCTCCTAACAAAAGGGAAAGCGACACAGGCGAACCCGTGCCGCTTTAACAATTGGATAAGAACCTGGAGTGCGCCTAGTACTCAGTCATGTTTGGAATCAAAGGGATAGAGGCGGTGCAGTTTGGTTCGGGCGTCATGGGTATTGAAGCGCCAGTTGATGGTAGCTTGGGCGGTATTGCGCTCCGTAACCAGGGCCTGGACCTCCCGCCCGAATATCGGATTCGCCTGCCATACGCTCCGACAGTGCCTGAAAATCAATGCGGACATTTTAACCGGCCTTCGCGGGTTCTTCCCTCAAGACATTGTCCACGTACGCGCCGTCGATGAATATGGCCACTCGGTTAGGCACACAATCTCCTAACAAAAGGGAAAGCGACACAGGCGAACCCGTGCCGCTTTAACAATTGGATAACAACCTGGAGTGCGCCTAGGCGGACACCAGGGAACATAACGGCTACTACTGCAAACACCTTTGCAACCATTGTCAATAACGTTGTTCCAATTGTTACGTTGTTACCCGTTGTCTATGTGTCAATCTCGAGTTGTCCTCCACTGGAGATTCTATTCATCCCCACCAGAAATCCATTCAGGGGGAACACAGCGAGATTCATATATGATTGACTCCCGCCTCACGAAGCAGTTTGGACATCCTCGGCACACCGCCGCCGTCCCCGTCTACGGCGTGACCAATATCTCTCCCTTGGGTCCTTCAGTGATCGAGCCGATTACCGCGCTCGCCAGGGTGCCGCCGGCTTCCAGTTGTGCCAGAAGTTCAGAAAGCTTTTCTTGGGGTGTGGAAATCAACAACCCGCCTGACGTTTGGGCGTCGCAAAGCATGACCTGCTGTTCGGATGTGATTTCAGGATGCCAGTTAACCGAACCGGCCACGCTGCTCAGGTTGCGGTGAGTGCCGCCGGGGGCGATGCCCTCTTCCAGCAGTTGCCACGCCCCGGGCAACAGGGGCGTCTTGGAGAACTCCACCGTTGCCCCAACGCCGCTGGCCCGGACCATGGACCGGAGGTGCCCCATGAGCCCGAACCCGGTTACGTCGGTGCAGGAGTTGACGCCCACTTTGGTCATGGCCTCGGCGGCGGTCTTGTTCAGGGTTGCCATGGTGTCTAAAGCTGTCTGCAGAACCTGTTCCGACACACGGCCCTGTTTGCCGGCGGTGGTAATAATTCCAGTCCCCAGCGGTTTTGTAAGCACCAGGGCGTCACCGGGTTGGGCTCCGGCGTTGGAGACCTCCTTTCCCGGTTCCACGGTCCCAATCACCGCCATGCCGTATTTGGGCTCCGCATCGTCTACGGTGTGGCCGCCTACTACTAGACAACCGGCTTCGGCCGCCTTGGCGTAGCCGCCCTTCAGGACTTCCGGCAGCAGTTCGTTGGCAATATCGGCTGGAAAACCCACAATGTTCAATGCCAACAACGGCTTGCCGCCCATGGCGTAGACGTCGCTCAATGAATTGGCGGCGGCTATCGCCCCGTACTGGTATGGGTCGTCGGCAATAGGCGGGAAGAAATCCACCGTGAAAATGAGCGCCGTGTGGTCGTTTAGGCGATATACCGCGGCGTCGTCCCCGGTCTTGGCCCCAACCAACAGGTCGGGATGCTCCACAATGGGAAGTTGATTCAGGACCTGTACCAGGTCCTCAAGGTTGAGCTTGCCCGCTCAACCCGCGCAGTGGGACAGCTCGGTCAGGCGAATTTCGCTGCTTTGCATGGTCAGGTTCTCCTGGGATATTCCAGAGTTGGTGGCGTGGCGGGATTATATCACCGGGTGGATTCCACATGCTTCGCCGCGTCGACCGTTGACCTACGCGGGGTCATGGTCAATCATGTCACCGGGTACCCTTCTCGGCGGTGAACTACAGCAGGAGTGACGGGGAATGACGTCGCCAAGCGAAGAAACCGGGACCCAGGGAGATGCCGATGGGGCGTTGCGGGACTGGTATTCCAACGAGATTTGGGGCCGAAGGCTGGACGATGACGATGTCTTGTTCGAAGTGATGTGCCTGCAGGTGTTCCAGGCCGGTCTGACCTGGCGCATGGTGCTGCGCCGTCGGGACGCTTTTCGCCGTGCGTTTTTCGGATGGCGCATTGCCGAGGTGGCTGCCATGACCCCGGATGCCGTGGACCAACTGCTGGACGACCCCTCAATAATCCGCAACCGGCGGAAGGTCGAGGCCTGCGTCGCCAACGCCGGTGTTGTTCAACAAATCCAGGCCAGCCACGGGTCCTTTCACCGCTGGTTCTACGACAGCCTGGAAACAGACGACCTGGTGGAACTTCAAAAATGGCTGCGCGGAGCCTTCAAGTTCATGGGGCCCGAGATAGCTAGAATGTGGCTGATGGCCGCCGGACGAATCTCTACCGGGCGGGAATAGAAACCCTTCAACCACGGGTTAAGCCGAAGACGGGGTTGCTGCAACCGGGCGGACCGGGGCCTTGGCCAGCGTAATTAGTCCCAGGGCCAGAACGCTGGCCACGACGGACTCGAAAAACAGGCCATCGTAACTCCCGGTCAAATCGTAAATCAGTCCCCCAAGAATGGACCCGATGCCCAATCCGGCCGCTTCGAAGGGGCGCATGGCCCCGGCAATGCTTCCATAGGAATTGCGGCCGTAGTAACGGGCCAACAAAATGGAAATCAATACTTCGGTGGCGCTGGTTCCAAGCCCCCAGAGGACCCCGAACAGGTAAGCGCCAAATATGGACTGGACGGTAAACAGGTAGATGATCAGCACTATCGCCAGGATGGTTGAGGCGAAAATGCACACCCTGGGGCCAACTTTTCCCGCCACCCATCCCCAACCCAGGTTGGACAGCACCAGGGCGGTGCTGATGCTGAGCACTCCCGCCGCCTGGGTGTTGGAGATGCTGGCGGCCTGGCTCAAATACGGCACCAGGCTAAAGCCGATGCTGGTGTGGGCTGTCGTTCCGAGAAAAGCGCTGAAAGCCACCAGCCAGTAGGCTCGGGTCCGAAAGGCTTCCCGGGCGGTCCAGCTAACCTCGGGTTGGGCAACAAGGGTCGTTTGTGTTCGGCCAGGGTTGGAGCCGCCGGGTGATTGACCGGGACCCCCGCGACCGGTTCCAGTGGGACCGGTTCCAGTCGAAACGGTTTCAGCCGGACCGGTTTCAGCGGCCCGGTCGGAGCCATCCTCGTATGATGTTGCGCCGTCGGGCAACAGGCCTATGTCCTCGGGGCGGCGGCGGATCAAAAGCGCCATTGGCACGGTTAGGGCAAGGCTGAAAACACCCAGAAACCCAAACGTCGCCCGCCATCCATAGGCCGTCGCCAGCACCGCGAAAAGTTGAATGTTTACCGCGCCGGAGAAAGGGCGGAACACCGAGATAACCGCCAGGGCGACGTTTCGGCGCCGGCGAAAAAAGTTGACCGCAATGGTCCGGGGCACTACGCCGATAAGAATCGGCTGGCTGACGATCCGGGCTACGATTGCAATGAGGAAAAACTGCCACAGGGAATGCACCCATATCATGGAGAACAGGCAGACGCCCAGGATAAGCGTTCCGGCAACCATCAGCTTGCGGGCGCCGTAACGGTCGACCAACCTGCCGATCATGGGCCCTGAGATGCCGGTGCCCCAGACCCCCAACCCGGCTGCCAGGCCTATCGATGCGCGATTCCATTGGGTGTCATCTATAATCGACCCTTGGATGCCGCCCAGCACTACGCCGGCGATGCTGGTCGCGACAAATGCGCCAAGGGCCACCAGGCCAAGGACCAACCAACCGTAGTAAAACGGCGTGCGCGGATGCCAGTCTATGATCCCTTGTATAGTGGTAATCTAGGTCGCCTGACTATCCGTGCCCCGTCCAACCTTGGCGGACGGGGCACGGGATTTTACTTGGGGCAAGGCTATGGCTTGCATCCCACCGGCTGGGGACGGCTCTTGAACTTGCCTATTGTTGGCTGACCGGTCCGGGTAGCCTGGTCTGGACATCTCCAATTGGATTAGGGGCCCTGGACGCCGAGATTTACCTTCCCGGGACTGCTTGCACGGGCATGGGCGGGAAACATCCGCGCCTAATCCGCAGCCGTTTGCTGCCGCGGCTGGGTGGCAGGCGGCGCTTCCACCAGTTGGTACAGCGTGCTGCGGGCCCTGATTTGCTCGTCCCACCCCCTGGCTCGCAGGTCTATCATCAGGCCGTCGGGGCCTTTGAATTTTCGGTTTACCCTGCTGCTGCCATCACATTCGGTGGAGTTGGCCCGTTCCATGGTCGCGCATGCCTCTTCGAGATCATCAACGTAGAACCCGATGTGATGCACGCCCTTAACGGTGGAGGAACCCTCACCCAGGTTGGGAGCTTGTTCGCCGCCAAACTTCAGGATGGCAAAATAGATGTAGCCGTCGGTGAGCCAAACGCCGTCTTCGCCGGTTTCCCTGGGTTCGCGCCGGAGCTCGTCCAACCCGAATACTTCCTTGTAAAACTCGGCAGTTTTTGCAGGGTCTTCGGTGTGGAGCGCAATATGTTTGATCCTAGCCATAATTCCTCGCTTCCCGCGTGCTGAAGCCGCGGCTGCTGGCGGTCCGGGGTTAACCCGCTGTAAGTCAGGGCCAAGCGTACCATAAATTTGGACGGTGGGCGGAGGCGGTTGGCTACACCTGGACCAATGACCGGACCGATGATAGGTTCCACCTTTGGGCTTGGGGCCCCAAAGGGCAACGCGGCCTTCCGGGGCTCGCCCAAGGCCAAAAAATCTCCACGCCTAATTGCTGCTAACGGTTACGCTTTCTCCCAAGACCTCGACCCTCCACTGCGGGTTGTAGTAGGAGTATACCTGCGACGTGACCGGTTGCGCCCGCACCGGGTAAAGGGCCACGGCGTCAAACTGGATCCGCAGCGACTCTTCAGGGGCCAGGTCTTGGATGTAGAGGATTACTTTCCGCCCGGCCAGGTCGAAGCGCTTGATCTTTGCGTTCCCGGACACCAGTTCCTTGATCCCTTCGACCACGGGGGCGAACCCGGTGGGGACCGATACGTCCAGGACCACCATCCCCGCCACCGCCGGAATCGGAGGGGTGAACCGGACGATGGAGGTCACGGTTATCCGGTCATTGACTTCTATTTGGTCGGCGCTGTAAGTGACCTCAATATCAAACATGCTGACCGGCTGCAGATCGACTTCCGGCCGGTTGAACCGCCGGACCACCTGTGCGACCACCTCGCCGCTGCCTTCGGTGGAAATCAGCAGATCGTCGCCAATCTGTACGTCCAGGACCCTGACCAGGTCCGCGTTGGCTTCATTTATTTTGACCTGCTGGCCCCAGTCGCCGGACTTCAGGTTGACGGTCATGTCCACGTCGAACCTGGCGTGGGTTGCGAATTCGATCAGGGCCTGAAGTCCCACTACCGTGTCTTGGGTTGACCCAAACCCTCCGAACGGGTTCCGTTGCGAGACCAACCAGCGGGCGGCGCTGGATGCGCTGGCTCGGTCACCTCGTTCCAGCAGCGCCAGAATTGCGTAGCCGGTGGTTTCCACCGCGGCGCTCTTCCCCGGCAGGGACGACTGCCCCTTTTTGTAAGCTGTCGGAACATCACTCCAGTGCATTCCGTCGCCGTCTTGAATCGCCATTGACATCAGTTTGTCGTAGGCGTCCCCGGCCTGGCTGCTCTGACCCAGAGCAAGGGCATAGGCCGCCATGGCCATGGTGTAAGGGTCTTCGATGGCATCTAGCTGCCCGGCCAGGTATTCCCTGGCTTTGGCCGCCCTGCCCACCTCACCGGCTTCCTGAAGAGCGATGGCTACATAGGCGGTCAGGGCAGTGTTCCCCCGCAGGCCGCCCAGGAGTTCCTGGTGGTGGAGGAATCCCACGGGCTTGAAGGAACCGTCGTCTCTCTGGTGCTTGAGGATCCACCCCGCGGCATCCTGGAGGACCTGGTCGTCCATGTAGATCAAACCCTGGGCTTGATTGAAAGTCTTCAACACAAACGCCGTGAGCCACAGGCTGCCCTCCGAGTCGCTGTCTCCGAATGCGGAGAAACTGCCGTCGCCCCGGCGGTAGGTAAGCTCGCGCTGGTAGCCGGTGATCATCAGGTGCTCGGCCTTGGCCATCACTTCGGGCTTGAGCTGGCCGGTTTTCTCCAGGTATTCGGCAACAAAGACGTTGGGCGCGAAGAGGATCATGTTCTGCTCCCCGCAGCCGAACGGCATCCTCAACAGCCCTTCCAGGCCTTCCAGGGTCTGGCTGAGGTAGCTGCCGGTAAGCGTAACGCGGGTGCGGGCTGACCCTGGAATCGATCCAACGGGAGCTATATTGTTGACCGTACGGGTTTCTCCCGGCGACAGGATCATGTTTTCGACGGTTTCGTGGCTGACCCCCTCCGGTTCTACCAGCAAGTCCTTGACCACCGCGTCGGCCGCTTCCTGGCTGCGGGCGGTTACCTTGATCGGGACCTGTCCGAGATCGGTGAGCCTAATCTTGAATTCGAGACCGCCGATGTCGCTCGGCGCCACGGTGACCGACTTCGAGGCAACGTCCAACAACTCGAAGTCTTCCCGCTCTTCCAGTTCTACGAAAAATTCCTGCGGCGTGTCCAGGTAGTTGTAGAGGGCGACCTTGACTGGGAACTCCTCACCCCGGACTGCCGCATAAGGGAGGTCTACTTGCAGGAAGAACGGCTGGAATACCCGAAGCTCGGCTTCGGCGATTCCAAGGCCGTGTTCCTGGGACAAGGCAACCCCTCGCAGCATCCAGGTGGTTATGCTATCCGGCGCCTGCACCGGGACCGACGCGCTGCCCTCGTCATCCGTCATCACGTCGGTCCACAGCCACGTCTCGGGGAAGAACTGGCGCACTCTTGATACTTCCGCCAGTTGCTGTTGCGCCTGTGTTGTGGGGGAAGATGCTACGATCGCGGCCTCGGCAGAGGCCTGCTCTTCCATTACTTCAACCCCGTCGGCGGCTTTTTCCCTCCGGAAGATCCTTCTCAGGAAATCAAAAACACCGGGTTCTTGCTGCTCTCCCTTGCGGCTGAAGCTTTTACCGGCGGGTATTTTCAGATTGGATATCACCACTAGGCCCGCGTCCTGGAAAGCCTCGCCGGCGCCGCGGGTCGTAACCTTGCGAGAGAAGGAGCGGGCCTCATGGAGCTCAACCTGGGGCCGCATGTAAAGTCGGTCCAACTCGGCAAATACCTGCTGAAGGTTCTGGCGGTTTTCTGCCAGGATGTACACCGAACGGTCCACCGCGCTCAGCCCTACTTTGGCCGGACCCGAGGTGGAAACGTTAACATCCACTGTTTCGCCCGGGCGGACTTCATCGGCGCCAAAAGCAACCGACGTGTCCAGCGGATAGACGGCGGCCACGTTGAACGGGATATAGTCTGCGGCCACTTCGTTGTTGGGCAGTATCTGGTACACGACCAACCTGGATGAAGGCCCCATTATCGGTATGAGGCCGAAGGCTATGTCCGGTGACCTGGACGAATCCGAAAACACCACCTTCCCCCTGGAAATCACCTCATAGTAGAAATTCCCGGCTTCGCGGGTAGAAGATACCCTGAATCGGGCCTGGTCACCCACGTTGAGCAGGGCATCACCCAACAGTTCTACGTGTATGAAATTACCTGATGGCGAATAGCTCGCTTCCAGGTTGAGGTAGGCATTAGCCCTACCCGACTGCGCTTCAATGGTCAGGGCCACAGCTCCCCGGGGGGGTGTGACCCGGAGCATGGCCTTGCCCCTCTCGGTCCTGGCGGCAACCGACTTTTGGTCAATTGGCTTCAAATCCCCATCCAAATAGGTCAGGTTGACGGTGACTCTCCGGCTCACCGGCCGGTTGTCCGGGGTTTCCGTCACCAGCATCAAAGAGAACGGCAGCGACGGCTTGAAAGCGGGACTCTCCGGAATTATCTGAAGGTTCACCGGCGCATTGGCTACCGTGAGGAGACGGGTGGTTCTTTCAACGTAGCCAGTGGATTTCTCCGTTACGGTGACTTCCAGGGTGAGGTTGCCTTGTCCCCCGGCGCCGGGCACCCCGGATACGTAGCCCACCGGTGGCAGCTCGAAGGAAGTTGCGCCGTCGATGTCGCTGGTGAATGTGGCGAATTCTTCCCATGTGCCGACGTAGCGCGAAGCGACTATCTCCACCTCTCCTCGGACCGGCTTGCCGAAGCTATACTCCGCGGAAATGTCGCCCGTGAGCGTCTCCCCGGCCAGTACCCAATTCTTGGGAAGCCGTAGACTGATTTCGTATTTGGGCAAGACGTACTCTTCAACCCGAACGTCGGCTTGGGTCGTCTGCTCCCCCGAGCGGGAGGTCACTTTCCAAGTCCCGAGGTTGGGTTCGTTGGAAAGAGGCATCCTCAAAGTTGCCATCCCAAAGGCGTCGGTTGTCGTTTCTTCCCGGTAGACCTTTAACCCTTTGGCGTCCTGGATTTCTACGGTTACGTTCCCAGGCAGCGGCTTCAGCTCGGGTCCCAAACGCAGGACCCGAACCAGAATCTCCTGCCCCGGCTTGTACACCGGCTTGTCGGTCTCCAGGAAAAGGACCGTTCCGTCTTCAACCCGCACCTTTGCCGTGTCTTCAAATCCGTCGCCGTCGATCCTCAGGGAATAGTCACCCGGCGCAATGTCTGGGACCTCGATTGAGACCGTACCGCTCCCATTGATGTAGCCGCTGGACTCGGCCAGAAATCCTCCCCTTTGCATCAGCGCTAGATTTACTCGCCCTCTGGCCGGCTCTCTGCCGGAAAACAGGGAAATGGAAATGTTTTCCTGTTGGCCTGACCGAAGGGTAGCTGGAGCCAAAGCCATATACCCGTCCACGTTGTCCGTCAACACGGGAGCAGGGACAGCAGTGGGTATGGCTGTGGGCGCCGGAACAGGAATAGCGGTGGGTATGTCGGTGGATGTCGGATCAGGAATAGCAGTGGACGCCGGCGTGGGTACGGTGGTGGGTAAGCTTCCACTCCGTTCGGCGGTGGGACTGGGCATGACCGTCGTAATCTCGGTGCCGGGGATGGCTGGGCCCGCTGTAGACCCATCGCAGGCCACCGCGGCCGAGCCTAGAACCGCAATTGTCACCGCTGTTATCCAGAGCAGTCTCAATCTCATTTGTGTCCTCCGCAAGGTTTGGAATAGCCGCAGCGACGGAGCCGGGTAGCCGGGACGCGCCGCGGGACTCTTACCGGTCCTCTTCAGGGAGTTACGGCAAAGTGTCCACTCTTAACCTGACGTAAGCGGTTGCGTAATTGTTCCACTGGCAACAATTACAGACCTTGTTGAACCCCTGAAACCCCGGGGCAATCGGGAACGCCCAAGGAACGCGGTGAGGTGTTTTGGAAATCAACCGAGGGGATGGTTAAACCAGCGAGACCGCGGTTGGGTTATTTGATGTGATGCGGTTAGGGCCAGAGTGTCCGAAAACCCTGAATCGCCGGGAGTGTGGACCCGGATGTGGTCGGGTTAGTCGCCCTTGGCTCCGGCTACGTCCCTGCGTTGGAAGAGCAGCAGGGATGCGGCCGCAACTATTGTGATGTACGCCAGTATTACCAGAAAGCCGTGAAGATTACCCGGCAGATCGCCGACCAACGCGAATGCCACCGGATTGCCCCCTCCGCTCGCAGTGGCTCCTGAGTCAGCCATCCAACTCGCGACGGCGCGCGCCAGAACGAAGTCGTAGACCACGTCGAACCAGTCGAACAGGGCAAACAGCAAAGGGGCCGCTATCAGTTCCACCACAAAATGGTAGGCCAGGGCAATCGAGATTCCGGTGCCCGATGATGAGGTCAAAACCGAAAAGAAGAAACCCAGCATCATATAAGGGAGCAAGCCAACGGTAGCCTTACCCAGCATTATCCCAAACTCGGGCCACTGGCTTGTGTCGTTAAACCATCCCCCATCGTCCAATGTGAAATAAGTGGCAATGACGCTGCTGATTGCGATGGTCACGGACACTGTCAGCAGCAATAGGAAGCCAAGCAACGTCACCAACAGCGCCTTCGATGTCAGCAACTGCCAGCGGCCCGTGCCTTTGGTCAGCGCGGTGCGCAGTGTTCCCCAGCCGTATTCGGACCCGACTACCGAGGAGGACAAGACCATGATTAGAATGACGGCTACACCGTGCGTGATGCTCAGGCCGGAAGTCAGGCTGTTTGGAAGGACAAAGTTATCCCGCGATGCGGATTCGAACCGGAACGCGAAAAAGCTGCCCCACAACACAGCCTGTGGGACAATCATGGCAATGACCAGGAGCACCCAGGGAATGCGCCGGCGGCTCAGCTTGTACCATTCCCACCTGGTCAGGAGCAGCACCTGCGAAATCATTCGCGGCCCTCGGCGCGGTTTCTCTGCCCTGGATGGAAACAGTGCGGGACGTGTGTCGGGAGCACCCGGTGACGAGGTTCAACTATCCTTTGCGCCAACTTGTCGGTCACTCCGGTCTGTCTTGGTCGTCACCGGTTACGTCGAGGAAATACTGCTCCAGCGACCTCCGAAAAGGCATCATTTCCGTGACGTAAACCTCCGCCCTGCTCAGTGATGCGGTTAAGTCCGCCGAGCGTTCGATTTCGGCGGTCACCACCAGAGATTCGTCCTCTGTGGTCACTTCCTCTATCCAGTCCAGGGCCGCAAGGACCTGGTGGGCTTTGGCATCGTTGTTGGTGCGCAGGCGGACCTGTTCTTTGGACCGCAGCAGGTCGGCGACATCACCCTGGGCGATGAGTTTGCCTTTGGACAGTATGGCGAGGCTTTCGCAGACCTGTTCGACTTCGTACAGAAGGTGGCTGGAAAGAAGGACGGTCCGGCCATCGGTGCCCAGGCTGGCGATGAGGTCCCGCACCTCGGCCATGCCGGAGGGGTCCATGCCGTTGGTCGGCTCATCCAGGAAAAGGAGCTCTGGGTCCCCAAGCAGCGCGTATGCCAGGCCCAACCGCTGCTTCATTCCCAGGGAGTAGGTGCTGAACCGGTCATTCCCGCGATCGGCCAGACCCACCCTTTCTAGTAGGCCATCCAATTCCGCGGGAGTCCCCCGGCCCAGGATTCCCTGGAAGTAGGCCAGGTTTTGGCGGCCTGAGAGGTACGGGTAAAATGAAGGGGTTTCGACAATTGCCCCGGTCCGGTGCAGCGCCTCCTGGTGGGGTGTCCCCGCTCCCAGCAGGTTGAAACCGCCCGAAGTTGGTTTCACCAACCCCAACAACATCCCCATGGTGGTCGTCTTGCCCGACCCGTTGGGGCCGAGCAGCCCGAAGACGTGGCCGCGCCTCACTTCCAGCGAGACGCCGTCCACCGCGACGATACGGCCGTATCTTTTGGTTAACCCGTCGGTCTTGATAACTAGGTCATCCACCAAGCGACTACCCAACCTCCTGCAACCTCAGGCTAAGATTAGACACCCCCATCGACTCTGAATTCAAGAGAATTGAGGCAACGAATTGGGGTAATAAAGGGGGTTGGCCAAAGGGCGGCGATGCAGCCCGCGGTTTAATTCAGCGGGAAGGGCAAACTTGGTGCAAGGCACACCGCCACAATTGGCAAATAGCCGGCAAAGCGCGGCTACCCCGGCCTCGGATCCAACGGACAGGCATCGCCGTCTAGTGTGGTACGGGTCAGATACCTATGAAAAGGCCAGAGGCGAGGGGTTTCTCCCAGGGTCTTTTCATTGTCAGCCGTCATTCCCGCCGCACCCACCGGCACCTTGCGCACCGCCGCGTCCCATCGTCATTCTCGCCGCAGCGGGAATCCAGAGCCCTTTTAGGTGTAATGGCGGTTGTGCTGACAGGAGACTGCGGGGTGCGAGGCCGCAGTTCCCGGCGGGTCGGCGCTGCCATCCGTGTTTGCGGATAGTCAGGGCTCTGGATTTCCGCTGCGGCGAGAATGACTGGAGAGAATGAAGAGGCGGGGTGTTTCTCCCCGCCTCTCGCCACTGTGCATAGCCCGTCATGCCGCTGGTCGGGCTGTCTCGGTCGGGTCCGTGTTAGCCGGAAGCCACTGCCACCCGGGCCACGTGTTTGTTGAAGAATATAATCATTTTTGCCCATGCGTCCTGGGCTGCTTCGTGGCGGTACCGGTTGTTCCGTTCGGTGACCTGGTTCATAAACGCGTGGCCAGCGCCGGGATAGGAGTGAGACTCCCGAGTTATCCCGCAGCGGTCCAGTTCGGCGTCAATCTTAACCTGGTCCTCCGGGGAAGGGTTGGCGTCGTCGCCGCCGTAAAACCCTATGACCGGGCAATTGATCTCCGAGGTCATGTCGAAGGGAGACCTGCCATCGCCCCAGGGCTCCATCGTGTTGCCGGGATAGTAGGGGGCCGCTGCCTTGAAGTCGGGGCTGGCCGAAGCCATCAGGTAGGTAATCCGACCGCCGCTGCAGAACCCTATGATGCCGATGCGGTCATTGTCGACCGCGGTATGGTTCTTGAGGAAGTCCAGCGTTGCTGTAACGTCCTTGATTATGGTGGCGTCGCGGTACCTTTCGGCCCGGGCCGGTCCCTCGTCCGTGCAGTCGGGGCCGTCGCGATGGAACATGTCCGCCGCAATGCCCGCAAACCCGGCTTGGGCCAGCCGTTGAGTGACATCCTGGGTGAACCCGTCGACCCCCCAGTGGTGGTGAATGACCACCACGGCGGGGAATGGGCCGGCCCCGTCGGGAACGCTCAGGTGCATCTTCATCTCATCGCCGTCTACCGTAGTGCTCTCCCAGGTTGACGCCATGATACTCTCCTCCTCGTTGTGGACTCTCTCCGCGTGTTTGAAATCAAGAGCCCGGCTTGGCCCCGCGGCGCACCCATTTTCCTCAAAGCGGGAGAGCGTCCTTGGAACGCCTCCCGCTTTCTGCGTCAAACGCAACGCTGCCTGAAGGTACTGCGAGTACCCGGGCCGGACTGGCTTTAGGTCCGCTTGTAGAAGCTGTCGGCGTTGTCGTACATCAGCTTTCGCATCGACTCTTCGCCGAAGGTCTCGGCCCAAGGCAGGATTATGTCGGCGTGGTCCGGGAAGGCGCATTCCATGTGTGGGTAGTCGGAGGCGTACATCAGCACCCCGTCGCCCAGGTAGTCGGAGGTGAACTTGGTCAGCGTAGGTCCTTCCCACTGCTCTATGCTGCTGAAGAAACGTCCGCTGGCCATGTAATCGCCGCAAGCATGCTGCAAGGGCTGGCCGCCTCCCACGTACTCTTCCTGCTCGGTGAGGCGGGCGCTCCAGAACGGCAGCCAACTCGAACCGGCCTCGATGACGCCCATTCGGATGTTCGGGTAGCGGTCCATTATCCCGGACCCGATGAAAGAGCCGATGAAACGCTGGGCGGTCCAGGGATGGCTGGCCGACCGGGCCAGCAGCACGTTCTCCCAAACGTCCTCGTAGCCGGGGAAGTAGGGGTACTGCCAGGTGTTGCCGTGGGATGCTACGGCAAGGTCGTGGTCCGCCGCCGCCGCCCAGATGGGCTCCAGGTCCGGGTGGTCCAGGGGCTTGTCACGGCCAACCCAGGGCAGAATCGCCGCGGCCCACTTGGTGTTGCCCCAGGTCTTGATTTCTTCGACGGACACCTCGATGTTGTCCGCAGAAACTACTATTCCCGCCTTCAGCCGGCCGGGGTAGTCGGCGCAGTAGTCGTTAATCCAGCGATGAAAGGCCCGCATCAAGCCCGCCTGCAGGGTGGGGTCCTGGGCGCCCACACCCGGCCAGCCGCCGGCGAACATGAACTGGACGTCGCAACCCTCGTAGTCCATGTCCATGACACGGTCCTTGGGGTCTCCGTCCTTGATGCCGTTGGGGCCGACCCGGAGCTGGACGGCCGCTTTCTGGTTGCCGCCGCCGCCGCGAAGGGCTCCACTGGCGTTGATCCTCTGCCGGGCCAGGACCGGATCGTTGGTGGCCTCGCCCAGCACCCGGCGGTAGCGCAACTGCCCGTGTTGAAAGACGTGCCGCTGGGGCTCGCCATCCACCGGGGGGCCATTGGCCGACTTGAAAGCATCCAGGTCGGGAATCCGAGACCGGAAATCCGGGTCGATGTACTTCAGCAAATCCTCGGCCGAGGGGTTGATGTGGGTGTCGCTGTCGTAGATTTTGTAACCGTTCCTCATTTCAAACCTCCTGCGTCTTGGCGCCGGGAAACCGTGCGAAATTGTGGACAAGTGCGTGGATTGCCTTGGAATGCGGGTTCTATTGATGTTCGCTTGGACGCCGGTTGAACTCCTGGTTCAGTGGAAGCGGCTTCGGTCGAAACCGGGGCTGGTGCGCGGGTGGGGCTGGGAAAGGGTCGGTAAGTGGGTACAACGGTGGGCAGGGGAATTGTCAGCAGGGGAAGGTCAATCGACCTTTGGAGCAAGCCCACCGGAATATCAATCCCTTTTGAACCCCGGTAATCCGCATTGGGGATTCTGGTTTCGGTTTAGAGGTGTCCTCAATCAACCTCCTGGTCGAAGCGGGAAACCGCCCCCGGGCGGACCTCACTCGGACTTTATGCCCTGGACAATACCCTTGGGGTTGGTGGATCTTCGGGTTGAGACCGAGCCGCCGCCTGCCCTTGGTTCGGGCGACCATAGCCGCAAAAACGGCGGACTCGGTGTTCATTAGTTTCAAATCAAACACTTGAACGGAGCATTGACCCAACGTTGCTGGCCCATGCCCGTGCCGCCATTAACCTCCAGAACCTTCCATTGCAGGGCGTTCCGGATACTCAAACAGCTCACTGCAAAAGCGTGCGGGCCTCGGGTCGTCGGGATTTTTCACGTAATCGGGGGCTCCTCTTTTGTAGATTCCTACCCGGGACCGCCCGTCCGGGTCACAAAACACCAGCGGCGTGGAAGCCAAAACTTCGGAATAATCGGCGTTCATTACGATAATGCCCCAGGCGCCTTCCGCTCCGTTTCTCTCGAACCGGCCCATGGGGAACCTTCCGGCAAAGCTCCCGGCGGCGTTGGCCGTTGCCGGAGCGGTACCCTGCTCGTCCTCAAATTCCCCTTCGTGGGTAACCAGCCATCCGCTGATGTCGCTGGTTACTCCGTGGGCGTCTTCCAGGAGGAACCTTAACTCCTCACCCGGCGCGAAGCCCGTTGCGGCTACCACGAGGCTGGTTGAGCTGTGCAATTTCGCCACCGTGGGAAAGACGGATACACTGGGCGCTCTCCGCTCGGGTTCTTCCTGGGCCGATGCGGAACCGATCACCGCAACTACGCCGATAGTCAGGGCAACTGCCAGGGCCGACACGGCCACCACTAGGCTGGTTATCCGAGTATTACGCATTGCCACTCTCCATAGTTGATTTACCCGATTATTCCGCGCTTGCGATGCGTCAGGGCGGGTATCTACCCTTCCAGTCTTCCGTTCTTCCCGGAGGGGTCAACCGCCAGCGAGAATATTAGCTGTTGGCAGGCCCGGACGCAACCTGCTCCGGCCGGCAATCCGGGTCCTAATCCCCTCCACGGGCACCGGGCGAATCATCCCAGCCCCCTGAAGAAGTTCACAATGATCAAATCCGGCCACTGGGTGAACATAACCGGGTTGAAAAACCCGAAGATAACTGCGGCTATGATCGCTGCCGGTAAAACGCTCCATAGCTTCTTGGGCCAATCCCAGTCAAGCGTGAAAACGGCGAAACCGAATGCGAACGCTATGGACGCGTATTCCATGCCGAAAATGCCAATGGCAAGGATGTAACCCGCCAACCAGGAAAAGACGTAAGCCAGCCGCTTGAAAGCGTCGAACCCGGTGCCGGTGCGCATTCCTAAGTCCATGATTTCGCCTTGGGCATGGGGGCTAAACAGGCGTCCGATAATCTGCATCACCAACAAGGGAATTATCAAGAGCGCCATCCAGGTGGGCAGGAACTTGCTGGAAGCAATGGCAAAGCTTTGAGCCTCTATCAACGCCCATACGGCTATCGCCAAGAGCAACGCGGGGAAGATTACCTCCCAGTGCCAGGTGAAGTTCAGGGACGGCATCCTCAGCCCCAAGAGTCCTCCCGCTGGCGTCGCGGCGGCGACCGCCGCCCCCCCAACGGCGGGACCGCCCATAGGGGCATCGCCGGAGCCCACTTGGGCGGCTGCAGGGTTCCCGTCCCCGGAGGGCGTGACATCAGCGGCGGATAGTCCGGGGGGAGCATCGCCGGCGATGGCGCCAGCCGCAGCAAGCTCCTCGCTCAACTCAGAAGACGCCACTGCGGTGGCCGCTGCGCCGCCCCGTCCCATTGCCTTGGTCATGTAGACAACCGCCAGAACACCCAGGACCACCAAGGTCATGGATATGGGGCGGATAATCATTCCGAAGCCCCACACCTGCACTGAAGGCCACAAGTTGCGCTCGATAATCGGACCTAGGATGAACCCCAGAATCAGGGGAGGACGGGGCCATCCCAACCATTTCATGGTCAGCCCCAAGATCGTCATCCCGCACACGGTCATAATGTCTCCCCAGCTATTGGTGGTCTGGTAAGCCGCTATGAACACCAGCGGGATGAGTGCCGCAGCCAAAAGGGGGTAGGGCACCAGGGTCAGCTTGGCAATCTGGCCGGTAAACACCAGCCCCAGCATGGTGATCAGCAGGTTGCCCAAGGCCAGCGTCACCACCAGGGAGAGGGTGATGTTGAGGTGCGTTCCCAACATTCCCAGCCCGGGGGTGACCCCGTAGATAAGCATCGCGGCCAGAACAATGGCCCAAGCGGTGCCGCCGGGCACGCCGAAGGCAAGGGTGGGGATGGCCTGGCCGCCTTCCTTGGAGTTCTGGGCCGATTCGGCAAACAGCACCCCGTCGATGTTCCCTTTGCCAAAGGTGGTCTTGTCCTTGGCGAAACCGATACCAAAGGCGTATGCCAACCAGTCCACCACGGCGCTTCCAATACCCGGAACGGCCCCTAAGAAGACGCCGAAGAGACTCTGCCTCAGGGTCATCCTCCACTGGCTTAAGCCGTAGCGGGCGCCCCGCATGACCTCGGCGGTGGAAACGCTGCCCGGCGGGGAAATCGCCTGCCCCCGCATGGTCAGGTCAATCAACTCTGGCAGGGCAAAGACGCCGATTAGCGTGGGAATGAGGGGGAAGCCTTCATACAGGTAAAGGGTGCCCAAGTCGAACCTGGAGTCGCCGGCGATGAAGGATATGCCGGCGGTGCCAATCAGAATGCCTGTCAGGCCGGATACCAGGCCCTTCAGCATCGCTCCCCTGCTGAGCACCGACACCATCAGCACGCCGAACAGCGCCATGGCGGCAATTTCCGGGAAGGAGAACCGCACCAGTACCGGCCGGAGGAAGGGCATGGTTATCAAAAGGACTACTGCGCCAACGACGCCGCCTATGGCCGAAACTGCATAGACTGCGCCGAGCGTGTAGGCCGCTTGGCCGCGCATGGCCAACTGGTGCCCTTCCAGGAATGTCACCTGGGTAGCGGCGCCGGGGTAACCCAGCAGTATCGCCGGGACCGAGTCCAAGGTGTTGTTTACTCCGCCTAGGGCCGCCAAGAAGGTGAGGGCAATGACCGGGTCGGACACATTGAAAACCAGGAGGGGTATGGCTATGGCGGCGATGGTGGTCGTGCCGATTCCAGGGATCAACCCGGCTGCTCCCGCCAAACCGACGGCCGCGATTAGCACGAGCCAGTAGGTGGGATCTCCCAGGAAACCCAAGGCGCTTATGTAGTCGACCACGGAAGGTTCCTCCCTGGAGAGCTACTCTATGAGTTCTGTCTTGGATCGCCGCCCAGACAACCTACGCCCAGGGGTTGGTTACCGACGAATCGTTGACCCCCCGGTGAGTGAACCACAGGTAGGGGAACCGCTCCTTGGCAATCGGCTGCATGAAGTTGAAGCGCATTCCCGGCGCCGCCCGGAGCATCTCAACCCTTTCGTTCCCGGTGTTGAAATGCTGGTGGGGAGTCTGGGGTCCTTGAACGTGAATCAAGCTGCCCTTCTTCCAAGGCACCTTCACCCCGCCTACCTCTGAATAACCTTGGCCGTTCACCATGTAAAGCACCGCTTCCATGTGGGCGTGTTTGCCCCCGTGGTGGCCTACCTGGTCTCCCATCAGGGTGCTGATTTCGACCTCTTTGTTTTGGAACCCGTTCTTGCCATCCCGGTCCATGAGGCGCCGGGTAAAGTCCCGGTGGCCGTGCTGCGTCATCTGGGTGGGGCGGACGCCGTCAGGATCTATAGCCGTGGCCTCACCGCTGATCTCTGCCATCTCTTCCGCGGACACGTCGTCCAGCGTAATCTCTACCTGCTCTTCCTCCCGCAGGGAAATACGGCGGTTAAGGGCATCGAACCCGGTGGTGGAAACTTCGGCGTCCTCATAGTTATCCGTGGGCCCCTTCAACGAAATCTGGTCCAGCTTGCCCATACCCATCCAATGCTCGATGTGCAGGGCCATGGCGGAGAAGTACCTGACCGTCTCGGTCCCGGTGTTGAAGTGCTGGTGCCGAGAGCCGAAGGGCATCCAGAGCACACTGTGTTTGTTCCACTCGTATTTGACGCCGTTGACGATGCTGAAGCCCTCGCCTTCCACTATATAAATGGCTTCTTCGCCATGCTCGTGTTCGCCGCTGTGCCAACCTGGGGGTATCTCGGAGATCAAATACTCAGAGCCCCAGGTCGCAAAGCCGTTTTCGGGAGCGGCCATCAAGGCCACCCGGAAATCCTGGTCGGTTTCGACCCACTCCAGTTCCTCTTCGTGAATCGACGTCCTGGCTTCCGCTTTCGCCTCGTTGCCCTTGTCCCAGAATCCTATCCAATCATCGTAGAAGTTAGCCATCTCGTACTCCTTCTCGTGCTGCCTTGGCTCAATATTGGCGGAGTATTTCCAGTTAAAACCGTTCTCCGCGCTTTATCATATACGGCAAGCGCCCGAAACACGTAGCCTCAGGCGCTCACTTCGAAAACCTCCACCGTCAACCCGTGGGCATGGCCCCTGTCATCGTATTACGAAGAGGCTTAATTCCCCATTAGTTTCTGCAGGCCTGGGAACTCACACTCGGGCAGGTACTTAGAGAATATGCCGGCCGTAAACTCCGCGTCGCCCAGGGCGGCCTCGTATTGCTCCATCATTTCCTCACCCGGAGTGGGTGTCACCTCATCCCCGGAAAGTATCTTGCCGTAGTCGGCCAGGAACTCGGGGTCCTGCACCATTTGGCCCATGGCGTCCCTCAGAATCTGGAGCAACTCATCGGGTGTACCAGGAGGCGCAAACGACGCCCGGTACAGCGACGAGTTGGGGATGGAGAGAATTCTCCATATCCTTTCCTGTTCCTCGTCAAGCAAGTCGATAATCTGCATGGTGTCCTCCGGCACGTCTATGGCGCCATTGTGGCGCAGTTGCAACTCCGGAAGCGTACCGTTGAAGAAAATCTGGATGAACGCGTCGGGGCCGTTGCCGCCGGTGTCGTCAACCTGCCAGCCGGGACGGTCCCGGGCCAGGGTGTACCACATTCCGGCGCCCCTGGCCTGAATGTCGTTCCGTTCCAACTGTTGCATGGTGGGCACCCGGCCGCCGGGGAGCGCGTACTTGATGTCCATGGGCAAGTCCAAGACGTCTTTCAGGAACCTGCCTCTGGCGGTGGGGGCTTGACAGATATTGTCCTGGCCGTTGGTGAACCTGGGAGCGTTGGGGTCCGACCCCTTTCCAATGGCGTCTTGAATCCGCCGGTAGGGCGCGTCGCCCCGGATGTACCAGACAAAAGGCCGGATTTGAAGGCCGCCCAGGGAGGGGAACTCCAACAGGTTGAACTGCACGCCCTCTCTCACGATTTGGGTCACGGGGTTCACGCCGGTGAAAACGCCGATGGTATACCCGTCGGGCTTGGCGTTCCAAACATAGTGGGCCCCCACCAGGCTGGCCCCGCCGACCTTGTTCAATACCACGGTCTTGGGGTTGCCCGGGATGAACCGGCCGATGTGGCGGGCTACGGCCCGGGCGTTGAGGTCTGCGCCGCCGCCCGGCGGGTGGTTGGCGATTACCCGGATGGTCTTACCCTTGTAGTACGGTTCCTCACCGGCGGATGCCATGGCCTGGGCTTCCGCGGCTTTGGCATCCGCCATGGCCTTGGCTTCCATGGCCTTGACTTGTTCCATTGCTTTGGCTTCGGCTTCGGCAACCCGTTCCGCCACTAACTTCTGGACGTCTTCTTCCGACAGTCCGGCAGAAGCAGATTCGGCCCGGACCTCCTCCAGCATTTTCTGGACATCTTCGGCGGACAATCCGGCGGGCTGTTCAACCGGCGCCTGTGTTGCCGGAGCGGCGGGCGCGGCAGGGGTGTCTGAGCCGCCGCAGGCGGCGGCCAACCAGATCAGGGCCAAGGCTACAGGTAGCAAAACGCCACGTGGGAAGCATGTTCGCAAGCGGCTCACGGCCGATACCTCCGTTTCTTTAGAATCTGAGTCCGGGCCTTTCGTGTCTACGGGAAATTCCATCTGTTTTTTCGGGGCCGTTGTCAATCAGGTTGACAGTCTACCCGCGCCCCATCTGGCGAACCCGCCAAATTTGGATACGAGCTAGTCCCGGTTGATGCCGCGATGGGAGAACCACAGATAAGGGAAGCGCTCTTTGGCAAGGCTCTGGAAGAAGTTGAACCGGATGCCCGGGGCCGCCCGGAGCATTTCACAGCGTATGTCTCCGGTGTTGAAATGTTGGTGAGGAGTTTGCGGCCCCTGCACGTGCAGGAGGCTGCCTTTCTTCCAGGGAACCTTGACCCCGCCAACCTCGGAATAGCCTTCGCCATCCAACATTAGCAGCACCGCTTCCATGTGGGCGTGTTTGCCGCCGTGATGCCCTACCTGGTCGCCCATGGTGTTGCTGATTTCGATTTCCTTGTTCTGGAACCCGTTTTTGCCGGGACGGTCCATCAGGGGGCGCATGAAGTCGCGGTGGCCCCGGGTTGACATCTCGGTTGGGCGTGGGCCGTCCGGGTCGATGGTCATGGGCTCCCCGGAAATTTCTTCAACCTCGTTGGGGTCCAGGTCGTCCAGGGTGAACTCTTCCTGGTCTTCCCTGCGGAAACAAATCCGCCGGTTCAATTCATCGAAGCCGGTGGTGGACGCGGTGGCGTCGTCGTACTGGTCGGTGGGACCCTTGATTTCCAACTGGTCCAGCTTGCCCATGCCCATCCAGTGTTCCAGGTGCAACGCCATGGCGGAGAAGTAACGGACCGTCTCGGTCCCGGTGTTAAAGTGCTGGTGTTGGGAGCCGAAGGGCATCCAGAGACAACTGCCCTTGTTCCAATCGTATTTGACGCCGTTGACTATGCTGAAGCCTTCACCTTCCACAATGTAAATGGCTTCTTCGCCGTGTTCGTGCTTGCCGGTGTGCCAGCCGGGGTCGATCTCCGACATGATGTATTCGGAGCCCCAGGTGGCGAATCCATTGTCCTGGGAGGCCATCAAGGCAACCCGGCAGTCCTGATCGGTTTCAACCCATTCCAATTCATCTTCATGGATCACCGCCCGGGCCGCGGCTTTCGCCTCGTTGCTTGCATCCCAGAATCCCTGCCATGTTTCGTAGAAATTGGGCATTGTTACTCTCCTGCGTTTTCCTTCCGGCGGAAGATTTATTTCCGGCTCAAATAAATACTATCGCCAGGTTGCAAAGTATGGGTAAGCTAATATGAATGTGCTACATTGTCAAGCCGCAACAAAAGGGGCGGGGCATAGTTGCCCCGCCCCCGGCTGACCTATTTCCAGGGACTGGTTACCGAGGAGTCGTTGATTCCCCGGTGGGAGTACCAAAGGGTCGGGAACCGCTCCTTGGCAATATTCTGGAAGAAGTTAAACCGCATTCCCGGTGCGGCCCTTATCATCTCAACCTTTTCGTCGCTGGTATTGAAGTGCTGGTGGGGAGTCTGGGGTCCCTGCACGTGGATCAAGCTGCCCTTCTTCCACGGCACTTTTTCGTCGCCCACCTCTGAGTAACCCTCGCCCGAGATGATGTAAAGCACCGCTTCCATGTGGGCGTGCTTCCCGCCGTGGTGCCCTACGTCATCTCCCATGGTGTTGCTGATTTCGATTTCCTTGTTCTGGAAGCCGTTCTTCCCCGGGCGGTCCATCAGCGGGCGGATGAAGTCCCGGTGACCGTGAAGGGAGCTGCGATTGACGGGGTCGGCCTGCTCGTATGCCGTGGCCTCTCCGGTGATATCTTCCAACTCCTGCGGAGTTATCTCGCCGCCGAAGATAGTCTCGGTGTCCTCGTTCCTGAGAACAATGCGGCGGTTCATAGTGTCGAACCCGGAGGTGGAAACTTCGGCGTCCTCGTAGTTGTCGGTGGGCCCCTTTACCGAAATCTGGTCCAGCTTGCCCATGCCCATCCAGTGCTCGATGTGGAGGGCCATGGCGGAGAAGTAGCGCACCACGGAGGTGCCGGTGTTGAAGTGCTGGTGTTGCGACCCGAAAGGCATCCACAGGCAACTGTCCTTGCCCCATTCGTATCGGGTGCCGTTGACTATGCTGAACCCCTCGCCTTCCAGGATGTAGATCGCCTCTTCGCCGTGCTCGTGCTTTCCGGTGTGCCAGCCGGGGTTGACTTCGCCGATCATGTACTCGGAACCCCAGGTGGCGAAACCGTTTTCCGGGGCGGCCAGAAGGGCAACCCTGGAGTCTTGGTCGGTTTCAACCCACTCGAGATCTTCTTCGTGTATCGCCGCGCGGGATGCTTTCTTGTTGGCGTTGCTAGCGTCCCAGAACCCTAGCCAAGAATCGTAAAAGTTAGCCATAATCTACTCCCTTTTCTTGAGATGAACCTGCCGCGAATGAAGCTGTCAGGACTTGACCCGGGCCTCAGTGTGCCCGAGCGTGCCTGAGATAGAACGTTGCTAATCTAATATGATTGGTGATTCTCGTCAAGCATCATGATCCAGCGCACCCGGCGAACGCTTTTTGACGTAACGGGAGAATCTTGCATCGAAGTGATGCCTGATCGTCTTTTTCCCGACCGCTCCTACCCCCCGTCATTATTATGAAAATAAGGTTCAGGCGGCTTGGGGGGCGGGGACTTCCAGAGTTATTTTGTAACCGAGGCGTTCGAGTTGGCGGACCGACCGGCGGGCGATGGCGGCGCGGTCGCGCTCTTCGAAGTAGCGGTGGCCCAGATCGGCGAAGGGCTTTCCAGTCTTGATAACCTGGTAGAGGATGACCGCGATAGAGTGGGCAACCGCCATGGCGGCCCGGTTGGCCCCGATGCGCCGGGCCAGCCGGTGGTACTGGGCCCCGAGATAGGTCTTGGTGCGCCCTGCGGACTTGGCCGCCTCCACCAAAGCCGCCTTCAGCCAGCCGTTGCCCTTCTTGGTGGGAGCGCGCTTATGCTTCTCCGCGCTCCGGTTGTTCCCTGGACACACCCCGGCCCAGGAAGCCAGGTGACCCGCACTGGGAAACCGGCTCATGTCCGTGCCCATCTCCGCCACGATGACCTCGGCGGTGCGCCGTCCGATCCCCGGGATGGTGTCCACCGCCGCCACCGTCTCCTCAAAAGGGTCCACCCGCCGGGCCACCTCCAGATCCAGGGTCTCGATCTGCCCGTCCAGGCAGTTGAGGCGGTCCAGTTGGATGGCCAGCATGAAGCGCTGATGCGGCCCCATCAGGCCCCGCAGGGCCTCCTCCAGTTCCTCTCGCTTCTCCCTCAGCCGCCCCCGGGCCAACTCCGCCAGCGCCTTGGGGTCTTCCTCCCCCTCGGACAGGGCCTTCAGCATGGCCCGCCCCGATACCCCCAGCACGTCGGTGGCCACCGACCCCAGCTTGACGTTGGCCCCTTCCAGCACTTTTTGGATCCGGTTGGCCTCCCTGGTGCGCTCCTGAACCAGGCTGCGCCGGTAGCGGGTCAACTCCCGCAGTTCCCGCTGGGGCCGGCCCGGAATGAAGCTGGAACGCAACAGACCGTGGCGCAGCAGGTCCGCGATCCACTCGGCATCCTTCACGTCGGTCTTGCGCCCCGGCACGGCCTTCATGTGATGGGCGTTGACCACCCAGACGCTAAACTCGTCCTCCAACAGGTTGTAGACCGGCTTCCAGTAGACCCCGGTGCTCTCCATGGCCACATGGGTCACCCGGTGGTCCTTAAGCCAATCGGCCAACGCCAGCAGGTCCCTGGTCATGGTTCTGAAGGTGCGGACCTCTTGGACCTCCGGCGTGATGGCACAGGCCACCACCGATTTCTTATGCACGTCCAGCCCACAGCACCTCTCGATAATGCTCTCCATCTTGCGTCTCCCTATCTTCAGTCTCCTTGGGCGGGCTGCCGGCTGGCCGGTGACCGAAATAATCGAGACTTTATTATGCGTGCTCCCGTCAGGACGGGGCGACATTCAGGCGTTCCTGGCGGTCACCAGGGCAAATTACCACGCGGGCTCACGGCGCCAATGACGACCGCCCTTAGTGCCGGCCGGTGCCGGGTCATTTTCATTCTTCATGCGTGGCCTCGGCAAGGCCATCTGCAATTACTATGAAAATAGGCCATTTTCATCCTCACGGGTGGCTTTAACCAAGCCATCCGTCATTCTCGCCGCGGCGGGAATCCAGAGCCCTTTCTCCCATCCAATCTGGTGCGGGTCTGCAGGAATGGTCCAAGTGGGACGTCGGCCCGTCCGCCCGGCGCGTCTTGGTTCGCATAACCGTCTTGGCGCATGACCAGGGCTCTGGATTGCCGCTGCGGCGAGAAACACTGGGGAAGGGCCGGCGGTTATCGCGTTCCGGGTTATCTGCTTCTAGGTTATGGGCTACAATAACGCCCAGCCGGCGACCGGTTATAACTTATAACGCCGGTTAAAAATATTCAGGAGGTTACAACATGTCCGATCTGTTGATGCGCACCGCGATCGGCAACTACGGATACACCACCGACTTGAAAAACGGCGCCGCCACATCAGAGAAGTTCGAGATGGACCACGTGGAGATTTCCCCCATCACCAGCGTCTTCCGGCGGATGGTCCGGAACATGGAATTCGACCTCGCAGAGATGGCCCTCTCCACCTACCTTTGCGCCAGGGCCCACGGCAAAGCCATGACGGGAATCCCAATCTTCCTGGTGCGCAGCTTCTACCACGGGACTATATCGTGCAGCGTACGGTCGGGAATCAAACAGCCGGGCGACCTGGCCGGGCGACGGGTCGGAGTGCGAGGCTATACGGTAACGCCCGGCGTCTGGGCCCGGGGCATCCTGCAGACCGCCTATGGCCTCGATTTGAACTCGGTAACGTGGGTGCTGTCCGGGGATGAACACGTGGCAGAGTACGTGCCGCCTGCCAACGTGGTGTCGTCAACCAACGAGGACTTGAACGCCATGATGATCTCGGGCGAGATCGATGCGGCCATTGGCGCGGGCCCCACCGACTCTCCGGACATTGTCCCGCTCTTCCCCGATGCCGCCGGTGCCGACGCGGACTGGTTCAAAAAGACCGGGCTGTACCCGATAAGCCACATGATGGTGGTTAAGGACGAACACCTGGCGAGCCATCCCTGGCTGCCCGGTGAGTTAATCTCCATGTTCCAGGAAGCGAAAAAGCCCTACCTGGAACACCTGCACTCGGGAGCGACCCTTAACCCCGCCGACCAAACTATTCTGGACTTGAGCAAGGTCGTCGGCGAAGACCCGCTGCCCTACGGCATCGAGGCCTCGCGAAAGACCCTGGACACCTTCATGCAGTTCAATCTGGACCAGAAGATAATCCCGGAAGCGATGACCACCGACGAAAGGTTTGTCTGGTAGGGCTGGTCGCCGCGAGGCTTAGGAGAACGCGGGGATTACCTGCTCGCCGAACAGCTTGAGGGATTTCAAGGCAGTCTCGGAAGACATGGTCCCGATTCGGTGATTGGCGCAAAACAAGTCGTAACCGATGGAGCTTTGGTGCTCCTTCAGCTTGCGAATCACCGTTTCGGGGCTTCCAACGATGGCCACCCCGGTGTCCACCCACCAATCGTAGGTCGCTCTTTGCTCCCGGGTGCCTCGCGCCCGGGCGTTGCGGGTTTCCACGTCGGGATTGCCCCGGAAGCCGATCCGCGTTTCGGCGATTCCCCGGCTCCCCAGGCCGTCTGCTTCCAGCAGCGGTCTTTCCGCCTCTGCCCGGGCAATTTCATCGGTCTCGGCAACGTGAATCGCCCGCATCAAAAACGTGCGGGGCGTCGGACCCGGGTGCTGCCACTTCTTCCAGGAATCTCGGAACAGTTGGAATTTTTCCGCAATCACTTCATCAGTGTCCAGGTTTTGGGACACGTTGAAGTTGTGCTCGGCCGCATACTCCAACGACGCCACGCTGTGGGAGGCGTACCAGATGGGAGGGTGGGGTTGCTGAAAAGGCCGGGGCGTGGGAAGCGCTTCGTCAAACGACCAGAACTTGCCCCAGTGGGTCACGCTTTCCCCGGACCAGGCTTTCAAAATGATGTCCATGGCCTCGGCGCCCATTTCCCGGCGCTCCGAGAAATCCAGGTTCCAGCGCATGAACTCGTGCTCGTGGGTCCCCAGGCCCGCTCCGAATTCCAACCTCCCCTGCGACAGGTGGTCCAGCATTGCCGCTTCCTGGGCCAGCCGTACCGGGTTGTGCAGGGGCAGTTGGTAGATCATGGCGCCGATCCTGATGCGGCTGGTGTGTTGGGCCAGGGCGCACAGAAACACGTTTGGGGCCGAAATCTGGCCCACCGCCGAGTTTTGGTGCTCGATGATGAAATAGTATTCGTAGCCTAATTCCTCACCCAGCTTTGCTTCGCCGATGTGCTCCCGGTAGACGTCGGCGGCCACCGGCGCGCGGGACATGGTTTCGGCTCCGAATGAGTCCCAGATTCCGAATTGTAGATTAGCCATATTCAATCACCTCACGGTCGGGGTGGTGCCGGGAGTCCTTACCGCCGGTCTAGGAAAAATTCCGGCCCAGCTGCGGCCAGGCCGCTGGTGCGCTGCACCTTTCCAACCGTTGATCCAGGGGCAGGCTTGCGTCCCAATTCTGGGCAATGAAACGCCGGCCATTGATATTTCCGGCCTCGTCCGAGCACAGCCAGACCACCGGTTCCCGCATAACCTCGGGTTGGATAATCCCGGAGCGGTCGTCGTTGGGGTCTTCCGGCAGCAGGTTGGTGTTGGTCCTGCCGCCGGGAACCAACACGTTGGCGGTAACCCCGGCGCCTTCCAACTCCCCGGCCATGGCGGCGATCAGGGCCTCGTGGCCCGCCTTGGACGGTCCATAAGGGGTGCCCATTTGGCGGATCATCGTGTCCATGCTGGTGGTCACGCCGATGATCCGGCCCCAGCCCTGCGCCCTCATGTGCGACACCGCGGCCCGGGCCATGAAAAACGGGCCGTTCAGGTTGATTGACATCACCTTGGTCCAGATTTCGGGAGTAATATCCCAGAAGTTAGGACCCGGCGCGCCCCACTTGTGGGCGTTGGTGCCGGCATTATTGACCAGGATGTGAAGCCCTCCCAGTCCTGCTATCGTGGAACTGACCGCCTCTTCGGCGTCCTCGGAGTTCGAAACGTCCCGTTCGATGGTTAGAACGCAGTCATCCCCGCCAATCTCCCTCAGGTCGTTGGCCGACTCTTCCAACCAGTCCCGGTTGACGTCCATCAAGGCGACCCTGGCTCCGGCCTGCACCAAGGCTTCCGCCATGTTGCGGCCAAGGCCGATGGGACTTCCGGCGCCGGTCACCAGCGCGACCTTCCCTTCCAATAGTCTGGATTGCATCTGTTCTCCCTGATACGGCCTCGCTTAGGTTTGACGAATCAGCTTGGTTACGCCTTCCGGAGCAGGCAACACCGCGTAAATGTCTCCGTGGGCGTCAACCCAACTGCCGTGCCCGGAACCCCTGATTTCGAAACGGCTCAGCACCTTGCCCTCGCCATCCAGCACGCTGAACCGGGCTGAAGCGTCGTCAACCACACCTTCGCTGACGTGGAACATCCCGTCCCGGTCAATCGATATGTCCATGGGCCGCTTTATATCGTCCCAGATGGACAGGAACTCTCCGTCGGCGGAAAACACCTGTATCCGGTGGTTTTCCCGGTCGCACACGTACACCGTGCCGTCCTTGCCCACTATCAGGCTGTGAGGCAGGTGAAACTGGTTCGGCTCGACCTTGCCCGGTTCCCCCCACGACTTCTTAAGTTGACCCTCAATGGAAAAGCGATGCACCCGGGCGTTCCGGTAGCCGTCGGAGACGTACAGATCTCCGTTGGGGGCGGGAACCAGCTCGCTGGGGTAGTTGAACGGCCCCGCTGCTCTCGGCACCAGGTCTGCGGGCACCTCGCAGCCGGTGTCGGAGTGAACGCCGTGGCGTCCCAGCATCTGGATCGGTTTGCCGTCCAGGGTATACACCAGGCAAACCGAGCTGTCCCGATCCGTGACGTACATAACGTCGTCTTCGATGTAGATTCCATGGGGTGACAGGAACGACCCGTTGCCCCAGGAGCCAGCGAAATTCCCGTCCCGGTCGAAAATCACCACCGGCGGGTCCTTGCGCTGGAAGGCGTAGAGCCGGTCCTGGGAATCGGTGGCGACGGCGCTCACCATTCCGAACGACTCCCCCTCCGGAAGCTCGGCCCAGCCCTCGTTCACTTCATAGGTGTATTTGCCGGTCCCTACGGTGGTCATTTCCAACTCCTGCTCGTCTCTCGAATAGGGTCTCTCAAATAGGGGTGTCTCAAATAGGGCTGCCCCGCGGTGTGCAGATTCTGTGTTCTGCGGATTCAGTTCCAGACGCTACACCCGGATGACTCCTAGGTCGCCTTCAATGGAAATCTCGGTGCCGTAGGGCCTCGACACTTCTTGAAGCCAGGTCAGGATTTCTCGGGCCATGGGGCCCTCGGACAGGACCGGGCGGCCCCGTTGCGGTATGGGCAGCCCGTGACCCATTTCGATGGGATAAAGCAGCACCTCTTTCAGGTCTCCCCCGGCATAGTTGCAGACGGCAACAACGCTTTGCCAGAACACCGGATCGCCGGCAAAGGCCCTTGTCCCTCCCCCTGACCTGGTGTCCAGGTAGTCTCCGGGTGTCTGGTCGTAACCCAATCCGAAGCGCCGGTAGGCTTCGTCGGGCAGGCGCAGGACGCTTTCGTTCTGGAAGATGAAGTTGCCCAGGCTGTAAAAAATGGGCCGGTTCTTGTAAATCTCTATGCCCCTCAGGAAGTGGGGTCCGTGGCCGGCAAACAGGGCGCAACCCTCGTCAATGGTCCAGCGGGCGAACTCCTCCAGGAACTGGGGAGGAGAAACCCTGGTGCTTCCGTGAAACTCCCCGGTCTCCCCGCTCTCGTGGCAATGGACGCCGTAGATAGTCCAATCGGCCTGCTTTTGCGCTCCCCTGATCCAGTTGCCGATGCCGGTCATGTCGCCTTGGTCGGCCGAAGTATTTCTGGCAAACTCCTCCCCTAACAGGAACTTGTTCTCCAGAAATTCCACCTCGGTGGCGTGGTCCACCGGGTCTTCGTTGCCCCTGAAGCCAAACGCCCGGGTCGCCTCCATCACGTCGCCGTAGCCCAATTCCCGGTTGGCTTTTTGAAGCGCCTCGAAAACGTCCCGCTGCACTTGGTGCGTCACTTGGTGGCGCAGCGCGTTCACTCCGGGGCGGCCCGGGAAATCCGGGCGGCCAGGGCCGGCCCGGGACTGCTCGCTGAAAGTGCTGGTGGCCGACATCACGGCCACCAGCCCCCGCGGAGAGTCCACGTAGGCCGGCGAACGCGCTTGGTCAATGTCGTGCCCGCCCCCGGCAGTGGGCAGGTCTATCTCCCGGCAGTGGTCCAGGGTGGTCAGGAAACCGCCTTCAGAGAAGTCGAAGGAGTGATTGTTGGCCGTGGTTACGGCGTCGATGCCCATCCACTTCAGCTCATCCAGGTTCTTGGGATCCGACCGGGTGTAGGTCGCGCCGCTCCATTGCCAGCTGCTCTCGTAGTCGTGGAACAGCATCTCCAGGTTGGCCACGGAAACGTCGGCCTGCTTGAGGATGTGGGTTAGCTTCAGGAAATTTTCCTCGTTGAAGGCCTTCATGCGGCGGGTGATCATGGCGTCGCCCGCCACGGCAATGGATATGTCCCGGCGTTGGGCGTTGTATATCATCGGCCCCCCGTGCTACGCGGTTATTTTCGGGCTCTTTCCGAGGCCATTGCCACCACTTCCGGCAAGGCCTCCAGGTGCTCCATATAATCGAACACCGGATTCAGCATCAACATTTGGGCCCCTGCCTGCAGCACCTCGGCCAGGCCTCGGGCGCATTCCTCGGCATTGCCCCACACTGCAACGTTGGCCGCCATGTCGGCGTTGTTGTAGTGACCGCCGAAGAATTCCCTGAGGCGTGTTTCGGCGCGGGAGGATTCCGGGTCCAGCGCCACGTATACCCTCTTGGCGAAGGAAAAAGATGCAGGGTCCCGGCCCCGGGAATCCAGCTCCTCATGGATGATCGCCACGTGTTCCCGGAACTGCTGGGTGCTGGTGGATCCGGCTCCCATCCAGCCTTCCCCCAATTGGGCGGCGCGTCGCAATCCTTGGGGATGCCGCCCGCCGAACCATATAGGGGGATGGGGCTTCTGCACTGGCCGCGGCTCCAGCGTCTGCCCCGTAAGTTGCCAGAACTCCCCGTTGAAGTGGGCTTCCTGTTGCGTCCACAGGGCTTTCATAACCGCCAGGCTTTCCCTGAAGTGCCTGGCCCTGCTCCCCGGACGCTGCTCCGATGGGCCGTCCAGCAACTGGTATTGCTCCGGACGGCCACCCAGGCTGACGCCGATGATCAGCCTTCCCCCGGCTGATTTGGTCCAATGAACTGAAGGACTTTGCCAGGTGCACCGGGTTGCGGGTGGTGGCTATTATCATGGCGCTGCCCAGCTTGACCCTGTTGGTCAGGGCAGCCAGGTAATTCATCAGCCCAACGGGTTCCAGGGCGGGGTCTGCGCCGATTATCCGCTCTTGGACCCACAAGCTATGGTAGTCAAGCTCCTCCGCCCTGATCGCGAACCGGCGCACCAGGTCCATATCTATCGGTGTGTCCAGAAAAATCTGGGGAACGGCGATTCCGAAGGGAACGCCGAAAGGAACAGTTGAAGCCTCGGCCATCTGACACCAGTCCTGATGTTCAGCCTTGTCGCGGCTATTCCGCTAGGTTTACACAGTCTAACAAGGGGCCGTGCTTGTCAAGTCGCGGACCGCCCCCGTTGCTCCCGGCGCCCCCACCCTCCCCCGTCATTCCCGTCGCAACGGGAATCCAGAGCCCTTTGCTTGGACGAACTCGCTCATGCCAACGGGCCCACGTGGGGCGGAATGTTCCCGCCAGCCCCCGTCATTCTCGCCGCCGCGGGAATCCGGAGCCCCAGCCCCGTCATTCCCGTCGCAACGGGAATCCAGAACCCTTTGCCTGGACGAACTCGGTCCTGCCAGCGGGCCCACGTGGGGCGGAATGTTCTGCCAGCCCCCGTCATTCTCGCCGCAGCGGGAATCCAGAGCCCTGGCTGTCGTCCGACATGGTTAGGGAATGAAGGACCCGGCCCGGCGGCCGTCCACCGGCCGCGTCTCCGGGGGCGGGTTCGGCGTATCCTGCTATAATTGAGGCCGCGCCGGTCAGCGGATGCCTGCCGGCTTTCCCGGCAGGATTGCCGGGAGTCTTTCGCAATATTTCACGGGCCCCAATATTTCATGGAAGGTGAACAACGTATGCCTCCACCTGAACGGTATAACACCGGGTATAACATCGGCGTAGGCGGAGCTGTTGTCCGGGATGGAAAGCTCCTGCTGGTCAGGCGCAAGTCGCGCCGGGGTCGGGGCAACTGGCAGTGCCCGGGGGGATTCGTCGAGGTCAACGAGTCCATTGAAGAGACCGCGGTGCGGGAGGTGCAAGAGGAGTCCGGGGTGAAGACCGAGGTAATCGGCCTGCTGGGGATGCGCAACCTGTACACCGAAGACAACGGCAACAGCACCTACATGGTGATGCTGATGCGGCCCCTGGAGGGCGAGCCGGAACCGGACGCTCAGGAAGTGGACCAAGCCGCCTTTTTCACATTGGAGGAAATCCTGCAACTGGAGCAGGTCCCGCCGGTCAACATCGAGATCGCCCACCGGGCCTTGGACCCCAAGCACCTCCTCCTGTCGCCCATGCCCATGACCCACACCTCGGGAGCGGAATACACGTTCTTCGTCGGGTAGTGGCCTCCTACCCGTTTGCTCCCCCGTCAGTTGCCCCGGTTGCTGTCGGGGTAGCAGTCTGCTCGGGTTCGGTCTGATTCGTTTCCCCTTCCGACCCCAGGTTTATCAAACTGTCCAGGTTCCGCAGACGGCGGCTGGATAGCCCGGCAACCAGGGCGAAGACAGCTACCGCCAGCCCGCCAATGGATAGGGCAAAGGGTGCTCCAATCAACGCCGCCATTGCTCCCGCCTGCATCCCTCCCAGGGGCCGGATGTTGTACGTCATGCCGTAAAAGCCCATGACGCGGCCCCGCATTGCATCGGGCACCATGAGCTGCATCGAGTTTTGAATCAGCGTGGTGAACATTGTGTTGAACACGCCCATTACCAGCATCAGGGCCATTGCTAGGGCGAAGGAACCCACGTACTGAGCGGTAAGACCAAAGGCAATGGTCGCCAGGCCGCCCATCACGCCGCCAAGGACGATCAAAGGTCCGGTCCCCGAAAGCTTGGTCCGAAGGGACAGGGTCAGCGCGACGACCAGTGAACCGATGGCGCCCACGCCCATTAGTTGTCCCTGTCCGCTGGCCCCAACTCCCAGGATGTCCACGGCAAAAATGGGCATCATGGTAATGTAGGCCATACCGAAAAAGCTGCCGAAAAAAGTCAAGGCCATCAGGACCGCGAAGATGGGGCGTTCTACTATGAACGCCAGGCCCTCCCGAATGTCCTGTACCGGATTTCCCCGCGCAGTCCTGGTAACGCGGGGCACTTTCAGCCGCCACGCAACCGCCACCATGACCAGAAACCCCGCTGCGGCCACGAAAAACGCCGATGCGGGGTTTTCGGTTTCCGACCAGGCTATGATGAACCCCGCCGCCGCCGGCGCCAGGATGCGCGTTCCCGGCCAGATTGAGGAGTTCAACGCCACTGCGCTCATCATGAACTGCCGCTCGACCAGGTGCGGAAATATTGAACGCCGCGCCGGCTGGTCAAACGCCTCAACCGCGCCGGCCAGGAACGCAATCAGCAGGACGTGCCACATGGTGGCCTGGTTGAACAGCGCCAGGAAGGCCAGCAGCAGGATCAACCCGGCGGTGATGGTTTGGGACACCATGATCAGCAGGCGCTGGTCCATCTTGTCCGCGGCCACGCCGCCGAACAGGTTGAGGAAAATGGCAGGGACGCCGTTGGCCAAGCCAACGTAGCCAAGGGCCAGCGGTGAGCCGGTCAACTGGAAAACCAACCAGAACTGGCCGAACCGCAGGATTTGGAATCCGCTAACCGAGGCAATGCTGCCCAGCCAGAAGGCCCGGTAGCCGGGAGAACGAAACGCCGGTGGGAGAGGCAAAGAAATCAGGGTCAGTGGTTTAACCTTGGAGGACCGAGGGTTACAAAACAGGTTTCCACAACCGGGAGTGGCAGGTCCATCTCCGCCAGTCTAGGAGCCCCCGCCTACCCTGTCAAACCGCCGCCCCAGCCGGAATCCATATCCCTCCCGGCCAATGCCCAACAAAAAAGTTTTGCGCAGCTTTTCCAAAAGCGGGGCCCCCACCAAAAAACCCTCCGCACCCACTCCGTCAACCCGCGCGTTCACGTCACCCGCCCCTTGACACCCCCGAATGCACCTCCCTATCATCGAACTAATGTTCGCTAACACAGAAAACCAGGAAGCCCCCGCCCCCTCCCTCGCCGACATCGTCCGCGAGGAGACCGACGACGGCCGCCTAATTGTCCGCTTCCTGATCGACGTCATGCAGGGCCTCCTCGAAAATTCCAAGCCCTGCCACCGCCTCGACGCCGCCCGTCAACTCCTAGCCCTGGGCTTCCACCCCGCACAATCCTTCATCGACGAAAATACCTCCGGATCCCCAACCCATAAAAACCTCCGCGCCCTCGGCGTCCTCGGCGTTGAAACCGCTCCCCTGCACCAGGAACTAGCAGCCCTCATCCGGGAAGAAACCGACAACGGCCGCACCACCGTCCGCTTCCTAATCGACGTCATGCAGGGCACAATCCCCGACTTCAAGCCCCACCACCGTCTGTCCGCCTCCAAAGAACTCCTGCGCCGCGGCTTCGACACGCCTTCCACTCCCAACGCTGTTAACTCAACCGGCCAGGAATCCGTCGAAGAATCGGCCCCGGCTGAAAAACGCCCCCCGGCGCCCCGCTCCTGGACCCACATCCTGGAGGGCCGCTATGCCGGCTACCCCGCCGGCTATAACCGCTACGAAACGGAGTACGGCCCCTTTGACTTCCGGTCCTACGATGACGAGGAATACCACTTCGACACCCACGGCTCTCGGGCCCTGACGCACATCTCCGGCGGTGAGGAGGCAGCCAGCGCAGTCCACAAGACGGTCTTCGACTTCCGCTTCGCTGCCTGGAAGCTTGCCAAGGCTACCGGCCAGGACCGCGACCGCTGCGACCACCTGATCAAGATCCCCGACGACTGCCCCCAGCCCGAAAACATCTACGGCTACCAGGCCCTGCGTCAGATATTCGGCACCGAGCAGGCCGCCCGGATAGCCGCTTGGGCCGTCGCCGGCTACCACCGGAAGCAAGCCGCCCTGGCCGCCGGCCTCGGTCCCGAACCCCCGGCCCGGCCCCCGCCTCCGGACACCATCTGGGACCAACCGGCGGAGGAACTGTACCCGGATGACCGGTCGCCGCCGGACCCGGAACCTGACGCTCCCGATGCGCCCAAGCTAACCATGCTTGAGGAATATTTAATCTACCGCCACCGGGAGCGCGCGCGGAACGACCGGAATAACTGGGATGATGACCCGCCCGGTTTAATCTATGACCGGGTTACCATCCCCATAATACCGTGACGCCCCAATCCAGGGGCGCCGCGGTCGTTCACCACAAAAAACTCCGCGTCCTCTGCGATCTCGGCGGTGAAATCCGGCCCCTGCCCCGGCTGCGACGCATGTCCCGATTGACACGCGGCAGGCCCAATGCTAACTTTCCGCGTAAACCCGGCCCGGCGCCATCCCGGCTTGGCATCCGGGTCTGCCATCGGGCCTTTTAGAGACCTGGTCGGCGCAGAAAGGTGCTCGGAAACGAAGATCAGGGGTTGAACATGCGAAGCATTGACGTCCACGCCCACATAACCCCCCAGTGTTTTTGGCGGGCGACGCAAAACGGCGGAGACTGGCACACCATCCGGCGGGAGCAGGACGCCCGGGGCAGGGAGTATTCCATATCGGGAGACTCCCAGGGGCAACTGCCGCCCAAGTCTAGTTGGACCCCGGAGCAGAGGCTGGCGGATATGGATTCCCTGGGCGTCGACGTCCAGGTGGTTTCCACTTACGCCGGGTTCTACAACTACCACCTCGAAGCTCCTATTGCGATAGCTACCTCGAGGGACGCCAACAACGAAGTCGGTGAAATGGCGAAAGCTTGGCCCGAACGTTTTGCGTCCCTGGCTACCCTTCCCATGCAGGACGTCAACTCGGCGATATCCGAGTTGGAACGCGTGATGTACCAGTTGGATTTCAAGGGCGCGATGATCAACGACAACGTCAACGGCCACCAGCTGGACGAACCGGAGTTTCTTCCCTTCTGGAAGGCTGCCGAAGCAATGGGCGCAATGATATTGTTCCATCAGGGCGGCGGCACTTTGGTTTCCTCCCGCATCCGCCGGTACCATCTGCCGAACTCAATCGGCAACCTGGCCGATCGTGTGGTCACCTTCGCCTCGCTGGTCATGGGCGGCGTGATGGATGCCTGCCCCGACCTGAAGATATGCCTTTCCCACGGCGGGGGCTACGTCTGCCACGGCATCGGGCGCATGGACCGGAGTTGGGAGACCCGGGCCGCGATTAGGGCAAATATCTCCGAGCCTCCCAGCGCCTACCTCCGGCGTTTTTACTACGACACCATTGTGTACACCGAGCCGGCGTTGCGGTTCCTGATTGACACCGTGGGCGCCGACCGGGTTGTGTTCGGCACCGACTGGCCTTATGACATGGCCCAGGACTGGCCGGTTTCCTGGATTTTCGGCCTGGAGAGCATCACCGGCGAGGAAAAGGAACTGATTCTTTGGAAAAACCTGGAGCGGCTTCTGGGCCTTTAGGCCCAGGCGCTGCCCGGTCTATTGTGGCCCAGCCGATCCTGGCCCAGCCGAGAAAAGAACCTGGCTCATAGCAGAGGTGTATTGGTGCGAAGCATAGACGTACATGCCCATTTGGCGCCCCAATGTATGTTGTCCACCGTTGACTCCGGTGGAGAGTGGCACGGCTTGCGCCTGGAGAACGGAGACGGCCCTGGCCAGTTGGTGGGTCACGGCCGGCACATCCCCCTGTTCCCGCCCCACCTGCGGTACTCTCCGGAACAACGAATACAAGACATGGACCAACAGGGTACCGACGTTCAGGTCGTATCGATTCACATGCCCCTGGTGGGCTACCACCTGGACCCCGCCGAGGGACTCGGACTGGCCCGGGAAGTCAACGATGAAATCTCCTCCATGACCAAGCGATGGCCCGACCGTTTCGCCGGGTTGGCCACGCTGCCGGTGCAGGACGTTGACGTTGCCATCGGAGAGTTGGAGCGTGCCGTCACGGAGTTGGGACTCAAGGGTGCCGCCCTGGACACCGTGGTGAATGCGTCCAACTGGGATGAGGAATTGTTCTTGCCGCTGTTCAAGGCCGCCGAGCAACTGGGGGCCCTGCTGTTCTACCACCCCCAGCCCAACAACAACCTGATCTCCCAGCAAGTCAACGACAAATACGCCTTTGGCAACAGCATCGGCGTCCCGTTGGAGGACGCGCTGGTTGTGGCGGCTCTGATTTTCGGTGGCGTGTTGGAGAAGTGCCCCGATCTCAAAGTGTGCGTGGCTCACGGCGGTGGGCCCGCCTGCTTCGGCATGGGCCGGATGGACCACGCCTGGCAGGTCCGGTCCGAGGCGCGGATCAACATCCAGAGGCCGCCCAGTACGTACCTGAACCGGATGTACTACGACACCGTGACCAACAGCGAGCCGGTATTGCGGTTCCTCATCGACACCGTTGGCATCGACCGGGTTGTGCTGGGCAGCGACTGGCCCTTCGTCGGCTGGGACCCTTCACCGGCAGGCTGGGTCCAAAACCTGGAAAGCCTCACCCAAGAAGAAAAAGACAAAATCCTCTGGCAAAACCTGGAAGCCCTCCTAGGCCTCCCATCCTGACCCACCCACCCCCGTCATTCTCGCCGCAGCGGGAATCCAGAGCCCTGTACCCCCCGCCCCGTCATTCTCGCCGCAGCGGGAATCCAGAGCCCTGGTTTTCGGGCAGGATGTTGGTGGCGGCATGGGCGATTCGGGTACGCGCTAGCTCCGCAACCCATATCGACTGCCTGGATTCGTCTCGTCACGGGAATGCGGACCCGAGGCTGCCCGGTGGCTCAACCGCCCCCAAGCGCCCTGCGCTAGGCGCCTGCCGGGGCCGGCTCTATTTCCTTCAGCCTGGGCATCACCTTTTCGGCGAATAGGCGCATGCTGGCCTCGGCGTCTGCGTAGGGCATGCCTCCGTAGCTGAACACTGCGACGTAGGACCCGTGGCCGACTCGTTCGTGGATTCGCTCAATCTTTTCCAGGCATTGCTCGGGGGTGCCCCAGACCTGGAGATTCATAAAGAATTCTCGAACGTCGTCGTCCCCGTATTGGGCTACCTTTTCGGTCATGTTGTTGTAGTACTCGTAGCCTTTGAGGCCCTTGAAATGGTCGTTCCTAATCTCGTAATGCTCCATGACCGATTCCCAGTAGGCGCCCACGTGCCGCCGGGCCATCTCCTCGGCACGGGCCGGGTCCTCGTCGCAGTAGGTGAACCCAACCACAATAGGAGCGGGCGGTTCTTCCCGGTTCACCCGGCGGTACACCTCCCGGTAGGACTCCAGCTCCGTGACCACGTCGTCCCAGGGTTTCTGCGGGATGATCAGCAGGCCAACACCCAGTTCGGCCATGATTTGCGACGATTCAGGGGATACCGCAGCGGCGAAGGTCCGGCCCTTGAAACTGTTCAACGGCGCCGGGCGGATGGCCGCTCTGGGCTGGTTGATGAACTCGCCCTGGAACTCGCAGAACCCCGTCTCCAATCCGCCCAACAACATCTCAGCCGATTCCACGAACCTGGTGCGCGACTCGGACATATCCAACCGGAATCCCTGGTATTCCACCCGGGCCAGCCCGCGGCCGATGCCCAGAATCATCCGGCCATTGCTCAGGTTGTCCAGCATCGACACCTCTTCCGCCACCCGCATGGGGTCGTGCCATGGCAGCACCACGACCATGGTGCCAAGCTGCACGTGCTCGGTGCGCCCGGCCATGTAGGACAGGTACTGGATGGGGTCGGGGCACATGGTGTAGTCGGTGAAGTGGTGCTCCACTCCCCATATCGACTGGTAGCCCAGGGGTTCGGCCAGGTCGGCCAGATGGACCTCGTTTTGGTACACCTGGTGGTCGGGAAGATCGCAGTTAGCGCTCTGGAAAACCGTGGACATGCCAACGTGCATCGGACTCTCCTTTTGCAGATAGCAGTAACAGACTGCGAAAAAATGGATCGCCTATGCCGTCAAAATGTAGGCCGCGCCTGTGAATTATAGTCCCTATCGCATCGCTTGGACGATTCCTGATGCCTCACACCACCGGCCAGCGGGAAGGGAACGAGACCCCTTCTCGGAACATCAAGCCCTGCCCCTGCCCCTGGACCTTCCTTATCAGTTCGACCTCATCGACGAACTGGGGCCGGTGGTCGTCCACCACGACCCTTCCGTCCACAATCACCGTGTGGACGCTGCGCCCGTCGGCGTTGTAGACCAGGTTGTTCACCGGATTGAACAGGTTTCTCCATTCCGGCCTGAGAGTGTCGAACAACACGATGTCGGCCTTTTTGCCAATCTCAATTGACCCGATTTCGTCGCCCAGCCCCAAAGCCCGGGCGCCGTCGATAGTCGCCATCTCCAGGGCGGTTTCAGCGGGAATGACCCGCGTGTTTTCCCGGGCGTCCTTGTACAGCACCGCTGCCAGGTACATGGAGCGCATGGTCTCAATCAAGTTGGAGTTGTTGCCGGCGTCGGTTCCCAGGCCCATGACAATGCCCGATTCGAGCATCTCCGGCAGCAGGCCGTGGTTGGTCATTCCGGCCCCGCCTTTGATCGCGGCGGTGGGGCAAACCACCCCCTTAGCGCCGGTCCTGGCCATGACTTCAACCTCGTCGCGGTCGAGGCCCAGCAGGTGGGCCAGCAGGACGTTGGGCCCCAGGACGCCAAGCTCCTCCAGGTATCCGGTTGGTCGGAGGCCGCTCTGGGCGATGCAATTTTGCACCGACCCTGGGTTGTTATTGTGGTGTAGAGTCATCCCGGTGTGGTTTCGGTCGGCCAGGTCCTTGGCCGCAACCAGGAGTTCCGGCGAGCCATATTCCCACGAGAACGGCATGGCCCAAGCCGTCACCCGGCCGTCTAGTTCCCCGTGATATTCGTTGATCGTTTGCTCCATTTGAGCCACGGCCTGAGACGTTGACGACACGGGCAGGTTTATGGGATTGGCGCGGTCCACGACGTGCCGCCCGACGACTATGCGGCAGCCCGACAGGCGATAAGCCTCCAGGCAGGCGTCAAGGTGCTTGGTGCTGCCGGGGTCCAGGAAGCAGGTGGTCCCGTATTTCAGTAACTCGGTGATGGCCAGCAGGGAGGTGTCGTATTCCTCATCGGGGGTCATTGCGGCTTGAAGCTTGAAAACAAGGGGCAAATAACCTGGGCCCAAGTCGTCGGGGAAAACACCGCGGGCGGCGTGGGCGTAGCTAATGTGCATGTGCCCGTTGCAGAAACCGGGGGTGACCACCATGTCCCGGGCGTCGATCACTCGGTCGCCCCCGACTCCGGCCAACTCTGAGGCCTTTCCAACCCGGGTAATCCGGTTGCCGGCGATCAAAATTGAGGCGTCCCGAATTATCCGGCGCTGGGAGTCCATGGTCAGGAGGAATTGGGCGTTGTCGATTTTCAAGGAGGTTTCAGCCAAGGCGAAGCCTCAATCCCGGAGTTTGCAGCAATCCCGGTTGGGTTATCGGGCAACGCCCAGACCGAGGATCTGACGGTCGTTTGTGGGACCGGCCGCGGCCCTTTCATCGTGGAACCAACCGGCTGCGGCCATCCGGCACAAACCAACCCACGCGACGTTTACGCCAGGACGGCGTTGCATGATTTCGGTCCGTCCCGGTTTTGGCCCGCCGCGCAGTCGCGGCGGAGCGGGGCCTGAGTCTTGGCGCATAGCACAAAACGCGCCGCGGCGAGATTGCTACGTTTGGTTCTTGGCCTTTAGGGCTGCCAGAACTTTTTCAGCGGTGATTGGCAGACTGGTGATTCGGACGCCGACTGCATCCTCCACGGCGTTGGCAATCGCTGCGGCCACCGGCACGTTGCTGCTCTCTCCGATGCCCTTGCTGGCGTAGGGGGCCGGACCCGATGGAGTCCCGATCAACCGGGTGTCCAGCTCCGGCAGGTCCTGGATCGTCGGGATTTTGTAGTCTCCCAGGCTGAGCGTGGATATCCGGCCCTCATGGCTGGTCAACTCTTCCATCAGGGCATACCCCAGACCCTGAATCACACCGCCTTCGATCTGTCCCTGGTGGCTCAACGGGTTAATCACTGTGCCGACGTCGTGCACCGAAACGATCTTTTTCACTGTGACCTGGCCGGTCTCCCGGTCAACCTCCACTTCCGCTGTTTGGGTGCAGAAGGAGGTGACGGTTGAGGTGGGCGCGGTGAATATGTTTTCGCCCATCAGCGGCCCCCCGCCGGCGTCGGCAGCCCTGGCGGCCAACTCGGTCAACGGTATTGCCCGGGGTTCCTGCCCCGGTGAGGATTCGGTACGGACCTCGCCGTCCTCCAGCCGGAGTTGCTCCTGGGGACAATTCAACAGCTCAGCGGCGAAGGCGGTAATCTTTTCCTTCAAGTCTACTGCCGCGCCCAGGACCGCCCGGCCGGACGTGTAGGTGACCCGGCTGCCGCCGGACCCCGAATCGAAGTCCACGGCGTCGGTGCTTTCTACTACCATCGCCACGTCTTCCACCGGGATGGTCAACTCCTCGCCTACCACCTGGCGCAGCACGGTGTGGGCTCCAGTGCCGGTGTCCCACAGTGACATCAACAAGGTTGCCTTGCCGTTCTCACCCAGGACTACCTTGGCAGTGGACTGGCCCGAGCCCGGAGGTTGGTCGGCCATGGCCATGCCCCGGCCCACGGCGGTGATGGATGAGCTTGCCTTGGGGTCGGTCCAACCGGCGGCGTCGGCGCCTTCCCGCAAGGTTTCTTCGGCCCGGATTTCCTCCCAACTCCCGCCGGTGGGAGAAATGTCGCCGTCGTGCAGCACGTTGCGCAATCGGAACTCGTAGGGGTCCAGACCCATTTCCCGGGCAATCATGTCCATGTGAGACTCGACCGCGAAGGTCACCTGGGGCTTGGCCGGCGCCCGCATGTGCCCGCAGGGAACGTTGTTGGTGTACACCATGTAGCCGTCTATGTTGACGTGGGGGATTACATAAGGGCCGCCGGCGCGGTCGGCCCCGCCCAGGTAGACCCTGGGCTTGAAGGACCCGTAGGCCCCGCTGTTGAAAATGGCTGTGGCCTGGCGTGCCCACAACCGGCCGTCGCTCTTGACTCCTGTCTTCAGGGTGATCACCGCCGGGTGCCTGGGGTTGCCGGCCATGAGTTCCTGGATGTAGTCCATGGCCATTTTCACCGGCCGGCCGGAACGCAGCGCAAGGTAATAGCACAGGGGCACGTCCATAAAGGACCCCTTGCCACCAAAGTCGCCGCCGATACTGCAAGGGTTGAACTTGATCATGTTCTCAGGTATGTCCCATGCGGCGGCCATCAGCGACCGGAGGCCGAACGGGGCTTTGTTGTTAACCCAGCCTTCCACCCTGCCGCTATCGTCAACCCGGATAACGCACACGTGAGGCTCGATGTAGCCTTGGTGCATCAACTGGGCGTTGAAAGTGTGCTCGAAAATCAGGTCCGACTCGCGGAATCCCTGCTCCACGTCGCCGTGCGCCCAATTGTTCTGGGCAAACACGTTGTTGACTTGGGACATCGGCCGGGGCAACCCAGAGTAGCTATCCATGTCCGGGTGGAGGGCCGGAGCGTCGGGTTTCATGGCTTCCAGGGGATCGAACACCGCCGGCAGCTCTTCGTACTCCACATCAACCAGAAGCAACGCCTCTTCGGCGGTGTCGGCGTCTTCAGCGGCCACAGCGACCACCTTTTCTCCCACGAAACGGACCCGGTCTTTGGCCAAAATGTGGATGTCTTTGAGCAACCGGCCCACCAGGCGGTCGGGCAGGTCTTGAGCCGTGAGCACTGCATGGACTCCCGGCAGGTTGGCGGCCCGGGACGTGTCGATTCTGACAATCCTGGCGTGAGGGAATGGGCTGCGCAGGACCTTGCCGGTCAGCAAACCTGGAAGGGTCAGGTCTGCCGCGTAAGTCGCTCCGCCCGATACTTTGTCGGGGCCCTCTCCCCGGGGTACGGATTGTCCGACTACCGAGAGGGTGGAAACCATCAGGACCTCCATGGCGAGGCAACCCTCGCCGACGGACTAAAGTTCAGATTGTTCCGAGCGTACAGCGAGGGCCTTTGGGTGTCAATCTTCCGGCGCCCCCTTACATTTTCCTGGAAGCAACACCGCCCCCGCCATTTTCGTCGCAACGGGAATCCAGAGCCCATTTCACCGCGGAGAGCGCAGAGTTGTTTTTGGGTCCATTTTCCCCAACACCCCTTTCGTCCTCGGGGTTCTCTGCGTTGAAAAACCCAACAACCCGTCATTCTCGCCGCAGCGGGAATCCAGAGCCCTTTCTCCCATCAAACGTGCTGTGGGTCTGCAGAAATGGTCCAGGTGGGACGTCGACCTGTCCACCCGGCGCGTGTTGGATGGCATAACCGCCTTGGCGCATGATCAGGGCTCTGGATTCCCGCTGCGGCGAGAATGGCGGGGGAGGCGCCCGGTACCGTCGCGGCGCCAGCGCTTTGATGAAATCGGCTTCCGCACGTCCTCCCACTTTAGAATGCGATAACCCGGGCATCAGGACCTCTCCGTATGAAATCCCCAGTGGGTGTGGTAATCTCCCAAAGGCCTCCAATTTGCAGCCTGGATTCTATGTCCTCTCAACCCCCCCAAACCCCTCAAGCTCACCGACGGACCGCACCCGGCCAAGGCAACTGGGTTTCCCGGCTGGACACTTTCCAAACAGCCAGGCAGTTCCGGGACTTTCGCCTGGTGTGGCTCGGCAACTTCTTCGCTCAAAGCGCCCAATGGATGCAGATTCTGACCGTTGGCTGGCTGGTCCTCAAGCTGACCGACAACAACGCGTTGCTCACCGGGACGGTGATCGGGGTACGGACACTCCCGGTGTTGCTAATCGGGCCCTGGGCCGGAGTGTTGGCTGACCGCGTCGACCGCCGCAAGCTGATCATGATTGCTCAGTTGTGCATGGCCGCGGCAGCAGCAACGTTTGCGTTCCTGGTGATAGCCACAGACCTGGATGCAGAGGAACCGGCCGGTCCGCTGCGCTGGTGGCACCCCTTTCTCTACATGATCGTTGCGGGAGTCGCTCACAGCGTCATTCAACCGGTCCGCAACGCCATCGTTGCCAACACCGTCCCCCGAGAAGCCCTCACCAGCGCATTGGCTCTCAACAGTATGGTCTTTCCCACGACCCGCATCGTCGCCCCGGCCATCGGCGGGTTGATCATCGCCACCCTGGGGTTCAATTGGAACTTCCTCCTGGAAACCCTGGGTTACCTGTTGATGGTTGTGTTGATGATTCCGGTCCGCTTGCAATTCCGGTCTCAACAGCGGCCCGAACGCACCTCGGCGTTTGCCAGCATGAAGGCCGGCATGGCCTACGTCTGGCAAGCAAAGCCGGTGCTGCAGTTGATAGTCATGTCATTCGTTCCAAACATGGTGTTCACTCCCCTGCTATTTATTCTCCCGGTGTTCACCAGTGAGGTGTTGGGGCGGGACGCCGACGCCGGCGGGATCCTGTCGGCTGCCCTTGGGGTTGGGGGTGTGGTAGCGGCGGTGATTGTAGCGACTGTGGGATTTGTGACCCGGAAGGGGACAGCGACTTTCCTGGGGCTGGCCGGCGGCTGTTTCTTCGTGCTGGTCTTCGCCCAATCGACCTGGTACCTGGTGTCTATAGCGACCCTGGCGGGCTTGGGATTCTGCCAATACTTCTTCAGGGTCGGCAACAGCACCCTGATACAGACGATTATTCCAGACGATCTACGGGGCCGGGTTATGAGCATCTACCAACTGGACAACGGCTTTGTCCCCCTGGCCACACTGGTCACCAGTTGGTTCGTCTATATTTGGGATCCCAAAGATGTCTACACGGTCATCGGAATCGTGAGCCTGGCGTTGGTGGCCCTGCAGTTGGCCGTCTTCCGCCAAGCGCGCCAACTAGCCTGAGGCGGCGGTGCTCTGGGCCCCCGGAACTCGGCCAAGCAGGCTTGCTCAAGGCTCACAGGCAAGGTAGCCCATACCTGGGAACGTCCTGAGTATCTCAAAATCCTGATTCAGATAACGGGGCCGGGAAGCGCCAATGCCAACGCCGATGGCAAGGTCGGGCAGCAGCTAATCTTTGTTCAGGTAGGAGGAGGGGCTGGCCAGGAATTTGGTGCGGCAATCCAGCCCGCAGAAATAGTACCAGGCACCGTCGTGGAAACTCCGAGTGCCTTGTTGAGGATCGACTTCCGCAGCTCCGTGGCGGGTCAAACCCGTTTGGGCTCTGGCTTCGTCCTCGTCGATTGTCTTCCCGCATACCGGGTCTTGGGGCATGGTGTTCCCTCTCTGTCGCCGTTAATGTTCGGTCTTTCCGGGTTAAAGTCCGGCTCCGTGGTGAATACTAGGCGGTGGCCGGTCAGGGGGCGGGCGCCAGCTGCATGCCCAACCTGACCGTTCCGGGCTGGTCCAACAGCGTCCGGGCGATTCGGGAGCGGTGCTCGAACGTGGTTCCCATTCGCATGGTCCAAGCCGACACGCGCCGAAACCATAGGTGAAGATCGAACTCCATCATGAAGCCGATCCCGCCGTGTATGACCTGGGAGGAGCGTACCGCTGCCTCGCATTTGTCGTTGCAAAAGGCCTTGGCCTGCGACACTTCTAGGCCAGCGGGCAAGCCCTGGTCCATTTTCCAAAGGGCCTCGTAGGTCAGGAGTTGGCAGCCGTCGATCCAAATGGTCATGTCGGCGCAGAGGTGCTGGATAGACTGGAACGAGCCGATGGGCCGGCCGAACGCCACTCGGTTCTTGGCGTATTCGATACCCATTTCGGAGTCTTTTCGCGCCGCTCCCACCATTTGGGCGCACAGTAGGGCGGTGCCGCGGTCGAGCATGTCCTGGGCCAGTTCCCAGCCTTGGTCCTGCTGGCCAACCAGGTTTGACGCCGGAACCCGTACCTGGTCAAACGTGACAATGCTTTGCTTGTCTTTGGCCAGGGTGGTCAATGGCACGTGGGACACACCCTGGGCATTGGTGTCCACCAACAGCAGGGAGATGCCCTCCTTGGGATTCTCCTCTGAGTAGGCGCCCGTGCGGCAGACCACCAGGCACTTTTCCGCCGAGTTGAAGTTGTCGACGAACAGTTTGGTACCGGAGAGGATGAAGTCGTCGCCGTCTGCGATGGCGCGGGCTTGAATCGTCTGGGGCAGAAAGCGTGGGTCTCGCTCGTTGAACGCCCAGGTAAGGATTGTGCTGCCGGTTGCCACACCGGGCAGCAACTCCCGGCGTTGCTGTTCGGAACCGTGGGCGTTGATCGCCAGGGCCGCAACCATGGTTGAATGGAAGGGGACCGGGGCGATAGCGCGCCCCACCTCTTCCAACACTATTCCCAAGTAGGTGAGAGGCAGCCCCTGGCCTCCATAGGCTTCGGGCAGGGACATGCCAAACCAGCCCAGGTCCGCCATCTGTTTCCACAGGTCCGGCGGATACCCCAGGTCGTCTTGCTCCATGGCGCGGGCCAAACTGGGAGGGCATTCCCCTTCCAGAAATTCCCTGGCCAGGTTCTTGACCATCTGCTCTTCTTCGCTAAGGAGTACGTCCATACGTTTTGAATTTACCTTTTGTCAGTTTTGGTGGTGGTGGAGGGGCGGGCCCGCCGACCTAGGGCGCTAGCCATCTGCCGGGTCGGCCTTGGTGAACCCAACGTCGGAGTGGGCGCCTATGGCGGGAACTTCCGCTGTCCCCCAACCTAGCAACGTCCTCAGGCGGCGCTGGTCAGCCGTAGTCGAAACAGTGAACGGCATGGGCGGTGAAACTCGCACTTCGTCCAACTTGGCGAGGAATCGCTCGATGTCATCTATGGCGTAGGCAACCGCATCTTCTTCCCGGTTGTTTTCGTAGAAATTCTGGCGCATCGCCGATGCTATTGCCAGATGGTCAAAGAAGTCTGTGCGGTCGAATTCACGGCCCAGTTGGTCTGATATGGCATGGAGGAGATAGTGGGAATTGTGCTGCCACCCCCGCTGGACTGCAATGGCCTTGAGAGCGTGAGCGACCGCGCCCCAAGCTTTCTCGGACGCCTGGAGCAATTCGCCATTCCGCAGTTCATTCCTGGAGTGTTCCAGGAAGCGGCGGCTAAACTGCACGTGGTCATCAGCACCGGCGGGTTCCGGAGTGGATATTGATGTGGTGGTCATATCGATATTGCCGTACTAGCCCCGGGGCATCCCCAAGCCCCGGCGGGCTACCTGGTCCCGCATCACCTGGACACTGCCGTGGTTGATGCCCGACTGGAACGCGCCCATGAGGTTGTGCGCATACAAACCGTCTTCAATGGCTTCCGGTGAGCCGTTCAACAGTTGGGCGTATGGCCCCAGGATCTGCGTAATTGTCTCGGTGGTCCGGACGCCGTGTTCCGGGGCCCAAACCTTTTCCGCCGCCCCTTCGTAGGAGAAATCCACGTCCCGGTTGACCATGGACATGCTCCGCAAGGTCATCAACCGGCAGACCTGGGCCTCTATCCAAAGTTCCGCCAAGCGGTCCCGTACGGCGGGGTCCTGGGCCGGGGAATGTCCATCCAGGTCGTTTTCCTTCACCCAGTTTACAATGTCCTCGTCGCGCCGTACGGAGATAAGGTACCGGCTGGCTCCAACCCGGTCCAGGTTCAAGCCCATAGCGCCGACGTACCACCCGTTGTTCTCTTCTCCCAACATTGACGACACGGGCACCCGCACATTCTCGAAGAATGTCTCGTTGGTGCGGCGCTGCCCGTAGGTGGTTGCCGTGGGGGCCGGGGGATCGCTCTGGATCGTCCACAGGGGCCTCACGGTTATACCCGGAGTATCCATGGGAATCAGGAAGATGGAAATGCCCCGGTGCCGGGGAGCGTCGGGATCGGTCCGTGCCATCAGGTAGATGTGAGACGCGTAATGGGCGGAGGAGGTGTACATCTTTTGGCCGTTGATGACGAAATCGTCACCGTCCCTTACTGCTCGGCATTGCAGGCCCGCCAGGTCGGCCCCCGCTTGAGGCTCGGTGAACCCAAGGGCCAGAACAATGTCGCCCTTGATGAGGCCGGGCAGAAACTCCGCCTTTTGCTCCTCGTTCCCGGCCGCCAGGATGGCCGGAGCGCCGCTGCCCGCGCCTCCCACGCCGATACCGACCCGGGCGAATTCTTCTTCAATAATGTACTGGTCCAGACGGTTCCCTTCCTGGCCGCCGTATTTCTTTGGCCAGGTGATCCCGATCCAGCCCCGTTCTCCGACACGTTGGTAAAGCTCCCGGACCAGGGGACCCCGGCCACCCTCCCCCGTGCCTTCAATCTCGTCGCGTATTTCCTCGGTCAGGTTTTCGGCAATGAATTGACGGACTTCATTCTGGAGGGCCGTTTGCTGTGGCGTGTATCCAAAATCCATGGCGTTCCTCTCAAACGTGTGCTGCGCCGGGGGGTGGCTCAACTGGCCCGACGGCGATGTTCCCGGCCCAATCGTATCCAACATTGTGCTGTCGTAAGCCTTGCGGTGTCAAGCACGAACACCGGCCCCTCAGGGCCTTTCAATTGTCCCCCGTCATTCTCGCCGCAGCGGGAATCCAGAGCCCCCTTCATGCGCCAGGACGGTTTTGTCAGCTAAGACGCGCCGAGTGGCCAGTCCGATGGCCCACCTGGACCATTCCTACAGACCCGCGTCAGGTTGGATGGGAGAAAGGGCTCTGGATTCCCGCTGCGGCGAGAATGACGGGAGTAGGGGACAAAAGTTGCTCTGAATTCCCGTTGCGATAAGAGTGACGGGGGGTTAAATAACAATTGAAAGACGCTGACCGGCCCCTGGGCGGAGCTTGGGGTTAGACCTGCTGTGGGTTTATGTGGTTGGTTCTGCTTTCCGGCTGAACCAGAAAACCAGGGGTGAGGTCAAGCCAACCGACGCTGCAATGACCCCGTATAGCCTGATGGCCAGGCTGATGGATGTGGCGTCGGCAATGAACCCAAAGATCAGGGGGGAAAGCAGCATTGCCACCGCCCAGTACAGGCTCACCACGGATAGGGTAAGGCCCCGCTGCGCGGGGGTGCTGTTTTCCGACGCCAGAGTGGGATACAAAGCTCGCAGGCAGCCAAAAGTCACTCCGGTGAGGGCCATCAAGCAGATTACGACTGCTTGAATCGGACCGGCGAAGGTGATACCCACGGCCAGGACTCCGGTTGAGACCATTCCCAGCAGCCCCATGTTCCTGTGACCTATCTTGCCCAGCAGCCATCCGAAGGAGAACGCCAGGGAGGCGACGCCTATGTTGTTCAGCGACCTGATTACACCCGTTTCGCCCTCGCTGTAGCCCAGGTCTCGGAAGAAAGCTATGAACAGGCCACCCACCAGTCCGGCGTTGACCGCTGCCATGAAGGCTACGAGGTAGGCAAAGCACAACGAACGCCGGAACAACATGGTCTTGACCGGGGCAAAGCTTGCCGTGAAGCTCCTCACTTGGTCCAGCCTGGGCAGCGCCGGCAACACCGCGATGACTATGATGCCGAATAGATTGACTGTGCCGGCTAACAGAAAGGCCGTGGGATATCCGGCGGTCTGTGCGACGAACCCTATGACGATCGCCCCGGTGATGCCGCCGATTGACTCACAACTTAGCAGCCTTCCCAGTACCTTTCCCGCAGCGCCGTCGACGCTGCGGCTGGCGTAGGACTGGCCGGCGGACCAGTACACCGACCGGGACGCCCCGTTGAAAAGTTGGGCGACGACCAATGGCCAGATAGTGGTTGACACGGAAGCCACCCCGGCGCAGATCATTAGTGAGCCAAAGCCGAACCACATCACGATGCGCTCGCCGAAACGGTCGGCAATAGCCCCGCCGGGAAGCCGCAAGGCCACCATGAAGATCGCCGGCGCGGCCACGATAATGCCCTGGTCTGACAACCTGAAGCCCAAGTCGATAGCGTAGAGAGGGACCAAAAGGGTCAACGTGCCAACCCCGAGGCCATAGGTGAAGCCGTTGAGGTACGCCAGGTAGGTGGGGTTTCTCAGCCGGTGGGCGGCGGACGCAGCTACCATAAAAGCCAGTCAGCGTTCGTGGTTTGAGCCTCCATTGGAGCCTCGGGGATGGTCCTAGCCTTCAAACCGTCACGCCCCTGAAGCGCCGGAAAGCTCGGCCAGTACCGGCTTGATCGCTTCCAGGAGAGGGGGCAGATACTCCTTCCAATCACCCACTACTCCGTAGTCGGCGGAGCGGAAGATGGCTGCCCGTCGGTTGGAATTGATGGCCAGGATTACTCCTGCCTTCTGGATTCCAACGGTGTGGTTGAAAGCGCCCCTGATTCCCACTGCCAGGTAGACTTTGGGCGCAATGCTCCGGCCGCTGATGCCGACCTGAATCTGATGGGGCAGCCATCCGGAGTGGACGACGTTGCGAGTCGTGGCCACTGTAGCCCCAATAGAACGCGCCATCTCTCGGAGTTGCGGTAATTCCTCCGGCCCGCCGACGCCCATTCCCAGTCCTATCACCACCTGGGCCTGGACCAATTCCGTGGCGCCGATGTCCTCCTGGTATTGCTCCTCGATAACCTCGATGTCTACGCCCTGGAATCCTCGGGGTTGAATCGTTTCCACCGCGGCCCGCGCCGCTGGTTCCGGCGTTATCGGGGTCAGCAACCCGGGCCTCAGGGTGACCAGGTTGGGCAGCGTCTTTGAAAGAATGGGAGCGACGACGTTGCCGCCCAACGCCGGCTTTAGCTGCACCAGCCTGCCCTCGTCGTCTATTTCCAGGTCCACTGCGTCGCCGGTCAGGCCAAGCTTTAGGTTTGCCGCAATGCGGGCGGCCAGGTCCCGGCCGTCGGCGCTGGCGGCGAACAGGACTGCGTAGGGCCGGGCGTCGCTGATCGCTGTGGCCATGGCTTCACTCACGGCGCGGCCGTAGACCGGACCCAACTCGCTGTTGTCCAGCACCAGGACGCGGTCGGCGCCGTAAGCCGCCAGGTCGGCGGCCATGGCCGGTCCGTGGGGAGTTACCGCCACCGCCACAACTTCGCTCCGGGTGATGGCGGTCAACTGCCGGGCCTTTCCCAGCATTTCCAGGGTTACGTTCAGGAGGTCTGTCCCGAAGGTGTCTGCAACTACCCAAATGCTGCGGTCAGTACCGTCCGGGTAGCGGGTCGATTCGACCGCTCTGGACCCAACGCCATCCTGGGCGGCCATTTCGGCCAACCGCTCTTTCAACCCCTGGGCCATCTGTTGCGCGGCTACCGCTGGGTCTTCCCCCTGTATGGTGACGCCCATGCGATTGGGCTCCACCAGCCGGATGTCCTGCACCCATGTGGGCGAGCCGGGTTCTCCGAACAGGGACATGTCGCCCCCGGCCCCTTCAATCAGTTGGGCGCAGCCAACCTCTTCGAGCGGCTTGGTTGCGGCCTCTGTCATTTGGTCGCGGTCCGGGAACGACTCTGGGGCAACCCCGTCGGTGACGCATACCAACGCGGGAAGGGGGCACCGGATTACCTGGTGGCCCTGATCTATGATCCGCTGCACCAGCACCGACCGGGATTCCGGTTCCAGGTCCAGCCGGCTGACCGGTCCCACGTGGGGCATTCCCATAAGTTCGGCGATACCCGGTCCCACCTGCCCGGTTTCAGCGTCGGAGCTGTTCCGGCCGCACAAAATCAGATCGGGCTGTTCCCGCTCCAACACCATACTCAGCGCGCGGGCCGTGGCCAACGTGTCAGACCCGGCCAGGGCGCGGTCCGTCAACAGAATGGCCCGGTCGCCGCCCAGCGCCAGGCATTCCAGCAGGCCTTCTCGAGCCTGGGGCGGGCCCATGCACACCACCACGACCTCATCATCAGGCGATTGTTTCAACTCGGCGGCGCGGACGACGCCCAACATGTCAAAAGCGTTTACCTCAGAAGGGACTCCCTCTCGCACGATGGTCTTATTCTCATAGTCGAATTGAATTCGGGCTACGACCGGGACGTATTTGACACAGACAGCGAACTTCATTGGCAGGCGGGTCCTCTAAATCTCTCTAATGGGTGTATTAGGCACGGGTCTCAAAGCGGCTATCACGGCGGAATCCTGGATGTACAGGCTTCCGGATAAGCGGCCCCGAAAAAAACCGGCGGCTAATAGTTATCCGCGCCTATGGTACTCTGGACTTGGCGGGTGAACTGCTCCAGGGCGGGACTCGCGTCCACCGGAAACCTTGGGGGCCCTCCCAAGACCTTGAAGTGGGAGTCAAGCCGGGCGAAATCGTGCTGAAACCAGTCCCTGGCTTGATTCAGTGACCTTTCCGGACCGGTCCGTTTACCCTGGTCCATCACGGGTTCCAACAAGGGGTCGCCAGCCGGGGGTCGTTCCGTAGCCAACCCTATCACATCCCGGCTAAACATGCCTTCCCGGTCGTTGAACCGGAACACCTGCTTTGCTCCCGGGCGGTAGACCTTGTCCGTGCTGAGCTTCATTACCGGACGGCCGTCATAACATACCAGCTTGTAGGCCATGTCCGACCAGGGAGCATCGTCGGAGACCCCTACCTTGGTCCCCAGACCGAAAATGTCGATGGGGGCGCCGGAGTGAACCAGGCTCTCCAACTGGTACTCGTCGAGGCCGCCGCTGGCAAGGATTTCGACGTACGGCAACCCGGCGTCATCCAGGATTCCCCGCACCTTCCGGCTCAAGTCGTCGAAATCCCCGGAATCCAGCCTCACGGCAACCAGCTTGTGGCCTTCCGCTGCCAGTTCCCTGGCCACCACCGCGGCTTTCCTGGCGCCTTCCAGCGTGTCATAGGTATCGATCAGCAGGACGGCCCGGTCGGGAAAGGTCTGGGCGTAGGCCCGGAACGCTTCGATTTCCGAAGTGAAGCTGGAGATAAACGAGTGGGCCATGGTCCCCGCCGGGGGTATGCCGTAGAGACTGGCTGCCATCACGTTGCTGGTGGACTGGAAACCGGCGATGTAGCCGCAGCGGGCCATTTTCAGCGCGGCGTCGGCGCCCTGCGTCCGGCGGGCCCCAAAGTCGGTAACCGGCCGGCCCTGGGCGGCCCAAACGCAGCGGGCCGCCTTGGTGGCCAACAGCGTCTGGAGATTGACCTGGTTTATCACGAAGGTCTCCACCAGTTGGGCTTCTATGATCGGCCCGCTGATTTCCAGCGCCGGCTCGGCAGCGAAATATAGCCGGCCCTCCGGAATGGCGCGGACGCTTCCGGTGAACCGGAGGCCGGCCAGGTAGTCAAGGAAGTCTCGCTGGAACATGCCGGTGGAGGTCAGGTAGTCCAGGGCGTCGGGGCCGAACCGGAGCTTTTCCAGGAATTCCAGGACTTGCTCCAAGCCTGCCGATACCAGGTACCCGCGGTTGGGCGGGTAATTTCTTACAAAAAGGCTGAACGTTGCCGGGCCGAACATTTTCCGGCAGAAGAAGGTTTGGGCCATCGTCAGCTCGTACAGATCGCAGAACAGGCCGGACTGTCCGGCGGGCAGACCGGAAGCCGAATCGTAGGCCGGGCTGGGGTCAGGGAAATTCATGGACATTGCGGCGCCAGTCCCTCCAGGAAGGTAACGGCTCAATCACGTCCGGGGTCTCGATGTTTTGATGGTCTTGACGGGTGGTGCGGACCGGGATTTTATCGCTGCCGGAACAACCGGGACAGAAACACAACCGACCCGGAGCCGCGGCCCCGCCTGCCCCGAACCCGGTCTAGATGCTTCTGGACGCAATCCACGCAGGAACAGGCTGCAGGATGCCGCGCCGCCATGTTCCGGTACCGTTCATCTTCTCGTCTGGACATTCGCGACGCACACTAGCGGCTCGCGGCCCCGCCGCAGCGACTAGACAAACTTACCCATGACTCGAAGCTCGGTGGTGGCGATGCTGTTGCGCATCTCCCGTACCCGGTCGAATCCCGCCGGGTCCAGCCCTTCCAGGAAAACATCGATCCTTTCGAGTTGCACCGCAAATATTTTGGCGAGGGAATCGGGGGAGTCAGGGTTCCTGGTATCTCCGGCGATCCGGCCCTCCAGGTAGGTTTTGTAAGCCTGGGCACGGCTGACCACCTCATCCAAAGACTCGGCCAGCGCATCCAGGGGCGGGTGCCTAGGGCCCGAGGACTCTTTGGGAAAGTGTGCCTCTTCCGCGATTTCAAACCGCCGCCACCGGTAAGGAGCCTCCAACACCGTTCCCGGAGTCTCGATCTGACCGGCTGCTTCCAATACGGCGGTGATGATTGCCCGTTGTTGTTTCGGTTTGCCGGCTTCACCCAACTGGTTCCCTGCGGGATAACGGATGTACACCGCCCGCGGGGCGCCGATGCTGCCGGTGATGTGGGGTTGAACGCTCATGGATACCGTGCTTACGCCGGCGCCTTCAACCTGATTCTGTACCAGACTCACGGACCGGTGGCACACGGGTCAACCACAGGTCATCAACACCAGATCGGCGCCTTCCTCTTTATAGAGACGCGCCAACTCGGGAGCGGTCTCTTCCACCAGGATTGCCGGGTCGGGATTGAATCCCATGATGCTGTAGGCGTTGTCGGTAATGCCACCGATGATTCCCCGATCCCGCAACTCCCTGAGGCGGTCCAGGGGGAACATGCAATTGACGTCCCGGTCCGCGTCCACGTGGTTGTAGTGGGTGTGGGTCACGGCCAACTGGGCGGTGTCCACGTCGGTGGGCACCGTTCGGTAGGTGGGATCTCCATGTGCGCTGGCAACGTCAAACGCCTGGTCCGAACCCAAATGCACTCCGCCGGTCGTGAACAGGGAAACCACGCAATCCGAAAGGGGTTTGGCCAGCGGAGTCCAGTTGATCAACTCATTCTGGATGTGCCTGGTCCCGGTGTGGGCAATGTTGATACGTTCGGTCCAGACGCGGTATTTCTGGCGTTCGGAATCGTCCAGGACCCACTCTTTGAAATTCGAGGTCATAGCGCCCCACCAGGTAGTCGTTCGAGTTAGAGGCTTGCGTCTATTCTATGGCTGATTGCGCCCAATTATGTTGCTACGCGGAAACATCTGTCAACGTGGCAGTCCTTGACACGCTTGGGGCTCATTAGTAACATGGCTCCTGTAGACAAGTGAAAATTGAATAGGAAACCCTGTATAGAGAATGGTGGAGGGAACGGCCCGATGAAGCCAGGCAACCGGTCTCAGGTTTTTCCAACTGGGACACGGTGCTAAATCCGGCGCCTGTCGTAACGAAAGGTGCGACAGACGAAAGATGGGGGGCTTTGACTGATTGAGCTTCTCGCAGGAGAGGCTTTTTTGTTGCCCTACAACAACTGCTGGAGCAGCCGTTTTGAGCGAGATTCGACCCATACGTTGGGCCGACGGAGCCCTGGAACTACTGGACCAAACCCTGCTTCCCCTGGAACAAGCAACCTTAAAGATTGACCGTTACCAGGAGGCGGTAGACGCTATCCGTCAAATGCGCGTCCGGGGAGCTCCGGCAATCGGCGTAACCGCCGCCTATGCCATGGCTTTGGCCTCGCGGCAAATCGACTCTTGGGACCGGCAGGACTTCCTCTCCCAGCTTGACTCGGCGGCCTCGGAAATCGCGGCCGCCCGGCCCACGGCGGTAAACCTGGCATGGGCGGTCCGGAAACAGTTGGTCCTGGCCCATGCAGAAGTTGACCATACGAAGATTTTCCCCAGGTTGTTGGAGGAAGCCCAGCGCATCCAGGCGGAAGATGAGGCAGTCAACCGCCGGATTGGGGACTTTGGCAAGGACCTTATGCCGGAAGGCGGTGCGGTGCTGACCCATTGCAACACCGGGGCGCTGGCCACTGCCGCGTATGGCACTGCGTTGGGGGTCATCCGGGCAGGATGGGAAGACGGCAGACGTTTCCAGGTTTACAACACCGAAACCAGGCCATTCCTGCAGGGCGCCCGGCTGACTTCCTGGGAGTTCCAACAACTGGGGATTCCGGCCACCTTGTTGGTTGATTCAGCTGCGGGGATGTTGATGGCCAGCGGGAAGGTCAGCTGTGTCATCACCGGGGCCGACCGTATCGCCGCCAACGGGGACACCGCGAACAAGGTGGGGACTTACTCTCTGGCCGTGTTGGCCAAGGAGAATGGATTGCCTTTCTACGTGGCTGCTCCCACCAGCACCATAGACCTCGATGTCCTCACCGGGTCCGACATCGAAATCGAAGAACGTCCGCCCCAGGAGGTCAGCCATTTTCAAGGCAACCCCACGGCTCCCCCAGGCGTGGCCGCAATCAATCCGTCCTTCGACGTCACGCCCAACAGGTATCTGAGCGCCATAGTTACCGAAATGGGAGTGGCGCGCCCACCGTTCCTGGAGAGTTTGAAGCTGGCGGTAAGCTAGGCAACCGGCGCGGTCGGAGGTCTTGCCTCACCAGACCCGCCCGCCTTTACCGCCTCCCTGGTGTATGTGAACCAATGGCTCATCGAGAAGCCGTCATAGGAATAATCGGAGGCAGTGGCCTCTACACGATGGAAGCGCTGGCCGATGCCCAGTTCATTGAGATGGACACCCCCTTCGGCAAGCCCAGCGATGCCATTGTGACCGGCGTCCTGGAGGGTGTGCCCGTGGCATTTCTGCCGCGCCACGGCCGGGGCCACCGGTTCCACCCTTCCCACATTCCTGTCCGGGCCAACATCTACGCTTTGAAGAGCCTGGGGGTGAAACGTCTAATCTCGATCAGCGCCGTCGGAAGCCTGAAAGAGGAATTTGCTCCTTTGGACCTGGTTATCCCGGACCAACTCATAGATCGGACCTGGCAAAGGGATGCAACGTTCTACGATCAAGGGATAGTGGTGCACATCGGTTTCGCCGACCCCTTCTGCGCATCTTCCAACCGGCTGCTTTACGATGGCGCCCGGGAGTTGGGACTTAACTCGCATCCCGGCGGAGTCATGGTTGTAATGGAAGGGCCGGCTTTCTCCACCAGGGCCGAGTCGGCTATGTATCGCTCCTGGGGCGCCGAAATCATCGGTATGACGGCTCTCCCGGAAGCAAAGTTGGCCCGAGAGGCCGAGATGTGCTACGCGACCATGGCTTGGGTTACTGATTACGATTGTTGGCGGCAGGGCGGGGAGCCAGTAACGGTGGACATGGTGGTGCAGAATCTGTCCAAGAACGTCGCCGCATCCAAGGAGTTGCTGAGGGTGGTGGTCCCACGGTTGGCTGATCCCGGCGATTGCCCCTGTGGTTCAGCCCTTAAGGACGCAATCATCACGCCCAAGGAAGGGGTTCCCGAGGACGTTAAGCGCAAACTGGCGCCACTGGTGGGCCGGTATCTGGCCTGACCGGTTGGCTCCGAATTAGACCCATTGCTCAGGAGGTAAACACATGCCCAGGCAAGACCCAGGCGAGCCCTACTACCGCGTGGATTCGCCGGAAGCCCAGTCCATTATTGAGGCCAGCCCAGACGAAACGGTGGTGGTGGACGTTCGCCGGGACGACGAGTGGGTTACCGGCCATGTTTCCGGCGCCATTCATATACCCATAGACGATTTGCCCGACCGCATTGACGAGGTGCCCAGGGACAAAAAGGTGCTTTTCATCTGCGCCGCAGGAGTCAGAAGCGGATTGGCCTGCGAAGTCGCAGCGTCGATGGGGTTCGATTCCGAAAACCTGTACAACATCGAAGACGGCACCCCTTCTTGGATACAGGCCAACCTCCCTACCTCCAGGGGTTCGGACGCGTAAAGGCTCACCCTCCGGCGCACCACGCCGCGTTGCGCGGGAAAGTTTACATAATCGTTGAGACCACGGCCCGGAATAACGGGCCAAATAGGATTACGCCAAAGTAAGGAGAAGTATATTGTCATCACCACAAGCCAGCGGACACGTCAAAGACCTGTCTCTGGCGTCAGAGGGAGTCAAGAGAATTCAGTGGGCCGGCCGGGAAATGCCGGTGGTCCATCTGATTCAGGAACGGTTTGCCAAAGAAAAGCCGCTGGCCGGGCTGCGGCTGGCGGCCTGCCTGCACGTCACCACCGAAACGGCCAACCTGGCAATCGCGTTGAAGGCGGGCGGCGCCGAGGTTGTCATGTGCGCCAGCAATCCGCTGAGCACTCAGGATGAGGTTGCGGCCGCCCTGGTGCAGGAATATGGCATTCCCACCTTCTCCATCAAGGGAGAGGACGACCAGACCTACTACGACCACATCAACGCGGTGCTGGACTCCAAACCCCAGATAACCCTGGACGACGGGGCGGACCTGGTGACTATTCTGCACCGTAACCGGTCGGACCTGCTGGAAAACGTTATCGGCGGGACTGAAGAGACCACCACCGGAGTGGTGCGGTTGACCGCCATGGCAAAAGCGGACCGGCTGCGCTACCCAATCATCGCGGTCAATGAAGCGGAAACCAAGCATTTCTTCGACAACCGTTACGGCACGGGCCAGAGCACGCTGGACGGCATCACTAGGGCGACCAATATCCTTTGGGCCGGCCGAAAAGTGGTGGTGTCGGGATATGGTTGGTGCGGCCGGGGCATCGCCGCCCGTGCCCGGGGCATGGGCTCACTGGTAATAGTCACCGAAATCAACCCGGTGCGGGCTCTCGAGGCGGTCATGGACGGATTTTCTGTAATGCCCGCGGTGGATGCAGCCAGGGAGGGCGAGGTCTTCATTACCGCCACCGGAGGGCTGCACGCTATCGGCCGCAGCCAACTGGAAGCGATGCGCGGCGGTGCCATAATGGCCAACAGCGGGCATTTCAACGTAGAGATAGACATACCCGCTCTCGAAGAAATGTCGTCGTCCAACCGGACCGCCCGCGGCTTTGTCCAGGAATATCAAATGAAGGACGGGCGAATTCTGTACCTGCTGTGTGAAGGCCGGCTGATTAACCTGGCCGCCGCCGAAGGCCACCCGTCGGCAGTCATGGACATGAGCTTTGCCAACCAGGCCCTTTCAGTGGAGTACATCGTCAACAACCGGGGTCAGCTTGCACCCGGTGTCTACGATGTGCCCAAGGACACCGACGCCGAAGTTGGCCGGATCAAGCTGCAAGCCATGGGCATAAACATAGACACCCTGAGCACAGAGCAACAAAACTACCAGGATAGTTGGGAAGAAGGGACCTAATTTCCTTCTGACACAAGCTGATACAGGAGAATACTGCATGCCGTTGCTTTTCAATGAGTCACCTAAATACTTACTGACCTCGGAGTCGGTAACCGAGGGGCACCCCGACAAGCTTTGCGACCAGATCTCCGATGCGGTGCTGGACGCGGTTCTTACCGACGATCCAATGGGCCGGGTGGCCTGTGAGACCGCCGTCACCAACGGCCTCGTGATGGTGATGGGTGAAATCACCACCACGTCATACGTAGACGTGCCGGGTATTGTGAGGGAGACCCTGCGCACCGCCGGTTACGTCAACGCCGAATACGGCATCGACGCAAAAAGCTGCGGTGTCGCCGTCGCCATTCAGGAGCAATCCGGGGACATCAGCGCAGGCGTGACCACGGCGTTGGAGCGCCGCGGGGCCGCCCAAGACGCGAGCAAAATCGATTTCGACACCATTGGCGCCGGCGACCAGGGCATGATGGTGGGGTTTGCCTGCAACGAGACCCCGGAGCTAATGCCGCTAACCGTAAGTCTGTCTCACCGGTTGGTGCGTCAACTGAGCATAGTCCGCAAAGAGGGAATCCTTCCCTATCTGTGGCCGGACGGAAAATCCCAGGTGACCGTTGAATATCGCTACGGCGTTCCCCACAGAGTTGACACCGTGGTCATCAGCGCCCAGCACAGCCCCGACGTTTCCAATGAGAGAATTACCAGCGACATCATAGAACAGGTTATCCGCAAGGTTATTCCGTCGGATCTTTTTGACGACGAAACCAAGATTTTTGTGAACCCCAGCGGCCGCTTTGTGGTTGGAGGACCGGCCGGAGACTCGGGACTGACCGGGCGCAAAATCCTGGTCGACACCTACGGCGGCATCGCGCGCCACGGCGGCGGCGCTTTCTCGGGCAAAGACCCGACCAAGGTGGACCGGTCTGCGGCCTATGCGGCGAGGTACGTGGCCAAGAACCTCGTGGCCGCCGGGTTGGCCGACCGGGCTGAGGTAATCGTGTCCTACGCCATCGGTATCGCCAATCCCATTTCGGTGTCGGTGGAGACCTTCGATACCAACCACGTGGACAACGAGACGATCCATGAACTGGTGAACAAACATTTCGACCTTCGCCCAGCGGCAATTATCGAGAATCTCAACCTTCGACGCCCGATCTACCGGCAGACCGCGTCCTACGGCCACTTTGGGCGCGATGACTTGAACCTATCCTGGGAGCAGACCGACAAAGCGGCATTGTTGCGTTCCGAGGCCGGGCTGTCGTGACCCGGGAAATCCGGTTCGGGACCGACGGCTGGCGGGGCGTGATTGCCGACGACTTCACCTTCGCCAACGTGTCCCGATGTGCCCAGGGAGTTTGTGATTACCTGAAGTCCTTGGGCACGGCTGATCAGGGTCTGGTGGTCGGGTACGACACCCGCTTCCTTTCCCGGGAATTTGCCGAAACGGTAGCCGCGACCTGCGCGGCAAACGGAATTAGGGCGTACCTCTCCGTTAAACCCGCTCCCACACCGGTGCTCACCTACAATGTGCCGCGCCTCCAGACCGCCGGGGCCGCCATACTCACCGCCAGCCATAACCCAGCCGCTTGGAACGGGTTCAAGTTCAAACCCGAATACGCCGGCAGCGCCACGCAAGAGATAACCGACCGGTTGGAAGCTGCGATAGTCTCCGCGGGGCCGCCTCAATCCATGGACCTGGAACAAGCCCGGGGTCAGGGATTAGTAACGGATTTCGATCCCGACCCGGTTTACATGGACGGCCTGGGAGAATTGGTGGACTTGGGTTCAATCCGCGACGCGGGCTTGGAAATCTTGGTGGATGCCATGTTCGGCGCCGGCGCCGGGTACCTGTCCAGAATCCTCTCGGGAGGCGCAACCCGCGTCGAGGAAATGAACTCCCAAGTCAACCCGGCGTTTCCCGGAATGGCTCAGCCGGAACCGATAGCCCAAAACCTTGCCGGGTTGCTCCGACGGGTGCCGGAGGAAGGCGCTTCGGTGGGGTTGGCTTTGGACGGGGATGCCGACCGCCTCGGGGTGGTGGATGAAGCCGGAAATTTCATCACCACTCTTGAGGTTTTTTCCCTGCTGGCCCTGTTCCTGCTTGAAGAACAGGGAAGGCGCGGCCCCCTGGTCAAGGGCGTTACGTCGTCTATGATGCTGAACAAGCTAGGCCAACAGTTCGGTGTTGACGTTTACGAAATGAAGGTAGGCTTCAAGTACATTGGGCCCAAGATGAGCGAGGTGGATGCTTTGATGGGCGGGGAGGAGAGCGGGGGGTTCGCTTTTAAGGGACATATCCCCGAGCGGGATGGAATCGTAAGCGCCTTACTGTTTCTCGAATACATGGCCCGCACCGGCAAGACGCCCACCCGATTGGTTGCGGGGCTGTTTCAACGATTGGGCGCCCACTACTACCACCGTCGGGACGTCGTGTTCCGAGCTGAGGACCGGGCGCGGATAGAGGGGTTGCTGGCTAGTGAAAGCCTGGACCAACTGGCGGGCATGGCCATTCGAGGATCGGACCAGATTGATGGCCGCAGGCTGATTTTCGACGATGCCTGGTTGGCGTCCCGCTTTTCGGGTACCGAGCCACTTTTGCGGATCTACGCCGAGGCCGGGACGCCGGAGCAGCTCACGGCTTTGCTGGATTCCGCCCAGGAATACTTGGGAGTGTAGGCCCTTACCGCTTGGTGTATTGAGGCGCCCGGCGGGCCCTCTTCAACCCGTACTTCTTGCTTTCCTTGATGCGAGCGTCCCTGGTGATAAACCCACGGCTGCGCAACCCGGGTTTCAGATCGCCGTCGTAGGCCAACAGGGCCCGGGCAATACCGTGCCTGATAGCTTGGGCCTGCGAGTGAACCCCGCCACCGGCGACCCTGGCAACCACCCGGAAGCGGTTCAGAGCGTCGCTCACGCGAAGCGGTTCAACAACAACGTTCTGCCATGGCATCCAGTTGAAATATTCGTCCATAGGCTTGTTGTTGATTAAGATGGGGCCGCCATCGTCCAGGTACAGCCTTACCTTGGCAATGGAAGTCTTGCGTTTGCCCGTACCGTAGTAATACCGTTGGTCCGCCGCGGAATCTACCAAGCGTTTACCTACCCTTCATCATTGGAATTCGGCATGGCGGCGGCCACGGGGCCGGCAACCTGGGCCTGGTGGGGATGTTCCGCCCCGGAGTAAATCTTCAAGCGGCTGAGCATCTGCCTTCCCAGATTGTTTTTCGGCAGCATGCCCTTCACCGCTAGACGCACCACGCGATCCGGGTGCTTTTCCATCATGTCCTTGAGCATAGTGGTCTTGAGGTTGCCCACATACCCGCTATGCCGGTAGTAGGCTTTTTGGGTCAGCTTTCGACCAGTGACCACCAGCTTGGAAGCGTTGACCACAACCACGAAATCGCCGGTCAGGGCGTGGGGGGTGTAAGTCGGTTTGTCCTTCCCCTGCAAGGCCATGGAAATGTCCCGGGCAACCCGTCCCAGGACCATGCCTGAAATGTCAACAACTCGCCAACGGGCCGGAATTTCACCGGGCTTGGCGAAGTATGTGCTGTTTCTCTTCATTTAACCGTCTCCCGCTCCGGACCCGCTTCAACGAGGATCCGCTCTTCTCGGGCCGCCCCGTCTGAAAGAGGGGGAAAGTCCGGATATGTCACTTTCATCAAACAAAGCCCACGGGCCGGCAATGAAGGCCACGCCACATCGCTCCCCGCTCGGCCGCTCAAGACGTCGTCAACCACGCTGGCCGGACGTCGGCCCTTGCCCACCTCCAGCAGCAACCCGTTGGCGCGCCGGATTTGATGCTTGAGGAACCCGTTGGCTTCGCATTCAAAGAAAACGGCCTCATCCTCGCGCCACACGTCCCAACGGGACACCAACCGATCCGAGTTCTTGTCCGCCGGCAGTCCGGGCGCCAGAGCGCGAAAATCGTGCCATCCCACCAGGGTCTGCGCAGCGCCGGCCATTTTCGCCACGTTCAGACCGGCGTCAACCCAGTGCCACCGACGCCTCTTAAGGGCTGAAGCACTGGTCGAGTTGAGCACCTGATAGCGGTAGGTCCTGCGGTGAGCGTGTAGCTGGGAGTGGAAATCCTGGGGCACGGCGTGAGCCGCCTGTACCCTGATGTCTTGCGGCAGGTAGAAATTCAGCGCCTTCGGGAAGGTTTGGACTGGATGAGAGCAACAGGTCCAAAAGTCCACCACCTGCCCCCGGGCGTGCGCTCCGGAATCGGTCCGGCTGGCCCCACGGACCCGTATCCTCTCTTGTGTAAACCGGGTCAAGGCCTGTTCTAATTCGCCTTGAACCGTGAGTTGGCCGGGTTGGAGCTGGAAACCGGCATAACCGGCTCCGTCGTATTCCACTATCAGGGCCAAACGCCGACCGGTTGATTCCTCGCCCTCAACGGGCGCCGGGTTTTCGTTCGCTGTAGTTTGGGAGAAGGTTTCTGCCATGGTTAAAGACGCTGCCGCCAGGCTACACGAACTCGATGATGGCCATGAACGCTCCGTCACCCTGGCGGGGGCCCAGCTTTAATATTCGGGTATAACCGCCAGCTCGGTCCTGGTATCTGGGGGCCATTTCGTCGAAAACCTTCTTGACCACGTGCTTGTCCGGGATCTGGGCCAGGGCCAAACGGCGGTGGTGCACCGTCGCTTTCTTGCCATGGGTAATCAACTTCTCAGCCACTACCCTGGTCTCCTTGGCTTTGGCCAGGGTGGTGGTGATACGTTCGTGGCGAACTAACTCTCCTACTAGCCCCCGCAAAAGGGCTTTACGTTGGTCCTTGTACCGGCTTAACTTTCGTCCGGCAACATGGTGGGAAGCCATGGTTAATTGTCATCCTCTTCTTCGAAGTCGTCATCCGCGTCGGACTCGTCCGCGTCGTCTTCATCATCAAGATCATCATCGACCGTACCCACCACGGTCCAACCACCGGTGTCTCCTGCCAGGTCCGCGTCTGGAGCGGGACCTTCGCCGGGCCGGAGCAAATCCGCTATGGCATCGGGCGAAAGGGCACCAACCATGCTTGGCGAGTCGGCCGAATCCCCCGGTGTGTACTCAATGGAATCGGGCTGGTCGTCACCGCCTCCGGTTATGCCCCGCTCGGCCAATTTTTCCCGCAACTCGGTAAGTGACTTCTCACCAAAGTTGCGTATCCTCAGCAACTCATCGTTGGATTTCTCCAGAATTTCTCCCACCTTGGTGATGTGGGCCCGCTTGAGGCAGTTGAGCGTCCGAGAGGATAGGTCCAAGCGGTCAATCGGCGTTTGGAATATCTCCGGGGAAACCGACAAAGGCGACCTATCCACGCCGGGCGCCACATCCAGTTCCAGGTTGCTGAACAGGAAGAAGTGGTTGACCAGGGTTTCTGCCGCCTGCCGGACCGCATCCACCGGCGTTATGGCGCCGTCGGTCCAAACCTCCAACACCAACCGCTCGTAGTCGGTTACCTGACCGACCCGGGTCAATTCCACGTTGTAGTTAACCTTGCGCACCGGGCTGAAGATGGCATCCACCGGAATCACGTCCACCGGCATGCTATCTGCACCGTCGCTTTGGGTGGCTTGCTGGTAGCCCACGCCCTGTTCTACGTTGACCTCGATGAACAGGCTGGAATCCTTGGAGTCCAGGGTAGCGAGGTGCAATTCGGGATTCACGATCTCAAAGTCGCTGGAAGTGGAGATGTCACCGGCGCACACCCGGCCCTCGCCAGACACTTCAAGCCGCATCTTACCCGGCCGGTCCGACCGGGAGCGGATCCTGACGAGCTTGATATTTTGAAGAAGCTCCATCACCTCTTCTTTAACGCCGGGAATCGCTGCGTACTCGTGAACCACGCCGTCGATCTTTACCCAGGTAATAGCGCTGCCGCGGGTAGAGCTCAGCAGGATACGCCGGAGGGGGTTGCCCATGGTAAGGGCAAAGCCGCGCATCAGGGGCTCCACGGCCACCTTGCCGTAGGTGTCCCTGGTTTCGAGAACCCGCACCTCAGGTTTGAGGGACTCGGGACCGCTTTCAGACGGACCCGACGGGAGGATAAACGTTTCAAGTATAGTCACGGTCTTACTACCTCGAGTAAAACTCTACAATTAACCTGGAATTAATGGACTGTCGCAAATCCTGGTCGGCGGGCAACACTATCACCTGCCCGGTCATTTCGGTTGTGTCAAGCATCAACCAAGCGGGAACCGGCTTTTTGGGGAGGCCGGCGGTCCTTTCCACGAAATAATCCGTGGTCTTGTCCTGGTCTTTCCAGGCTATATGGTCCCCGGCTTTAACCTGGAAGGACGGGATGTCGGTCTTGGTCCCGTTCACCTTGAAATGCCCGTGGAGCACCATCTGCCGAGCCTGCTTGCGAGAGTCTGCGAAACCGAGCAGGAAGATTACGTTGTCCAGCCTCCGTTCCAACGACCTTAGCAAATTCAGACCGGTGATACCGGGGGTGTTGAAAGCTTCTGCCATGTAACGGCGGAACTGGGATTCCAGGACACCGAAGATGTACTTCGCCTTCTGCTTCTCCAGCAGGTGCACTGCATAGTCCGAGGGGCGTCTTCGGCGGCGGCTCTGGTCTCCCGGGGTGTTGCGGCGGCGTTCGATGGCGCACCTGGGAGTAAAGCAGCGATCGCCTTTCAAAAACAGTTTTTCCCCGGCCCGCCGACACAGCCGGCAGGACGGTCCGGTATATCTACCCATAAATGATCATTCCTAAACCCTTCTCCTTTTGGGGGGGCGGCAGCCATTGTGGGGGATGGGGGTAACGTCTCGTATGCTGGTTACCACCAATCCTGCTCCCTGCAATGACCGGATGGCGGCTTCCCTTCCGGCGCCTGGCCCCTTGATCAGCACGTCAATGTGCCTGAGGCCCTGGTCCATGCCCCGGCGGGCTGCCTGCTCGGCGGCGCGTTGGGCGGCGAAGGCCGTGCCTTTTCGGGAGCCCTTGAAACCTGCGGTCCCGGCGCTGGCCGACGCGATCACGCTGCCCTGGGGGTCGGTAATGCTTACCAGGGTGTTATTGAACGTGGAGTAAATGTAGGCCCTGCCCTGGGGGACCACGCGTCGCTCGCGTCTTCTAGCTCTTGGTCTGGCCATGTTATTTCATCCCCTACTTCTTACCGCCGGTGCGCCGGCCCCGGCCGGCCACGGTGCGGCGGGGTCCCTTGCGGGTGCGGGCGTTGGTGCGGGTCCGCTGGCCGTTAACCGGAAGGCCCCGCCGGTGCCGCAGGCCCCGGTAGGCTCCAATTTCAATCAACCGCCGGATGTTTTGTCCCACTTCCCGGCGGAGGTCTCCCTCTGAGATATATTCCCGGTCCACAATCTCCCGAATCCGGTCCACCTGGAATTCGGTCAATTCGTTCATTCGGGGCGGGGAATCGGGGTCCAAGTCCGCCTTGGTCAAAATTTCGGCAGCCATTTTGGGCCCAATTCCGTAGATGCTTCTGAGGGCCACGTGGGCTTTCTTGCGGTCGGGAACGTCAACTCCAGCTATACGGACCAATGGTGGCCTCCTTAATCGGCCTAGCCTTGCCTTTGGGCGTGGCGCGCGTTGGTACAGATGATCCGCACGACGCCTTTGCGCCGGATCACACGGCATTTGTCGCACCTTGGTTTTACCGAGGCGGATACTTTCATAGATAGGCTCCAGAGAATCGGATACGGGATGCCGCTCGGAACGATTACTTGAACCGGTAAGTGATGCGGCCCCGGGTCAGGTCGTAGGGAGAAAGCTCCACGAGCACCCGGTCGCCGGGAAGCACGCGGATGAAGTGCATCCGGATCTTCCCGGAAACGTGGGCCAGCACCCGGTGGTCGTTGGGCAGTTCCACCCGGAACATCCCGTTGGGGAGCGCCTCGGTAACGCTGGCTTCTACTTCGATGGCTTGTTTTTTGGCCATAAAACCTCGGGGTCCTCTATTTTTTGTGCCTGTGCGTTGAGGCGCGCTTCCGCCTCAGGATCAGGCACCGTTAAAACCACCGGCCCGTCTTCGTCGATGGCGATGGTGTGTTCGAAATGACAGGATAGTTTGCTATCGGAGGTTATCACGGTCCACTGGTCATCCATCACCGATGTCCGCCAATCCCCCATATTCAACATCGGCTCGATAGCGATGCACATACCGGGCCGAAGCAAAGGCCCGCGGCCGGCTTGCCCGTAGTTGGGAATTTGGGGGTCCTCATGGAGGAACCGGCCTACCCCGTGACCCACGTACTCCCGAACTACGCCATAGCCCCGGGCCTCACCGAAGGCTTGGACCGCGGCGCTGATGTCGCCAACACGCTTGCCCGGTTGCGCCGCTTTGATTCCCTCTTCCAAGCTCAACCGGGTCGTTTGTATCAGATCCAATGCGGCTTGCCCGACGTCGCCCACGGGAACGGAAATAGCAGCATCGCCGATATGCCCGTTGAGGGTGGCGCCCACATCCATTTTTACGACGTCGCCATCTTTCAAGACCCGGTTGCCGGGAATCCCGTGCACGATTTCCTCATTGACGGAGGTGCAAATGCTTGCTGGAAAACCCCGGTATCCCATAAAGGTGGGGACTCCCCCGCGCCGGGTTATTTCCCGGTAGGCAATGGAGTCGAGGTCTTTGGTGGTAATTCCGGGCGTGACCGAGGCCCTTAATATGGCCAACACCGCTCCCACTATAGCGCCGGCTTGTCGCATCGCCTCCCGTTCGCGGGGAGACTTGATCGTAATGCCGCCGCTGTATTGGGACGGGGAGTTGGACGCGGTCTGTAAATTTTTCTGCTGATTCACCAACCCTATTCTACTCTCAATCGCTAATCTTGGAAACCCGGTCTAAAGCAAGCAAAACGCGTTCGAAAACGGCCTCCACCGCGTCCACGCCGTCCACCGCTTCCAGCAGACTGCGGCCGCGGTAGAAATCCAACACCGGCAAAGTTTCATTGAAGTAGACCGATATCCTCTGGCTTACGGCTTCGGGGCGGTCATCTTCTCGCTGGTAAAGCTTCCCGTCGCAGCGATCGCACCTTCCCGGCGCGGCGCCTGGATCGACCGCATGGGGAGCCTGGCAATCCCCGCAACTGAAGCGGCCGCCCAGTCTTCTGAGCAACTCATCTTCGGGAACCTGGAGGTAGACCACCCGGTCCAAACCACGTGCGCGGGTTTTCAGGGCTTCTTCCAATACTTCGGCCTGGTTTACGTTTCTGGGGAAACCGTCAAGGATGAAGCCTTCCGTTGAGTGCAACGACAAGACCTTGTCCAAGACGATATCTATCGTGACTTCGTCAGGCACCAACAATCCTTGCTTCATGAATTCGGCAGCCCTTATTCCCAGGGGCGTGTTCTCCCTCAGGTTATGCCGGAACAGGTCCCCGGAACTGATGTGCGGAACCCCCAACTTGTCCGTTAGGGACTGGGCCTGGGTACCTTTGCCGGCGCCGGGGGGGCCAACCAGGACCAACCGCAAATTGTTGCTTGCCGGGGCCGCCACTTAACGCAAGAACCCTTCGTAGTTTCGCATCATCAACTGGGCTTCCAATTGACGCAGGGTATCCAGCCCAACGCCGACCATGATCAACAGGCTCGTGCTGCTGAGGGATATGGCCTGAACTCCGGTCACCAACGACGCCAGGTAGGGCGTGATGGCGATGAAACCCAGGAACAGCGCGCCGCCCATGGTTATGCGCACAATGACCCGGTTCAGGTAGTCCTGGGTGGGACGGCCCGGCCTGATGCCCAGGACAAAGCCCCCGTTGCGTTGCAGGTTTTCCGCCAGGTTTTGTTGATTGAACACGACCAGCGTATAGAAAAAGGTGAACATCACTACCAGTATGAACACCAGTATCCAGTAGAGGGGAGAACTGGGAATCAACAGGTCGGCGAAGAACCGGGCCACGTCGCCAACGAACCCGGAGTTGGTGGCGAAGTAGGTTGCTATGGTGCCCGGCAGGATCACAATTGAAAAAGCGAAGATCAGTGGAATCATGCCCGCAGAGTTTATGCGCAAAGGCAGGTAGGTAGCCCCGCTTTGCCGGTACATTCTGCCGCCCCGGAATATGCTGCGCCCGTATTGAACGGGAATCCTCCGATGGGCCTCATTGAACATCACGATTAGCGCGATGATCAGCACCCCGATGATTGCGAAGAAGCCAATTCCCAGAACGTTGTCCCGGTCCAAAAACCCCTGGGTCAGCATGATGGGGAAGCCTGCCACGATCCCCGCGAATATTATCAGCGAGATGCCGTTGCCAATCCCCCGCTCAGTGATTAATTCGCCGATCCACACCAGGAACATCGTGCCGGCCACGATGGAAAGCAACGCAGCCAGGGTGGGCAGCAGGGCGTCCCCGGTGAAACCAACGTTGGTGAGCACGTTGCTCTGTCGCAACAGGATCAGTTGTCCATAGCCCTGGGCCAGGGCTATGGGGACAGTCAGCCCATGCACCATGCGGTTCATTTTGATTCGCCCGGCGTCTCCTTCTCGGGAAATGTCCTGGAGGCTGGGCACCACCGGGGTCAACAACTGGATCACGATGGAAGCCGTGATATATGGGAAGACGCCCAATGCCACGATGCTCATGCGGCTCAATGCGCCGCCGCTGAACAGGTCCAGGAATCCCAGCAGTTGGTTGTTGCGGAAGAGGTTATCCAGCTGTTCGCCGTCGATGCCCGGCAATGGTATGTGGGCGGCAAAGCGGTATATTACCAGCATTGCCAGCGTGAACAGGATTTTGGCCCGCAGGTCCGGTAGGCTGAACGCATCAATGGCGGCTTGTAGCAAGGCTGGAAAACGGCCGCCTTGGGCTTCCGAGGAAATCATGGTGAGATCACCGGGCTAAAGCTCCTCCACCTTACCTTGAACCGCTTCAATTCTCTCCCGGGCGGACCGGGTGAACTTATGAGCCGCTACGGTGATCGCCTTGGTAATTTCCCCGGTCCCAACGATTTTGACCGGTTGCTTCAGGTTTTGCAGGATCTGCTGTTCCAGCAGGTCTTCCGGCGTGACCCTGGCTCCGTCTTCAAATGTGTTTAGCTGCTCCAGCGAAACCAGGGAGTAATAGGTCTTGAACGGGTTGTGAAAGCCCCGCTTCATAGGAAGGCCCTTGATGATGGGCAACTGTCCGCCCTCAAAACCCACCCGGGGTCCTGAGCCAGACCTGGAGTTCTGTCCTTTCATGCCCCGACCGGCGGTGCTTCCCTGTCCGGCGGAGTCTCCGCGGCCAACCCTTTTCCTGCGTTTCCGGGCTCCTTTAGACGGGGTTACTTGGTGCTCCATCATGGGAACTAGCCTCGAATCATCGAATCCCGGTCAATCGATTTCTTCCACGTTGACCAGGTGTATTACCTTGTTGACCATTCCGCGTATCGACGGGGTGTTCCCGTGGATTACGGTGTGGTGGAGCCGCCGCAGTCCGAGCGCTTTGATGACGCGGCGCTGGTCTGCCGGACAGCCGATACCGCTTTTTTTCCAGGTGATTTTAAGCTGAGCCATAACCTTTCAACGTAAACTAAGACGTGGATTCCGCCTAACGGCTATCTCCGGTTGGCGGGAGCCGCCGGGGTGGCAAACCTACGGGCGATTTCAACTTCCGGGTCTCGGAGCTGCCTGAGGGCCTCCATCGTGGCGTACGCGACGTTGATGGGGTTGCGAGACCCCAGGGTTTTTCCGACCACGTCCTGAACTCCGGCCAATTCCAGGATGGCCCGCATCGCGCCCGCGGCGATGACCCCGGTGCCTTCACGGGCAGGTTTGATCAAGACGATGGTTGCGCCTTTCTTCACGGTTATCATCTGGGGAATAGTGCTGCCTTTCAGGGGGACCTTAAGAGTCGATGCCCGGGCTATGGTGTTGCCCTTGCGGACCGCATCCGGGATAACCAGGGCTTTCCCCAATCCGGCGCCAACCTCTCCCTTGCCGTCTCCGACAATCACCAGGGCGTTAAACCGCATTCGCCGGCCGCCCTTGACCACCTTGGCGATACGCCGCGTGTATACCACCCGTTCGGTAAACCCGCCGGTGTCCTGTTCTCGGCGTCGACCGCCGGGCCGGTTTCTTTCAACTACGGTGACCACTTATATCCAATCCTTTAACCATCGCTGCCCTCCGCACCCTGTACAACAGACCTTCTGTCTTACGATTGGCGGGGATCCGGGACGGGGATAACCCGGAGGTGAAGACGGTTTCCGCTGGGTCAATCCAAATTCGAAGACGAGTGTGCCAAGCGGGTCAGAAGACCAGACCTGCTTCCCTGGTCGCTTCCGCCAATGCCTTAACCCGGCCGTGATATTTGTAGCCGCCTCGGTCAAACACGACTTGGGTTATACCCTTGGCCTTGGCCCGTTCCGCCACCAATTTCCCAACGGCGACGGCGGAGGAAATCTTGGCTCCCTGGCCGGAACTCTCCTGGAGCGTCGACTCTTGGCTGGAAGCACAGGCCAAGGTGGCGCCTTCGGCGTCGTCGATAACCTGGGCATAGATGTGGCGCAGGCTGCGAAACACACACAGCCTGGGACGTTGGGGACTGCCGGACACCTTTTTTCGAAGGCGGGCGTGTCGCACGACCCTCAATTTTACTGCGTTCTTATCCCTGGGCATGGTTGCAGGATTCTCCGGGCTTTAAGAGTAGCGCGCTCTAGGCCTTGCGAGCAGCCGCCTTGCCAGGCTTGAAATGCAGCACTTCGCCGGCGTAACGGATCCCCTTTTCCTTGTAAGGATTCGGGGGACGGACCCGCCGCACTTGCGCGGCCAGGCTGCCGACCTGCTGTTTGTTGATTCCGCTTACGTGGACCCTGTTGTTGCCTTCTACGGCCATAGTTACGCCGTCCGGAGGATGAATTTCCACCGGGTGACTGTAGCCCACGTTCAAGATTATCCCGTCTCCGGCGACTTGCACCCGGTAACCCACGCCCATCAACTCCAGGGTCTTGGTGTACCCGTCGGTTACCCCCGTGATGGCATTAGCGATCAGGCTCCTGGTCAGGCCGTGCAGGGAATGGTGAAACTTATTGGTAGAGAGCCGCTCCACCAGCACCATGCCAGCCTCAACCTTGACGGTTACTTCAGGATGGTAATTCTGCGTCAAAGTGCCCCTGGGCCCCTTGACGGTCACGCCTCCCACCAGTGGCTCGACTTCCACACCCGACGGAATGGGGATGGGTTTGCGACCGATGCGGGAAAGGGTGCGCCGTTCTTTGGCCGGTCCTTCCTGGTCACCAGACATAACAGAGCAACTCTCCTCCGATTTTTTCCCGCCACGCCCGCTTGCCCGCCATGACCCCGCTGGACGTGGACACAATAGCCAGGCCTAATCCGCCGAACACTCGAGGGATCTCGCCGCCGCCCACGTAGACCCGCAGTCCGGGTTTACTGACTCGCTTGAGACCGCTAATGGCTGGTTCTCGGCGCTCCCGGTATATCAGGTGCAACCGTAGTGTGGGGTGGAGTTGACCCCTCGGCATGTCGAAGTCCCGGATGAAGCCCTCTTCCTTCAAAATCCTGGCTATGGCCAGCTTCATCTTGGAATGAGGAACCATCACGGAATCCCGCCGCATCTGGATTGCGTTGCGGATCCTGGTCAACATATCAGCAATTGGATCGCTTACCGGCATTTCCTGAACCTTAACATCGGCAGATTTCTCGGTGGGGTTACATGCCGCCTTTGCGGACACCGGGCAGTTCGCCCCGCAGGGCCATCTCCCGGAAGCAAATGCGACAAATCCCAAAATAACGGATGTACGCCCTCGGACGGCCGCAACGGTGGCAGCGGCTGTTTTTGCGCACGGGGAACTTGGGCTCGCGAAGCCATTTCTGAATCTTAGACGCCTTGGCCAATGGGCCTCTCCTGTAACGATTGTGTCGTTATTACAAAAGTCCGGTCTAGGTTTGGCGAACGAAGGGCATCCCGAACAACTCCAACAGGCGGGTTGCCTCGGAGTCGTTCCGCGCCGAGGTGGCGATGGTGACCTGGAGCCCTCGCAACCGGTCGATTTGATTGTAATCTATCTCGGGAAAAATAATCTGTTCGCTAATCCCAAGGGAAAAATTGCCGCGGCCGTCAAAGCCACGGCGGGGCAGACCTCGGAAGTCCCGAATACGAGGCAGAGCGGTGTTGATAAACCGGTCCAGGAAATGATGCATCCGGGTTCCCCGCAGGGTGACCGAGGTGCCGATTGGGTTCCCTTCCCGTATTTTGAACCCCGCGATGGACTTCCTGGCCCGGGTTATCACCGGTTTCTGGCCGGTAATCGTTGCCAGGTCTCGGGTGGCGTTCTCCATGGCCCGGCCATTGGTAAGGGCCTCCCCCAGGCCGATGTTAAGCACAATCTTGTTGACCCGAGGGACCTGCATGGGGTTGGAGTAGCCGAATTCCCGCATCATACTGGGAATGATTTCGGTGCGGTACATCTCCCGAAGCCTGGGCTGGGGAACGTTTTCGTCGCCTTCTACCGGCGCGTTCGCGTCGGCGTCTGAACCACCGGAGGCGGCCCCTCGCCGGCTCCGGGTGGCGCGGCCCGATGTGGCACGCTGTCGCCGTGGTGCCGCTTCCGGCTCGCCGCTCGCGGCAGCTTCGGACCCGGCATCCGGGGAAGCCGAGGGCTGCTCGCCGTCCTGGGTTTCCGGAGTGCTAGGTACTTCTTCCGCTTGTTCGTCAGGCGACATCGTCGATCACTTCTCCGCACTTGGGGCAGCTTCTAACCCGGGCGCCGGTATCCAAAACCGTCATAGCCGGGCTGGTTGGCCGGTTACACTTGTTGCAAATCAACACTACGTTGGAAACATGAATTGGCGCTTCCCGTTGGATACGCCCCGATTGCCTGACCCCGGGACGGGCGCGAATGTGGCGGGTGATCATGTTAACGCCCTCGACCACGATGCGCGATTCCTTGGAATGCTGGCGGTCAACCCGGCCCGTTTTGCCTTTGTCCTTGCCGGCTATCACCAGGACGGTATCCCCGCTGCGGACGCGCATTATACAACCTCTGGAGCCAGGGAAATTATGCGCATGAATCCCCGGTCCCGTAGTTCTCGCGCCACCGGGCCGAATATCCGTGTTCCCCGGGGCAGTTGATTTTCCTGAATCAACACAGCGGCGTTGTCGTCAAACTTGATGTACGTGCCGTCTGGGCGCCGCCGCGGTTGTGCTTGGCGGATGACCACGGCCCGGACTACCTCCCCCTTTCTGACGGGGGAATTAGGCGCCGCCTCCCGCACGTTGCACACCACTATGTCTCCAACGTGGGCGTATCTGCGACGGCTGCTGCCTGGAATGTTGATCAAGCGAATTACCTTGGCGCCGCTATTATCGGCCACGGTGAGCCGGGTGTAGGTTTGTATCATCGTTCTATGTCCACGGCGCGGGCGTCGTCATCGTCACCCGGGGAATCTACCGCCGTATCTTCTGTCGAGTCCTGCGCCTCGGTTGAATCTTGGGGTTGGTCCGCCGGTCCTTCGGCGTCCGGGGCCTCCGGAATCTCAGCGTCGGACTCAAGCTCAATGGGACGGACGTCGGCCACCCGACGACTCTGGATGATTTCCAGGATGCGCCAGTGCTTGGTCTTGGAAATGGGGCGCGTCTCCTCGATTCTTACCACGTCACCCAACTGGCATTGGTTAAGAGGGTCGTGCACTCGGAACCGAGCCACCCGCCGCACCTGCTTGCCGTACAAACGGTGGCGTTGCTTCCACACGTTTTCCACGACCGCTGTTTTGTCCATGCCGGTCCGCACGACAGAGCCGACGCGGACTTTTCTCATTGATTTAGCCAAAGCTAACCCTCAACCAACTGGCGTTCTCGGATCACGGTTTTCAATCTGGCGATGGACCTGCGCACCGTCCTGGGCAGGTTGGAATTCGGCAATTGGTTGGTGGCCGCCCTAAAACGAAGGTTCATCAACTCTCTTTGGGTTTTCTCCATCTCTTCCAGGAGCTGCTGGTCAGTTAGGCCTCGTAGTTCTCCAATATCCACGGCGAACCCTCTTACCCCGTATTACCGGATAGAGCTGCCAGCCGGTCTCTACGCGTTACCTTGGTGGGAATGGGAAGCTTGTGAGAGGCCAACCTCAGGGCTTCAATGGCTTCCTGTTCGGGCACGCCGGCCACTTCAAAGAGGATTTTGCCGGGCTTAACCACGGCGGCCCAATAGTCCACCGCGGCTTTGCCCCCTCCCATCCTGGTTTCGGCGGCTTTCTTGCTCACGGACTTGTCTGGAAACACCCGCACCCAAACCTGGCCGCCCCGTTTCAGGTGGCGGGTGACCGCTACCCGGGCCGACTCAATCTGGCGGGCGGTAATCCACTCAGCGCCCAAGGCCTTCAGGCCGAATTCACCGAAGTCGACATTATTGCCGCCGGTGGCCACGCCCTTACGGCGGCCTCGGAATTGTTTCCGGTACTTGGTGCGCTTGGGTTGCAGCATTCAGACTCCTATTCGGAAAACGAGGTTGGTGGAATTACCCAACCTTAAATATCAGCGTCTTCTAGTGACAGCAGCGCTTCGTCAGGCTCGCCGGCCTGGACGACCACTTCGATAGTCTCGAGTTCCTCGACTTCTTCGGGGGGCGGCGGCAGAATGTCGCCCCGGTACACCCATACTTTGACGCCAACCCGGCCCATTGCCGTGTGGGCCTCAGCCAACGAGTAATCAATGTCGGCCCGCAGGGTATGGAGCGGGACCCGGCCCAGCATGAACTTTTCAACACGGGCTATTTCTGCGCCGGAAATCCGTCCCTTGACGATAATTTTGATGCCTTCTGCGCCGCCTTGCATGGCCCTTTGTCCGGATTGACGCATGGCCCGCCTATAGGCAACCCGGCGCTCCAATTGGTCAGCGATGTTCCGGGCCACGAGGTAGGCGTCCACCTCCGGTTGTTCAATCTCGATAATGTTTAGCTGAATCCGCTTTCGGGTGATCGCTTCCAGCTTGCCCCGGAGGTTTTTGACCCGCTCGCCGTCCCTTCCGATAAGTATTCCCGGTCTGGCGGAATGTATATTTATGACACTGTCTTGGGCGCCCCGGTCAATCTCCACTCTGGAGATACCGGCATCGGAGAAACCCTTGTACTCGTCGCGGATGCTGTTCCTCAGCTTGAGGTCCTCCAGCACCAACCGCCGGTAGCTGGTGGCGTTGGGGGCGTACCAGTGGGCTTTCCAGTCTTTAATTATTCCCAGCCGGAACCCGTAGGGATGGGTTTTGTGGCCCATGTATCTAGGCCTCCTCTTCGTCGACCACCACTGTCAGGTGGCTTGCGCGCTTGATGATTCTGCCCATTCGTCCCCGTGCCCTGGGCCGAAAACGTTTGAGCGGGCGGGCCCGGTCAGCGGTAATCTGCACGATCTTCAGAGCGTTTCGGTTCATGAACATATTGTTTTCCGCGTTGGCTGCGGCCGACTGCACTACCTTGGACACCGTTTTGGCCCACGGTGAGGTCATCAAACCCAGAGTATTGATGGCGTCTTCGACCCGGCTGCCGCGGACTGAATCCAAAATGGGCTTCAATCGCTTTTGGGAGGCGCCCAACCCCTTGGCGAATGCTCTTACTGGAGGCATATCTTTACCTGGCCCGACTGGAGCGTTCGGATCGGCCGGCGTGGCCGCGATAGGTGCGTGTGGGAGAAAACTCTCCCAACCGGTGGCCTACCATGTTTTCGGTGACAAATACCGGAACGTGACGCCGCCCGTCATGGACTCCGATCGTCAAGCCAACCATGTCCGGCATGATCATGGATGCCCTGGACCAAGTGCGGATCACGGTATGCGCTCCGGAGCGCTGCACCGCTTCCACTTTCTTGGCCAGCTTGGGATGAACGTATGGGCCTTTCTTGACGGACCGGGACAATCTACCTTCTCCTTCCGCGGCGCACGATCAGGTTGTCGGAGGCCTTGTTCTTAGCTCGGGTCTTGTGGCCCAAGGTCGGTTTACCGGTTGGTGACTTGGGTCCGGGCATTCCGATGGGCGACCGGCCTTCGCCTCCGCCGTGGGGATGGTCCACCGGGTTCATGGCCACGCCCCTGACATGGGGACGGCGACCCTTGTGGCGGCTTGCGCCGGCCTTTCCGAGACTTTCGTTTTTGTGGTCCGGGTTGGAGAGTTGCCCCACGCTGGCGCGGCACACCAGAAGGAAGCGGCGCATCTCTCCGGAAGGCAACCGGATTAGAACGTGTGCGCCCTCCCTGGATAGGACCTGGGCGCCGGCCCCGGCGCTTCGGACGATCTGCCCACCCCGGTTGGGGGTCAATTCTATATTATGTACCACGGTGCCGGTGGGGATGTTTTGCAAGGGAAGACAGTTTCCCGGTTGGATCTCCGCCTGGGGACCAGATTCCACCATATCTCCGGTAGAGAGGCCAATCGGAGCCAGGATGTAGCTCTTTTCCCCATCAACGTAATGGACCAGCGCAATACGGGTGGTCCGGTTGGGATCGTACTCGATCGACGCGATCTTACCCGGGACCCCGTCTTTCCGGCGCTTGAAATCGACCACACGGTACATCCGTCGAGATCCACCGCCCCGGCTTCTGGTGGTGATTTTTCCCCGGTTGTTGCGGCCGGCGTGATTGGCCTTGGGGGAAATCAACGACTTCTCCGGCTTGGTGCGCGTAATCTCCTCAAAGGAGGGCCGCACTGCGTTCCGCGTGCCGGGCGTCATTGGTCTGAGATCTTTTAGTGGCATAAGGTCAATCCGAGTTCCTAAAGCGTGGGCTTACAGCCCTTCCACCAGGTTGATTCGGTCTCCGCTTTTCAGCGTGACGACGGCTTTCTTGATGTCGGGCATTTTCGAAAACCGGGGACCGTATCTCTTTTGTTTCCCTTTGAGTTTCGTGATATTGACGTCCAGAACGGTCACGTTGAAATTGGTTTCAACGGCCTGTTTAACTTCCACCTTGTTGGCCTCTTTGGCCACCCGGAAGGTGTATTTGCCGGACTCCTGGAGCAGGGTGCTCTTTTCAGTGATGGTCGGTTTGATCAAAACCCGGTGAATGTCCATCTAAGCCTGGTCCTCCGGCCCGGGTTCTTCTTCAGGGGCTGCCTGGTCCGCGGGGGTTCCGGCCTCAAGAGGATGCTCGGCAACTGGTTCCTCGTCCACCGGCAGACCGACGACCTCAAGGATTTGTTGGTCCAATTCCGGCGCCCGGGACCTTCCGGAACGGGCGGCTCGACCGTGGGGGTCGGAAATCAAACTTTCTTCGGCCCAAAGGACCGCTTCCCGGGTGATGATCAGGGTTTCTCTGGCCAGCAATTCCTGCGCGTTTAGCTGGTTCACCGGCAGCGTCCAGACTTTTTTCAGGTTGTGTGCCGCGTTCACCACGCCCCGGTTGGAACCCTGAGTCACCAGCAGGGCCGAACCCGACACGCCAAGGTTGGCTAGCAATTCAACCATCGACCTGGTTTTGCCGTTTATCGCGTCCAGGGAATCCAGGCACACCAACCGGCCGTCTCGGGCCTTTTGGGAGAGGACACATCGGAGGGCCGCACGGCGCATCCGGCGGGGCAAAGCCTGGCGATAGCTGCGGGGGTGGGGGCCAAACACAACCCCTCCGTGGCGCCACTGGGGGGCGCGGATGCTGCCCTGCCGGGCGCGGCCCGTATGTTTTTGAATCCAGGGCTTGCGTCCCCCGCCCGAAACCTGGGCCCTGGTCTTGGTGTCGTGCGTGCCGTGACGTTTGTTGAGTTGGTAGGTGACCATAGCCTGGTGCACCAGTGAATTGTTCATAGGTGTGTTGAAAACGGCGTCGTCCAAGTTAATGGTTTCCACCGTTTCGCCCAACTGGCCCAAAACCGAGACTTCCACGGCTATGTCGACTCCTCAGAAGTTTCAGGGGCCGCCGCTTCCGGTTCTCCGGTGACGACCGTCTCGTTTTGGACTTCGTTCTCTTGTTCCAACCGTTCTTCCGGCATGGGTTCCTGCTGCGACGGTTCCTCGGGAAGGGGTTCCGCTGCGGCTACAACCTGGGGCGCCCGGTCTAGGACCAAGCCGACCGGCGTGACCGGCGACTTGCTGGTGCGGCGAATTTCCAACAGCGCATTGGGCCAACCGGGAACACCGCCCTTGAGCAGCAACAGGTTGCGGTCGGGGTCGACTTGGATAACCTCCAAGCCCTTCACCGTAACCTGGCGGTTACCCATGTGGCCCGCCATTTTCATCCCTTTGAAAACCCTGCCCGGCGTGGTGCCGGCGCCGATGGAACCCGGGGCCCGGGACCGGTCCGACTGACCGTGGGTCCTGGGTCCCCCGCCAAAGCCGTGGCGTTTCATCACACCGGAGAATCCACGCCCTTTGGAGTGGCCGATCACGTCCACTATCTCACCCGGCTGGAACACGTCGACACTCAGGCGCTGGCCTACCTGAAACTCGTCTACACTGTCGGCTTTGACTTCCTTCAGGTGGCGGCACAGGCGGCTCTTGCGGTAGTGGCCGGTAAGGGGTTTGTTGCGCCTCTTGACCTCGCCAAACCCCAACTGGACGGCCTCGTACCCGTCGTTTGCGGTGGTCTTGACCTGGGTTACCAGGCAGGGGCCGGCTTCGATAATCGTCACGCCGACCACGATCCCGTCTTCTCGGAACACCTGGCTCATGCCCAATTTTTTGCCTAAGAAACCCTTAATCATCGTTTACACGCTATCTCCGCCGATTAGAGCTTTATGGAGATGTCCACACCTGCCGGCAGATTCAGCCTGGTTAGGGAATCTATGGTCTTGGAAGTGGGCTCCAGGATGTCAATCAGACGCTTGTGAGTGCGAATCTCGAAATGCTCCCGCGAATCCTTGTCCACGTGCGGACTTCGAATCACGCAGAAACGTCGTATGTGAGTGGGTAGGGGGACCGGACCGGCAATACGGGCTCCGGTCCGCTCCGCGGTCTCCACGATTTGTGCGGACGACAGGTCCAGCATCTTGTGGTCGAATGCCTTGAGGATTATGCGTACTTTTTGCCTGGTTACCATCTTTGCTGCTTATCTGCCTGACGAAACTTGCGGATTAACTCAGTGGACTAGCTACGGTTGATAACGGTGCTCACCAAATGTTGGGGCACCGGCTGATAATGCTTGAATTCCATCGTGAAGGTGGCCCGGCCCTTGGACAACGAACGCAAGGCGGTGGTGTAGGCAAAGGTTTCGCCTAAAGGTAGAGCCGCCTTGACCACCTGGGTGTTGTCCTGGCCCTCTATGTTTCGGATCTGGGCCCGACGGGTCCCGAGGTCGCCCAAAATGTCACTTAGGTACTCGCCCGGAGACTCGGCCTCCAGGTACACGATGGGCTCCAGAAGCACCGGTTTGCCCTTTTTCGCCCCTTCCCTGACGGCGATCATCCCCGCGCTGCGGAAGGCCATCTCTGAGGAGTCGACTTCATGATAGCTGCCGTCCACCAGGGTGACCTGCATGTCAACCATGGGATAGCCGCCCAATGGACCGTTATCCAAGGCCTGCATCACGCCCTTTTCGACGGCCGGGATATATTCCCGGGGAATGGAGCCTCCCGCGATTGCGTTCTTGAAAACCAGGCCCGCCCCTTGCTCCAGCGGCTCTATTTCCAACCAGACGTGGCCAAACTGTCCGTGGCCGCCGCTTTGCCGGATGAAACGACCCTCGACGCGCACCGGCTCGGTGACGGTCTCCCGGTACGAAACCCGTGGGCTGCCCACGCTGGCTTCCACCCGAAACTCGCGCTTCAGGCGGTCAACCAACACCTCCAAGTGTAGCTCTCCCATGCCGGAGATGATTGTCTGAGCGGTTTCCCCATTGTAGGCGACTTGGAAGGTCGGGTCTTCGTCGGACAACTTGCGCAAGGAATCGGTCAACCGGTCCTGGTCGGCCCGGGTCTTGGGCTCGATGGCCACTGAAACCACTGGCCTGGGGAATTTGGGCGGTTCCAAAATGGCCGGTTCGTCGCCGGTAATGATGGTATCCCCGGTAAACGTATCCTTAAGACCGATGGCGGCGCAGATATTGCCGGCTCCGATCTCCTCAAGCTCTTCCCGGTGGTTGGCGTGCATCTGCAGCAGGCGGCCCAGCCTTTCTCGGCCCCCCTTGGTGGCGTTGGTCACCGAAGTGCCGGCTTTGACCTTGCCGGAATAGATACGCAGGAAAACGAGGCGGCCCACAAATGGGTCCACGGCCACTTTGAAGGCCAACGCCGACAGCGGGCCGTCTTCATTGGGGGCGCGGAGGACTGTTTCATCGTTATCCAATCGGACCGCTTCTACCGGCGGCACGTCGGCGGGGGAGGGCAGATAAGCTATGATAGCGTCCAACAGGTTGTGGACGCCCTTGTTGGCGATGGCGCTGCCGCACAACACCGGAATCAGCCTTCGCTGCATGGTGGCTTGGCGCAACGCAGATCGCAAGGATTCTTCCTCAATGTCGTCGCCGTCCAGGTACCGGGCCAACAGCGCGTCGTCAGTCTCCACGATCTTTTCGATCATGGACTGCCGGTAGTTGTGGTAGGTCTCTTGCAAATCTTCGGGGACTGGACCATCTCCGGGGGCGTCTCCGTTGGACCCGCCCCCAGAATCCCCCGATCCCATCGAGAACATGGTGGCTCTGCCGCCAATCAGGTCAATGACTCCCCGGAATTCCGCCTCTTCACCGATGGGCAACTGAACGGCAACAGGATTTCCGTTCAGCCGGCGCCGGATGGAGTCAATGGTCCGTTCGTAACTGGCGCCGACCCGGTCCATTTTGTTGACAAAGCAAATACGCGGGACGTTATAGGTGTCTGCCTGGCGCCATACAGTTTCCGACTGGGATTGGACCCCGGCAACGGCGTCCAGCACCACGATCCCGCCGTCCAGCACCCGCAGACTGCGCTCGACCTCTGCGGTGAAGTCCACATGGCCGGGGGTGTCGATAATGTTGACCTGGTGTTCCTTCCACTGCGCGGTAGTGGCGGCGGCCGTGATGGTTATGCCCCGTTCCCTTTCCTGGGGCATCCAGTCCATCGCCGTGGTGCCCTCGTCCACGCCGCCAAGACGGTGAATGCGCCCCGTGATAAATAGAACGCGTTCGGTGACCGTGGTCTTGCCCGCATCTATGTGGGCGATGAAACCGATGTTTCTGATTTTGTTTATTGCCGTATGGGTTTCCATGGCCACCAAGCCTCGGTTCCTCTTCCCTTACTAGCCCCGGTAATGTACGAAGGCCCGGTTCGCCTCGGCCATCCGGTGCAACTCATCCTTGCGACGGACTGCCGAACCTTCACCCCGGGACGCTTCCATCAACTCCTGGGCTAGGCCAATTCGCATGGGTATGCCGTTTCGCCCCCTGGCCCCGCGGATCAACCACCGCATCGCCAAGGCCTCGCTGCGGTTCCGCCGCAACTCCGTTGGGACCTGGACGGTGGCTCCACCAACGCGTTTGGGTTTGACCTCCATCATCGGAGTGGCGTTCCTCACGGCCTGTTCAAATACTTCCAAAGGTTCCCGGTTGGACTGTTCCCTAATGGTGTCGAATGCCTGGTAGATAATACGCTGGGCAGTGGTTTTCTTGCCCCGTTGCATTACGCGGTTGATGAACTTGGCAAGTTCCAGGTTCCCGTATTGGGGATCGGGTGGAATCACCCGAGGCACAGCGCTTCTTCTTCTAGACATAAATCATCACACCTTTAGCTGATCCCGGTCCAAATTCCAAGAAAATTCGGGGGGATTCGGGGCGTTGGGCAAACCACGGCGGGCTTTGGCCTAGGCCCGAGGTCTGTCGGCCCCGTACTTGCTGCGTCCCTGACGGCGGTCCTGGACGCCTTCACAGTCCAACGCACTACGCACCACGTGGTACCGAACGCCGGGCAGGTCTTTAACGCGCCCGCCGCGGATCAGCACCACCGAGTGCTCTTGCAGGTTGTGACCTTCGCCGCCGATGTAGGCTGTAACTTCAACCCCATTGGTCAGGCGAACTCGAGCGATCTTCCGCAACGCCGAATTGGGCTTTTTGGGGGTCATGGTGCGCACCTGGATGCAAACCCCCCGGCGCTGGGGGCAGCCCGGACCGTAGCGCACCCGGTTCCGCAGGGAGTTCTGCACATAATGCAATGCAGGAGCCTTGGTCTTTTTACGGACCTGGCTCCGTCCCTTGCGGACCAATTGATTCACAGTTGGCATACAGAAACTCCGCTCCTCTCAAAACAGTATCGGTTACTTTAACAAGCCATGGGCCGTATGTCAATACAAAATGCGGACCGCAAGCAGCGACTGTCATCCTGACTGGCGGCGCCGGCGGGCGCTCAGACTACTCGAGGTTTCTTGACAACCCTTCCTTGCCAAACTATAGTAGCCGGAGCCTTAGGAGGGTAGCAACAAGTTGTATTCACCTTCCGGTACCGGCTGATCCTTTAACAATTTATTCATTAGGTTCTCAGGCCGCCCTTTAGGGGCGGGAAAATGGGGAAGGCGGTGTGAATCCGCCGCGGTTGCGCCACTGTAAGAGGATGGAACCGGAACGGACCCGGCCGCTGGCAACAGCAGGCACGCGGGGTTCGCCCGGTTTGGTACGGCCTCAAGTCAGAAACCCAACCTGGGAAGATGGAGCTCTATTCTGCGCTCAACAGATGAGGTTCCGGGCGTCGGCTTTGCTGAAATGCGGGTCGCACGGTGTGGATTTCGGTCCCCTGGTCCGAGGCTATGAGTTTTGCGGAGCCAGGGGATTTTTTATGGTACGCAACTTTTCGGCGCCGGTTCAATCGCCAGATCCAGCCTAGCTCAGGATAGAACGAGTAGCGACGCAATGACCAGCACCAACACAAAAACATCCATTACTATAGTAGCGGTGGGTCCCGGCGACCCTCGATTGCTGACCCTTCTGGGAAGGGAAGCCCTGCGCCAGGCCGACCTGGTGGTGGGATTCAAGACGGTGTTGGACGTCGTTCAGCAATGGACCGGCGACGCCTCGGTCCGGGCAATGTCCTACCGGGACCAGGAACAGGTCCTGGAAGAGGCCGCGACCCAGGCGGCTCAAGGACTTCGTTGCGTCGTCTGCTGTTGGGGAGACCTCAACGTTTCTGCGGCAGAGTTGCTCCGGCGGGTTAGGAACAAAGTTGACGAGGTGGAATTGATCCCCGGCATAAGCTCGATCCAAATTGCCTGTGCCCGAGCGGGGATATCATTGGAAGAGTCTTTGTTCATTACGCTGCACCAGCGGAAAGACTCCGAGGAAGACCTGGCGGAGTTGGTGCGGTACTTGGGGGAAAACCGTCGCAATATAATCTTGCTGCCCCGGCCCTGGGACCTGATGCCCCCGCAAATCTCGGCCAACCTGTTGGCTGAAGGCGTATCGAGCGACCGGCCGGTGACGGTCTTCCAGCGGCTAACCCTGGAAGGCGAGGAACAATGGAAGGGCAATCTTGGAGATTGCGCCGCATTGACCCAAGAGTTCAGCGACCTGTCCATCATGGTGTTTCCCGTCAACCCCGAAGAAGCGCTGCCATCGGAAGCCGGATAACCTTTTCCCCATGCCAACCGACGTCAAAAACATACTGCTGATAACTACCGCGGACACCGATATCCTCACGGCGGACCGGGCTTTGGCCGGGTTGCCCGAGGGTTTCGCCCGCGTGACCGCCTACAACCCGTCTTTCGCCGCTACCCCGGAAGCCCAAACCCAGCTTACTGACGCCGCCTCCCAGGCCGACGTTGTGGTCTTAAGGCTGCTGGGCGGAAAGCAGGCCATGCCGGAGTCATTCGACGCCATTGTCCGGTTGTGTCACCGGAGTGGTACTCCGCTGATCGCCTGTCCCGGTCATGAGGAATGGGACCAGGACCTGGTGTCGGCATGCACGGTCCCGCCGGCCGAGGTGGATGCAGTTTTCTCCTATCTCATCCGCGGCGGTGTTCAGAATTTCCAGAACCTTTTCCTGTTCCTCAGCGACTCGTATCTGGGTACGGGGTTCGGCCACGAAGCTCCGGCGTCCTTGCCTTGGGAAGGGATTTATCACCCGGACTTGTCGGTCGGGTTTGCCCCCGAGGACGTAGACGGTTACGTGGCCCGGCGCTTTCGCGCCGGCGCCCCGACCGTGGGAATTTTGTTTTACCGGGCCCATTGGATGAGCGGCAACCTCAAGCCCATTGACGCCTTGATCGCCCGCTTGGAGGAGTTGGGCGCCAACGTGCTGCCGGTTTTCAGCTATAGCCTGAAGCACAGCCCCGAGGAGGAAGAGGAGACCAACCGCACCTTTACCCGGTTCCTGAGCAACGCCGACGGACTGCGCCGCGTGGATTGCGTGATCAACACGATGGCAATGTCGATGAGCGACTTGACCACCGATGGCCCAACCATCGCCTCCCCCGTGGACTTCCTGGAGCGTCTGGACGTTCCGATAATCCAGGGGATTATCAGCACCGGGACCGAGGACGAGTGGATGGAGAGCCCGTTGGGTTTGGGCCCTATCGACACCGCCATGAGCATTGCCCTGCCTGAATTCGACGGCCGGCTGATCTCGGTGCCGGTCTCCTTCAAAGAGGAAACGACTCCCTCTCCGGGGAGAAACCTGCAAGCCCGCCTCCAGCAATACGTCCCCAGGGAGGACCGGGTGAACCTGGTGGCTGGGCTGGCCGCCAAGTGGGCTGGCCTGAGGTTGAAAGCCAATGCGGACAAACGCATCGCCATAATCCTGAGCAACTACCCCACCAAGAACGCCCGGATTGGCAACGCGGTGGGTCTGGATACCCCGGCTTCGGTGATCAGGATTCTTCATGCCATGAAAGACGCCGGGTACCGGGTGGAGGATATACCGGAATCCGGTGACGATCTGGTCCACCGAATGATCGAGCGTTGCAGCAACGACGTGGATACCCTCACCGAAGAGCAGCTCAAGCTGGCGGTGGGCCACGTAACCTCCAGAGATTACAACCGGTGGTTTCAGGGATTCCCTGAGGTAGTGCAATCCCAGCTTCGTGATTCCTGGGGTGAACCGCCGGGCCGGGTTTACCGGACCAATGACAATCTGGCCATCGCCGGGTTGCAACTCGGCAACGTTTTCGTGGGCCTGCAACCCCCTCGGGGATTCGGCGAGAACCCCATTGCCATCTACCACAGTCCCGACCTGACCCCTACGCACCATTACATCGCCTACTACCATTGGGTCCGGGAAATCTTTAAAGCCGACGCAATGGTGCACGTGGGCAAACATGGCACGCTGGAGTGGCTGCCGGGCAAGGGCATTGGACTATCGGCGGCTTGCTACCCTGAGGTTGCGTTGAGCGACCTGCCCCTGTTTTACCCGTTTATCATCAACAATCCGGGGGAGGGCGCTCAGGCCAAACGCCGGGCGCACGCCGCCGTTGTCGATCACCTGATTCCAGCCATGACCTCCGCTGACAGCTATGGCGACATTGCCCGGTTGGAACAATTGATGGACGAGCACTACCAATGCCAGACCCTGGACCCGTCCAAGCTGCCCATTTTGGAGAAGCAGATCTGGGAATTGACCCAGGAAGCGGAGCTGAACAGGGACCTGGGAATCTACGATCAGCCCCAGGACTTTGGGGGATTCATCCTGGAAATCGATGGGTACCTGTGTGAGCTGAAAGACGCCCAAATTAAGGACGGTCTTCACACTTTGGGCGAGACCCCTCAAGGGGAGCAGTTGGTCGGCCTTTTAAGCAACCTGACCCGCCTGCAAAACTCCAACCAAATCCCCAGCCTCAGGGCATCCATCGCCGAGGCCTTGGGGTTGGATTACGGGGACCTGATCGAAAACCCGGGCGCTCCGCTATCGGGCAGCCTATCCCCGGTCCTTGCCCGTATCGACGCCGAGACGCCGGCGCGGGTACAAGGCGATCTGCTGGAACGATTGGAAACCCTGGCCCGCCGGGCCTTCGAGATGTTGCTGGCCCGGGGATTCCGGCCCGAGCAGGTCCCGGAGGTGGTGAGTCAGCTGTTGGGCCGGCCCGACGCTGCAACCGAGACAGTCCTCACTTTCACCGCTGAGACGCTCTACCCGGCTCTGCTCAAGACGCCGGATGAAATATCCAACCTTCTCAAGGGGCTGGAAGGCCGCTTTATTCCGCCGGGCCCCAGCGGCGCGCCGACCCGCGGGATGGCCAACATCCTGCCCACTGGCCGGAACTTTTACTCCGTAGACCCAAAGACCATTCCTTCACCGGCCGCTTGGGAGACGGGTCAATCCCTGGCCGCGTCCCTGTTGGAAAAGTACATTACTGAAGAGGGATCATTCCCGGAGATGGTGGGCCTGGTGGTGTGGGGCACATCTGCCATGCGCACCCACGGTGACGACATCGCCCAGATTCTCAGCCTCCTGGGCGTCCGCCCGGTGTGGCAGGCCGAGAGCCGCCGGGTTGTAGGGTTGGAGGTAATCCCGCTGGAAGAGTTGGGCCGCCCCCGGACCGACGTGACGGTGCGCATCAGCGGGTTCTTCCGCGACGCCTTCCCCAACCTGATCAACCTCTTGGACCAGGCATTCGAGTTGGTTGCTTCCCTGGATGAGTCGCCGGAAGACAACCTGGTCGTAAAGCATCTTAACCAGGACTTGAACCCCTCTCCACCAGTATCCCAAGGTGAGCCGGAGGAAGCTCCCGGCAATGAGACGGGGGCAACGCGGTCGGCTTCCCTCTACCGAATTTTCGGCAGTAAGCCCGGCACCTACGGGGCAGGGATACTCCCGGTGATTGAGGAGCGAAATTGGGAAACGGTCAATGACCTGGCGGAGGTGTACGCCGCGTGGGGCGGCTACGCCTATACCCAACAAGAGCACGGCGTGAATGCCCGCCAGGAGTTCCGCCGGCGGTTCAGCCAGATTGTGGTGGCTGCTAAAAACCAGGACAACCGCGAGCATGATATATTCGACAGTGACGACTATATGCAATACCATGGCGGCATGATTGCCACCGTCCGGGCGCTGACCGGCCGCAATCCCCGTCAATTTTTTGGCGACAGCGCCGACCCATCCCGCTCGAAAGTTAGAGACCTGGCCGACGAAGCCCGCCGGGTCTTTCGGACCAGGGTCGTCAACCCCAAGTGGGTAGAATCCATGAAGCGTCACGGGTACAAGGGCGCTTTTGAGCTAGCCGCCACGGTAGACTACATGTTCGGTTACGACGCCACCGCCGAGGTGGTCGAGGACTGGATGTATGAGGGCGTCACGGAGTCCTACGTGTTGGACCCGGATACGCGTGAATTCTTCCAACAAAGCAATCCCTGGGCATTGAAAAGCGTGGTTGAGCGTCTTCTGGAGGCGATCCAGCGCGGAATGTGGGAGAACCCGCCGGAGGACATGCTCCGCAATCTCCAGGAGCTATATCTTCAGTTGGAGGCCCACTTGGAAGACCTTCAAGAGGCGGGCCAATCCAGGAACGCTCCCTCCGGTGCGGTTTAGACAGCGAGACCATGGCGGATGAGCCATCTAAACGGATGCCGTAAGGCCCATGCCGGGTGCAAAATCATCACAGGAACACGGTTCTAGCTCCGGCCTCAAGGGAATATCAGGCGCCGGTCGAAATAGGAGCCAAAAGTGGAAATAGCTTTGGAGTTGGTTAAAGAGCTGGCAAGCGATGACAAGACGATGTGGGTCGTTGGCGGCGGTGACGTGGTGAGCGAAAACGACTCCAAGGGAATCAAGACGCCGGAGGTCCACGGAGGCTATGTCACCGTGGAGGCCGACAACTGGCATTTTCACCTGAAAATTGACGACGTGACCGGGGTGCAATTCGTAGAGGCGGAGAGCCACGACGATCTGCTTTCCTATTATGTCCGCTTTTCCAATGAAAAAGAGGAAACCATGGTCCGGGGGTATTTCCCCAACCCCTACCTGGACGACAACCTGCAACGCACCGAGTTGCAATCCGAAAAGCTAAAATCCTTCGAGGAAATGCGAGACCGGTACGTTGGACGGGACGGGATAGTATTCGTACACAGGCCCAGGCTATAAGACTCACCATCGTCGACAACCACCAGAGAACCGGGAGATTATCCCGGGAGCATTCTTAATAAAACAAACGGACCGCGGCCCCGAATCGACCGCGCAATCAGGATGAATCAGCACCAATAAGTGGGGGTTCCATGGCAGCAGCTATCACCGGATTTTTGGGAGAAAGGGAATTCAGCAAGTGGCTGGCAGTGGCATTAGGAGCAACGGCGCTGTTGTACATGGTGGGCTACGTCGATGGTTCGGTCCACGCTGCTGCCGTGGGGCTTGGCGGGGCCAAGCTTGGCTACGTGCACGAGTTTTTCCACCACGCCAGGCACGTTGCCCTGATGTGCCATTAACCCCAGCGTTTAGGCATCCCAACCGGGCTACCGAAAGCAACGGAGCCACCAAGGTTCGTTGACTGGTCACGGCCCCAGTGAAAACCGGGCGGCAGCCGCTGCATCCAGCGTCCGCCGCCGCGGTGGTCTGGTTGTATAAGCCCCCGTGAGGGCGGCTTGGTTACGGGGATTCAAGGCGCGATGGCGCGAGGTTGACCGATGTCGAGGCTCCTGACTATATCCGTGATTTTCGGACTCATCGCCGGCCTCCTGGTGGGAGGATTCCACAACCTGTTTACGGTGCCGGTGATGGAGCGGGCGATCGCCTTGGAAGAGGCGCGGGCCGCCACTGAAGCCCCCGCGGCGGCAGGAGCGGAGGAGACGCCCGTGTCCCCGGGCGTACAGAGGGTCGGCATGGTCGTGGGCACGGGAGTCTATGGCCTGATTCTCGGGCTTGTTTTTGCCGGCGGTTATTCATTGCTGCGCCGGGCACATCCCAATTGGCAACCCTTGGCGCTGGCGGCGACTGTCGGAATCCTGGGCTTTTGGGCGCTGTCCCTGTTCCCGTTCATCAAGTTTCCGGTTAACCCACCGGGTGTGGGCGATGCCGAGACGCTGGTGTTACGCCAGCTATCCCAGACGTTCTTCCTTGTCTTGTCCGCGGCGGGAATCGTCGCCATGTTGGTAGGGCTGGCCAAGATAAACTCCCTGAACGTAGCGTCCCAGTTCCGGATGCAACTCAGAGCAGCCCTTGCTTTGGGTTACGGGGTTTTTGCCGCGGTCATAGTGTTTGCCGTACCGGGGAACCCGGACCCGGTCCCGGTGCCCATTGACCTTTTGGAACTGTTCCGCACCTTGACCATGGCCGGCCAGTTCCTCCTGTGGGCCCTGTTGGCGGCGGGAGTCACGTTGACCCTGACCTGGCGGCAATGGGGAGAGCGCATGGAGGCTCCGGTGCATCCATCCCATGCTGGCAGCGGCGCCTGAGCCGGCCAGCCGACGACACATGGCCGCTAGGTCCGATTCCTTGAACACCCCTGCGGAACACCCTTCCGAACCCCGGTTTCCCTTTACCGCGATTGTGGGGCAGGCCGACATGAAGCTGGCCCTGCTTCTGAACACCATTAACCCGAAAATCGGCGGAGTGCTAATCCGCGGCAAAAAGGGGACTGCCAAATCTACGGCGGTCCGATCCTTGGCTGCGCTCTTGCCCGAGGTGTCCGTTCTTCAGGGCTGTCCCTATAGCTGCCCGCCCGACGGGCGGCAGGGGTTGTGCCAGTGGTGCCAGTCCGGCGCCAACGATAATCCCCCGGTTAACCGGCAGGTCCGCATTGTCGATCTGCCCGTGGGCGCCACCGAAGACCGATTGGTCGGCTCTTTGGACATCGAGCAGGCTATCAAGTCGGGAGACCGGAGTTTCGAGCCGGGACTCATTGCGGCAACCCACCGCGGGATTCTATACATCGACGAAGTCAACCTGCTCAACGACCACCTCGTAGACGTTTTGCTCGACGCCGCCGCCATGGGTCGCAACTACGTGGAACGGGAAGGGATTTCGGTAACCCACGCCGCCGAATTCATCCTGGTTGGCACTATGAACCCCGAAGAAGGCGACTTGCGGCCCCAGCTGCTTGACCGGTTTGGTCTTGCCGTTGAAGTCGAGGGGGCCCTGACGGCGGAGGAACGACGGGAAGTGGTGCGGCGACGTATCGCCTACGAGGCCGACCCATTCCGGTTCATGGCACGTTGGCGCAAGGTAGAAGAGCGGGAGCGGCGCCGGTTGTTGCGAAGCCGCCGGTTGTTGCCCCGGGTGTCCGCCGGCGATGACATCCTCACGTTGGTCACCGATATTTGCGCCGAGTTCGAAGTTGACGGCATGCGCGGCGACATTGTGATGTACAAGACCGCCGGCACCATCGCCGCCTACGAAGGCCGCACCAAGGTGACGGTGGAAGACGTGCGCCAGGCAGCCAAGCTGGCTCTGCTCCACCGCCAGCGGCGTCAACCCTTCCAGCAGCCTCAGATGGTCACAGAAAACCTCGACTCGATGATCGACAAGTTGCAGAACCAACCAAGGCAGCGGGAACCCTCCGACCCAAGCAGGGACGATTCCGGGCCCGACGGCGACGACGCCTCGCATCAACTTGATCCAGCCCAGGACTTAGGCCAAGACCCTGATCGGGACCCCGACCGGGAGCCGGAAAACGACGGGGAACCGGAAGAATCGGATGGCCCTCCCCGCGGGGACCAGACGTTCGAGATCGGGGACCCCATCTCCCTCAACCCATTGCAGGTCCAACCGCCGGACCGTCGCGTTCGCCGTTCCACCGGCCGCCGCGCCAGGACGGTCAGCGGCTCGGCCACCGGGCGCTACTTCGCCGCTGAGACCCCCACCGGACCGGTGACCGATCTGGCGTTCGATGCCACTCTGCGGGCGGCGGCGCCCCGGCAGGCCCAGCGTCGGGCCGCCATTCCAGCCAACGATTCCGCCCCGGCGTTGCTGGTAGAGCCATGGGACCTTCGGCAAAAAGTGCGGGAGACCAAGACCGGCAGCCTGATCATTTTTGTGGTCGACGCCAGCGGCTCAATGGGCGCCCAGCGGCGAATGGCTGCGGTCAAGGGTGCAATCATGTCCCTGTTGTTGGATGCTTACCAGCGACGCGATCGGGTGGCCATGATTTCCTTTCGCGGGTCCGGCGCCCAGGTGATGTTGCCGCCCACCGGCAGCGTCGACCTGGCCCAGGTATGTCTCCAGGAAATGCCCACGGGTGGCCGCACACCGTTGGGCCAGGGGCTGTTGAAGGCGCTGGAACTGGTGGAAGCCGAAACTATCAAAAACCGGGATGTGTTGCCTTTAATCGTCTTGCTTTCCGACGGGCGGGCCAACGTCGGCCTTTCCAACTTTGGCGTCTCTCATGAAGGCCCCGATGTCCCCCGGAAGCAAACCGGCCTTGCCGCCGACGGAGGATTCTCGGATCTCCGCGAAGTCCAAGCCGTGGCTTCTCTCGTGCAGGCACAGCAGGTGCCTTCGGTAGTCATTGACACCGAGTCGGGGTTCATCCGGTTGGGATTGGCCCGCCCCATCGCCGAGGCCCTGGGCGGCCGCTACCTTCAGTTGGAAGACCTGCAGGCTGACTCCCTGGCCAGAGTTGTCCAGCAGGAGTTGCCGGGATTGTCTGGACCGGCTCAGACTGGGTAGCTGGACTAGGGTTGGTTCTGATGAAATCTGGGGCTTGCTCCAACGGATTATTGTGACATAAGCTAACCCAAACCAACGGCTATCCAGACAGGCTTCGAATGCCCGGGGCTTATTTGCTTGTTGGGCGGCTTTGATCAGATTTCGTCACCTCGGACCGGCAAGATTTGCTTCACCCTATAAACTGTGAACTATAGCTAGTCTTAAGTCACATAGCCTTCGCCATTGCCGGGAACACAGGCTGGTTTGCTAAACGCTTGGCCATCACGCTCGGTTCAATAACGGCGCTCATCAAATGAAATACTGTTCTTGCAACACACAGAAGTTTGTCTCGCGGGACACCGCATGAGTTCAACCTCTGCGGCGCGAGGTTCGCCCAACGGTCAGCGGTTGGTTCTTGGGAAGCTGGTTAAGGGTCGGCTCGCTGGCTCTGGATTGGGGTTATAACTCCATGACGGTTCGAAGGGTTGCGCAGCCAGGACTATTGGACCAGGTCGACCTAAACGGGAGCCGCTGCTCGGAGGGCCCGGGGGTCGAGGTCCCTCGCAGCTATCCCTGGAGCTATGATCGTTTGGATGTGGAGTCAGGTTCCAGGGTCCACAACCTTAGACGGTCTGTGCTCATTTGCGGTTCTGCCGAAATAGCCTTGAACCTTCTACCAACCGGGACAGTGCAAACCGTCGTTACGTCTCCTCCTTATTGGTCACTCCGAGACTACGATGACGAAGGTCAGATTGGCAGGGATGATTCGCTATTGGATTATTTGGCAAGTGTCGTGCAGGTGTTCGAACAACTGCGCCGCGTCCTCACCCAAGACGGAACTGTGTGGTTGAACGTTGGAGATACTTACACCTCAGGCAACCGGCGGTACCGGGCGCCTGACCGAAAGAATCGTGCTCGAGCAATGTCTGTACGCCCGGTAACACCCGATGGACTGAAGCCCAAGGACCTGATTGGCGTTCCGTGGCGTCTAGCTTTTGCACTTCAAAGTGCGGGTTGGTGGGTTCGGTCGGAAGTTATTTGGCACAAGCCCAACGCCCACCCGGAGTCGGTCCGTGACCGCCCAACCAAATCGCACGAAACCGTGTTCCTGTTATCGAAGAGCCAAAATTATTTCTATGACATCAATGCCGTTCGCGGTCCAAACGGTCGGCGGTTAAGGACAACATGGGATATTCCTACCGAACCTCGCAAAAGAAAATATGCCAAGGAAACAGATCATCCGGCAGTCATGCCGATGACATTGGCCAAACGCTGCGTAAAGATTACCAGTCGTCCAGGGGACGTAGTGCTTGACCCTTATGCAGGGTCAGGGACAACGCTCATAGCGGCACGTGACTTGGGCCGCAAATGGGTTGGCGTGGAATTGAACCCGGATTTCGTCAGCATGATTGAGCGACGGCTCGTTGCATGAACGATGTATGAACGATCTGGAAAACCTTAAAGCAAAGATCGACGGGCTATCTCCGACGGCAATACGCTTCGTAACCCTCATGGTTGATTCGGTATCCTCCCCACCCAAGGCTCTCACCGGTGAAGTCGCAACTTGGTTGTCTGGGACCCCTGAGTGGATAGAATATTTTGGTTTAGCGCTGTCAGTACATCACGGCGCCACCGCCGAACCATTGGGATTGACTGGGTTCGAATCCGTGTTCCGTAATGCATGTGAAGCGGTTGATTGGGTTAGTTCGAAATCTGAATCGGCGACACAGCGATTCCTTGATCTTACTTTGGACGATGGCAAAGGCCGGGAACGGAGGCTCTCCCTAAAGTCAACTGCGGCCCAACGCCTTTCCCGCACGACAGTGCATATCTCCAAGTTGACCGAGGCGGCATGGATTCAGGACGTACGCACCGCAAGGGCTCGCCGCGCTAGAACTTTGCAACTGTTCAGGGATTACACGGAGGCTGTGGATTCCATCGTAATGCTTCGGGCCTTCCGCCGTCCGAATGCAGTTCCCCACCGTTATCAATTGCTTGAGATTCCAACTGAGATTTTCAAGTCGCTCCAAGATAGCCCTGTGAGCGCTTTCGCGAGCGATGGACCCAGCGTGGATTGTTCTTACCGGGGACATTCCGTAGCAGCCCGGGTATACCTTGATCGGTCGGACGCAAAGATCACGGTAAAGCAGGTGTTGCTTGCGGCTTGCACCGTTCATGCCGAGTGGGAACTTCTAAATGAATGATCCGACCCCCGCGAATTGCCGTAGGCGCCTCTGACTGGGATTCGTTTACATCGGCAGGGGGAATTGATACTCTCAAACCCGGCGTCGCCGGCTGAAATGAAGCGTCTATAACCCATCCCCACGACCGTATCCCGGAACCCCGTAATCAGGAGGAATCCCTCTGGTTCGTTATCTACCGTATCCCTCAATGGACAAGATGATGTCCCTGTCCAAGCGGCGGGGTTTCATGTTTCAAGGCAGTGAAATTTACGGCGGCCTTGGCTCGACGTGGGACTACGGTCCCCTGGGCGTCGAGCTTAAGCGAAACGTAAAAGAAGCCTGGTGGCAGTCTGTCATCCGGGAGCGCGACGACATGGTGGGGCTGGACGCCGCCATTCTGATGCATCCCCAGGTCTGGACAGCCAGCGGCCACGTGGAGAACTTTTCCGACCCCCTGGTTGAGTGCCGTGCGTGCCATCGGCGTTTCCGTAGCGACGACTTGGACGCAGACAAGTGCCCCGAATGCGGCGGAGAGTTCACCGACTCAAGGGTCTTTAACCTGATGTTCAAGACCTTCGAGGGGCCGGTGGAGGACACTGCTCATGAAGTGTTCTTGAGGCCCGAAACGGCCCAGGGAATCTTCGTGAACTTTGGCAACGTATTGACTTCGTCCCGTAAGAAGCTGCCCTTCGGCATCGGCCAGATTGGCAAGTCATTCCGCAACGAGATTACTCCGGGCAATTTCACCTTCCGTACGCGGGAATTCGAGCAGATGGAGGTGGAGTTCTTCGTTAGCCCCGGCACCGACGAAGAATGGTTGGACCGGTGGGTCCAAGAGCGGTTTGAGTGGTACATCCGCTATGGCATCCGCCGGGACAACCTGCGCCTGCGGCGCCATGGCTCCGATGAGTTGGCCCACTACGCCAAGGATTGCTACGACATCGAATACCGGTTCCCCTGGGGTTGGGCCGAACTGGAAGGCATTGCCGACCGCACTGATTTTGACCTTGTGCAACATTCCAGCCACAGCGGCCAGGACCTGTCTTACTTCGATGAAACAACCCAGAGCAGGTTCGTGCCCTACGTTATCGAGCCATCCGGGGGAGTGGACCGGGCAACCCTGGCGTTCTGGCTGGACTCCTATGACGAGGAGCCTGAAGCCCCCACGGGCGACGGGCAAGCCAGGGACACCGTGAGAGTGGTGCTGCACCTGCACCGAAAGCTGGCCCCGGTGACCGTAGCAGTGCTTCCACTGAGCCGCAACGAACGGCTGGTCCCCACCGCCCGGGAAGTGTTCGCTAGCCTAAGTCGCCGCTTCAATACCCAGTTCGACGATGCCCAAAGCATCGGCCGTCGATACCGCCGGCAAGACGAAATAGGCACCCCCTACTGTGTCACGGTGGACTTTGACACTCTGGAAGACCGGTGTGTCACCATCCGTGACCGGGACACGATGCACCAGTCCAGGCTGCCCCTTGCGGATTTGGCCGGTACCATACAGGACAAGCTGGAACACGGCTGGTAGTTGAATCTGGGAACCGCAGGAGGGAGTCCCGGCCGGCGGGGAGCCAAGCGCGGTTGCTTGGGTCAGCCGCGTACATTGCAAGAACCCCGCAGCGGCGAGTTACACCGCTATGGCCGGCGCGGGCTTCTCCAACCCAACCAGTTGAATCCCGTGTCGGTTTCTTGGGCGGCATGACGCAACAGAAGAGCAACTTCGTATCGGCAACCATCAGGCGCGGGCTGTTCACCCGGGTGGTCGGCCGCCGGGTCCTGTATTACCCGGTTCTGGGCTCCACTATGGACGAGGCCGCCCGCCTGGCCAAAGAAGGGGCCCTCGACGGCACCGTGGTTGTTGCCGGAGTGCAAGAGCGGGGACGGGGACGTTTCGGGCGGAATTGGGTGTCATCAAGGGGGAACATTTACCTGTCTGTGATTTTCCGGCCGTCGCTCCAGGACCTGCCGCTTCTTAGCATCATCGGAGGAGTGGCAACCATCCAAACCATCCGCAAGACCACCGGCCTCGACCCGCAAATCAAGTGGCCCAACGACGTAATCCTGGGAGGGCTCAAGGCAGCGGGTATCTTGGTCGAAAGCGTCATCGAGGGCGAATCTCTTTGCTATGCCGTTCTGGGGATTGGCCTGAACGTGGCTCTGGACCCCGCTGGGAATGAAGAAACCGCGGGCTTGGCGACGAGTCTGGAACGGGCGGCGGAACGCCCGGTCTCCTTGGAAGAAGTCCTGGGCCAATTGCTGTTGAATCTGGATTCCGCGTATCTGAAAATGCAGAAAGGACAATCTCCGATGGACCAATGGCGGGGGATGCTGACAACCCTGGGCCAAAATGTTCGGGTGTCGTGGCGCGGCGGTGAAACCCACACCGGATTGGCCGAGGATATCGACGGCATGGGCAACCTTCTACTCAGGCTGAATGATGGTTCCCTCGTCACCGTGACGGCGGGGGACGCGTCCCTCGCTTACTAGATACCCCCAGATACCTACCCAGGTTGACAACCGCAGTCGCCAAGGAATGAAATGCTGGAAACCCTTAGTATGGAAGACAAAGTGGTGGTGATCACCGGAGGCGGGACGGGGTTGGGCTTGGCTATGGTCCGGGCCATGGCCCGCGCTGGCGCTAGTATTTGTGCCGCCGGGCGCAGGCAGGCTCCCATTGACGCCGCCGCCGCGGAGGTGACAGCGTTGGGACAGGACGCTTTGGCGGTGTCTACCGACGTCACAGACTCCGGACAGGTGGACCGGCTGATGGAGACCGCTCTGGAAAAGTTCGGGCGCATCGACGTTTTGATCAACAACGCCGGGGCCGTGCAGGAAAATGTGCGAAAGCCACTTTGGGAAATCACCGACGACGAGTGGAATTTCGAAATGAACGTGAGCTTGACCGGAGCGTTCTATTGCGCTCGATCTGCCTCACGTTCAATGGCCGAGCGGGGCAAGGGAAAAATCATTAACGTCGCGTCGGGATTCGGCCTGCGGGGAGGGCGGGACATCTACATGTATTGTTGCAGCAAGGGAGGCATGATCCAACTTACCCGGGTGTTGTCTTTCAACCTGGCCCGATACGGCATTACCGCAAACACCTTGGTACCGGGTTATATCCCCACCGAAAGCGCGGATGAGTCCATGGGCAACACGGTACCCCGGTCCGGCGATCTGCTGCCCATCGGCAAGCTGGGCAAGCCCGAGGATGTTGGCCCATTGGCGGTGTTCCTGGCTTCCAACGCATCGGACTACATGACGGGGGAAATGTTCATCGCGGATGGCGGCGGGTTGGCCGGGGGAATCGCTCCTACGGGACACGACCCCGTGGTCCCATTGGAGGTTTAGAACGTGCCCGTCTTGCCCGAGTTCAGCTTGGCCGGCAAAGTAGCTGTCCTTTCTACTACCGGCGGCGATGAAGCCCCATTTCTGGCTCAATACCTGATCGAAGCCGGAGCCTCTGTTTTTGTTATCGCCAGGACGCCCGAACGCTTAGAGCAGGTGCTGAATGCGTTGGAACGTGGCCCTGACTCCGAGCGGTCCGGTGACAAGAGCCGCGGGATCGCCGTTTCCTTGGCAGACCCCGGAGGCGTGCGGCGGGCCATGGAAGCGTTCGACTCCCACTTCAGCCGCGTGGACATCCTGGTCAATGACGCCCGCAGTATGCTGGCGCGGCCCATGACCGAAATCTCTCCCGACGAGTGGGACGAGGTGCATTCCAGGAATGCCAAAGCCACCTTCCTATTGTGCCAGGCGGTGGGCAGCCGAATGGTGGAGCAGGGTTATGGCCGCATCGTCAACCTGATCTCCGAGTTGGCCGAACGCGGAATGATCAACGGGTCCGCGTTCGCCGCGAGCCAGGCAGCCCTGCTTTCCCTGACCAGGTCTATGGCGGTCGAGTGGGGCAGGTCCAATATAAGAGTGAACGCCTTGGGGACCGGTTGGTTCTCGACGGAAGACCTTCCCCCGGAGGACCAACAGCGGGAACTGTTGGTGAGGTACACGCCCCTGCGCCGCAAGGGTCACCCGCGGGATATCGGGCCGTTGTTGGTCTACCTTTGCTCGGAGTCCTGCGATTACTCCACCGGCCAGCCGGTTTACGTGGACGGTGGCCTCAACGCCCATCCATGATGGCGGGGCCGGTCCCCACACAAAAAACCTCCGCGCTCTCTCCGCGCTCTCGGCGTTGAAACCGCCCCTCCGCCCCCCGTCTGACACTTGCCGCTTCCCAATCCGCGAAACCACTCCCTACCATTACACCTGCCCGGAACAACGTCCCGCCGTCCATCCCGAAGCTTGCCGCCCGAAGCATGTGAAAGGACGCAAACAAAATTTAACCATGCCACTGAGGCAACATGGCCCCTGATGACCAAAAATCGTGCCAACCCCCAACGGTCCCATCCTCCTGGCAACCCGTCGTCTCGCAAATCCCACACCGGGGCGAAATGTCCGGAAATGTCCGGAAATGTCCGGCGGATTGAAAATTCCAACCTCCCCCACCGCCAACAGGCCGTCTTGCCCATCATGGCCTCCGCCCCTTCTTTGGCCCAGGCCGCCCGCATATCCGGATTCGCCGAGAGAACTCTGCGCCGCTGGCTTGATGACGACGACTTCCGCGGCGAACTGACCCGCCTCCGCCAAGAGTCCGCCGAACTCGCGCGCCTGGAACTCCAGGGACTCATGCTCCGTAGTGTCTCCGTCCTGTCACAAGCCATGGACGACCCAGATAAGGCTATCCGCCTACGGGCCGCCCGCTACGCCATGTCTTTCGCCGTCCGGGTTTGCGAGACCGGGAAACTCAAAAAGGATATCCAGGACCTCGAAGACGACCTTGCACTCTCCAACGCCCAACACCCCGTCAAGTAGAAGACGCCGTTGCACTCTGGAACGCCCAATACTCCATCAAGTAAATGAGGTGATTGTCTTATGCGTGCCCTCAGAGCCCGCGTCCGCGCCCTCCAGCGAATCCTGGCCCCGGAACTTGCCGTCGTCCGGCTCCGCCGGTTGGCCGGGGATTTCTGCCTCCAATCGTTGGCGGTCCGCGCCGGCGGCCAACCGCCGCCCCAGCCCCATGCCTTTATCCAGCGGGTGGCCTCCGCCGGCTTCCGGCTCCCATCCTTCATGGCGGTCCACAAATACCTCGAGAGGTGCCGCGTCAAAGACATCCTCCCCGACCGCGAAGACCTCCTTCGCTCCCTCGTCCCCTGGTCCTGGCGCTATCCCGCTCCCGCCTTCTGGCAGGGATGAAAACAATTGCCCAATCCTCGCGTGCGATGGCCCTGTTGGGGACCCGCAGGGCTATCGCATTCCAAGATCGCGGGACTCGCCGCGGCCGGGATAACGGGAGACAATGGAAAGCCCCCCCGGCGCGGTTGCACAGAGGTTGCGCCCAAGGATCGGGATGGGCGTATGCTAAGATGTTCGGCAGTTACGGCTTTCGACCATGCCGAAGCCAAACTGTGCCTAAACTGAGGATTGGAGACCGGCCATGACCAGCAACCCCCGCCCGGTGGAGCTTCGCTACGATCCCGCCGCCATAGACCGGAAATGGCAGGAGCGTTGGGAGAAGGACGGAATCCACCGAGTCGACAACGAAGACCCCCGGCCCAAGTGGTACGAAATGACCATGTACCCCTATCCGTCGGGGGACCTCCACATCGGGCACTGGTACGCCATGGCCCCCGCGGACTGCCACGCCCGGTTCCGGCGTATGCAGGGGTACAACGTGCTTCACCCAATCGGGTTTGACGCCTTTGGACTGCCGGCCGAAAACGCCGCTATCAGCCGGGGCATCCATCCCCACACTTGGACCATGGACAACATCGCCAACATGCGCCGGCAGCTGCGTTCCATAGGAGCCGTTTACGATTGGGAACGGGAAATTGTCTGCTGCTTGCCTGAGTTTTATCGGTGGAACCAATGGCTGTTCCTCCAGTTCTACAAAGCGGGACTGGCCTACCGGGGGCGGGCTCCGGTGGTCTGGTGCCCCTCCTGCCAGACGGTTCTGGCCAACGAGCAGGTGTTAAACGGCGCCTGTGAAAGGTGCGGGGCCACAATCACTCGCCGCGACCTGGAGCAATGGTTCCTGCGCATCACCGAATTTGCCGACCGGCTCCTGGATTTCCAGGGATTGGAGGACTGGCCGGAAAAAATCCTCACCATGCAGACCAATTGGATTGGCCGCAGCGAGGGCGTCGAAATAAGCTTTGATATTAAGGAGTACGGCCTGGAAACAAAGGAACTCAACACCTTTACCACCCGCATAGACACTGTTTTTGGCGTAACGTTTATCGTGCTCGCTCCGGAACACCCACTGGTGGAACAGCTGACCGCCGGCGACCAACGCGCCGCGGTCGCCGATTATATCGAGCAGGCGAGGCGGGCCTCTGAGATCGAGCGGCTGTCTACCGAAACAGAAAAGACGGGAGTGCCGCTTGGCTCCTACGCGGTCAACCCGCTGAACGGGGAGCGGGTGCCGATTTACACCGGCGACTACGTGCTCATGGGATACGGCTCCGGCGCCGTGATGGGTGTGCCGGCGCACGACTCCAGGGACTTTGCGTTTGCCAAGAAGTACGGGCTGCCGGTCCGGATTGTCATCGCTCCAATCACCTGGGACGGCAGCGATTTGACCGAAGCCTATCTGGACGACGGCTTCATGACCAACTCGGGAAAGTACGAAGGGATGACCGACGAGGAGGGTAAGCAGGCCATCGCCGACGACATCGAAAAGAACGGATGGGGACGGCGCACGGTTTCTTACCGGGTGCGGGACTGGATAATCTCCCGGCAGCGTTACTGGGGGACGCCCATACCAATGGTGTACTGCGCCGAGTGCGGCATCGTCCCCGTGCCCGAGGACACCCTGCCCGTGCTTCTGCCGCCTGACGCAGAGTTCAAACCAACCGGGGAATCACCGTTGGCTGCCAATGCCGATTTCGTGAACACCACCTGTCCCCAATGCAACGGACCGGCCCGCCGCGAGACCGACACGATGGACACCTTCTTCGATTCATCGTGGTATATGCTGCGCTACTTGGACCCAAACTACGATGAGGGGCCCTTTGACCCTGACTTGGCGCGCCGGTGGATGCCGGTCGACCAATACACCGGCGGGGCCGAACACGCCGTGATGCACCTGCTCTACTCCCGGTTTTTCGTCAAGGCGCTCCATGACATGGGCGTCTTGGACTTCGACGAGCCCTTTTTGCGTCTGTATAACCAGGGTGTGATCCTTGGGGAAGACCACGAAAAGATGAGCAAGAGCCGGGGCAATGTGGTCAATCCCGACGAGGTCGTGGGCCAACTGGGCGCCGACGCCGTTCGGTGCTTCCTCATGTTCATCGGCCCCTGGGACCAGGGCGGGCCCTGGAGCGACGTGGGAATCATCGGCACCGCCCGCTGGCTCAACCGGGTTTGGGACCTGGTGGAACGGGACCCATCCCGCCTGGATGCAGGAACCCTGGACCCGGAATCTGTGCGTCAGACCCAACGGGTCCTGCACCAGACCATTCGCAAATGTTACAACGATCTCGACCAGTTCAAGTTCAACACCGCCATTGCCGCGTTGATGGAGTTTTCCAATCACCTGAACCGGGTCTGGGCCGATTCCAGCGTGGACCCGGAGACCTGGAGGCAGTGCGCAGAGAATTTCCTGCTGCTGCTGGCGCCGATGGCTCCGCATTTCACCGAAGAGCTTTGGGAGAGGAAGGGGTTGCCCTACAGCATCCACCAGCAGAGTTTTCCGGCTTGGGACGAGGGGCTTGCCGCCAACGACATGATTACGCTGGTGGTCCAGGTCAACGGCAAAGTTAGAGACCGGTTGAACGTGCCGGCGGACATTGACGAAGCCGCAGCCCAGGCCCAGGCGCTGACCAGCCCCCGGGTTCAAAGCTACACCCAGGGTAAAGCGGTCGCCAAAACCATTTATGTCCCGGGCCGCTTGGTCAACCTAGTACTCGGTTAAAAAAATGGTCTCGGCTAGAATTTAAAAATGCCGGTCAAGCGCCGGGGGGCGCCGTCGCACGAGCCGTGTGCCTGCGTTGGCGTTGCGACTTGGTGTGCTAAACTGGGACGGCGTTCCCAGTCCAATCCACGCTGAATTTTGTCAAAAAACACCGGGAGGAGGGTCGATGACCACCGAAGTTAAGCCTCAGGACAAAACGGTCACCGCCAATGGCCTGAATATCCACTACCTCGATTGGGGCAATCCGACTGCGACCACCATGGTCCTGCTTCATGGGCTCAGGGGTCATGGGCATTCCTGGGACGACGTTTCCGCCGCTTTCTGCCAGGAATTCCATGTTCTGGCCGTTGACCAACGGGGCCGGGGAGAGACCGACTGGGCTAAGGACGGCAACTACACGACTGACGCCTACGTGGCAGACCTTGAAGGATTTTGCGCAGCCTTAGGGCTGGACTCTTTTGTCCTGGTGGGACACTCAATGGGCGGCCGCAACAGCCTGGTTTTTGCCAGCCGGCATGCTGCCCAACTCCAAAAGTTGGTGGCGGTGGACGTAGGTCCGGACATGGACCCCAGGGGCAGCCAAAGGATCACGCAAGAACTGGTTAGCGCGCCCGATGAGTTCGATTCCTTTGAGGAAATGTTCCAACTGGTGAACGGGCAGAACCGCTTCGCCTCAGAATCAGTCATCCGCCGCCGCGTCCAGTACGCGAGCCGGCAGTTGCCTAACGGCAAATTCGGTTGGCGGTATGATTCGGAAATAAGAGAGGCAAGGCGGCGGGGAGGCAGCGCTCCCCAGATGGACCTGTGGCCGGAGTTGCCCAAAATCACCTGTCCCACCCTGGTCATTCGCGGCGCCGAAACTGACGTACTCGCTGCCGACACGGCCCAAAGAATGCTTAAGGAATTGCCTGACGGGCATTTGACGGGAGTCCAACGCGCCGGGCACATGGTTTTTGAAGACAACCCCGAAGATACCATCGCGGCCATGCGCCATTTCCTCGGCTAGAAGTTCCTCGGTTAGGCGGACCGCCGCGGACTGTTCCCGAGTTCGGACCGGGAATTCAGGCAATGAAACCCGAGGGCGGCGTGTTTAATGCCGCAATGGGAAGACAATGACTTCCAACGATCCTGTGGGAAACGGTCCTGTGGGAGATGATTCGGCTCCCACCGAAATGTCCATGGCGGTGCGGGAAATCCTGGCGGGGCCCCCACCGGAAGGGGCTTTGGGTGAAGGGATACTGTTCCGCACCAGCCGTGGGGACATCCAGGGCATCCTGCACCGCGCCGCCCGGGGCGTTGGTCAATCGTCCCCGGAAACCTCCTCTGAAACCCTCGGCGGAGTGGTTTGGGTCTGCGGCGCCCGTGGAGGCTTTGGCGGCCCTGGGCCGGGGTCTTACGAGCGACTGGCCGAGGAGTTTAGAGGCGATGGGATAACGTCGCTGCGATTGGACTACCGTCTGCCAAACCTTTTGGACGAGTGCGTCTTGGACCTTTTGGTAGGTGTGGCCGGCCTGCATGGCCTGGGTTGCGGTCCCGTCGTAGTGGTCGGACATTCTTTCGGAGGCGCAGTGGTTATCGCCGCCGCGGCGGCCAGTCCTACGATTTCCGGGGTGGTTTCGCTTTCGCCCCAGACCTATGGAGCAGACGGCGCCGGAGGAATCTCACCCCGGCCGATTTTGTTGGCCCACGGGACGGCCGACACCCGTCTCCCTTTTAGCTGCGCCGTGAGAATCCACGACATGGCCCAAGAGCCGAAAAAACTGGTCCTCTTGGAAGGGGCGGAGCACCGCCTCGAAGAGCGCCGGGACGAACTGGAAGCCTTGTTGCGGGATTGGATTCCAGCCACTCTGACCGCGGCCGAACCAACCCTGTGAATCGCAAGACCGCGTTGGCTCCATCGGATTACTCCGCCGTCCGCTTAGCCTAGCAGGGGAACCACTTCCTCCGCGATCATTTGGATTTGGTCCACATTGGTGTCACAGGGGCCCAACATGATGGTCTTGGCGCCGGCGTCGATGAAAGGCTGAATCTTGGCGGCGCACCGGTCGGGTGATCCCAAGGCGCAATGTTCGCCAACGTCGTACCCGGGCCCGTAGTACGGGTGAAGGGATGCCCGCAGGTCGGCCTTACACTTCTCCTCGTCGGGCCCGGCCGCAATGTAAATCAATTTCCCCGATTCCAGTGAGTCCGGGCTTTTCCCTGCCGCCTCGCCATGGCCCTTTACTGTCTGCCAAGCCTGAGCGAAGGACTCGGAATCGCCGGTGCTGCCCGCCACCCACCCGTCGGCGTTTCGGGCGCTCCTTCTCAGAAGGGTGTCTGCCCGACCTCCCAGAATAATCGGTATTGACCGGTCCGCTGCCGGCCCTGGGCGGACGGTAACGGCGTCCAGGTCGTAATAACGTCCGTGGAACGTGACCTCATTTTCCTCCCATAGCCGCCGCATTATCCGCAACCCTTCGCTGAACCGGCCGACCCGGCGGCTGACATCCACGCCCAAAGACTGGAACTCCTCATCCCGTCCCCCCAGGGATATGCCCAACGTGAGGCGTCCCCCGGACATGTAGTCCAAAGTCGCCGCGGTCTTGGCCACCAGCGCCGGGTGCCGGAGCGCGAACAGAATGACGGCGGTTCCCAGGCGGATAGTTGAAGTTGATGCCGCGGCGCAGGCCAGCAGCGTAAAGGGATCCAGGATATTGATGCGATGAAAAATCCGGTCGGTGACCCAGACGGACTCGAACCCCAACTCCTCGGCGGAGCGGAAGAACCTGGCGAATTCGTCCATCTTGGGCGGTGGCCCTTCATAACTGCCGGGCACTAGAATACCGATGTTTGCGTTGGTGGGCATGCCTTCCTCCGGGCCGCCTGGCTCCACAACGTTAAATTTAACGCTGTGAAACCCTCCGCGGCGCCTCAACCCTTGAAAATGGCCTTAAAACTGGGATAGGAACTCCAAAACCCGTTGCGTATATTGCTGGGGTGCTTCACCGTGAGGCGGCGTTTCTCCCCATTGGCTGTTGGGAACCAACCGGTGGACCCGCTCAGCCAATGGCCGGGGATGGATGTCGTTGGAACCGGGCATGATGATCGCGGGTGTCCGGATTCCCTTCAGAGCTTCTGCGGTCATCCCCAGGCTGACGTATGAGCCGTCAAATAGGGCGTAGATGGTGTCCCGCATGACCTGGGCGAATTCCTCGGAACGCATGGCTTCGAGGTTGCTCCGGTATTCGGGGTCATGTTGGGCTCGCTCCGGGCTGAATGGCGAAAACCGGTCGTCCGGGTCGAAAGCGTCAATGACCGCCTTGATTCCCCGGTTCATGCCCGTGTCCAGGCTGTGGAACAGCTTGCCCGCCAGATAAGCGTCGCAAATGGTCCCGCCCGCAATGTTGGAAGGGAAGATTGCCTTGATCCGCTCTGGATTTCTGGAGGCGCAGCCAAAGGAAATCGCTGCCCCGAAGGAACCTCCTCCCAAGAAGGCCTGGTCAATGTTCAGCGAGTCCATCAGGTCAAAGACATCCTGGCAGACCATGTCCCAGGTTTGCACCACCAGGGGACTGTTGGATTGCCTCCCGAAACGACGGTCGTAGGTGATTACGCGAAAAGACCCGGCCAGAGCCCCGACTACCTCGGAGTAGCTGTCCAGGTTTCCCTGCAAGCCGCCCGCGGACAGGACCACCGGCTCCCCGCTCCCCGACTCCTCGTAGTAAAGTTCACCGCCGGAGACTTTAGCAATGGGCATCGTTCACCTCGAAATCCAATCAGGAACACTGCCGCGACACGGGCCAGGCGATTCCAGTTTGCTGGGCGTCCAGGCAGGGTAACCTGGATGATTATAGGTTCGTTCGCAACGGGAATCCAGAGCCCTATTCGCTACAGAGGGCACGGAGCCTCAATTTTTTATTTGCCTGAAAGTCTCTGCGTCCTCGGTGCCCTCCGTGGCGAATAGAACGGAACCATTAACCGTGTTAAAATCTCGGCAGCGCCCGCATTATTGCTCGGTGAATGCCCGAGTGGCCTGAGTCGATTGATGGGCGCATCATTTACGGAGGTTTAAGGGCGATGGCTTCCAACACAGTTCTGGCAACTGAGCATTTCAACGTGGTGGGCACCCGGCCCATCCGACACGACGGGGCCGATAAGGTCACCGGCCGGGCTCAATACGGAGCCGATATCCAATTGCCGGGGTTGCTTTTCGGCAAGATTTTACGCAGTCCTCATGCCCATGCCCGGATCAAGTCCATCGATGCCAGCCGCGCCCTGGCGCTTCCCGGAGTGAAGGCGGTGGTCACCTCTGCCGATTTCTCTCAACATGGCGGCAGGTTGGCGGACATCGGGGAAGGCGCAATGAGCAATCCCAGATTTCTTAGCAACAACTGCCTGGCGGCCGACAAAGTGTTGTACAAGGGGCACGCGGTTGCCGGAGTGGCGGCCGAAAACTCCAGCATTGCGGAACTGGCTCTGGCGTTGATCGACGTGGACTATGAAGTGCTGCCCGCGGTCGTGGACGTGCTGGACGCCATGAAAGACGATGCTCCGGTGCTGCACGAAAGACTGGCGAACGCAGTCAGTCCTTCAGTTCGAGCCGGTGGATTGCGCTCTGACGATGATGATAATGTCAGCACCAACGTTGCCAACCGTTTTGTATTCGAAGTCGGCGACCTCGAGAAAGGGTTCCAAGAAGCAGACGTAGTCGTAGAGCGAGAATACCGGACCGCAACGGTGCACCAGGGCTACATCGAACCTCACTCTGCCACAGCTCTTTGGAACCCCGACGGCAAGGCGACCATCTGGTGCAGCAGCCAGGGACACTTCAACATCCGCGACCAGTCCGCCAACATACTGGGCATCCCGGTTTCCAGCATCAAGGTCATCCCAATGGAAATCGGCGGCGGATTCGGCGGCAAGACGTTGGTATACCTGGAGCCGGTGGCCCTGATGTTGTCTCGGAAGACCGGGAAGCCAGTGAAAGTTTCCATGAGCCGGGCCGAGGTCTTTGAAGGCACCGGCCCCACCTCCGGCACCTACATCCGGTTCAAGGTTGGCGCCAACAAGGCCGGACGGATCACCGCCGCTGACGCCACCCTGATCTACGAGGCGGGAGCGTTCCCGGGCTCGCCGGTTAATCCCGGAGTCCAGTGCATGCTGGGCCCCTACGACATCGAAAACGGGCGGATTGAAGGGTATGACGTCGTCCTAAACAAGCCCAAGACCGCCGCTTATCGGGCCCCAGGTGCACCGGCGGCAGCGTTCGCCGCAGAGACGGTGATGGACGAAGTTGCCGAACAACTGGGGATAGACCCCTTGGAGTTTCGTCTGATCAACGGCTCCAAGGAAGGTACCCGGAGAATCCCCGGGCCCGTGTTCCCACGTATCGGCTTTTTGGAGACGGTCCAAGCGGCTAAGGACCACGAACATTATTCCCAACCGCTGACCAAAGGCCACAGTGGGACCCTGGTGGGGCGGGGCGCCGCCGCCGGATTCTGGTTCAACGGCACCGGCCCTTCCTCGGCTACTGCCAGCGTAATCTCCGACGGCACTGTCAGCCTGGTTGAGGGCTCACCGGACATCGGAGGCAGCCGGGCCGCGGTGGCCATGCAACTGGCTGAGGTGCTCGGGATTGCCGCGGAGGACGTTAAGCCGCAGGTGGGCGACACTGACTCTGTTGGTTTCACCTCGGTGACCGGGGGCAGCGGCGTGGCTTTCAAGACCGGTTGGGCCTGCTACGAGGCCGCCCTGGACGTGAAGCGTCAAATGGTGCAGAGGGCCGCAACTATCTGGGACGTTTCCGCAGATGACGTCGAATACCAGGATGGCGTTATTTCCCACAAGTCAGACCCTGAGTTGCGCATGACCTTCAAACAACTGGCGGCCCGACTCAACGGCACCGGCGGACCGATAGTAGGCCGGGCCAACGTCGATCCTCGGGGAGCCGGCCCCGCGTTCGCCGTCCACCTGGTGGACCTAGAAGTTGACTGCGAGACTGGCAAGGTGGACATTCTCCGTTATACTGCTCTGCAGGACGCCGGAAAAGCAGTCCATCCCAGCTACGTGGAAGGCCAGATGCAAGGCGGAGCGGTCCAGGGCATCGGCTGGGCGTTGAATGAAGAGTACTTCTTCAACGATAACAGCGAGATGGTCAATTCGAGCTTCTTGGACTATCGCATGCCCACCAGCCTGGACCTGCCCATGATCGACACCACTATCGTCGAAGTTGCCAACCCCGCCCATCCATTCGGAGTCCGCGGGGTCGGTGAGGTCTCCATAGTTCCGCCGATGGCGGCCATCGCCAACGCCATCTACGACGCTATCGGGATCAGAATGCACAAGCTTCCCATGTCCCCCGGCAGCATCCTGGAAGCGCTTTGGGAAAACGGGGACGGCAAGGGCAAATAGTCCGGCTTTCGGGCAAATGGGAGAGACTCGGCGGGGGCGCGGTTTACCGCGCCCCTACCATTTGGCCCCGGGGCCGGCCGGCGCAACTCATCCCCAGCGCGGCGGTTTCGTAACCTCGGGCGAGGTTTCCACGGTTCCGTTATCCCCATAACTGCCGAATTAACGATGGAGACTGTTCCGTGGACGTGATTCCGGTCCGCGCTCGCCAGGTATCTGTACATATCCACGCCGACCGGAGGCTGGCGTTCCAGGTCCTAACCGCATTCGGTGCGGGCGGGCAGAACCAGGCTAACTCCAAGGTGCTCCAGCGGGACGAGGACCGGCTGCTGGTCGAATTCCACACGCCGGGAATCAGCTTGACCGGACGGCGGCGCGTCTACCGCACGGTTGAGTGGGTGACTACCCAGGAGCCCGCCGCCATATTTTTCGAGGGGGTCGAAGGACCGCTTTCCATGCTTCACGACCGGTTCGACCTTGAAGAAGAGGGCGGTTGTACCCGTCTGACGTACCGGAGCGAGTTTGGACTCTCGGGTTGGATCCTTGGCTGGCTCGTGGCCCGGTTGGTAGTGCGTCGTATGCTCCACCGGACAATGGTGGAGCACATGGCAGAATTGAAGGCGACTATCGAGGAACGGGCCAAACGCAGCCGGATGTTCCCACAGAAACCGTGCAATTTGTTGGACTCAGCCAGCTGATTCTGGTCGAGATCCCCGGCCAAGCAACTGGCTTGAGAAAAACTTTTGCTACGTCTGCCGGCGCTTGGCCGTGCGGCTCCCGCTAACCGGCCACCACTGCCCATCGGACCGGCTCTGGCAAAACCCTCCTGCTGCGTTTATGATGGTGCGGGAATCAAGGTCACCTCACTGACTTTTGGGATTTTGGAAACTCAACCTCTGAGGGAGGAAAAGTATATGGCTAACGATATCAGCATTTGTGTCGGAACCGTGGGCCAGGGAATATGGCAGAGCCCCGATGGCGGAGAGCATTGGGCGATGGTACGGGACCCCTTCCAGATCGAAGCCCAGGTACGGGCCCTGACGGCGCATCCCACCAAGCCAAGCGTCATCTACGCCGGCGCCAATACCGGGGTGTACGTGAGCAACGACAAGGGAGTGAGTTGGGAGCACCTGGATTCTCCGATGAATTCCCTTCACGTTTGGAGCATAGCGATAGATCCGACCGATCCCGATACGATCTTCGCCGGCACCCGGCCGCCAATGGTGTTCCGGTCCAAAGATGCGGGCAAAAACTGGGAAAAGTTGCCGGTTGAAATGGCCACGGAGTGCTCTATCGGAGTGCCCAGGATCACCGCCCTGGTGGTTGATCCGGTTGACCACCGCAACGTTTGGGCGGGCGTTGAAATCGACGGCGTTTACCGAAGCCTGGATGGAGGCGACTCTTGGACCCGGGTCGAAGACGGTGTCAGCGACCCCGATATCCACGGAATTGCTGTGTCTCCAGGTAACCCTCGCAACGTGTTGGTAAGCACGCCTCACGAGGTCTTCGCCAGCAGCGACGTGGGAGAAAGTTGGCGGTCCATGGTTAAAACCGAGGATTTCCCCCTAGCCTATTGTCGATGGGTCGCGGTGAAGCCGGATGAGCCCCAAGTGGTGTTTGCGGCCAACGGCAGCGGCGCTTACGGAAGCACCGGCGGTATCCAACGGTCCAGCGATGGCGGTGAGTCTTGGCAGAGCATGCCTCTGCCGGTGGAGCCCAACTCTTCTATTTGGGACTTCGCTTTTCATCCGGCAGACCCTAACACCATCGTGGCCAACACCTTGTACGGTGAGGTCTACACCAGCAATGATGGCGGCGCTACGTGGGACAAGTTGAAGCGGGAATTCGGCGAGGTCCGGGCGGTGGCCTGGATGCCCAACTAGCAACTACCATCCGACCCTGATAGCTGCCCGGTTGGGGGCGTGGCCACCGTTGCGCCGCCGCTCCCAACCGGCTTTTATTTCTAACTCAAGGCGGTCCGGACCAACCGCTAGGCGGCGCGCATCCAACAGCGAAACAGTCACCTTCCGGCAGGAAAGCATTTGGTGAATCGTAAACCGCCGATCCGGGCTTCAGCAGTTGGAAATTAGCGCCCCAATTTAGGCTAATCACAGACTACCGAGGAGAAACCCGTGGCTTCAATACGACCCAATAAGGCAAAGGATAAGCTGAAGTCGGGCGGAGTTGTCACAACTATATCCGGCCTGGCCAGCAGCGACATTATCGATTTCTTGGGCCCCATGGGATTCGATGCCGCCTGGCTTGAGACGGAACATGGGTCGGTGACTTGGGACCAGTTGGGCGACATGACGCGGGCCTGCGACCTGTGGGGAGTTACTCCCATCACCAGGGTTACTTCCAACGAACCCTGGCTGATTACCCGCACCCTGGACCGCGGCTCTATGGGTATCGTGGTTCCTCACGTCAACAGCAAGGAAGCCGCGGAAAAGGCAGCCCAATCGGCCAAATACGCCCCAATCGGATACCGGGGAATGTTCGGCGGCCGTCAGTCCTTCGGTGTTGCCGACTATTTCCACCAGGCCAACGATCAGACTATGGTGGTGGTCCTGCTGGAGGAAGCCGAGGCGCTGCGCAACTTGGACGAGATACTTCAGGTGGATAACATCGATGTTTTCTTCGTGGCGCCTTCAGACCTGGCCCAGACCATGGGGCACATTGGGAATCCCGGCCATCCCGACGTGCAACGGGCTATCGACGAATCCATTGCCCGGATAATCGCCGCGGGCCGCGTGCCGGGAACATTGGCCAACGACGAGAACATATCCGACTACCTGGGCAAGGGGGTTAAGTTTGTCATGACCTCATGGAACGCCTGGGTGGCCCGGGGAGCCGGGGCTTTCCTGGCCAAAATTGACGCCGACGCCCGGTGACGCCGGGGTTCCTATCTGGTTGCTAAGGGCCGCGGCTGTGGCCTGGGCGCGGTTCTTATTGTGAGGTTCAGGCGGGTTCTTGAGGTAAACCGTGCGATGACTGGGCGCCTCGTTTTTCGGAGTCGAGGGGCATGAGCAACAGAGCTCCGGCAACAAACATGACCCCGCAGCCAATCAGCATGGCCGAGTATCCCGTTACGGCGTAGGAGTAGCCCAGGAACTGCAAAGTGGGCTCAAGCCGGTTCAGAGCGTCAATCCCCGGTCCCAATAGCTTCGAGATTCCGGCGCCGCCAATGTTGGCCAGGTTGATAATGCCGATGTGTTGCGCCTCTCGGCCCGAGGTGCCCATCTCGTTGGCCAACGCCCAGTTGGCGCTCAGCAACATTCCCACCGAAATTCCGGTGGCGCTACCTACTACCAACACTTGCGTTACATCGTTGGCGGCGAGCAACGAGATGGTGGAAGCGGCAGCGCCCAGGGCTCCGACTAACATCAACGGCTTGCGGCCCACCCGGTCGGAGATCCGGCCGGTAAAGAAGACGCTCACCGCCAACCCGCCGCCTATGACCATTGTCATGCGCCCCAGCGTCTGGGCCGGATTTTCCAACCCCACCACGTCCTTGAGGAAAAACATTCCGTACGTTTGGAACGCGGCGATGCCGATCACCAGCATCAGCCGGGATATCACAAAGCGAGTCAATTGAGGGTGCAACGGGGGCCGCAGCCCCGGCCGGACCCTGGGCGGGTTGGGTTGCTGCACCGGGACCGCCACGGGCTGGGCCCGTCCCCGGCCCACCGCGGTTACCGACGTTATACCGGCGTTAACCACCACACACGCTGCTAAAACACCCAGGGCCATCCACACCCAAAACCTCAGGTCGGAACCCGAAGCCAGGCCGATTAACTCGCCGGCGACGAGGATCAATGCCAACGCTCCGGCGGCGTCGGTGAGAATCTTGTAGGATGCAGCCTTGCCGACCAGCCCACTGGGAACAAGGTCTTGGATCAATGCCTGGTATGGCCCGTACCCAACGTTGACGCTGCCCTGAAGGAAAAGCCAGGCCGCAAACAACAAGGCGTAGTTGGGCGCCATACCCACCCCCACCAGCGCCGCGCAAACCAAGGCAGACCCCCAGAGGATGAAGGGGACCCGCTTTCCCAAAGAAGACTTGGACTTGTCGCTAATCGGCGCGATGCCCAATTGGACTAAGGCCGCCAGCACCAGGCCGCTGAAACCTAACAAGCCCAGATACGTGTTTTTGAGGTCGTCGGAGGTTAACACCAACAGCAGTGCGGGCAGGATCATTACGTCCATGGCCAGGAGCAAGCCGTTGATGCCAAACCCGTAGGCGCTCAGGCGCAAAAGCGCCAAGTCTCCCCAGTGGGGGTGTTTTTGAGGAGTTGATGTGGGTCCGGTAGTGGGGGGGGTCACGGAGTTGGTTGCGCCACCGTCTGCACGGCCAAGGTTCGAACCTACGTGGCCTCTATGATACAGCACACGGCGGCTTCCAGTGAGCTTCCTTGCCACGGGATTTGACCGCTTCTATCCCAATTTGAAGCTCTCTTTTCACATATCGGGCATTTTGACACTGGGGGTTAAATGCTTATAGCTCCATGTTCCCTGTTACTTACAAGCTATTTTATTGTTTCTTTAGCTTCAAATCAGGTAAAATAGAACCTAGCATGGTAACAATTGCGCTAACCACCTCCGGCCGCGACGCCCCCCACGGACCCCGCCGTTATATCCAAGTTATGGAGTCATTGGGAGCCAACATCCGCCTCATGTCCCCGGAGGACCACTGTCACAAGTCTGCCGGTGAATTGATGGACGGAGTGTCCGGATTGTTGCTCCGCGGCGGTGAAGACGTAGACCCGCAGCTGTACGGGCAAACGCCTAACGCCGAGGCCGGGCTGACTCTCTGCCGCCCGCTGGACGACCTTGACCTGGGGCTTTTGGCATGGGCATTGGACCGGGATATGCCTGTGCTGGCAATTTGTCGGGGGATGCAGGTCTTGAACGTCGCCTTCGGCGGGCAATTGATACAACACCTGGACGGGCATCGCCCCAGCGGCCCCAACAGCTCAGATGACGCCAAAGACGGCAGTACCCACGAAATATACCTGTCCCCCGGCTCGAAAGCGGCGGCGGTAATCGGTATGGCCGGGTTCTTCCGGGTCAACAGTTATCACCACCAGGGGCTGCAAGAAGCGCAGCGGTCTCCGGGGCTGATGTCCACAGCCTTTGCGGTTGAAGACGGCTTGGTGGAGGGACTGGAAAGCCCGTCGCATTCCTGGGTGATCGGACTCCAATGCCACCCGGAACGCCAGAACGAAGTGCCGGGAATATTCGCCAATCTATTCGCCGCATTTCAAGAACGCGCTGAAAGTTACGCATCATAAGACCTGAGCCCGGGCATGTTTCCTGGAACACTGCCGCTGCTGGGACCCCGCTAGGACCCCCCAAGATAGGACCCCCCAAGATATTTAACGGGCCCATCTTGGCGTAAAACTCGGGAGACCATCCGATCAGGTAACTGAAGTCCCAAATTGGCTTGGCGTCGGCGTGAACCCAGGCACCGGGTCGCTGAACGCTAACCCGGTTTGAAAAATTCCCATAGCATGAAAGTTAGGGATGTGAGGATGAGGAGCATGACATGGTAACCACCGCCCCCGTGCCGCCTACAGATGGAAACCGCCCCGTGCGCATTGAAGAGGAGATGCGCACGTCCTACCTGACCTATGCCATGAGCGTGATTGTCTCCCGTGCGTTGCCCGACGTTCGCGACGGCCTGAAACCGGTGCAGCGCCGCATCCTTTACGCAATGCAGGAGATGGGACTCCGGGCCAACACCTCTTACCGGAAAACCGCTCGTATCGTCGGAGAGGTGCTGGGCAAATACCACCCCCACGGCGAGATTTCGGTGTACGACGCCCTGGTCCGTATGGCCCAGCCTTTCTCCTTGCGCCACATGCTGGTTACCGGCCAAGGTAACTTCGGCAGCGTGGACGGCGACCCTCCCGCCGCCATGAGGTACACCGAGGCCCGGTTGGCCCCAATCGCCGAGGAATTGTTGGCCGACCTCGACCTGAACACGGTGGACTTTCTTGCCAACTTTGACGACTCCATGGATGAGCCAACGGTTTTACCCGCCCGCCTCCCGAACATGCTGCTGAACGGCGCTACCGGCATTGCCGTAGGAATGGCCACCAACATACCTCCCCACAACCTGTCCGAGATATGCGACGCCATTTGCTACTTGGTCGACCACCCGGAATGTACCACTGAGCGCCTGATGAGTTTTGTCTTGGGGCCGGACTTTCCTACTGCCGGGTCTATCCGGGGCAAGCAGGGGATCGTGGACACTTACACGACCGGCCGTGGCCGCATCATCATGGAAGGCGCCACTGAAGTTGAGGAGATTCGGGGCGGACGAGAGCAAATCGTCATCACAGAACTGCCCTTTCAGGTAAACAAGGCCAACCTCGTGGAGAAGATGGCCCAGTTGGTGCGGAACAAACGCATAGAGGGCGTGTCGGATATCCGCGATGAGTCCGACCGGCATGGCATGCGGATCGTGGTGGAATTGCGGCGGGATGCCCAGGGAAACATCGTCCTGAACAACCTGTTCCGCTATACCTCTCTACGCACCTCCTTCAACAGCATCGTCCTGGCCCTGGTAGACGGCCAACCCCAGACTCTGCCGTTAAAGCAGGCGCTGGCGCTGTTCATTGCCCACCGGCAGGAAGTGATTCGAAGGCGGTCCGAATACTTGCTGAACCGGGCCAGGGACCGTGACCACGTGGTGCAGGGTCTGCTGTTGGCCCTGGACCAGATGGACCTGGTGGTGGAAATCATCCGGGGATCCCCCGACGTCGAAACCGCTCGTACCCGGCTGATGGAGCAACTGGACCTCAGCCAGATTCAGGCCCAAGCAATCCTGGACATGCAACTCCGCCGTCTGGCCGCTCTGGAACGGGAACGGTTGGAGAACGAGCACCAAGACCTGGTCAAGACAATTGGCGAGTTGGAGGCCATTCTGGCCGACCCCCTGAAGGTCCTGACCCAGATAAAAGAAGAAACCAGGAAGCTCAAGAAGGACTATGGCGAGCCACGCCGGACCGTCATTCACGAAGCTGAAATAGCGGGGACCACCGACGAGCAGTTTATCGCCAACGAAGACGTCGTGATAACGCTCAGCCAGCGGGGATACATCAAGCGGGTCCCCATCGCCACCTACCGCACCCAGCACCGGGGCGGTAAGGGAGTGCGGGGTATGACCACCCGTGAAGATGACGCCCTGATGGACCTGGTGGTGGTCGATACTCACGAGACCCTGTTCTTCTTCAGCAACCGGGGCCGCGTGTACCCACTGCGGGCATTTAACATCGCCGCCGATACTTCCCGGACCACCAGGGGCACCCCCCTGGTCAACCTGCTGCCCCTGGCGCGCGGCGAGCAGGTGCAGGCGATGCTCGCAATCAAGAACCCCAGTGACGACTATCTCTTGATTCTGGCGACGCGGCTGGGGGAAGTTAAGGCCTTGAAAGCCGGCGGCCTGTCCAACATCCGGCCTTCGGGATTGAATGTTATGCACCTGGAACAGGGGGACGAGCTGGTCAGCGTAGGGCAGGCCGATACCTCCAGCGACGTTGTCATGGTTTCGAAAAATGGACAGGCAATAGTATTCCCGGTTTCCGGCCTAAGGCCCCGGTCACGCTCAGCAGGCGGAGTCCGGGGAATGAGGGTGTTGGGTGAAGATAAGGTGGTGGCCATGGGTGTGGTGTTGCCCAACAGCCATTTGCTCGTCGTTAGCGAGCGCGGTTTCGGCAAGTCCACTCCCTTGTCAAACTCCAACTATACTAGGCACGCAAGGGGAGGCCAGGGAGTAATCACCCTACGGGTCACAGAAAAAACCGGCCCAGTTGCGGCCGCTCGGGTGGTATCTGACGCACCGGGACAGGAGATTTTCATTATTTCAGCCCAGGCCCAAATGGTTCGTATTACGTTGGAGGACGTCCGCAAAACTGGACGCAATGCCCAGGGCGTGATTGTTTGGCGGGACCGGGAACCCGATGACTATGTTGCCTCAATCGCCTGCTTCCAAGAGAATGTTCACGAACGTGAGAATGGGTCGGAAGAAAATGGCTCCAATGGTACCGGCGCGTCGACAAATGGCCACCGCCCGGTGAATGGCGCCAGCCCGGCCAACGGGAGCAACGGGGCCGGCACCGACAAGTAGGACCGCTTCCCGCTTCTCCCGGCGCCCGTGGCCACCAACGTCAGTTCTGTGGGAACTGTTCCGGATTCTATCCTTTGTTGTGGAAAGCCCGGTGTGCCGAACTGGATTCTCAGGGGCGGTGCATCGGGTCAATCAACAGAGGAATGCCCACATCATTCATCTTAACGTTGCTATAGAACACACAAAAATCGCCCGGTTTATCAAAAGCGGGGCCCTAATCAGGCGGGTAGGGCGATTCATAGCATCCGCGAAGGTGTTACCCATGCAGTTGGTTTTCGTTCACGGCGCCGGTGAATCCAGCCTGTCCTTCCACTACCAGCTCCAATACTTTACCAACGCCGTCGCCGTTGACCTCCCCGGTCACCCTGTAGGGAAGCCCTGTACGGAGATCGATAGCTACGTCGAGTGGCTGCGGGGTTTTAATGCCGGGAGCGGGTACCAAGACGTGGTCCTATGCGGTCACTCCATGGGGGGAGCGATCACCCTGTTATACGCCCTGCGCTACCCCGAGGAGCTTAAAGGAATTGTGCTGATTGGCTCCGGGGCCCGGCTGAGAGTGCACCCGGATTTCTTTGGCCTCTGCGAGCAGCCGGGCGACAACAATTCCCGGTGGTTGGATCAGCGCCGCATCGCCTATCAACGCGTTGATTCCGAGGTACAGCAGGCATTGATGCGGCGGGCCGCCGCGGTGGGCCCCCTGGTGGAGCTAAACGATCTAAAGGCTTGCAACCGCTTCGACGTTATGGAGCAAGTCGATCAAATTCAACTGCCCACCCTGGCCATTTGCGGAAGCGACGACACTATGACTCCAGTCAGATACTCGGACTATCTAGTAGTCAGTCAACCGTGTAATCATAAGAGCAAAGGCGGTGGAGTTTTGTTTGAGCGCCCAGGGTGTCGCCTGACAGAAATTGCTATTCCAGAGATGACTGACTACTAGTCGAGAAAATCAAGGGAGCCAGTAGAGATGTCATTGAAGAGGGCACCCATTTTGTTCAACTGGAACAACCGCAGGCGGTAAACGAGCAAATTGAGCTGTTCCTGGGCGCTCTCCGGTAAGACGGCAAGCCCCCATTGCAAATGTTACTACCCGGAGGGGTCGTACCACCTGCTTTGGTAGAACATCAACGGCTCCTGGGGTTCCAACCGCTGAATTTCCTCAACTTCGCCCAAGTATATTGTGTGGTCCCCGTATACATGGGAGCCGATTACCTGGCAGCCAAAGAACAGGGTCGAGTGGTCCAGCACCGGCAGACCTGCCTCTCCCTCTGAATAGGTATATTTGACCGCGCCCTGGCGGTCTTCCGGGCGTTTGGCGAAGTAGGAGCCCAGTTCCTGCTGACCCCTGCCCAGGATATTCACGCCAAACTTGCCCGCGCTCGTCACATACCCGTGGGTGTGGGTGCCGTGAGCCACGCACACCAGAACCACCGGCGGTTCCAGGCAAACCGACGTAAACGAGTTTGCTGTCATGGCGTGAGGATCGCCCTTGTCATCCAGAGTTGTGATTACCGTCACGCCTGTAGCGAACTCACCCATGGCTCCCCTGAAATCGTCCTTACTTACAGCCAATACTCATACTCCGGGGCCAGTCACCCCCTGAAATCTCAATCATTATAACGCCAGATTATTAACCGCGTCATGGAAAACCGTTGAGACGCCGGGCCAATCTACGGATATGGCTTGAAGCAGGCGGCAATTTGGTCCGCCGGGCAGCCCGCCGCCAAGGATGGGTCGAGCTTCACCACCGTTCCCGATGGTATGAAACCGGAGAACAATTCCGGATGGGTCAGTTGGGCCAGAATCTCCAGTCCCTGGACTACCCGGGGCCCGGGCCTGCTGAAATAAACATGGTCGATCAGGTAGACTTCCCCGCGCTGGACCGCCGGCAGGCTGCTCCACCCGTCTTGTGCGGCAAGCCAGGGAGCCTCCCGCAGGTTGCGCTCCAGGTCTGAGGAGCAAAGGTCGATGTACAGCTTTTCGGGCCCGTAGTCCACGACGTCCCGCCAGGCAATACGTTGGGCCGGGCATCCCGGTGCGAATTGGTCTTGCACCCCGCCGGCCCTTCGCAGAATATCAGGAATCCAATGTCCGCCAACGACCAACGGGTCGATTCCTTCCAGGGAAAACGCGCGGGGTCGGTGCGAAGCCCTCTCCAACACCTGCTCCACGGCTTCAATGCGGTCGGTTAGCTCATTCGCCAACCGCCGGGCGGGGACTTCTGCGAGGCAGGCGGCTCCGACCTGCTCAATGCTGGAGATTATCCCGTCCAGGGTGCGAGGTTGGAGCACTATCACCCTGGCTCCGGCGCACATGCCTTCGACGGCATCCAGGACCTGGCTGGCGTCCACTTCGCAAAATTGGCACAGGTCTTGAGTCAGGACTACATCGGGGTTGTTTTGGGCCAGCCAATCCCGGTCCAACTCGTAAAGTTCTTCACCGGCCTCCATGAGGCGCCGCATTTCGCTTTCCACTTCCGCGCTGGACAGCGAGGCGGAGTCCACCTTGCTGCTGGAGACTACTCGTTTCCCAGCTGCTTCCTCCGGGAAGTCGCACAGGTCGCTTACGCCTATGACTTGATCGCCAAGTCCCAGGCCGAACAGGATTTCGGTGCCGCTGGGCAACAATGAGCAAATCTTCATCGGCAAACCATTAGTGGGCCACCGGCAACGCTAACCGGGTCCTCAATTCCCACGGCCAATCCATACGGACACGAAAAACGCTCCTAGGAGGCTGCGGAGTCCAACTCTTCGAGCGTGGCATAGCCTTCGAAACGTTGGTGGATGCGTCCCTTTGGGTCCAACACAAACACCCAGGACTCGTTAGACCAATCGGGTATGGTCGTAAACCCCCAATCATTGGCAAATGGGACCAATTCGGCCCTTCCCAGGTCGCCCTGGATCTCCGCCGGGTTGTCATAAAGTTCAACGTGGATGAAGTTGGCGTCCGGGGCGCGTAGGTCTTTGAGCATAGAGACTGTGTCCACCTGTGGGCCGCAGGTGGGACTTGAGCAGAACGCCGGCGTGGCAAATACGATCACAGAAGGCATGCCGGACGCAATGGCTTGGTCGATGGTCATCGAATAAAGGTCCGGATCGGGTTCGTAATCCGTAGTCAGCTGCTCCAGGCTGGGCACCGTGTCCAGAGTTTTGTTGTTGCCGGTTGGGGGAAGGCTGCCAATGTCCGGAATGTGCGACTGCTCGGCCACGTCGATTTCCAACCGCGCCATGGTGGGTTCAGCGGTTCCCTCGGTCTCAATGTCCAGCCGCCACCTGCCTGGACGGTCGAAAACGAGTTGGGTGGAATAAGACCCCCTCACACCGTAGGGCCATAGGTGGAATTGGGCTTGCTTCGCGGCGGCGGTCACTTCCGCGCCGTTGGCGCCGGAGCCCAGGAAGACGGGGGTTACCCGGGCGGTTGGGTCCTGGATGATTCCCTGGGGGCCCGCCAGGAGGAAGGCTACTCGCTGCTCCCCGACCCGCAGAACCGTGGTGGCCAGGATTGGGTCGACGCCTCCCGTGGCTTGGCTGGATTTTCCAGTGGGACTAGTGGAGGGACCACTGGAAGATACACCGGTTGTCGGAGCGCCGGATGGGTTGCCGCCCGTAGACGCGGACCCGCACCCCAACAACAGGACCCCCATCAGGGCCAAGATAGCGATTGCCCAAGCTTCTTTGGCAATTGACAGCACCTGCAATCCTCCAGGCAATGGATTGGCTCCGATCTTAGAAAACCGTTTAACGGAACCTCTCAGACCCCGAACGTGAACGCGAACACCGCGAAGTCATCGGAATTGGAGCTGAGTCTGAGTTCGTGGCTGGAAAAAACGGGAAGCGATACCACTCCATACATTCTGCCTTCAGTCACCGTGAAGAAGCTACGGCCCTCGGCGAAGTCGATATCCTGCCCCGCTTGCTCCGGCGTCAACGGAAACCCATCGATGGTGACGTCGACCTGGAAAGGCTGGTCCCCACGGGGATTGACCACCACGTTGACCGAGGCGGCTGAAAACCGAATGCCGATGTAGTCCTGCAGGTGTTCGGTTTTTCTGGCGTGCTTGATGGATTCCGGCCCATTGAACCATGGCCCTTTCAGGTAGACCTTGTTGCTCTGATAGTACTCGGAATCCGGGTAATCCACTACCCGTTCGGGGCCGCCGTAATATTCCTCGTGAGCGATGTAGTTACCGCCCCTGGAGGTGTTTCTTTCGTAACCCCCGTACAGTTCGCGGGTCAACCTTGACAGGTACCTGGACCGGGTGGCGCTTGCGCCTGTGCCTGCTCCGGTCAGGGTCGTCCCGGGCTCGATCGCTCCCAGGTCGGCGCCGGCGTCCAGCAGCAATTCCCGGATTTTCTCTTCGGTTTCCAGGTAAGCGCCTTCACCGAAATGATTGTAGCGGACGACGCCTTCCTTATCGACCAGATACTTGGCCGGCCAATAGTTGTTCTTGTAAGCCCGCCAGGTTTCGAAGTCGTTGTCCTGGGCTATGGGGTAGTCCACGCCGAGTTTCGCCGCCTGCATAGTCACGTTTTCCGTGAGTTTTTCGAACTCGAACTCGGGGGAGTGTACCCCCACAATCACCAATCCTGAATCGGCGTACTTGTCCTGCCAATCTTTAAGGTATGGCAGGGTACGAATGCAGTTGATGCAGGTATAAGTCCAGAAATCCACCAAGACCACCTTGCCTCTGAGGTCCTCTAACGATAACGGCTCCGTATTGATCCACCGGTGAATACCCTGAAAATCGGGTGCGTCTTTACCCAAGGGTCCCCTGCCGAATCCGAACACCAGAACGGCAACAATCCAAGTTAGGACCAAGCCTATCCCCAAAAATAGGTACAGCCTTGGCGAGAGGAAAATACGGAGGTTGGTCCGGGAGAGCATTAAGTCTGCTTTTCGTAAACCCCGAACGTAAAGGCGAACAGGCCAAAATCATCGGATTCGGAGCTCATTTGGAGTGTGTTTCGCCAGACCCACTCGGGACTCTCCAGTACGTTGTACATTCGGGGTTCGGTCACCATGATGTAGCTTTCCCCGTCGTTTCCTATTTTTACGTCTTCTCCCTTGTTGGCCTCGGTCAGGTATTTGCCGTCTACCGTAACCCTGACCCGGTAGGGCTCGCCGGAGCCGGAAGTCAGCACCGCGTTGACGCTCCGGGCAGAGAACACCAGGTTGATTGAGTCCTCGTGACCCTGGGTTTTCCGGCCATGATCGATGTTTTCTGGACCAACCCGCCAACGGCCGTGGAAGTAGAGCACGTTTGGGGTCAATTCACCGGGCAAAGCAAAGGTCACCACCTCTTCCGGGGCCTTGTAGTAAGCCTCCTGGCCCACGTAACCACCCCCGCCGTAGAGCCGGTCGGGAAGGTTGCGCCTGTACCCCGCGTAAACCTCCCGGGTTAACTCGGCATCGGGCGATCCGAGATAGGTTGGGTCCAACTTCTGGTCCAGGGATGGAGAGAACTTGTCCTCCAGAACGCTCGCGCCGGCTTCTTCGAGAAGCTCACGAATTTTTCCCTCCGTCTCGGCGTATCGGCCCTCTCCAAAATGGGAGTAGCGCACCACGCCGTCCTTGTCGATTAGATACTTGGCCGGCCAATACCGGTTGGAGTAGTTCTGCCAGGTCGCAAAGTCGTTGTCCAGGGCCACCGGCCACACCACGCCTTTGTCCATGGTGGCCTTGGTCACGTTGTCAAAGTCTTTTTCGAACTCGAACTCCGGACTGTGCACCCCGATGATAACCAGGCCGTCGTCGGCGTACCGGGAATTCCAGAGTTTAAGGAAGGGTAAGGTTCGAATGCAGTTGATACAGGTATAGGTCCAAAAATCCACCAGCACTACCTTGCCCCTGAGTTCGGCGATGGTCAACGGGTCGCTGTTTATCCAGGCGGTGATGCCTTCAATCTCCGCCGCCCGGTCTCCAATATCGCCGCCCGCTTGAAGGTGGGAAATGTCCATGGCGGGTGGAGTGTCGGTTACCACGCTGGCGGCTGGGGCCTGGGCCGTTGTTCCTTCCGCGGTTCCTTCCGTAGTGACTTGCGCTATACCCTGCGCTGTGCCATCCGTTGTACCTTCCGCAGAGTTTGAACTCTGGTCCTTTGGCTGGTCCATTTCAGTATCCTTTGTATCGCCGGTGGAAACCGAAGCCGACTGCTCCAATGTTGAGCTGGGGGCCTCCGTTGTGCTTCCGGGGTCGGGAGCGGCGGCAGACCCGCAGGCCGCCAAAAACACCAGCGCCGTCAGGGCGAATACCGATAGGAAATAACGATTGATCGATTTAGTCATCAAGAAAAACTCCGCGGTTAGGCTGAATGTGGAATGAGGTCGCTTGGGGATGCGTGAATCACCGTATGACGGCCGGTATGGCCGATATAATAGTGTGCAGATATTACGATAATCGACATCCATTGGATTTTGGCAGGCTAGAATACCCCGACTCGATAGCCAGCCTTGTATCTGAATGATATTATGTAATCCCCGTGACGGCACCCCTTAACGTCCATAGGAGGTAATTGGTGCAGGGAACTGTGACACCAACCCGTATCGCCCGCCGGATAATCGACAACGTAGCCACGGTGATAGTGGGCAAAACCTCGGTGATAGAGCAAGCGCTGGCCGCCCTGGTGGCCCGGGGGCACCTATTGGTTGAAGACGTGCCCGGTGTGGGTAAGACCATGCTGGCGAAGAGCTTAGCGATGTCCACCGGTTGTTCCTTCAAACGAATTCAGTTCACTCCGGACCTGCTGCCAAGCGACGTTTCCGGGATATCGGTCTATAACCAACAGTCCGGGGAGTTCCTGTTCCGGCCCGGACCAATTATATCCCAGGTGGTTTTGGCGGACGAAATCAACCGGGCGACCCCCAAGACCCAGTCGGCCCTGTTAGAGGCGATGGAAGAGCTGCAGGTAACCGTGGACGGCGTCACCCACATCCTGGAGCAGCCCTTCATCGTCATGGCGACCCAGAACCCCATAGAGTACGAAGGCACCTTTCCCCTGCCCGAGGCCCAACTCGACCGGTTCCTCATGCGGATAAGCATTGGATACCCTGAATTCGAAGAGGAGATGTCGGTAATCGAGCAGCAGGAACAGGTCCACCCTATTGAGTCTTTAAGAGCGGTGGCCACCCCGGCGGACGTGGAAGCCATGCAGGAAGCGGCCAAGGATGTGTTCGTCGACCCTACGGTGCGCCAGTATATCGTCCGCTTGATCGAGGCGACCCGGACGCATCGTGATGTCGCCTTGGGAGCTTCTCCGAGGGCCTCGTTGGGGCTCTTCCGGGCTGCCCGAGGAACGGCCCTGGTTCAAGACAGGGATTACGTTATTCCAGATGACATAAAAGAGTTGGCTACGTCGGTTATCGCCCACCGGCTGATTCTGTCTTCCTCAGCCCGGATGCGCGGCGTAAGAAGCACCGACGTAGTCCAAGACCTGCTTTCTCAAGTAGCGGTTCCCGGCGCCGTCCGCTGACGACCCGGGGATTGCCACGTTGAAATTCAGTGACCGCTGGCGCTGATAGGTTCCGGTTGCATCGCAGGGTCCAAGACTCGAGATTTCCAGCCCGTACTCCGCCGAAGGGGACACCCCCGCAAGGCTGGCCCAAGCTTGGTGTGTCGGCTAGAACGGGCATCTTCCGTTAAGGGGTAGCAGAGCTTGAACAGGCGCACCTTGGGCATTGGCATCCTGGTTTTGGTCGTGGGTTTTTATACCTTCGGCACCGGGTTCACCTTCTTCTTCTCTTTTCTCTATGCGTTGTTGCTTGTGCTCGCTCTGGGATTGGTTTGGGCGTGGATTAACCTGCAGGGATTGGAGGTTAAGCTGGTCCGTACCGCAACCCGGGGGCAGGTCGGGGGCTACCTGGAGGCGCGGATCGAGATTCATAACCGGACGCGCCTGCCCAAGTCTTGGCTGGAAGTTGCCGAGGTCACAGATCTCCCGGTAGAGTCGGCTGGGCGGGGACTTGCTTTAGTCCGTGAACAGACCCGTTCCTGGAGGATCGAGACCCACCTGACCCGCCGCGGTGTTTTCCAGACCGGCCAGGTGGAGGTGGTCAGCCAGGACCCCTTTGGACTGTTTGTCCTGCGCCGCAGGTTCTTTGAGCCCAACAGTTACGTGGTGGTCCCGGCCACGGTACCCCTCCCCGATCTACATCCCCAACTGGCCGGCCTGCCGCTTGACAGCCGCTTCACTCAACCCTCCGGACAGGTCACCACAGATGTTTCATCTGTTCGGGCGTATGCCTACGGAGACAGCTACCGCCGGATTCACTGGCCATATACCGCCCGGATGAATTCCCTGATGGTTAAGGAATTCGACGTGGGGATTTCCGCCGAGAGTTGGGTGGTTTTGGACATGCACCAGTTGGCCCACTTCGGTCCGGCGCCCGACAACACCGAGGAGTTGGCAGTTACGGTTGCGGCGTCTTTGGTCAACCGCATGTTCGAGTTTTCCCTACCCGTTGGATTGGCGTCCAACGGCGATTTTAACTATATGCTCCGGCCGGACAGCAGCCCGGAAGGCCTGGGACGGTTGATGGAGATCCTGGCCGCGGTAAAGGCCCAGGGGACCACCTCCGTGGAAAGGTTTTTGTACGAACTCCGCCCCAATCTGAACCGGTACAACACGTTGATTTTGGTCACGCCTTCACTGGACACAGCGTGGGTGCCTGCGCTCAGCGCCCTGCGGCGCCAGGGGGTTCAAGTTTCCGCGGCGCTTATCGACGCTGGGAGCTTCGGAAGACCCTCGGCAGACATCAATATTCCAATGGCGGCGCTGCTTAGAAACGAGATCACCACCTTTTCGGTCAGCCGGGGACAGGACCTGAATCTCGCCCTTAGCGCACCGGTGATCTGGCAAGACCAGGCTGGCTCGCAGCCGCCGGCGGCAGACCCGGCCGGGGCGGTCACATGACCCCCGACGGCCTGGCGCAAGCCCCCACCTTCCAGGGCCGGTTCCAGGAAAAGCTGGACTTGGACCATCTGGGCCAGCTGGCGCTTCAGTTAAACCGGCGGCTTCGGCCCTATGATGGTTGGCTGGCCGCCGGCTTGCTGACGTTGAATCTCATGGTGGTTGTGTGGTCGGTGCAGTCTGCCGAGTGGGTCCCCACTTCCAACTTGGCGTTTGTGCTGTTGTTAGCCACCATCTGCGGGTTTTTGATCGCTCGACTGCCGGTCTGGGGAGTCTTGGCTTTACCATTGGGTTTCGCCATTGGCCTGGTAGTGGTTGTTTGGCGGTTGGTGTCCTTCCAGCACGAAACCGTAAGCCTGACGGGGTCGGAAGAGTTATGGCAGCGGCTGGGGCTATGGATTCAAGCGGCCCAGGAAGAATCGATAAGCATAGACCCCATTCCCTTTGCCTTTGCGCTTTTGGCCCTTACCTGGTTATTGGGCTTGCTTGGCGCTTGGATTTTTGTTCGCTATCGCCACTTTTGGGGAGTGTTCATCCTGGGCGGCGCCGGTCTTTTTTCCAATCTGACCTATCTGCCGCCCAACACCAACGTGTTGCTTTGGATTTACTTGTTCACAGCAATGGTGCTGGTGGCCAGAGTGCAATCGGTCCGCCGCCGGCGGAGTTGGCGGGAACGGAACCTGAGTTTCGACGGCCATTTGGGGGTTCTATCCATCGCGGACAGTTCGTTGATTGCGGCCGTAGTGTTGGTGCTGGCATTTTTCATTATCCCCAAAGGGAGCCAGTGGGCCCCAACCAACGACATCTACGAGGGGCTCAGAACTCCCTTTGCGAGTGTTGAGGAGGACTTCAACCGGCTTTTTGCGGGCCTCCCCGCGCGCCGGGCATTGGGCTACCGGCTCTGGGGTGACAGCATGCCATTCCAGGGAACCATCAACCCCAACACCGTTCCGGTGCTTCAGGTCGAATCCCGCCTGCCTATGTACTGGAAGGCTCGTACCTACGACACCTATACGCCGAAGGGTTGGATTTCCCAAGGCACGAGATTCGAAACCTTGGGTTGGTCGCCCACCTTTACCCGTCCCGACCCTTATCTTGAAACGTTGGACGTCGAATATACGGTATACCCCAACTACGCCACTAGGACCTTGTTCGGTAGCGGCCAAGTTCTTCAATCCACTCAGGACGTGAAAATCGAGACCTATGATTCGCCCATTTACGTCTTCGACTTGACCCAATCTGCCGGATTTGACGGATTACCCCCAATGCTGGGACGGATTGGACGGAGCCTGACGGAGCCCGGCCGGCACATTGTCGGCGAGGCGACGGACCCGGACGTTGCTGCGGCATTGCCTCCGGGGTTCGGGTTGCTGGAGGTAACCAGAGAGGGGGGCAGGCTCCAAAAAATTACTGTGGTAGAGGAGATACCGCAACAGCCCGACGTGCTCTCGGTGAAAAGTTCCCAGGGGAGGGTCGGCGCAGGTGAGGGCTATCGCCTCACTTCAAGGGTTTCCCTAGCGTCGCCGGAATCCCTTCGTGCGGCGGGGAGTGATTATCCCACCTGGACCTTGGTTAGATACACCCAACTGCCTGCCGGTTTCCCACAGCGAGTCAGCGACTTGGCGGAAGAGCTAACCGGGCCAGAGGACAACCCCTACGATAAAGCGAAGGCAATTGAGACCCACCTCCGGGGGATGACCTACGATCTGGAGATTGACCCTCCGCCCTATGGCGCCGATGGGGTCGACCACTTCCTGTTTGACCAGCGGCGGGGTTACAGCGAGTATTTCGGTTCAGCCATGGTGGTTATGCTCCGGTCGGTTGGCATTCCGGCGCGAATGGTGACCGGTTACTCTGTGGGCGATAAACTGGCGGACGAGGATGTTTACCTAGTCAAAGACAACCATAGCCACGGCTGGGCGGAAGTGTTTTTCCCCAGGTATGGTTGGATTCCATTTGAACCCACACCAGGGAAGGACCTTCCCGAAACCTTTATTCCCACGCCGCTCGAAACCAGGGTTATAGTCCTTGACGGCAGCATTGACGAACTCGAGACCATATGTGAAGAGGATATCGAAGAGTGTGAGCCCGGTGAGAGTCCTGCGGGGGGCTCGGCGTTTGGAGACGATGGCGGCTTGACCCAGAGGTTGGGGCGATCACTTCCCTGGCTGATTGGCCTGCTGTGTTTTGTTCTCGCGGGCATCGCCGGCGGCCGGTATTTTTGGTGGAAAGCTATGGAGCCGTCGCCGGACGTGGAGGTCATGTTCCGGAGGCTGGGCATCCTGGGCAGGTTGAATTCAGTAGGACCCAAGCCCCATGAGACGCCCTACCAGTATGGGCGCCGTTTGGGAGAAGTCTTACCGGAGCAGCAGGGACCCTTCTCGTTACTCATCGGCCTCTACGTCCGGCGCCGGTACGGCAGAAAAGACCCGAGCCGCGAGGAAATTGACGGGATGACCGAGGCCTGGTTGGCGCTCCGAATGCCGTTGTTGCTACGGATTTTCCGCCCCAGGAATCTACAAAAGGCAAGAGTGTGAGGAAAGCGTGGATAATGCCAACCCCGGTTTGAAATGCCATCTATTTGAGACTCCAGTCGGTTGGGTGGCCTTGCTAGGAGGTTCCGGCGGGCTACGGCAGTTGAGCCTGAAGCCCACATCCCAGGAGGCGCTGGATGAATTGGGGGACGCCGTCTCCCATGCCGACTGGGATGCCGATTGGTTTATTCCGGTGCAGCAACGTATGGAGCGGTACCTGGAAGGGGACCCCAAAGCTCTGGACGAAATTCAACTGGACCTGAAGCAGGCTCCGCCATTCTTCAAGTCGGCTTGGGAGGCATGCCGGTCCATTCCATGCGGGGAGACCAGGAGTTACGGCTGGTTGGCCGAACAGGCGGGGAGCCCTCTGGCGGTGCGGGCGGCGGGGCAAGCCATGGCCCGTAACCGGTGGCCTCTGATAATACCCTGCCACCGCGTGATAGGTGCCGACGGGGGGCTGCACGGCTATGGAGCCGGCGGTTTGGGCGTAAAGGCCCGCCTGCTTGCGATGGAGACGGAGATGGAACGGGTTGCTGCTAACGGCGACGGTCGTTCCACCAAGGCAACCGTTTGATTTCAGTCTATGGTCCCATGAGTTCGAGAGGAGGGGTTAGTTTTGCCTGATTCGAGTCCGGCGGAGAAAAGACCCACTGAGGCATGGGCCGAAATTGGAGAGCTCCACGTCCGTTATCTTGACTGGGGCGGGGACGGCCCTCCTATCATGGCCCTGCACGGGTTGGCCTCGTCAGCCCACTGGTATGACATCGTCGCCCCAATGCTTCAGGGCCAAGGGCGCATCATCGCTCCGGACCAGAGGGGCCACGGGCAAACCACGCAAGCCACCAGCGGGTACGATTGGCAGACCGTTTCCGCCGACATAGTCGGTTTGATGGACCACCTGGAAATAGATAAAGCGACAGTGTTGGGGCATTCCTGGGGTGGAAACGTGGCGGGAAACCTGGCCGCTCGATTTCCGGACCGGGTTGAAAAATTGGTGCTGATAGACGGCGGGTTCGTGGGCCGTCGCCAGCAACCGGGAGTCACCTGGGAATCATTCAGCGAACGGGTGCGGCCGAGGGACGTTTCAGGAACTCGCGAGGATTTCCTTGACCGGCTCCGGGTCCAACTCGCGGAATGTTGGAACGACGACCTTGAGCGTATCGTCCAGACAATGGTTTACGAGGATGAGAATGGCCAGATCCAGGACATCCTTCAGGCTGGCAACCACCTTCAGGTGATACGCGCCATGTGGGACGAGCCGCCGCCAACCACGCTGCCGCTGGTCAAGTGCCCCGTGCTGCTGGTGCCTGCGGGACCCCGACCCGAGCGGGCAGGGTCCGAGTTCGCCTTGATGCGTGAAGAAATGGTCGAGATGGCGTCCAAAGCGATCAGCGATTGCCGGGTGCACTGGATACCAAACACCATGCACGACATCGGCTATCACAAGCCCCGTGAACTGGCCGACGTGATCATAGACTTTCTAAACGGAAAGTAACGCCGCCCCGGGTTGGGAGCGACGCTTCCACGGTTCCAAGGCTGCAATCAGATAGAACCCTTGTTGTTGGGCCGCGACGCGGAGTTTTCGACCCCTGCGTCGTGACCTGACCGCTCTGGATCTACTTCTGGCAGATATACATGCCCCAGCCTAATTCCCGGTTGTCCACAGCCTGGGCTGTCCCGAGGTAGGCATTGGTCAACATGGCGTAGTGCTCGGCGTGTTCCGAGTCGGACTTGGGGGTACGCTCGGACAGCCGGAGATAGCTGTTCTTCAGGTGGGCTGAGAGGTCCTGAGCCTCCAGCACCTTGAAACCCTGGTCCTCCAGCGCGTCCTGGTATGATTCAAAGCTGAATGGCGTGTCATAGAGTAGCCGGTCGTAAACGAATTTCCGGGCGTCTTCGCTGATGTTGGGTTGGGGCTTGATCAGGTCGTCGAAGACCATGATTCCGCCGGGTTCCAACACCCGGTACGCTTCGGCCAAGGCGGAGTCCTTGTCCGGAACGTGGTATATCACCGCCTGACTCCACACGTGGGTAAAACTTCCGTCCTCAAATGGCAAGTCGGTAGCCGAGGCCTTCTCAAATGCCAACTGGGACTGCGCCTGTGAGTCCAGCCGGGCCAGGGAATCCAACGCGTTCTGCACTCGCACGCCGCTGAGGTCGACACCGGTAACCTGACAACTACGGAACGAGCTCAACCAGATGGCGGTGGTCCCGTTTCCGCAACCCAAGTCCAAAACGCGGGAAGACTGATCAATCCGCCCCTCGCGCGCCATGGTTTCGTCAAGGTTGGTGCAGGCTTTGAGGAAGTCTTCCCCGGTAGACTCGTCGAACAGTCCCCAATGGACGCTCCCGTTTTCATCCCAGAAGGAACGGTAGATAGTGTCCTCAGAATCGTAGTAGCTTTCAGTTTCTTGCTCCGAAAACCTGCTGACCATAGGGGCCTCCATGTAGTTAATTTCGAATAGGGGCAGCCACCTGGGCTGGTTGGCAGGTGGGCGACAGTCTGGTGGTGCCCAATCGGTTGAATATATGCTCCCGCGGATGCTTTGCCCTTTAGTCGGAAGCGGTCCTGGCAGTGATTTACAGCACCTGGTATACCCAGACCTGGTGTAGTACATCGGGCTCGCCCTTGGGGAGGGGTTGGAACGGCTCGGACGTATTCACCAGCTTCCACCTGCTGGCTGCTTCCAGTTGGTCCTGCTTTTCCTTGAATCCGTCGTTCTCGTAGACATCAGGGCGAAGGCTGAACACGATGTAACCACCTGGTCTGGTGACCCTAACCAGCTCATCCAGTGACGTTGCCGGGGCATGGCCCACGGTTAGCACCCCGACGGTTATTACGGCGTCGAAGCCATCGCTCGGAAAACCAAGGGGCTCACCCATTACCATCTGGTGCAAGTCCCGGTATACGTTCTTCTCACGGGAAACGTCCAACATGCCCTGGGACATGTCCATGGCTGTAAGGTTGGAATACCCCATCCCTGCCAGGATCTGCCCCACCTGGCCCGTGCCTGCGCCGGCGTCCAAGACTTTTGCACCCTTGTCCACATATTGGGTGAAAGCATCGCAGGAGTGTTGGGGGGCGAACCAGCCGAATTCGGCGTCCAGGTCCCGGTCGTATTCCGACGCCCACTGGTCGTAGCGTTCCTCCAACTCCTGGTTGTTGCGGGAGGAATACACCCACTGAATCTTGTTTTGCTCAGTCATAGGTTCACTCCAATCGGCCCATCCGACGGGGTTGTAACGCCACTGGCGGATGGTCTATTTCGTGCAAGGTTAGAAGCCCCGACTCAATTCTTGGTTGTTAACGCGTTAACCGTTTGGTGACAGGCCTGTGAGACGCATCGGAGCCTTTCCGCCCCGGTGGGCCAGCGGGTGAAAGTACCCGGAAGGCCTCCAGGAAGGCCGTATGCCTGGCTGGAACGCGGCACATGTCAGCGGGCTCCAGGCGTGGATAACCGACCCCTTGGGGATAAGGTATTTGGGCGGCGGAAGCTGTATTAAAACTGCCTCCGCTTTTCCGAAACGACGGGTAGACGGTGTCTACGGTTCTCGGTTCAGTGAACCTGCTGGGCATGTTGATTGGTCCCCAGGTACTCTGCAAACCGGTTGTTTCGGTCCACAAGGACCATCTTGGGTTCTACCGGTTCGTCGGTGAGCTCAAATGAGAGGATAATCAGGCAATCGCCATTCTCGCACAGCTTGGCGGCCGCGCCTTGGACCGAAATGTCGCCTTCTCCATTGGGACCCGGCAGCACGTAGGTTTCAAAGCGATTGCCATTGTTGACATTGCAGCACAAAACCTTTTCGTACTCCCACATGTCCGCTTTCTCCATCAGCGCTTGGTCGATAACGATGCTGCCGACGTAATCAACGTTGTGGTCTGTGACCCAGGCCCGGTGAATCTTGGACTTTAGGACTTCTCTCAAAAGCGCACCTCTCAGAATGACTCAATTTTGGGCAAAGTTTAATCTCAGGCATAGGTTGCGGGGGTGATTAAGGCGGCGACAAGCGGCATGCAGCCACGCAAAGTGCTATGGCGTACGCCTGAATGGTATCGGGAAGCCGGGAGGGGGGCCGCCTAGTTAGACCCTGATAGCAGTGCTATTCGGGTATCTAAGGCTCGCAGGGGATGGTGGGAATGCGGCGGGAGCGGACGTGGGGGTGGCGGAAGTTGGTAGAAACCGGCCTGGAGGGGTAGTCCCTGACTGAACAATCGGGTCCCGAATAATAAGACCCGATCTTTGTACAATAAGTTAACGTCAAATCGCTCACCTCAATCAAGGGGTCGGCTGGCCCCTCGCCTTGATCTTTAGTAGCCAGACGGTTAGAGATTTCGGGCAAGTCTACCAGCCTCCCTTTAACCCGTCAACCACGGGAAAGGTAATACAATCCCAGGCACACGATTGTCTTGAAACCAGGCTCCTGATGATCACAGGCCCTCAATCAGGCCGACTCGATCGCTCCCCAACAGCCCCTCCAATCGTTCCTGCATGTTAGGACAGTAACCGGTAGTGACCACTGGAAGGTCCATGACCACCCGGCGCCCGCCGGTATGGATCTGGAGCATGACCTTGTCGGTGCCCGGGTATTCCAGAAGAATGCCGACCACTTCTCTTAGGAGGATAGCGTCGGACACGGGATTCTCAGATTCGGTGACTCCGATGGACACGGTCTTCGACCCACTGTTTTTGGTTGCCGGGGTAGATTGTTCCTTCTCGTTGGCCGCGTTCCCGTTAGAAGGTCCGTTTTGGCCGTTGTGCTCCCCATTATTGCTGGGAACGGCATTCGCAGTCACCGGCGTGGCCGGCGTTGGCATCCCATTGAGCTTGCCGGGGTCGGGCGGGGTGGTCCCATGTGATGTTAATGTTGCCGTCTCGTTGACTGATAGGGTCTCCGCCTGTTCGCAAGCCAATGAAAAATCCTCACCCCGGACCCTGAGTTTGCCGGTGACTCGCACCAAGTTGCCTTCCTTCCAATTCTCGCTGGTGCGCTCCAGGATATCCGGCCATACCATCACTTCCAGCGTGCCGGAGAGGAGTTCCACGTTGGCGATGACAAACTTCCTGCCCTCGCGGGTCTCCCGGGTCGTCGTGGACGCCACGTGGCCGACCACCGACAGCGTTTGGCCTTTCATCTCTTCATCGATTTCGTGGATCGAGGCTATCGACCCGGTCGAATCCAACTTGGCCAGATCTTTCAAAGGGTTATGCGACAGGGACACCCCCAGGAGCTCACGCTCCCACATGGCCTTCTCCTGGTCCGCCACGTCCGGGCCTTCGAGGATAATCCCCGGGGATTCCGGTATGCCGGAATCCCCGCTGTTGCCGCCGAACATGCTGGTCTGCCCCGAGTCCCTGGCCTTTGCTTCCATTTGGGCGGTGGCGATCACTTGATCCAGGACGTTGAGCAGCGGCCCCCGGCCCGTGAGGCTGTCGAAGGCGCCCACCTTCACCAGGCATTCCAGGGTGCGCCGGTTCAAACCCTTGGAATTGGCCCGCCGGCAAAAGTCGTCTATTGAGGAGAACGGCCCGTTCTCCTTGCGCTCGGCCACGATGGGCCTGACCGCCCCTTCTCCCACGGATTTTATGACCGATAGCCCCATGCGCAGGCCCGGCTTCTGGTTGGCGGGCGCGGCGCCAATCCCGGCGGCGGCAACAGCGCCGCCGCCCGCGTCACCGTAACCCACGTCAATGGTGAAGCGCTCTTCCGAGCGGTTGATATCGGGCAGCAACACCGGTATGCCCATGCGGAAGCACTCGTTGATGGTTCCCGCAACCCGTTCCGGGTTGTCCAGCCGGGAGTTGAGCACTGAAGCCATGTACTCCACGGGATAGTGGGTCTTGAAATAGGCGGTCCAGTAGGAAATCAGGGCGTAACTGATGCTGTGAGCCTTGTTGAATGCGTATCCGGCGAAGGGTTCGATCAGGTTGAAGACCTCCACCGCCAACCCCTGGTCGAATCCCTTTTCCAAGGCCCCAGCGACGAACTTCTCCCGCTCCTGGACCATCAAAGAGGAAATCTTCTTGCCCATGGCTTTGCGGACCACGTCAGCCCCGCCCAGGGAGTAGCCGGCGAATTGCTGAAGAATGAGCAGCACCTGGTCTTGGTACACAATGATCCCGTAGGTCTCGTCCAGCAGGTCCTTCAGGCTGGGGTGGGGGTAGGTTATCTCCTCCCGACCGAATTTGGCGTCGATGAACCTGCTTATGTGCTCCATTGGCCCCGGACGGTACAACGCGATCATCGCCGAAATTTCGCCCAGGTTGGCCGGTTTCAACTCTTTGATGTACCGCTGCATCCCAGCGCTTTCCAATTGAAACACGTCGGAGGTATAGCCGGAGGATAGCAACTTAAAGGTTTCTTTGTCGTCCAGGGGTAGGCTGTTGAGGTCAATTTCGACGCCGTGGCTCGCCTTCACCAGGTTTACAACCCGGTCCAGAATGGTCAGGTTGGTTAAGCCCAAAAAGTCCATCTTCAACAGACCCAACTTGGCCACCGGGTCCATCGAAAACTGGGTCATAAGTACGGGACTGCTTTCGTCACCCCTGGTTGGCCTCTGCAGGGGCACCGTTCCGGTCAGCGGTTCGTCAGCTATCAGCACGCCCGCGGCGTGGGTGCTGACGTGGTGAACTATTCCCTCCAGGCCCTGGGCGATGTCCACCAGCTTGTGGACTGCCTCCTCCTCTTTGTAGGCCGTATCCAGCTCAGGGGTTACCCTGATTGCGTCTTCCAGGGTTCGGGCCTTCATGGGAACCATGCGGGCCACCCGGTCTACCTCGCCGTAAGTCATGGCCAAGGCTCGACCGACATCCCGCAAAGCCGCCCTGGCGCCCAAGGTCCCAAACGTGATTATCTGGGCGACTTTGTCCCTCCCGTAACGTTCGATGACGTAGTGCAGCACCTCGTCTCGCCGGTCGTCCTGGAAGTCCAGGTCTATGTCGGGCAACTCCTTCCGTTCCAGGTTGAGGAACCTTTCAAAGACCAGGCGGTATTCCAGAGGGTCCACGATGGTGATACCAAGACAGTAAAGAGCCACGCTGCCGGCGGCGCTGCCTCTCACACCGTAAAGAATGCCGTTCTTGCGGGCGAAGTCAATGATGTCCCAAACCACCAGAAAGTAATCGGCGAAATGGGTTTGGTGAATCACCTCCAACTCGTAACGAAGCCGGTATTCCGCTTCGGGAGTGGCATGGGGGTATCTTTCCCTAAATCCCTGCCAGCAGAGTTTGGATAGGTACTCCAGGGCGTCACTGCCGTCGGGAGTCTGGTATTTTGGCAGGTGGGTCTGATCGAACCCCAGGTCCACCTCGCACATGTCGGCAATTCGCTGGGTGTTCTCGAGAGCCTCGGGAAACTCCGGGAACAGCAGCGCCATTTCCTGGGGGCTTTTGATGTAGTAGGAATCGTCTTCCATGCGCAGGCGTTTTTCGTCGTTGACTGTGGTGTTGGTCTGGATGCAGATGTAAACGTCCTGGAGGGGAGAGTCGGCCTGGTGGACGTAGTGGCAGTCGTTGGTGACGACCAACGGAAGATCCAAATCGCGCCCCATGGTCACAAGACCCTGATTGATCTGGGGCAGATGCTCGATGTGTTGGTGGTTCTGCAGTTCCAGGAAAAACCCGTCTCCAAAGAGCTCCCGGTACCAGACGGCAGCCTTGCGGGCGTTTTCGAAGTCTTGGTTGATAAGCAGCCGGGGAATCTCGGCCGAGGGGCAACCCGACAGCGCTATCAGCCCCCCGCAATATTTTTCCAATAATTCTTTGTCGATGCGCGGCCGATAGTGGAATCCCTCCACGTGAGCCAGCGTCAACAACTGCATCAGGTTGCGGTAGCCCTGGGTGTTTCTGGCTAGCAGGACCAGGTGGTTCGGGCTCCGTTCTGCGGCGCTTCTATCGTGGCGGCTGCTATTGGCGACGTATACCTCACAGCCGATGATCGGTTTGATGCCGGCTTCTTTGCATGCCGAATAAAAGTCCACCACACCGTAAAAGGTGCCGTGGTCGGTGATGGCTAGGGATTCCATGCCCAGACTCTTGGTATGGTTGACCAAGTCCGGGATCCGGCTGATCCCGTCCAGCATGCTGTACTCAGTGTGGACGTGTAGATGGGTGAACACTAACCCTGCAACCTCCCGTAGAGAAACCCCGCCACCCCCGGCGGAGGCCAGTTAGGGACATATATTAACCCGTCCTAAATACGGTGGTGTCAAGGGGGAAATACAAGATGTTGCGATCCGAGGGCCGCAATATACATTTTGTATAACGTGGGGGGCGCAACCGGAGATTGCCGCCGGCGTTTTGACCTTGGCTCCAACCTGGGGCTATCGGAACGCCAAGCGGGATTCCAATCGGAGACGACCGTCGCGCACTACCCGGAGCATACCTAAAAGTCCCTGAAGTGTGATATCTCCCCGGGTCGGCGTCGTTAAAAAAGCCGGTCTCAGGACCGGCATTCTCAGGGCGAGGGAGCGGTTCGAACGCGCCTCCTGTAACCTCAGGGGCCGATCAATTGTCCTCTTCTTCTTCCTTTTCTTCTGGAACTTCGCTTACCGGCTTGACCAGGGCCTGGGATTCCTGGGTGTTGGTCCGGTTTGCCAGCCGTGAGTCACCCCAGGTAGCTGCCTCGACGTAGTTCTTGAACTCGCGTACGTCGCCGCAAAGCTGGCACACCCCTTGGCTGACAGGGCCGGTGGCCGGTTGGATTGACCAATGGTGGCGACAGCCGTCGGGTTCTGGAGCTCCGGATTGGGAAGATGGGGTTGCCTGTTGCGCCATAAGCCAAAACCTCCACCAAGTAGGGCAACATTATAGTTTTAATGACCGGGTTTCGTCAACTTAATGCCACGCGGCGTAAATGTTCGGACTGGGACAAATATAGGCCCGCGGTTATGTTTCCCTTACCGGTTGAGCCGATAACAGACAGCGCATGTTCCTGGAAGGCTCCTTTGGATGGCGTAACTCCCCCACCACGCGCGCCGGCACGTTTCGACGCTGGTCGCAGCCTAGAAGTCTGGCCGGAAAGCCATTGGCCGGGTTTCGCGCTACGCCGAGCAGACGTATTCCAGTCTTATTCGGCATGGCAGTGTATGCAATACGTTTCAAGAACCCACTGATACATCGACAATCGCCGTTGAGAAAACGACGGCTTGTAGAGAATCGGGGTTTCCGTCCGAGTTTCTAGGGCCCACTTCAGGCGCCTGGCCCGGTTATGTCCAGATTGATTTCTTGGGTGACTATTCGGGTGACACCCCATCCTGCCAGCCACGCGGAATGGCGGCCATCGCCCCCTGCAACCATCACGACAATGTCATCGGGGGACCTTACTATCGGCACCATGGTGTCAGGACTGGTTTCGTCAATCCAGGCCGGCCAATTGCGATTGCCATAGTGCGCTACTCCCACCAATTGACCCAACGGCAATCTGGCGTTTTGGAACACGTACTCTCGAACATCGGACTTGGACAGACCTGACGCCGCAACATCGTCCGCGTGTTCGGGACAAAGGACCAATACGATTTGTGAACCGGTCCCCGATTGGTAGTAATTTGCAATGCCGCCGGCTTTCATGGTCCCGACTATAGTCTGCATCACTTCCAGGCCTGTGGCCACTGTGGTTTCCATAACCGGGTATATGCCGCGGATGCCCGCCACGGTGACAATGCTGGCCTCGGGGCCATAACCCAACTCCACGTGTCTGGGCTCCCAGGGACTCCGGCCCTCGTTTTCCGAGAAGCAGAAGGTATATCTGCCGGGGAATGCCAGCGTTGCCTTGTCCATCTCGCCCGGAATTTGCCCGCCTAGATTTCGGATGACCAGGCGGATGGCCCGGCCGATTGAGGCGTTGGCCCGGTATCCGGGTCCGAATGCCCCGGCATCCCCGTTTATACCCAACTGGTTGGCCATCGGGCCGTTCACCATGATTACGGGCGCCGCGCCCCCGGTGGTGGACGAGACTCCAGCGACGTTGAATTCCTCCTTTAGGATCGCTTTGACCGCGGCGACAACCACGGGAAAATACTGGGGTTGGCAGCCAGCCATTACCGCATTGATGGCTACCTTTTCCAGCGTAACGCGGGCGTTGCGGGGTTGGATAACGCCCAGCGACGCCGACGGGTCCTCTCCGAAGCCCATGAGCATTCGTCGGACCAAATCCTCAGTGGGTGGGACCACCGGCAGCCCATCGGTCCATCCCTGCTCCCAGCAATAGTCTTGGACCGCTTCGTAGGAGTCCTCTACGTCAAAGCGGCGCGCCTGCAGAGGGACCGGATTCATTGGCTACTGTCCCCGTGTGGGAGTGGGAAGGAAGGGCACGATTTTCTCGACTAAAGAAGCCAGGTTCCGGGTCTGAATCCAAACGTGGCCGCTGCCCCGGAACTTCATCACCAAGCCCTCTCCGCCGCCAAGGAGGGAGCGGAGACCGCCTACCTTGCCAATGGAGTACTCCACGTCATCGGTGAAGGCCACCAGGTGCCCGGTGTCCACCACCAGTTCTTTGCCCGGTTCCACGGGAAGCTGCTTGATGGCTCCGTAAGAGTTGTAGAACACCTCGCCCGTTCCCGCTTCCAGAAAGGCCCGCAGGAAGAACATGCTTTCACCGCTGAACATGCCGCGGAGTCCCTGGAATTGGGAGTCGGTGCGCACGTTGTCAGTGCAAGCGAGGAAGGAACTGCCCTGGATAAACAGGTTTTGCCCCGGTTGTAGTGGAAAGGAGCCAATGTCGCCCGGAGTAGAAGGAGCAAGGCATACCTGGCCGCCGCTGCCTTCAGCGGTGAAAGTGTTGATAAAGAACGACTCGCCCCCCAACATTCTCCGAAAACCGCCGAAAACCCCACCGCCTCCGGAGCCGGTTTTCATCTGAACTCCCTGCTGAGCCACCATGGCCCCCGGCTCCGCTTTGATGCTTTCCCCGGGCTCCAGGTCAACGGTCAGCAAGGCATAGCTGGGGTCGAATTCTATGGTGGTTCTCAACGCTGGAAGCCTCCTGCTGCCGGTTTTCTTCCATTGGGTTTCCAAAGCTCGCGATCCAACCGACTCAGGGGCCCGGTTACCCGCGAGGGATTGCAATTATAATTGGACAACGCGGGTGGGCAACGCGGGCAATGCGCCTTTCGGGGCCTACCGTTGGCAGTTGGTCAAAAGGCCCACAATTTCCCCGGCATATTCGTGCGCCATACCCTGAACTTCCTCAACGCTGCGGACTGCCAGGGGGCTGGGTATTACGACGATGCGAGTATCGGGCATGCCGAGTGCGGTTGCCCGGGCGTGAGCCGCGCGGGTGAAGGCGCTGGTGATGACGCTAACCGAGGGGATTCCCTGGGATTCGGTGGCCACTGTGTCGTGGAGACCCCACGCCGTGCAGGAACCTCAATCCGCTATCCCGTGGACCACGGCGTCACATTGCGAGGTCAGAGCGTCCAGGGTTTCCTGGGAACAGGCGGCGCTGTAGGTGAACTTGGTGGCGTAAATCACTTTGCCGGCGTCGTATTCGTCCACAAGCACCCGTTGCAGTTCTTGCAGGAAAGCGTCGGCGTGGTACTTGCGGTTTTCCAACAACCCAACGGTTTTGCCCGCAAGGTCGGGAAGCCTACTCGAGAGGCCCAACTCTTGGGGAACATCCTCTGCGGTGGGATCCAGGATCCGGACTGTCTTGAGTGAGGTCGCCATTAGCCCATACTCCTTAAAATCGAGTGGGCGCCGACGGCGTTGCGTAGCCGGGCTTCCCGGTATGGAATACCGGGGCCCACCCGCTAGGCCTAAACCGGTATGGTTAGAGGAAAAGGCCTAACCGGCCAACTGGAAGAATTTCCCTTCGGTCTTTATGGCCGGCGCAATGACCATCTGAGCCTTGTGCAGGTCCCTGATGGTGTAGGCGCCGCACATGCCCATGGCCACCCTCAGTGCGCCCATAAAATTCTGAGTGCCGTCGGTTACCGACGTGGGACCGTACAAAATCTGGCGAAGGGGCCCCTTGGTGCCTACTTTAATGCGGGTGCCCCGGGGCAATTCCGGGTGAGGATTGGCCATGCCCCAGTTGTAACCCCTGCCGGGGGCTTCCTCGGCTTGAGCGAATGGCGTCCCCAGCATGACCCCGTCGGCCCCGCTGACAATGGCCTTGCAAACGTCTCCGCCGGTGCGGAAACCGCCATCGGTCACCACGGTCACGTAGCGGCCGGTGCGGCGGAAGTAGTCCTCCCGCGCTGCGGCGCATTCAAGCGTTGCCGTGACCTGGGGCACTCCTACGCCGACAACTTCCCTGGTGGTGCAGGCAGCTCCCGGACCGACGCCCACAAGTATGCCGTCGATACCGGTTTCCATGAGTTCTTGGGCAACCTCATAGGTAACGCAGTTTCCGACCATAACCGGGACCTTCAGGGCCTTGATCAAGTCCGAGAAAATAAGCCCTTCGTAGCTCCTGGACATGTGTCGGGCGGTGGTTACCGTGGACTGGACTACGACGATGTCGGCCCCGGCTTCTACGGCGATGGGAGACATCCGCTTGGTGTTCTGGGGAGTAAAAGAAACGGCGCACACCGAGCCGTTGCTCTTGATTTCCCGGACCCTCTGGCCGATCAGGTGTTCCTGGACCGGCTGGGAATAAACGTGCTGCAGGTAGTTGGTCGCCTCCTCCTGAGGCATGGAAGTGATCTCTTCCAAAGTGGAATAGGGGTCCTCGTACCGCGTGTACAAACCCTCGGCGTTGAGGACGCCAAGCCCGCCCATTTCGTGCATCAGGTTGGCGAACGCCGGGGAGACCGCGCCGTCCATGGCCGATGCCATGATCGGCATGTCGAAGTCCAAGCCGCCTACGGTCATTTTCGTGGAGGTTAGATCCGGGTTGATGGTGACCTGACCGGGAACAATGGCAACTTCGTCGAAGCCGTAGGCCCGTTCGAGTTCCTTAAAGAGGCGTCGTCCCATCCCTGCTTACCTCCCGGCACGGCTGATTCAGTTAGCCTGAATTTTGACGGAATCGAAGCTGAAAGTCAATGAATGTGATAACAATTGACCATTCCATTTCCGAATCGCCGCCAACCGGGGATTGCGGTAGTTGCTCTATAATACCGGTTGCGTTCAAGTTGCCCAGGGTGTGAAGCGGAAGCAATGGGTTAACGGGCCACTACACGCTGTGTGCGTGGTTTGAACTGCCATTGCCCCATGACGCCAACCTCGGGAGTTGCTTGTTTGTGAAAAATGGTGCATACTTGCCCGGTCGATATGCTTCCTGGTGGTTCTAGCGGGGCGGCCCCACCCGTTCCCATCCCGAACACGGAAGTTAAACGCCCCAGCGCCGACGATACTGCTCTGGCGACGGAGTGGGAAAATAGGTCACCGCCGGGAGGCATATCAATAAGACCTCCACAGGCCGGCTCATCGTTTAGCAAGGGTCGGCTCCTCGCGCTGAGTACTTGGCCTAATCCCCGGACAGCCCGCAACCCCAGGAAAAATTGGTTGTCCCCAGCCTATTGAGGCAGGACACATTCTAACTCGGGGAGGGGTCGCCCAGGCTTTACACTCATAGGGGGCTAAGCCTATAATGGCGCTTTCCGGTTACTCTCTACCGTAATCATAATTCCTCGACGGAAGCCTAAGGCGCCAAACCTTGGCGCAAGAAACTTCGGAGTAGGCTGGACTGATTAGGTGATTGGGCGGGGATGAGATTCAAACAAAGACTTGACGCCTCCGGTTCAAAACCGTAGAGATAGCCGCACGGCGGGATCAACCTTAACCTGACCCACCAGGAGCGGAACAATGGGAAGTAGATACGAAAAATTCTCCGAGCGAGCCAGAAGGGTACTATCGCTGGCCCAGGAAGAAGCCCAGCGTTTCAATCACAACTATATAGGCACCGAGCATATCCTGTTGGGGCTTGTTCGAGAAACCGAAGGCGTTGCTGCCCGGGTTCTCTCAAGTCTAACGGTCGATTTGAGCAAGGTTCGCTCCGCCGTGGAGTTTATTATTGGTCGGGGCGAGAAGCCTCCTCAGGGCGAAATAGGCCTGACCCCAAGGGCCAAGAAAGTCGTGGAATTGGCGGTTGATGAAGCCCGCCGCATGAACCACACCTACATTGGCACCGAGCACCTTCTCATTGGCCTGTTGCGAGAGGGAGAGGGTGTGGCTGCTGGCGTGTTGGAAAGTCTCGGGGTGAGTTTGGACAAGGTTCGCACCGAAACCCATCGCATCCTGAGCCACAGCACCGGGGCCACCACCAGTGGCGCACGAACCGCAACCAAGACTCCTACCTTGGACCAGTTGGGAGTCGACCTGACCGCTGCTGCCAAGTCTGGAAGCTTGGACAAGGTTGTCGGCCGCGAGCAAGAAATTCAGCGGGTGGTCCAGATTCTGAGTCGTCGCACCAAGAACAACCCGGTGTTGGTAGGCGAGCCGGGCGTTGGCAAGACCGCCATTGTGGAAGCTTTGGCCCAACGCATCGGCGGCGGTGAAGTGCCCGACACCCTCCAGGGAAGGCGGTTGGTTACTCTGGATATGGGCGCCCTGGTGGCCGGCACCAAGTACCGGGGCGAATTTGAGGAACGCCTCAAGAAAGTGATTGAAGAGATCAAGGCCTCAGGTAATTGTGTTCTCTTCATTGACGAAATTCATACGATTGTGGGAGCTGGCGCGGCGGAAGGGGCAGTGGATGCCTCTAACATCCTCAAGCCTTCTTTAGCCAGGGGCGAACTCCAGTGTATCGGCGCCACCACAATGGACGATTACCGCAAATACGTAGAGAGAGACCCGGCCTTGGAGCGGCGGCTTCAACCTGTGCGCGTGGAAGAGCCCAGTCAGGAAGACACAGTGGCCATCCTGATGGGCATCAAGAAGCACTATGAAGAACACCACAAGGTTGAAATCACCGAGGAAGCGGTAAAGTCCGCCGCTAACCTGTCCTCCCGCTACATTCCCGACCGGTTCCTGCCGGACAAAGCCATCGACCTTATTGACGAGGCCAGTTCCAGGGTTCGCCTTAGGGGGAATGTCACGCCCGCGACGGTCAAGGACGCGATGGAGGCACTGGAAGGTGTCCGCAAGGAAAAACAGGTGGCCATTGATTCTCAGCAGTATGAAGTTGCCGCCGAGTTGCGAGACCGGGAGCTAGGACACGAAAAGGACCTGGATGACCTGAAAAACGAGGGAGAGGAAAACCGCGGCAAGGAACGACGGGTTGTCTCGGAAGAAGACATCGCCGAAGTGGTCAGCATGTGGACCGGGATTCCGGTAACCAGGTTGGCCCAAGAGGAGACCGAGCGCTTGCTGCGGATGGAGGAGGAAATACACAAGCGTATCATCGGCCAAGATGAAGCGATTGTGAACGTCGCCAAGTCCGTGCGAAGGGCGCGGGCCGGGTTGAAAGACCCCCGCCGCCCCATCGGCGTGTTCATGTTCCTCGGCCCCACCGGAGTTGGCAAGACCGAGTTGGTCCGGGCCATGGCTGAGTTCATGTTCGGCAACGAAGACGCGATGATCCGCCTCGACATGTCAGAATTCCAGGAACGTCACACTGTGGCCCGCCTGATTGGCGCCCCTCCGGGATACGTGGGTTACGACGAAGGTGGACAGCTTACCGAAGGCGTCCGGCGCAAGAACTACTGCTGTATCCTGTTGGACGAAATCGAGAAAGCCCATCCGGAAGTCTTTAACATCCTGTTGCAGATCTACGATGCGGGTCAGTTGACTGATGCCAGAGGTCGCCGGGTCGACTTCCGCAACTCGATCCTGATTATGACCAGCAACCTGGGGTCCGACCTGATCAAGCGTGAGACGGCCCTGGGGTTCAACATCAAGAGTGATGAAGCTCAGACCGATGAGAGCTCTTATCAGCGGATGAAGGACAAGGTGATGGACGAAGTGAAACGCTTCTTCCGGCCCGAGTTCCTCAACCGGATTGACGCCTCGGTGGTGTTCCACCAGTTGACTCGGGCTGAAATCCTGGAAATCGTCGACTTGATGATGGACCAGGTCCGAGGAGAACTGAAAGAGAAAGACATCGATCTGGAAATGACCGACGCAGCCAGGGATTACCTCGGAGAAACCGGATTTGATCCGGTGCTCGGCGCCAGGCCGTTGCGGCGGTTGATCCAGTCCGAGGTGGAGGACCTTCTATCTGATGAGGTTCTCAGCGGCAACTTGGTCCAGGGAGATGTGGCTGTTATTGACCGGGAGCAAGGCAAGATGGTGGTCCATCGCCGCCAACGCACCGTCGACCCAGTGGAGGCCGAGGAGCAAGAGGCCGAACCGGAGCCCGCTTCCGCATAAACCCAGCCACCCGACAATCGGCCCTGACGTACTGACAAAAGGCCCCACCGGAGTGGGGCCTTTTGTTGTTATACTCGGCCTGCCGTGCAGCGGTCATCCCCACCATAACTCGGACCCCTTGACCAGCGGACCCCTTGACCAATCGCGGCTATGCAGGTTGCCCCCTTAGATAGAGCAGGGAATGTAATCCGGAGGGAGTTTGGCTCGAGTAAAAGATGCATCGCGGACCGTTTTCGCCTGCCGCGACTGCGGTCATGAAAGCCCCAAATGGCTGGGTTTTTGTCCGTCCCCGATTTGCGGCTCGGCCGCCTCTCTGGTTGAGGTTACTTCACCCGAAACCCGTGGCCATTCCTCGGGTTGGACCCAAGGGGAAGGGTCCCCGCCCCAAGAGCTTCTCCAGGTCGATGCGGACGGCTGCCCCACCTTGAAACTGGATAGCCAAGAGGTAAACCGGGTGTTGGGAGGCGGGCTCGTTCCAGGGTCGGTTGTACTCTTCACCGGAGACCCCGGAGTCGGTAAGTCCACCCTCCTGTTACAGATAGCCGGCAGTTTGGCGGCACAGGATCAATCCGTGTTCTACGTCAGCGGTGAGGAATCGCCCCAGCAAATCAAGCTGAGGGCGCGGCGCTTGGGGATTGAAGAGCGAGGGGTCTACATTCTCGCAGAGTCCAACGTGGACCGGATCATCCGGCAACTGGAAGAGTCGCCCCCGGGATTGCTTATCGTCGATTCGATTCAAAGCCTCTATAGCCCCGACGCCCAGTCGGGACCCGGCTCGGTAACCCAGGTGAGGGAAACCGGACTTCGCATCATGCTGTGGGCCAAGAAGAGCCGTGTGCCGGCGCTCCTGTCTGGGCACGTGACCAAGGATGGGAATGTGGCCGGCCCCCGGGTGCTGGAGCACATGGTGGACGTCGTGGCCTACCTGGAGGCCCAGGATTCGGGAGCATTCCGGATATTGAGGAATTCCAAGAACCGTTTTGGCTCCACGTCAGAGGTCGGAGTTTTTGAGATGACGGGGCAGGGTCTGGTCGAAGTGCCGGACCCCTCCAAGGTCCTGCTTTCCCAGCGTTACGAGCAGTCGGTCGGCGCCGCCGTGGCCCCGGTATTGGAGGGCAGCCGGCCGTTAATGTTGGAGCTGCAGGCCCTGACTTCGCCGTCTCAGCTTCCGGTTCCGCGCCGGGTGACCAACGGAATTGACTACAATCGGATGCTGATGCTGGCAGCGGTGGCCAGCCGGCGCGGCGGACTGGACCTGTCCGGGCAAGACATCATAGTCAATGTTGCCGGAGGGTTTCGGGTTAACGAACCGGCGGCAGACCTGCCGTTGGTGTTGGCGATGGCGTCTTGCCTAAGAAACACGCCCCTTGAGCCGGGTTTAGCCGCGTTCGGGGAGGTTGGGTTGGCAGGGGAACTCCGTCCGGTTCCTCAGGCCCAGAGAAGGATTCAAGAGGCGGCCCGATTGGGTTTCACCAAGTGTATCCTGCCCTTATCCGCGGGAGAGACCTTGCAGCAAATTAAGGGGTTGGAATTGGTCATCGTGCGCTCGTTGAGGGAAGCGCTGCTGGTTGCGCTGGGGTCAAACCGTCGCGGCGCTGCGGCGGTTAAATCAGGGCAACCCGGAGGAGGCGGACCCGCGCGGATAACCAAGCAGTCGGGCACTCCAACCGGAGTGAGATCTGGATTGGACGAATTTGACCTTGGCGCTATGGCGGCCGAGTATTCAGACTCACCCTAGCCCTACGGGCGGGCAGCGGAGGCCTCTCCGCCGGTTTGGTCTAATGCCGGTGGGCCTCCACTTCGGCCCCTTCCGCTGAGGAAATCTCGTGGTCCTCGCAGGCAACCCACCTGGAGCCGTCCTCGTAGATTTCCTTTTTCCAGATTGGTACGGTTTCCTTCAGGCGATTTACTGCCTGGTGACACGCCTGAAAAGCCTCCAACCGGTGCGGAGAAGCTACCGCCACTACCAGGCTGATTTCACCGATGGGAACCGATCCGATACGGTGGGCAATTGCGATGTCGTCAATCTGGAATTCAGCCTGGAGTTCCCGGTGGATGTCTTCCAGTTTGTTGATGGCCATCTCCTCGAATGCCTCGTACTCCAGCATGATGACCCGACGGCCCTCGAAGCTGTTCCTGGTAGTGCCCAGGAAGGTCACCACCGCACCGTTGGAATCCTTGCGCACCAAGGCGGTGGTTTTCTCCGGATCCAAGGTTTGATATGTAAGCTCAATCATCGGCTCAACCTCCACTAACCGGCGGAATCAGACAAACGTCGTCTCCGGACTTGAGCGCCGTTTCGGGCGCGGCGTAATCTGCATTAACCGCCACGACTATATCGACTTGGGGCGGCGCCAGGTTGGGGAATTGACGCCGGACCTCCTCGGTCAGGTCGCTGACCGTCGAATCCTGGGGCAATTCCAGGGCAATTTGGTTTAACCCCGCCCGTTCGCGGTACAAAGCGAAAAATCTAACCAAAATCTGCATTAATTGCCCGTTCACTCGTTGGAAATGGTCCGTTGGTAGGACTACCCGGTTCCTACCGAATCTGGTTTCCCGGCCAGTTGGCCCACTGCCATTTCCCAGGCTTGCCTGGCCCATATTATGGCATAGTTGATTTGTTTCCACCAAGGGTTGAACGGTGAAGGCTGGTGGCCAACGGGTGGTGTTCCACGAAGGAGTAAATTCCGCGGTATCCGCCGGGAGATTACCAACTGGGTGGGCAAAAGACCGGAAACACTGGAGTTGGAGGGCAGTTGAGGGCTTATGGTGATGCGTTGACGGACCTATGGGCTGGTGGGAGATTCCTGATCGTCCGGTTCACCAGGACCGACGGGTTCATCTGACGAACCGGTGGCAGCCTGTTCTCGGGCCAAGGCTCTTTGCTGTTGGTCCAGCCAATTTTGGAGCCATCGCCGGTAATCGTCCAACGCGGGCGGAGATACGTAAAAGACTTCGATATCAGTGGGAAATTGGACCTGGTGCCGCTCGCTGATTAACAGCACTCCTGTTTCCCCTTCCCCCAGGGTTTGGTCGATCTGCTGGGCAATATACCGGTACCGCTCCGAATTGCTGGCTGTGAACCATTCTCGGAGTTGCAACGCCACCTTTTCACTGGCCAGAGGAATCATCATGCACCGTTGCAAGTCCAGGGTTTCCAGCAACAAATCGGCGCTTTCTGTTGCTTCGAGGGATGTGCCGGCCTCACACTTGGCTTGGATGAAGTTGTGGCTGCGCTGGTCCACACCCTTCAGCTGCTCTAGTCCTACCGGACCGCCTTCGACCAGGCTTTCGTGGTATATGCGGTCGAGTCCTCCCAAGGCAGACTGGAGAGCAGCAACCTGCTCCTGCATCTGGTCCCAATAGTTCTGAAGCGCGGCTGCGCCGGCTTCGTCCTGCGACGTAGGTCCATACACCAGGGGCGCCAACAATAGCTTGCGCCTGCCTTTGTACTGGTCGGCGGTTGGTCTCGAAATGCGCCCTAGCTCTTGTGCCATGGATAGCAATTGTTCCCGGCGGCGATATGTGGCACGGGGAACCCCCGTATCTTGGAGTGACCGTAAACCTGAGCAATGCCCCGAATGGCGGAGGGAGTGGGGGTATTATTACTTTAATTCCTTATTTAAAACTGGGGAATTTTCTTTCTCTTCCTCGATTTTCCCACATGTTTTCCCACACAGGCAACCGGAACTTACCGGACGATTTGGGACGGCTCCACACACCGGGCTGGATATGCCGGCCACCCTCTCGACGAAGACTCCGTGAAGGGCAATTCTGGCCTCCGCCGGCGTCCCGGCCCGCGAAAGTCAAAGTGGACGTTTCCAATAGTAACACGATCCCCAGGACGATGTCCGGGCAGTCCACCGGCTGTTCAGCGTCAACCACTTTTGCCGGCGCATTGCTTCACCCAAACCGTTACTCTACGAAAGTGGTTGCCTCAATTAACGTGTTAACGAAAAGACGGGAGGCAACCACGTGGGTGGAGGAATCACCAGGATGAAGTAACAGGAACTCCTGGTATCGATCCGGGACAGACACCAACAGGCATCCAAGAAGGGTCAAGGCGGGATCCCAACCGAGTTTATCCCGGTCACCGGCAATTACCGCAGGCATGGCATTTGTCCACTGGAGCAAGCGTCTCGGGAAATCGGCAGAACTGCTCCATTGATAGGCCGGCGCCTCTACGATGAGGCCGTCCGGGAAGCGGTGATCGTGGACTGGGAGACCGCCGACCGCATCTGCGGCAATCGTTGGAAGACGCTGTCCAATCTGATGGAATCCATGGAGCACCACAGGCGCCTGAAGCTCCACCACGACGTGCGCGACCGTCTGTTTTCCGCCAGTGCCTCCACCCTGGTCCGGTTGCTGAAGCCCGTTAGGGCGACCGCGGGCACCCGGCGACGGCGAGGACGGAGACACTCCGTGGGGCGCGAAGTTCCAGTTCCCATTTACGACGAATGGGACCGCCCCCCATCGGGTTTCCTGGAAATCGACTTGGTAGCCCACTGTGGCGGGCCTTGGTTGGCTCCTTCATCCACAGTCTGGTGGCCACCGACGGTGCACCGGCTGGACCGAGGCCGTTACCCTTCTGCCCTGGGAACAATCCCTGATGGTCGAGGGTCTGGAAGCCATTGGGCGGCAGCTGCCCCTTCCCATAAGGGGCATCGACTCGGACAACGACAGAGCCTCCATCAACGAGACGCTGATACGGTGGTGTGCGGGACTAGGCATCGAGTTCACCCGTCCCGGGCCTACCACAAGAACGACCTAGCCTGGACGGAGGAAAACAACGGTATTCTGGCGCGCCGCTTTGTGGGAAGTGACCGCTACTCCGGCCAGATGCCTGGACGGACGATGGTCCACCTTTACCGGGCGGTGTGGACGTAGGTGAACTACGTCCAGCCTTCTTTCAAGCTGTTGGTGGAGACTCGGAATGGAACCAGGGTCGTCAAGCAATACAGTTCGCCGGGCACGCCCTGTGACCGGTAGCCGCGGGTGACTCGGTGGGAGACGAGGTGAGGGATGGTCTGGGGCAGCACGGCACCGAACTGTAACCGGTGGCGCTGTTGCACATCATCAGGGAAGCCCAGTCGGCCCTGGTGGCGGTATCATCACCTGGATAGGAGGGAACCCTTCAGCGTGAAAACCTGGACCGGTTCCCGGCCCGGCTTCCCGGCTTGTGGCAAGAGGAAGGGGCGCGGCCCACCCATGCGGGCTGTGTCAGGAAATCCCGCCACTGGCGAACCCGCAAGGATCCTTTCGAAGAAGAATGTTGCGACGTCCTGGGGTGGCCGGAGGATGATCTGGACACCACGGCCAAGGTGTTGCTGGGACCGCTGAGCAGCCTTCATCTCCGTCTATCCGGCGATGCCAACCTGAGATCGCTGCAACACAGGGTGAGGGATTGGCGGGGCGTCATGGCCCAAAGGTTGGTGTACGCCGTCCTGGACCAACCCGTTCATGACCTGCATGGCACGCCTCAACTTGCGCCGGTTGGAGCAGAAACCAAAAGGTAATATTCCGGCAACATCCTCTGGTGAGGCAATAGTCCGGCAAAGTTCATTGTCGTTGACCAACTGGGTGGTTCGATTCCAGCTTGTAATTTTGACTCAGTTCAAGTTGGTTGACCGAACTACCCTTGGGAACTGCAATCACCTTCGCTCCCGGGGGTCATTGGACGGAGGACGCGTGGTCACAGCGGCCTTTGGACCAACCGCGGGCAGAGATGCCCGAGCCTCCAGTCTCACGACATCAGCCCAGGAGGCGATTGGCGACTTTATTCTTGCCTTCTGCCCAGGTGTTCGCCCGCCCAATTCCCGCTGTTTGGTGAACAAGTTGCGGGTAATCACCCATCCGGCGAGATGTCTCTGAACTCCGCCATTGTCATCTTTCCTCTCGAACCGAGCGCAGGCGGCATGGTATTCGCGGAAGATTTTGGGTACAGTAAATCCAGGAGGGAAATTATTTGTGTTTGAGATGTGCCAATCCCACGCATCGTCGATCCATTTGGCCTCACTACGGCGATCGGGAACCACTCCCGAACCGATAGTAGATCTCCAGTCCAACTCCTCCCGCATAATCAAGAGCACTAGCTCTTTAATTGGCTTGGTAGCGTAACTCAAGGCGTCAAGGGATGCCTCCTCTCCCCGGTCATCCTCCCCGATCTTACTAACGTGATTCGCACAGATGTACCCGGTTCTGTCATCCAACGCCATCAGCCAATGCCGTGGGGGGATAACAGTGGATTGTATGAAAATCCACCACTTTCCCCCGCCGGGCGTTGTTAAATGCCGGGCCAGTCTTATCGCGGCATCGGTGTACCTGTCCACCCAGTTGCGGATAGTCTCCGGCGTGACGTGTGCGTCCTTGATACCAAATTGGTCTGTTAGGGCCTCGGCCGCCTTCCCGGGGGACAAGCCGGTGTAAAACATCTGGATGGCGGCCCCGATCTGGTCCGGCGGGAAACTGCGTCCCCCCATTGCCCCTCCCTCCCTCCATTGCTTTCCGCAGTCTCTGCACAGGTAGATCTGCCTATCATTCCGTTTGCCATTTAAATTGGTCCGGGATCCCTCACAGTAAGGGCAGCTCATTCGCTTGGCATTCACGACTAACTCCCCGGCAATGTCCTGCAAATTCTTGTTACTACTCTCAATAATATTCATTATTTCATCCTAAAATATCCTGCAAAATATGGCAAGAAGAGCATCTCAAGGCGATTTGAACGGGAGACGAACCTAAAGCCGGACTCCACGGGAACGCGCTGGACGTTACGGAACGTCCAAAACGTAAAACTTATGATGGCGCCCGCGGTCCATACTGGAATAAGGGGATTAACAAGGGCCGCCCTGACTAGGCCGAGATACCGTCGGCTGTGGCGGACCCACCAAGGAGATCGTTATGGATTTCGAAGACGAACGTCTGATCCGCCTACCGGAGGTGCTGCGTCTGGTCGGATTGCGTAGGTCCACCGTCTATAAGTTGATCAAAGAGGGACGTTTCATACCGCGTCGTAGAACGGGTACCCGGGCGGTGGCGTTCCGTGCGGGGGACGTGTACGAGTGGATTAAGGCGCGTCCCATAGTGGATGACGAAGGGCTTCAAAAAGAATCCTGACCAACCTAGGGAGCACGTCGTCTTATCCGCTACTGGATTGGCCGGCCCTTTGAATAGGCTCGTTTCATCCCGCCACGGAAATTGGGGTGGACGTGTTCGCCACAAGGGTCTGTGACTGGGGCATAGCCATGGTGGTGCGGACGGGGCCGGAGGAGTTCAACGTGCGGGTAATGCCCGGTTAAGGAACTGGGAATGATGGGCCGCTCCTCCGGCGGAGTCAACAGGGGAGCTAGGAGTTGAAGTGTCCAATCGAGGTAAGGGGATTTGACCTGCTGGAGTGGGAGCGTGTGGCTCCCTGGGAACGAAAGAATGGCCGGGCCGGCCAAAAAGGAGAGAGAGGACATGTATCTACACGAGTTGCAAGTCTTTCACTGGGCGTTCTGCATTCAGGCGGCGGCGGAGATTGTCGGGGCAAACATGAAAACGTTCGGTCTCGAAGGAGAGATTTCCCCCGAAGCCGGGCGCAAAGGGAACCTGACATATGAGGATGTCTCTCGCCGGGTTGTCAAACTCGCGAGGGGGATCAACTTTGCTACCCGACCGTTGGGCGATGTCCCGGGTGATTGCGCTTGTGGAGAGTCGGTGGAGCAGACGAAGGAGTGACCGGCGACCGGTACTGCCGGCGGGAGGTGAGGGTCTTCGCCCGGGCCATTGAGGACCGGCTTCGGGCGAACGACTCCACGGGCGGCCGGCAGGATATGCAGCACTGCGAGATTGTGGACCGCATCGGTGGCGTGGCCCTGGGTCTCCGCCAGGCGGAGTTTTTCCAGAACGCATCTGTCAATGGCGGTGGGATGGGCCTGTTGAAAAAGTCTAGCCGAGGTCTGGCGTCCAGGGTCGCCAGACGAATATCGTCCTTATGGCTTCAACCTCCGTACACAGCTGCCATTGGTCAAAATTGCCTCTCGCCCTTCGACGAAGTTGAAGAACCGTTTCTCTCCGGCGTTCACCGGAGCCTACTTTTTCAACAAACCCGAGAAGATGGGCCATCGTGGCGGGGTTTGGGCTGGAGACGTCGGGCTATAGTGCGTTCTTTTGGTTTCGGTGCGGGAGGTTTGGACCTCCTCCAGGTGGCGGAGTCGTCGGGGGCCTGCCTGGTCCAGGGAAACTGTTTGCCCCTTTTGCCGGCCGCTGCCCCGAAAATGGCAGTGCTCCCATCCTGCTCCTCCCGGCGCGGGAACTGGTGTTTAGCGCCAACTACCTTTGCCGGCGCATTGCTTCACCCAAATCGTTACTCTACGAAAGTGGTTGCCTCAATTAACATGTTGCCGAAAACTCGGGAGGCGGCCACAAGGGGGGAGGCGTCAGCAAGATGGCGAAGCAGGAACTTGTGGCAACGATCCGGGACAGATACCGGCAATCTTCCAAGAAGGACAAAGGGAGGATTCTCGACGAATTCACCGCGATAACCGGCTACTATCGCAAGCACGGCATCAGGTTGCTGAGTGAGACTGCCGACAATCAAGGCAAGCAGGTCGTGGGAAGGCGCATCTACGACGAGGCCGTACGCGAAGCGCTCATCGTGGTCCGGGAGGCTTCCGACCGCATCTGCGGCAAACGACTCAAGGCGGCGCTGCCCAACCTCGTGGACTTCATGGAGCGGCATGGGCATCTCAGTCTCGATCCCCTTGTGAGGGAATATCTCCTCGCCGACAGTGCAGCAACCCTGGACCGGCTGCTCAAACCCATCAGGCCCACCGCAGGCAGTCGGCGGAGGCGAAAGAGAAGGCCATACATGGGGAGCCAGGTCCCGGTGCGCACCTACAACGACTGGAATTGGCCGCCGCCCGGCTTTCTGGAAATCGACCTGGTAGCCCACTGCGGCGGGACTCTATCGGGTTCCTTTATCCACAGCCTGGTGGCAACCGACATCTGCACGGGCTGAACGGAGGCAGTTCCCCTGCCGGCCAGGGAGCAGTCCCTGGTGATCGAGGGCCTGGTGATCGAGGGCCTGGAGGCCATCGCCAAGCAGCTGCCTTTCCCGGTCCTCGGGATCGATTCGGACAACGACAGCGTCTTTATCAACCAGACCCTGATCAAGTACTGTGCCGACCGGGGAATCGAGTTCACCCGCTCCATGGCTTACCGCAAGAACGACCAGGCATGGATCGAGCAGAAGAACGGTTCCCTAGTCCGCCGGTTCGCCGGCTATGACCGCTACTCGGGCCGGATTGCGGGACAGACGATGGTCCACCTGTACCAGGCGGTAAGGTTGCACGTGAACTACTTCCAACCCTCTTTCAAGCTGCTGGAGAAGATCCGGGACGGGGCCAGGGTCAGCAAGCGCTACAGCCCGCCAGCCACGCCTTGCGACCGACTCATGCAGCATGATGAGACCAGCGTCGTAGTGAAGAACGAGCTGCGCGAATACCGGGCTGGACTGGATCCGGTGGCGCTGTTGCGTTCCCTACGGGAGGCACAGTCGGCGATGGCAGCGATGTCCTCACCTCAGTCCCAGGGGATTCCTCATGGTGAGAGCATTGACCGGTTCCTGGCCCCCCTGCCCAACCTGTGGCAACAGGGGGAAGCCCGACCTACCAACAGGGCCCAAGTGCGCTCGACTCGCCACTGGCGTACCCGGAAGGACCCCTTCGAAGGCGTGTGGCGCCACGTGCTGTTGTGGCTTCAAAAAGATCCCGACACCAACGCCAAGGATCTGCTGGGAAAATTACGCGAGGCCTATCCGGGCCGGTTCGAAGATGCTCAACTGCGAACGCTGCAGCGCAGGGTGAAGGACTGGCGTGGCGTCATGGCCAAGGGACTGCTCTATCCAGCGTCCGATGAACCTGCATCGGAACCGAGCGAGAAGGTGGATTTGGTCCTGGTTGGGGTGGGAAATAAAGGCTAGAATTTCGGTAACATTTTCTGGTGAGGCAATACGCCGGCAAAGTTAATTGTCGTTGTTCAGTCGGCTCGGCCGGCAAGCGCGAACCGAAGCGTAGGTGCCGCAGGAGCCACAAATTACGGCCATCGCGCGACAGATGGCAAGAAAGACGAAATCTGTCATTGTGGTAGGATGGGAAGACACGACCCGTTAGCCACCCTCGTGTGCGCAGGCTGAAGAGCGATGACTTCATACCAGTACGAACAACTCAACGATGAGAGCTTCCAGCAGGTGAGTCAAAGCCTGCTCCTTAAGGCATTCCCAGACCTCCAGTGCTTTCCAGTGGGTCAACCCGATGGAGGTCGCGATGCCATAGTTCGCCACTTCGAAACCGCACCGGACCCAAATGGGTTCATCCTCTTTCAGGTTAAGTTCGCGAGACGTGAGCTCAACCCGTCCGAGGCGCGGGTCTGGCTACTGAGAACACTGAAGGACGAGCTGCCGAAAGTTCGGAAGCAGATTGGAAAAGGCGCAAAGCGTTTCGTCCTGGTCACGAATGTCGCCGGGACCGCGCACCCCGAGACTGGATCAATCGACAAGCTTCAGGCTCTGCTCGATGAGCACGTCTCGATTCCGGCTCAAGCATGGTGGCGGGACGATCTCGACCGGCGCTTGGACGATGCGTGGGACCTGAAGTTTGTTTATCCCGCGCTGTTCTCAGGGACGGACTTCCTCAGGCTTATGGTCGAGGCGAGTCCGAGTGAAGCTCGCGACCGTCGTCGGAATGCGATAACGGCATTCCTCTCCGATCAGTTCAACTCTGATCGCGAAGTGAAGTTCAAGCAGGCGGAACTTGAGAACGACATCTTGGACCTCTTCACCGATGTTCCGATGGTACCGCGGACCCCCGCGGAGAGAAGACATAGATCAGCACACCAACTCGCGGCAGCGTTTCGTCGTGCAGCTACCCCAGCATCAAGCGACGACAATTCACTGAGAGTCCGCCACTGGTTAGAAATCGCATTGGGGAGTGAGAGCAGCTTTGGTGGCTACTTCCCTCTCGAAGAAACTTGGCTGGGCGCCGCATCCCTTTTGCTCGACAGTGACTTCCAGCAGGCTGAGCCGCTGGTGATCCTAGAGGGAGCGCCAGGGCAGGGTAAGTCAACCATTGCGCAGTACATCTGCCAAGTCCATCGGATGCGTATTCTTGCCCGGGGGCAGCGCAGCGCCGTGGATCCTACTCATCTCGACTCATCGTTGCGACTTCCGTTCAAAGTGGAACTTCGCGACTTCGCAACCTGGTTGTCCGGTGGCAACCCATTTGGGACTGTCAACGATGGCGACTCGCAAGAAGCGTCACCCAGATCGCTCGAGGGGTTCCTGTCGGCTCTCGTACACTACGCGTCCGGTGGATCCGCTTTCGACGTCTCGGATCTGCAGGCCTTGCTCAGTTCGTCCCCCGCACTCGTTGTTCTTGACGGGCTGGACGAGGTGGCAGAGATTAGGCAGAGGCAGCGAGTTGTCGAGGAGATCACTTCCGCTGTCGCCCGGCTGAACGCACTTGCTACATCACTTCAAGTCGTTGTCACGAGCAGACCAACGCCGTTTATAAACTCGACGGTCCCACCAAGCGGCATTTTCGCTACCTATTCGCTGGGGTCCCTAACCAGACCTCTAATCACCCAGTACGCTGACCGATGGCTGAGGGCGCGGGCCATCGACGAAGCCGAGGCAAGGGACGTTCGCCAGATCCTCGATACTAAGCTGGACGAACCGCACTTACGCGATTTAGCACGAAACCCGATGCAGTTGGCAATCCTGCTCAGCCTTATACATCGAAGGGGGATATCGCTACCCGACAAGCGAACCGCCCTCTACGACAACTACGTTGAAATATTCTTCGACCGAGAATCCGAGAAAGCGACGGTAGTGAAAGAGAACCGGGACCTCCTCATCCGGATCCATCGTTACTTGGCTTGGGTACTCCAGGCAGGCGCTGAAGTCGAACCGGAGTCGACAACTACGACACAAGGAACTGGCACATCACCCTCCGGTTCGATAGCCGATAAGGATCTCAGAATACTGCTCGGAGAGTTCCTCGAAAAGGACGGCAGCGATCCTGACCTTGTCGAAAAACTCTTCAGCGGAATGGTGGAGCGGGTCGTTGCGATCGTCTCGCGCGTGCAGGGTACATACGAATTCGATGTCCAAACGCTACGAGAGTATTTCGCCGCCCGGCACCTCTACGAGACAGCACCTTATTCCCCGGCAGGTGACGAACGCCGAGGCACGATCTCGGATCGATGGAGCGCCCTCTCGCGCAACTTCTACTGGCTGAACGTCGCGAGGTTCTATGCAGGGTGCTACAGCGAAGGGGAACTCCCTTCGCTCATCGATGACCTGCGTGCCCTGGGCAATGACGAGGCCTTTCGTTCCACAAGCCATCCGCAGTTACTTACCGCGACGCTACTCGGCGATTGGGTGTTCGCCCAGAGACCCCGAGCGATCGAGAGTGCCGTCGATTTGCTTCTGGAACCGCGCGGGCTGCGAATGCTTGTGGCTGGTGCAGGGTCAGGGTTACGTCACGTTGAAGATGTGATTGTCAGAGATCCCGTGGGCAGGCGCCGACTCGTCTCTGCCTGTAAGGAACGAGTCAGGCCAAACCGGCCTACCGAACAGGTGATCGAGGTCGTACGGAGCGTGCTTCGTCCTAACGCTGAACCGGAGGAGTTGTTCGACTGGTGGATCGGGGAGTTGCGCTCCGCTGACAAGGATGAGGCCAGACAATGGTGCTTGATCGGCGAGTTCTTGCAGTGCTGGTCCATTGTCTACCTCGATACAGTGAGAGACCTCCTCCGTCAAAGGAACGTTCCGGCAGCGAGCGTGATCACGGGACTATTGCACGCTAGTCGAATGGATGTGCTCGAAAGCGATGAAGAGCTCTTCGAGGCCGCTGTCGAAGCGGTAGTCGCTGGTGAACGGGTTGGCTGGTCGCGCACGGGTTCGCTCCTTCAACAATTGGCGGGTTGCGTCGAATTGATGTCCCTAAGTGGCCACCACCCACGGTACGGCGTCTCGAGGCGACTATCGCCACTCGAGTACTGGAGCGAAATTCCCGGCCAAGAGGAAGACAACATTTGGCCGAGCTACCCCGCGGCCGAGCGTTGCGCGCGAGTTGTTCAGGCCTTCAAGAACGCAGCCGAGTATCCTGGTGAGGATTGGAATGCTTCTATTGAACCGTGGAGCCGGGTGGTTCAGCAGGGTATCACCGAGTTCGGTGAGCGTACAAGATTCATGGTGCTTGCGAATCTTGCAGCGGGGATACGGTCGAAGGAGGAGAAGTGCGAGGATAGCCCAGACCTCTTTGATGTCCATCGACCAATGGTGCGACGCGCCCGGTACGCGCGTCTGCGAGCAGGCTCGCAAAAGTGGTGGTCAGAGCAGCTACAGGCAGCAACCAACACCGAAGAAGTCTGGATGGTCCTACTGCTCTTCGCTACCTGGGCTGGAGCTAGGACGATTGAGGGATTGGCCGACAAGTTCGACAAACTCGTCGTCAACTTAGCAGCCTCCGAGTGGCAGAGCCTCTACTCATCGCTACGCACGGCTGCTGAGTTCAACTCCGGTCGTTCCTGGATCAGGCCGCTCAATATTCCTGTGAGCGCATTGCCACCCTCGCTGAGTGCCAGGACAGTCGCCCTATTTGCGGAGAGAGGTACACTGGCAACCGTAGGCGAGCTCTATGAGCGCTATCTGACGGACTACAAGGGCGATGATTCACGCGTGTTGTCACTGTGCGCCGATGTCGAAGTCCGCCGCGCCCGTCGGGACGAGACGAAGTGGTCTAAGGCTATTGAAAGCTTAAGATCTGGTTACAGTCTGGGTGCGCCCATTAGCAAAACTCTCTTCCTGCACCTGATACACAATCCTGCCCTGCCTGAGAGAGTTGCCAGGGAAATAGTCGATCAGCCTCTTGACTTCCCGGACATCCTCGTAAGGGCCGCCGAGGCCCGCTGTCGCCAACTCGATGCGGCGAGGATCTTGCCCGTGGGACGAGTGGCAGCTGACGAAGGGTGGTTCACGGACTAGGGCCTGTTCACGTTAGCTTGAGGGCGGGGTCAATGTGGGCGAGGATGCCACTGTCAAGCTTGTCGGAGCGGTTGGCGATGCGGCGGAAGCGCTCGACTTCGTTGCGGCTGGAAATAGAGCAGCTTGTCGGAGATCCACGTTGCCGCCGCGTCTACAACGGCGGCACGACCGGGAGATAGCCGAGTTCCCTCCTAGCCGGCCCGTAACACCGTCTTAACAGGCGCGATCCATGCCGCAACAGGCCACCCTGCCTGTGGCCCTAGAAACTCGGACGGAAACCCCGATTCTTCCCAAGCCGTTGTTTTCTTAACGTCGACTATCGATGTAATAGTGGGTTTGTGAATCGTATTACATATATTATCGTGTCGTATAAGACTGTAATACGCCTGCTTTGGGTAGTGCGAAACCCGGCCAATGACTTTCCGGCCAGACTTCTAGTATTACAACGACGGTTTATCCGACTGGGTGATTTTCGCGACCGATTTGGACCTGAACGTACTGCCATGAGCTTACCGCGATTTCTCGCTTGTGACCGAATACGAAGGATCAGACACCATGTTTGGCAATCCGTCGTTGTAATGCTAGCGACAACAAGGCAGACAGATTTCTGTGCAAAATTATTCCATACTTGCCTGAAACCCATTTTTGGAATTTTGCACGATTTCACGCCCGTGGGTAAGCTTCTTACACAATCCCCTTCGGTGGATTCGGGTTAAGGAAGAGGCGCGGGGCAAAGCTAATTAGCCAGGACTGGTCGCGCGGTGACTGGCCGACAATTTCACAGTAGAAATTATCTTCAGGAGATGAGGATGAAGTCAGCCCTAGAGGCTCAACAGGTACTTCGCTGGTTAATGATTGTGCGATGGATTGCCCTGGCGGATCTGGTCCTGCTCATAGTGTTGCTCGTTGCCTCCTTTGCCAACAACGAGAAAATGGTACAGATTTTTGGGCTTACCCACGGAATCGTTTTCCTGGCACTCATCGCCATCGTAGGAATCGGGGCGGTCCAGAAACTCTGGACTTGGTGGTTTCTCGTCGGCACTCTGGTTACCACAGGCCCTCCCGGTGCTTTGGTTGGGGAAGTCCTAATTGCGCGCAAAGCCAAAGCCATCCTCGTGACATCGAAAGGGGAAACTACCGACCGATAGTGGACGGACTGACAAAACCCAACTCCTAATCTGGTACCGGTTAGGTCAATCCCTTCGGGCGCAGCGTACCGGAGTCGTCCTGGAGTCAAGAAGGGTCGGATAGCCACTCAGCAGTTCCAACCACTAATGCGGGAGTTCGAGCGTGGTACTCCATTGATCAGTTTCTTGAAAAGCCTGACCCTGCTCCAGTCTGTTCGTTTACCAGGAACGTGGCGCTGTCCCTACCCTGAGTTGTCTCAAGTTCTGCATCGAACCGCTGCTGGATGATGTGGAGAAGCCGTTGTAATAGTGAGTGACCTGAGGGAGAGAGCTATAGTAACCCGCCCCAGGGCTCGCGGCCATGTTGGATGCGGTGTACGTTGACACCGTGGAAGAGCGAGCCATTGTAGCTCTGAAGCCCAAGCCCGCTTTCCGTGTTCTGTTCCAGATAGCCACAACCCGAGATGGTAGTGGAGTGGTCCTTTACAAAGAAAATCCCCCGGACCTGTTAACAAGCCCGGAGGATGACTCTCCGTGTTCTTGGTGGAGACGGGGGAGGGTCGAGTGTTTACAATTTGCAACCAACGATGGTGGTCCGTTTGCCTGGCGTGTATTGATAGCCCTCGGTATATTCTACGTTTAGCACTTGAACGGAGAGTCAAAACGCGGGTTATGTCCACGTAGTTATGCCGATGTTTGTACAGTGGTGAGTACAAATAAGGGATTTCCCTTCAGAATCCCCTTCGAGATCCCACACTCTACACCAACATCTGCCACGCGCTAGGCCCAACTTTAGCTCCCCTTTTCGGCACCCAGGAATTCAGCTATCTGATAGCCTCAGTGAACTGAGAAGTTGAACTGGACCCCGCTCCTCGACCATAACCTTTTGCTTGAGCACTGGAAGGTTCACCATGCAAGGGTGGCTCTATTGCGGACGAGCGGACTAGAAACCGTCGGATCAAAACTCGGTGATCAAGCTAACAGCAGTGACACTGCTAGTATCCCGTACATCGACCGAAAGTGACTGACAATTAAACCCATCAAATTTCCGGCACGGTTTCTGAGTTCGGAGGAGTGGCTGCCAATATGTTTTATCCTGCTGGGTTGTCAAACCCGGAGAAATAGTGAGATAACCTGACTCAGTGATTTCCACATCAGGTTGCGAAATAAGCGAATTATGCGAATAATCTAATGGCCTCAATGAATCCATCAGTGGAGGACACTAAGACATGGGCATCTACAGAATGTACACTGGACCGGACAACGAAACCCACATCGAGGAGTTGCCTCTGTCGGCCCACCCCGAGTTGGGGCAGGTGCAGACCGTGAAGGGCCTACAGATCCAGCAGAATCAAGGCGGCCGCTTCCTGGATTTTCACCAAGCGCCCAACAAGAGGTGGTTGATCACTCTCTCGGGGGAACTGGAGATTGGGCTTGGCGATGGCACAGTGCACAAGTTCGGCCCCGGTGACGTTCGCCTGATCGAGGATGTGACCGGTCACGGCCACACCACCCGGTACGTCACTGACCACGTCTCCGCGTTAATGCTGCTGCCTGACTAGAGCAATTTGCGGAGTCGGAAGAGACTTATTTGTCAGCTTGTTTAGCCGGCAGCAGGGTCTGCGTAAAGTACTGGGCATCTAAAAGCTGACCCACTGCATCTTGGGCCGGGCCTCTAAAAGCGTAATAGATTTGCCTTGATTCTGGTGGCCGCAGTAGACTTTCAAGGTCCACTTCCCGAACGCGGTTGAAACCCATCTTTACTGGGCGGTAACCCCACCGTCAATGACTAGTTCGCTGCCGGTGACGAAAGAGGACTCCTCCGAAGCCAGATAAAGGGCGCCATAAGCGATATCCTCTGGTGTGCCCATCCGTCCCAGGGCGGTGCGGGCGGCGGAGGCTTCCCGGCTGTCCGCATCCGGCCACACCTGGTCTCCCATGGCTGTATTTATCGGGCCGGGATGGATAGAGTTGGCTCGGATGCCCTCGCTGGCATACTGAATAGCCGTGGACTTGGTAAACAACCGCACCGCTCCCTTGGAGGCGCTGTAGGCGGTGCTGCGCAGGCTACCCACCAGACCCGCGGTGGAAGAAATGTTGACAATGGAGCCGCCGCCTACCTTTCTCATCTCTGGAAGAGCCAGCTTGGTGCCCAGAAACACCCCCTTGGCGTTGACCTCCATTACCGTGTCCCAATGCTCACCGGTGGTGTCTTCTACGTTACCTCTACGCCAGATACCAGCGTTATTAACCAGTACGTTCAGCTTGCCGAAGGCGTCCACCACTGTTGCAATCGCCTGCTGCCAGTCTCTTTCACTGGTCACGTCCAGATGAACAAAGCGAGCTTCCCCGCCAGCCTCGGCGATTTGCTCCACCACCCGGGCGCCCTCCTCATCCAGGATGTCGCCGATGACCACTTTGGCCCCCTCACGGGCAAAGAGCTTGGCTTCGGCGGCTCCTTGCCCCCGGGCTCCGCCACTTATGAGGGCCACTTTCCCATCCAGCCTTCCCATTTCTCCTCCTCCTGTCCGACCATCTCTTCGGGTGCCCGTTGAAAGGCGTGCTAGCTACCCACTACCTCTTTAAACTGGCGGATGGCGTTGATGTGCGCTTCTGAGGATTCCAGCCCGGCTCTCATGGTATTCACCGAAATATGGGTGGCCCCCAGTTCTTCCCAGGCCTTGGCCCGCTCCACCCAGAACTCCGGATTGCCGTCGGCTATATTAATCCGGGCTTCCATGCCGATGACGGATGGGTCTCGTCCCTCCTCCCGGGCGTATTCCCGCACCCGGGTAATGGTCTCGCGCCCGGACTCGTCCGGGGAGAACTGGGGAAACCAGCCATCGGCCAACCGGGCGACCCGGCGCAGGACTCGCTCGGGAGGAACGGGACTTAGCCGACCTCCCGCTCCCATCCAGATTGGTATGGGACGCTGCACTGGAAGAGGATTTATACCGGCGTCGGTTACGTGGTTCCAACGGCCTTTGAAGTTGACAACCTCCTGGGTCCACAAGGCCCGCAGGAGGGGAATCTGCTCCCCGGTGCGACGTCCCCGATTGTGAAAGTTCTGGCCCAGGGCTTCGTATTCCACATGGTTCCAGCCGATGCCAACTCCCAGCCGCAGGCGGCCTCCACTAAGAAACTATCTCAAAAGTCCCTTCTCCCCTGGTGGGAGAAGTTAGGATGAGGGGGATTGTATCTGTCACCCTCACCTCAATCCTCTCTCATCGAGGGAGAGGAGGCCAGGGTAGGTGTTTTGAGATAGTTTCTAAGGACATCTACCTCCGCAGCTTGCTTGGCGACCAGAGCGGTCTGCCGCTGCCCCAGGATGAGAATCGCGGTGACTAGTTCCAGGGTCTTGGTGATGGTGGCCATGTAGCCAAACACCACCAAGGGCTCGTGGAACATATCATTCAAGGCGTAACCGCCGCTCCACCCCTCGTGAAACCGGGTATCGGCCCCAAGGACATGGTCATAAGCAATCAAATGGGAATATCCCAGGTCTTCCGCCGCCTGGACATAATCGCGTATCGCGACTGGATCAGGCCCTATCTCGGTCTGAGGGAAGACGACCCCGACCCGCATAGCATCCTCCTTTATTTACGCTGGATATCCAGCCCGGGTTGCCACTGTACGGAAGCTGGGACTCGATTCGGCGCCGGATCCGTCATTCGACTTGCAATTCCACTTCTACCAGAGGGCTTCTCTCAACCCAAGCGTCCGGGTTTCGACTCCGGCCCAGCTTCTGATTGATTCTGCGTATGATGTCGCGGCGGCTGGGCTGGTTCAGGATGAGGGTTGCCCGAGGGGGCAGGTCAACCTACACGTTGGGCGGCACGATGTCGAAGCACCAGGACCTACGCCCGCAAAAGTCCCATCACTTCACCAATATCGTCCACCTGCTCTAGATTCCACAAGCGGTCCAGCAAACGACTTATTTGAGCTTCACTCAGGAAGCCCTGGGCCAGGGAAAGGAACTTGCCTTCCAAGTCCTCGTCGCTCATGGGGTTTTTATAATGTCCGGTATGATAGGGAACTCGCTCCTTATACCGCTCTCCGGATTTGGTAACCACCTCCACCGTATCCAGCATCGTTTCGGGATAAGCGTTCCGGGCCTCCTCAGTTACTTCGACCTTTATCTTCTGCATTAGCTCCAGAGTCTTGGGGTCCCGAAAGTACTGCGCGTTGCAGTTTATAGTGGGGAGAAACTCCCCAGTGCTCTTGTAAACTTGTCATCCAGAGAGCTCGCGGCATTGCCTGCACCAGGGCATTCACCTGCAAAACTCGCACTATAACTAGTAGTCAGACTGCTTTGAATTGATGAGTAGCTTTTGCAGAGAGGTTCGCGTTCAGGTTCCAATGGTTGCCGAATAATCCCGCCAGCCAATTCACCCCTCATTACAATAATTTCGCGCTACTAGCCGGAACGGCGAAAGCCCAATCACAGTAAATCTCAACCCATCAATCTCAACCTGAAAATCACAGGTGGGACAAGGAAATCTAAGATGAAACAGATAATCAAGGGACTGGCCGTCCTGCTCATAGCAGTGCCGGCCGTCGGAGCAGCATCAATACTGGCCTTCGGAGTCTGGACCGCGTTCATGATCATGCTGGTCATGATCCAGAGCATCAGATGGAGGAGAAATCCCGAACTCGACCAGCCCGGAAGTCCCAACCTAGAAATCCGGACGGAAACCCCTTGTTGGGAAGAGGAATTTAGTCAGTAAGGCCGCCGCGAGCAAAGTGAGGGTCCAAATTTGCCCGAGCCACGCGGCGCCGCAATTGGCGGCGGAGTTGACCATGCCAGCGGCCAGGGCGCTGCCGGCGCTGGGACCGGATCCGGTTTCTCCCGTCAACCCGGCTTTGGCGGCCACCAGGGTCAGGTTGGCCACCGTGGCGGCCAAGTACAACTGGAACCTGGTTTTGATGCGGCCGAAGTAGCGGGACTGGCGGATTCCCAGTTGGACCAGCCGCGCCAGCCGGTGCTCCACCACCACCCGGCGCTGCCGGTATTCGCTAAAGGCTTCACTCTGCTGCAGGGCCCGGGCCTGCTGCAATAAAGCTTCCTGCGGGTGCAGCCGGACCGTCCGCCCCGTACCCGGTTTTGCCGCCAGGCACTGGGACCGCAGCGGGCACGCTCCACAGACCGCCGCGTCGAATCGGAAGGCCTCCAAACGGTAAGTTCGACCCATTTGGTCGGTGCGCCGCCCTGCAGGAACTATCGTCCGAGTAACCTGCCCCGCCGGACAGGTGCAGGAACCCGCCTCCAGGTCAATCCGAAAGTCTTCCTTCGGAAAGTGAGACCGGTTGGGGCGGCCCGGCACTCGGGCAATCAGGGTGCGTCCCGCATCGGCGAAGGCCTGTCTGGTATGGCCGTCGCCGTAAGCGGCATCGCCCATGGCCTCCTCCGCCGGCACGCCGGTGTTGGCCTCACTCTGTTCCACCAGTTCCAGCGCCCCCAGGTTGTCCGGAGCGTTGCCGGGTAGTACCTCCACGGCGGTAATCAGCTGGGAGTCGGTGTCCACCACAATCGCCGCCTTGTGTCCGTCGAACCGCCGGCTGCTGCTCTTGTGTCCGTGGCGCATCTCCGGGTCGTGCACCGACATCATCCGGTCCCGGCTCACCCCATCCTTGAGACTCGCCCCGCCTTCGGTCCGCTCCACGTCCTGGAGCAGCAACTGCCCCAGCAGTTCCGCCGCGGCCACAATCCGCTGACGCTCAGCGCTGTCCTCGGGCAATTCCCCCTGCGCCTGACGCGATAATTCCAACAGCCGGTCCGCGTCAGCAACAATCCCGGCCAGCAGCGCTGTCCGCGCCTGCCGGTCGGACCAGTCGATGGCCGCTTCGCCCTTGATGCTGGAGGCAAGGTACCGCCCGTATCCCCGGGCCTTGGCCCACTCTCTATCGGTGGTCTTCGCCACTGCTGCCAGCGCTCGCGCCAGTTTGACGATCCCGTCCGCCAACAGATTGTATGTATCCTTCACCGCGCCACGCCCCAGGATGTTGGTCGTGTCCAGCGCCACCTTCATGCTCCGCCTTTTCAGGTAGCCCGACTCCCGGGCCAGCCGAAGGCTTGACTCGAACACCTCCCGCACCTTGTCGTGCAGGATCAGCTGGGCGCGGAATACCTGCAGCGTGCTCTTGGCGAAGGGCCGGTCCTCCACCTCAATCCCCAGGGCTACTTTCCAGCGGAGGTCAAAGTCGGCCCGAGCCTTGGCCTCGGAATCGCTGACCTTGTCGTGGGACTGGAGCAGCAGCGCCGTCGCCAGCAGGCTGGGTGGCACGCTGTCCCGGCCGTTGTCTGGGCAGTAGAATTCGGCGAACTCGGCGTCTCGGAACAGCCGGCCCCGCAGCGACGCGAGGAGACCATAGAAGCTTTCCCGCCCCACGTGATCCAGATACAGCCGGTCCGCTTCCCAAAGTCCCCTCTGGTCCGAACGCTCTCCCAACATTCCCCGCCCTCGCTACACTTGTTGACCCCGAGTATAGCCGCTTACCCGGCCACCGCCACTTTCCGGCCAGATTTCTAGGTTGTCGTGGATCCACGCACACAAGTCGTAGGCTTCCGGTTCGTGGCCCGGCAAAAGTTCGATGTGCCGGTCCATGTCGGCCAGGGCGTTCTCCCAATCCGGCGTCGGCAACTGGCCGAGGGCTATGGCACGGAGGGCCGTAGCCCATTGGGTGGTGAGGGTCCAGTTCTACCGCACAGGTGGCGTCCTCGACGCCCCACTTTGGTTGGGTGTCGGCGCGATGGTGAGGGCGTGCTTGCGGCGGGCCAGTGCCCAGCGTCGTTCGGTTCCAGATCAATCGCGAGGCTGTAGTCCGACAGTGCCTCGTCGTGCCTGCCGGCGTACATGTACGCGGTTCCTCTGGCCTCATAGAGTCCGGCGACTTCAGGCTGTATTCGGATCGCTTCGCCGAAGGCGGCAATGGCGGTGGACCGGGCGGCGTCGAGCATGTGCAAGTTTCCCTGGTCGTACGCGGCGCTTGCTGCGGATCCGCCCGGCCGTTCTCGGTCGATGATCTAAACCTGTTTCTGCTGCGGTTTTCGACACTCCACGCGCTGTCCCGCCGCGGAGTTTCTGACGGAATGTTGGCGGCATCTCCGCATCGTGGCCGGGCACGCGGGCGTGTCGTCGGGTTACGGTGTAGTCGTCCACTCGGGCGTTGTTGGGTTAATGGCCGTTATGCTTTGTCGTTGGTCGTTCAAAAAAGGGCGGTTCGATCGAACCGCCCTTTCGGCTGGTTACTCGTTTTTACCCTGGGGTTACCCCGGGGACGGTTAGTATCGTATTCCGAGGAGCCCGCCTTCTTCCGACTCGTCAGTAAGGCGAATCCTCACGAAGCTTTCCAAGTCGAACGCGGGCGACAGCTCGTTAGATGGAAGTGTGTCGGAGTTGAGTGCGCACACGTATTGAAATCCATTATTTTCGGCCTCTTGGTGGGCTAGTTCCAACGACTGTGCGATTTGGCGTTCATCAACGCCGTCAAATATGGTGCTGTCGTGCATTAGCAACCGCGGCGAGGGTTGTTTCGTGGCCCACAACTGCGCCAGCATCAAATCGTAGCAGAATATTTTCATATTGTTTATTCCCTGGCTGCCAGATCGCATGATGTCGACTCCGAACTTAAATCCGGTGTCGGCGATGTTGACCACGAGATTACCCGGAGCACTGTACAGGGCCTGTGAATTCGAGTTGAAGATGTTAATGGCTGTTGCTCGCGCCTCGCGCCTTTCCTCGAAATCTCGGCGCGCCGTCTGAAGCAGCAACTCGCGACTTACCCGCACCTCGCTTCTGCCTTGCTCGAAACGCTGCAGGTTCGAAATGCGATTCCCGACATCGTTACGTCTGGAAACCAAGTCCAGATGTAACTCTTGCAATGCGGTGAACTCTTGCAAAGCTCCGTGGCTTTGCAAAACCTCGAGTAATTGCGCGCGTTTTTCAATTTCTGCCTGTTGCTCGAGGCTGCGCTGGCTTCTGCCGCTCGCGACCCTTTGGATTTCGGACTGTAGGTACGCTCGCCGGTTAGCCACGATTTGACGATGAAAATCCTGTACTTCCTCGAGACGGCGCCTCAATATGTCTGGCATCGTAACGCCGACCTCTTGATAGACCTCGAGGAGTTCGTCGGTGTCGGGATCTTGGTCGTCTTCTACGGAGGAACGGTACAGTTCCACGAGTCTGCCATCACCGATATTGGCATTGGACATTTGTTGGATTCGCGAGGTCAACTCGTTGACCTCTTGCTCGATCTCTGCGTACCGTGGGTGGACGCGGAAGCTCTGCAGGGTTTCAGACTGCTGGCGGATCTCCGAATCTAGTCGTGTTCGTTCGGCTTCGAGATTGCCAAGGTTGCCGATTAGGCCTTGTAGCAATCCGTCCCGTGCTGCGCGCCGAAGCTCGTTGAGCGTATTTTCGTAGTCTTTGAGTTGTTGGAGTTCGCCGGCGTGTTGCCAAGCTAGGTCCAAGAGGAAAGCGTTATTGACCTGTTTGTCCCATTCTTTTTGGTTCCTGTGATGGTTGAAAGGCGACGAAAACGCGTCCCTGTCAGGGCGAACGAAGTAGGAAAATAGGCTTCTGAAGGTAGGCCGGTATATGGGGAGAGGTTCTTCCGGGCTGAGCCCAAAAAGTTGTTGGCCTAGGAAGGTATTCCAATCGGCAATGCGCACCGCGAGCCCGCCGTTTTGCCGCTCGCCTACGTCCGCGAGGTCGTCAACGTCGCCTTGTAGTTGGACCCGATTTGGTTCATCTGTACTTCGGGTGACGGCCAGAGACCGGTCTTCGATTTTTACTTCTAGTGTGAATGTCCACCCTTTCAAGGGTGCCACTAACAGGCCTTGATTTCGGCGAGCCTGCGCGCCTAGACAGAAATGGACAATGTCAAATAGGGTGGTTTTGCCAAGCCCGTTTCTGGAATCGCCCCTCGTGGATTCTTTGGTTCGGTCAGCCAAGACGACATTGAACCCGGGTGTGAACTCGACCTTCTTGAACGAAGGCATGTTGCTGCGAACTGATGAAATCACGGGATGGACCTACTTAGCAGTCCGCGTTCGTAATCAATCGCTCCAATAGCAAAGAGATAGTCGAGCGACAGCACGAAGTTCCCAAAACTCGCGATTTCCTGTTCGTCTTTGACTGATTCCCAAAGACGACTTACGTTGGTCGGACGTTCTAGGTGCCCAAGCACTAGAGCACCTATCCCGACCAGGGAACGATTGGTAGGGATATGTTTGTTGGGCAACAACGTCATTGTTCGAATACCTCACATCGTTCGAACAAATACACTAAGACTGCCAGTCCAGCGCTTTGGTATTGGAATTCTGTCCTGCCCTAGGTGGAGAATCGGAACATGGCGGCGAATAAAGCGTCGCCCTGCAAGCCTGCTTGCCTTTGCTGCTGATACTCGCCAATGAAACCAGAAGTCAATCTCCCAACGAAAGTGCGGTCAAAGCTGCCCGTGGTCTCGACGTAATCTTCCACCTGTTGGATCTGCAGCAGCCCCATGTTGAACCATAGGATAGATTGTCCGGTAAGCCCGTTTCGAGCAATCTTGTCCTGAGGCGGGATGACAGTAATTGGGGATGGTGGAAGTTGCTCACCATTCACGAGTACATTCGTGATTGCTACTAATTCAGCAAAAGTTATGTCCGGCATGGCTTGAGCCAAAAAGTCGCTGTATCGCGCCTCTTGGGCTGTCTTCCATGTCCGCAACATTTCGACGGTGTAAGTGTTGGCTTGGGCATCAACGAGAGCGTGGTGAGTTGCGCAAAGGAGAATGAGATTTGCGTACAGATTCCGTTCTTGCTGAGACAAATTTGGATTAGCTCTCGGGCCGCGATCGCTATTCCCCTCGATGTGGGCAATTCGCCCTACTCTTGCCGAGAGATCATTGTCGTTGGCTGGTTCCACACAAATTACCGGGCACTCCGAGAAACCGCATAGGCCGCCTGAACGTGACCACAAAAGGGCTAAGTCTGCGGGGGTGTAATACCTTCTCCCTTGGGTGGACATCCGCCGTGGTCACTCCTGCTGAGTGCCGCCATATGATAGTGGAGGGCTTCCGACATCAGCCGCAAAGCCCGCATAAAAAGGGCTGCATTGGGGCAATCGCGGGTCCGGAGGTCATGGTGGCATCTTGGTTTCGCCATCTCTTTGAGCGGAGGAGCTTTGTTGCTAGCGGTAAAGCTCTCCAACTCCATCGCGCGTTTGGTGCACTATACAGTGCGCTCGCGGTTACCAGCAAGAAAAACGGATGCCTAACGCTCATCAGATCGGCAAGCACGAGCGTGGCACCGTCTCGGCCTTGGATTTCGGCGGCATTGTCAATGGCGGAGGCATGTTGGACCACCGGGGCGGAGGAAAAGTGAGCCTGTCTCAAAAGTCCACGCCCATTACGACTTTCGGATTATGGGTGAATTCGAATACAGGATTGTGTTGCCCATCAGCAATCTTACGCGAACGAAGGCCAGCCTTATAACGACATTCGTTCTGCTAAATACTTCTGAGACAAGCTCCTATCGCTGGTTCTGTTTCCTCACCATTGATGACCCCGTGTTCGACCACTCCAGCATCAGCTACTTCATCGAACGGATCGGTCGCGAGGGCTTCGGCCGCATTTTCCATGTACTGAATGAAGAGCTTCTGCGACTGGGTCTGCTGTCATCGGAGATGTACGCTGATTCCAGCATGGTCAATGCCAACGTCAACAGCCACCAGTTGTCCCGCAGTGGGTTGACCGTGGAGGAGTTCCGAGAGCAGGCCATTGAGGAAAACGGCCTGTTTATATTGAGTGAATCCGGCGTGGACGAGGATGGAGTGGAACGGGAGGAGACCAGGTACTTCCAGGATTCCAAGGGCCTTCTGCCGCTCGGTCCGGTGGACACCGATGCCCGCTGGCGCACCAGCAGGCCTGGCAAGCCCCCAGGGCTGAACTACCAGGACAACGCCATCGTGGACCGGGGCGGCTTCACCCTTTCCCGGGGAGTCACCCACGCTTCCGAGGGGGAATGGAAGGCGTTGCCCCACCTGCTTGAACATCTTCCCCAGCAGCCGGTCTCGCCGGCGGCTGACACCGCCTACAATGCGGGCCGGCTGAGACAGGTCCTGGAGGGTGGGGCATCACGGCCTATATTCCCATCCATCCCGGACAGGAATCTAACATGGTGGCCAGAGGGGGCTTTGAGTACCGGGGAGACCATGTGGTCTGTCCCCAGGGCAAGGTGCTGAAGCGGGCTGGCTATCACCGCCGCAACGCCAGCTACCAATACGTGGCCAGTCAGAAGGATTGCCAGGCTTGCCCCATCAAAGAACAGTGTCTTCCCCCTAACCAGAAGCGCCGGTACTTGGGACTCACCATCTATTATCCGCTGCACCTTAAAGCCCAGGAACGGAACCAACCTCCCGCCTATCGGCGAGAAATGGCGCGGCGTCGGACCATTGTCGAGGAAATCTTTGCGTCTTTGGACCGGCTGGGATGGGCCAAGTCGCGGCTGAGAGGATTTGGAAGGTGGACTGCGAGGGATTCATGGCGTCCATCGCCCACAATGTGCTGAAGGCGGTTCGCCGGTTGGGATCCGGCACGGGACCACTCGAACCTTCAGGTTCAGGCGGCTATGCCCAATGCCTACAGCCAGTGAGTTCGGGAGAGCGTTGCCCAGTTGCCCCTGTCCCAGCATGGTAGGAAGTTGAAAATCCACCCTCGACCCTCACCCCTTCACCATCAGAAACCGGCTTTTTCAACAAGCCGTTACCTCCGCTTTTTACACGTATGGCTCACAGTTTGCGAGGGGAGGGTCAATCGACATATGGTTGCTGCCACGTTCCTGGCGAATCACCAACAAGACCCTCGCCTCCAACTATGGGTTCATCCCTTCGTACCAAATTGGCATTCTCCCGTGACAATGCCCTTCTTGTTACCTCCGTCCAGAGTGTCTTTCATTTAGCTAGGTTCACCGTTCGGTTGCTTAAATAGTCCCCCGTCCCCCACGCAGTTTTTGCTGGCAGGCCTCAGCGGTTCCGTCTGAAAATCAGGCCATTCGTATCTGAGTTGCTCACTGACCCGCCTGGAGTGTCCCGACCTCCAATACAATTCGGTGGCGGGACTATCCACACGGTTTGCAGAGCGTCGTGTGGACAGTATCAGTTCTGTATTACGGACACTAGAGATGGTTGGGTTAACCACCGTCTCTAGTGTCTGTATTGCGTCGCCAACCATTCCCGGGCCTCCAGGAGCGTGTACGGCCTCGGCGGATGGTGGAACGACACCTGATTTTGGGGCACATCGAAGGTCGCTGGCTGCAACAAATCCACCAGGTCTGGCCGGCGCCAGTGCTGCACCACCATCTGGGTCCAATCGGCGACCGAGACCCGCCCTTCCCCGGCGCGCCAGAAGCGCAGGTCGATTGACAGACCCATTTTCAGCCCCAGCTCGAAATCCTTGACGGTGGCCGCGGCCACCGGGATCCCCAGGTTGTAGCCGATGCTTTTGATCTTTTCGCAAGTCTGCTCGTCAGGGACGACAAAGACGACCGGCCAGTATCGGCCAAATTCGGCCGCCACGATCCAGGGCCTGAGTTTCCTGAGTATCGCTCTATCCGTCCTTGCAGTAAGCTCGTATTCCACGGGCAACCAGACATTCCTGCCGTTTGGGCACGGCAGCTGCACCCACAAGTCCGGCTTCAGCTGAGTGTCTCCCAAATTAGGGTCGGACAGAGTGACCACCCAGCGGAACCCCGGCGCCGCCAGTCGGCCATACCGACCGGCTATCACCGCCAGCCTCGCCACACCCAGGTAGTGGCGTTGCTGTTGCCGACGGTATTTTCCATCATCGGCGACCAGGGCGCTATAACGTTCTCGGGACGTCTTGTGGGAAACCCGGTCCCGGGCTGCGACAAAACTCATCCCGTGATCGGCCAGATACAGCCGCCTATCAAGTTCTACGACCAGGCCGTCCTTCACCAAGGCCTGCACGATGCCCTGAGCCACACTACGGGCCATATGGCAGCCCTCAGCCACCAGGGTCAGGTTGGACCCGGTCCAGTCTTCAATCCACTTCAGGACCCGATTGCTTCGGACATCCAGCAGGCAGCCCAGTCGAAGCCGACGCAGTTTATCCTCCAGATTCTCAGGGATGCCGGTCTTGGCAGTGGGCACCGTAGGGTCAGGAACCGGTCGTTCGTAAGTGAAAATCGGTGAGACCCCGTCATGCAGAAACTGGCCTTCCCAGACGACCGAGGTAAAAGTCGGGCTGTTTTCGTCGGCAGCTGAGATGGAGGCCGCCACCAGGGGTTTCAGGCGCATGTGGGTCAGCCGGTCGGCACATATCAGGATGGTGTGCCTCGGGTGGACTCCCTCAATGACCTGCGGCAGCCGGGTCACGGACCTCTGGCCACCCATCCACATCAAACCCACGTCCAGCATGGGGCCACCCGGCACATCGTAGTGAGTAGTGGCATGGATCGGCCCCCGGGACTTCCACCGGAGCCCGATCAGCTTGGCATTTCGGATGTGCGATACATCCACAACTTCAGGTTCGTGCAGCCCCCGAAAGCTGATGCCCTGGGCATCGGGGGCCACAAAGGACGCCTGGCAGAGCTTGGGGGCCAGGTGATAAAAAGCCTCCAGCATGGGCAGCCGAACAGCCTGTTTGACCAAACCATCCAATGTGGCCTGAGGTCCTGCGGAGCGGACGGGGCCGTCCTGCAGGGAGAGTATCGGCAACCCACCCGTTTGCAGGAAAAAACGCCGCCGCCGGCGCAGGGTGGCGCCCATCTCCACGCCTAGAACGGCGCCACGCGCCTCCAAGCGGGTCAATGCGTCCCTCACGGTGGACTCCGGCAACTCTATGGCCCTGGCCAATTCCTCGGCGGATTTCAGGGACTCACCATCAAGAATGTCCAGGATTACTCTATCCAGTTCCTCTCTGGGTACCCATTTAATTTCCGTCATGTCTTTAGCCTCCGTCATTCCGATCACCTCTACATATATCTGTGGGGTCTGCCTGAAGGTCGGGCATTTTCTCTAGCGGCCCATGGGTCGATCCTCATCAGACAGTGTCCAAAACCGCGTCGAGCTCCAACGTCCGGCGTTCCATTTGGATTCTCTACGTCGCTATTGCCTCCACCAGCGATGTGAATAGCCGGTACCCGAAACCCCAAGGCGGGAATTGACAGCCAGCACCGGTTTGATTTCCGTGAGATTGATGGTGGACTGCATCAGTCCTCCTCCTCGCTGCTGTCCTCCAAGGCGGAGTCCTCTTCCATCTCACGAAGCCCGTCCTCAGCGATGTGCTTCGCCAATATGGTGAAAATCCTGCGCAGCCGTTCCTGGGCGTCGGGGGCCGGGTTGCAGCGCACCTCCACCACTGTGGGTTTCGGCCCCGAGCGCCCGGACTTCTTCGGCCTGTCGGATTTCCTGACCTTGGCCATGTCAGCGGTCCAGGGGCCCGCGGCGGCCGGGTTCGGAGCCGATGAGAGCCATGACGAGACTGGGTCCTCTTCCGAAGGGTTGCCGGAGGCGGCCGTCCACCGGATAACGGCAGGGACAAACAGGACATCGGGCCATGCTCTGCCCGGAAGAGCTGCCGCCCTGGCAATTCTGCTTGTGACCCTGGAAATCGGTCCCATAACCTAAGGCTAGAGGAGGAGGGGGAGATCAGGATTATCGTTTCAGACAAACTATGCTTTCGGGCAGCTCCCAGAGGTCAATTTTGCATGGAACCAAGGCTATCTTGATGATGATCTGATGGTGATTCGTTGTAGTTTTCAGAAAATTGGCCACAAAACTCGTTTAAATTCATTTCTATGAATGTTTCATTAGAACATGCCAAAACATCTGTTTTGTCCACCCCGGGACGGGGCCGGCATGGCTTGCTGGGCCACCCTTTTCCAGGCCATGGGATGCACCCGGCAAATGGTCATTTCCCCGGTGACGCGCCCCTATTCCAGGCTTGCCTTTGGGTTTGCCCGGCCAGTCTGGAGGTGAATTCAGTTGATCTCAAAATCAATAAGGACGCGAGGAGGGTTGAAGCGGGTTTTCAATAGCGCGGGGCAAGAAATCCGCCATGCGGGGTGCATTGCATGTGAAGCAGTCCAGTGTCTCACCGGGGCGGCGGCTGTTGCTGCCGCTGCCGCCGCCCCGGTGAGACCGGTGAAGCCGGCAATTTCAGGGGCGTCACACCCATGATCACCGTCACCGCCATGGAAGAGGAGTTGAGCATATATCCACCCCCCAACACATACTTCCTGCGACCGGTGTCGAGGGCTGCAAAGTATCTCACGGCGGGCCCTCATCACAGGAACCTTCTTCGCCAGGGCCAGAAGGGGCCAAATGAAACCGTCTTCGGCTCGAAACAGGATTTTGTGTTATGCGTGGCTCGTCCAGAATCGCCTCGATGCCAGCACCAACCATGTGGATTTTCCTGGAGTCAACCATCGATTTCATAGTCGAACCCTTGGACGAAAAGCCCGGGGACTTTTCCCGTTTCCTCATTGGGCGAGGACTTCCCGGTTGCGGATGCCTGAGGTATCACCCTCGGATTGCCTGGGGCGCACATCAATAGCGTAAGGTTGACAGCCCTGAATACCCGTGAGGCAATTTTTTACCATCGCCCGCGGGCCTGGTCGCACACGCCAACTGCATTTTTTCGCTGACCAACCCATCGATTTGCCGAAGTGGGCCGATGTGAATCGCCGCCGGGAAGGGCGCCCATTCGACGTCAGGGTGGGCGCTCGTTTCGGGGTGACCCCCAAGCGCCCACCCTGACGCTGAACCTTGGCTGAGGGACAGGATGCTCCGGGCGTTCTCCGGATGATCCACCGACCTTTGGCTATCCCCAGAAACAAGTTTCCGGAACACCTTCCAGCCGACATGTCCGCCATACCCTGACCATTGGGCTCAAAGCCCCCGGCGGCGTTCCCGGTGGGCTACGCCGCCGGGGGCAGTATTTCTCATCCCCACCGAACGGCAAGCCGGGTGCGTCGCCGGTCCAAACCTCTACGGCCCCGTCCATACGGACCTAGGGGCAATAGCTGCAGAGGCCTTCTCCGACCGTCGTCTCAATCCCCATCCCCGAAGGAGTCCCTCAATTTCAGCCCCATCGCTTTCACCCGCATCCGCGCGCCTTCCCCCATCGCCGGGAGAGCGCCCCCAGGCCCGGCGACCCGTTTACCCCGAACACCCGCGGGCCGTGGGGCCGTTAAACGGCTGCCGCCGCGGGGATGACTTTCACCCGGCCCAGCCCGCAAAGGAGAAATTACTATGAAACCCGACAAACCCGAACCCGGACCGGAACCCATCATCAGCGCCGGAACGGCCCGTTTCACCGTGGCCCTGTTCCTGGCGCTATTCACCCTGGGAGCGGCCCTCCTCATCTGGAGAGGGCTCAGTTCCGTTCCGGAAGCAGACCACTGGATTGACCAGTTCATGGGTGCACTGCACGCCTTTTCGACGTTCGCCGCCATGCTGGTGGTCCTGTACCTGGTCATTGCCGCAAGGGTATTCACCGATCGGTTGGAGGGCCAATTTGGACTCCGCTATCAACAAGGATTGGCGGAGGGCCGGCGCCAGGTTGCCCAGCAATTCCCACTGGACGCCTGCGAGGTGTGGAGGGATTGGTCAGATTGGAAGGAGTTGGCTGAAGCCGCCCGCCGGAAGGGCCGGCCCGAGCCTGAGCCGCCGCGCTGTCCGGGAAGCCCCGGGGATTGACGCCACCGATTCGCTCCGGGCCCTGTCCCACCATGGCCCAGCAACACCTGCCGGGAAGGGGCCGGCGGGAGTCTACCTCATGCGGGACTCCCCACCGGGCCCTCTATCTGAACCGGGAGTCCGAATACCCATCCCCGGCCGCCCAGTCCGCGGCCGGGGCTCCGGACGGAACAAATCAACGAACCCACACACCAGACCTTTCAGGAGGAAGAGACATGACCCCCCAGGATAATTGGCGGCCAGAGATGGCCCGCCTGGCCCAGCGCCAGGACCAGGTGGAGCGACAGCAGAGGGATTCGAACAGGAACGTGGAAGCCCTTAGGAGGGATGCCGATGCCTTGAAAAGGGACGTCGACCGCCGCATGGATTCCCTGCGAGGAGAAATGGACTCCCAGTCCTGGAACAGGGATTGGCAGGTGAACAGCCTGGAACGGTCCCGAGACACCTTCGAGAACCTTTTCTGGTTTTCGATGCCCCTGGCCGCCGCCGTCGCCGTGATCATCATCCTGGTCATCGCTGCAATCGTATCCCGGGGGCAGCGCCAGGAATCCGGAGAGCCCGAGCAGCGCTCACCCTCGTATATGAACGCTCCTCCGGCCAGTTCCGGAGGTCGAGTACAACCGGGTCTTGCCGCTGCCGGGACGCCTTTCCGACAACCTCATCGACGCTCGGGCAACCAGGGCTTGCGGTCCGTGGAACTAAATGCTCTCGACCCTCCACCGGTGGGGAACCGCCACCGATTGAGTATCAATCCTACCGAATTGACCGTGCCCACTCCCGCGATTCGCCACCTGCTTCGTTACCAGGTCCACGGACCCGGCCGGGCTAGGCCGTTACTTACATCCGGGCGATGAAGTCAAGGGCGGAGACCGTCATCCATAGTCCCCAATTGGTTGGCGCCTGGAGCAGCTTCCATTCCGCCACGGTGGTCCTGAGTGCACGGTAGGTGGTACCGTCTTCGAGATGTGGTTAGGGACTCTGTGAGTCTGTCGGGTCGTATATTGTGACGCGTTGGGGCAGGTAACGCGACAATTGTCACAGGGTCCGTGGCCCTGACAACGGCAAGCCCCGCCCAGCTTCTGACCGGGTGAGAACTTCGACACAACGCCGACGGAACGCTCGCGATACACAATAGTTTCGGGGACCCGATGGTCCACTATCAGGGGGCACCTCTAACAACGAGAAGGACCATCTGACCGAGAAATTGACCGGACCAACGGCGACCGCTGCCGCGAACCGCACCTCTCAACAGAGAGCCTCGAGCTCCCACGGAGCTCGTCCTTCGCAACCTGCCAACCGAGAACGACGAAGCGCTCAGGGCAAGTCAAGGACGGACTTGAGCTCCACCCTTACCCTCATTTCCGGCGTAATCAACTTAGCGACCACATCTGCCGAAAACTGCGAGGATTTTTCTCCGAGCCCTTCGGTGTTGCCCAAAACACTCTTCGCAACATTGAACACTACACCCAGTGCTCCTTTCGCAGACCCGTTCGGACGGATCGCCCCATCACGGGCTGAGGTGTACCGGGAAAACTGGACAGCCAGGTAAGTGAGAGCCCCGCCCCAAATCTCAAATAAGGTGGCCCCGGATTAGTTGCGCAAAATTGCGCAGTTGCCAGCACGTCATGAACGGGCAAACGAGCCTTCGCCTCAAGATTAGCCGTCCGGATCCACTCGTTCAAATTCAGGTCAGCAAATGGGAAGGAGAAAACACAGGGTCAAGGCCTTCGATGAAATGTCCGACGGGAGAATCGGCGAGTTGTTGTGAGCCCTTCGTGAGAAGGGCCCCAGTGGACCCATCACAATCCGGCGAGGGGAGATGATCAGCGGTCGCCTTCGTCAGGCTGAACGCGCCCAGACCGGTGTGGGACACAAGTCTGAGTTCATCGATGACCGCGCCGGAACACCCCGGTTTTGGCAACCCGAGGAATCGAGACCTGTAGGGCCATGCCCGCCCACCGCCGTGCCGGTGGTCCGGTTTCCAGCGCAAACCGGCCCAATTACACCCCGGCGGCCATTGAATCGGTCATCAAGCAACAAATTAAAGAGCTGGTCTGGACGATTTCAGCTTGCTTAGTTCTCTTCTATGGAGGTAACCTTGTATTAGCGGAGCCCGGATTAACTGCGCAATATTGCGCAGTTTCCGTTGGGGGAGGAAGCTGGACCGGCACTCCCATTCCCCAGGCTGGCCGACTCCGGTTCTTGAGATTCCGGTCAGCAAAGAGGTGACTTCCAACGATGGATGAGCATCAGGAATACCCGATCAGCTACCTGGCGCACCTTTTTCCGGATATGACCGACGCTCAATTCGAGCGCCTAGTAAAGAGTATCCAGGCCAACGGCTTACGAGTCCCCATCACCGTCTGGAGGGGAGAGATCATCGACGGCCGCCACCGTTACGCGGCCTGCCTCAGGGCCGGCGTGGAGCCACGATTCGAGCACCTGGATGATGACGAAGACCCGGTCCAATTTGTATTGGACAAAAACGGTGAGGTCCGGGTCCTGGACACCAGCGGACGGGCTGTTGTGGGCTACAAGCTGTCCAGCATGTCCAAGCCGGGCCGCCCTGTAGATTCCCAAGACGAAGAGCTCCAGATGACCCAGGGGGAGGCTGCTCTTCGTCTCGGGGTTAGCAGAAGGTCGGTCACCAACGTCGGACGGGTGCTGGGGGAGGACAGCGCGGCAATCTCGACATTACGCAAGGCGGTCGAATCGGGAAGGGTTAAGGCAAGCGACGCCGCCAAGGCGGTCGACCAGTCGGCAGATGTCCAGGAGCGGGCCCTGGACCGGGTGCTCAGAGGCGAGTCCAAGACTATCTCCAGCGCGGTCCAGCGGATAAAACGCCAAGTGACGGAAGCGGCGGAGGCGGTAGCGCTCGAGTCAAACCGGGCCAGGTCGATTGATGAAACCATCACGCTGCACCGTTCCGCGGTGTCGGACCTATCCGAATTGGTGGCCCCGGCCAGTGTTGATGCCATCGTCACCAATCCGCCGAATACTCCAGCGTCCCTGCCGCTGTACTCCGACCTAGCCGCATTCGCGGCCCATGCTCTCAAGCCGGGCGGTGTGATGGTGGTGATGAACAACGCCATGCAATTGCCACAGGTTCTCGAGCGTCTGAATCACCCGGACCTGAATTGGATCTCGGAGTTCGACCTGCAGCACCAGAGGGTATCGGTCGGTGCGGGCTCCCCATACTGGATCACTCTCCGTCGCAGGTCACTCCTCATCTACGGCAAGTCGGGGTTCAAGCTCAATGGGGGCGACAACGTAATCGCGTTGCCGACCTCCGATGAACTGCCCGAAGAACAACTTCGGCGGCAATGGTTAGGCTTGGCCATGGCGCTTATTGTCGAACGCTTTGTCCGGCCCGGGCAGGTGGTCTGCGACCCGATTCCTCTAGATAAGGCCAGCTCCGCGCTGGCCGCCAGGAAGCACGGTTGCTATTTCATTGGCGCCGACAAGGATGAAGTCAACCTTGAGCGGATCAAGAGGTCGCTGGCGCGGGATGAAGGTGACGTCAGGTCCGAATCGAACTCCCAGGCAGTGTCCCCTGAAGGCCAGGTTCCGGCGGTTTTCCCCACCGAAGACGCCCTACCCGACGCCCAGACCAATCCCACGTCGTGAACCCGCCTCGGTGACCATGAGGGTCAGCCGCCGTCCGGCATCCTCATAGCCGGCACCGCCCTCGACGTCCACTGGCCCACGACCCGTGCCCGCCATCGTCATCGGCGGCGGCAGTGCTCCACCAATGCCCGGTGGTCCATTGTGCGTTCCACTGCCTCAACCCCACCTCCAGCCACCGCTTTCGCCGGTCCCGCACCCGGACTGTTCCTCGGGCCGGTTTGCTGCCCCATTTCTCCACCGTCCCTGTTTGGCCCAATCACCCAGCATGGATCATGGAGAACCTATTCGAAGGCCCAATGGTTGAACCGCAGGAATCAAATCCAGCGAGGGGCCCAGCGGAAACCAAGCGATATCAAGGTATGTACCAACGACAAGCCCAAGGGCCAATGGAAACCCTGCCCGCGCCCATCGGCGGTTGGGCCCATCACGATTCTCACAGGACCTGCCTCCTCCACTGTGACCACGACTCCCGGCGGAACTTTGTATCTATGACTCCCAGACATCTCCTTTGATCGCGTGGCCGGGCGAGCCGTCCGGCGCAGGACGCGCCACCTCCCGGGGTGGCTCGAGAAACACTCGGGGGTTTGACCGGGAAGCCGGTCCCATCCCCGCGGCAAGCTCCACCTGAGCCGATACCTCGCCCGGTCCGGCCTCCGCCGATCGTTCCCCAATCATGAGGTCCAGGCCAGCCCACGATGTGCGGCGGCAAGGGCCGCATCCTGAGCCATGAAGGGCGCCAACGCCGCCTATCTTCGGAGTCTGGAACCCGGGCAACCTGCCCCGAACGCCCGCTCTCCCGATGGTCGAGACCGGAATTTACACCGCTGAAAAAACAAACCCGGCGCCGGTGCTCTGGGGTCCCCGGCGCCGGCTTTGCACACTGGCCTGACACGCAGAGTATCAGCCCAGACCGCAAACGCCTATCCAACAGGACCAAAGCCGAAGCGGACGCGGAGCAGACTCCGAACCTGAGACCACGCCCCACACCTTCACTCCTCCGTTCATGGGCCCGGTTAGGCCTATGGGCCATCCCCGCACTGACCACTTGCTGCAACCTGGTGTGTCCATCTGACCAACCGCCGTGAGACGACAGGCCCGCATCCCCGACCAACCCCCAGGGATTGAATCACGACCTGGCCTCCCGAACGCCGCTCCCGACGACAAAATACCCTTCACGTCTCAAATGAATGGGGTGGGCAGCCGAAGCTGGCGCCCCATGACCATCTCCGGTCTGCGCCCGATGGTCATGGGGCTTGGACGAGGGTTTAACCCCCACGGCATTCAACGAAATGGACCGCTCTCGGGGAGCCTTCACCGGGCCGCGGGACTTTGTGAACTTCCCGCTCGCAGGAAGTCGTGGATGGTCCGAAAAGTCGCCTCGTACGACGCCTGAAGCAGCCGAACAGTCCCCTCGGGATTGTCCCGGACCCCTTCGAGGTTGATGTGGAACAGTAACAGCACATCGTCCGGAAATCCGGCCATGGATCCCAGCTCGATGGCCTCGGCGTTGCGGGCAAGAACCGCGTCGGAGTCCTCATGGAAGGCCTTCATCAAATGGTCCGACCAGCGGTCGATCCAATCATAGGAGTCGAGTCCCATGGCCACTCCCCTCCCCCTGAAATTCGAGCCAGTCTATCATACAAGGAATAGAACTAATGATTCAACTCACATCCCCGTTCCGGCCCCACCGGGCCAAGAATCAGAGCCCCGTCAACAGGCGGGCAATACTCCTGGGCGCCAGGGTCTGCGGCGTTGAAGCCGAGCAGGAGAAAGCGGCCCAAGCCTTTGGCATGGCCGCGCCCACAGGACAGGCGACGGTGACCGTCGTCATCTGCGAATCAAGAAGCGGCGCGCTCTTAGGAACTTGGCCTTTGAAAAGGACCTGGGCCCTGCCGGTAAAGGATGAGTCTCGAGGGCTTGAGAATCCCGGCAGGGCTGAGTCTTGCGCGGCGGATCGGGAGCCCGGTCGAATGGCCCTCAAAGCCGCACCGATGTCCCTTGGCCCGGCGCAAAGCCATGTTCAATTCCGGGTCATGCACCATCCGGTCTGCGCCGCCGCATTCGATGAATTCGAGGCCCGTCACCTGGCCACTGATCAACCCGGACTCCAGCCCAACAAGCCAGCGCAGCAAGCTCCGGGCCAGGATGACAGACAAGACTCGATCCAAAAAATAAATGGTTCGAAGAACCTGACCGAGCTTCATCAAGTGGTGCATTCCCAGGCCTACGTGGTAACCGCCAATAGCTCGCGTGACCTGACGCTGCCAATCGGGTCCCGTTCCCTGGTCCACCTGGGCCCGAGAGAGCGGCTAATCTACCGAGAAACGTCCTGGGTATTCGTGGGCGAGGCGGGCCAAGGCGAAATGCTCATCGGAGCCAATGCCCTGGTCAGGCTGCCCAGCTTTCAGCAACTTACCCTCGGCTCCGCCGCCATCCCGGAAGGCAGGCCAGGGTTGGTGAATGACGCCTGGTCGGGGACGCTGAGCGACATCCTGCACGACCTGCTCCCGGGCGGGGTGGTCGTGCCAATAGCCGGAATCCAGGAGGACCTGCCCCCCACCACCCAATGGGTTGGATGGCTGCGGCATCCCCAGTCTGACAATTCAAAGTGTTCCGGGGTACTGACCGGATGGAACCGGGACGGCGGGGTGCTCTCGGCGTCTGGAGAGGCCGGTGTCCCGGGGCCGGACCTGTCCAAAGCCCGCCGCCGCATCCATCGCAGCCACGGCTTCGGTTTGGGCGCCTGGCAGCAGACCATCGGCCGGCAACGCCGCCCGGACAATCTGGGGAAAACTCCGGATGGGGAGCTTGGAACCGTTTGCTGCTCACCGGGCGACGAACCAATTCTGACCACCACCGGATGGGTGGCAATTAAAGACCTTGATCCGGCACGGGATAAGCTGGCAGGGCACCACAAGCCAAGCAACAGGATGACCTGGGGCGGCACCAGCAATCCGGCCTCTGACGGGTTCATGTTCGAAAGGTCGGCAAGTCCGTACCGGGGCAACCTGATAGTCCTGGCCACGGAGCGCGGCAGGACCCGGGTAACACCCAACCACAGGGTCCCGGTCCGATTAAACGACGCCTTCCCGGAAAAGCGGTGCGTCTACCTGATGCGCAAGGGGAATTGGTGGCGGATAGGAGCATGTGTGACCGCGCACCGCCCACACCGTTCCGGAGCAGTCTCGGGTCGATTGGGAACGGAACAAGGCGACGCCGCCTGGATTCTGAGCATACACGACACCTGGCCGCATGCCCTGATCGCCGAAGCGACCTGGCAGGGAAGGTATGGCATACCAGGGTTGACGTTCCGGAGCGCGAAAGCCCGTTCGCTTTCCAACCGGCAATTGGCCAACATTCACGAAGAAACATCGGCTGATGTTCAAGAACGCGTCGGCGAGCTCTTCTCCGATACCGGCCTGCAGCCAGATATCCCGCTTTATGTCCGGGGAGTACTGGGAACTCAGGGGCTCAAGAAAAGAATCTTGGGGACAACCTTTACGACGGCCGCCGGGAATCTTCCGCCCCTTTCCGGATACGTGGACATCACTGTGCCACAGCAGTCGTTTGTCGAACGAAATCATAAAAACAGATGCACGCAGCCTAACCTATTGCAGGCGTCCATCACCACAGAACCATTTGAGGGTGACGTATATGGATTGGACGTGCCTCCCTACCATCACTACGTATCCGGTGGGGCGGTTGTCCACGATTCGAGTCAGGGATATCAAAGCCCGGGTCGTGGCGCTGTCGTTGACCTAAACAGCGCCGGGAAAGATCAGCATTGGGGCACGCCGGTAACGACGCCCTGACATTGGTCAGAACCGGGGGCTGGAGCAGCATAAAGACCAGGTTTACCAAGAGCAACAGGACCGGCTGCAGCGCATTGCCCCTCCTCATTGCTCCGCAATATGAACCCGACCACCTCTCCCCACACATCGTCGGAGGGGCCCGGGAGGTTCTTCCACAGGCCTTCTACCTTTCCTTTTTCTCCCTCATCCCAACCTGAAAAGGGCATTCCTGCGCCCGCTCTTTTCGGTCTTCCTGTCGCCGGCTTTGAGACCCTGACAGGCTTACGGCGTAACAACCCGAATCAGACAACAAAGCAAACGCCCGCGCGGTGAACCTAACGCCGAAGCGGGCATACACGAACATGCAAAGGAGTAACCATGGACCAGACTAACAATTCTATTCTATCGCCGCTATCGCCCAAAGACCCCCGGATACCACCGGACGCCAACCTGGTCAAAGCCCGCCGCCGCATCCAACCCGACCCGGGCCTCAGCCCGGGGGACAGTCTGCGGAGCATCGACCATCAACGCAGCCCAGGCAACGGTTTATTGACGCCGGATAGAGAGCTTGGAACCAGTTGCTGCTCACCGGGCGACGAGCCCATTCTGACCACCACGGGTTGGGTAGCAATAAAGGACCTTGATCCGGCACGAGATAAGCTGGCAGGGCACCTCAGGACATGCAACCATATGACCTGGGGCGGCACCAATAACCCGGCCACCGACGGGTTTGTCTTCAAGATGACGGCAAGTCCGTACCGGGGCAACCTGATAGTCCTGACCACGGAGCGCTGCAGGACCCGGGTAACACCCAACCACCGGGTCCTGGTCCGCTTGAACCACACCTTCCTGGAAAAGTGGTGCGTCTACCTGATGCGCAAGGGGAAGTGGTGGCGGATAGGAGAATGTGTGACCGCGCACCGCCCATACCGTTCCGCAGGGGTAGCCGGGCGGTTGGCAACGGAGCAGGGCGACGCCGGATGGATTCTCGGCGTTCATGACACCCGGAAAGAGGCACTGATCGCCGAAGCGACGTGGCAGGGAAGGTTTGGCATACCGGGGCTGTCGTTCCGGACCACGACAGATCGTTCGCTTTCCAACCGGAACCTGGCTGGGATTCACCAATCGACAGCCGCCCGTGTTCAAAAACGCGTCACCCGTGTCTTCTCGGATACGGACCTGTGGCGGGAGATGCCCCTTTACACTCGCGGAGTATTCGACAGTCGGGAACCCAAGAAAAGACTGTTGCGGGGGATATTTGCGACGGCCGCCGGCAATCTGTTGCCCCTCTCCGGATATGTGGACATCGCAGTCCCGCGGGAGCCGTTTGTCCATCGAAATCATAAACCCGAGTACAGGCAGCCGGATCTGTTGCGGGCGTCCATCACCACAGAACCTTTTGAAGGAACCGTATACGGACTGGAGGTGCCTCCATTCCATCACTACGTATCCGGCGGGGCGGTTGTCCAGGATTCGGACCAATGGGAGAGCAAACCCGGGCTTGTGCAACTGGTGCTGGACCTGGTTGATGCCAGAAACGGTGAACGTTGATGTACGTTGTTTGAGGTGGACCCGGAAATCGGACAAGTAGCTAAGTGAGAGTCCTGCTCCTGAACTAAGGGCAGCGGTAGCTGTCGGGAAGGAGCTAGAAACGTCGAAAGGGTAACTGAAAAGCTGCCCGACCCAATTTATTAGTGAGTTGGACCGGGTGTTCTCTTTTTGCAGACGGTGCACTCCACTCCTTCGCTCCGGATTGGCAAGGTGCATTTCAGGCACCTGGGCTGTCTTTCCAAGTATGGGAAGTCGTAGTGAATTTGGTCAATATGGGGAGTCGTCCCTGATTCTTTCCTTCTTGCCGGCGCCCTGTCCGCTGGCTCCGGTTCGCCCGTGTCGAAGTGAAACGGCTCCCCGAACATTTCGGGGGTCTCGTGCTCGACCGTTGGCAATGGTTGCAGGAGTATCGGCGGCTGGATGGAATTCCCCTGGATCTGCTCCAGATTCCTGAGCGCCAGGTTGGAATTTTCGTGGAATTCCCTGAGGGTCTTCAGCACTAGAAGTCTGGCCGGAAAGTGGCGGTGGCCGGGTAAGCGGCTATACTCGGGGTCAACAAGTGTAGCGAGGGCGGGGAATGCTGGGAGAGCGTTCGGACCAGAGGGGACTTTGGGAAGCGGACCGGCTGTATCTGGATCACGTGGGGCGGGAAAGCTTCTATGGTCTCCTCGCGTCGCTGCGGGGCCGGCTGTTCCGAGACGCCGAGTTCGCCGAATTCTACTGCCCCAACAACGGCCGGGACAGCGTGCCGTCCAGCCTGCTGGCGACGGCGCTGCTGCTCCAGTCCCACGACAAGGTGAGCGACGCCGAGGCCAAGGCTCGGGCCGACTTTGACCTCCGCTGGAAAGTAGCCCTGGGGATTGAGGTGGAGGACCGGCCCTTCGCCAAGAGCACGCTGCAGGTATTCCGCGCCCAGCTGATCCTGCACGACAAGGTGCGGGAGGTGTTCGAGTCAAGCCTTCGGCTGGCCCGGGAGTCGGGCTACCTGAAAAGGCGGAGCATGAAGGTGGCGCTGGACACGACCAACATCCTGGGGCGTGGCGCGGTGAAGGATACATACAATCTGTTGGCGGACGGGATCGTCAAACTGGCGCGAGCGCTGGCAGCAGTGGCGAAGACCACCGATAGAGAGTGGGCCAAGGCCCGGGGATACGGGCGGTACCTTGCCTCCAGCATCAAGGGCGAAGCGGCCATCGACTGGTCCGACCGGCAGGCGCGGACAGCGCTGCTGGCCGGGATTGTTGCTGACGCGGACCGGCTGTTGGAATTATCGCGTCAGGCGCAGGGGGAATTGCCCGAGGACAGCGCTGAGCGTCAGCGGATTGTGGCCGCGGCGGAACTGCTGGGGCAGTTGCTGCTCCAGGACGTGGAGCGGACCGAAGGCGGGGCGAGTCTCAAGGATGGGGTGAGCCGGGACCGGATGATGTCGGTGCACGACCCGGAGATGCGCCACGGCCACAAGAGCAGCAGCCGGCGTTTCGACGGGCACAAGGCGGCGATTGTGGTGGACACCGGTTCCCAGCTGATTACCGCCGTGGAGGTACTGCCCGGCAACGCTCCGGACAACCTGGGGGCGCTGGAACTGGTGGAGCAAAGCGAAGCCAACACCGGCGTGCCGGTTGAGGAGGCCATGGGCGATGCCGCTTACGGCGACGGCGATACCAGGCAGGCCTTCGCCGATGCGGGACGCACCCTGATTGCCCTAGTGCCGGGCCGCCCCAACCGGTCTCACTTTCCGAAGGAAGACTTTCGGATTGACCTGGAGGCGGGTTCCTGCACCTGTCCGGCGGGGCAGGTTACCCGGACGATAGTTCCTGCAGGGCGGCGCACCGACCAAATGGGTCGAACTTACCGTTTGGAGGCCTTCCGATCCGACTCGGCGGTTTGTGGAGCGTGCCCGCTGCGGTCCCAGTGCCTGGCGGCAAAACCGGGTACGGGGCGGACGGTCCGGCTGCACCCGCAGGAAGCTTTTTTGAACAGGCCCGGGCCCTGCAGCAGAGTGAAGCCTTTAGCGAGTACCGGCAGCGCCGGGTGGTGGTGGAGCACCGGCTGGCGCGGCTGGTCCAACTGGGAATCCGCCAGTCCCGCTACTTCGGCCGCATCAAAACCAGGTTCCAGTTGTACCTGGCCGCCACGGTGGCCAACCTGACCCTGGTGGCCGCCAAAGCCGGTCTGCCGGCCGGCGCCGGCGGTGGTTCCAGCATCGGCAGATCCCTCCGCACCGAGACCATCCGTTCCGCCTTTGATTTCGTCCCTGCGCGACTCTGCCAAATCTTGACCCTAGCCTTGCTTGCGTTGGCCTCACTGCCGAAATACATCTCCACGGACAAGGCTTTCCGGCCAGATTTCTAGGCCTGATACGCGGTGAGGCGGAACAGCGCGGGCGGATCAAACGGAGTCCTCTTAAGGCCACAAATTTGGATGTGCCGGGAAAACGGGGTCTCTTTGATAAATGGCAGGAACCAGCAACCGTCCAGAATCACCTGGCAGATTGGATGCGCCTCAACCCAAGAGGCTCAGAACTGCCGATGGGAGAGGTGGTGTCCCTTTTCACAGGACCATTCCTAAACAGCCATTGCTCAATAGAAAATTGCTTCAACAAGGATTCTGCAGGACCATACATGCACAATATAGCTAACGATACCCGATGGACCGTCCACCACCATGAATAATTTTTTGATTCCCCAAATTGCCCGCGAGCTTCAGTTGGAGCGGAGGCAAGTTGTCGCCACCGTTGCCTTGCTGGACGACGGGGCAACCGTACCCTTCATCGCCCGTTACAGGAAGGAGAATACCGCCACCCTGGACGAGGTGGCGATTTCCAATATTCGGGATCGTCTGTCGCAGCTTCGGGAACTCGGGGATCGTCGGGAGGCCATACTGTCTTCCCTGGAAAAGCAGGGTCTTCTGACGGAGGAACTGGGTCAGGCGGTTCTCTCTGCTGAATCCTTGGCAGCCCTGGAGGACGCATATTTGCCCTTCAGGCCCAAGCGACGCACTCGGGCTGCCATCGCCCGGGAAAAAGGGTTGGCTCCCCTGGCTCTGTATATTCGGGGCCAGGAAGATTTTGACGTCGGCCTGGCTGCTGCAGAGTACGTGAACCCCGACACTGAGGTAAAAAATGTCCAGGACGCCCTGAGCGGCGCCAGGGACATTATCGCCGAATGGGTCAGCGAGGACGCCACAGCGCGGCGGGCAATTCGGGAGCTGTTTTGGGACGAGGGAGTATTTTCGGCGACGGTGGCTTCGGGTAAGGAAGAGGCGGCAGCCAAGTACCGGGATTACTTCCAGTGGCAGGAACCTGTTGCGGGTGTGCCTTCCCACCGGGCACTGGCCATGTTCAGGGGGGAGAAGGAAGCGTTGCTTTCGTTGCATATAGCGCCTCCGGTTTCCTCTGCGTTAGCGATCCTGGAAAGGCTCTTTGTTAGCGGGCCAACCCAGGCATCTGAGCAGGTTCGGCTGGCCATTCAGGACCGTTATAAGCCGCTGTTGGAATCGTCAATGGAAACGGAGGTCCGCAAGGAGGTCAGGCTTCGCGCCGAAGAGGCGGCCATCAGGGTATTCGCCGACAACCTGCGGCAGTTGCTGTTGGCTCCGGCCCTGGGCCAGAAGAACATCCTGGCCCTGGACCCCGGCTTCCGCACGGGCTGCAAATTGGTCTGTTTGGACCGGCAGGGCCGGCTGATGCACCAGGATACTGTCTATCCCCTATTGGGGTCGCGGGGGCGGGAGGAAGCCGCCAGTAAGGTGCTTCTGCTCTGCCGGCAATACCAGGTGGAAGCCATTGCGGTGGGCAACGGAACCGCGGGCCGGGAGACGGAAGCCTTTCTGAGGAAGCTGGATTTGGACCCTCAGATTGCGGTGGTGATGGTCAACGAGAGCGGGGCCTCGGTCTATTCGGCTTCGGATGCGGCGCGGACCGAGTTCCCAGATCAGGACATCACCGTGCGGGGGGCGGTTTCCATTGGGCGGCGCCTGATGGACCCGTTGGCCGAATTGGTCAAAATAGACCCCAAGTCCATCGGTGTGGGCCAGTACCAGCACGACGTCGATCAGAAAGCATTGAGGCAGCGCCTCGACGACGTGGTTGCTAGCTGCGTCAACAGCGTGGGCGTGGAGCTGAACACGGCCAGCGGCCAGTTGCTCTCGTATGTTTCTGGCCTTGGACCTCGTTTGGGCAAGGCAATTGTGGAGTACCGGAACGACAACGGCCCGTTTGCCTCCCGGCAATCGCTGAAGAAAGTGCCTCGCCTGGGTCCCAAGGCTTTCGAGCAGGCGGCCGGGTTCTTACGCATCAGAGACGGTGAGCATCCGCTGGACGCCAGTGCAGTGCATCCCGAGTCCTACCGGGTTGTCGATGCCATTGCCCAAGGCCTGGGCCAATCACTGGTGCAGATGGTGGGCAATGCTGCTATGGCCCATAGGATTGACCCCAGTCGCTACATCAGAGATAACGTTGGGCTGCCGACATTGACTGACATCATCGAAGAACTGGCCCGGCCCGGCCGGGATCCACGCCAGGAATTTGAACCCTTTCACTTCGCCCAGGGGATAAACCAGATCGGGGACCTGACGGCAGGTATGAAGCTGCCCGGGGTGGTAACCAATGTCACCGGTTTTGGCGCCTTTGTCGATCTGGGTGTACACCAGGACGGGTTGATTCACATCAGCAGGCTGTCGGACCGCTTCGTCAGCAACCCCTCGGACATCGTTAAAATTCAGCAGCGGGTGTGGGTGACCGTGCTTGAAGTCGACCTAGAGCGCAAACGAATCGCTCTGTCTCTTCGGTGAACTGAGAAGAGACTTCCGGCACAGAGTTACGCAGCGGCAGTAAAACAAGCCGTTGGTGCCGGGAACGACCAAAAACCCAAATGCGGTTGCCCTGCGCTGGTATGTAAAGAGTTGTCCATTCGAGGTATGGCGAGGGAGTTGGGCATCCACAGAGAGACCGTGAGGAAATACATTCTCCCTGAAAGACAGCCGTGTCGGCTGTCTCGGGCAACTCCGGCTACCCCGCCATCGGATACCACTGAGGAATAGAAAGTGGCATTCTTGCTGAACACTTACGCAGACATATTCCCTGGATATCGACAACCACAAATCAGGCAGGCCGAGCCGCCCACGTGGTCCACTTTACCTCCGCCGTTTACATTTTTCAACAAGCCTAAGAAATCAGGCCACTGGGGCGGCGGATTCGTGTACCACTGACGGCAGTAAATCAGGCAGGGTGGCGAAGTTACAGGAGCAGGGAGAGACAGCGTTGACGGTGCGGCATATTCTTTGTCGGGATAGTCTGGAGCTTGGGACGCGGCGTATCCCCCACTGCGCTTGACCCTGTAGCTCTCGCCGTTCATTTCGATGATATGTACGCTGCGGGTGAGGCGGTCCAGCAGCGTGCCGGCGAGGTGTTCCGAGCCGAAGACTTCCGTCCACTCGTCAAAGAGAAGATTGGTGGTGACCAGGATGGAGCCCCCTCGTAGCGCTGGCTGAACACCTCGAAGAGCAGTTCCGCACCGGTCCTGGAAAGTTGAACGAAACCCAGTTCGTCGATGATCGGCAGGTTGAGGCGGAACAGCTGTCTCTGGAGGTTGAGCAGACGCCTCTCGTACCAGGCCTCCACTAACTCGTGCACCAGTGTTGCGGCCGTGGTAAAGCCTACGGACATCCCGTGCTGGCAAGCGACGAGGCCCCAGCCCCAAGGCCACGTGGGTCTTGCCGGTGCCGCTGTTGCCGACGGCGATGACGTTCTCGTGGCGCTGAATGAATACCTGGATTGGCCCGGCCTAGGACAGGTCTGTCGCGTGGAACGAACCAGGAGGGACAAGGGCAAGGAGACGGTGGAGCGGGCCTCCGTCATCACCAGCCAGCCGCCGGAACGGGCGGATGCCGCCCGGCTGCTGGAAATCTGGCTTGGCCTCTGGGGAAGTGAAAACCGGCTGCACTGGGTGGGGGAGGTGGTCTTTGGCGAAGACCGAAGCAGGTGCGAACCGAGTCACCGCCGTAACTGCTGGCGGCACTGCGGAACTTGGTAATAGGAATGTTGAGGCTGATCGAAGTCAAAAACATATCCGCAGCCCTGCGCCACTGCGGGTGGAAGCCTTGGGAGACGCCGTTACTAATCGGCCTACCCCGCCACAATTAAGAGACTCTGGTAACCTGCTGACGATAGGACAACAGTCCATGGACCGGCCCAATGACCCACCGGACCATCGAATAGTCCAACGGCTCATGAGAATGGCCGGCTGCCTGAGCTGGTTGACCGAACCGCTTGAAGAGATCACCCCGGAGGTCCAGTGGTTACGGAATCGGGTCCCGCCGAGGATATTGACCCGGCGGCTCCGGACATCATCGTGAGGTGTCAATGAATCCCTGGCAGTTGCTCGGCCGGGGCCAAACTCCTGGCGGAGGAACGGACCTCGTTTTGTACCAACGTGACTCCGAGTTCTCGCTCCAAGCGGATAACCGGGAACTCATGAACAGCCGTGTTCATGGGTCAGAAGAAGCCATGGCCAGACTGGGCTGTCAGAACCTGACAAAACATCCGGGGGCCCGCGTTCTGATTGGCGGTCTGGGAATGGGATACTCGGTGAGAACGGCGCTGGACGTCCTTGGCGAGGATGCCCGGGTGGTGGTCGCGGAACTAGTGCCAGCCGTGGTTGAATGGAACCGGGGAGTGCTTGCCGATCTGGCCGGCCGGCCTCTTGACGACCGCCGGGCTGAACTCCATGAAGCCGACGTTGTCCAGTTAATAAGGGCCGCCAGAGGTGACTACGATGCCATCATGCTTGATGTTGACAATGGCGCGGAGGCGCTGGTCCGAAAGGGCAACAACTGGCTTTACAGCCTGCCGGGGCTGACCACCACCTACGCGGCGTTGCGGCGCGGCGGGGTACTGGCGACGTGGTCTGCCGATCCTGAACCCGCATTCGTTAGACGGTTGCGCCGTGCCGGATTCAAGGTGGATGAATTCAAAGTGCGGGCGCGCGGTGGAAGCAACCGCAAGGCAGGCGCACATCAAGTCGTCTGGATTGCAACGCGCGATTGATGGAGGACAGCGTTGAGGCCGAATTTTGTGAAGGTGCCGCCGCTACTCCGGCTGCTCGGCGCGCCAGGCGGTCTGGCGGGAGACGCCAAATGCCCGCGCGCCACAGCGGACTGGGATCGCCCGTTGCGGCGCAGTAGCCGCATGGGGGCGGTCTGATCGGTGGTCAATGCCACCTCTCCGCGCAAGCCGACGTTCCTTCAGAGGGAGAGATGGAAAGCCATTCAGAAAGCTAGGCGCATGGGGGATGTCGCGCCGAGCGATCGAGCGGGAGTTGGGAATCCACAGGGCCACCATTAAGAAACTATCTCAAATTAGGATTGGTCTGAAAGGGAGAACACATAGGCGGTTGGGTTAAGCTGGGGGAAACTTGGGTGGTGGTGGTGGATGATGGGAAAGAGCGAGACTCTGCCCACGATATGGGAAATACCCGATGATCTGTGGGAGCGAATTGAACCGGTGATTTTGGAGTTGGACCCACCCAAGGCGAAGGGGCGCAAACGGGTGAACCAGCGGAGGATGCTGGAAGGTGTCATCTTCCGTATGCGTAGCTCCTGCCAATGGAACCACTTGCCCAAGGAGTTGGGGGATGACAGCACCATCCACCGGACCTTCCAGCGATGGGTAGAGGGTGGGGTGCTGGAGCGTATCTGGGCCGTCCTGATAGAAGAATGCCGGGAGTTGGACGGCGTAAACTGGGAATGGCAGTCAGCCGACTGCTCGATGGGAAAAGCGCGTTTTGGGGGGGCGCTATTGGACGCAATCCCACGGACCGGGGCAAGGCTGGGAGCAAGAAAAGCATCCTGGGCGACGGGGCTGGCGGACCACTGAGCGTGGTGGTGGCCGGAGCTAATGTCCACGATACGAAACTCCTTAGGCCGACGCTGGAGAGCATAGTGGTGGAGCGGCCGGAAGGCGCCCAAAACCTGTGCCTGGACAAGGGGTATGACAATCCCACCGGCCACGGGACCGTCGCCGACGCCGGATACCAGCCGCAGATTCGGCGTATTGGCGAGGAGAAATTGGACCAATCAGGCGAGAAGACCCACCCGGCCCGGCGGTGGGTGGTGGAACGCACCCTGGGCTGGCTGTCCAAGTGCCGAGCGATACTGGTGCGCTACGACAAGAAGCCGTCCAATTACCTGGGTCTGCTCCAACTGGCATGTGCCCTTATCTGGTACCGCCGTCAATGGAGCCTCGCTAATTTGAGATAGTTTCTAAGAAGTATCTGGACGCCGAGGGTCCTCCGACGCGGCAATCCCAAGCGGGTCCCACGGCGTCATGATCTGATACCATGGCAGCCTAACCGAGTGACATTTATGCTGGCCACTTAAACAGACAATTTCCCTGAACAACGGCACCCAAGTGGTACGTTTTGTCCCCGCCATTTACAGTAGGCGACCCACACCCCGTTTGACAAAACTCAGCCCATGCTTCCATCAGAGGCCTGCGTGGTTCGAGAAGGTCGGTGGTAGCATAGGCTTTTTCCGTCTCGTCGCCTATGTCATGTGCCAGCGCAAGCTCGCTCAAGACCCATCGGTCATCAATATGACTGGCCTCCAGGGACCAGTTCTTGAAGCTGCTTCGAAACCCGTGGGGTACCGCCGGTATACCCAGACGCCGCAACAGCGCCGAGAATGTCATGTCTGACAAGGATTTGCCGGTCGTTGCCGGGAAAATGAGAGCACTGCCCCGAGGGCTCAGATCCCTGACTTCGGCCAGGATTTCCAGGCACCGGCGGCACAGGGGAACCCGGTGGTCCCGGCGGGCTTTCATCCGTTTCGCCGGAACGGTCCAAGTGGACGACTCCAGGTCAATTTCCGACCAGGTGGACATCCTGACTTCGCCGGACCGCGCCGCGGTCAGCACGAGAAACTCAAATGACAGGCGGGTCAGCGGGTCGGCGGTAGACTCCCTGACCTGCCCCAATGCATTCGGGACCTGTTGGTACGGTAAGGATCTGTGATGGCTCTTCAACTTGGACATTCGGGGCAGCACCCGAAGGACCGCTTTGCCCGCGGGGTTGTCCAGCCTCCAGCCATGGGCTATAGCCCAGTCGAAGACGGTTTCTACACGCTGGCGAACCCGGCTGGCCGTCTCATGTTTTTCACTCCAGATGGGAGTCAGGACTGCGAGAACATCACCGCTGGTGATCTCGTCGACGGGCCTCTTCCCAAATATAGGAAAGGCGTATGTGGCCAGGGTGCTTTGCCATTGGGCCGCGTGCTTGGGGTTGCTCCAGGTCGGGCGGCGCAGTTCGATCACCTGGGAGGCGACATGCTCAAATGTGGGAATGGAGGGGGAAGGGGACCGGGCAGCTTCCCGCGCTTCCCGTTTTTGCAGGACTGGGTCCCGGCCCTCGGCCACGGCGGTACGATTTGCGTGGGCTAATTCCCTGGCCCGAGCAAGGCTAACCGTGTGATACGATCCCAGGCCTATGTCCCGCCTTCGCCCATCAACTACAATCCTCTGCACCCATGACTTGGTGCCAGAGGGAGCGATGTTCAGGTAAAGGCCCTCCCCGTCACCGTGCCTGCCGGGTGTGCTGAGTGCCTTGGCCGAGAGAACTGTGAGTTTGCCCATGCATCCCCCTTTACCACACCTTTTCCCACACCATGCGTGGGATTTAGCTGGATTTTAGGGGAACTTGTCGGACGAATCAAGAGCACAGTCTCAATAAATTAGCTACAAGAATAGCTTTGTTGAGACATTATCGGACTCTAACGGACTATTAAATGGCGGAGGGAGTGGGATTCGAACCCACGATCCACTTGCGCGAATAGCGGTTTTCAAGACCGCCGCCTTCGACCGCTCGGCCATCCCTCCTGGAAAACCTTGGGTTAGTCTATCGCTGGTAGCCGCTTCAGGTCTGGCGCTTGGGCTCAGCTTTTCTGGAAACGGGAAACCCCTTGGAAACAGGAATCCTGTGCCCACTATTTTATCATAGTCCCACCACGTCCCTGGCAGTTGAATTGCCATCCTGCCGCTCCGAATGGTTAAAGTTTGGCAAGTTCCGGGAATGGGATTGTGCCGCAACAGCGGCGGTTTGCTTCGACCAAACCGGTCAGGGTCGAGCCATTCGCCTGAACCGGATTCGATCCCGGTGTGCCGAGTGGACCGGAGTGTGCGCCCGAGTCGAACCTGGACTCTGCCGGCGTTCGGTTCGGCTTGACACTCAAATAGGCCGATGCTAAAATCGCCCGCGATTCCTCGCAGAATTACGTGTTTGATCATTGCTTTGACTGCGTCGAATTCAGCCCCATCCCTGCGCTGATCAATTCGTTTCCCTGCAACTTGCCCCTATCCAAAAGGAGGACGGTTTATGGCTCCCGAAATCATGAAGGGACTCAAGGACGTGTATCTGGACACCACCGAGTCTAGCTTCATTGACGGGCAGGTGGGTAAGCTGTTGTATCGTGGGTATGACATTCACGATTTAGCGGAAAAGTCCACCTTTGAAGAGGTCATCTACCTGTTGCTGTATGGGGCTCTGCCCACCAGCCAGCAACTCCAGGAGTTCGACATCACCCTCAGGGCGAACCGCCGCATCCCCGATGAAGTCATCCAGGTCTTGGACTTGGTGAAAGCCAGCCATCCTATGGACGCCTTGCGCACCGGCATCTCTGCTATGTCCGCCTTTGATCCTGAAGTGGCCGACAATTCCGTGGAGGCGACCATCCGCAAGGGCATCCGGCTGACGGCGCAGGGACCGACCATCGTAGCCGCTCATCACCGCCTGCGTCATGGTCTGGAGCCGGTGGCCCCCAACCCCGAGCTTAACCACGCCGGCAACTTCCTCTACATGCTGTTCGGAGAGGTTCCCGACGAGGAGACCACAAAGCTGCTCGATGTGGACTTCATCCTTCACGCCGAACACGGGGCCAACGCCTCGTCCTTCGGAGCCCGGGTGACCGCATCCACCATCTCCGATCTGCACTCTGCGGTAACCACCGGCGTCGGCGTCCTCAAGGGCCCGGCTCACGGCGGAGCCGCCGAGGAAGTAATGAAGATGTCGTTGGAGATAGGCAACCCGGAGAATGCGGAAGAGTACGCTCGTAACCATCTGGAATCCGGCGGGCGCATCATGGGCTTCGGCCACCGCGTCTACCGCGCCGAAGACCCCCGGGCCCGCCACCTGCGCGAACGCGCCCGCATCCTGGGCGAGAAGAAGGGCGAACCGAGATGGTTCCAGATTCTTTCCCACTTGGAACAAAAAACCATGCTGCCCTACCGCGACCGGGGCATTTGCGTCAACGTGGACTTTTTCGCCGGGGCCATCTACTACCTGCTGGACATCCCCGATGACCTGTTCATCTCCATTTTCGCTCTGGGTCGCATCCCCGGTTGGACCCTTCAGTGCGTCGAGCAGTACAAAAACAACATCCTGATCCGGCCCCTGCTGGAATATACCGGCGAGATGGACTTGGAATACGTGCCCATAGAACAGCGATGATAAACTTCGGAACTGCCACGGCATAACGCAAAGACTTGGGGGCCGGTTCCGGCCCCTTTTCTTTTCGCCCGCTCCTGTGCCAATCCAAACAAACAACGATTGGCGCAAGATAACCTCCCCACAGAAGTCGTAGACCCGCCCCTTCACCGGACCCAAATGTTCCGCCCCGTTGATGATTGCCTCTGGGATTGCCGCCGTTGCGCTAGTTTCTTTCGCCCGGACCCTAGCGATAGTGTTGTTCCCAACCGCGGCCCTTTTGGCTTTCTTAGGCCGTAATCACAACCGGCAACCAGAAGATCTTCCGGCGTTGGACGACATCTGGTGCTGACATCATATGTCGTACAATCCCTCCATGACCGCCGAATCTGAAATACGCCGCCGCATTGTCGACAAAGGCCGCATCTCCTTCGCCGAGTTCATGGAGGTTGCGCTGTACTGGCCCGATGGCGGGTACTACTCCGGGACCTCGGCCGTTGTCGGAGCCCAAGGAGACTATTACACCAGCCCCATGGTCCATCCGGCGTTCGGCGCGCTGGTATCGTTGCAGCTTTTTGACATGTGGCGGAGCTTGGGTAGCCCCGGACGGTTCACAGTAGCCGAAGTCGGGGCAGGCAACGGCATACTATGCCGGGACATTGCCGCTTTCAGCCACCATCTTCCGGAAGGGTTCCCGCAGGCGTTGCACTACATATGCTTGGATCTGGGGTCAACTGCAGGGTTTGAAATGGAATCCCCGGCCGATGACGCGCCTGCCCGGGTTAGCCGGTTGAGGGCGGCGGTCCTCGGTGAATCATCTATGCCGGCCCCCACCGGATTACCGCTACGAGGCCTGACCGGTTGCGTCTTGACCAATGAACTTCTCGATGCTTTCCCGGTGCATCAGGTGGTTTGCCAACGCGGGCAACTCCTGGAAACCTACGTGACCGTGGCTGACGGGAAATTGACGATGGTCCCGGGCGAGCTTTCTACCGCGGCCTTGTCCGAGCGGCTAGATAATCTCGGCGTAACGCTGGTTGATGGTCAGACTGCCGAGATTAACTTGGGAATGGCGGCATGGTCCCGCAGCTTGGCGGAAGCCCTGGAGTCCGGCTTCGTCCTCACCGTGGACTATGGCCGGGAGGCTAGGGACCTCTACTCCCCTAATGAGCGGATGCGGGGGACGGTCACTACGTTTTACCGTCATACCCAAACCGACGCTCCCCTGAACAGAGTGGGCGCCCAGGACATTACCGCGCAGGTAGACTTTACTTCCGTAATTGACGAAGGGCGCCGGGCCGGCCTTGCTCCGCTGGGATTGACGACCCAAGAACGATTCCTGAAGAGCTTGGGTGTGGACCGATGGCAACGCCAACTGGCGTCATTGGGTCTTCCCCAGCATCAAGCGGATGCCAACCGCGCTGGAATGGTGGACCTCGTCCGCGCCGGCGGGCTTGGGGATTTCAAAGTCTTGATCCAGTCGAAAAACGTGGAGGTTGCTGGGCTGTGGGGTATTGAACCATCCGTCCAGACGCTAGAGTTAGCGGAAGGCCTCCCCGCTCCCTTGCTAACCGCTCAACACCTGGATTTGCTGTCGGGCCGGTATTCCCCTCCGCAGATTGATTTTGAGGAATATTGGCCCCGGGGCCCGGCGGCCTGAACGGACAATCACCCTATTGAGCCGGGCGGGGTGAGGCCAATCTGCTCCGAAATCGGTTTCATGCTTTCAATGACAAAGGCCACGTGATCGTCAAACTCAATGCCGAGTTCCGCGGCCCCGCGCCATAGGTCGTCCCGGTTGACTGCTTGGGCGAAGCCTTTGTCTTTCATTTTGCGGCGCACCGACGTTGGTGTGACGTCGTCGAGGCTCTTGGAAGGGCGCACCAGGGCCACCGCCCGCACGAACCCCGATAGCTCGTCCACGGCGAAAAGGGAGTGCTCCATCAAAGACTCCCGCTTCATCTCGGTATGGTCGCCGTGGGTCAAGACCGCTCGGATGATGTCTTCTGGATAACCCTGTTCTTCCAGGATTTTGGCTCCGAAAACGGGATGGTCGGTGGGGGCGGGGCAGATTTCCCAGTCGAAATCGTGCAACAATCCGGCTATTCCCCACCAGTCGGCGGTCTCTCCGAATTTGCCGGCGTATCCCCGCATCGAGGCTTCCACGCATAGCAAGTGCTTCATCAGCATGTCTGTCTTTACGTGGCGCTGCAGGAAATCGACGGTCTCGCTCCGGTCCGTTACGCTCAATGCAGCCACTCCAATCCTAGTTTTTTAGATCACCGGCCGCGTGGAAATGGTGTTTGCGACCTCGTTTTGCGAATGACTGAGGGATTCTCAAACCCGGTCGGGCTATGCTAAACGAAGCTGAGTCAGTTTGGGGCCGTGAAACAAGGAGGCTGGCTAATCTGACCAACCCTCTTTGGAGACTCCCCAACCCCCAGCCGTGCCTCCATTTTCCACCTATGTGCTCACGCTGTCATCGGTCAAAGTTTCACCGTCCGCCGCGCTCGGCGTTTCCGGGACCTGCCCCCCGGATCGCGTTTGGCAGCGCACAGCGGTGGTCAAAAACCCGCTGTGGGCAACCATGCGGTGCACCGGTCTAACGCTGCGGTCCTTCAGGTGCCAGGGCCGCAGCATGGTTTCCAATGACTCGATCAGCTGGAAGCGCCCGTCCTGCTTCAACTCCTCCACCAACTGGTGGACTTGCAGGATTGTCGGCAGGAAGCTCAGGATTATGCCTCCCATCGCCAGGGCATCTCCCACGGCGCCTACGGCCTGCCACGGTTCCGGGACATCCAACACCACGCGGTCCACGTTGTCTTGAGCAATCCCCTGATATATGTCAGCTATGGTGATCGTGAAGTTCGAAAGGTCCGGCACCAACTTTTGGACGTTTCGTTTGGCCTTCGGGACCACCTTCTCGTCAATCTCGTAGGTAATAACCTGGCCCGACGGCCCGACGGCCCGCAGCAGGGCCGAGGTCAGCGCCCCGGAGCCAAGCCCGCCTTCCACCACTGTGGCCCCGGGGAAAATGTCGCCGAAAGTGATGATGTTTCCCAGGTCTTTGGGATAAATGACCTGGGGGCCCCGTGGCATCTCCAGCACAAAATCGCCCATCGTTGGCCGGACCGCCAGCAAAACATGCCCCTTGTCGGTGCGATACCAGCCGCCCACCGCCTCGCCTATCAGTTGGTCGTGGTACAGCCGCCCCAGGTGGGAGTGAAACACCTGCGCTACCTCCAGCGTCTGGAGGTAGCGGCGCCCCTTGCGGTCAATGAGCAGGGCCATCTCTTCCGTTTGAAACTGGTTCTTGTCAGTGGTTGTCTGGGTCATTCTGGACCGACTGTAACAAGGGTGAGCCCGAAGATTGCCATTCGCTCTTCCTAGATGAACCGCGCTTGTTCGCGGGTGGCGGCGTGGTCGATGTACACGGTGATGACTTCGCTGAAGAAATCCACCGCCTCTACGCCCTGCTCTCGCTGGCCAACTCCCGATGATTTCATCCCGCCAAAGGGTAGGTGGACTTCGCCGCCCAAAGTGGGTGCGTTGACATGGACCATGCCCGACTCCACCGTGTCGATGTATTGGAAGGCTTGGGTCAGGTCTTTGGTGTAAACCGAGGACGATAGTCCGAATTTGACGCTGTTGGAAATCTCGATCGCCTCTTCCAACCCGGAGGCCTTGAACACCGTGAGCACCGGGCCGAAAATTTCCTCTTGCGCAATGCGCATGTGGGGTTCAACATCGGTAAAAATAGTGGGCTCCACGTAATATCCCTGGTCATAGTCGCCGCCGGTGACGGCATGGCCTCCGTAGGCCAGGCGTGCGCCCTCTTCGGCGCCGATGCCGATGTATTCCATCACCGTATCGAACTGGGACTGGCTGGAAAGAGGAGACAGGTCCACGCTGGGATCCAGGCCGTCACCGATTTTCAGCCGGCTGGTCCGGTCGATCAACTCGCCCATGAATTGGTCGTAGGCTGAATCCTCCACAATGACCCGGCTGGTGGCGGTGCACCGCTGCCCGGTGGAGCCAAACGCCCCCTGGATAATCCCCCCCATGGCCTTGTCCATATCGGCGTCGGCCAGCAGGATGACTGCGTTCTTGCCGCCCATCTCGCATTGGACTTTCTTGAGGCGTTTGGCCCCTTCGGCGTAGATTCCTGTGCCAATTTCGGTGGACCCGGTAAAAGAGATTGCTTTTACGTCCGGGCTTTCAACCAGGGCGTTGCCGACCGATCCCCCGGGACCGGTAATCAGGTTCAGCACACCCGGGGGCAGCCCCGCGTCCTGAAATACTTCCACCAGTTTGACGGCGCTCAGCGGTGTGCTCGATGCCGGCTTGAACACCAGGGTGTTGCCACAAATCAGGGCCGGCGCCATTTTCCAGGCTGGGATGGCAATGGGGAAGTTCCAGGGAGTGATTATCGCCACTACTCCCAACGGGCGCCGGACGGTATAGGCCACGGTGTCTGGCAGCTCCGAGGGCGTGGTGTAGCCGAACATGCGCCGGCCTTCTCCGGCGGCATATTCAATGATATTCATAGCGCGCTTTACTTCACCCTGGGCGTCGGCGATGGGTTTCCCTTCCTCCATGGTTATGGTGCGGGCGATGTCATCGGCCCTCTCCCGCATGATCTCCAGCGCGCGGAAAAGAAAACCGGCCCGCACCGGCGCCGGCATTCGGCTCCAACCGGGCAGGGCCTCCCGGGCTGCCTCCACCGCCGCCAGGGCATCTTGAGGGACGGAGGTTTGGAATTCTCCTAGTACATCGGTCTTCCGGGCCGGACTGGTTACCGGGTAGGTGCGTCCCGATTGGGAAGCCACCCACTGCCCGGAGATGTAGTTGTTGTAGACTGGTGCGCCGCCAGTGGCGCTTGGGCCGGTTGTCATTGGCCATCTCCCGTACGTTTAAAATGGCTGGCAAGGTCATGCCAAGTTGTGGAGTTGTGCGTTATCCGGTGAACTCTATCCCTGCGCCTACTATTTCCACCTGCATGGAGCGAACGTCGGCCGCGCTGTTATCGAAAGACACCCCAACGGTAATATTGATTCCCTGGTTAACCTCTGGTGTGCCGGGGACCTCGAAGCGGGCGTCCAGATGGTCTTCTCGCATGTTCAGGTTCATGTGTTCCGCTATGCGCTTTTCGCCGTCATAGACAATGACCTCGTGCACCACGGCATTGGCGCGGGTCCGGAAACTGACCATGGCCGAGTCAACCTTCATCTTGGTGCCGTTGACGACTGCCGGTGTCGGAATAGGGAAGTGCACCCAGGTGTTCTGTCCCCGGGCTCCCTCGATTCGCACAAAGGGCCCGCAATGGCGGACCGCAGTGACCCGGGACGAGTACTCTGTTTGCATGCTGGAGCCGTGGACCCAGGAGGTAAATTTTTCGCCTGGCATGGTTCTTCTCCAATTCTATGCTGTTGTCTAGGCCGGCTGATTGGACGCCTCTGGAGGTTACGTGGATTGTCTTGGGGATTATAGCCGGTAGCGGCGGCAGGGTACAGCGGAACTACCCACCCGGATGCATCCTATGGTATGGTTGGCCGGTCACGAAAGGGGGTATCCCCGGTGGTATTTGGCTGCCGACCTGGTGCGCCAAGCCCATTGGATTGCCTGCTCTGAGGTCACATTGGGGCCCGTGGCCCCCTCCTCAACGCAGCCGCGACGCGCTCGCAGGATGGGCGGGGTCTTGGGCAGGACGGAGTAGATGAATGGCTGTAATTTCCCTGAATTCCGGAGCCTCACTATCTGTCTCGGATGTCTTGTTTGAGTTCGTAAGAGACGAGGCGCTGCCTGGTTCGGATTGGGGCCCGGAAGAAGTGTTTCGGATGTTGGGGGAACTGGTGGAGGAGTTCGAACCCAGGAACCGGGAGCTTTTGAGCCAACGCGTAGAGGCCCAAGATAAGATCGACGCTTACTTTATCGGTAAGCGAGCACGGGGTTGGCGGCCAACCGGGGAGTCGGCCGAACAGGATGCTCAAGAACTGGAAAGGTTCCTGGTGGAAATGGGTTACCTGAGTGACCAGCCAGCCGCCGACCTGGCCATGACGACCCCGCAGCTTGACCCGGAAATGGACCAGAACGGCCCTGAATTGGTGACGCCGGTTACCAATGCCAGCATGGCCGTTGGAGGAGCCAATGCCCGGTGGGGCAGCCTGTATGACGCTTACTTCTTGAGCGACATACATCCCGAGATCGATAAAGTGGCCCAGCGGGACAACCGTCTGAGGATGGTGGTTGAGGAAACCAACAGATTCTTGGACCAGCACTTTGCCCAATGGGACAGTACAGCAAGTTTCGGCGGCATGGTCTCTTACGCCGTGAAGCCGGACTCCTCCGGAAAGAACGAACTCGTTGGCTTAGCCGCCGATGGAGACGAGCGGCGGTTGCGGGACCCGGGCCAATTTCTGGGGTTCAACCGGGATGACAACCAGGACTTGACCGATTTCTTTCTGGAACACAACGGTTTGAGGGTCCAAATCCAGCTCTACGAGGGCGGTAGAGTCCATCCGGAAAATGGTCAATTCAAAGACCTGATCGTCGAGTCCGCAGTTACCAACATCGTCGACTTCGAAGACTCGGTGGCGATTGTCGACGCCGAGGACATGGTGGTGGGCCTGCGCAACTACCTGGGGCTGCTCAGGGGAGACCTCCGGGGTTTTGGGTCCCAGGGCAATTTGAAGGTTTTGAACTCGGACAAGAATTACTGGGATCCGTCTGGCGTCCAACGGTCTCTCAAAGCTACCAGCCTGATGTCGGTTCGAAATGTTTCGCTGCACATGTACACCGGCATGGTCCAACTGGTCGACCGGGAAATCCCCGAGCGGATCCTCGGCGTTTTTCTTACGACGTTGATTGGGACGATCCACGACAAGGGGTCCACCGGGGAAGGCTCCACTCCGACGAGGGGTCCAAACAGCGGCAAGGGGTACATTTACCAGGTGACCCCCAAGTTGCAGACCTGGGAAGAAGTGGCGGAACAGATTAAATTCTTTGAAGCCATTGAAGCCAAGTTGGACCTGCCCGACCAGACCATCATGATCGGAATCATGAATGAAGAGCTGGGCATGACCCTTCAACTCCCCGAGTCTCTCCGGGCCGCCCAGGGCCGGACGTTTTTCATCAACACCGGGTTTTTGGACCGGACCGGCTCGCAAATCCGGGTGCAGATGCAGGCGGGACCCGTGGACCTCCGGGATGATCTCACTCAGCACACCTTCAATACCAGCTATGAACTGCATAACGTGGATGTCGGGATACAGGCCGGGGTCCACCGGCATGGCAAAATCGGCAAGGGAATGCAGGTCAGAAATCGCGCCATGGCCGAGATGCTGGAGAGGAAGATCGATCATCCACGGAGCGGAGGCAACACCGCCTGGGTTCCCGCTCCCTACCCCAGCGATATCCACTCAATGCACTACCACATGGTTGACGTCGACCAAGTCCAGAGAACGATGGAGGACTCGCCGCCGCGGAACATAACCAGGCAGGCGCTGTTGACCTTTCCTCTGCTAGATCCAGGCAAGGTTGACCGGCCGGAAGCCAAGCAAAGCCTCCTGCTGAGATACGTCCATAGCATGGTTGCTTACGTGGCTCCCTGGGTCCATCGGGGAATCGGGTGTAGCGGCGTACCGAATTTCGACCAGATCGAGGAGATGAAGGACCGAGCTACGGAAAGAATTGACGGCGCGCTCATTGCGAATTGGAAACTCCACGGCGTGATAACCCAGCAGGTCATTGAGGTCGCGTTAAGGGAGGCGGCGGGGATCGTCGATGCCCAAAACTCGGGCAATCCCGCATACTCGCCGATGACCGACACCCAGGCAAAGCGTGACAACCTGCTGAATGACCCCGCAATCGTGGCGGTTTTGCAGTTAATCGATGAATCCCTAACATCTCCCAGCGCTTACGTTGAACCGGCCTTGTTCCGGAATCGGAAGGCAGTCAAAGGGGTCGCCTAAGAGTTGGCGCTGGCGGTGGTTTCCCTTGGATTCAAGGATTCAGACGGGAGAATATTCCGGAACCAACATGTCCGCCCCCACCCGTCATTCTCCCGCAGCGGCAATCCGGAGCCCACTTTGCAATTAGACATGGTACGTGGTGGCCGGATTGTGCGCGGCTTATCCGCGGGTGTGTCCGGGTGGGCAAGCCTGGATCCTCATAAGCATTTCCTGGATTTGCACTGCGGCAACAATGCGGCGAAACTGGACCCCAAACCCTAGCCCGCCAATCTATCCAGTCTCCTCCGTGCGTAGAAAGGGTGAGGGCGTTTCCCTAGTTGATTCCTGATTTCCGAGGCGGTGCCGGGGTGATTGAGTTCTAATCCGACGGCCCTGACCCCATTCCCGGCGAGGTGGACATCACCACGGATTGACAGATACAATCTATCGGTTCGTAGAAGGGTGGGCGACATAGTCTTCTCAGCGACAGGGTTATTTTCATCAAGTTGAAGTTATCGGGCAGGTGGGATTTCCCGCTGGGTCGAAATGCGGGGGAAGTGTCGGAACTGGTAGACGAGCATGACTTAGGATCATGTGCTGAAAGGCGTGGGAGTTCGAGTCTCCCCTTCCCCACCACGCGAGGCTTGTTCCTACATGATCAGCCATACCGATTTTCGATACAGTCCGCCGGTCACCTCGTAGGCGGTCAAGCCTCCGGCCACACAAAACCTAAAATCCGTTGTACCAAGAACAGGAGGAGGACCAGTGGCAACACTGCTCCAGGTTAATGGCCTGAAAACCTATTTCTATACGCTAGCCGGAGTCGTCAAGGCTGTGGATGGAATTTCCTACGACCTTGAAGAGGGTGAAACCCTGGGATTGGTCGGTGAAAGCGGATGCGGTAAAAGCGTCAGCGCCCTGTCAATAATGCGCTTGATTCCCGATCCTCCCGGCAAGACCATCGAGGGTGAAGTGTTCTTCGATGGTGAAGATATGCTGAAAATCGATATGGACGACATGCGCCGAATTCGGGGCGGGCGCATTACCATGGTGTTCCAGGAGCCAATGACCTCACTCAACCCGGTGCTGACGGTGGAAAGGCAGCTGACCGAAACGCTGCAACTGCACAAGGGCATGGGGTCGGAAGAGTCCAAGCGGGAAAGCATAGAACTGCTGGCTCGGGTGGGAATCCCAGATCCGGGACAGAGAGTCAAACAGTACCCCCACCAATTCAGCGGTGGTATGCGCCAGAGGGTCATGATCGCCATGGCCCTTAGCTGTGCCCCCAGGCTGATCATAGCGGACGAGCCGACCACAGCATTGGACGTGACTATCCAGGCGCAAATCCTGGAGATGATGAAGTCCCTCACCACCGAGTTTGGCGTAGCCCTGATTGTTATCACCCACAACCTTGGGGTGGTGGCTCGGTACGCCGACCGGGTTAATATCATGTACGCGGGCAAAATCATCGAACGGGGTTCCGCCGCGGAGATTTACGCTAGTCCGCGTCACCCCTACACCATAGGCTTGCTCCGGTCGGTGCCGCGTTTGGACCTGCCCCGGCGGGCCAAGCTGGCCCCCATCGAAGGCCAGCCACCCGACCTGATTAACCTGCCTGCCGGGTGCTCCTTCCGGGAACGGTGCCAATTCGCCGTCGACAAGTGCGCCACAGAAATCCCTCCGTTGATGATGGTGAATGAAGGCCACCACTCGGCTTGTTGGAGAGCGGATGAGATAGGCTTTGACCAGGGCGGGTTTGGCATTCCCGGCGGCGGCGAAGGGGCCACAGCCTAAGGATTGGATCTAAAGGATCGGATCGAGAATTAAATTAGCCGGAGCGAGAGTTAAATTATGACCACCATGCCCGACACTCAAACATCCGGGAACCCGACCAGTCCTGATGGCGACGTAATCCTGGATGTCAGAGACCTCAAGATGCACTTCCCGGTAGTTTCGGGAATGCTGTGGAACCGCTCGATCGCGTATATCAAAGCGGTTGACGGCGTCAGCTTTTCGGTCAAAAGAGGCGAAACCTTGGGGTTGGTGGGGGAAAGCGGGTGCGGCAAAACCACCACCGGCCGGTGTATCCTCCAACTCTACAAACCCACCGGTGGGGAGATAGACTTTGACGGCAATGAGTTAAACTCCCTATCTACTCGGGAAATGCGCGGCTTGCGCCGTGAGATGCAGGTCATCTTCCAAGACCCTTACAGCTCCCTTAACCCCAGAATGACCGCCGGCAATATTATCGGCGAACCCCTGAGGGTCCATGGGCTGGTGAGCGGCAATAACGAATACCGGGACCGGGTTTCGGAGTTGCTGCTAAACGTCGGCCTGAACCCCGCGATGGCCGACCGGTTTCCCCATGAATTCAGCGGCGGCCAGCGCCAACGTATCGGCGTCGCCCGAGCTTTGTCCGTTAGCCCAAAATTTATCGTGGCCGACGAACCGGTTTCGGCTTTGGACGTTTCCATCCAGGCGCAGATCATTAACCTGCTGGAAGAACTGCAAGAGAGATTCTCGTTGACCTTCCTGTTTATCGCGCACGACCTGTCGGTGGTCAGACACATCAGCGACCGGGTCGGAGTCATGTACTTGGGTCACTTGGTGGAACTAGCCGATCGGACCGATATTTACGTAGACCCGGTGCATCCCTACACCAAGGCTCTCCTTTCAGCCGTGCCGATTCCAGACCCGGTAATTGACGCCCAGCGGGAAAGGATAGTCCTGACCGGAGAAGTGCCGAGCCCGCTGAACCCACCCTCGGGTTGCGTATTCCATCCACGCTGTCCAATCGCCATCGAAGATTGCAGCCGGGTGACTCCGGAAGTCAGAGAAGTAAGCCCTGGGCATTGGGCGTCATGTATCCGGGCCCCCGGTTACGGCAGCTACTGAGCCCACTGCTATCCCATCTGCCCACGTTGCGATAGTCCCACCCGCCGATGTAACAAGGGCGCCGCTTGAGCGGCGCCCTTGTTCTGTCCCGTGAAATCCACCTTGGCGGCGTTCGTCGTCCTTGTTGCAGTCTGGGCGCCATGTTAATATTGACCTAGATGAAATCTGAACTAATCCGTAACTTCTGCATTATCGCCCACATCGACCACGGTAAATCCACGCTCGCCGATCGGTTCCTGGAAATTACCGGCACCGTCCGTACTGAGGACATGAGGGCCCAGTTCTTGGACCGGATGGACTTGGAACGAGAACGGGGCATCACCATCAAAGGCAAAGCGGTGACCATGTATCACCGAGCCGGCGATGGCCAGGAATACCAACTCAACCTCATCGACACCCCAGGCCACGTTGATTTCAGCTACGAAGTCTCCCGGGCGATGGCGGCCTGCGAAGGCGCCCTCCTGGTGGTTGACGCCACCCAGGGAATAGAGGCCCAGACCCTCGCCAACAGCCTGATGGCTCTCCAATACGACCTGGAGCTCATCCCGGTGGTCAACAAGGTGGACCTGCCCCAGGCGGAACCTGAGCGAGTCGCCGCTCAGATGCGCCAGGTATTTGGGTTCGGTGAACAAGAGGTGCTTTTCACCTCGGCGAAAGCGGGGTCGGGCATGGCTGAATTGTTGGATGCCATAGTAGCCCGTGTCCCGTGTCCGCGTGGCAACGGGCAGGCGCCGCTTAGGGCTTTGGTGTTTGATTCGGTGTACAACCCGTACAAAGGCATCATTGGCCACGTGCGGGTTACCGATGGCACGGTTACCAAGAACCAGCGATTGCAGGTAATGTCCTCGGGCCGCGTGGCTGAAATCATGGAAGTTGGCGTTTTCAGCCCAATGCCCACTCCGGTGGAACAGCTAAACGCCGGCCAGGTGGGGTACGTGGCCACCGGGTTCAAAGATCTGGGGGAATGCGCCGTTGGGGATACGTTTACCGATGTCAACAAACCGGCGACTGAACCCCTGCCCGGATACCTCCCCCTGAAGTCCATGGTATTCGCCGGCCTGTACCCGGCCGACGGAGAGGACTACACCAATCTGCGGGCTGCGCTGGAAAAACTGCAGCTTAACGATTCTTCTTTGGTTATGGAGCCGGAGACCAGTTCCGCACTGGGGTTTGGATTTCGGTGCGGATTCCTGGGCCTGATGCACCTGGAAATTGTGCAGGAAAGGCTGGAGCGGGAATACGACCTTGACCTGATAGTTACCGCGCCGGGTGTGGCCTACCAGGTCGTTCTGACGTCCGGTGAGACCATTCAAATCCAAAACCCTTCTAACCTACCGCCTCCCAACGAGGTCCGAGAGATCAAAGAGCCCATCCTGGACGTGACGATTGTCACCCCGAACCGGTTTGTCGGGGTATTGATGGAGTTGATGCACGGGCGCCGCTCCCAGTTCAAGCGTATGGAATATATCCAAGGGGTTATGGATGGCTCGGTTCAAGGGTCCAACGACGGCCACGACGCCAAGGTGTTGATGGAATACCGCCTGCCATTCGTGGAGATGCTGTCCGGCTTCTACGATCAGTTGAAGTCGAAAACCCAAGGCTACGCGTCTCTGGACTACACTTTGGCAGGTTACGAACCGGCGGCGTTGGTTAAGGTGGACATTCTGGTCAATCACATGCCGGTGGAAGCCCTTTCCATGATCACCCACAAGGACCAGGCGGATAGCCAGGGGCGCGCCGTGGTTGCCAGCCTGCGCACCACCATCCCCCGGCAGATGTTCGACGTGCCAATTCAAGCGGCCATCGGCAGCCGGATTGTAGCCCGGGAAACAGTTCGAGCCATGCGCAAGGACGTTCTTGCCAAATGCTACGGCGGCGACGTTACCCGCAAACGGAAGCTGTTGGAAAAGCAAAAAGAGGGGAAAAAGCGCCTGAAAATGGTTGGCAGCGTAGAGATACCGCAGGAGGCTTTCTTGACCCTCTTGAAAATCGGCTCCGAAAACTGACCGGACTGAATGCGTCTTGGCCGACGGTCGAAATTCGAGCTAAGGCCCGCGCCTTAGACCCCGTTCCTTAGACGCCGTTCATTAGGCGTCGAACCCCAATAATTCCCGGGTCTCCTGCAACTGTTTGAGGTGGTCTTCCCAATGGAAGCCGAATCCCCGCTCCAGCAGGTCGCTGCCGTTTCGGGAGGCGTCTTCGCCGCGGCTCTTCATGTGCACCGTCACGGTTTTTTCCAGCAAGTCTTCGTCGGTGCACCTTGCCAGGGTTTCTGACAACCCCGCGAAAAACCGGCTGATGTCTTCTTGCATCTGCTCCAGTTCGTGTTCCATCCGTTCCGGTGTAAGGTTATCCCGGTCGGCCCAAAGGTCATATTCCTTGAGTGTGCCGTCGACCAGGCCCTGGAGTATGCCGCCGAGTCCTCCCGGGGGCGTATCAAGCAAATGGTAGATTATCTGCCGGACTGACCAGGCGTCGGCTTCGGTTTTCCAGTCCAGGCAGTAGTCCATCCCATCCAGCAAGCCCAGCAATCGAGTTTGGACAGAGGTCGCCGTTGCCGATAGCGCGTCCCTTTGACTGGTCATGTCATCCACTCCCTTTGGGTTAGCATTGGTTAAATTGATTCCGCCGGGCGGCGGCCCGAGGTCTGCCGGCTAAAACCCGGCTCGGATCTCGGGTCTCATGACCATCAAGAACAAGATGCCCACGGTTATCAATGTTGCAATGCCGCCCACTATGGCCCATCTTCTGCTGGATTTCCGGTACTCCGGATCAGTGTTCACGTTGCTGACCTGCAGCCGGGCCAAACGTACCATGCGAAACTGAAGCGGCACCATGACTGCCGCCCACAGGATAGCAACCACCAACAGCAAGAGGAAGGAAAGAGCCAGCCATGGTTCTTGAAACCGGTCCCACCCGCTTAGGTTCACCATCCAGAATCCGGTGACCAGCAGACCAATAATGCCGGGACCGGTAAACACCACGTCGGCGAACAGCAAGGAGCGGCAGGTGTAGACCATAGCCTCCATGCTGCCGGACCGGTCGGCCCTTGCCTTCCAAAAGGCCGACGTGATCATGGCCCCCAAAAATAATACGGCCGCGCCAACGTGGAGCAACAGCATTAACCTCAATTGTGCCTCCTACGGTCTGGAAGCTCGGCCCGTTCCAGGGAAAGGGTCGCCATCAACGACATCAGCTCTTCCTTCGTGTCGTCCCGGTCCAGAGCAAATTCCAACGCTGCCCGAAGGAGGCCCAGCGGTCTCCCTCCGTCGAACCTCCTCCCCAAAAACTCGTAAGAAAACAATTGATGGGTCTGCAGCAAAAGATGCAGGCCGTCGGTCAACTGAATCTCACCCAATGCTCCGGGCTTGGTGCGTTCCAGGCAGTCGAAAACGGCATGAGGGAGGATGTACCGCCCCACTATGGCCAGGTTCGAAGGAGCCTGGTCCCGCGGCGGTTTCTCCACCACTCCCTTGATCTGGCCAACCCGGCCAACCCGGCCTCCTTGGTCCCCAATGTCGACTACGCCATAGTTTTGGACCGACTCCCAGCCTACCGTCTCAACAGCAATCACGCCGCCGCCGCAGCGGTCGTATACCTCCAGCATCTGGGCCAACGCCCCGGGGGAGTGGACGATGATGTCATCGGGAAGGATCACCACAAAGGGTTCTTCCGCAACGGCTTCCCGGGCCATCAACACGGCGTGCCCCAAGCCCAGGGGCTGCGCCTGGATTACAAATGACACCCGGGCCAGGTTTGAGGCCTGGTGCACCTTTGCCGCGAGGTCCAAGGCGCCGGATTCCCGGAGGCGCCGTTCCAGGTCCTCACGGGGCTGAAAGTACTCGGCAATGGATTCCTTACCCGGCGACACCACCAGTATTATTTCCTTAATCCCGGCTTCTACGGCCTCCTCAACCACATATTGGAGCATGGGTTTGTCGAGGATGGGCAGAAGCTCCTTGGGCACTGCCTTGGTCACCGGCAAAAAACGGGTGCCCAGACCCGCGGCGGGGATAACTGCCTTGCGAATCGGCATCGAAGCCTCCAGAAGCGGAGATATTCTAACATTCGTCAGATACGGGAACAACGGATTTGCTACGACTTTAGGATAACTCTCGAACGGGGCCAGCGCCGGCGGCAAGCGATTTGACACGGCAAGCGGTTTGACACTAATGGCAGGCTCACCTACCATTGATGGTGAGGCCGTGCTAGACGGGGAGCTAGCGGTGCCCTGTACTCGCAATCCGCTATAGCGGGGTTGATTTCCCCTCCGAGGCTTTGCTATTAGGCCGCTATCCCTAGGTTGTGATATTGATAGCCGGGTCCCACGCGGCGTAGACTTGCGAACCCCGCCAGGTCCGGAAGGAAGCAACGGTAAGCAGGAGCCTGCGAGCGCCGTGGGAGCGCCTAGCTGGAGTCGCAGTTTTGGATATGCTTAACGGCCACTGTCGAAGCGGGGTGCGCGGTCTCTCACAATTGTCTATCAAATCACCGGCCAGCCTGAAGTCACATCTCCTCGAAGACTCCGGGCGGGCGACTTCCTCAGGTACATAACGCGTACATTGGCGGCTCCCTTCACACCCAGGTTTCGCACTCGAAAATCTCTGGGGCAGCACTTCCTGGTCAGCGGCCGAATTTTGGACCGGATAGTAGCCGCCGCGGATTTGACTGTCGACGATCAAGTGGTGGAGATCGGTCCCGGCTCAGGAGTGTTGACTCGCCGCCTGATAGAAAGAGCAGGGCGGGTTACGGCAGTGGAAATGGATCCTGAGCTCGCCGCGGCATTGACTTCTCGCCTCGGCCACCCCCCCGGATTGACCACGGTCCAAGCTGACGCCCGCACCGTTGATCTCAATTCTCTGGCAGGGCCGGAGACGCCTTACAAGGTAGTGGCGAACCTTCCATACTACGCCGCCAATCCCATTGTGCGCCGGTTCCTGGAATCGACCCACAAACCTTCCTTGATGGTGATTACCGTGCAGCAGGAGGTGGCCCGGGCCATGGCCGCGGAACCCGGTCAGATGACGCTGCTTTCCGTGGCGGTGCAGTTGTTCGCCGAGCCCAAGTTTATCTGTGCGGTCCCTCCCGCGGCATTTAGGCCTCCTCCCAAGGTGACTTCTGCCGTGGTCCGCCTCGACGTGCGGCCCGGCGCCGCGGTTGAGTTGGCCGACGTTGACGACTTTTTTACGCTGGTCCGGGCCGGATTTTCGTCCCCCCGCAAGCAACTCAGGAACTCACTAAGCCATGGACTTGGCGTCGAAGGCCGGGTTGTAGACCGGTTGTTGGAGATGGTGACCCTGGACGGCACCAGGAGGCCCGCCACCATGACGATGGATGAATGGGCAATCCTCCACCGGGCTTGGCGCAGCGAAAGCTGGAATGCCTGAAGTCATCCGGGTTTTGCGTGAAGATTCCAAACCGGATGAGCCGGCGGATCGTAACGTCCAGAAGAATGGTATGGTTGGATATCTTTGGAAGTGAGGATTGAAGCTCAAAGCATTCGCCAAGATTAATCTGACCCTGGAGGTGTTGAGCCGCCGGGAAGACGGGTTTCATCAAGTGAAGACCGTCATGCAAACCATTGATTTGGCGGACGACCTGGTTATCGACCCTTGGACTACTATCCAAGTCGATTGCGATGATCCGCTGTTGGGCGGAGAAGCCAACCTGGTTTGGCAGGCGGCCCAAATCCTGTCTGGCCGCCGCGGAGCCGGGTTCGGCGCCCGGATTTCTGTCCGCAAACGCATCCCGGTAGGCATGGGTCTAGGCGGCGGCAGCGCCGATGCAGCGGCGGCCCTGATTGGTCTGAACCTGCTTTGGGAGCTTGGGCTGGACACGCAGGAACTTCTACCAATAGCGGCGGAGTTGGGCTCAGATGTCGCTTTTTTCCTGGAGGGAGGCACGGCCCTGGCGGAAGGCAGGGGGGAAGTCATCACCCAATTGCCCGCACTGCCGCCCCTGCCGATGATCGTATTCTGTCCGGGATCGACCGTTCCGCGGAAAACCGCCGTCATGTACTCCCTGTTGACCCCTGAGCAGTATAGCGATGGTGAAGCAACCGGTCGGTTGGTCCAACTCTTGCGGGATGGCGCGTTGGCGTCAGAAAACGTGCCTGGATTGACCTGCAACGTTTTCGAAGCGGTTTCCCAACAGGCGTTTCTGGAGCTTGACGAAATCAAGGTCCGGTTGGAGAACATGGGCATTGGCCCGGTCAGGCTTGCCGGGGCTGGACCCGCGAGGTTCTGCTTCCCGTCCACCGAAGACGGGTTTCAGGCGGCGTCCATCGCCTTGCAAACCCTTGGAGTTGAGGTTTACCGTGTTAGCACCGTAGGTACGGGATCTGTCCAAAGCAGCATTGAATGAGCCGGGCGCCGTCCTGGCCGAGCCACATCCCTGGAGAGCGTTGACAACATGAACGTTGCGGCCGTCATTACCATTGGAATGAATCCGATCATTTTCGAATTTGGCACCTTCCTGCTTTCCTGGCACGGCCTGTTCACCTTTGTGGCCGTGGCCGTCTCGGTGCTGCTGGTTTACCGGTGGGCCACTCGTCAAGGAATGGCAGGCGACCCGGTTTTATCGATCTGCACGTGGTGCATCATTGGCGGGATCATTGGCGCTCGCTTGCTGCACATCATAGACTTCTGGTCCGTGTACTATCAGCATGACCCCATAAGGTTGCTCTACGTTTGGCAGGGCGGCATTGCCATTTACGGCGCCATCCTGGGAGGATTCGTTGGGGGCGCCCTGTATATCACCATCCGCAACTCCGACTGGTTCCTGTCCTTGTGGGGTAAAGCATTCCGCTGGATGGGGGAACCCAGGAAGGCGCAGCTGCCGGAAATTGGCCGCATGGCGGACATTGCGGCGCCGGCCCTGCTGATCTCCATGGCTATCGGCAGGATCGGAGACGTCATCAATGGCGAGCATTTTGCCAAGGCCACGGAATTGCCCTGGGGCGTGTTTTACTCACACTTCAACAGCCCTGGGGTGAACCGGCCGGTTTCCCACCCGGCGGTGGCCTACGAGATCATCCTGGATTTGTTGATTTTGGCCGCAATATGGCCGCTGCGCAACCGATTGCGCCCCCACGGCATGGTGTTCATACTTTACGGCACGTTGTATGCGGTGGGGCGTTTCTTCCTGAGCTTCGTGCGGGTGGAGGCAAACACCTACTTCCTGGGTTTGAACGAGGCCCAGATAGTGTCATTGATCATCATGGTTATCGCCATACCGTGGCTGGTTTTTAGGGCCCGAGTGGTGACGCCGTCCAGCCCGTAAACCAACCCCGGCTATTCAGGAGGCCGCAGGCCGGACGTCCACCACTTTCAGGGTGTCGGTTTTTACGCCTCGCCACCAATCGGCGGTGATGGTGTAAACTAGGTCAACTGCTGAAGCCCCTTGCGGCCATTCCTGGGCCAGATTGAAGGCCAGTGCGGTCATCGTGCTGCCATTCTGGCCTACTTGAAGTTTCAGATGCTGGGACGCATTCCCGATAGATCGGGTCTGGAGCACCTGAACGCCCCGGGTCAGGAACATGGGTCGGGGATTGGCTTGGCCGAAGGGCTCCAAAGCGGCGAGCCAGTGGGTGGCGTCCGGGGATAGTTCGCATAGCGCCACTTCCGCATCGATGTTGATCGACGGCCTCAGGTCCCGGTCCGCTAGTTCCTTTTCGGCCAGTTCATGCAACGAGGCGACAACCTCCGGTAGTTGGTCCCTGGCAACCGTGAACCCGGCGGCTTGAGAGTGGCCGCCGTATTTCACGAACAAGTGTTGGAAACGCCCGAAGGCTTCCTCGATGTCAAACTGTGGGATGCTCCGGCCGCTGGCGACGACGAATTCCGATTGCATCGACATGGCTATTGCCGGCCGCCGGTACTTTTCCGCCATCCTGCCAGCCACCAGGCCGGCAACCCCCGGTTCGATGCCCGGATCCCCCACAATCACCATGGATGGCAGGGACCCGCCCGAGTATTTTTGCTCAATTTGTTCAAACGCGATCGCCATGGCCCTGTCGCTGGCTTCCCGCCGGGACCGGTTGAGCTGTTCCAGGGAAGCGGCCAGCGATTCGGCCTCCTCCTTGGAACGAGTGGTCAGCAACCGGTAGCTGTCTTCCGCGTGACCCATTCTTCCTGCGGCGTTCAGGCGGGGACAAATTTGGAATGAAATGGATTCCGCGTCCACCGTGCGGGGCTCGATTCGGGCATTTTGGAACAGCGCAATCAGACCGGGTCGCTGGGTCTGGCCCAACTCCACCAGCCCCTGTTGGACCAGGAACCGGTTTTCGTCCACCAGTGGGACAAGGTCGGCAATCGTCCCCAGGGCCGCCAATTCCAGCAGAGCCGGGTTCCAGGGTTGTCCCAGGAATTGGTACATCCCCTGCATCAATTTGAACGCCAGGCCCGCTCCGCAAAGCCCGGTAAATGGGTAGGAGGTCCCCGGTAAGTTTGGGTCGATGATAGCCACCGCGGCAGGCAGGTCGGCGTGAGGTATGTGGTGATCGGTAATGATCACATCGACACCCAGACGGGAAGCCCCTGCCACTTCCTCCACCGCGGTCACTCCCGTGTCTACGGTGATTACCAGGCTGACTCCTTGGTCAGCCATGTATTGGATGGCCGGTATGGACAGGCCGTGCCCTTCATCGACCCGATGGGGCAAGTAGGGCAGGACCGATATTCCCAATTCACCCAAACCCTCGCCCAAAATGGCCGTACCGGTTACGCCATCAACGTCAAAGTCTCCAAATACCCCTACCTTTTCTCCCTTGGTCAGAGCCTCATGGAGCCGGGAAACGGCCCGGTCCATGCCCGAAATCCGTTGCGGGTTGTGGGGCAGCTGGTGGGGTGGGTTCAGGAGGAGACGCAGTTTGCCCGGAGTGTCGATTCCCCTGGCAATCAGGAGTTTGGCCACGGCGCTGGGGACATCGGGTGGGAGAGAGTGGGCTCCCAGCGGTTCTGGAAGTTCCCAACGCCTGATTGCTGCTTCTGATAACATCCTGCTCCGTTCGGTCCTGACCGGTAGGGTTGGCAGGCCAGGTTGCGTCTAGCGTCAAAAAACTTGGAGGGAGAAAGCCCCCTCGGGGGAAAGGGTCCCGGAGACAATACGCGGGTGTTGCCCCTACCGGCCCCGCCTACGGATTGCTGTCGGGGGCGGCAAATATCAACACTGAGTTGTGCCCCCCGAATCCGAATGAGTTGCTCATTGCCGTGGCAACTGGGCGTTTCATTGCCTGGTTGGGAGTGCAATTCAGGTCGCAGTCCGGGTCCTGGTCTTTCAGATTAATGGTCGCAGGGATAGTCCCGTCTCGAATGGCCAGTACGCAGAAAGCGGCCTCCAAAGCCCCACCGGCGCCCAGCAGGTGGCCGGTCATGGACTTGGTGGAGCTGATGGGGACACGATGGGCGTCCTCCCCCATCGCAAGCTTGATCGCCTTAGTTTCCTGACGGTCGTTCAAGGGCGTGGACGTGCCGTGGGCGTTCAGGTAGTCGACCTCGGATGGTTCGATGCCCGCCTGTTGTAGCGCCAACTGCATCGCCTTGGCGGCGCTCTGGCCGGTTGGTCCGGGCTCGGTTATGTGAAAAGCGTCGGACGTGGCGCCGTAGCCTTTGAGCTCGGCCAGAGGGGCTACTCCCCGCCGGGCCGCGCTTTCTTCACTCTCCAGCACCAGCACTGCCGAGCCTTCTGCCATCACAAACCCGTCACGGTTGACGTCGAAGGGGCGGCTTGCCTCCTGGGGGTTCTCGTTATGGCGAGAAAGGGCCCTCAGAGCGTTGAATCCCGCCACGGCGATTGGGCTGATTGGCGCCTCACTGCCTCCGGCCAACACCACGTCCTCTTGGCCGCGCCGCACCATTTCCCAGCCCTGGCCCAACGCGTCGGCCCCGCTGGAACAGGAGGACACCAGGCAGTAATTCGCGCCCATCGACCCGGTGACCATGGACACCTGGGCCGAGGCCATATCGGACAGCATCATCGGAATGAGAAAGGGAGTGACCCGGCGGGGACCCCTTTCTCGCATCACGTCAAATTGCTGCGATAGGGTGATTATCCCGCCGATGCCGGTGCCGATGATGACGCCAACCCGGTATGGGTCTAGTGACGCCGGTGCAAGCTGGGCTTGGCGGCACGCTTCCTGGGCGGCAACCGCCGCCAGTTGGGCGAAGCGGTCCATGCGGCGCGCTTCTTTACGGTCCAGGTATTTCTCAGGGTCGAAACCTTTGACCTCACCGGCAAAGCGGGTGTCATGCCCGTCGGTGTCGAAAGAGGAGATAAAATCGATCCCCGATTGCCCTTGGACCAACGCCGACCAGGATTCCGCGGTGTCCAGGCCCAGTGGGCTGACCATGCCAATACCGGTGACGAACACGCGGTGAATGTCGTTCATATCATTCCCAATTGATCATGGGGCGCAGACGGGGATAATGTGCCGAGGCGGACGCGAGTAGGTGGCGCCGGAGTTGCCCCTTTTCCCAAACAACTTCCCATCCTCACCCAGGGGGTATGTGTCGCGAATAACCTGTGGGCGCTGCGGCGACCCGCCAGCAACGCCCTGCAGAATTAGAAGGCCAAAAGGCATAACCGCAACCTGGACTTTCTACTACGTCCTGTTACGCCGCCTTGTGATTGGATTGCGCGGCGAGTCTTTGACCACACCGTCCAGAATGTCGCCCAGCTCGGCAATCCGGCCTGAAATGCTGTGGGCCAACTCGGTCCGTTCCGGGGTGAGCGGGTCCGATAGCGTCTTCAGCGACTCGGTCAAATCGTTCAGCCGGGTTCCAATGTTTTCCACCACGTCACGCCGGGCGTTGGCCAAAGGCTGGGAAACCGCTCGCAGTTTTTCAGCCAGGTCTTCCACGCCCTGGTTGATGTTGTCGCCCATCTCCTTGCCGGCAATGGATAGCGGGGCGGACCAGCCTCGCAAGTTCTCCGTCGCCTCGCTGATGCGGGCCGTGATTGTATCCCCCATGTCCCGACTGGTTGCTGCCAGCCGCAGCTTGTAGGTGCGGAGGATGCGGAAAATGCGCCGGTAAAGATCGTCCACCGGGGTCAACCGTGAGGAATACAGGTCGAAAAGGTCCCTGCTTTCCTGCATGGTCCAGCGTTCGTCCTGATGGACAAACTGGCGTCCGGTGTAAAGATGGTAGGGCCTCATTCGCCCTGGCTCCAAAACGTCCCCGTTTTCGTCCAGGGGGACCATGGAATCCCAGTTGGAGGTAGCGGGCAGCGGGGTGAGCAGATTCACCGTTTGGTATTTGCTGAGCTGCGTCACCCAGTTGGCCATGTTCATGATGTTTTCTTCGGTGTCGTAGGGCAGACCGATTATGGTCATGGCCACCACCGAGAAGCCCATGCGGTTGAGGGACAAAAGGTCCTTGTGCACCTGCCCCGGCTCCTGGCGTTTACGCACCAGTTTCAGGGCTTCGGCGTTGTCCGATTCCACACCGACGTAAACCATGTCGATGTTGGCCTCGGACATGGAGTTGGCCAATTCGGGGTCCTGGCCGATTTCTGCCCGGGCCTGGCAAATCAGGTACATGTCGTCGGTAGCGCCTTTCCAAGACTTGAGCCGTGCCAGGCGCTCGTTCCGATATTTGACCGCTCGCAGAGGCGGCGGGTGAAGGTCGTCGGAGATGAAGACCTGGAATTTACCGTTACGCGAGGAGTGGATCAACCCGTCGGAAGCCAACTCTCGGAGTTGGTTCAGGCGTTTGAACTCGGTTTCCCGGTTGACCAACCGGTATCCCAAAAACTGCTGGATCACCTGGCAGTAGGTGCAATTCTCCGTGCAACCCCTGACAGTCTCCAACACCCCTCCGGCCATAGGATTGGCAGGCGAAAGATCCTTGATGGAGCGGAAATCCGGCAACTCCACAAAATCCGGGGATACCAGACCCGCCCTGCGGGTTTGGACGCAGTGTCCCTCATCCTGGTAACTGATTCCGGCAATTTTTGCCAGGTACTGGTTCCGGTCAGACCTCTTGTGCGTCAGCAGCACGTCAGACAGTTGACCGATGATGTCTTCCCCTTCTCGCTGAACAATAACGTCGAAGTGACCGTAGTCGAACGCTTCTTCCGACAGGGGGCCCATTTGGGGGCCGCCGCCGATGGTGATGATTCCCGGATGAAACTCCTTGGCTTGGCGGGCAACCTGGTAGCCGCGAGGAGCCTCGTTGATCAGCGCGGTCACCATTAGGATGTCCACGTCTTCCAGGTCTTTGTCCGGGTCGATTAGCCCGGAACGGTCCTCAAACCAGATCTCCCGTTCGTACTGGAACGGCCCGTTCCACTGGGCCAATGCCCCCGACAGGAACAGCATTCCTTGTCGGGGGATCGCAATGTATTCAAAATTCCCACCAGCCGACGCCGGCTGCAACAACAACACCCTTTTCGTGGTTGACATCTTGACTCCTGTCTATCTCACCGAGACCCCAATGTCCCGGTGCAGAGATCCCGATCTGGCGCCCCAATTGCGCTAGCAACGGCGCTTGGGACCACGGGGTTGCTCATATCCGGCTACAAAATTAAACGGGAACGCCATCGGATAGCCCGGATTACCAATCCGTCCGTCGCGACATTATACAGCAACCCATTCACGAATAGTAACGTTGTCAACCAGCTAGCCGCGTCCGCCACCGGTTTCAACTCGCCCAAAGCTACCAGTCCCTGGAAAAGCAACCAGCCTCTAGGATAGATCAGAGCGGGCGGTCAAGCAGGTGGTTCTGGTGCTAAGAGTAATCGGCAACAGGCTCCTTCCGAGCATGCGTTTAGGAAGGTTACTGGAACAGCGGTATCAGTTCTTTGGCTATCGTCTCGACGTGGCGGGCCCGGTCCTCTCGTGGACAGGAGATGCTGAAAACAATGTGCCTGGCTCCCGCGTCAATGTACTCCTTGAGACGTTGGGCGCAATTTTCCACCGGACCTAGCAGGCAGTAGCGGTGGACGATGTCGATGAAGTCGGCCCCGTACAGGTAGCGGCCTCCCAATTCATGGGCGGCGACGTTGGCCGCCTCCTCGACGGTGGGATAAATGGAGATGTATGGGAAGTACGCCCACTGGAAATCGGCAAGGTCTCTCTCCTGCTCCTGAGCCAGTTCCCGGATTCGGGACACGCTGTTGCGGTAACGCTCCGGGTCGTAGAAGTAGGGCATCCAGCCTTCGCCAAACCGGGCGGCCCGCGCCATCGCCGCATCCCGGCGGCCGGACACCCAGATCGGAGGGTGGGGCTTCTGGGTGGGGATTGGGTTGATGGCGGCGTCGTTGAGCTGAAAGTGCCTCCCCTTGAAGTCCACACTCTCTCCCGACCACAGCAGTCTCAGGGCCTCCAGGCATTCGTCGGTGCGGCGGCCCCTCTGGGAAACCCTCAGCCCCGCCGCCTCGAACTCTTGGGGAAACTCCCCGCCGATTCCTACTCCCAGGGTCAAGCGCCCATTGGAGGCGATGTCCAGCGTGGCGGAAAACCTGGCCAGCGTCAGGGGATGGTAGAACGGGATCAGGATGATTGAGGAAACTACCCGTATTTTCTCAGTGGCCCCGGCAGCTACCGCCAACAGGGGCAACGCGGCATGGGAAGGACCAGGCGGGTTGCCCCGCATGAAGTGCTCGCCGGAAGAAATGTACTCGTAACCCAGGTCCTCCATCCATTTGGCTTGGTATGCGGTTTGAGCTGCTCCCAAGGCCAGATTTGCTCCGAAATGCAGGTCGTCAGACTCCATTTCCAATACCCTGTTTGGGACCGGTTCTATAGGATAAGAATATAAGTCCGGGCCCGTCCCGTGTAGGTTGTCCCTGCCGAAGGGCCCATGCTACCGTACCATAGGATCTAAACCAACCCAACCGATTACCCCCGAAACGCCGAGAGGCAATCAACAGGAGGCTTTTAGTGCTGGTTCTGGTTACCGGGGCCACCGGGTTTCTAGGCCGGCGGGTAGTGGGGCATTTGCAGGAGCGCCACCACACGGTGCGGTGTTTGGTCCACAGCCCGGGTGCTGAAAGGGTGTTCCCCAACCGGTCGGTGGAGGTCTATTACGGCGGGGTCGACGATCTGGATGCGCTAGACGAAGCTCATCATGGTGTGGACGCGGTCATTCACCTGGTGGCTATTATTCGCGAATACCGGCGGCAACGCCGGAGGATCACATTTGACGCCGTCAACCGCCAGGGAGTTGCGAACGTTGCCGAAGTCGCCAAGCGAAACGGTGTCAAGCACTTCATTCACGTTTCGGCCAACGGCGCCACCAAAGAGCCGGGCTACAAATACCTCTACAGCAAGTACCAGGGCGAACAAGAGGTAATCGCCAGCGGGTTGCCTTACACTATCTTCAGGCCAACCTTGATGTATGGCTCTGGCGATGAGTTTGTAAATGCGCTTGCCGGATTGGCCCGGTTGTCACCCATCGTGCCGGTGGTGGGACCGGGACGCAATCGCTTCCAACCCATTGAGGTGGATGACGTGGCGAGGTGCCTGGCGATGTCAGTGAACCAGGGGAACCTCAAGGGGCGCATCCTGGAGATTGGAGGGCCGGAACAGCTTAGCTACAACGAAATGGCGGCTATGGTTGCCAGGACCATGGGAACCAAGCGCTGGTTTCTGCACGTCCCTTTTTGGTCGGCCAAAGTGGCAGTCTCAGTGATGCAGGTTTTGCAACCTCGCCCGCCGGTCACTACCGAAATGCTCAGCATGATGTCGCTGCGGAACGTCAGTGAGTTCGGCGTTGTGGAGCAGACCTTTGGCTTTACCCCAAAGCGGATGGAAGATAACATAGAATTCGTCAAGTCGGTGACCCGTGGGGACGGCTTTAGAATCGCCCTCGGGTTGCCGCCTTCTCGCCCCAGGGGCCGCTAGTTTCCCACCCATCCGGGTGGCCGAGTAAATCCTGGGCCACGCTCGGCAGGCCGGGATTCCCGACTCCAATCGCACGCCAGCCCAGAACTCCCGGTTTTGACCTTGATGAATTATTCCGAATCTATAGACGCACTGCTATCGCTGGTGGACCACGAACGCGCGGCCCCCGGTCCTCGGCAAAAAGCCATCGTTGATCTTGCCCGGATGGAAGGATTCCTGGCCCGGTTGGGAAATCCCCATCGCGCCGCGCCGACGATCCACGTCGCCGGGACCAAGGGCAAGGGCAGCACTGCCGCGTTCTGCGACGCCGCCCTCACTGCGGCGGGTTACCGCACCGGGTTCAATTCGTCGCCCCACATGCATCATTTCAGAGAGAGAATACGCCTGGATGGGGAGCCGATTTCCGAGCCGAAATTCGCTGCTCTGGTTGAGCAGCTGTGGCCCTTCAGGATGGCCCCGGAAATGGGTTCATCCGATGGGCTAGCAGTTGAGGCCGATGGCGCAGTTACCCTTTTCGAGTTCATTACCGGCATGGCGTTCCAGTGTTTCGCTCAAGAGCCGGTGGATTTCCAAACCATTGAAGTTGGACTGGGCGGGCGGCTGGATGCCACCAACGTCGTGACGTCAGACGTAGCGGTCATTACTTCAATAAGCAAAGACCACATGGCCATTCTTGGCGACACGGTGGCAGAGATCGCCGCGGAAAAGGCGGGAATCATCAAAGTGGGTTCCACGGTGGTGATAAGCCCCCAGGTTCGGGAAGCCAGAGACGTGATCCGAGAGCGATGCCGGCAGGTTGGCGCCCGAGCGGTCCAGGTTGGGTCCGACGTCACCTGGACCAGCCCTGGCCCGGATGGGTCCGGATTCCAGAGCTTCACCGTCAACGGCAGGCTGAGCGAACACCAACTGCGAATCCCGTTGCTGGGCGAATACCAGTTGGAAAATGCCTCCACCGCATTGGCCGCCCTGGAGGTGTTGGTCGAACGCGGGTGGCCCATACCCTCTGAATCCGTCGCTCAGGGGTTTGCCAGCGTTTCATGGCCCTGCCGGATGGAGGTGCTGTTAAAAGACCCTCCGGTGGTGGCCGACGGAGCCCACAATGTTTATTCTATGGAATCCCTGATGGATTCCTTGCCCAGGTACATGCCACATCGGCGTTTGTTGTTGGCAGTCGGGTTTTCGCGGGACAAGAGTGTTGTGGAAATGGCGCAATGCCTTTCGAAGGGGAATCCGGTGGTTTTCGCAACCCGGTCAAGGCATCCCCGGTCGATGGCCCCGGCCGCAGTGGCCCGGCTTTTTGAAGATCAAGGAGTTAAAGCGGTTTTGACCCGGGATACGGCCGACGCCTTGCGCCAGGCCCGCGAGGCCGCCGGACCGGGTGACCTGGTGTTGGCGACCGGCTCTTTGTTTGTGGCGGCTGAAGCCCGGGAGGCGGCGTTGGGAATCCAGCCCGAGGAGTACCCCGACTTGCTGCCCCGCGACCTTCGGGTGGGCTGACCTATGCTGTTGGGCTCTTGGTTTTCGGGTCAACATTGGAACGTTCGAATTCTATTCTGGAGCATTGGGTGTGGAACGGGATAGGCCTAGGGTGGTGGTAACCGGTATGGGGGCAATCACTCCCCTGGGGCAGACGCCGGAAATGTTTTGGGACAACCTGGTGGCGGGCCGATCGGGCATTGGGCCCATGACCCTTTGCGACCCCACCGATTACCCTTGCCGGATATCCGGTGAGGTGAGCGACTTCGATCCCGTCCAGTACATCGACCAGCGTGAAGCCCGCCGAATGGCCCGGTTTTCTCAACTGGCCGTGGCCGCCGGATTGACCGCCGTGGAATCAGCCAGGTTGGACATTTCCAAAATGGACACCTTTCGCGCCGGTGTCGTCCTGGGCAACGGCAATGGAGGATTCCCCACGCTGGAGGAGAACTGCCGGATTCTGGCCGCCAGGGGCGGCATGAGGATGACGCCCTTTTTCTTCCCGATGGTCCTGCCCAACATGGCCGCCGCCAACGTCAGCCGTTTCACCGGGGCCAGGGGACACAATTCCACGGCCACCACCGCCTGCGCCGCTTCAAACCAGGCTATCGGCGAAGCTTTGGCCGTCATCCGGCGGGGGGAAGCCGACGTGATGCTCGCCGGCGGTTCGGAAGCGGGAATCAGCCAATTGGGCCTGGCAGGATTTGCGGTGATGCGAGCCTTGAGCACCCGAAACGACGAGCCGCAGAAAGCCAGCCGTCCCTTTGACGCCGGACGTGACGGCTTCGTCCCTGCGGAAGGCTCGGTCATAATGGTCTTGGAATCTCTGCACCATGCCTTGGCTCGGAACGCTGAGATTTCGGTTGAGATCGCCGGCTTTGGGTGCACTTCCGACGCCGGACATCTCGTGCAGCCCGAGGAAAGCGGGGAAGCCGCCGCCCGCGCCATGGAGTTGGCGCTGCGGGACGCCGGCGTTGCGCTGGACCAGGTGGACTATATCAACGCCCACGGAACATCCACTCCATTGAATGACGCGTTGGAAACGACGGCGGTCAAGCGGTTGTTCGGCAGCCTGGCCTACCAGATTCCAATCAGTTCCACCAAGTCCATGATCGGCCACTCACTGGGGGCGTCGGGGTCGTTGGAAGCCGCCGCCTGCGTCAAAACCATCACCCAGGGCGTGATCCACCCTACTATCAACTATGAAGAGCCGGACCCGGCCTGCGACCTGGACTACGTGCCCAACCAGGCCCGGGAAAAAGATGTAAGCGTGGCGCTGTCCAACGCCTTCGGTTTCGGTGGACAAAATGCCTGCTTGGTCTTCCGGAAATTTGAGGGATAGGGTTGTTCGTGGAGCGGCCCTGACGGGTCCCGCGGCCCAATTCCCCCGGCCAGGTGACCGGGCTTCCTTGACGCCTGAATCGACTAAACCTAGAATCCGGATACCGTAGACCTGTCGCAACGCCCGGGAACGGTGGTGGGAGGGGGCCGAATGACCGAACGACTGGTGTCGGCAGAAGTCCAGCCCGACGACACGGACCAAACTCTGCGGCCGCGCCGTCTCGCCGATTTCGTCGGCCAGGGCCACGTTAAGGGCAATCTGGATATCGCAATTCGCGCCGCCAAGATGCGGGGCGAACCCCTGGACCATATCATCGTCTACGGACCCCCGGGCTTGGGCAAGACCACTCTTGCCCACATCGTGGCCCATGAGATGGAGGCGGAGATAAGGGTCACGTCGGGGCCCGCTATCGAACGGGCCGGCGACATGGCCGCCATTCTGACCGGGCTCCAGCCCAACGACGTCCTCTTCATCGACGAAATCCACCGCCTGAACCGGGTAGTGGAGGAAGTCCTTCATTCAGCGATGGAAGACTTTTTCCTCTCGTGGATGGTGGGAAAAGGCCTGGCGGCCCGCAACATTAACCTGAGAATAAACCCGTTCACATTGTTAGGGGCCACCACCCGGTTCTCCATGATTAGCGCACCGCTTCGGGACAGGTTTGGGTCGGTGTTCCGGCTGGAATATTACGAGCCCGAAGACATGGAAGTCATCGTGCGCCGGTCGGCCCGCATCCTGGGCGTGGAGGCCAACGGTGAAGCCGTCTGCGCCATCGCCGCCTGTTCCCGCGGCACGCCGCGAATAGCCAACCGGCTCCTGAAGCGCAACCGGGACTACGCCCTGGTGATGGCCGATGGGTGTATTGATGGGCCGGTGGCTCAGGCAGCCCTGGAACAACTTTCGGTAGACCGCTTGGGGTTGGACCAGTCGGACCGCCGGCTGTTGGCCAGCATCATTGACAAGTTTGACGGGGGCCCTGTCGGCCTCGAAACCCTGGCCGCTTCGGTCAATGAGGACGCTGACACCGTGATGGACGTTTGGGAGCCTTACCTCTTACAGATCGGTTTCCTGGAAAGGACACCACGGGGAAGGGTCGCCACCCGGCTAGCTCACGAATTCCTGGGGCGTCAATATATGCCCACCGACCAGGGACGGCTGTCTGGGTTTTAACCCATTAGCAGCGATGTCTTACGCCCAGTTGTCGGGCCGGACGAGAACCACCGCGCGGCTGGGAACAGGGTGGTGGGCCGCGTAACATGCAATCAATTGAATTGGAGGGTTAATGATTTACGAACTTCGCATCTACGAAACCATACCGGGGCGTCTTCCCGCGTTAAACGAACGGTTTGCCAATCACACCATGGGTTTCTTTGAGAAACACGGCATCCACGTGGTTGGGTTTTGGACCGAGGAAATTGGAACTAGCAACCAACTGGTCTACATGTTGGGGTTCGACAGCCTGGCCGATCGAGAACAGAAATGGGCCGCTTTCCAAGCCGACCCAGGCTGGCACCAAGCGCGCGCCGAATCGGAGACCGACGGCCCGATCAATGCCCGGGTGCGGAACGTGATTCTCAGACCCACGAGTTACTCGCCTATGCAGTAGCTTGAGATTCACTGCCCAGGGCAGTCGCGTTTTGAATGTCCTTACCCCCGAATCCCCAGTGCAATCAAGAATCCACGAGGATGATGCCCTCAACCCCCGCTGGGCAAAAAGCAGGTTGATTGGACAGGTGTCCAAGGTCTGGGATGCGATAGCTGCCCCCATTCCCACCGCGGCGAGAATTAAGGAGGAAAAGGTTCGGCGTGACACGACCCTGTCTACGCCGCGGCAGGTGGAATTTTTCAGATGCGGCGCCAATGGTCCGACATACGACTGCCCTGGGGCCACTTCGGCTGCGGTTGCTTGGCTAACCTGGAGCGGATACAATAAACGCTGCCGCCAGCCTGTGCCAATTGCTATTGCTCAGGACAGCGGTGGACGACTTTGGGGAAGGGTGGTCCCTCGCTCTGGCGACTACAGATCAAATAACGCGCGGCGCGGCTCAAATTTCGGAGTGCCTGAACTCCGTCGTTGGTGGTCGCCCGTTGCCCGAATTGCAATGCCGGTCTCTGGCCGACATTGCGCATTTTGACCTGGATGTCCTCTGTTTGGCCGCTGCCCAGTTGCGTAACCGGAGCAAAGGGCGGACCGTTACTTTTTCCCCCAAGGTTTTTATACCGTTGACGCGACTGTGCCGTGATTTCTGCGGCTACTGCACGTTCCGGCAGGACCCTTCTCAGACTGACAACCTTTTCATGACTCCCGAACAGGTCTTGGATGTTGCCAGGTCAGGCCAGGACCTTGGTTGCACCGAAGCGCTGTTCACTTTGGGTGAGCGGCCTGAGCAAAGGTATCCCGAGGCCAAGGAATGGCTGGCCCACCGGGGTTACAACACAACGCTGGATTATCTCACCGACATGTGCCGCTTGCTCAGCGAAGAAACAAGCATGGTGCCCCATGCCAATCCGGGCACGATGAGCCGCAGAGAAATGGCCGCGTTGCGCCCCTTTAGCCCGTCCATGGGGTTGATGCTCGAGTCCGTCAGCCAACGCCTCTACGGCCCCGGCGGGCCGCACGAGTTTGCTCCCAGCAAAAGGCCCCGGGTGCGCCTCAGGACGCTGGAAATAGCCGGAGAGCTGGAGGTGCCGTTTACGACCGGCCTTCTGATCGGCATCGGGGAAACCAGGTTGGAGACAGTTGATGCCCTGCTGAAGATCCGGGATTTGCACCAGACCTTCGGCCATGTCCAAGAGGTTATTATCCAGAACTTTCGGGCCAAGCCTGACACCCCAATGGCCGGTGACCCCGACGCCGGGACAGCGGAAATGCGCTGGGCGGTTGCCGCCGCCCGCCTGATTTTGGGTCAGGACATGAATCTCCAGGTCCCGCCTAACCTTAACGGCCGGGACTATCAGATATACCTCGATGCCGGAATCAACGATTGGGGAGGCGTCTCTCCATTGACCATTGACTTCGTCAACCCAGAGGCCCCGTGGCCGGCCCTGCAGGAACTGCGCCAGCGGTCCGCGGCGTCGGGGTTTGACCTGAAGCCCAGACTCCCCGTGTATCCCGAGTTTTTGGGTTTTGGAAACAGTTATTTGTCCAGCCGGTTCCAGCAGAAAATCGGCGATTTGGCCGATGATGAAGGTTATGTTGTAGGGGGGATTGAAAGGTATGCCGGGACCAAGTAAACCCGCCAGTAATATGGAAAAAATAGGTAACACGGAAAACATAGAGCAGTTGCTGGGCTTGTTGGAACCGAAGATTGCCCGGGTCCTGAATGACGCCCTTGAGGGCAAGGATATTTCCGCCGAGGACGGCGAGCTTCTGTTCGATGCCAACGGGCTGGAATATCACGGCGTCGTGATGACCGCCGACCACCTGCGCCGCCGGTCCGTGGGGGACGTGGCCACTTACGTGGTCAACCGCAACATCAACTTCACCAACGTGTGCATCAAACGTTGCGGCTTCTGCGCGTTCAGCCGGGACCACCGGGAGGAGCAAGGGTATTTCCTGCCGGTGGAAGAGATCATCCGCCGGACCAAGGAAGCCCGGGACTACGGGGCCACCGAAGTCTGCCTGCAGGCCGGTCTGCCGCCGCAAATGGAAGGGGACCTGTACATCAGGCTCTGCGAAGCCATCAAACAAGAGGTACCGGAGATACACATTCATGGCTTCTCCCCGGAAGAGGTTCTGTACGGTTCGGTCCGTTCTCGGTGCACCATCCGGGAATACCTGCAAGGTCTGAAGGCTGCCGGTGTAGGCAGTCTCCCGGGCACCTCGGCGGAAATTCTGGATCAGGACATGCGGGACCGGATATCGCCCGGACGCATCCGGGTGGACCAATGGGTGGAAGTAATCGGCACGGCCCATGAATTGGGAATTCCCACCACGTCCACGGTGATGTTTGGCCACTTGGAAACCAATGGACACATCACCCGGCACATTGACCTGTTGAGAAATGTCCAGAAGAATTCCGGCGGCATCACCGAGTTCGTTCCGCTGAGCTTTGTGCACACCGAAGCCCCCATGTTCATGCAGAACCTGGTGGAGAACGTCAGGTCCGGCCCCACCGGCATGGACGTGGTTAAGGTACACGCCATCGCCCGTATCATGCTGAACAATTGGATTCCCAACATCCAGGCGTCCTGGGTAAAAGAGGGGTCCCGCATGTCCCAGGTCCTCCTGACCGCAGGGGTCAACGACTTGGGGGGCACCCTGATTAACGAGAGCATTTCCACCGCCGCCGGCGCCCAACACGGCCAACTCATGCGACCCTGGGAATTCCGGCACATGATCAGACAGGCGGGCCGGATTCCAGCCGAACGGTATACTACCTACCAGACCAAACGGTTATTCGATGACTCCGACGAGGAGCTTGACCCATTGGATGTGGTTGGGGACAACGTGGAAGAACTGTTCGGCTCCTACCAGAAGCTGGTGAATCTGGACACCTACCGGTTCGTGCATCCCCGGCGGATAAAGCTGGAACCGGTTGGCCTTGGCTCGGCCGATCATGGGTCGGGGCCGGCTGCTCATCCGGGAGTCGATGCGCCGTAGTCGGGTATTTGATGAACCTCGCGCTCCAAGCAGTCCCCCACGGCAACCCCCTACGTGGGTTCGCGTGAGGGACTTTTCCTAGACCGGTGAAAGTGTCGTCACAATTGGGACTGTTTCGGAGTTCCCGCTGACCTCACGTCGCGAAACCAACGGCAGGGTTCTGGCGCTGGCCGGGGGCGTCGGTGGGGCCAAGCTGGCTTGGGGACTGGCCCGGCTTCTTCCTCCTACCAAACTGATGATGGTCGTAAACACCGGCGACGATGAGTCGTTCCACGGGTTGCACGTTTCGCCGGACGTGGACACTATGATGTATACGTTGGCCGGATTGGCTAACCCTGAGACCGGATGGGGAGTGGCTGGGGACACCTTCAATTCCCTGTCGATGCTACATCAATTGGGGCTCGACGCCTGGTTCAACCTGGGTGACCGGGACCTGGCGGTTCACATCAGGCGAACCCAATTGCTCAACCAGGGGTATTCCCTCTCACAGGCTACCGCGTCCATTAGCCGCGCCTTGGGAGTGAGCCATGATATTGTCCCCATGAGTGACGATCCCGTGAAAACTGTGGTAACCACGGATGAGGGCGACTTGCCCATGCAGCAATATTTCGTGCAGCGACGCGCCGAACCGGTGGTAAGCAGTATTGAATACGTCGGCGCCGGTTCCGCAAAGCCGTCGCCCGGATTCGCCGAGGCGATGGACCAAGGCGGGATGTTGGTGCTGTGTCCTTCCAACCCTTTCCTTAGTCTGGCACCCATCCTGGCAATGCCTGGCGTGCGTCAAGCCTTGGAAGTCTTTCCGGGGCGTCGCGTAGCGGTTAGCCCCATCGTCGCCGGTGCGGCGGTAAGGGGCCCGGCGGCCAAGATCATGACCGAGTTGGGCAAGGACGCTTCCGTAGTTGGAGTGGCCCGGGAATACGCCGGAATTTGTGACTATTTCTTGATTGACCGCCAGGATTCTTACCTTGCACCCGAGGTCGCCGAATTGGGGATCAACCCGGTGGTTGACTCGATCGTCATGCATTCCGATGAAGACAAAGTGGCGTTGGCCCAGCGGATTTTGGATTTGGACCAAGTCTGATGTCAACCGGTGTCCCCGGAATGACCGCCATTATCCCCATGAAGCCACTGGCCGATAGCAAGACTCGGCTGGCTGATGTTTTGAGCATCGACCAGCGGGGCGCATTGGTGTTGGGCATGCTGCACCAGGTTCTAACCGCAGTCCGGGAGACCGGCATCGATGAGGTCTGGGTCGTAGGCGGAGACACCAGGGTACGGACTGTGGCCGAGGACATGGGAGCAGTTTGGTGGGACGAGCTCGGCAATGACCTCAACGACACTTTGAGAATCGGCTTTGAAAAAGTGTCGACACAGGGTAACTCCTCACTTTACGTCGCCGGGGACCTGCCGTTTCTCAAATCCAACGACCTGCATAGCATTGTCACCGCCACTCGCCGGCAGACCCACATTACCCTGGCCCCAGCCCGGCGTGACGGCGGAACCAACGGAATCTTGGTGCCGCATGGCATAACCTTTACGCCGGACCTGGGTCCCCGGAGCTTTCCCCGCCACCTGGCGAAAGCCGGCGAGCTGGGGGTATCCGCAGCGTTTTGCTATAGTCCGGGCATTGCTTTGGACCTGGACATTCCCGAAGACCTGGAGACCTACCAACATATGGACCCGGGGTTGCTGTCCCGGCTGACGGGCGCATGACCGCGGCGTCCAAGGTCAAGCTGGGGGTCTTGCTGCCAACCCGGGGACTGCTGCTGGCAGATTCCCAACCAGATAGCGCGGGCTTGGTGCTGGAAATGGCCAGGCACGTGGAATCGGCGGGATTGGATTCGGTCTGGGTAGGCGATAGCCTCACCGCCAAGCCCCGGCTCGAACCTCTCTCCACCCTGGCGGCCATTGCAGCTCGCACCCAACGGGTAAGACTGGGAACCGCCGTGCTGTTGGCTGCTTTAAGACATCCACTGTTGTTGGCTCAAACCTGCGCCTCCGTTGACGTCATCTCCGGGGGGCGCCTGATTATAACCGCGGGGGTGGGGGGCGCGTTCAACCAAGCCCAGGCCGCAGAATGGGAAGCCGCCGGCGTTGACGCGAAGACCCGGGCGACCAGGCTGGAAGAGATAGTCGAAATCGTCAAGGCGCTGGCCGTCGGTCGGCCGGTAACCTACCGCGGCAAGTATTTCAACCTTGCAGCGGTGGAAATGCTTCCCCGGCCGGTGCAGCCCAACGGTGTGCCTTTTCTGTTGGCCTGCCACTGGCGTTACCGCAGGCCGGCCCAGTTGAAGCGCGCGGCCCGGTTGGGTGATGGCCTGATATCCATATCGGACACTCCCGCGGAGTACGCCGAGATGGTGCCCCACCTGAGGGGAATGGTGGCCGATTTGGGACGGGACCCCGGCCGTTTTGAGGCCGTGATGTACCTGACGGTTAATGTGGACCCAAACCGCGCCAAGGCCCAGGCTGACGCAACCGAGTTTCTAACGGGGTACTACGGCTCCAATATTTGGGGAGACCGTTGGGGCCCCTTCGGCGACCCGGAACGGGTTAAGCAGCGAATCGCCGAATACGCGGAGGCTGGCGCGGAAACCATTATCGTTCGTTTCGCATCCTTTGAGCCGCAGCGGCAGCTCGAAACGTTCCTCGACAAAGTAGCAGGGTCTTTTTGCTGACCCCACGGCTGACATCCGAGCACATGGGAGGTTGTACCAGGTGTACCCAATAGACCTGAGCGGCAAGTCCGGCATTGTCTTGGGCGTCGCCAACGAAAGGAGTATCGCCTGGGGTATCGCCGGCGTCCTGGCGCAGGCCGGGGCGCGCCTGGTCTTGACCTATCAGAATGAACGCCTTAAGGACCGCGTCACCCGGTTGGCCGGCACGCTGGAAGGGGCCATCGTGGCGCCTTGCGATGCCACGGACGACGGGCAAATTTCGGACCTGTTCCACCTGGTGGAAACCGAATTAGGGGAAATTTCCTTCCTGGTGCACAGCATCGCATTCGCCAACCGGGAAGACCTAGCTCAGCCCTTTGCTGACACCGGCCGAGAGGGATTCCGCTTGGCCCTGGAGGTCAGCGCCTACTCGCTGATTCCATTGGTGCGCCACGCTGCGCCTTTGATGAAATCCGGCGGCAGCGTGGTCACCATGACGTTCGATGCGTCCCAAAGGGTGTATCCGGGGTACAACGTCATGGGGACGGCCAAGGCTGCCCTGGAGCACGAGGTGCGTCAACTGGCGTTCGAGTACGGCCGGCAAAACGTTAGGTTGAACGCCATTTCCGCAGGGCCGCTGGAAACGTTGGCAGCGCGGGGCATCCACGGGTTTATCGACATGAAGCGGGTCCACGCTGAAAGGGCGCCGATGGGGCGCAACATCACGGTGGATGAGGTGTCCAAGACCGCCTTGTTCTTGTGTAGCGACCTTTCGACCGGGATAACCGGGTCCGTGATCCCGGTGGACGCCGGGTTTCACATAATGGCGGTCTGAACCTCGGGCTTCGGTCGCCGGGTCACCCCGTGTTGAGCGCCTGAAGCCGACGCCGGTCCTCCTCCGCCTGTTCACCCCGGCCCAATCGGGCGTAGGCCTCGGCCCGGTACTCCCAAGCCTCTTTGTAGTTGGGGTCCAGGGCAATAGCCTTGGTGTATTGGTCGATGGATTCCTGGATTCGCCCCTGGTTGAATAACCGGATGCCCCGCTCAGTCATGTTGACCGGGGTGGGTTGCCCGCGAAACACCGGCGGTTCGGGAGCAGTTTCCTCCACCGGCTCATCCGCTTCACCGGGCAGGTCGGTATGTTGGACCTCTTGGCTGGCCGCAACCGGCGCCGCCACATCGGGTTCCCCCGCGCCCTCGGGGACGAAGTGAGTCTCGGGGACGGTTGCCACGGCGGGTGCTTCCGGTGCGGCCCCTGCGCTGTCTGCCGGAGCCGCCGGCTCCTCGTTAGGCTCTTCAGATGAGGCGCGGGCGGCATCTCCGGCCCTCTCGGCAGTCACGGTCTCCGGGTAGGCCCGGCCCAACTCCCAACCGCAGTCAACGCAGTACCTCTGGCTGGGTAGCTGCCCGGCGTTGCACCTGGGACAACTCAACCCCTTGGGCGGCGCGTCAACCTTGGTCCGGGGGCTTCGCAGGAACAGCAACACAAACAAAGGTCCCATTCCCAGCAGGCGCCAAGTATCTTGTACCGGTGGCAGCAATGGCAGCAGCGTCAGCACCAGGGCAGCGCCGCCCCAAAGCCAATACCCGTTGCGGCCCTTACTTCGGGCCAATCCGGAAGTCCACAGACCGAGGAGCAGAGCCAAGCCCACCGTTAGAAGAGACATTGCCAGGGTCCTTTGTCTTGATGGGTAAACACTGGCCCGGCCGCCGCAGCGGAACGGGTATGCACAGTTGAATATACACTGCCTGAGGGGGCAGCGACAACCGCAATCTGTGGATTGGCCGAGCGTCGTCAGGTCCGCCCCTCAGGATCCATCTCAATAAAGAAATTGAACCAACGGGTGATGGGGTCGTGCGTGGGTTATGATAGGCAAAACAGGCGTGGTGTTGGATGATGGATTAGGAGGAAAAGCTGGGATTTGTTTGGTACGTGCCAGATCTGACGCATGAAAGAATCCATCCGGTAATTTTGGAATTGGACCCACCCAGGAGTAGAAGACGCAAATGGGCTGACCTTAGGGAAATGTTGAACGGAATCATCTGGCCGGTGAGCAGCAGTTGCCATCGGGACCGTTAGCCCCGTGAACTGGGGGACGACAGCGACATCCACCTGACCCTACAATGTCGGGTGGAACGAGGAATGCTTGAGAGGGTCCGAGCCACTTTGGTGGAAGGTTGCGACGAACTGGGGGGTGGTCTACGATCGGCTCGCTGCCGGCTTCACCAGGGGGAAATCCCGTTTGGGGGGCGCAGCCGGTCTCAGTGCTTTGGAACAGTCCAAGCCTGGCAGGGGGCGAAACGTCCTCGTCTACGGCAGGCGTAGAATGTTGAGTGACGTGGCGGCCGGAGCCAACGATCACCACACCAAGTCCTGAAACTTAGGAGGCGTATACCATGCCTGGTAATCGAAAGGACCGCTATGGAATGACCCTCTCCACCAACTCACCGGCTGCCGCCGACCGCTGGCAGGAGGGCGTTGACCTGCTGCTGGCCCAGAATTACGGGGCGGAGGAAAAGTTGCAGGAAGCCATTGACCTGGACGAGGGCTTTGCCATCGCCCACGGTTGCATGGCGTTCCTCCACATGACCCGCGCCCGACCCGAGGAAGCCCGGCAGAGCGCCAAGCGAGGGCTGGAACTGGCCGACGGAATTACCGGCAGGGAGCGACGGCACATTGCGGCCGTTGACCTCTGGACGAACGGCAAAGGCCCTGATGCCATTCGCATGGGGAAGGAACACCTGGCCGATTACCCCAGGGATGCCGTCCTGATGCGGCTGGTCCAGCGGTTGTACATGCTGGGTTGCAGTGGGGCCGGCGAGCCCACTTTCCCACCTGCGCTGCTCGCGCTGATGAACCAGCTGGCCCCTCACTGCGGCGACGACTGGGCTTTCCTGGGCCAGTACGCCTTCGCGCACCACGAGATGGGCATCCTGGACAAGGCTCTCAGCCTGGCCCAAAGGTCCTTGCAACTGCACTCCGGCAACGCCGTGGCTGCCCATTCGGTCACCCATTCCTACTTTGAGTATGGAGACGCCGCCACCGGGGGCAACTTCCTGGGCAACTGGTTGGAGGGGTTCGACCCCCGGGCCACCTATCACGTGCACTTGTCCTGGCACCACGCCCTGTTCGAGTTGGCCCTGGGGCGCTACCGGGAAGCGTTGCGACTGTATGAGGACTGGATACGGCCCACCGCCATAGCCAAAAACATTTCCGGTCTGTCCGACAGCGCTTCGTTGATGTGGCGGCTTCATATCTACGGTGGTGAGGCGCCCCCCATGCCGTGGGAAGAAGTAAAAGAGCAGGCCTCCCCGGCCGCCACCCTGCCTGGTCCCGCCTTCCGTGATGCCCACGCTGCCTTGGCGTTTGCCGCCAGCGGCGACCGGGACCTGATGGATCAGATGATCAATCGCCTGCGCAATAACGCGGAAAATGGCAACATCTTCGCCCGGGAAATCGTTCTGCCGCTGGCCCAGGGCATAGATGCCTTTGCCCAGGAAGACTACAATTCCGCGGTAGACTACCTGGAACCGGTCTTCCCACAGTTGACCCGCATCGGCGGCAGCCACGCCCAGCGAGAGGTGTTTGAGGACACTATGCTGGAGGCCTACCTGCGGGCCGAGCAATTCGATAAAGCCGGGGATATGCTGCGGGAGAGGTTGAGCCGTCGGGAGACTCCCAGAGATACTTTCTGGCTGGGCCGGGTTATGGCCGGCAAGGGCGATGCTGCCATGGCCCGAGATAACCTGGTCAGGGCCGCCAACGCCTGGCAGGAGACCGGCGACGATGAAACGCCGGAGCTGAATAACCTTCAGAAGCTGGCGGGTGCGTTGTCCTAAGCTCAGGTTCAGAAACTATATCAAGACTGCCTCAATCCGTAGCGGCGCCCTTTGACGGGATCAGCGTGAGCGTCTTCCAGATTTCGCCTCGCTCATGTTGAGCTTGTCGGACCACGTTTCGAAATAGTTGCTTAGTCCTTGGCGTTGCCCGGCTGTCATCGTAGGAGTAAATCAATCCGAGTCGAGGCCATGGCGATCGGGCCCTGCTTTTTACGAATACAACCGTTATTGGGCCTATAATAATCTGGAAGCCATCATATAATGTAATGTTATAGGCCGAAAGATAACTGTTTCCGTCTATTTGACATCGGATAGTGTTGATGCTAAAATTGGCAATTCGGACCTGCAACCCGATAGTGAAACCCGCAAGCGCAGGGCCAGCAGCTTAAATCCTCATCCCCGGTTGTCCCTACCACCTGCCCTATGCTAACGTGTCATAGGCATAGTAGACATAACAAGGAGGCGTCATGAAGCTAACGCTATCCATCCTCAAGGCCGATGTCGGTTCTATTGGAGGCCACACCAAACCATCGCAACGGATGTTGGACGCCGTGCAGTCGGATTGCAATGACGCCGTCAAGAGTGGACTACTCATTGACACCTGGATGGGACACACCGGCGATGACATTTGCATCGTTGCCTCCCATGCCCACGGTGAGAACAACACGGACGTCCACCAGTTTGCGTGGAATTCCTTTCTCCATGCTACAGACATCGCCAGCGCCTACGGCCTCTACGGGGCCGGGCAAGACCTCCTCGTGGACGCGCCCTCAGGAAATATCCGGGGGGCCGGGCCCGCGGTGGCGGAAATCGAGTTGGACCACGAGGTGGGGAAGACCAACCGGGTCCGGCCTGCCGAGTCGTTTATGGTCCTGGCTGCCGACAAATGCGGACCCGGCGCCTACAACCTTCCCCTGTTCCTAGGGTTCGCCGACCCCATGTATTGCGCCGGGTTGATGCTACCCAGAATTGGTGATGGTTTCACCTTCAATGTCATCGACATGGACAATACCGGAGGGGACAGCATAATCTCCCTCAACGCCCCCGAAGATTATTACAAAATCACCGTGCTGCTCCGGGACAACGAGCGGTTCGGCATCGATTCCATCGTTTCCCGCCACACCGGGCAGGTTGCCGCCGCGGTGTCGGCCACGCGAATGCATAACATCGCCGGCACCTACACCGGTAAGGACGACCCCGTGGCCTTGGTGCGGAACCAGGGAATTTTCCCGGCGCCCGAAGAACTGGTTTCACCCTTCACCAAAGCCCACTACATCGGTGGCGACGCCCGGGGGTCTCACGTCATGCCCTTGATGCCTGTGCCCATCAACACGGCGGTAACCGGCATCTACTGCCTCCCCCTGGTGTCTTGCGTCGGCTTTTCCGTTGATGCGGAAGGCCACTTCTCCGACTCTCAGGCCGATTTCTTTGACAACCCGGCTTGGGACTACGTTCGACAACTGGCGCAGGAGAAAGCCTTGGCCATGCGGTCGCAGGGTTGGTCCGGCGCTGCAATGCTGCCCTACGGGGAACTGGAGTATTCCGGATTCCGACAGAGCATCGGCGATTTGGTAGACCGGTTCGCCTTCCGCAACGGCCACGAGTCCGGAGCGGGTATCCCAGCCGAGACGGCCAACGCCGACGATTAATCCCGGGCCGGCGACGGCCGCCGCCGAGGTTAGCGCCCTCGTTCAGATGCCTCAATCAAAATGCCCCCGGGTCCCTAAAAGGAGACCCGGGGGCATTTGGCGAAATGTTGACGTTGAAGGCCGTCGCGTCAGGGGTATTCCACGCGGATGGACAACTCCTTAAGCTGTTCCTCGGAAACCGTAGATGGCGACCCGAATAGCAAGTCGCCCCCGCTTTGGGTTTTGGGGAATGCGATTACGTCGCGGATCGAGCGGGTCCCCGCAAGTATCGCCACCAGCCGGTCGATCCCTGGCGCAATGCCCCCGTGTGGAGGCGCTCCGTATTCCAGGGCCTCCAGAAGCTGGCTGAAACGCTCGTCCATTTCCTCTTTGGTATACGCCAGTATCTGGAACACCTTCTCCTGTAGTTGCCGCCGGTGAATCCGAATGCTGCCGCTGGCCAATTCGGACCCGTTGCACACCAGGTCGTACGCCCTGGACTTGATATTGCCCAGATCGTCCCCGTCCAGCAAGCCATCTTCGCCCTCTGCGGGGGAGGTGAAGGGATGGTGGGTTGAATCCCACCGGCGCGCTTCGCTGTCCCAATCGAACAGCGGAAATTCCGTCACAAAGGCAAATGCCAGGGCATCCTCGTCAATCAGTCCCAGCCGTTCTCCCATGTATGACCGCATGGCATTGAGCCACTGGTTGACGCTGGCCTCCGGACCAGCCATCAGCAGGATCAGGTCTCCTGGCCGGGCATCCATCTGTTGGGCCAGCCGGCGGCTCCAGGCGACCGGCATGCGCAGGCCGGGAGACAGCAGAATGTCATCCGTCTCAAGGCTTTCCACCGAAGGGCCTTCTTTCAGCCGGACGTGAGCTATTCCCGCTGCGCCGCCATCCTTGGCCACCTGCTCCAGCCGGTTCATGTCGGAGCCGGTGTAGGCCCCGCAGCCCGGAGCAACAATGCCTTTAATCTTCCCCCCGGCCTGCACCGTGGAAAGGAAAACCCGGAACTCGGTTTCCCCGGCCAAGCTGGTCACGTCGGAGAATTCCATTCCGAACCGCAGGTCCGGCTTGTCTGAGCCGTACCGGTCCATTGCCTGCTGGTAGGTGAGCCGGGGGAAGGGTTTGGTCAGCTTTTTTTGGGGCGCAATCGACTCCACCAGTCCGGTGTAAAGCTCTTCGGTAAGCTGAAAAATATCCTCTTCCTCGACAAAGCTCATTTCCAGGTCCAATTGGGTGAACTCGGGCTGTCGGTCCGCCCGCAGGTCCTCGTCCCGAAAGCACCGGGCAATTTGGAAGTATTTTTCCACGCCGGATACCATCAGCAGCTGTTTCAATTGCTGGGGAGATTGGGGCAGGGCATAAAAACTGCCAGGCTGCCGGCGGCTGGGCACCAGAAAGTCGCGGGCGCCTTCGGGTGTACTCTTGATGAGGATTGGCGTTTCGATTTCAAGGAAATCACGGTCGCTCAGGAAGTCCCGGATGTGCTTGACCACCCGGTGCCGCAGGTCCAAATTTCGCAGCATGTCGGGGCGGCGCAGGTCCAGGTAACGGTAGCGAAGCCGCAGACTTTCGTCGGCTTCGGAGTCCTCCTCGATGTAGAATGGCGGGGTCAGGGACTGATTCAGCACCAGGGCCTCACTGGCCATGACTTCAATCTCGCCCGTCGGCAGCGACGGATTAGCCGTTTCGGTAGGACGGCGCTGGACCGTCCCGGTCACCTGCACCACCCACTCCGGCCGAAGCTGTTCCGCCAACTTGTAAGCCTCTGGCGACAACTCCGGGTTGAACACCACCTGAATTGTCCCGGACCTGTCCCGCAGGTCGACAAAAATGATTCCCCCGTGGTCTCGGCGGCGGCCAACCCAGCCCGCCAGGGTAGGTTGGGTGTCTATGTGGGCCTCCCGTAGGGAGCCGCAATTCGCGGTCTTTAGCACAAGTCTTTCCTCAAAATTCGCAGGTCGTTGGCTATGACAGAAATTCGACAACAGTCAGAGTAGCGGTGCGCGGTAGCCAACACAAGGGGAAGAGGCGTCGAATAGTCAGCGGAAAAGCCGGAGGTCAACCCGGAAAACGTTCGAAAATGTTTTCGAAGGTGGTGGCGCCAAGAGGCGAACCCGGAGACATACCGGCTACTGCTCCGGCCAGTTGCTCCGGGTCCGAAACGGGCGGCAGACAAAGGGTATCCAGGCACACGTGCGCCTGGCATGGCAAGTTGGGGTCGACCGCCAGGACCGGCTTGATCTCCAGGTGGGGAGCGGTCAGGCGCGACGCCGCGTCCAGCATTGCCCGGGTGGCCGGGTCTTCCGGCCGGCCCTCCACGGTGACCTCCACCGGTGAGTTGGTAACCCGGTCCACCGCCAACCCGTAGGCCGCGGCGAATTCACCATACTCCCGGTAAGACTCGATAAAAGCGCTCAACGCAGTTTCGGCCACCTGGCGGTAGTCTTCGTTCCGCGTCGTTTGGTATAGCTTGATCAAAGCCAGTGCCGCCACAGCGTTGTCTGGCAGGGGCTTCTCCCTGATTTGCAGATGGCCGATGGCCTCGGCATCATGTGCGATGTCGAAAAACCCGCCTTTTTCCTGGTCGAAAAACCGGTCGATCAACTCAGAGGCGTTGGAGGTAGCCCGTTCCAGGAATCGCTCCTCCCCGGTGAACGCGTGGGCCGACATATTGGCGCTTAGCAGAGAAGCCCAATCGATCAGAAATGCAGGCTCCGGGCCAGGATGGCCGCCGGTGTACGCGTGGCTGAACGTCCCTTGGCTGGCCTTAGAATCAATCGATTCCAGGACCGAGAGTGCGGTGTCTGCCAATTCGCGACGCCCCAACCGCCAGGACGCGTCCAAAAGCAAACTGACTGCCTGGGCGTTGGTAGCCGCGTAGCAACAGGGGTCCACCGCCGGCTCGACTGCCTCTCGGCGGGATTCCAAGGGCAGGCCGAAATACTCCGAATGGGAGCCTTGACTGCCGTGAAACCCCGGACTAACGGAGTCATACAGGTGCTCCATGAGCCAGTCCACGGTCCTGCCAGCCGTCTCTTTGTAGGAATTGTCATTCAGCAGGCAACCGGCGTCCAGGAAAAGCTGGGCGATGCCAAGGTTGTCCTCCAAAAGCTTTTCGTACTGAGGCTCGGTCCAATCGGCCTCCGCGCAGTGCCTGAAGAACCCACCTTCTTCCCGGTCCTGCAATTCTCCGGCGCCCATGGCGTCCAGGGTCTTGCGGACCATGGCCAGGTAAAAGTCCTCGCCGGTGGTGCGGGCCAGGTGGGTCGCGAAGGCGGGGATTTGGGGGCTGGGGAATTTGGGCGCTGCGCCAAAACCGCCGTTTCGGGCATCATAAGCCCCGGTCACCACCCGGGCGACCGAATCCACCAGGTTGGCGTCCAACTCGGTGCCCGCGGCGACTCGGCCGGCTTGGTTTCGGCGGTGTTGGTGTAACTCTCGGGCTTGGTCATATAGACGGGGTTTGTCGTTGGCGTAAGCGCCCTGAAGCTCTGCCATCATGGCGAGCAACTGGTCGGGCGGCAAGTAGGTTGCGCCGCCAATGAGGCCCCCGTGACCGGTGAGAAACGCGGTGGTCGGCCACCCGCCGACGTTGTAGCGGGCGTTGATGTCGGGCCGTTGGTCGCTGTCCACCCGAATAGCTACGAACTTGTCCGCCAACAACCTGGCCACGCCCTCGTCTGAATAAGTGGTCTCGTCCATAACGTGACACCAGTAACACCAGACCGCCGAGACCGACAGCAAAACCGGCTTGTTTTCAGCCTGGGCTTTGCTGAAAGCCTCTTGGCCCCAGGGAAACCATTGAATCAAGTGGGCCTGGTTTGGGTTCGGCGAAAAGCGGAAACTGTTCAACAGCCACCGGAGCAGGTATAAGAATTGGCGGGCAACGCAACCATGGACGGAGAAGAAACCACCGCAATTACGGTGGCTAACCTTAGCATACGAACCCTCGGTTTTTCAATGGTGGGGGCAGTCCTGACTTAGGCAATCGCATCTAGAACGGCATTACTCCCGCGTCATCTGTGCAGTCCAGAATTCACTAGGATTACGCCCTCGCCTTCCGCTACGCGGTGAGGACGCTGAACGGACGAACCAGTCAAAGTTGGGGGTGCGTTAGCCGGCCATCCGGGTCATTCCCGCTGCGGCGAACATCGCGGGGATATTGAAATTCGCTTGTCCTAACCATATCCCAGCCGTGGCAGTGGGATTTTCGGACGCTGTGCCAGCGCTTTGGAGTCCGACTGCTATGCGGCCGCTCCAAGTCAACTCGCCACACGGGGACCCTGTGCGGACAGTTCGCGCCGCTCCAAATTCCCGGACCCCAGCCCGCGCTCCGAAGACGCTCCCCCCTACACCGCAACCCGGGGCATGACCTCCTGGGTGAACAGGTCCATGGAGTCCAAGAGCTGCTGCAGGCTGTGGCAGCCGTTGAAGTTGACCTGGAAAGCCTCCAGGCCGGCCTCCCGCCGGTAACGCAGCATGTCCTCCGCCACCTCGTCGGGACTACCTTGGCCCGTGGGACGTTCGCCCTCGGGGTGGGTGTTGCCCGTGATGCCAGTGAAGTTTACTCGGAAGCTCATGCGGGTCACCGGAGGTTCCTTCCGCCCAATGCGGTCGCTGGCTGCTTTGAGGATTGCCATGTTATCGATAAGGGTTGGCAGGGGTGTTGGCGTGGGAGCCCAGACCTGGGCGAACCTGGCGGCCCGTCGCAGCGATGCGCGGCTGGAGCCTCCGACCCAAATGGCAGGATGGGGCTGTTGCAACGGCTTGGGGTTCACGTGCATGTCTTCGAAGTCGAAAAACTTGCCGTGGAAGGTTGACTTCCCTTCCGCCCAGCAGGCCTTGAATATTTCCAGGTACTCGGTGGTGCGGGCCCCGCGTTCCCGGTAAGGCTCCCTCAAGGCCGCGAATTCTGACTCGCTCCAACCAGCGCCGGCCCCAACGATGGCTCGGCCTCCGGACATCTGGTCCAGCGTTGCGAACATCTTTGCGGTGACTACCGGGTTGCGGTAGGGCAGAATCAGCACCGACGTCCCCAACATAGCCCGGCTGGTCTTGGCGGCCACGTAGGATAGCACCACCATAGGGTCGTAAACGTTGCCCCAGGATTCGGCCAGCCGGGGCGAATCCTCGACGATGACATGGTCGTTGACCATGATGGCGTCAAATCCCTGCTCTTCGGCCTTGCACGCCGACTCAACGATTCCCTGCGTGGTGGCCGGAAAGCCCAGGTAGTCGGCATTGGGCGGCCTGAACGAAAACTGCACCATGTGAATCTCTCCCTGTACATTTCTCAGTTGGCAAATCCATTTTCTTGGGGACCTTCGGCGTGGGTTTATGCCTGCACGGCAGGCCGGACATCGTTGACAAAACTGTCCATGGAATCCAAAAGCTGTTGCAGGCTGTGGCAGCCGTTGAAGTTGACCTGAAAGGCTTCCAACCCCGCCTCTTCCCGGTACCGCAGCATATCCTGGACCACCTCGTCCGGAGTTCCCTGGCCTGCGGGACGTTGGCCTTCCGGATGGGTGTTGCCGGTGATCTCGGTGAAATTCACCCGGAAACTCATCCGGGTAACCGGCGGCGTTTCTCGTCCGATCCGTTCGCTGGCTCTCTTCAGGTACTCCATGTTCCGGAGCAAATCCGGCAGCGGCGTGGGCGTCGGCGCCCACACCCCGGCGTAGGCCGCAGCCCGGCGCAGAGCGGCGCGGCTGGAACCGCCGACCCAGATTTCCGGGTGGGGTTGCTGCAAAGGCTTGGGCACCACGTGCATGTCTTCGAAATCGAAGAAATCGCCGTGGAAAGTGGTGGTCCCGTGCGCCCAGCATGCCTTCCAAATTTGGAGGTATTCGTTGGTGCGGGCGCCCCGCTCGTGAAACGGGACCCTTAAAGCGTTGTATTCCGCTTCGTTGCCCCCGGCGCCAACCCCGGCGATGGCCCGTCCGCCGGACATTTGGTCGAGAGTGGCGAACATCTTGGCGGTGTTCATCGGATTGCGGTAGGGCATGATCATGACTGACGTGCCCAGGCGAATCCGGCTGGTCTTGGCTGCTACGTAGGCCAATACCATCAGCGGGTCGTAGGTGTTCGCGAAGTAGGTGACCATTTGGGGTTCGTTCTGGACCAGAATGTGGTCGTTCACCATGCAGGCGTCGAAACCCTGCTCCTCGGCTTTGCATGCCGACTCTACAATCCCTTCGGTAGTGGCGGGGAATCCCAAATAGTCGGCGTTGGGTGGTCTGAACGAAAACAAGACCATGGCGAGCCTCCTTCTTTACCAGGCGACTTGGCTTGAATGGGTGAGAGCGGTCATGAACAGCCTATCAAGCGCCGGTGTCCAGGATACCCTGCTATCAACCCATAGGGTCTGCGCCAGGCAACCCCAGGGCAAACTGCCCGTGGTTTTCGTATGCGGTGTCGCTGACCATCTGGTGCTGCGTCGATGCGTTGATGTCCCGTAGGCATTTCTGCAGCACGTGTGACTGGAAGTTGACCTCGCCGCCCCCGTGGCGATAGAGCTGCTGTATCACGTCGGCGGCAACCTGGCTGGCAAAAGCCGCGGTGGCCCGCATCCGGGCTTGCAGGGGAGGCTCGGGAGTGGAGCCGCGGCATACTGATTCCCAAGCTTCTTCCAGGGTTTCCACCGCCAGGGCCCTGGCGGCCCGCAACCGCAGGTCGCACCGGCCCAGGGTCCTTTGGAACCATTCCCGCCGGGACAACGGGTTGCTTCTTCCGTCGTAGCCCCGCTCCTTGGCTTGGCCCATTTCCACCGCCGAATCCAACGCCAACTGTCCCACTCCCAGGGCGAAGCCGCAATGAGGGGTAACCACTCCCCCTGGCCTGCCCAGCAAAGACGCTGGCCCGCCGCGCCGCGGCTTATCCGCCCAGGGGTCCCAGGTGAACCGTTCCGGTACGAACAGGTCGGACACCGAATAATCGCAACTGCCGGTGCCACGCAGGCCCATAACCTGCCAGTTGTCGTGAATCTTGACCTGCGAGACCGGGACGACCAGCCTTATCTGCCGCCGCCGGGATTGCTCGCCGCCGGCAACCCATGCCCCCGTGGTCACCCATTCCGAGTGACGAATCCCGCTGGCAAAGGACCAGCGGCCGCTTAACCGGTAACCGCCGTCGACGGGCGTGGCAGTCCCGGTGGGGGCGAATACGCTGGCGGCCTTGGGGACCCGGCGGTTGGGGAATACCTCGTCAAGGGCCTCATCGGGCAGGAACGCTCCTATGTTGGCAACGCTGCCCGCGGCGATCAACATGCACCAGCCCGCCGAAGGGTCTACGCGGCAGGCGGCCTCGGTCACTTCCAATTCCAGCAGAGGGTCGACTTCTCCTCCGCCCAATTCCGATGCCGTGGTAAAGGAGAAAAGCCCGGCCTGGTAGAGGGCATCGACCGATGCTTGGTCCAGTGTGCCCCGCTCTTCGGACTCTGCAGCCCCGGCGGTCAGCGTGTCCCGCACCCGCTCCACAGCGTCCAACAACGCCAGGCGCTTTTCTTCTCTGGCGGTTGGGACGTTCAACTTATGGTCCATCCAAGGCCGGCGGCTCGACTGCGCCACGGTAAATTGTCACCAACCAGACGCTGCCGCCCTCCGCCAACTGGATCAACCCATTGGACTGGCGTCTGGCAGGCCCAGCAGAAATTGGCCATGGTTCTCATAGGCGGAATCGCTTACCATCTGATGCTGCGCTGCGGCGTTGATGTCTCGCAGGCACTTTTGCAGGACGTGGGACTGGTAGAGGGCGGCGCCGCCCCCGTAACGGAAGGCTTGGGAGGCAATTTCCGCCGCCTCTTCGGTGCTGAAGCAGGCAGCCGCCCGCATCCTTGCCTGCAGCGGAGGCTTGGGGGTGACACCCCGGCAGACCGATTCCCAGGCTTCTTCCAGGGTTTCCACCACCAACGCCCTTGCGGCGCGCAGCCTGAGGTCGCACTCCCCCAGCGCCCGTTGGAAAGAGCCGCGGCCGGCCACTAGGGCCATCCCGCCGGCGTAGCCCCGTTCTTTGGTTTGAGCTAACTCGGTGACCGCATCCAGCGCCAGGCGTCCCACGCCTAGTGCGAACGCGCAGTGGCCGGTGGTCACCAGCCCCGGACGGCCCAACAAGAAAAAGGGACCGCCCCGGCGCGGCCGGCTTTCAGCCCCGTCCCAGGTGAACCGTTGAGGTACGAAAAGTTCGGAAACCGAGTAGTCGCAACTGCCGGTGCCTTTCAGTCCCATAACCTGCCAGTTGTCGTGGATGTAGGCGTCGGCGGTGGGAAACACAACCCGTATCTGGCGAGTGAGCTGCTCCTGCTCGCCGTCCACTACCCAAGCCCCGGCGGAAATCCAATCGGAATGTCCCACGCCGCTGCCAAAGGCCCAACGCCCGGTTACGCGATAGCCGCCTTCTACCGGCTTTGCCCTGCCGCTGGGCGCGGCGACGCCGGCGGCCCTGGGGATTCGTCCGCCGGCGAATATTTCATCGATGGCCTCGTCCGGAAGGAACGCCCCCATGTTGGCGATGCTGGCCGCGCCGATCATCAGGCACCAGCCGGCCGCCGGGTCTATCCGGGTGACGGCTTCCACTACGTCAAGCTGCATCAGGGGATCGGCTTCGGCTCCTCCCAACGCTTCCGGCACTTTGTACGACAGCAGACCGGAATCGTTCAGAGCATCCACTGTATCCGGGGAAAGTTGGCCTATGGCTTCGGCTTGGTCGGCGTTGGCCAGCAGGCGGTCCCGAATGCTCTCAACCGCCGCCAGAAGGGCCAGCCTCTTCACTTCCCGTTGCGCCGGGAATGTGGAAATCATCAATAGTCTCCCGATGTCGCGCCTAAGCTGGGGTTTGGCAAGCGCTCGCCGCCAATTGTATCATTCAACCCACGCAAGGCGACCCACGCAAGGCAACCTAAGGCATCCAAGGAGGAACGAACATGGCGGGAGAATTGGACCCTCGAGCTTCGGGGGGCAGACGGTTTGAAGGTCAGGTGGCAGTGGTTACGGGGGCCGGGCAAGGAATTGGCGCAGCTACCGCCCGAAGACTCGCCCAGGAGGGAGCGAGCATTGTTATTGGAGACATGGTCGAAGAGTCGTCATTGAGGGTCAAGGCGGACATCGAAGAATTTGGCGGTTCGGCCACCATTTGCCTGGGTGAGCTTTCGAAGTGGGAGAACGCTGAGAAGCTGATGAGCCACGCCATGGAAGCGTACGGGCGCATTGACGTCTTGGCCAACGTGGCAGGAGGCACAATCTGGTTCCAGTCTTACCAGTACTACACGCCGGAGCAGATTGAGGCCGAGGTGAACAAAAGCTTCTGGACCGCCATGTGGTGTTGCCGCGCCGTGCTGCCCCACATGATCAACCAGGGCTCTGGATCTATAGTTAACATCGCCACCCACGCCGTCTCCGGGCGGTTCCGGGTCCCCTATGCGGCGGCCAAGGCAGGTCAGATTGGGCTCACCACTTCCCTGGCACGAGAGGTCGCTCACCTGGGTATTCGGGTTAACTGCGTGGCGCCCAGCGGCACCGGGGCCGACGACCGGGTTACACCGCGCAATTATGGCCAGACCGCGGATGTTCCGGAACTCCCCCAAAGCGAGGTTGACGACCAGGCCAGGTACCGGCAGGAGACCCGCGCCATGGAAGTCCCCATGGGACGCTCGGGAGAAGCCTTTGAGCAAGCCTCCGCCATTGTGTTCCTGGCTTCCCACGACGCATCCTACATCACGGGCCAGGTTATCCCCGTCGGAGGCGGGCAACCCTATCCTTTTTAGGATTGGAACTGGTCAACTTCCGGACTGCCGGCGCTCCAACTCCTCGGTGAGCTCGTTTATCCTGGCTTCGGCTTGGGTTAGAGCGGCTTGGGTCTGGACCAAGTTGCGAAGGTAAGTGTGGGTTTCGTGGTTGTAGAATTTCAGCATCTCGTCCAACCAGCACAGACTCAGGCGTAGTATCGGGCTGTATCCCTTGAGGATGCCGTCAGGCTCGTCGGTCAGTTCCACTGGTTCGTAGGTATTGTTCACCAGTCTATCGCCGGCCAGCGGCTGACCGTAGAAATCGCCTCCGGTGGGGTCGAAACGCCAGTATTCGGGAATGCCAATCCGGGCGTAAATCTGGCGTTTGGCAATCATATCCTGCTGTGCTGTGCTCTCCGAAGCGACTTCCAACACGAAGTCGGGGGGCTTGCCCACCTCCCACGGCAGGTATATTTTCCTTTCCTTTATGGCCAGGGCATCGACGCCGAACGCGGCATAGAAGTCGGGGCCAACCCGGACGTTCAGGTTTGTCGGGTCGTAGCAGATGAACGTGTTGCTGCTGCGGAAAACCTCCTCGGAGGGGGACAGGGTGGTTATGTGGGTGTCCAGGATGTGGAAGACCTCTTGGAAGATTGGGTACTGAAACATGGCGTCGGGCAGCGGCTCCGGTTCTCCTGGGTCGAAGTCGAGCTTGTCATACTCAATGACCGACTCAATTTGATAAGCGAGCTTCGTTGTCATTTCGGGGGCTCCCGGGTTTGTTTGTCTGCCGGCGGGTCCGTCTTCTGGGGCAAATGACAGCATACGCTCGGGCTCGGTGGCCCGAGGTGCAGGTGACAGGAGCGGGGTTTTTTGAAAGGTCCACCGAAGCTGGTTTCCGCCATATCTGCAGCCTTTCGCAGGCCCGTCCATTCATGATTCGTCTGTTCTTGCTCCGCCCGGCCTGAACTTCCTACCCACCCGGTTGGCCTAGACCATTAGGAGACTCTGGGAAATGAGGCTGGCAGTCCATTTACCTTGACAAATCTGGTAACATTGGGGCATTCCACTGCGAAATTCAGCAGGAAGGCGAAATATGGGATTGGCAAAACTGTTTACCAAGCAGCTCTCTGGATACCCCGGTGGGTACAAGCAGATGCGCCGGGGATTTCAAGGGGTCACCCAGACGCCCCCGTTTAAATTGCCGGACGACCCCAAGGACCGCCGCAGCCGGATTCCCCGCTTGGGTTTCCGGGAATACTGGTACCCGGCGCTCCCGGCCAAGGACGTGAAAAAGTCCGAGCCGTCCTTGCTCCGAATGTTGGGGACCGACGTCATCTTTTTCAAGGACACGAAGGGCGAAGTTCAAGCGCTGCTGGACTGGTGTCCCCACCGCGCCGTTTACCTGTCTATGGGCAAGTGCCACTTCCCCGGTTTTATAAGCTGCGCTTACCACGGCGCCACTTTCGATGGCGAAGGCAACTGTGTGGCCTTCCTCACCGAGGGGCCCGACTCCAAGATGGTCGGCGTCGAGGGGATGAAGGCCAAGAAGTTCCCTACAGTCACGCTGAAGGGAATGGTCTTCGTTTGGATGGGGGAGAGCGAACCCGTGGACCCCAAGGAAGACATTCCGCCGGAAATGTTTGAAGATCACAACATCTCCCGGCCGTCCTTCTGCATGTTTGACTGCAACTGGGTTATTGTTCTGGAGAACACCATGGACGCCCACAACGCGTTCATGGTCCACCGCAATGCCCTGCGTATCCTGGGTAGCCGGCTGGGCGGACGCCCGCGGACTCCCCTGGGTTACCGGGTGCACATCGTAAACGACAAGGTGGTCCACTACCGCCCGGGCGAGGACAAGTCCTCAATCGAACAGTACTACTACGACGAAGACGGCAATATACCCTACCAGATGTACTACCCCGGCGTGGACGGCGTTTGGCCGCTTCACCGGTGGCGGTTGATGTGGACCTGGCTGACCGATAGGAAAACGAAGAAGCAGAACAAGATGCTTGGGATGCGCCGTCCTCCGTCTGCGGAAACGCCTGACGTCAACGAGTGGAACGGAACGCGGCTTCCCGGGATGTCCCGCACGGGCGGCAACAACCGGGACTTCCGGAGCACCAGGTGGCCGGTGCCGGTAGAAGAAAACCTCACTCGCATGGTCTACCTGAACGTTGAGCGCTATCCAGCCCAGCCGAGTTGGTTGAAGCGCGTCTACAAAACGATTTCCTGGCCGTACCGCAACTGGGAGTTGAACTTCAACTTCCGAAACCAGGACTACGACGCGGAGAAGTACGTCCAGTACTCGGCGCCCGAGTACATGTCATCGACCGACTCGGTGGTGGTGGCCATGCGCCGCCTGTTCACCGAGCATAACCGTGATACAGTCCTCCGCCGGGAGTGGGAGGAAGAGGCGCCGGAGGTCTTGGAAGAAACCTTGGCCGAACAACTGGTTCGGGAGGGCGACGCCAGGGTAGCCGCGGCATCCGAAGCCTACAGCCTGGACCGTCTCGAAGAGGAGTTGCTCCGCCGCCGTTAACCGGCTCACTCCGAAACCAACGGAATGCCAGCATGGGCCCCCTCCATCAGCAAGGAGGGGGCCTTCTTGTTGCTTACGCTACATTGCCTACCGCACACAATCCCGGGTGACGGCAATTCGCTGTGATATGATGCCCATCAGGAACGTTTCAAGGCGACAACCAATCAATCCCCACGTTTGGCAACACAGAAAACACCCTGGGACGAGGTGATACCGATGAAGCTATTGACCTATGACACCGGAGCGGGTCCCCGATGCGGCGTGCTTCGGGGAGACGACGTGGTGGACGTAAGCGCTCTATTGGGCGCCGCTCGACCATTGCAGGACGTGCGCGCCCTGCTGGAATCGGGGGAATCGGCGGTTGACCGCGTGAGAGACGCGCTTGCCGGCAACCCCGCAGCCCAGGCTGTGCCGCTCAGCGGGGTGAGGCTGCGGTCTCCGGTGCTTCAACCGCCCACCGTCCGCGACTTTATGATTTACGAGGAACACGCCACGGCACAAGGCACCAGGGAGCGGGAAGAGGCTTGGTACCGGATGCCGATTTTCTATTTTTCCAACCCTCTCTGCATCTACGGCCCTGACGACCACATCCCATTCCCTTCGGCGTCAAGTATGCTTGACTATGAACTGGAGCTTGGTTGCGTCATCGGCCGGGAAGGTCGAGACGTGGCCGAGGCTGACGCCATGCCGTACATCGCCGGATTCTGCATCTTCAATGATTGGAGTTGCCGGGACATACAACGGGATGAAAGCGCCGTGGGACTTGGCCCCGCCAAAGGCAAGGACTCCGCGTCCTCCCTGGGCCCATGGTTGGTAACCACCGACGAATTGGCCCCCTTGATGCGGGACGGCCGGTTGCAGGTTAAATGCAGTGTTAGGGTCAACGGAGAAGTTTGGCTGGAGGACAGCGACGGCGGTGTCCCATATCACACCTGGGGCTCTCTGGTCGAGAGGGCTTCCAAGGACAGCCGGATCGCGCCGGGGGATGTCTTCGGCAGCGGCACTGTGGGAGGCGGCTCCATCGGCGAGGCTATCCGTAAGGGCTATCCCGGCGCCAGGTTCCTGCAACCCGGCGATGTGGTAGAGCATGAAGTAGAAGGGATAGGCACCCTGCGCGCCACTATCGACCCAAAGGCAAACGACGATCCCAACTACCGTTACGGACCCAAGGAACAACCGTCTCTACCCCAACGCGGGATCGCCAAAGACTACAAATACGAGCTGAAAATTCGCTAACCAAGTATTCCCGCATCCACAACCATGAAGGGTGGGGGGCCGCCTTTTCGCTCGTGGGTCGGAACCCTGGAAAGGTGAATGAGGTGCTTGGTTTAGGTATTCAGGCGCGTTTGTGCCTGGAGAGAGCTCTAGATTGCCGCTGCGACAAAAATCAAGGGATGGGCGGGTCGGCGCCGGTATTCCGACCCCGTGACGCGGTGCAGGCAATTCTGCCCAAGCCTACGCGCTTGGAGTCGATTTCGCCCCGGTCTCCTTACCGTTTCAATCTGGCCAAAGTAAGGGCCGGCAGCATCAGGCCCAGCAGCATCCAGCCAAGGCTCAGGCGTCCGCTGACACTCAATCCTATGCTGCTGCAGAATCCAGTGGTCCCGGCGGTTTCCGGCGGAGCCGGCGGCGGTGAGAACCCGGTGGAAAGCTTGATCAGGAAGGCGTCAGCCAGTCCCATGGATTCCTGTCCGGCCAGCACTCCGTTGGTTCTACCTACGGCGTAAAGGCTTCCGGCGTCATCCAGAATTATGTCCTTGATGTTGTCTCCGGACCTGGAACCAAACTGATAAGTCCAAAGTTCCTCGCCGTCACCGCTGTACTTGCGCACAAAAGCGTCGTTGCCGCCGAAGTTGATCTGCCCGGCGAAGGCTCCGTCCGTCCGGCCCACCACGTAGATGTCTCCTGCCTGGTCCACTGCCACGTTGGTGGCGAAGTCTTCATCCACGGTGCCGAACTCACGGCTCCAAAGCAGGTTGCCTTCCCCGTCGAAACTGTGGAGCAATGAGTTCTGCACCACTCCGACCCGCTGACCAGGCAGCGCGATGCGGACAAACCCCACGGTGTAGACCCGGCCTTCGCTGTCCGTGGTTACGTCGACGGCGGTGTCTGTATCTTTGGTCCCATATTGGCGCGTCCAGAGCGCGTTCCCGCTGTCGTCAAACTTGCTGAGGTAGGCGTCATACTTACCCTGCCAGGTCTGCCCCGGGAAGGCTCCCGACGTGGGGCCCACCACGTAAATGTGCCCGTTCCCGTCCGTGGTGATGTTGGTGACGTGGTCGGTGCCCTTGGTGCCGAACTGGCGGGTCCAGACTTCGTTGCCGTCCGGGTCGTATTTCCTCAGGTAGGCGTCCTCGTTTCCTATCTTGGTTTGGCCTTCTAGGGCGATGCGTGTAATGCCCGCCACGTAGACGCTGCCGTTGTTGTCCACGGTGACGTCCTTGGGTTCGTCTCGAAACTTGGTCCCAAACTGTAGGGTCCAGACCTCGTTTCCGTCGCCGTCGTAGCTACGCAGGAAAACATCCTCGTGGCCCAAATTGGAATGACCGGGCAGAGCGCCCCTGGTTTGGCCCATGACGTAGAGGATCCCGTCTTCCGAAACGGCGGCGCCCCAGGCGTAATCGCTGCTGGGCGTACCAAAGCGTTTGGTCCAGATCTCGTCCCCGTCAGGATGAAACTTGTTGACCGAGGCGTCATAGCCGGCGAACTGACCGGCCTCCGAAGGGTCGCCCCACGTGTAGCCAACGACGTAAAGATTGCCCTCGTGGTCCAGGCCGACGCCCTCAGCGCCATCGGTGTGGGAGGTCCCGAATTGGCGTATCCAGGTGGTGGTGGCCTGCTCGTCCTGTGCGTCGGGTTGAGGGGTGACGTGCTCGGTAGAGGACAACCCGAGGGTGGCTGCCGCGGCCAGACCTGCTACCGCGGCCGCGGCGACGCCCAATAAGAGCCTGAATTTTGTCATATCCAATACAGTCCGCTACCTCGCTCGGGGCGATGCGTTAGACGGGCATGGGAGCTTGCGGACCGGTTTCGACCGGTCAGGTTACTTGGTATCGTCGTAATCGGGGCGCTTGGACCAGGTGAGACTGTCGGGGTCGTGCACCAGTTCCACCCTCTTTCCGGCTGAGTCCTCCACACCCAGGGGGTGATAGAGCAACTCAATAATGTTGCTGTCGGGGTCCTTGATGTAGGTGTAATGGTGGCCGGTGTACTCCCGCGTCCTCCAGGTCGATTCCCCTTCTTCATTGGAGGACCTGCGATTCGTTGCATGGCTGTAGGGAATGCCCAGGTCTTCCAGGTGTTCGATCATCTCGTCCCAGTCGGCCACCTCAACCGCGAAGTGCACCCCTGGGGGTTGGACCACGTTGGCCGGCTCATTGGTGTGAATCTCCGCGTTGCCGAGCCGGAATTGGAGTTGGACCCGGTTTAGAGTTGGACCCCGGTCGAAAAACTCGGCGTTAAGCACCTTTTCATACCAATCCCTGGTACGCTGGCGGTCGCTGATTTGGATGTTGACGTGGTGAATCAGAGTGACTCTTGACATGGCGCTTTCTCCTGGAAACGTAATTCCTTGGCGTTGCGTCCCACGGAAATCGGATTCAGCCCGACATGCTCAAGCTATTCCCGAACCCTTGTCATGAATATTATTCCCGAACTCCGGCCTTGTCTACCAACCCGCATTGTTTGGCAGCGCAATCGCATTTCAAACCACCGTCGCAGCGTCCAAGGACCCACTGTGCCGCCCCCGCCTCCGGTCATTCTAGTCGCAGCGGGAATCGACGAAACTTTTAGGAAGGACCAGGCTTACCTACCCATACGGCCCGTGGAAAAGAGGCCCGTGGAAAAGACGGGATAGGCCATACATCCCCGCACCAGGTTGAACAACGGTAAGGGCTCTGAACCCCCGCGGAGGCGAGGATGACGGGGGCTTCGCGGAAACTGGAACCGGAAACTGGAACCGGCGATTCTCGGGATAGCCGGGCGGGTCCGCAAGGGTCTGAATTTGAAACTAAGAAGGCTCCCAACTCCAAGTCGGGAGCCTTTGTATCCAGGTTTTGGCGCGCCCGGCGGGATTCGAACCCACAACCCCTGGGTCCGAAGCCCAGTACTCTGTCCGTTGAGCTACAGGCGCAAACTGTGGGGGTCTTCGTTTTTGGGGCGAGCGACGGGATTCGAACCCGTGATCTCCTGTGCCACAGACAGGCGCCTTGGACCACTTGGCTACGCTCGCCGCACCGCCATAGACTGATCCTTGGGCCTATAGCCTAGCTATGGTAGCAAAAAGGTTGACCTGCTTCAAGAACGACGGCCATTAGCGGATTTTGGCGTTCATGCAAGCGCGCAACGAAGCTTCAAATTGATAATGTGGCGCTAGCGTTACATTGGATTGGCCGTCGGGATTAGGCTAAAATAGTTGTGCGTCTCAAAGTTTGCGGGCCCTGGAATTCATTGACCGAGTCCCATCATCTCCGCGTCCCTCGCATGAGACCGAGATTCGCCAACTACTCTTGACGGGCCGCCGGCGCGGTACTGCCTGAGAGCCCGCGCGGCTAGGGTGCGCCAGTCCGGCCGAGCACAGACCCTCCACTCGTCCAAAGGAGCGGGAGATTTTTGAACGTTCTGTGCCCGGTTATCTCGGAATGAATCTAACGCTCAGCAAAGTTCTCATCGTCGCTGCCCTGATTGTGGCCCCGATTGTGGCGCCGGCCGTGGCCTGTTCCCAACCGGACGCCCCGCCCGTGGCCGAAACAACCCTCACTCCTGGGCCAGAGTCCCAAACCCAGCCGGCGGTCGCCGCCGCTGCCTCCGGCGAGGGAAGGCTGGTCCGGTTGTTTATAGACCCGCCCACCCTTGATCCCCACATCACCACGGACGCCAGGTCAGCCCAGATCATTGTCGAGTTGTTCGGCGGTCTGGTGACCATAAATGAGGATCTGCAAATTGTTCCGGACCTGGCGAAGAGTTGGGACAAAAGCCCTGACGGGACCGTATACACCTTTCACCTGCGCGAGGATGCCGTGTTTCACGACGGTCGCCGGGTGACCGCTCACGACCTCCGGTGGTCCTTCGAACGCGCCGCCAGTCCGCTGACTGAGTCGCCGGTAGTCGACCAATACCTGGGAGACATCATGGGTGTCAAGGAAAAGGTCAACGGAGACGCCCAGGCGGTATCCGGGGTGCGGGTGGTCGACGATCAAACCCTGGAGATCACCATCGATGCCCCCAAGTCGTACTTCCTGGCCAAGCTGACTTACCCCACGGCTTTCGTCCTGGACCGTCACAACATCGAGGCCAATCCCCATGACTGGTTTCGGGCGCCCAACGGCACGGGGCCGTTCAAGCTGGCCCGTTATGATGTGGGGGAAAGCATGGTCCTGGTCCGCAACCCGGACTACCACCTGGGCGCGCCGCTCCTGGAGGAAGTGGAGTTTGTCCTCAGTGGCGGGTCCTCTATCCTCATGTACGAAAATGACGAAATCCACCTGGCGGGCGTGGGCCTGGCTGACTTGGACCGTTTGTTGGACCCTGCCAACCCGTTGAACCAGGAACTGCGCCGCGCTCCTCCGGCGTTCAGCATTCAATACATCGGGTTGAACGTTAATGAGCCGCCGCTGGACGACCCCAAGGTCCGCCAGGCCCTGAACATGGCCATTAACAAGCAGGAAATCGCCACAATCGTCCTGGGGGACCAGGTGGTTCCCGCAAAGGGAATTCTGCCGCCCGGTTTCCCCGGCTTCGATTCAGCTCTTGCCGGCTACGAATTTGATCCGGTCCGGGCCAAAGAACTTTTGGACGCGTCCACGTACGGGGATGATCTGGAGAACATCCCGCCTATAATCATGACCGGGTCCGGCAGCTTTGGAGCTTCGGCGAGCCTGGATATGGAAGTGGTGCTGGAGATGTGGAGCAAGAACCTGGGGCTCCAGGTGGAATTCCAGCAGACCGAATGGGCCACGTTCCTTAAAGACCTGCACCGGCGACGGTTTCAAATGTTCGAAATCGGCTGGGTCGCCGATTATCCGGACCCGGAAAACTTCCTGGACATTCTGTTCCACAGCGAAAGCGCCAACAATCACACCAACTACCATTCCCCGGAGGTTGACTCCCTCCTGGAAGAAGCCCGCACCGAAGTGGACCAAGCCAGGCGGTATCAGCTTTACAATCAGGCCGAGAAAATCATCCTGGAGGATGCCCCATGGGTGCCATTGTGGTACAGCGGAGAAAGGTATCTACTGCTTAAACCTTTCGTGAAAGGCTATCTTCAGACGCCGCTGATAGTACCCAAGCTTCGCCACGTCTACTTCGAAGGCCAATAACAGGTCAATAACAGGCCCATAGGAGGCGCCGTAAACCGTGGCGAACTACATTGCCCGCCGCTTGGCGTGGACACCCTTCCTGCTGCTGATGGTCACTTTCGTGACCTTTACCCTGGGCCGCTTCGGCCCCGGCGATCCCATACAGATTCTCCAGGGCCAGTATTCCAACCCCGAGACGGTACAACGGATCCGCGAACAGAGGGGGTTGGACGACAATATCTTCGTCCAATACGGCCGGTATATTCGGGACCTGAGCCGGGGCGATTTCGGAGAAAGCATCACGTACCGGGGCCGCACTGTCGGGGAGTTGCTGGAAAAGCGAATGTGGGTTTCGGCCCAGTTGGCCTTTGCCGCGCTGGTTATATCGGTGGGTTTGGGCATTCCCACCGGGGTTTTTGCCGCGTTGCGGCAGGGCACCCCGTGGGACACCGGAGTTGTGGCGTTAACCCTTGTCGGCCAATCTATGCCCGTTTTCATAACTGCGCCGGGGCTTCTCATCATATTCGCCCTGAAATTGGACATTCTGCCAACGAGCGGTTGGGGCGGGTTTTTCGACACGCGCATAATCCTCCCGGCGGTGGTTATTGGCATCCCTGGCGTGGCAATCATTACCCGGCTGACTCGTTCCAGCACCCTTGACGTGGTAACCCAAGACTACATTCGGACGGCCCGGGCGAAGGGATTGCCGGAGAGCACCGTGCGCCGCCGCCACATCCTCCGCAACGCTTTGATTCCGGTGGTCACTACCCTGGGTTTCTCTCTGGCAGGGTTGGCCGGCGGCGCCGTGATTGTCGAAAGATTTTTTGGAATTCCCGGCGTGGGGCTGCTGGCGATTGAGTCGCTGTTCGCCAGGGACTATCCGGTGATTATGGCTCTCACGGTCATCGGGACCACCACGTTCGTGTTGGCTAACCTGTTGGTTGATCTGGCATACCCGGTCCTGGACCCCAGAATCCGGTTGGGGAGTGACTACGTTGCAGGATGAAGCCCAAGCGGTGCTGGCGCCAACTCGGCGTCGCGGCCGGAGCTACCTCGGTTTGTCTTTGGGGCGGCTGATGCACAAAAAAGTCGCCGTGGCCTGCATCTCTGTGATCGTGGTGATGTACGGGTCCGGGGTGCTGGCGCCGCTGGTGACCCCCTACGGGTACAACGACCAGAACCTTTCCGCCGTCAAAGAGCGTCCCAGTTGGTCCCACCCATTCGGCAGAGACGAGGTGGGTCGGGATTATCTCACCCGCATAATTTACGGCCTTCGCACCACCGTAATTGTCACCGTGACTGCCATGCTGGGCGGCAGCCTCCTGTTGGGCATAACCTTCGGGCTGATGGCCGGTTATTTCGGGAAAAAGATCGATTCGGTGATCATGCGCACCGGGGAGGTGACATCCGCCTTTCCGGATATCCTGTTGGTGCTGATCATCGTGGCCACTGTCAAGCCCAGGATAATAACCTGGGTCCGGGGATTGGAAGACACGCTGGGACTGGAAATCATACGGCTGGGAATCGTGGATTACGCGGTGATATCGTTGGCCCTGGCTGTGTTCTCCTGGTTCGGCATGGCCCGGCTTGTGAGAGGGCAGGTCCTGCAGGCTCGAGAGTTTCAGTACGTGGAAGCGGCGCGGGCAATTGGCAATTCCACACCCAGAATACTGGTGCGACACGTTTTACCCAACGTTATCGGCCCGGTGATTGTGGTGGTTTCCGCGGGTTTGGCTACTTTCGCGGGGTCCGAAATCTTCCTCAGCTGGTTGGGGATCGGAATTCAGCCTCCGACCCCGAGCCTGGGGGTCATGATTTTTAACAACGGGAACATCTCGGTGTTGCTCACCAATCCCCACCTTTTGCTATTCCCCGTGGGCACGCTGGCCGTTCTGTTGTTCACCTTCAATCTCCTTGGCGACGCGGTGAACGACGCGTTCAACCCCAGGACCCGCTGAGCCCCGGCCGGGGCCTTCCACGGGAGAGCCGTCGCGGCCGGCGCACACTCTGTACCCAAACCAACCCCAACGGGCCGGCCAGGAGCAACAGCGCACCCAGTTCCAGATTGAACCCGGACCCGGATGCGGCAGCGGAATAGGCCTCGGGCCCGTTGCAGCCCTGAGCCCCGCTAGGGCCGGGCTCTGCCTCGGGCGTCACGCCGGGACTCTGTATGGCCTCGGCTGGGAGGGTCGCGGCTGCTCCGAGCGGTTGCACGGTCGCCTCGGAGGCTTGAGCCGGGGCCGGATTGGTCGGAAACTGTTGCAGCTCCAAGTCAAGCCTTTCCGGAGGAGGCAAGGGCTCCAGTCCCACGGTTAACCGCCATTCGCTGTCCAGGCCGTACTGATCGAACCCGTATACCTGCTCCAACGCCAGGTCTATGTCCAGAGTCTTTTGCAGCGTCTTCATGAGTTGACCCATTTTGTCCGGACCGTGGGTTTCAATCATGTGCTTGACCACCGACCTGCCCTGTCCGTACGCGATGATAATATCGTCCGGTGTACCGCTGAACGACGTCTGATACCACAGCGGCTTGACCTGCCCGTTGAAAATACCGTACCTCAGAGCCGAGTCATAGCCGTCGGTTGGGTCTATGTTTCCGTATTCCGCCAGACCTTCATTCAGCCAGGATGGCACGTGGGCATCGGCGCGTCCGGCAGCTTCCGACACCAATAGGTGCACGAACTCGTGTGAAGTGATCCCCTTCACCGTTGACCCCGATCCGAGCACCAGGAGGACCCGGAGGTTGGTGAAAGCCGTGCCTTCGGTTATCAGCCCCTCCGAGGTGGTCTGAGACCGGAAGGGCAGCGCGGCCGACATGTGGCGATAGTTGTTGTAGGCGACGATACGCAACGGTTCGGTGGGCTCGATGCCAAGGATGGGGACCATCAAGCGCATTGCCTCTTGTGCGGCGTCCAGGATCGTTTGCGCCCGTCCCTCGATGTACTCGCCATAGTAGTACACGGTGATCAGTCCCGACGTCACGGTCCGCCATTCAAATCGGTTGTCGATATAGATGAACTCCTGGTCCGGGGTCCGGACAACCGAGCCTGATTTATCCCGGATCTCGAACGAGTATTCCACCCTCGTGCCCGGCGGGAAAAAGCTGGTGGAGCCGTGGCTCTTGAGTAAGGACTTGCCGGAAACTTGCGTGCCGGGTTCGAATTCCACCGGTCGATAGGCGCTCTGAACGGTGTTGCCCAGCGTCTTGTAATACACCCTGATGTCGTCTATCTCCGAAGTGCTCTGCACATTTACTGCGAACTCGATGCCATCGGGAAACCGGCTTTCCGCCGATTGATTCAAGACCTTGATATCCCCTTCGTCGGCGCTCGCTTGCCCTGCCGATACGGGGAATATGATGGCGAACAATCCGAAAATGACCAGTAGCTGTAGGGGCCGCAAAAGTCCTCCTTGACCGCCGAGAACTGCGGCGGCGGCGCGGCTGCTTGGCGGCATGCCGTTGCGCCATTTATATCCAGTTTATCCAAATGCCCGGTGGTTGTCCAAGCTGTAGACTCGTCCAAAGAGCCCCGGTGTGGCGCGCTGGCCGTCTTGACTGGGATTTTCAATCTGCCTACAGTAAGGGCGGCCCTAAGAGCGGCCAATATAGGGAAAGACCCATCAGAAGAGGCGATGCGAGGCAATGGCGCTTAAAGTAGGACTGGTACCGGGGCTTAGTTTTGAGCCCTTCTATTGGGATATGCGGCGACGGGGCATTGAGCTTTGCGCGGTTGCCCCACAGGATTTGGCCGGGGCGGTGGAGCGCGCCGACGTAGACGCCGGACCGATGTCATTGGTGGCCGCTTTCCGCCTGGAGGACCAACTCCAACCGATTTCGGGCTTCTGCGTGGCCTCGGTCCAGCGGGCGGTCAACAGCCTGTTGTTCGCCCAACGACCTATAGAAGAACTATCCGGCCTGCCCATCGCCGCCGCAGACGCGGACCCAACGTCGGTTTCCCTGCTTAATGTAATCATGTCAATCAAACTTGGAATCGAGCCGGGCGTAGTGGTTTCCGCCCAGGAACCCCACGAAGCCGTGTTGATGACCGGAGACCAGGCGTTGCGGCGGCGGCGGGGCCTGCGCGGTTTCCCCCACCGCTACGATCTGGGCTTGGAATGGAACCAGTGGACCGGTCTTCCTTTCGTTTTTTCGCGGTGGATGGCCCGAAACGAGTTGTCGGAGGCCGACGCCATGTTGTTGGAGGACACCCTATACGTGGCGATGGAGGACGGCATAGACTCTCTTTACCACGTGACCGAGCCGCGGGACCGGATCTTGATGTTGCCCAAGGACATCTCCCAGTACATACAGGGCCTTCGGTTTTACATGGGGCTTGCCGAGCGCAAATCGGTCGACACGTTCCGGGGATATTGGGACCAACTGGCGGATAGCCAGGCGTAACCGTTCCCCGGTCTAGCCGCGAGTGATGCCGGGGGGCCGCGAGTGATGCCGGGGGCCGCCATGCCTGGAGACCGCAATGAAAGTAACCGACAGGTGCTACGAGGCCACGGGACGCAACTGTTTTATCTGTGATTTTTCCCCTCCCAGGTCCGGCGACGTTACTCTCTTGGACCGTAACTGCCCCGATGCCGACTTCATTGCGGTGGCCTACAACCCGGGCCGCGCCGTGAGGACAAATTCGGCAATGTTGGCGGCTGCGGTCCAGGGCCGGATGGGAATAGACGCCACTTTTACCCTGGCCACCCGGGACATGAACCAATTGGCTCTTCAATCCCAACTTCTGGGCGCCCAGATGCTGGGCTTGGAAAACGTCATCGTAGTGCAGGGAGACCCATTTCCGCCAACGGACTTGGCGCGCACCAAGGCAGTTGACGACGTGAGCGCTACCGGCCTCATTTCCGGCGTCCGGGCCCTTAACTCAGGATTGGATTTCCGCGGGTCCCGGCTGCAGACCCCCACCAACTTTTGCATCGGCGCATCGGTGGACTTGGGCCGGGGCTTGGAGTCCGAGGCCCGGTTGACTCAACGTAAAGTGTCAGCCGGCGCGGAGTTCCTGATTACTCAGCCGGTATTCAGCGTCTCCCAAGCCGGGGAGTTCTCTCGTGCGTTCCGGGCCGCGGCGGGAGAGGAGTTAAACCTGCCGGTTTTTTTCGGGTTGCAGATATTGGAGCGAGATGGGGTTATCTTTAGCTCCGTGCCCCAGGAAGTGCGGGAAGAATTGGACCGGGGAAAGCCCGGCTTGGAGTTGGCGTTGGAGTTGTACCAATCGTTCCAACAGGCCGGGCTGCATGACGTTTACCTGGTGCCGCCGATTCGCCGGGGCGGCGCACGAAACTACGGCGCCGCCAGAGAATTCCTGGCGCAGTCGGCCAGGGTCTGAGCTTGTGGCCCGCCTACGGAGCCCAGGGCGGGGGCGCCATGCCCTCAATGTCAGTGCGCACGTCGACCACCGCGGGCCTGCCGGAAGCGATGGCCTGCTCCAGGGCTCCCTGGATCTCTGACGGTTGCTCAACCCGGATGCCGAAACAGCCCATCGATTCGGCAATTTTTGACAGGTCCAACTCGGAAAACCTGTACAACTCCGCCGGATTGCCTTCGAACCCTTGATAGGCAGCGTCGTCCCCGCGTTTGTTCTGGTTCAAGGCCTGGTTGTCGTTGACCAGGATGACCGCGTTGATTCCATACCGGGCCGCAGTCTCCAGTTCGCCAATGTGATACCAAAATCCGCCGTCGCCGGTGAAGCAGATCACCGGTCGGTCGGGAGCGGCGCATTTTGCCCCCAGGGCCGCAGAGAGACCCCAACCCAGGGAACCGGCCGCCCGGAGGTAGCTCTGTTCCGGGTATTTCAGGTCCACCATGCTGCCGGTCCAAATCCCGGAGTGCCCCGTGTCGCACATCAGAATGGCGTCGGAGGGGAGTGTCTTGGTAAGTTCGGCACAGAGGCGTTCCGGCTTGATGGGCACCGCGTCGGAGTTTGACAACGGGGCCACGCTTTCTCTCCAGTCCCGCACCAACTGGCCCGCCCGGTCGACCCAATCTTGATTCCCGCTCATGGGTTCCAGTGCTTCGATGAGACGCCGCACGCTGGCTTTGGCGTCTCCCTGCAGGGCGACGGTGGCGGGGTAGCTCCGGCCCAGTTCCGAAGGATCGATGTCAATCTGGATCACCGGCGTTCCCATGGCGGGTATCTGCCAGTCCAGAGTGACCTGGCTGCCGGTATGGCTGCCGATGAACAAGACCAGGTCGGCTTCCGAGACCACCTGGTTTGCGCAGGCGCGGGAGTAAGACCCGCATACTCCCACCGAAAGGCGATGGTCCTCGGGGATAGTCCCCTTGGCATTCAGCGAAGTTGCCACCGGGATGGACAGCATTTCGGCAAGCTCCATCACCTCCTGCTGTGCCCCTGACGCCGTGACCCCACCTCCGGCCATGATCACCGGGCGCCGGCTTGCCGACAACACTTGAGCGGCCTGCCGCACCCTGTCCGGCTCGGGTTCCGGGCGAAACGCCGGTAGCTGCTTGAACCCTTCTTCAATGATTATTTCCAGGTCGGCCTGCCCATCGGCGATCGGGTCCCCGGCATGGCCCTGGAGGTCCAGATGGACCGGGGCCGGCGCGCCGCTCGTGGCCTCGCGAAATGCCTGCCGCACGAGGTGGGGTAGTTGCTCCACGGTTTCCACCATGGCGCTGTACTTGGTGACCGCGCTGAAGGGCTGGTTGTGCTCAATTTCCTGGTAGGAGTTGCGGTAGCGGTGCATGGGAGGCCTGTGCCCGGTAATGGCGATAACCGGCGCCAAACCCAGGAACGCGTCCTGAAGTCCCGCTGCCAGGTTGGCTGCACCGACCGATTGAGCCATGCAAATTCCGGGCCGGCCGCTGGCCCTGGCGTAACCGTCTGCCATGTAGGCCGCGGCTTTCTCCCCGTGAGTGACTATTCGCTGAATGCCCACCCGCTCCATTTCCACCATGGCGCGTCGGGCGATTACCGGCACCAAAAACGTGTGGGTCACGCCGTAGCCCTTCATGGTTTCGGCCAGGAACCTTCCGCCGGTCATTTGTGGCATCAGGCCACCTCCAGAATCTGCAAGACTGCTATTGGTTGGCGAACACGGGACAACCGGCTGCTACCCGCCGGCCCGTAACCGTACTCCGGGAAAACCTCCGTGTTCTCCGTGCTCATTGTGGTCGATTTGGCCTACCGGGAATCGAAGACTTCCTTGGCTACCCGGACGGCGTTGGCGGCGGTGGGCCATCCTGCATAAAAGGCCATGTGGGTGATCACTTCGCCAATTTCATCCTGTGTCACGCCGTTATCCAGGGCGCGGCCAATGTGGCCTCGCAACTGGTCGGTGCGGTAGAGGGCTACCAGCGTAGCCACGGTGATCAGGCTTCGGTCCCGCTTGGAAAGTCCCGGCCGTTCCCAAATATCGCCGAATAGGACATTTGCGGTAACGTCGGCCAGTTGGGGCGCCACTTCTTGCATCGCCGTGCGGGGAGCTGTCATAACTTCTCCTTATTCATCATCCTGCTGATGTTTTTGCTTTCATGGTCTGTCTGCGAACCGGGTGATAAGTCGGTCGGTCTATTGGATTGCCGGGGCAACCCCGGCACCCCAGGTCGTACCGAATTCTGCCCGTTCCACCCGGTGTCCGGTGAATGTAGCCGCGGATTGGGAGGCCAACCAGACTGCCGCCGGGATAATCGATTCGGGCTGTTCCATTGGAATGTGCCCGGTGCCCGGCCAGTCCCCGTTGCGGTTCATCCACGTGTCCACCCTGCCGGGACTGAGCGCATTCACTGCGATGTTGTGGGGCTCCACTTCCCGGGCCAGACTCAACAGCGTCCGTTCCAACGCCGCCTTGCTCATGGAATACCCGACTCGGCCTTCCCGATAGGTCAGAGCAGAGCCCGAGGTGATGCCGAAAATCGACCCGCCCCAACCCTGGGAAATCATGGCCGGAAGGGCGAACCGGCACAAAAGTATCGGAGCCCGCACGTTGACCGCCAGGCACCGGTCCAGCAGTTCCACATCCAACTCCGACACTGGGGACTCGCAGTCGATGCCCGCATTGCTGACCAAAATGTCGATGCGCTCAAAGGCTTCCAGGGCCTCGGCGACCAGGCTTTCAATGTCTTGGCTGTTGGATACGTCGCACCGGACGGCGATGGCTGTGCCTCCGGCTTCTTTAATGCCGCTGACGGTGTCACTGATACTACCGGAGGCGTATTTGGCAAACTTCGTGCCGGCGGAATTGTCCGTTTCAGTGCGGGAGGCTGCCACCACCTTGACGCCGTGATGGGCTAGCCCGGTGCAGATGGCGCGCCCAATGCCCCTGCTGCCGCCGGTAACAATTGCGACCTTCCCGGCCAGGCCGTTCCCGCCGTCGTTGGGCATTTACGTCAACCCCAGTGTTTCCGGACAATGTTTACGCCGGTGTTTGCGACGGTATCCGGTAGGCCGGCCGTGACAGCGTCCCGGTTGTTCTGGGCCCTACCGGAAAGTGCTGACCGGCCGGAATTGCCTAGGTGGTGGGCCGGAAATTAGGCAGGCTGATGGTGTCGTTCAGGTCGCTGAATACCACCTCAACCGGCATCCCGATCTTGATCACTGCCGGGTCAGGTTCAACTTCAACCAGGTTGGCCGGCATCCGGGCTCCCTCTTCGAGCACCACCATGGCGGTCACGTAGGGAACGCGGTCCCTGAAAGAGGCGATGGGAGCGCGGTGGACCACGGAGAAGGCGTAAAGCTCGCCCTTCCCCGAACTCTGAATCCAGTTCGTGTCCCGGGAATAACAACCGGGGCAAATGTCCCTGGGATAAAAATAGGCCTGGTCGCACGCGTTGCAATGCCGCAGCCACAACTCGTGCTCCTTGCATTTCTCCCAATAGAAGTCCGACTCCGGCTGAGGAATTGGTGGGGTGACGGGCGGCGCCGGCTGCTGGGTCATGTGTAGATCCTCCAACCCCATATAGGCAACCGTTAAATAAGTCATAATACGGTTGCCTGTCTCTTGCCAAAGAGAGAATAAGGGCATTCCGCAACACCGTCAAGCTGATGTTCATTCCCGGCGCGGTGTCGCTACACCTGGGCATTCGCCGCAGGCCCGGCCCATGCTTGTGGCTCGGCCAGTGCTTGAGGTTTTGTCTCTTGAGGTCTGTCGGTGGTTGCGGAATGCCGCTGTGTGGTCTAATTTTGATAGCGAGCGAGGGCCGGGCAGCGGTGAAAATCATCCGGGATATTAGGAAATGCTGAAATGAGAGTTGGTGTCATGGGAGCCGGCGGCGTGGGCGGTTACCTGGGCGGCATGCTCGCCCTGGCGGGCGACGACGTGACGTTGATCGCCCGTGGGGCGCATCTTGAGGCTATTCGCGCCGGTGGGTTGCGCCTGATCACGCCCCAGCAGGACGTCACCATTGGCTGCCCCGATACGGTTATGGCTACCGCCGACCCCAGGGACGCGGGACCGGTGGACCTGGCCCTGTTGACCGTGAAAACCTACCAGAACCCCGTAGCCTTGGCCGCCATGTCGCCGCTGGTGGGCGCCGAAACAACCATTTTGGCGTTGCAAAACGGTGTAGAAAGCCACCGGGACGCGGGCCGGTTTTTTGGCAGCCGCAAGGTGCTGCCCGGCGCGGTGTACCTGGAGGCCGGCGTGCCCCAACCGGGGGTGGTCCGCCAGGCCGGGGATGTCGTCCGGGTGGTTTTCGGGGAGTTGGACGGGACTGATTCAACCCGGGGTAAGACCATTGCGGACACCCTCAACTTGGCCGGAGTTCAAGCCGAATTCACGGGAGACATCCGCAAGGCGTTGTGGACGAAATTCCTATTCATCACCACCATGGCCGGATTGACCTCGCTGTCCCGGCAGCCCATGGCGCAGCTAATGCCGGAACCGTTTTGTCGCAAGGTGATAATCGCTTGCCTCGTGGAAGTCGAAAGCGTGGCCCGCGCCTCCGGCGTTGCACTCGACTCTACAATCGTTGCGGACACCCTTGCCTACATCGAGGCGTCCCTTGACGACCTCCACGCATCTATGCACTCCGACCTCATGAATGGCCGGCCGTTGGAGTTGGAAGCGTTGAATGGGGCCGTGGTGCGGGCGGGAGACGCGGCTGGCGTTCCAACACCCATCAACGACCTCATATACGCTATGCTAAAACCCTATCAGCATGGAGAGGACGCCGCTGGGTAGGAAAAGTTCGTAGGACAAGTTCGGGCATTTAGAGGGCGGACCGACTTTTTGACAAAGAAGGGGCCGCATTCTAGGATTGGGACAAGCTGCCCGAAATCGCTCTCGGACCGGCGGAATTGTCCCCGGAATTGAAGGTGGTAGAAGGTGATCGTAATGGAATTCACCGGTGTTTCCCACGTTGGGATCTGTGTGCGAGACCTGGACAGATCTTTGGCCTTCTACCGGGATATTCTGGGAATGCGGGTCACCCGGGACCAGATGCAAGACACCACCACCGGCGGGCTGCCCCACGTCTACAAACATCCGCGCCAAACACGCCGCACGGTCTATTTGCGGTACGGAGAGGGCGACTCGTCTCCCTACCTCGTAATGACTTGCCATCCGGGCGAAAACCCCGACGGTGACCCCATTAAGCTGGACCAGGTCGGCATCAGCCATCTATCGTTTTCGGTTCGAGACCTGGCAGGTTTGGTCCAGGAACTGCGGCAAAACGGGGTCGAGTTTGCCGGGCAGCCGGACTCCTTCGTCAACGCTCGGGGCGAGGTTAGCGCCTTCTACGTGTACGATCCCGACGGTATCTTGGTACAGTTCGATAGCGGCGGAGGCTGATGGTGGCGGCCACCAGAGCCGATACCCATGATTTGGACAAACTGGATCGCTGGCGCAAAGGGCTGGCAGAGGCCGAAACCGGCGCGTTTCCGGCGATAGCCATCTTCCTGGTGTCGGAGGTACACCGGGTGTCCCACGACATATTTAGGGAGTACCGCACCAGTTTCGAAACCCGCGGGGCTGAATTTCACCACCTGGTGATCTTCGGCCAACACGGTATTTCCACCACGGTAACCGGGTTCCTCCGCCAAGCCTGCCTGGACTTGGACTGTCTGCCAAGCCTGGCGCTGGTAACCGGGCCGGAAGCAATGCGAGCCCACCTGATCCCCCTTCCTACCGGCGAAGGGCCGGACACTGATCCCAGTCCGGCCCAAGAACAGGAAACTGTCGCCCCGTGGCGCGTGACGCTCGATAGGTTGCAATCAGCCGCGGACACTGGCTCCGAAGAGGTTGATTATTCGGGTATAGCCGGCCTCCGGACGGTTGATTTGGGAGGGCTAGGCCTCATGGGTCTGGTTTCAGAGCTTCAGGGTCAGGGCTAGTTCGCCGGTCCCAATATCACCCAAACACCCCAGGCCATCAACACCAGGCCGCCGCACCGGCTTACCAGTTTGCCCCTTGGTCCCGCTTTTTCCAGCAGCACAAACGCGGCCAGGGCGGCGATCCACACCAGGTTCATCACCCCCAGAACAAACAGCAGGGCCATCAGCATCCAACAGCAGCCCACGCACAACAGCCCGTGCTGCAGCCCCATCAGGAGCGCGCCCCTTTTGCCCTCCCGCCAGTAGGACATGATAAATCCCCAGGGCGTGCGGCAACGGGAAAGGCAAACGTCCTTCAAAGGGGTCCATTGGAAGATTCCCGACGCCAGCAATAATGATCCACCCAGTATAGAACTGGTGCTGGAACCCATCATGGAGGACAGCAGCGCGTGGGTGTGGAGAGCCCAGTTGCCGGCCGTGGCGGCGGCGGCGAACCCCACCCATATCACCAGGTAGCCCGATAAAAACACCATCGACGACACGTAGGGTTGCTGCCGTTCCAGCCGGAGCCGGTTAACTGAGGCGAACAGCAACACCATGGGAGCGGCGGTCGGCGCCATCATCGCTGCCATCATTACCGCCCACATAACGAACATGGCGCCCCAATCGGCGGCGCGCCAGGCGGCCATATTGGGCATCTCCATCGACCTGGTCATGGCGGGAGCGTTGCCCAGGTTGCCGGTTTCCCAGGCCACGTAGACCGTGTAAGACCAGGCCAACCCGGCAACCACCAGGACGGCCGCCAGGACCACCAGCCGGTCCTTTCTGAGGGCCGTTTCCAGGGGAGTAACATGCTGCGTACGATCGTCCATGGATTTTCAGCATCCTCTCAGGTAGAAACGGCCCAGTTGAGCCGAAAGCCGGTAGACGGCGACCGATAGGAGTAGACTTGGTCGCTGGGTGTTGCAAGCTAAGGTTAACAGAAACCCTCTGAGACGGAGTCTCCCGTGTTGCCCGTACATTGGGAACGATAAACCGTAATATGAACGAAGATTCCGGGCCGCGGCCACGCGCCGCGAATGATTTCATCCCGATAGATTGAGCGTCCGCCAAACAGAGTGCCTCGGCGCCGCGAATGGTTGAGCCGTCCGGCAAGTGTAGGCAACCATTGGCGGTGATGCTATAATCCCACCGCGAGGAGGTGGCTAATTGGAAGCAATTGATTTCGTTAAACCGAACACCGTCAACGAAGCCGTAGAATTGATGGCATCCAAGGGAGATCGAGCCCGGATGATGGCCGGTGGCACGGACATACTGGTGCAGCTGCGAGCTGGACGCCGGAGTCTCGACTTGGTTGTGGACGCCAAAGGCATACCTGAACTCAATCAAATTACCTACGATCCCCAAAACGGGCTGACCCTGGGCGCTTCGGTCCCTTGTTACCAAATCTACCAGAACGAAGCCGTCGCCAACGCCTACCCCGGTCTTATAGACTGCGCCTCTCTCATTGGTGGAATCCAGATTCAGGGACGCGCTAGCATCGGTGGCAACCTTTGCAACGCGGCGCCTAGTGGAGACTCCATTCCAGCGGTGATCGCGTTGCGCGGCGTGGCCCATATCGCCGGGCCCAACGGGACTCGAGAGGTCGCCGCCGAAGACTTCTGTACCGGCCCGGGCCGGAGCGTGCTGCAGGCTGGAGAAATCCTGGTTTCGATTCACCTGCCGCCGGCTCAGGCGCATTCGGGCGCCAACTACCTGCGGTTCATCCCCCGTAACGAGATGGACATCGCCGTGGCCGGGGTGGGGACCTCAGTAGTGTTGGATGCGTCGGGACAGAACTTTGTCTCTGCCCGGATCTCTTTGGCTTCGGTTGCGCCTACACCGGTGTTCTGCAAAGACGCCGGCGAAAGCCTGGCGGGCAAACCGGTCTCCGAGGCGACGATTCAGGAAGCCTCTGAAAAAGCGCAGGCCGATGCCGTGCCCATCAACGACATGCGGGGCACCATCAGGCAGCGAATTCACCTGGTGGGTGTTTTGACCCGCCGCACATTGAACAACGCCGTAGAACGCGCCAGGGGAGGATAGCAATGCCCGGACTAGTCCACGTAACAACCACCATCAACGGCACTCAAACCGACTTCCTTTGCGAGCCCCGTCAGAGCCTGCTGGAAGCGCTGCGGGACATCCTGGGCAAGACCGGAAGTAAAGAAGGGTGCAATGATGGAAACTGCGGCGCCTGTACGGTGATACTTGACGGGCGCATTGTTGACTCCTGTCTGGTGCTGGCGGTTGAAGTCCAAGGATCGGACGTAACCACTATTGAAGGACTGGCTACCTCGGAAGGGCTGCATCCGATACAGCAAGCCTTCTTGGAGCAGGCCGCGCTCCAATGCGGCATCTGCACCCCCGGCTTCATCGTGGCGTCCAAGGGCCTCTTGGACGAGGAACCCAACGCCGACGAGGCCCGAATCCGGCATTGGCTGGCTGGAAACCTGTGCCGCTGCACCGGCTACGACAAGATCGTCCGAGCCGTCCTCGACGCCGAGGCACACCTTTAACATCGAGCAAGTAGCATAGAGTAAGGTATTCGGGGCGTTAGTCAAGCAACCCCCAACCTACCGCTCTCGCGAAAACGTCTTTACAGCCCTCGGGGAAACCCGAGGGCTGTACATTGCCCCCCAGGGCGCTATCGGTCAGGCCAATCCGGGCCTAAACGGTCGCGAGAATAATCCGAAATCTTCCCCTCAGCTAGCCCGTCGCACACCGCGCCCCACCCCACGGACCCAGGCAAGCGCCAACCTTCTCCGCGCATCCTGGCGCCAACACCCTATCCTTGTTAGAGATCGTCTGCCGGTTGAATCTATAGGGCAACCGAGTTCTATTGTGACGGGCGAGTCTCGCGTCCAAAGTGATGCCTGATGCCCTTTTCCCCGACCGCACCCACGTCCCGTCATTCTCGCCGCAGCGGGAATCCAGAGCCCTTTCCCAATCCAACCTGGTCCGGACGTGCAGGAATGAACTAAGCGGGACGTCGGACTGTCCACGCGGCGCGTCTTAGCTGGCATAACCGTCTTGGTGCATGACTAGGTCTCTAGATTCCCGCTGCGAGAGAATGACGGGGAACCATTTAAAGAGAATTATGTCGCGAAGTAAACAAGCCCCTGTTCCAATGGTTCCGGGGCTGGTGGTGCGTTTGGTGGGTTGTCGAACGTGCCAAACGAAATTCACCAAGCGGATTGGGAATCCTTGATAAACGCATTGCTAGCGGGATACTATGTCAACAGTTAGGGAGGTACCAACATGGTATCTCCCAACATAGACCGCAATTCTTTATGGGTGAGCAATGACCTTCACCAACTCCGCACAAGAGATTTTTGCAGATGCTCGGCAATTGTACGATGCGGCGATAGAGCGTCTTGAAGCCGGTGATGTTCGAGATGCTGCGGAAAAGGCTTGGTGTGCTACTAAGAGAGCTACTGATGGCTTAATCGTAGCGAGGGGAGGATATGAACCAGAGAGGTCTCCCATTACGACCTTGGAATTGCGGAAACTCGCTCTAGTAGACCCAAGCATCGAACGGCTCAAAGCTGGCTATTATTCCCGTCAGAACGTACTACATGGTGAGTGCTTTTACATTGGGCTCTGTGAACCATTGGAGGACACGGAGCGACAAATCCGGGAGACTACCCATTACATCAGCGAAGCAATGGACTTGGCGCATTGTAGCTGAAACCCCTTGACAGTTTACTTTCCGTTACAATCCCCCATTTAAGGCCCCTGGCTGACCCTTCGGTTTGCTTGACTGGTTTTGACGCCCCCTTATAATATTTGTAGTGTGGCGCCGGTTACCTCTATCCAGCGGCCCACCGGCGAGCGCGGGAGGATAGAGCGGGGGAGAATGAAGGGCAAGCACTCCAAGCCAAGGACGGAACACCTCGTCTCCGCCGGTGGTGTGGTCTATCGCCGGGTGGACGGCAATATCGAGGCCGTACTCTGCGGACGCCACGTAGCTCCGCAACCGTCGGACAACTCCGGGGTCCAGTCTCCGGATGCGGCAACCCGCCCGGTTCGGTGGAGCTTGGCTAAGGGAACGCCGGACCCTGGCGAGACTTTGGAGGAAACCGCCCTTAGGGAGGTCAGGGAAGAGACCGGGCTGGAAGTGGAGATAGATGCCCCCATTGACAGCATCGAGTATTGGTTCGCCGAGCGCGGCAAGAATGTCCGGTTCCACAAAACGGTCCACTTTTACCTGATGGTCCCCCGGGGAGGGGACACCAACCAGCACGACCCGGAATTCGATGTGGTACAGTGGTTCCCTTACGATCAGGCTCTGGATGCCGTGGGCTACCCCAACGAAGCAGGTGTACTTCGTAAGGCTTTGGTCCTGATCAACCAGCCGAGGGAGACCCGTTAGAATGCCCGAGTTGCATGGCGCCAGGCTTATTCTCCGGGACAAACAAATCGACGATGCGGAGTTGGATTACATCTGGCGCAGCGACCCCGAGTTGGCCCGGTTGGACGCCGCCTATCCCCTGACAATGACCTACGACCGGTTCTTGAAGATTTATCAAGACCAGCTGAAGTATCCCACGCCCGGCTCCCACCACTTTGCCGCGGTTACCCATGAGGGTAAGTTCATCGGCAACTGCATGTACTATGACCTCGACAGCGTCAACATGGAGGCCGAGCTGGGCATCGTCATCGGGGACCGGGACTACTGGGGCAACGCCTTCGGTTACGACGCGGTAACTACCTTGCTGGAGCACCTGTTCAAGGATAAGAACCTCAAACGGGTTTACCTGCACACCCTGGAATGGAACGAGCGCGCCCAACGCTGCTTCGCCCGGTGCGGCTTTCAGGAAGTAAAAAAGGTCCGCCGGATGTCCTATGACTTCATCTTGATGGAAGTGAAGCGGGACGACTGGCTGGAAGATGCTGAAAGACGGCTGAGCAGCCGGTGGTCCTACCGGGAAGAGTCCTCCGGCGAAGAATCCCCCGGCGGTTGATTTCCGGTCCAACGGTCGGACCCATCAAACCCCTGAATCCCGCCAACCCCCGGTCTACCTGGTTTCCACCGCCTCAATCGCCCCACCCAGGTCCACCGCCCCCGTATACAACGCCCTGCCTAGAATGACTCCTTCCACCCCGGTTTCCTTCAGCTTCAGAATGTGGGCCACCGAAGCGATGCCGCCGGAAGCCTGGACAGCCATATCAGATTGTTCCACCAGGTTGGCGTTGGCCGCGTAGTTGGGCTCGGTCAGCGTGCCGTCTCTTGATATGTCGGTGTAGAGGAGGCGGACGACGCCCAGTTGGGCCATCGAGTGAGCCAGCGCCAGCACGTCCACGTCGGTGGTTTCGGTCCATCCCCGGGTAGACACCTTTCCGTCCCTGGCGTCCACTGCCACAACCACGCGCTCATTGCCAAACTGGGAAGTCAATTCTCTCGCCAGGTCCGGATTCTCCACGGCGGCGGTGCCGATAATTACACGGTCGGCGCCCCCGTCAATCAAGGCCTCGGCGGTGGGAAAGTCCCGGATGCCACCGCCCACCTGGACGGGTATGGACAATGCCCGGATGATCTCGGAGATCTTGTCCCGGTTGGACTGGCCGTCCTGGGCCGCGCCGTCAAGGTCAACCAGGTGGAGGCGGGGAGCCCCCTGGGCCTGGTAGTTTAGCGCCACCGACAGGGGGTCGTCGGAATACACGGTTTCCTGGCTGAAATCCCCCTGGTAGAGGCGCACGCAACGGCCACCTCTTAGGTCAATGGACGGTATGACTTCCATAGTGCGGACCGGTGACAGGATGTGAGGGCCGGGCGCTAGTTTTGGGCTCCGGGCGTTCGGCTGGCGGCTAGGGTGGAATTTCCCAACCGGGCTGGCCTTCCGGCCAGGGCCACGAAGTTTTCGTAGATGCGCAACCCAACCGGCCCGCTTTTCTCCGGGTGAAATTGGGTGGCCAGTAGGTTGTCCCGGGCCAGGATGCTGCAGAAAGTCACCCCGTAGTCGGTGGCCCCCGCCACGTTCTCGGCCTGGTCGGGAGCCGCATAGTAGCTGTGAACGAAGTAGAACTGGCTGGACGGGCCAATGCCTTCCAGCAAGGGATGCGGCGTGCGAATGTCCACGCTGTTCCAGCCCATGTGCGGGACTTTCAGGTTACTCTCCTCGCCCGGCTGAAACCGCTTCACGGTTCCGGGGACGATGCCCAAACATGGGGCGTCGCCCTCCTCGGTGCGGTCCAACAACAACTGGAGCCCCAGGCAGACTCCCAGGAACGGCCTGCCCGTGGCCAGAAACGTCTTGATTGGCTCTACCAGGTTGCGTGATTCCAAGGCCGACATGGCCTGGGGCGCCGAACCGACTCCGGGTAGAATTGCGCCGTCCGCGGTCGCCAGCAAATCAGGGTCGCCGGTCACCAGGGGTGTAACACCCAGCGACTCCAGCGCCTTGGCGACGCTGCGCAGGTTTCCCGACTCATAGTCGATGACGACGATATTTGGCGATCGCTCCATTAGGGCTCAGGTCCGCTCGCCGGTGGCTCGTTCGATGGGAAGGTGCCGGTCCTGGTACCGGGCCAGGACAAACAGCAGGTCGCCCAGACGGTTCAGGTAGGCGGTGATAAGTCCGTTGGCCAGCCTTCCGGCCTCCTCCAGCGCCACCACTCGCCGTTCCGCAGTCCTGATGATGGTCCGGCCCATGTCGATCGCCGCCGACGCCTCCGATCCTCCCGGGAGGACAAAAACCGTGGGCATCTGGAATTCTTCCTCCAGCGAGTCTATGGTAGTTTCCAGGTTTTCTACCATGTCCTCGGTCACCGGCGTGAAGTGCTCCTTGAAAAGTTCGTACTTGTCCGGGTCGGTTGCCAGTTCGGCCGCGACCATGAACAAGTCCCGCTGCAGGTCGCGCAGTATGTCTTTCACCTTGGGGTCATCGGACTTGGCGCGGCCCAACCCCATAGCCGACACTGCCTCGTCAGTGATGCCATAGGCCTCGGTGTGAGGGTTGTTCTTGGACACCCTCCCCCCGTACAGGAGGCTGGTTTCCCCCTTATCGCCAAACTTGGTGTAAACCTTCTTTCGGTAGGACGAGGATGAAGAAGTCACGGGATTTTTCCTCTTGGGGGCGGGGTGGTCAGGCTCAGCCGCATTCTAGCATAGGCCAATTTGTAGGACTATACTAGGCCCAGCAACACCAGAGTCTTTTACCTGTCCCACGTCATTCTCACCGCACCGGGAAACCAGAGCCCTGACGATGCCATCATCGCAAGAGCCCCCACCCCGTCATTCTCGCCGCAGCGGGAATCCAGAGCCCCTCTTGTAGTTCAACTACGTGCAAGAAGGCGGGAATTGCTCGGTGCGGAACGGTCGTCCCCGTGGGCGTGAGTCGCCCACACTTGGCGTTTCCCCGTCGTCAAAAGCGCGTCGCCGCACGAAAAAGGCTCTGCATTCCCGCTGCAGCGATAATGACGCAGCGATTTAGTGACAACTAAGAGACCCTGAGCAACACCAGAGGTAGAGATTATGCCGCCGGAAGTTCGGGTAATCGGTGTACATGGTATGCCGGAGATAGACAGTGGAGACCTGCTGGGAGAGATGCTGGTGGACGCCGCGTCGGCCCAGGGGTCGCCCTTGGAATCGGGCGATGTGCTGGTGGTTACCCAAAAAGTGGTGTCCAAGGCGGAAGGCCGGGTAGTCAGCCTGCAAGGCGTGGAACCATCCCCGCTGGCCCTGCAGATCTCCGAGGGCCATCGCCGCGACCCCCGGCACACTGAAATGATCCTGCGGGAAAGCCGCCGGATTGTGCGCATGGACCGGGGAGCCGTCATCGCCGAGACCCACCACGGTTTCAACTGCGCCAACGCGGGAATCGATGCTTCCAATATCCCCGGCGGCGACACCGTATGCCTGCTGCCGGTAGACTCCGACGCCTCGGCCCGCGGCATCCGCCGCATCGTAAAGGAAAAGACCGGCGCTGATGTGGCGGTCATTATCTCCGACACTTTTGGGCGGCCCTGGCGCAACGCCGCGGCCAACGTGGCCATTGGAGTGGCCGGAATCAACCCTCTGCTCAGCTACGTGGGACAGGAAGACGCCCACGGCAACATGATGCACACAACCGTCATTGCCGTGGCCGACGAGCTGGCCGCCACGTCGGAACTCGTAACGGGCAAGGTGCTGGGAGTGCCCGCGGCGATTATCCGGGGATACGCCTATGAGCCCAAGGAAGACGCTACGGTGCAGGCGCTGGTGCGAGACCCCGAGAAGGACATGTTCCGGTAGGCATCCAGACAGGTCTCCCCGCTACTTTGTCTCGCATGAGTAACCCTCGTTACGGGGATGCCAAATCCTGGCACAGACCGATGACACCACTCCGATTTTGACCCTCTTCTATAGTTCGACAAAGCGTTCAGGAGGCAGCTGTGACGAATTTACGAGGGTGGATTTGGCGCATCTCAAAACGTCCTGGTCGCAAGATACCAAGATGAAATTGGCGTGGGATCTGTAAGCTAACCCATGAACACCCCGGCACTCGAGTCGCTTAAGTTTTTCCCTGGTCTGTACCTCGTTAGTCCCAGACTTCTCCTCGCGACGGTCGATACTTTGGTCAAATACCAGGGTGAGCTTCTTTGGACGAGCATTGGCAACGGTTACCAGTTCGCAGAGCAACAGATACTTATTGAGGTCTCTCTTCGGTTTCTCCAACCGGAGTCCGGTGTCCGGGTCTAGAAATAGGTGGTCTTGGCAATGATTGCCTGCCGCGACCCAACGGTCCCTGCGATATTTCCTGAAGGTTTCGGTAGTAACCGCGTACACGCCCAGAAAGCGGCAATATTCCTTCGAATACGACGTAGGGTCCTTATCGGTAAACATCGGATGAACGGACCATGTGCCGCAAGCGGAGAGCCACCGTAGTATGCTCTGCTTTACGATGTCGTAAGAGTCTCCAAACTTATCGCGATTCATGGTGAGGGTTAACCTCCTATTTGCCCGGAGTTGGCTATTGAATATGGTACTCCCGCAATCGGACGGGTGCCCAGGTCGGCAGCTACCTCGGCTTCAACGGAATCAAGGAATTTGCGGAACTGTACGGCTCGCTGGCTTAATCGATTCCCGTCATTTCAGGTGGTGCGCCCGTTTATGACCATGCCCTGCTGCTAGCCGATTCCTGTCACAGGCCGATAACGCCACATCAACTTTTCAACCCCTTGCTAAAGGTCCGGCAGCGGCAGTTGGAACGGTGCCTCCCGGTCGGGTTGGTGAAGGTTGGGTTGGTAAAACCCGGACACCCCGACCCCCAACAACCGGAAACTGCGCCCCTCCTGCAACTCCTGGGACAGCAGCCGCCATGCGGTTGCCCGAATAGTGGCCTCGTCGCCGGTGGGCGCGGGCAGGGTCGTCTGCCGGGTGAAAGTGGTGAAGTCCGCCAACCGGGCCTTCACGGTCACCGTTCTGCCGGTCAACGTCTTGCGTTGCAGATGGAGAGCCACTCCGGAAGCCAATTTTTCCATTTCCTGTTTCAGTTCTTCGGGGTCCGTGAGGTCAACGGAGAACGTGTTTTCCGAGCTTACCGACTTGGCTTCCCTCTCGGTTCTTACTTCGTCCCGGTCCTCACCCAGGGCCTTGGCCTGGATGCCGGACGCCGATTTGCCAAACTGCCGGGTGTGCCACTCCTTGGTTTGCTGGGCCAACTGCCCAATTGTTTCTATCCCGTTCCTCCGAAGCTTCTCCGCAGTTTTCGGCCCGATACCCCATAGCCTATCCACGGCCAGCGGCTCCAGGAACGCCCGCTCGTCCCCCGGTTCTACCACCACCAGGCCGTCGGGCTTGCGGATGTCTGAAGCTATTTTAGCCACCGACTTGCTGGTGGCGGCGCCAACGGATACAGTCAATCCCGTCTCCAGGCTGACCTGGCTTTTCAGGCGCAGGGCCACAGCCAGCGGCGCCCGGTTGTCAGCTTGCACTCGGTCTGTGATATCGAGGTATGCCTCGTCCAGGGACAGGGGTTCCACCAGCGGAGTGACGCTGCGGAAAATGTCCATGACCTGCTTGGACAACTCCCGGTACCGGGGGAAACGCGGACGCACGACGATCCCCTGGGGGCACAATCGGACCGCCGTTTTCATGGGCATGGCCGAATGGACGCCGAACACCCGGGCTTCGTACGAAGCCGTGGCCACCACGCCTCTTCCTTCCGGACTCCCCCCTACCAAAACCGGCTTCCCCCTCAGGTCGGGATTGTCCAACTGCTCCACGGCCGCGTAGAAAGCGTCCAGGTCGGCGTGGAGAATGTGCCTTTCCGAGGACTCCCCAAGCTCCAATATTTGTGAGGTGTCGGCGTCGGCCAATTTCAACCGTCGGCTTGAGACCAGTTCGGCTAGTGCGAACGCTGCGGTCCGCTAAAATCCCATTTTAACCCCCTTGAGGCCGGATTTAACCCCCCGGCTGCCATGTCTGGCTTTCCAACCCGCTCCATACTGACCCACGCAGGGCCTTTTCATCGTTAGCCGTCATCGTCAACGCAGCGGGAATTCAGAGCTCCGGTTACGCCATCATCGCGAGAGCGGCCCCACCCCCGTCATTCTCGCCGCAGCGGGAATCCAGAGCCCTTTTCGTGCGCCGCCACGCTTATGGCAACGGGGAATGCCAGGTTTGGGCGACCCTCACCCGCCCGGACGACCACCACACCGAGCCATTCCTGCCTACTTGCACGTAGTTGGATGACGAAAAGTGCTCTGGATGCCCACCGCGGTGAGTATAACGTAAGACAATGAAAAGGCCCCACCGACCCGCGGGGCATCAATGGCGCGTACAGTAGCCAGGTAGTAAAATGCCGCCATGTCCCCAATCGGAGTTGCCAAATGACCTCCATCTTAGACGAATACCTGGCCAAACACGCCGGGTCCGCCCAACGATTTGCCGAGGCGGTGGGCCTGTTTCCCGGAGGCGTAACCCACGACACCCGGTACGCCCAACCCTTTCCTTTGTACATGACCCACGGCTCCGGCCCGCGCAAGTGGGACGTGGACGGAGAGGAGTACATCGACTACGTATCAGGGCACGGCGCATTGATCTTGGGGCACTCCCACCCGGCGGTCGCGGCGGCGGTGGCCGAGCAGGTGACCCGCGGCACCCACCTGGGCGCCTCGACCGACGAGGAAGTCCGTTGGGCCAAGGCCGTCATGGCGTTGGTTCCCAGCGTCGAGCGGGTTAGGTTCCACAGTTCCGGGACCGAAGCAACCCTCATGGCGATGCGCCTGGCCCGGGCTTACACCGGGAAGCGCAAGGTGATGAAGCTGCAGGATCATTTCCACGGCTGGCACGACTACGCCATGGCCGGCTCGGACCGCCCTTCACCCGGCATACCCGAAGCCAGCTTTGAAAGCATGGTAATTGTTCCCTCCGGGGACCTTGACGCGGTGGAAGACGCCTTGAACCGCGACCCGGACATTGCGGCGGTTATCCTGGAGCCTACCGGGGCCCACTACGGTCAATTGCCCTTCGACGTCCCGGTCTTTCTTAAAGGCCTTCGGCAGTTGACCGCTCAGCACTCGGTCGTGCTCATTTTTGACGAGGTGGTCACCGGCTTCCGGGCATCCCCGGGCGGCGTGCAGGAAAGGTATGGAGTGGCGCCGGACCTCACCACTATGGCCAAAATCGTCGCCGGCGGTCTGCCCGGCGGCTGCGTGGGCGGCCGCGCCGAAATCATCGACATGATGGCCCACCGGGGAGACCCTGAGTGGGACAACGAGCAGCGCGTATACCACCCTGGGACTTTCAACGCCAATCCCCTTAGCGCAGTGGCCGGCAGCGTCTGCCTGGAGATGATAGCCTCACAACCGATCAACCAACGGGCCGATGCCATGGCTGCCCGGTTGAAGCAGGGGCTCAATGACATCTTCGGCAAGATGGAAGTGGCCGGCCACGCCCACGGCATTGCGTCGATGATCCACGTGGTGCTGGCCGATTGCGATTGTAGTCGGGAACTGTGCACCATGCCCCACCGACAGATCAAGCAGGCTGCGGCTTCCCCCGCCGTAACTACAATGAAACTGGGCCTGCAAAACCGGGGAATCGACATGATGGGCCGGGACGCGTTCCTGGTGTCGGCAACCCATAACGAGAACGACGTCGACCAGACCCTCGCGGCGTTCGAGAGCACCCTGGCTGGCCTCCGCGCCGAGAACGCCGTGTGACCGCCCCGGGGAAACCCGCCGGTCTGCCCTCACGGAATTTCCTTCCACAGAATACTCAAGGAGGTCTCGTTTATGCCGTCGTTTTGGGAAAGTGTCAACGTAGATGGACAGAGCATGGACCTGTACGCCGCCGCGCCCAGCGGTGCCGGTCCCTTTCCGGGAGTGGTGGTGATCCATCCGGCGGGAGGCGTCAACGAATTCCCGCAGAGGATTTGCGACCGCCTGGCAGAACAGGGTTACGCCGCGGTGTGCCCCGACCTGTTCCATAGGATTACCGATTCCAGCATGACCGGCGTGGAGAAAGCCGGGTCCTTGCTTGACCCCCAGGTCGTGGCCGACGTCAATGCCGCGGTCGGTTTCTTGCAGTCCCATCCTTCCGTCGTCGGGGACCGCATCGGGATTACCGGGTTCTGCATGGGTGGCCGTGTAAGCTGGCTTGCCGCCGCATCTATCCCGGCGATAACCGCGTCAGCTCCCTACTACGGCGGCAACATCATGGTGGCGCGCGGGGGTGACCAGACACCGTTTGAATTGGCTGATGGCATCAATTGCTCCATCATGTTCCACTTCGGGGAGATTGACGCCAACCCCTCCCCGGAAGACATGATGACCCTCGACAACGAACTTACTCGGTTGGGCAAGCCCCATCAGTTTTACGCCTACCCCGGCGCCGACCACGCCTTCGCCGATCACACCAGCCCCAGGTACAACCGTGACGCCTTCGAAGTATCCTGGGCGCGGACCCTCGGCTTTTTCGCCACCCATTTGAAAGGAGCGCCGGTGCCGGGTTAGGAGATCACTTGGTCATCAAACATGAGAGACCCTGTGCTGCTAAACACCGGATCCGGGGCGGCCATTGGTAAGCCAGGCAACCGTAGGGATAGTGCGCGCATATCTGGCCTGGTTTTTGGGTAATCACCCCGGCAGAACGTTCCGGAGTCATGCTAGCCGTTAAGCCGTTTTGCTATGATAGAAGGGCCAAGATGACTATCAGGGTAGAGACATGACACTGCAAACATCGGAACTGGCCGCAGTACTGAGCAACCCGGACACCAAACAACCGGTACCCAACGAAGCGTGGGCCAACGAAGCTCCCTTGAGGCTAGTGGCTTGGGCGTTGGATTCCGTAGGGCGCACGGCCAAAACCTCGGAAATCAGGGAGAAGTTGGAAGGCCGTTTGGTCCACGATCCGAAGTGGAAAGACTGGTGGAAAAGGGTGCGCCCGGCGTTAATCGAGTCCCATCAATTTGCCGTCCGGAAGAAAAATACCATAACCCTTGACGCCAAAGTTGCCGATGTACCCGCCCAGCCTTGGGATTCCCTTCCCGTACCCGTTAACTCTTCAAGTAGGCGTCCCAAGAAGAAAGCGGCGAAGGCGGCCGATTGGGAGAAGTGGTTCGAGGCAAGCGGTTCGGAACCGGCCCCCGGGCCGCGGCCAACCAAGGCGGCTTTTAGTGCGCTCGGCAAGCGGTCCTCTAAGAACATCGGATTAGCTCTGGACCGGGCCGTTTGGGGCGCGAGGGAGTATTTGGAATCGGGCAGTGCCACCCCTCAGCCATCCACGGCCTGGTTGGAGTTGGTGAGTCGCGCCTTTATCCGTTTCCGTGACCTGAACGGGCCGGACCCCGCCCATGCCGTGGCCTTGGATGTTGGGGAACTACTGACACGCCTGGCCGCGGTAACCGGGTACAACGGAGACTCCGTTGCATTGCTGCTCTCGGCTGGCGACCTGCCCGGCGAACCGCACCCTTGGCAACGGCAATTCGTGGAGGGAATGTGGCCGCGTTTCCAGCAATCGAGCGGCAGCGCCAGCCAATGGCTCGATGGGTCTTTTGGCCGTGATAGGCGTTCCGGGCGCGCGGCTATGGCCCAGCACCTGGTTGTCGCCGCCCTAAGTTCAAAAGATCCAACCCGTCTGCACCCCGAACTGGACCGCATCCTGGACCGCCTTTTCCTAGATGAACGATTGCGGATCATCCAGGACTTGATGGTGCGTTCGGCGGCCGGGGAAGCGCCGAAGGAAGCGACCCTTTCCTACGTGGTCCACAGCCGGCATGTGTCCGCACTGACCGACTCAGCTCAGCGTCTGGATTTATTGGTGATGGCGTCCATCCTGTTGTCAGACGGGAGCGCAGCGGCGACTGAACAAGCCTCCCTAGAAATAGGCAAGGCGTTGGTTGATTCCTCGCCCGAGCGCAACGGCCCGGTCTGGTCCGGCCTGTTTTCCGAAAGCCGCCAGCGCCTCGCCGATATGCAGGCCCAACACGCGCAAGATTTAGAGCGCCAACGCCGATCCTACGAGCCGCAATTGGAAGATGGACGACAAGAAAAAGAGCGGCTCAGCCGCCGGGTCGAAGGCCTGCGCGCCCAAATTGCGGAAGGCCGAGAGTTGTCCAAGATGGACATACTTGAGGACATATTGATGGTTACTGCAGAGGTTCTCCAGACTTTGCACCAGCAAAAAGAAAGCCCGGAGACCCTGCTCCGGAATGTCAAAGCCAGCCTATCCCTGGCCCTAGGCGCCGGGGGGGCCGAGGAAATTGGAAAAATTGGAGAGACCGTGCTTTATAATCCCAGACTCCACCAATCCGAGGAAATAATTGCCGCCGGCGCGCCGGTCCGAGTGTGCTCGACAGGCGCGCTGGTTCGCGGGAAATTAACCGGCGACCGAATACTATTCAAAGCCAGGGTTGAACAGCCCGCTGGAGTCAACTAATGCAGATCATCGGCGTGGATTTCGGCACGACTAACGTTCGTATCGCCTCCTGGGATTCTGACCGGGAAGATGTCGCTCCCAGCCCCCTTCTCATAGGGCAAGGAAACGCTTCGACAATGCCAGCGGTAATTGCGTTTCGGCATGAACCGGGGGGCGGCGTATCAACCGTCGTTGGAGAGGATGCCATTCTGCTGGAAGACGCCCCAGACGGGGTGGTGCTGGTGGATAACATCAAGCGGTGGGCATTGGCCGCTGACCCTTACGTCAAGTGGCACCTGGAATCCAGAGGAGTCCAAGCCCCCTCATGGTGGGACCCCGAAACCCGATCTGTAAACGTGTGGGACCAGGAATTTCCCGTCAAGGAGGTCATTCGGCTGATTTTAGCCGAGGCCTTTCGGCGGGCCAACATCAGTGGCGAGTTCGAATGGCGGGCAGGTTGTCCGGTGCATGCCGGCCTAGACTACCGCTCCGAATTGGCTGAAGTGCTTTCGGGTTTCGGCGGCGTCTACAGGGTTGCCTCAATAATTGAGGAACCGGTACTGTTCTTGGAGTTGGCCCTGAGATTGGGAAAACTTCAGCCTGGATCGTATCTAGTGTATGACCTGGGTGGTGGTTCCTTTGACTGCGCCTTATCCGATGTAGGAGAGGACGGGCAAATGACAGTGTATTCCGCTCAAGGCAACCCACTCTTGGGAGGGGTCACAATAGATGGCCTTCTTTCGCAGCGGCTAGGATATACAGGAACCCGAAGCTCGTTGACACTCGCAAAAGAACAACTCTCTCCAACCGGCGAACCTCGCGACCTGAATAATGGTTTTAGCCTTACCTGGACCGATTTCGTGGAAGCGCTTGATAAGGCGCAATTCCTCGGTTGGTCCTTGGCGACGATGAGGGAAGCGTATATCAGCGCCAAGGCTATTTGGAAACGGGGGGAAGGCGCGTACCCTGTTGGGGGTAGCCCTATGTGTCGACTTGAAAGTCTTCCACAAGCGTTCGGCATTGATTTGGATCGCATCATCCTGACAGGAGGCCCCACAAAGTCACCATACTTCCGGGAACGGCTCAAGGAAATGTTTGGTTCTGGCCGGGTGGTTGCAGCCGATGATGTTGTGCCACAGGAAATTCCCGACCCTGAATTGACCTGTCTGAGCATGGGAGCCTGCTACATGGCGACTCGAGGATACAGCCCTCTGTATGTTAACCGTCTTCCTGTGAGGGTCACGTTACAGAATACCCAGTCTGGTGTAATAGAGGAGTATAAGCCATTCAGTCTCTTTGGGGATTTCTTTAATCCCGCCAAACCGTTCATTTCGAAACCCCTGCCTTCGTTAGGTGGAGCGAGAACCGACTACGTTCTCACCGTCGCCGACGGTGATGGTGTAGTCTTGGAACGAAAAGGGGTTGTTTTTGGTAGTGCCGAAAAACCTGGAGACTCTGCCATGTCTCCCCAGTTGGTGATTGACACTTTCGGTAGGGTTGGAATTCTCAACGATGGAAATTATCGAGTGGAAATGGAGAGTCCGGTGTGGCAGACGGAGCAACAGCGGGAAATCCTCCGTGAGTTTAACGAATCGATGCGGGTTACCAATGAAAAACGAGATGCTCGCAAACTAGCCGAAAAAAACCGAGTTCATCGGATGCTTACGGAGAACCCCTTTGGCTGGCAAGGAGGTCACGACTAAAAGCAGCCGCGGCACCTCTCTCAAGTTGACACCCATAGGGGCTGGTAGTAGTGTGTTTCGCAGGCTCCCTGGTGATTTGCCGGTGCGAGCAGGACCCGGATCATTTAGAAAAAATTGGAGGATGCAATGCCAGGTTATCAAGGTTTGATGGCCGAAACCGTCAATATCAACGGACACAACGGCGACCTCATCGATGCCTATCTGGCCAGGCCGCTGGGCTCCGGCCCGGCGCCGGGTGTGGTTCTGATTCACCACATGCCCGGGTGGGACGACGCCACCAAGGGCATGGCCGCGAAGCTGGCCTATCACGGCTACGCCACCATCTCGCCCAACCTGCACTTCCGGCAGGGACAGGCCACTCCCGACGCCAATAGCGCCAGCATCCGGGAAGCCGGCGGCATGCCCGACGCAAGGACCATGGGTGACGTGCAGGCTTCCATCAACTACCTGCGCACCCTGTCCTACTGCAACGGCAAAGTGGGAATCATCGGCTTCTGCTCCGGCGGACGCCAGGTGTACCTCGCCGCGTGTACCCTCTCTGGAATCGACGCCGCAGTAGACTGTTGGGGCGGCGGCGTTACCGCTCCACCGGAAGAGATGACCCCCGCCATGCCGGTGGCCCCCATTGATTTCACCGCGGGTTTGAGTTGTCCGTTGCTGGGTCTGTTCGGCGAGGATGATGGCAGGCCGACCCCGGCCGATGTAGCCAAAACCGAGGAAGAGCTGAAACGCCACGGGAAGGATTACGAGTTCTACATGTATGAAGGCGCCGGTCACGGCTTCTTCGCGGTTGACCGCCCCGGCTACCGCCAACACGCTGCTACCGACGGTTGGGAAAAGGTATTGGCCTTCTACGACAGGCATCTACGGCAGGGAGGCGCCTCCAACGGCCATCGCTCCGGCGAAGCCCAGAGCATGGAGCGCGTCGCCATCGCCGCCTAGTTTTCCAACCTGGAATGGGACTGATTGCACAACCCCCGGCAGACTCCGGGGGTTGTGCCGTTTCTGGCGAATTCCGCGCACCGCTTATCTCCCGTCATCCCCGCCGCAGCGGCAATCCAAAGCCGTGGTTATGCCATCATCGCAAGGGCGGCCCTCACCCCGTCACTACTATGAGAATAAGCCAATTTCATGCTCATAGGTGGCTTTGACGAAGCCATCCGTCATTCTCGCCGCCGCCGGAATCCCGAGCCCTTTCGTGCGCCAAGACGGTTATGCCAGCCAAGACGCTCCGGGTGGACTGTCCGACATCCCATCCTGCCAATTCCTGCGGACCCGCATCAGGTTTGATGGGAGGAACGTGCCCTGAATTCCCGCTGCGGCTAAAATAAAGGGAGGTAATGACAATTGAGAGACCCTGGCTTTTCTGTGTCCCCGCCGCCGTACAATTTGACGCAATCTGATAGACTAGCAGCGTGCTCCACACCCTGGAGTACGCATCCAATCGGTGACCCCAACACGGCATTGGAGGAAGCGGGAATCAATGAGAGGATCCAGGTTGCCCACAGGCGGCAGTAACGTTTTGCAGGCGGTCCGGGCCAAGCGGCGGGAAGCCGAAGAGGCCGGGGTCAAACTGTTGGACCTGTCCATTGGTGAGCCCAAGGGACCGGCCCTCCTCAGCGCTCGGGAAGCCGCGGCAATTGCGGTTATGAGCGAAGACGAGGCAATGCACAGCTACCAGTATAACGACAGCCCGGGCGTCCCCGGCTTTGCCCGCAAGTTCATCCAGGCCCACGTGCCGCGTTCCCTGGAAGACGGCGACGTGGATTACCTGACCATACCGGGGATCAAGCCAATCTTGGGCATGCTGCCGTTGGCCTGCGGGTGCGCCGATCAAGAAATAACGGTCGCCACTACTACCGACCCGGGCTATCCCATTCCGGCGGACTGGTGCGCCTATCACCCCCGGTCCGATCATTACGCCCTGTCGCTGAACCCGGAAAACGGCTTCAGATTCCCCACCCGGTCGATCCTCAACGACACCAACCTGGTCATGATGAACTACCCTCACAATCCTTCGGGCCAGATTGCCCAGGAAGATTGGTTGAGAGAGGTCTGTCAATTCTGCAGCGATCGGGACATACGGCTGTTTAACGACGCCGCATATATCATATTGAGTCATGGACCGGAAAGCGCCACCCTCTCCCAGGTCGCGTTGGATTTCCCCGACCTTTCCTGGGCCGAAGCCTTCACGGCGGCCAAGCTCATTGGCAACGGCACCGGTTGGCACGTCGGCGCCATGGTGGGGTCCCCCGACTTCATTGGCGACATCAAAGAGGTGAAGGGCAAGACCGATACCGGGTTCGTGGCCCCTATGGCTGCAGGGGTGGCCGCCGCCTTTGAATCCGACCAGGAAAGCATATCCCGCTATTGCGACATGTACCGATCCCGGTTGAAGGCCCTGATTGAAATTATGACCGGCCAGGGTATGCGACTGGCCATCGAGCCGTCGGCGGGATTTTTCACGCTGTGGCTGACTCCCACCCGCGCCTTTGGCCAACCGGTGGAAAGCTCCCAGGACTTCAACTTCCGCATGATCGCCGAGACGGGTCTCGTGGGCGTTCATTTCTCCCCGTATTTGCGTTACGCCGTCTGCGCCGACATCGATTCCATGGCGTCGGAGATAACGGAAGCGTTTCAGAGAGCCGCTGTTTCCTATGACTAAGGTGGCTTTTTCCCGGTACTGATTGTCCCCCGTATCGCGGACCTGTTAGCGTCAGTCTCCACAGCCAGGCCCCAGGTAGTAACATGCCCGAAGCTCCTGATCTGGAAATAATCAAGGATTTCTTGAACGAGCGGATTTCGGGTATCGCCGTGGCCTGCGCCCGGGTTTTGCGCCCCACGGTCCTGAGGTCGTTGGCGGGTGACTTCGAACAAGACGTCGCCGGCCGCCGTTTTATCGGCATCCAGCGGCAGGGCAAGATCCTGTTGATTGAAATGTCGGACGACCGGTGGTTGGTGGTTGACCCCATGCTCACCGGGGCGTTGCAGTATTGCCCTGAGAGCCTGCGAGTCTTGAAGAAAACCTGTCTGGTCCTCAAGCTCCCGGACGCCATGGAGTTGCGGTACTTGGACGACCGGCAAATGGGGAAGGTCTACTACCTATCCGGGGAACAGTGGGACCATGTTCCCAGGCTGGAACAACAAGGCCCGGACGTGCTATCCGGGGCCACGTTGGAAGAGTTTCAAAACCGGCTCAAACGATTCCACGGCGAGATCAAGGGTGTGCTCACACGCGGCGCTTTAGTCTCCGGGATCGGCAACGCCTACTCCGATGAGATACTGTTCGCCGCCCGGATTCCCCCCTTCCGAAAATCCAGGTCTCTAACCCAATCGGAGATCGAGGAACTGCATAAACAATGCCCCACCGTGGTCACCGATGCCATGGAGGTGTTGCGGGACCGGATGGGGCACGATATCCACGTCAAAATCCGTGATTTTCTTCAGGTGCATAATAAGGGCGGTGAAGCCTGCCCCCGGTGCGGCGGGACCATCAGCCAACTGACGGCCAACCAGCGCATCACCAGCTATTGCAGAAAGTGCCAGCCAGGAATGCTTATCAAGAATTAAGACCCGCTCCAACGGCCGCCGAAGCCGATAAATTCCCAGGGCAACCACATTCCAATGTGATAGGGGACTCTCGCATCCAAAGTGATGCTTGATGCCTCCTAATCTGGATGCCCTTTCATCCGGGTGGCCTCTCAGATGGATGGCTTTTCATCCAACCCGCCTCTACCTCCCGTCATTCCCGCCGCACGAGGAATCCATATCCCCTTTCATCTCCCTCCCGTCATTCTCGCCGCAGCGGGAATCCAGAGCCCTTCCCCTGCGCCGGCACGCGTATGGCAACGTAGAAACGCCGGGTGTGGACAAGCCGCTCTCCCCAGTCGCGCTACTATGAAAACAGGTCATTTTCATACCCATCGATGGCCTTCCATCCAACCGCCCCTACCCCTCCCGTCATTCTCGCCGCAGCGGGAATCCAGAGCCCTTCCCCTGCGCCGGCACGCGTATGGCAACGTAGAAACGCTGGGTGTGGGCAAGCCGCTCTCCCCAGTCGCGCTACTACGAAAACAGATCATTTTCATACCCCAGGGCGGCACCCATCGACGGCCTTCCATCCAACCGCCCCTACCCCTCCCGTCATTCTCGCCGCAGCGGGAATCCAGAGCCCTTCCCCTGCGCCGGCACGCTTATCGCAACGTAGAAACGCCGGGTGTGGGCAAGCCGTTCTCCCCCCGTCGCGCCTGCCGCATAACCATGCCCCGAACAAGGAGCCTCCCTAAATGGCAAAGGGGGATCTGGAATCCCGCTGCGGCTGGAAAGACGGGAGAGGGGCCTGCGAATTCCGCAGCGCCAACGCTTCAAAGCAATCGGCGTCCGTGAGTCATCCGATTATAGAATGCGGTCCCCTTGAGTGGTTCCCGCCGTCTGGCGACCCGCTATGGGGCTAATCGGAGCCTAATCGTCGGAGCCTAATCAATGGAACTCCCCCACCGGTCGTAGGAACAGACCTCATTCAGTGCCTTGCGTTGCGCCGGGCCAAATTGGCCCCTGGGATATCCTAGCGGCAGGCAGTAGACGATCTGGACGTCTTCCGGAATTCCAAACAGCCGGTGGGCTCGCTCGTCCACCTGGGCGTGCAACGTCGTAATGGTCCCGCCAACTCCCATCGCACGCGCCGCCAGCAGCAGGTTTTGTGCGGCGGGAATCACCGAACCGGTGTTGCCTCGAGACGTAGAGCAAAGCATCACCACGACTGGCGCGTGGGCAAACTCGCCGGAAAGGCGCATGGCCGAGCGGCGGTTGCTCTTGCCCGGGGGTATGTCTTCGGGCCCGTTGATGCCCTCGTCCTTGCGCTTGGCCCACCAGGCCTCTTGGTACAACTCACCCAACTCAGTCCTCAGGCCCTCGTCCCTCACGACCAGGAAGTGCCAGGGTTGGCTGTTCCCACCGTTGGGGGCCCTGATGGCCGCTTCCAGGATGTCCTTGAGGTCCTCCTCTGGGATCGGGTCGGGCTTGAACCGGCGGATCGCCCGCTGTGTGAAAATACTCTCTCCAAGGGGCATGGACAAACGGTCGGCCGTCGTCATGCTTCAACCTCCTAACCGGAATTTCCACTAGCATAACCCTTGGGAACCAGCCGCTCAAGGCAGACTGAGCCAACCCAATCCCATTGATAACACCAACCCCGGTCTCTCCCACCGCAACACAAATCCAGAACCCCAACCCCTGCCCTTCCCACCGCAACTGGAATCCAGACCCCCACCAACCCCCGGTCATTCTCGCCGCAGCGGGAATCCAGAGCCCTTTTGATGCGCAAACACGGCTGTACTGACGTAGACCCGCCGGGCGTAGGCACCCCTCTCCACCCCCTGCATCAAAACAGCCCCAGCGTCACCAACCCCTTGACACCCCCGAATGCACCTCCCTATCATCGAACCTATGTTCTCTAACACAGACAGCCAGGAAGCCCAACCGCCCTCCCTCGCCGACATCGTCCGCGAGGAAACCGACGACGGCCGCCTAATAGTCCGCTTCCTCATAGACGTCATGCAGGGCCTCCTCGAACATTCCAAGCCCTGCCACCGCCTCGACGCCGCCCGTCAACTGCTCACCCTCGGCTTCCACCCGGCCCAAACCTTCATCGACGCCAACACCCCCGCCTACCCAACCCATAAAAATCTCCGCGCCCTCGGCGTTGAAACGACCCTCCTGCACCAGGAGCTAGCGGCCCTGATCCGGGAAGAGACCGACAACGGCCGCACCACCGTCCGCTTCCTGGTCGACGTCATGCAGGGCAACCTCCAGGACTTCAAACCCCACCACCGCCTGTCAGCAGCTAAGGAACTCCTGCGCCGCGGCTTCGACACCCCGATCCCTCCCGACGCCGGTTACCCAACTGCCACGGAATCCGACCCGGAGCAATCCGCCCCGGCTGAAAAAACCACCGAGCCACTCAACGCATGGATCCGCGCCCTCAAGGGCCGTTATGCCGACTACGAGCCGGGCTATAACCGCTACGAGGAGGAGTCCGGCCCCTTTAACTTCGAGACCTACGATGACGAGGACTACCACTTCGACTGCCACGGCTCTTACGCCCAACACCACGTCCTCGGCGGTGAAGAGGCGACCAGCGTAGCCCAAAAGGCGGTCTTCGACTTCCGCTACGATGTCCGCCGGGTTGCCATCGATTCCGGCCTGCATCCCAATGAACGTCGCGACCACCTGATAGAGGTCCCAGACGACGCTCCCCAGCCCGAAAACATCTACGGCTACCAGGCCCTGCGGCGGATATTCGGCACCGAGCAGGCCGCCCGGATTGCTGCCTGGGCCGCCGCCGGCTACCACCGGAAGCAAGCCGCCCTGGCCGCCGGCCTTGGTCCCGAATCCCCGGCCCGGCCCCCGCCCCCGGACACCATCTGGGACCAACCGGCGGAGGAACTATACCCGGATGACCGGTCGCCGCCGGACTTGGGGTTCGACCCGCCGGATTCAACGGAGTTACCCAGCTGGGTCGAACTCATCAAGGAAGGACGCCGGGCCCGGGCCTATGGCGGCTCGGTCGAAGGCTATAGCTGGGGCACCATCCCGATTATCCAATCGACATCAAAAGCTACGGTATTCGTGGGCGGTGGAATTGTCTCCATCGTAGATTATCAAGGGCCGAGCCGCTGGAGAAAAGTGGAACCTTTGAGGTCGCAAATGCCAACTTTTGGAGGAGCAAATCCAGGGACCACTAGAAATTTGGGATACAGGTCTCGATCAACCTGCGATGCCTCGCTGGCTGAGGTGGAATTAAGGAGAGTCCCGCCGCTTCTGCCGATGATAACAGTACCGGTTGCGATGAATCCCTCCTTCCCTTCGATTCCTCAGGCGGGGCAATGCGCCGGCAGAAGTAGTTGACGCTGAACACCACGTCCACGGATTCTCCGTAGATGATGCCCTTTCTCTCAGGTGGGTCAATTCAATGTTGGCGATTTCGCTCATTTTTACATTGGCGCTAACACCGGAGCCGGTTTGCACGGCTCCGGTGAGATTCATGCCTACCGAAACCTGCGAATCTGACCCAAAAATGAAACGAAGTTATTAATCCCGTTGTTGCAAGCGTCGGCTGTATCACCAAAGATTCGTGCCTCAACGAACGGTGAATCGTCGCCCATCGCCGCGATGGACTCCCGCATCTCTTCCAAGACCCGATTTCTTTCCTCGTTTAGGACAAAATACCGACCTAGTGGTGCCCAATTCCCATAGAGCCTGGCCCCATGATGCATAAACCCGAGAGCTAACAATATCTCTAGTTTGGTAAACGCCGATGTGAATTGAGTTTCACTAGGTGTTAATTCCTTGCAGCACTCTCGGATTACGCCATATATCCACTGACTCATTGGAAACTGTGCGCGGTCCAAACCGGGCAATGATTTCGCGACTGATTCAGCATCTCCAGGTAGGCAGCGGAAGCCCAAACTTAGAACGGCAGGTACACTTTGCCTGTTTTCTTCTTGGATAGGAACCGAGAATAAACGGCCCAGCAAATCAAGCCGGCCAGCCTCAACACTTCCGATGCCCAACCCAAATAGCAAGATTAAGGCTGGGTACCGTTTAAATGATAACCACACGGTATTCCCTGATCGCTCCTCTGTAGTTGCCAGACGCACGAATGCACGTTCCAAGATCGGGTATAGGTCTCGTTCAGCCCAGAAACCCGCCACCGGTGCCATAGCCAGCAAGGTCGAGCAGGCGGCATCGTATCCCTGAATGCGCGCAGCGAACGACTCGCCACTTACACTTGGAGCGTGAGTGCCGAAGCCTTCCCCTGAGGTCAATTCCACAACTTTCCTGACGGTGTCATCTACAAGGTCTGCAAGTTGGATGCGGTACCTGGGTTCGGACATGTATCGCTTCATGGCTGCCACGGCAGCTTTGGTCGATAATGGGTGCGGCCTGGAAAACTCTTCCACCGCTTCGACGTATTCCCGAATAGTGTGAAAGAACTTGTCGGCTCCCTCTATGGACACTACGTCTGCGCCGCGATGGCCTATCAGCCGTTTGGCCTCTGTTCCAGGCTGACCCCGTGCCGCCCAGTAGGTTGCAAACCGGCGCGACGGACATCGGTATATGCCATTGCGCAAAGCCTCGTCCCACTCCGCTGACCAGCCGCAGACTATCAGACCGAATTCATCGAAAACTTGGTCGAGTAGTCCGTTGAACTCCGGAGGATAAGTCTGGAGTTCGGACGCCGTATTTCGGATGCGAGTGTCGAGATAGTCCCCGTGGAGCTTGATGACGGAACACTGAGTATGGATAAGAGGCAAAGCCCCATGAACCTGGTCGGGTGAACTCAAGACTGTGGGTTCGACACCCGCTTCGCGCAAGGCGTTCTCAATTAGGTGGTCGAAGTTGGTGGTAAGGATCACCCTGATGTAGCCTTGGGCAGCCAGCGCGGCGATGGCGTGATGGGCCTCCGTGGGTTGCTTCCTTCCTTCCTTCCTCCCGCTCTTGCTCGTCAGGTTCAAAGTATTCCCGAAGCAACTGCTGCCGCTCAGCTTGGGTTCTGGTAAGTTGGTCAAGCAGGTCAGAGTAATCCGGCTCCTTCCTATATTTTTCGCTATACCAGGACTCAGGGGCGGAGCCGGGGTCGTCGCCATGAAGGGCGGCAAGCTTTTGGATTAAATCAAGTGTTATGTCCCAGCCGGTAGGAATTCCCGACGCCCGAGACACGCCGGACCCCAGTAGTAGGGCATAAACGCCCCGATTACCTTGAACTGAAAAAGCCAGGGCGTGAATGGGATCAATCAACTTAACGAGCCTCCGAATTACTCCCGCATCACACTTTGCCCCGGGCATCAACACTCGCCCGTGCCCCTGTTGACGGCGGGAGTCGTCTTAAGTCTTGTTCCATTTTACCAATCAACGGATAGACCGTTCAAAAGCGTTGTCGACGGCTTCCATCTGCCGGGTTCCCGCCAGGCCGCACCCAGTGGCCCCAGCCTTTCCAGGGCGGCCTTGTGGGACACCCACAGGGGCACCCCGAGCCCGGCCCGCTTCATTTCATTCCCGCCACTCGCAGGAAGTGGCTGGCGGCTATGTCGTCGTCGAAGACCACCAGGACGGCCGGGACCGCGCCGTGGTCGTCCAGGGGCCGGTTGTCGGCGTAGTAGCGCAGGTAAGGAGCGATCCGGGCCGCCATCGTAACCGGCCGCACCGCCCGGCGCTCCCACTACGAATTGTTTGGTGCCGACTTGCGCCGACCGAATCAGGTCATAAACTTTTGCACCAACGGGAAAGAATTCTATGTCTTGGCGACTGCTCGGCTTTCCGACTTTCATTTCACCGGCGACACCCAATGCCCCCCCTCTATCACTACACCAAGGACAGCAAGCAGGTGAGCAACATCACCGATTGGGGGCTGCGGAGACGATTCCATCTCAGCTGAGGACGTTTTCGCTTACACCTACGGTGTGCTGCATGACCCGATGTACCGAGAGAAGTACGCCATCGACCTGCTGCGAGAATTCCCCCGGCTGCCCTTCTACCCAGAGTTTTGGGGCTGGGTGAAGATGGGGCGGAGGTTGATCGAGATGCACACAGGCTTCGAATCGCCGGAGCCGTACCCCCTACAAACAGTGGAGCAGACCGGTGAAGCCAAGCGGGTCACCCTGCGGGCCGACCAGGACGAGGGCAGAATCATCCTGGACGACGTGACCACGTTGGCCGGGGTGCCGTCGGACGCCTGGCGCTACCGCCTGGGTAGCCGCTCGGCCTTGGAGTGAGTGCTGGACCAGTACAAGGAGCGCAAGCCACGGGACCCGACAATCGCGGCCAAGTTCAATACCTACAAGTTCGCTGACTACAAGGAGCGGGTCATCGACCTGCTACGGCGGGTATGCAGGTGAGCGTAGCGACCATGGAGGTAGTGGACAAAATGGCCCATTGGGAGAAACGAGACCTGTCAGTATAGGCAGACCTGCCATTGAAATAGGACACACGTACCTGCCCGACTAAACTCAAGCAAGGACCCGCGAACGCCGGGGCATCTCCCAAGACCTGAGCATCCAGACTACTCGATTGGAAGCCACCCCCCCAGCGCCGGCATCCCCTAAACAGCCCAAGGTTTCTTCAACCAGGCCCCGAATCCAATTCCAAGATAAGTCCCGCCAGAGGCAGGCTTTTACCGTCGGCCCCTTTTTATCATGGGAATATTCCGACTCAGGAACCGTCAGCACCCCGGCCGACGTGTTCCACCAGGTGACCGATGTTGGAGAAGAGGGGGCGGTCCAGGCCAAGGAGTCTCCAATAGACCAGACGCTGGTATCATTGGCAGGAGCAGCGGGACTCTCGCTTAATTCCAACGCGGTCCTGTCCAACTGTGCGGGTCCACTTAACATGTGAGGCGAAGGATTACAACACGCAGTGGTTAGACCCCAAATGCGCAGGGCAACTAGGCGAAAAACCAGAGCGGGCGCCTCCCCGAAGCCGTGGATGGCATCGTGGGGCGCCGTCGCCGCGTTGGCCACTATTGTCGGCCTGGTGTTCGGGGTGTACGTCTACTGGGATGGATCGAGGACAAAGCTGGAAATAGAATTGAGTGTCGCCAATAGCTTCCCGGAATTGGAGTTTATTTACGGAGGAACCAAGGCAGGGAGTGGAACCGCGGTAACAGACGACTTTATGGCGATAGGGGTTATCAACCACAGCAAGTTCCCCACGACCATAAACACCGTCCACATCAGGTACGCAGACGGAACGGCAGTGGAAGTGAACGAGAATACTGGAGCGCTTTTCGTAAAGCCCGAGACCAGCACGCCTGCAAGAATCGAGCCGAGGGCAGAAGTGCTTGTAGCAGTCCCGGTCGATGTGCTCCTTGTGGGGGCCACCCGGGTAGTGGTCAGAACCGAAGATGGCCAGATTGAGAAGCTTGATATCCCTGAGAGGTTTACCTCCGCTCCATGATACGAGTGTCATTACAGGACACTAGGGCGAATCGACAATTGGGTGAAACTCGGCTGAGGAAATAGGGCAGGAGCTTACTAGAGGAGGATAGAGTGTAACCCTGAGAAGTGACGTGCGGTGGAGGGGATTTGCGTGGAACGTTGTGAGTTGAGCGCTGCTCAGTGGCGCCGGATAGAAGGCTCTTTGCCCGGGCGTCCCGGCTGGGTTGGCGTTACGGCCAAGGACAACCGGAAATTCGTAAACGGCGTCCTGTGGGTGCTGCGCAGTGGAGCCCATTGGAAAGACCTGCCCCCTGGGTACGGCAACTGGAAAAGCGTCCACAAGCGATTCACCCGCTGGGCCAGGTCCGGAATCTGGGAGAGTATCTTCCAGGTGTTGCTGGATGACCCGGACAACAGATACGTGATGATTGATTCCACCATAGTCCGGGCCCACCGGCAGGCAGTCTGCGGGAAAGGGGGGCCAAATTGAGGCTCTGGGCCGCTCCCGGGGTGGACTGAGCACCAAGATTCATCTGGTGGCCGATGCTCAGGGCCGGCCGGTGCGCTTCTCTCTCACCGGCGGTCAGAAGGCGGACGTTTCTCAAGCCATACCCCTGCTGACCGGCCTCGAGGCCGGAGCTGTCATCGCTGACAAGGGGTATGAGAGCAACCGCGTGCTGGACTTTGTCAGGGCACAGGGAGCCGAAGCGGTCATACCGCCCAAGTCAAACCGGAGGGAACCTTGGGAATACGACCGGGAACTTTATAAGCAAAGGAACCTGATTGAACGAGCCTTCAACAAATTGAAACAGTGGAGGCGAATCGCAACCAGATACGACCGCAGAAGTCTCTACCTCCTGTCGGCCCTGTATCTGGTCTCCTCAGTCATCTGGGGCTAGCAATTGTCGATTCGCCCTAGCACTCAGAGCCGGTAAACACTGCCCTGTCAGAACGGTTGCTCCTAGACATAGTCCCAAGTAAGTGTCCATATTCGTCAAATACCGGCGAACCTGAATCGCCTGGTACAGCATACGCATCTGTGATTATGTCTTCCCTCTGAACATTCTTGACGATGCCGGTTCCCATTCTCAGTTCGTCTGGACCATACCCCCAGAAGTAGATTTCTTGGTCTGTTTGGGCAGGAGCGGCAGTTCTATAAATGGGTTGAAGCGATAGCCCGGATAGGACTTGTGGAGAAATGCGTAAGCGCGCTCTGTCTATCGATGCGCAGTGTTTCACTGTCGTTGCCGGAACTCGGTTCTCAATTCCCTGTAATTCGACCTCTATTGTCGTGCATTCGTTTTCGTCCGCTACGACATGATGTACCGTTAATATAATTCCATCCGCGGCATCTATAATGACTCCTGTGCCTCTGCGGCCAGTGGAAAAGATTGAACCCGATATGCAGAAGACCTGTACAACGTTCTGACGAAGCTCTTGCGCTGATACAGTCGGATTCTTATCAAAGCCTATTCCGCCAAATTCGCAGGCAAACATGTACACCCTGTTTGAATATCCGTCATCGGCTCTAACTCTGCCAGTTACCGAAACGAGTTGGCCTTTCGTCAGGTGAAGAGCGGCTCTGGTGTCCGAGTAGTAGCAATATAACTTTTGGGACGAGTATTGTTCTTGGGAGGGAGTGATGATGACATAGAGTTCTTCTACCTCATCCACATATCCTGAAGTGGATAGGAATTTTCCCGTTCTCTTGGTACCGTAGCCGGGTATTGGCGCGCACCTTGTTTTGATCATATTCGTCTAGTAGTTCTGTAAGGTCCACCTGGATAGGCATGGGAGTCGGAGTCGGTATGGGGGTGGGGGCGCGGGTCGGTGGAGTAGTTGGGTCGATCCTGGTCGTGTGGTCGGGTACTGTCGTCGCGGCGGACTTCTCCTCCTCCTCTGCATCATCCTCCCCAGCGGTCGCGGTTAGCCCAATAATAATGAATAATACGACAAATAAGCCGATAAGCCCTCCACAGCCGATGCCCGTCCATTTCATAACCTTTCTGAAGCCGCCGCCTTTTCGTGTTGGTTGAAGGACAGGATCAATGTTTGTGAGGGTGTTGGTTTGAGAGGCTCCACAATGTTGGCAGTGTGCAGCGTTTTGAGATATTTCGGTCCCGCATTCAGTGCAATATGCCACTTTCAACCTTCCCTTTGACCACCTGCAAGATGGCCTTGCCAATCTTATGCGCGCAGGCTCACGTTGCCAACATCGATCTTTCTGGGCGAAGGTATTGACATAGACCACTTCGGCAATATGATCTTCACATCTACGTGGATTTCAGATATCCCGAAAACCGGAAACCTATAGCGACTCTCATAAATGGGTGCCGGAAAGAGTTCGCTATCGAAACCAACAGGCGGACCAGAATCTCGGAACCACCTCGGTTTCAGCAATATGGCGAAAACCCAATCAGGGATCCGGCGGAGGCATATGCTTCGCAAAAACAGTTGATTGCCGGGTAGTTGACGACCCCACTGCTCTCGCACGGGCAAGAAAGAGAGACTCGGCAGCAAACAGAGCAGCAGAACTATCAGGAAGCACCTTCACTTCCCGGACAACGAGCATCACCGAGAGAAGATTCACCGGCAACTCTGTGAGGTTAGGAAGGAGCGGTTGGATATCCTACCCGTGGTACACGTTCTCTCCGCCCCAGTGGTACATCTTGTCGCCTCCCTTGACACTGCTCAGTGGCGTCGGATAGAAGGCTCTTTGCCCGGGCGTCCCGGCTGGGTTGGCGTTACGGCCAAGGACAACCGGAAATTCGTAAACGGCGTCCTGTGGGTGCTGCGCAGTGGAGCCCATTGGAAAGACCTGCCCCCTGGGTACGGCAACTGGAAAAGCGTCCACAAGCGATTCACCCGCTGGGCCAAGACCGGAATCTGGGAGAAAATCTTCCAGGTGTTGCTCGATGACCCGGACAACAGATACGTGATGATTGATTCCACCATAGTCTGGGCCCACCAGCAGGCAGTCTGCGGGAAAGGGGGGCCAAATTGAGGCTCTGGGCCGCTCCCGGGGTGGACTGAGCACCAAGATTCATCTGGTGGCCGATGCTCAGGGCCGGCCGGTGCGCTTCTCTCTCACCGGCGGTCAGAAGGCGGACGTTTCTCAAGCCATACCCCTGCTGACCGGCCTCGAGGCCGGAGCTGTCATCGCTGACAAGGGGTATGAGAGCAACCGCGTGCTGGACTTTGTCAGGGCTTCGGGAGCCGAGGCGGTCATACCGCCCAAGTCAAGCCGGAGGGAACCTTGGGAATATAACCGGGAACTGTATAAGAAAAGGAACCTGATTGAACGAGCCTTCAACAAATTGAAACAGTGGAGGCGAATCGCAACCAGGTACGACCGCAGAAGTCTCTACCTCCTGTCGGCCCTGTATCTGGTCTCCTCAGTCATCTGGGGTTAGCAATTGTCGATTCGCCCTAGTTCTCAACGGGGACATCGTCGTTGACCAGTCTGAGTCCTTGACCCAAGCGGCATTTGATACGGCCTCTCAACCCTCCTTGACGTTGGCCGGTGTCGTTGTCCGCAATTGAGTGGAAAATTCCTTTACCGGTGCCGTGAACCGCATCGCCGGCAACGACGTGGGACGGGAGATGTTCGTCGTGGCTGGACTCAACTAGAGCCAAATAAGCCGCTACATGAACGACCAAGTGCGAGTTGAGGTCGGGTTATGGGTGGGAGAGGTCTCGGGGGTTCCACTTTATTCTAGGTAACGGTCAGAGGGCATGGCTACAGTAGGCGGTCGCTAATTCAATGGGAACCTCCGCTGCTTAAGGCGGGAAAACATCAAGGTCTAAATCGGTTGTGCTACGGTCCGCCACATGAACCAAAATTTGGCAATCGTTAGCATAGGTATAGGTTGCAGACTATTGCAACACAAATGCGGTGCCGAGAACGAGATCCGCCGAACCGCTGCAACGATATCTTTTTTCGCGATCAAACGAAAGCTGTTGGGGGTTTTTGGGACTCAATGACGACGACCGAACCGGCATGGCACCGGTTAACCGAATGCGAGGAAGAGCCGTTCCCCAAAAGGAAAGCTGTTATTGAGGAGGCTCCGGGTATAGAAGAAAAATGCGGCGGGTTCCTGCTTGAAGGGCTGGCCGATACCGACCGCTTGGCCGGGATCATGTCCCGCCACGGTCGTGAAAAGGTTTCAGAGTTTATCCGCGGACATAAAAGATCAGACAAGCTTAACATCCGGGTGGCCAACTTCGGAGAAGTGATTTTTGGGCGACTACTTGAGGTAGAGGAGGGTTTCATCCGTCCTATCGAAAAACTCCGCTACACGTTCAATCGTGATTGGTCGCCTCACCTGACGGACGTATTCGCTCTCATCGTCGAGGATGACGCAATCACGCACTTCGTCTACTCTGAGGTCAAATCCGGTACGACGCGACCCAAATCCGAGGTGGGGGCCGACGGATACGCGGACCTAGTCAAGACCTCGCGGCAGGCTATTCCCGAAATTCTGTATTTCACTCACGAGCGGCTGGACGAAAGTCAACGCTACGAGGATCGCGACCGCCTCGAGAACGCCATGTTTCAAGAGGACCGAATACCAAGCCCTTTTCGCCTCGGATTGGTGTTTGATGAGGACGTATGGCACGGTGCAGTCATGGATGCGGTCGAAACGGCATTTAAGCAGGAGCCGTTACCTGACGGCACCTTTGCCTGTTATCTTGTTACCAAGACCGACTTGCGGTCGTTGGTGAATGATTCATTCACGAAAATGGAAGAACTCTCGGTGACAAAATGACACCGGAAGCATCGCTCGCACGAGCACGGGAGGATGTGGTCGGCGTCCAATCGGACCGGTCTTACCGGAATGACTGGGCGCAACTCCGTTCCAAGCGGCTGTTGACCTCGATTTCTCCAGATTCCGTCGCAGGCATCGAATATACGTACTCGGTATCCGATGTAGTGCGCAGGACAACTGGGATAGTTCAGCGGGCCCTGAGACTGGAAGCGAGCGAAGCCCTTGGCGAAGAGACTGCCCAGAGTCTAAGGCTCGCAGCCGAGGTATTCGAGTATCTGGCCGAACTGAAAGAAGGGCCAAACCACGAGACCAGTATTCTACTAGCCGCGGGACTTTTTCAGTTGGCCGGGTACGCCGCGAATTCCATGTGCATTGCAAGAGGGATTGAACCTGATACACCCCCAAGGGAATTTACTTTCGGTGCAGAAGCGCAGCTCCTCGACTGGGGGATACATCAAGTGCTGCAGCGGAAGTTCGTCGGGCTGTTGCAGGGGGCGAAAGACGCCCAACTCCGCTACCAGATGGATGAGGATGATTTCTTAGAGCAACTTCGTTACCACGATCATCCACCCGAAGCGGCTTTTGCCCTGTTGGTTGCGCAGTTGACGGCGGACGCTTTGGAGCAACTTTCATACCATGTGTTGACAGGTGCTGCAATTGACTCGTTCCTGAACACCTCAGGGGACTTGCGCGAGATATCTTTGGCGATTGGAGACCAGGCGTCCCTTCTCAAAACCGACGTTCTCACAGCAATTGGACGCAGACTGTCGAGAACCAGTGTTTGGACGGAACTCTCCGGCCAAATTGCTCGCGACGCTTTGTGGCGGCGCTATGCCATGCTATCCGGTCGTGGCAGGGGAGCGAGTGCGCTTGAAGCTAGAAGCGGAGCCGAATTATGGGAGTCCCAAATCAAGGCGCTGCGTGCAGGTTTGCTATCGGACAGCAACCGGGGTTTAGCGGTCCGTATGCCCACGAGCGCTGGCAAGACCCGCATTGCCGAGCTCGCTATATTGGACACTCTTTCAAAGGTTCCCAAACCCCAGGCGGTGTACGTAGCTCCCTTCAACGCGCTTGCCGATGAGGTGGAGACAGCAATGTCTGGAATTTTCGCGGACATGGGATTTCGGGTGTCGTCTGTGCTCGGCAATTACTACGATATCGACGACTTGGAAGACAGCCTTGTGGCTTCGTCGGACCTCTTGATTATCACACCGGAGAAGTTGACGCTTCTGCTGAGGACCCGCCCTCAACACTTCCAAAATGTCGGACTGGTCATATTGGATGAGGGACACATCATCGACTCGAATGACAGGGGAATTGGATACGAAATCCTGCTCACCAGGTTGCGTCAGCGCCTTCCTGGCGATGCGAGGTTCCTGTTTTTGTCAGCCGTCATATCAGATGACAACGCCGCAGATTTCGCAGAGTGGCTGTGCGGAGACGGAGGCGCGGTGGCAACGTCCGAATGGCGTCCAGCGCAGCGGTTTGACGGGATATTCACCGCGACTACAAATCAGATCGTCTACCCGTTCGACCGTGCGGACACCGGGGGCTTTCAAGCTCCGTTCGTGCCTCGGGTTGTAGAACCTAGAACCTACTTGGACTACACCCTGAAGACGCGGCGCCCCAAAGACGTGCAGTTCCCCTCCAATTCGAAGGGCGAAGTGACTGCCGAATTGGCAGTCAGATTCGCGTCCGAAGGTCCCGTCATCGTATTCACTACTCAACCCCGTTGGGCCGAATCGTGTGCAACGGCAATCCAGCGGGCTTTACAGTTGCGAAGACAGACGCAAGGCGTTGATATACCTAAACCCTTTCGAGATGTCTCGGATTTGCCCCATCCACTAAATTCCCGAGTGGTTGCCGAATCTTGGCTCGGGCCCGATGCAAACGTCGTCAAGGCTTTAGACGCAGGGGTCGGCGTCCATCACGGCGGTCTCCCTGAGGCGGTGCGGCGTGCGATCGAGAGTGACTTCCGGGCGGGGCTGTTTCCTGTTTTGACCGCCACCGGTACGCTAGCTCAGGGGGTGAACTTGCCCGCGAAAACTGTCGTAATTCATACACTGCACCAATACGACGCAGGCGCAGATGAAGGTGATGAACAACGAGTATCGCTCGTGGATTTTTGGAACACTGCTGGCAGAGCAGGCCGCGCCGGGGCTGAAACGCAAGGGCACGTTATAGTCGTAACGATGAACAACAAGGAAGCAAGCAGAGCGCGGCGGTACCTGAGCCAGCAAATTCCACCCGTCCGAGGGCGACTGTACGAACTCCTTCAATCTCTGGTGGAAGACCGTCTAACCCACGAGGAGTTTAGGGCCAATCTCGATTCTGATTTGCTTGTCACACTCGTCGAAGAGACCGTAGGAACGGAGGCTGAAGCACAATTTCGTTCACTGATCGGAGGTTCCTTCGTATCCATCCAGGCGCGCAGCACGATGCAGACAACGGAAAAGTTGGTCGAAGCTGGGGTCGAAACGATCCAGGAAATCAGGGCGGAAGTCCCGGACCAACTCCGCAGGGAAGCGTTCGCACTAACCGGATTGGACGTCGCGTCGTGCAGAGTGATCGAGCAACGCATTCTCCAAGACGCCGACGCCGTGCGGTCCCTGCTCACAGAAGGTTTGACGCAAGCACAGGACGTTGTACTAATGGTCCATCGGACGATAGGTGGGTTGAACAGTTTGTCCCCTAAGGATGACACCATCGAGAACCTGGAAGACGTCATACAGGACTGGCTGGGACAGATGCCAATGCCGGAGATCATCGCGACATACCTGCCCAGTGGAGCGGATGTGAACCGTTTCCAGAGGGACATCATTTCCGACTACTTCGGGTACAGATTACCGTGGGGCATAGCGAGTTTTATTAGGATCGCCGATAGCGCTTTACAGATAGGCGACGACATCTCAACGACAACTCAATGGCTGGCGCCCATGGTGCGCCACGGCGTATCCACGGTCCAGGCTGCCTGGGCCATGACAGTCGGCTGTCCCACCAGGGACCTTTCTATCAAGATCGCGGAAGCATTCGCCGAGGTACATGTTCACGGTGCTTACGCGGAATTCATCGAATGGTTCTCTTCTCTGACATCTGAGGACTTTATTTTGGCTATGGATGCGACCCCAGACGATGCCACGCTGCTCGTCAGCCGTGCCGCTGCATTGGTCCCAAACGGATACAGAATTACTGAACAACTCAGGAACGATACTTCGGTTTTTGTGGCCAATCTCGTCGGATTGGAATATCACGGCCGTTCGTCTCGTTTGCCGGCGGTAGGACCTGGTGACTCCGTGATGCTGAGAAGAGATCACCGAAACCTCTACGACACGAACGCCATCGTTGTAATCCACGAATCCGGTGAGCTGGGATATTTGCCAAGATTCGTCGCCCGTCTAATCGCTCCACAAATGGACGCGGGTTACACTTTCGACGCGTACATTACCGAAATCGAACGCGGAACGAACCCTAGGGTGGAAGTGTCGATCAGCCGGATTCAAGGACACTGATTCGCATCGGCCGTGCCAGTTTCCAACAAGTTGTACAGCAAAAGTCGGTCGGTCTGGATCAGTCGTGGGCTCAGAGGCGGTCGGTCAGGCGGGAACTATCTACAACATTAGCCTCGGTTTCCCGCCGTCCCGCTAGGCCGCTCTACTCCCCGGATTCTCCACTGCTGGTTTTCCCGTAGTCGTTCTCATTCACGGCCTCGGTGACGGCGTCGTACATCTCCCGGAACACCGCTTTGACCCGGTCGGGACCCCTTGTAAAACCAGTGGAGTTTTGAGTGAGTTCCAACGCAATTTCCAGCTTCTTAAGGATGACTTCCGGCGCTGTAGTGTCTGCCATATTTCCGTTGCTCCTTAGACGGTATAATGAAGTTGGGGCACCGCTGGAACAGTGCTCCAATCCGGTAGAGGAGGTGATTCATGCCTCGGAGTGGTGAAGACAAGGTCAAGACCGTATTGCGAGATGCGTTAAAGAACCGAACCAACACCCGCCCCAAGCGGTGAACCCCGGCCCCGTCGAACTAGTCCTCCGGCGGGGCCGGGGCGCGTCTCCCCCTCCACCACTACCACGGGATCATAGACTTGATTTAGGCGTCAATTATCTAACAAATATTCGGCCCAGCGATTTGTTAGTATGGGATGGTAGCCCCGAAGCTTTATCGGACGAAGCACCGGACTGCTAATCCAGAGATTGTGGGTTCGAGACCCACCGGGGCCACCAGCCCCCAGTAAAACACGGCGGGATTCTGCCGGTCAATCATCGGCCACAGCACCGGTGCACAAATAGGGCCGCAACAACTCAGCGGCGTGCTCCAGCGTCACCCCAACTACGTCCCCCTCCCCGTCCGTGAAGGCTACCAGATAGGCCGCGCCGTCCCGCCCTACGGTCTCACCAACGGCACCGGGCCGGTTGGTGGTGAGCACTAAGGTGTCGGTGTCCGGGAAATACTCTACCGAGAGTTTTGGCTCGGTGCCGGATACGGTCGTCATGGCTTCCCCCATCGGTCCTCCAGCCGCCGGTCCAAGTAGGCGGTGTGTAATTGGTGGTTCTCGACTACTACCCGGAGCCAGTGACCCACTTCTGGAACCTTCCCGAAGTAGAGCATCCTGCCGTCGTTAGGGTCTCGCTCTTGATGGTACGGGTCGGCTATGGTTCTCTCAATCCACTCGACTTGGACTTCCGGGTGCTGGCGCCGGCTGTAGTAATTGGTGGGGTTCGCAATCACCGACCGGGCGTACCGGCGTCTCTTGGCTCGCCCACACGCAGGGCAGTCCTTCCTGGTACTGGGGTTCTGCCGGCGTCGGCATCCGGGTCCGCATTTGTGGCTCAGACTAACACCCCGCTCGGCCCCGAATCTACTGCCGCCGAGGGCTTACGGGGATCGGATCACGCGTTTCAAATCCTCGTCAATTAGGATGACCGTCAAAGGGGTCGAATGCCGTTATTCCAGAGCCACTACCGGTAGAATAGGTTTCTATTTCGCGTCAGTTTGGGGAGGTCGGTATGTGGAAGATGTGGTGGGCTTGCAAGGCCACTGCCACAATAGTGATTCTGATGGTGGCGGGAGTTAACGGCTTGATGCAAGTGGACTCGGTAGCCGATTTCATGGGCTCCCCTGGCCTGGAATATACACACGGCATCCGGGCGTCGGTGTTTGCTCTCGTTGCGGCCTCTGCGCTGTTTATCACCTTACTCCCAAAGAACGAAATAGCCGGAGACGATGGGGTCGATTCTGTTTGCCACGGAATCAGCGTGATTTCCGCCTTTCTGGCTGGCCTGTTCTGGTTGTTGAGTGAGACTGGCGGGAACTTCGGCCCTTATGTCACTGTGCTTCTCATCGTAACAGCCACCCTAACCGGTATCCTGGCTTTCTTTGTGGTTGTCGGTCTCGCCGGTGAATGGTGGAAGCAGAGTAAGGGCTGAATGTCGCGATTCTGGAGCCGAAACCGCTCCCCGATGCCCAGGATTCGAGAGCGGTTTCAGAGGCCCCCAAGCCACAAGGGAGCAGGATCGGCCGGCCTACGGTGGCTGCGTATCCATGAAGACCGAGTAGTTGGTTAGGTGAAAGTTTTCTCCGGCCTTACTCCCGAATATGACCACGTTGTACACACCCGGCCCATGCAGGCGCGAGTCGATAATTTGGGATATGTCGGCTTCTATCTCAAAAGCCGAACCGGACAATTGCCATATATCTGCAACGGTCGGTAGCACCAGCGTCGTTCTTTCGTATGACAACTGCGATACAGTTAATATTAAGTCATCCATGGCCGTCGTGTTTCCGAACAGAGAACGGCTTCTCCTTGGCTTCTCTGGTTCCACCGTGTAAGGGTCGGTCCCCGCAAACCATTTATAGGCTATGGGGAGTAGGTCCTTTGCGGCCCAATAAAATCCGGGTGGCGCGGGCTCCCGCAAAAAAGTCGCCGGTCTTTGGCCGACCGCGGGAGGGCCTGCGGCGTCCAATTGCCCTAGGGTCAATGGATGCGGCGGTTGGTTGTACCAGACCTGAACACTATGTAATGTAAATCCCCCTTTCCATTTTCCGGCAAAAGACAGCTTCCCGTTTGAGATTGTCGGCTTCTTATCAAAGGTAACATTGTCCCCCTCGAAATTTTGTACTATCGAACAAGTAATTTCGTTGCAAGCAATTCCCAAGTTCATCACGGTATGCCTTTTGTTAAGTATTTCCCGTCGGTGACCGGCGCTGTCCATGAGACCAGCATGAGTTTCGGACAGTATCTCTTTCATGGGCCTCCTACGATAATTCACGCCCTTGGCTAATACGGCACCACTAGTGTTTTCCTTCACGTAGTTGGTGCCGCCTCCGAGGGTGTACCGCATAACGTGATTCAAGCCGTCCAGTCCCCCATGACCGATAAAATTACCGTCCAACATGGCCTCGGCGTGCTTCTGGGCGGCGACGTTTGTGCCGAGTCTCACATTGGGAACCCCGTGCAACGTGCGGGCTTCATTGACCAGCCCAAGCACGTACTCTTTTGCTTGGAGCGGTGTAGGCGTGGCTGTTGGTCGTGGCGTCGGCGTAGCGGTGGGACTCGGTATAGGAGTGGCCGTTGGCCGTGGCGTGGGGGTGGCAGTCGGTTGCGGAGTAGGCGTCGCCGTTGGTTTCGGTGTAATGGTTGGATAAGGAGTGGAGGTGGGACGCGGCGTGGCGGTTGGCTGCGGAGTGAACGTTGGGGATGGGGTAGCGGTGGGATAAGGGGTCTCGGTCGGCACCGGGGTCGGGGTCGGGGTCGGAGTAGGGCTGGGAGTGAAAGTCGGATAAGTGGTGCTCGTGGGTTCAGCGGTGGCGGTCGATATCTCCGCCAATCGTGCCGTGACCCGTGCGGTTACCGTGGCCGGAAGGTCGGGTGTTGGTTCCGGGGCGGTGCAGGCGGAGAAGACGATGCCGAGGACGAGCAGCGATAGGAACAATCGCATATGGTCCCCCCTTGCGACGAGGACGTTTTAGGGCACTTGCAACAGCAGCCTAAATCCCTACGCAGGGTCGCAAGGGGGCACGAAGAACGTGCCCCTATGAATCCAGGCTCTACGTAGGTTCCTCCCAAGGGTTGTCCCAAGGCTAAAGACCGCTGTTGCAATACGAATCCTATCATCGGTTTCCGTATCCGCACAATATCTGTACGGCACGGCGGATGCCGCGGCGGGGTAATTGACGGTGTAGCAAAGGCCGTGATCGGATGGACGTATCACACAGCAGGAGGGGAAGACATGCGAGACCGGATTCCGAGCGAAATCACCATCGCGAAGCTGGGGGTCGCCGAACGCCTCACCGAGAAGGCCATCGGCATGGGTGCGCGGATTACCTCACCCCGGGATCTCAAGAAGCAATTCCGGGAGATATACAACGCCATCACCGAGGCGGTGAATGCGAACGACTACGGGGAGGGAAGCGGGAAACCGGAAAGCGGTTGCGGCAGAACACCACCGGTCCTTCCGGTCACGGCGGGGATTGCTGTTCCGGTCCGCCCCGGACACAACGGCGCGGACGAACACCAGTAGGCGCAGGGGGTGTCCCCGCCGTAGCTATTATGGATTGACGGGGGAAATCTAGGCGTGGTTTAATGGACTGGCGGAGGGGACGGGATTTGAACCCGCGTGGGCTTTCGCCCCCTAGCTTCTCACACTAGGGCGTTGGGCCACTCTGCCACCCCTCCGCTTCCCATTCTCCAACATGTTTTCAGCAAAAACAACGCAGTTTTACGCAGAGCTTTATTGCAAAATTGGATACAACGGAGTGCTCCTTCGCATGACCACGAGTATCAAGGCGATACAATCCAAGTCCGAAACCATGCGATTCTGTAGTACTGGATCCACAAGATGGGTCAAGGACAATCCTCGTCCTGTCCGTATCTCCCATGCCCCGCCCCTAGCTAGTCAGTACCATGTCGGGACGTTAGGATGTGAATCCAGAATTGGGCTATGCGGTGAAGGGGGACCATAAACTTCGTGGTAGATACCCGAAGACTGATCAGATACCGGGCACTTGCAGTTGCGTCATCAAGGTTCTGATAAAGCCGGTAAGGGAGGGGGAAGCAGCACAGTGACGTAGACTCAGATGCACTGAGGCGGTGAGTCATTATGGTTAGTGACCAAACGAAGAATGAACTTTGGCAACAACTTTTTGATATTGAGCGCAATTGCCGATATTACGAATCGTTGTACACGAGGACGGCTAGATGGCACTTCGGGATTCGATTCGGGACTCTAACGCTCATAGTTGTCGGTATATTTGCCATCCCGGATTCGTGGCCTTGGTTCCATGATTGGATCAAGGCCGTGATCGCTTTCTTTGCCGTTGTCCTCACTATCTGGGATGTTGTGTCTAACCACTCTAAGAGGGTGTGTGAGAAATCCGGTTCAAGCTGGCTGGAGTCTTTTGAGCATGAGATGGATCATGGCGACATAAACCCAAGCCTCGCTGGTTTCCGGTAGGGCTTCATAGTCTTTGCTCAAGCGCCGGCAGCGGCCCAGCCACGCCAACGTCCGCTCCACCACCCACCGGCGGGGCAGCACCTCAAAGGAGTGAGTGTCCGGCCTCCGCCGGATCACGGTCAGCAGCCAACCGCCAGTGACCCAGGCCCAGGCTACCAACTTGCCAGCGTATGCCCCGTCAGCCCAGATCACTTTGAGCCTGGGAAACCGGCCCACCATTTTGCTCAACACCAGCTTGGCTCCATCCCGGTCCTGAATGTTGGCGGCATGTACCACGACGGCCAAGAGCAGTCCTAAAGTATCTACTGCGATGTGACGCTTGCGCCCAGCAACCTTCTTGCCTGCATCGTAGCCTCTGGGCCCCCTTTTTCCGTGGTCTTCACCGACTGGCTGTCGATGATCGCGGCGCTGGGCGTAGCCTCGTGTCCCTCAGCCTCCCGAACCCTGGGACGCAGCGCCGCCTCAATGCTCTCCCAGGTCCCATCTCTGCGCCACTTCCGAAAATACCACCAAACCGTCCCCCAGGGCGGCAGGTCATGGGGCGTCATGCGCCAGGGTATGCCGCCGCGCAGCACATACAGAACGCCATTTACTACTTCGCGCAAGTCCACGGTCCGAGGATGCCCCCTGGGTTTGCTTGGCGGCAGTAAGGGGGCTAATTCGGCCCACTGGGCGTCGGTCAAATCGCTGGGACAAGGTTTTCTGTTCATACCCCCACAATAGCAAGATTGCTGACCCACTCCCCAAGAGAAATTGGTGCAGGTTTAGCCCTTTCTCACACACCCTCTTAGGGTTTCTGATGGTGATTTCGTGTATCTTGATTGCCCTCTACGCCGGCATATCCGCTCTGGCATGGCGGCTGTCTCGCAGGGGTGCGATATGGCAATTACAGATAGATGTAGCGGAACTCCGAAGTGACGTGGCTGCCATCAAGGAACACTTGGGCATTGCCTAGGGGCGAGGTTCCCCGCCTTGTCGCTGAATCCCGCCTACCAACTCTGAGCGAGCCGGAGCAAGCATGAAACAGCGGTCAATGACCGACGCAATCATAACTTTCATCTTTGACGACGGACACACTTCTCGAATTAAGCCAGACATCGTGACCAGGGCCGAGTACGACGCAGACCGGGTTTTGGCAGACAACAATTCGGCGTTTTTCATCCGTGAGTTAGATGGCACCCTCACATCGCCCCTTCTGGATGGGAAAACGAGAGGAGTCCACCAGATGGGCCGGGAAGTGGCACGGGAAGTTGTGCGCGTGCTGTTGGACGACTTGGAGATCTGGGCCAAGCCGGAATAGTAAGGTAAGGGGAATCCACGGACCAAACAATCCCGCGCGTGGCGTGGGCCGGAAACTGAGGCTAGCGTGGTATATAAATCCCGGGTCACCCTACTGGACCACCACAAGAGCGCCATGGAGGAACTCCAAGACCAGCTTCCGGGCTGCTATTTCGACATGAACCGGTCAGCCGCTGCCATCGCTTGGGGATACTTCAAACCCCTCGAGCGGATGCCTGACTTATTGGCCTACGTCCAGGACCGGGACCTGTGGCGTTGGGAACTGCCAGACTCCCGCGCCGTGAACGCAGCCATTGAGGCCGCCCCATGGACTTCGAAGTATGGTCCAAGCTCGAGATCGAGGAACTCAGGACGCAGGGCGAGCTTGTGGTCGACCGGAACAACCGGAGGATCGAAGAGCTTCTGAAAAGCGCCTGCTAGGTGCGGATAGGCGATTACACCGTCCCGGCGGTGGAGGCGGACAAGCTCGCGTCGGAGACCGCCGAGCGGCTCCTGGAACTCCATCCTCAAGCGCCGTTCGTCGCGGTGTTCCACCACGGCGTAGACCAAGACGGCATCGAAGTTACCAGGTACAGCCTGCGCTCCGGGGGCCGGTCGGACGTAGCCGACATAGCCCGGGAGCAGGGCGGCGGCGGACACGCGGCAACGGCGGGGTTCTCCATCCAAAGAGCGTGAACAAGGCGCGATGATCGAACCCCCCAAGGGCTGAAACAGACAAAGGGGCGACGCAGTCGCCAGAATGAGCAGACAGCGACCGCGAAGACCGTCATCAAAACCGACTAAGCCTGTTACGGAAACACGGGCCCACGCAGGTTGCCGCCATCATCGACCAGGACAGAGCCCGGAGGACAGTCTAAACTAAAGCCAAGGTGAAATGTACATATCGCTAGACCGCATTGTCGGTGGGCACCCAGTTGGGGCCTAAGAATAATATGAGGTGCTGTAGAGTCCTTTCGGTCGTCTTCAAGACCCCCGAAATGCATATCCCACCTTGGTATTGGTTTAGTACTACAGCCGCACATTCATTGATATGGAACGTGCAGCTACCTGCCGGAGTTGGGTCTAACTTGGTCCCAGTGGAGACGGCGGTGCCAAGCCATAGCTGGGCATTGTCATTATCAACGCTAGCTGACCCTTCTGGCCGTCATGGACGACTGTAGTACTAAGGACATAATCTCCGCAAGTGCCACGAGCTAATCCTTCTAAAATGTGACACTTCGATCAAGATGCTATGCCAACGTTAATCGATCGCCAAGAACCTCCTTTCTTCAGAACCATATCCCGGTTGGTAAATCAGTATCAAGCCAGACTCATCACTGGGTATCTGAAAGCAAATATTTCCTTCGGCCCTTCCACCGGCAAAGAGTTCGCCCGAAAGCTCGTCAGGTATTACACCGCACGAGTGATCATACGGCTCGTACAGCAGCCTCTTGTCACCTATAAGCCTGAAATCAGATGCGCTAATGTTGACTGATACGCTACCAGCAGGGTAGGCCACCGCAACAGTGACCATGTAATAGCGATTCCCTTCCTCCGGTGGGTCGTTGAACTGGAATGCTGCTTGTACCGCCGGCCAAGCGTCCTCCGTAATGCCGGTAACAATAAGCTCGATTCCGTTAACGCCCTTCAATATGCCACCTGGTGCTACAGGCATTTCCAAAGACGATCCTGGTGGCACAGGAGTTTGTGTAGGTTTGGAAACTACAAAAGCCGTGGGAGCAGGACTAGACTCCACTGTTGGGATAGGCGTTGCCAACAGTGCTGATATTGTCGGGATCTCGGTTGGCTCCGTTGAGGGAATAGCCCCGCCCGACTCGGCCACCAACTTTGAAGCAATCACCCGGATCGCAGGTACAGTAATGTTCTGCCCGAAAATGGCTTCATAATTGAGCAATTCCTCAACTGTACCGATGAACTCAATGATGTCATCTTCCAAAATTCTCTTCCCCGAATAATGCAGAAACACAGTGTCGTCCCAGCCGTACTCCCCTCTTGTGACATTTGCACGTAGCTGGTATTTGTCATTGCCCTCGTCAATGACTTGTACTACCTGACTTGGGGGAACCGTGATCCTGTCGGTTACATCATTGTCGGTGATCGCGGTCCCGTCCCGGGTGACGGCGCTTGCCGACGCGCCGTCAGCGGTCGTCATTGCCGTCAGCGTGACCGGCGTGACCGCGTTGCCCACCTCCGCCGCATAGAGGCGAACGTGCCCGACGCGAAGGCCGGGGGCAAGGGTCTGCTCCCCCGTCCCGTCATTGACCCTCAGCGGGCCCAGCGTCACGTCGCCGGAGGCGGTGACGGAGTCGGTCGCCGTCACCGTGGCGGTGTCGGTGCCGGGGGCGGTGCCCTGTGTGCCGCCGGGCCCGGTCACGGTGAGGGTGAAGGTCAGCTCGGTCCCCGCCGCCAGAGTCGGGATCGTCGCCTCCGGCGTGGCGCTCGTGGAATCGTCAAACGTCACCCTCACCCCGCTCGCGGGGGTGGTCAGCGCCCAGCGATAGGTCACATTCGTGCCCCATGGCCCGCCATCGCTGCCGCGGCCGTCCAGCGTCACCGTGCCCCCGGCAACGGGAACCGTTCCGGCATCGGGCAGAGCCACCGCCGTGGGCGCGAAGGGCGCTCCGGGATTGCCGTACAGACCCAGATACGCAAGCGCGGTCAGCGGCTCGAACACTCCGTCGGGCAGTTTTCCCAGCTCGTTGTCGTACAGAGTCAGAAGCTTCAGCACGGGCAGCCCGGCGAACACGTCCTTGGGCAGCGTTTCCAGCTCGTTGTTGTTCAGCTGCAACTGCGTCAGCACGGTCAGCCCGGCGAACACGTCGCCCCGTAGCGTGGTCAGCTTGTTGTTGTTCAGATACAGCTCAATCAGCCCGGTCAGCCCGGCGAAATCCCCCGCCGCGAGGGCGGTAATGTTCTGGCCGGACAGGTCGAGCGGTCCGGTGATGGCGGCGAGATCGGCGGCGGTGACGGCGGCGCAGTCACTGCCCCCGGGGATTTGCGCCAACAGCGCGTCCCTCACCTCTTCCGTCCGCCCGCAGATGCCGGCGGTGGTGTCGATGTCGTCGTCGTTCACCGTCACCGCCACGCTGGCGATCGTGATGCTGTTGCCGTCGTAGTCGCTGTCCGCGCTCGCCGCGCCGTGGGTCAGCGTGACCGTATCGTTTACCGTGTCCGCATCACTGCCCGCGGTAACCGTCACCGTCTGGGCCGTGTCCCAGTTCGACCTGGTGAAAGTCAGGCTGGTCGGGCTCGGGGTCACCTCCGTGCCCGCGTGCCCGGCCACCGTGACCACGACCTCCGCCGTCGGTTGGCTGTCCAGGACCACCCTGTAGCTGTCCCCAGCCGTGTCCTCCTCCGTCACCGTCAGCGCCGTGGGCGAGACCGTCACGCCCGGCGGGTCGGTGGTGATGGTGGTCCTGCCGGTGGTGCCGGTTCCGCTCGGCGACCACACGCCGTCTCCCTCGGCGTTGGTGGCCCGCACCCGTACCTCGTAGGACGTGTCCGCCGTCAGGTTCCCGATCGCGGCGCTGCTGCCGGTCTGGTCCTGCGGCCCGTTGATAAAGTCCCCGGTGCTGCCCGCGCGGTACTGCAGGTCGTAGCTCTCTATGTCCGGACGCCCCGGGTTCGAAGGCTCCGTCCAGCTCACCTCCAGGCTCGTCGTGGAGTTCGCCGTCGCCGTCACCACCGGCTTATTCATCACCGGCGGCGGCTCGTCCTCGTCCGTAACGTTGATCGTCACGGCGGAGGATACGGTCACCGTGCCGTCGTTCACCGTCACCGTCACCGAGTAGCTCGTCCTTGCCTCGTAGTCGTAGTTCTCCCCGACCTTGGTCCGGATCTGCCCGCTTGTCGCATTGATCCCGAACTTCGTCCGGTCCGTTCCTTCCAGGCTGTACTCAAGTGTGTCGCCGGTGTCCGGGTCCGTCGCGGAGACCGGCGTGCCGATGTCCGACGCCGTCCCCACCGTCTCGTCCCCCACCGTCTCGTTGAAGGTCCGCGACGGGCTGCCGCCCTCGTTGAAGGTCGGCGCGGCGTTGTCGATGTCGTCGTCGGTCACCGTCACCGTCACGCTGGCGATCGTGATGCTGTTGCCGTCGTAGTCGCTGTCCGCGCTCGCCGCGCTGTGGGTCAGCGTGACCGTATCGTTTACCGTGTCCGCATCACTGCCCGCGGTAACCGTCACCGTCTGGCCCGTTTCCCAGTTCGACCTGGTGAAAGTCAGGCTGGTCGGGCTCGGGGTCACCTCCGTGCCCGCGTGGCCGGCCACCGTCACCACGACCTCCGCCGTCGGCTGGCTGTCCAGGACCACCGTGTAGCTGTCCCCAGCCGTGTCCTCCTCCGTCACCGTCAGCGCCGTCTCAGACACCGTAACGCCCGGCGGGTCGGTGGTGATGGTGGTCCTGCCGGTGGTGCCGGTTCCGCTCGGCGACCACACGCCATCTCCCTCGGCGTTGGTGGCCCGCACCCGCACTTGGTACTCCGTGTTCGCCGTCAGGTTCCCGATCGCGGCCCTGCTGCCGGTCTCGTCCTCCGGCCCGTTGCTAAAGCCCCCGTTGCTGCCCGCGCGGTACTGCAGGTCGTAGCTGTCGATTCTAGGGCGCCCCGGGTTCGGAGGCTCCGTCCAGCTCACCTCCAGGCTCGTCGTGGAGTTCGCGGTCGCCGTCACCACCGGCTTATTCATCACCGGCGGCGGCTCGTCCTGGTCCGTGACGTTGATCGTCACGGTGGACGATACGGTCACCGTGCCGTCGATCACCGCCACCCTCACCGAGTAGCTCGTCCTTGCCTCGTAGTCGTAGCTCTCGCCCGCCCTCGTCTTGATCTGCCCGCTTGAGGTGTCGAAGGTGAACTTCGCCCGGTCGGCACCCAGCAGGCTGTACTCAAGTGTGTCGCCGGTGTCCGGGTCCGTCGCGGAGACCGGCGTGCCGATGTCCGACGCCGACGTCACCGCTGTGTCTCCTATCGTCTCGTCAAAGGTCCGCGCCTGGACCGCCCCGCCAGCGAACACCGGCGGGTTGTTGGTGATGTTCTGCGTCGCCGTCACCCTGGCGGTGTCGGTGGCGGTTTCGATCCCGTCTGTGCCGCCGCGCCCGGTCACGGTGAGGGTGAAGGTCAGCTCGGTCCCCGCCGCCAGAGTCGGGATCGTTACCTCCGGCGTGGCGCTGGTGGCATCGTCAAACGTCACCCTCACCCCGCTCGCGGGGGTAGTCAGCGCCCATCGATAGGTCACATTCGTGCCCCACGGCCCGCCGCTGCCGCTGCCGTCCAGCGTCACCGTGCCCCCGGCAACGAGAACCGTTCCGGCATCGGGCCGGGCCACCGCGGTGGGCGCGAAGGGCGCCCTGGGGTTGTCCCCCAAATACAGAAAGTTCAGCGAGGTCAGCTGCCCGAACACCCCGTCGGGCAGCGTGGTCAGCTCGTTGTAGTACAGAGTCAGAACCTTCAGCGCGGTCAGCCCGGCGAACACGTCCTTGGGCAGCGTGGTCAGCCCGTTGTTGTTCAGATACAGCTCAGTCAGCCCGGTCAGCCCGGCGAAATCCCCCGCCGCGAGGGCGGAGATGTTCTGGCCGGACAGGTTGAGCGTGTCGGTGATGGCGGCGAGATCGGCGTCGGTGACGGCGGCGCAGTCACCGCCGCCGGGGATTAGTTCCACCAGCGCGTCCCTCACCTGTTCCGTCCGCCCGCAGATGCCGGCGGTGGTGTCGATGTCGTCGTCGGTCACCGTAACCGCCACGCTGGCGATCGTGATGCTGTTGCCGTCGTAGTCGCTGTCCGCGCTCGCCGCGCTGTGGGTCAGCGTGACCGTATCGTTTACCGTGTCCGCATCACTGCCCGCGGTAACCGTCACCGTCTGGTCCATGTCCCAGTTCGACCTGGTGAAAGTCAGGCTGGTCGGGCTCGGGGTCACCTCGGTGCCCGCGTGGCCGGCCACCGTCACCACGACCTCCGCCGTCGGCTGGCTGTCGAGGACCACCGTGTAGCTGTCCCCAGCCGTGTCCTCCTCCGTCACCGTCAGCGCCGTCTCAGACACCGTAACGCCCGGCGGGTCGGTGGTGCCGGTTCCGCTCGGCGACCACACGCCGTCTCCCTCGGCGTTGGTGGCCCGCACCCGCACTTGGTACTCCGTGTCCGCCGTCAGGTTCCCGATCGCGGCGCTGCTGCCGGTCTCGTTCTGCGGCCCGTTGCTAAAGTCCCCGGTGTTGCCCGCGCGGTACTGCAGGTCGTAGCTGTCTATGTCCGGGCGCCCCGGGTTCGTCGGCGCCGTCCAGCTCACCTCCAGGCTCGTCGTGGAGTTCGCGGTCGCCGTCACCACCGGCTTATTCATCACCGGCGGCGGCTCGTTCTGGTCCGTAACGTTGATGGTCACGGCGATCGTGTCGGAAGCGCCTTGGCTGTCCACGACCCTGACCGTCACCGAGTAGCTCGTCTCCGCCTCGTAATCGTACTTCTGTCCGCTCTTGGTCCGAAGCTGGCCGTTCGTCCCGATAATCCCGAAGCTGGCCATGTCCGTTCCTTCCAGCCTGTACTCAAGTGTGTCGCCGGTGTCCGGGTCCGTCGCGGAGACCGGCGTGCCGATGTCCGACGCCGACGTCACCGTCGCGTCTCCTATCGTCTCGTCGAAGGTCCGCCTCGTGCTCCCGCCATCGTTGAAGGTCGGCGCCGCGTTGTCCTCCGCATTGGTCTGCCCGGTTCCGCTCGGCGACCACACGCCATTTCCCTCGGCGTTGGTGGCCCGCACCCGCACTTGGTACTCCGTGTTCGCCGTCAGGTTCCCGATCGCGGCCCTGCTGCCGGTCTCGTCCTCCGGCCCGTTGCTAAAGCCCCCGTTGCTGCCCGCGCGGTACTGCAGGTCGTAGCTGTCGATTCTAGGGCGCCCCGGGTTCGGAGGCTCCGTCCAGCTCACCTCCAGGCTCGTCGTGGAGTTCGCGGTCGCCGTCACCACCGGCTTATTCATCACCGGCGGCGGCTCGTCCTGGTCCGTGACGTTGATCGTCACGGTGGACGATACGGTCACCGTGACGTCGATCACCGCCACCCTCACCGAGTAGCTCGTCCTTGCCTCGTAGTCGTAGCTCTCGCCCGCCCTCGTCTTGATCTGCCCGCTTGAGGTGTCGAAGGTGAACTTCGCCCGGTCGGCACCCAGCAGGCTGTACTCAAGTGTGTCGCCGGTGTCCGGGTCCGTCGCGGAGACCGGCGTGCCGATGTCCGACGCCGACGTCACCGCTGTGTCTCCTATCGTCTCGTCGAAGGTCCGCGCCTGGACCGCCCCGCCAGCGAACACCGGCGGGTTGTTGGTGATGTTCTGCGTCGCCGTCACCCTGGCGGTGTCGGTGGCGGTTTCGATCCCGTCTGTGCCGCCGCGCCCGGTCACGGTGAGGGTGAAGGTCAGCTCGGTCCCCGCCGCCAGAGTCGGGATCGTTACCTCCGGCGTGGCGCTGGTGGCATCGTCAAACGCCACCCTCACCCCGCTCGCGGGGGTAGTCAGCGCCCATCGATAGGTCACATTCGTGCCCCACGGCCCGCCGCTGCCGCTGCCGTCCAGCGTCACCGTGCCCCCGGCAACGAGAACCGTTCCGGCATCGGGCCGGGCCACCGCGGTGGGCGCGAAGGGCGCCCTGGGGTTGTCCCCCAAATACAGAAAGTTCAGCGAGGTCAGCTGCCCGAACACCCCGTCGGGCAGCGTGGTCAGCTCGTTGTAGTACAGAGTCAGAACCTTCAGCGCGGTCAGCCCGGCGAACACGTCCTTGGGCAGCGTGGTCAGCCCGTTGTTGTTCAGATACAGCTCAGTCAGCCCGGTCAGCCCGGCGAAATCCCCCGCCGCGAGGGCGGAGATGTTCTGGCCGGACAGGTTGAGCGTGTCGGTGATGGCGGCGAGATCGGCGTCGGTGACGGCGGCGCAGTCACTGACGCCAGGGATTAGAGCCACCAGCGCGTCCCTCACCTCTTCCGTGCGCCCGCAGATGCCGGCGGCGGGGGTGTCCTCGTCGTTGTCGTTCACCGTCACCGTCACGCTGGCGATCGTGATGCTGTTGCCGTTGTAGTCGCCGTCCGCGCTCGCCGCGATGTGGGTCAGCGTGACCGTATCGTTTACCGTGTCCGCATCACTGCCCGCGGTAACCGTCACCGTCTGGCCCGTTTCCCAGTTCGACCTGGTGAAAGTCAGGCTGGTCGGGCTCGGGGTCACCTCCGTGCCCGCGTGGCCGGCCACCGTGATCACGACCTCCGCCGTCGGCTGGCTGTCCAGGACCACCCTGTAGCTGTCCCCGGTCGGGTCCTCCTCCGCCACCGTCAGCGCCGTCTCAGACACCGTCACCCCCGGCGGGTCCGTGTCCTCCGCATTGGTCTGCCCGGTTCCGCTCGGCGACCACACGCCGTCTCCCTCGGCGTTGGTGGCCCGCACCCGTACCTCGTAGGCCGTGTTCGCCGTCAGGTTCCCGATGGCGGCGCTGCTGCCGGTCTGGTCCTGCGGCCCGTTGCTAACCCCCCCGGTGCTGCCCACGCGGTAGCGCAGGTCGTAGCTGCCGATTCTAGGGCGCCCCGGGTTCGAAGGCTCCGTCCAGCTCACCTCCAGACTCGTCGTGGAGTTCGCGGTCGCCGTCACCACCGGCTTATTCATCACCGGCGGCGGCTCGTCCTCGTCCGTAACGTTGATCGTCACGGCGGAGGATACGGTCACCGTGCCGTCGTTCACCGTCACCGTCACCGAGTAGCTCGTCCTTGCCTCGTAATCGTACTTCTCCCCGACCTTGGTCCGGATCTGCCCGCTTGTCGCATTGATCCCGAACTTCGTCCGGTCCGTTCCTTCCAGCCTGTACTCAAGTGTGTCGCCGCTGTCCAAGTCCGTCGCGGAGACCGGCGTGCCGATGTCCGACGCCGTCCCCACCGTCGCGTCTCCTATCGTCTCGTTGAAGGTCCGCGTCGTGCTGCTGCCTTCGTCAAAGGTCGGCGCGGTGTTGGCGGTCTCGGGCACGATCGTCCCGCTTGACGGGTACGCGTCGCTGGTCAGCGACTCCGAGTTGCCCGCGTTGTCGGTGAAGCTCACCTTCACCTTGAGCCTCTTGCCGACATCCGCCGCGACCAGCGGGTAGGTATTCGAGGTTGCCCCGGAGATCTCGGCTGTGTTGGACCCGTCCGAATCCACCCGCACCCACTGGTAGGTGAGGCTGCCCGGGACCCCATCGGCATCCATGATGGCGGATATCCCCGCCGTCAGCATCTTGCCTACCTCCGCCGTGCCGGAAATGGTCGGCGCGCCCGTGGCGGGGCTGTTCACCGTCACCGTGGCGGTGTCGGTGGCGACGGCGGTGCCGCTTGCTCTGTCGCCGCGCCCGGTCACGGTGAGGGTGAAGATCAGCTCGGCGCCCGCCGTCGGCGCCTGGATCGTTACCTCCGGCGTGGCGCTCGTGGCATCGTCAAACGTCACTCCGCTCGTGGGGGTGGTCAGCGCCCAGGCATAGGTCACATTCGTGCCCCACGGGCCACCGTCGCTGCCACTGCCGTCGAGCGTCACGGTACCGCCGGCGTTCGAAACCGTTCCATCATCGGGCAGGGCATCCGCGGTGGGGGCGAAGGGCACCCCGGGGTTGTCCACCAGCCACAGTTCAACTAGCGAGATCAGCGGCTCGAACACCCTACCGGGCAGCCTGTTCAGCTTGTTGTCGCGCAGATGCAGAAGCGTCAGCGCGGTCAGCCCGTCGAAGACCCCGACGGGCAGCGTGTTCAGCTGGTTGTCGTGCAGAGACAGAGACCGCAGCGAGCTCAGCCCGTCGAACACGCCGGCGGGCAGCGTGTTCAGCTCGTTGTTGTCCAGACCCAGAATATCCAGCGAGCTCAGCCCCTCAAACACCCCGACAGGCAGCGTGGTCAGCTGGTTGTTTTCCAGATTCAGCTGCTCCAGCATGGTCAGCCCGGCAAACACCCCGACGGGCAGCGTGGTCAGCTGGTTGTACTCCAGATTCAGCTGCTCCAGCGCGGTCAGCCGGGCGAACAGGTCGGCGGTCAGCTCGGTCGGCCCGTTGTTGTGCAGATACAGAATCTCCAGCGCGGTCAGCCCGGCGAACACGTCGGCGGTCAGCCCGGTCAGCCCGTTGTTGTTCAGATCCAGCTCAGTCAGCGCGGTCAGCCCAGCGAAATCCCCCGCCGCGAGGGCGGTAATGTTCTGGCTGGACAGGTCGAGCGGTCCGGTGATGGCGGCGAGATCGGCGTCGATGACAGCGGCGCAGTCACTGACCCCGGGGATTAGTTCCACCAGCGCGTCCCTCACCTCTTCCGTCCGCCCGCAGATGCCGGCGGCGGGGGCGTCCTCGTCGTCGTCGTTCACCGTCACCGTCACGCTGGCGATCGTGATGCTGCTGCCGTCGTAGTCGCTGTCCGTGCTCGCCGCGCTGTGGGTCAGCGTGACCGTATCGTTCTCCGTGTCCGTATCCGCGCCGGCCTTCACGGTTACTGTCTGAGACATGTCCCAGTTCACCGAAGTGAAGGTCAATGTGCTCGGGGTCGGGGTCACGGCCGTGCCCGAGTACCCGGCCACCATCACCTCGACATCCGCCGTCGGCTGGCTGTCGAGGACCACCGTGTAGCTGTCCCCGGTGGTGTCCTCCTCCGTCACCGTCAGCGCCGTGGGCGAGACCGTCACGCCCGGGTCGAGAAGCTTCAGGCTCACCGTGACGTGCTGGGCCGCCGTCCAGCTCGGCGGGTTGGCCCGAAGGTCCCACTGTTCCTGCCCGGCGGTGCTGGTGGCGGAGTCCGTACCGACGGCGAATGTCCGGCTGCCCACCTGATATATCGTGCCGTCGGGCAAAGCCGGGCTAACGGTGAGGTTCAATTTGTCGGTATTGACGGGGTTTCCGTCCAGCGATGAGACTTTTAGCCGATAAATGCCTGTCACGCTGTAGGGGGTCCCACCATGGGAGAACATCGTCGAACCGAGATCGCCAAAGTTTGCATCTGCCCGGTATCCGAAACTTTCGATAATTGGCTGGCTTGACGCACTTCTGACATACCCGACCGTCATGGTGGTGCACCAGTCGGTGTCGGCGGGGCAGTCGGTCGGGACCGGCGGGGCGGCATCCCGCGTTACCGTGATTGTGTAGGTCTGCGGGGTGCCGTCCTCCGCCGTCACCGTCACCGTCAGCGTGTTGGACCCGACGATGAGATCCAGCTCCGCCTCCTCCGGCGTGCCGGTGTCGTCGTCGTCCGTGATGACCACCGTCGCATTGCTGTCGTTCTTCGTCGCCGTCAGCTTCACCGAGTCGATCCGGTTGACCACCGACGCCGTGTAGGTGCCGGTACCGGCATCGAAGGCCGGACTCAGGTCAATGGTCTCGCCGCCGGTCGCGCCCTCCAGCGCCAGCGTCTTCAGCGTCGCGTCGGTGGAGGCGACGTAGCCGCCGGTAGTGCCTCTGATGGCGATGAGAAGAGACGATAACTGAGTGGTCCAGCTATCCGTTTCGCCGCTTCTATATAGACGGCCGTCACCGATGCTCCAGCCCGTCTCGCCGGTCTCGGCATCTTCGTTTGTGGCTTGAAAAGACGCTCGGTCTGCGCTTGGGATTCCCTCGTTCGTGGTTATCCAGTAGGTCGTGCTCGCAGCAAGCGTCGTATCGGCCGGCGCTGTGAACGTGTTGAGGCTGTTGGCAGTCAAGGTCGCCGGGTTCGTGAGGGTAGCCAGCGGAGCGCCCGTGGCCGGCTCACCGCTGTCGTCCTCCCTGATCCTGACACTGGTACTTTTGTCTGTGACAGAAACTAAACGTAACTGAACCTCGGAGATTGTGAACCCACCAACACTGGCACCCGTTTCAAAGCTCTGAGCCACGAGGCTATTAGTGCCGCTCCCCGACAAGCTTTCCCCCGTGTTGCTGACTAGGGGGTCCTCCTCCTGCGTCACCGTGACCGTGTAGGTTAGCGTGGTGGTGGTGTCCTCCGCCGTCACCTTCACCTTGATCGTGTTCTCGCCAGCCGTCAGGTCCACCTGCTGGCCGTCCGTGGCCATTTCCGCGTCCGTGAGCACATTGTCGTCGCCGTCCAGGTACGTTATGGAAGCGTTCGCGTCGCTCGGCGTCGGCGTCACCGTGATCCGAGAGACCGTGCTCTCCATCGACGCGTCGTACTCGTACTCGTACTCATCGGAGGCGAAGCCCGGGGTCAGTGTGATGGCGTTGCCGCCATCGGTCAGCGCCAGGTCGCTCAGTGTCGCGTCGGTGGAGGCGGTGTAGCCGCCGATAGTGCCTCTGACTTCGATCATAAGAGAGGTACTCTCAGTACGCCAGTTTCCCGTTGCGCTATTTATGCTTAGACGGGTGTCGCCGATGCTCCAGCCCGTCTCGCCGGTCTCGTTATCTGAAGCAGTGATCGCTAAAGCCACCCCGCCTACCTCGTTCACGCTTATCCAGTAGGTCTTTTCCGGAGCAAGCGTCGTACCGGGCGGCGCCGTGAATGTCTTGAGACCGACCGTCAAGGTAGCCGGATTCGTGAGGGTAGCTACCGGATCGCCCGTGGCCGGCTCACCGCTCCCGTTGTCCTCCCTGATCGTGACACGAGTATTGCTGCCACCTCCACTAAGTAACCGTATCTCAACCTCGGAGATTGTGAATCCACCGGCGCTCGCACCCGTTACGAAGCTCTGAGCCCCACGGTTAATGGGGCCGTTCGGCTGCGCGTTCCTCCCCGTGTTGCTCACAAAGGTTGTGAGCGTCTGCCGGGTCACCGTCACCGTGTAGGTTTGCGTGGTGCTGCCGTCCCCGGACGTCACCTTCACGTTGATCGTGTTCTCGCCAGACGTCAGGTTCACCTGGAAGCCGTCCGCGTCCGCGTCCGTGTCCGCGTCCGTGAGCGCATTGTCGTCGCCGTCCAGGTAACCGATCGCGGCGTCGGCGGCGCTCCTGGTCGGCGTCACCGTGATCCGAGAGACCGTATACGCCGCCAACGCATCGTACGCGGTCACACCGGAGGCGAAGACCGGGCTCAGCGAAATCGCGTTGCCGTCGTTGTCCGCCAGCGCCAGGCCGCTCAGGGACGCGTCAGCGGTCTGCGCATTGGTCTGACCGTCTCCTCTCAGCGACCACCCGCTGTTGCCCTCATGGCTGATCGCCTGCACCTGCACCCGGTAGGAGGTGTCGGAGGCCAGGTTCCCGATGGTGGCGCTCGTACCGGTCACGTCCTGCGGGCCGTCCGTCCAGCTCCCGTTGTTGCCCACGCGGTAGCGCAGGTTGTAGGTGTCGATGTCCGGGCGGCCCGTGTTCGTCGGCGCCGTCCAGCTCACGTCAAGACTCGTCGTGCTTCCCAAGGTCCCGGTCACCGTGGGTTCCGACGGCGCCAGGGGCGCCTCGGTGTTGTTGTCATTCACCCTTAACGTGACGTCGATGGTCCCCACACCTCCCCTGTCGTCCCTAGCCTTGACCGTCACGGAGTAGCTTGGCTTGCTCTCGTAGTCGTATTTTTGCCCGATCTTCGTCTTGATCTGCCCGTTCGTGGTGTCGAAGCCGAACTTGGCCACGTCCGTGCCTTCCAGGCTGTACCAAGAAATCGTGTCGCCTTCCGGGTCCGTCGCGGCGACCGCCGCGCCGATGTTCGACCGGAAAAAGACCGTCGTGTCGCCGTGCGTCTCGTTGAGGGTCCGCGATGGGCTGTTGCCCTCGTTGAACGTCGGAGGGTCGTTCACCTGGTCGTTCGTAGGGTTAGTTCGGATGTATTCCGTGTCCGACCATGCGCCGTCTATTTCTCCGTTTCGGGCCCGCATCCGTATCTCGTACTTCGTACCCGGCAACAGGTTCGTAATGCCAAATGCTGTGGGGTGAGGTTGGACGTAGAAGATAAAATTATCAATACTGCCTCCGTTCAATTCGATTAGGTACCTGTTGATGTCAGGCCCGCCACCGAGTCCTGGTTCGGTCCAATCTAGCTCCATCCTTTCGGTAGTGTTGTCCGGTGCCCACACCAAGGGCCGGGCCATCTTGTCCGGCTGTTCTTCGACGTCGCCGACGTTAACCGTCACGTCGATCGTTGCGATACCGCCGTTGTTATCGTCGGCCTTGATCTTCAGGTAATACGTCGACCTCCTTTCGTAGCTGTAGTTTTCTTCAGCCTTGGTCCGCAGTCTCCTGTTGCTGTTCATTTCGAACTGCGCTGCGTCCCCACCCTCGAGCGTGTAGGTCAGCGTGTCCCCGTCCGCGTCGGTTGCGGCCTGCACATTTCCGCCGAAGGCACTGCCCGGGACGATGTCCTCCTTGAACCCCCGGGTTATGCTCGTCCCTTCTTCGAATACCGGGGCGTTGTTCGTCGTACCGGTGGTTCCTCTGATCGTGATGAGCAAGGGTGTTGACGCAGTGCCCCAGGCTTCCCGTGCGAGCGCCCTAAATAGAAGGTCGTTGTCGATGCTCCAGCCCGTCGTGCCGCTTTCTCCGTTGCCAGACGTTTTTACAAAGCTTGATCGGTTGGTTTGATTGATCCTCTCATTGACGGTTATCCAGTAGCGCGTGTTCGGATCGAGCGTCGTATCGGCCGGCGCCGTGAAGGTATTGAGACTATTCTCCGTCAGGCCACTCGGGTTCGTCAGAGTCGCCACCAAATCGCCATTGCCCATGGCCGGTTCACCGCTGTTGTTCTTCCTGATTCTTACCTGGGTGTTTTTGTCAACTGTCTCCGCCAGCCGGATGTGTACGTCCGACACCGTGTAGCCGTCGGTGTTGGCGCCTGTCCTGAAGCTTTGGGCCAGGATGTTGTCGGCCGCGTCTGCCTCTGGGATCTGTGCCGTGTTGCTGACGAAAGTTGTGGGCGTGACCGCCTGAGCCTGCGTCTGCAGGGGCGGCAGCGCGGCGAAGGCCGCGAGCAGCACGGCCGCCAGGCTGAGCGCCGCGATTGATGGGATCCGCCAACGCCGCCAACGCCCCGGTTTGGCTCTCTTTAACGCGGCATCTTTGCTTCCGGCGTCAGCCCACAGGCGAAAACGCAACCAATCGGGTAGTCGACGGTCTCTGCTCAACATGATCCTCTCCCTGCCTGTATCCAGGGGGCCGGCATGGGCACACAGGCACTGATTCCAGACGCCAGTCCCCGACCTATGTATTGCAAGACGATGTTTTTTGTGTGTATCTTTAATGCCAAACGTGTGACCGTCGCCCAGCCCAACCCAGTCCAGCAACGCGGGGGTGGACCTTGCCGCCAGCCGACCCCCCACCGGCGGGAGACAGCGCCTTCCGGCGGGACCGTCTCTCCCGCCTCAGCCAGGCCAGCCTCCGCATCAAGGCGAGCCTGCTTCCGGAACTCCTCCACGGTCAGCCCGGCCTTTGCCGTCAATCGTCGACCGCTTCTCCTGCGACTGTTTTGGGGAAAGTGCATCGTCAGTTTCCTCGGCCAGCCGGAGCCGAACAACAATCCGTCGTCGCCGATCTCCCAGGCGTGCCTGGACTCGAAGCGCCGGTCAGAAGCGCCGGTGACGGGATTGACGCCGGTGTGAGTGATCCAATCCAGCAGACGGGTTTCCTGCCGGTATCAGGTATTAATGACGGTTACACAATCTGTTGATGTTAGACAGGCGCAACCGCACTGACATTTAAGCCAGTTAAGTTGGCGACCAATTGACCCGTGCAAAACGGCCTGTTAATCGGCCGGCTTAATTGGTACATTCTGACCAGGCGATTCGTTCAACCTGGAAGGTCCCCGGTCCGCAGTGGTGGTCGGCTTCAGGTTCGGACGGCGGAAAAGAGAAATGCTTCGTTCCAGCTGGGCGGATAAATATTTTTGGTGCTTTTGAAGATGGCCGAGTTGCCGGTGCTCAAAGCGCGCTTTCGTGGTGTACTGGCAGAGTGGATTCAGAGTGCGCGGGCCGACACCGAGGGGGCGCGGTATGCTGCCTGGGTTTCCGTCTGGGGCCGTTGGGTCGTGTGGGGAGCCGTCGTGGCGGGGGCGGTTTATCAGCCGGAGTGGAACGGCGGCACGTACCTCCCCTTTGTTTTCCTTCATGTGGTACTGGTCGGCTGTAACGCTCTGGTGCACCGCCGTCTGGCCTGCGGCAAGAGGGTCACCTGGCTCTGGGTTCTTGCCCTGAGCATCACAGATTTTGTGCTGATCACGGCTTCCATCGTGTCGGACCCCGGGTTGGACAATTTCCACTACTTGGCCTACTACCCGGCGCTGGCCATGGTCGCGGTCATCTGCCCGTCCGTGGTCCTCAGTCTGGGGTGGACGACGGTGGTGGCAGCGTTCTATGTGCTCTGGTGCCTTACCCAGGGTCCGGGACTCGACTTTGGGGCCAATGATGCGGTGGTATTGATCACTCGAATGGCGGCAATGTACGGCGTTGTCGTGGCGTTCAATGTGGTTGCCGGGGAACGGAGCGGGAGGCGCCGGGCAGCCGAGCGGGCGCGGGCGCTTCTGCAGGAGCGGGTTGAACTTTCGCAGGCCATTCACGACACGGCGGCTCAGAGCGCCTATGTTTTGGGGTTGGGAATAGACACAGCCCGGCTGGTTGCCGGTCAATCCAATGAGGAACTGAGCGAGACGCTGGCGGCTGCGTCTACGGTGTCCAAGTCCCTCATCTGGGAGCTCAGGCAGCCGATTGACGGGGGGCTGATCTTTGGAGGAGCGTATCTGGGGCAGACGCTGGCGGTTCATGCCGAGACGTTCGGAAGCATCGCCAGGGTGTCGGTGGAGATGGTGCAGCTGGGAGATGAACCTCCCCTGCCGGTGGAGGTCCGGTCCCGGCTCTTTGCCGTTGCCCACAATGCCCTGGCCAATGCCATGCTGCATTCTCGCGCCGACCTGGTCGAGGTAACGCTGGACTTTCGAGGCGACCTTGTACTCATGTCCGTTTCGGACAACGGAGTCGGCCTGCCCGATGATTATGCTGAGCGTGGGCGCGGCTTTGCAGGCATGCGGGCCGATGCGAACCGAATGGGGGGCAGGCTGATCGTGGGCCCGGCCGGGCCGGAGGGAGGAACGGCCGTGATGTGCGAGGTTCCCCTGGGGCCGGGGTTTGGAGGAAACGGACATGCCCAAGGATGAACAGATCCGCGTGATGGTGGTCGACGACCATCCGGTGGTCAGGGACGGCATAGGCCGGGTGTTGCAACACTTTGGTCAGTTTAACGTCGTGGGACTGGCCGGGGATGGGGAGGAGGCGGTCCGGTTGGCCTCCGAATTGAGTCCGGACGTCATCATCATGGACGTGATTATGCCGGTGAAGGATGGCGTCGACGCCTGCCGCGAGATCATGGACCTGATGCCCGACATCCGGGTCCTGATGTTGACCGCGTCGACCGCACCTGAGGCGGTCATTGAGGCGATTGCCGCTGGCGCCAGCGGTTACCTGTTGAAGGACTCGGGCGTGGACCAGTTGGTGGGAACCATCCAGGAAATTGCTGAAGGCCGGGGCGGCCTGACCTCTGACGCATTGAGGCGGGCGGCAGCGCTGATCCGCAAGGACCCCAGGTTTTCTCGGTTACGGGGACCGGATCTGCTGACCGCAAGGGAGACGGAGATACTGAGGCGGTTTTGTCAGGGTCTGTCCTACACCCAGATTGCCGACGCCGCTGGCATCAGCCGGTCTACGGTCCGCAATACCGTGGACCGGATTCAGGATAAGGCGGGGGTTGGCTCCAAGCAGGAAATGGTGATCTGGGCGTTTCGGGCCGGCCTGCTGGACGGCGTCGAGCCCAGGACGTGACCGTCATCGGGTGGTCTCCGTTATTGCTCCTGGTCTGGAGTCGCCTGCCGCGGGGCGTTCCCGGGCTGGCGCGTGGATGGCACCGGCGTCGACGAAGAGCTCCGTAACGTGGTCTTGGACCGAAGCGGCGGTTTATTGAGGCCTCCCTGATGGCTCAGAAAGTAGGTTACCGGTTCGAGGTGGACCGCGGAACCAGGGTTGCGCTGAGTTCCAGGAAGCGCACTGGAGGGTAGGCTCCCTCCGATACCAACTCAGAGTTGTTGGCACCGAGAGCGGCCATAGTCCCTCTTTCAGCATAGTCAGCTATCTGAAGAGGAGTGGGCCAATCGGCAAAGCTGAAGTGGACCCAGGAAACTGGACAGTCAGCCAGAGGTGAATCCCGCTCCTCAACTATTGGGCCGCGGTAGTTGTCGGGAGCGAGCGGGAAATGTCCAAAGGTCGCAGGAGCACACCCCCGCGCCTGCGGGGGAACTACCATGATGCAGCGACACCACTGCTGTCAAGGGCGGTGGGAAGTTGGGCCGCTGGGGTGTCGAAGTTCAGCATAAGTGTCACTTTTTAATCCGTGACGGTATCAGATGTCAGCGTTGTCGGAGTAGCCCGGGACCGCCTCTCACCGTGTCTCTGTGGATGCCCATCTTGCGGCAGTCCCTGGCCATTGGCCTGCCCACATCCACCTGGCGCAGGCCGAAGGCGAGCCGGCCCGGGTGTATCGGCAACTCTTCATGGGGCAATCCTCCTCATTCGCTCAGGTCAGGTTATCCCACAAAACTCGCTTTTTCACTGGACCAGTTTTCAAGGAGTTGATCAATAATTTGCGGGGTACGTGGATTCCATCATACAAAGATACAAACGGGAACGCATAAATGTCCGTCGCTTAGGAGATAGCCAATGAGATCCGACACCGTAGAATTCTGGAACGATATCTGGTCTACGATAGGCCATGTCTTCGCCGGCTATGACGAACTGCTGGTAAAACACGCCGGCGATTTGAAACCTGGGCGTGCCCTCGACCTGGGATGTGGCTCGGGCGGAAACGCCATATGGCTGGCCCAGAGCGGCTGGCAAGTAACTGCCGTTGACTTCTCTGACGTTGCCATTGAGAAAGGGAAAGCCCAAGCGTCAGACAAGCGGGTCGGAGTGGAGTACGTGGTCTCAGACGTGACCACGTACCGGCTGGACGGTCTCTACGACTTGATTATTTCTTTCTATATACATTTATGGCCCGATCAGCGGGCTCAGATGCTCTCGAAAGTCGTTCAAGCCCTGACTCCTGGGGGCAAGTTCCTCTTCGTAAGCCATGATCAATCGTCACCACCTTCAGAGTGGAGACAGGATGACCTCGACTCTCTTACATCTCCGGATGAGGTGGCCGCCGAGCTCATTGGTCTGAAGATAGAACGGGCGGACGTTGTGGAAGACACCGGCGCACATGCAGAGCACATGCCAGGCACCGTAGAGTCGAAAGAGTACGACAACCACGAGCGCCGCGGTCATTCCAACGAAGAACTTGAACACCCCAGCCGCTTCCACGGAGCAACCACGCTGGTTGTGGGAGTGAAGGACAAGTAACCACACGTGCAAGACATCCCCGAGTACGGTTCCGGCTCCAGCTCCCTGGCCACCGGTGTGGGCAATTCCGCCGCCAATTCCGGTGCCGGGTGGCTCCGGCGCATTGGGATCCCCACTTTGTTCGCTATGGCCGCACTGACCTAATCCTTCCTTCAAAACAAGGGTTTACGCCGACGGCTCCATCCCAGTCCTTCCTGGATTGACTGACTACTAAACCAAAGCCAAGGTGGGAACTACATTGGGCAGTGATGGCAAAGGCACGGCAGGTGTAAAGATCAAAGCATCGGCTCGGGCCTGTAACCGGGTTCGGCAGCGATGTTTCACTTCATCCTTACGATGAATTAGCCCGCCGAAGAATTGATTCATCTTCTCTTGGACTTTGGCTTTTGTTCCGTGGCATTCGTTGGCCGTGACCTCTTCTCTGGCCCAGTCCCAGACGGCTTCGTCGGCGTTGAAGTCTGGACTGTAGGCCGGTAAGGCCACCAACCTCAGATGCAAGTCAGGAGTGGTCAAATAGCTGCGAATCGCTGCTCCTCGGTGGGCTGGCCCATTGTCCCAGATTACTACCAGAGGTCCAGGATGGTTTGCTCTTAGCTGCTGTAAAAAGGCGGTGGAGGTCTCGGCATTGCTGTTTCCAGCTATTTCCATGGCTTCCACCTCCCCAGTCTCCAGACAAACTCCCGAGTAGTAGCAGGCCTTCTCTCCCCACCGGGGACTGGTGGAGTCCACCAGCGCTGCCTCTCCCTTGAGTACCCATTTGCCTCGCAGGTCGGCATCGGCCCGAAAGTGGGCTTCATCCACGAAGAAGATCTTGGCTCCACTCTCTTGGGCCTCCTCTCGGATTTGGCTGTACTGGAGGACGAAGGCTTTCCGTTCTTCATCCTTGGCTTTCAGGAGGCGTTTCTTGGGTCGCTTCAGCACGAAGCCCAACCGATGGAGGTAGTTCAAGCAACTGCTCCGACTCAGCCCCAGGTCAAAGCTCTGCTTGAGAAATTGCCTTACTACTTTCCAGTTCCAGTTGGACAATTCAATCCCCGCCTCCCCAGGCGGATTTTGCACCGCAGACTTCAGTTGGTTCTGTTGACCTCGGTTCAAGACGGGGGGGAACCCCCAGTCTGCTCAAAGACCAAACCTGGGGCCCCGCCTTGGCGAAAGTTGTCCAGCCAGTTTCCGATGGTATGAGGCTCTCTCTCCAAAGCCTCAGCCACTTGAGTGGCCGACCACCCTTGGGCCAACAACCATAGCCCATGCCATCGCTCTCGCTCCCGAGGTGTTGGCGCCCGATACATCCTTTCCCGTAAGTCGCCTACATCCAGTTGCCACCGTTCCAGGAGTTGCACTATGTCTGTCATCCCTTCCACCACCGCCAATCGACTTCTTTTACAGAATATCGCAACTCCTCTTCGGGTTCGCTTTATGTAGGTTTCACCTTAGCTTTGGTTTAGGGCAGAGACCCTGAGACCTCCAATTACCAGATGGAGTTGGCCGCCGTCATCAAAGGCCCGCCTAGATGGAGTTCACTCCCGCCGAGCGTTGCCAGTGCGCGATACCACAGTTCTGATCTGGAACACTCCGCGATGGGCAATGTCTCGGACCCCGTGATGTCACACGAAATTTCGGCAGAACTAAGGGGACTGTAGTCAGCACAGGCATTGAATTGGAGATGCCCCATAGGCTCCTCAATGACGGGAAGTTCGAACCCTGTTAGGTGGGCCTGCACGTACCGAATTGCGAACTTTTCGCTAGGAGGTCCTATTATAAGGAGTCCAGTTTGGTGGCTCTGAGTGTGCAACCAGGCGCCATTTTAGGGGATCATTGCCTTCCGTAAGCGAACTGGTGGATTGCCGGCAAGGTAGTCGCAACCGAGTTTCAATGCCAAGCTCTATCACACCCGCCTCTTGCCTCTAGTAATCTTTGGTCTAGTCGGCTATTGGTTCTAACTGTCAATGGCGGAGGCATGATGGGCCACCGGTGTGTCGAAGTTCAGGGGAAATGTCCGTTTAAGTGGCCGGCAGAAATGTCACTCGGTTATGCTGCCATAGTATCAGATGAAGACGTCGTAGGACCCGCCCAGGGTCGCCGCGTGGGAGGACCCTCGGCGTCCAGGTATTTCCTGACGGTGGCCCTGTGGATTCCCAACTCCCGCTCGATCGCTCGAAGCGACATCCCCCTTGCGCCTGGCTTTCTGAATCGCCTTCCATCTCTCCCTCTCAAGGAACGTCGGCTTGCGCCGGGAGGCGGCTTTGGGCTTGCCGGCGGCGGCCGCGCTGTCTGTGATGACCCCTTGATCCTGCTCTTCCTCTGCCCTCGAGTCCAGTGGTTTGAGAGCAGCCGTCCAGCGTTCGCCCAGCCCGTTGGCGCCGGAAGTCGGGACAGGAACAGTGGCGGAACGCCCGTGGCCGTTTCGGAGAAATATCGGACTGGGGCGCGCCTCCTGGGCAGGGACGATGCGCCCTTCATGCCGCACCGACAACTGGCCGTCCAGTCCTTCCAGGACCTCCACAGCCGCCCCGACATAGCTGGGGCGTTCCGGGCCCGGCAGCAACTGTAGGGGTGTGCAACTGGAACCTCACCGTGTTGTCCCTGGCCACTCTCCTGCGGTGCTTGAAGCAAAGGATCTGTTCCAGGCACAGCTCCGGGTTGAGAGGCCGGAATGCAGGCTCAGGGCGTTGCGGGGGAACCTGGAAGCGCTGGTTGAATCGTGGCAGGAACTGCTCCAGAGCGCTGTTGGCTTCCCCGATGCTGCCGGCGCTTGCCAGCCGGAGTTCGGTTACCAGGCGGTCCTGGAAAGTTTCCGCCATCCGCTCCACCCGACCCTTCGCCTGGGGTGACAGGGCGAAAATCATCTGCACCCCCAGTTCCTCCATGGCCCGGCTGAACTGGGTTGGCATCCCAGGGAGGCCGGAGCCGGGCGTGTGCCTGAAGACCCCGTGCCGGTCAGTGTAGAGGGCGACGTGTAGGCCGAGATGCTGTACCAGGCCGTGGATCAGCAGGAAGTAGCTGTGGGCGTCCTCATGTTCGCAAAACAGGGCGTTGACCACCGTGCCGGTGGCATCGTCTACTGCGATCAGCAGCGTGAACGGTGGCATCCGGTCCCCCAACCACGGGTGATAGCTGCCGTCCAACTGGATCAGCATACCCTCCCGGGGCATCCGCTGCCGGCGTACCCGGTGCTTGGGCGGGCGCCTTCGCCGCGGACTGTTCAGTCCGGCGTTGACCAGGATGCGCCGCAGGGTGGTCCTGCCGATGACGATACCCTCGCGCTCAGCAAGCAACTCACTGAAATGCGAGTGGTTGGCGCCTTCGTACTTCGTACCGGCCAGGTGAACCACATGGGCCACTACGGCATCGGGTGTGGCGTTGGCCGGTCTACGGCCGCGGTGACCATGGGCAAGGGCAGCCGCGCCTCTCTCCTGATAGGCTGCCAGGATGCGCCTGGTGTGGCGCGGGCTGACTCCCATCAGTTCAGCCGCCTGGTCCAGGGCAATGTGCTCGGTGAGGAAGCTGTTCAGGACCTGAAGTCTGGTCTGTTCTTTTTGAGTCAAAGTCACATTCTCCATGGGGTGAATGTGACATTTATGCTGGCCAGTTAGTCAGGACTTTTTCGCTGGACATCGATATTTTGGCGGTTGAAAAATGTACCGTCCTCTGCCATCCATAGGTTCGAAGTCGTGCTTATGGGCGGTGGGATGGATGTACCAGGTGGACGTGTATCTACGGGTCCGACGGGCGGTGATGGTGGATGGGATGAGCCTGCGGGAAGCAGCCCGGGTGTTCGGTCTGCACCGGGACACGGTGCGCAAGATGCTGGCCTACTCGGTCCCGCCGGGTTATCGCCGGCAGAATCCGCCAAAGAGGCCCAAGCTAGTAGTCAGTCAACCGTGTAATCATAAGAGCAAAGGCGGTGGAGTTTTGTTTGAGCGCCCAGGGTGTCGCCTGACAGAAATTGCTATTCCAGAGATGACTGACTACTAGAGCCCTTCACCGGCGTCATCGACCGGATCCTGGAGGACGACCTAAGGCGTCCCAGGAAGCAACGTCACACGGCAAAGCGCATCTTCGATCGCCTTCGCGACGAGTACAAGTTTGATGGTCAGTACACCATATGATTAACGACAATTAACTTTGCCGGCCTGTTGCCTCAACGAGAAATGTTACCGAAACTTTAGCACCTTGGATCCACTCCAACCAGCGCCGGTTCCGGCGTTCCAGTGCGCTCCGGGATGACTGACCCGTCCGATCCGTAAACCAGCTGTTTGGCCATGATGCCGCGCCACTCCTTCACCCTGCGCTGCATGGTTCGCAACTGTGATTCGGAGAAACGGTCCGGGTATTCCGATTGCAATCTTTCCATCAGCGCCTTTCCGGTAGCATCCGGCTCTGCCTGCAGCCACAGCAGAACACCAAGCCAAACTTCCTCGAAGGGATCCTTGCGAGTTCGCCAATGCCGCGAACCGCGCACTCTGGCTGCATGGGTAGGACGCGCCTCCCCCTGACGCCACAGACTGGGCAATTTGGCGAGGAACTGTTCCAAGCTCTCGCCCTGCGGTGTTTCGCTCAGTTCCGGCGATGTTACCGCCACCAGCGCCGATTGCGCCTCACGGATGGTGTGCAACAACGCTACTGGGTCCAGGGCGGCCCGGTGCTCGCTTAGCGCGGCCTTCAACTTCCCACCGGTCGAGTCGTGTTGCATCAATCGGTCGCAGGGAGTCGTCGGCAGGCTGTAATGCTTGACTGTAGTGGCGCCGTCTCGGGTCTTCTCGATCAACTTGAATGAAGGTTGGAAAATAATTCACGTACAGACCCATCGCCCCGTAAAGTTGTGCCATGGTTTGGCCGGCCACCGGGCCGGAGTAACGATCATGGCCGACGAAACGGCGGACCACGGAGCCATTCTTCTGCTCAATCCAAGCCTGGTCATTCTTGCGATAAGCTCTGGAACGGGTGAACTCGATGCCGCGGCCGGCGCAGTACTTGATCAGCGTCTCGTTGATGAACACGCTATCGGCGTCCGAGTCGATGCCGCGCATGGCAAAGGGAAGCCGATCGCCGATGGCTGCTAGCCCCTCCACGACCAGGGACTGCTCCCTGGCCAGCAAGGGAACCGCCTCGGTCCACCCGGTGCAGATGTCGGTGGCTACGAGGCTGTGGATGAACGATCCTGACAATGGGCCACCACAGTGCGCCACCAAGTCGATTTCCAGGAAGCCCGGCAGTGGCCGGTCCCAGTCATTGTAAGTACGCACCGGAATCGACTGCCGGCGTCTTCGTTTACGACGACTGCCTGCCGTAGTCCTGATGGGCTTGAGCAACCGGTCCAGAGTGGCCGCACTGGCTGCCAGCAGCCGTTGTCGTACCTCCGCATCCAGGTCCAGGTGGCCATAGCGTTCCATGGATTCTACCAGATAGGGCAACGCCGACTTCAGGCGTTTTCCACAGATGCGGTCGGCTGCCTCCCAGACCACTATCACTGCCTCGCGAACGGCCTCATCATAGATGCGTTGTCCCCTGACAGCGGTCGGTTTGTCTTCACCATCGTCGCTTTGAGCAAGCAGCCTGATCCCGTGCTTGCGGTGGTGACCGGTAACCGATATGAACTCGTCGAGGATACGGCTCTTATCCTTCTTGGAAGACCTTCGGTAGCGGTCCCTGATAATTGTCAGCAATTCCTGTTTCGCCATCCTGCTGATGCCTCCCACCACGTGTTCGCCTCCACGATTTTCGGTAACATTTTATCTGAGGCAACCAATCAGCCTGGTTAACGTTTTTATTGAGGCAATGCACCGGCAGATCTAATTGTCGTTGATCAGGAGGTGATTGACCGGCAAACCGCAACCCGATACAAGACCAAATCACCCGCCCCCAGGGTGGACTAATGTCCGTGAAAATCCCTGGCCTAATGACCTTGGACAACAACAGAACAACATCACCGGGGCCTGGGCTTGGCGCCGGTCCAGTCCGTGGTATTCCTCGGCTTCCGCCGGGTTCGTCGCCGGGGTTGATTTCTGCGGTTCAACTACTGGGCTTTCGGATCGGTTCTCCCTGGGCAATGCCGGGTGATTGAGCCAAACGGGGACGTTGGAGTATTGACCCAGGAAACCGTTGCCCGTAACAGTGGGGGTGTTGGTCCGTCCAAAGGTTGTGCCTGCAGGTAGGGTTGAGGCAGTGGAACGCACAATGGACAACCGGGCATTGGTGGAGTACTGCCACCGCCGGTGACGATGGCGGGCACGGGTCATGGGCCAGTGGACGTCGAGGACGGTGCCGGCTATGAGGATGCTGGACGGCGGCTGACCCTCATGGTCACCGAGGGGGGGTCATGAGGTAGGGTTAGCCTGGGCGTCGTCCAAGCCCGTCTTCGGTGGGGAAAACCGCCGGGATCGGGCCCTCAGAGGACACTGCCTGGGAGTTCGATTCAGACCCACCATCACCGTCATCCCGCGTGAGCGATCTCCTGATGCGCCCAAGGTTGACGTCATTCTTGTCCGCGCCAATGAAATAGCACCCGTGCTTCCTGGCGGCCAGCGCAGTGCTTGCCCTGTCCAAGGGAGTGGGGTCGCAGACCACCTGTCCGGGGCGGGCAAAGCGCTCGACAATCAGCGCCATGGCCTCGTCTAACAGGTGCCGCTGAAGGTGTTCTTTGGGCAGATCATCGGAGTTCGGCAGAGCTATTAGGTTGTCTCCTCGATTTAGCTTGAACCTCGCCTTGCCGTAGATGAGGAGCGGCCTGCGACGGAGAGTGATCCAGTCCGGGGGCCCACCAGGAACCGGTACACTGTGGTGTTCGAAATCGAGTTCGCAGATCCATTTCAGGTCCGGGTGATTCAGGCGCTCGAGCACCTGGGGCAATTGCATGCCGTCGTTCATCACCACCATCACCCCGCCCGGCTTCAGCGCATGGGCCGCAAAAGCGGCGAGGTCGGAGAACACCGCCAAGGACTCGGAACCGTACGGAGGATTGGTGATAATGGCATCCACGCTGGCCGGGGCCACCAATCCAGATAAGTCCGACACCGCGGAACGGTGGAGCGTCATGGTTTCATCAATAGGCTTGGCCCGGTGTGACTCAAGCGCCTCCGCCTCCTCGGCTTCCGTCAACTGGCGTTTGATCTGTTGGACCGCACTGGTGATAGTCTTGGATTCTCCTCTGAGCACCCGGTCCAAGGCCTGCTCCTGAACCTCTGCGGGCTGGTCGACGACCTTGGCGGCGTCGCTGAGTTTTACCCGTCGCTGGCCTACCGCTTCAACCGCCTGGCGCAATGCCGCGACCGCAGGGCTATCTTCCGAGAGGACCTTGCCCGCCTGCCTGACCGACCGCGGGCTGACGTTCAGCAGCTTGGCGGATTGCTCCTGGGAATAACCAATCGGCATTTTTGCCGAATGATCGACACCTTCCCGGTAGGCCTCGCTTCTCCTGTCTCCTCCCGGCCTCGACCATGCGGATAGCTTGTAGGCGACCACGGCCCGCTGATTGGCATCCAGATGCCGACGGGCGAGATTCTTTGCCAGAACGTATTGGAGTGGATCAACGTCAGCGTCCAACTCGGTGAATTTGGGCTCGATGCCGAGCTCGCGGCAGGCCCGTAAGCGGTTTCGACCGTCGAATATCAGGTCATCCTTGACGCCGATGGGATCCTGTTGGCCGATCTCTTCGATGCTCGCCAATATGTCTTGATATTCTCCGGGGGACGCCTCTGGAAAAAGGTTCGCCTCGTCGCTGATCCGGTAATCTTTCATCGGTGTACTCATAAGCTGGGTTAACCACTCCTTGCCAACCACCAGTTCAGGATTCTGGATGGGCCGGCTGAGCTTGAGACCGGGAGCCCCGGTTCCAGCTCAGGACCCACTGGAAACTGCCAACTTCTCCGGGCCCTTTACATTGGCGCTAACAACAGCAGAAACGCCGGAGGTAAACGGGGCGCGGAGCCCGATTTACCTCCGGCGTTTACGGTTTTCCCCCTCAATTTGAGCATCCGATTGATGATCGGCCCGCAAAGCTTTGAACAGGTGAATTAATGGTGAAATCACTGCAGTTTCCTCAGAGTCCAGTTGAATCTCTTCAAACGTGGTTGCGTGGTCACCGTCGTCGTCAACCAATGTGATGGCGAAGATTGCTCTTTTTCCTAACATGGTCTCGGCTCCATTCTGTTGAATTTCCTGAAAAACTTAATTTAGGTTTGGGCCAACCCAGGGACCTCCGATATTGTTCTAGGTGTCCCCGGGCTTCCGGCGTCTCCACCCGCTCTCCGGAGTCGAGGCCATGACTGAGAGAAAAGGCCGCGATTAGCGCCGAACATCTTCTCTTGGAGTTTTTCGAGGTCTTCCGGAGCTAAAGTTACTATTGACATCTGCCGGATTGGATACGTCTTTGAGGCGCACACGAGGCCGTCATCACTTGGATACCGGACGGGCTCGCAAAAGCTGTGATGCTCCTCCGACGGCCAGGGACCCTATGGCTTTCACGGGTTAAAATTATGTCCATACGAAAATGATATACACAAATCAGGAATTAGGTTTTGTCGGTTGGGAACCAGGGTGTTTTCAGGATGGCAAAAGAGAGTTTTAGCAGGGCAATGAAGAGGACCCCAAACTCATGACAAAGGCCAATTTGAAGCTAAAGAGCCGGGTTTCTAACCCTAGCGCCAGGTTCTCGGATCATCTGAGAACGCGCGGTTAAAACATGGATGTGGAGAATGTGGTGTAATCCGCCGTTTTTTGCTCCGACAGAGAAATGAGGTGGACCCGGAAAAGTGGACAGGCGACCCAGTGAGAGTTCTGCTTTTAAACCGAGGGCAGATGTTGGGAGGGTATAGAACGCGGCAAAAGAAAGAAGGAAGCACAGCCCGGTCTTCCATGCTCTTGAGGTGATGAAGGTGGACGAGGCAGTGGCCCCGTTGGTCGACCGGTATGAAGTCCCCTCAGGACAGATTCAAGCTCGGAAGAAAGCCGTGACCGAGGGGGCCGCCGGTGTCTTCGGCAACACTTAGCAACGGAAGGCCAAGCATGACGCGTCCTTGGTAGCCCGGTTGTACCAGGAGATCGGTCAACCGAAGGTGGGATAGCGATTTTTTGGCGGAGAGTTCCTGTCCATGAGTCCGGGCCGGCGGCGGAAGATGGTGAATTGAGGCAACGTTGACCGCGGCCTGCCCCAAGGAGAAGCTTTCGAAAAACAGGCATAACCGTGCTGGCTGGTTGTCTGGAGGAATACGAGTCGGTCGGCGTGAAAGGGTGAACGTGGATTCTGCATATTGCTCAAAGCTCCATTAGGAAGATCCCGCTCCGGTGGAAGGATCGGAAGGGCTATAGACAACGCCAAATCCGACTGCGATTCCGACCCAAGTGGTGGTGTGTTTAACCTCCCTGCAGTGATAGCCTGATTGCAAGACAGGTATGCCTTCACTAATAATTCACGGACCGAGGCGTCCATTTCCAAGCCTTTTTACCTGCGTTGGCCTTAGCTGCGACGCAAGCGCCCTCGCCGTTGCGTCTTGCTTGTGGTGTCCGAGGGACAAAGCCCAGTGAATCGATCAGGATCCTCTTACTCCCGAGACGAGAAATGCATCAGACCTGTAGTGAGGTTGTAGCAGACAATTGAGAGACACAGTTGAATGGGAGGCCCCGCAGCGATTAACCCAATCCAAACGGCGACTAAGGCCACCCTTGATCTGGGATTCATCACAATATTTTCTCACTGTTATGAACCAACGCTTGGGACAGCATCGCGACGCTGAAGCCGCAAGGGTGCGAGCTAGTCTGATACATCGCGGTAGTTTCATTCGGAATTGTCGAGGTCTCCAAGGACCAGAGTGCTTGAGGAGCGATTGCCCAGTCGGAAGGCAGTCGATTCTGGAGGCAGATTGAATATTTTTCGAATACTTCAGCAATGGCTAAATGGACTGAGTGGCGATACCAGGGCCGGCAGAGCCGTCCGCCAACGGAAGAGGGCACGGGATAATCCCTCCTCGGCAGCGGCGAGTTCTACCCTGGAAAGGCCGGCTTCCGCCGGCATACGCGAAGGAATGCTTCCCACTCAGGGTGCCACCAGCACCACTGCCGTTACTACACTGAGATGGGTGAATTACGAACAATCAGCGGTAGTGGCCGGACGCAACATCGGCGGAATGGTCTATCTGGGACCGGACCGGCGACAAGGAGCGTTGTCCGCGACATGGAAACCCACCATCGTTCCGACTCTTCCAGTAGCCGCCTCCGGCCCTGATATTACTGGTGATGGCATGCCATACTGGCCTAGCTACAGTGAAATCGGCCCAAGTTCCCGGGCCGCGTACCTCGACTGGCTAGCCACCGGCCGTTCGGACCGACGTTACGGAGTCGGCCATGTTTTCCTCTACTTCTATGGGCTGGAAAGACGCTTTTTCATGGACTCACCAGATTTATACGAGCGTCGCCTCATCATCAACGAAGTCGACAGGCTGCTCCAGATTTACGGAGACCACAGGTCTGTCCGCCGATACTTCGAGTCTTTTGTTGACGCTGCAAGGGCGTGCCTGGCGTCTGATGAAGAGCTGGAGACAAAACTCTGGACGACCGCTGGGTACGAATTGCCTCTGGGCCTCCGCGTGGCTCTAGGCCGCATGGCGGCCGACGGCCTGCCCATGGACGCCGACTGGGCGCTGAGTTGGTACTGTGCCCATCCGGATTACGCCCTCAGGACAGCAGCATCCCGGGCATTCTCTGAATTCCGGGCCCTTTTCCGCATCCTCTTTGCCGAAAGGCATCCTGCCGGCATGAAGATCCCTCTACCCAAACGGACCCTCCGTGCGCAGTATCGGGCTGCGTCGTCGGAGTTTGAAGTCGGTCTCGAGGAATACATCGGCGCCGTGCCCGACATTTCCCGCATCACCCAGCCCTTGAATGCCGCAAGAAATCTGGTCGAAGAGGCCACTGACTCTCTGGACAAATACAGCCGGTTCCTGGGACGCAATCCCAATGGGAGAGGGACGATAGAAGCACACATACTGCTACCTGAGCGTCTGTGGCACGTCTTCCCCAACCCGGAAATGGACAGCCTTCGAGAATGGGCTGGGGAAATCATCGATGCCGGAGGGCTATGTCCCGTGGAAGCGGTGGTCGAACGCCTCGAAGGAGCAGCCCCCGAGAGCATAGGAAAGCGGCAGTTAACCGACGCTGCCGACGCCTTGGCCCGTCTGTCGGTAGGTTTGGCGCCCGATCCTAGATTTGCACTCCGGTCCCCGAAACGTGGAGAGCCTGTCGTCCTGTTCAACCTACCGGAGGGGGTTACTCGCCTGGAGGCCGTCAGCGGCAAGTACAAGAGCCTCCTTGTTTCGGTTGCCATAGGGAGTTTCGTGGCCCAAGCCGATGAATCGGTCAGTGAATCGGAATCCAACGCTCTGGGCGCCGCCATTGACCGTGACCCGGATTTGCCGGAGGGAGAACGCTCCCGCCTTAAAGCGAATCTGAGATGGATGATGGCGGTGAGGCCGGACCTGTCTCTGCTGCGAAGACATCTCCGTAATGCTCCCTGTGAGACCTCTCACGAGATGGGCCAGATTGCCCTTTCAATTGCGGCCTCCGACGGAGTAATCAGTGGAAGGGAGGTAGCTGCTCTTGAACGACTCTACTCGGCGATAGGCCTGAAGACGGACGGAATTTACTCTGCGCTCCACACCCTGGCTTCGGCTGACGACCCAGTGACTGTAATTCCTCCCGCGGAAGGCCAACCCGGCTTTGCCATACCACCACGTCCTGACCCCGAAAACCAGTTGAGCCTCGACGCAGACAGAGTCGCTGCCGTGATGACTAACACCGCACGTGTCAGCGCCCTACTGAGTGAGATCTTCCAGGACGAGGAACGAGAGGAGGAACCCGCCGAGGAGCTTGGCCAAGCTGAAAACGAGTTCGGCGGTCTGGACGAAAAGCACGCGGCCTTTCTTGGTGAACTAATCTCACGCCTCCACTGGGGCGAGGAGGAATACCGCAAGCTGGCCCGTCAGTTCCGGCTCCTGCCGGATGGTGCCATGGAAACAGTGAATGAGTGGTCCCACGAGCGTTTCGGCGACTTGCTAATCGTGGAAGATGATGGATATATGATGAATATAGAAATAAAGGACGAAATCCTGGCTATGGCGGAGTAAGTACAGTGGAGAGACCAAAGATGAGAACCCGCGAACGGGATGCCATCGTCCGCGCTCTCAGCGCCGGTGTTGTTCCGAGAATAGGACTGCAGCACATCCAGGTCGGCCGCAGCCGGGAAATCGAGGAACTGATAAAGGACATTGACCGTATGGCTGAAGGCGGCTCCACCATCAGGTTCATAATTGGAGAGTACGGATCCGGGAAGACTTTCTTTCTGAATTTGGTCAGACAGATAGCCATGGAAAAGAGGATGGTCGTGCTGTCGGCGGACATTTCCCCGGACCGCCGTCTCCACGCAACAGGCGGGCAGGCTCGTTCTCTCTATGCCGAGATGGCCCGGAATACGTCCACTCTTAGCAGGCAGGACGGAGGGGCAATGCCATTGGTGGTGGAGCGGTTTGTCACTGAAGCCGTGAGCACGGCCGAGAAAACGGGACGGGATGCCAACAGCGTTATCCGTGAGAAGCTGGCGCACCTCCAGGAAATGGTCGGAGGGTATGATTTCGCCACCGTAATTTCGCGGTATTGGGAAGGGTATGACGCCGACAATGAGGATCTCAAATCAGCGGCGCTGAGGTGGCTTCGGGGGGAGTACTCCACTAGGACCGAGGCCCGCAGAGACCTCGGTGTACGCACCATCGTCGATGACGCCAACCTATACGACCAACTAAAACTGATGGCCGGTTTTGCCAGGGAGGCGGGCTATCAGGGAGTCGTGGTTTCTCTCGACGAGATGGTCAACCTGTACAAACTTGTCTCGTCCCAAGCGCGGCAGTCCAACTACGAGCAGATTCTCCGCATCCTGAACGACGTGCTCCAGGGCACCGCACAGCATATCGGGTTTCTGATGGGAGGGACTCCCGAATTTCTGATGGATACCCGACGAGGTCTGTACAGCTACGCAGCACTTCAGTCCCGGCTGTCAGAAAACACTTTCGCACGGGACGGCATGATTGACCTGTCAGGCCCGGTCATACGGCTTGCCAATCTCACACCTGAGGACATGTTTGTCCTGCTTAGGAATATCCGCCAGGTGATGCAGGATGAAGACCACCAGGTGCCGGATGAAGCGCTCACCGCATTCATGATCCACTGTTCCACAAGGATTGGAGACGCGTACTTCAGGACCCCCAGGAACACCGTCAAGGAATTCGTGAACATGCTCTCTGTGCTGGAGCAGAATCCGGGCGCCGACTGGCACGATCTGGTGGGGTCTGTGAAGCCCGAAGACGACGGGGATCTGGACTCCGATATGGTCGAAATGGACGAGGACGATGAACTCGCATCCTTCAAGCTCTAGCACATCCCCATCCGCCGCATTTGACAGGCTCGCCGAGCCCGTTCGACGCTGGATCTGGGACAAGGGTTGGGGAGAGTTGCACGACATTCAGGAGCGCGCGATATTCACCCTTCTGGACGGGGAAAGTGACTTGATCATCGCAGCTCCCACGGCAGGTGGTAAGACCGAGGCGGCATTTCTTCCGCTTATATCCTCCGTGCTGGCTGCACCAGGAGAGGGTGGATTCGATCTGGTCTACGTGGCCCCTCTCAAGGCGCTCATAAACGACCAGTTGGGACGGATGGAAGATCTCTGCAAGCAAACGGACCTTCCAGTCTACCCTTGGCACGGGGATATTTCGCAGGGCGTGAAGTCCCGCGCCCGGGCCAACCCGAAAGGGGTCCTGCTGATCACCCCGGAATCCTTGGAGGCCCTGTTCGTCCTCAGGGGCCTTCAGATTCCCTCCCTGTTCATGGGCACCCGGGCCATCATCATAGATGAACTCCATGCGCTGCTGGACAACGAAAGGGGCGTACACCTACGGTCCCTCCTCAGCCGCTTGGAGCACGCTGTCGGCCGACAGATCAGGCGAGTGGGCCTGTCTGCCACATTGAGCGACATGGAAGCGGTTAGGGAATATCTGCGCCCGGGAAATCCCGAGGCAGTGGATATTCTTGAAAGCGGTGCAACTGGAGTCGAGCTCAGAGTTCAGATTCGTAGCTATACCGACGGAGATGACACGGAATCGGAGGACGACTCAGCCAAGCGGGAAGTTACAAAGCATCTGTTCTCTCGCCTGAGGGGCAAGCCTAACCTCGTCTTTGCCGGATCACGCCAGAACGTGGAATGGTACGCCGACGCCCTTAGAGAAATGTCTGAGAAAGCCAAGGTGCCGGTGGATTTTCTGCCCCATCACGCGAACCTCTCCCGTGAGCACCGAACCGAGCTGGAGAGGAGCCTCAAGACCCGGCGCACAACCACCGCCATATGCACGTCCACCCTGGAACTTGGAATCGATATAGGCGATATCGAGTGTGTCGCGCAGATTGGACCTCCTTTCTCGGTGGCATCCCTGAGGCAGCGGCTGGGACGTTCCGGCAGAAGGCCTGGGCAGCCAGCGGTGCTGCGAATCTATGCGATCGAACGAGAAACCCAAGCGGATTCCCACCCGTTGGACCGTCTTCACCTGGATCTGGTCCGCTCCATCGCCATGGTGGAGTTGTTAAGAGAGAAGTGGTGTGAACCCCCCGCTCCCCAGGCGCTGCATCTATCGACCCTCTGCCATCAGGTGCTCTCGGTCATCGCGGAACGTGGAGGGGTGAATGCCGGACCGCTGTACGATGTGCTTTGCAGGACCGGACCTTTCAAAAAGGTAAATCCAGCAATGTTCGCACGCATTCTGCGCGACCTCGGTTCTGCAGAAACGGCGTTGATTGAACAGGCACCAGATGGAACTCTCCTGTTGGGACCACGAGGAGAGAAGCTGGTGGAGCACTACAGTTTCTACGCCGTATTTGAAAGCGCTGAGGAATTCAGGGTTGTTGCAAGGGGCAAGCAGATTGGATCCCTGCCCGCCACGAATGTGTTCGTTCCTGACATGACGATAATTTTTTCCGGCAGGCGGTGGCGCATCACCCAGGTACATAACGAGGACCGGGTGATCGAGGTTTCCGAGGACAGGACGGGCCGTCCTCCCCCATTCGGAGGGACCACCGGACAGGTACATGACCGCATCGTCGAAAAGATGAGGGAGGTGCTTTACGAAAAGCAGATCCCCACATATCTCGATACCATCGCCGCGCGCCTGCTGGAAGGTGCGAGGTCCGAATTCTGGCGCCTGAACCTTGACAGCCATTCAATTTGTAGCGTCGGGGATAAGAGTGCATTGGTAGCCACTTGGGCAGGGACCGTCAAGACTACCACGCTGGCGCTGTGGCTCAGTAATGCGGGTTACACGGCGGTAGTTCACCACGGATTCTTGGAAGTAGAAAGGAAATCAACTGATCTGTCAGTTGAGTCAGCACTGCGGGATATTGCAGAAACTACTCCGGACTTGAGCCGCGTCTCGCGGTCGGGGCTCGAGCAATGCATGTCGGAAAAATTTCACCGCTACCTCAGCTCCGATCTACTTTATGAAGACGCGGTCACAAGTGTCGTCGACTTGGCAGCAATGCCTCAGTTGGCCGAAAGCATAATTGGGGCCAATTGCAACTCCTGAAATCAATATGGTCTGCACCGCGAACAATGGTCTGCACCGCGAAAACTGGTCCACCTAACTGGACTCGAACCAGTGGATAGGCTGGTCCCAAAACGCGTTTTCATTCAACCCTGCCATCCTGGTTGAAAGGGACTCTTCCAGACTTCCTGGGCCCTCAACTGCCAGTCAACAGTTGATCCAACCCAGACGACGCACCATGAGTTATTCAACCTTCCCATGGTATTGGTTCTCAAGCTTTGGGGCTGGGTTGCAACCGGCGACGTTTTTGGCCCAGAGGAAGGCCCGTAGCGGATGCTGTCCATCTGCCCGGGACCCGGGACCATCCAACCGGTGCTTGAGTCAAGGGCGGAGGCGATTTGGGCCACTGGGGCCGTAGAAATGTGTCCCATCGGGGGAAGACCGGGTTGGACCTGCTCCCCGGTAGCAGCGCACGGAGCCTTCATTGAAGAGGGTGAACGCTCCTCGGTCTGTCCGCTCTCCTGGCGAGCCTCTCTGGCTTCGACGATAATGATGACCATAGAGACAACGAGGGCCACGGCGCACCAGATCAAGATTACGTACATGATCAGGGATTCAATGAAATCCCGAAATCGTTCCAGGCTCTTCACCCTCCATTCCCTGCTCCTGAACTGCCAGTCCATTTCTCTTCGCAGGGAATCTATGCGGCTGTCCACAGCCATCGTCGAGGCATCTGCATCCCTCTTCAAGGTATCGACTCTCGTGGTAGTCTCCCGGTGTTGCCGCTCCAGTTGGTCCTGACGCTGGGCCAAGCGGACCATATCCTGCTGCCAATTATCCTGTTGGGTCATGTCTTCCTCCTGAAAGCTTCGGTTTTGCTGGGTCGTTGATCTGTTCCATCCGGCCCCGCGTGTGCCGATCGGGTGGCCGGAGTGAGGGATGTTCAGACTTCCCCACCAAATGAGAGGGCCGGTCGGGAGTCTCCCTCATGCGGGACTCCCGACCGGCCCCTTCCCGGCAAGTCGTCCTGGTCTGTCATGGAATTGAGATTCCGGAGTGAGGAGGCGGCGTCAACTCCCGGGGCTTCCGGGCCTGGCCGGAGGCTCTGGCTCTGGCCGGCCCTCCATGCGGGCGGCTTCAGCCAACTCGGTCCACTCGGTCCAGACTTTCCACACGTCGGTGGATCCCCGCCCAAATCGTTGAGCAGCTTGTTTCCAGTCCTCCGCCAACCCATGTCGAGAGCGAAGTCTCAATTGCTCCACTTGCCGCTCGCTGAATACCTTTGCGGCGAAGACCAGGTACAGGATGAGCGCGATGGCGGCGAAGGTTGAAAATGCACTTATTGCCCCATAACTTGGTCAATCCAGTGGTCTCCCTCCGGAATGGGGCTGAGCCCTCTCCAGATGAACAGCGCCGCGCCAATGGTGAATAATGCCAGGAACAGGACCGCGGTGAACCGGGCCGCGGCGGCGCTGATGATGGGCTCCACGTCGGGTTCGTGCTTCTCGTGTCTCACGTGTATTTCTCCTCTCCGGACCGGGTGACAGTCGTCCCCACGGCGGTGGCCGGTAAACGACCAGTGGCACGCGGGTGTTTGGGATCAACGAGTTAAAGGGTTCGTCCGTGGCCCCGTTCGGTTAGGCTCCGAGGAGCAGGAAGCGCCGTCCTTGAAACGGCGTTGGGCTGCTCTCCCCTGTTGACATGAAGACGGGCGTTTCCCCTTGAGGCTCTCTCGAGGGGAAACGCCCGTGTCGTGGTGCGGTGCAGGAATTGTCCCTGCTAGTTTATGGGAGCAGTACCCTCCCGTTGGCCGGAACGGGGCCGGGCGCCGGTTGAATGATGACTGTATCAACGTGTTGGATGGTCACGCTGCCCGTCGCGATTCCCAACTGGGGAACCACCGGGATTTCCGGCTGTGCCGGAGGGGGCAGCTGCTCTCCCCGATGGTCCTGGTCCGGGTCTTGACCACGGTACAGAATCTGATTGCCGGTGACCGCAGCCACCTCTCGCCTGATATCCTCGGCGTTGGGCGGATAATAAACAGGCGTTGCGGCGGCGATTTCCTCGAGTCGTTGAAATGGGTTGTGCGTGCCCCAGATGACGTGGGTGTGCTCACGTTCAGCCATGGCGGCGATAGCCGGGTCCGGCTCCATATCGGGAAAGTACAAGATGTTGATGATGAACGCGTTGTCGTCCATCAGGATCTCGACGATCTCCTCGCGGAAGGACATGGCTGCGCGCCAGGCCTTGCGCGATGGGGACCCCGTCTCCTCAAGGCCATTCTGGGTTGCCAGATACCATTTGCCATTTCTCAGCGAGAGCTGACCTCCCTTGACCTGGATGCTAAAGCGGCCCACGCCCAGCAACCAGAGGGCGAAGTCCACTTCCGGGGAATGGTGGTCCCGCTTCCACTCGTAGTAGGCGAAACCGGGCTGGCAGCTGGCTTGGATTGCGTCAAAGACGCGGGCTTCCGCCTGACGCTTGGGATCGGTGCGGTGGTTCACTGGGAACTGCTCAGGATACGTTTGCATGATGTCTTGTCCTTTTGAAGATCAACTTGGATAGGTTGGGTTGGGTCTCTGGATGCGCCGGCGGTGGGGGACTCATCCTATGAGCGGTATCGGCGCATGGATATTGATGAAACTGGTCTGGTCCCATTTCAGAAACTCCTTCTGAGATGTTGGTACCAGGCTCATATGCTGGGCTCACCTCAGGTCGCTTATCCGGAGAACGGGGTCAGCGCGTGGACTTGGGTGAAAATGGTCACGGTTCATTGGCAATACTCCTTGGGGGACGTGAATATGAGGCGCGTATCGAGACAGACCTCGAGGTGGCGTCCCTTCGGTCCGGATACCCGGCTCCGTGGCGGCTGCCCCGGTCTGTTGGAATGGATGGTGTCGTCGGTGTTGGAAGCTTCCCAACACCAAGAACCGAGGGGAGCGACAGGGAACGCCCGCGGTGAACTCTTAACAGGTAGTTCTGTTGCCACCGGGGCCTGGACATCCATGAAGATCATCCCCGGGAACCGGAACCTGAGCTTCACGAGACGGCAGGTATCACCAACGGGTGCGACCGATGATCGTCCTGTGGCCGGATGTCCGGCGGCGGGTGACATTGGGTTTCCATCGTGGGGAATTTCCCCAACTCGACGCGCCGTGGGGGGCGCTCAGCGCTCCCAACGGGAGCGCCCCCCACGGCGAACTATTCGCCGAGGATTCCGGCGCCACCGGCGGCCTTGGAATTCGTGAAGACAATCTCCGGGACCCGGTGTTCGGGTCTTGGTAGCCAACCTCGAACGAGTGCGGGTCCTGGCAGTGATGAGCCGTCGTCCCTCTCTGTCCGCTGGCCGGGTCCACCGCTAGGGTGGGTTGGCTGGCGGTAAATGTGTGTGACCGCCGTTGCCGGCTGTGGTGAAGTTTTCCCCAGCGTGGATTCGGGGACCGCCGACCTGCCGGTGTTTTTTTACGCCTGTGAGCCCGAAATACTCCGACCGGGAATGGCCGGCGTTCATAGTCGGTAATTCCCCGGCCAATGGTGGAAATATGAGAGTCTCCGTGGCTTTGCGCCCAACCGACTGACCGCCGAAGCGGACGTGGATTCCAGGGTAGTCCAGGTGATGGACTCTGCCGCCTGACCGAAGGTCTTGATAGGCCCCAAACCGGCCCAGGTCCCGGCTACTCCCTCGGAATGCTCCAATAAGCCCATTACCTCTATGGATGAGAGGGTTGGGGTGACGAGGAATCTCCTTGAAACTCTTAGCAGCCCACAGAAAGAGGTCCCTCACCCCGGCCGTTTTCCCCAGGAAGAGGGATTTCCATAATCCCCATGCCGGTGTCCCAACTCAGGGGGTGGGCAAGAGATACAAGTGGTTCGTACTTTCCCTCTTGGGAGCGGACATGGTCTGAGTGTCGGGCTACACGGAATGCTGACTTTGTCGGTCTCAACCGGGCGGCGGCAGCCGCAGCGAAAGCCGCCGCCGCGGTTGAGGCGCTGGACCAATTCACAATCAATTTACCCCGCATGCAGGTTTCTTGCGGTGCGCCATTGACCACGCCCTTCAACCCTCCCCGACGTCCTCATTGATTCTGAAATCAACTGAGCGCACCTCCGAGCCGACCTCCCAAACCCAAAGGTAGGCCTGAAATATCGGCGCGTCACCGGTGAAATGACCATTTGCCGGGTGCACCCCATGACCTGGGACAGGGTGGTCCAGCGAACCATGCCGGCCCCGTCCCGGGGTGGACAAACAGATGCTTTGGCAATTTGTAATGAATCATTCATAGAAATGAATTTAAACGAGTTTTATTGCCAATTTTCTGAGAAAGACAACGACCCACACAGTCGGAGAGCCCTCGATATAGCCTCGTTTCCATGTAAATCCACGCTTTGGGGGCTGCTCCAAGGCAAAAAATTGTTCGAAACGAGAATCATGGTTCGCCCTCTCTCCTCTAACCTTAAGGTATGGGACCGATTTCCGGGGTCACAAACAGCATTGCCAGGGTGGCTGCTCTTCCGGGCAGAGCATGGCCCGATGCCCTGTTTGTCTCTGCGGTTTTCCGGTGGACTGCCGCCTCCGGCAACCCTCGGAAGAGGACCCAGGACGTCATGGCACTCATCGGCTCCGAACCCGGCAGCCCTGGGTCCCTGGACCGCTGACATGGCGAAGACCAGGGACTCCGAAAGGCCGAAGAAGTCCGGACGCTCCGGGCCGGACCCCACCGTAGTGGAGGTGCGCTGTATCCCAGCCCCCGACGCCCAGGAACGGCTGCGCAAAATCTTCACGATACTGGCGAAGCGCACTGCCGGGGACGGGGTTCCTGAGGCGGAAGAGGACTCCGCCTTGGAGGACAGCAGCGAGGTGGAGGGCTGATGCGGTCCACCATCGACCTCATGAATATCAAACCGGCGCCGGCTGAAAATCCCCGCCGTGGGGTTCCGGCTCCCTTAACACTGATGAGTTCATTTCGGGTACCGGCGATTCACATCGCTGGTGGAGGCAATAGCGACGTAGAGAATCCAACTGGATCGCTGGACGTTGGACCTCGATGCGGTTTTGAACATTGTCTGTGGAGGATCGACCCTTGGGCTGCTGGAGAAAATGCCCGACCTTCAGGCAGACCACCCATATATATAGAGAGAGGTGACCGACATGACAGAGGCTAAAGACATGACGGAGGTTAAATGGGTACCCAGGGAGGACCTGGATAGAGTAATCCTCGAGATTCTTCATGATGAGCCCCTGATATCCGCCGAGGAACTGGCCGGGGCCATAGAGTGGCCGGAGTCCACCGTGAGGGACGCATTGACCCGCTTGGAGGCGCGTGGCGCCGTTCTCGGCGTGGACATGGGCGCCACCATGCGCCGGCGGCGGCGTTTTTTCCTGCAAACGGGTGGGTTGCCGACCCTCTCCATGCAGGACGGGCCCGTCCGCTCCGCTGGACCCCAAGCCGCATTGGATGGGTTGGTCAAACAGGCTGGCCGGCTGCCCATGCTGGAAGCTTTTTATCACCTGGCCCCCAGGCTCTGCCAGGCGTCCTTCGTTGCCCCCGATGCCCTGGGCATCAGCATTCATTGGCAGAACGAACCCGATGCGGTGGATACATGGCACATCCGGAATGCCAAGCTGGTCGGGCTCCGGTGGATGTCCCGGGGACCGATCCATGCCGTTGCCTACTACGATGTGCCGGGTGGCCCCATACTGGACGTCGGTTTGATGTATGTGGGTGGCCAGAGGTCCATGACGAGCCTGCCGGAGGTCATTAAGGGAGTCCACCCGAGGCACACCATCTTGATATGTGCCGACCGTTTGACCCACCTGCGCCTGAGACGCCTGGTGGCGGCCTCCATCTTAGCTGCCGACGAAAACGGCCCAACTTTTACCTCGGTCGTCTGGGACGGAAGGTTTCTGCATGACGAGCTCACACCGATTTTCACCTACGAAAAGCCGGTCCCGGACCCTACGGTATTCACTGGCAAAACCGGCATCCCTGAAACCCTGGAAGACAAGCTGCATAAGCTTCGAGTGGGCGGCCTGCTGGACGTCCGGAGCAATCGGGTCATGAAGTGGATCGAAGACTGGCCCGGGTCCAACCTTACCCTGGTGGCCGAGGGCTGCCATATGGCCCGTAGTGTGGCTCAGGGCATCGTGCTGGCCTTGGTGAAGGCTGGCCTGGTCGTAGAGCTTGATAGGCGGCTGTATCTTGACCGTGGCGGGATGATCCATGTCGCATCCCGGGACAGGGCTTCTCAGAAGACGTCCCGGAGCCGTTATGCCGCCCTGGTCGCTGATGGCGGCACATACCGTAAGCAGCAGCAGCGCCACAACCTGGGTGTGGCGAGGCTGGCGGTGATAGCCGGTCGGTATGGCCGACTGGTGGCCCCAGGGTTCCGCTGGGTGGTCACCCTGGCCGACCCTAATTTGGGCAACACCCAGTTGAAGCCGGACCTGTGGGTGCTGCTGCCGTGCCCAAACGGCAGGGAGGTCTGGCAGCCGGTGGAGTTCGAGCTTACTGCACGGACGGATGGAGCTATTCTGAAGAAACTCAGGCCCTGGGCCGTGGCGGCCCAATATGGCCAGTACTGGCCGGTCGTCTTTGTCGTCGCCGACGAGCAGACCTCCGAAAAGATCAAAATCATCGGCTACAATCTGGGGATCCCGGTGGCAGCGGCCACCGTGAAGAATTTCGAGATGGGGCTGGCTATGGGGCTGTCAACCGACCTGCGCTACTTGCGCAGCGGGGAAGGGCGGGTCTCGGTCGCCGGTTGGGCCCAGATGGTGGTGTACGATTGGCGCCGGCCAGACCTGGTGGACTTGTTGCAGCCAGCAACCTTCGATGTGCCCCAAAATCAGGTGTCGTTCCACCATCCGCCGCGGCAGTACACGCTCCTGGAGGCCCGGGAATCGTGGAGGCGCGCTACGGACAGTAGAGACGGAGGTTAACCCAACCATATTTGCAGTCCGCAATACAGAACTGAGACTGTCCACACGGCGCTCTAAAATCCGTGTGGATAGTCTCATTACCAAATTGCATTGGAGGTCGGGCCAGCCCAGCCGGGCCAGTGAGCAGCTCGGATGCGAATGGCCTGATTGTTAGACGGAACCTCTGAGGCCGGCCGGCTGAACCGCGTGGGGAAAGGGGACTAATTTAGAAAACAAACGGGGAACCTACCTAAATGAAAGACACTCTGGACGGAGGTCCAAAGAAAGGCATTGTGACGTGAGAATTCCCATTTGCCACGAAGAAACCGACGGATGGTGGCAGTCGACGGGCTGGCTGGTGAATCACCAGCAACAGGGCAAAATCCATCCGTGGATTGCCCCCTCACAGACCTTGAGCCAGTCGGAAGGATGAGGATTCCGGTGAAGCGGGTTGGGACCACCGCGGCGTCTGACGTTAGTGGCAGCCGGTCTTTGACGGCGACCCGGCCACCGGGTAGGATCGCCAGAATTAGTAGGCCCGGCGGTGGTAGCAACACCCCGGGCCGCGGCGCCACCTGAGCCGTGCAGGTGATGCGCTGGAATTGTACTATCCGCAGACCCCCTCCCGGCAGGAGGCGGGTCTCTTTTATTTTCAACTTTTATAGATCAAGAGGTGAAAGTCATGGCCAAGATCAAAAAGCGCCAACCGCAGATGACCGGCCTGAGGGCGGTAACCTACGCCCGCGTTTCAAACCAGAGCCAAGCCGAGGAGGACAAGACTTCATTGTCCGAGCAGGATGTCGACATGGAAACCTTGGGCGGGAACTTGGGCCTGACCATCGTGAACCACTACCAGGACGTGGGCGCGGGCTGGTCCAAGAACCTGCCCGGGTTCCAGCGGATGCTGGCTGACGCCAAGCTGGGCCTTTTCGACATCATCATTTGCTGGAAGTCGGACCGGCTTTGCCGGGGAATATACCGCGCCGCCGCAATCATGGAGGTGGTGGAAGCCCACGGGATCCGACTGGTATCCGTCAAGGACACCATCGACATGAAGACCTTCGGCCTCATGGCGGCTATCGCCAAGATGGAGTTGGACAGCATACGGGAGCGCACGACGATGGGAAAGCGCGGGGCTGCCAAGCAGGGGCGCATTCCCAACGGTGCGGTCCCTTATGGGTACCGGATTGGAGACGACGGCAGGCCTGAAATCTACGAACCGGAAGCGGAGGTCGTGCGCCGCATCTTTCGGCGGTACGTGGAAGAAAGGTTGGGCGGGAATGAGATTACCCTGCGGTTGAATAATGAAAATGCGCCCACCTCAAAACCGGGGTCACGGTGGCACCAAGCATTCGTCACGGCCCTTATCAGCAAAGAGGTGTACAAGGGCGTTTGGTGGTACGGGAAGAACCGCTGGACCTCGACCGAGGATGGAGAGGTGGTCCACCCGCAACCGGAAGACTCCTGGATCAGTGTCCCATTTCCCCCACTGGTATCCCCGGAAACCTGGGACCGGGCCCAGTTGATCAAAAAGGAAAGGATTATACAGTCCGCCCGCAACACCACGGAGTTCTATATGCTGCCGCGTATGGTCACGTGCGACGTATGCAACCGGTTCTTTGGTTGCCGGTCGTCAAAACGGAAAAAGGTCAAGTCCCAGGGCGAGGTCTACATGCGCGACCGCGAAACCCCGATTCAGTACTATCTATGCTATGGGATGTCCAACGACGGGTCGAAATGTCGGGAACACCCGTACATTCGGGCAGACCGGTTGGAGGAAGTGGTTGTGGCCGAGGTCAAGAGGATGTTCCAGAATCCGGACCTCATTCTGGCAGGTCTGAAGTCTATGGATTCAGAGGACGACTACGGACTCGCGAAACAGCTGGCCAGGGCGGAGAAAGACCTCAAGAAGGTGCAGGTTGAAGACAGCAGGGCGGTCGGGCTGTACGTGTCGGGCAAGATCACGGAAAGGGAGCTTGACCATCAGCGCAAGTTCATCAACGAACGAATGGAAACCGCCCATGCTAGGGCGGAGGACTACCGGGCTCAGGCGTCCATGAAAGCCGAGAAAAAGGCCCTGGCCGGCAACATCGTGCGCTGGGTGGAAAAGATTGGCGAAGGCATTGACAACCTCCCACCGGAAGACCTCAGGGAAGTGCTGCGGCTGGTCGTAGACAAGATCGTGATTGACCGCGACAACCACGTGACCATTACGATGGGGATCCCAACGGATGGATTGATGTCAATTGATAAAGAGGCATCACCATCCCCATATGACTGTAATACCGCGACGCCCCCGCCCGGGGCGCCGCGGTTCTTCCCCCTCATTCTTCCACGCCCAACGAAAAAAGTTTTGCGCAGCTTTTCCAAAAGCGGGTCCCACACCCCAACTCCTCTGCGCCCCTTGCCTTGAAACCGGGTCCACATGGAAAATGAAAAAACCCTGCCGCAAGAATCCTCCCCAATTGACATGTCGGCCCGTCAATTAGACAATAACCAAACACACACCTGTGACGACAGGAAGCCGTATATTCCCATATTCATTCGAAAAGAGGTATGACATGGCCGAGCAAGATATTGCATTGATGGCGCATTTGATGCGCCGCGCCGGTTTTGGCGCGGGCCGCGAAGAATTGGAAGCCAGGGCCGCCAGGGGATATGAGGCCACGGTCGAAGACCTGGTGGACCCCAAAGAAGAGCCTTATGACCGGTACGAGTTTTTGCGGTTGCACCCGGAGTTTACCCGGGCAGTCACCCTGCCGGGAATGGGTGGCGCCAACTGGCTCCACGCCATGATTGCCACCAAGCGCCCATTGGAAGAGAAGATGGTCCTGCTGTGGCACCAGATTTTCGCGACCGGGCAGTCGAAAGTAGACCACTACAACGTCATGAACGCCCAGATTGATATGTTCCGGGAATACGCGTTGGGCAACTATCGAAACTTCCTGGTTGCCGTAGCCAAAGACCCGGCCATGATTTACTGGCTGGACAACAACGAGAACCACGCCGATGCGGTGAACGAAAACTGGGGCCGTGAGTTGCTGGAGCTCTTTAGCATGGGAGTTGGCAACTACACGGAAGACGACGTGAGGGAATGCTCCCGAGCGTTTACCGGTTGGACCCTCGCCAAACTGCCGCCCCGCCTGTACGGCCGCTTCGACTGGGAGTTCGAATACCTGGAGTCCGACCACGACAATGAGGAAAAGACGTTCTTGGGCCGCACTGGGAATTTCAACGGTGAAGACGTAATAGACATAATCTGTGAACATCCGGCCACGGCCCGTTTCGTCGCCCGCCACCTCTACAACTTCTTCGTCGCCGATGAGGCCCAGGTCCCGTCATGGTCCGTGACGCCGCCCCGGAACCCCGGAGCAATTGAGACATTGGCCCAGGCCTTCACCGATTCCAAGTACGACATCAAGGCAGTGCTGAGGGTGCTGTTTAACTCCGACTTCTTCAAAAACTCCCGGTTCACCAAGATCAAGAGCCCGGCCGAAGTCGTGGTGGGCTCCCTGCGGTTTGTGGGCGGCTTGGAGTTCCCCGCTCCAGGGATTGGCAATATGGCCCGGCAGCCGGGTTACATGGGGCAGGATATCTTGAACCCGCCCAGCGTGGAGGGTTGGCACACCGGCGTGGAGTGGGTCAACAGCGGCGCCCTGATGAAGCGCATAAATTTCGCCGCGGGTATGTTGGGCGACGTCGAACGGCCGGGAATCCAAGCGATCCTGGGCAACCTTGAATCCAAAGGGGACCTGTCGCCGGAAGACTTTGTGGACAATTGCCTGGACCTTATCGGCCCCTTGGAAGTGGAGGGAGAGACCCGATCTCAGTTGGTGGACCACGCCGAAGAGCAGGGCGCTCTGGTTTGGGGGACCCCTGACGCGGCCGGCGCTTCCACCAAAAGAGTGGCTGAAATGCTGAAGCTGATCGCTTCGGTGGCCGAGTACCAATACGCTTAAGTCAACTACAATCAAGTCAACGCTGGACGGAGGCTACAATGACAACTACTAAGAAAGACCCCGTGCTGGTGGTGCTACAGCTTTCTGGCGGGAACGACTACCTCAACACCATTATTCCCTATAACGACCCGATTTACCGGGATGTTCGGCCCAACGTGGCAATCCCCGAGGACGACATAATTCGTTTCGACGACCAATTCGGGTTCCACCCCAGCATGGGCCTCATGAAGGACATTTACGATCAGGGCGACCTGGCCATGATCCACGGCGTGGGCTACCCCAACTCGCCGCGCTCCCACTTCCGCTCCATGGACATCTGGCACACCTGCGAGCCGGACAAGAACGGTGAGGAAGGCTGGCTCGGGCTGGCGGCCCGGGAGTTGGACCCCAACAAAGACAACATCGTAACCACGGTCAGCTTCGGCTACACCTTGTTCCGCGCTTTGGTATCGCCCGGAGTGCCGGTGGCCTGCGTGGATAACCTGGATACCTACGGACTGCTCACCGACGTTCAGGAGCAGGAGCAGAGGGCCAAGATTCTAGACCGGTTCTCCCGGATTTACTCGCCGGCGGTGGGCAGCGACATGGTCACCAACTACCTGCGTTCCACCGGCCTTGAGGCCATGAACGGGGCCGACATCCTGAAAGTCGCCACCCAGAAATACTCCTCCTCGGTGGAGTACGCCGACACCAACATCGCCCAAAAGCTCAAGGGCATGGCCAAAGTGCACTTGGCCGAACTGGGGACCCGCATCTTCTACTGCGATCAGATGGGTTTTGACACCCACGCCAACCAGCCGGGAGTCCACGCCGGGTTGTGGACTGACGTATCCCAGGCTATAACCGACTTCTTTGCCGACCTGCGGGAGCACGACGCCGCGGGCAACGTGGTCATGTTGCTCTTCACCGAGTTCGGCCGCCGGGTGGCCGACAACGGTTCCGGCACCGACCACGGGGCCGGCGGGGTGGCCTTCGCCATCGGGGACGCGGTCAAGGGCGGCCAGTACGGCGAATACCCCTCCCGTAAACCCGAGGACCTGCAGCAGGGCGACCTGGTGCCCAATCTCGACTACCGGGGCTTGTACGGCACTATCCTGGAGGACTGGCTGGGACTGGACGCCAAACCCATTGTTAAGGGGACGTTCGAACAGCCGCGCTTTCTGCAAACCGTTAATTAACGAGACGCCCTGCCCGGGTCAGCACCCGGGCAGGGCTGTCACCCCCGCAAAACTTCCCGCGGGACTCTCGCAGTAATCCCAAAAATTGAAGAGGACGCTATGTTTACGCAAAGGGTGGCGGGCCGAGTATATGATTTCAACCGAGAGGTGAAATTAACTCCGGCTTGGCGCAGCAGGACCATGGTCTCGGTTGCGGTCGGCGAAGGCGACGCAGTTTACGTGGTGAACCGCGGGACCGACTACCACCCCAACCTGCCCTGGAACCACGCGATGCGGGGCAACCGGCTGAGTAAGATAACCGTTGGGACCGAAGTGGATGACGAACAGTTCCTGGCACAGTTCGGGACCGACGGTAATTCCCCCGGACAGTTTACCTGGCCCGTTGCCGTGGCACTCGATTCCCAGGAAAACGGCTACGTGACCGATGAATGGTTGAACCGGGTTTCTATTTTTGACAAAGAGGGCCAGTTCCTGGGCTTCTGGGGGAAAGGCGGCAGCGCAGAGGGCGAATTCGACGGCCCGTCAGGTATTGCCTTCGACCGCAACGAGGAATTGTACATAGTAGACAGCCGCAACCATCGGGTTCAACGATACACCAAACAAGGCGAGTTCCTGGGCCAATGGGGCAAACAAGGCAGCGGCCCCGGCGAGTTCAACAAGCCTTGGGGCCTGACCATCGACCGGACCGGCGCCATTTACGTTGCCGACCACAAGAACCACCGGGTGCAGAAACTATCCCCGGACGGCGAGATGTTGGCCTCCTTCGGCAGCTTCGGGAGCGGCGATGGGCAGCTCAACCGCCCATCGGACGTAGCAGTCGACCCCGATGGCGATGTGTACGTGTGCGATTGGGCCAACGACCGGGTCCAGGTTTTCGCTGCGGACGGCCAGTTCATCACCAGCCTGCTTGGAGACGCCAACGAGTTGTCCAAGGTCGCCATGACTCAGGCTTCGTCCAACCCGGAAACCATGAGAGAGCTTCGTGAGACCACCAGGCCGGAGCTTCTGGGCAGGTTCTCATTCCCCACCGGCGCAACCTTCGACACAGAAAAACAACGCCTAATAGTCACCGACAGCCAGCGGGGCCGCCTCCAGATCTACAACAAGTCCATGGAGTAGGCGCCGGCCCAGGCAATCGGGGCGTAGACCAACTACTCGGAACCAAAAAACGAAGGACAGGCTCATGCCTGTCCTTCGTTTTTATAGACTTCCTACAAACCGCCCGCAAGGCCACGGGCGGTAAAATGAGGACAGAATACTACCCGGCCTCTCCGAGGGTGGATTGCCGGCCTTCAGCACGTCGGACTCGCGGAGCAGCTTGAAACGTGGGCGGGTGCGGCGGAATCTCGAAGCCCTTGCCGTCCAACAACTCGGCAACTGTGCGGATTTGTATCTTCGGGTAGTCCTTCTGCCAGATATCGGAGTGGTACAACCCGCCGCTGGCCGCCTCGGCGCGCATGTCCCGGGTGGGAGTGTCCAGGCTGATAAATAGTCCCAAGGCCGCATTTTCCCTCTCCACCACCCCCTTGAGGTCCCGGACCTGGGGCGACGACACTCGACCGCCCTTGACCTGAACCACGATCTTGTGGCTGGTGCGGCGGGGGCCGTCGATGAAGTAGAGAAGCCCATCGATGCCCCGGTCGGCTCCCCGACGTTGCTCCGACTGGGGCTGGGCCTCCAGCAGGGACACGGCCCAGAACCTGGAACTGGAATGGGTCCTGCTCCCAAAGAGCTCGTGCACTGCCCACGTCGGCCGGCTCGCCCACCACCTGGTAGTCCCGGCCCGGCTCCAGGTCGAAGGCGGTCTTGAGCCTATTCTTCATCAGGGCCACGGCCAAGTGGGTGATATCGATGCCCATCCACTGCCGCCCCAGCTTCTGCGCTGCCGCCACCGCTGTACCACAGCCGCAGAACGGGTCCATCACAACGTCTCCCTCATTGGACGACGCTTGGATGATGCGCTCGAGGAGGGCTTCTGGCTTCTGGGTGGGGTAGCCAAGGCGCTCTTTTGCTTGGGAGTTGATTGGCGGAATGTCAGTCCAGACGTCCCCTAAGGGAAGGCCGCGCTGTTCGTCCAAATATCTTTTGAATCGTGGCACAGCCCCAGGTCGAGGCTGAACAACAAGGCCGTCATTGTAAGCTTCTTGCATTCGTTGTCTTGTCCATCGCCAAACTTTAGTTATTCCTAGAAATTCATAAGTTAGGTTTGGTCGGTTCGAGTTTGGGTTGGTCAAATTATCGAGTTGGTACAACCTCCCGTCAGTATCGCGGTGACTGTACTTGGCCGCTGTTTTGGCATCAAGCGAATTCTCGTCGTATGGCCGGAACGCGGATTCGATGTTCCAAGTAGCTGCTGTCGTGTTCTGATACCCAAGAATGATGTCGTGGTTGTTGGGCAAGCGTTTGGTCATTAAGCCCTTAGCTAGGGTCCGTTGCCAAACGATCTCGTTCCTGAAATTCTCTTTGCGAAATACAGCATCCATCATTGTTTTCAAGTAGTGGCTGGCCGTGGGATCGCAGTGTAGATAGATGGACCCAGTGGGGCTTAGGACCCGGTGCATCTCCACCAAGCGAGGAGCCATCATCACCAGGTAGGCCATCATGGCGTTCCGCCCGATGAACTGTCGGAAGGCCGAAATCATGTCCTTTACCGTTGCGGGAACGGCGGGGTTCTGGATGATGTCCAGTTCGTAGGTGCGTTCGGTCTCCTGGGTCCACTCCCAAGTGTCGGTGAACGCATGGATCTGCGCCTGCGACTCCTCCCCCGACCGCTCCCGGAACGGCACGTTGTAGCTGGCGTTGGAGTTGAAGGGTGGGTCCAGGTAAACCAGGTCCACCGACTCGGCGGCAACGTGCTGCCGCAGAATCTCCAGGTTATCGCCGTAGTAGAGGGTGTTATGCATGGGGGCAGACTAGACTCCTGCTAACTCTGAGGCACGTACGGAGGCCGTTCCTTTGTGAAGAAGCCGCTCGGCTTCCTTTAGAACATCGGCATAAGGCCCCGGTTCGTCTTCCAACAAGTTATCGGCATCAGGTGCCGGTCCAGAATGCTGCTCGCCGAGGAGAGCATAAAGGTCGTTCATTTTTTCCCTGGCGGCATATAATTCCTCAGATGCCCGGTTCCATTCCGCCGCATCTATATGACCAAGATATTGGTCAGCTTCGGCATTCCATTCCAGGTATGCCGTGAAGAGAATGTCTGATATAAGCTCTGGAGAGGCATCGGTTGATGGCTGATAAATCATTCGTATCCGTACCGCTCCCGGCCCCTCACCCACAAATCTAAACTCCACTCGGTTATGGCTTGATTTGCCCGCGAGCTTGAGTTCATCGGTTGACAGAACCCGAAGGGCAATGACCTCAGCATCGTAGGTTTCATAGACAACCCGACCATGATCAAGGTGACGAATGGCCGTCTGCGGGTGGATTGTCGGCGATTCGGACCCTTCTGGGACTGCCTCCTGGTTACACGCTTGGGCTTCGTCATACTGCGATTGCAGTTGGTACCAGGTAGAAGCGCCACCCCCGAATAGTTTGTCAAGGCCAACGGCTAACTGGAAGGTGATAGACGATTCTCCGTTGATTACACTTGACAACGACATCGCGCTGACGCCGAGTTGCTTCGCCGTTTCCTCCAGGCTCATGCCCAGGGGTTCCATGCAGTCCCGCAGAATCGACCGGCCCGGATGAGGGGGATTTTGCATTGGCATTTTCTATCCACCCCTAGTGGTAGTCGACGTAGTCCACGCCAAGGGCGTCTCCATCATCGAATCGGAATACAATTCGCCAGTTACCTGATACCACCACCGACCAGAATCCAGCCAAGTCACCTCTCAACTGGTGAAGCCGAAAACCTGGTTTATCCATATCCGGTGGGCCAGCCGCCACGTCAAGCTGGGCAAGAATGTCTTCGATCTTCTCGAGGTGGTTAGGGGGTATTCGACTCCGGTCTCCTCGTTCATACAGGCGTTGTAGTCTACGACTTCGGAACCCGAGTATCATCTTTGAGGAGAGATACTATACAAGCCTGCAACACCTAATCATATTGTAACCGGCCCGTTTTCGCGGCGCGTAGTGTCTTGCACAGGTTTCTTAGCAACAGTCATTGCCAATCAACCCCTCGGGTCCACTCCCAAGGCCGCTGAACGCCCGGATCTGCGCCGGTGACTCCTCCCCGGACTCCTCCTGGAACAGCACGTTGTAGCTGGCGTTGGAGTTGAACGGCGCGTCCGAGTAAACTAAGTCCACCGACTCCGCCGCAGCGTGCTGCCGCAGAATATCCAGGTTATCGCCGTAGTAGAGGGTGTTTGGCATGGGGGCAGTCCTTGAACGGCGCTTCTTCACCCGTTGCGCTCGGCCAGAAATCGGTCCAGCGCACCCGGACGCCGTTGTACACTGGCGATCCGTTGCCCCTGCGCGCCGTGTTCAGTCAAAACCCCGCGCTGTCTCAGCCCGTCGAGTCGCTCTTCGATTGTCGGCTCCCCCGCGGGACCGGACGGATCTGGGCCACGGGTTCACCCCTATAAAGAATGGTGACCGTCCCTCCTTGCCTAACGTGCCGCAGGACTTCCGAGAAACGTGCCTTGGCTTCATAGGTGGAGTAGCTGATATCCATGGGCCATATTATAACTAGTCTGACTAGTCACATTAAATACGGATCAGGTTGCAACAAATCCCGCCCACCCCCTACACCGGCGGCCTCAGGGTATGCCAGTTGGTGTTCTGTTCGTAGGCGTGGGCTACTTTGAACATGGTGGATTCGTCGAAAGGCTTACCGAAGATTTGCAGGCCTATCGGTAGGGCGGGTTGAGAAGATGTGAAGCCGCAGGGGACGGACATGGCCGGGATGTTGGCGACGTTGGCGGTTGACGTATAGGTGTTGCGGCCGAAGAACCCGGCTTTGACCCTTTCTTTGGTGGCGGGCGGTGGCGCGGCGGATGCTATTCGTGGCGCTGGGACCGGGGATGTTGGCTGGAGAATTACGTCCACGTTTGCCAGGGCCTGTAGCACCTGTTCCCGCAGCATCGCTCTTAGTTTTAGGCCCTTGTAATATGCTTGGGCCGGTAGAATGCTGCCCCAAAGGTGTCTTACGCGGATCCCATGGGGGAAGTCATCCAGTCGTTCTCTGATCCAAGCGCCATGCACGTTGGCTGCCTCCATCCGAGATATCGACTGGAAGATTACCGTGCTGTAGTCGATCAGGGGGATAGAGACCTCCTCAATTGAGGCGCCCATTTCCTCCAGAAGCGATATTGCCCGGTCGACCGCCTCTTTGATGTCCGGTTCCACGTCTTGGGAATCGGCCCGCTCCTTGATGACGCCGATTTTCATTCCCTTCACGTCGCCGTCCAGGAATTGCCGGTAGTCGGGAACCGGCGTGGGCCAGGTGTATTGGTCGCGCGGGTCGTGGCCGGCGATTGCCCGGAACGTGATAGCGCAGTCCTCTACCGTTTTGGAGATGGGGCCGATGGTGTCCATTGACCAGACCGTGCCCAACACGCCGAAGCGGCTAACCCTTCCGTAGGTCGGCCTAATCCCAACGACCCCGCAAAATGAAGCAGGCCCCCTGATGGACCCGGTGGTGTCTTCTCCCAAGGAGGTGGCGCACAGGGAAGCGGCGGTGGCGGCCCCGGAGCCGCTGCTGGTTGCCCCCGGGCTGTGCTCCAGGGACCAGGGGTTCCTGGGAGTGCCGTAAGGATGGTCGGACCCGTCGCCCATGGCGAACCCGCTCATGTTGTGCTTGCCCAGCAGTATCGCCCCGGAGCGTTTCAGGTTGGCGATCACCGTGGCATCCTCGTCGGGCACGTAGTCCTCCAGGATCTTGGAGCCCCAGGTGGTCAGTATGCCCTTGGTCTTGATTTGGTCCTTAACCGCCACCGGAATCCCGTGCATGGGGCCCAGGTAGTGGCCGTTCACGATGGCCTGCTCCGCCTCCCGCGCCGCCGCCAGGGCCTCGTCCCGGCACACCGTGATATAGGCCCTCAGGCTCGGGTTGAGCCGGTCGATACGGTCCAGATAGGCCTGCGTCACCTCCACGGGAGAAACCTCCCGGCTTTCCAAGACCTGCGATAGCTCGGCTACGGTCATAAACGGAATAGCAGCGGCATCCATGAAGCCCCTCCTGTAGGACGAAAATCAAAAGCGGCAATCGGCAGTTGTCGGACAGTCCTGGCAAAAAGTCCTGGAAGCCGGGGCCGTCCAGGCAATTCCACGCTCCCTTGGAAAAACAACAGGCTGCCATCAACGGTTGTCGCGACAGCAGCCTGCTAATCTGATCTATTCGATCAGGGTCTTGGTGGATAGGAAACTACTCGGGCTAGCAGGCGTCCTCGTCCCACCAAACGTGCTCCCACTTGTGGGCAATCTGAATTGTTGGCGGCGCAACCACGTTCTGCATGTGGCAACTGTACGCCCCGCCGTTGGTCATAAAGGCCAAAGGCACCCAGTGACTTTCCCCCGTGCGGAGAATGTCCACTATCTCTCTGAAGATGGCTTTTCTCTTGTCTGCGTCCAACTCCCTCTCCTGGGCCACTATCAACTCCGCGAACCTGGGGGTGGACCAGTTGTCGGGATTCTTTTCTATGTCCAAGCTGAACACCTGCGCCAAGAGGTCCGAAGGGTCGGGGATAATTACCGCTGAGACCACGCTGGTTAAATTGTAGGTGCCATCCCGCGTGCGAACGTGGTAGGTCGCGGTGTCCACCGAGTTGATCGTGAAGTCCAACCCGACGGCTCGAAGCTGCTCGGTGACGATTGAAGCTTGGCCGACGCCGGTAGGTGAACTGCCGGCGTTCATTGTCCCCTTGAAACCTTCGGGGTATCCCGCCTCTGCAATCAGCCGCCTGGCCTCAGCAAGGTCTTCATCTTTGGGAAGCCGCCATCCGGGCTCTTGGGCCAAGCCTTCAGTGGTCTCCACGTAGCCGTAGTTTATAAACGTGCCGACATCGCCCAACCCGTCCCAAACTGTGTCTCTGATTACCTCGCGTTCCAATGCCAGGTATGCCGCCCGGCGCACTCTGGCGTCGTCGAATGGCGGTTGGTTCTGGTGCAGAATCAGCCCGGCGAATGCTCCGCCAACGTTTAACGGCTTCATCCTGCCGCCGGAGTCCCTTTCCAGTTGTTCCATGTCCAGCACCGGGTAAGGCACCCCGGTACCGTAGGTGGCGTCGAGCTGGCCGATTTGCAAGCTGCTGATGACTCTGGACAGGTCGGAAATCAGGAATACCTCAAACCCGTCAAAGAACGGTCGGCCTTCCTTGAAATAGTCGTCGTTTTTCACGTATTCGAAGGATGTGCCTTTCTCTATCCCAACGAAGACGAAGGGACCGGTGCCGACCAGGTTATCCGGGCAACAGTTGACGTCCTCCTGGGAAAGGCCTTCCGCTTTGTGCTTGGGGTATAGCTTCATGTAGTCCTGGGCCAGGTTAGCCAGGAAGGTAGCCGCGGGGAATTTGATCGGCACCTCGATGGTCTGGCTGTCAATCACTGTCGCGGTGCCGTGTTCGTAGAATTGTCTCAGCGAGCCCGTTCTGCTCCGAATGGCGTCCGGCTCAGTAATCCGGTCCAGGCTGAATGCCACATCCTCTGCGGTAAAGGGCACCCCGTCGCTGGAATTCGCCTCCCAAAGCTTGAAGGTATAGACCGTGCCGTCGGCGTTCACTTCCCAGCTCTTGCAGAGGTCGCAAATCACCTCGGTGGGCGCCACCGGGTCATATTCGACTACTTGGTTAAACCGGGGTTGTGAGGGCATCAGGCAGCTGAAGAGGCTGGCGCAATAGTGCATGTCCCACTGCCCGGGGTTTCCTCTCCAGGCAAATTTGACCGTTTTGCCGTACTTTCCCCGGGATACCCATTCGGGGGACATCGCAAATTCCATTTTTGAGCCCGAAGGAACAACCATGGCCGTGGGGGCAGCCGTTGGTTCCATCATGGCCTCGGTGGGGGGAACCGGGGTGTCCGCGGCGGATTGCATCGCGGTGGGTTCCATGGCCGCCGGGGCCGCGTCAGTGTCCGGGGCTGCGGATCCGCCGCAAGCCACGGCGACTGCCAACACTAAGGCTACAACCAACCAGTGCGGTTTCAGATACCTGAGTCCTTTCAGCATTACAACTCCAATGTATATGGGGTATATGGGAAAAAGACAACGGCCAAGTTACAACCGCCGGGTGAGGGTGTCAAGCTGGCGGCGGCACGGTGACCGTGCAGAATCGGGCGGATTGGGTAGCCGCCTTCCTTTGGCAAGGTCAGGGCGAGACGGCGGATTCATTTTTCTTTTGCATGGCGAAACTGTCGAACCACGGGCCCAAGGGGAATGCCGGCTAGGCGTCGGGCCGCTCCTGCAACTCCCGCAATACCAAGTTTGTTGGGCATGACGAAAGACGGCCCTTTTCGGCGGTGATGGGTAGGTGCTTTATGCGCACTCCCACGGCGTCGGCCACCGCGTTGGCAATGGCCGGGGCAATCGGGCCGCTGGGATTCTCCCCGATGCCCCTCGCGTTGTAAGGCCCCGGTCCGCTCCCGGATTCCAGCAGCACGGTCCGTAACTCCGGGATGTCCTGGATGCTGAAAATCTTGTATTCGCCGAAGTTGGGGACGGTTACCCTCCCCTCTTCCACCTCCAGGTTCTCCGCCAAGGCGTAGCCGAATCCTTGGACCACAGCCCCGTCAATCTGGCCTTGATGGTCCACCGGATTCAGCACTGCGCCAACGTCGTGGGCGGTGGTGAACCGGAGCAGCTTGACCTCGCCGGTTTCCGGGTCCACCGAGACCTCGGCAACTTGGGCGGTGAACGACGTGGTCTGGGCCGGGCTGGTATCGAGTACGTGGGCCCGGCCCACTACCGGCCTTCCCAATTGTTGCAAGACCTCGGCCCAGGGACGGCCCTCCGAGGTATCCCCCCGGACCAGCAGTTCGCCCCGCAGCGCCATCCGCTCCTCGGGCCAACCCAACATGTCGGCGGCCACCCGCATCAATTCGGCGGAGGCCTCCCCGGCGGCTTGGTAGGCGGCCAGTCCCGCCACTCGGGTTACCCGGCTGCCGCCTACGCCGGTGTCGAAGGGCACGCCGTCGGTGTCCCACACTTCCACTTGGACTTGCTCCAAGGACACTCCCAACTCCTCGGCGACTATCTTTTGCAGTATGGTGTAGGTGCCGGTACCCGGTTCGAATATGGAGGAATGCACCACTATCGAGCCTTCGGGGCTGAGAGTCACCATGGCGTGGGACTCCCCTCCGGCAGTGGGGCGGTCTCCCATGGCAATGCCGCGGCCGGTGTTCTCCGGTTTGGGAGCGTTGTAGTCCGATGCGGATACCGCCGCTTCCAGGGTCTCCTTGGCCCTGATGCCGGTATAGACCGCGCCCAAGGGGTTCTCGTCCCCTTCTTGGAGCAGGTTTTTCAGCCGAAACTGCATCGGGTCTATCCCCAGGCGTTGCGCAACCAGGTCCATTTGGCACTCGGCGGCGAATGCGGCTTGGGGTTCGCCGGGAGCCCGCATGAATCCGCCGGGGACGGTGTTGGTGTACACTTGGAGCGCGTCGACCCGGAGGTGGGGAATCCGGTAGGGGCCGCCGGCCTTGGCTGCGCCGCCTAAATTCACGCCGGGGGCAGGCTTGAATCCCCCGTAGGCGCCGCTGTTGAAAATCACCTTGGCCTGCAGGGCCACCAAGGTCCCGTCCCGCTTGACCCCGGTCTTGATCTCGACCAAGGCGCTGTGCCGGGGGTTGCCCGCTATGAACTCTTCGGTATAGTCCATAACCATCCTGACTGGCCTGCCGGTACGCACCGCCAGGAAGTAGGCCAAGGGAATGTTCATGGGGGATCCTTTTCCACCGAAGTCGCCGCCAATGTTGACCGGGTTGATGCGAATACGCTCCTCGGGAAGCCCCAAGGCATTGGACAACTGCTGCTTCACCGGGTAGGGCACCTTGCTGGAAGCCCAAATCTGCACCCTGCCTTCGTCGTCTATCCACACCAGGCACGAGTGGGTTTCCAAATAGGCCTGGTGCTGCCGGGGTACAGTGAAGGTGTTTTCCACAACAATGTCGGACTCGGCAAAACCCTTGTCGACGTCCCCTTTGCTCCAAGTATCCTGGGCAAAGCAGTTGGTGGGCTGCGCCAACTGCCGGGGCAGCCCGGCGTAGCTGTTGACCTCCGGGTGCAAAATGGGAGCGCCCTCTGCCAGGGCCTCCGCGGGATCGAAGACCCCCGGCAGTTCCTGGTACTCCACCTCAACACGGAGCAGGGCCTCCTCCGCCGCGTCCCGGTCCTCGGCGGCAACCGCTGCCACCCGCTCGCCGATAAACCGGACGTTGTCCTCCGCCAGAATCGGAACGTCATACAGGCGTCTGCCGTACCGGATGCCCCGCACGTCCCGCCCGGTCAGCACGGCGTGGACCCCCGGCACTTGCAAAGCCAGGGAAATATCGACGTTAAGTATGCGGGCGTGGGGGTAAGGGCTGCGCAGGGCTGCGCCCCAGAGGGTCCCCGGCAGCGCCACGTCGGCCGTGTACAAGGCTTCCCCGGTCACTTTCTCCCGCCCGTCCAACCGGGGGCTTGTCAGGCCGATGGTCGTGTAAGAAGTCATCTGGCTTTCTCCAATTCTATGGTCCGATGCGCCGGCGCCCAAGGTCCGCCGAGGTGCCCAAGGTCCGCCAAGGTGCAAGGTCCGCCAAGGTGCAAGAGCCGCCAAGGTGTAGGAAGACCACAATGGACTGCTGCCAGATTAGCCTACCCAAAGGGTGGCAGCAACCCCGGCCAATCGCCCCTTGCCGAATCTCCAATCAGTGTTCCGGCCCGGCTATCCAATTGGACTCGCAAACCGAGGGCCGCGTTGACACTGCGTCTCTCCGCGGCTACCATTTGCCTCAACAACCGGCAAGCGGGCCGCACCCGCCGCGGGTGTGACATAGATTGGTAAGACGCCGTTTCCCGGCAAGAGAATGGGGGTATGAAAAATGGTGAATTACAACGAAATGGTCAACTACAAGCTGTTCTCGGCCGACTCCCACGTGAGTGAGCCAACCGACCTTTGGCTGGAGCGGATCGAACCCGCGTACCATTTCCGAGCGCCGCGGGTCGAGACCCGGGAGAAGGACGGCAAGCTGCAAGATTTCATGATTTACGAAGGCTTTCCCCCGCACCCGGTATCAGTTGGAGTTGCTTCGGCTGCCCGTGGCGGCAACAAGAACGAGTACACCGAAAGCGGAAAAGGGTACCGCGAAGCCCTCACCGGCGGCTGGGACCCGGTGGCGCGCCTTATCGACCAGGACGTTGACGGCGTGGAGGCGGAGATACTGCACTGCACTCTCTGTTTCCGGCTCTTCTGGCTCCAGGACGCCGCCCTCCAGCGGGCCTGCTTCACCGCCTACAACGACTGGCTGGCCGAGTATAGCAGTCACTCCCCGAAACGCTTGATCGGCGTACCATGCATCTCGCTTCACGACATTGACCTGGCGGTGCAGGAACTGCACCGGACCGCCAGGATGGGTCTTCGGGGAGCCATGATCTGGCTTTCCCCGCCCGCCGGCGCGCCGACCTACGACAGCCCCTTCTACGACAAGTTCTGGGCCGCCGCCCAGGAACTGGGAATGCCCATGGTGCTCCACGGCATCACCGGCGGGGCCGAAAGCCGGTACTCCATCAACTACTGGGACCCTATTGCCGTAATCAGCGGCGTGACCCGGCACCACGAGTCGGAGCGGACCTTTGCCACCATAGTTCTCTCCGGAGTGCTGGAGCGTTTCCCGGGCTTGAAGCTGATCTGCGCCGAAAATGGTACCGACTGGGTGCCCTCCTTCATGAAGAGGCTCGACGGCGCAGTGCGTCGAGGTGGGACGGCGCCCTATCCCACCAAGCTGACGCTGAAGCCCACCGAATACTGCCAGCGCCAGTTGTTCTTCACCTACATCAACGACATGCAGGCGGTGCAAGACCGGGACATCATCGGTGTGGACAACCTGATGTGGTCTTCGGACTACCCGCACAACGCGTCCACCTGGCCCAACTCCATGGACGTTGTCGCCACGTCCTTCGAGTACGTGACCGACGACGTAGAGCGCTACAAGCTCGTCCGCGAGAACGGCATGAAGTTGTACGGCCTGGACCCAACGCCCGTGGCGTAGGTCCGGGCGGGGCAAGTCGCCGACCGGGTTTTGATGGGCGACATGGTTCCCAGAAAAGAGAGGTCCGGGCAAGAACTTCAGACTCTTGCCCGGACCTTGGTGATTGGCTCAGGACAGACCTCATGGGAAGGCGCCTCAAATGTCCAGACGCCGAACGCACATCTCTACGTCTTTCAGACCTTTATACACGGTCTCGAAGTGACTGCCGATTACAGAGGGTGCGTCTATTGTTGTTGTAACGTCGGTAATGTAGGTGTGGGCTTGCTGGTCACGCTTTTCTTTCAGCCATTTCAGGCTTGATTTCATGGTCTCCCACTTTTGTTGGTCGAGTAATTCTTCAAGCTTTTCAACTTTGACCAGGCCAACGACCCTCATGAGCATCGTTCGGAAGTGGTCCTCATAAGTGAAGCTATTAGTCCTCCGGATTATCTGTTCCCCGACGTATTTGAGATTTCCAGTATCGCTAAGATGCTTCTTGGCGCAGTCCAATATGACGCCGTCCATCGTGACCTCTATCCAACCGCACAATTCAATGAGGGCCAACTTGGAAAAATACAAAGGATCCCGCGGATTCCGGGACCTCTTGTTATATCTGGAATCCAGTTGACGTAGAATCCTGACAATGGTGGTGTTGTTAACCATCGCACTAGCCGGAGAAAGTTTCCTCCGCGGTAGTCATACGGCCCAGGACCCTTGGGGCGCCGGATAGGCCTTCCCTCAATTTCGCATCAGAAAATTCCTCTGATTTTAGAAGCTCGTCGTACATTTCCCGAATTCTCTCCTTGGGAGATGCTTCCAGATGGTCCAAGTTGAGGCCTATGCCAACCAGCGTTGCCTCCATCACGGAGATGCTTCTGCGTTCTTCGGTGTGCCCTTCAAACACCGCATTGTCAACCAGTTGAATGGTCCGACCGAAAATGTCCTTCTTGTCGGTTAAGAACTCTTCTCCCGGTTCACGATGTTCCCTCATGTAATCGTTAAGGAAAGCCGCCAAGCCGCCTTTGTACTGGCGATAGTTGTCGTGGAAGGCAAAGAAACGTAGGAGGAGCTCCTGTCCGCGGTACCGGTCTCCCTCTCTTGAGGATCGTCCGTTTATCCTGAGCCAGACTTGGTCGCCGTCAACTTCCTTCAAGAAGTTATTAAACGAACCCGAAAAGATGCAGTTGCGTATTTCCTGGTTGTTCAACCTGGCAGCGCCGGAATTGAGACGATGGAAAATGGTAAATAAGTACTCCATGTGGCTGCGCTTGGAATAGTCGCATCGAAGCACCGTAACAGGCAAAGTGAGGTTTGCGATCAAATCGTAATACTTGCGGAGTGATGGCTTGGCATCCTTGAAGTCTGGAACGAATTGCCCAGAAATCGAGGGGTCTACGTCATCGAGACGGGAAAGGCGCCACGAGTCGCCCCTCAGAAATCTAACTATGCTCCACATGCGCTGCAGCCCATCGATAACCTGCCATTTTTGCGTTTTATAGTCCAGGCTGAAGCACATGCTCGGAATAGGAAGTTGCTTCACCAGGGAATCGATAAACCGAGTCTGAGCGGGGCCCTGCCACACAACCTCCCTCTGGAAGTGCGGCCGAATTTCTAGAATGCCTTCCCGGAACATGCGGAACAGATCAGCGCAGGACCTTAGCTCGTTGTACGCAATCATGTCCGAAGGCGGGAACTCGACGCTATCACTTTCATTGAAGGTAAGTTGCTCAATTGCTTCGATGTCTGACTGGATAGTTGGCGTTGCCATAGCTTCCCCTGATGGGTTGTGTTTTGTATGTTTTTCCAGGAGATGATTACTTGGAGTGAGGTGATTTGCATTATAAGTTGGTCCGGCTAACGCGGCAATTTCGCCAGTTAGTGCCAAACTCAGGCGCGGCCGTCTGGAGCGGAGATGGCCTGGGAGTTGCGTTAAATTAGGTTCGGGTTCCGCCGTCGCCGGGGGCCGGTTGCCCCCGGTAACTCTTCAGTCGGCTCTGGCCCGATTAAGTCCAACGATAAAAACGCCTGGGAGGATTAAGCTTCCTCCCAGGCGTTTTGTTTAACCTAATACCCCTCAGGGGTGCGGTCCTCTCCCCACCTAGCGGTCGGGGTTGAGACCAGGCTGGCTAATCGTCGCCGTCACCGGTGGGTACCGATTCCGGGACTTGCTCGGTTTCGGCGCGGTTGGCCGCATTGGCCGCATTGGCCGCGACGATACCGTAGTCATCCTCTCGCTTCACCCCTTGGCGCTCGTGGCCCTCGATCACCTGCCTCTCCGCAGTGGTAAGGTCATTGACCTCGATGGTGTGCTTCAGCCCGCGAGCGTGGTCCGCCACCAGCCGCCGCTCCGCCACCAGGTGCGAGTCGGTAGCCGACAGGTATTCGGGGTACTGCCAGCGGGTGGACCGCATGGCGTTGTAGTCCTGGTCCGAGAAGTTGAAGTGGCTCAGGAACTGCTGGTACCCCTTGAACTTCATCCCCACCCAAAGCCTGCCGAGACGGGTCTTGGCCCGGCCGAAGGTGATGTAAACCACCCGGGTCATGTCCTTGTCCACCGGAACGCACCAGCGGGTAAAGGTGCTGAGCCGCTGCATCCCCGGCAACCTCATGCCGCCGAACTGCCAATCGTCGGACATCTTATCGTCGTGCTGCATCTGCCGCGGGCTGGGGGTCGTCCTTGTGGGAGACTTGCGGGAGCGGTCCAGCAGCCGGAAGAACCAGACCCAGGACAAACGCCAACTGGACAAGGGCCAGTTGGCGCCCACCCGGGGATGGTACATCTTGTAGGGCATTTTGCCGCCGTTTTTCTCGGCGTAGTAGTTCCCCACGGCGCCGTTGTCAAACTCGGTCATGGCCATCTTGTTGTTGATCAGACGGGAGCGGTAGCCCAAAGGAGTGCGGGGGCGTCCGCCCATGTCGCCCCGTGCCGAGAACATCACCCGGATGGCGTTACGGTGCACGAAGAAGGCGTTATGGGAGTCGTGGGTGTTCTCCAGCGCCACCATCCAGTTGCAGTCCCAGTAGCGGATGCTTTCGAAAACGGCGGTCTCCTTCCCTTCGAACATCTCCTGGGGGATGTCCTCTTTGGGGTCGACCGGCTCGCCCTCCCCCATCCAGACGAACACCATCCCCTTCAAGGTGATGGTGGGGTACTTCTTGGCCCGGAAAGCGCCCACCATCTTGGAGTCAGGTCCCTCCGTCAGAAACTCGGCGCACTCGCCGTCGCCGTCGAAGGTGGCCCCGTGGTAGGGACAGGTCAGGAACCCCTTGAAGAAGCACTGGCCCCAGGATAGGTAGACTCCCCGGTGAGGGCAGTAGTCCCACAGGGCTTGGACCTCATCGTTCTTGTCCCGGAAGAACACCAGCTCTTCATCGGCGAGCTTCAAGGAAGCGGGCCGTTTCGAGCCCACGTCCCTGGCCGGCAGGGCCGGGTACCAGTATTCCTTGAGCCCTGCGGAGGGTATCAGACTTCGCCGGTCGTCGGGGTTCGTTGGTTGAACAAAGGGCGGAGTGGCCCGGTGATTGGCCTTGCCGTGGGAGTACTTCTTCCATCCTCCGGGGTAGCCGCCTCGGATTTCCTTCAGGGTTGCAAAAATTCCCATATCAGCCTCCTATTGCTCCCGGCCAGCGGGGGAAAGCTATGGTTGACCGGATTTGCTTAGTTAGGGATCCAAATCATGCTGCGAACTTCGCTGAGCTCCCGGGACATCTTGCTCCAGGAATCCCCGCCGTCGTCGCTGCGGTAAATATAGCCGAAAACGCTGTTGGCGTACATGAGGTTGGGGTCGGCCTCGTGCACCGCGACAGTCCACATGGAGGAGTTGGGTTCCGGGTCCAGGGTGATGGTTTCCCAGGAATCCCCGCTGTCCTTGGACCTGAGAAGCATGCCAGTGGTGCCGGGCGCGCCGTCGCCGTGGCTCAAAAACACGTTTTGAGGATGCCCCGGCTGGACCGCCATGTTGCGGCAGAACGTGTAGGGGAAAGACTCTCTGGCGCTGGTGGCCTTCCAGGTGGCCCCGTCATCGGTGCTGGCGTAGAGGTCGCTGTTGGTCATGATTAAGACTGTGTGGGGTTCCCCGGCGCTAATCTTGATGTCGTGGCCGTCGGGGTTTCTCACGTCCACCCTTGACCACGTTTCACCCCGGTCGCGGCTGCGGCGCATCCCGTCGACCTCGATGCCCATCCAGATACTGTTGGTATCGGCGGGGTCAATGGCTATGGTGGTGGTCCTGGGTATTCCCACGTTGACGCATTCCTCCGCCACTTCAACCGGGCGCTGCTCCCAGCTATCGCCCCCGTTCATCGACCGGAACAGGTAGCCCTGGGATGTTCCGGCAAACATGACCTCGGGCTCATCCGGGTCAATCGCCAACGACCACACGGAGTAATCGGCCAGGGCGTTTTCTCCAATCTGCCAGCGCTTGCCCCCATCCTCACTTCGGGCCAAACCAAAATCGGTGCCGGCAAAAATAACCTCGGGTTTATGGGGATGGGATGCCAGGTAGTAAACCCGGGTGCCGAAGGGCAGGCCGGAGACGAAATTGGAACGGTCCCAGTCCTTCCCTTCGTTTTTGGTCCAAAAGACTCCGTATCCTATGGTGCCCACGACTAGGGTGTTGTCAACGGCCATGGGATTCCCTCCTTCAGTTGCAAATTACCTGTCGTACCGTCGAATTCCGGGGAACCGTCACTCCCGCTATCTCCCAGCTTCTACTGTTTTTGAGCAGGAGGTGGTTAGCCTAGGGGCCTCCAACCTTAAAAACAATGGACCCCGGCGGCCTTGTTGGGAATTATACAACAAAGCAGGAAACTAAAAATCCATATCCCGCGTATTCCGTTAAAATCGACCTGAAGATTTCCGCAACCATGGAGTTGCGCCTGGGCCGCGTGTGGTCCGACCGACGAATTCGGGCGGCCACGACGCTGGCAGATGCTGGACCTTTGGCACATCGGCGCGTGTGCTAAGATTCCGACAAGCGACCAACGGGTCAAGCCGTTTTTGAGCATCGGCGGCGCGCCCCGACTACGCCGGCGGTAAAGTCTCCTCAAGGAATGGCCCCGCAGTGGAGACTAAGAGCTTGAGATACCTGCTCCCGGCGGTTGGATCGATCGTGCTGGCCCTTGGAGTTGCAATGACGTTCGCCGGCGAGCCTCCCCTGTATTGCCGTCTTCCGGGCGACCTCCTGTTTTGCCGGAGCGGCCTCGGTGCAATCGTTCCCATAAGCGGTATGGTGGCGCTGAGTGTGTTGATTGCCGTTCTGGCGAATGCGGTCGCCCGGATGTTCCGAGCTTCCCGGTAGCAGTAAGCAGTAAATTGTCAACCTCCGTGTTCTCTGTGTTCTCCGTGGCAAAAACGCCCCCCAAGCCAAGAAAAGAGAGGTAAACCATGACAACCCCGTTAAACGTATTGGAAGGCAAAATCGCCATAGTAACCGGCGCCGCCAGCCCCATCGGCATGGGCCGCTCCATCACCACCGGGTTGGTGCGGGCGGGCGCGCGGGTTGCGATGCTGGACATAAACCAGGACTGGTTGGATCAGACCGCCAACGACTTGCGCGAGCTCGGCGGCGACAACGCCGTTCTGCCTATCATCGCCGACGTCACCGACCCGGAATCGGTGGAAAGCGCCGTAGCCCGGACGATCGGAGAAATGGGAGGCCTGCACATCCTGGTGAACAACGCCGGAATCAATCCCCGCACCGGAGGCTTCACCTCCCAAGGCGCCTCGGGCAGCAACACCGGATTCTGGGACATCGACCCCAGCGCCTGGCTGCGCGTCATCGACGTCAATCTGAGCGGGCCGTTCCTGATGTCCCACGCCGTGTCCGGGCACATGCTGGAGCAGGGTTATGGCCGGATTATCGGCGTGACCACCAGCATGGACACCATGTGGCGCAAGGGCGGCGCGCCTTACGGACCGTCCAAGGCGGGACACGAGGCGTTGATATCGATCATGGCCCAGGACCTGGAGGGAAGCGGGGTCACCGCCAACGTGCTGACCCCCGGCGGAGCCACCGCCACCAACATGGTCCTGCCGCCGGAAGGGGCTGGCCCCGAATCGCTGATCCAGCCGGAGGTAATGCAATCTCCGGTAGTCTGGATTGCGTCGGACGCGGCTAGCCACTGGAACGGACGCCGCATCATCGCCTACCACTGGGACGACTCGTTGCCCTTGGAAGAGCGCCTGGAAAAGTGCAGCGCTCCGGCCGCATGGCCCCAACTTGGCATCCAGTCCGTCCACCCCGACTGGTTCGGCCGGGGGTAGCCGCGAAACACTCCTAACGTTGGTTGATTGCGACGGAGAGGTTAGCCGCTTTGATCCCGGGGACGTCGACTTTGTTTAAACCGATGCACGCAGCAGCCCACAGGGGGGCCAATGACCACAAGGCCTGACCTCGACGCAGCAACGCTTACCGCCTCGGAGCTACTGGGACGCGCCGCCGCGCTGGTGCCCGTACTCATGGAGCGGTCGGCCCGCACCGAGGAATTGCGGCGAGTGCCCGCCGAGACTGTGAGTTACTTGCTGTCCTCCGGGCTTTACCGCATCGGAGTGCCGGAAAGGTTCGGCGGCATCGACGGGGACTACGGCCTGATTTTTGACGTCGCCGCCGAGTTGGGCCGCGGCTGCGCTTCCACAGCATGGTGCTACTGCCTCTGGGCGGCCCACGCCTGGCTGGTTGGCTATTGGCCACTGCAGGCGCAACAGGAAGTGTTCGGTGCAAGCCCGGACGCGCTCTGCTCCAGTTCGCTGGGTCCCGGCAAGTCGACCTGCACACCCGTTGAGGGTGGGTACCGCCTCTCCGGGAGATGGGAGTTCTCTAGCGGCTGCGACTCTGCAAGCTGGCTGATTCTTGGGGTGTCCGGCATCGGCGAGCGCAACTGGGTTCTCGTGCCGCGCAGCGACTTCGAGGTTATTGATAATTGGTTCGTCTCCGGCTTACGCGGCAGCGGGAGCAAAGATGTCGTGGTTGGAGACGCATTTGTGCCTTACCACCGCGTCCTGGACGTGACCACTGCGGGCGATGGTGATTGGAGCGGTTGGGAAATACACGGCCAGGCCCGGTACCGGGCGCCGATTCCCGTGTTGCTGGGATGGGACCTGGTGGCCCCTATGCTGGGAATCACCAGGGGAATGATCGACGAGTTTGCCGAAAGAATGGTCGGGACGTCGGGGCCCGGCAGGACCGCCGACTCTCCGGCGGTGCAGCTTCGCCTCTCCCAGGCCTCCGCCGAGTTGGATGCAGCGCGTGCTCTGATGGACCGGGATATTCGCGAAATTCTCGGGAAAGCCGAAGAAGGGGAGGGCTTCGCGCCGCTGGAGCGGGCGAGATTCCGGCGGGACAAGGCGTTCGTCACGCAGCTTTGCCTCCAGGCAGTCAACCGGCTCTTCGACCTCAGCGGAGGTCACGCCCTCTTCGACTCGGTGTCCCTGCAACGTTTCCACCGCGATGCACAAGCAGTAGCCCACCGGGACGGCCTGATCATGGACCTGGGCGGCCAGCAATTCGGTCGCCTGGCCCTGGGGTTGGATCCAGAGGGAACGTTTTAGCAGTCTAGCGATAGAGGGCGTTGGTGGCCCCCGGTCGAGCGGGGCGCGCCAGAGGATCCGCGCCAAGATGTCCCAGAATAACGCACTTTTTGGGAGTCCCGAACTGACCAACTGCCAGGCACAAACCTTGCCGGTCCTGGCCGTCCCCCCTCCCTCTCCCAGGCCGCCCGCGTGTCCAACGTCAGCCGCAAGACTCTCCAACGCTGGCTGAAGGAACCTGGTTCCTTTTAAGCAGTTCCCAGATTCCCGTTGCGACGAAAATATCGGGAGAAAACGAAAATCCCCTGAATTCCTCAAAGGGCGTTGGCATTGCGCCCGCTCGCGTGCTACGATTCCGGAAAATACTTGGTTTACTTTGGAAAAAGGAGAAGCGTCTATGGTAGACCAGCAAACAGCCAAAGATACGCCGCTAATGGCCCACTTGATGCGTCGGGCCGGCTTTGGCGCTCAATACCATGAATTGGAAGCCCTGGCTGAGAAGGGTTATGAGCAAACGGTCGAGGAATTGCTCAACCCGGAAAGCCAGCCGGACGGGCTGGACCTTGACCTGATTGAGCGCAGTTTCCTGGAGTGGAACCATTTTGTCAGGGGAGTCCCGGAGTATTTCGCCTGGCGGATGATTAACTCCAAGCGCCAACTTGAAGAGAAGATGGTGCTGTTCTGGCACAGTATCCTGTGCACCGCGGACAGCAAGGTGCAGAGCTACCCGACCTCTTACGAAGAATTGGAGATGTTCCGAAAATTGGGGATGGGGAGCTTTAGAGACCTCTTGTTGGAGATTTCCAGGGACCCGGCCATGATTTACTACCTGGACAACTGCTTGAGCCACAAGGGAGCGATCAACGAAAACTACGGCAGAGAGTTGCTGGAGTTGTTCTCGATGGGTGTGGGTATGGACGGGGAGTTCAACTACACCGAGGAGGACGTAAAGGAGTGCTCCCGGGCTTTCACCGGTTGGACCCTCGCCAACAACGTCCCGGGCCAACCCTATGGCCGCTATGCGGCCAAGTTCCTCTTTAACCCCGACGACCACGACGACGGGGAGAAGACTTTCCTCGGCGAGACCGGCCGGTTCAATGGCGAAGACATTATCAACATCATCGCCAAGCAGCCCGCCGCGGCCCGGTTCCTTTCCCGCCATTTGTACGACTACTTTGTGGCCGACGAGGCCCAGGTGCCGGCCTGGATGGACACCCCGCCCCGTGACCCGGAAACCATCAAGATGCTGGAGGACGAGTATTTCCGGTCCGGGTACGACATCCGGTCTATGTTAAGGTTGTTGTTCCACTCCGACGCCTTCAAGAACGCCCGTTTCGCCAAGGTGAAGAGCCCGGTGGAAACCGTGATGGGCACCATGCGCCTCGTCGGGGACTGGAACTCTCCCAAGCCCGGGTTTGAGTTCATCTTCGACGAAATGAAGTACATGGGGCAGGAGTTGTTTAACCCGCCCTCGGTTGAAGGGTGGCATACCGGCAAGGAGTGGATCGACGGCGGCACATTGGTGCACCGCATCAATTTCACGGCCGGTTACGTGGGCGACGTGAACTACCCCGGCGTCAAGGACATAGTCGCCAGGATTGCCTCGCGGGGGCCGGTGGTCTCCGGGGAAGAACTGGTTGACGATTGCTTGCGGTTCCTGGGCCACTACGAACTGCCGGACGAGACCCGCCGATTGTTCGCCGCGCAGGCGGAAAACGGCGGCGAGCTGCGCACCGAGGCCGGAGATTTCCCCCAGCGCGTCGGCGACATACTCAAAATGATAGTGGCAACCAAGGAATTTCTTCATGCCTAGACCAATCTTGTGATCATTCGCATGACCCGGTCTGAACGCCTGAGAATCCAGTCACCAAAAAAATAGGAGGAAATCGTGACCTCTAATAAGAAAGACCCGGTGTTGGTGGTTTTGCAAATGTCGGGCGCCTACGACGCCTTGAACACCGTCATCCCCTACAACGACCCCCACTACTCGGACTACCGGGCCGAGTTGAAGGTAGAGCCCGAGCAGGTTCTGGCCATCGATGACAAGGTGGGGTTTCACCCCGCCATGGCCCCGATCAAGGATTTATACGACCAGGGCAAAGTTGCGGTAATCCAGGGCATCGGGTACCCCAACCCGATTCGCTCCCACTTCCGTTCCATGGACATCTGGCATACCGCGGAGCCGGCCAAGATGGCCACCGAAGGCTGGCTGGGCCGGGCCATCGAGGAGTTGGACCCGCAGAAGGAAAATGTGCTGACTGCGGTGAACTTCGGACGCGGTCTGCCCCGGGCCCTCGCCATGCCGGGAGTCTCGGTGGCGTCAGTCGGCAGCCTGGAGACCTACGGCGTGTTGACTGGAATTGATGGGGAAGACCAGCGCTCCCAAGCCTTGGACATCTTCGCGCGAATGTACTCCCCTATGGTAGGCAGCGGCGTGGCTAATGAGTACCTGTCCCAGACCGGCCTGGACGCCTTGAAGGGGGCCGACATCCTCAGCACCGCCCCGCAGGTGTATTCCTCTCATGTGGAATACAACGGCGACCAGTTCTCGCAGTGGGTCAAGAACATTGCCCAGGTTCACCTGGCCGATTTCGGGACCCGTATCCTGTACACCGGGCTCAACCCCGGCGCATTCGATACCCACGCCAACCAGTCGACCGCTTTCCCCAAGCTCTGGTCCGATGTGTCCAACGCGGTCAGCGACTTCTACCAGGACCTGAAAGAGCACAACGCCAACGAAGAAGTGGTTATCCTGATGTTCACCGAGTTTGGCCGGCGGGTTCAGGAGAACGGCTCAGGCACCGATCACGGCTCGGGCAGCGTGGCGTTCGTGATGGGCGACGCGGTCAAGGGCGGTCTCTACGGAGAGTACCCGTCCCTGGAGAGAGACAAGCTGGACGAAGGCGACTTGCAGTGGAACAACGACTTCCGCAGCACCTACGCCACCCTGCTGGACCGGTGGATGGGTCTCGACGCTCAGGAAATCCTGAAAGGGCCCTTCGAACAGTTCGACTTTATCAAGTAACTGGCAGCTAGAATTGCGATTTAAATAGAGCGGTTGCCCCGGTTCCCAATCGAATAGCTGGAGAATTGACCGGGCAGCCGCGTGAGGCAGTATGGTTACGGAAATTGCGCCGGTGACATTTCAATACAGCCATACCATTGGCCGTCAGGAAGTGCGCAGCGGGAACGGCTTCTTTAACCCGGTGGCTATCACCCGGGACCAGAATAACCTGTTTTACGTGTTGAGCCGCGGCACTGAGACCCCGGCCTTCTTCCCCTGCAAGCGGGTTACCGTGTTCACACCCGACGAGCAGTTGGTCGCGGAGTACGGCCAGAAGATTCCGCCGGAAGAAGCGGACGCGTCCGCCCCTAACGGCACGTTCATGTGGCCGACGTCGGTGGCTGTCGACGGGGAAGGCAACACCTACGTGTCCGACGAGTGGCTGAACCGCATCTCCGTCCATAATAAGGACGGCGGCTGGATAAGGCAGTGGGGAACCCTGGGGGACGGCGACGGGGAAATCAACCGCCCGTCCGCCCTTGCTTTTGGTCAGGACGACAACCTCTACGTGGTGGACAGCTACAACCACCGGGTGCAGGTGTTCTCCAAAGATGGCAAGTTCTTGTTCAATTGGGGCCGGAGTGGCAGCAGCGACGGAGAGTTCAATTACCCCTGGGGCATGGAGATCGACGGAAACGGCGACGTGTACGTGGCCGACTGGCGCAACGACCGGATCCAGAAGTTTACTGCGGATGGCCGCTTCCTGATGAAGTTTGGCTCTTCGGGCCAGGGTGACGGAGAGTTCAACCGCCCAACCGGAATCGCAGTGCAGCGGGACGGCACCATTTACGTCGCCGACTTCAAGAATGACCGCGTACAGGTGTTTAGCCCCGAGGGCGGCTTCATCACCCAGTTGACCGGCCAAGCGACGCTTTCCAGGTGGGCGCAGGAACGGGTCGACATTGACCCGGTGACCCAGCGGGGAAGAATCAAGGCCCAGAACCTGGAGGAGCGGGAAGGACGATTCCATGGCCCAATAGCCGTAGAGGTTGACGACGAGGACCGGGTATTCGTCGTTGAGTGCGCCCGCCACCGGGTGCAGGTCTTCCGAAGGCAGTCCGCAATTTTCTCAGGGGACCCCCTCTAACCCCGCAACCCTTGCCCTGAATTCGGGGCCAAACCAGTAAACCACACAAGCCGCCGCCTGGCTGGACCCAGCCAGGCGGCGGCTATAAATTTGTCCCAAGATTCAAGGATACGAGAGAAGAATCTGAAGCAGCGTTGTCAATGTCGATGTGCCGGAATTTGATGATACGCCAGAGGCCTGCCGGTCCTTCAGCGACTTCGGGGAAATCTGGCGGTCTTCGTTGGTGGCGCGGCACAACCGATTGGTACGGTCTAAGCTGCAAGGTATGCATGCGGACGTAAAGAAGCGGGAAGCGATTGGGTTAACGGCGAAGAAGAACTTACTACTGCCTATTCTGGCGACGTCGGAAAGGGGCGACGTGGACATCTTGGTTAGATGGTTCTAGGGAACATTTAGAGCGGAATGGTGGAGACGGGGGAGAGTCGAACTCCCCGTCCAGAAGGCCCCATGAGCGGATGTACTACAAGCTTGTTCGGCGGTTTGTGTCTCGCCAGAGGAGGCTTCCACCGACGGAATCCCCCGCTGACCAGCCGATTTGTCTTTAGGCGCCTATTATCGACATTGCAGCGCCTGCATCCCGGACTTTTGGCGCCCGCATCCCCCCTTCCGGGAATAGAGGAGAGCAGACGTAGCCGTCGTTTAGGCGGCTAGAGCAAATTCACGTTCGCCAGTTAATGGCTGCCACCCTGTTTAACGAGGTCGATGACACCCTCGGCTTGCAATCCGACACGAAACGCTCCTGTCGAAGCCACGCGTCCCCATAAACCAATTTTCCCACACCGACCTTTCAGGGTCAAGGGCCTCCGGAAATTGACCTGATGGGTCTCCGTGAATATACTAAGGCCGCGCCAATATCATTCGGCATTCGACTTGGTTGCCGTTACGGAGGCTGTTTTGGTCAAAGAGGCCTTTTTCTTCACTCAGATGGGATACACGGCTTATCCTCAGGACAAAGCCAAGGAGGCCGGCTACAGTAACCTGCTGTTCTCCAACGAGCATTTCGACTCGAAACGGGCGAACGAACTCTACGGGATGTACTTCGACGAGTTTCAGCATGCGTCCGAGACCCCAGGTTTCGATGGCATCCAACTCAACGAACACCACAGCAACCCCTTGAACATGATGCCTTCGGTCAATGTGATCGGCTCGGCAATGGCGAAGTGGACCAAGAAGGGGAGAATTGTTTTTCTGGGCAACATCTTGCCGATTCACGAGAACCCCGTGAGGCTGGCCGAAGAATTGGCCATGATCGACCTCATCTCCGGTGGACGCCTGGTCAGCGGCTTCGTCCGGGGCATCGGCATGGAGAGCCTGGCCAACAACGTCAGTCCGCTCCACAACCGGGAGCGGTACGACGAAGCCCACGACCTCATCGTCAAGGCTTGGACCACCCCGGGACCCTTCCGGTGGGAAGGAAAGCATTTCAACCTCAGGGTGGTGAATCCCTGGATGCTGCCGCTTCAGAAGCCGCATCCGCCGATTTGGATCCCCGGAACCACCAGCCCGGAAACCGTCATCTGGGCTGCGGAACATGGGTATCCGTATATCGCTCTGGCCCCGCCGCTGGAACTTGCGGAGGACGTCTTCGATCTATACCACCGCACCGCACGGGAGGCGGGGTATGAACCCACCTCCGAGCACCGGGGATATGTCGTCCGGGTGAACGTGGCCGATACCGACGAGGAGTCATACGAACAGGGCCGCCACTTTTACTGGCAGTTAGGCTCATCCTTCGGCATCGCGGTGCCTCACCACATGTCTCCTCCGGGTTATTCCACCCGAGCGGCTACTCAAACCGCCCGGGCCCGGCGAATGGCTACCGAACGACGGGCCGCAGTGCCGCCCGGCGGCTCCGATGTGGCCTACGAAGAGGCGCATGCCACCACCCAGATCATCACCGGCAACCCTGATACGGTGATAGAAAAACTGAAGAAGATTTGCGACATCGTAGACCCCGCCTGGCTGGTCCTTTGGGGCCGGGAAGGCAATATGTCCCACAAAGCGGCCATGCGCAGCATTGACTTGTTGGGCCAAGAGGTAATACCGGCAATTAAGGAGTACGTGCCTGAGCGGGCGCGGTAAATCCGCGGGCGCCGGTCCTGGAATCTTGGACTGGCTCCCCTTCCCTGATAATTCAACCCGTAACGTCGCAACGCCCCCTTCAATCGAGGGGGCGTTTGTTTATGATGCCGGGTAAGTGTGCCAATCATTACCATAGGGGCCAGATCCCATTGGCAGTCCGTCCAATTCACAGGCGCGGGAGGACAATTCTCCCGGACGAGATCAGGTGGTTTCCGTGCCTGACTGCCGCTGGAAACGCCCACGAACCTGGATTGTTAAATTGACTGGGCCAAGGTAACCGCCTATACTTGCCCCAACTTGGAAAATTTTGGCCGACGCGGCGGTCTGGAGGCCGGTTTTGGTTAAAGAAGTCTATTTCTTCACCCAGATGGGGTACACGGCGTATCCCCAGGACAAGGCTAAGGAAGCGGGATACAGTAACCTTTTGTTCTCCAACAAGCACTTCAGCGCCGAGAGAGCCAGCGAACTCTATGGAATGTACTTTGACGAGTTCCAGCACGCCTCTGAAAGCGGCTTTGACGGCGTGCAGCTCAATGAGCATCACAGCAACCCGCTGAACATGATGCCTTCGATCAACGTCATCGGTGCAGTGATGTCCAAGTGGACCAAGAAGGGCAAAATCGTGTTCCTGGGCAATATCCTGCCGGTACACCAAAACCCCCTGCGTTTGGCCGAGGAACTGGCCATGATCGACGTTATATCCGGTGGCCGTTTGATCAGCGGATTCGTTCGCGGCGGCGGCTTGGAGAGTATGGCCACCAATACCAACCCGCTCTTTAACCGGGAACGCTATGACGAAGCCCACGACTTGATTGTCAAGACATGGACCACCCCCGGCCCATTCCGCTGGGAGGGCAAGCACTTCGACTTCCGGGTGGTCAACCCCTGGATGCTCCCCCTGCAGAAACCCCACCCGCCCATCTGGATTCCCGGCACCGCCAGTCCGGAGACCATCGTGTGGGCCGCTCAACACGGGTACCCGTACATTGCCCTCGCCCCTCCGATCGACCTGGCCGAGGACGTGTTCGAACTGTACGACAATACCGCGAAAGAAGCCGGACACGAGCCCAACGCTGATAAACGCGGTTACGTCGTGCGTGTAAACGTGTCCGACAGCGACGAGCGGGCCTACGAGGAAGGCAAACATTTCTACTGGCAGCTTGGAACGTCCTTTGGCATATCCCACCCGCACTGGATGTCGCCTCCGGGCTATTCCACCAGGGCCGCCAAACAGACCGCCCGCGGCCAACGCCGCGTGGTGGAGCGCAGAAACGTAACCTCCGCCGGCGCTGACGCCCGTTACGAAGAAGCCCAGGAAACCTCTCAAATCGTGACCGGCAGCCCGGACACGGTGATCGAAAAGCTCAAGAAAATCGTGGACATTGTGGACCCGTCATGGCTGGTTATCTGGGGCCGGGAAGGCCAGATGTCCCACGATACGGCCATGCGAAGCATTGACCTGCTGGGCCAGGAAGTGATCCCGGCCATGAAGGAATACGTCCCCGAACGGGCCAGATAGAGTCAAGCCAAAGGCTCAAATATCCGTGAGTGAAGGGACCCCCGGGAAACGGGGGTCCCTTTTTGTTGCCGGCTTGTTGGCCCCGCGGGAATCGGCTGCGGAGTACCGTCCGCCGGCGGACAACGCCGATTTATTGGTTGACCGAGCGTCTCCGCCCAAACCGCAGCCCAAGGGAGATTGTGTTTGCGGGGAGTCCGACTTTGGCGACAAAAATCAGCATCCCGGCAAGGCGAATCATACCTTGGCAAATTTGACGCCGTGGCAGGGGATGCGCATACTTGGGTTGGTTCCTACGGTCAACCACATGCCGGCTGCCTGGAGGCGAAATGCTTAAAGAAGTGTATTTCTTCACCGAGATGGGGTACACCGCCTACTCCCAAGATCGGGCGATCAAGCAGGGTTACAACAACCTGATGTTTCCCAACGAGCAGTTCGATCCCGAACGCGCCTCAGAACTATATGGGATGTACTTCGAAGAGCTTCAATACTGCACCGAATCCGGGTTCGACGGTGTGATGATCAACGAGCATCACAACAATCCCCTGTGCATGATGCCCTCGGTCAACGTCATTGGCTCGGCGCTCTCCCGTACTACCAAGAAAGGCAAGATAGTTTTTCTGGGGAACGTGCTGCCCATTCACGAAAATCCGCTGCGGGTGGCCGAAGAAATAGCCATGATCGACATCCTCTCCGGGGGCCGGGTGGTTTGCGGGTTCGTTCGGGGCATCGGCCAGGAGAGCATGGCCACCAACACCAATCCGGTCCACAACCGGGAGAGGTTTGACGAGGCGCACGACCTCATCGTAAAGGCCTGGACCACACCCGGTCCCTTCCGCTGGGAGGGCAAACACTATAACTTCCGGGTGGTCAACCCCTGGGTTTTGCCGCTGCAGAAACCCCACCCTCCCATCTGGATTCCCGGGGTGGCCAGCCCTGAGTCGGTGACTTGGGCGGCGCGGCACCAGTATCCCTACGTTGCCCTCGCGCCGCCACTGGACTTGATCGAGGAGATTTATCAGCTATACGACAAGATCGCAGCCGAGGAAGGGTTTACCCCGACCCCGGAGCACCGGGGTTATGCGATCCGGGTAAACGTGGCCGACAGCGACGAAAAGGCCTACGAGGAGGGCAAAAACTTTTACTGGCAGCAGGGGACGTCATTCGGCACTGCCCCCAGGCATTGGCAGGCGCCTCCCGGATACCTCACCCGGCAGGCGCAACAAGGACAGCGGCAACAGAGAAGGGCGTCCGCGCGCTACGTTACCCCCGGCGGTCCCAGCCTGGAATACCAGGAAGCCCAGGAAACCTACCAGATAGTCACCGGTAATCCCGACACGGTGATCGCCAAGCTGAAGCACATCATGGACATAGTCGATCCCGGCTACATGGTCTTGTGGGGCCGGGAAGGACCAATGAGCCACGAGGTTGCCATGCGCTCCATTGACCTGATGACCCAAGAAGTCATTCCGGCGCTGAAGGAGTATCAACCCCAGCTACGGTGATTCACTGCAGAGAGCACAGGGAACCCAGAAGGCACGGATTGTCTCGTGTAGGCCAGGCGGCCGCCGGTCTGACCGGTGGTTGGAGTGAGTTCCGGCGCGGCGGCTCAGGCCCTGACTCCGGCTAGGCAGTTGTACCCGTTAGGTAGTTGTACAGGTTGGCGGCGTTCATTTTCATTACGCCGGGGGCCATGCCGTCCTGGCCCACGTCCATCGGATAGCGGTCGGTCATTTTGGTGAGGTTCGCCACCGACTCGTCTTTGGTCATCCCACGATCGATCGCATCTTTAACGTAGTCCTTCCATTCCTGGATGAATTCACCCTGTTCATCCAGGTACCCTTTGTCGCACAACTCGCCGTGGCCCGGTACAAAGACTTGTTCGTCCAGCCGGCGAAGGGATTCCAGGGCGACCAGCCACAGGTCCGGGTTGGCTTCTTGCAGCCACGTCTGCACCTTGTGGAAAATGTTGTCGCTGGTGAAAACCACGCCCTCTTCCTTGATCAGGATGGCCGCCTGATGCAGGGTGTGGCCGGGCATGTGAATCATCTCAAATGTGTGGTCCCCAACGTGCAAAGTCATGCCGTTTTTGAACGTGACCACCGGAAGATTGGGCACGTAGCCCTCGAGCAGCGCCGGCTCCTCTGGACCGTATGAACCCACCCGGGCCTTGTGCTGCTCCATGTCCGTATCCAGGATTCGAGACCTTACACCCTCATGAGCTATCACCGGCGCATCGAAATAGGCGTTGCCGGTCCAGTGGTCTCCGTGGGGTTCGGTGTTGATGATGTACCGCAAGGGACCCTTGGGTTTCAACTCAGCCTGAAGTTGGATGGCCGTGCTGGGAAGCTGCGGGCTGTCGATCATGACGATGCCGTCAGACGTGGTTACGTATCCAAAGTTGCAGCCGCGAACCTGGGTTTCCACAAAAACATTCCCGGTGATCTGTTTCATGCCAACCCTCCCTTGCGTCCAAATCAGGACCTTTCCCGGAAGCTTACGGCAGGGCCGCTTTCCAGTCAACGTGAGACAGACCCGTAGCCCGGGCCTTTTCACGCTCCCTCTCTCCCGGTGACCTGGGCTGCGAATTCGCTTTTTCCCAACACAGAGGCATAGAGATATTCTGGCCTAACCAAGTCCTCTGCGCAGGGCCTTTTAATTGTCATCAACTCCACCCCACCACCCACCGTCATTCTCACCGCAGTGGGAATCCAGAGCCCTTTCTACCATCCAACCTGATGCGGGTCTGCAGGAACGTTCCAGGTAGGACGTTGGCCTGTCCACCCGGCGCGTCTTGGTTGGGATAACCGTCCTGGCGCATGACCAGGGCTCTGGGCTCCCGTTGCTACGAAAATATCGGGGAAGAATATAAAGGCCCTTGCCCTCTGCGTAATTCTCTGTGAACTCTGCGTTGAAAAGGGGTTCGGATGGAGAATGCGATTGCTCGGCGGCGTCCCCGTCTCACAGGAACTAGGGACAACCCCGCCTGACACTTGCCAGTTCCCAACCCGTGAAACCTCTCCCTACCATAACACCTGTCCGGTACAACCTCCCGCCGTGCATCCCGAAGCTTGTCGCAGGAAGCTTGTCGAAGGACGCAAACAAAATTTAACCATGCCACTGAGGCAACATGGCGCCTGATGACCAAAAACCGTGCCAACCCCCAACGGCCCCATCCACTCGGCAACCCGTCGTCTCGCCAGTCCGACACCGGGGCAGAATGTCCGGAATTGTCCGGAAATGTCCGGCGGATCGAAAATTCCAACCTCTACCACCGCCAACAGGCCGTCTTGCCCGTCATGGCCTCCGCCCCTTCTTTAGCTCAGGCCCCCGCTACGCCATGTCTTTCGCCGTCCGGGTTTGCGAGACCGGGAAACTCAAGAAGGATATCCAGGACCTGGAAGACGCTGTTGCACTCTCCAACGCCCAGCGCTCCGTCAAGTACCAACACTCCATCAAGTAAATGAGGTGATTGCCTAATGCGTGCCCTAAGAGCCCGCGTCCGCGCCCTCCAACGAACCCTGGCCCAGGAACTTGCCGTCGTCCGGCTCCGCCGGTTATCCGAGGAGTTCTACCTCCAATCGTTGGTGGTCCGCGCCGGCGGCCAACCACCACCCCAGCCCCATGCCTTTATCCAACAGGTGGTCTCCGCCGGCTTCCGGCTCCCATCCTTCATGGCGGTCCATAAATACCTCGAGAGGTGCCGGGTCAAAAACATCCTCCCCGACCGCGAAGACCTCCTTGGCTCCCTCGTCCCCTGGTCCTGGCGCTATCCCGCTCCCGCCTTCTGGCAGGGATGAAAACAATTGCCCAATCCTCGCGTGCGATGGCCCTGTTGGGGACCTGCAGAGATATCGCATTCCAAAATCGGAGGACTCGTGGCAGCCGGCTTCATCAAAGCGTTGGCGCCGGGGTCTTCGCCGGGCGCCTCTCCCGTCATTCTCGCCGCAGCGGGAATCCAGAGCCCTTTCTCTGCGCCGACACGCTTATGGCAACGGGGAAACGTCAGGCGTGGGCAAGCCCTGGGCACCGGAGCGTACTCAAACGACAAAAAAGGGCTATGGATTCCCGCTGCGGCCGGATTAACGGTAGACAATGAAAAGGCCCCTCGACCCGTGAGGGGGGCGTCTGTTCTTGGCCGAGGGCTACCCGGCCGGATGCTCCATACCACCGTACGGACGCCCCCGAACATCCGGGGATTGCCCACGGGTGACCTGGTGGTTATCATGGGCCGAAAGACAGGGAAAGCGCCACGTTTGAGTTTGCGGGGTCGGACGGCGCCGCAGGATCCCGACGAACGGAGGGAATCATGGGAGATAAGGTGCAACAAGGGGAACGGTTTCCCCAGTTCACGCTGAAGTTGCTGTCCGGCGAGTCTATCAGCCTTCCCGACGGCACCCCCAGTCGTTACACCGCGGTTCTTTTCTATCGCGGTCACTGGTGACCCTACTGCGTTCGGCAGTTGGCCGAGTGGGAGCAGTCAAAGGCTGAATTGGACGCGCTGGAAGTCACTGTAGTCGCGGCCAGCTTCGATTCCAAAGAGCATGCCCAAGAGATGGCCGCGACCGGGCTTTCGTTCCCGGTTGCCTACGGTGTAACCAGGGATGACGCGGAAAAGTTTGGCGGTTGGTGGTCCGAAGACCGGGGAGGCTTCATTCAGCCCGCGGAGTTCCTCTTGGGGCGGGGGGGCGTGGTGCTGGGATCGATGTACGCCTCCGGTCCGGTTGGCCGCATGGGAGCCGACGAAGTGATACGCCAAATCACTAACCGGGAACGCCGCCGGCGCGAAGAAGAGGGGGAAGCCCCCCATTAGCCCGTAAGGAGACAACCGGAAACGCATGAGCAGCGATTCTATCCTGGTGAACAACATGGAGACGGTTTGGGGTTCCATACAGTCCCTATGCCGTGACTTGGACGAAGCCCAATGGCGGTCGCCCACGGATTGCCCCGGTTGGTCAGTGCAAGACCAACTCTCCCACCTAACGGGGGCGGAGGCATCGATTCTGGGGAGGCCCAGACCCGACCATTTGCCGCGGGACACCGGCTTTATTCGAAATGAAATCGGCCGCAACAATGAGATCCTGGTGGACTGGCGGCGTAGCTCCTCGGGCTCGGCGGTGCTCGAGGAGTTCATTCAAGTCACCGGCGAGAGGATGCAGCTACTGAATGCGTTGGCTCCCCAGGACTTTGACCAGGCCATGGACACCCCAATAGGACCGGGGACGATGCGAGACTTTCTGAGCATCCGGATCTTCGACGCCTGGGTGCACGAGCAGGACATGCGCCGCGCCCTTGCCACGCCGGGGCACATGGAAGGGCCGGTCGTCCGGCACAGCCTGGACCGCATGTGCATGGCCCTGCCCTTTGTCACGGGCAAGAAGGCTCAGGCGGCGGATGGCGCCACCGTGGTTTTTCGTATCTCCGGACCGGATGGGAGAACCGTTTGCATCGGCGTAGAAGACGGGCGGGCCAAAGAAATTGAACTCCCCGCCGACCCGTCGGTGGTTTTGACCCTGGACGTGGAAACGTTCACCTGCTTGTGTTGTGGCCGCCGGAGCCCGGAGCAAGTGATCGAGGCGGGCAAAGTTGGTCTGGAGGGGGATCAGGTGTTGGGTCGGACCATCGTTTCCAATATGAACTTTATGATATGAAACCGTAGACGCCTTGGACCCAAACAGGCGCGGCCGCCGGTTCCCTCTTGGCGAGCGGCTGGAACCCCGGCGGCCGAATCGTTTGTCCTGTCGGGGTAATATTTGAGACCGCCGCGGTTTTGCGGGGAGGATTGTTATGGCATTGGGAAGACCCGAGTATGTGTCGGACCTGATAGTCTGGTTGTTGAATGGGCTGGGCGTCGATTACACGCCTCTGAATCCTGGAGCCACCACCCGCGGGATCCACGAATCTATCGTCAACTACGGCGGCAACCATGCCCCCGAAATGATCACCTGCGTACATGAAGAGCTGGCGGTGGCCATGTGTGAAGGCTACTACCTGGCCACCGGGCGGCCTCAGGCGACCCTCGTGCACAATATCGTGGGGTTGCAGCATGCCAGCAAGGCGATCTACGAAGCGTTCTTGAACCAGATTCCCATGATAATCATTGGGGGCACCGGCCCGCTGGACGCCTCCCACCGGCGCCCTTGGATCGACTGGATACATACCGCTCAGGTCCAGGCGCAAATCGTCAGGGACTACGTCAAATGGGATGACCAACCCCTGGGCGCGGAGAGCGTGGCGGAATCGGTCCTGAGAGCCTACCAAATCGCCATGACGGAACCCCGGGGTCCGGTTTACCTTTGTTTCGACGTCGAACTGCAGGAGAGCCTGCTGCCCGAAGGCTTCCAGCTTCCGGACCTCTCCAGGTTTCAACCGCCGGCAACGCCCTGGGGTAGCGAAGACGCCATTGAGCAAGCCGCCGCGGACCTCTTGAAGGCCGAGTGGCCGGTCTTGATCGTGGAAGGCTTGGGGCATACGCCCGGCGGCTCTGATGCGCTGACCGGTCTGGCGGAGCTTCTGGCGGTCCCCGTCATTGAAGTCGGGACTGCTTTCAACCTGCCCAACAGCCATCCTATGAACGTGACTGGAGCGAACGCCGACGCGCTGAAGGACGCCGACCTGGTGATTTTCGCCGACGTAGGAAATCTGGAGCAGTTGTTGACCAGGGCCGCTACCCAGTCTCCAACCGATTCCCCCGGGCTCCCTCGTGCCGGTTCCGGGCACACCCGCAGGTTTGAGAGCCTCCTACGGGAGGACGCAAAGCTGGTGCGCATAGGGCTGGAGGACTACGGCGCCAAGGCTTGGACCACCAGCTACGGCCGCCTGCTGCCGACCGATGTGTCGATACTGGGCAAGGGAACCCAAGTATTGAAGAGTCTGGGCGACAAATGCCGCGAAGGGCAAGACGCAGGGGTGCAACACCGGGTGGATGCCCGCCGTCCTCGCGTACAGGAAATGCACGACGGGATATACCAGCGAGCCAATCAGGATTTGAAGGAACGGTGGTGGGACCAGAAACCCACTGCCACCGCGAGGCTCTCGGCCGAGGTCTGGGAGGCTATCAAGAATGAGGACTGGGTGTTGGTTCACGGTTCCCTGAGCGGGTGGGAGCGCCGCTTGTGGGATGTTGCCGACCCGGAAAGGTGGGTTGCTGGTGGCGGCGGCACAGGCACGGGCATGGGCGTGGCGATGGGGGCGGCCCTTGCGTTCCGGGGGACCGGCAAGCTATGCGTCAGTTTCCAGCAGGATGGCGACTTGCTGTACACGGGTGGCTCAATGTGGACAGCGGCCCACCATGAGATTCCAATGTTGGTTGTAATGTTCAACAACCAGTCTTACTACCAGGACATTGGCCACCAGAGCGCGGTGTCCCGGATGCGTGAGCGGTCGCTGGAAACGGTAGGAGTAGGCGTGAACCTTCAGGGCCCGGTTACCGACTTTGCCACCTTGGCCAGGAGCTTCAGCCTGTATGGGGATGGGCCGATCCTGGAGCCGGGGGACATCGCCGCGGCGTTAAAGCGCGGCATCGACGTTGTCAAGAATGAAGGCCGGTTGGCGCTCATCGACACGGTTACCCAGCCCCGGTAGCGCTCCGGCCCGCTCCGGTCCGGAACGGCGCTAATGGCTGCGGCTGGGTTCGGAGCTTTCTCCCGTCCCGCTTTCTCCCGTCTGGGGTTGTCTGCTGGTGCGCAGGAGGAATCCGGAGGCGGTTAACAAAAGACTGGTGAAGCTGATGATCGCCAGAGTCAATCGCAGGTCTCCCAGGGCCTCCTGCAAAAAACCCGCAGCTAACGGGCCCAACGCCCCGCCGCCGGAGGTCATCATCATCGTAAATGCCACGGCCACGGCCACCTCCCTGGGCCGTATGTTGGGCAGGTGGAATGGGACTGTGAACAGCAACGGCCAGAATCCCCAGGCGATTCCGTTCAGAACGGTAAGAGCCATCAGGACCGGGATGTTGCCAATCAAGGTCATGGCTACGTAGGTCGCCGCCATCAATACGCCGAGAATCTTCAGCAGGGCGTTGGTGTTCCCCATTTTCATAACCATGAGGCCAAATCCCAAGCCGACTCCCCCTCCAACCAGGACTCCGACTGCTAGAATGGCTCCCGACCAGGTCAAGGCCAGGCCGTACCGGTCCAACATCAACGACGGATAGAAGCTCAAGAAGGCCGACCACGCAAGATTCGCCCCGAAAAAGCCCAGCCCCACAATCCACAAGTCCCGGAATCGCAGCGCTCCCCTAATCACACTCAAGTCCCGGACCAGTTCCCGAGTCCGGATTTCTCCCGTCCGTCTTTCCCGGCCGAAGAGAATCCACAGAATCGTTAGCGCAGCGAAAAGTCCGGCGAAGGTATTCAGAGTCGCCCGCCAGCTATCGCCGAAAGCGGCGAGAATGAGCGGGGCCGTTAATAGCCCTCCGCCCACCACCAGCCCAAACAGCACGTTGGACAGACTATTGACTAGGACGAACTCCCGTGCGGCAAACCACTGCTGGGTCAGGGCCACGCGGGCCGGCTGTCGGGCGATGATGGTTATCCCGAACGCCAACCTTCCCAGCAGGAGGACGGCAAAGGCGGGAGCCCAACCTTGCAGGAACAGGGCAGCGGTGGACAATGTCAGCGTCACCGCCGTGAGCGCACGCGGCCCAAACCTTGAGGTCCACCAGGTCATTGGTATGGCCAGGGTGATGTTCCCCCAGAAGGCGGCCGAACCCAATAGTCCCTGTTTGGAGGGGGATAGGTTGAGCTCTTCGCTTATCGAAGGGAGTAGGATGCCCACAGTAGAAAGGACCATGAACCCCGAAACGCTGGCCACCATCCACAGCCCAACCACCAACCAGCGATAGTTGGAAATGGCGGCGGTCGTCTCGGTAACGTCGGGGGTCCCGGTTGATTCTTCCAAATAAAGCGCCAAACGCCCGGCTTGCTCCGTTCTCTGCTGACGGCACGCAGTCAAGCCGGTGAAGACCAAATAACTGGGTTCTGAGGAAGTGTATGGGCCGAGCAAGCCGGGGTCAACTTGGGCTGGCCGGTCGGCATGGTCTTGCCTGCTTCCAGAAAGACCTGCTCAACGACTCAGGCAGTCCTCCAATACCGATGGTATTCCTTGACACCCTCACTTGAGCCTACTTAAGATGGAGACAGCCTTCACCACCGTGCGGCAACAAGGGCCGCTAACACCTTTCACGTCCCAGTAGCTCAGGGGACAGAGCGGCTGCCTTCTAAGCAGCGGGTCGCGGGTTCGAATCCTGTCTGGGACGCCACTACAGCTACGAATTGGCTCAATTTGAGCCTGAAAAGCCGCCTCCAAGGGCGGCATTTTCTTTGCCGAAACCCCTATCCGATACGCTGCCTGATCCGGTCTTTCGGTTCTATCTCCCATTGCTTGCCTACCAGACAGTGTTCACCAAGGGAGGCAAGTAAGTACCATGGTAACCAGACGAACAGCACGGATACGGGGCATGGACCAGGACAAGTTAGACCTCAAAACCCTGACCCGACACTTCGAAGTCCACAACCGGTCGGAAGGCAAGTCCGCCAGGACGGTGGAGTGGTACAACGGGGCCCTGGAACTCTTTGAAGGTTGGCTTGAGGATGAGGGAATTGGAACCGGTCTGAAACACCTCGGGGAGGACGAGGTCCGGGAGTTCATTCTCTATCTTCAGGGTAGGAAGGGACTTTGGGGCCTGGCTTCAAGCCATACGTTGAACAACCGGGTGAGAGCGCTCCGAGCCTTCTTCGCCTGGCTTCACCGCCGGGGATATACGAAAGAACATAGGCTCAAGGACCTGAGGCCGCCCAAGGTCAGTGAGAAGGTGATCGAGCCCCTGACCTCCGATGAGATGGTCAAGATTTTCGCCAGCATGAATCCGAACACCCTGCTCGGGGCGCGCAATACGGCCATCTACTCCCTTATGTTGGACACGGGCCCCCGCCTCTCTGAGGTCGTGACCCTGAAATATGGGGACGTTCATCTGGAGGACCGGTACATCAAAGTCTTGGGCAAAGGCAACAAGGAGCGTATCGTTGCCTTCGGCGCAACCTGTCAGCGGTCGCTCATTGACTACTTATACCGCTTCCGGGGTGAACCAGCACACTCGGGGGTGGATACTTTTTTCTTGTCCATCGACGGATACCCCTTGTCCCCGTCAGCATTGCGGTCTCTCACCGAGAGGGTATCCCATGCTGCAGGAGTTCCACGGCTCCACCCTCACCTACTGAGGCACACCTATGCCACCCAATTCATTCTGAATGGGGGGGACGTATTCCTGCTCAAACAGAATCTGGGCCACACCACTCTGGCCATGGTAGAACGCTACGTGCACATAGCGAGTCAAATCGGGGCGTTGAGGAGCCAGGGTTTCTCGCCCCTGGACAGGTTCGATGTGCAGGGGTCAAGGCGGTTCCGGCACGGGTTCAATCCGGACAAGGCGAAGGGGAGGATCTACCCGAACGCGGGCAGGTCTTCCCGGAATAGAGGGTCGTGGGCCAAACAACCCGGGTCCAAGCGGTGATCGGACTTCCCGGCCATCAGATGGTATGGACCGATTCGCCGCGCCCCCTGAGGGGAGCTAAGCCGCCGGCCAGGAGGAGTTCGTTCACGTCGTGGATGGAAACCGTGTCAGAATCGGCGACCAGGGCCAGACCGAGCTTCATGACGGTATCTCTGGATGGATTCTGGCGTTCGCCGGATTCCAGTCTCAGGACGTAGGCCTCGTCCAGGCCGCTGTATTGGGCCAGTTTATACTTGGTCTTTCCCAACTTGGACCTGAGTCTCTTGAGAGTCCTGGAAAACTCTGTAGTAGCGTTGGATGCCATATGTGCTCCTGGACTCTGAAAGTGTCATTGCCCGGCCCCATGACCAAGAAAGTTAGAGTCCATAGATATATGGTAGAGGAAGAGGGTGCAATTGCGCTTTCTCGTTTCGGACATTCGAGGTATTTGATCGGATCCCGGGAGCCTGCGTTGCATGTCAACCGACTTCCAAATTGGCCAAAGTTAGAGTCCATAGATATATGGTAGAGGAAGAGGGTGCAATTGCGCTTTCTCGTTTCGGACATTCGAGGTATTTGATCGGATCCCGGGAGCCTGCGTTGCATGTCAACCGACTTCCAAATTGGCCATGAAGACGGTTACCATCTATCAGGTGATTCAAATTAATAGCTTTACATAATATGGACAATAATCGTGGAATTTTCGGTACAGCAGATCCTCCTTCCGCGGCAAGGACTCAGACTAGCTCCGAATCGGGAATGCAGGGACCGTTACGGGCATACTTCTGGCCCGTAATTGACACACTGACCGGCCTAGATTCGCCGGCTGCGCCGAAATTACATCGTTCTGGGATGATAGGGGATACCGGACCGGGTCAATCTGAAGAATGGGGAAAGAGCCGCACCATTACCGCCGATGTAAAAATGGGCGAAATCGCCGAAGTTGAATTGACTCACCACAGAATAGTGGCATCATCCGCAGACACTGTGTGGGGTGCTTCAGACAAATTGCTGAACGTGGGAGAAGCGAAAGAGATCTACGAGATGAAAGGAGCGGGTCGTTGCATCTGGGTATCGCCCGGATCACCATGCCATATAAGACTTGAATACGTCCGCTTCGCGTAGCGTCAAACCCGGCCAATGGCTTTCCGGCCAGACTTCTAGGGGTCAATTTTGCATGGAACCAGGCTATCTTGATAATGACCTGACGGTGATTCGTTGTAGTTCGCTGGAAATTAGCAACAAAACTTGTTTAAATCCAATTCGATGAATGATTCATTAAAGAATGCCAAAACATCTCTTTTGTCCACCCCGGGACGGGGCCGATATGGCTCGCCGGACCACCCTTTTCCAGGTCATGGGATGCACCCGGCAAATGGTCATTTCACCGGTGACGCGCCCCTATTCCAGGCTTGCCTTTGGGTTTGCCAGGCAGGCCTGGAGGTGAACCCAGTTGATCTCAGAATCAATCAGGACGCCGGGGAAGGTTGAAGCGGGTCTTCAATGGCGCGGGGCAAGAAATCCGCCATGTGGGGTGCATTGCAGTCCAGGGTCTCACCCGGGCGGCGGCTGTTGCTGCCGCTGCCGCCGCCCGGGTGAGACCGGCGAAGCCGGCAATTTCAGGGGAGTCACACCCATGGTCACTGTCACCGCCATGGAAGCGGAGTTGAGCATATCCACCCCCCAAACACCTATTTCCTGCGGCCGGTGTCGGGAGCTGCAAAGTATCTCACGGCGGGCACTCGTCACGGGACCCTTCATCGCCAGGGCCAGAAGGGGCCAAATAAAACTCTCTTTGGCCTGAAACAGGATTTTGTGTTATTCGTGGCCCGTCCAGAATCGATTCGACTCCAGCATCAACCATGTGGATTTTCCCGGAGTTAATCATCAATTCCATAGCCGAGCCGTTGGACGAAAAGCCCGGGGACTTTTCCCGTTGCCTCCTTGGGCGAGGCCTTGCCGGTTGCGGATGCATGCCGTATCCCCGTCGGATTACCTGGGGCATACGGCCATAGCGTAAGGTTGACAGCCCTGAATACCCATGAGGCAATTCTTCACCATCGCCCGCTGGCCCGGTCGCACACGCCAACTGCATTTTTTTGCTGAACAACCCATCGATTGGCCGAAGCGGGCCGATGTGAATCGCCGCCGGGAAGGGCGTCCATTCAACGTCAGGGTGGGCGCTCGTTTCGGGGTGACCCCCGAGCGCCCATCCCAACCCTAAACGTTTCCTGAGAGACAGGATGGTCCGGGCGTTCTCCGGGTGGTCCACAGACCTTTGGCAATTCTCGGGAACAGGTTTCCGGAACACCTTCTCGCCGGCATGTCCCCCATTCCCTCAGCATCGGGCCCAAAACCCCCGGCGGCGTTCCCGTTGGGCTGCGCCGCCGGGGGCTGCATTAGCCATCCCCAACAATCCGCAAGCCGGACGCACCGCCAGCCCAACCCCCGATGGCCCCGGTCGTCCGAACCGATTGGGCCAGGGCCCCCGAGGCCGTCGCTGACCGTCGCCCCAATCCCCATCTCCGCATCCACAAGGGAGCCCCCAATTGGAACCCGATCGCGTTCACCCATACCCGCGCGCGCCAGATCCGGTATCCGGGTGAGCGCCCAAGGCCGGCGCATGCAAAGACCCCAACCCCACGTATTTGAATCAAAGCAGAGGACAGTATCGAAATGGAAACCTATCCAGAGCAATCCCCACCAGAAGGGCGCCCGGGTTCCAGCCGCCTGGCCGAGGACCGCTTCTTTGACGCCAATGAAGGCAGCGACCAGCCAGGCATCGCGAACCACGAGGAAAAGACAGACCCGGAAGCGCCGGAAATGGACTTCATCACCTCGTTGCCGGGCGTGGGCCGCTTCGGCCTGCAGGTCAAGGACTTCTACTAGTCGCTGAAGAGGGGCAAGCAGCATCCTGCAGCCCTGGACGGCGAATTGGAGAAACCCTCCCCGTTGCGCCTGACCTGGGACGCCGCCATGTCTCTCCGCGAAGACATCCCGATATCCCGGGAGACGCCCGCTGCCCCGTCAACGCCGCGCTCCTGTTTCCCGACATGGAGCAGGGCCCGGCCATTGGGGCTCAGGCCACACGAAGCAATGTTCACGTCATCTGGGGCGCGGACAACCTGACGGTCCAGCTCGCTGAGGTCGCCGCCGGCAAGGTCTCCAGCCCCTCAACATTGGAGCCATAGGCCCCCGGCGGCGTTCCCGGTGGGCTACGCCGCCGGGGAGATCAGCCATTCCCAACGACCGGCAAGCCCAACCCACACTGCCCAGCCATCCGTACCCAGGGGACGAGGGGGCCAACGCCCCCAGGGGCGGCTCTCCATAGACCTCTCAAATTCCCACCGGACCATCCTGATAGGACACTTTGATGAAACCCCACAGGCTTCACCCATATCCCCGCGCGCCTTCCCCGCTCACCGGGTGAGCGCCCCTTAGCCAGCGCGCACGGAAACCCAAACCATCGGTATCTGAATCAAGTTAAAGGAAAGAACCAAAATGTTAACCCAACCCGAAGAATTCCCCGTCGACCGTCGGGTCGACCCCAAGCGCCGGGCCGAGGCCCGCGTCTTTGACGCTATCCTGGCCAGCAACCGGCTCGGTTTCGCCATCTACGAGTGGCAGCGAAACCCCGATTCGACCCAACTCGACTTTGCCATCTGGACCCAAGGCGGCGGCCGGCTCGGCCTGCAGGTCAAGGGAGGCACGTACTCGCTGAAGAATGGCAAGTGGTACCTCGAAACCCCCGGCGGCCGCGAGGAGAAACCTTCCCCCTTGCGGCAGACCTGGGACGCCGCCATGTCCCTCCGCGAAGACATCGCCGAATCCCCGGATGGCCGGTGCTGCTTCATCATCGCTGTGGTGCTGTTTCCCGACATGGAGCCTGACCAGGCCATTGTCGCCGAGGCCAGGCGCAGCAAGGTCCATCCCATATTCGGCACGGACAACATGATGGACCAGCTGGCGGCACTCGCCGCGAGAATGGCCCACTACCCGCCCAACGCCGAGGACATCCGGCTGGAGGTCGCTGCGGTGACCGACGGGCAGATCCTGTACGCCGAGGAAGGCCAGGACCAGGGCCACCGGGACGAGGGTCTACCGATGCCCGCGCAGCCGGCAGCCCCGGCGGTTCCCCGGTTGGAAATCCCGGCCGCCGGCATCACCATCGGGCACGTGGACACCCTGATTGTCCATACGGCGCCCGGCGCGGTGACCGACGCAGGCAGGGACCCGGAACCCGGGAGCTAGTCCAGGTTCCGGAACCCTACACCAGCACGGGCGGCTTTCTTCGAGGGACGGCCGCCCGTGCTGGTCTCAACTCGGAGGGCTGCCCACCGCCGTTTCAAGGACGGCCCTCCCGGCTCCCCGGAGCCTGACCAAACGGGGCCACGGTCCAAGCCCGGCGAACCGTTTTCCCCGAACGCCCGCAGTCCCTGGGGCCGTTCAACGGCTACCGCCCCTGGGATGACTTTCACCCGGCCCAGCCCGCAGAGGAGAAATCAGTATGGAATCCGACAAACCCGAACCCGGATCGGAGCCTATCATCAGCGACGGAACGGCCCGTTTCACCGTGGCCCTGTTCCTCGCGCTATTCACCTTGGGAGTGGCCCTGCTCATCTGGAGAGGGCTCAGCACCGTTCCGGACGGAGACCACTGGATTGACCAGTTCATGGGTGCACTGCACACCTTTTCGACGTTCGCCGCCATCTTGCTGATCCTGTACCTAGTCATTGCCGCAAAGGTATACGGCAAGCGGTTGGAGGGCGAATTCGGACTCCGCTATCAACAGGGATTGGCGGAGGGCCGGAAACAGGACGCCTGCGAGGTGTGGAGACTCTGGACCGAGTGGAAGGAGTTAGCTGAAGCCGCCCGCAGGGAAGGCCGGCAAGAGCCTGATCCCCCGCGCTGTCCGGGAAGCCCCGGGGATTGACGCCACTCCTCACTCCAGACCTCTCCGTTCCGTGACAGCCAAGGACCACGTGCCGCGAATGGGCAGGCGGGATTCTCCCTAATCTGGGCCCCCCACCTGGCCCTTTCTATGAACCGGGAGTCCGAATACCCCTCCCCGGCCGCCCAGTCCACAGCCGCGGCTCCGGGAGGAATCGTTCAACGAACCCACAAACCAGACCTTTCAAGAGGAGGATACATGACCCAACAGGATAATTGGCGGCCAGAGTTGGCCCGCATGGCCCAGCGCCAGGACCAGGTGGAGCGGCAGCACAGGGAGACCACCACGAGAGTCGATGCCCTGAATAGGGATGTCGAGTTCCGCATAGATTCCCTGCGAAGGGAAATGGACCGGCAGTTCAGGGACAGGGATTGGCGGGTGAGCAGCCTGGAGCGGTCCCGAGACACCTACGAGAACCTTTTCTGGTTTTCTATGCCCCTGGTCGCCGCCGTCGCCATGATCATCGTCCTGGTCATCGCGGTCGTCGCATCCCCGGAGCAACGGCAGGAATCCAGAGAGCCCGAGCAGCGTTCACCCTCATCGATCGACGCTCCTATCGCCGGTTCCGGAAGTCCGTTGCAACCGGGTTTCATCGCTGCAGGGACACCTTTCCGACAACATCACCGCTATCCGGGCAACCAGGGCTGTCGGTCCCGGGAACCACTTTCTTTCAGCCCTTTACCGTATTGCGAACTTTTCGGTGGGAGGTCTCCATTTGAGAAGAGGTGAGTCATGCGCCTCTTGGTCACGTTGCCGGAGCTCCGTTCACCGGATGAAGGCGGAAAGAATAGAGACCCTTCAGATCGTGCGACGAGTTTTCTTGACCTTCACAAGGATTATTGAGGCTAACGCAAGCAGCCCAAGTCCCATACAAACCCCGACGATAGTCCACAACCAATTGCGAGGAGACGTCAACTGCTGGGATGGTCCGGAGCCAACGGCTGGTATGCCAGTGCCTGAGATATCTGTGTGCCCAGGGACCGGTTCGACAAGCCCTCCGGTGCTATTAGAAGGTTGCAGTACGACTCCCACCGCATCGGTTGGGATCCCCAATTGGGGAAGGAGCGTGGGCAGTGCATTTGCCACGCGTTGCGCATCAAGCGCCCACACACGGATGGTCTCGCGCCGCCCTGGGAGGTTGTTGTGGTCTACCTTCGACAGACTCGCTAGAGGGAATATGACCACAGGCGGGCCGGCAGACCTGAGATTGGGACCGACCGTCGCTCCGCCGATTCCGATGATATTGCCCTCCGATACTGCAAAACGGTCTAGCACCAACGTCCATTGCCACAATTCCTTCAGGTCGTACTTCACCGGTATCATCATAAGCTGTTCGTCGTCGAACCCGTAGAGGCGCTTCAACTCCACCTTGGCCGTATCAATGTTCCCTTCGTGCCCCGGTGGAGCCTTGACTTGGACGTAATACGTTATGCTGTTCCATCCAGTCGTGTACCATCCGGCGATACCCAACTCAGGGTTATTTACCCACTCGAAACAGGCTTGCCCGGACGTAAACTCGCTTCGCTGCTCGACACAGTCCAACTCCGGAAAGTTGGTCACGTCCACGTCCGAGACGTCAAACTGGGACGCGGTGCCAGACGCGCCAGTCGCTCCGGTAGAAGGCCACTTCTGAGTCCATGCCGCCCAGGCGCGTTCCTGGCGACGCGCATCTGCGCCGCCTGAGCGTAACACGATTTTCTCATAGGGGAGCTCCCACGGAACGATATAGTCGTCTACGAAGAATGTGTAGTACATCATGCACTCTTCGAAGGTAGCATAGTCATCGTTGGGTTGCAGTGGTGTGCACCGGTGGTCATCAAAGCCATACGTCACACGGTTCGGGTGCTGCAGCGTAAACTCCTTACCTTCCTGTCGGAAGTATTCCATCAGTTCGGGGTATACTCGGTCTTCCACTGTACGTAGATAGTTGAAGAAGATGTACAGCGCGCCGTTTCCATCGTCGTAGATCCCCTCCACCTCGATAACTCCCTCCCTCTGGGCTTCGTCGATAACGTGGCAGTGGAGTGGGTCTGCGGACAGCGTTTCTCCCCAGCAATCGTCAGGGGGCTCCTCCGCGTGAGCAACCGGAGTCAAGTAAACTCCGAGGAACAGCCAAAAGATGCCCGCAGCTAGACCGGCGAGCAACAGCGGCCACGGAAGCTGCCTTAGGCTACTGATATCTCTATTCATTTGAGCCTCCAAGGACGCTGAAGTGGCGTCGTGTTGACCATAGCAGTTATCGAGTTCCCATTCCTACAAAGTTGAGCCACTCTTCGGTCCTGCATCATTGGGATTCCTCGACCACAGTCGGCACTCCTATGCTCTGACCAGTATCCCTCGTAGATCGACTTCCAGTGGTGCACGTGGTAACCGTCGTCGAAGTGGCCTCCGACCAATCGCTCCAACCGGTGTTGTAACTAGTGCCGTCGCCCTGCGCGCTTACCCTGAAGTCATAGGTTCTACAGCCAAGATTCCGCACATATGTGGGCGATGTTGGGGCAGTGCCCGTCACATCGGTCCAGCCGTTTCCATTGTCTGTCGATGATTCCCTGTACTGGAATTTGTAGGTCGACGCATTGGGTACGAGGGTCCACTCCAAGCGCGCCCTTCCGCCGGTGTCCCCAGTCGCGACAAGGCCCTGTGGCGGAGGTGGCACCAACAGGGGTAGAACCGTTGTCGCGCCCTCGGGACCGTACGAGCCACAGTAATCCAGTGTGTGATCAGATCCCGCGTCCCGGGGACACATGACGACTCTGACAGAAAAGTCACCGCTTCTCTGATCCAATGGAATCTGAGAGACATTGAATTCGACCACTAATCTATTTCGCCCAACCTCTTGCCCTAATACATTTCCAGCGGCATCTGTAACTTGGACTGGTATTCCACCACCTTGACTCCGGAATAGAGAAGCAGCGTAGTAAATGTCAGGTCCTGGACTGAAATCATCTTCAACGAACCTAGCCCGAAGAGTCGAGCTCGACACTATGGGTGGACTCTTCAATGTCGGTAGAGGTCTGACTACTTCGGTGGCCCAGCCGTACCCCTCACGCAACGATGCGGCGTAGATCCGGTCTATCGGGATAAAGACGGCTTGGTTGCCGCCGAGCTTTCCGTAGACCACTCCTACCAGGACGACCCCCATACCTGGGCTTCCTCGAGATGCCCACGCGAATACGGGTGCCCCACTGTCGCCTCCTTCTACAATCATGTCGGTCTGAACAAGACACTCCAAGTAATAGCCATCCTTAGTCCCATGGTCGCCGAGGCCTAACGGACTGCCAGGGCAGGTGTCGTCTGGGTTGTCGATAAATTCCTTGATCGTCCCGGAAGTCCACCCAGTTGTCCTACCCACTTTGTGAACTTCCTCCATCAGTTTAGGGGGCCTAGCGCCCACGATTGCAAATCGATTGCTGGCAGCGTTGTTCTTGAAGTATTCGATTAAGGGCTTGGCCAAGGCACTAATGGTGTTCGGACTTTGCGCGGAAGGCATGTATATGTTCGTGTCCTCATACACCCATGTCGCTAACGCTGGCACAGCGCCTACTTTGGTATAGGCTTGATCACCTCTAAGGCACTTCTCCTGGGCATCGAAACTACCGTCTCCCACCACGATTGTGCACTTCGTAGTCGCCACCACTGCCCTCGGGGGCAGCCACAGATTTTGTCCTAAAAGCTCGGCATCTCTTTGACCCGCATTATCGATTCCTCCCTGATACCAGGTTCCTCCGGCAGCTTGGCAGTGGGCGGTTGTGGACATTGCCTGAAATGAAGGAGATCCGTGGGTCGCCCGCTTGGCGGCAGAGTTCGCCTTGAGATCCAGGCTGAAACTCGATGTGCACCAGCGGAAGTACCCTGGCATTGGTACATCATTCATATACATTTGCAATCCACCCATCATGCCACCTACGACTACCCCTGCCCCGTTCACCACGTCCGACTGCTTATGCCTCAAGGTGTCAACGGCGGGGAATGGCCAACCTACTGGTGGTTCTGGAATGAATGCAGCTGTTTGCTCCAGGGAATTGTCGAGATTCAATTCAACTTTCAACGACTCAATGCTGTTGACCCCACTCGTGAGGACCATTCCGCCGCAAACTGTGCCCAGATCAAGCATCTGCTCTGACTCCCCATCCACAAAGTTGTTGCGGCCGTCACGCAGCAACTTAAATGAGTAGGAACGGCTAGATGTGCCACCGCCCAATGCCGTGCAAGTTAAGACCACTTTGTCATCCTTGCGATCGGTCGAGGCATCGTCTGAACTGTTCCGGACTCCGATCCTTACGTTGAGTGTGCCTGTTGTGTCGCCCGGTGCCGGCAGACCCCACTCTGGCTCAATCAACGTGTAGTCTGGTTTTGATAACGTGATCCGATACTTCGACAGGTTGGGGACATTTGAAGGACGTTCTACTTCCAACAGGATGTAACGATGGTCGGGCGCGTTGTTTCCTTCGACCCACGACGCCTGTCCATCCCCAAGGTCACCGAATCTGGGCAGGTCATCTTGATACTGTTGGCCGGTTTTTGCACTAACAATCTTCCCTGGGCTCCAATTCCCGCTCCCATTTGGTTGAGCCTCAGCTTCAACCTTGATTACATATGCACGGTTGTTGTAGTGGTTGAAGTCAAGAAGACCTCCGTCGCCAGCCAGCTTGAACCATATCGTACTCGTCGGCTCCGACGTGTCGACTACAATCGGAGGCGCTTCATCGTCGTCATCAATGGATGAAACATTGATCAGATCGGCGATCCTGGCCGTGGCAGTGCTGTTGGCACTATCTACAACCGCATTCCCAACTGCGACGCCGGTGAGAGTGATGACGACCAACTCAAACGTTTCAGCGGTGGTGTCTGATTCAGTATCGACGACAATGGTCCGCGTGGTTTCGCCAGCCGGTATCGTCACGGTCAAGGGACCCAAACCGGGGTCCACGTAATCGTCGCCCCGGGCAGCCGTCCCACCGATATCGTAGGTAACGGTCACACCACCCTGTTCAGCGGTGACAGTGAACGTCATGTCGGCACCTTCCACCACGTTCCCAGGACTGCTGATGGAAACTTCGTTGACATCCCCGACTGCTATGCCGACAGTGGCTGTATCCGTGCCGCCATTGCCGTCACTCGCCTCCACGGTCAGGATATGCGACGATTGGGTCTCATGGTCGAGTGCATCCGCAACCGTAATCACGCCGCTGGTCTTCCCTATGGCGAACTTGGCGTTCACCGGCGTGATCGAGTACGACACAGCGTCGCCGGCATCAGGGTCGGTGGCTAAGACCGTGCCAACGGGAGTGCCGTTAGCGCCATCTTCGTTGACCGAAAAGCTGTAGGATGCAGGGTTGAAGGCCGGTGGGTTGTTTGAACACGTCGAGGTCGTCTCGGACACGCTGGATGAAGGGTTGCCGTAAGTTGTGGGGTATGGGCTGCCATCGCCACGGGCGCGGACCCGAAAGTCGTAGCTCGTGTCGCAGTCCAACCCGTCCACCGTATCGGACGTGCTTGAGTACACGTAGCCGGCGTGGAGCCAACTGATGGAACTGCTCCTTCGGTATTCGACCTTGTAGGCCCCCGCATCCGTCACTGGGTTCCAACTCAGGCTGACGCTATCATCGGTGTCCGAGGTTACCGTGAGTCCCGTCGGGGCCGGAGCCACACATGCGTCGGTCGTCTCCGACACGCTGGATGAAGGGTTGCCATATGTATAGGAGTAGGGGCTGCCGTCGCCCCGCGCTCGGACCTGAAAGTAGTAGCTCGTGTTGCAGTCCAACCCGTCCACCGTGTCAGAAGAGCCAGACCATACGTAGCCAGCGTGGAGCCAACTGATGGAACTGCTCCTTCGGTATTCGACCTGGTAGACGGCTGCGTCGGTTACCGTATTCCAACTCAGGCTGACGCTATCGTCGGTGTCTGAGGTTACCGTGAGTCCCGTCGGCGCGGGCGCAACCGGAACCGGACATGCGTCGGTCGTCTCCGACACGCTGGATGAAGGGTTGCCATATGTTGTGGAATAGGGGCTGCCGTCGCCCCGCGCCCGGACCCGGAAGTCGTAGCCCGTGTTGCAGTCCAACCCGTCCACCGTATCGGACGTGCTTGAGTACACGTAGCCAGCGTGGAGCCAACTGATGGAACTGCTCCTTCGGTATTCGACCTGATAGACGGCTGCGTCGGTTACCGCATTCCAGCTCAGGCTGACAGTATCGTCGGTGTCCGAGGTTACCGTGAGTCCCGTTGGAGCCGGAGCCACACATGCGCCGGTCGTCTCCGACACGCTGGATGAAGGGTTGCCATATGTTGTGGAGTAGGGGCTGCCGTCGCCCCGCGCCCGGACCCGGAAGTCGTAGCTCGTGTTGCAGTCCAACCCGTCCACCGTGTCAGAAGAGCCAGACCATACGTAGCCAGCGTGGAGCCAACTGATGGAACTGCTCCTCCGGTATTCGACCTGGTAGACGGCTGCGTCGGTTACCGCATTCCAGCTCAGGCTGACACTATCGTCGGTGTCCGAGGTTACCGTGAGTCCCGTCGGCGCGGGCGCAACCGGAACCGGACATGCGTCGGTCGTCTCCGACACGCTGAATGAAGGGTTGCCATATGTATAGGAGTAGGGGCTGCCGTCGCCCCGCGCTCGGACCTGAAAGTAGTAGCTCGTGTTGCAGTCCAACCCGTCCACCGTGTCAGAAGAGCCAGACCATACGTAGCCAGCGTGGAGCCAACTGATGGAACTGCTCCTTCGGTATTCGACCTTGTAGGCCCCCGCGTCGGTTACCGCATTCCAACTCAGGCTGACGCTATCGTCGGTGTCCGAGGTTACCGTGAGTCCCGTTGGAGCCGGAGCCACACATGCGTCGGTCGTCTCCGAAACGCTGGATGAAGGGTTGCCATATGTATAGGAGTAGGGGCTGCCGTCGCCCCGCGCTCGGACCTGAAAGTAGTAGCTCGTGTTGCAGTCCAACCCGTCCACCGTGTCAGAAGAGCCAGACCATACGTAGCCAGCGTGGAGCCAACTGATGGAACCGCTCCTTCGGTACTCGACCTTGTAGGCCCCCGCGTCGGTTACCGTATTCCAACTCAGGCTGACGCTATCGTCGGTGTCCGAGGTTACCGTGAGTCCCGTTGGGGCCGGAGCCACACATGCGTCGGTCGTCTCCGACACGCTGGATGAAGGGTTGCCATATGTATAGGAATAGGGGCTGCCGTCGCCCCGCGCTCGGACCTGAAAGTAGTAGCTCGTGTTGCAGTCCAACCCGTCCACCGTATCGGACGTATTCGAGTACACGTAGCCCGCGTGGAGCCAGCTGATGGAGCCGCTCCGCCGGTACTCGACCTTGTAGGCCCCCGCGTCGGTTACCGCATTCCAACTCAGGCTGACGCTGTCATCGGTGTCCGAGGTTACTCTGAGTCCCGTCGGAGCAGGGGCCGTCGGCACACGCTCAGTTGTGCTTCCGTCATCCTCTGGAACCACATCGTCGCGTTGGGCGGTGTCCACCCCTGCGGGCGGCGTTACTCCCCCATCGTCCGCGGCCCCGGTAGCGCCGCCTCCGTCATCCTCCGGAACCACATCGTCGCGTTGGGCGGTGTCCACCCCTGCGGGCGGCGTTACTCCCCCATCGACGGCCCCGGAAGCGCCGCCTCCGTCATCCTCTGGAACCACGTCGTCGCGCTGAGCGTTGTCCACATCCGGGAGCCGCCCTTCGGTCCCCTCATCGACGGCCCCGGAAGCGCCGCCTCCGTCATCCTCCCGAATCACGTCGTCGCGCTGAGCGTTGTCCACATCCGGGAGCAGCACCCCGCTCCCGTCGTCCACGGCCCCGGAAGCGCCGCCTCCGTCATCCTCCGGAACCACGTCGTCGCGCTGGGCAGTGTCCACATCCGGGAGCCGCCCTTCGGTCCCCTCATCGACGGCCCCGGAAGCGCCGCCTCCGTCATCCTCCGGAACCACGTCGTCCCGCTGAGCGTTGTCCACATCCGGGAGCAGCGCCCCGCTCCCGTCGTCCACGGCCCCGGAAGCGCCGCCTTCGTCATCCTCCGGAACCACGTCGTCGCGCTGGGCTGTGTCCACGCCTGGCGGCGGCGTGTCTGCCTGAACTATAGCCAAGGGCGCAGAGATGAAGAGGAGGAGGAGAATCGTTATGGCGGCGAAGAGAGTCCTTGTATGCATTACCAAACGTAGCATCCTTCCGGTTCAGTATTCACCACCAACCCCCCATTCATTAGTCACCCATTTGAACGCGCGGCTTATCGCGGTGAGGGAATCCGCCTGCCCTGCTGAGGTCTCGGTGTGCGTGTTGCGGCAGGTAGCAGACGATCCAATTCTACCCTTGGAGTACGTCCGCCTGACCCTGTTGCCGAATATCTCCGGCGTGGCCGGATTGCATGTTAATTCGGCCGGCAACTGTCGGTACAAGAATTATCCTACGGACGAGACGGGAGAGTCAATATCTTCCGGGGCGAAACTACGGCGATCTACGAGGTACAGCCCGGCGAAGAACCCTGAACGCAAAAAAGGGCCGCATACACTTCACGGGAGCGCGAACCCCTCCGCCACCTGCGCGGACTAGCTCACCGGGCAGGGACCGTCGTTGGTCACGCCGCTATCGGATTCACCACAGGCCGAAGCGAGGAGCACCAGACAGGTTGAAAACGCCAACAATACCGATATTGCTCGGCCCGACTGTAGTTTCTGCGCCTTGCTCATCATTGCGTGCCTTCCTCCCCTTGCAACCATCGTCAACACAGGAGGGGGACCAAAGACAAGCGCGACTAAAGCTAGGATCTACCAAGGTCCATATCGCAGGTCCGGTGCAATAGCTTAGTCCCTGGCACGCAGTCATGGCGAGAGCATGGGAGTTGTGCGACTCTCGCAGAGGTCTTGTTCGGTCACGGCACTGTGCGTGTCGTGACTGTCACCCGCGAGACCTCACTGAGCCCGGCAGCGTTGACCGCGTGGACACGGTAGATGTACTTGGTGCCGGGTTCGATGTCGGTCGTGTCGACATACGTTGTAGCAGTGCCGTTGGTGACCTCGAACTTGACGAAGGTGTCTTGCTTTGCCACCCTCCTCAGTATGAGGTAGCCTGTCGGCGGGTCGTCGCCCGCATCCCACATCAGCGTCACCGATTCGTGCGTGGAAGAGGCCGTCAGGCCCTGCGGGGACGGCGGAGATGTCCCGGCCACGTCCGTTACAGGGATGCTGGGAGTCGCCGCCGGTGTAGCGGTCACGCGTGAGACCTCACTGAGCCCGACAGCGTTGACCGCGTGGACACGGTAGATGTACTTGGTGCCGGGTTCGATGTCGGTCGTGTCGACATACGTCGTGGCAGTGCCGTTGGTGACCTCAAACTTGCTGAAGGTGTCCTGCCTCGCGATCCTCCTCAGTATCAGGTAGCCCATTACCGTCGGGTCGTCGGCCACATCCCACGTCAGGGTCACCGAGTCCTGCGTGGAGGAAGCCGTCAGGTTCTGAGGCGGTGGCGGGGGACATAGCACATCGTTGGTCGTGCCAGTCAGGCCGGGAGGACTTTCACTGATGCGCAGCATCAGAAGGTCTCCGTCATTCCAAGACCGCTCGCATACCCCCCAAGTCAGCGCGCGCGTGCGGCCCTCCTCAACAACGTCGACAGCGTCGTCGAAATCCAGCCGCAGCACGACCGTCCCGTCTAGGGCGATGAAGTCGATGTGATGGCCTGTGGGCCTCCCGGGCGGATCAATCTGCATCTCGACCCTTGCTGACTCCCACCGGATCCGCTTGATGTCTGTTGTGCCCACCCCCTCGATGGCAAACGACGCCGGCTTCAAAACACCACGTGAGCCGTCGGCGCCTACCGCCGCGCCAATCACCACCGGATCGAAGAACGCCTCGTGAACAGTGCCCTCGGGTGCCGTCACGGTCATCGTCATTCCGTAGGTGAAGACGTGATTGCAGGGAATGAAGGGCAACAGAAGGTAATTGTTATTGACCTTGTATTCTCCTGCGGGAATCGGCCGCGCAGAGACCACTGTCTGCGTGATTGTGGATACATAGGCTCCTGGCACGAGGTCGCCAGTCACGACATCGAATAGGGCAGAGTCCCGTCCATCGAACCAGAGCCTTGATCTCTTTTCAGTTGATTCGGCGCTGACGACCTCGTCTTCATAGATCGTCGTGCCGGCGGGCTGGCCGGAGTCGAATTCATGTGTAGGATGCGTGACGTAGACTCGCCGACCCTCACCCTCGGCTATGAAGTACCTATCCTCACGCTCATTCTGATATTTAAACCGGACGCATTCTTTGTATTCTTCCGAGCCGTCGCTGGCGTTAAGCTCAGCGGTAACAGCTGCGAGCCGCTGTTTCAGGTCGCCCAGCGTTATCGTTGGACCCGCCGGTGTGCTCGCGCCACTTGCGCCTGTAGCGCCGACTGGGGCGGTCGGCATATCCAGGAGGAACTCCTGTCCGTCCCCCACGGTCCCGCTCTGGCCGGTAGCGCCCGAAGCGATCTCGGTCGCCGGCAGCCACAACTTACTGTATTCGCTGGACAGGCTGTAACCGTCCCGGTGGGGTTGAGAAATACCGAACGACAAGTAGTAATGGTTGTCACCCTGCAACGTCGGCAAGACATCAAGGGGAAAAGCCTGAGCATCACGCAGTTCTTGCAGGAAGAAAACCGCCTCCCGATTGTCCCATTGCGTATCCCTTCGGGCGCGGATGTCGGGCAACGCGTCTTCGGCTTCCTGGCGGGTGCCGAATTCATCGGCTGCGACCCATATCGCCGTGATGTTGTCGGCACCTGTCCCATTCAGGTACTCACCGACTTCAAGGTCGAACTTCAAGGCAGCGTAGTAGTTACCCTCAAACCTCCCCGCCCCGGCGACCACCTCAGTGGACTCGGAGGTCATCCGAGCTCTGACGACGGTGGGGTAGTTGGCGATCCTCTCTTCGAGCGAGGTCTCTCCTCGAGGGAAGACTCGCGAAGAATGGCTCCTGTCCGTGGCCAGAGTTTCGGCAGGAACCGCATCGTCGGGCGTATTGCTTCCCGTGCCCTGGCTGCACGCCAGCAGCAGCATCCCCGTCAAGAGAGCGATGAGGATTATTCGCATCGTGGTTCTCCCTAGTGTCTCGTATGAAGGATGTAGATTGCCCGCAACTGTTCTATGTCTTCATCCTTTACATTCCGTGCGGCCCCAGAATCGTTCATTATGGCGACCACGTTCTTAAGTCCTGTCGTATCTGCATAAAAGTCTGGCAAACCCAGAGTGTGGCCAAACTCGTGCAGCATGATGTAGTCAATAAAAATGTAAAGTTGTGGATTGGCTACTGTGCTAGACATTGGCTGTGTACGGTGCATACTCCTGACATCGGTCCACAGGACTTCAGATTGAATTGAACACGGATCGTTATCGCATTGGAAGCCAGGTTGCTCGAAGACCATCGTCATATTCAGCATGTGTTTGCCGGGGCCAGAGGAATTGCCGTCTGTGCCCGGTTGCACGCATGCGAAACTGGCTCCGCAACCGCCACTGTCGCTGGCCCTCGTGGTGGATGCCGTCTGGATGGTAACGATTCCGCCGTCAGCGTTGGTGCCGCCGCAACTGATGTCGACATCATCGCATATCTTCAGCCCCTTGTTCAGCACTACCATCTCGTTGTTCCAGTCCTCGGCAGCATCCTGAATTGCGTCTTCAATGATGCTGGACCCGATGGTACCCTTCGCGTACTTCGCCGTGTGATCTGCCTGATGTCCCCACCAGTACTCTAGATCGGGCGTCCTCGCACGAAGACCATCAGATTCGGGAGAGTCGCCGAACCTATTCGTGGCCACGACCTTGAAGGTGTATCTGCTGTCCGGGACCAGCCCAGTGATGTCGGCGCTGGCGTTTGTAAAGGCGATCGTCGCCGGCGGGTTTGGCTCAGGGTCAATCAGCACTTTATAAGCGGTCGCTCCTGGGACGACGTCCCAGAAAAGCTCGATTCCCCTGCCGCCTATGAGAAACCTGTATGCAGGTTTGTTCGGTTTGGGCGGCCTTTCGTCCAGCACCTCAGTCTCCACCTCGCTCGATGGATCGGATGTTCCCTGTACGCCCACGGCCTTGACCCTGTGCTTGTAGGTATCCCCCGGGGTCAACCCGCGAACGATTGCGCTAAACCGGTTGCCACTCCTCAGCGGAGTGGTTACAGTGAAGCTGTCGAAAGGCAACTCGCGCCAGTCCGAGCCTATGAACACGTTCTTATGCTGCTCAACTACGTAGCCCGTCGCATCAAGAACGGCGTCCCACATGATCTGTATTTCACCGTGATCGACGGACGAACTGGCAACATTCGCTGGTGCCCGAGGTGGGGCAAGGGTTACCTCGACCTCATTAGACGGCACTGATTCCACATCTGAATTCAGTGCCTTGACCCGGAACCTTTTGGCATCGTTGACAGAAAGGTTGCGCACGACGGCACTGCTGCCGATAATGGTGACTTCCGAGCCGAGGTCGACCCACGTGTGGAGGAAGGGTGCGAACGTCCGCCGCTTCCGTTGTTCCACCTTGTAGCCGGTGGCTTCGGCGACGGTGTCCCAGTTCAGAGATGCCTCCCCTCGCCCCGGACCAGACGCGCCTGTGAGGTTCTGCGGCGCGGGCGGTGGGGCCGGAACCGGACATGCGTCGGTCGTCTCCGAAACGCCGGATGAAGGGTTGCCATATGTGTAGGAGTAGGGGCTGCCGTCGCCACGGGCGCGGACCTGGAAGTCGTAGCTCGTGTCGCAGTCCAACCCGTCCACCGTATCGGACGTGCTTGAGTACACGTAGCCAGCGTGGAGCCAACTGCTGGAACTGCTCCTCCGATACTCGACCTTGTAGGCCCCCGCGTCGGTTACGTCATTCCAACTCAGGCTGACACTGGTCTCGGTAGATGCAGTTGCACGGAGGCCGGTGGGAGCGGGGGCTGTAGGAGGGTCGGTGGTCCTCGACACGCTGGTCGAGGGACTGCCGTAGGTGTACGAATAGGGGCTGCCGTCGCCGCGGGCGCGGACCTGGAATTCGTAGGCGGTGTTGGGATCAAGCCCGGACACCGTATCGGACGTGCTTGAGTACACGTAGCCAGCGTGGAGCCAACTGATGGAACTGCTCCTTCGGTACTCGACCTTGTAGGCCCCCGCGTCGGTTACGTCATTCCAACTCAGGCTGACACTGGTCTCGGTAGATGCAGTTGCACGGAGGCCGGTGGGAGCGGGGGCTGTAGGAGAGTCGGTGGTCCTCGACACGCTGGTCGAGGGACTGCCGTAAGTGTATGAATAGGGGCTGCCGTCGCCGCGGGCGCGGACCTGGAAGTCGTAGGGGGTGTTGGGATCAAGCCCGGACACCGTCCTGGAGGTGCCGAAAGTGTATCCGGCGTGGAGCCAACTGCTGGAGCTGCTCCTCCGATACTCGACCTTGTAGTAATGGGCGTCGGTTACGGCGTTCCAACTCAGGCTGACACTGGTCTCGGTAGATGCAGTTGCACGGAGGCCGGTGGGAGCGGGGGCTGTAGGAGGGTCGGTGGTCCTCGACACGCTGGTCGAGGGACTGCCGTAAGTGTATGAATAGGGGCTGCCGTCGCCGCGGGCGCGAACCTGGAAATCGTAGGGGGTGTTGGGATCAAGCCCGGACACCGTCCTGGAGGTGCCGAAAGTGTATCCGGCGTGGAGCCAACTGCTGGAGCTGCTCCTCCGATACTCGACCTTGTAGTAATGGGCGTCGGTTACGGCGTTCCAACTCAGGCTGACGCTATCGTCGGTGTCCGAGGTTACCCTGAGTCCCGTCGGGGCCGGAGCCACACATGCGTCGGTCGTCTCCGAAACGCTGGATGAAGGGTTGCCATATGTGTAGGAGTAGGGGCTGCCGTCGCCCCGCGCCCGGACCCGAAAGTAGTAGCTCGTGTTGCAGTCCAACCCGTCCACCGTATCGGACGTGCTTGAGTACACGTAGCCAGCGTGGAGCCAACTGATGGAACCGCTCCTTCGGTACTCGACCTTGTAGGCCCCCGCGTCGGTTACCGTATTCCAACTCAGACTGACGCTATCGTCGGTGTCCGAGGTTACTCTGAGTCCCGTCGGGGCGGGAGCATTCGCCGCCCTCCCAATCGCGCCTCCTTCTTCCTCAACCACGTCGTCGCGCTGGGCGTTGTCCACATCCGGGAGCCGCCCTTCGGTCCCCTCATCGACGGCCCCGGAAGCGCCGCCTCCGTCATCCTCCGGAACCACGTCGTCGCGCTCGGCGGTGTCCACGTCCGGGAGCCGCCCTTCGCTATCCTCATCGACGGCTCCGGAAGCGCCGCCCTCCTCCTCAACCACGTCGTCGCGCTGGGCCGTGTCCACATCCGGGAGCCGCGCTCCGCTATCCTCATCGACGGCTCCGGAAGCGCCGCCTTCGTCATCCCCTGGAACCACATCGTCGCGTTCGGCGGTGTCCACGTCCGGCAGCCGCGTTCCGTCATCCTGAAGTTGCAGCGGGCCTTCCTATGTCATACGCCTCGGTGACCATCCGGCTGGCTGAGGTGCTGAGGCAGCCGCCCTTCATGGCCGTCCTGTACGCGCGGGAGGATAAGAGCGACCCCGCAGGCTGGACCGACCCGCTCGACCTGCGGGCGAAGGTGGTGCGCCGGACGCGGGGATTCGGCACGCCGGCCACGTTCCCCATCTGCGGCGAGCGGGGAGGCTTGCCCCGCAGGGGCAGGCCCATCCCCCCCGGTTCCCTGGCGGAGCAGGCCGCCCGCTACGGCACAGCGCGCTACGCCCAGGACGGCGGCTGCGCCGCCATAGCCAGGCCCGTGATCTGGACGGGGAAGCTGGCGAAGGTCGTGGTCATCGCCGTGCCCGAAAGCTACGCCTCCGTCCTCGGACCCCAGATGATCGCCTCGGACATGCCCGGCCGCAGGCGCAGGCCGGTGGCGGCTGGCCCCTGGTAGGAGTTGAAGGCCGGTGTCCCGATAGTGTATAGTAAGACAACGCACTACACCAGGAGGCAAAAAGAGAGTGACCACTCCCAGGAAGTCCAAGACCCTCACCTTCTCCCTGCCCCCGGAGATGGAGGCGCAGGTGCGGCGGGTAATGAAGGAGGATGACCTCTCCGTGAGCGAGCTGCTCCGCCAGGCCATCCGCATCTTCATGGAGGAGCGGGAGTGGCGCAGACGGGAGCGGCTGGAACGGCTGCGCTCCCGCCGGACAGGACAGAGTGAAACACAAGGAGGAGAGACTGATGAATGACCGACTCGATCTGACGCCAGTGGCCCTCTACGCAAGAGTGTCCAGCGACCGCCAGGACGTGGACCTGTCCATCGCCGCCCAGCTTAGGGCGCTCCGGGACTACGCCGAGAAGCACGACTACCTGGTCGCCCGCGAGTACGTGGACGAGGCCGAGAGCGGCCGCATCGCCGACCGGCCCCAGTTCCAGAAGATGCTGAACGAGGCCGCCAAGCCCGAGGCTCCCTTCAAGGAGATTCTCGTCTGGAAATTCTCCCGATTCACCCGCAAGCGCGAGCACGCCGTCGCCTTCAAGTCCATGCTTCGCAGGCGGGGCATCCGCGTGGTCTCCATCACCGAGCAGGCCGACGACACCCCCACCGGCAAGCTCCTTGAGGCCATCATCGAGAGCGTGGACGAATTTTACTCGGAAAATCTCGCCCAGGAGGTTGTCCGGGGGATGCGGGAGGCCGCGTCGAGAGGCTTCTGGATGACCACCTACGCACCCTACGGCTACAAGAGGGTCCACGTCCAGGATGGGGCCGCGAAGCGCCCCAAGCTTGAGCTTAACCCGCCCGCCGACGCCGTAGTCAGACGGGTCTTCGACATGGTGCTACAGGGCAAGAGCATCCTCGACGTGACCAAGACTCTCAACGCCGAGGGCATCCCCACCACCAACGGTAAGAAGTGGCTCAAGACCACCATCCACACCATGCTCTCCCACGAAGCATACACCGGCACCGTGGTCTGGGGAGCCAACGCCAAAGACGGAGCTCCCCCCGTGCGCGTCGAGGACGCACACCCCGCCATCGTCTCCAAGCGGGACTTCCAGAAGGCCAGGAGGTTGCTCGGCTCCCGCGCCCCCAAGAAGGTGAACCCCCGCCGCGCCTCCAGCCCCTACCTGCTCAGCGGCATCGCCAAGTGCGAGACCTGCGGCAAGGCCATGACGGCTGCCGAGGCCAAGAGCGGCAAGTACACCTACTACATCTGCCACTCCCTGCTCAAGCGCGGCAAGGGAACCTGCAAGACCCCCAGGCTCAACGCCAAGAGCTTCGAGAAGCTCATCGTCGATGAGATTCGCGCCAACATCCTCACCGAGTCCAACATCCGAGACCTGGTGAAGCTGCTGGACGAGGAGATGGACGGAGTGGCCCGCGAGCAGCGTGAGCGGCTGGAGAGTATCGACGGGGAGCTTGAGGAGGTGAAGAACCAACTGGGCCGCGTCTGGCACTTCATAGCGAGGAGCGACAGCGTAGACGTGGCCGAGGCTTCGGACCTCATCGTGGAACTCCGGGAGCGCAAGGAGAAGCTGGAGATCGCCACAGAGGAGGCGAGGGCGCTGCTAAAAGAGAGGCGGCAGTTCCTCGACAGCGCCGACACCATCGCCGCCTTCGCCGCCGAGATGAGCGAGTTCCTCAAGACCAGCGAGCTGACCGAGACCAAAGCCTTCGTCGGCTCCTTCGTCAAGGAGGTCGTGGTCAAGCCCGGCAGGGCCGCCATCGTCTACTCCATACCCACGCCGGACGATAGCCCAATGGGGGGAGCGGACGCCGCAGAGATCGCCCTGAATGGGCGAGTTATGAATTCGGTACGTCATGGTGGGCCAAGCGTTACTGTACTACAAACCTTTAAATGGGTGGTGGCTCTTTAGCTCCCCGAGGATGGAAAGTCAGACCCTAGTCTGGTGGCCAGTGGGCCCACATGACGCTGCCCCCGAAAGCTAGGAATCCTCTGAACAAGTCGGGACGGCGGCGATCCTCCGTTGGAATCGTGCCTAGCTAGGGCCTGGTCTGGGGCAATCCAACAACTTATTCAGAGGTTTCCTAGCTCCTTCGTGCAAAAAAGGGCGTAGGGGTCCGCGGGGATTCCTGGGGGTGTTGGCGCGCCGGGTAGGAAGGGTTGGTGGGCATCTTTTTTGAGATGACGGATGAACCATCACTTATAAGTGAAGCCCGAGTCGTCTAATTGTTGACGGAACCGACTCCCCTTGTGCTTGGTGCTGCATATTTCGTTTATCACAGCTTCTGGGTAGCATATTCCTAATCCTGCCCTCTCGTCGTGTCCCCATAATCTGGAACTGTGGCAGCCTAAAAATTCTCGGCTGGTCCCAATCATTGAATCATCGGAAATAGGACTGCTCCCTAGACCATTCAGGTTCCAAATACCTGAATGCTCACCGAACACAGGAGAACCAGACATCCCAGGAAGGGTGTGTGCATCTAGCAACAGTGCTGGGAGCGAGATCCCACCTTTCATTCCTCCCACATCGGAGAATTTGCCCCCAAGGTTTATATTGTACCCAGGTACAGATGACAGTGTCCCGAATTTGATCAGTGGGAAGCCGGGCCCTGTACTTATCCCATTAGGAAACCCTACTATCAGAGCTTTTAATCCTGACTCGATGGGAATGGTTACTTCGTCTATTCGATTAGCTGGTATATGAATAACAGAGGGCCAATCCGAAGGTCTCTCTGTCGGGATAGCAACAACATCGCAATACGAGCCGAGGGTTGAATGCTCAAACCACAGGGGGCCATTCTCATCCTCTATCTCGACCCTTTGAGCTGTCAATTGTGTCGTCTTCACCCCGGTCCCAACACTACTGACCTCACTGGGCCATTTTGCCCGCATATACAGAGGGCTACGTTCAGGGTGCAGAGAGTCACCCGTAAAAGGATGTTTTCCGGTTACATTGTGCCAATTGGTAACAATAAACGTTTCGTCTCGTATTTCGAAGAAGAATGCCGTCGCCAAACTGATGCCACCTTGTTGGTCACACATTTGGATTTGGAACGGACAAAGCATGTATTTGTCGGTTACCGGATTAGATTGCGTCACAACTTCCTCCATACTTCTACATCGTAACAAAACTATCGAAGGTGCGGTTTCATCCTGGGTGACAATGAGGGACGAGGCCGAGAGAGATATTTGGCGAGGCCTTGGCGGCTCTGCGCAAGCACGTTTTTTCTTATTGGCCGAGATGTCCTAACCCTAGCCGTTTGGACATCTGAGCATCCGCTATGCCGAACGGCGGCCAATTGTGGCTGGGCGACCATTGGGGCTGACTGTCGGCGAGTACACGGCACTCTTCGAACTATCGGTCAATGTCAGTTGGGTGTCGATTTCCAAGGTCATTGACCCACCCTGGGGAGCGGAGATTTTCAGCAATATCAGGTCCCAGTCAGTCGGTCGATCACCTCCTCGAGGCCCCGCAACTTCCGGTGTAGGGACAGCCTTTCCCGGTAGCTCTTTCCCTCGATGACTATCTGGTAGCTGGCATTGGCCAGCCGGTCCAGTGCGTTGTTGCCCAGGATGGGGTCATAGCAGGGGCTCAGCCACCGGTGTTCGCCGGACGAGAGGGACAGGGGCCATTTCATCAGATCGTACCGAGCCATCTCAGCGCGCCCAACCCCAGGAGGGTTAGCAACGAGACGACGATGATGATTTCCCAGCCTCCAACCCCCTTCGGTTTGCTTGGCACATCACCGGGCTGCCGCCGTTCCAAGCGTCGCGCAATGAGCTCATATAATTCGTATTGAGGATATCTGGCCCTTCCTCCCTCAGCCGGTCCGGGATGGGGGATTTCCGGCTCCGGCTCCGGCTCCGGCTCCAGCTCATACTGGTGACCGGCCCGGGCTTGGCTCGAAATAGACCGCATGAGGTCGTCGGATCGCTCTTCCCATTCCGCGTGCAGCGTAGACTCGAGGGGGGTGAATTCCGGCACGGGCAGCCCAGTGGGGTTGATAATGCCCTCAATCTCCTCTAAGCGCCTTTCCGAGCCCAGGTAGTAGAATCGGTCGCAAGCCCGGGTGAGGGCGACGTACAGGGCACGATCCTCCTCAGCCAGCAGTTCCTGCTCGCTGAAAATCCCGTGTAGCGGTCGAATTGGGTCGACGGCGTCAATTAGGAATACTATTTTCCGCTCCAGACCCTTCGCCTCCTGGACGGTGACCAGAGCCGCGCCCCTGGGGCCGGGCTGGTTCTCCAGCCAAGTTCGGTCTGGGTACAAATCTGAGTTCAGTTGGTCCAGGAACCACGCCAGATTCTGCTTGGGCGTTTCATGGTCCGTCCCCCACGAGGTGTTGCTCAGCCTCAGCAGGACGGCCAAATCGCCATCAATTTCGGGTTCGGCGCCATCTCCCGGGACCCGCCGAACCGGGGCCGCGGCCCGTTGGCAGATATCCTGCATGCTAGCGCCGGGGTCGTCCAGCATCCGGAGCAGATCTCTCACGGCGCTGATCGAACTGATGAGGTCCTGGGAGATGTCGCTGCTCTCACCGTAGAGATCCTTCTTCTGATCGGCGGCCTCCACCAGGCTTATCCCCTCGCTCTGGGCTGTCGTGATTATGGCGCCAGCAACTCTGCGGTTCATATTCTGCCGCCGATCATCGGACTCGCGAAAGGCAGCGCCCCTAAATGCGTCGGTGTCGTCCGGGTTAAGCGCCCAGGCCAGCATATTGATGACCCGACGGGCGTCGAAATCTGGCTTCCTCCCGGTGTCTCCGGGCGTCTGGTGGGGAATTCCGTGCTGCTCCAGTACCTCTCTCACCCGGTCGATGTCCGAGGCGTCACAGCAAATTATCGCCATGTCCTCCCAGGTAAAGCCGAGTTGGCGCACCTCCCCGGCCAGTCCAACAAGCCGGGCGCTCACGCCCTCGGGAAAATTACGGAGCCCGACCAGCGTGGGCGCCATGCCCTCCTCGACCCGGACAGCCTCCTGGAGGTCCGTTTGCAATCCCTCCGAGTGGATGCGGCTGGCCCAGGCGTTAGCCGCCCCAACCATGGATTTGGTGGACCGGTGATTGAGCCGGAGGTGGTGGATATCAATGTTCGGCCAGTCCTCCCGGAGCGTCTCCACCAGGTGTGGGGCGGCGCCTCGCCTCATCTCAATACTCTGGTCGGGGTCGGCGCAGACGGTGATGGACCCTGAAGGCCCGGACATCAGCTTCAGCAGGTCGTACTGAATCGGTGTGATGTCCTGGAAGTTGTCCACCAGGAGATGTCGTGACCGGCCTTCCTGCCACCATGCTCTGACATCTGGGTTCTTCTCCATCGCCGGGATGGCCACGAAGATGAGGTGGTCGAGATCCAAAACCCTTTGGGCCAGCCTCTCCTTGAGATATCCCTCCAGGATCCGGACCCACATCTGCGGGACACTGCCGGGTTCAAATTTTCTTCCGACCATGACGAGATGTATATACTCGCGTATCGCTTCTATTTCGCTTGGGGCGATACCTGCCGCAATCGGAGATGGCGGGACGAGTCGGACGATTTCGTCAGCCTTCAGCGGTGGCCTCGAGACCCTGAGGCCTGGCGAGAGCCTCAGGGTCTCGAGGCCACCCCCGCGGAGGCTGTCCAGAGCGCATAGCTCCATGGTCCTGAAACGCACCTGCCCCGCTACATCGGCAATCTCGGAATTCTCCACAAGTCGTCGTCGCATGTCCTCGGCGCACCTGGTGTCGTGGGCGACGCAGGTGATGGCCTGGGGCGGCGCACCTTTTCTGAGGAGCGTTTCCACCCGGGCGAGTATGGTGTGGGTCTTGCCGACGCCGGGACCACCCATAATCAGGACGGGTCCCTCCGGAGCCTCGGCCGCCGCACGTTGTTGAGGATCCAGCGTGGCCAAGAGAGAGTTCGATGTGGTCATGGCGCCTCCTGTCCGCTCCGGGATATTGGTTATACATATTTTCTCACCCGGGGGATTGATCAGGTTTCTCGTTTCCGACGGGACCGGAATGGGGATGATCAGTGACGCCGGCAGGGCCATATCAAATTCTTCCACACTGAGCATTCCGGGCGTTTTTCAGATCACCATTCAGGAAGGGGTATGAGGCCTGAACCCGTCCTGCCTGCCGGTAAGACCAAGCCGTCCTCACCATCTTCCGGGGCATCAGGTAACAATCGGCGTTGACGTCCTCGGACCAACTCCGGGGTTCGCCTGCGCCGAGGCTGCTGGGCATCGAAGTCCTTCACCTGCGGCACTCTTCAAAGCCCGACGACGCGAGGTGAATTGGTCCGGTTGAAGGCCGCCGGCAAGGCAGGGCTTGGGCATCGGGCCACCGGAGAAACAGGGCATCGCCGGTTGCAGCATCCGGGTCTGAAACAGGGCAAACACCCCGGGCTCGAGGTAAGACGAGTTATCGGCCCTGCTTTTCGCCAGGGGCGCGGCCCCACGATCCTCGTACACGGTCCATGGGCCGGGAGAACCACTTCCTCGTTGGTTGCTCCAAAGGCAGTGGGGAAGTGGCCCGGGTCGGCGAGCTTCGCCGAGTGCTCAACGAATAAGCCAGAGCGAATGAGCCCGTTGTGATTCGTTGGCTATTGGTACAGCCAGCCCTTTCTGGTCAGCGCCCTTTCCCGTTCGGGCATGTACCGGCGCAGAGGGCCAGGGATTTTAACTGCGGCACGAATTGGGATGCGTCCGGCGTTTCGAATGCAGGTCAACGGCCAGGCCGCTTATCCGGCCAATCCCGGTCCCAGGGGCATACAACGGTGGTTCCAATGAACGCGCCCTTCTCCTGTCGCTCGAAGCCCTATGCTTCGCTGGACTCCGAAAATGCCGTCATGAATGGCGAGCCCTTCGTTCAACGTTGATGGCAGCGGCACAGGAATCTTGTCCCGACTCCTGGGACCGCTGGGTCGGGATTGGGGCTGGACCTCACCCATGGGCCGGTGTATGAGATGAATCCGGTCAACGACGTCCGCAAATATGAATAGCGTCTCGGCGTGCTTCCGTCGGGTTGCCCGCCCGCGATGAGGTCGTCGGCAACGATATCTGTACCCACGTCCAGGATGGTAAAGGGCAACGCCGGGCAAGTCCGAGCAGGGTTCGCAACAAAATGCGCTTTCACTCGGAACGGCGTTTCTCACCTTAGTCCAGGGTGACGAGTCCCGGGTCCGTAGTATCGATGTCACAAATCCGTCCGAGACGTGGGCCCCAACCCAAGGACCCCGGCAAGCCCGGGGTCATCCACCAAATCGCCGTCGCCCAGATGCCCAGTCAGGACCTGTCGGTAACGACCACGTCCGTGATCCAAGGGCAGGGTCAAACCCCGGTTTCATCATTGGTCCGAGGCAATATCGGGGCCCGTTGCCGTCGGGAAACGCGGTATAATAACGAGACACCCGAATCATACTAAGTCGAACTTGTGCATTAATATAAGGACCCCCTCACTACCCCCGCCAAGGCCGAAATGACGGCTTTTTATAATTTACCAGCACCTTTCTAAGCGTAGCTTAACCGTGAAAGTGGAAACATTTAGCGAATTTTCTTAAATATAATCCACCGGCACATAAGTTCCTACAGAAACTACTTGTCTCACACGTGGTAACTTTATATATTATTGTAACACTGTTATAATCCTAATTAGAGCCTAATATCTTAATCCCGTTAAGCGTGTAGACCACAATAACCATGCACCGAGAAGACCAGAAGCCCTCCGTTGACGGTCGGTGTCAAACCCAGAATTTCCCCGGCGGCAGGCCTATTTTTCGGGACGCCGTCCCCGGTCCGACCCTTGGCGACGCTGTGCGGACATCGGGTGTTTGCTCCGGCATTCGCCGGTTATCAAGACGTGGAACATTCAGGGTTGCGGTTGTGTCCGCCTTGGAAATCGACCGCTTTTTCCGACGCCAACACCCGTTGCCATTGAGAGCGTGGTAAGAAAACCGGTCCACACTGAAGAGGTTTCCACCATGGAATCAACCCAATTGTCCCAGAAGTCTCCCCAAATCACCCAGAGGCTGACGGAGGTGTTAGCGGAGTTGCCCCTCGCCAGCGCCCGCAACCTCGCAGCCGTGATGGGACGCGAGCCGGCGGTGCTGTACCCCCCGCTACGTAACCTCCAGGAGGCCGGCCTTGTGGACTCCGCCATCCTGGGCTGCACCCGGGAGCGGACAGCCAGGTGGTGTTTCACCGATAAGGGGAGGGCCCAGATGGGAATGGAGCCCATCAGCTGGCATGACGAGGCCCACCGGTGCCGGCTCTTGGAGCGGTTTCCATCCCTCGAATGGTTTTACCAAGTGTTGGGTTCGGTGGAGGAGATGGGCAGGTTTCAGGCCTTCCAGTGGGTTGAGGGCTTGGGTTTCGATGCGGCCGCTAAGTTTGAAAACGGATGGATCGCCCTTTTCTGGAGCGGCTACCTGCAGACTGAGGAGACCATCGGATACCGCCTGGACCGCCTCTCCCAGGACATCAATGAGTTGACCAAAATCGGTGAGATGCCCTATCCGAGCATGCTCTGCTACGTCGTCTCGGACCGGTGGCAGGCCACGCTGGTCAACCGGGTAACCAAAATTCACAGGATGGATGACATGGTCTCGATTTGGTGCGTCTCCGACGGTACCCGTACCGGAACCCGGGACCCACGACCCAATCGCGGTTGGGTCCATCAACCGGTTGCCCGCCGCAACCTGGGCGGGTGGCCCTGGTCAAAACGCGTCGAGGACTCACCATGGTCCAAGGAGCGCGGGGTCACGGTGAGCCGGGCCCTGGACGTCGTTGCCCAGTGGCCCGGTATAACCACCAGTCAATGCCGGCAGATGCTGGGTGAAGGTCCGACCGGACGGGGCGCCGACGTGGGCCTGAAAACACTGCGGGAGCACGGTTTCGTCGGACGGGTTCAGAATGGCCGCGCAACCCACTATTACCTGGAAGGCCCCGGCATCCATTGCCTGGTGCGGCGCGACCGGACCAAAACTACCTCCTACAAACGTCGGGTGCTGGCCAACTCCTTGGTCTATAAGCCGAGGCTGCAGACTCACGAGGAGGGAGTGATGTCGATGATGGCCCAATTCGCAGCCGCCGGTGTTCCGGTGGCCCCCGGTTGGCGGTCCTGGGAGCACCTGCGCAACGCCGCAATTGCTCCCGACGCCCTGGTGTACCTGACGGAAACCCCCCTGGTCCCAAGCTGGCACTACCTGGAGTACGAACGCTCGGCTCGGAGCCCTGCCCGGGTGCAGAAAAAGTTGGCGGGTTACAGCTCACATAGGCGTCAGAACGACTGGCCGGTGATGGTGGTCTGCTGGAACTCGGAGGTCGAGCGTCGTTTCCATGATGTGGCGTTGGACTGCGACATTTCCATGTTCACCACCAACATTCAACGCCTGGCGGAATACGGTGCCATCAACAACGGCCAGTGCTGGGCATGGATCGACGTCCCGGTGGTGATTGGCCGACTCTCCGAAGACGAAGTTGGGGCGGTATCAGAGAGGACCGACCCGGTGGATTGGACTGAGGGTGCATTCAGCGAGGGTCCCGCTGCCGTCCCAGGAACTGCCTCGTAGTCTTCACTGGATTTCCCGGGGTTTTGGAACAAGGCCGGTGGCCCGTGGTAAGAGATTTTCCTGAAGGCGCTAAATGGTAGGCTCGGAGTTGGCATTCCGTATCAGCGACATTGGGCGGTCAGAGGTGGGTGTTTGCACGGTTTCAGGTTACGCGTCTTTCCCTCCTGGGATGATTGCCTTTTGATGGAAACCCTTGAGATGCGATTGCCCCGCCCTGCCGGAAAATCTTCACAAGAGCGCAGGTGTGGATTTCGTTCTGGTAAGGCCCAGTCCTGGATGGAAACACAATGATGCCCCTGGCCTCACCGGCCTCGTCCCATAGGGCATCTCCGCTGGTCTCGCGGTTCACCATGTCACTGTTGCCAACCGAAGGGGTTTTTCGTGACCAGGTTATGGATTCGTTGCCGCTCGCTCCGGGCGAATTCCTGTTGCCTGTCCATGATTGTTTGAAGGAACTCGCGCTGACGTTGGGTTTGCCAGGACGGGCTTTCCACCTCTATCCACGGTGGCCCATTGTCCTCTATCCCGATCCGTCCGAACTTGTCGATCACCAGCCGCGGGGACCGGGTGGCGGCATTGGGAGCTGCGGCACGGGCGAAATCGACGAGCTTGCTTTTGGGATTGTCGCCATCCGCGTCGGTGACGGTGAGTTCGTACCCGGCGTTCGCTCCCGCCCTATCCGGCAGCCGGTCTGAATAAAAGGACTCGGCGGGGTTGAAGTTGGGCGCAAAGTGTTGGTACGGCTCATACCCGACCCGGTCCCCGGTTGCCGTGTCCTCAAGGGTGACCCTGACCGGCAGGCGGTTGACGTATAGAGGAGAGTAGCTCTCCTCTACCAGGTAGCAGGCGCCGGCGCTGAGACTGGTTAAATTCGCGTCGGGGATTTCGGGTGGGACCAGGTCCTCGGCCATCTTTACCTTCTCAACACCGAAGTCTGCTTCGAGCCTATCACGGAAATACGCCGACTTGGTGGAACCCCCGAACAGAATGATGGCATCCAGGTCCTTGCAGAAAGCCCTGGGGGCATCGCCCAATCTCAATGAGGGGATGACACCCATGGGAGATCCCCCCTCCGCCCCGATGGCCCATATTCTCGCCGCCATTGACAGCCGCCTGTTACAAATCTGGTCTTCTCCTAGTGGGAGCACATCTTCGCCAACCCAATGGCAACCGCGGCGGCCATCGACCGGGTGGTCCACCACTCGGTCATCCTGGAATTCGACGTCCCCAGCTACAGGACAGGAGTGGCTCAAAAACGGACCCAGAAACAGAAGGAGAACCGGCAAGAATAATTGACGGAACCGGCAGAAGTAGTTGACGCTGAACAAGGGGTTCGGCTGAAAGGTGGCCGGAGAATCCAGGGGTGTTTGCTGTCCGAGCTAGGCTAGGTCGACGGTGAGGTTGTAGACGAACCAGCCATCGCCGGTGGCGAATGCCTAGGGCTTCGCCGTCTGGGCACTCGTATGATGCCGAGCCCGTCCTCGTAGTAAGACTCGAAGCTCACGATACAGTCGTACCGGATCCGGCACTTCTTCCGGGCGGGTATTCGCCGACCGCGTTGCGGACTTCGGGCAGTGGGTCTTCTTTGGCGATTTCCAACCATCGAGCGATTGCAGGGTGTTGGTCTCGCCCATCCTTAGCCATTGTTACTGCGAGTTCTGTACATAAGAGCCTTAGCAAAGGGATGTTATCCGGAGTTTCGTGGTCGCGGTCGTAACTGAGTTCGGTCGCGAGGTAGTCCAATCCATCTTCCACTAACTGACTAATGGCCTCTTTACCCGCTCCTGTTCCACTGGCGAATATCCATCGGGCTGCTTGTAAGGTCCCTACCAACGACGCGCGGCGACGGTAAGCGATGGCAACGCCGATTTCGCGGACCAGGTCTTCTGGAGGCGCTGGTGTAGCGGATTCGGTGTCTGACGATTCGGAGATCCATAGGAGTATTCCCGATGCTGCGTTAGCGGCTAACTCCCTGGTATTGGATGTTATTCCGACTCGCAGCATCGTCGCTACTTCTTCCAGCCGGGTCGGCGTAATTTTGACCACGGTCGGGGACAGTTCAAATGCTAGAACCTGAAGTTCATTCAGGCGGCGCATTTTCTCGTAAATCTTTTCGCCCGTAGAAAGATCAAGCGGGCCGATTTCTCGGATGACTGCGGGCAGGACTTGTGCAACTGCCCTGACCTGATTTCCATAACCGTCCCCGAGCATCGAGTCTTCTAATAGGAATTGTTCGGGCGTCGGTGCGTCTGTCCAAGCTTCCACTAGTTCCGTGAGGTGTTGCTTCTCCGCGTCAGACAATTCCAGTTGTTGCCCATTCTCACGTAGGCTGCGTATCGCGTTGCCGACCTGCCAAAGCTGGCTGTTTGGATCCTTGGGGTTGTGGTTCAAACCGTTGTCTGAATTTAGTGTAATCTCGATTGTATTGGAGTTGCTGAGTTCTATATTTCCGCACAGCCACCTGTTGCGGAAACGCTTTTGGGCCATTCCGGGGGCGGGTTCCGGGAATGTTAGGAACCCCCAGTCGTACAGCACGACGCCGCTGGGCAATTCGCCCGGTGGAGTGTACTGCTCGTCCCACACCGCGTGGGCGATTCTAAGTGTTTCCGCGCCGGTAAGTTGCCCGGATTTCACTAGGGGAGACATCCTATTGGATGCCCGGTGTCGGGCGTGGGTGCCGCCCACCAGGCCGCGTGCCACCAAGTTGACGGCCGCCTCCCATTGTTGTTCGTTGTCTGGCGTGCGCTGTAAGACATCGCTTGTAAATTGCAATACCTCTGCAGGATCTGGCCAATTGAATTCAGAAAGTGGTGAGAGTCCATCCAGACCAACAATCGGGGTGTTCAGCAGGTCGATAGCGGTGAGTTTGCGTCGTTCTGCGGGCAACGATCCCCACGAACGATGCAACAAATGACGTATCGGCGTCCACCCGGTGCCGCTCGCCAGTCGTTGGTTTTGGCAAAGTTCCAGTGCTTGATCGAAGATTGCTTCCACCTCGTTAAGCGGCATCCGGACTACCAGACGTGATAAGGTTTCGATGGCAACGTCGAAGCGAGGTTGATGTGCAGGGTTCTCCAGGTTGGCCATCGCGTTGGCAATCGCCTTCCGGCACGATTGCGCCAGGTTCTCCGCTTGTTGGGTAGTCAAGGCTGCGGTGCGAGTTCGGGTCAAGACGCGCCCCAGCGTTCCGTCTGTGGCTGAACTGCATGTCCTCAGTGCCAATCGTATGGCTAATTCATGGTTCCAGCCTGCCAGCTTGTCCGCTGCCCGCTTCAGGAAATTTGCCGCAACGTCTGTCGGTAAACGAACTGGTGGTTGGCCGTCAGAGATTTCATTAAGAGTAATTGCGCGCGCCGGTAGTCCGGTGACTTCTGCTAGTCTGATAGCTCGGTAAGCGGCAACCAACTCCCCGTAATTGTTGTGGAAACTGTGCCGCACTATTCGCGTGCCGATATCAAATGAGGGTGGGGCTTCTTCTTGTCCGCTTCGGTCAATCCCTCTGGCAATTAAATCCCGCTCGTGCGCCGCATCGCATTTCAACGCAGCCAATTCATTTAGCCTTCCAGTAATCTCTTGATGAGTATGCCAGCTAGATGTGGGCAGGATCGCCCAGCCTTCCCGTGATGGACCTGCTATGCTGTGTTCATCCGCTGGCATTGCCCTGATTTTTTCCGTGGCTTGGCGACGAAGTTGTTCTGCTTCATCATCGCGTCCGATTTCACTGAGCATAGCGGACTTTCGCATTGCCCAAACTGGGTCGCAGTTTTCGGTTTGCCAGTCGTCCAGAAAACGTCCCAATTCCTCGAAGTCCAAGTCGTAAAGTGTCCAAAGACATTGTTCATGGAAAATGCCCTGTTGAATGTCAGGGTCTTCGTCCGCAAATTTGCGAAGGTCCTCAATTAACCGACCGAAAGCTTCTTTGTTGTAGTTCCACCGGTATACGACTAACAGCTCGGTGGCGGTGTTTCGCCAATTCTCCCGGATTGTTTTCCAGTCAGCGTTGGGTGCTTCCTTTCCTTCAACGATCCGGTTATGGCAGTCGAATATTGCCAGCGTGCTTTCAGTTGCGTTCAATAAATCTTGGTTGAATGGTTCGAGCAAGATTTTCTTCCGCCATACCAATTCGCGGATGGTTCGCAAACGCTCAGCTGGAGTTAGGAGTTCAATCGACCGCAGTGTTGCCGATGTCCAGTAATCGGAGTTCATCGACACGGCATGTCTGTTGGATCCCGGCAGCACCAGCCAGCCCGGGTACATTTTCCTGTTGTGCTCCCAGACCGGGGTCGCTTCCCTGAAGGCTTGGGCTAACTCAATATCCTGGGAATCCCGCGTGCGGGGGAAGGCTGGTTCTTTCTTCGGCCACGTCGTCGTTATTTCGTCAACCGGCTGTAAGCGGTCAGGAACCGGCCGGCGTCGAGGACTCGACAAGCCGGGCCAGTCGGTGATTTTGTAAGGTTCGCCGTTTTCCAAAGTATGCAACAACCACTGGATAGCGTCTTCGTCGGGTGCGTTCTCCGCCCAGCGGCCGGCATTGGGATGCTTCTCTAGGTCAATGGGCACTATGTTGCCATCTTCCAACATGCGCCGACGGTGCGTCGACAGTTTCAAGTACCCTGCCAAGTAGATTTTCGGAGCTGATGGCCCTAGATTGTCCCGGATCCATCCTGCCCAGTTCAGAAAGTTTGGGTCGTCGCCTGAAAACCCAATTAGTAGAAATACCGTTTCCATCATGGCCTGCTGGACTGTGTTGACGAAAGGAGCAAACTTCGCGGGGTACGTACGGTAGTCTTCTTCCGTGACGATTAGTGGGAACTGAGCGGGGAACGAGCCGTGAAGCTTCACGATGCGTGGACGCTTGCCCATATGGATTTCTCCCACGCTGTTGATGACGCTGAAATGACGTTTGAAGACGTTGCTCCGGGTTCGTTCCAGGAGGGTGTCCCAGTTGGTTGTGTAGATGTCCATCCAGGGCAGCTGCAACAACCGCTCATGCGGCGTTCCGGGGTGGTGTTCTTCGTGGCGGACCAGCCGACGCAGCGCGTCGTGCAACGCGCCTCTACCGAACGCGGCTTCATATTCCTGGGCTATGCGTAGCTGGTTAGGGTAACTGGCGATGCCTTCGTGCGGGTACAACTCACTCTGGAGTCTGCTAATGACCTCCTCCCACGTTGGGAGGGTGGCCACTTGGGGCCCGATTGGTACGGAGTTCCGACTGAAGCCGCTGCCGACCATCACAGAAGCGCCGTTGCTAGAGCGTCGCCACAAGGCGTCCCTGACTCGGTTAATATGGCTCTGGTCTGGGAAAGTCATGTCTCATCCTTGGCCCCGAAAAGTGGATGTGCTTGTCGGTGAGGCCCAAGAGCCCGGTGTCGGCCTTTACCGTTTCCTCCCACTCGACGGACCTGCTCCAGATGGGTGATGGGCCGGTAGTAGAGGCCCCTGGTGACCCGGACGTTTACGCCGTCGGAAGTGTCGCGCTACTCCCGATGTAGCTAAGGCCCAAAGTTATGAGGTTCGTGTTGATCTAACCTCTGGCTCCAGCGCTTTTCTTCATGAATTTGTCGTTGCCGATGCTTATCTAGCTTCTTGGTGTCTTGGGCGTTGAGCCGATGTGAGGTGGACCCGGTTAGGTGGTCAGGATTGAAGCGCAACTAAGTGAGAACCCTGTCACTCCTACACATGATACCAACACCGGTTCCGGTAAACACCTCCTATCCTTCGACTCGCCCAGGACGGCCATGGGCCCACGGAACACGTCGGCCAGGGTCCGGTAGCCCCTGGCCCATTGGGGCCTTGGCTGGGGTGTTCTACACCAGCTTCGCAGACTGCCCGTAAACGCCCCGTTCTGTCCACCGGATTAAACTGACAGCTCGCCGTTGCCGCTGACTTGGCCAAAAGGGCATACTCAGCCCATGTCCAATCTGTGCGGCTATATCCGCACCAGCGTCGCCTCATCGCCGGCGAGCCAGGAAACGATCCAGAAACCCAGCGCCGGCAGCTCCTAGATGCTGGCGTCCCCACCGCCAACCTCTACCAGGACCTGGGCTTCTCCGGTTCCACTGGAACCAACAGCCGCCAGGGATGGCGCTCCCTCACTTCCCGCCTGCAGCAGGGCGACGTTCTGGTGGTCGCCGCCGTGGATCGGGTGGGCGGGGGCTGGATCGATGCGATGAGTGTCATCCGGGATCTCCGCGAAAGGGGCATCCCCTTCCGCTCCCTCGTCAGCGCCGAGCAGACCTGGACCCGCTACCTAGACGCCGACCCCGCCACTCCCGAGGCCATGATCGGGGACGTGCTGGCCACCGTGTTCACTTGGGCAGCTCAGCAGATGTTCGAAGCCATCCGCCGACGCACCAAGGCTGGTATGGACCGGGCCCGGGCAGAGGAGAAGCATATCGGCCGCCCCAAAGTCCTTGATCGGGCCAGCCTCGCCGTCGCCCTCCGTCTTCACCGGGACGGCGTTTCCAAAAGCGAGATCGCCGTGGCCTTGAAGGTGTCTAGAACCATGATCCGCCGAGCATCGACATGGGCTTGAGAGAGTAGGGACTTCAAAAGGTATTCGTGATGTATTTGAAACGCCGCCTTCAGAGATACTTGACAAGCATGCCTCTTCTCCAGTGGGGGGTTTTCCTGTCGCTGGGTCCTCTTCCAGTATTGCTATTTCCCTTCCTTCCACTTTACAAGACTGAGGTGGACCCCTTTAACCTTCCCATTACGTATTATGCCTACGGGTTGTGGACCGTAGCCGTACTGATTCTTGCACCGAAAGCGTTCAGGGACGACAAGTTCAGGGCGAAGGAAGACGTCGATTTTAAGCTGGAGGGTCTAAAAGGCTATATCCAAAGGCTGCAAGGCGAACTTGAGCAAACGACAACCGACCTGCAAAATCAGAGGGAACAATTGGCAGAGATGGACCGCGTCATGCGGATTGGATTTGAGAGAGCAGTTGTTTCTCTTCCACCTCGTCGCATATCCCTGCAAGCTAGCCATAGCTTCAATGTATGGCAGCCTACCATCACACTAGAGTCACGTGCAGGTTTGCTGGTGCGCTGGGTGCAACGACCCGTGCTACGCTTCAAGAACTGGGTCTGGGGATAGGCTCCTGGGCACGAATGACACCTCGTCCTTTTTGAACACCCTCAACTTTTCGCCAACATCAAAAGGTTGAACATAGCCCACCAGCGGGACTTTCTGCGCTCCCGACGGGTTGGCCCGGCCTCTGGACGCCTACGGGCCAACCTCAGCAACCAAGGAGCAATCCGCCATGCCAGATGACCATACCGAACCTCTCAATTTGTACGAGGCATTTCTCCAGGCCTTCGAAGAACTCCTGGGCGAATATCTTGACGCCGTCCTCGAGGAGGCCGGGCTTGCCGACGCCCAGGTGGAACAACTGATGGCTGCCGGCTGGGACGCCGGCCGAGCTTGGGCGGTCCACTGGGCCGTAGTGTCATCCAGGGACCGGATCCGTACCCCCCTGGCCCGCAGGTCCATCACCGCGTGCATAGTGTCCTGCCAGCGCCGGTCGATCCGGTCGATAGCGGCAACGACCAGGACGTCGCCGGCCGACAATGCCGGTCAAGGCCGTGCCAACCCTTCCGGATATTGGTCCCGGTGGTCCCTGAGATCCCCACGTCGCGGTAGATGCGTCCCGGTCGACGTCGGCCTTGCGCAGCTGCAGGGCCTGAGTATCAGGGCCGCTCCCCGAGGCGCCCGTCGTCTTCCGGCGGCTGGTCCGGATGTAACCGTAAGTGGCCACACGGTGACTATACCTTTTTGGAGCCGCTGCGGCAGGTAGGGAGTGTCAGTATTTTGGAGTGGGTATCAAAAACGGCCGTTTATGAGCCGTATGGGTGCCAGCGAATCCCCGGCCTTGGGACCAATGAATATTACGGGTGTTGTGCGCAGTCTGCGAAGCCGGTGTAGGCCACCGGAAACACGGTCCGATGGAACGTGAGCTGCGGAACAAAGATCGCCCAAGGCCACCTTGGCATTGAAAGCCAGGCTGTGCTTTCTCCGTTCTTTCGACCTTTCCAACCGCTTCTTAGCAGCAACTGCTGCCCTCAGCTTGGGAGCAGGACTCTGGTTTAACTACCTGTCCGGTTTCCTGGGTCCACCTGATAGGCCATGGGTTACGGGACCCCGGCCGAAGGGTTCAACGGAGCTGAGAATGCCGCGGTAGAGGGATCAAAGACAGGGGCCGGTTCACCGGAACAGGTGTGGGTATCATTGGCAGGAGCAGCGGGATTTCCGCTTAATTCCTCCTAGAAACTCGGACGGAAATCCCGATTCTCCCAACGACGTCGTTTTCTTAACAATGATAATTGACGTAATAGTAGTGTTCAGCCTGCCTCTGAGTCCTTTTCTTTTGAGGGTACTCCAGCAGCCCTGGCTATCCTGGCGTTGAGTCCCTGGATTACCTCGTCGGCTATAGATTTGCCGAGTCCTTTCGCCGGGTGTTTCCCGAGGATGGCCTTGATGCCGTGGGAGCTGTGGTTTCCAAGCCCGGCCTGCCTGGTTAGGACTTGGATGCGTGCGGGCTGTTCCTGGGTAGCTGCGTCGGTCCTTGGCATTGGGGCGTTCCCCTCTGGGTTTCGTCTTTAGGGTCCTTGTTGGAGTGGCGGTTCCGATTTCCAGATGGGTATGAGAAGTTATTCAGATAGCTTGTTGCCCCCGGGGTTCCTGGCAGCGTGGACCAGCCAAGGCCTTCCTTCAATTCCCGCGTCAGCCGGTCGTATTCTCTCTCGCATAGTTCGATTGCCCGTGGGTCCAGTCTCCTGTGTTCCGGGCTTCCTTTACAGCTGGCCAGGAGTGCTTTTACGTGGCTGAGCTTGGTCTCAGCGTTTAGGGTGGAGAGGTGGACCGCCATTTGTCCGGTCACTTTGGCAAGTGCTTTCCGGGAGTGTTAAGACCATTGCGGACGCCTCCAGGAGCGGTAGAAGTAACTGTCCCCACCCTTCTGCAACTTCCCCACTTTCTGTTGGATTCGAACGGGGAATTGGTGATCGGTTACTTTGCGGTTAACCTGATCTCCAACTCCGGCGGCGCCCCGCCCGGCAGGGCCGTCTTTTGGATGTAAAGATTACTCACCGCCGCATCCTCTTCAACGGCGTCATATCGGTAGGTGTTCTTGGTCTCCTTGGATAGCTTGATGGTAATGGTGATCGGCTCCGTGGCTTCCATTTTGGATACTCCTTCGGCTCTACTGGGTCGCTCAGAATCAGGTCCTGGTATGGTTCCTTTCAAGCCCGGGCGTTCATCCTACGACCTGCCATAGCGCAATGTCCTCGGACGGGACAGTCCCCACACTTGGGCGCATGAGCCGTACAGACCAGAGTTCCCAAGTCTAGTGGGGCCTGGTTCCACTGGATATCCGCTCCCTTGGCTCCGGCCAGTTCACGAAGCGAGAGCCTGAGTTGCGAATTCGGTTCCTTGGAACCATCACCCGCCGCCCAGGACGAGGACCAATTTGCAGCGGCCGCACCTCGCCAGGCGTTGCCCGGTCTGAGGTTGACCATCGCCGGTGACCTTGAAACCGCAACCAGGGCATTCGAGGCTCCAGCGAAACGTCAGCAGGTCCTTGTGGACCATCCGTTGTGGACCACTACCATTCTTCCCAGGCGGCTTCGCCGGCGGCTCGGGAGGCAGGGTCACCTTGTCGAGTACGGCGATCTCCTCCCTGGTCAGTCTTTCGCTGGGCCTGGACCGTCCCAGCAGAGAGGTTCTTTTGGCCATGTTTCTCCTTGTCTCAGTTTCCCCGGGTTTGGTTCGGGTAGTCGCTGTTACATCAATGTTCACGGTCCCGCCTTCAGGGCGTTCCGAACCGTTTTCTCGTTGACCTCAAGGAGTCCTGCGATCTTCCTCCCCGACGCGCCGGCGTCCTTCATGCGCCGGGCCAACTGCACCTGGGCGTCGGTGAGTGACCTCCGACGTCCCAGGGTCTTGCCCCGGGCTCTTGCTGCCGCCAAGCCCTCCCTGGTGCGCCGGCGTCCCACTTCCCGCTCCTGGTCCGCCACCCACGCCGCCATGCTGACCATCTGGTGGCCGACGAAGGCCATGGGGTCCTCGGGCTCCAACTCGAGGAACTGTGTCCACCCCTCCGTCTCGTCGAGGGACCTGATCCTCACTCCCCGGGCCCGCAGGGCGATGATGCACTGGAGAGTGTCCAGCCACCGCCGGCCGATCCTGTCGATGCGGACCACAACCAGGATATCGCCTCCGGAAAGGCGCCCGTCCAGGCGGTGCCAGCCGTGGCGTTGGTCCGTGCCGGTGGCCCCTGAGACGCCGATGTCCCGGTAGACGTTGTCCCTCTGAATGCCGGCCTTGCGGAACCGGAGTTCTTGGCTGAAGGGGTCCATCCCGGCCACGTCCTCTTGGAGGTGGCGGCTGGTCCGGATGTATCCGAAGAGGGTCATGCGGTTAGGTTACGTTTTATCCGCACTGGCCGCAACACGAAAATGACACTCGGTGGGCATGCGGAACAATCGGGGGTTTCCTACGCAGAGTCGGACGGGGGAATGGTCCGAGGCAAAGAGCACCAGCGTCGCCGTGGGTCCTGTCATTGGTCCTTAAACAGGCCGCCCGCATCCAAAGATTCCCCAGCAACAGACCTTCACACTGGAGGGTGCTTCGTATGAACGCCTCAACGTTTTCGAGGTCTTCAGCCAGCGCTACGAGCGGGGTTCCATCCTGGTGACTACCAACCTGCCCTTCGACGAGCGGACCGAGGTCTTTGGGTCGGAGAGGCTCACCGGGGCCCTGCTGGACCGACTCACCCACCGCGCGCATCCTGGAGATGAACGGCGAGAGCTACTGGCTCAAGTGAGGCAGAGAGGGAACTGCCTCCCAAACTCGAGACGAGCCTCACGAAGAATAGGTTGCATCAAGACCTTCCTACCCGTCCTCTGCTGTCCCACCCGTGAGCAGGGTATTTCCCCGAACATGTGGCGCAGACATTTATGCTGGCCAGTTAGCTAGGACGCTTTTTCTGAACGTCAACAGTCGCAGTGACCCAACATGCCTCCGCCATTGACAGATGATTGAGTCCTTGAATTTCCTTTCGGTCGATTCGTACCGAGAGACTGTGTTCCGGTTCAGCCCGCTGATCCGGGCGGTCATGCCCTGGGTGAGGCCCGCGTAACAGCGGGCACGTCTGAGCTTCTCCTGTGTCGACATCGTCTTCTGTTTCGAATTCTCGCTGGCAGTCCTGGACATTCTTCCAACTCTCCGATTTTGTTGATCGTATTGCGTTGCTTAAAGGTTCCTGGTGTCCAGGGGTTTGAATGTTGAGAGCTGTCCGTCCCTATCCGGTCGGATCATTTCCTGGAGATTTAACTGTTTCGTTAGACTGGTGGGATGGGTGCCCATTATGACCTGAGTTTTTAGGGACAAGGTCCTTATCAGTTCTGTCGGCATGCCCGTGTCGCCGGGTGGAGCCCTGGGCCGGGTTCGTCTAAGACCTAGCGCTGGACCTGGAGTTCCTGGTTTGTAGTCTTATTTACTGTTCAGCTGACCGGTTTTGCCTTTCGGTTTCTTCCACTGCTGTCATGATTGATTCGACTGCATCGGGGATGTCCCGGGCTATGGCGTCCTTGTCGAGTGGCATGTGTTCGTGGCTGTATATTTGCCTGCCTGCGAATGCGGTTAGGTATTGGTAATTCTGACCTGGGATCTCTTGCTCGTTGGGCCAGACCGAGTACTGTCTTATTTTCTCCATCAGGATTCGCAGGTTATAACCGTCGCTCCCCCCGGTGGGGTAAGGTTTGCCGTGAAGTCCCAGCAGTGTTTGGTAGGCGTTCTCCAGCGCCTGTTGGGCGGTATGTCCGAATGTCTTGTCGCTCTGCCGGTCGAGGATGTTTACTTCACGAAAGAGTTCAATATCGCTGGCGTAGCCGGTGCTGTCTTTTCGGCGGAGGTCCACATCTCCCCAGTCAATCTTGTCTCTGTTTGACTCATCCGGGTAGTTCTCTGCCTGGTCCTGCTGAGGGTGGTCCAGTTCTGGGCAGTTGTAATCCTCGTCTTCGTCATCTTCGTGGTATCGATCATATTCGAGGGTCTCCTGGCTCATTGCCATGATCCCCTCTTTGTTTATGGTCCATGCAAGGTTGTTGATCAGCCTGCGGCGCTTCAGGAAATCCTCCAACGTCATTGCAAGTACGTCTACGCCGGAAGCCTCGGGCATTGTTTCCTTCTGGACTTGGCGAACCTCTTCCCGGATGATGTCCAGCTGTTTTTCTTCCGGTAATTCGTCTGTGACAATCAGGATGTCTATGTCGGAATCCGGGTAGTAGTCTCCCCTGGCCCTGGACCCAAACAGGTAGGTTCTGACGGCTCTGGCACGGTTATGGACCCATCTGGCCATCATCAGAGCTGTCGCCTGGGGCTCAATGCTGGGATCTGCGCATTGGTTGACGGTCATTTCTGTTACCTCTCTGCGCGTTTCGTCCGTCTGTCTATTTTACCTTTCTTCCCTGGATCGGGTTCGCGTCTTCATTTAGCCAGGTTATGGGTATAGTCCTGCGCTTTTGGGATCTTGGGTGTCTTGCTTGGAGTAGCGTATTTTCTCGATTTTATTAGTGAGTTGGACCGGGTGTTCTCTTTTTGCAAACGGTGCACTCCACTCCTTCGCTCCGGATTGGCAACCTGCATTTCAGGCACCTGGGCTGTCTTTCCAGGTATGGGAAGTCGTAGTGAATTTGGTCAATATGCGGAGTCGTCCCTGATTCTTTCGTTCTTGCCGGCGCCCTGTCCGCCGGCTCTGGTTCGCCATGTCGAAGTGAAACGGCTCCCCGAACATTTCGGGGGTCTCGTGCTCGACCGTTGGCAATGGTTGCAGGATTATCGGCGGCCGGATGGAATTCCCCTGTACCTGCTGGAGGTTTCTGAGCGCCAGGTTGGAATTTTCGTGGAATTCCCTGAGGGTCTTCAGCACTAGGTTGGGACTTCCGGGCTGGTCAAGTTCGGGATTTCTCCTCCACCTGATGCTTGAAATCGTGACCAGCATGATCATGAACGCGGTCCAGACTCCGAAGGCCAGTATTGATGCTGCTCCGACGGCCGGCACTGCTATAAGCAGGACGGCCAGTCCCTTGATTATCTGTTTCATCTTAGATTTCCTTATCCCACCTGGGATTTTCAGGTTGAGATTGTCATGTTTGAGATTTACTGTGATTGGGCTTTCGCCGTTCCGGCTAGCTCCTCACGAATGAGCTGGACTATCAGGTTATCCTGGGATTCCAGGACGTAGTCGCTTCCGACGTCGTGGGGGGGCCACCTCATTCCCCGTCTCTGGAAGAGCAGGATCCGCCGGACAATCCAACCAGTTTTGTGGCGGAATTCGTGGATGCCTTGGGCCGTAAGGTTGGGCTGAACCGGACGTCCACATGGAAGGACAGCCGTTGGGAGCGCCGGCAGATCATATTAATCCGGCCCTCCAATTCCTTCACGTCTAGCCAGACTTTTCCAACTAACCCTACTTGGCGCCCTTAACGGTCCACCCTACGCCTATGTTCCCGGCCTTAGGCGAGAGGACGCCGGCGGTGTAGCTTTCTTGTTCCTGGTCTGTGTCGTCGAGAAACCATTGGGGGTTCTTGCCGTATGCCTTCGCCAATTGCTTGAGGGTTTTCCTGGTTGGTTGGTCGTCGGTTGCTGCCTATCTTGAGTTGGTTTGGCGCGTAACGTTGGCGACCAAGGCGGCCTCTTACTGTGTCATATTTGTCAGAATGTGGGCTTTCAGAGATTCCGATCCAATCGAGATTATGTGATCACCTCGGTCTCTGAGGTGTCGCGAGTTTCCTTGTTCAGGCCCGGGGGTTTTTCCGTCCTCTTTGATTACGGCCCCTGACGGCGAAGCCAGCAGGGTCTTGTGCCCAGGGTGCCTGTGGGAGCGCCGGCGCTTTTTCTTGAACTCCTGTTGGTTCGATGATGATTTCGCGAATTTCTGTGGAGTCCACCTGGAACCGGGCCTCTATCACCGGCGCCCGGCTGGATGACTCTTCGGGCGCTAAATTGAATGCCTGCTCGGGCTGGCCGGGATTAGGCATCTGCACATCCGACAGTGTCAGCTTGTGGGCCGTGTTCTCTTGGCCGGGCCGGTTTTTCCACCGTATCCCGGACACTGTCACCAGCATGGTCATGAGGCCGGTCCAAGGGCCGGCCATCATTCCTATTATGATTCCGGCGATGGGTACGACAATCAGTAGGATGAGCAGCCTTTTCAGAATGTTGAGCATGTTGCAGGTCCTTTGGGGATTTAGCGCACGGTTGTCCTTTTTGTTCTTCCAGTTTATTTGGCGCCTGCGAGGAACGTAGGAGAAGGGCGTCCGGGTGTTGCCTGGTTGTGGTGGCTTGAGGGGTTCAAGGGTTCCATCTTGGTGATTTGCTGGTCGAGGTCTTTTCCGCGGGCCGGAGTTGGACCCCGCTAGTTGGATCTTCCGCACTTTATCGAGAATGGAATTGAAGATAGGAGCGGATAGTAAAGGCACCAAGGGCTGAAGGAAATGCAGCCCATCGGCGCAATACTGACCCAAGTTTTTATTTTAGACCCCTTTCGAATTATCACCAAGGGTGCGGAAGAGCCCGTTAGTTGGACAGAATCAAATCAAGATTTCCTTGAGGCTGGGCATTGCCCCGAAACAGGGTACGCCGGTACTTGAACACCCCAGAAGCGGTGGTCCCCAAGCCTTGAAGTTGCCCGTGGCCTTGAGGAACTCTATCCGTTAGTCGGTCAGGGCAATGTCCTTAGATTGTCTGCTTTTACGCTTCTCTGGTCAAAGGACGCGGTGTCAGTCTGGCCACTTCATGCGGTTCAACTACTCGACGAAATTTCCGGCGCTGGCTCGTTCAGATCGTATCCGGTGAGCTCGCGGATCCGTTCCCACAGGGCGTCCCTGTCTGTTTCCAGCGCTTCCCACATGGCGTCCAGGTTGGTGATGGGATCGGTGACCACCAACTCGCATCCACAAAGGTTGTACTGGTCCAGGCAGTCCAGGTCGCTGGCGAACCGGTGGTTCCACCCGGGGTCTCTTTCCTTGAGGGTCTCTGCCATGGCCACCAGGGATCTGTTTCCGTACATCACGCCCAGGATGGACATCACCGCCGAGCCAGAGCACCACAGTATCCAGTAACCTGTGCGGCCAGGGATGGTGTACGAGAAGAGTTCGCGCTTCCTTCGCGTCCCGTAGATCATCCTTAAGGATGGAATGCTCCGGTTCTCATCGGCTGCCCTCTCCAGTTTTCTGAGAGTAACCAGTTCCCACTCGTTGGATGTATCCCCATCGTGCTCGTATTTCTCCTCGGTCCCTGGTTTGTTGGCAAAGATACGGCCTTGCCGGGCAGCCTGGGACATCGGGTCGTTCTGGGTGCGCCGGTGAGCCTGGAAGTACTCCATGGACACTACGATGTGACCGTGCACGACCTCGTGGTCGGGGTGTTGGTAGTCCTGGTAGCCCGGGTAGTAGCGTTCTTTCAGCTCGTCCAAAGCCAGGTGGGCAGTTTTGATGTTCTCTTCCTCGTTGCCCTGCTCTTCCAGGACCACGATGATGTCCAGGTCTGACTGATTGTCCCAGCCGCCACGGTAGCGGGAGCCTCCGAGGACGACCGCCTGGACGGCGGGAAGCTTTAGCAACTCCTCGCAGAGGGGTGTAGCCCTTTCGTCGGGCTCGGAGTGGACTACCTTGGGCATCGCTTTGCCCGCTCGGTGGCGTTTGATGAATGGCATGGGGATCTCCTTCTGGCCAGAGTAAGGCTTGCCGTTGATCATAGGCGCTTATTTTTCGTCGTTCCGGCGTTTTATTCTCCTATCGATTCGTTCGAGGACATTGATCAACCGGTCCACGGCCTCTCGTTCTTCGTTCCGGCTTGAGCGGTCCTCGGTTCTGGATTTCTCGAATTGCCGGGCCGCGTCGTCGGATTTGGAGGCGTGCCGGAAGAGGGCCCGTCCGGTGACTATGTCTCGCATTCCGGTGTTCAAATCCTGACCTGATCTGATGCCCGCCGCAATGAATTTAAGCAGTTTGTTGTGGAGTGAGTTTTTCATGTTCGGACGCTCCCAGCTTCGGGACTTGCCTCCGGGTTTATTTCCGGGCCGGATTTGGATTGGGATAGGTTTGCCTACCCTGCTACCAGGTTCTGCCCACCAATGCCGATTCAGTGATAGTGGTCATAGTCGGTGTTTCGCCTCCGCACAAACCCGAAGGCCGCTCCGCGGGGCTTAATGCCGGTCATCTCCCCATGCTGCTTGGCGAATTCCCACAGCATCTCGATCTCTTTTGGCGACGCCGGCGGACGACTGGTGTCCGGGCAGAATGAACCGGACTCAGCCAGGTAAACTCCGTTTCCGGCACCGATGGGGTCGATGTGATCCGGCCAACTGGGGTCGATCCGGTACTCCAGCGAGATGAATGACGCGGTGGTGTTGCTGACCTTGGTGATCTGGCCCCTCACCCGGGCCATGGCATCAAAGTCCTGATGGAAGTCCCAGATAATCACGGGGGTTCCGGGTTTCAGTTCCTTGCACTCGTGGGGCCGGGTCATGGTGAAGATAGCGCCGGTCTCGGTGGGTTGGTCGATAATTCCTATCGGGATGGGTATGTCTGCCATCAATTGCTCCTCGTGGTCTCGGTCGATTTGGATGAACCGCTCGGTTGGTTTGTCTCAAACGTACTTTAGGCCGCTGTATGCTGCTCCGTTTAGTCGTGGACGCATCGGAGTTCTTGGCGTTTGTTTGGGGTGATTTGGAGTATTTCCCGGTGTACGACCGGGCCGTTCGGCCCATGACGCCGCCCGCGAAGTCCGTGTAGGGGCTGGGGGTTGGGACCTGTTTCCGTCACCCTTCGATCGGTTCGATGTTCGATGTGCCAGCTTCTTGCCATCCTTCTCAATCAGAGTTGGAGCGGAGTAGAAGGCTGATCCAGGGCCTGTCAGGTCGTGACCTGGGAATCAAGTGTCATTGACAAGGCCACAAGAGTCAGGCGAAGGGTTGCCGGCGTTGGGTCGGTGTGGCAGATCACCCTAAATTTCTGCCGGAAAGGGGTCCCGTGGGCGTTTTCGATCCTCTGGGGCCCAGATGTCTCTTGCAGCTAAAGGTCTCGTCTAAGCCTCTTGTGGGGGATTTCAGCGGTTCAGTGAGTGGTCGGTCTTGCCGTGGCGAAGGTCATTTCCGGAGAGGGTCGGAATCCCATCGCTCTTGCAACGCTTCCTCGATTTCCGCCAGTCGGGTGTAGGCCTCGGCGATCAGCCGGCTGTGGACGGCTATTGCCTTTGGTCCCTCTACTTTTACCAATGCGTCCGCGCGTCGTCGGGTCCGACTCTCGGCGATCCGACTCACGCAGGTAGTGCAGGTGATTCGGTGTAGTGGCGTGCGGAAGTCGGTGTCATCGTGAATGAGTCCGTTTTCATCCGGCACGATCAGTTGAATGGTGTAGCGGTCTCCTTCTATGGAAACCTCTGACGCAACCCTTTTGCCCAGTTCAACGCGCATGGCTTCTTGGTCTGCACCACAGGTGATTACGATCCGATCGCCCCCGTTCCGAAGGACGGCGTCTTCGGCAGCATTCAGCATGTGATGGACACTCCGCTCTTCTGCGACGCCCGGAAGTTCGAGTTCCCATGTGGCCGGGTCTTCTGTTTCCCGGACGGCGATTCTCAGCCCTTGGTCTACCTTGTTGATTACGACCCTCTTCATGTCTTTTGCATTCCTCACCGGCAAATTTTCCACGTACTGCTTACCGGAACCTGCTCCAATCTAGCCGGCCCGTTTCACAGGCACAATCAACGATGGAGTGAAGAACCGACATAAGTGGTGAATCCAGAGACCAACTTACGTGTGAGGCGATCCCCTAACTCCGTAAACGGTTACTCCAAAAGGTCCCGCAGCTCGTCAGAGTGGGTTTGGCGCAGTTTCCCCAAGGTTGCACTTTCAATTTGCCGAATGCGCTCGCGGGTAACGCCAAACTCCTTTCCCACCTCTTCCAGGGTATGGGGCTGGTGGTTGCCAATGCCGAATCGCAACTCCAACACTCGCCGCTCCCGCTCTGACAGGGTAGCCAGCGACTCCGATGCCACCTCTTTCCAAGACGGTAGAGAGGCGGCATCCTCCGGAGACACCGCGTTCGAGTCTTGAATGAGATCACTCAGGGTGGAATCTTCCTCGTCCCCAATCGGGGTGTCCAGAGACACCGGTCCCTGGGTTACTATGAGGATCTGTTCGACTGCTCTGGGGTCAATCTTCGTGGCCCGCCCGAGCTCTTCAAAAGTCGGCTCCCGTCCATACACCTGTAGCAGGCGCTGTTCCTCCTTCCTCAGCTTTCTTAAATCCTGGAGTTTGCGGGCCGGGATCCGCATCGTCCGTCCCCGGGAGTCGATGGCGCGGGTGACGTCCCGTCGGATCCAATGGGTGGCGTAGGTGCTGAACTTAGTCCCATTCCGGTAGTCGAACTTCTCCACCGCACGGATGAGGCCGATGTTGCCCTCTTGAACCAGGTCCAGGAGGTCCAGGCCGCAGCCCCGGAATTTTTTCGCCACGCTGACTACCAGGCGCAGGTTGGCCTCGACGAAGCCCTCCTTGGCCTGCTCCCCAACCTCATCCACGTGATCGAACCGGCGCCGGAACTGGTCTTCATGCCCGGCTAGTTCCGGCAGGAAGCCCGCTTCATGACACATCGCGTCGAGCTCCAGCAGGGTTCTGTCTTCCAGAACGCCGATGATGCTGGGGGGGAGCACCCTCCGGGTCAGCGACAATGCCGATACCTGGCGGGCCACTTCATCCGGTTTCAGGCCGAGGATCCCAGATACACTGGACAACATCTCCTCGGACAACCGCCCATCGATGGCATCCGACAGGGTCCGATCGTTGATGAGTTGCGACAGGGACGGATTGCGGGGCAACTCGAGGTGATCGCTCAGGGCTTCCACCAGCGGGATCGAGACGACCAGTTGGTGCACCAATACCTGGGCCAGTTCCACGTTCCGCCAGGTGTCGTTGAACTCTTGCCGGATATTTTTGCAGAGTGGGTCAGAGCGGCCCTCCTCCCCTAGCAGGGCCTGCTCCAGGCTCCGGAGGCATTCCCCCTCTTCCAGCTTGCGGGCCAGTTCCACCTCACCCTCGGCGGTCAATCTCTTGACCCGGCCAATTTCCCGCAGGTAAATCGGCAGCGGATCATCATCGCCGGGCTGCTTCTCCTCGCTGGCTTCCCAATCCGGCGCATCGCCTTCCTCCGCAATTTCGGCATCGGTGGGCCCACCTTCCAGCATCCCGGCAACCGGGTTGGTCTGCCACCCATCATCCTGGTCGCCGCTAGTGTCCATGGCGGCGCTGGCCGTCATGCCGCTGTCTTCAACCAAGTCATTTCCCTCCTTGACCACACTGCCGGGTTTCCCCGGGGAATTGTCGATCTGGCTTTTCCGGGACGGGCTGTCCGACGGTGCGGTACCCGCTTCAATACCGGTTGGCACCTGAACCATCTCAGCGGTCGGTCGAATCACCATTCTTTTCTCCGCCGGCCCGGCGGGTCGTGCCGCCCGGCGCTCGGTTTTTTCCAAAATGAATGGGATCGGGACTCCGGTGTCGCTACAGGTCTCCTGCCGCCTGATTTCTTCGGTGGAGGATTCGCGGGTCACCGGTTCTGGTTCCGGCTGCAACTCAGGGACGGGTCCGGTGATGGGGAAATGCTTGCCGCAGTTGATGCAGCATAGGTAGGGACCATGTTGGTCGCTCTGCAGGTGGACGTAGCCCCGGCACTTGGGGCAATTCATCGCACCGGGTTTGGGAAGGCCTGGGTTTGACGGTGATTCCGAAGCTGTCAATCTTCTCTCCTGGGGTTCGGCATTGGGATCCGGTTTGATAGGTACCACGGACGCACACTCGGAATGCGACACAGGAATGCAAAGTGTTCCCGCGGGGCCCTGATGGGGGCTTAGTCAAAAGGGGCCGTAACCAGGCCCGCCGCAAAGGGGGTGAGTCAATTGGGCCGCATCGGGCCCGCCACTGAAGGGCTAAATCAGAAGGGCTGTAACCGGGAATGCTGCTAGGAGGGGGTGAAACAGCTAGGCTGTATTACACCAAAAAAGGCGTATAACCGCCCATGATTCGATGACTATACCGACACTAACTCTCTTTGTCAAGGGATTTAAGAATCAATTTCCAAAACTCGTCAAAACTCTTGTTCCTCAGGCCTCAGAGGCCTGCAGCTACTCGCCCTGCCCCTGTAATTTCGGTTCCCTCGGTTGGAACTGTAAGGCAGTTGGGCAGCCGGGCATATAATCCCAAGAACTCTGGCGTAGGCCGCTGGATTGGGCAGGACATGTATTGAGCGCTGTTCCGATCACCTGACTACTGGGTGTCATCACTCCGGAATCATCCGGAAGACGGGACCAGGGAAGCGCGGCGGACCCCCCATGATCAACAGCCGGTACCAGTGGCTATACTTGAAAACCACCCAGAGCCAGAGGCGGCGCCGAATAAGCCTGAGACAAAATGAGCCTACCATGGTAGAACCCCTAACCGGACAAGTCCCTATCTGATACCCTTCCCTACCCGAAGGGGAACGGCGACCTCGCCACCCGGGTCGAAGCCACGGTCCAGTGAGTCGCGGTCGACCGCGGATCCACCCAAGCCGGAGATCCCAGCATCGTTACCCTGGAAGTACAGAACGACATACGGCAGGGCCGTAAATAGTACCTGGAGGAAACCTCCGCAAGAAATTGGAGACAGCTTTCCCCGACCCCACTCCACCGCTGGGGCCAGTGGGATATCTGCCACACCGGCCACTACTCCGTAACCTAAACCAAAGTCAAGGTGGGATGCGCATTTGCCGGGTGTGGTGATTCCGGCCGGGAGTCTCGCGGGAGTGATTCTGCCCTTGATTGCAGGACTGTCCGGCAGCGCCGTCTCACTTTGTCTTGTCGGCTGGTCAGCCCGGCAGGAATTTGTCGACCCTCCCCTGCACTGCCTCCCTGCTTCCCAGACACAGGTTGCCAGTGGCCTCCTGTCTCGCCCACCCCCAGACAGCCTCATCCGCGTTGAAGTCCGGGTTGTACCCCGAGAGGTTCACCAGTCGCAACTCAAGACCGGCGCCCGCAGGTACTCCCGCACCACCTCGCCCCTATGCGCCGGCGCGTTGTCCCAGATGACCTTCAGCGGCCCGGCGCTCCCCTGCCGCAACTGGGACAGGAATGCCGCCGAGGTGCCTGAATTGCTGTTGCCTCCAGTTCCATCCACTCCACCTCTCCAGTATCCAAGCACACCGCCAAGTAGTAGCTGGCCTTCTCGCCGTAACGCGGGCTGGTCGAGTCCACCAGAACAGGTTCTCCTCCCAGCACCCCCTTGCCCCGCAGATCGGCGTCCGTCCGTAAGTGGGCCTCGTCGGCGAAGAAAATCCTGGCCCTGGACCGCCGCGCCTCCTTCGTCCGTGCGGCGTACTCCGCCACGAAGGACTCCCGCTTGGCCCCATCCGCCTTTAGCAGACGCTTCTTCGGCCGCTTGAACGCAAACCCCACACGGTGCAGGTAATTCAGGCAACCGCTGCGGCTCAGGACGATGCCAAAACTCTCCAAGAAAAACTGATGACCCCCTTCCAAATCCGGTTGGCGAGTTCGATGCCGGCCATGGCAGGCAGTTCCTGCACCGCCGCTCTGAACTCCGCCTGCTGCGCCTCATCGATGGCGGGGGGGCACCGGACTGCTCGAAAATCAAGGCGGCAGGTCCGCCCTCGCCAAAGGCGGCGGCCCATCGTCCAATGGTATGAGGATCCCGTCCCGAAGCTTGCGCCGTACCCGAAGCTGTCCAGCCTTGGGCCAGCAGCCGGATGGCGTGCCAACGTTCTCGCTCCCTGGGCGTCGGCGCCAGAATAAGCTGCCGGTGCAGATCCCTGGCATCCATCTGCCATAGTTCGAGAAACCGATCAATTTGCTTGACACTCACCACCAGTCCCTCCCCAACCCCATATCGGCCCAACCCAGTTCCTCCGCAAATTTTCCGCATCACCCTGCGCATTTCATCTTGGCTTCGGTTTAGAATACCGTGGGAACTTTGTGCCGTAGCAAGCGGCGAAGTCAGTTGGTCTTGTGACCTATGAACGCAACCTCGCACCAATTGCTACAACTGGTCACTCTCTTTGCCCGGGAATGACCGCGATATATAGGCAGCGGCAGCGTCCGCCATGTGGGTTTTGTTCGTTACCATCGGTGCAATTTGGACCGGGTATGGGCATCACCTCCAAGGCTTTTTGGATAGTGAATACCTTGCCGTCAAGCGACTGACAATGTGCGCATACCCGCTCGTCGTCGGCAGTCATGACTTCGACACCGGCAACACCGAGTTCTAAAAGGCTCATTAATTGAGCGCGCGCAGCTTCCTGCGCGACATGACGATGAGGACAGCCTTCAACGAAAAGGATACGGGCCTGTTGCTGATAAGCTCCTTGGAGGGACTTCCAATCACCAGCCTGCATCGCAAGCCGCACCTGTTCGCTTAGTTGCTTCCACTCTTCGTTGCGCCGTTCGCGGGCAAGCCGTGTATCTTTTGCTGCCCTACGCTCGGCCTCCTCAGCAGTGACCAAGTATTTCTTGCGTTCCTCCCTTTCAGTACGGACGTGAATAATTTGTCCGCAGTCCCAGCATTTTCGTCGGCGCATGGGCGGCGGCTCTTGAATGACGCCACAGTAGGGGCAAGCCGGACTCGACAGGGTGATAGGGGGCAACGGGGCGGGACGCTTTGACGGGACCGAGACGCGAGTCACTGCTTCCGGTTGCGACTTACTCTTGCGCTCAGCTATCCGCCGTTGAAGCTCCTGTTTGCGAAGCTCTAATTCTTCGGGCGACGGAAAGAGCCATTGCTTGAATTTTGACAGCATCGAACCCTCTCAATTGAGGATGGCGGCCCACGCCGGCGGCGTCCCCCCAAAGGTGAGGTGGACCCGGTTGTTAGGATAGGATTGAGGTAGAATTAAGTGAAAGTTCCGCTGCTCCTGTCAATGGTACCGACACTTGTTCCAGTGTAGGTCTCGATACCTAGGCAAGCTATCCTTGCCCCTCCGCCAATTTACCCTATGCTATTGCATATTTCACCTTGGCTTTGGTTTAGTAGTCCGAAATCTTTGAAATGATGAGTAGCAGAGATAGGCGGGATTGCTCGGCGACTCTTGGGTAATGTTGCTCCAAGTCAGGATGTGCACCCTTCACGCCATCAATTCAAAGATGTTGCCCTACTAGCCTCGCTTTCTCAACGTGGTGGATCCCTTTGCTGGGGTGTATAAGGATGCCAGATTGGACAACAATCCTAAAAGAGGTGATTCCCTCCCCTTGCTACGACCAGCGTCCTTTTGTCTGCGATGGCTTTCCCGATACCTGTGAAGTAATCGTTATCGGCGAGAACCCGGCAACCAAGACTAATGTTGATTGGTGGACATGGTGGAAGGACGACACAGGATTTGATTACAAGTCCTTTATGGAGTCCTACAATTCCGAACGCGACAAGCCATCCAGCACAAGGCGACGCCTGGATCGGATTCGGAGCAAGGGTATCAAATGTGTTGAAACCAATGCCTATAGTAACGAGCAAAGTGGTGGCGTAAGTCAGAGCATCGAGAACTACGCTGTTCTGGATGTACTGATGAAGAACATGCCATTGTTGAAAGGGATTATTGCTCACGGGAAAAAGGCCGAGCAGTCACTCGAAAACCTTGAAGTCCCGGCTGACATACTAACCTTCAAGCTTGAACATTTCATTAGAGTAAGGTACGCCACCATCGATAGGGTCTGTGAAGAGATTCTCGCAGCCTAGCAGACCGTTGTATTCGGCAACGGGATGGCCGGCGGCGGCCGGCACAGCACGATCAACAGGGTAGTGAGCAAGTACAACGCCATCAGCAGGCCGATCAAAGCACTGTAGCTGCCGGTTACGTCGTAAATGACCGCCCCAATACTGTGTCCGATTCCAAGTCCCGCGGCCTCGAAGGTCCTGAACGTCCCGACGATGGTGGCATACGAAACCTTGCCAAAGTAGTCGGCCAACACCATGTACACCAGAACGTCCGGAGCGCCGACGGCTATTCCCCATACCACGCCGAAAACGTAGGCGGAACGCACGGAGTCGACCTCCGTCAGGTAAACGACCGACACGGCGGCAGCGAACATCGCCGCCGCCAAGCACCACTTGGGCGTAAACCTGTCGGCCAGAAACGCCCAACCCAGGTTGGCCAAGGACAGGAAAGTGCTGAGGCTCAAGACTCCGGCGGCCAAGGCCGTAGACAGCCCCGATACCTCCCGGAAGTAAGGCACCATGTTGAAGGCCAGTCCTGAACTGCCCATAACCCCCCAGCAGCGCCGCTATAGCCAACATCCAGAAGGCACGGGTGTGCAGCGGTTCGCGGGTTGTCCAGCTTATCTCCTAGCCGTCAGTGTAAACGACGCCGTTGCCGGTGGACGGTACGGAAGCTTTGGCGGCACGGGACGCTTCGGCGGGACCGCTGGCGGATGGCTGGGCCCCATCAGGCAGTGGTCCGATATCCTCGGGCCGCCGCCGGATGAATAGAAAGAATACGACTGGCAAAGCAAGACTGGCAAACCCAAGGAATCGAAATGCTATCCTCCAGCCGTAGGCGAGGACGACAAGGGAAATGAGCTGAATGTTGAGCGCCGCGCTGATGGGCCTGGAAATGCCGGCCAGAGACAGGGCGAAGTTCCGCCGGCGGCGAAAAAAGTTCACCGCAATGGCCCGCGGCACAACGCCGGTCAGGATGGGTTGGCTGACGGCCCGCCCGATGATTACGATCAGGTAAAACTGCCAGACGGCGCCGACCTTTGAAATGAAGTAAAGGGAGATACCCAGACAGGCCGCTCCGAAGGGCATCAACCACCTTGCGCCGTAGCGGTCGGAGAGACTGCCCACCACTGGCGATATCAGCTCCGAGCACCAGACTCCCACCGTCACGGCAAGGCCGATGGTGCTGCGCCGCCACCGCATCTCTTCAAGGATGGAGCTCTGGGTGCCTCCCAGCACCAGCCCGCCAACCGAGGTTGAGACAAACGTGCCCAAGGCCGTAATACCAAGGGCCAACCAACCGTAGTAGAAGGGGGGGGTTGAGTCGCCAACCGGCAATGGGTCCCAGCACGGCTACCCGGCGCACCCTGGGTCAGGGACCAAAATCAGGTCCTTTGTCCATCTCACTCATACCGAATCCGCTCGCACTCTTCCACCAGGATACCCGTAATCACCTCCACTCGGTCGCCCCATCCCGTGTCCTCCAATAGTTGTTCAGGCGTGTAGGGGCCGTACTGGTTGGTTTCGGGGCCGGGCCTGCCTCCCATAACCAGCGTGGCGATGCCGCTCACCATGATCGCGCCGCAACACATGGGGCACGGTTGAAATGATGTATACAGGGTACAATCGGATAGGTCCGGGGACTGCAACGCGGCTCCGGCTTCGCGCAGTGCGACGGTCTCGGCGTGGGCCGTGGGGTCGTTTGTTGAGGTGACGAGGTTCCTGCCAACCGCGACTACTATATCGCCGCGAACAATCACTGTGCCTACGGCGGAATTGCCTTCCGCGCGCCCCTTGATGCCTTCCTCGATGGCCAGCCTCATAAAGTGTTCATGGTCCAATGACATAACGGCCTCCACTCCCGGAATCGTTGGATTATAGCGGCGGCACAGCCTGTTGGAAAACGCAAACCCCTTGGGCGCAAGTAAAAGTTCAGATTTGGTGGGTCGAATTGGTCGAAAGCCGTTTGATTGCCGTCAGCCTGAGCCTCCCAAACGGGAATTCGCCCCCGGTTTTCGAACCTCAGACCTTCGAACCCCCTTGAGTCTGAACAATTACGGGCGCAAAGCCTTATCACTCTATCGTCATTCCCACCTGCGTGGGAATGACGATTCCCGCTTTCGAGGGTAAGACGGGACCCATGTAATCCAAACTGGGAAATGAACAGGCCCTGCGCATGGGCGTTGTGCGTTCACGCTGGCCGCGCTAAATTAGTGGACATAACGGCCAGTGGTCCAACAGCGTTGAGATGATGGTATGAAGAGTAGGCGTTTTGGTGGAGAGCAACATTGCCCAAGTATCGCGGGGTGATCGCGCCAATCTCGGTTACTCCTCATTACAAAGATTTCGGACTACTAGGATGATGATCCGCGTTATGGTTTCTGGGGTTAGGTCACCAAGGTGGCTCATAGCGGTGGTGGCTTTCATGTGTAGAGGTCGCCAAGATTACTGTAGCCAGCCGAATGGCTAATGCGAGACTGCAACCCTATTCCTGACGCCCCTTAAATGCATATCCCACCCTGGATTTGGTTTAGTTGGGTTGCCTGACCGGCATCTTTAGCCTCTCCCGCCGCCAGATCCGCTCCACCTGCTCGTGGTCCACTACCCAGCCGCTGCGCCATATCATTGAGGTGCTCCGCGGATACCCGTACTGGCCGAACCGAGTGGACAGCGCCACGATGTCATTGGTCAGGGACCGCAGGTCATCTCAAGTCACCGGCCCGTACTCCTGCGTTGACCGAGGATGTCCCGCGAGTCCCCTGTTGACGCTCGGCTCAGACACCCCCTGGCGCCTCTCTGACGTGTTTCACGTGGCGGGCGGGAATCAGGGGTTCCCTCAGCGACATCTCAGAGAATCAGGTTGCCTACGGTCAACTTTCGGCGGTGTAGTCTCTGATGAATTTCGGGCTGGCTGGGAGGATATGGGTCACCCTCTATGTGGACGCGGCTCCAGTGTTTCGGACCGTTGGTTTGTTCAGTTCCATTGCTTTTGTCGGACCTCTACCTTCGGTCGTTTTCCTGGATGAGGCCATGGACGAGTAGGACTGCGTGGCAGGAGATCATCATTGCAATGCCCCACTCTGGGATCCTTACTCCCAACAGGTCGGGCCGGTCGCTTGAGGTGATGCTTCCGGTCACCATTATCATGATTATCGGCAGCAGGCATCCGATGAGGTTGGCCGCGGTGGACGCCTGTTTGGTCACCGTCTTGAAGAACGCTATGATGGTTGCAACCGTTACTGTCAGGGGAATGAAAAGGAGTCCCAAGGCGCCCAGAAATGAAGTCCGGAACATGGCCCCTCGCTCGGGACTGGTGAATGCGTAGGCCAGGAGTTCTGAGCCGCTGAGCGACGAGTCCTTTCCGTCAAGGACCGCCCAGGGCAAGAACATGCTGGCCAGCGCCCCTATGGCTATCAGCGTTCTGATCATGGTCTCGTTGTTGAATGAGGGGTCCCCGGCCAGTATCCGTTCCTTCAGTTTCAGGATTTGGTCGATCATTGGATATCTCGCTTTCAGGACCTGGGTTCTCTGGAGCATGGTTCTATCTCTGATTTACTTGGTTGTGACTCCGAAGGTCTGCTGGATGCGGTCCGATTCCTCACGGAACCGCGCGAGTTCCTCGTGTAGGAGCGATATAGCCGGGGGTATGGTCTGAAAGTCCTCGTAGAGGGCCGCGAAGTGGGCAGAAAGCCTCTGCTTGGTGATGATGACGTTCATGTCGTTCAGGTCGTACATGATGAGCTGGGCCTGCCCCAAGGTCTTGTACGCCTGGCCGCGCCAGTCGTTGTAGACCTGACGCTCCCTGATGTCGATTTCTTCGGCCCGGTTCCGGTCGTCCTGATTGACGATCTGTGCGGTCAGCCGTTCCTGTACATTGAAATAGTCCTGGGCCATTGCGTCGGCGTGGTCTATCCGGTAGGCGAACCTTTTGTATTCGTCCACGGCTCTCTCGTAACGGGGAGCCCAGGCTCTCTGGAGTTGCTCCACGGCCATGATGTACTGGGTCTGGGTGGGCTCCAGTTCTGTCTGGAGTTTGTTCAGGTACTCGATGGCGTCTCTCACCGCGTGCTCGGTGGGTTGCTCGTAGGGGGCGTACTTGTCCGGGGTTGGGGACGGTTCGGGACCTTCGGCAACGCCGTCAGGAGTTGTATCCTGCCCGGCCAGTCCGTCCCGTAGCTCGCCGGCAGAAGGGGGCGACTTGCCGAGGGACCCTGCCGGGACAGCCGGTCTGGGCGCCGGGGGTATGACGTCGGTGAATGAATCGTTAAGACTCTCAGCCTTTTTATTGGTCCTCTCGGTGGCCTCCACCAGCTTGGTGGCCTCGTTGGGCCCGCCGCCGAACACGTTCGACGCCAGGGGCCAGGCTATGCCGATTATGGTCACTACGGCTAGTCCCGTCAGTATGTACTTGATCATCATTTACCTCTCTGTGCGGTTCCTCTTTAGGCTGCTGCCTTTGGTTTATGTGTTTGTATATGACGACGAAACTCTGGATAGAACTTAGAAATGTGGCCGGGAACCCCAATTCTTCGCAAGACATCGTTGTCTTGACGTCGATTATTGATGCAATTGTGGGTGTTGGAAAGCATTCCACGTACTACCATGCCTTATAAGACTGGAATTCGCCTGCTTGGCGTGGCGTGACACCCGGCCGATGGCTTTCTGGCCAGACCGTTCGGACTCCGCGAACTTGGCTTGCATCTATCTGGCTTGCATCTATCTAAGGAAAAGAACACTCAGGCTATTCTACTTGGTTGGGAGTGTTCTTTGATGAAGTGGCAGTGATGGTCAGGGCCAAGAATTTAGTGCGTATGGCAGTGGAACAGCGGGATGAACTCCAGCGTCTAAGTCGGGTTCGGAAACATCTGGTCAGAGTCACCACCAGGGCCCGGATTCGCCTCAAGATCGACGACGATTGGCCGGGTCCCCAAGCGGCTGAATCCATGGATTTGGCCCTCGGCACAGTGTACCGGGTCAAGCAGCGCTTTGCCGAAGTAGGGTTGGCAGTGGTTCTGAAGGACCATCCCCAGGCCATGCTCTTGATGAGCGGAATCGAGGCTGGTTGTGTGATCACAGACCAATCGTATGAGAGCAACAGGATGCTAGCGTATGTTTGGCCACAGGGCACCATAGCCATGATATCGCCCAAGTCCAACCCCAGGGACCCCTGGGAATTCGACAGGGAGCCGAATCGGTAACGCAACCTGGTCGAACGGGTATTTAACCAACTGAAGCATTGGCGCAGATTCGATACCCGGCATGACCGCAGGAGCCTCTACTCTCCATCGGCCCTGTACTCGGTTGCCTCGGCCATCTGGGGTTAGCAATTGTCGGTTCCCTCTAGTTAAAATCGGTTACCGTGGGCTCCTCTTTTTCCTGTTCTTGTTCCTGTTGGTTCTGTTCGGTTATCCTCTGGCGGTAGTGCCACGGTCTCTCTCCGCCGTTCTCTCCTTGTCTCCATACTCCCATCAGGCTGTTCCGGGCTATCTTCTGGGCCTCGGCCAAACACCGGTTACCCGCTGATGAGAAGTCATTGACGTGGTAGGCCATGCCCTGTGCGGCCATGGTGAAATTCACCGCGAACTCGCCGGCGTATCCAATGTTGGCTACCATGTGGCCGTACATGTCCATGTCCATGGGGTAAAGGTATATCTTGGTGTTGAGTGGAGCGTGGTTGATCAGGGCCTGCCAGGACTTTTGTCCATCAGGTTGCTCTTTCTCGGGGGCGTCTACGCCCCAGAGCCTGACCTCGATAAAGGCGCCTTCGACTGTAACTACAATGGTATCTCCGTCGATGACGTCTATGACCTTTCCGATCATGTGCGGGTGGGCCTTGGCGATGGTTTCCGCCGTGCAGTCGGACTTCTGTAACCTGGTGTACTCGTGCTGTGTATTGGATGCAGGCTGCGCCTGGGATGGGGCGTCTATGGTGTTCCCGCTTCTCTGGGCCTCGACGAACCGGGCTTGGGACGAGACCTGGGGTTCGTTCTCCTTTACCTTTTCGACGATTACGTTGACCAATTGCTCCGTGATCAGACCAACTGCGAGGAACGAGGCCACCGCAATCATTACGTATTTCATTTCTTCCTTTCCTACGACGGCTGTCTAGTCACTACCGAGTCTTATGATGAGAAAAAGCATCTGAAGGAGGATCGCCGCGCAGGCCCCTACCGTCAGGGCTTTCACCCCTGCGCTGGCATTTCGCCAGGCATTCCATATGGTGGCCAACAAGGGCTTTCTGGGTTTGCTGGGTCTTGCTTCCCAGGCTTTTCGCGTCCGGAGCAGGGCCTGGGCCATCGATTGGAGGGGTGTTGCTAGGGGCTCTTGGAATGAGGCTTGGACTGGGTTTCGGGATGGGGTGTTGTCGACAAACTGCACCTTGGCCCTTTTGGCCGGATCCTGCTGGGCTAGGGGTTTTTTGACGTAGTATATCCGGCATATCCGGCTTCCATCGGGGGTCCTCACGACCTCGACGGTCTGGATTTCGATATCATCGAGGTCCATCTGCCTTGCTCCTTATCGTTTGTTTAGTTTTTGGGGTTCCTTGCTTCTCAGGTCATCCGTGGGGGTGATTTATTTTTTGGATGTCCTACCGCAAGGGGTAGGTCTCCGTTGCGATTCTCGGGATTGGGGGAGTCTGTTGTTAGGAACGTTCAGCTATCGGAATAATTTAAGAGGATAGACAATATGCCAAGTAGGGCAGTGGAGAAGTGTGTTTCGCCAGAGAACAGAAGCGCAGGCCGTCAGCGATGACGGGGCAGTCTTGAGGTCTAGAACACCCGGGGCTCCGAGGTGGTGTGAGTTCCTTGGGTGAGGGTAGACTACCCACAGGGATGGGCAGTGTCAACATTGCGGCTGTCGCTGTTCAGGATGAATGTCCGTCTAACTGTCCGGCAGAAATGCCACCCGTTTGGTCTGCGATGGTATCTGGCGGGGACACTGTGGATGCGATCGGGGACCGACACGTCGGCGGACTCTCAGCGTCAGTGTATCTCGTGACCGTGTCTCTATGGATTCCCAATGTCCTGGCCATCCGGCGAATGGATATCCCAATGAAAAGCATGCCGCCGGACCGTGCAAAATTTGCTGCCCTTCTGATCGCTGGATTATCATTCACTTGCTATGGGTACTAATCTGTCCCGCCCAACGCCGCGGCAGAGGAAAGAGAGGACCGGTTATGGCCGACATCAGGACTTCAGCCAAACGGCTGCAAACGGAAACTCAAGAAAGACTTGACCGTCTTTTAACCGAAATTCAGTCCGCCTCAAATCAACAGATCGGCTATCCCACCAATCAGAACTTCGATTACTCACCGCTGCTTCCCTTTCTCAAATACTCGCTGAACAACGTCGGAGACCCATTCCATGACAGCAATTACTGGAGCAACACCCACGAAATGGAACGAGAGGTGATCACCCGATTTGCCCGTCTTATGCGGCTGGAACCGGACGAGGCCTGGGGCTATGTCACCTCCGGCGGGACCGAGAGCAACCTGTATGGGCTCTACCTGGCGCGGGAAATGTTCCCCAACGGGATATTCTATTTCTCCGAGGAAACCCATTACAGCGTCCTGAAGAACCTGCGACTGCTGAACGCCCGCTACGTCATGATCAAACGCCAGGAAGACGGGGAGATCGATTACCAGGAACTGTACGACATGATCCAAGTGAACCAGCGCCTGCCGGCGGTGATCATCGCGAACATCGGCACGACCATGCGCGGGGCCATCGACGACATTGAACGGATCAGGGGAATCCTGAAGGACCTGGATGTCGCAGACAGCTACATTCATGCCGACGCCGCCCTCAGCGGCATGATCTTGCCCTTCGTGGAGGAGCCGCAGCCGTATGGGTTCGACTGTGGTATAAACAGCATCGCGGTGAGTGGCCACAAGCTGATCGGCGCGCCGCTGCCCTGCGGCGTGGTTCTGACCCGCTGGCCTAACGTGGAACGGGTCGGCCGCATCATTGAGTACGTGGGAATCCAGGACACCACCCTTTCCGGTTCCCGCAACGGCCTGACTCCCCTGATGCTGTGGTATGCCCTGGAGAAATATGGGGACGAAGGTTTCCGTGAGCTGGTGTCTGGAATGCTGGACACGGCGGAATATGCGGTGAGGCAATTCAACCGTCACGGTGTAGCCGCCTGGCGCCACCGGAACTCGGTTACGGTGGTATTCCCCAGGCCGGCGCCGAAGGTCTTCCAGAAGTGGCAGATTGCCCACGAGGGCCAGATTGCTCACATCATCACGATGCCCCACGTCACCCGGGAGCAGATCGACGAACTCGTCGCCGATTGCACCTGCTAGGAGAGAGTTCCAACCCCAAGAGCCGAGGGAGTCGAAATGGACCGAATTAACCGGATCACCCGCATTGTTGTGATGGCGAACGACGAGGTTGGCATAATTGCGGACCTAACGGGCATTTTGGCCAGCGCGGGCATCAACATCGAATCAATCAACACCGAAGTAAACAACGAGCAGGGGACGGTCGTGCTGACCACCGACAATTCTGACCACGCGCTTTACGTGCTCAACCAGGCCGGATACAAGGCGGTCGGCGACGAGGTCCTTGTCGTTCAACTCCGGGACGAACCCGGCGCCCTGGCGAGGGTGGCGGAAAACCTGAAACAGGCCGGAGTCAACATACAGAGCATGCACATCCTGAACCGCGGCGGCGGCCATGCGATGATTGCACTGACCACCGACGACCGGGTCCGGGCCGAAGCCGCAATCAGCGGCGAGACCATTATTTGACATCACGTGCACATGGGTATGCAAAACGCGGTGTTGAGAAGTCAGGGTTTCTCACCCCTGGACAGGTTTGACGTGCAGGGGGAAAGGCGGTTCCGGGACGGGTTTAACCTGGAGAAGGCCAATGGGAAGATTTACCCGAACGCGGGTAGGTCTTCCCGGAAAATACGGGCGTGCGCGAAACAAACCGAATGCAAGCGGTGATCGGACTTGCTGGCAATCAGAAGCCAGGGTACGATTCGCCGCGTCCCCTGAGGGGAGCGAAGCCACCGGCCAGGAGGAGTTCATTCACGTCGTGGATGGAAACCGTGTCAGAATCGGCGACCAGAGCGAGGCCGAGCTTCATGACGGTATCTCTGGATGGGTTCTGGCGTTCGCCGGATTCCAGCCTCAAGACGTAGGCCTCGTCCAGGCCGCTATATTGGGCGAGTTTATACTTGGTCTTTCCCGACTTGGACCTGAGCCTCTTGAGAGCCCTGGAAAACTCTGTGGTAGCGTAGGATGACATATTCGCTCCTGGACTCTTAGAGTGTCATTACCTGGCCATGGGCCAAAAAAGTTAGAGTCCATGGATCTAGGGTAGAGGAGGAGGATGCAATTACGTTTGTCGTTTCAGATTTTCGAGGATTTTGAGCACATCCCAAGAGCCTGAGTTGCCTGCAATCCGAGGTCAAAAATGGCCAATGAAGACGGTTAGTAGCTATCAAGTGAATAGGATTAATAGCTTTACATAATCTTTCTGAATATTTTGAAATTTTCGGTAATACATACCGATGATGTCTGATTTGGCTACTTTGAGGAAGAGTTGTCGTAGTCAGGCCGGGATTCCTTGTCTCCGGCGATGGCAAGCACCCGTCAAATGAGTGTCTTACCGTTGGCATCCTCCCTTCCAGACTTTCCTTTTGAATTTGCCAACCGATTTGGTAGTTCGTTCAACTGATTGAGGCGGTCCCGGGTTTTCGGACGATCGGTTCAGTGAGAGTTCCGCGTCTAAACCGTTGACAACGGTGGCTGACTCGGGGAGCAGGGTGTGACAAAGGAACGGATAAGGGACGGAGCGTCATTCAAAGCCGAGGGGGGCCTGCATGTGGAGGAAGGGGAAGAGACGGTGATTCGGTTGGCCGCTCGGGGCGAAGTCCGCCCCTGCCAAATCCGGATAAAAGAGAAAGACCTGACCCAGGGATGCGCGGGGTCTTTGACAACGGTCAGCGGAAGAGCAACAGGGGCGAATTAAGCCCCGATATCCCGGTACCACCAGCAGATCGGCCAACTCGAATTGGAAAAGGAACGCTGTTTGGATAGGTTCGGAAGGCGATCCGAGCATGCCACCGGGAGACGGTGGATTGGTAGCATCCACCCCTTTCCACTGCCCGGTGATAGCCCTTGTCGGATATCAGTGGGTCCGGCCTCTAATGTCAGCGCCGGGGAACTCCGCCGGAGGAATCCGGTTATGATGAAGTTAATCAACCGACAAATCTGGAGACTCGATTTTGTGGGTCATGGCGCATTATTGTGTGGCAGCCAGAGCGGCCAAGCTGACTTGGACCTCTGCATTCGGTTCCAACGCACCCCAAAAAAACCCATCAGGCCAGGGTTATCGTGACCCAGTTGAGATGATAAGAGACGACTCGGTGCAATCCCCAGAGCACCCGGCAGAGAGGATGTGTAGGCCAGGCAAAGCCACGTTAAATCTTGGGAATTTAACGGGGCCTCCACCCAAGTTGGCTCCGGCCCCGTCTGGTTGATGAGGGCAACCTCGGTATTTTCATTTTCCGCATCCGTGGCTGTCAGGTCCGCTACCTGCCCGGGAGTCAAGGTTGTATAATTGAGGCAAGCAAGCAGTTCGGGGTACTCAGAACCGAATCACTGCCTCGCGGCGACTATCGGAGGGTTTTCAAATAAATTCGTATCTGAATTGCCTCCCAGGCACGGAAAGCGCAAACCCCTGCCTTCTAAGCAGCGGGTCGCGGGTTCGAATCCTGCCTGGGACGCCACTTCAGCTACGAATTGGCTCAATTTGAACCTGAAAAGCCGCCTCTAAGGGCGGCATTTTCTTTGCCGAAACCCCTATCCGATACGCTGCCTTATCCGGTCTCTCGGTTCTATCTCCAATTGCTTGCCTACCAGACAGTTTTCACCAAGGGAGGCAAGTAAGTATCATGGTAACCGGACGAATAGCACGGATACGTGGCATGGACCAGGACAAGTTTGACCTCAAAACGCTGACCCGACACTTCGAAGTCCACAACCGGTCGGAAGGCAAGTCCGCCAGGACGGTGGAGTGGTACAACGGGGCCCTGGAACTCTTTCAAGGTTGGCTCAAGGACCTGAGGCGGCCCAAGGTCACTGATAAGGTGATCGAGCCCCTGACGTCCGAAGATCTCGTGAAGATTTTCGCCAGCATGAATCCGAACACCCCGCTCGTAGCGCGCAATACGGCCATCTACTCCCTGATGTTGGACACGGGCCCCCACCTCTCGGAGGTCGTCACCTTGAAATATGAGGACGTCCATGTGCATGACCGGTAATTCAAAGATTTGGGCAAAGGCAACAAGGACCGGATCGTTGCCTTCGGCGTAGCCTGTCAGCGTTCGCTAATTCACTATTCGTACCACTTCCGGGGTGAACCAGCCCACCGGGCGTGGACGTATTTTTCTTGTCCAACGGCAGCCAGGGTTCCTCACCTCCGGACCGGTTCGACGTGCAGGGGGCTAAGCGGTTCTGCTATAGGTTCAATCCCGGCAACGAGAAGGGGAAGATCTACCCAAAGACGTGCAGAGCTTCCCAGAATAAATGGATGAGGGCCAAGCCAGCCACAAGAATGAGCGTCCATGAACATTCCCAAGCACACGCTGTACCTCAATGACTGATTGCTGGCCAGCCGAATTGCCGATTTGCCTTAACCCCTATGCTGGAGTGCTTGCGTGAGGACAGATATGGGTGTTTGTCCTGGGGGAATGGTGGTCGGCGATTTCAGATGCGACCGGCCCGATTTGCAGACATCCGTACAAACCTCCGTCCTTTCCAAACCGGCAATTCCGCCTGTTTCTTGAGACCAGGCAGCGGCGGGGCCGGTCACCCAGTCAAACATTTCCTCCACCTCGCGGGCCGGCGCGGGCGTCAGAAGGGTTATCACTACGGCGAGCAGGGTCGCCGCCAAGAAGCCGGGTTAATATTCCAGATTCCGACCTCATTAAAGTACAGTGCCGTGGCGCTGAACCCCAACAGGTCGGCCAACCCTCGGGCTCCTTCATAGCCCAGTCCCATCAGCCACCACGCGGTGGAAACCAGCGTGCCGGATATAATGCCGGCCAACGCGCCCCAAGCACTGAAACGGCGCCAGTAGAGGGCCAAAAGAAGTACCGGACCGAAAGCCGCGCCCATGCCGCCCCAGGCAAGCGACACCAGGGCAAATACCGATTCAGGGGAGACGATGGAAATCGCGGCGGCGATTACGCCGATGAGCAGCAGCATTGCCCGGCTCATCCAAACCCGGGAGTGGGTCCGCATTGAGTAGGTCAGCTTCTTAATGAAGGGTGCATCCGCGGTTGCCACCGCCGACGCCAGCAGCAATTGAGAGTCGGCGGTGCTCATTACCCGCCGCGATTACGGCAGTGAGCAACAGCCCGGCGACCACCGGATGAAAGAAGAGATTGGCGACAATCAGATACAGCTTCTCCGGGTCGGGCAGCGCCACACCCCTGGCCTCCAAGGCCGGCGCGGCCACCAATCCCATAAGGAGTGCAAAGCCGAAGATGAGAATTATCCAGAACATGCCAATGTTGCGGCTCCGGTTCAGGTCCTCTTCCCGGGCCACCGCCATGTATCTGGAAAGCGTCCTCTGGGCACCGAAAGAGCCCAGAGCCCAACCGATGGACGACAGGAAGAACACTGCTCCCAAGGCCTGGTTGCTGGCATCGGTAAAGGGGTTCCAGAAACCGGCGGCGGTCGATTGCATACCATGAAAAGGATTGCTGGTCGTCGCAATCAAAGCTAAGGGTATGAAGATAAAACCGGCCAGCATTATCAACGCCTGGAACACGTCGGTCCGGGATACGGCCAGAAAGCCTCCGATAAATGTGTAGGAGACGATAGCGGCCAGGGTTATCAGCACACCCTGATCGTGGCCGGAGCCGGAGTTGTCCAGGTCGAAAAGCACTTCCAGCAGCTTGGCCCCGGCAATCAACCCGGAGCAAACGTAGAGGGTGATGAAGTACAGGCTGATGGCCGCTGCCAGAGTGCGCAGAGAGCCGGTCTTTTCGCCAAAGCGCTTCTCAAAGAACTCGGGAAGCGTCAGAGAGTTATCGGTGGCGATGGTATAGCGGCGCAGCCGGCGGGCCAGTATCGTCCAGGACAACCAGGCGCCCAGGATGAGGGATATCACTGTCCAAAGGTGCATCATTCCGGCAACGAACGCCAGGGCTGGGAAAACGAGCATTGTCCAACCGCTAACCCCAGAGGAGCCGGCGCTCAGGGCGGTGGTAAAGGCGCCCATCCTCCGCCCTCCCAGGACAAAGTCAGACATGTCATCCATCCGAGGGCTGCGAAGAACCGCAATCCCGATAAGCGCGAGAAAATAGGCTATGAAGACGGATAGGATCCAAATCCAGGGATTGCCTTCCATTAACTTAGCCACCTCACTCGGTTCTTACTTTATCGGGCCCAATGGCCGCCTAATGTAGCGACTGGCTTTCACGCCAGCAACCCCGAACCGCGGGCGATCGCCCCTCATACAGTTGTCCCGGCGACAACGATTTCCAAGGCCGCCCCGGCAGCGGTGGGTCGTCCAGCCCTACTATGCCCAACGCCGGCGGTCTTATTCGGCGTATCCCTATGCCTTGATTCAGATAATGACCAGGCTGCGGGGCTACCGTGCTATCGACCGCCTTAAGCCCAGCGCAAACCCCAATTGTTGACCCAAACCATTGGTGGCGTGGAATGGGGATTCCGAACGAGACCGGCAGGAAGCGGTATATGGAGGGTGCAACCACAGATACCGGTGCGCAAATTTGGCGGAGATGCGCGAGGGCGAAAGGCGTAATCGAGACGACGGTATAGAAGTTGAGGGTTCACGGACTAAGCGGGACACACGGTTTCGCCCCTGCCTTCTGAGGGGTCGCCTGTGGCTGGTGGTTCGCCATCCTCGCCACGAGCAGTGAGGCGCCAAGATGGGGTTCGTCTCGACCTTTGGCGAAGGATGGCGGTTACAGACCCACCGCTCTTACCCGGTGGTTGTTGCTGTCGGCGATGTATAGCGTCCCGTCGGGGCCGATGCCGCAGCCGTGAGGACGTTCCAGACCCGCTGCCGTGGCCGGCCCGCCGTCGCCGTCCCCGCCCAGGTGACCGCCGGCTATTGTTGTGACGATACCCTCGGCATTGATCCGGCGGATGGCGTGGTTCTCGGTGTCGACTACAATCACGTCACCGGTGGCGTCGCAGCGGATGGCCTTGGGCGCGCCCCAAGTGGCCGAGATGGCCGGCCCGCCGTCGCCGGCATAGCCGCGTTCTCCGGTGCCAGCCAGGGTTGACATAATTCCTGCGGCATCTATCTTACGGACACCGTTGCCCTCCCGCTCGGCGATGTATGTGTTGCCGCTGGTGTCCATGCAGACCGCCCTAGCGCCCAGGATCGACGCTTGGGTGGCGGGCAGACCGTCACCCGCCCGGACCTTTTCGCCGTTGCCTGCGAAAGTGGCAATGATGCCGGTATCCAGGTCCAGGCGGCGAATTCTCTGATCCTGGATGTCGGCGATGAGCAATCCGCCCCTACCGTCCAGGTAGCAGTCGTTCGGTTCCCGCAACTGGGCCAGCGTTCCGGGCCCGCCATCGCCGCCGTAGCCCGGCTCGCCGGTGCCGGCAACGGTGGAAATGATGCCGGTGCCCCCGTCTACTTTGCGCACCGCGGCGTTGAGGCGGTCCACTATGTAGATGTCGCCGTTGTCGTCCACGGTAAGGCTGTAGGGCTCGTTGAGCCGGGCCCGGTCTGCCGGCCCGCCGTCGCCGGAATACCCGGGCTGGCCGTCCCCAACCAACGTGGTGATGACGCCGGTCTGGGCGTCTATGCGCCGGACACAGTAGTTCCGGGATTCGCTGAAAACCAGGTTGCCAGCCGGGTCAAAGGCGCACATAAACGGCTCGCGCAGCATGGCAGCGGTGGCGGGTCCGCTGTCCCCGGAATACCCGGCTTCCCCCGTGCCCGCAATGGTTTGAATGATTCCCTTCAAAATAGTCACGTCAGTCCCCCATGCAGTTGGCCGCCGTTATCGGCCCTTTATTTCCTGGACCCTCATCAAAATCTGGGCGAGTATACTAGCGTAAGCTTAACCGGAAACGCCCCACCCCGGTAGGGGACGGGGCGGGATGGGGTGGCCAACCAAGGGGACCCGGCTATCGGATGGAAATTGGGCGGTGTTTCTGGAAAACTTGGCGCGCCTTCTTAAGAGCCTGCACATACGAAAGGAGGTGAGGACGGATGGGTCTGTTGCTAATGTTCGTTGTCACCGCTGTGGCACCTTGTTGGGACTTGGATCGACAATGCTAGAGCGTATGGATCCGAGCGAGGCCGCCCAGATTCCAACGAGTCCCCAGGGGATCCTCGAACGACTCCGTCAGCAATTGCGCCAAGGGTTCGGCGACACTAACACCTTCTGCCGCCGTTGCGGCACACACTCGGTCGGCGTGACCGGGTTGGCCGTTTCGGGAAGTCCCAGGGCGCGTTACGAAGACGTAGAGGGTCGTATCGATTTAACGCGTCTGCTGGCTGCAGCATCTTCAGTGACGTACGGCCTGAACGGTCGTCCCCTGGGACTGGCCTTGCAAGACTTGGACTGGAATGCCAGAGGAATCCGACATGCAATAGATCTAGTAAGGCTCCGATACACGGGGGAGGGACTGCGTGGCTCCCAAAGAGCAATTGAGTTGAACCAGGGCATCACGCTACGTGAAGATTCCACCTCGGACCGCTTGTTGACCGAGTTGCGGGCAATCGTCAGCATTGTGATGAGTCACAGTCCAGAGGAAATCAGGAGAGAATACCGCCGCAGAGGCAACATCCACAGAGATTGGAACACGCTGCGCCTCGGCCTTACCAAACGTCGACATTTAACTATCGAGGTTGACCGAGCGCCGGTAGAAGTAGAGATCGCCCACTGGTGGACTCCGGAACCAGTGGCATTAGCCCATCTGATGCTTGAGGGCCATCCGGTCATGGTCGCGTCAGTCGGCATCACCCATCTACAACTGCTTGCCGCCCTTAAAACGATAGTGCCGCTCCAACGCAACCCACAAACCATAGCGGAACATCAACAGGCGTACAGGGAATCTTGCTCGTCTCGGCCCACCCAGGCCGCAGACCCTGGATAGGCCGGCGGCCCAGACACGGTCGAGAATTCAGGGCGGAGGGCTCTTGGAGGTACGCCGCGCCGCGGCGATTGTGGTGTTCCAATGAGCCGAGGGCTCAGGTCTTCGAAAACACTTGTACCGGCCACCCGTCAGTCCACCGAAAGCTGGAATCCCAAATTAAACAGGGTCGCCCAATGTTTTTGAGACTTAGATTGTTCGCGGTGCTGGCGTTCGTCGCCATTGGTTTCTCTAGTGTGGGCTGCGGTGAAGGGACAACTGCTCCGGTTGGCGCCACACCTGTTCCCATTCCAACCTCCCTCCCGAGCGCCGAAACTTCGCCAACTCGCGCGGATACTTCCATCCCGCTGGTTTCCACGGTTGCACCCACGGTTGCACCCACGGTTACACCCACGCATGCACCTACGCGTGCACGCACACCTGCACCCAAGCCTGATCCGCCGCGGCTGCAACCCTTGACGGTAGCGCGGGCGTTCAAGAACCTGGACTTTCGCGGTCTCACCAACCTTGTCCAACCGGCCGCCGGAGATGACCGCCTGTTTGCGACGGAGCAGTCAGGCCGGGTGCTCGCGTTTGCCAACGAACAGGACGCCGCCGAGGCCGAGGTTTTCCTGGACATCCGCGACCGGGTGAACGACGCGGGCTCAGAGGAGGGTCTGTTGGGGTTGGCTTTCGACCCGCAGTTCCACGAAAACGGCTATTTCTACACCTACTACTCAGCTTCCGGGCCGCGCCGGTCGGTGGTTTCCCGTTTCGGGTTGAGCGACGACGGTCGACTGGCTGACCCGGACAGCGAACTGATGATCATGGAAATCGAGCAGCCCTTCCGCAACCATAACGGGGGACAATTGGCCTTCGGTCCAGACGGGTTCCTGTACATCGGTTTAGGAGACGGCGGGTCGGCGGGAGACCCGATGGGTCACGGCCGGAATACGAGCACCCTTCTGGGGTCCATCCTGCGAATCGACGTGTCAGAGTCCAATGTTGCTTACCGATACACAACGCCCTCCGACAACCCGCTTTTCGGTGACGTCAATTCCCGCGGGGAGATCTGGGCTTACGGCTTGCGTAACCCCTGGCGGTTCACTTTCGACCGGGAAACGGGCGAACTGTGGGCCGGTGACGTGGGTCAGAACAGCCTGGAAGAGGTGGACCTAGTGGAACGGGGCGGAGACTATGGCTGGAACACTCTGGAGGGTACCCGGTGTTTTTCTCCACCCGCATCCTGCGACCCCAGCGGAACGGTCCTCCCCGTGTGGGAGTATCCAACGGCTGAGGCCTGCTCGGTCATCGGAGGTTACGTCTATCGGGGAGATAGGGTTCCATCGCTATATGGAGCCTATGTTTTCGCCGATTACTGCTCAGGCCAGATATGGGCTCTCCGCTACGACGGCCACGCAGTGACTGAATTCCTCCTGTTGGCCGACACCGGCCTGAGGATTACGTCCTTCGGCCAGGGCCGGAATGGGGAACTGTACGTCCTGTCCCAGAATTCAGGGATTTTCCGGCTTGACCCCTAGTCCGCCGGATTCTGCCAGCGCTCTGGTCGCCGCCAAGCCTTTGAGCGTGCCGAGTTCTCGCTAGCAGGGGTCGTCGTGTGTCCCGAACAGCCACCGGAACCGGAGTTGCCGGCCTAACCAGCCTTCATACTCACCAACCGGCTGTCAATGCTCTCCGCATCCAGCGACAACCTCTCCCACTCCTCCCAGAGCGATTGCGCCTCCTCTTTGAGCACACGGTACTGCTCTCCTGAAGCGGCAATCTGAGCCGGTTCGGCAAACTGGTCAGGTTTGGAGAACATGGCCTCCAACTCTGCTATGCGGGCTTCGCGGTCAACCAGCGACACGTTTATCTCTTCAATCCGCATCGCCAGCCTTCGCGCCTCTCTGCCAAGCGATCGCTGCTGCTCTTCTTCCGGGCTGATTGGCCGACCGGAGCGTCTTCTGTTCGGTCCCTGCCTCGAAGCATCACCGGTCGTTCCGTTGGCTGTTGAATTGGCGTTCTTATTAACGGGACCGGTCTGCTTCCAGTACAGATAGCCGTCGTAGTCGCCGGGGAAGACCGTCGGTTGGCCGCCGTCTATTTCAATAATCTTGTTGGCCACCTGCCGTATGAGGGTTCGATCGTGGGTTATGAAACAAATGGTGCCGCGATAGTCGCCAAGGGCGTCGGCAAGTATCTCCCGGGAAGCGATGTCCAGATGGTTGGTTGGCTCATCCATAAGGAGCAGGTTGCTAGGCTGTAGCAGGAGCTTGGCCAGAGCCACCCGCGCCTTTTCCCCGCCGGACAGCACCGAAATTGGCTTGCGGACATCGTCCCCACTGAACAAGAAGCCGCCGAGGGTGGTGCGCAGGTTCTGCTCCGACTCCGCCGGCGCGATCTGTTGCACTTCCTCAATGACCGTGTTGTTCGGGTTTAGGAGTTCAAGCACGTGCTGTGCGTAATAGGCCGTGACTACGTTGTATCCAGTCTTCCTTTCTCCCTCATCGAATGGAAGGACGCCGGCGAGTATCTTCAACATAGTGGTCTTTCCGGCGCCGTTCGGTCCGACCAGGGCGCCGCGGTCGCCGCGGGAAAGCTCCAGGTTCATGCCTCGGTATACCGCGTTATCGCCGTAGGACTTGCTCACGTTGGTCAGCGATATGACCTGGGAACCGCTGCGCGACGGCTCAGGGAACGAGTAGTGGATTTTCTTGGTGGCCCTTGGCAACTCGATAGGCTGCATCTTCTCAAGTTGCTTCAAACGGCTTTGCACCTGGCTGGCTTTCCTTGCCTTGGAGCGAAAACGTTCGATAAAGCGCATCTGCTGTTGCACTTCACGTTCCTGCCTGGCGGCTGCAGCTCGCTTGACCTGGAGGGAGCGTTCGCGTACAACCAGGTAGTCGTCATAGTCGCCCCTGAGGAGCGACACCTCGTCCGGTTCAATGGCAAGAACCTTGGTTGCCACCTGGTTCAGAAAGGCGCGGTCGTGAGAAGTGACGATTACGCCCCCTTGAAAACCGGTGAGGTACTTCTCAAACCAAAGGTTTGCATCGAGGTCGAGGTGGTTGGTCGGCTCGTCAAGCAGCAACAGGTCGGGCTTCCTGAACAGCATCCCTGCAAGGCCGGCCCGCATGACCCAGCCACCGCTGAACTCGCTCATGGGCCGGACAAAGTCGCCCTGCTTAAAGCCCAGGCCCGAAAGGATGGCCTTGGCCTCGTGCTCCCGGTTGCTTCCCCCTGCGGCTTCCAACTCCTTATCTAGCTGGCTGAGGCGTTGAGCCAGATCGTCCTGTTTAACGGGGTCAGTCTCTGATGACAGGTCTTCCCGTATTGCGGCGATCCGGTCCATGAAGACATTCACTTCCGAACCGGCGTCCAACACTTCCTGGAGTAGAGGTTTGCCCGTAAACGATGCCGGTTCCTGCTTGAGATAGCCCATTGTGACGTTGCGCTGCCTGATTATGGTCCCGGTTTCCGGAGCAGTATCGCCGGCAAGAATGTCCATGAGGGTGGTCTTCCCGGAGCCGTTTGGGCCTATCAGCGCTATACGGTCCCCGGCGGCGACGCTTAATGTTAGCCCGCTGAACAGGGTCCTGTTCGAGTAGGCTTTACTGATGTCGGATGCAAATAGCATTTTAGTCTGCCCGAGCTAAGTTTCTATCGACTGGATACTGATACAGGGAACAACTCCAGGGCCATCGTAACTGTTCAGACCTGGTGGGGCGGGATTGAATGTTGCGACATGCGTACAAAACCGTGCTCCCAATGTGGGATTGCCCAGTAAGTTAGACAGGATTGGGGCCAAATCAAGTGAGGTTCCCGGGGTCTTCTCAAGGCCTGCCGATGCCCTGGTTCGTGACGAATTCCTCTGTTTCGACAACTAATAATATAGGACACAGTCTTCTTTGAACACGCCGACCGACGCGCAGTACAGGGTGTTTTCATACTTCCCCGTCATAGGCATGACAATAGTCCCCCGGTCTTCCCTATGAAAATAGGCGATTTTCATGGCAAACGCGGGAGAGGGCCTGTGGGCTGAGTTTGGGACTCCTAAAAATTTCGACATTGCGGGACATTTCCGGACATTCTGGGACATTTTGCATTTGGGCCGGTCGGTCTGAGATTGTCAAAAGCGGCGAGATTTTGGGACATTCTATGGCTGGGCCGGTCCGGTGGGGACGGTCCATTTCGAGCCGGTTAGTGCGGCGTGATTCATGGTTAGCATGGCTGATCCTTGAGTCACCGAGTCCCAGGGAGGCGACATTGCGTGATGTAGATGATAGAGAGTTCGGTTCGGGAATGGGAGGGGGTATTGGCAGTGGTTTCCGGCTGGAGTGTTGATTAGAGACGGGTGCGGATTTGAGTGTGGGTCGGAGTTGGAGAGTATCGGCATCCCCATATATATGCCGATGAGGGGGAAAATGAAAAGGCCACGACGCGAAGTACAAGGTCTTTCGGTTTTCAATAACCGCCCTCAACACGCCGTTCCCGACGCAGCGGGGGATCGAAATTCCCGTTTGTGGGGCAAGACGGTGGTCATGGCAATAGTGCCCTGGGTGAGCGCGGGCGAGGATATTCACAAGGATTTTCTGGGTACCCGCTACCGCGGAAATGACGGTGGGCAATCAAAACACCCTGGCGCGCGGCATCCCAGGCCGCATGGGAGTGAGGTCACCAAGCAACGCCTTACCTCGCGCAAGAAGCTGCCTATATTAAAAGCGCCGGAAGGGACGTAACGGGGCGGCGCTAGCGCGGGCCATCGACGTCCACCGTAACTATGTCCACGCCATGATATTTCTGGTGGCGCACCGAAGACGCGTAGTACCGCAACAGACGGAAGGATATCTCCCGTTCGTCCGGTATATCCGGGGTTTCTCCCAGATACGACGGGCGGTCCTCCAGATTCTCACCCTCGGCTGCCGACACGAACTCCAATTCCGCACCGCGGCCGTTGGGGCGGGCGGTAACCACCAAACGCCGCTCTTTATTCTCTGTGGAGTCAACGTCCGCTTCCGACAGCAGGCTCGACAGCGTCTCCTCTCCCACGAGGACCAGCCGGTCCGCGGAAGCGGCGTTCCATCCCCTGCTCGACGCGAACCCCCGCAGGAACTCGTACATCATTGGCAGTGCGTCCGTATCCAACGCAACCTCCAGACTGCGGCGCCTCGGGCTCGTCAGCTCCATGAACACCATGAATATGATTGCGACGATAGCGCCGGAGGTCATTCCGTTGCCGAGCAACACGGCCAAAACTCCTTCTCCCAGCAGTGCCGGAAAGACTAGTTGGTTCTGGAATCCCACACCGATCCAAAATGCCAATCCCGCAACGGTGGCCTTACGGTAATCAATACCGTCTTGGACGATAATCCTCATACCCTGTACAAAGAGCAGCCCCAAAAGAACAATGAAGTAGGCCCCCGCCACAGGGCCGGGGATAGCGACCAATAAACCTGTGAACTTGGGGAAGAATGCCAAGGCCAGGAACATGACGCCGATGGCAACACCCACTCGACGCGCGGCGATTCCCGTGACCTCAGCAAGGGAAATACTGGTTGAGTAGGTTGTATTGGGCAACGTCCCTGCGATGCCGGAGAGCAGATTGCCCACTCCGTCAGAGTTGAGCGCACCCTGCACAACGCGAAAATCGGTTGCCCTCGGCCTGCGCCGGGAAACCCGTTGAATGCCCAATCCGTCGCCGATGGTTTCTATGGCACCTATCAGGGTAACCACGATGAACGCCGGTAGCAGCGCCCAGAACTCTACACCCGGGGTCAGATCGACTCCCGGCCATCCGCTCAGGGGAACGCCGACCCAAGGCGCTTCCAGCACATGCTGCACGTCGTACAACCCGAAGAACGCGCCCACTGAACAACCCGCCACTATGCCGATGACCGGCGACCATAGCCGCCACGCTGCCGGCGCTCGCAGCACCAGCGCCGCGATGATACCCAGGGTAACTATCGCTACCGCTGGCGCAGCAGCCGGTGACGCCCCATCGGGCACGTCCTTCAGAGTATCGAACACAATCGGCATCACCGTGACCGGTATTAACATGATCGCCGTGCCGGAGACGACCGGTGTGAATATCCGCCGAAGCAGCGAGAGGCGAGATGCCAGCAGGAACTGAAACAGCGACGACACGATGATGAGACTCGCCATCGTGGAAGGGCCGCCTTCCACCAGGGCAGCGACGCAGACCGCGATGAAAGCACCTGATGTGCCCATAATGAGCACATGCCCGGCCCCGACCGGGCCGACCCGTACGGCCTGGAGGATGGTGGTGGCCCCGCAGATTATCAGCGCGGCAAAGACCCCCCCAAGACAGGTAGCTGTCGGGCTGCCCGGCAATCCGGGCGACAATGACCACGGTCAAAACCAACCCCGGCACGATGATCATGGCGGCGTGAAAGCCGGATCCAATGGCCACTAAGGGCGGAGGAATCTCGTCCGGTTCATACCGAATGTTTTCGTTTACGTGGGCCGCAGTCAACAGTTACACCTCAACGAAGGTTGCGTCCGGCAAATGCCGCCACGGTGGGCCGGGGCCAACCGTGCCAAGAAATTTCGCGGACAGAAACGTAGTGGTTTCCGGGGAGGCGACGGTTCGATTTACGATTATCCCGCCACATGACGGTCTGCTAAAGGGCTGGCGCGGCAACGATGTATCAGTTTTGGTATCAGTTTTTGCTGAGGCGCCAGTAGGCTGGAAATGGTGGGCTACGAATGACATGATGACAGGTCGTCTCACTGGTGGCGGCCTGTAACGCCCTTGCTTTCGTGGCACGCAACGAATTTGGGGTGACTTGGGGCGAAGCAGCGTCAATTCAGCGTGGATAATCCCGTGTTTGTCTCCGGTTGTTCAGCAGGGGATTGTACGCCCGATTCACCAGCATTCTCGAAGGACTGCGTCCAGACGCCGCTGAATAGCAAATCTTGTCGAATTGGGTTCTCTCCGTCGTTGCGTATTTCTATAATCCGGTGATAAATTCAAATTCACTCTACTCAAGCCGCGACTTATAACAAACTTGTACCACTATGGGCTGATAGGCGATATGTCCTCGGCGGCGCTTGTCGGGACCGACGGCTCCATTGACTGGTGTTGCTTTCCGCGCTTCGACTCTCCCAGCGTTTTCGGCGCCATCCTCGACCCATTGGCCGGAGGCCGCTTTCGCATCAGGCCTGACAGGTACACTGTTGCGACCCGGCAGGAATACCTGGCCGACACCAATATCCTGGAGACTATTTTCCAGACCGATACAGGGGTTGTGTCCGTCACGGACTTTATGCCCATCGCCGACGATGATGACGACAACCCGTTGACGCCGCCCGACTCTATCCACGAAATCCACCGGGTGGTGACCTGCCGCTCCGGGGAAGTGGAACTGCGCTGCGACTTCCAGCCCAGGCATGACTACGCCCGCGTCGTCCCCGACTTTCGCGAGATGCGCACCAATTCCGGCGGCGGCGCGGTTAAAGTACATGGCGGCCGCCAGACCATGACCCTGGCTGCCAGCATACCTCTCGAGTGCGACAGCCAGGGGGTCACCTGCGATTTCACCCTAACCCAAGGCCAGACAGCGACGTTTGTCCTGGCCTATGGCAACGGGCGTCCCGCCAGCGTGGAACGCTACCGCACCGCTCAGAGGCTGGAGGAGACGAGGCGCTACTGGCTGGCCCTGGTTGCCAAAATGAACTACCAGGGGCTCTGGCGGGACGACGTCGTCCGTTCCTTCCTCGTGCTTCACCTGATGATGTACCGGCGCAGCGGGGCCATCGTTGCCGCGCCTACCACCAGCCTGCCGGAAACCATTGGAGGTTCCCGCAACTGGGACTACCGCTTTTCCTGGCTGCGCGACGCCAGTTTCACCGTGGACATTCTCTATCGCATGGGTGACGTCTACGGTGCAGACCGTTTCATGAACTGGCTGCTGGAACAGTGCCAGTTGGGCCGCCGCAAGACGCGTATCGTTTACGGCATCACCCCCAATTCGTCGCTCCGGGAATACACCCTGGACCACCTCAGCGGCTACGAAGAATCCCGCCCGGTCCGCATCGGCAACGACGCGGCCCGCCACCTTCAACTGGACGTATTCGGCGAGGTCATTCTCTGCATACATTCCCTGCTGGTGCTCCACGGGGAGATATCGGCTGACGCGTGGGAACTGGTGCACTCCCTTGCAGAAACGGTTATGGCCAATTGGCGTCGCAGGGACCGGGGCGTTTGGGAAGTGCGCGGAGACCAGCAACACTTCGTGTATTCCAAGGTAATGTGCTGGGCGGCCCTGGACCGCGCCTCCTACATTGCCGCCAACAGGGGAAACCGGCAAATGTTCCGACGCTGGTCATTGGCCGCCGACCGCATCAAGTCGGAAATCCTGGATTCGGGATGGAGTTCGTCCAAGCAGGCCTTCCGGCAGAGGTACGGCAGCGAGGCCTTGGACGCTTCAAACTTGATGATCCCGTTTCTGGACCTGGTGTCCCGGGATGACCCCAGGATCCGCCAAAACCTGGACGCTATCGAAAGGGAGCTAACCCAGGGCCCGCTGGTCTGGCGGTATCTTCCGGAAGAGACGGATGACGGACTTGAGGGTCAACCGGAGGGAGCGTTCTCTCTGCTCAGCTTCTGGCTGATCGGAAACCTCATTTACACCGGCCAGACCGACCGCGCTTTAGACTACTTCCACGAGATGATCACCTACCGGGCCAACCACTTGGGCCTGTTCGCCGAGATGTTCGACACGGTCTCCAACCGCCAGCTTGGCAACTTTCCCCAGGCCTACTCCCACATCGGCCTGATCCATTCCGCTTTGAACCTATCCGGCTATATCGCCGGCACCCCTACCAGGCGAGCGAGCCGCTCCCAGTAGCCGCACGCTCGCGTCACCCTTCTGGTTACCTGAGGGGCCGGTACACCTGGGATGAAGGAACGCCCGGCATTTTTCTGCGGAAGCGAGTATGTTCCCATTACGCGCGGTAACAGGCTACGAGGTGCCCTCCGCCGTGGTCTTCCATCGGAGGGTGTGGGTCATCGTAACATTGCTGTACCGCCATGGGGCAGCGGTCGTGGAAGCGGCACCTGGGGTGGGGGTTTACCGGGGTGGACACGTCCCCAAGGATGTCAACCGGCTCGCGCTTGGATGCGGGATCTGGCGATGGAACCGCTGACAGGAGCGCCCGGGTGTAGGGATGAAGAGGGTTGGACAGCAATTCCTCGGTTTCCGCCAGTTCGACAATTTTGCCCAGGTACATTACCGCTATGCGTTGGCACATGTACCGGGCAACCGCCAGGTCGTGGGTGATGTAAAGGTAGGTTACTCCTAACTGCCGCGCCAGCCCCGACATCAGGTTCATGATGGTGGTGCTGAAGGACATATCCAGCATTGACGTGGGTTCGTCCGCCACGACGAAAGTTGGTTCGATCACCAGCGCCCGGGCAATCGCCACACGCTGCCGCTGCCCGCCGGACAACTCGTGGGGGTAACGAAACAGCATCGTCGAAGCCGGGCTCAACCCGACCAATTCCAACAGCTTTCCGACCCGTTCCAGCCGCTCCAGGGAGTCCCCTATGCCCTGCACCACCAAAGGTTCGGCCACCGTGTCAAAAATTGTGCGGCGTGGATTCATTGACTCGTAGGGGTCTTGGAATATCATCTGAGCCCGACGCCGGAACTCCTTGAGTCCCTTGCCCTTGGTGTCGACGATATCCCTGAAGCCTCCGTCTATCGCCGGGGATGGCTCACCACTGTCCCGGAAAAGGATTCGCCCTCCGGTTGGTTCCATCAACTTGACCAACAACTTGCCTATGGTGGTCTTGCCGCAACCCGACTCCCCCACCAGTCCAAAGCTCTCTCCTTCGAACAACTCGAAGCTCACGTCGTCAACGGCGTGCACGTGGGCGGAAGGGGGCCGGAACAATCCCCTCGTCACCGGGAACAGCTTGGTAAGGCGTTCCACCCGCACGAGGGCAGTGCTATGACCGCCGCCGAGGGGGTTGTTGGGAGCATTCGAAGCGGTCATCATCCCTGTTGGTTCCCCGGTCCCGCGGCCAGTCCGGCTCCGGGTGGGCCAGCCGATACGGGCAGGGGATTCCAGCAGGCCGCCCAGTGGCCGTCCCGGTCAACGATGGGCGGCTCTTCCGTCAAGCAGGGATCGGTTGCATAGGGACAGCGGGGATGGAACCGGCAACCGTGGGGCGGGTCGATCAGGTTGGGCGGCTCCCCGGCAAGCGTCGCCAACTCCCGTTTCGGCCCCCGGATGCTGGGGAACACCGAAAGCAGGGCCGACGTGTAGGGGTGGACCGGGCTGTTGAACACGTCCGCGGTGCTGCCCGCCTCCACCAGCTTTCCGGCGTACATCACGCCCACCCGGTCGGTGACCTCGGCAACCACGGCCAGGTCGTGGGTGATGTAGATCATGCTCATCTGCAGGTCCCGCTGGATATCCTTCAGCCGGCGCAGGATGCGGTCCTGCACAATCACGTCAAGGGCGGTCGTGGGCTCGTCGGCTATCACCAGGTCCGGCTGACACGCCAGGGACATTGCGATTACCGCCCTCTGCCTCATGCCGCCGCTGTACTCGTGGGGATAGCGCTGCGCAAGGCGCGGGTCCAACCCCACCAACTCGAAAAGGTCTCTTATGCGTTCTTGCGCTGCCTGTGTCGTCACACCAGGGTCGTGGGCCTCCATGGCCTCCATGATCTGGTCGCCCACCCGGTAGACCGGATCCAGGGAGTTCATCGCGGCCTGGAATATCATGGAAATCCGGTTCCAGCGATAAGACCGCACCTCGTCTGGTCCCATCGAGAGCAGGTCCTCCCCGCGAAACAGCACCTGACCCCCGGCAATCCGGGCGTTGTCCGGCAGCAGCCGCATCAGGGACATGGCAACCGACGTCTTACCGGAACCCGACTCGCCCACCAGCCCCATCACTTGACCGGGGAGCACGTCAAAACTGACGTCTTCCACCGCCCTGACCTCACCCTGTCGGGTGTCGTAGCGCAAACTCAGACCGGATACTTGAAGAATCGGCTCCATCAACTTGATGCCGTCCTCAGCGCCGCCGTAGTCTCGGGTTTGCCACTTCGTCCAAGGCCCTCCCCACCAGGTAGAAGGTGCTGCAGAGCAGGGTGATGGATGCCCCGGCGGGCACAATCAACCACCAGTACTTGGCGCCTCCCAAAAGGTAGCCGGCGGTGTTGGCGGTATGGATCATGATGCCCCAACTCATGCGGATGTTAAGCAGGCCGAGGTAGGATAGTATCGCCTCGGAGAAAATCGCGCCCGTTACGGCGAACATCATGTACAGGAAGGATAGGGGCAGCAGGTTCGGGATGATGTGCACCAGAATGATGTGGAAGCGACCGCCCCCGGCCACCCTGGCTGCTTCGATATATGGCTTGACCGTGACGCCCAGGGCCTGAGACTTGAAGATAATGGCCGAGCCCCCGAATCCTCCCAATACGCCAATCAATATCGCCAGCATGAAGAGGTTCAGTTCGAAGAGCGCGCTCAACACAATGAGCAGCGACAGGCTGGGAAGGGATACCACCAGGTCCGCTAGCCGCATGATCAGGGTATCCGCAATGCCCCCGTAGTAGGCGGCGACCGCGCCGATTGTAGTGGCAATGGTGACCGTGACCACCGCGGCGACGATGCCCAGGATGAACTCCGATGAGGTGCTCGAAAGTAGTTGGCTCAACACGTCCCGCCCCAGCGGGTCGGTGCCCAGGGGATGCTTCCAGGATGGCGGAGCGGGCTGCTCGGTCTGGTCGAAGGCGTAGCCGGTCACTGGGTCGTAGGTTGCTTCGTCCCAGATAGTGGCCATCAGTACCGGGTGAGAGATAGCCATCAGGGCGAAGACCGCTATCACCGCCAAGCCGATGACGCCGATCTTGCTCTCGACAAAGATACTCCAACTCTCCCGCAAGCCGCGAAGGGCCAAGCGTATCCTTGCCGCCCGGATACCAACCGGTTTGCCTCCCGGTCCACCGCCTGTTTCGTAGGACGGGTCTGAGGGCTGTAAGTCCGGTTGCCGGATCAACTGTACCTAATCCTTGGGTCCAGGTAGGCATAGAGCAGGTCTGCGACCAGATGAGCGGTCAGAGCGAAAATCCCGATGAACACGAAGGCTGCCATTACCAGCGGTAGGTCCTGGCCTCGGACCGCCTGTAGCAGGGTCAATCCCAACCCTGGCCAGGAGAAAATTGACTCTATGATGACGCTGCCGTCGATGGCGAAAGCGAGGCTGTAGACCAGGCTGGTCACCACCGGCAGCAGGGCGTTGCGGGCAGCGTGCTTGTCCCGCACCGCTCTTTCCGGCAGCCCCTTCGCCCTGGCCGCCGTGACGAAATCTTCCCGCAGGGTTTCCAGCATGCTGTTGCGCGTCAGAAGCATGGTCCCTGCAAAGGATATGGACGTAAGGGTGAAGATGGGCAAAACCATGTGCTTTACGATGTCCCATGCAAGGTGCCCCACACCAGAGAACGACCAGGCCACCACGGCAACCAATGCTCCGACCAGAACCGCCGGGACCCACCAGGTCAGCACCGGGAGGCCGGGCAGAAACCGCGCTCGGAAGCCGCTCCGTTCGGTCCATCGCGAGGCCAGGATCACCAGCATGACGAAGCCCATAAACGCGCCGCCGGTCAGCAGCATCCGGTTGAAAACGTAGTCCGCGTTTACGTGAGCTTCGCGCCACAGCAGGGGGTCCAGGAACTTGCCCAAGGGGAACCATCCCATCTGGAACGCGAACAGCCAGATCATCATCAGGGCGTACCAAGGGGTGAAAACCGTCGACAACACGGCGCCGGAGACGGTCATGGAGACCTCCAGTGGCCCGCCCCGCCGCCAAGCCAGAGTCTTGCCCTGTACGAACCCGATATAAAAGGAAATGACGGTGGCTGTCAGAAAGAGGACCGCGGTGCGGGGCGCCCGCTCCACGATCACCGACATCACCGTTCTGGGGTAGTGTCCGAAGGATATGCCGAAGTTGCCGGTGAACGAGTTGCGCAAGTGTAACAGGTACTGCTCGCCCAGGGGCTTGTCCAGCCCGAAGTCCGCTTGAATCTGGGCCCGCACCTCAGGAGTGAGTTTCGGGTCCTGGGCATAGACCGAGGTGTAATCGCCGGGCTGGGCCTGCACCAGAAAGAAGGCCAGCGTGACGATCAAAAACAGGGTCACCAGGTTCTGGCCCAGCCGCCGTACGAGGTACGCCAGCATCAGCGTACATCTCCCGATTCCGGTATCCGATAGGCGCCGGCTTTCATCAAAGCTTGAGGCGAGGCTTCAACTGCTACTTGATAACTACCGTCCCGGGAAGTCCGCCGCCGTTTTGCAGGCCGCCCTGGGTCGTCGTGAAGGGGAATTCGAGCCGGTCGCTCCGGTAGGTTTCCAGAATAGGCGTTGTGAAGAGAACGACGTAGGGAAGGTCGTCGGCAAGGAACTCCTGCATTCGGAAAACCTGGTCCCTGGCCGCGTTCAGATCCGTCTCCACGAGAAGGGCGTCGGCCAGCTTGTCGAATTCGGGGTTGGAATAGCCACCGTAGTTGTTCCCGTCTCCCTCGGCGTTACGGGAGTGGAAAAACGCTTCCAGGTAGTCGGGGAAGTTGGTCAGACCCCAACCCAGGATCCAGATGTCGAATCCTTCGGGGTCGTTGATCTTATCGACGATAACGTTAAAGTCGGTGAGCCGGGCGGTGGCCGGAACGCCGATGTCGTTGAGCCACCGTTCTATCCAGATAGCAAAGGTTGAACGCAGAGGGTCGTAGCCCGGCGATGGGGACAGAATCTCCAGCTCCGGCATGGGATCGCCATTGGGAAGCCGCAGCCCTTTTCCTTCCTTCTCCACCGTTCCGTTTTCGCTGACCACAGGCTCCTGCTCCCAAGTGAAACCGGCCTCCTTGAGAATACGCACCGCTTCGGCGTTGCGCTCAAAACGGCTGAGTCCTTGGCCGATCAGCGACACGTCGGGGTTGTACCAGAACCGGTTGCCCTCCGGCACAGTGGTGTACATCGGTATCGCTACGCCCTGCAGCACGGTGCTGGTCAGGAATTCCTTGTCGATGAGGACGGCCACCGCCTGGCGAAACGCCTTGTTGTCCATGGGAGGCCTGCGGAAGTTGAACCCCATGTAGCGGAACCCGTCACTGGGGTTTTCCAGGTTGGCCAGCCCCTGCTCTCCAACAAGCTGCTCCTGCAGGCCCCGTTGCAGACCCAACGGGTTCAACATGAAGTCTATGTCGCCCTTCTTCAGAGCTAGCACCGCCGTCTCCTGGTTTCCGTGGATGCTGTAGATGACGCTGTCCACGAAGGGCCCGGTGGTGTATTCCAGTGACTTGTCCCCCAACGGTTCCCCGTAGGCGGTGAATTCAAACACTCCCGGCTTGCTCTCCGAGTAGGCGCCGTTGGCGTACTGGACCACCTGCGCGCCGGAGAAATAGAAGTCGGGGTTCTTGGCGTTCTCGGCAAATGCCCCTTTTTCCCATTTTTTGAAGGTAAAGCCCCCGGCGCTGGGTTCGTTTTCGGGCACGTGCCCGTATAGGGCCCTCTGCTGTTCCAGGATGTCCGTCTCGCTCTTGGCTTGCTCGACAATGGGACCCCAGTAGTTCTTGGATAATATCGGAAGGTAGGCCAACCCGAACTGCCATCTCGCCAGCCCCGGCTTCTGAGTGAAGAAAATTTTCAGCTTGTAGGGTCCCAACGCCTCTGCATGGTCGAAGAAATCATTGTCCACAATTGAAGACCAGTTACCGGTCAACTCCAGGTCGCGCACCGTGTGGGCGGTGAACACGAAGTCCTCCGCCGTTAACTCAACGCCGTCGCTCCAGAGCAAACCGTGCTTGAGATCAACCTCGGTGACCCACAAGGCCTTGCCGCCGACGGTTTCCTGGGCCAATGGTGTTGGAAAATCCGCTGCCGCCGAGGGCACCCAGTCGAACCTCTGGTCGGAAAGGCCGTACAGGGTAGGTTTCCCTCCCAAAACGTAGGAATTCCAAATCGTGGTGTCCGGGCCGAGGAAGGACCAGTAGTTGGTGGTGGTCAGGTCCTCGAAGATGCCCAGTTGGTACACCTGGGGGCCGGTGGACTCACCGCCTGTGGGCTGGGTTGCGGCCGCAGGTGTCGCCACCACCTCCCTTGTTACCTCAACGGGCACCTCCTTGATGACCTCCCTGGTGCAGGCCCCAAGGGTTAGGACACTCATCAGTGTGGCCAGGACTGCTATTGGAGTTATCAATGAGCGAACGCCAGGAAACATCATTTTGCACCCGCGGAACAGACTCTTGGAAGCGCTAAGAGTAGTTTGGGTAATAGCGGAGAACGCAATCACAAGCCCCCCGAGTCTACTTGGCGCTCGACCGTGCAATTGCAGCACACGATGACGACCAATGTGGGAATGATACGCGCCCGTTACCGGGGTGACAAGAGCGGCAAACGCCTGCCGGCGACGCTCAACCATTGGTTCGGTGTGTTACAGGGTAGAAGCGACTTTCCCTGGTCTTTGTGCCATCGGGGACAGGGCATAGCGCTTTGTCACGTTTGGTGCTCCGAGTTTGGTATCCCATGGGGCAGAGCAGGTGAACCGTAGAAGTTTGCGGGGCTTTCGCAGTCTACAGTGAGAGGACTCGTTGAAGCCGATTGCGTCAAATTGTTGGTGCAGCGTTATTCGCCGGACCCTTCCCCGGTCGTTCACGGCGCAGCGGGAATCGAGGGGCATTGTTGTCTTGTTAGCAGCCTCCGGTGTCCAGGGCGTGGTCCAGTGGCAAGGAACGAGGGACGAGTGCGGCGTCCACACCTGGCCTTTCCCGGTTGCTATAAGCGTGTCAACGCACGGAAAGGGCTCTGGATTCCCGCTGCGGCGGAAATGACGGAAATTAGCGCGGGGGGATAAATTGGAATCAGGCATCACTTTGGATGCAAGGTTCGCCAGTCACCTTAGAATGCGTTCGCCCTATTGAAATTTGGTCCAAGCCCTGCAAGAGGAACAATCAGGTCCACGAGTGAATAGTTGCGGAGGTTAGCGTTGTGTCCGGGGGAGCTTCGCAAGGCTTGGAGATACGCTGGTCGCACTGCCGGTTGTTATCACCCGGTTGCCTGTGGGCTGGATGGGACGGTTGTTGGGGCCACCGCTCAACGCCAACAGGTCGTTGACCTGTTCGGTTGAAATAGTCCTTGGCTCGCGCATCAAATACCAGTCAACCGGCTCGTCGCACGGCGGGGTGGTCTTCGAGCCGTCGTACCGGTAATAACCGAGTTCCCCGGGCGTGTAGCCGCTGGCGTTAAGCGCAAAGCCATCGCTGCTGGTCTCACCGACGCGAGGTGCGGCGTCGAGGACCTCCTGCACCACCGGGCTGGGCCCGCCCGGTTTAAACAGCAGGCCCACGACTGCCAGGTTGCCGTCGGCATCGGCATGCACCAGGTGTAGCTCAGCCGCAAAACTCGCGCCGTCGACCCGATGTTCCGAGGGTGAATGAAAGTGCGCCGATTTCAGGGTGAAAGCCCATTGCCCGACGGTCAGGATATTGCCCGGTGCATGGTCGACGTGCACGAATTTTCCGTCGTTGCGCACCGTCTTTGCATTGCTGACGTAGGAAAATGAGATTACCCGGTCGGTTTCTGCCGCGGTGTATCCGGCAATGTCGATCGGCGACTGTTGCTCGCCATCGGCGCAGGTAGCGTACTCTTGGGACAGCGCGGCCCAATTCTCCGGCGCCCCCGGTCCCGCGTAGCCCCACTCCACCGCCTGCTCACCGCGGCCGCAACCCGCAGCCATTATCGCTCCCATAAGGCAGACGATCCCCATCCCGATGATTTTCAACCCCGGCCTTTTCAAATTGAATCGGATACCCATTGGTTCTTCATTTGATGAAGAATGGCCGACGCTGAGTCGCCGGAGCGGATTGATATTTCAAGACTGCAAGCTAAGCGCGTTTCAGTTTAACCTACAGTACGCAATTAAATTACCATAGTCCCAAGGTCAAACCAATAAGGGCCCAACTGCCGAGATGAGTCCCAAGCGGTAAACCCAACCCGGCGACGATAAGCAGAGCAATTGACGTATTTGGCGTCAAACTCCGCTCTCCGGGTTGATGCCGGGTTTAATGTTGCAATACGCGCTGCTCTCTCTGCCGTTGTACCAACCAGTCCAGGCTCGACTCAGATTCAACCAGCTCGTCGTCAAAGAAACCGTGCCCCCGCTTGACCACGCGTAGTCCCTCGTAGAACAACAACCAGACGATGTGCCGCACCACCTCATCAGGCACACCGTTGGGGTAAAAAGAGCGAGGGTTCATGTCCGGGTCTGCATTTACATAATCCACGGCATAAAAATTGCCGTCCTGGTGCAGGCAGATCTCGGAAGTGAACTTTTTCATCCTGGAGACCCGAGCTATGTCTCGCATGATGCGCCGCAAAGGGGCAAGCTTGTGGGTACGTATCTCGGCCGGTGTAACCAGTTGATAATCGTGGTTGGCCGGGTTCCACCAACATGGTATGACCTCACGGCAGATATGGAACATCCGGAACCAACTCAAGTGGCTCCCCATTGTCTGGGGTTGGAGTTGCTTTTGAATCAGGAAAGCGTCCGAGTTCGGGGTTTGTTCCGCCGACCAATGCAAGGCATCCTCGGATTCGGCGTCAACCACAACCCCCACTCCGGAGTCGCCCCAGGCCGGTTTCACCACGAAAGGCACACCCACCTTGTCCTTGATTTCCTGGGTAATTTTGAAGCCGTTTAGCTCATCCCGGTTCACGATAACAGTTTCCGGGACGGGTATCCGGCTGTCCACCAGCATTTGGTGAAAGCGGGCTTTGTGGGCTGAGTTGGCGGTTACATCCGGGTCATCAATAACATAACCGTGCTGCCGTTTTACCTCTCTAGCCAATAGCAGGTAAGGGTCGTTTTCGATGGTCTGGTTGGCGGTCAAGTCCAGCAGGACCCGCACGCCTATTTCCTGGGATTTGAGCTTCCGCTGAAACTCGTTCACCCATATGTCGTTCACCAGAAAGAAGCTGAGGTTCATCTGCCCGCACAGCTCTCGCATCTTGTGGGCGAAGAAATGGTAGTTGGGAAATGGACTGGATAGAACTATGTCATAAAACTCGACCATGAAATTCTCCGAAAAATCCAATCTGATACGTGTGCAATCTGCCGCACCCGGCATTGGCTATAGAAGTCACGTTTATTCTCAATAGACTCCTCGCCAAAGGCAGCAGCTAAATCCACACGTAGCCGTCGTTAATAGCTTACCGGGGCCAACCCTTAACCCATTCGTGGTCCGATTGCGGATTAGGGGCAGTCTGAGCAATTGCTGCCGCTGGGGGTTCGGTAAAGCACCGCGTGAGCGCCGTTATCCAGAAATGGTCTAATTTCGGCGTGACAACTGCCGAAGCCAGGATGAGATTGCCGACCTGACTCGCGGACAGGGAAATCTAAAGCTCCCGGGATAGGCCATTATCCTGGACCGGCGCGCAAATCATCTAAAGACTCAAGCAGGTCCAGCACCAGGCTTGCCGTGTCTCCCAGCAGACTTGGGTTGATAGATTCCATCGTGTCATCAGGAGTGTGTATCCGTGACGTGTCGTCAGCGTGGAAGAAGATGACCGGTACCCAGGCATCCCGGAAGCTGGCATGGTCGCTGCTGCCGCCCCTCAAACCTCTGCTGACGGTGACAGCGGTCCCATCCCTGGCCGCGGCCTCTGATACGCGATTAGTCAGCCACCGGTCGCCCGTCACGCGGAGGTCCTCACCGCTGCCCACCACGTCAAGGTTAACCATGGCCTTGATTTCATTCAGTTCCTCGCCGGACAACGCGTCCACATAATGCCTGCTGCCGTTGAGGCCGGTCTCTTCTGACCCGAAAGCCATGAACCTGAGGGTGAAGGGGAAAGGACGGCCAGCCAAATCACCGGCCAGGGTGAGCAACACCCCGGTCCCCGAAGCGTTGTCGTTGGCCCCAATAACGTCCGGCACCGTGTCGCAGTGCGCTCCAACGACCACCACGCCCTCACCGGTCCCGGGCAACTCCGCGATTACGTTCCGGGATAGTTCCGCGGTCTCCTCCACAGAGACGGTCATCTCTACCGTGGTTTCGGCCATGAGCTTCCGGAGTCTGTTGCCGGCTTCCTGGGGAATCGCCAAGACGGGAATCTTGCTTCCCTCCCCCAGGGTTCCCCGGAACCCGCCGGGGCGGTTGTTGAAGACCACCGCCGCCACTGCGCCGGCGGCTGTCACCCGGTCCACTTTGCTTCGGAATGTAGTCTCGCCCCTCTCGACCAGGGCAACTTTGCCGTTTAGTCCCTCGTAAGGGACATCACCGGCGCCGGCGAGGCCCGCAAACACCAGTGCGCCGGAGACCTCCCCCGCTGTGGAGCCGCCAAGGGGTGAAGCCCGAATCTCCCCTACCTCTATGCCTTCCGGCACGTTGATGGCCAGGCTGGCTGTTTGGGACTTCTGCTCAAATTCCTGCAACTCCGGGCTGTAGCCCAACTCAGTGAAGCGGGCCATCAGGTACTCGGCGGCCTTCAACTCCTGCTCGGTGGCGCTCTCTCTGGCCCCCAGTCCTTCGGCCAACTCTCGGATGTAGGCTAGGGACGAGTCCGCCAGGGAATCGCGTTTCTCGGAAGCGGCGGCGATTGCAATGGGAGGAGCGGCTGGCGTCGCCCTAGTGAATTCTCGCTGGGGAGACGCGCTGGCCGCCGCGTTGCCGCCGTCGGGCGCTGGCGATGTGGCCGGCGGGGCCGCTGCCTGGGTTGTCGACTCTGGTGTCCCATTCGCCGTGATTTCAGGGGATGTGGGGGTTCCAGAAGCGGAACCGGCAGCGCACCCGATCGCCAACAGCCAAGCTAGAGCCAACCCAACAAGAATGTACAGATATTTGCCGGTCATTCGCCGCATCGCACCCTCGCCGGTTCCTTTGGCCGGGCCTCGGTCATATTGCGTTGTTGTTAATACGATTGTAAGGCGTGAGGTGGACGTTGTTTTCGGACGACCGTTTAGGTAAAGGTTCTGTCTCTGGGCTAATTAAAGCAGCGGCCATTGAGGCGGGGTGAGATCTGACGAGGGATCCGCTAATGGTGGGCGCATCAGGCCGGGCCGTCATCCATATTCGAATAGCTTGATACAGAGGCCCCGTGCGCGGTGAACCGGCAAGGGAATCTGGTTGCTATCGCCGCCGCCCCGACTTCCAAAGGAAAGCCCCTGTGCCCCCCAACACCAGCGGGTTCAGTACGGAGACCAGAGACCAGACCACGTCGTCGGCAATGCTGACAGACTCGCCGTCGCTCAGCAGAAGCAGTCTAAACCAGACGGTGAAGAACCAGATGGCCAGGGCCAGGGTGGTATAGAACGCTGCTAGCCCAGCCAGATATTGCCCGGCAGGCGAGTCGGGTTGAACTGAGCTTCGCTTGTGTGCGCAAACCACCGTCACCGAGACGATGATTCCTACGGCGTTGCAGAAGTTCATCACCCGCCATACTTCCGACGGCGGCAGGATGCCGGCGTACAGGCTGCTGAAGACGACTTGTAAGGTGTAGAGGACGGCGTAGCAGAACAACGCCGCTCCAACCAGCCTCTTCACTATCGGCATCGCTTCAACTCCCCCGGATCAGGACCGGGAAGATTCCCGCCAGAGCCGGCACCCGGTGACGCCCAGGACCAGCGGCAACATCATGTCCACGGCCGCCCAGATTATCCATGCTTGATGGTTACCATCCAGACTATCAGCTCCGAATGCCAGCAAGGAGAACCAGTTGTGCAAAAATAGAATCGTAACGCCCGCGGTAAGGTAGAACGTCAGGTTGGCCTCGAAGTACCGTCGGGTAATCGCTTCACCGGGACCGAGTCCGGACACCTCCCGTTTGTTGGCGCAATTGAAAATCAACGCCAGCGCTAACCCGATAACCATCAGGATATCCACCACAGCCCATACGCCCGGAACGTCGATGGATTCGGCGAGGAAGGGGTTGATGATGAAGAAGAGCGCCACTACCACGGCAACGATAACCAGGTAAGCCCCGGCGAGTCTCTTTAGTCCGTCCATTACGCCCTCTTTGTTCCGCATTCTCCGGATCGGCCCCACACTGATCCGGGAGTCCAGAGTCCACCCGGGAGCGACGGATCGCGCCCCTGTATGTGTGAATCCAGCATAGCATATCGGCTGCGATTGAAATGGGGCTGCGGCCAGCGTGTTGGCTTCTTCGAACCCCGGTTGAGGCCGCTTCTGGTTCGCCCTCTAACTTCACCATCTGACTTGCCTCCAACGAAAGACCCACTGCACCCGTCATTTTGCCCACCGACCCCCCACGACCGGTTAACAATGAATTCACCGTTTGTTTTCTCATCCGTAACCCCGATGTAATTCGCTGGCAAAACCGCCGGTTTAATTTCGTAGCAACGGAAACGCACCAGTTGTTGCCAAGTAATGCCTTCTAACGAAGAACACACCCCCATCGACGCCCACTGTTCCTACCGAGCGGGCCGGCTCGGCATGCGCGGGCGGTATGCGCCGGAGCCGACGTCGTTACGGTCAGCGCCACCCCATAGCCAAATTGGAGGCGGGGAATGAACAAAATCGAGGAATACAAGGCGGAAAAGGACGGGTTGGATATCCTGCACGATATTCCCCGCTACGCCCAGGAAGGCTGGGAAGCAATCACCGACGGCGACAAGGAACGCCTCAAGTGGGCCGGCGTTTTCCTGCGGCGCCAGACTCCCGGCTACATGATGATGCGGATTCGAATCCCCAACGGCATGACCAACGCGAAGCAATTGCGGGTCATAGGAGAGATTGGCGAAGAATTCGGCAAAGGCTTTGTCGATATCACCACACGCCAACAAATCCAGCTGCGTTGGTACACCATCAACAAGTTCCCGAAATCTGGCGGCGGCTGGAAGAGGTGGGCTTGCGGTCCCTCCAGACGGGTATGGACAACATCCGGAACGTTGTGGGCTGCCCGGTGGCCGGCCTTACCAATAACGAATTGATCGACGGCTCTCCAGCGGTTCACCAATTCACCGAAATGTTCGTCGGCGACAAGGCCTACACCAACCTGCCCCGGAAGTTCAACGTGACCATCACCGGGTGCCTGGACAACTGCACCCACGGGCCAACTCAACACATCTCGTTGACTCCGGCAATCAAACAGGTCGACGGTGCACCCGTTGCCGGATTCAACGTGGCCGCCGGTGGTAAACAGGGTTCCGGCGGGTTCCGGCCGGCATCGCCCCTGGAGGTCTTCATCACGCCCGACCAAGCCGCCGAAGTGTGCAGCCACATCACCCTGATCTTTCGTGATCACGGCCCCCGGGAGGCTCGCAACTAGAGCCGGTTGGCGTTCCTTATTGATGATTGGGGTGTCGAGCGGTTCCGGGAGGAGATGGAGCGTCGGGCGGGACACCCATTGCTCACCGCCGGCCAGGACCAACCCATGGCCGGGCCCACCAGCCATATCGGGATTTTTCGCCAAAAGCAGGAAGGGTTGAATTACGCCGGTCTGATGGCGCCGGTGGGCCGGATAACCAGCGACCAGTTGCTGGAACTGGCCCGTTTGGCCGAGACCTACGGAACCGGAGACATTCGGCTTACTCCGGGGCAAGACGTGATAATTCCCAACATCCCCGACGACCTCCTTGAAGAGTTTCAGAAGGAACCCTTGTTGGAATCGTTGACCTGTGACCCGTCGGGAATCATGCCCGGCGTGGTCAGCTGCACCGGTATCGACTACTGCCACTTTGCCCTCATCGATACCAAAGAAATGGCCCTCAAAACTGCCACAACTTTAGAGCGGTCCCTGGGCAAAGTCGGTCCCATCACCATGCACTGGTTGGGTTGCCCCAACGCCTGCGGCAACCACACTGTTGCCGACATTGGCCTGCTGGGCCGAAAGACCCGAGTCAACGGTCAAATAATCGACGCCGTGGATATAACACTGGGCCAAAAATTCGCCCGCGCTATTGAAAGCCCCGGTCCGTTGGAAAACGTTCCCTGTAGCGAGTTGCCTGGTGTTTTGGAGCGGATAGTAACCGCCGGTCAAGCGCCCGCGAAATAACCTAAAGGACAGGAACCATGCAAGCGACGCACAACGTTTCAGGGGAATCCAAGGCGACCCGTATCCGGTTATTCAGCTTTGGCAAACCCCATATGCGGACCTTCCACATGGCCTGGTTTTCCTTCTTCCTGGCCTTCTTCGGCTGGTTCGGAATTGCTCCGATGATGGCCTTGGTTCGAGACGATCTGGGCCTGACCAAGGCCCAAATCGGAAACACCATCATCGCCTCGGTGGCAATCACCATACTGGCCCGTCTGCTCATCGGGTGGTTGTGCGACGGTATCGGCCCCCGGTTGGCCTATAGCGGTCTGTTAATCATCGGCTCCATACCGGTGATGTGTATCGGGCTGGCCCAGAGTTACGAGGCCTTCCTGTTGTTCCGCCTGGCCATCGGCGTTATCGGAGCGTCTTTCGTCATAACCCAATATCACACCTCGGTGATGTTTGCTCCCAACGTGGTTGGGACAGCCAACGCCACGACGGCAGGCTGGGGGAACCTCGGCGGCGGCGTGACCCAAATGGTCATGCCCCTGGTGCTAGCCCTGGTGTTGATGCTGGGGGTCGGTGAAACCCTGGGCTGGCGGGTCGCCATGGTGGTTCCTGGCGTGGCGCTGCTCCTCACCGGTTTCGCCTATTATTTCCTGGCTGAGGATTCACCGGGAGGCAATTACAGCGCGCTGCGGGCCACCGGGAAGATGCCCCCGTCTGCGTCGGTTAACGGCACTTTCTTAGAGGCGGCCAAGGATCACCGGGTTTGGGCCTTGTTCGGCATCTACGGGGCCTGCTTCGGCATTGAGTTGACCATCAACAACGTGGCCGCTCTCTATTACCACGACCGGTTCGAACTTAGCATTGGGATGGCAGGCCTCATTGCCGGACTCTTTGGCCTGATGAACATATTCGCCCGCACCCTGGGCGGCTTTTTTGGCGACAAGCTGGGCATCAAGTTTGGGCTGCGGGGGCGAGTGATGTTCTTGGGGACGGTCCTGGCCTTGGAGGGACTGGCCCTGATCCTCTTCTCCCAAATGGCGACCCTATTGCTGGCCGTGGGGTCCATGATCATCTTCAGCCTCTTCGTTCGAATGTCGGAAGGCGCTACCTTCTCGGTGGTCCCCCTCATCAACCGTAGAGCCCTGAGGTCGGTGGCGGGCATTGTTGGGGCCGGCGGCAACGCCGGGGCGGTGGCCGCGGGTTTCCTCTTCCGCGTTGAAACGCTGAGTACCGAGGGAGCGCTGCTGGTCTTGGGGATTGGCGTGTTCCTGGTGGCCCCGCTGTGTTTCCTGGTCCGCTTTTCGGAACGCGACCAAGCCGCCGAAAGAGCCGCCATGGAAAGAGCGTTGCGGGACAGGGCCTTGCCGAAGAAGGTTTGTTCGCTCCCGCTCCCGGGGACTAGAGGTTCCACCAGAAATCCCGAGTTCCAGCGGACCGGAGCGGCGCGACATTATAGATTGCGCCGCTCCTGATTTTTGGCCGCTGCCAGTCATTTCATGCTGAAATCGGGTATAATCCGGTCAGCGCGCACCTTGTTGAGAGCCGCCGGCCATCCGGGCGGTGCGGGTCCCGGCAACCCCTTGGGTCTACAACCGCCAATCCCTATTCAGCCATTCCATTGTTGAGGTCGAGATGACCAGAGAGTTGGAAAAAAACATGCAGGCAAATTCTCTACCCCGAACATCCGGGGCCACCACTCATCCGGCCGGAGATCTGGAGCAGTTTGACGCCATCGTTATAGGCGCCGGGGTTACCGGGCTGTACCAGTTGTATTGTCTGCGACAGCTCGGTCTCTCGGTGCGGGTCTTTGAATACGGCAGCGGAGTGGGCGGCACCTGGTATTGGAACCGGTACCCAGGGGCCCGTTTCGACTCTGAGAGCTACACCTATGGATATTCCTTCTCGGAGGAACTTCTGAAGGAATGGGACTGGAAAGAGCTTTATTCCGGTCAGCCTGAGAACGAACGCTATCTCAATTATGTTGCCGACAAGTTCGACCTGCGCCGGGACATCCAGTTCAACGCCCGGGTGGCATCGGCGGTCTATGACGAGGATGGAAACCGGTGGATAGTTGAGACCGACGATGGCCGAATTGCAGCGGGGCGATTCCTCATCACGGCGGTCGGTCTTCTGTCGGCCCATTATGTGCCGGACTTTGAGGGGCTGGACAGCTACCAAGGCACCTGGTGCCACACCGGAAGATGGCCCAAAGAAGGAATGGACCTGGCCGGCAAGCGCGTCGGCGTTATTGGCACCGGGGCCACTGCCGTTCAGCTCATTACGGAGATTGCCAAGGAAGTTGGGCACCTGACCGTCTTCCAGCGAACGGCGAATTACTGTGCGCCGCTGCGTAACCGCGCCATAGACGATGAAATGCAGCGGGAGATCAGGGAGAACTATCCGGAGATATTCAGGAAGTGCCAAGAAACTGCAGGGTCCTTCATCCACGAGTTTGACCAGCGGTCGGCGTTGGAAGTCTCGCCGGAAGAGAGGATGGAGCAGTACGAGCGGCTGTGGAACGAGCCGGGTTTCAAGAAATGGCTCTCCAACTTCTATGACGTGATGTTGCCCGGAGAGGCCAACGAGGACTACGCCGAATTCGTCCGCAACAAGATACGTGAGCGCGTAAAGGACCCCGTGGTGGCGGAGAAACTGGTTCCCAAGGACCACATGTTTGGCTCCAAGCGTCTACCCTGCGAAAGCGGGTATTACGAGGTATACAACCAGGACAACGTTTTGCTGGTTGACGTTCGGGAGGATCCCATCCAGCGCATCACCCCCAAGGGCCTCAGGACCAGCGACGAAAACGAGTACGAGTTCGATGTCCTCATATTTGCCACCGGGTACGACGCCGTCACCGGATCGTTGAACCGGATTGATATCCGGGGTTTAGACGGGCAGTCTTTAAAGGAGAAGTTCGCTGGTGGCCCGCGCACCTACATGGGGATCCAGAGTCACGGGTTCCCTAATTTGTTCACCATCAATGCCGCTTCGGTCGGCAACTTCGTCAGGGCTGCCGAGCCTTTGGTGGAGTGGGTGACCGACTGCATTCGGTACGTGCGGGTCAATGAGTTCACCCGTATTTCGCCGACGCTTCAGGCGGAAGACGATTGGGTCAACCACGTCAACGAGGAAGGAGACAAGCTCCTCCGAAGCAAAGCCGATTCCTGGTTTGTGGGAGCCAACATTCCCGGAAAAGCACGCGCCTTACTCACCGCGCCGGACAGCGCGCCGGTCATGCGTGCCAAACGCGCCAAGGTAGCCGCCAACGGCTACGAGGGGTTTCTGCTGGAGTAGCGGGGGAATCCTACTAACGAACGCGAATTGTGACAGCAATTGCTTGCTTCTAAAGACGGGGTCGCCTATCGTCAGAGGTAATACTTAAATTCGAGAAAGTGGATGGACCAAACTCCTGTATTTGGTGCGATAGACCGGGCAATCACAAATGTCGCCGAGGCCGAATTCCAACGGTTGTCGGCAGGAGTTGGGCAGGACGAATTGACCCAGAGAGTCCACGGGGCACTCGAGTCACTGAGAAAGCTCCAACAAGGCATTTCGCCTGAATATGATGACCCTTGGGTGGCGTTGCTGTATTTGACTTGGTATCAACCGGGTCATATCCAGCTAGCACATCATCTTTTTGAGATGATGAAAGAAATGAGAGGGAGCAGGATACTTACTGGCAGTCACTACCGAAATGTGCAGATAGTGGATTTTGGATGCGGTGCCTTGGCGATGAAGTTCGCGGTAGCTATGGCGGCGGCAGATACCTTAGAGGAGGGGCACCAAATACAGCCGATTACCGTATATAGCTACGACAAGAGCCAAGCCATGGTTAAGGTAGGTCGGAAGCTTTGGGATTGTTGCAAGGTCGAGTGGGAAAACGACCCTAGATTCAAGACCTTAGCTACTTCAGTCAAGGCGATATCCGGTAATGAGACCCACAAAAGATCCGAGTTGGATCAAATGGTCCAGACCGTTGACCATAACCATGAACGCTGGCTAGGCGCATTCCACATCGCTTACAAGGACAATGTCGGGGAGCTTGATGCAATGCTTGCTTCGTTGGTTGAAAAAACCGACCCACATGTTGGCTTCCTCACTTGTCATGATGATCCTGATTCAGTGGACCGGCTTCGAAGGATCTCTCCGTTTAGAGATGACGCATACTTATCACGTGAAGACAGTGTTACGAGTTCGATAGACTCGCTCGTAGCCGGGGTCACCCAATGGCGTAAGGGTCTCAATTGCCGAATGTCCAGAGCGCACAATCATCTTAATAGAGATGTTATTTGGGGATTTCCAGGCACACTTGGACGAATATTCCTTAGGAACGACTAGGGTAAGGAGGCCGGAATGAAGTCCCAATTGCCGCTCCCGGGTTTTTTGGCACCAGAATCCCTTTCAACCGGGGATTATCTTGGAGAGCGACCTAACCGGATCGGCGAGACCACCATCAGCTATGGGCGTGCAGGGGAGATTTTGACCCGTGCGACGGGGTTCATGGACACTTACGACTTCACCCTGAATCCATACAGTGGCTGCTTCTTTGGTTGTACCTATTGCTACGCCGCCTTTTTTAGCCGCGATGCTGAGAAGAGGGCTAACTGGGGCTACTGGGTTGGAGTGAAAGAAAACGCTGTTGCGTTGCTCGAGAAACGCAAACGCGGGGCGTTGGACGGTAAGCTCATCTACATGAGCAGCGTCACCGACCCCTACCAACCGGTTGAACGGGAGTTGGGACTGACTCGGCGATTGCTAGAGGTAATGGCCGACCGTTCGGACAAACCCAAGCTCGTGGTGCAGACACGCAGCCCCGACGTGGTACGCGACTGCGACCTGTTTCGCCGTATTGAAGAGAACGGTGGCCGGGTGCAGGTCAACATGACTGCTACTACCGACGATGAGGATATCCGGCGCACTTTTGAGCCATTCTGCCCGTCCAATTCGGCGCGTCTGAGCGCCATTGGCGAAGTTCAGTCGGCAGGTGTAGATTCCTGCATCACCATGACACCTCTGCTGCTGGTCAGTAACCCATCTGACTTTGCCGACAGCCTTTGTGACACAGGAGTCCAGAAGTTCATTGCCCAACCCTTCCACTTCCAACGTGGCAAGTTTTTGGCTGGCACTCGTGAAGGAGCATTTAACCTGATGGCCGAGAAATTGGGCTGTGACCGGGAATCCTTCCGCTCAAAATATCTTGACCATTACAAGAACGTATTCGCAGTACTGAAAGACAGGTTGCCTGAGTTAGGTGAGGGCAAAGACGGATTCAAGCCTCCTTTTCACGAGGACATCAAGGAGAGAGCCTATTCTGCGGCAGAGTTGATTTAAAGGCAGGTTTTGTCTCAGCCTAGCTCTCAGCAGGCGGCAATCCGATGCAATTCTACAACTTACCGGTAAAGATTCAGGGGCTCCCAAAACAGAAGCACTCTAACTTGCATCTGGGTGTTAACCTATAGGAAAAGGTATCTCCTCGCCAAACCGCGGGCTATTCGGTGGACCGGGCGGCGGCTAGACGCCTTTCGGCTTCTTCCAAGACCGGAGCGGGGAGCGGGCCTTTCAGCACGGCGGCAACGTTTTCCTGGAGGTGCGCCGGTTGGAGAGAGCCCACGATGGTGGTGTGTGCGTTTGGGTTGGCGATGGTGGCGCGGAGCATGAACTCGGTGGGCGAAATGGCTTGCGATAGCTCGTCTAGTCTCGCTCGGTCCCACAGTGTCCAGACCGGGGCGGTCCCCTGACCCTCACCGGGCGAACCCCTGGCCACCCCGCCGCGGATTACAATCCCCAGCCCGGCCCCGGCGGCGGAGGCAATCGCCGTTTCGTGCTCCGGTTGCAGGATTGAATAAGGGACCTGCAACACGTCGAAAACATCCATTTCGATGTGGTCGAGGATATTGGGGAGGATAGAAGAACAGCCGAGAAAGCGAATCTTGCCCTGCTGCTTGAGGTCCTGAAGGGTCTGGACAGCCCCCTCCTGCTCCAGGACTTCCCTGGCCGGGCTAAAATGGAACTGGACAATATCCAAGAAGTCGGTCTTCATGCGCCGCAGACTCTGGTCGCAGGCGTTCATGATGTTTTCGCGGCTGTAGTCGTGGAGGCGTGGTAGGGGGACACCGAAACGCGTGCGCTCGTCGGGCGAAAACCCAGTAACATTCAGGGGACAGCCGCACTTGGTGGCTAGGATAAACTCGTGACGGCGGCTGGAAATGCACCTGCCGATGTGGGTCTCGGCCTCCCCGTAATCAACGGCAACGTCGATGTAGTTGATCCCGGCATTCAGGGCTGCGTCCAGGATCGCCTCGGGCTGACCGGGCGACAGCGGACGTCCCACGCCGGCGACCATCCCCCGCAACTCCAACGCGCCGAAACCCAGAGTCGTAACACTCAATCCGGTCCGTCCCAGGACTCTTCTGGGTATGTCTGGCATATTCATTCTATTCTCGGGTTGCCCCACATCGGATCGCGAAAAATTTGATTGCTTTGGTCGTCTGCTGCGTTTGGGCCAAGACAGAATGAGGTTTCAAACCCGGAATTGGGGTAATATTCAATCTGGCGTTCCAAGATGCGGCACACAGTTAGGAGGAAATATGGGCTCCATTAGATTATATTCCGGCGACGATGGCGAATCCCACATTGAAGAGATCGACCCGACTAATCACCCGGACTGGACCACGCTTCACAATGCCAAGGGGATTGTGTTTCGGGCGTCCCCTCCTGGTTCTTTCAGCGATTGGCACATAGCGCCGCGGCGCCAGTACATAATAACGCTTTCCGGAGAGGCCGAGATCGGGCTGGCGGACGGTACGGTGCATCGACTGGGAGCGGGAGACGTCAACCTGGCGGAAGACCTCACCGGCCACGGCCACACAACCCGCGTAGTTGGCGACGTCCCCCGTGTGACCGCCACAGTACACCTGGACCAATAGCCGATAGCCGGTCGGTAGGATAACGGCCCAACCTCAGGTGGGAGGTGATCAGGGCTGGTCGTCGGAGCAGGGTGTCGCCGACCGGCCCTGTCTGCCGGCCAGTCAACTCCCACGAGTCCATCTACGCTTTCGCGGAAGTGACGGGGTGAGATGAGGAATTCCGGTGGCGTGGGAGCTGGCGAGTGACTACGGGCCGCCTGCTCCGGTTAGGGAGCGTTTTTAGTCTTGTGGACGTTGTTCTTTATGAAGTCTACCAGTTCTTGGGTGAATGTTCCCACGGGGAACACTCCGTCGACACCGAGGGCTTGGAGGGGCTCAACGTCTTTTTGGGGGATGGTGCCGCCGACCAATAGCAACACGTTGCCCAATAATTCCCGGTCTTCCAAGGCGCGGGTGAGGTTGGGCATTAGCCGCATGTGAGCGCCGGAAAGAACGCTGATGCCCACGGCGTCGGCGTCTTCCTGCAGCGCGGTCTGGGCAACCTGCTCCGGGGTGACCCGCATACCTATGTAGACCACTTCCATACCGGCGTCTCGGAAGGCCCGCGCTACTATTTTTACGCCCCGGTCGTGGCCGTCCAGACCCAGCTTGGCCAGTACGACCTTGATTTGGGTTCCTTGCCCATTGCTGGTCATAAATCGATAGTCAAAAGATGCTGTGGGATCAGAAAACGCCCGGGTCGATGAACTCGCCGTAAATATCCCGAAACACGTCCATTACCTCTCCTTCTGAGGCGCCAGCCTCCACCGCGCTTAACACCAAGGGCATAAGGTTCTCGTCGTTGTTGGCCCCGCGGCTTAGGGCCTGGAGACCTTTGGCCACTTCGGTGTTGCTCCGGGAAGAGCGGGCCGATGCCAGCCGTTCCAACTGGCGCGCCTCTTCAGCCTCGTCGAACTCAAAGACCTCCAGAGTGTTTTCGCCGCTTCCAGGTTGGGACTGGTAGGCGTTGACGCCGATGATGGATCGGCTTCCTTCCTCCAACCGGCGTTGGTACTGGTAGGAGGCCCGGGCAATCTCCTGTTCGATGTAGCCTGTGTTAATGGCGTCAAGCATGCCCTGGCGCATCGAACCGCCGCCCATGTCATCGATTTTTCGGATATAGTCCCAGGCCTGTTCTTCTACCTGGTTGGTCAGGGTCTCCAGGAATGGGGAACCTCCCAAGGGGTCCACGGTGTTGGTCACACCGCTTTCATGGGCCAGGATCAACTGGGTTGCCAGTGACATGCGCATCGCATCTTCGGATGGAATGTCGTACGCTTCGTCATACCCGCTGATGTGCAGGGACTGGGTTCCTCCCAGGACTGCGGCCAACCCCTGCAGAGCTCCGCGCACGATGTTGTTCTGTGGGTCCTGGCGATAAAGCGTGGAGCCCAGGGTCTGGGTGTGGAACCGTAGCCGCATAGAGTTTGGGTCCTGGGCGTGGTAGCGTTCTTTCATGGTCCTGGCCCACATGCGCCGGGCCGCCCGGAATTTTGCAACCTCTTCGAACAAGTCGTTGTGGCAACCGAAGAAGAATGATAGGCGGGGGGCGAAACTGTCCACGGGGAGGCCCCGCGCAAGCGCCGATTCCACGTAGGCCATGCCTTGTGCCATGGTGAACGCCAACTCCTGGATGGCGTCGGATCCGCTCTCCCTGGTGTGGTAGCCGGAGATCGAAACGGTGTACCAGTTGGGCACATGCCGGGTGCAGAATTCCAAGATGTCGGTGGTGAGTTTTAGCGCGGGCTCCGGAGGGAGAGCGAAGGTTTTTTGGCCGTAAAACTCTTTCAAAGAATCGTTCTGCACCGTGCCCCGAAGGGCCGGCCAGGCTAGACCCTTATTCCGGACCACCGCCAGGAACATGCACAGCATCACGATGGCTGGGTGGTTGATGGTCATGGAAACGCTGACATCGTCCAGTTTGATGCCCTGGAATAGGTCGTGCATGTCCCCCAAGGTGTCCACGGCGACGCCAAGCCGCCCCACCTCGCCGTCAGCTAACTCGTGGTCGGAGTCTAGGCCGGTAAGAGTTGGGTGGTCAAAATCGGTGCTTAGGCCGGTCTGGCCGCGGCTCAACAGGAACTGGTACCGCTGGTTGGTTGCCTCAGCCGTGCCGAATCCCGCAATCTGCCGGCGAGTCCAAAGCCGTTCCCGGTACATGGACGGGTAGGCGCCGCGAGTAAATGGATATTCCCCCGGCGAACCCAAGCCGTTCGCGGGGTCAATTCCCTCCAGGTCCTTTTGACCATAGACGTTGTTTAGGTCAATGCCGGAAAGAGTTTGGAATGATTTACGGTGGGTATTATCTTGCATTCAGCGCCCGTCTATCCTTGGCGAACGTATTTGTCGATGCTCTTTTCGGCGGTTAACGCCAGGTAAATGTCACCGTGGGCGTCAACCCAGGAGCCGTGTGCCGAACGGGAATGCCAACGGGCCAAAACGTTGCCTTCGCCATCCAATACGCTCATCTGGGCCGGCCCACCGTCGATACCTACGCGCTCGCTGATGACGAAATTGCCTTCGGTGTCTTGGGAGATATCCAAGGGGCGCTGCATGTCGGTCCACATGGTGATGTATTCTCCCTCGGCGGAGAAAATCTGGATGCGGCTGTTTTCCCGGTCGCACAGGTAAATTCGCCCGTCCTGGCCCACAATCAGGCTGTGCGGGAGGTGAAACTCGTTGGGGCCGCCTTTGCCGGGCTCACCCCAGGAAGACACCAGGGTCCCGTCCTTGCTGAAGCGGTGGACCCGGGCGTTGCGGTAGCCGTCGGAAATGTATAGGTCGCCCGAAGGGTGCGGAACCATCTCGGTGATGAAGTTGAACGGGCCGGCGGAACGAGGGCATACGGCTCCGATCTCCTCGCAGCCCGTGTCCGAGTACACGCCGTGTTCGCCGATGATCTGCAACGGCCTGCCGTCCAGGGTGTACCGCATAGCGGTGGAACCCTCCCGGTCGGTGACGTACACGATGTCGTCTTTGATAAACAGGCCGTGGGGACTCACAAAGTTCCCGTTGCCCCAGGAACTGAGATAGTTGCCCTCGCGATCGAAAATCACCACCGGCGGCTCGGCTCTCTGGAAGGCGTACACCCGGTCCTGGGAGTCGGTGGCGATAGCGCTGACGGTGCCGAATTCTTGACCCGGAGGGAGCTTGGCCCAGTCTTGAATCAAGGTGTAGGTGAACTTGCCCGTTCCTACGGTTGTCATTTCAGTATCCTCCCGTGAATGTTGGCGCTTCTGTCGGCCGTCCCAGCCGGTCACCGATGCCGGGCCGTGAGGAGGAAAACGCCAGATCTGCCAACCGAGGCCCAACAGGAACCATACTACCACAAGGGGCGAGCCCAAGGGCCGGGGTGGTTGTCGGGGTGGCCGCCCCGATTGTGGTCGATAGTGCCTTGGGTTAGAATTCCAACGCAATGGAGGCCAAGGAGCAATTGTGAACGTTGAAGAAGTAAAGAATACGGCGGTCATCGGAGCCGGTGAGATTGGACATGGGATCGCGGTGGGTTTGGGGCTGGCCGGGTATCAGGTGCAACTGAATTCCACGACGGAAGCGAGTCTCCAAAAAGGCATGGATGCCATCCAGGCAGACCTGGACCGGCTGGTCGACTTGGGGTTCGTGGACCCGGAGAAAGCCGCCGGGGCGGTGCCAAGGATTTCTGTCACCACGTCTTTGGAGGAGGCGGCGCGGGACGCCGACATCGTGTTCGAAGCGGTCTACGAAAACCTTGACCTGAAACGACAGATTTTCAGCGACCTTGACCGGTTCTGCCCTGGCGGCGCCATTCTTACCAGCAGCACCTCCACTATTATCCCCAGCTATCTGGCCCAAGCCACCCAGCGGCCCGAGCTCGTGTTGGTGGCCCACTACACGGGGCCTTCCTATCTGTCCCCGCTGGTGGAGATTGTCCGCAGCGAACAGACCTCCGACGAGGCGGTGGACACCGTCTATCAGGTGTTATTGAAGGTTGGGAAGAGCCCGGTCTTGGTGCAGAAAGAAGTGCCCGGGTTCATCGCCAACCGATTGTTGGCAGCCCTGCTTAGGGAGGCTCTTTGCATGGTCCAGCGGGGCATCGCCAGCCCGGAGGACATTGACACGGTGTTGAAAATGGGTCATTCGCGCCGCTGGGTGGTGGCCGGGATATTCGAGATGGTGGAAATAGCGGCCGGCTGGGACCTAGCCCTCGCTGCTTACCCTCACGTTTTGCCGGACCTGGACTCCTCCCAGGACATTCTGAAGTTGGTCCAGGAGATGGTGGACAAGGGGCATCTGGGAGCCAAGTCGGGTAAGGGGTTCTTTGATTGGACGCCGGAGTCAGCCGAGGCTTCCCGCCGGAAATTGGCTAGGGCGTTTATTGAAATCGAGAAGTGGTACCAGCAGGGCGAGGCTTAAGGGTTTCCATTCCAAATATTCCAGAGGGAAACAGAAGGTTGCATAGACTCAGTTCTTTTAGTATGGTAACTTGGTAACTATGTTACCAGCTAAATGGAGACATACTATGAAACCCGTGAAGTGCGATCCAGCGATTCTACACCTGGCACGGGCCACTCTCATTGAAAGACTCCGGCCGCGTCTGGAACCGATATTGTCGGATGCCAGCGGAACGCCATCGGTGACCGGTTTTAGAGATCCCGAATTCATTAAGGCGTTTGGCCCCGGTCTGGAAAAATTCCCAGATTCTGAACTGGTAAACCAGGCCCTATTACTGCTAGCCGAGTACGTAGCCGGCGCGCCGGCTGGCCAAACTGGACTCCCATTCTTTGATGATCGGGCAATGGGCGGGATGACTGGAATCAATTCCGAATTCCAATTTCAACCCGTCAGCATCAGAGGAGAGCCGCTATCCGAGACGGTGTTGCGCGATAGGCGCTGAACTTGGCGGTTTACTACTTTGACACCAGCGCATTGGTCAAGTTGTACGTACAAGAGCCTGGTACCGACCCGATGATCGAGTTGACCCGGGCCAGCCGGCTTAATCAATTCGGTATCCTAGCGGCGACCAAGACGGAGTTACATTCCGCCGTCCGGCGCCGAGAGCGCCAAGGGGACTTGGACAGCTGCCATACCGATCGTATATTGCACGAGTTTAGCCGCCACTTGGAGACTATGTTCCTCAGACAGGTAGTGAGTGACCCGGTGATAGACCTCGCCGCGCTGCTGGTCCATCGGCATCCGCTTCGAGCTAACGATGCACTGCAGTTCGCCGGGTGCCTTGTACTGAGAGCGGGGGCATGGTTGACGCCGGTGTTCACCTGCTCTGATAGGGCCCTCCTCCGAGCCGCTGGAGCCGAAGGCTTGGTCTGCTTTGACCCAACTGCGTAGCCTTATGTGCATGGAAGGTGGTCTATGCCTGGACTTGAAGGGAAAACTGCACTGATTACCGGGGCCGGAGGAATGCGGGGAGTGGGGCGCGCTTCCGCGCTAAAGCTGGCCTCTCAAGGAGCGGACATAGCAATCACGGACGTTCAACGGGATGCCACCGACCTTCCTCCGGGAGAGGTGAGGGTAGAGTGGCGCGGTATCCAGAGCGTCGCCGAGGAAATTGAAGCCCTGGGGCGCCGCTGCTTTCCGGTCTATTGCGATCTTGGTGAAGACCAGCAGATCGCACGGCTGGTTGACGAGGTGAAGGACCACTTCGGCCGCATCGATATACTGGTGAACAACGCCCGGGCGGTTATTGGACGGGACAAGACGCCCGTGACCGAGTTATCCAAGGACGTGTGGGACCACTTTCTGGCGATCAACACTACGGCGGTGTTCCTCTGCACCAAGCTGGTGGGTCAACAGATGGTGGAACGGGGCGAGGGCGGACGCATCGTCAACATTGCATCCAACGCAGCCAAACAGGCCAGCGCAATGGGGGCGGCTTATTCCGCCTCCAAGTTTGCGGTGTTGGGTTTGACCCAGGCTTCGGCCTTGGACCTGGCTCCCTACAAGATTACTGTGAACGCGGTTTGCCCAGGACCCATCAACACGGACCGGATGAGCTATTGGGAGCGAGACCGGGCTGCAGAGCGAGGGGTGCCGCTGGAAGAGCTACGCAGCGGAATTGTCCGGGACGCCGCAGAGCGAACTCCGCTGGGGCGAATCGCCGAGGCCGAAGACGTTGCCAACATGGTCGCCTTCTTCGCTTCCGAAGACGCGTCGTTCATTACAGGCCAGGCCTACAACGTTAACGGCGGCCTGTTGTTTCACTAAGGGCGGTTAGTCCTGGCTTCAAGCCACCGCTTAAATGACCGTTGGCTCTCTGCCGACGGGCGGCCGGCAATCAACCCCTCGACGCTGATGTCTTCATCCAAGTCGGGCCAGTGGATTCCATGACCTTTACCGATTAGCTCCCAGCGATCGCGCTCTTCTTTACCAGCGTGGACAAGCCTGGGATACCAGGCCAGGGGCACGGATATTGTGCGCCCGTCAGATAGCTCAACCTGAAGTGTGTCCTCAGTCACCGCCACGACTTCCGCTTCCGGTATCCGCGCCTCAATCATTGAAGTAAAAATCCCATGCCTCCAGCAGCGCCCCTTGGTTTTCCTCAATTATACGCTGCACCTGCCGTATTTCGGAGCGCCTCAGGCCACCGCTCCTTTCTATCCTCACAGGGTCCAGCCAGAATTTCGCTACTCGATTATCGCGCGTGACATGTACATGCCGGGGTTCGTCGCGGTCACCCGAGTAGAAGAAGAAACGGTAGGGGCCTTCTCTGAGGGCGACAGGTATTACAGGGTCATTATACGCAGTTCCTCATTACCACGTGGCGCGGGGGTAAAGATTGTCAGGGCAAGGAGCGGTTCTTCACACTTCTACCTTGGACGCTAAAACAGCTCGTCAGAGACGTGCTTGAATCGTTTCTGGTTTCAAAACCTGGCTTCGATTCCTCCATGCACCGCCAGACTCGGGCGGCCGTGGGCCAATTTATCCAACAGATTCGGTTGGACACTACCACCGTTCCATTGAACCAAATAGGCCGCGGCCGTTTTCAGGATTTCGATGTCATGCTGGAAATACCCGATCCCGGTGTTGCAGTTATAGCAGAGGAGACCACGAATCCTTTTCGTGGCGTCGTGGATGTGGTCAACGTTCAAGGCGGACACACGACGGCCTTTTCCCTTGCCGTTCCTTCCCAATTTTGCCGTTTCGCGTTTACGGCATATCCAACAGACACGCTCTCCCTTGGCCAACAGCCACTCGTATTGGTCAATGTCAATGCCATAGTTCTTCTTTAGGCCTGCGCTTCTGCTGCGCCGGGACTTTTGGTCCTGGATTGTCAGCCGCCGGCGAGGACTCTGGAAACCGGCAAGCATTTGGTCGTATTGCATACGTGGAACGTCCTTCACCTCCCACGCCGCCCGGTTCAGATAATCGACAGCGGCCAGCATCCGTTGGGAGTTCTCACCAACTTTTCCAATGCCGAGATTGCAGTTAACACACAGGAGGTCCCGGACCTGTTGGGATTGATGGCTGTGGTCCACCATCAGGGTTCTTCCATCTTGGTTTGTTCCCTTGCAAATCGCGCACAGGCCCCGCTGCTCTGAAAACTTCTTAGCGTATTCGCCTGGGGTCAATCCAAACTTCCATTTCCGATGATAATCTTTCTGTATCTCACGGTACTCAGGGCTGGAGTTGTACTTTTCCTTGTGTTTTTTCTGGCTCATTACCTTGTACTCAGGGTATACAGCCATTCTCAGGACCAATCGGGCGAGCTCTCGGCTGCGGAAGGACGGGTCGGTGGCCATTCGTGCTCGGTTGGTAGTATTGCGCCGTGCTCGGTAATGAGAAGTGCGCTTTCTCGCCCGGTTTTGCTTCACCCAATTCGGGTCTTGGGACTTGAGGTTCCACCTTGCTTTGTCCTTGGCTCTAGCAATTTCCGGGTTACGTATTCGGTAGTCCTTCGAGGCAGCTTTTCTTTCCTCTCGGTACACCGGGTCATCGCGGTACTTGGCGTTTTGTGATTCGTTGCGACTGAGGCGCTCCCTTTCGTGGTTTAGAGGGTCGGCTCGCCATTGCCGTTTCTGCTGCTGTTGGGCGCTTTTGGCGCATTCATCACCGCAATACTTGGCCCGCGGCCGGTGGCTCAGGTCACCTCCGCACACGGCGCAACCCCATTCCATGTTGGTGGGCTTGGACTTCTTGCACTCTTCCGAGCAATACCGGGCCTTGGAACGCCGGTGACTTATATCAACTCCACACACGATGCACGAGTTCATCTCGTTCCTCCCCTGATCTACATACGCAGACTATCAACCCCCTGGTCAACCAGAAGGGTTACTTGATGGAATCTTGGCGTTGAGTAGGAGAGACCTAAATGAGAAGGGGATCAGCACCGGCTAAATCAGCCGGCGTGGACACGGCGGTGAGGGATGCAGTGGCGGGCCTCAATGCCGAACCCCACAAGGGTATCCGGGGGTAGATAACAGAGGTATTTGGACGTGCCAATAGGATTGCCCAGAATGTCAAGCGGCGCGCCCAAGACAGGGTTGTTGGGTCGCTTGGACACTGGGAGTTCAACGCAGTGCGCCCATTTCCGGTGGATTCGATTGCGAGAATCCAAAGCGCGATCAGACCCACCCAGAGCAGGTCATGGGCAAGGGAAGGTGCGATTGCATCGCTGAATTCTCGTGCAGGTTCCCAAGCGTCGGGGCCGATGAAGGGGAACAAAACCCCGCCGAAGCCAAGCAGAATAAGAAGGCACGGTAGGATGATCCCAAGCGCAACCATGATGCCGTACTTGGCCACCTGACGAGCTATAAACTTTGGATGTCAGAGGATTGCCCAGCGTGTCGCACGGAATCAGTCTGGCATCGCCCTTGCCACGACACAATTACTGTCTGACGCTTGTTTGACGACATGGCATTGTTCAAGGAATGCCCACCCGCGCCCTTCCGGCTTCAAGAAGGTTTCCAAGATGAAAAGAACGGGGATAGGTCTAATCCTGCCCTCGTTCCCGCTTAGGCTTTCGTCTCGGGAAGCTAACCTCTGGCCATCAAAGTTTGGACGGTCTTGATTACCCTTGCTTCGTTGGGAACGTAGACGTTTTCCAGGGGACGGCTGTAGGGGACCGGCGTGTGGGGGGCGGTGACCCGGGACGGCGGCGCGTCCAGGTAGTCAAAGGCTTCCTCGGCAACCCTGGCGCAAATTTCCGATGCCAGACTGCAAATGGGAGTGTCTTCGTCCACCACCACCAAGCGGTGGGTCTTTTTGACCGATTCGATAATGTGGTCATAGTCTATGGGGGAGATGCTCAACAGGTCGACAACCTCTGCTTCGACACCGCTTTTCGCAAGTTCTTCGGCGGCCGCGGTGCAGACCCAGGTCATTCGGGATATGCCCACCAGCGTGATGTCAGCCCCTTCCCTAACGGTTCGGGCTTTGCCCAGGGGTATTTCGTAGGGCTCCTCAGGCACCTGCCCGGTATTTCCGTACAACCCCTTGTGTTCGAAATACACCACCGGGTCGTCGTCCCGAATGGCGGTGATCAGCAGCCCTTTGGCGGTGTAAGGATCGGAAGGAGCAACCCCTTTCAAACCCGGGATGTGGCTGAAAATGGAGTAGTACGACTCCGAGTGTTGGGCGGCGCTGCCGAAGCCGGCCCCGATACGGGTCAATAGGGTGAAGGGCACTGTGACCTGGCCGCCGAACATGTAGCGCATTTTCGCGGCGTTGTTCAGGAGTTGGTCCATGCACACGCCCACGAAGTCTACGAACATAAGCTCTGCGATGGCTCGCATGCCGGTAGAAGAGGCGCCGATGGCGGCGCCCACAAAGGCGGCTTCCGAAAGAGGAGTGTCCAGCACCCTCTGGTTGCCGAATTGCTGAATCAGTCCCACGGTCGTGCGGAAAGGGCCGCCCCAGGCGTCAATAATCCCCAGGTGTTCGCGGCCAGCCCCACCGGCGATTTCCTCACCCATGATAATGACCGACTCGTCACGCTCCATCTCCTGGCGTATTGCCTCATTGATGGCTTCCCGGTATTGGATTTCCCTGACACCGGTGGCTGTGGTCATCGTCGTCTCCCTGTTTGTTGTTGACTGTTGTGTTGACGCCGCGGCGGCGGTCATTGGGCCGCGGGTTCCCGGCATGTGTTGACCATCTTGACGTGTCCGCCAGCCGGTCAAACTTCCATGTTGGCGCCGCGTTTTAGCAACTCCATTGGGTAGTTGACATAAACGTCGTCGTAGATTTCTAAAGGCTCGGGCATGGGGCTGTCGTCAGCAAACTTGATGGCCTCTTCCATCAAGTCTTCCGACTCCTTGTCAATCTGGTCCAGCTCCTCGGCAGTGATGTCTCCCTGGGGGATGACCGCCTCTCGGAATTGTTTCAGTGGGTCGCGGGCTCGCCAGTGGGACTCTTCCTCTTCGGTGCGGTAAGTCCTGGGGTTATCGAACACAGTGTGGCCGTAGTACCGGTAGGTCCGGCACTCCAACAGGGAAGGGCCATCGCCGGAGCGGGCGCGAGCCACCGCCTGGCCTGCGGCATCGTAGACCGCGAAAACATCCATGCCGTCGACGTGGATCCCGGGCATGTTGTATCCCGCGGCCCGGTCGGAGACATTGGTGATGGACAGGCCGTATTCCACCGGCGTGGACTCGGCGTAACCGTTGTTCTCGCAGCAGAAAATCACCGGCAGCTTCCAAACCGAAGCCAGGTTCATGGACTCGTGAAGCACTCCTTGATTAGCCGCGCCGTCGCCAAAAAAAGCCACCGCGACCCGGCCGAGTTTCTTCAGCTTGGAAGTCAGCGCCGCTCCTACCGCCAGGGGGACGCTGGCCGCCACGACGCCGTTGGTGCCCAGCATTCCCTTGCTCATGTCTGCGATGTGCATCGACCCGCCCTTGCCCTTGTTGGGCCCGGTGGACCGTCCAAAAAGCTCGGCCATCATGAGCTTGGGGTCCACGCCCTTGGCAATGCAATGCCCGTGACCCCGGTGGGTGCTGCCGATGTAATCTTCGTTGGTCAGGTGGGCACACACGCCGGTGGGTACTGCCTCCTGGCCCGCCGAGGAGTGCACCGATGCCGACATTCGGCGCTGGCCGGTTTCGGGGATGCCCCGCTCTTCGAAGTTGCGAATGACCGACATGGTGGTGTAGAGCTTAAGCAGTGTGTCCCGGTCCAGGTCCATAACGACTCCGCTGAGATGCCAAAATTTGTTCCTGCAGGAATCCCCAAGATTCCAGGGTAAGATTCCAGGGAGGGGAGATTAGGGTCATGGTAGCATGGCCCTAACCCATGTCAATAGAGTCGGCTGAGCATGGCTAGCCGGCCCGTGGGACGTCGCTGTCAGGAACCGGTGACCTTCACGGGCTCGTCGGCGCCGGCTTGCAGCAGACCGGCGGCGCTGGCGTCCCTGACGGCAATTTCCAGGTAGCCGTGGCTTCCGAACAGGGCAATCAAACCGTCCTCGGGCTGGACGCTACCGTCGTGGAAGGTCCGGCTCAGGCCGTGGATTCGACGCGTTTTGATTTGCACAGTTGGGTTGGCGGATGGGGTTAACCTGGCGGCGTCGATGTTGGTCACCAGGTTGCCGAAGCTGTCCTGGTAGATTACCTCGCCAAGCACCGTTCCCGGCAATTGTCCTGAAGGTTGGGCCCCCGCCAGGCGGAATATGTGGGAAACGGGACGCCCCATCTCTTGTGTTGAAACACCCAATGACAGGTGGGCGGCCGCCGGGGCAAAGACATCGCGGCCGTGGAACGTGGCGCTCACCGGACTCAGCCAAAATCGAGGCTCGGTAAGCCGGTAGGCGGTGCAGCCGGTAGGCAGCGGGGTGGGGCCGTCTAGGGTGGCGGCATCATCCGAGGCATTCCACACCACGTTGCTCAAGATTCCGTTGTCCGGCGCCAGGAACCGGCCCCGGGGTGTCTGCACCAGTATGGAAAGGCGGTCGGTTCCTACTCCAGGGTCGACCACGGCCACGTGAATCGCGTTTTCGGGGAAGTACCGGTGGTTGACCCCGAGGATGAATGCCCCTTGACGAACGTTTTGGGGCGATATGCCATGGGTTAGGTCGATGACGGTGACACGAGGGTTCAACCCGAAAATCACGCCTTTCATGACGCCCACGTAGGGGTCGCCGACCCCGAAGTCGGTGGTTAGTATGATCCCCGGGTTGTCACGGTCTGGGTTCAATGGGGGAACCTTCTCGATTCATCCCAACTCATGCGGCCAAGAAGGCAAACAAAATCCGGTATCGGCTCAACGGCAAGGAGATCGGGAGTCAATCGAATCCGCGATGGGGCAAGAGCACGTGATGGGCCGGGGGTTGGCTGCTACCAGGATACGTTTCTATGCCAGCCGGACGCTGAAGATGGATATGAGCAGGAACAGCCCGCCCAGGAGAATCGTAAACTGGAAAAACGTTTTTTCCAGGCCACGGCGGGTCCTAACCGTTGACTGACCGCCGCCAAACAGGCCGCCGCCACCCTCTTTGACCTGGCTCAAAATCACAATAACGATGAACAGGGATACCAGGATCTGGACGATGTTCAGAAGATTGGGCAACATTTAGTCCGCCTTAACTCGACGCTTTGAGGCTCGCTTCAACTAGCTGATTTACCAGGTCGGGCTTAGCTTGACCTTTGGTGTCCTTCATCACCTGGCCCACCAGGAATTTGGCCGCGGCGCTCTTGCCGTTGCGGTAGTCCTCAAGAGCCTTGGGGTTGGCTTCGATGGCTGCCGCAACCGCAGCTTCCACCACTGAGGAATCGCTGATTTGGGAGTATCCTTTCTCTGCGACTACCTGGGCCGGCGATTTGCCATCCTGGAATACCTGCTCCAGCACGTCTTTTGCGGTGTTGGTGTTGATTTCGCCTCGGTACACCAGGTTAATCAATTCCGCCAATTGGACCGGAGTGACCTTGGATTCCGAAATACCGGTGTTTTCCAGGTTCAACAACCGGCTCAGGTCTCCCACCACCCAGTTGCTGACGCTCTTGGCCAGGCCTTCATCGTCGCCGTTCCGCCTGAGACCGGCCGCTACCGCAGCTTCGTAAAAGTCGGCCATGGCCTTGGAGTTGGTCAGTAGACCGGCGTCATATTCTGGTATGCGGTATCGCTCCACAAAACGGGCACACCGTTGGGTGGCAAGCTCGGGCAGCCTTCCCTGGATTTCCTCTACCCACTCCCGGTTGATGGTCAGTGGAGGCAGATCGGGTTCTGGGAAGTACCGGTAATCGTGGGCTTGCTCTTTGCTCCTCTGCGAAACCGTTGCGTTGCGTTCTTCTACCCAGCCCCGGGTCTCCTGGGCCACCCTTTCCCCCCGGTCCAGGATTTTGCGCTGGCGTTCTTCCTCGTATTTCAGCGCCAAAAAGACCGAGCGGAAGCTGTTCATGTTCTTGACTTCGGCCTTGGACCCCAGCCGTTCGCGGCCCTTGGGGCGCAGGCTTATGTTGGCGTCACAGCGGAAGCTTCCGTCCTGCAGGTTGGCGGTTGACACATCCAGGTACTGGAGGATGGAGTGTAACGTGGTCAGGTACTCCTTGGCTTCTTCCGGCGAGCGCATGTCCGGCTTGCTGACCACTTCCATCAGCGGGACGCCGGAGCGGTTTACGTCCACCAGGCTGTAGCCCTGGCCGTCCGCCGATGGGTGGTGATGCAACTTGGCCACGTCCTCTTCCAGGTGCACTCGCTCGATGCCGACGATGTAGGCGCGGCCGCCGGTCTCGAATTCCAGGCGGCCATCCAGGGCCAACGGAAAGTCGTACTGGGAAATCTGGTAGCCTTTCATCAAGTCCGGATAGGGGTAGTTCTTCCGGTCGAACTTCGTGTATTCCGGAATGCGGCAACCCAGGGCGAGGCCGGTCATAATGGTGTATTCGACCGCCTTACGGTTGACCACCGGCAAGGAGCCCGGAAGCCCGAGGCACACCGGGCAGACCCTTTGGTTGGCCGGCGCGGTCTGGTAGTCGGCGCGGCAGGAACAGAACATTTTACTTTGGGTCTGGAGTTGTACGTGTACTTCCAGGCCGATTACTGTTTCGTATTCCATTTGGACCTGAGTGTTATTGAGGCCGTGGCCTTCCCCGATGCGGTTTCAAGTATATCAGCTAATAGCCCGGCGGAGACTTTCTGATCCCGACGTATGGCATCTTAACTTCCCCCAGGAGTTGTCCGAGAATGCGATCCGTTGGGATGTGGCTGAGTCCGTCAGAGGGTGGCCGCCATGAGCGATTGAGCGGTGACGCCAATGTCAGCGGGAGTGGGGATTATAACGGCTCCCGCGTCCCGCAGTGCTTTGACTTTAGCCTCAACGGTGGCGCTTTCGCCGGTTATCATGGCCCCGGCGTGGCCCATGCGCTTGCCGGTCGGAGCGGTGGCCCCAACGACAAGGGCGCACACGGGCTTCGTGAATTCGGCCTTGATGTATTCGGCGGCCTCTTGCTCCATGGAGCCTCCGATTTCGCCGATGAGCACGACCTGGTCCGTGTCAGGATCGTCGTCGAACAAGCGGAGCACGTCTACAAAGTTGGTGCCTATTACCGGGTCGCCCCCGATTCCCACGCAACCGGATTGGCCGAGGCCGAGATTGGTTAGTTGGGACACGGCTTCATAGGTCAACGTGCCGCTGCGGGAGAACACTCCGGTTCGCCCGGGCAAATGAATATTGCCGGGCATGATGCCAACCTTGCAGGAGGCTCCGGGGTTAATCAGTCCGGGGCAGTTGGGGCCGATCAGGCGCGTTGAGCTGGTTTTCAGGTATTCGGCCACCCTGATGGTGTCCAACACGGGGACACCCTCGGAAATACAGACCACCAATGGGATACCGGCCTCGGCCGCTTCCACCACCGCGTCCATCGCGGACGGCGCAGGCACGAAAATCAAGGAAACGTTGGCGCCGGTTTCTGCTACGGCTTGTTCCACACTGTCGAAAACAGGGACGGTCTCTTCGACCTTCTGGCCTCCCCGGCCCGGCGTGACGCCTGCGACCACGTTGGCGCCATAGGCCATGCAGGCCTGGGTGTGGAATCGACCTTCCCGGCCGGTGATGCCCTGCACCACCACCCGGGTCTGTTCATCTACCAGAATGCCCATGCCGGCGTCGTCTCCGCAGTTCTCTGGAATTGGGGTGCGCCCGCCGGATCAACGGACTACGGCTATTGTCAGATTTGCGCAACGGCGTCGGCGGCCTCGGTCAGAGTGTCAACCAAGGTCACCGGCAAGCCCGAATCCCGCAAGGTGGATTTGCCCTGGTCCACGTTTGTGCCCAGCATCCGGACCACCATTGGCAGGCGTGAGCCCTGTTCCTTGTAGGCTTTGACAATCCCCTCAGCGGCAATGTCGCACCGCAATATGCCGCCGAAAATGTTTACCAAGACCCGGTCGACGTCATTGTCGTCCAGAATGATTTTCACCGCATCAGCGACCTTTTCCACGCTGGCGCCGCCGCCCACGTCCAGAAAATTGGCGGCTGTGGTTCCCCGGGCGGCTATGATGTCCATAGTGGCCATAGCCAGTCCGGCACCGTTGACCAAACAGCCGACGTTGCCGTCCAGTTTCACGTAGGCGACGTCCATGTCCGAGGCCCGGTTCTCAAGTTCGTTTTCCTGGGAGGGGTCTGCCAGGTCTTTCAAGTCCGAGTGCCGGAACAGAGCGTCGTCTTCAAGGTTGACCTTGGCATCCAAGGCCAGCAGGTTGCCTTCGGAAGTGACGACCAGGGGATTGATCTCCACCAAAGAGCAGTCGGCTTCCACGAAAAGGCGGTACATGGAGGTCATGACCTGGGCAGCCGAACGGGCTAACGCGGAGTCCAACTCCAGGGTTGCGATCAGCCTTCGAATCTGGAACGGCATCAACCCCAAGACCGGGTCAATTACCTCTGTTGCTATGGCCTCGGGATTGGAAGCGGCCGTTTCCTCAATGTCCACGCCCCCGGAGGCGCTGGCAAGTATCACGGGCCGGCGGTGGACTCGGTCAATGGTTATTGCTAGGTAGATCTCCCGGGCAATTGCCGCCGGTTCCTCTACCAGGACCTGGTAGACAGGCGCGCCGTTGGGGCCGGTTTGGGCGGTAACCAGGTTGCGGCTAAACAGTTGGGTTGCGTAGGCCTGCGCTTCCTGCGGGGAGTTGACCACTTGGATCCCGCCGGCGCGGCCCCGGCCACCGGCGTGGACCTGGGCTTTGATGACGGCCCTACCCCCAAGTTGGGAGGCAGCGTGGGCGGCTTGATCGGGGTCTGCCGCCGCTTGCCCGCTGGGAACCGGGATGCCGTACCGGGCAAACAGCTCTTTAGCCTGGTATTCGTGAATTTTCATCAAGCGATCAGATAGGTCTAGCCCAGCCGTTCACTCGGTCCGTGGAGTGGGCGACCAGAGGAACGGCCCGGCTGGACAAAGTCCATCAGAGCAGCTAGTTACCAGCAGCAGAGCCTCCGGGACTCTGCAGGTACTGGAAGATTTCGGCGTCGGAAGACAGGATTACCGTGCTGTTCTGGCTCATGAAGGCCCGGTAGGCCTCCAAGCTTCTCTGGAAGGCGAAGAATTCCGGGTCGGCGTTCAGGGCATCGGCCAGTATGGAAATCGCCTCGGCTTCGCCTTCACCTCGGAGGCGGTTGGAGTCACGGTCTGCGCCCGCCAGGATGATTTCCACGTCCCGGTCGGCGGCAGCGCGGCGGTTGCGGGCTTCCTCTTCACCCTCGGCTCGGAGACGGCGGGCGATCTTTTCCCGCTCAGATCGCATTCGCTCGAAGATTCGGCCGGACACTTCCGTTGGGAAGTCCGCCCTCTTGATACGCACGTCCAGCATCTCGATTCCGAAGGGCTCGGACTCCTCTGCCAGTGCGAGCCGGATGGCTGCCAGCACTTCCGCCAACATTTCGGTCCGGGTTTCCGTGGCAAACACCTGGGTGTTGCCCTCATCGTCGGTGATTGGGTTGCCCTCCTCGTCCTCCTCGAAATCGCCCCCTATGATTTCCTCCCGGCTGCGGTCGGCGACCACGGCCCGCAATGCGGCATTAATCCGTTGACCCAATATCCGTTCGGCGTTGACCGGGTTTTGCAGTGTTTTTCGGTACTGCAACGGATCGGTGATCCGGTAACGAGAGTAGGCGTCAATTTCCAGCGGGTTGATTTCCTTGTCAAGCATGCGTTGCGGTGGAGCGTCGATCCGCAAGACCCTACGGTCATAGGAAGCGACGTTATCCAAAAACGGGACCTTGGCGTACAATCCCGAGCTTGTGTTGATCGAGCGGACTTCACCGAATCGCGTGACTATCACTTGCTCCGTGACATCGACCACGTATAGCGCCTTTAACTGGCCGTGGCCGGGCCAGAGAAAGATAAGAAGCAGAATAAATAGGACTCCAACCGGGATGGCGACTCTCATTAGCTCACCTTATAGGACTAAAAGACTGTTAGGGATTGGGGCCCACCGGGACCGGCACCAGCGCGCCGTCCTGGCCGGCGCCAAGAATCACGACTGATTCCGCTTCCGGGGAAACAATTATTTTGTTTACGTTCGGAAGGATATCTTCCATGGCCTCAAGGTATAGGCGGCGTCGGGTAACGTCCTTTGATTGGCGATACTGGTCAAGGATCGAAGTAAACCGTAAGGCTTCACCCTCTGCCCTGGCGATTCGGGCCTGTTTGAAAGCCTCGGCGGGCTGGATGATTTGCTGCGCCTGTCCACGGGCTTCGGGTATCACCTGGTTTTCGTAGGCTTGAGCCTGGTTGATGGCGGTTTCTTTGTCCTGTCTGGCCTGAAGCACGTCGAAGAAAGCGTCGCGGACCTCCTCCGGGGCCTGCACGTCTTGCAACTCCACGCTGACAACGTTAATCCCGGTGTTATATTCATCCAGTATGTCTTGCAGCCTCTCCCGGGTGGCTATTTCTACCTCCACCCTTTGCTCAGCCAAGACGTCGCCCAGACCTCTTTGTCCGACAACCAACCTCAGGGCGGCTTCGGCGGCGTCTTTCAGCGTGCGGCCATCCGGCTGCCCCGTGGGGATACCGCGCGTCGCCTCTCCGGGGTCGTTAACCCGGAACAGGAAATCCGACAGGTTCTGGATGTCGTATTGGACCACCATTCGGACATCGATAATGTTCAGGTCGCCGCTGATCATCAGGGCTTCCACCGGGACGCTGGCGTCGGCGACTCCCTCTGACCCGATAAACCCCAACTCCATCCGCCGGACCTGGTTGACCTCGAACTTATCGGTCTTCCCGGCGGGCCCCGGCCACCACCAATGGAGTCCGGTTTTCGTAACCGGTGGTTCTTGCACCGAGCCGAAGAAGCGGAGGGCAGCCTCTTCTCCGGGAGCTATTTGGTAAAATCCGGTGGCTGCCCAAATTACTACGATGACACCTATAAAGCCAACCACCGCCAAGCCGACGCCACCGCCGCCCAACCGCTGCATGATGCGACCGGCGTTGGTGCGGAGGCCGCCTAGGATTTGGTCTATGTCTATCTGAGGTTGCCTAGGTCCGCCAGGTGGGTACATAGAATAATTCCCTCGGTAGTAATACACTCTTTTCCACCCCGACGTTGGTCCGCAGGCCGCTATCGGGCGGGCTGATAGATTGTAGCATCTTCCCCAGGCAATAGACATCCGGTCATCGGCCGGGTGGCGCCGGGGATTAAATGACTACGATCCTTATTTTTGGCAAATTGATTTGGTGTAGCGGCCGTTCAGGTTGAATTCTTTTGGAATGGATTTTGAGTGGAGGCCGAATTCATGGCGGAACATGGTATGACTATTACTGCGTCGGACGACATGACCAGGATTCAGGTGACGTGCGAGCATCAGAGCGGCTTGATTTACGTGGTGCCGGCAGAACGCAGCTGGGTTTGTGCTCCTGAATCTATGCCGGGTCATGCACTGGCGGGATTCTTCCGGGAGTTGGCGGCTTTGAATGACAGGAGCGTGCAGGACCTGATGGGCCAATGGGGTATCTATTACCGGGAGTTGCCTATCGATGCGCCTGCGAATCAAGAGAGCGCCCTGCCAACCACTTAGCAGGCCGCTCCGGTGACTTCTTATTGTGCTTTGGAACTCCTCGCGTATAGCGGATCAAGGTTCCCAAAGCCGCTAGATAGAGAAGCGAGGGCTCCTACCCGTCGTCATTGCCCACCGACGCAGGGGGCATCGGGTCCAGTGAGGACGGCAGACTGGGCGCAGGCTGAGGCGGGGCCGGGTGGTGGGACGCGGCGGTGTATGCCGGGCTTTCCGGCGGCGCTTCCGGTGTTACGACAGGGAATCCGGAGTCGCCCAACTCTTCGTCATTGAACAGACGGTTCAAATTTTCGCCGGACATCGTTTCATGCTGAATCAGGTGCTCGGCCAGTTTAACCAGCTTGGTCTTATGCTCCGTAATAATGTCCTGGGCCCGCCGGTAGGCTCCGTAGATTAACTCTTTGACTTCCTCGTCAATCTCTTCGGCCACCTTGTCGCCGTAGTCCCGCTCCTCGCTGATCTCCCGGCCCAGGAAAATCATCTCTTCCCGTTTGCCAAATGTCCTGGGCCCCAGGGACTCGCTCATACCGTAGCGTTTGATCATGCTCAGCGCCGTCTTGGTAGCCCTCTCAATGTCGTTGCTGGCGCCGGTGGTCATCTCGTCAAAAATTTGCTCTTCGGCCACCCGTCCACCCATGGTTACGGCCAGCATGTCGCTGAACTGGTTCTTGGTCCAGAGGTAGCGGTCCTCGTCCGGCAACAGGGAGGTATGCCCACCCATGTTGCCGCGGGAGACAATAGATATCTTGTGCACCCGGTCAGCGTGGGGTAGGACCCAGGCGACCAGGGCATGGCCGGATTCATGGTAGGCCGTCATCTCTTTTTCACGGGCGCTGATCACCCGGCTCTTGCGTTCGGGACCGGCGATGATTCGATCCACCGCTTCTTCGAACTCGGACATGAAAATTGTTTTCTTGTTCTGACGAGCCGCCAGGATAGCGGCCTCGTTGACCAGGTTGGAGAGGTCGGCTCCGCTGAAGCCCGGGGTCACCTTGGCCAGTGTCTCCAGGGCGACTTCAGGGGCCAAGGGCTTGCCGGCTGAATGGACTTTAAGGATTTCCTGACGCCCCCTTATGTCGGGAAGGTCCAGGGTAACCCGGCGATCGAACCGCCCGGGCCGGAGTAGAGCGGGGTCCAGGATGTCGGGGCGGTTGGTGGCGGCCAAAACTATGATATTGGTGTTGGTCTCGAATCCGTCCATTTCCACCAGGATCTGGTTTAGGGTTTGCTCCCGTTCGTCGTGGCCCCCGCCCAAGCCTGCGCCCCGGTGACGGCCCACGGCGTCAATCTCATCCACGAACACGATGCAGGGGGCGTTGCGTTTGGCCTGTTCAAACAAGTCCCGAACCCGGGCCGCGCCGACTCCGACAAACATTTCTACGAATTCGCTGCCGCTTATGTGGAAGAAGGGGACTCCGGCCTCTCCCGCTACGGCCCGGGCGAGCAACGTCTTGCCTGTTCCAGGTTGCCCCACCAGCAGCACACCCTTGGGAATTCTGGCCCCGATGGCCATGAACCGCTCGGGGAATTTGAGGAACTCCACGACTTCATAGAGTTCGGCTTTGGCTTCGTCCACGCCGGCCACGTCGTCGAAGGTCACTCCGGGGCGGTTGAGGGGCAACATGCGGGCGCGGCTCCGGCCAAAGCTCATGGTCTGGTTGTTGCTGCCCTGAGCTTGCCGCATCATGAACAGAATCAGCCCGCCGAAGATGATAACGGGTAGGAAGTTAATCAAAAGGCCGAAAAGGCTGCTGAAGCCGCTGGAGCCTTTGAAGACCACCTCCAAGCCGCTGGGTGGGCCCACTTCGGCGCCGCTTTCGACCAAGAGGCTGATGACATCGGTGTCGGCGCCGATCCGGCTGTTAAACCGCTCGCCGGTGGCAATGTTGCTGACCCTGGGGTAAACGGTAAGCTTTTTGCCGTCTACGACCACCTCTCGGATTTCATTGTTCTTTGCCATGGCAATGACCGTGGTCAACGGCTGCTCGTTGCTGCGTCCGAAACCGGGCAACAGGGTATAGAAAATGACTATGACGCCGATGATTACCAGCAAGTAGACGAAACTATTTCGTAGCCATCTATTGCTTCCCATTCATATCCTCTAATAGGTCCCCGCTGGCCATTTGCGGCGGAAACCAAGTGCGCCCTAATGTGATCGTTCTCCTATGATAATTGAGCCCAGTTCAAATTGCAAAACGATTAGGGTCGTGAATCAGTGCTAGCGCGCTCTAAAATCGATGGACTGGCGAAAGTCGATTGTCTCAAAGCGCTGGTGCTGCGGTATCCGCCGCTCCCCACCCGACGCTTTCTCTCCGCCGCGGGAATCCAGAGCCCTTTTGTCCTTTTAGCAGGCTCCAGTGCCCAGGGCATGGTGATGCGGCAAGGGCGACGGGATGGTGAAGCTCGCCCACACCCGGCGTTTCCCAGTTGCCATAAGCCGTTCGACGCACGGAAAAGGGCTCTGGATTCCCTCTGCGGTGAGACAGACGATGGGTAGGCGCGGTTGGATAATAGGCGATCAAGAAGGACTTTTGATGCAAGATTCGCCTGTTACATTAGAATGCGTGTGCCCTGGCCGCGGATGTCGAGGAACCCATTGTCTTCGGGATTATCATATAATTGCCACATGCCCGAAGATTTGTCCATCGGGAGGCCGGGGCTAACCCGCCGAGTCCCTGCTTGGGAACCTATCCCATTATTATGATTAGCTTTCTTGTGAAACGGCGGATCGGACCGGGTCGAAAGACGCCAATGAGACAAGCCTGTTGCATTGGGATGGAGTCTCCAGGCCAACCGCCGCCACTGCATGGAGGTTGCAGGTCCCATCGGGCAACTGGACCCCCGGATTTTGCCTTGATCTGGCGGCAGTCCTATCTAAAGTAAATCAAGAAAATTTTCCAGGAGGCAGGTCATGGCGGAATACGCCCACCCAGAATCCCTGGTAAGCACCGAATGGGTTGCCGAACACGGCGGCGGCCCCCAAGTAAGACTGGTTGAAGTGGACGTGGACACTTCGGCATACGACCAAGGCCACATCGCCGGAGCAGTGGGTTGGAATTGGCAGTCCCAACTCCAGCAGAACGTGCGCAGAGACCTGATCAGCAAGGCGGACATGGAGCAGCTAATGGGCTCGGCCGGAGTCGACGCGAACACCACGGTGGTACTCTACGGTGACAACAACAACTGGTTCGCCGCTTGGGCCTTCTGGCAGATGAAATACTACGGCCACAATGACGTGAGGTTGATGAACGGCGGGAGGGTTAAGTGGCTGGCGGAAAACCGGCCCGTCACCACCGATGCCGTCAACCCGCCGCAGACTGCGTATACTGCCTCGAAACCCAACGAAAGCATCCGGGCCTACCGGGACTATGTTTTGTCGGCTGTGGGCGCAGGAAATGTGTCGCTCGTGGACGTCAGGGCTCCGGCGGAGTACAGCGGAGAACTGCTGGCGCCGGAAAACCTGCCCCAAGAGGGTTCCCAACGGGGCGGGCACATCCCCGGGGCGGCCAACATTCCCTGGGCCCAGTCCGTGGGAGAGGACGCCGCGTTCAAGAGCGCCGACGACCTGGCCGCTCTTTATGGTGGTAAGGGCATTGATGGCAGCAAGGAGACCATCGCCTACTGCCGCATTGGCGAGCGGTCGTCCCACACCTGGTTCGTCCTGACCCAGTTGTTGGGACACCAGAACGTCCGCAACTACGATGGTTCCTGGACGGAATGGGGCAGCATCGTAGGAGCGCCCATCGAAAAGCCGTAACCCGAGGACTCCCTTTGAGCCGGGGGCAGGCTTCCGGTCTGCCCCTTTTTTGTGTAACGCACCTATAGCAAGCTGTAATGCGATAGTAACAAGATGGCAACATCACGGCAACAAAGGTGAAACCCCTCCGAAATAAAGCGTTAGTACGCTACGTGAGGAGACTCAAAGTCTCAAACTCTTGGCCCCGGAACTGTCGGCGGCCAATCCCCAATGGGGCAAAAGGAGGGAATCTCTATGCTGGCTACCCCGGTTCTCAGGTGCAACGGCGGCTTGACGTTAAGACGCATCTTGCCTTTCGTGGTAGCAGGATTGCTCGCTGCTGGGATTTTGGTGGGCTACAACGTGGCGTTCGCCCAAGGCGACGCGGGTGAAACGGCGTTAACCGACGTTGGGAACCTGACCACGATGATGGCTGCCTTCCTGGTCTTCTTCATGCAAGCGGGCTTCGCCTTTCTGGGCGCAGGTCTTATCCGCTCGAAAAACACGGCAAATTACATGACCAAGAGCTTCATGGACTTCGCCATGACGTCGTTGTCTTTCTGGGCCTTTGGTTTCGCCATCATGTTTGGCGCCACGGCAGTTGGAATTGCCGGCACTGGGCAAGTCCTAGACGATGACGGGAATGTTCTGGGATCCCTCTTCTTCTTGGCCCACGGCGGCGCTGACTGGCAGCTTTATGTGGACTGGATGTTCCAGATGGTGTTCGCCGCCACCGCGGCCACAATAGTTGCCGGGGCCATGGCCGAGCGGACCAAGACCCAGGCATACCTCGCTTATAGCTTCATCGTCGGCGCGGTCATCTATCCCTTGTACGGTCACTGGGTTTGGGGCGGAGGCTGGTTGGGCGGTCTGGACGCCATCGGCCTGCCCGCCGCAGTCGACTATGCGGGTTCGGGCGTGGTCCACGCCGTGGGTGGTTTCGTAGGTTTGGCCGGGGCCGTGGTGGTAGGAGCCCGCGTGGGCAAGTTCGGCGCCAATGGTACGGTCAATCTGATTCCAGGACACAGCGTCCCCTACGTTGTAATTGGGACCTTCATCCTGTTCTTTGGTTGGTTCGGATTCAACATCAATAGTGGGGACTCCATCGGGCTGAACGCCATCAACACCCTACTTTCCGGTGCCACCGGCGCAGTTGTGGCCCTTTACATAACCTTGGTGCGTACCGGGAAAACGGACATCCTGATGGCCTGTAACGGAGCCTTGGCCGGACTGGTGGGCATCACCGCCCCGGTGGCCCACGTTGACCCTTGGGCGGCGGTAGTCATCGGCGCAATCTCCGCACCGATAATGATTGCGTCGGTGAAGGTAATAGAAAGAGTGTTCAAGATAGACGACCCGGTGAGCGCCATTTCGGTTCACGGCACGACTGGCCTCTGGGGACTGTTGGCGGTGGGTATCTTCGCCAACGGCAACAACGATGTCGACGGCCTGGTGTCGGGCAACGGCCTGCAGATCGTGAGCCAGCTAATTAGCATGGGCGTGGTGCTGGCGTGGTCGCTGGTCACCGGATTCGCACTGTTTATGGTGCTCAAAGTCTCCATGGGAGGGATTCGGGCCTCGGATGCGGAGCAGCTGGAAGGGTTGGACCTTTCGGAACACGGGCTCGAGGCATACGGTCCGGCGGCCAGTTGAACCGTACATAGCCCAGAGCAAACCTAAGGTATCCAGGCCGCCGGGGGCTTTTCGGGCCCCCGGCGGTTTTTTTGTGGCCTCGGTCCCGGCACAAGACCGGAATGACAGTGGTGCACTCCCCCGTCGCAGTCGTCATCGTCGCAGCGGGTTCCGTCCCGGCGACTCAACCGGAATGCCGGGGGAGCGGACGCCAACCGCCGCCTTGAAGTGGAGAACTGGCTGGGGTTGTCCGAGAAAGGTTGGAACGGCCGGACCAAATTCTGGCAAGTTGTAACCAGAAATTAACAAACAGGAAAAACAGCCGTAACACGGCTGCCTAAAATAGAGTATGTAAGTTATTTGCGGAGGGAACCTTGGAAGTCATAGCAGCGGCAGGCGTGTTTATCGGACTCTTCGGACTGTGGGTGGTGCTTCCCTCTAAATTGCTCCGCAAGTAAGCTGGCTTCCCTGGGTTACTGAGTAACCCGTTAAGCAAGCGCCAACTGGAATACTTAGCCGACCCATCCTCGTTGAAAGGCAACTGGAATGGGTCGGTTTTTTTGCAACAGCCCGAGGCAGGGATCATGGGTTGGGCGAGGCATACAGAGGTGGGCAAGGGTCTGGATCATTGTTGGGACGAGTACCGACCATTGCCGTGTGAAGGCCACGAATCAGCATGAATATCGGGCGATGGTTTGGGGTTAATTTTGGTTTCCAACCTGGCTATGGCTCGAAACCACCGGCGTCCTCAAGGAGCTTATTCAGGAGTTTCCTGAAAAGGTTAGTCTAAATCCTGGGAAGTTGTAACAAGAAATTAACAAACCGGAAAAACAGCCGTAACACTACTGCCTAAAATAGAGTTGTAAGTTATTTGTGGAGGCAACCATGGAAGTCATCGTTGCAGCAGGTGTATTTATCGGGCTCTTCGGACTGTGGGTGGTGCTTCCCTCTAAATTGCTCCGCAAGTAAGTCTGCTCCTCTGGGTTACTGCGTAACCCGTTAAACAACTACCAACTCGAACACTTGACTGACCCATCCTCGTTGCAAAGCAACTGGAATGGGTCGGTTTTTTTTGCAACAGTTCCCGCCGTGCCTAACCTGGTTGGCGCGATCCGGGTGCCCCGGAATCCCAGCTTAGCGGGCATCGATTGAAGGCATGCCCTCGCGGGCGTCACCCCGTGCTATGGCTTCAATTGCTCCACTGTCAGCTCGTATCTGGCCTGTTGGCGGGTTTTGGCAGCCAGGGCCCCCACTGCCACCACCAGCCTCTCCAATTCCTCGGGTCTACCAATCGACAAAACGCCTGAATTCCGGGAGTCCAGCTCCAAAGCGGTTACCTTGCTTTCCGGGCCGACCTGAATGACCTGCACCGAGAATTGCTGCGGGGTCACGTTATCCACCAGCACGAAGCCCTCCGCTTGCCATCCTTCTTGCCAGTCTTCCGCCCCGTTGCCGGCAAAATCCTTTAAGCAGAGTCCTGAGCCGTTGATGGCGTCGTCGGTTATGTACTGGAACCGTAGCAGTATCTTCTGCCCGGAGTACTCGCCAAGGTCGAGATTTTCGGTCAACCACTCTTTGCTCTCTCCGGTATAGCCGGGACCAAAGCTGTGGCCTACCGGATTGGAGAGGGATGTATTGGCGGTTTCGACTATCTCCCAGGTTTTGCCTTTGTCCAGGGACACTAGCACGTAGGCGTAGTCCCAGTCCTCTTCCAACTCGTACCAGATCCGGTAACTCAGGCTGGGACTGGGGGTGCCGGAGAGGTCCAGAGCCCGGGTTAACCTGGAATCAATGGAGTCGCCAACGTTGCTCCACCAGCAACCATCGGCGCCAACCTCTACCGGCAGCAGCGGAACGTGGGTGGGCCCTTGAAACACGATCCGAATGGGCCCCGAGTCGGCGCGGATTTGGATATATTCGGTCGAGAATTGGGGTAGCGTTGATTCCAGGCTTGAGGATGAATCCAAGATTCTGGTTGGCGTGGTCCCGGCGTTCAAATTGGAATAAGTGTAGGGGCCCTCGGTGAGGTCCGGCTGGAACCGGTCCAGGTAATTCGCCACGCTCCAGTCCTCGAATACTTGCCGGAAAGTTGCCCGGTGGCCCAGTTCTTTAAGGTATGCGTTTATGCCCGCAATTCCATCCGCCGCCTGGTCGACCAACGGCCTCAGGTCCTCCGAGTTCCCGTAGTGTTCTACCAGGTAATGCATGAACAAGGATGCCGCTCCATAGTTGGCGCGGCTTCCGATGCCGGAAATGGGCCAATGCACCATGGAAGTTGGTCCGGAGCTAAGGAACCTTAAAGAACTGCCGCTCCCGTAGCCCAGCAAAGCCACGGCTAGATCAGACAAGCCTTCATTCACCCAAGTGTCTTCAGAGGCGTCGGCGTTCCAGTGTACGGCGTGCTGAAGCTCGTGGGCCAGTACGCCCAGGTATGCTTCTGTGCCTATAGGAACAGCGCCGATGTTCATATATATGATCTCCCTTTGGTTGCTATAGGGGGAGATCAGTAGGGGATACTCGTCCGAGGAGCTGAAATAGCCGCCTGCCCCGCGCAGCCGGCTGTTCAATATGTTCAGGTGAGGGTCGTTGTCCACGCCGGGGGACCATTCGGCGCCAAAGATGTCGGTCACGCCCTGGTAAATGTGGTCCTCGAACTCTCGGGCGGCTTCCTCCAGGTCCTCTTGTCGCACCTCTTGCTCCTGGTCCACGTACCAGTAACCGTGGGGTGTTACCAGGCGCAGGTCAAAAGTGGCCTGGTAGTATTCCAGGGTATTCAGGTCCAGCAGCCAGAATGTGTCCTGACGGCCCTGCTGATAGGATACCGGCTTTTCGTTGACGACGCGGGTGAGGTCGGCTGGTATTCCCGGTTTTAATAGGGCTGCCAAGCGGTAAAGGTCGCGTTCCGGGGGGTCTGGGAACGGCTGCAAACTCGGAGGAGGCTCCGGGCTGACGTCGGGGCCCGCGTTCGCAGCAATCTTCTCGTCAGGAACCGGAGTTGGCAGAACGGTCTGGGGGATGGGTGTGGAGTTGCGGGCAGGCAATTCGGTTTCGGTCGGGGTGGCAGCCGGGTCATTCTCCGCGGGTAAGGCACCAGGTTCCAACCCAGTACGACACGCCCAAACACCGGATACGGCAAGCACGACCAACAGAATAGCGACTGGAAGAGGAACGAAATTCCTGAAGATTGGTTTCAAAGGAAATATCGTGGGTTTAAAAACCTGGGCTATGTCTGGGCTGGAGCGAGTGACGCGTCCCATCCCGGCAGGTCATTGTGGCCTCTGGTTGAACCGGTTCATTGCAACATCTATAGATTCCGCCAGAATGCAGTCAACGGCGTCGGCGGCGTTGACCAACGATTCGGCGACGGGTTTCTCCTCGCCCGGTTCGAACGCTCCCAAAACATAGGGTATAGTTTCCTGGCCCGGCGGGGGCGGCCCGATGCCTATTCGCAATCTCGGTATCTCCTGGGTTTGGACGGCCCCGACTATAGAGCGCATACCGTTATGATTGCCGCCGCTGCCCGAAACCCGCAACCTCAGATGCCCCAAAGGCAACTCCATGTCGTCATAGATGACGAGCAACCCCCCGGGCGACCCGCCGAACCGGGTCAGCAAATACTCCACCGCTTCGCCGCTGTTGTTCATGAACGTTCGGGGTTTCGCCAGTACGATCTTCTCCCCGCGTTGGAATCCCTGGGCCAACACCGCCTTTTCCCGCCGGTCGGTCAACTGGATTCCCCACCGCGCTGCCAGCAGGTCCACGCATCGGAAACCAAGGTTGTGCCTGCTGGATCGGTACCGGGGGCCAGGGTTGCCTAGGCCGACGACTATGAGCATCGTCTGACCGGCGTTCCTCGGCTGAACGCCACCCTTTGGTCGCCCGGCGATTGCGTCCGGGCGCGAGGGGTGCGGGCGGCAAACCGGCCCCGGGGTTTCAGCAACTCGCCGGGATTGTAGCTCAGACCGTTTATGTCGGTTCCTCCGGCAACGAAGAAACGTCTATGGCGGACGCCGGGTCCTCCAACAGGGCCAAAAATGCGACTTCGTCCAGGACCGGTGTGTTCAGTCTGATGGCGGTATCTAGCTTGGAGCCGGCCGACTCTCCAGCCACCAGGTAGTTCGTTTTAGCGGATACTGACGAGGTCACGCCACCGCCCAGGGCCTTGATGCGGGTTCCCGCTTCCTTCCGGCTAAACGCGGAAAGGGTTCCGGTTATCACGAAAGTCAGGCCGTGCAACGGCAATCGTTCGGGAGTTTCTGGGATGCTGATTTCGTGTGTTGGGTTCACACCCGCGGCGGCTAATTTGGCGATGACGTCCCGGTTTGCCGCCACCTTGAAGTAGGAGACTACGCTCTCGGCGATCTTTGGCCCGATGCCTGCGATTTCCGTTAGGTCCTCTTCGCTGGCTTGGGCCAGGGCTTCCAGATTGGGGAACTGTTGGGACAACAACTCGGCGATTTCTGAACCAACGTGGAGTATACCCAGTGCAAACAGCAGCCTGGGCAGCGGGCGCGCCTTGCTGGCCTCAATATTGTCTGTGATCTTCGTCGCCAGCTTGTCGCCCATGCGCTCAAGGTCGAGCAATTGCTCCTTGTGGAGGTAGTAGAGGCCGGCCACGTCGGCGACCAGCCCTTGGTCGATGAGAATGCGGCACCACTGCTCCCCCAGGCCGTCGATGTCCATGGCGCCCTTGCTGACGAAGTGCTTGAGCAGCTCGAAGAATTGGACGGGGCATGAACTGTTGGGACAACGGTGCATCGCTTCGTCGGCGGGCTTTATCACTGTGGTCCCGCAGACCGGGCAAGCTTCAGGCATTCGGAAAACTTGTTCGCTGCCGTCTCGGCGGGCAGCGACCGGGCCAACAACGTGGGGAATCACATCTCCGGCCCGTTCAATTGTGACCCAGTCTCCTACGCGGATGTCCTTGCGGTTGATGTCCTCCTCGTTGTGCAAGGAAGCCTGCTTGACCGTGGCGCCGCTGACCACAACCGGCTCCAGAATTGCGTAGGGGTTCAGGCTGCCGGTGCGCCCCACGTTAATCCCAATGTTCAACAGCCTGGTGGTGACCTGCTCCGCCGGGAACTTGAAGGCGGTGGCCCAACGGGGCTCACGGCCGACCACTCCGAGGGACTCCTGGTAGTTGAAGGGAGATACCTTGATGACCACGCCGTCTACCTGATAGGGCAGGCTATGGCGTCGCTCTAACCAGTATTGGTAGTAGGCGACAACGTCATCCAGGGTTGAGCACAACCGGTTGTGTGGGTTGGTGCGAAAGCCCAGGGTCTGCAACAACTCCAGGGCATCCCAGTGTGAATCAGGCCGGGAAGCTTGGCTGGCTTCGCCCCCAATTTCGCCCCCAATTTCGCCCCAATTTCGCCCCCAATTTCGCCCCCAATTTCGCCCATGGAATAGACCCATATTTGGAGGTTGCGGTTGGCGGTGATTTTGGGGTCCAGCTGGCGCAAACTGCCGGCGCCGGTGTTTCGAGGGTTGGCGTACAGCGGTTCTCCCTGCTTGGCGCGCTCCTCGTTGAGGCGTTCGAAGTCTTCCACCGGCAGATAGACCTCTCCCCTGACTTCCAACCGTTCCGGAGGCTCTCCCATCAGGGCAACGGGGATACTTCGGATGGTCCGAATGTTTTGAGTTACGTCTTCACCGGTGCTGCCGTCGCCCCTAGTGGCGCCCTGGGTCAAAATGCCGTTTTCGTAGGTGAGACTCACGGCCAGCCCGTCGATTTTCAACTCGCAGACCAAGGGGAAGTCGGCGCCGTCGAGAAGGTTCTTGACCCTCCGAAGCCACCCCTCCATGTCCTCGACGTTGAAGGCGTTGGCCAGGCTCAGCATGGGTTGCCGGTGCTGCACCTGGGTGAATCCGGCAGCGGGGGCACCGCCCACCCGTTGGGTTGGGGATTGAGGTTTAACCAGGTCGGGATTTTCCGCTTCCAGCCGGCGTAGTTCCTGCATCAACGCGTCATACTCGTCGTCGCTGATGCTCGGGTCGTCCAGCACGTAATACCGGTGGTTGTGGTAGTTGATTTCCCGGGTGATTTCGTCTGCCCGCCCGGCGTCATCTGTTTCAGCCATGATGCGCTCTCGTTACGACAATGTGGTTTGGGTCACGGAAGATTATGATAACATTCCGGCAAGACGATTCCCCAGGCACGGATTGTGCGACTATGGCCGAAATACAACCCCACGTAGAGGAAACGCACCAGCAGGGAGGCATTCGTAGGACCGCCCCCTTCATTCTCGGCGGCATCACTTCGGGTCACGGCGTCTTCCACTGGTTCACTCAGAGTTTCCTGGTAATGCTGCCGGAGGTGCGGGACGCTTTCCTGCTGACCGAGCTACAGGTTGGCGGCATCACCAGCGTCCGGGAGATTGTCTCCGGCGTGGTGGCTTTGCCGGGAGGAGTGGTTACCGACCTGTTGCGGCGGCACTGGGGGCTGGTGCTGGCCTTGTGTATGGGTGCTTTCGGCCTCGGCTGGCTGCTGATGGGGTTGGCCCCGGTCTACGTGGTTTTGCTGGTCGGAATGGGCGTTGTGGCCGTTGCCGCCTCTTTGTGGCACCTGCCCGGAATTGCGGCCCTTTCCCACCACTTTTCCCACCGGAGAGGTTCCGCGCTGTCCTTCCACGGAGTTGGAGGGCAGATCGGGGATGCTGCCGCTCCGCTGGTTACCGGAATACTTCTGGGGGTCTTGACCTGGCAGCACATCCTGGAGATTTACGCCGCCGTCCCTCTCTTCCTGGCTTTCGTCGTTTTCTGGGCGTTCCGGGACATCGGCAGGAGCGGACAACTGGAAGCCCAGACCCGGCCGGACCTGGCCTCGCAGGTGGCACAGACCAAAAGCCTGTTCCGTCAACCCAGGATTTGGGGCATAGTGCTGGTGGCCGGGCTCAGGGGCATGGCGTTCATCAGCTTTCTGACCTTCCTGCCCCTGTACCTGGCGGACGAGGCGGGCCTTAGCCCCGGTGGCCGGGGGCTGTACATGTCCCTGCTGGTGCTGGTTGGGATTTTCTCGACTCCGGTGATGGGCTACCTGTCGGACCGGGTGGGAAGAAAGCCAGTGTTGATTCCCGGCATGGTGTGGCTGGCCGTGCTGACTCTATTGCTGGTGCCCTTCGGGGAAGGCATCATGCTGCCGGTGCTAATAGCGCTGATTGGGACATTTGTATTCAGTGACCAGCCCATTCTGACCGCGGCAGCCCTCGATCTGGTCAGGGAAGGTCCCGCCGCCACGACCCTGGGCGTTATCTCTTTCTCCAGGTTCGGCATGGCTGCTTCCTCTCCCATAATCGGCGGGTACCTGTACGGAATTGCGCCCCACCTCACCTTTTACTACATAGCCGCGCTATTCGCCGCCGCTATCCTCGTGCTGCTTGTTGTGCCCCTGCAATCTGCAGACGACGGCGCTCACGGCCACGAAGAACACGGCGACGGTGCGCACCGCCCGCATTAACCAGAGTGCCGGTCTTTTGGACTGGACTGCCGGGGGCGGGAAGGTTCGCCGGGGCCGTGGTTGCGCCGTCTACTGGGCTAACAGGTCCTTGGCCCTGGCAATGTTGGGGGACGGTGAAGGGTTCACTCCCTTGAGCATGGCCAGGTAGTAGCTTGCGTAGTCCCCCAGGGCCAACATGCCCAGGAGCTGGGCCAGCGGGCTTTCCCCGGGGTCACCCTTCAACACTTCCACCGGAACCCCGCTTTCTGCCAGGATGGTTTCCGCCGCCGCGTAATGGGCTGCCAGCGGGTCACCCTTTACACTGGGTTGGAGCAGGGCAACCGCCAAGCTGGGGCCGCCCGGCGGCAGGGTGAAGGCTTCGACCGCGTTGTGCAGCAACTCAGGGATTTCTTCGGAAAAGGCCCACGCCTTGGCGTTTTCGTTCACCTGCGTTTTCCATCGACGCGCCATTCCTGCAAAGAGACCGCCCCCATACACGGCGATCAACTTACCGGCCAACGCCAGGGCCAATTGCTTTGCAGCGTTTTCACGGGTTGGGACGTCCTCCGTCAACCGGCACACTTTGTTTTCCAAAGCGTCGATGGACGAAGTCACGACGGGGGAGTCAAGGGTCGCCAGACCGTGTTGGCACAGGGCCGCGGCCAACAACATCAAACTATAACCAACAGAACTCCGAGGCTCTCCCTTGACGCTAATTTTGAGCAAGGGAAGGTCCCGCTTCAAGGCTTCTTTTGCCAGCCTTCCGGAACCGGCCACCACCAGAATCCGGGCGCCGGCCTCCGTGGCCCGGTGAAACAGGGATAGGGTTTCACTGGTATTTCCCGAGTGACTACAGGGAATTACCAGGCTCCGTTGGTCTAAGGAAAATGGAAACTCCATACCCCGGACCACCAGTATTGGACAACTAGTGGGCCGTCGATCAGTTGAGGTTGCCCCAATCAGATCGGAAACCAGGTTGCCGGCGATGGCCGACCCGCCCATCCCGCAAACCACGATTTTGTCTACGCCGCTCGGGTCCCAATCACGCGGCAGCTCAACCCCTTCGCCCTGAAGCCAACCGGCGCGGCATTGCTCCGGAAGCCGGCGCAACCGAGCGCCGAGCCCGGAGGGGTCCCATTGTGAATAAGTAGCTGGCAGGTCCAGGTCAAGCATGGCTCAAATAGAAGTTTGTTGTCCGGGTTCGTTTAATTACACGATGGGGTGGTCTCAGGGTTTACCCGTGAATGGGCGGTCGGAGTGAGAGGGCCAAATGCCGTCGCAGTTTGCCGGCGTCGCTAATACGCCAACCCTGGAGATGCGGGCACAGCGCCGGGCGGCCTTTAAATTAAGAGTCCTAGTAGCGCCGTTCCTCGGCGTGACACGGTGGGGTCGGCCGGTGAATTCCTTGGCAATGACCAGCAACAGATGGCAATTGACCACGGTTAAATGTTATCGGTAGAGGGGGGTAATGTCTATGACCCGGAAGGGCATCCAGGGTCTTTCGATTATCTTCGAATCCCCCGTCACTCTTGCCGCAACGGGACTCTGGATCCCATTTGGATCCCTACTCCCGGTCATTCTCGTCGCAACGGGAATCCAGAGCCCTTTTCCCCATCCAACCTGGTGCGTGTCTGCAGGTATGTTCCACTTAGGACGTCAACCCGTCCACCCGGCGCGTCTTAGTTGGCATAACCGTCTTGGTACATAATCAGGGCTCTGGATTCCCGCTGCGGCGGGAATGACGGTGACGCTTCCAGGCGCCGGGGGCTGGCAGTAGAGCAGGTTCAACGACGCCAGGTCGTTGACGGCCACGTTCTGCAAGGCGATGGGTATGCACCCGGTCAGGCTGTTCCCCGACAGCTTCAGGGCGCTCAGGTTGAACAGCCAGCCAAGCTCATGGGGTATAGCCCCGGTGAGAGAGTTGCTGCTCAGGTCCAGCGAGGTCAGCTCGAACAGGGTCCCCAGTTCCGCCGGGATGCTCCCGTCCAGGCTCTGGCTGGCCAGGGCCAGCCCGGTGATCCGGCTGGGCGTGCCGCCGGTGGTTACACCGGTCCAACTAGAAATGACCGTATCGGCCGCCCAGTTCAGGCTGGCCGTAGCCCTCAAGTCGTCCCTGGCAGAAAGCAGCGCCTGGCAGTCGTGAACCAGGCCACGGTTGACCGCCGGGCCGGTCACCGCTGTTCCGCCGGCGCAGGTCATCGCCGGAGGCGGCTGGGCCGGCGTGAACGTCGCCGTGCTGCCGTCGTCCGGCGTGATGTCCCCGTAGGCCCCGATGTCCCGGTAGTACTGGGTCAGCCCGCTTACGTTGGCTATCCGGTCGTCGGCGAAGTCGTCCGCCGCCGCCGCCGTGGTAACCCTGGTCTTCAGGTTGGCCAGCGTCTGGGTGTACTCCGGGTCGGTTTCGTCTGCCCCATAGCGCACGGCGTTGACCACGTCGTCGTCCGTCTGCAGGTCCCACTGCGCCACCGCCTGCCAGGCCTCTACCGCTATGGCGTTGTGCGCACCCATTGGCGAAAGAAATACTACGCTTTCCCGGCTTTCCACAATTCCGCCCAATTGCGATTCAACGCCACCTATTCTGCGAATAAGAGAGGCTTGGTGCTCCCCTTCGGAAATCAAAACCTGGTCTCCGAATTTTCCGGACGCATGGGTTTGCCTGTAGAGGGAGTAAGACAACGCCGTCTCGGGGATTCCGTATCCTATAGTTAGGACGCTCGGGCCGGCGCCAAGCAGATATTCTTGAGCAGTGTAGTCGGCAAAACAGGTTAAGGTGGAATATTCGGTTGTCAAACCGCCTCGGGCAAGCGCCAGCAAACTCGACCTCATGGTGTCTTGTAAGCTTGGCCCCATCCGGTTTACAGACGCCATGAACCGGCTCTCGACTTGGGACGGCGAAGGAAGAGCTTCACTGCCGTCCATGCCCAGCCAGAAACGGATGGCCTCCTCCCGTTGCGTAATGGTCCTGGCGATACCTCCCCATTCGCAACGGACGGAACCCGGCCGGACCGTTCCTCGAAAGGCCAGGTGCACCGGAGAGGCTTCCGCCGCAAACATCCCTTTTTCTAGAATCTCCTCCACGCTGGGGATGTCCAAGTCAACATCGTAACCGGCCCCACCCCGGCCCGCGTCAAACAGGTTTACATCCCCAACATCTCGCTCCTGGCAGGATGCAGTATATTCTTCCATCGCGGTACACGGTTCCATCGCCTTGGGACTGAGAGCAAGGAGTGGCTCTCCCGGTTGGTCAGCCAAGGCTTCCGACCTGGGGCCCCAGCCACCCGCGGGTTCCCATGGCCTGCCTTCTCCAGATTGGAGTTCATCTTCCCCCTGGATGGCCCTTAACAATATTCGTTTGTCCGAGCCATCCCGTTCCATGGAGAACAAGACGACCTCGCGATCGCTGTCGGGAGCGTTCACGGTATGCGCAACGCTGACCGCGACCCTGGAACTGTTTGGGGACCAGGCGGCCGCAAGGGCCGTGGGTTGGAACCTACCACCAAAGAGTTGTACAGCAGACCCGTCCGCGTTGGCGGAAAAAACCGGGTAGCCGCCGTAGCGTATTTCGGAACCGTCCGGGGACCAAACTGGAGGAACCCCGGCCATAGCAGAGACCCCTGGCGCCAAGCTCCGCACGTCTGAACCGTCCGCAGCCATCGTATACAATTTGAACCCATACCTGTAATACTCATCTATGTCGTCCTCGTGGGGTAGCCTATCCGAAAGGAACGCGATGAGAGAACCATCTGGAGACCATACCGGGTCAACCTCATCGGACCCGTTCTCCGTCAATCTGATTTGATCGGAGCCGTCGACGGCCACAGTCTCTAGCTCGTAGTCAAAACTCCCTTTTTTCTTGTGTATTCTCGAATATATGATCCGTGCCCCATTGGGAGAGATATTTGGTGTATTCAAATCGGCAATTTCGCTGCCGTAGAGGCGCTTGGGGTCTACGATGCGTTCGTGAGCCGAACCATCAACCTCAACAACATATAATCCACCACGGTATGCCAGCACGAGACGGTCGCCATCGGGAGACCATTGGGGATACCGGTGGCCGGCTGGGTGGTATTGGGAGGTAAACTCGAGTGTGTTTCCACAGTCCATCGCCAGCAATCCAAGCGCTAGTACTGGCAAAATCAGGAACGGAGCATTCTTCCACATTGCTGAGATCAAACGCCTCATCGGTTCACCGTCTGGTACAGAGCGTAAAGGGCCATGATGTCAAAGGGGTGGGGGGAGCAGTCGGGCTCCCACCTATTTTGGGGCATTTTTAAATCATTGTTCATACGGTTTTGGCGTACATTTTTGTCGTAATTTAGCACTGCATCCGCAATCGTCGGGTGAGCCATTTCGTACCGGGCCCGTTCGGTTAATAGGTTCTGAACCAAAAAGCCCGACAGCCCCAAGGCGTGTCCCGCTTCGTGCACCACGGTCTCATAGGGGTAGAAATCTCCCTGAGCGCCGGATGAATGCAGGCAGCAATTGACTGACCATCGTCCGCGCTATTCAAATCATCACCCCCCAGGAAGATTCAGAGTCTGCTCAAGAAGCCCGGCCCGCTGGCCTAATAGCCGCGGGACATGCGCCAGAGTGGGGGTAGGCGGCGGCGGTGGCCCCGGTGCCGGTGGTAGGTTTCGACAACTGTGGTCGCCAGTTTATCGGGGTCGTGCCTTGTGGGATTTGCGGTGTCTATGATGTCCGCCTGCACGCAGATGGATGAGTCCGGCCAATGGTTGGGCACTTCCACCAATTGGACGGATTCCGGCAATTGGACAGATTCCGGGGCGGAACTATTCAGCAGATTACTGTTTGCCAGCACAATACCCACCGTCGTCGGTCCCAGGAAATGCCGGAGGACGTTCAGGTGGTCCAGCGCCGAGTACCCCATGGTCTGTCCCGGCTCGCCGGCAACGTTGCACACGTGCATCTTGAGCGCGCCCGCCTCCGTAATTGCCGAGGCGATCTCGGCCACCAGAAGGTTGGGAACAATGCTGGTGAATAGGCTGCCCGGCCCCAGAATTATCAAGTCAGCCTCTTCGATGGCTTTCTTGGCGCCGGGGTGAGCGGCTGCTCCGGGCGGCTCCAAAGCCAGGGACCGGAGAGGGTCTCTCGCCGCCCCAATCCTTGATTCGCCAACCAGGTTTTGGCCCGATGCGGTGCGGGCCGTCAGGGTCACGTCCACGGCGGTGGATGGAATCACCTGCCCGCGAATGGCCAACAGTTCCCCGGCCATGACCACGCCGTCGGAGAAATCTCCTGCAATCCCGGCCAGCGCGGCGATGAGAATGTTGCCAAAGCTGTGGCCGTCCAACTGGCCGTTGGAGGAAAACCGATAGTCCATCAACCGCTGCATGACATCTTCGGAATCGGCGAGAGCCACCAGGCAGTTGCGAATATCCCCGGGAGGCAAGATCCCCAACTCGGAGCGCAGCCTTCCAGAACTTCCCCCATCATCGGCCACGGTCACCACCGCGGTGATGTTTGACGTCATGTTTTTCAGGCCCCGCAGCAGATTAGGCAACCCGCTGCCGCCTCCAATCACGACCACCCTGGGTCCGGCGGCCAAAACCCGCTCGATGTACAGGGAGTCGAACAAGCGGGAATTCCGTCTTCTGAGGGAGATAGTGGTTAACGACCTGGCCAGGCGTAGGGAGGCTGCGAGGACGATGAGCGCGCCCGCGGCAATAAAAACGCTGCTGCGGACCCAGGAAGGCTCGCCCTGGAGGCTCACGATCCCGGCCAGGGCGGTGACCCCCGTCCATATATGGACCTGGGTTATGAAGAGGATACCGATGCAGATTGCGAGGGCGCCCAACACCTCGAGCGCTATCCACCGCTTCAACGAAATGCCGGGCACCAGGAAAATCAGGATAGCGCGGCCGATGCGGCGTTTCGCCAGGAGGTCGAAAAAACTAGCCATGTCCCTGGACTGAAGAGGGCCGTGTACGCGCAGCTAAGACCGTCGGCGCGGCGGCTGGTTTCAAATGCAACCCTGTCTGATTACGATGTATGGTTCTCTTACGAACAATGGCGTCGTTTTATGGCAAGGCGTAGGGGAATGAACAACAGGTTCGGCATCACCCCGAATTGTAGTAACGGCCCAATTCCATGTCAAGCGATACCGAGCTGCCGTAACGCGGCCGCCGACCATCTTTCTGAGGCGTTTGAAGCAGGGCGGACGACCTTTGGCCCGTATTCTCAAGGCCACTGTTTGCTTGGTATACTTGGGGCGCCCTGGAACGCTGGGATCGAACGCTGGAATCGGGGTTTTTGATATGAAATGGGCATCGGCCATCTCTGAACATACGTCACTGGAACAGGCAATCGACGAATGCGGCTCTGAGATTCAAGCGCAATTGGGAAACGTGCAGCCCGACTTGTTGGTTGTTTTTGCCGCGCCGCATTACCAATCCGAGTATGGCCAATTGGTCGACCTGGTGCAACGGCGACTGGGGCATACCACCGTCCTGGGTTGCTCCGGCGGCGGGATTATCGGCAACGGCCTGGAGGTGGAGCAGCGTCCGGCGTTGTCTATAACTGCAGCCCAAATGCCGGGAGTCGAGATCGTTGGATTCCATCTGGAATCCGACACACTGCCGGACATGGATGCCGCCCCGGACGCCTGGCAAGAGGCGGTGGGCGTGTCCCCCGAGCAGAACCCTCATTTTGTCATGCTGGCCGATCCTTTCTCCTTCCCGGTGCCCAACCTGTTGATGGGCTTGGACTACGCCTTTGGCGGCGCGGCCAAAATCGGCGGCTTGGCCAGCGGCGCCCAGCAGCAGGGTGAGAATGCCCTGTTCCTGGGTGACCAGGTTTACCGGTCCGGGGCCGTGGGCGTGGCTTTGCACGGCAACATCATTGTGGACACGGTGGTGGCCCAGGGGTGCCGGCCCGTCGGCCAACCCATGCGTGTCACCAAATGCGCCCGCAATGTGTTGGCCGAGCTTGACGGCCAGACCCCGGTGGATGTCTTGAAGGACCTGTTCCAGATGTCTGATGACCGGGACCGCCGGCTGATGAGGTCATCGCTGTTCCTCGGTGTCGTGATGGACGAGTTAATCGATAATCCCAGGCAAGGTGATTTCCTGATTCGCAACCTGGCCGGCATGGACGAGCGGACCGGCGTGTTGGCAATCGGCGAGATTCTTAAAGAGGGTCAGCTTGTGCAGTTCCACCTGCGGGACGCTCAGACCTCCGCTGAGGACCTGACCGAAGCCTTGGGACAGTACGCGGTGGAAAACGTTGAGAATCAAGCTCAGGGGGCATTGCTGTTTTCATGCCTGGGCCGGGGTCAGTACCTGTACGGCCGCCCCAACCATGACACCGACCTGTTTCGGGACAAGCTGGGATCAGTCCCGCTGGGCGGGTTTTTCTGCAATGGAGAAATCGGACCGGTAAGCGGTACCACCTTCCTCCACGGCTACACCAGTTCCTTCGGCATTTTCCGGGCCAGGGACTAATCATCCGGGGGCACGGTTGAAGCCCCAAAGCGTTAAAGGGTCCAATTGCCGCTCTCAGGCCATATAAAGGCCGGGATTCCGGTCTCCCTGTCCGGTCAGTTCCAGACCCAGGGAAAGCAGGCGTTGGCCGGGCTGCAGTCTTGGGCAGAGGATGTTAACGCGGCGGGCGGCGTACGCTTGGGAACCGGACCGAGCGGTGTCCCAACAAGATACCCCGTCCAGGTCTATTTCCAGGATGACGGCAGCCGCGTTGAAGGGGTGCGGAGGGCTACGGACCATCTGCTCGCCAACGACCGCGTCGACGTCCTCTTTGGCCCCTATTCCAGCGTGTTAACCACTGCCTCCGCGGCGGTTGCCGAAGAACGCCGCCGGTTGATGTGGAACCAGGGCGGCGCCTCCGACGATGTTTACCAGAAAGGATACCGGGGAATAATCGGCGTTCTAACGCCGGCCAGTCGATACCTGGCCGGGCTATTGCCGGTGATTCGGAAAGCCGATTCCGCCGCCAGGACCGTCGGCATCCTTCGCGCCACACCGGGCGCTTTCCCCAAAGCGGTTTCCTCGGGGGTGGATCGGTCCGCGGCAGAGTGGCGGTTCAATGTGGAATTCGTCTGGGAGTTCGACGCGGCAACGAAAGATTTCAGTGACCTTGCCGCAGCAGCCGCGAGCCGCCGGCCCGATGTCCTCGTGGTCGTCGGTAGAATTGCCAACGACCTAGCTCTCGCCAATCTGTTGGCGGAATACCCTCAGGCATTTAAAGCGGTTGCGGTGGTCGCATCCCCGATTGACCAGTTTCATCGGGCTCTGGGGCCCCAGGTGGACGGGTTTCTGGGCCCGAGTCAGTGGGAACGGGATGCGGACTATGAGGTTGACTTTGGCCCAACCGGTGAGGAAGCATTGGCATCCATGGGCCGCCAAAGCTCCCTGGCGCCGGACTACCCCATGGTGCAGGCCTACGCGGCGGGCCTGGTGGCCCAACGGTGCGTTGAGGAAGCGGGCACGTTGGACGAAACCCAGGTAAGAATAACTGCCTCCCGACTGGATTTTTCAACCTTCTACGGAAGGTTCAAAATCGATGCTGACTCGGGTCGTCAAGTGGGCCGGGACGTCGTGCTGGTCCAATGGCAGCGGGGGCGCAAGGTGATGATCTGGCCGCCGAAACAACGACAAGGCACGTTGGTCTGCCCCTGGCGTCCCAGGTGAACGGGGCTCCGCGTCAAAAAAGGGAGAGACTCCGGCCACTGTGGTAATCATTGGTGTTGATAACCGGAGCAATTGCGACAGCGTTACCGTGAGGCACGCGCACGGCTATACCTGGCGAAGTTAGCCTCTGGCGACTGAGGCTCGTGCCTTAAAGAGGCCGCTTCCGTGTGTAGACGTGTCTGGCCGCTTGGGAACTCGTGGCATGAAGTGTGCCTATCTTAGAATGGCGGATACGGGGATCAAACGCTGGTTTATCGGGTCTACTCCAAGGCTGAGGTGTTCCAGGGTCGTTGCTCCCAGCAGTGGGCTGTTTTCATCTTCGGCAAAAACAACCACGGTGATCGTTTCATTGTCGTCCAGCCGTAAGCGGGCGTAGCCGATCAAGTACTCCACCGTTCGGTTGTCGGCCAATTCAAAGAGCCGGCGGTCTTCTGGTTTGATACCTAGCTGTGTTAGGACAGCGCCCGGTATAAAGGTGTATGTGCTGCCGGTGTCTACTATGGTGTCCAGTCCGATAGATTCATTCCAGTCCAAATCGCCTACCTGGACGTTGACGGTGAAGGTTCCCATGAGAAAGCTCCACATTCGGCGCCACGCGCTTGTTCCTGTGCTTGGAATGCTAGCACGGTAACGTCGATCATGACGTTCAGATTAGATTCGATTTAGGATCTTGAGCCAGGGACGCTCAGAACAAAGCCGGCAGATCCGGGCAAATGCGTCGGTGGCAATTCTTCAATACCTCCGACGCATTGAGTGTGAACCGTCACGTCCCTGACTATGTTCGGACTCGGTCCGGCTAGGTCTCCAGCTTCACCGTGTTGCGCAGGACGCCAATGCCGCTGATGTCAATCTCGCAAATGGCTCCATCCCCCATGTCCTGGGTGGTTCCAGGTGTGCCGGTGTAGATACAGTCTCCCGCGTGCAGGGTTACGTAGCGGGTAATAAACTCGATCATCGTCGGCACGTCAAACAGCAGGTGGTCGGTGGTCTCGTTCTGCTGTTCGGCGCCGTTCACCCGCGTCCTCAGATGCTGTTTGTCCGGCGCTGCATCGGTTTCAATCCAGGGACCCATGGGGGAGAAGGTGTCTGCGGACTTGGCTCGCCACCAGTCCGAGTTGTTCTCCTGGCGGTCTCTCTGTTGCCAGTCTCGGGCGCTGACGTCGTTGCCGCAGGTGTAGCCCAGCACGTGGTTGAGGGCGTCTTCTTTGGTAACGTTCTTGCAGGTGTCTTTGATCACCACCACCATCTCACCCTCCGCGTCTAGCCTTTGCACTTCTTTCGGGCGGATGATCGTGTCTTCGGGACCGATGACGCTGGTTGGAGTTTTGTGAAATACCATCGGGTACGGGGGGGCTGGCCGGTCGCCGATGTGGCTGGTGTAGTTCAAGCCCATGGCCAGGATTTTTCCGGGCATTACCGGCGCCAACAGCTTGACGTCGGAAAGCTTGTGAACGTGGTCGGTCAACTCGTGCGGCTCGAAGGGGCTGGCGCTTAGGGCCGTTACGTTGTCTCCTTCGACAACTCCGTAGTGGACATCGCCGTGTGCTTCATACCGGGCTATTCTCATGGATTCTCCTCCTGTTTAATGCGTTTAGCTTTCGATGACCAGTTTACCGAAGAAGTCCCGGTCGGCCATTGTCTGGTGGGCCTTACCGACTTCATCGAGGGGAAAGACCTGTCCCACGACGCCGCGCAGGGAACCGTGCTGAACGACCTTCATCATGTCGGCGAAGGTGCGCTGGCTGCGGCCGCCGCTGCCCATCAAGTGCAGCGGCCGCCCGTGGAGAACCGACAAATCCATGTTGGTGCGCGCGCCGGAGGTTACGCCGGTAATCACCAACCTTCCGCCCGGTTTCAGCGACAGCATGTTTTCCTCCCAGACATCGGCCCCCACGCAGTCCAGAACCAGGTCCGCGCCCTTGCCATCGGTGAGTTCCTTCACCTTCTGGCTGAAGTTTGAAACCTCGCGGTAATTGATGACTTCGTCGGCGCCGATTTCCTTGGCTTTCTCAAGTTTCCAGTCGCTGCCGGCGGTGGTGATAACCCGAGCGCCGAACATTTTAGCGATCTTGATGCCCATGCTTCCCACGCCGCTGCCGGCGGCTTGAATCAAAACGTCGTCCCAAGGGCGGATCTGACCCTGCGTAACCAGGCAATGCCAGGCGGTATGCCCCGCAATGGGGATTGCCGCCGCCTCGTTGAAACTCAAAGAATCGGGAATTTTGTAGGCGTTGCCGGCAGGCGCCGTAATGTACTCGGCGTGGCCTCCATCCAGGTCCACGCCGATTCTTAGCTGAGTTGGGCAGTACTGGTCTAGTCCCAAACGGCAGTTTTCGCAGTGTCCGCACTTGATTCGGTTGTCCAACAGTACGCGGTCACCCGCTTTCAGCGAGGTCTGAGCTTGGGGGCTCACCGTCACCACCTCTCCGGCCACGTCACACCCCATGATCCGGGGCAGCGGACCGCGGTAACTGGTTCCTGCGCGCAGGTTCAGGTCCAGGTGGTTCAGAGCGCTGGCCCTTACCCGGAGCATCACTTCCCCGGGAGCCACCTCGGGCTCAGGGCGGTCCCCATAGACCAAGGCGTCTGGTCCCCCGAACTCGTTGATAAATACAGCCTTCATGTCGGCGTCTCCTTTTGGCGGGTTATTGGTTGAAAGCCCTGGTGGATGTTGCCTAAGTTGTTCGCGGCAGACTATCGGGCCCAAGGGAATGGCGTTGAAATCTTGCGAATGTTAACCGTCTGAGAGACCGGCGTCAAAGCCTGTGGCCCGGCCGTTGACTGGTCTATGGCCCTCAACTACACTTCCAGCCGGATGGTTTTCCGGAAGGAGATTAGCATGAGCCTGCCAGAATTTGACATAACCGGCCAAAAGGCCCTGGTGGTTGGTGGCGGAAGGGGGATCGGGAAGGGAATAGCTCTGGCGCTGGCTGAAGCCGGAGTGGACGTGGCGGTTACCGGTCTTACGCCCACCTATGCCGCCAAGACTGCGGATGAAGTGCGCGCCCTGGGCCGCAGCGCGGTCTCTCTGGCCGGGGACGCTACCAAGTCAGCAGACATGGACCGGATTGCGCAACAGGTGTTGACCGACTTTGGAACGGTGGACATCTTGGTAAACTGCGTGGGCGACTCCATTCGCAAACCCCTGGTCCAACTTCCCGGAAGCGATACGCCCGGAATGACCGAGGAGGAATGGCGCCACGTGGTGGACGTCAACCTTACCGAGGCATTCCAGGGATGCCGGGCGTTGGGGACGCATTTGTTGGAACGGCGGCAAGGCTGCGTCATCAATATTTCCGGCTGGGCGTCTTTCCGGGGTCGGCCCCTGTCTTCCGCGTATGATTCCGCCAAGACCGGCTTGATGCGATTCACCGAGTGTATCGCCCAGGAATGGGCGCCCTATGGTGTGCGGGTCAATGCCATAGCTCCCGGTTACTTTCCGGACCCGGAGCATATGTCGGCTGAGGCGTACCAGTCTCGCCAGGATGCGGCGCAGGAGCAGGTCCCACTTCGCAGAACGGGTCTATTGAAAGAGCCGGGTTACCTGGCGGTGTTTTTGGCGTCACCGGCCGCTTCCTACATTACCGGCCAAACCTGGGCGGTGGACGGCGGCGTGAGCATAAAGAGCAGTTGATCCCGCCGGAATCCCATGCTGCTGCCTGAACCTTCGTTGCGACCCGCTGATGGCTGCGACGGCCGGGAGTAAGCCTTGTCGAACCAACCGACCGGTCTTGCCGTCAATGCCCAAGGGGTTGAAAAAAACTTCGGCGACTGGCCGGTGCTCTGGGGCTTGGATCTGGCGTTGAATTGGGGCCAACTCATCGTTTTGTTGGGTCCTAACGGCTCCGGCAAGACGACCCTGCTCCGGGTCCTGTCCACCCAGGTCACTCCCGACTCCGGAAAGGTTAGCGTCGCCGGGTTTGACTGCCGGAAGCAGGCAGACCAGGTGAGGCGCCGGGTCGGCGTCGTTGGTCACCGCTCCTTTCTCCACGACGACTTGACCTGCCAGGAAAACCTGGTGTTTTACTCCCGGTTGTTCGGGCTGCCGGACCCCGGGCAGAGGTCGGGCGAGGTGCTGGCGTTGGTTGGACTGGGTCACCGGGCAGGCCACCGGGTGCGTACCCTTTCCCACGGGATGCAAAAGAGGGTATCCATCGCCCGGGCATTGCTGCACCGCCCTCAGGTCCTGTTAATGGACGAGCCGGAGTCTGGCCTTGACGCAGAGTCTCGCGCCATGCTCAAGGCTTTGATTGCCGACTGGACCGGTTCCGGCCGCACGGTCTTGATGACTACTCACAACGCCGATTTGGCCGCCGAAATGACAACGATGGTGACATCGTCCAGGACCGGGTACATGCAGCATGGGAAAGTACACTTCCCGGACGATGATGTTCTTGGCAGCGGAGACGGGATTCGGGACAACACAGTTCCTATCCCGGAACCTCCGGGTCAACGGGAAGGCTCCGGGACCCCACTGTGAGCAAATTCCTGCAACCGGTCCTGGTGCTTCTCTGGAAAGACATTCTGCTGGAACTCAGGTCCAGGGACCTGGTGCTGTCGGTGGTTGTTTTCGGGCTTCTGGTGGTGGTGATATTCAATTTTGCCCTCAATTCCAACTCCGGCAGGTCGGCAGCGTTGGCCCCAGGGATTTTATGGGTCGCCTACGCCTTTGCCGGGACCCTGGCCATGAACCGGTCCTTTGTGAGGGAACAGGAGCAGGGCGGTCTGGAAGGCCTGCTGTTGACGCCGGTCAGCCGGGACGCGATTTTCCTGGGCAAAGCGATGACCAGCTTTCTGTTCATGCTTTTGGTGGAAGCGGTATTGCTGCCCGTTTTTGCCGTCTTCCTGGGATTCTCGGTGCTTTCCGTCACGTTGGGAGCGGCCATTTTGTTGGCCACGCTGGGGTTTGCCCTGGTGGGCACCCTGTTCTCGGCGATCGCAGTGCAAACCAGGTCGCGGGAACTTATGCTTCCGGTGTTGTTTTTCCCGGTTATTCTGCCGGTTATCATCGGAGCGGTGCAGGTGACTACGTCTGCTCTCGGCGGCAACACGCCGTCGGGACTTGACCGGTGGCTGCCATTGTTGGCGGTTTTCGACGCCCTGTTTCTGGTAATATGTCCTTGGGTTTTTTCGGTCGTGGTGGAAGAGTGATTGAATTGAGACCGGCGCCGCCCCCGTCGTGGGGGATTGCCGACGGGGCTAGCTGCGCGCCTCAGATCGGACCAAGAGGTTTATACGATAAATGAGTGTCAGGTACGGGTTGCTGGGTTTGGCAATGGTCCTGATGCTGGCGGACCTTTACCTAATATCCATGGTTGCTCCCACAGATTCGGTCCTGGGCCACGTGCAGCGCATCTTTTATTTCCACGTGCCCATCGCCGTGATCTCCTTCCTTGCTTTTTTCCTGGTGTTTCTAGCCAGCGTCGTTTATCTAGTCAGGCGCACACCGGTTTGGGACCGGATGGCCCGTTCCTCGGCCGAGGTTGGAGTAGTGTTCGTTACCCTGGCGTTACTGACCGGCGTCATCTGGGCCCGTCCGGTGTGGAACACATGGTGGACGTGGGAACCCCGTCTGACCACAACGTTGATTCTCTGGTTGATCTACGTAGCTTATTTGATGATCAGGTCCTACGCGCCCAACCGCCAAAAAGGGGCGCTGTATGCAGCGGTGGTCGGTATCGTGGGATTCGTCGATGTCCCCATCGTGTACTATTCGGTGATTTGGTGGCGGTCCATTCATCCGTCTCCGGTGGTGGGACCCCTGGCCGGAGCAGATGCGCTGAATCCCACTATGCTGTTGGTGTTGCTCTTCTCCTTCTTCACCTTCCTGGTATTTTTCATTTATCTGACGGTGGAACGTATGGCGCTGGGTGAGGCCGAGGAAGACCTGTTGGAAGCGAGATTTGCTATTCGGAGGGCAGAGGGCTAGGCCTGTCCTGCCCCAGTAAAGCGCCATGTTGTCTTTGTTGCTTCAAATCCAGGCCCCGCCTTCAAACCTGCCCTTTTTGTACGCCGCGTTGGCGGTGAGTTGGGCGATTTTCTTCTTGTATGCGTTTTGGATCTCCCGGCGCCAAGAGGAGTTGAAAAAGGAAATACGCGAGCTTAGGGAGTACCTGGACCACCGCGAGTCCTGACTACCGACTTCCCAACCGGAGCCCCATCCGGGATTTCAACAGCGGGCGTATAATAAGAAAACGGATAGCATTTAACCAACGTCAGTCGGAGTTGCATCTTGGCTCAAGACTTTTCCAGCATGGAGGCCGACGCCCCGGAGGATGGCGCTTCTCCCAGGACGAACCGAATCCGCTTTGTGATCGTGGGCGTCGTCGTGGTGCTGGCCCTGGGGTACATGATTTATGCCGCCTTCCCGGGCAACGCGATGTACTTCCTGACCGTGTCCGAGTTCATGGACCGGGACAGCGTCCATGACGGGCGCATGATCCGCGTTTCGGGGAAGCTGGTGGACGGCTCATTTTCCAGGAACGGGAACACTACGTTGAGCCACTTCGTTCTGGTGGACAAAGATTCCTCCTCGTCCGGGCAGCAGCTCCAGGCTTCGTATGAAGGGGTTTTGCCCGACCTGTTTTTCAACCCGAACTCTGAAATAATTCTCCAAGGGGCTTACCGGACTGATAGGGTGTTCGAAGCTGAAGACATACTTGTGAAATGCCCGTCCAAGTACCAGTCCCTGGAAGAGGAGGCTGCCGCGCAGTCCTCCGGACCAAGCGGGTAGTCTGCCCCGGTTCGCCGAGCCAAAAACCTGCCCCAAAAGCAACGCCCCGCTCGAAAGCGGGGCGTTTTTGTTGCACTCTAGCGCTTGGGCTTGGTCAGAACTTGAACATATCCATGAGTTCTTCCAGGGGACGCTGCCTGGCTTTTTCCCAGGTCTGGGCCAGTTGGTCGTCCAACGTGGGGCGGGTGGTGTCCTGGTAGATGACGCCCACCGGAACGCCGCCCTGTTGGAGCAGGTCGTACGCTTCCGCCCGGTCGGAGGCGTCATGTTCATCCGGCACTTCCCATAGAGTGGGCTCCAGCCCTTTCTTGGGGTTGCCCTTGAGGACCTCAAAGGTGTCGTTGTAGGTGGTGCATGGCGACTGGACGTGCACAATGGCGAAACCCGGATGCTCCATCCCCTGGTTGATCAATTTGGCCAAGGGTCTGGGTTGGCTGGAGAACCCTGACGCAATGAAGGAGACTCCCAAGGTCAGGTACAACTCCAGAGGGTTGAGAGCGGATTCAATTTTGCCGTATGGAGTGGAGCTTGTGATCTCTCCCAGTTGGGTGGTGGGAGAGCTTTGTCCTTTGGTCAGTCCATAAACGCCGTTGTCCATAATGACGGCGCAGATGTTAAGGTTCCTGGCGGCCTGAGGGGCGATGTGCTCGCCGCCGATGCTAAGGAAGTCCCCATCACCGGCCACTACCACCACGTTAAGCTCCGGCCGGCCCATCTTGGTTCCGAAAGCAATGGGCAAGGATCTGCCGTGGATACCGTGAAACCCGTAAGGCTGGCCTCCTTCGATCAGATGCACCAGGTTGCCCGAACAGCCGATGCCGGCGATGACAACGTTGTTTTCAATGGGCAGCCCAGTTTCTTCCAACCGGTTGATCATGGCGAATTCCAGCGCACGCCGCACGCCGAAGTCACCACATCCAGGGCACCATTTGAAATCATATTCCGGATTCTTCTTGCTCACAGCTTGACCATCTCCTTACGCTGAGAGTTAGTGATCTCGATCACCTGATTCACCAAATGCTTTACTTTGAAGGGAAGCCCCGTGTACTGGGTTATGGCCTGAGCGTTTACCCCCTGGGAGCGCAGTATTGAAGCGAACTGGCCCTGGTAGTTCAACTCGGGCACTATAACAAGGTCCTTTTTCTTGAGCAGTTCCAGCAGCTTGGGAGGCAATGGATTCAGACAGATGGTGTAGCACCAGCCGACGGGCACGCCCTGTTCCTTCAAGACGTTATACGCTTCCAGAGCCGGGCCTTTCGACCCTCCCCATGGCATAAAGACGATGGGTTCATCGGCTTGGTCGGTTTCGAAATCGTCCCCTTCCAGGAGTTTCAGCTTGCTGAACCGGCGCTCGGTCATCTGTACGTGGCGGGCAGGCAGATGGGTTGTGTCGCCAAAATCGTCATGCTCGCTGCCATTGGCGGTGTAGGCGCCGGGGTTTCCGGGGATAGGCATCGGGGATAGTTCGTTGCCGGCGTACCTGTGATACCCGTTATTCCCTTGGTAGGTCAACCGCCGGCTGACTTCGACCTTGGAAAGGTCCGGGCGGGGTATGTTCTGCACCCTTTCCGCCAGGGACATTTCAGACATCAGGATAACCGGACCCTGGTAGCGTTCCGCCCAGTTGATTGCCTTAATGGCTCCGTAGAAGCACTCCTCCACGGTGCCCACCGCTATTATCGGCATCCGGACGTCGCCGTGGGCGGGATACATGCATGCCATCAAGTCCGACTGTTCTGTCTTGGTGGGCAACCCGGTGGCGGGGCCGCCGCGTTGAACGTTTACCACCACGCCGGGTATCTCGGCGATCCAGCCCAGGCCCAGACCCTCGCTCATCAGGGAGAATCCTGGCCCGGCGGTGGCGGTCATGGCCGTCTTGCCGGAGAACCCTGCTCCCAGCAACGCCGTGATCGACTCGATTTCTGAACTGACCTGATAGGCGAACTTGCCGGGCCCTACCAGGTTGCGTTCCATGAAAACCAGAATGGTGGTGGCCGGGGATATTGGGTAGCCAACGTAAATTTCCAACCCCGCGGCCAAGGCGCCCAGGGAAATAGCCTCGTTCCCCTTGAGCATCAACTGCTCGCCCTCAGGTCTTTTGGGAGGCGCCAGGTCCCCCAGGGATATCCCGGTTTGGGCGATGTGCTCTCGTCCCAGGCTGAGAGCCTTGATGTTAGATTGAATGATCTCGTCATCCCCGGCCCGTCCCCGGCTAAACCGCTGGGTGACGAACTCTTCCAGGTAGTGAGGGGACATGTGAACCAGGTGGGCCAGGGCCCCAATGATCACCATGTTCGCGGCTCGGTTGTTTCCCGTCGATCGGGCCAATTCGTCCACGGGAAGGCCAAAGGCCCGGTCGTCGCCCTCCAACTGAAATTCGTTGGAGTTGAAAATTATTACGCCGTCGGGCCGGACTTCTTCGTAGTGCGTGTCGTAGGCTTCCTGGTTGAAGACGACCAGGACATCAACGTCGTCTCCCGGGCTTAACACCGGGTCGACGCAGATTCTTGCCTGGGTCCAAGTGGGCCCGCCCATAATCTGGGAAGGGAAGGTGGCGAAAGTCAGGGCATGATACCCCACCTGGGTGGAAGCCTGGGCCAAGCCTTCCGCGGAGGTGACCACTCCCTGGCCACCTTCTCCAGCGAAACGCACGACGAAGTCACGCATTTCCATGATGAAAATACCTCTCGGGACTAATTACTAAAACGCGGGTAGCAATTGGGGTAAAGTCGGGGGAAGGGGTTAATAGCTGGGAATGGGACACTTGAGGGAAAGTTCAACCTGAGCGGTGAAGAGCCGGATTTAGAGGCAGAGTTCATATAGGCTGTCAGAGATGGTTGTTGTGCCGTTGGTGCTCAGGTTTCCCGTGCTATGGGGATGTATGCCAGCCGCGGGAATTTCCGGGGGTGTGCCAACCCACGATGTGTTTCTGGAAACATCGCAAAATATATCACCGTGGAAATAACATTGTCAATGAAGAGGTGGCCTGATAAACCCGCAATCTACGTGATAGGGGGACCAACAATGTATGTGTTGTGGCGTGGCATCTCATGTTAAAGGAGACTTAACCAGGTCATTGCGGCGTTGTTTGATTCCAAGGGCCTATGCTAGAATCCCCGCTATGCCGGATATGAAGGACATCAAATATTGGGTTGCGCTGAACCGAGTGCCCCAGTTGGGCCCGGTCCGATTCAAAAGGTTGGAAGCGCACTTCGGTCGATTGGAGCACGCGTGGAACGCCGGCTTGGCGCAACTACGCGCCGCCGGGTTGGAAGACCGACCGGCTCAGGAAATACTCGCGGCCAGAGCCCGGGTGGACCCCGATGCCGAGATGGAGCGCCTGGAGAAGGCAGAGGTTCGGGTGCTCGACTGGAACCACGCCGTCTACCCACGCCGCCTCAAGGAGATCCACGACCCTCCCCCGCTTCTCTACGTGAAGGGTAATATCCTGCCGGAGGACGAACGCGCGTTGGCGATTGTGGGCACCCGGAGTCCCACGACATACGGGCGGGAAGCGGCTTCTACCCTGGCCACGGGCCTGGCCAACAGCGGTATATGTATCATTAGTGGATTGGCCCGAGGCATCGACGGAATTGGGCATCGTGCGGCCTTGGACGCCGGCGGCAGGACCATCGCAGTAGTGGCCAACGGGTTGGACATGGTTTATCCGGGGGAGCACACCGAGCTTGCCCGACAGATCCAGGCCCGTGGCGCCGTTGTCTCCGAGTATCCGTTGGGCGTGCGGCCCGACGCCAAGGGTTTCCCCCGGCGCAATCGGTTGATCAGCGGAATGAGCCTTGGGTCCCTGGTTGTAGAGGCCGCTGAAGGCAGCGGGGCCCGTTGGACCGTGTATCATGCCTTGGAGCAAGACCGAGAGGTTTTTTGTGTCCCCGGGAGTATTTTCTCTCCGGCCAGCAGCTTTACCAACCGGATGATTCAGGAAGGCGCCAAGCTGGTGTCAAATCACCGGGACGTTCTGGAAGAGCTGAATCTGGGCGCATTTAGCCAGCCGGCCGCGGCCCGCCAGGGAGAATTATCCCTGGACCCGGCAAAAGCGAACCCGGCAAAATCGGGTTTGAGCGATTCGGAAAGGCGCGAGCCCGTAGAACCACCAGCCGCAAGCACGGTACCACCGGATCCGGAAGAAGCGGCGATATTGCAACACATAGGGGGAGAGCCCCTGCACATTGATGACTTAGGACGCAAGGCCGGCCTGCCGATAACGTCGGTAAGCTGCGTCTTGACCATGCTGGAACTCAAGGGCATGGTTAAACAAGTTGGATGTATGCATTACATTCGAACTCGAGAGGTCGCTGGAGTCTATGCCCGTTAAATCAAAGGCGCCGAAAGCAACGGCCGCGCCGAAACCAACGGCGAAAGGCAAAACTTCCGGGAAGGCCAAGGGTAAAACCGCTGCCGGGCGGAAGGCCGTGCCGTTAAAAGCCGCCGGCAAAAGCCTGGTTATCGTAGAGTCACCGGCCAAAGCCCGCACCGTCGGCCAGATTTTGGGTAAGAAGTACGTGGTTACCGCTTCCCAAGGCCATGTGCGGGACTTGCCCAAAGGCAAGATGGGCGTTGACCTGGAGCACGACTTCGCGCCCTCCTACGTGACCATGCGGGACAAGTTGTCCCTGGTCAAGGAGATAAAAAGGGCCGGCGATGAGGCCGCCGAGATTTACCTGGCTACCGACCCGGACCGGGAGGGCGAGGCTATATCCTGGCACTTGCAGACCGCCGCCGGCTGGGACAACCAGGCCGCCAAACCGCTCAAGCGAGTGGTCTTCCACGAAATCACCAAGGACGCCGTGGAAGAGGCTTTCAAGAACCCTCGTGAAATTGATATGAAGCTGGTCAACGCCCAGCAGGCCCGCCGCGTCCTGGACCGGCTGGTGGGCTATCAGATTAGCCCGCTACTGGGCAAGCGGGTGCAGCGGGGTCTCTCCGCCGGGCGGGTTCAGTCGGTTGCCCTGCGTCTGGTCACCGACCGGGAGCGAGAGATCCTGGCCTTTGTGCCGGTGGAATCCTGGACGCTGGACGCCCAATTGCACAAGGACACCGACCCGGTCGACAAGCTGGACCTGTTTTCCGCCACCCTCCACTCGATCAAGGGTAGCCGCAACCGGCTGAACATCCCGGTTGAGGAAGATGCCCGCAGGTATGAGGCCGAGTTGAAGGACGCCGCCTATTCGGTGGCCGACGTGCGGAAGCGGGAGGTGCGGCAGCGTCCCGCCGCTCCCTTCACCACCAGCACCATGCAGCAGGAAGCGGGCCGCAAGCTCCGTTTCACCGCCCAGCGAACAATGGCGGTCGCCCAGCAGCTATATGAGGGGCTGTCGGTGGGGAGTGAAGGCTCGGTGGGCCTGATTACCTATATGCGTACCGACTCGGTCCAGGTATCCGAGACGGCGGTGCGCGAAGCTCGCGCATACATCGGCGGCAAGTACGGCAAGGAATACCTGCCCGACAAGCCCCGCGTTCATCGCACCCGGGCCAAGGCGGCCCAGGAAGCCCACGAAGCTATCCGGCCAACCTCGATAAACCGGGACCCGGAGTCGCTGAAGTCGTACTTGACCGCTGAGCAGCACCGGCTTTACCAGCTAATCTGGGCGCGGATGCTGGCCAGCCAGATGGCCGACGCCCGCTCCGACGCTACCACGGTGAACATTGACGCTGCCTGTAAGCCGCCTGCCGACGCCCCAGACCAGACTGGCCGCGTCTTTAACTTCCGGGCCACCGGCTCGGTGCTCAAGTTCCCCGGCTTCCGCACCCTGTACCTGGAAAGCCGGGACGAAGGAGACGCCGAGGAGAAACGCAACTCCCTGCCGGAGTTGGCGCCCGGCAACCGGCTCAACTGCCAGCAGTTGGAGGCGTCGCAGCATTTTACCCAGCCGCCGCCCCGTTTCACCGAGGCGACCCTGATTAAGTCTATGGAAGAAAGGGGGATCGGCCGCCCCAGCACCTACGCCCCCACCATCGGTGTGCTGCTGGCCCGTAACTATGTTTCGAAGGAACAAAACACCCTGCATCCCACCGAGTTGGGCATTACCGTTTCCGACTTGCTGACCCAGTTCTTCGCCAACGTGATGAACCTGGACTTCACCGCCCAGATGGAGGAGAAACTGGACGAGGTATCCCAGGGAGAACGAGATTGGGTGCCTATGCTGCGGGAATTCTACGACCCCTTCGCCAAAGATTTGCTTTCGGCTAACGAGAATATGCCCCGGGTGAAGCCGGAGGATGAGGCCACCGACGAAATCTGCGAGAACTGCGGCAGCCCAATGGTCATCAAGGCCGGCCGCTTCGGCCGTTTTGTCGCCTGCACCGGCTACCCCAAGTGTCGGACTACTCATCCGCTCAAGGCTACTGAGAATGGGGCGGATAGCTCCGCGGCCGACGTCGCCACCGATGAGGTTTGCGACCAGTGCGGCAAGCCAATGGTCATCAAGACCGGGCGTTTCGGCAAGTTTATGGCCTGCACCGGTTACCCCGTGTGCAAGGCCACCCGCCCGATGAAAACCGGCGCAATCTGCCCCAAGTGCGGCGGAGATATCGTGGAACGCCGTTCCCGGGGCCGGGGCCGTTCTTTCTATGGCTGTTCCAAGTACCCCGATTGCGACTTCATTTCCAACCGCAAGCCGGTGCTCAATCCTTGCCCGGAATGCTCTGGAATGATGGTGGAGTCGGGCCGTGACCGGGTCTCCTGTACTGTTTGTAGCTGGACGGAAGCGGTTCCGGAACACTCCGAGGAATCCGCGGAAGAACTGGCCGTCGTGGGCGATTAACCCCCCAGGACCTGGAAATATGACCACCGAAATCCCTGAATCCCAGCAGGCTGCCGACGGTCCGGGCATCCGGTCGGCGGAGACCTCCAGCCTGGAACGATACGACGCGATGGCCGCCCGGTTCCCGGCGTATATCCGGGGACAGCGAGGCCTCTCGGAAAACACCCTGCGGGTTTACCAGGCCGATCTGGAAGCCTTCCGCCGGTATCTGGAAGCTGAAGGTCCGGATTTCATGGGAATGGACCGGAACATGCTGCGGGGGTACCTGGCGTGGTTGGCCACGCAGGGCCGGGAATCCCGCCCAGGAGACACAACCCGGCGCAAGGGTGAACACTCCGGTTACGCCAGGGTCAGCATTGCCCGTAAGCTCACGGTTCTCCGCGTGTTCTATCGTTTCTTGGTCCAGGAAGGGTTGTTTTCCGCCAGTCCGCTTCCTTCGGGACGCAGCTTCCGAGTCAAGGTGGAAAAAAGCCTTCCCGACTTCCTGGGCCAACAGGAAGTTGAGGAGTTGGTGGAGGCCCCTGCCGAGGACACTCCGTTAGCGGCACGCGACCGGGCCATACTGGAAGTGCTGTATGCCTGCGGCGCTCGCTTGGGTGAGGTCCAGACCCTTGACCTGGCCGATCTGGATTTGGATCAGCGGCAGTTTCGGGTGCGAGGCAAAGGCTCCAAGGAAAGGTTGGTGCTGTTCGGCCAGCCCACTGAAGCCGCACTGCGCACGTATTTGCAAGACGCTCGACCCAGGTTGACTGCCACTTCAACTACGGCGCTGTTTGTTAACCGGTACGGGCAACGACTATCCCGACGCAGCATTGAGAGGATGGTCCATCGCTACGGATTGCGGTCGGGCGCCAAGGGTGACGTTCATCCCCACACCCTACGGCATACCTTTGCCACCCACATGTTGGAGGGAGGAGCCGATCTCAGGGTGATCCAGGAACTGTTGGGCCATTCCAGTCCATCTACTACCCAGATCTACACCCACGTAACCAAGCGGGAGGCCCGGACGGCCTACTTGAGACACCACCCCCGTTCCGACGCGAAACTCGAACCGGCGACTGAAGCCGAGGCCTAGAGGGGTTGCGGCTATGACCAGGATCCTGGTTCTCAACGGGCCGAATCTCAACATGTTGGGCCGGCGGGACCAATCCATCTACGGATCGAAAACCCTGGATGAAATCAACCAAGAAGTTCAAAAGCTGGCCAATGCTTTGGGTGTGGAAGTGGAGCATTACCAATCTAACTTGGAAGGGGAATTGGTGGACCGTATCCAAGAGAATTGGGGAAGGGTGCAGGGCATCATTGTCAACCCCGGGGCGTTGACCCATTATGGGCTGTCTCTGAAGGATGCCTTGATAGATTCTCGGGTGCCGGTGGTGGAGGTCCACCTCGGGAACCCCTACGCCCGGGAGCAGTGGCGCCGGCATTCGGTTATCACCGAAATCGCCCGCGGCCAGATTGCGGGGTTTGGTTGGAGAGGCTATACTTCGGCTTTGGAGATGTTGGCCGCGTTGGTCAAGGAGGAAGAGAATTGATCAAAGACCGTCTGGACCGAATGGTCGCCCGCTTGGAAGAGAAAGAGTTGGACGGCATTTTAATTTCCGCCCCGGAAAACCGGCATTATATGTCGGGGTTTACCGGCTCGGCGGGCTACTTGTTCATTTCCCGCGGCAAGACGGTGTTGGTCACCGACTCCAGGTACACCGAGCAGGCAACCATGCAGGCCCCCGATTATGATGTCGTGCAGATTCGGGGCGGTTGGGACTGGCTGGTCGAATTATTGACGGCCAAGGGTGTTCAACGGTTGGGGTTTGAAAGCCAGGACATGACCGTCTCAACCTACGAAAACCTGCTGGAGGCGTTGAAGAAGGACCAGGCCACGGCCAGTGTTTCGCTGGTGGCGGCTTCCGGCCTGGCTGAAGAGCAGCGGGTTACCAAGGACATCGGAGAGCTTTCATCGTTGCAGCGGGCCATTGATGCGTCGGATGCCGCCATGGAGGCGGTCTGCCCGAACATCAAAGAGGGCATGACCGAGAAGGAAGTGGCTTGGCGCATGGAAATGGCCATGCGCGACTTTGGGGCAGAAGGCATCAGCTTTGACACCATCGTGGCTGCCGGACCCAACGGGGCCATGGCCCACCATCGCCCTTCGGACCGGGAGATTCTCGCCGGCGAACCGATCGTCATCGACATGGGCGCAAAAGTTGTAGGCTACTGCTCGGATATCACGAGGACGGTTTTGGTGGGCGAGCCGGATGACACCTTCCGGAAGATTTACGACATTGTACTGGGCGCCCAATTGACCGCCATCCATACCGTGCGGCCGGGAATGACCGGCGAAGAGTGCGACGGTCTGTCGAGGGATGTCATCGACCAGGCGGGCTACGGCGACAACTTCGGGCACAGCCTGGGCCATGGGGTCGGTCTTGCCGTGCATGAAAACCCCAGGGTTTCCCCCAGGTCCACGGACTTTTTGAATCCCGGCACTGTGTTTACGGTGGAGCCCGGAATCTACGTTTCCGGCTGGGGTGGCGTACGGATTGAAGACATTGTGGTCCTGGGCGAACAGGGGGCCACCCCTCTGAGTAAAGCCTCCAAGTGAGGCGATGTGCGCCCAAACCCCGATTTTCCGGCTGATTCGACCTGGGCAGTGGTGGGTAGAGGCTAGGATATGAGCATAAATTTCAGCGATTTGAGCCGCGGGTTGGTGATCGAGCTAGAGGGCCAACCTTGGCAGGTGATGGATTACGAGCGCCACAAAATGCAGCAAAGGGCGCCTGTTACCCGCATCAAACTCAAAAACCTGATATCCCGTGCCGTCGTTGAGCGCACTTTCCAACGATACGACACTGCCTTTTCCGTGGCGGACATGGACAACCGGGAAGTCCAATACCTGTACACGGACGGGGAATTCTTCTACTTCCTGGACCTGGAAACCTACGATCAGTATGACCTGACCCGGGAACTTCTGGGATCAAACCTGGACTACTTGAAAGAGCAGATGGTGGTGGAGTTGCTTTTGTACAACGGCGCCCCCATTACCGTCAATCTACCGACCCACGTTGAGTTGGAAGTTAAAGAGACGCCGCCTGCCTTCCGGGGGGACACCGCCCAGGGCGGGAACAAGCCCGCGACGTTGCAAACCGGCCTGCGAATCAACGTGCCAATGTTCATTACCAACGGCGCCGTGGTGCGTGTTGACACTCGCACCGGGGAGTATACCGAGCGGGTTAGCTGAGGCCGTGTCCGTTTATACTGTTGCCCAGGTAACCTCCCATCTGCGCGAGAAGCTGGAGTCAGACCCTCTGTTGGCCGACCTGTGGGTGCTGGGTGAAGCTTCCAACCTTCGCGTTTCCGCCGCCGGCCATTCTTATTTTTCCCTGAAGGACGAGCAAAGCCTGCTCCGTTGCGTCATGTTCAAGGGGCAGCCGGGGTCCGAATTGCTGGTGGACGGGGCTTCGGTTTCGGCCCACGGGCACATTTCCTTCTACGAAAGGGGCGGGACCACCGACTTCGTCGTCGACCTGGCAATGCCGCAGGGCATGGGCGAGCTCGCCCTTGAGCTGGAACGGCTGAAAAGGAAGCTGGAACAAGAAGGACTCTTCCTGGCCAGCCGCAAACGGGCCTTGCCCCGGTTTCCCAAGTATGTTGGGTTGGTCACGTCTCCGTCGGGATCAGTGCTCCACGACATTGAGAATGTGATCCGGCGTCGCTACCCATTGCTGGAACTGCTTCTGGCGCCCACCGTCGTGCAGGGTCCGGATGCCGCTCCTGCGATCATAAAGGCGCTGGAACGATTGAATCAGGATGGGCGGGCTGAGGTTGTCATAATCGCTCGGGGCGGCGGGTCTCTGGAGGACTTGTGGCCCTTTAACGAGGAATCGGTTGCTCGCGCGGTTTACGCCAGCCGCGTTCCCGTGGTCAGCGCCATAGGACATGAGACGGATTTCACCATCATCGACGAAGTCGCCGATCTGAGGGCTCCCACTCCTTCCGCTGCAGCAGAGTTGGTAGCGCCCGATGGCCGGGTGTTGCGCCGGCAGGTCTCCGAACTGGAGGCGCGGTCCCGGCGAAACGTGACCCTCCTCTTGAACAGCCGCCGGGACGGTGTCGCGACTTTGGCCAACAGGATGGAAGCCAGCCTCCCCGACGGGGAAAGCTGGCGACGGCGGGTGGACGATCTGGCTCGGGTGGCCAACACTGCAATGGTGAACCATATTGCGTTGGCGAAAACCAGGGTCCATAGCTTGGACGTCCAACTGGGGGCCCTCAACCCGGTGGCCACGCTGAACCGGGGATTTTCAGTGGTTGAGCGCGCCGACGAACGGCAAGTGGTTACCAGCAAGGACCAGGCGCGGGAGGGGGCTCCGTTGGTCATCACTGTTTCCGACGGAGCATTTCCGGCTATCGTTGGCTCCTCTGCGGGCCCCGTCTCGCCGGTGAGAAAACGCCAGCCAGTCCAGAAGAAAACAGCAAAGAAAACCGCGATGAGGCAGTTGTTGTAGGTCCCTCCCCAACTCGTTGTTGCCGCGCTGGCTAGGAGACCAAGCCGATGGTTGAGACCTCCAACCCCGATCCGGATGCACCAATTGAGTCCCTGTCTTTTGAGCAGGCCTTTCAACGGCTGGGTGAGTTGGCCGAAGCGCTTGAAGCCGGAGGGCTGACTCTGGCCGACGCCGCCTCCCGGTACGAGGACGGAATGATCTTGGTCCGTCGATGCAACCAGTTGCTGGACCAGGCGGAGTTGAAGATAACGACGCTCAAAGACGCCTATACCCGGGAGCCTGAAGAAGAGTGGTCCCCGGGGTTTGACGAAAAAGAGGACTGAAGGAGCCTGACTTCCGGTGTTGAAAATTGGGTGGTTTTCTACCGGCAGGGGTGAAGGGTCCCGTGGCCTGCTTTCGTTGGTCCAGAACCACATTGCCGCGGGCGGTTTGGACGCGGGCATCGACTTTGTATTCAGCAACCGCGAGCCGGGGGAAGCTGAAGGCTCAGACCAATTTTTTAGGCTAGCCGGCGAATATGGGCTTCCCCTGGAACGCCTATCCTCGGCAAAATTCGCCCGGGACCGCGGCAAACCTTTCCGCCACGTGCGAGAGGCTTACGACAGCCAGGTAATGGACCGGCTGGCCGGTTACCAACCCGACGTGTGTGTCTTGGCCGGGTATATGCTCATAATCAGCGGGCCGATGTGCCGGCGGTACCCGCTTTTGAACCTTCACCCTGCCCTGCCTGATGGTCCCATTGGCACATGGCAGCAGGTGATTTGGTCCCTCATTCAAACCAGGGCCGAGTTGACCGGCGCCATGGTCCATCTGGCTACCGAAGATGTTGACCGCGGCCCGGTGGTTTCCCATTGCACCGTCCCAATCTCCGGTGAAAGGTTCGCCACATTTTGGGAGGATGTGAAGGGGATTGACCTGGAGGCGGCTAAACAGTCTTTGGGGGAAGAGTTCCCACTCTTTCAGCTGATCCGGGAATCTGAATACAGGAAAGAGCCTTACCTGCTGTTGGAAACCCTGCGTGCGGTTTCTGCAGGCCGGGTGTCGGTCGGGCAGGGCGATTCTGACGGTACTTCGAGACAGAACTTGGCGACTACCGGCCCTCGAGGATTGAACTTGGACGCAGAAATCCGGCAAGCCATGGCCTCAGATGGGGTGAAGGCGACCGGTTAGGCCAATTTCCGGTCCTGGCCCCGCGGTTCAAACCAATCTTGTTCCAGGGCTCGCCCATCCCTGCCGATCAGGGCGGGGGGTTTTGCCCCTTCAATGCACTCCCGGTCAACCACGCACCGGACTGCGTTATCCAGGGATGGAACCTCGTACATCGCGTCAAGAAGAACGTCTTCAATGATGTAACGAAGGCACCGGGCCCCGGTTGGGTGGCCCACGGCGCTGTCTGCCGCCGCCTCGAGCCCGTCCGGAGTAAACTCCAATTCGACGCCGTCTATGCTGAATAAATGTTGATACTGTTTTACTATGGCGTTTCGGGGCTCGGTCAGCACCCTTATCAGGTCGTCTCTGTCCAAAGGGTCCAGTCCCACGGTGACCGGCAACCGGCCCACCAACTCAGGGATTAGGCCATACTCCACCAGATCCTTCGGCGTCATCTGGCCTAGCAGGTTTTCTCCGGCGCCTTCGGGACTCCGGCTGTCGGCCAAGAACCCTAATCTCGAAGTTCCGGCGCCCAGCCTCCGGGAAACCACTTCCTCCAGGCCCTCGAAGGAACCTCCACAAATAAACAGGATGTTCCGGGTATCTATTTGCACCAGTTCCTGATGGGGGTGCTTGCGCCCCCCTTGGGGAGGGACGTTGGCGATACAACCTTCGATGATTTTGAGCAACTCTTGTTGCACACCCTCGCCGGAGACGTCCCGGGTGATGGAGCGGTTGACCCCTTCCTTGCGGGCAATCTTGTCCAATTCGTCGATGTATATGATTCCTTGTTCCGCCAGGGGGACGTCCCAATCGGCAGCCTGAATTAACCTCAATAGGATGTTTTCCACATCCTCGCCAACATAACCGGATTCGGTTAGAGAGGTGGCGTCACACATCGCAAAAGGGACGTCCAGGGTGTGTGCCAGAGTGTCGGCCAAGAGGGTCTTGCCGCAGCCGGTGGGACCGATCAGCAGGATGTTGGCTTTCTCCAAGTCCACCGTGGAAGGGTTAGCTTCGTCTAGTGCCCTTTTGAAGTGGTTGTAAACCGCTACGCTGAGGATTTTTTTGGCTTTGCCCTGGCCGATTACGTAGCTGTCCAGGCTGGCGTGAATCTCTTTGGGCACCGGCGGCGTGTTGGGTTGCCGGGGAGTTGAGGGAGAAACCTCTGATAGAGTATCCTCGTCTATGAGTTGGCCGAGGACGCGGACGCACTCATAGCAGACGGCTGACTGACCGGCAACGAAGAAGTTGGAACGGGGCTGGTTTTTACCACAAAACGGACATGGGGAAACCCTGGGTCCACCTCTACCATTTGCCGCCACACACCCCCCCAAGGCAGGAAAGAGTCCCTGCCCGACCCATGGATGCCGTTAGGAAGCTTGAGCCCCGTCGGAACTGGCTGAATCGTCCGAGCTGTCAGAGTCGTCCGAGCTGTCAGAGTCGTTCGTCGCCTGACGGCCCAGGATTTCGTCTACCAGGGAGTATTCCACGCCTTGTTCTGCCGTCAGGTAGAAGTCGCGGTCGGTATCCCTGGCAATCTTGTCGTAGGTCTGCCCGGTGTTTTCCGACAAGAGGGTGCGGATCTTGTCTTGCAAACGAAGAATTTCCCGGGCGGCAATTTCGATGTCGCTGGCTTGCCCTTGGGCGCCTCCCATGGGCTGGTGCATGTGAATCGTGGAGTTCGGCAGGGCGTAGCGCTTGCCCTTTTTCCCGCCGGAGAGCAGGATGGTGGCCATGCTGGCGGCCATGCCCAGGCAGATGGTGGAAACTTCAGGATTTACCAACTGCATGGTGTCGTAGATCGCCAACCCCGAACTAATAACGCCGCCGGGGCTATTGATGTAGATGTTGATTCCCTTATCGGGGTCTTCCCGCTCCAGGTATAAAAGCTGGGCGATTATCGTGTTGGCCACCTGATCGTTGATTTGAGTGCCAAGAAAAATGATCCGCTCTTTCAGCAACAGGGAATAAATGTCAAAGGCCCGTTCGCCTCTGGGGCTGGTCTCAATGACCATGGGGATAATGCTTTGAGGAACGGTCAACCCGGAAAGCGACGTGATTTGAGACAACTGGTTCGGGCTGGTTTGGAATTGGTTGTCGGGGTCAGTTAACATTGGGATCCGCTCCTTCTTCTGTTGCCGCCGATTCTTCGGTGGTGGTGTCTTCGGATGTTTGAGACTTGGCTTCATCATTGTCGCCCTGGGCTATCCCTACCAACCACTCCATAACCTTGCGGTTGAACAAGGAAGAGCGGAGGGTTTGCCGGGCTTGCTCGTTGGAGACGGCCCGCCGGACCGAATCAATAGCGTCTCCGGAATTTGACACCAGGGACTCTATTTCGGCGTCAACTTCTTCATCGGAGATTTTGATTTCCTCCGCCTCGGCTACTTTGCGGAGCACGAGGTAGGTCTTGAGACGTTCCTCCGCCGCCGGGCGCATCTCCTCCTGCCACTCTTCCGCGGATTTCCCAAGGAAACGCAGGTAGGTTTCCATGTCCAATTGCTGGCCGCGGATGGCCCGTTCCCGGTCTTGCCGCATCATGTCCAGTTCTTGCTGATAAATCAGCGCCGAAGCCTGGATAGTGGAGATCTTCAGCAATTCATCCAAAGTGGACTGCTCGAATTGTCGCAGGGCATTCGTCTCCCGGTCGGTCGTCAACCGTTGCCGGATGTCGCCCTTGAGGTCCTCCAGCGTGTCGTAGCCGTCCCGTACTCCCTTGGCGAATTCATCGTCCAACTCGGGAAGCGCCTTGGCCTTGATCGAATGCACCGATACGGACATGCGGCATTCCTGGCCGGCGTAATCGGTTTGAGCGGAGTCATCCGGTATGGGCAGGGAGAAATCCTTTTCCTGACCTTCAGTCATGCCCTCCAGGTACACCGAAAATCCTGGCACGGGCAGGGGATTGTCTTGTTGTAGGATGAAGTCGATGCCGTCGTCTTTAATTACGGAATCGCCGAGGATTGAGCCTTTTACACTGATGTTAAGCAGGTCGCCGAATTGAGCGGGCCGGTCCACCGGGTTCCAGGGAGCCGACTCATGGCGGAGTTGCTCCACAATCTCATCCACCTGTTCGTCGGTTACTTCAACCGGATCCCGCTCCAGCCTGATGGCCCGGAAATCACCCAACTCAACTATGGGCTCAAGGGGAACAACAGCTTTGAACTGGACCGGTTCCATTTCCACCAGTTCCAGTTGCGGTTCAGAGAACGCCTGAAGGTCCTCGTCCTTTAGCACCTGGTCCAGGGTCTCAGGAATCATAAATTCCAAGGCTTCTTGGACCAACGCGGCGCGCCCGACGTGATTCTCCACTATGGCTCGGGGGGCTTTGCCGGGCCGAAATCCTGGGATCTGCACGCGGGTCGCCAGTCTCCGGTAGGAACGGGTGAGGAAGGGCTCCTCATCGGCGGTGTCCATGGAGATGCTGAGGGTTACCTCGGTGGGATTTTCCGACTCCTTGGTGACGTTCAACGGCGGCTTTCTCCGTCGGTTACAATCTACAGCCGCTCTGCTCCGGGGCCGGAGTCAGAACGGCCGACTGCCCAGAAGTATAGCATAACCCAAGCTGCCTTAAAAGCTGAATCGTGGATAGCAACATGGCAATCACCGTCAGGCATTGTCTAAGAAGTCCAACGCCCATTCTTCAAGAAGCCCAACGCCGAAAAAAGCCGAACGCCAGAGAATGCACCACGGTGGCTTCAGCAGGGATGACGGTTGGGTGGTCGCCGCCGCTGCGATCCGATGTTTAAGAACAAAACCTATATCAATTTGCAAATTATATTAAAACTCAGACCAAAATTGGTTGACATTCAAGTTACTCGGTTGTTAACTTTAGGCACATGCTGATGAACCGAGAGAAATTGTTTGTTGCAACCGTTTCCAGCGGCTTCCCCCCTATTCATCGGGAGCCGCAGTGGTCCTAGCGTCGTTGGACCGGCCAATTGACTCTGGAGGAGCCTCGTCCCGGTGGTCGGACCCCCCGGACTTCATGGGCGGTCCAGCCGGTGGTGGGGAAGCTTCCGGGCAACAACGCGACTTCCACCGGCCGGTGCTGGTCCAAGAGGTCTTGGAGAACTTGGACCTGAATTCTGATGGCGTTTATCTGGATGCTACGGTTGGTGAAGGCGGCCACTCCCTCGGAATACTAAGCGCTACTTCCCCAAACGGCAGGGTGGTGGGTTTGGACCGAGACCCCAGGTCCCTTGATGAGGCTATCCGGCGTTTGGGACCCTACGGCGGCAGGTTCATCGGAGTAAGAGACAACTACGCTCGGATGGGCGAGGTATGCCGGTCTTTAGGAATAGAAAAGGTAGACGGCGTTCTGATGGACCTGGGATTTTCGTCCCGCCAGATAGAAGAACCGGGGTACGGGTTGAGTTTCCAAAAGGATGAACCATTGGACATGAGGTTCAATCCCGAGCAGTCGCTCACCGCCGCCGAGATAGTCAACACATACCCGCAGGATGAATTGGCGGACATTATTTACCGTTTCGGCGAGGAACGGAGATCCCGGACCATCGCCCGGGCTATTGTTCGAGCAAGGCCCTTACGCACCACCCGGGAATTGGCCCAAGTTGTCGCCGGGTCGATGGGTGCCCGCGCCAGAACGCGGCGGGCCAGCGTTCATCCCGCCACCCGCACCTTTCAAGCCCTGAGGATTGCGGTGAACGACGAGTTGGAGAACTTGCGGGTCGGATTGACCGAGGCGGTCAACGTGCTGGAGCCCTTGGGGCGACTGGTGGTTATCAGCTACCACAGCCTTGAGGACAGAATCGTAAAAACCGGCCTGGCCCGGGAGGTCGCTGCCTGCATCTGCCCTCCCGCGGTGCCCCAGTGTGTATGCGGGCACCAACCGACTATGAAGAACGTAACGCGTAGGGTGATTAAGCCCTCCGCTGAAGAGCAAAGGGCCAACCCCAGGAGCCGGAGCGCCCGGATGCGAGTGGCGCAAAGGCTCGGATGACTTCCGAGTTTTCCAAGTTCTCTCCGGGGCAATTTTGCCGGGATGGGTGATGTTGGATGTTAGGACGGTGGCAACGTGGCTAAGGAGATCTACTACACGGGATTAGACGTGGGTTCCAGCAATGTCTGCTCGGTCATCGCACGCGTCGGGACCGAGGGTGAGTTGAAGGTTCTAGGCATTGGCGTGGTCCCTTCTGAGGGTATGGAAAAGGGACGTATCGTCAACCTAGACCAGGTCCAAGTGTCGGTCAGGGCTTCTATTGATGAAGCCCGGCGCTACCTTGGCAAGGGAGTGGTATCCGGAGTGTTTGCCGGCGTAGGCGGCGCCCACACTTCGTTCGTCAACGCCCAAGAAGTGCTGAGCAACCCGGGAAACGCCGACGGCATTTCCGACGATGAGTTGCAACAGCTAATCCAGTTGTCCCACCCCAACACCGACAAGAGCCGGGAATTCCTCCACATCATACCCACCGGTGTCCAATCGGATGGGCTGTCCGGCTCGAGAAGCTCCGCAGGTGTACACAGCGGCCAGGTGGTGTTGGGCGCCCACGTGGTGACCGCTGATGCAATGGAACTGAGAAACACCAGGAAGGTGGTCCAGGCCATCAAGGTCCCGATGCGTCGAATGGTGTTGCAGTCGCTGGCGGCGGCGGAAGCCACGCTTTCCGGCCACGAGCGCCAATTGGGCACAGTGTTGGTGGACATTGGGAGCGGGACCACTGACATGGTGATCTATGACCAGGGCAATCCATATTATTCGGCGGTCATTCCGGTCGGAGGCGATCAACTCACCAAAGACCTATCGGTCGCGATCAAGGTCCCTTGGTCGGTGGCTGAAGACATGAAGGTCAAATGGGGATGCGTCATGGACGAGTTGGTCCGCCCTGATCAGGAGGTGGTATTGCCTGCAGGTCAAGGCCAGCCCCAGAGGGTGATGCAAAGGCGGGCATTGACCGAACCGCTGCAGGCCCGTTTTGAGGAAATGTTGAAGCTGGTGCTCTTGAAGGTGAGGCAGTCGGGTCTGCGTAATTTCCCGACCGGTGGGCTGGTGATAACCGGCGGCAGCGCCGAACTGCCGGGAGTTAAGGAGTTGGCTGAAAAGACCCTGGGCGGCCCGGTGCGCATAGCCTACCCCACGGGGATTGCCGGATTGCCGTCCCAATTGAGAAGGCCCATGTTTTCGACCGCAGTGGGGCTGCTTTTGTGGGGGATTCAACACCATGGGGAGAAGGACCCCCACCAAGACTCGGGAAGGACCTCGCGGAAAGGCCTGCCATTCTGGTCCAGGAAATCCGCTGCCAAGGCGGACCGCCACACGGTGGCGGCCGAATAAACCCGTCGCCAACTTCGGGGGCGGGGACTCAAGTGCCCCAGGGCGTCCCTTAGAAACCAAGTTAGTAGCGTCGGAAACAGAAACCGGGAACAACTCGACAAGTGAACAGGGAGGAGATGCTATGGTGTTCGACAACTCAGCCTCGTGGGAGCCAGGTCCGGACATACCGGAACCATTGGAAAGGATGCCCGACATTATCGGCGGCGTACCGCTGATCAAGGTGGTCGGCATCGGCGGCGGCGGCAGCAATGCAGTTAGCCGAATGTTCAAAGACAAGCTGCCCGTGGTGGAGTACTACGCCATTAACACCGATGGTCAGCATCTGTTCCGGTGTGACGTGGCCCACCGGCTGTCTATCGGTCAGAACCTCACCCGCGGCCTTGGAGCGGGAGCCCAACCCGACCTGGGCCGGCAGGCGGCCGAAGAGAGCCGGCAGGAGATCGAAGCGGCCTTGGAAGGGGCAGACATGGTTTTCCTCGCCGTAGGAATGGGCGGAGGGACCGGGACCGGCGCATCCCCGGTGGTCGCTCAGATCGCCAAGGAAACCGGCGCATTGACCGTAGCCGTGGTCAGCCGTCCCTTCTCCTTCGAGGCAGCCGCCCGCCGGAAGAATGCCGAGGAGGGTATCGCTCGGCTCAAGGACCAGGTGGACACGCTGATAGTAATACCCAATGACCGGCTGCTTGAGATGAATAGCAACGTCGACCAGACCTATACCTGGGAAGATGCGTTGAAGACCGCGGACTCCGTGCTGCATCAAGGGATCCAAGCCATAGCCGAAGTGGTCACGGTGCCCGGGGAAATCAACGTTGACTTCGCCGACGTCAAGACCATTCTTTCCAGCGCCGGTCCCGCCTGGCTGGCTATTGGCCGAGGCTCCGGGGAAATGCGGGCCGTGGAGGCCGCTAAGATGGCCACCAAGAGCCCTTTGTTGGACATTGCCATGGAAGGGGCCAAGCGCGTTTTGTTCGTCATCAGCGGGGGTGCGACCCTCAGCCTCAAAGAGGTCCAGGAAGCTGCCGACGTAATTTCGGAGATGGCAGATCCCGAAGCCAACATAATCTTCGGGACCAGCCGGGACCCCAAGCTGGAAGACGAAGTGAAAATAACCATGGTAGCGGCAGCATTCCCAATGCTCCAGGACCAGCAGGCAGCCCGGGAAGCCGAGTTGGAAAGGCTGCTTCAGGACGTAATTCCGGAATCTGAAGAGGATCTGGACGTGCCGTCGTTCTTGCGCCGCCAATCCGGGTACAAAGGCCGGGGGATGTTCCGCTAATCCCCCGTACGGATCAAGGGTTGCCGGTTGAGCGAATCTCGCTTGCTGGCGCACCCTTGCTCTCGCCCATCTAATGGGGCTCTCCCTATGGGTCGATGTCGACCCATAGGGGGGCCGGCGACAATCAAAAAGGAGTAATACTCTCGGAGGCCTAAACGCACTACTAACAATATTCTACGCACCATAACAGGCGCCGAGAACCACACCGAGGCCGTCCCCTTTGCGGGGCGGCCTCTTTTTTTGCCCTGCGCGCATTGCATAGAAGGCACAACTCCGAGGAACCCTGGGTTCGGGATTCGTTGACTACAGACCTAAAATGGACGTAACATACGTTCGGCATACAATCCGTAGTGGGTTAGGTTGACAATAACACATTATATAGCGTTTTAGATTCATTTTAGATTCATTTAAGGATTTTGGCAATTCCATGCGTTGTCCCCACTGCGGGTCCGCCGATTCTAAAGTCACCGACTCTCGGGCAGTCGAGAACGGGGTCCGTCGCCGGCGGGAATGCCAGGAATGCCGGGCAAGGTTCACTACCTACGAAAGGATCCAGGCCACGGCCCTGGTGGTTACCAAACAGGACAATCGCAGAGAAGAGTTCGACCCCAACAAGCTGGCGTCCGGAATACGCAAGGCTTGCGCCAAGCGGCCGGTGGCGGCCCGCGCGGTGGAAAAAATGGTGGAAGAGATAGAGACCGAGCTCCACCAACTGGGGCAGGCCGAGGTTCGCACCGACACCCTGGGACGCATGGTCATGGACCGGCTGAAACTCCTGGACCGGGTGGCGTACATCCGATTCGCCAGTGTGTACCGCGACTTTCAGGACATCGATAGCTTCGAAAAGGCCGTCAAAGACCTTCGCGATGACAGTACCCAATTGCCCTTGCTGGATGATGTCCCTATTGTGGTTAAAACCCGTCGCCGCCGGGGCAGACCATCCGTCGTCCGCTACCGCACCGAGAACGGCAATGACCCGGCGGATGAAACCCGACCCGTTGAAACTCCAAACATCCCACAAGGAGACTTGCTAGAATGAACGGAAGCCTGAACCCCTCCGTCTTGACCCGTCTTTTAGTGCTTAACGGCGAAGTCCACGAGTTGGAGCGCCAGTTGGGCAGTCTGTCGTTGCTGCCGCACTTAGGCCAAGGCCACACCCTGGGCGAGTTCACCGTCAATCCAGTGGCCGACTATCAGAATGAAATCGACCGGACTGCCCGGACCAGCCTGGCGACCTGCTGGCTCGGCGAGTCGGACTCCCCTTAGGGTACCCCCTCCTAACCCTCACACGCACATTCGGGCCAAAAGACCGGAACATCCCCATAAATTGCCGAGCCACCATCTCGGGACGTGGGTCTGACGCTGACAACCAGTTGTAAACAGAATCGTCGAATGTGATTGAAGCTGATCAGGGGCTTTTCACTATTAGCTGTCATTCTCGCCGCAGCGGGAATCCAGAGCCCCTTTTATCATTCAACGACGTGCAAGAGGGTAGGAATCGCCAAGGGGCAACGGCCGTCCGGATGGGCGGTCCTGGCTCCTCATCCGGAGTTTCTGGATCCCGGTTGTGACGGGAATGGCAGGGCACTGGATTACCCATGGGCGAGGGATATCAGGAGACAATTAAAATGTACCGGACGCTGACAGTCCCGTATTGACAAAAAATAGATGTTGACATCAAATAAAAGGTTGGTTAGAATCCGGCTCTACATCTGGTAGTGTTCGGTGATGCCATTTTACACAGCATGTAGTAGGCGACACTTAACTTGATCGCAGTATCACACTTTCCGTCGCCGTTTTCGACTCGGGAGCCATGAGAGTGTGGGTCAGGTAATGCTTTCCCGGCGTAACTTAGCCTGGAAACACGGCAAAGCGGTGCCTCGCCTTAATGACCGGCAAAATCACTCAGGGAAAAAGGGGTGGGATGGTTGTTCCGTTAAGCGGTGGGAGCGCTGTCAACACAGTAGTCGAATCCCACCAGAAGAAAATCACATCGGCCTTGATTGCTGCTGGCGTCGCCGAAGAGTTGGCCCAGGTTACTCCCGAATTTACCGAAAACTCCAAGGTGGTCATGGACCGGCGGTACCTGTCTAAAGACCGCCAGGGCCGGGTTTTGGAAGACCCTGAAGGGATGTTCCGCCGGGTGGCCCACAACCTCTCCCAGGCGGACCTGAACTATGGGGCTACCGAGGAGCAGCGCCAGGCTACCGAGGAAGAGTTTTACCAGTTGATGCGCCGCCTGGAGGCGCTTCCTAACTCACCTACTTTGATGAACGCCGGGCGGGAGTTGCAGCAACTATCGGCGTGCTTCGTTCTGCCGGTTGAAGACTCCCTGGACTTCATCTTCGACAAGGTCAAACAGACCGCGCTGATCCACAAGAGCGGCGGCGGCACGGGCTTTTCCTTCAGCCGGCTGCGACCCGCCGGGGACGTGGTTGGCTCCACCGGGGGAATTGCCAGCGGCCCGGTCAGCTTCATCCGCGCCTTCGACACCGCCACCGACGTGGTCAAGCAGGGCGGCACGCGGCGCGGCGCCAACATGGGCATCCTCGACGTTACCCACCCGGATATCCGAGCGTTCATCAAGTCCAAGGAAGACGGCGTTTATCTGAACAACTTCAACATCTCGGTGGGAGTGACCCGGGAATTCATGGAGAAGGCCAAGGCAGGCTTGGAGTTTGACCTTCTCAGTCCACGGACCGGCGAGGTGGCGGGACGGGAAAACGCCCGAGAAATTTTCAATTTGATGGCGGAAATGGCCTGGACCACGGGTGACCCAGGCTTGGTGTTCCTGGATGTCATCAACCGCGACAACCCCAATCCCCAACTGGGATACATCGAAAGCACCAACCCATGCGGCGAGCAGCCGCTGTTGCCCTACGAGTCGTGCAACCTGGCTTCAGTGAACCTTACCCGCATGGTCAACTACTCTCCTTCCACCTCCGAAGTGTCCATAGATTGGGACCGGTTGGCCGGGGCGGTACGAACGACGGTCCACCTGTTGGACAACGTCATTGACATGAACCGTTACCCCATCCCGGAAATCGAGGAAATGAGCAAGCGGACCCGCCGCATCGGACTGGGAGTCATGGGGTTTTCCGACCTGCTGATCCAACTCGGTATCCCCTATGATTCGGAAGAAGCTTTGGAAGTGGCCGAACAGGTTATGGGGCTGATCCAGCAGGAAACCCGCGACGCCTCGGCGGATCTGGCGTCCCGGCGGGGGACGTTTCCGGCCTGGGAAGGCAGCGCCTATAACCAAGCGAATGCGGGCGGCGTCTTGGGTTCGGGACCAATGCGTAACTCTGCGCCCACGACCATCGCGCCCACCGGCACCATCAGCATCATCGCCGGCGCCTCCAGCGGCGTGGAGCCGTTGTTCGCGCTCAGCTACGTTCGCAATGTCATGGACAATACCAGGCTCGTCGAGGGCTACCCCTACTTTCAGGCGGTCGCCAAGCACGAGGGATTTTATTCGCCGGAGTTGATGGAACAACTGGCGGAGAGGGGCACGCTGGAAACTATCGACGTGCCGCAATGGGTCAAGGATGTCTTCCGCACTTCCCATGACATCAGCCCGGAATGGCACGTAAGGATGCAGGCTGCATTCCAGAAGCACACCGACAATTCCGTATCCAAGACTATCAACTTCCCGAAAGACGCCACGGTGGAGGAGGTCCGGCGGGCATACATGATGGCCTATGACCTTGGCTGCAAGGGCATTACGGTCTACCGGGATGGCAGCAAGGACGGCCAGGTCCTCTCATTTGCAGGAAGCAAGGAACATGAAGAACCGGAGCCCAGCCAAACTCGAACGCCCCGGGAACGTCCCCAGACCACCCACGGGGTCACCGAAAGGATACGCACCGGGCACGGCAACATGTACGTGACCATAAACTTTGAAGAGGACACCAAGCCGTTTGAAGTGTTTGGGACGTTGGGCAAAGCGGGTGGGTGCGACTCGGCCCAGCTTGAGGCTATCTCCAGGTTGGTGTCCCTGGCTCTGCGGTCTGGGATCGATCCCGCCAACGTGATCGAGCAACTTCGGGGTATTACCTGCTGTCCCGCGTGGGACTCGGGCACCCTGGTGCGTTCCAGCCCGGATGCTTTGGCGTTGGCAATGGAGCGTCACTTGGACGCGCACGGGCGCCGCGCCGGCGCCGGGGATTCCCCCGAAGCCGCCATGCAGCTCACGTTCACGCCCCAGCCCGTGAGCGCCAACGGCAATGGGCATCAACCGGCTAAGAAATGCCCTGATTGCAACGGGCCGGTGATTTTCCAGGAGGGGTGCCAGAGCTGCGTCGCCTGCGGTTGGAATAAATGTGAATAAGTAAGGAGGGTTGGCGGTCGGCAATCCGCCTCAATAACACGAAGCCAAAGCGCTTCCGGGTCCTATCAACCGGGTCGGGACAACCGGATGGGGATAGTGGAAGTCGCGAATGCCATTTGGAGAGAGCAGGCAGACGTGTGTGGTTGGGGCAGAAGGGATCGCCTTTCATCGCCTGGTAGGTGATCGGGAAATCGCCTGCTTGCCCTCCTCCCTGAAGCCCCCGGCTGGCCCCGGGGGCTTCTTTTTCCCGGTGAAGCAACACTCCGGCGTCGAAGGCTTAACGTCCAAAGAAATGTTAACGGGCTTTTTATCCATTTACAAGGCGTTTCGGACGCATTGCGGCCCATTGTTGTGCTGGCTGGGTCCGGCTTCAACCGGATTCAGTGCTATAATTCGTCATTATTGACCTGCGCCGGCATGGTGCCGAAGGCGCCGGTGAACCGAATCCCGGGGAGAACTAATGCTCAACGATACGAAACCCGCCATTGCCATCACCATGGGAGACCCCTGCGGCATCGGCCCCGAGGTGGTGGTCAAAGCCCTGGCGGAGCCGGGTGTCTACGACCTCTGCCGCCCGCTGGTGGTGGGTAACGTCTATGCGATGGAGCAGGCGGTCCGCCTTACCGGACTGCCTCTGACAATCAGGGAATCATCGGACCCGGCCGGAGCGGGGTTAACCCCCGGTGTGGCCGACGTGCTGGACATTCACAACCTCAATCCTGAGGACATCACAGTCGGAGAGATTAGCGTAGCCTGCGGCCAGGCCGCTATGGAGTGGGTCTCAAAGGCGGGTCAACTGGCGATGGATGGTGTGGTGCACGGCTTGGCCACCGCTCCATTGAACAAGGAAGCAGCCAGTTTGGCGGGTTACGAGTCAATAGGGCACATGGAGTTGTTGCAGGAACTATCGGGCGCGAAAACAGTTGCCACCATGCTCATGGCTAAGAATCTGCGGGTTGTGCACCTGACCACTCACCGCTCGTTGCGTTTGGCCTGTGATTACGTGAAAAAGGACCGCATTCTGGAATTCCTGGAGTTGACCAACCGGAGCTTTGTGGAGTTTGGCTTTCCCAAGCCAAGCATCGGCGTCGCGGCGTTGAATCCCCACGGCAGCGACGGCGGCCTGCTGGGCGACGAAGAGGCCCAAGAGATAGGCCCCGCGGTGGAATCCGCCCGGAGCCTGGGCATCAACGCGGTTGGTCCCGTTCCGGCTGATGTGGTATTCCATCAAGCAATCCAAGGCCAGTACGACGCTGTGCTCGCTATGTTCCACGACCAGGGCCACATCCCCGTCAAGGTCTACGGCTTTGAAGAAAGCATCACCGCCAACCTGGGACTGCCGTTCGTGAGGACCTCGGTCGACCACGGCACCGCTTTCGACATTGCCGGCAAGGGCATAGCGGCCCACTTGAGCATGTTGGAGTCTATCCGCTTGGCCGTGGCCTTAGCCAAGGGAAACGGCCTGGCTGACTTTTGACAGTTAAATTGAAGGACTCCATCTGCCCGGCGCCGAGTTCAGTGCAGGAGCAGTTGCTTCCAGCCCGCGGCGCCCTGAACGGGGAGTGGCCCGACGGATGGTCTCGTCTATGATGTTATAATCCCGTTCATCGCTCCAATCTATGTTTGTTAATCCGAAAATCCCGAAAGACCAAGGCTGTTGTACATGAAATTGGCGTTTATTGGCGGCGGAACCATGGCCGAGGCTATCCTGAAGGGTGTGCTGGACGCCGGCCTGGTTGGCCCAGGCGACATCAGCGTCGGGGAGCCCGTGGCCGTTCGTCGGGAATTCCTGGCCCAGACCTACGGCGTCAATCACTACCAGGACAATCCCCCGGCAGCCGCCGGAGCCGACCTCGTGATCCTGGCGGTCAAACCCCAAGACTTGGGCCGCGTGTTCGGCCAGCTTGGACCTGGAATGGCTCCCGGGCAGGCCGCTCTTTCCATCGTCGCCGGGGCCAAGATGTCCACCCTGGCCAAGGGTTTGGACCACGAGGCCGTCATCCGGGTCATGCCCAACACCCCGGCCCAGATCGGATGCGGGATGAGCCTTTGGACCTGCTCCGAAGAAGTGGACGAGAGCCTCAGAGACCTGACCAAGTCCATACTGGCCACCATTGGCATAGAACTGTATGTTGACGATGAAAAGTACCTGGACATGGCCACGGCGCTGAGCGCAAGCGGCCCGGCCTACGTCTTTCTTTTCATCGAAGCGTTAATCGATGCCGGAGTCTATGTCGGTCTGCCCAGGGACATGGCGCGAACGCTGGCCCTGCAGACGGTTTACGGCAGTGTCAGGCTGGTCTCCGAGACCGGCAGGCACCCCGCCGAGCTTAAGGACATGGTGGTTTCCCCCGGAGGGACCACGGCAGAAGGCCTGAGGGCATTGGAAAAAGGCGGGCTCTCGGGGCTCATGGTTGAGGCGGTGGACGCGGCATATCAGAAATCCATCAAACTGGGCCAAGGCTGAAGGGAATTGGGCGGGCTGCTGAACACGGTTCTCAATCTGCTGATTGCCGCCATCGTGGCCAGGGCGATATTATCTTTTTTGGTGCCGTTGTCCGGAACCAGCCCCCACCCAATGCTGGTGGGTATTAACAGTTTCGTCAGCCAGATCACCGAGCCGATGCTGGGTCCGTTGCGGCGGGTTTTGCCTACTGTGGGAGTTATGGATTTCAGTCCCATGGTGGCCATCATCATTCTGGTGGTCATTAAAGAAGTGGTGAGAGGCCGCATTTAAAATAGACGCCACACGCACCATAATGCCAACACCGGTGGAAATCTGTTTATGCATCGACAAGAACAACTAAAGGGAAACACCGAAACCCTGCTGCTTGCGCTCCTGACCTCCGAGCCAATGTACGGATACCAGATTGTTAAGGTAGTGGACCAGAGGAGCAGCGGTTATTTCGCCTTCAAGGAAGGCACGTTGTATCCGGCTCTTCACCGTTTGGAACGGGACAAACTGGTGGACGGAAGCTGGCAGGAGACGCCCAGCGGTACGCGCCGCCGCTACTACCGGATGACCCCCAAGGGCCATCAGGCTTTGGCCGACCGCCTGAGTGAATGGCAAAGATTCAGCAACGCCATGAATTCCATCATGCTTCCCGCGCCGGAATAGCATGCTTCCCGCGCCGGAATAGAAGGAAACAGACGGTTATGGCCGCCGAATTTGTTGACTACATCCGTGCAGTTGCCCGCCAACTCCATCTTGAGCCATCCCAGGAACGCGAAATCTCCCTGGAGTTGGAAGCTCACCTGGAGGACAAGGCCGCCGAATTGCAGGCCCAAGGGTTGGACCAGCAAGCAGCCCAGGATCTGGCCGTGCGGGAGATGGGCTCCGGGGTGACCGTGGCCAAAGGGATGTATGAAGTCCACAGCCCGGGGGTTTGGCGCGATGTGCTCCTGGCCACGGTTCCCCACTTCTTATTGGCGGCGTTGTTTGCCCTCCACCTTTGGAGCCACTATTTCCTGGTCTCGTTGCTCATAATTGGAATAACGCTGGTCACCTGGAAAAACTGGCGCGCCGGCAACCCCAGCAAGTGGTCCTATCCGTGGATGGGGTACACCCTGGCGGCTCCCATCATCTCCTGGCTGCTGGCTCTCCTCACGTTGGGATACGGTGCCTGGACGTTGGTCACCACCGGGGACTTGCCATTCAACGTCGGTTTGTTGTTGCTGCTCATCGGCTACGTACCGTTTTCCATGTGGATAATATGCAGCGTTGTGTCCAAGGTAGTCCGTCGGGACTGGCTGCTAGCTTCGTTGACGGCCTTACCGTTCCCCTTCCTTACCTCGTGGGTGCTGTTCCTCAATTGGCAGGGCGGGCTGTGGACCGATCACAGAGAACGCATGCAGGAGACGGACACTGACCGGGCGTTGATTTTCCTGGCCTTGGCATTGACCACCGCAGTGTTCCTGAAAGTTGGCGCCAGGTTGGTTAGAATCGGCCTTTTGACCTTGGCGACTGTCATCCTGGTGGTCATCACCGCCACGTCATTCCCGGTAGACCTGGGCATGCTGGCGTTGTTGCTCATGATAGCGGCGTCGGGAGGCCTCCTCCTGGGTCCGGCGATGCTTGACCCGCAAAGGAATGGAGCAAATCACCCGCGCGAGCGAAAAAGGTTAGGAGAGGTTATTACCCATTGGTTCACCAACGCAAGGTAGCAGTGGTCGTTGACAGTAGTAGCTGTCTGCCGGCTAACCTGTTGCGAGACTGGGACATAACTGTTGCGCCTCACGACCTGATCATTAACGGCCAGTCCTATCGGGACGGCGTGGACATACTCTCCGAGGACTTCTACAGGATATTAAAGAGCGACCGGGCTACTCTCGCCACCGGGCCCCCCAAAACTCAGCAATTTTTTGAGGCGTTCAACACAGCGGCCAAACTGGCTCCCAACGTCCTTTGCCTCACCCTCTCGTCTTCCTTCAGCGTCACCTATCGCGTCGCAACGCTCGCCAAGTCCGAGTTCGACCAGGGCAATGAATCGGGTTGCGGGGCCAGGGTCGAGGTTGTGGACAGCGGCGCAGCGGCCGGGGCGGCCGGGCTCATCGGCTTGGCGGCGGCGCGCTGGGCCGCCGCGGGGCAGACTTTGGACCAAGTCATTGCCGGGGTAAACCGTTTGGCCCCCACGGTTAATTTACTGGCCTTTCTGGATACTATGTACTACCTTGGCAAGGGAGGAAGAATTGGCAAATTCCGGTCCTGGGCCGGGTCTTTGATGGGGATCAAGCCGCTGGCCGAACTGCGGCTTGGCGAGGCCAGGATGCTGGAAAAGCCCCGCAGCCGGGCCAAGGCAATCCGCCGCTTGCTGGACATAATGTGCCAGAGGGTTGGATCAACCCCGGTGATAGCCAACGTCATGGAAGCCGATGCAGCCGATGACGCTCAGGACCTGCTTCACGAAATCAAGGCCCAGATGAATTGTTGTGAGGCCTTCATTAGCCAATTCACCCCGGTGATGGGCGCCAATACCGGTCCCGGTCTGTTGGGAGTGGCGTTCTACCTGGATACCGGCGATGACCCAACCAACGGCTGCGGCCAATTGGAGACTTCTAATCAGTAATTCAGCGAACCCTTCCGGGATCCTGCCGGCGTCCTCAACAAGGCCAAGCCGCCGGCAGCCCGCCGCGCCGTCCCAAATCGACCGGGATGCCGCCGTGATCAGGCGTTTGCTTAACGAGGACTTGGCATCCAGAACCGGTCAGGATGGAGTCCAGACCGGCGGTGCGGCGTTGATCGCACTCTGCGGGTTGCCGGGCACAGGGAAGTCCTATTTCGCCGGGGAGTTGTTGAAACGACTAAACCTGGTCGTGTTGAAGACCGACCGTCTCCGGAAGGCGCTGGTAACCTTGCCCAAATACACCCGTGGCGAGCATGCCCGGGTGTTTTCCGTGTGCCATCTCTTGATCGAGGAGTATTTGACTCTAGGATACAGGGTGTTGTTCGACGCCACCAACCTCACGGAGCAGGCGCGGACTCCCTTGTACCAAATCGCCGACCGCTTGGATCGCCCCTTGTTCCTGGTGGGCTTAACCGCGCCCAGCCGACTGGTCAAACACCGGTTGGGCCGCCGGATTCCGGGCCGAAATCAGGGTGATTACTCCGATGCCACGTGGCAAATCCACCGCCGCATGGCGCCCTTTGAGGAGCCGATAGCAAGACAGCACGTGATGGTAGACTCATCCAGGGACATCCGGCCATTGCTGGACCGGGTGGTGAAGCTGGTTGTTTTTTCCGGTGGGTCCGCCAACGCAGTACGGGACCTGCCTTCATAAGACGCCCTCATAGACCGGTGCTATAATAACCGGCACCAACCTTTAACGGAGGTTTCCTGATATGGCTGCTATCGAGGCATTGGGACACGTGGGCGTGTACGCCGAAGACATCATGAAACAACGGGATTTTTACTCTCGAGTCATGGGGCTAAAAATTGCCGACGAAGATCTGGACGGCCGGGGCATGGTCTTTATGAGCGCCGACCCGGAGCGGGAGCACCACGAATTCGTCCTTGTGAAAGGCCGGGTCACCGACGGCGACGCCAAGGTGATCCAGCAGATTTCCTTCATCGTCAACAGCGTTGAAGACCTCAAGGACTTTTACTACCGCTTTAAGGAAGAAAACGTGACCATTGAGCGGACCGTGAGCCACGGCAACGCCCTGGGCATGTACTTCTTCGACCCCGAAGGGAACCGTATCGAGATCTATTACCGGACAGGATACGATGTGCCCCAGCCCCACGGCGATCCTATCGATTTGGAAGCCAGCGTAGAAGAACTGCTGGGCATCGCCCAAGCCGCAATCCCCGCCTAAACCGTCCGCTGACGACCACTCAAACCGGCCCGCCGCCGCACAACTCAGCGGCGGTGGTAGCTGTTCAGTCTTGCGGAGCAATTTCGCGCTCGAACCGCATTGGCGGGTGTTGTAGGGATGGGTTTCATGCCCGCCCTGGTATTAGGTAGAGGTTCCTGCCGGCGCAGGAACGACGGTTTGAACCCGAAACGACTCCCTAACTCTGAACACTTACCGGCGGCGGGCCAAAGTTGTCGCCCCAAACCCCACTCCCGTCATTCTCGCCGCAGCGGGAATCCAGAGCCCTTACAATGCGCCAACACCGTCATGGCCGCGCCGAACTCCACTGCCGTCAATGCCGCCGCAGCGCGTCAAACGGCGACTTGGTGAGCGGGGATGTCGGCTTCAAGGGCTTGGTTTTGGGGCCGTAACGTTGGCGTCGGGTGATTTTCGCGTGGCGGTGGACTCGACACATGACGTTCGCAATTGCTGTCCTGGCTGCAACTCTGGTCATTTTTATCGCTTTGACCCCCCAAGGGCGGACCGCGTTCCATACGGCCTTGTTTGTTTCCCAGGTGTTGAGGCTGCCGGGTACCCCTCAATCCTGGTTCACAACCGAGCCGTTGCGTGAACAAGTAAACTTCGAGAACGCCGCCGGAACCGGTGCTGCCGATGTCTACCGCCCTCCCAATGCGACCGGTGGCTCACCCCGGGCCGGAGTGTTGATCTTCCTGGGGGCCAACGCCGCCGGGCGCGACGATCCGGACGTGGTCAACTTTGGCAACGCGCTGGCCAGGTCGGGGTTTGTGGCCATGTTTTACTGGTCTCCCACCATGGGACTGCGCCATAACTTGGACCCCGACGAAATTGAGAATTTGGTGTGGGCGTTCCAATACCTGGCCAGCCTGGACTACGTGGACCACCAAAGGGTCGGCATGGGTGGCATCTGCGTCGGCGCTTCCTTCGCGCTGGTTGCTGCCGGCGACCCCCGAATTCGCGACCAAGTCTCTTTCGTCAACGCTTTTGGCCCCTACTACAACGCGACGGACTTGTTTTTGCAGATAGCCAGCCGCTCCCGGTTCGGGGAGGATGCGAGCGAGGACTGGCAGCCCGACCAGCTAACGCTGCGGGTTTTTGCCAACGAGTTGATTGAGACCCTAGAGGATCCTGCAGACCGGAAAATTATGTCCCGCTTGCACCTTGAGGGGACGGCTGTGTCGGAGGCAGAGCTTCATGGGCTGTCCCCAGCGGCGCAACAGATACAGCAACTCTTGGAGGGAACGTCCCTGGAGGAAGCCGAGGCAATTATCCAAGGCCTGCCGGTGGAATTCCGGAGCGGACTGGAGCGTATCTCCCCCAGCGCGCACCTTGGCGACGTGTCGGCCAAAGTGGCTATCTTGCACGACCGAAAAGACCAACTCATACCGGCATCAGAATCCCGTCGATTGTTCGAGGCGATGGAGCCGCGCGGAAAGGTGCGTTACACCGAACTGCAGGGCTTTGACCACGTTCGACCCGGTGGCGGACTCTGGGGGGCGGGCAAAGATGGCTTCCGGCTATTCCGGCATACCTACGGCATTATCAGAGTAATCCGCTAGGTTCCGGCTCCTTCCGCCAAGTGCGCGGACCATCCGGTAACTCCCATTCCTTATACCGGTAAATCCTCCGGTGGGTTTTATACCCAAGATTTCTGCGGCAATTTGGTGTTGGCTAAATTGTTATATGCTCTTGCTTGTGATTGACAAACTTAAGTTGATGCCAGAAGATGTAACCGCAAGTGATTGCAACTATGGATGCCGGAAGGTCCAAATACCAGGAAGCCATCGAAACCCTGCGTGAACAAGGACATCGGCTCACGCCGCAGAGGCTGTTGGTGTTGTCGATTGTGGCCGATGGCGCCGCCCACATGGGCGTTGACGACGTTTTCCAGCTTGCCAAGGACGCCTACCCGTATTTGGACATCGCCACAGTGTATCGGACCCTCCACTTGTACAAGGACCTTGGGGTTGTGACCCAGGTGGCCATCGGTGACCGGCTCCACTATGAACTCACCGATCCTGGCGGGCGTCACCATCACATGGTGTGCCGGGTGTGCCACGGGGCGTTTAACCTCAGCCCTCACTACTTGGAGGAGTTTCGCCGTACTTTGATCTCGGAGTTCGCCTTCGAGCCGGACTTGGAGCACTTCACTGTCTCCGGAGTGTGCTCCCAATGCCAGGACCATGGGTCAGGCACTTGAGCCGGTGCGGGTCATCTCGCGAGTCGGCCCAGAATTGACCGCCGGGAACGCTCTCCGGATATTTCGGACCTGATAAGAGACTACGAAAAGGACCGCGAATGGAAGAACAACTTGCTGAAATGGGCCTGATCGCCGCTCTGGCATTAGGCATACTACTGGGATTGAAACACTCCCTGGACCCGGACCACCTGGTCGCCGTGTCCACCATAGTAAGCGAATACCGCAACCCGTTGCGTTCATTCTGGATCGGCGTTTCTTGGGGACTGGGTCACACCACCACACTGTTGCTGATCGGCGTGGTCGTCATCGCCTTGAGGCTGACCATCCCCGACCGGCTGGCGTTGCTGCTGGAGTTTTCCGTTGGCGTCATGTTGGTGGCCTTGGGCGCCCAGGTGGTGTACAACTTCAGGAAAAAGAAACTGCACCAGCACCCCCACGGCCATGAAGAGGAACTGCATCGGCACTACCACGCCCACGGGGCCACGCCCACGCCGCAAACCGATTCAGAGCACCATGGGGCCATCAACTTGGGGAAACCCTTCCTCAGGAAGAAATCTTACTTTATCGGGACAGTCCACGGGGTCGCCGGCAGCGCCGCGTTGACTCTGCTGATACTGGCTTCTATCGATTCGCCCATTGCGGGCTTCGCCTACATATTATTGTTCGGCCTCGGGTCGGTGCTCGGCATGGGCATCATGACTGTACTCATCAGCTTGCCCATCGTAGCGTCCGCCAATCGGATGCCCAACATGAACCGGTTCATCCAGTTTGGGGTAGGCACACTCAGTATCCTGTTCGGTGGACTGTTGATGTACCAAATTGGGTTCGTTGAAGGGCTGTTCTAGGAGGACAATGGCTTGGCAATAGAAACCGTTGCGATTCTCAGCCCCGGAGACATGGGCCACGCCGTGGGCCGATTGCTCCGGGAGCACGAACTTAGGGTTGAAACCTGCCTCGTAGGGAGGAGCGCCCGTACCAGGAAGTTGTCCGAGCAGGCCGGAATCATCGATGTGCCCAACCTGGAACGACTGGTTGAGAACGCAGATGTTGTCCTATCCATAACGGTGTCCGAGTCTGCGCCGGTGGTCGCCAAAGAGGTGGCGACGGCTATCGAGTCCACCGGGTCTGATGCTCTCTTCGCCGAATGCAATGCCCTGGCGCCCCAAACCGTGCGCGGCATCGAGGCCGTGGTTACCGGCGCCGGAGGCCGCTTTGTCGATGCGTCTATCATCGGCGGCCCTCCTCGGAACGGTTCCAGCCCCCGCTTTTACGCCTCGGGAGACGAAGCCGTTCAACTGGAGGAGCTGCGAAATTTCGGCCTGGACGTTCGTCGGATTGGGGCGGAAACGGGGCAGGCGTCCGGCCTGAAAATGTGCTACGCGGCTATGACCAAGGGGACCTCCGCCTTGTATGCCCAGTTGCTGATGGCTGCCGAGCTAATGGGACTTTCCGCCGACCTGAAGGATGAGTTCCAGAACGGGCAATCCGAGATGTACCGGCGCATGGAGGCAGGTTTGCCCGGAGTTCCGGCCAGGGCCCGGCGTTGGGTTAGCGAGATGGAGGAGATTGAAGCCACCTTCGGCAACTTGGGATTGTCACCATTCCTGTTCCGTGGAGTTGCCGACACGTACAATTTCATCGGCGGTACTCCTCTGGGCAATGAGACTCCCGAATCCAGGGATCGAGACCGGAACTTGGAGGAGACCATTAGGTTACTGGCCCAGCAAATGGGGCAACCGTCCCAATAGCCGGCCGGATTCCCGGCGTACAACGCCCAGCCTGCCCGGAACCCGAGTTAAGAATCCTGCTGTAACCGCGCGTCCCGGTGTTGCCAAAGGGACCAGAAAAAGGATGGTGAAGCGTGCTCTTTCTCAATAACGACGATATCCGCGCTGTTCTCACCATGGAGATGGCGATCGACGCCCTCAGAGAATCCTACATGGAAGTTGCCCGCGGCGAGGGCATCTGCCGTCCCAGGATCGACTTCCGGTTCCCCACCAACGATCCGTCTCGCATCTACCAGTGGGGCACGATGGAAGGCGGTTCGGCCAACACCGGTTATTTCGCCATCCGTATGAAGTCGGACATCCGGTACCAATCAAACTATGGCGGCGTGGAAACCCACGAGAAATTCTCCAGCCGGCCTGGGATGTTCATGGGGTTGATCTTGCTCCTGAACATACAGAACGGAGAGCCGTTGGCTTTCGTCAACGATAGCGTGCTGCAGCGAACGCGGGTGGGGGCCGATTCAGCCATTGGCGCAGACTTAATGGCCCGGAAGGACGCCGAGGTGGTGGGTATCCTTGGTTCGGGAGGCATGGCCAGAAGCCATATCCGGGGTTTTTGTGCAGTTCGGGACATTCGCAAGATGCAAGTTTACAGCCCGACCAAGGAGCATCGTGAAGAGTTTGCCCGGGAAGTGAGCCGGGACCTGGAGATTGAGGCCGTGGCTTGCGACAATCCGGCCGACGTCTACCGGGGCGCCGATATCCTGGCCGTATGCACCGATGGCGGTTTCAGCGAGAACCCCGGGCCGATACCCAGCGCCCACTTGGGCCGGTATCTGGAACCGGGCTGCCATGTCACCAGCATCTGGGGCCCTCTGGATGGGGATACCGTGCAGCGTGTCGACCGGGCGCTGGTCTTCGGCAGTTCCCCGGCTCCCGTCGGCCTGCCTGACCTTCAGGTCCGCGGGTTGATGGCCTGGGCGATACCCCCTGACACACCCAAGTTTCAGGACCACCACTACCACCGCAAGATGGTGGAGGAAGGCGTAAAGGAAACCGATACCGACCCCCTGGCAGACAAAACAGTTTCCCTGGCGGACCTGCTCGCTGATTTCTCCCAGGGCAGGACCTCTCCGGAGCAAATTACCTATTCCAACCGGGGCAACCTGCAGGGAGCTCAGTTCCACGCCGTGGCCGGCCGAGTCTACGAGGAAGCCAAAGCCCGCGGGTTGGGACGGGAAGTGCCCACCGAATGGTTTTTGGAAGACGAGCGCAACTAGAAAGAGCGCGGCCCGCCGCGCTCTTTCTGCTTTACCAACCCCAACCATGAAATGCCATCGCCCCGTTCGGAGGAGTGGGGCTGCAACTTCAACACCAACCCAATTTCGGCCCATGCTCCCCGCAGCCCACTGAAACAACAGCCCACTGAAAGAGTGGATGCGGTTCGCTTGTTGACGCCGCTCCCCTGTGGGGTTTGGCGCCGCTGACTTAGGTCTCGGTCTGCTCGGTTTGGCTGCCCTTCACTGTGACCGTTATGTGGGCCATGGATGAGTCGTCCGGGGCCCCATGCCAGTGATTTTCGCCCGCAGGGATAACCACCACGTCTCCTTCGGACACCGTAACCACCTCGGTGTCGGTGGCTACCTTGCCGGTGCCCTCGGTAATGATCAGAATTTGGTCCCCGCTGTGCTTGTGGAACTTGTTCCTTGAGCCGGCGTCGAAGCTGACTATGGCGAAGTTGAAGTTGTTGCTGTCGTCGGGTTGCAGTATCGACTGCCTCCAGACCTGGGTCCCGGTCATCAGGCCGCCGGTCATGGGAGCGGCTTCTTTGGACACGCTGCTCATTGTGACTACTTTCATGGATTACCTCCTAAACTTGGATGCGGAACGAAAATCCCCGGCCCGCGCCGCCGCTAATAATAACCCGGCAGGGTGATGGTGACAATGTTCTGGCCGAGCGGGAGTCAATCCTGGGGAGGGGTCTTCATCGCTGCGAGTAAATCGGCTACGGTGCGGGTTAGAAGGCCGGGTCGGTCTGCATATTCTTCCGTGGGATACCATTTATAGTCCAGGCTGTGCAGGATAGTGCCTTCCACGCTGCACCGCAGCCCGGAAACCACAACTTCGAATCCAAGGACCTGCGTGGCCTGGTCCGCCAGGACCTGCAGGACCACATCCGGACAATCGAAAACCACCAGGAACCCGCCTTGCTTTGTGCCGTCAGTCACTCTGGTCCGGAACACCTGGCCCAAACGCTGGCACTCCACGATGGTATAGCTGCGCTCGCCAATTCCGTAATCGGGCCAGCCAATTGCAATGACGCCGCCAACTTCCCAATGATGCATCAGGATGTCGTTTCGGATGATGTCCGGGACTGCGCGGCAGGTCCGCCTACGGGGACGCCGTTGCGGAAAACCGCCACCACGTCGCGTAACGCCTCCAGGTTTTCGGTGGGGTCGCCCTTCACCAGCAGCAGGTCGGCGCATTTCCCCGGCTCAATGGTCCCGGCCTGGTCCAAGATACGCATGGCTGAGGCGGCGTCCCGCGTGCCCGCCAGGATAGCCTCCATCGGCCCAAGACCGGCGTCGGCCATGGCGATCACCTCTCCCTGAAAATCGCCGAATGGGTAATTCCCCCAACCGCAGTCAGAGCCGCCGATCAATCTCACGCCGAGATCGATCAGCTTCCCGAAATGCTCAAGGTTCAGTTTCTCTCGTTGGTTCCCGGCATCCAAAAATGCTTGTTCCTCAGGGGTCAACTCCGATTCGTGCTGCTTGTTTCTCAACATCGTTCGTCGGACACGGCCCAGGTGAAGGGTGGGGTTCACCCAGACGCCGGAATCGGCCAGCCGTTGGGCGGTTTCCTGGCTCCAGAGGTAGGTTTGGTCGGATTCGTAGAAGGCGCAGTGCAGAACCATGTCCACTCCGGCGGACACGGCATTGTTGATGGCGGCGGTGCAGCGGCAATGGGCGGCCACCGGCTTGCCCCGGTTATGGGCTTCCTCCACCAGGCTTCGGATTTCCGGCTCGGTCAGGGACGGGCGGTATGGGTCGCTGGTGGCGGTACTGCCGCCGGATGCTACAACCTTGATGAAATCCGCGCCCTGTTTGATGAGCTGGCGGACCTGGCGTCGAACGCCCTCCACGCCGTCGGCTTCACCGCCCATGAAGCACAAATGGCCGCCGGTTGTAGTCACCGGACGGCCGGCGACCATCGTTCGGGGACCGTCCACCAACCCCTCTGCCACGCCCTGCTTCAGGGAGAACGCGGTATCGTTCCAGGCCCCGCAATCGCACACCGTGGTAACGCCCGATTTCAGAGCGGCCTCCACGTTTTTCGCCGAACGCAGTAGCCGAATATCGTCGCTGTCCCGGTTTACATCCTCACCCCGCCTACCGTTGCCTGGCATGTTGGTATGAGTGTGGCAGTCAATCAGCCCCGGCAGCAGCGTAGCGTCCGGGTAGCGCAAATTCTGCAAGGGTCCCCATTGGCCGCCGGGGCCATCAGGGCTTTCCATCTGTTCGACCGGCCCGGACCACGCTATGCGCCCGGCCGACACGATCAGAGCTTGACCAGCCTTGGGAGGCCCTCCCAGCCCGTCAATCAACTTGCCTGGGAAAACGGCAAACGCGGAACTTGGGGAATCGGTCACGGTGAATCCTCCGACATGGGTGGGCGTATCGTTGCCCAGCTAAATTGAGCATCCTGAGACGCCGATAATAGCACATTGCCGCCGAACAACTTCGCGAAGCATACCAATATCGCGCCCCGTGGTGAAAGGACCCATTTTGGCAGTCCAAAGAACCGCGGCAATAGTTCAAGAGGAAGATACGTGCGGGCCGGGCATCTGGAAGAGAATGGAGGGTTGTCCAAGCCCAATTCTATATCGTTTCCTCTCCTAATTTTTCCAACGTCGCCTACCGCTGTTCTCGGAGCATCAAGAAGGCCATTGGGACGAATGAGGCGGCGATTAGCAGGAGGGCGGGCAGGGCGGCTTGGGCGAAGAAGGCCTCCGATGCGGCGCCCCAGATGGAGGTGGCCAGAGTGTTGAAACCGACCGGTCCCAACACCAAGGTCGCCGGCAATTCCTTCATGGTCAGAAGAAAGACCAACGCTCCGGCCGATACCAGGCCAGGCCAGGCGATTGGCAGCGTGACCGACGTCAGCACTTTACGCGGCGGCCGTCCCAGGCTCCTCGCCGCTTCCTCCAGCTTCGGATTGATCTGGAGCAGCGAAGCCCGGACGGCGCCGACGGCCGGCGACAAGAACAACACGGCATAGGCGAAGACTAAAAGCGGAAGCGTTTGGTACAACGCCGGAGCATAGTTTGCCGCGAAAAACACCAACGCCAGGGCGACTGCGATTCCAGGTAGGGCAAACCCCACGTGGGTAACCCGTTCCAACATGGCGCTGAGGGCCGTTGGGAAGCGCACCGAAAGGATGGCGATAGGTAACGCCGCCGCCACTGCCGCCACCGCCGTCAATCCGCCAGCGTAGAGAGAGTTTAAGGCCGCGCGCCATAGAAGCAACAAGGGTTCCCCTGCCGCAACCCCCCTGACTGCCCAGTACACCAAAATTGAAGCGGGAAGAGCCAGGCTCAAAATCACCACGCCGCCGCAAAAAATCAACGCTGGCCAACGCCATGCGCCCAGGCTTGCGATGTTGCCCGGGCGAGGTGACCCGGAAGCGCTCCGGTAATACCTGGAGCGGCCCCGGGCAATGGATTCAAGCCATACCAACCCCAGGGCGAAGAAAACCAGGACGAGGGAAAGCGCCGCGCCCAGGGTGCGTTCCAACCCGGACTCGTATTGCACGAAAATTGCCCAGGTGAAGGTTTCATACCGCAGCAATGAGACGGCCCCGAAATCGCTGAGCACGTACAGGGCAACCAGCAACGCCCCCGACATTAAGCCCGGCCGCATCAGGGGCAAGATTACTTTGCCAAAGGTAACCCAGGAGCCATGCCCCAGTCCCCGGGAGGACTCGACCAACGCCGGGTCCAACCGCAACAGGCTCCCCCGAACCGTGAGCAAAACGTAGGGGTAACTCAGCAAGGTCAATGTCAGCAACGCGCCGGGAAAGCCATAAATTGGGGGTAGACGTTCTAATCCGAACAGGCTTTCCAAGCCCTGGGCCAGCATTCCTTTGGGGCCCAGCGCAGCAACCACGATCAATCCCGACACGTAGCTGGGAATGACCAGGGGCAGCGTAACGGCGACCGACCAGATTCTCCGGCCCGGAAGATCGGTGCGGACCGTCAGCCAGGCCAAAGGAATTGCGATCAGTACGCAGAGGGCGGTGACCGAAAAAACCAGCGCTACCGTACGCGCCAGTATCTCCAGCACCCGGATCCGGAAAAGAACGTCCCAGGCCTCGCCGCCAGCCCCCACCGTACGCAGCGCCAGGTAGGCCGGGGAAAGGACGAGGGCAGCAGCAACCAGCAACGCCGGAATCCAAACGACGGCCGGCGGCCAACCAAACCCGCCGTTGAAAGTGCGCCGCAGCCAAGAGTTGATAGCTGAATCCCCGGACCCGCCGGGATGAGGCTGGTTGGTGGATGAACTTGGAATCAAGGGTTGATGCCCGCGTTCTTCAGAAATCCCCCGCGAATTTTACGGGAACATCAATGCTAGTGGCCTGGGAGAAATGGTCGATTGTCGGAGCCATCAGGGTTTCGCTGTGATCGGAGTCGATGGGTGGAGACTCGGGTTCATCCATGCCAGCCGCCAAAGTAGTGGCAGCCGGCGCCGCGGCGTTGAGACGGGTTTTATGGAATCGTGTGGCATTACTAATTTATGGTGGCTGTACAATTATGCTTTCCTGAGCATAAGCCCGGCGCGGATGCATGTCAACGACTGTCAGCATCGGGTGCAGTGATTTTTCGTTCCCGGACGGCTGAACCGGGCCATTTTCGTCGAGAGGTGGAGTCTAGAGGTGTAATTGAAACCCTTGTCCCAGATGGGAAATCCGGGGACCGGGGCGAGGAGGCAACGCTCTGTCGTTTTGAGTATCGGAGCGATGCAGAATCTAAACGGACGGCCCTAAAACGGTAGGGCCGGGGCGGATACATCCGAGCTAGGGGGACGTCATTTCTATGGACTGCAGATGCCATAGGCACGTCGTCCTCATTTGTGCCAGAATTGGGAGTGAACGGCGGGGACCAAAGACAGCCGCCAATTGAGGGGCAGCTTTCAGGGCTCTCTATAGGTGGAAGTGTGGTATACCGGGCACACTGGACAGGTTGACCAATGCCTGTTGTCCGAGGTTTACAATTGACATTTAATATTCGTGTAATTAGACTCTTACTATTCTTATATGTATACATGTCGAATGGTTTCCTACGTCGGCGAACCGGTCCATTGACCGCTGAGTTATAGATGTTCCTAAAGGGAAAACGGGCCGGCCAGGAGATCCCCAGTGTCCATGTCGAGACTGGGGAACTTCCGACAACAGACCAAGTTCCGGCCCTGGAATGCACCGGCTTGGTCAAAGGGTTTGGCGAGGCCCCGGTATTGAATGGGCTGAACCTGACGCTGCAAAGAGGCCAAGTCCTCTCCTTGCTCGGCCCCAGTGGGTGCGGCAAGACCACCACGCTGCGGTTGATTGCCGGATTTGAATCGCCGGACCAAGGGGTCATCAAAGTAAGTGGCACGATCGTAGGCGGAGCCGGCCACCACGTCCCACCGGAAAACCGGAAGGTGGGCATCGTCCTCCAGGAAGGCGCGTTGTTCCCCCACATGACGGTGGAACAAAACATTGCTTTCGGTCTCTCCAAGGACACCCAAAGAGAGGAACGAATCAATGAAGTCCTGGGATTGGGGGAAATAGAGGGGCTGCGCCGGCGGTTTCCTCACGAGTTGTCCGGCGGCCAACACCAACGTGTTGCCCTGGCCCGGGCGTTGGCGCCCCGGCCGAAAGCGTTGCTGCTGGACGAACCGTTTTCCAATCTGGACCCTCGTCTTCGGGACCAGGTACGGAAGGATGTGCTGCGCATGATCCGGGATAGCCAGGTGAGCGCAGTTTTCGTCACTCACGACCAGCAAGAAGCCCTGTTGATGGGCGACGTTATCTCGGTGATGAACCGCGGTGCGATTGAGCAGACCGACCGGCCCGAGGTGATTTTCCACCGTCCTGCCACCCGGTTTGTGGCCGAGTTCATGGGGATAGCCGATTTCCTGCCGGCGTGGCGGGATGGCGACACCGTAATGACCGAAGTGGGACCCGTCGATTGGCCTCAGCCCGACCCCGTTGGGGATTTGGAGGTGATGGTGCGGCCCGACTGCCTGGTCTGCCGCCCGTCCGATGAGGGCCAAGGGATAATATCCGAGCGCGAATTCCAGGGACCATTTAATCTCTACCAGGTATCCCTGCCGTCTGGGCGTTCGATTCGCTGTTTGCTTTCTCACACCCGGGAGTTAGCCGTTGGGACTCCGGTGGAGGTAGCCCTGCGAGACGGCCATTCTCTCACACCGTTTGTCGGCCACAAAGCCGTCTCCGGAGTTGAACACCAGCATCGTTAGTGTCCTATCTCTTCTCCAGATGCGGTTAGCCCAAACGGTCTTCCCCCGGCGGTCATGGCAACGGTTCTGGGGAATTGTGGAAGTCGATACAAATGCCAGTTTCAAATAAGAAAACGCACCGGCGAGTGGATGCCTCGGAAGACCTTCCGAACGAAAGGCTCTCGCCTGGAACAGAAAACTACCTTCTTTGCCTGTACCGCATGTGGGAAGACGCCCAAGTCCCCACTATTACTCAACTGACCGACTCCCTGAAGAAATTGCCGCAGACCGAAGGGCTTGGAACGTCGTTGCCGTCGGTGGCCGGTATGATTCGGCGCATGCAGCGGCAGGCCTTGGTGGACTTGGGTACGGACAAGAAAATCCGGTTAACCGATAAGGGTCTGGATGGTGGCGTAAATATCGCCCGCCGTCACCGCCTGGCCGAATGGTTGGTGGTTCAGCTGCTGGGTATGGAGCTGTACTACGCCCACATTGAAGCCCACCGGTTGGAACATGGCATCTCTCACGAGTTCGAGGTGAAGCTGATCGAACGGTTGGGCAACCCCGCCCGCTCCCCTTACGGTCGGCCCATACCCAACGTGGGAGAGCCTCAAAAGCCTGAGGCTACTGAAACCCTGGACTCAGTGTCCACGCATGTCCCCTACACTGTGGACCGCGTTCCAGAAGAGGACATGGAACTGTTGCAATTTCTGTGCGGAGCCCGGATCACGCCTGATCGGAACATTCAGGTGGTGGAGGCGGCTCCCTATCGAGGCGTCATGACGGTGGAAACCGAATCAGACCAGGTTTCCATTGGGTACAACGTGGCCAGCCAGATTGTCGTGCGTCCGCGGGTGCTTGAAGGATCTGCCGTGTCGGATTAACCCTATTGCTTCAGGGTTTCCTTCACCTTCGCCCAACCCTCGGCCATAGGCCGGTCGGGGAAGGGCAACTCCTCCAGGTCTCGGAATACCTTGACCAATACGAACACCGGGCCGTGCTGCACCATTACCTCTTCCATGCCGATGAGGAACTCTTCCAAGGTGTCAAACTCGTAGGTCGCCGCGTAACCGGCGCTTTGGGCCATGGACGTCAGGTTAACCCTGTCTTTGCCCTGTATGGGCAGGCCGCCGGTGGAGACATTGTTGATGTCGTCAAAGACAAAATGGACTATGTTCTCGGGGCTGGACTCTCCGATAGTTGCCATACTGCTCAAGTCGGTGCGCAATGTGGCATCGCAGTCCAGGACCAAAACCTTGAGGTCGGGTCTCGCCAAGGACAATCCCAACCCCACGGCGGGAGCCCGGTCCATGCAATCGGTTAGGTCCACGTCCAAGTCCCGCCGTTGAGAGACGGCGCTCCACTCCCGTAACGCTGATGAGGTTGACACCACCAGAGAATCGTTGCGGTGGTAGTTAACTGCCTTGGTTGCTTCCATAGACGGGATCAATTGCAACAACCTCCTCCGGCAATTGGGCCGCGGGTACGCCCGGTTGGGGCGACGTGGGTGGTGAATCCCTCCGGGCGAGGGACACCGCCAGATAGAGCCCTACCAGGATCGACGCTGCGCCGCCGATTCCCCACCCGATGGCAGCCCCGGTATTCTCGTCGGAAAATCCCCGGTAAAGAAGCCAGAACCCGAGAGCAATGCACCCATAGCCGGCAAACCTGGCGACTAAACCCCGGGCGAAGATACTAAACAACCGGACCTCTACTCATCGAGCACAAACGGTAATTGTCAAACCGCCCGGTTGTTGACCGGCGTGGCGCGTGTCGTACCTGCGAATTGTGGGTTTTTCATTCGGCGGGATTCGGAACGCCGGCGACGGTTGATCTGCAACTCCGGGATTTGGCCTAGCTGTTGCGCAGCGTTTCCGGCATCTCTTTGAACGCCGACAACACGGACCGGGTCGGCCGCTGCCGGAACTGCACCGGTGTATTTTCGATCTGCGGCGCAATGGCCAGCCGGACGAACACCGGGCCTTGGGCCCCGAGGGCTTCGTCAATGCCGGTTGTCAGGTCCTCCAGGTTGTCGAAGGAAAACACTGACGCGTAACCGGCGCCCTTGGCTAACTCTTCCCAGTCGGTTCGGGACGAACCGGGTACCGGTTGTCCCCCGGTGACGGCGTAAACGCCGTTGTCAAACAGGACGTGGTATAGATTCGCGGGAGCCTTGCTGGAAATCGTCACCATGGTTCCCAGGTTCATCAGCAGGCTACCGTCGCCATCCAGGACCAGTATCTTTCTTTGGGGTTGGGCCAAGGCCAGGCCCAGGGCTACCGACGATGCTTTTCCCATGGAGCCGGAGAGGGGGAAATCCATCTCTTCGTTGGTGGTGACGGTGGGTAATCCAAAATGGACGTTGTTGGCGTTCATCGTGGCAACGATGACCGAATCATCACGCCGGCTGTCGATTACTTTAACCGCCTCTGCGTTGTCAATCATTCCTGTAAGCTCCCTGATGCTCTGGACTAGGCGCCGAATTCGGTGCCGACCAAGACTGCTACCGGTCTCTGGAGCCGGTCGGCCTCTGCGAGGGCGACGCTGATCCGATCGGCGTCGTCATCGGTTTCGATCAAATAGTAGTTTATTCCCCAAGCGTGGAGAATGTGTTCAATGAACCGGCCCGCCGAATCGGCGGTGATTCCGTGACGGCTCCAGCCCCGATAACCCACCAGCATGACTAGAGGTTGATTAATGTCCAACCCAAGGCCCCGGATGGAATCTCCGGACTCGAAGATTCCTGTGTTTTGTATCAAGACCACCGGTTTTTTGCCACCGACCCAGAGGCCGGCGGCAATGGCCATGGTTTCACCTTCGCGGCACACCGGCACCAGGTCCAACGAGGGTTCGTTGGTCAGCAACTGGTACATGAAATTCGTTTCGCTGTCGGGAAGCCACACTACGTGGGTGACTTCGTTCTTCTTCAGTTCGCTGATGATGGCGGCCGGATGGAGCACCGCTTCGGTAGTCATCAAATCTTCTCCCACGTTCCTATGCCGGCTATAGATCAGGTTCATTATAGGCAGGGGGTTATTGGGGGTCAAATAGCAAAGGCTGGCTCGCAGACGAGTTAACGAGTCCGATTTTAGTTGGGTGAGAACGCCAGGCCGGGCTTTGCGCAAAGAATGGTTATTTGATCAGGGTGCCGTGCAGATTCGTTCAAAAGAGGGATGGGTGTTCAGAAATTGGGGCCGACCCGGTTAGTTGACCAGTGGTAGTATTATGTTTTCCCCATTGGGTGTTGTTTGTTCGAGATTGGGTGGGTTGGGAATCCTCTTCCGTCGGGGTCCGCTCAGGCTTAGCAAAAACATTGGGCTATATGCAATAACAGCCCGGTCCCCGTCTATATTAACGTCGAGATGCCCTTTGATAATTTTTTTATTACAGAAACCAGTTCAGATACATTGGCGTCAGTTACCACCAATCGCTGACCGATCGAATAACGAGCGTCATTTGCACGTTCGATGTATTGTTGGTCCACAATGCCTTCTTGATGCTCCAGCAGATGGCGCTGTTGGAAGTAGACATTCAATAGATGATATTCAGCGGCATTTAGAATGTCGTCATAACCGACGTTGGTAGCATTCCGCCAGATATCATTTGACTCCCAGATGTTCTGGAACAAATTTCTACGAACGTTAAACTGATCGGAGTTGAAGAGCTTGAAAAAGCATGACTCTGCGTACTTCTGAAAGGACGCAACAGCCTTACACAAGCCATTCTCACAAAAATGTCTAATCGAATCCTCCGCAAAGTCTTTGTCATTGGAAGCTGTGAGGGTTTCTCGAAGGCTTGGGATAGCAGAAAGGGTTTTCTGCACTGTTTCAATTGAATTGGAAAATGTCTCCATCACATCATTGTGACCACATGAAGGACAAAAGAATGCTGCCCCTATAGAAGAGTATCTGCAATTACATTCTGGACATCGGAATTCTTGAGTCATCAAGGCAGTTGCTGCGGCTGGTACAGGAATCGGAACAATACCTGGGCGGTATGACATTTTTGCCTTGATAAAAGCATCTTTTTTCTGGCGTGAGTTGAAAGCGCGAGCATCACTTTGTAACGCGCTAGCAATCCGTTTTTGTATGTGGCCTCTCGCCACATCAGCGTAGTATTCTCTTTGCTCAAATGTATTCCATTCCGAAGATGTTGACTCATGACGACAATTGGGACAATAGACGACCTCGTCTCGGATTATGCCATTCCAGTCCACGAACATTACCTTGAAGTGGGCCTTGCATTCACTTGAAGGGCATTGGCGGTCAATATAACCGCTGTCGTCGATCTCTATCTCGACTTTTACACGATTGGTGGCCTCCAACTTCCGTATTTCCCGCCGCAAATGATTGAACAATTCACCCTCCGAGAGTGGTGATGATTTAGCATTTTCGAGTCGCCGCGGCTTGATTCCCGCAGGACGTGAAAACTCGGGGATACATGGCCTAAAATTCGGCGTTGTTCGGTGTTCTTGGGAACGGAATCACGTCGCGAATGTTGGGCACGCCGGTGACGAATTGCACGGTGCGTTCGAACCCGAGGCCGAAGCCGCTGTGGGGCGCGGTCCCGTATCGTCGAAGGTCCAGGTACCACCAGTATTCCTGCTCGGGCAGGCCCGATTCCTTCAATCGAGCCAGCAACAGGTCCTGCCGCTCCTCGCGTTGGCTGCCGCCGATGATTTCGCCAATTCGGGGCACCAGTACGTCCATGGCTGCAACCGTCTTCCCGTCATGGTTCTGGCGCATGTAAAATGCCTTGATCTCTTTGGGGTAACCGGTAACTATCACCGGGCGGCCGAATTTTCGCTCCGTCAGGTAACGCTCGTGCTCTGATTGGAGGTCCAGGCCCCAGTCAACAGGGAACTCAAACTTTTCCCCGGAGGCTTTCAGCAGGTCCACCGCCTCGGAATACGTGATCCTCTCAAAATTGGAATCCACGATCCCCTGGAGCGTGGTTACAACGTCCTTGTCATACCACTTGCTGAAAAATTCCAGGTCTTCGGCGCAGTTGGCCAGCACATCGTTGAAGATGTGCTTGAGAAAGTCTTCCGAAAGATCGGCCAGGCCATCCAGGTCGCAAAAGGCGACTTCAGGCTCCACCATCCAGAACTCGGCCAAATGCCTCGACGTGTTGGAATTTTCAGCCCGGAATGTGGGACCGAAAGTGTAAACGTCGGACATGGCCAGGGCAAAGATTTCCGCCTCAAGCTGGCCGCTCACGGTTAAAAAGGCCGGTTTACCGAAGAAGTCTGCCTCGTGGTCCACCTTGCCGTCTTTGACTGGCAAGTTTTCCAGGTCCAGCGTGGTTACGCGGAACATTGCCCCGGCGCCCTCAGCATCGCTGGCCGTTATCATGGGCGTCTGGATGAAAAGGAACCCCCGGTTTTGAAAGAACGTGTGGACCGCCATGGACAGGGCATTGCGGACCCTGGCCATCGCGCCAAAGGTGTTCGTGCGGGGGCGAAGATGCGCGATCTCCCTCAGGAATTCCGGTGTATGCCGCTTCTTCTGCAGGGGGTAAGTTTCGGGGTCCGCAGCGCCAACCAGGTCGATACTGGTGGCCTGGATTTCGTATTTCTGGCCCTTGCCGGGAGACTCGGCCAACGTTCCGTATACGGTAACACTGCATCCCGTATTCAAAGAGTCTACCAGGGAGAAATTAGGCAGGTTCTGGTCCGCGACGACCTGAAGGTCGGCCAGCGTAGAACCGTCGCTGACCTGCAGGAAGGCAACAGACTTGGACGAGCGCCGAGTCTTGACCCAACCCTGTATCTGGACTTCGCCGCCGGCCGAATCACGGCTCAAGAGGTCTTTGATCTTGCTGCGTTGCATCCCGTCCCTCCCATCAGCGTTTCCCGGAAGGTCATACTCAGTCCAATTCTAGCATCGGAGCCATAGCGGGCCAAGGTATGCCGGGCCCATGCCGAGGCCTTCAGGCAAAGCCGCCGCCAGTCCCCCGGGAAGGCCTCGCTCCGGTCACAACTGCGGCGTTGCCTCATGCCACGTCGTGGCTTGTTGGTAGGCTTGGGCTATGCGCAAGAGGGTTTCTTCCGAAAGGTGCTTGCCGATCAGTTGCATGCCTACGGGGAGACCCTGGGAGAACCCGCATGGGACCGAGATGGCCGGCAGGCCGGCGATGTTGACCGGGAGAGTGCACACGTCAATCAGGTACATTTGGACCGGGTCTTCGGTTTTTTCACCCAGGGGGAAGGCTACCACTGGCGAGGTTGGCGTGACCAGAGCGTCTACTTGCTGGAAAACCTCGGAGAATTCCTGGCGAATCAAGGTGCGCACCTTCTGGGCCTTCAGGTAATAGGCGTCGTAATATCCTGCCGAAAGAGCGTAGGCGCCCAACATGATCCTGCGCTTCACCTCCGGGCCAAACCCGAATTGGCGCGTTTTCTCCATGGCTTCCCACATGTTGCCGGTTTCCTGGTAAGAGTACCCGTACTTCACCCCGTCGTAGCGCGATAAGTTAGCCGAAGCTTCCGACGGCGCTATGATGTAATAGCAGGCCAGGGCGTACCGGGTGGTTGGTAGGGAAACCGGTTCTATCGACGCTCCAAGGCCGCTCAGGGTTTCGATGGCGGCGTTGACCGCTTGACGCACCCCCGGCTCCATTCCGTCCACGAAATATTCCTCAGGAACACCCAACCGGATGCCCTCCCGGATTCCATCCCCGGCCAGCGGGGACGAAGAGGGATTTGAGGCTATGGCCGCCGAATAATCGACCGGTCGTTGCACCAGAGAGGTTGAGTCTTGTGGGTCATGCCCGGCGATCGCGTTCAGCGCCAGGGCTATGTCGGGAACGTCCCTGGCCAATATCCCGATCTGGTCCAGGGAGGATGCAAAGGCCACCAACCCATAACGGCTGACCAGGCCGTAGGTGGGCTTAAATCCCACCACCCCGCACAGGGAGGCCGGCTGCCTGACGCTTCCGCCGGTGTCAGAGCCCAGGGCGTAAATTGCTTCCGAAGCGGCAACCGCCGCCGCCGCTCCGCCGCTGCTGCCGCCGGGCACCCGGGAGAGGTCCCAGGGGTTATGGGTAGGAAAGAATGCTGAGTTCTCGGTGGATGATCCCATCGCGAACTCGTCCATGTTGCCCTTGCCCAACATGACCGCGCCCTGCTGGAACAGCTTCTCGGCGGCGGTGGCATTGTACACCGGTACGTAGTTCTCCAGCATCCGGGAACCGCAGGTGGTCGGAACGCCCTTGGTGGAAATGACGTCCTTTATCTGCACCGGGATGCCCGCCAACGGAGGGCAATCGCCGGCGGCAATGCGCTGGTCGGCCTCTCTCGCTTGTTCCAGCGCGATGTCTGCGGTCACGGTCAAGAACGACTTGACGCGGTCCTCAACTTCGCTGATACGCTCCAGGCACGCCTCTGTAAGTTCCACCGAGCTGATTTCGCGGCGGACCAAACGCTTGTGGGCTTCCTGAATGGAAATCCCGGTCAAACCTTCCATGCTCATTCTTCCAGCACGACTTTCACGCGGAAGAAATCGCCCTCGCGCCTGGGAGCATTGCTGAGAATATCCTCGGGAGGAGCGGATTCACGCGCTTCGTCCTCCCGCAGAACTCCGGCGCCATGGGATCCTTGCGTGGAGCCGGCAGCGTGGCCGGTGGCCTGTACGTTGGTCGTGTCCACCTCTTCAAGGATCTGGAATTGGTCCAGGATATGCGAAATCTGCTCCCGGAATTGCTCCAACTCATCCTCCGTCAGCCCAATCCGAGCCAGGGCTGCCAGGTGTTCAACTTCACTCCGGTCCAGTGGCAAAACCATTCCTCCCTTAATCGTGCGAGTGGGTTGGGCGCTCCGGGTCGTCGCCGCGGCCCTGAGGCGCGGTTGAATGGTCGTGTTCCTCGGGGTGTTCGGGGTTCGAATGATCGGTAGCGTTGGGATGGTGCTCTTCCCCCGAGGATTCCAGTGGGTCAACGTGGATAATGGCGCTGGACAGGTAATCATGGTGGTACATCAACTCGTGATGCACGTTTTGAGCTATGAGGTGTCCGTCCACGACTGAAATACCCGACGGAACGGCGATGTTTACTTCGGCCCTCAGCCGGTGCCCCATCCACCTCACCCGAACTTCGGAGACCGCTTCAACCCCTGATGACTGCAACGAAGTTTGGCGCACCTCGTCGACAACTTCCGGTTCTACGCCGTCGAGCAGCCTTCCCAGCACTGTTTTGGCGGCGGTCACTACTATGTGGAAAATCAATGCGGTAATTACCAGTCCAATGATGGGGTCAGCCAGTGGATAGCCCAGCCATACACCGATGGCTCCAAGCGCGACTGCCAGGCTTGAGAGACCATCGACCCTCGCGTGATAACCGTCGGCAACCAGCGCGGCGCTGCTGATTTCCTTGCCAATTTTGATTCTGAACAGGGCGACGGCTTCGTTGCCCAGGAACCCAATCAAGCCTGCCACCGCCACGGCCCACAGGAAATTTAGCTCCGGCGGGTTGAAAATTCCCCTGATGGACTGGTAACCGGCGACGATGCCGCTGGCGAGAAGGACCAACACAATGAGAAGGCCCGCCAGGTCTTCCGCTCTCCCGTACCCGTAGCTGAACCGTTTGGTGGGCATCCGAGTGGCCAAGCTGAAAGCAATCCATAGCGGCACGGCGGTGGCTGCATCGCTAAAATTGTGCACGGTGTCCGCCAACAGGGCTATGCTGCCGGTGAATACCACCACAACCACCTGGAATGCCGCCGTGGCCAGCAACGCCGCCAGAGACACTTTGGTGGCCCAAATTCCTCTGGAGCTGGTTAATACCGATGGGTCTGCGCCGCCATGGGTATGCCCGTGACCGGACGCTCCGCTTTCCGACCCGCCGCGCTCCGGCGGGTGGTGGACGGCATTGCCGTGGCTATGGTTAGTGTCCGTCATTTCCCACTTGCCTGTGTCATCAGGTCAGCTCAAGCCTGCGCCGTTGGGGTTTCGGCATCCTGCCCCCTTTGGCTTTGCCGGTAGCCGCAACCATTGTAATACGGAATGCTCCAGTCCAGTTTGGGTAATGGCCGGGAGTTGGCCGCAAAGTTGAAATGGCTACGAATTGACGTATCATGCTATCGAGTCCCGACCCGCTTAACATAACTCCAAGGACAACCCCGTCATCCTGATACGCCCACAGTCCTTCCGTTCATGAGTTCGGCCACCGGTCCGCGTTTAACCTGGCGGGCCAGATCGCCCGTGTATTACGGTTGGCTGGTGCTGGGAATGGCTTTCCTGGCGGCTTTCGGGGCTACCGGCATGACCCAGGTCGCCATGGGTGGGATCCAGATATTCATTACCGAGGATACCGGTTGGAGCCGGACCACCGTGTCCTTAGCAGTGACCGGGGGAAGCTGGCTGGGGGGAGTTTTCTCACCGTTCCTGGGGCGTTTGGTCGATAAGTACGGGCCAAGATGGCTGATGGCCCTTGGCTTGGTAGTCGCCGCGTTGGCGTATTTCTCTCTCGGAGAAGCCCGAGAGGTCTGGCAATTCTATATCGCCTACATGTTGGGAAGGGCCGTCAGCAATCCCTCGCTGATCGGTGTGGTGCCCCAGACCGCGGTGGTGAATTTCTTTCGCCGCCGGCGCAACGTCACCCTTGGGATAATGTCTGCCTACCGCCCCATAGGCGCGGCCATAACCATTCAGATTATATCGCTGATATCTGTCTACCAAAGTTGGCGAGCGGCCTTTCAATATTTAGCGCTCTTCAATGTTTTCCTGGTGCTTCCATTGGTTTTTATCATGCGCCGCCAGCCGGAAGACATCGGACTCTTGCCGGACGGAGCACGGCCGGGAGAAGGCCTCAACCGGGGCAGGAACCTCCCTGGGCCCCGGCCGGCGATCGAATCGGAGGCCGAGTTCAGTTGGACTACCCGGGAGGCCCTCGGGTCCAGGTCCTTTTGGCTCATCGGCGCCAGCACCGTCTTCGGTGCCTGGGCCACCTCCGCAACCGGGTTCAGCCTGGTGCCCTACCTGCATGAAGAGGTTGGCCTATCCAAGACTCAGGCCGTGGGTGTGCTCAGCTTTGGGACTTTCCTGTCAGTATCGAACCTGGCTTGGGGTTACCTGGCGGACCGCATCACCCCGCGCCGGTGCCTGGTGGTCTGCCTGGTGATGTGCTCGGGCATGGTAGTGTTTTTGATTTGGGTGAACAGCCTGACACTGGCGCTGGTGTTTGCGGTTGTGTGGGGGTTGTTTTCCGGCTCCATCGGGTCCTTGGAACACATGGTAATGGCCCAATATTTCGGCCGCCGGTCCTACGGGTCAATCACCGGGTTAGTCCAGCCGCTCTCCACTTTTGCCCTTGGTATGGGGCCCGCGGTGGCCGCCATCATGGTGGGAGCGGCGGGCAGTTCCCGCGGCCTGTACCTGGTGGTGTTGGGAGTGCACCTGGTCAGCATATTGTGCGTAGTTCTGGCCCGGATACCGGCCAACCCGTCGCGCCGCGCCGTGGAGGCCACTCAACCGGTTTAAGGCCAACCCCATGCCGGGGGCCTGGTTCCCCGGGCGCCTAGTTAAAAGTCGAACCTAGTTCATAGTCGAGCCGCCGGACACGCTGATGGACAGGCCGGTCATGTAATCGGACTCACTGGAACACAGAAAAGCTGCGGCCTTGGAGATATCCTCCGCTTCGGCTATCCGTCCCATTGGGACCACTTGGCTCCTCCCTCGCACCATCATCGCCCGGTGTTCCTCCGCCGACTCCCCCTCCGGCGCCAGGGCTGCGGCGATAAAGTCCACCCGTTCGGTGTTAACCAACCCGGGGCAGATGGCGTTGACGTTAATCTTGTGGGGACCAAGCTCCTGGGCCAGGGACTGGGTGAAGCCGATTAGCGCGAATTTGGACGAGCAGTAGGCGGCGTACCGGGCTATGCCCTGTTTGCCGGCGCCTGAGGAAATCACTATGATTTTGCCGCCGCCCCCGCGGCCGATCATGTGGATAGCCACGGCCTTGGAGCACAGGTAAGTCCCCCGGACGTTTACCCGCATTACTTCGTCGAAGGCGTCCTCTTCCAACTCGATCACCGGCACCCGGTCGCGGCCCGGCTGTGAGCCGGCGTTGTTCACCAGGATGTCTATCCGGCCAAACCGGTCAATCACCTGCTGCACCATGTCGGCAACCTGGCCGCTGTCGGAAACATCGGAGAAAATGCCCAAAGACTGGCGTCCCAGGCCCTCGATCTCGTCAACTACGCTGGGCAGTCCCTGCCATCCTGCGGCCCGGTCTTCTTCACGCATCCGGTCGGTGCTCCGCTGGATGTCGGTCACCACCACGTCGGCCCCTTCTTGGGCCAGGCGCAGGGCTATAGACCGACCGATTCCGTGGCGGCCCCCGGCGCCGGTGACTACTGCAACTTTACCGCTTAGGTCGTACATAACCTGCCCCTACTCCTCGTCGGTCTTTCATTGGGAATTGTATCGCCAAGGATTTTAACACCGGGTCCGGCAACCGGCGCTGCGCCGGGGGAGCGTACCAGTGTTAGCTGTATCAAGGGGACCGGGAAAATCCGCTGCCCCCGGCCGCGGGCTATTTGTACCAGTCGTCTCCCGCGGGGGGCCAGGGATTGACCGGGTCGAGGACCTGGGACAGTTGGGTGAAGGCCCCTTTCATGTAGCCGGGGTGTAACCAGATGCTGTTGAACCCCGTGTTGGTGTAATTGTCGGTCCGTCGGGAAGTGGTGTATCGGGCTCCCAATTGCTCCAGCCGGGCATCCATGGCCAGGGAATCGTCAATCTGGTAGATGGTCAGGTAGATGCCCTCGCCGTATTTGTTCAAGAACCGGGCCGAAGTTGTGTGTTCGCTGGTTGGTTGGGCCAGTTCGATGAAGGTCTCATTATCTCCCAGGGGCATGATTGCTATTTCCAGGTCGGTAAAGCCAACCTGGAAACGCTTGGTGGGCCGAATGCCGAACATCTCTTCCCAACGTTGCGTGGCCGCATCCAGGTCCTTGACCAGTACCGCCGCCTGGCGCAACTGGCGGGTCAACGGCTTGCTCTCCCGCCAATTTTCGCCGCCCGCCGGCCAGGTCACGGAGGGATCAGTTACTTCGACGATTTCCAGGAAAGCCCCGTTGGTCGACGAAGGATGGATGAACGCGGTTTTGGATACGGGACCTTCACGCTGTCCGGTAATTCGCACTCCCAGGCCCGTCAAGTGTTCGATGAGCCGGTCGAATTCCGTTGTCTCGAAAATCAACAGGTAGGGCGCTTCACCCCTTCGGTCCAAGAACCGCTGGCCGGCGGATTCGTCCCCGGTTGGCTGCAACAGTTCTACGAAGGTGCCCTGTCCAGCGTGCAGAATGGAGTTGGTCATTCCAAACTGGGCCAGCTCGCCGGTGCGGCAGGACTCCATCCCCAGGGTATCGCGGTAGAGGGCTTCGGCTTCTTTCATGTCCCGGACCAAAAATGCCACCTGGCGAAGACTTTGCAGCATGGTTATCCAGCTCCTTTACCTTGTGGGGGATGAAGATATTGCCGGAGAGTTAGGGTCTGCTGGGAAGCGAGAGAATCGCCTTGCCGCCAACGTATCGCTCACCGGCGGTCCCGGTCATCAAAATGTCGCATTCGATGATATTTTCTGAGTCTTCCTGCCGGGTGTCGGTAATGGTCGCGGATATAGCCAGCGGCTTGTTGTGAGGCACGGGCTGCCGGAACACTACGTCCATGTCCTTCAGGGCTCCGGGCCCTGCCCAGTTGGTGAACAGGCGGGCCATCAAAGCCATGCTCATGATACCCGGGATAATGGGACCGGGCAGCCCGCTTTTGGCGGCCAGTGCGCCGTCGGTAAACCTGCTGGGCGTTTCTCGGTCCCAAATGGAGCAGAACGCCGAAACCTGTTCGTCGCTGGCCTCAATCTCCAGGGGCCCGATTTCGTCTCCCAGGTCCAAGTCTTCGAAGTACGGCATCTTTCTCCTTAACCGATCAGGCTTTGGTTGAGCGCAAAGCCGGGTTTACTGCGGCCTGAATTTATTCCCGGACTATTACCGGCGGGCGAATGACTCTTCAACCTCGGCCACCACCGTTCCGTCCTGATTGCTGAAGGTGGTCTCCCAGACCACAAAGACCATGGTGCCCGTGCGGCCGGTCTTGGCGTACACATCCTTGAGATGGGACGAAGCGCTCAGTTGGTCCCCCGCCAGGATGGGGGCTATGCTCTGCACCCGCTGGCCGGCGTGCATGGAGATTTTCCCGAACTCCAGGTCAATGCTGGGCAACTGGATCTGGCGGACGAATATGGTGCAGAGGGTGGGCGGCGCCAACAGGTCCGCGTGACCCGCGACCTGGGCTGTTTCCACGTCAGTGAAGACGGGGTTGGTCTCTCCGATACCTTGGGAAAAAGCCTGAATTAGCTCCCGGGTTACCGGAAACGGACCGGCCCGATGCTCCACTCCGTAGAGTGACTTGTTGTAATCCAACTCCAACGCCATTCTCAGGCTCCTTTCGCCGGCCTTTTTTCACGGGTTATGGTCAGCGGTTGGCTGATATTCAGAGGGTTTGGGTTGTGGCAAGCGGTTGCCGGCCAAGCGGTTACCAGCAAGCAAACTGGCGCCATATTACCAATCATTATCGAGGTTTCCGGAGGGATTCTAGTCGTCAACTGCGGCGGTCTCTTCCAGCCATAGGGGCTGGAAGTCTCCCGACAGCAAGGCCGTCACTAAGTCGACTTCGGTGCTAAAACTGGAAGGGAAACGGGTAACGCAGACGCCAACGTGGCTGGTCAAATGGGCGTCGCTGCCGCCGATTCCCAGGTAACCACCGCGGTCGCACAGGTCTTTGGCCAGTTCGTTTTCGCCGGGGCGGCTGCCGCCGTTCAATTTCTCGACTATCTTCAGGCCGTCGAAGGTCTCACCCTGCTCGATGTAATTCGCCAGTCCGATCCCGGCACGACCCGGATGGGCGGGAACCGCGATCGCGCCGTGGTGTCTGGCCGCTTTGACCAACTCGCGGGAGTCCATGCGTACGTCCCCGAAGTCTATATCCCGGGCCAGGCTCTCGGTCACGCCGTACACCAGGAAATGGCCGAATCGCGTGTCGAGCTCCGATCCCTTCATCACCAGCACTCCATAGTCCGCCGCCAGCGTGGAATAGTCCAGATCAAAGTCAAACTTGCGGTGTTCGGTGAGCACGATTCCGTCGACGGTGTACCCCCGGCGCCGTAGCACTTGAATCCATTTTAGGTACTGCTCCACCGTGGCCCGGGAGTCATCGGATGAAACCGAGTGGCTGTGCAAATCCAGATACATCATTTGGGAAAAGCTCGCTAAATCGACAAGGCATAAGCCATAAGCAGGCAAATGGGGCCCAGCCTCGGCTCTGCAGGGGACAACCTGACCATGATATTAGTTAGCGATGGAATCATCAACCGCTTCCGCGTATTCCGGCGCGCGCAGCCAAATGTTCATGCGGCCAACCCATCCGCTGAATTGCCGCGGTTGGACCTGAGCCTTTGTCGGTCACGGTGGCTACGCGGTTACCGCGCCCAACCATCGAGTAAATCGGTCTCCCAAGGCCACCGGGTCGTCCAAGAGCAGGGGAACCTCGGCGTTGCCCGGATCGATTTTCATCAGGATGAATCCCGGCCCAGGGGTTTCGGCGGCTTCGTAGATCGCCTGGTCCAAAGATTCGATGTCATCGGTCTTCCATGTCTTGAACCCGCATCCGGCCGCGATGTCGGCCAGGTCTAACCGCGTCGTAAACGTAGCCTGACCGCCGGTGGAGGCGTAGCTCTCGTTGTCCAGGACAATCAGCAGCAAGTTGTCGGGCTGTAGGTATCCTATGGTTGCCAGTGAGTTCAGGTTGGCCAGCATTCCGCCGTCGCCCTCAACCCCCACCACGCGCCGTTCCGGGTATTCCGCCAGTCCAAGTCCCAGGCCAAGGGTGATCGAGCTGACCAAACCCATGGAATCGACCACGCAAAGGTGGTTCTCCCGTCGCTCCAGGGAAGCGATCTCGCGGCTGGTGGCGCCGCAGGTAAACACCACGGGGTCGTCGGGAAAACGTTGGGAGATGAGTCGGAGGGCCTCGATCCGCTGCACCGGCAAAGTACGTGTCCTAGTCCTTGAGATTCAAAAACACCACGATCGGACGGTGGGTCATTTGGCAGTAATTGTAGGCTTGCTCGATGGCCGATGACCATTGGTCCAGAGGGACTCGGTAGTCCAGAACAAAAGCCTTGATGTGCATGGAATCTACCATGTCAATCGCGGTTTCACTGAAATGGAAGTTGGCGGCATTAAACTCGCCGAATCCGCCGCGGCGCACTGCCAGTAGGAGTATGGGTACGTGGTAGGCGGCGGCATAGGTGGTGATTGCGCCAATGGAGTTTCCCAACCCGGTGTCCTGGTAGAACAGGACGCACTTTTTCCCGGTCATGGCCAGTCCGGCGGCAATGCCAATCCCCTCTTCCTCTTTCGCCACCGGGAAGGAGCGGACGTCAGGATGGGAATCGAAATGGGCAATCACCGGCGCGCCGAAGCTATCTGGCACGTGAATGAAATACTGAATGCCGATGGCTTCCAATCCCTGAACCACGGTCCGGCACGACTCTTGCCGATAATCCAATTTCAACCTCGGGCGTGGTGTCTGTTCGGAACGTGTTTGAGAACGTGTTTGGAGGTAGGACGCAGGTAGGAGCGGGCTAAGATCGGGAAAGAATGGGGAGAGCCGTGTAAACCTGTAAGCCGGGTTCTGTGTCCGCTTGCTGCGGATGGTGACCATCTATCTAGCCCACCCCGGAAGCCGAAGCTCCCAGGACACCCGCATGAGAACGGGACGGCGTCTCCGCCGGGGTCAAGCGGCCAACCCGGGGACGGGCCGGACACCCATAGTCCCCCTACTTGGCCTTGCTCCAGGTGGGGTTTGGCCGCCGCTGCGTCACCGCAGACGGCCGGACGCTCTTACCGTCCGATTTCACCCTTGTCCGCCCGGAGTAGCCCACCGGAGTAGCCTAGCCGAGCAGACGGTATGTTTCTGTGCCACTTTCCGTCCCCGGCCCGGGAAAATCCCTGCCGGAGCCTGGGAGTTACCCAGCACCCTGTCCAGTGGAGCCCGGACTTTCCTCCTCCCCGGCCCATTGGGAAGGCGGTCACCCAGTCCACACGAGTCATCCCTGGAAACTGTAGCATCGCCATGGTTAGAGGGTCAAGTTGGGGGTGTCTCGACCCAGGCCTTTCAATTGTCCCCCGTCGTTAGTATCAAAATAGGCCATTTTCATACTAATGTGTGGCTTTGATAAAGTCCCCCGTCATTCTCGCCGCAGCGGGAATCCAGAGCCCCCTTCATGCGCCAAGACGGTTATGCCAGCCAAGACGCGCGGGTTGGACATTCCGACGTCCCACCTGGACCATTCCTGCAGACCCGCATCAGGTTGAATTGGAGAAAAGGGCTTGGACTCCCGTCGCGGCGAGCATAACAGGGGATTTTAGTGACCGATGAAGAACCCTGGTCTCGAGGCCTCAGCCGTTGCAGAGGAGACGCCCGCAGCTACTGCAGTGGACGGTCTGGCGACCGCTGCGGACCTGTTGTTGTTGGCGGGTTGGCAGTGACATTTGGCAGCCTTGGCATAGCCCTCGCAACACCTTGGCCACCGCGGCGCCGCTTTTGGTTTTCCGCAACACCTCGTATTTCTGCACGGCGATGGGCTCGAAGGTGGCCGCCAATTTTCTTCGTCGGGCCGCCAGTTCCTCATACTCAGAACCCAATCCTGCAACCTGTTCTTTCAGTTGGGCGCTGCGGGTCTCCCACCGGGTCCGGAGATCCTCCAACTGTTTCTCCAACTGGGTGCAAGAGTTCCGGTACTCTTCCGCCCTCAAGGATAGTTCCAGCAGCCTGGTCTCGCGGTTCTGCACCTGGCTGCGCACGTTGCCGGCCTCTTTTTCCAGACTTTCCAGGTCTCGTGGATTGGTGAGTTCCCCACCATACAACAGGCGGTCCAATTCCGCCGACCGGTTTCGCTGTTCTTCGGCGTCAATCTGCTGTTCCCGGTGCTGGCTGCGGATTAGCTCCAAACTCTCTTTGGCGTTTTGGAGGGCCGATTTCAGTCTTTCCGACGTAACGCCGGCTTCAAGCTCGCTTTGGGCTTTGGTCCGTCGTTGGTCGATTTCGTCCAAGGCCAGGTCAAGTTCCTGGAGAGAGAAAAGCTGTAAAGCGGTGGTCATGGAAAATTACCCTGAGGCCGGTAAAATCTGCCAGCGGTTGGCCCGCGGACTTTAACCCTAGTCTAGGAACCGCACCGCGGCTTGTCAACAATGTGTGTCAGGCCGGTCGGAAACCGTCGGCGCCAATTTTTCCCGACTCCGGTGAGGGTCTTCCGACGCTTTGGGCCTGGGAGTATAGTTGCCTTGGTGGGAGGAAAACCGTGCGGATTCTGCACTTTTCAGACCTGCATATCGGGGTGGAGAACTACGGCCGGTTGGACCCCAACACCGGCTTTTCGACCCGGTTAAACGACTTTCTTTTCTCCCTGGACCAGGTGGTGGAGTGGGCGCTGACCGAGGACGTAGACCTGGTCCTGTTGGCGGGAGATGCCTACAAGGGGCGCGACCCCAGCCAGACCCACCAGCGGGAGTTCGCCACCCGGCTGGCCCGTTTGTCCAATGCCGGGATTCCGTCGATGCTCCTGGTCGGCAACCACGACCTGCCCAGCGTTGTCAGCCGGGCCACGGCCGTGGAGATTTTCCGTACTCTGCAACTCCCCCGCGTCACGGTGGCCGACGGCCTGCAGAACTACTCATACACACCAAGTCCGGCGATCTCCAGGTGCTGGCCGTCCCATGGCCCCGGCGCAGCGGAATTTTGACCCGGGAGGAATCCAAAGGGTTGACCATAATGGAGGTCCGCGACGCCATTCAGGACCGGATGACGTCCGCCATCGACAGGAGAGCCTCCGAACTGGTTCCCGACTTGCCGGCGGTGCTGTTGGGGCACGTGTCGGTTAACGGCGCGACGAACAGCAGCGAGCGTTCCATGATGCTGGGGCAGGACCACGTCCTGCTGGCTGGGGCGTTGGGACGGCCCCGGGTGGACTACGTAGCCTTGGGCCACATTCACAAGCATCAAGTGCTGCGATGGGACCCGCTGGTGATCGCTTACTCCGGCAGCCTGCAACGGGTGGACTTCAGCGAAGAGGCCGATGAAAAGGGGTTTTGTGTCGTCGACCTGGACCCCGCGGCGCCATCGGGCCGGTGGCTGGTTGATTTTTCGTTCCATCCCCTGGCGGCCCGGCCATTCGTGACGGTGGACGCTACGGTGTTTGCGGGAGATTAAGAACCCACGGACGTGGTGCTAAGGGCCATCGGTCGAAAAGACGTAAACGATGCCGTGGTGCGCGTACGCATCAACCTGCCTCGGGAGGCTGAACGGCGCTTGAGAGAGGCCGATATCAGGCAGGCGTTGCGGCCGGCGCACTACGTGACAGCCATCAGCCGGGAGATTACCAGGGACAATCGCCGGACTCGCCTGGACTCGGGTTCCGAGAGGCAACTGGAACCGATGCAGGCGTTAAGGTTGTATCTGGAAAGCCGGGACCTGGAACAACAACGGTTGGAACGCATCATCGCCCGGGCTGAGGAGTTGCTGGCAGAGGAAGACCCGGGGTTAATGTAGCAGTTGCCCGCGCCCCTGGCTCCAGATTTAGTAGCAATGTCCAGTGGCCGAATTAACCCGGAGCGCGGGTACCCTTCGTGGTTTTTCTGGGTGGGGTGGTTTTCCTGCGTGGAGTCGAGACCTAGGCGGCGCCAACCACCAGCGCGCCCACGGCGATAGTACCCAGGTTCACCGGCAGCTGACGCCATTTTTCGCCCCGGTCCTCGCTCTCGTATATCCTGCCGTCGTCAGTGCCCGCATACACGCGTCTCGGGTCGGCGCGGTCCCAGTCGAAAGCGACCACCATGTCGCTGGCCTCGGAGCCGTTCCCGATATCGGTGACCAGGTTCCAGGTTTCGCCTCCGTCGGTGGAACGTTGAAGCTGGGGTTCGCCCCTCCTGGAGTTGGCCGATACGGTCACCAGCACTGTTTGGGTGTCGTCCGGCGCGGCGGCAATGTGCAGCGTATACGGCCGCTCCAGCCCCTGGTTGATCAGGTTCCACGTCTCTCCGCCGTCGTCACTCCGGTAGGGAGCCCTGGCGGTTGCGACGTATACGCTGCGGCGTTGTTCGGCGCTGAGGTCGATACAGTGGACGTCGTCGTGGACGCCCTCCAACTGCCGCCAGGTTTCCCCCCCGTCATCGGAGCGCACGACCCCGCCGACTTCAATCCCGGCGAACATGCACTTGGGGTTGTCCAGGACCAGACGAAGGTCCCTCACGTGGGAATCCCTGGTCGGGGCGTGAAAGCTCCAGGATGCGGACTCGGGGACCTCCCGGAACCCGGCGCACTCTTCCCAACTCTCTCCTCCGTCCTGGGACCGGAACAACGAGGCGGGCTCGCTGCCCGCGTAAACCAATTGCTCGTCCAGTGGGTGCACCAGCACGCTGTGCGCGTAGTCCGAAGGGTAGGCGTCCAAGGATTTCCAGGTCTCACCGCCGTCGTCGGTCCGGTACAGGCCGGCCTCGTAGGCCGCGAGAAACGCGCGCGCCGGGACTGACGAACTGGCCGACAACCGGGCGGCGGCGTGCTCCAACGGCTGGACCGGCGACTGCTGCCAGGTTTTGCCGCCGTCGGCGCTGGAAACGGCGCAAACGCCATCGTGCATCCCTACGTATAAACGCCTTGTTCCATTGTTAGATTGCATGGTCACACTCCCTTTCGGATTGGATCAACCGGCAAGCGCTCCGCAGCCGTAACCAATGTATGGCCCTGGCTGCGGCGATGCTGCCCTGGAATACTTGCCCCGGAAAACTGGTTGAAGCCCCCGGCGCTGCTTTAGACGGCCGCGAAATGGCTGGTGACGGGTTGGTGGCCGGCGTGTTCCGCATACGGTTCTTCCCGGAACAGGGACAGGCTTTTCATCACCGGGTTGTCCTGTATGGAGAACAGTATCGCCTCTTGTCCAGATTCGTTGCCGTGCTCGTGCCAGGACCAGGACGGCACCGTGAACAGGTCGCCCCGCTTCCAGTCAAACCGCTGTCCGTCAATGATGCTGTAGCCTTCCCCTTCGAAGACCTGGTAAACCTTGCTGGTGGTGTGGCGATGGGCCTTGCCCTTGACGCCGGGCCGGAGCAATTGAATCCAGCAAGCCAGGGTTCGCAGCACGGGGCCCCCGGTGATGGGGTCCGAGTACTCGATGGCCACGTCGTCAAACGGGCTGGAGTCGACCTTGGCCAGGTTCCATAGGGCTTGGTAGGTTTTGTCCCACTTGTAAATCAGCAGTGGAGAATAGGGCGTGTTTGGGGTTTCCCAGGCGGGGCGCAGGGCTCCTGAGCCATAGCGCTTCTCCGAATCTCCCACTCCCGTGATGGGGTGTTGGTCCTCGGGGTACTGCTCAAAAAACGATGCGTCCAGGTTCTGCACCAGGGGCACGTCCAGGCCGTCCAGCCAGACCATGCGCGAAACGCCCTCGCTGTTGTGATCGTGCCAGGTCCATGACGGGGTCAAAATCAGGTCGCCCCGCTCCATGTAGCACTTGTCCCCTTCCACGGTAGTGTAAACCCCTTCACCCTCCAGGACCCACCGGATTGCGGTGGGTGTGTGGCGGTGGGCCGGTGCGCACTCTCCGGGCAACAGAAGCTGCAATGCACAGGTAATGGTGTGGGTGGTGCCGTAGGGCAGGCCCGGATTGGCCAGCCTGAGGATGCGCCGTTCAACGTCCCGGTCGGGTGTTACGACCTCACCGCTGCGGTGGACCAAGGGCTCGACGTCGGCCCATTTCCACAGGAAAGGCACGGTCTTGGGCGGAGGTTGGTCTCCCCGGCCAAGCCAGCCGGGAACCAGGCCCGATTCCTGGGTCTTGTCATAGAATTGCTGCATCTCTTGGGGGCTGACCCTACCCTGAGTAGTCATTGGCTGATCCTCCAGGCATGAATTGGGGGACGCTCACGTTTACGAAAAAGGGAACCAACGTTGATAAAACGCAACCGATTGGGTGCAGGATTCCCTGATGGTAAACATATCTGGGGTCTGAGAACCCGCGATGGTGGCATCAGAATTGTAGTAATCCCGTACTCGCTAGTCAAGGCGGCGGGACTCGGTTGACGCCGGATACCCGGCAGGATAGTCTGCGGGTGCCGACGTGGATTTTATGCCTGTGTCCGGCAGCCTATCGCGTAAGATACCGCTGCATGGAATACCGCGGGGCCATGAATAAGTTAACCTCCGGGAAGAGATAGAGTGATGAAAGCTGCCGTTCTTTACGAACCTTTCCAACCCCTGGTCGTGGAGGAACTCGACCTGGAAAGCCCCAGGGCCGGCGAGGTCCTGGTGAAACTGGCGGCCAGCGGGGTTTGCCACAGCGACCTGCATTACATAAAAGGCGACCGCGAGCATCCTATGCCCGTTGTTCTGGGCCATGAGGGATCGGGAGTAGTGGAGGAAATCGGCCCCGGAGTGTCCTATGCCAAGCCGGGGGACCCCGTCGTCCTTTCTTTCGTTCCGTCCTGTGGCCGGTGCAGCTACTGTCTCAAGGGCAGGCAAAATCTGTGCCAAGCTCGCTATGGCCTGCGGGGCAGCCTTTTGGATGGGACCAAGCGGCTCCGCAAGGGCCACCAGGAAATCAGTCACTTCAATGGATTGTCCACCTTTGGGGAGTACGCGGTGGTCCCCGAGGACAGTCTGGTGTTGGTGAGGGAGGATGCCCCCTTGGATAAAGTGGCGTTGATTGGCTGCGGCGTGCCCACCGGCGTCGGAGCCGTCATCCATACCGCCAAGGTGCAGCCGGGGAGCAAGGTCGTGGTGTTGGGAGCGGGCGGCGTGGGCCTCAACGTGATCCAAGGGGCAGCCCTCGCCGGGGCGGAGTCCATCATTGCGGTCGACATTCACGGGACCAAGCTGGAGCATTCACTACAGTTTGGCGCCACTCATTTGGTCAACGGCGCGACTCAAGACGTAGTGGAGGCGGTGGCTGAAATCACGAGGGGAGAGATGGCCGATTACGCTTTTGAGGTGATTGGCTCAACCCTTGCCATCAACCAGGCCCTGAGCACTACCAAGAGAGGCGGCGTCACCGTGGCCGTGGGAGTGGCTCCCACCGGCGCAGAGTTGACCATAGACCCGGACTTCCTCCATCAGGACCGGGTGTTGATGGGGTGCACCTACGGGTCCTGTTATCCCCGCGCCGATATGCCCATGCTGGTAGACCTGTACATGGCGGGCAAGCTGAAACTGGACGAGCTAATCAGCCGCACCTTCAGCCTGGACGACATAAATGAAGCCTTCGACTTGTTGGACCGGGGAGAAGTTGCTCGAAGCATTATCCAGTATCAATAACCGGGACCGCGGCCAAGCCGGGTTGCGCCGCGCGATGATCGGTAATCGCGCCGGACGGGGCTCAGGGTCTATCGATTGTCGTTAAAACCCAACGTCATTCTCTTGCCGCAGCGGGAATCCAGAGCCCTTTTGGGTGCTATAAACGTTGCTCTGACGGAGATACGCCAGGTGTCGGAAGGCCCCCTCCTCGTCATTCTCGCCGCAGCGGGAATCCAGAGCCCTTTCTCCCATCCAACCTGATGTGGGTCTGTAGGAATGTTCCAGGTGGGACTTCGCTCCGTCCACCCGGCGCGTGTTAGTTGGCGTAACCGTCCCGGCGCATGATCAGAGCTCTGGATCCCCACTACGGCCAGAATAGCTGGAGACAATGAAAAGACCCCGCCGGGCCCTGGGTCTTCCTTGACACGAAATCCTCCAAGTCCTACACTCGAATCTAGTTTTAATGGCGATCGCGCCAATCAAACGGCCCGGTGGTGTAGCGGCTAACATACTGGCCTGTCACGCCAGAGATCGTGGGTTCAAATCCCATCCGGGTCGCCAATTATCGTCCACCAGATTGTCCTCAACGGAAGATTTTCCTGTTCTATTGCCGCCGATCAAGGCGGCTTTTTGTTGACTGAGAGCAACCGGACCGGGCGAGAGGCCGACAAAAGCATGGCGCCGCGCTTGAGACCTCCCGGTCTGACACCCGGCCCTGAATGTTGTTGGCGCGGCCTATGGCCCCGGTCCGATGCGGTCTCCTTTGACACGGTTGTGAGAACCAAGTAGCATGTTTTGCGGCCCGAGCGGACCGTTTAAGCACGCTTCGGCTTCCATTCCGCATTCGATTCGGTCCAAATGGGGGCGCACTTGGCGCAGCAGTCTGCCAGCCGGCAAAGCAGTGGCTCCACTTTAGACGGCCCTCCGGTAGATCCTGGATTTTCCGCCGCCCTGGACGAAATGGTCAGCACGGGTAGGGGAGGGCACCAACCCGGAAACCTCTACTTCAATCCGCCCAACCAGTGGCTGATTGACCGGATGCCCATTTTCCAAGACCTGCCCGCAGAAGAACAAGAACGGGTTCTAGCTGAGGCAGCCGCCATGGAGCAGGAAGCCCGGGAAGCCAATTCTCAGGGCAGAGCCGCCAGCCGGGTCTGGCCGGATGCCGTGGTGCGGTTGGACAACGGTGGACTCGCCTTCTTCAGCCAGTTGGGTGTGGCCCGTCGCCCTGACCTGACCCAATATTTCATTGACGGTTTCCAACCCAATCGGGACGCGTTGCCCTTCAGTGAAGAAAGCCAACGCTTGTTCACCGGCGTCGTGCAGGCCATAACCGAGCACATGAAGCAGCATTTCGCGTCGGGGCAGTCCATTGTCCAGAGCGACCGCCAGATCGGTGACGCGCCCGGACGGGCCTTCCACGCCCGCCAATTGTTGTTTGGAGACCGCTATTTCCAGGCTCCCCTGATGTGGCGTCAGCTAACGTTCGACCTTCCCGAAGACCAGAGGACTCAGTCTCCGGACATTCTCGAGGTTTCGATTCCCAACTGGTTGGAAGACCTGAATCTGCCCGAGGACCTCAAGACTGGAATTAGGGATTCGGGACTCACTCAGTTGGTATTCAAGGCGCCAACCAAGGGGTTGTCCCTGCATCTCGGTTTTGACTACGTCGGGGAGCACAAGATGGGCCCCTTGTCCATAGCCATGTTCCTGGTAAAGCAGTCCAATGGGCTGGCGGTCCAGGCCGCATTGAGCATGAGCCGGGTCAGAACACTGGACGGAAGCCTGAACAACACTGTCCTGGTTACCGTGGGGCCGTCGCTGCATGGCAAGAGCACGTTGACCATCAACATCGAGTTGGCAAACAGCGAACTTTCCAAGCATCTGAAGTTGGACCAAGACCCCGAGGAAGGGGTCTATCCCATGAATGATGACATTGTGCTGCTTCAGCCTCTGAAGGAGCCCATCGAAACAACCCGCGGCGGACACCGGGTGAGAATCTCTCACGGGATAGACGGTACCGAGAACAATTTCTACGCGGTCCCTTTTGGATTGACCCAGGAACAAGACCCCATCACCTACGACGTTCTGCGGGGGTCCCCCGACGCTCCCAGCAGCATGGAAACCCTGGAGAACGTCCCGATCCATGTTGGAGATTGGACTCCCAATTACCTGGAAAACCCGGTGCGCAACATGCGCATGATCCTGTCCCGCCAGGGATTATTGGCCCGGAAAAAAACCGACCGTCTGCTGGAATCCATAACCGGAGGGCAGCTCACCAACGCGGTCCACGTGCCCATGGCGCACACCGACCGCGTTTTTTGGCAGGCCGTGATGCGGGAGAACACGGTTATCCCGCCCCTGCGAAGGTTGGGCCTGGAGCAGTACATCCGGGTGTTGATGTACGGGGAAGCGGTCCAGATGGGCGCGGCTATCGGCGCCATTGGTCGGCCCTACGTGGAATATTTCTCGGACCCGTTCATCATCGGTCTGGAAGATGAAAACGCCAACCTGCTCCATTACATATTGCAGCAGATGGCCCGGGGAGGAATGCCCCAGCGGTATTACGTTTTCAACACCGGGGGCGTCGGCGCCGAAACCAACGCCGAGGCGAGCGGACAGCGCTACAAGAAGATTCCCCGGGAACTTACGCTGATGCTGCAAGAGGCGGTGCTGCGTGAGGCAGTGACCTTTGAGTACGACTCTGTTATGGGCGCCGAAATAGGCGTTGCCGTAGTCAACAAAAACGGTGAAGAAATTGTGGACCTGCGCCAGGAGTGGCTTCCTCGGAACATATACGGGGAGAACGACTACAACCGCCGGGTGGTTGAACTGCGTCGGCGGCGCTACTACGGCCAGGACTCTCAGGACAAGGCCGGCATCCTCAGGTATACCAAGGTTACCAATGGACTTATCGACCTGAACGACATCCCGCCGCCCAACGACGAGCGCCAACTGGCGTGGCTGGTGTCGTTCTATTGGACGGTGGACCAGCCGTATAACACGCTGCCCGGGTTGTGCCAGCACCTGTCGGAAGGGATGCGGCCCCCGGACTACCTGTTGCGGGCCCTGAACCAGATGTATTCAATGGGATTGGATCAGGGGCTACAGCTGTCCGGCGATCGAAACGAAGCGTTGAACCTTCTGGGCATCGCCTGACCCAAGCCGGGCGCCCGGTCCCGTTCTGCCCCGCCCCCAGCGGCGTTAATCATATGCGTTAACCATAGAGGAAAGAGCATTCAGTGATCTCTGATTCCTCGCTGATAACGCCGCTCATTTTTGAAAGCGAGCGCAACCGCTTTAGCGTGGTGGTCGCTCTGTCAAACTTCGCTGGTTCCCGCACAGACCCGGAACCTCCATAGCTGTTCCACTTATTTGGAAATAGTTTGATAAAATGATGGAAGCCTAGGCAGGCCCGTGATGTTGAAGTCTCTTTCTCACCCAGTGAATGTTTTTGAGGGTCTAGCCCAACCGGTTGGTCCATGTCTTGGCGTGAGTCTACTCCAGGTCTGTTGCGCCTCCGGTGGGTGATGTACGAATGACGCTGGACGGCCAACAATACAAGATTCTGGTTGTTGACGACGAATGGGAGTCTCCCATAGTCGCCTCGGTGCTTCGAAGGCTGGAACGTGAAGGATGGAATCCCATTGTGGTCAAACCCACTTCACGGTGGGTCGTAGGCGACGACTTTGAGGCCGAGGCGCTCTACGCCATCGAAACCGAAAAGCCGGATGGAGTCCTGTTGGACGTGCGGTTTGGGGAAGACCGGGAGGAGCGATTTCAAGGCCTGGCCATCCTGAACAAGATAATAGCGCAAAACCCCGGGCTGCCGGTGTTAATGTTCACCCAGTACGTCCAGGGCCCCGATCGGGACGTTGCCGTTTCCGGGTCCCTCAAGTGGGGCACGCCGGTGGACTTTATCGATAAGTTGGCTAACCCCGAAGAGGTGGTCCTGAGGTTCCGCCGGCTGATCGGCACGTCTCCGGAAACAATAGCTCTGGGAACCCGGATTACGGTAGACCCCCGGGCCAAGCTCGTCCTGGTGGATGCCGGTGGGGGCCCGTCCCCGGTCGACGACATTCAGGGCATGAAGTTCGAAATTTTCCGCGAGCTGGCCGCTGCCTGGTACAAGAGCCCGGGAGAACTTGTGCCATTCGCTAGATTGGAGCGGTATTCCGAAGGTGAAGACCGGCGGGCATCTCTCAGGGTAAGAATTAGGGAGATCAAGGACGCTTTGGGAGCCGCCATGGGACGCCGGTTCAGAGCGGCCGACCTCATCATAAACGTTCGCGACCAGGGCTACCGGCTCATGCCGCCCAACCCGTAAATCAACACGCGTTGGAATTCATTAACTTGGGAGACGTTCAAGAACAACTTGAGCATTGCCGTAAAAATGCTGGGCGTTGTAGTGGCTTTGGCAGGAGTGGCCGGGTTGGCGCTCTCTCCATTCCTCGGACCGCAGGCGTTTCAGAAATTATGGGGTATTGAGCCAATGGCCTACTTGGGGGCCGCGGCTCTGATATCCGGGTTGGCGATACTGTCGGGTTCCTACGTTGTCGGGAGTGTTCTGGCCGGACACCGGAAGTCATCCGATGGGAATGGGGAAGACTCCCACCGTTGGAGCCAGACCACCCAACAATACTTTGACCTCTTCGACCACGACCTGGGCCGGCCTATGCGAAGGGTTTTGGGCAAAGAACGAGAGTTGAGGTCCGCCCTGAACTCTTCAGGATCCGAGACGGACCCCAAGGTCTTGGACTTGTTGGACGAGATTGAACGGCAGACGCCCAATTTCCGGTTGATGTTGTCTAACATGCAGGTTTTGGTGCACCTCGAAGGGCCATCCGGAGGGCTTGTCAAACAACCGGTTGAGCCGTCCAGCGTAATCAGGAAGATTGTAGACCGGTACGCTGGGATTGCCGCCGACGCCAACAAGGAGATTACCTGGTGGGCTGAACCGGGGGAGTTTGGCATCGTGTACTCGGATAGCTCAACTATCGAGCACATCGTCACCAACCTGGTGGACAATGCAGTCCGTCTTGCCGAAGCGCACATCGAGATAAAACTGACAAAGAACCCCACTCACTTTTTCATTCGCGTTTGGGACGACGGACCGGGAATCCCCGTCCAATACCAGCGGCACATCTTCGACCGGGGCTGGACCCCTGAAGTTGCCAGGCGTGAAGAGAAATCCAGCTCCGGATTGGGGTTGCACATTGGACGCACGCTGGCCGCGCGGTGGGGCGGTGAACTGGTGATGGAGAGCCAGCCGGTGCCAAGCGCCGACCATTACACGGCGTTTCTTCTCGCCCTGCCGTTGGGTTTGAACTCCGTCAATGGTTCGGACCAAGCTTAAACGTTCGCGGTCAATCCCGGCGCCAATGCCGTCAAACGCCGGCCACAGGGAATGCAGGGGGCCGGCAGAAACCCCGGTTGCGGTTTAATCCCCAACCTGAGAGTATTCAGCGGTGGAGGACGCAGGCGCGACGGCGCTGAACGCCATGTTTCGACCCTTACCCTTGGGTCTTGCCCAAATTGCCCGCATAATTCGCCCTACACTGTTGGGCAAGTTGCTCTCGCCGGTACTGTTGCTGGGGTTGCTGGCTATGGCCAGTTGCATTCAGGATATTGACCGGGCCGGGCCTGGTGAGACCCCGGCCCCGACTCCCGAAGTGCCGACGCCCACGCCGACGCTGACGCCCACTCCAATGCCCACGTTGACACCGACACCGACGGTTAGACCATCTCCCACCCCTAGACCCACAAACACGCCTGTGCCCAATACGCCTACGCCGGTCCCCACCCCGACGCCTACCCCGACGCCCACGCCGGTGCCCACGCCCACGCCTACCCCAACGCCGACGCCAGTACCGACGGCCACTCCTACCCCTACACCGACCCCCACGCCGATGCCCACTCCAACCAGGCCGCCGGCGCCGGTCTTGAATTTGAAGGTCTTGGGTCCCGACGATGGGAGCCGCGCCTCGAGCAACGCAGTGGTGGTGCACGGCACCGTCAGGCCCGGCGCGTCCGTGCAAGTCAACGGAGTTTCCACTCGGGTTGGACCCAATGGCAGATACAAGAGGGAAGTGAGCCTGTTTCCCGGGTTCAACTTCATTTCGGTGGTGGCGGCCGATCAATTCGGCAACCTGGAAACCGCGGTCATTACCGTGGTGTTTCCGCCCCAGCCGTTCGTGTTGGAGGTAACCGAGCCCAAGGACCAGAGTGTGGTTACCACAAGGTTGGTCCAGGTTAAAGGCCTCACCGGGTCCGGCGCTACGGCCAGGGTCAACGGCCTTCCGGTCGCCGTTAACCAGGTTGGGGAGTTTTCAACCACGGTGTCGCTTGACGTGGGCGCCAACGTCATCGAAATAGTCGCTAGCAGCGAGGACGGCCAGGAACTGACCGCTGCCGTCGGCGTAATCTTCCGCCCTTGACCACCGCGGCCAGCGTCTTAAACGTGGCCGTTCGACCGTTCACCGTGAACGATCAGGGATTGACCTTCGTTCTGGGAGGGACGCCCGCGGGAGGTTTGCAAGAGGGTCATTCGGGTGCCGGCCCGGGGCGCCGGAGTAGTTTGAAGGGAGGCTAGCCCTGAGCCGGCGTAGGCGGCAGGATGATGGGCAAGGGTTCCACTTGGTCCAAGCCCGGTGGATTTATTTCGTCCAGGGCCTCTAGCAGGGCGTTCAGGCTGTGGGCCACTTCGGTAAGCTCAGGTTCCTGAATTTCCAACCCTACGGCGTGGCCCATCGCCCTTATTTCGTCGTTTGTAAGATCACGCATGGATTTTGCCGTCCCTGTTTGTTTCCCCGTTGATTTCGGAGAGTGCCCTAGTAGGTCTTGATTTCCAGGCTGTGCCCGGAGGGGTCGTTGAAATAAACGGCCTTGCCCATACCTTTAGCCCCGGCGGTCATCCCCGGACCCTGCATGTTGCCTTTGGTCCGAGGCCCGTCGCCGTAAGGGATTCCCGATTCCTTGATTCGAGCGAAAGCCACTTCAAACTCGTCGTTTTCCATGGCGAAGGCATAGTGATTGGGATGAATTTCCTCGGAGACCCGGAAGTCCAGGTTGAATGTGTCGTTCACCCGTACCGCCAGGAATGGCCCGACTTCCCCTGCGAACTCGAAGCCGAAAATCCGGGAGTAAAACTCTACCATTTCTTCCCGGTCCTTTGCCGCAACTATGGTGTGGTCCAGAAACGTCGCCATGTCGGCGCCTCCGTTTAATGATTTGGGCCCTTGGTCCACCGGGTTCCGGGGAGCCGGTGTGGCAACCCCGTTCATCGACCCCGTTATTGTAGTACTCTAGTGTCCAGCCGATTTGATGTCAATGGCGCGCAACCATGCCCGCCGCAACCGGTCCCAAGGGAGAGCGATATATGGAAGAAATGGGCATTTTCGAAGCCATGTACACCCAGCGCCAGATAACCCGGTTTAAGCCGGACCCGGTGCCCAGGGAAGCCATTGAGAAGATTATAGAGGCGGCGACCAAAGCGCCCAGCGGCGGCAACACCCAGCCCTGGCATTTCATCGCCATCACCGACCCGGAGTTAATTTCCAAGATCGGCACAATTTACGGCGACCTATGGTTGGGCGCCAGGGGGACCCAGCCCCAACCTGGCGAAACGCCCGCCTACCGGGCGGCCCGTTACCTGGCGAACCACTTTCACGAAGTCCCGGCCATGATCCTGGTTTGTGCCGACCATTCCAGGGGTTCGGCAGGGTACACGCCGGGGGAGCCGTTGGTCCGGGACCGCTATGGTTCATCCATTTGGCTGGCCGTGCAAAACCTGTTTCTGGCGGCTCGGTCTTTGGGTCTGGGCACCAGGTTGACCACCACTCACATCCGCAGAGAGGACGAAATCAAGGCGTTGTTGAGCATTCCGGACCACGTCGAGACAGTGGCGCTAACGCCGCTGGGTTATCCCCGCGGCAGGTTCGGCCCCACCGACCGGGTTCCTGCGTCCCAGGTGTCCTCGTTCAACCGGTGGGGTAGCCAAGAGTAGAGAGCCGGGATTAGAGCATGATCACTGTAGAGGTCATCCACGTTGCGCCGGTGAAGTCCCTGGGGTTGCTGCGTCCAACTTCGGTGCAGGTTGGCGCAACGGGAATTGACCAGGACCGGCGCTTCTACTTGATCGATGCCCGGGGAGTATTGGTGACCCAGCGCCAGGCCGGGTTGTTGGTGCGGCTGCGGGCCGAGTACCAGGAGGCATCGGAATCCCTGCGGTTGACCTTCCCCGACGGCTCCGTAATTGAGGGGTGTGTGGACACCGGAGAGCCGGTGGTTACGCAGATCTGGGGCCGCCAGGTCAACGGCAGACAGGTCACCGGAGATTGGAATAAGATGCTGTCGAAATTTTGCGGTCGGCCAGTGACGTTGGTCCAATCGCGCCTGCCCGGTGAGTGTTTCGACGAGTTCCCGATTTCAATTCTGAGCGGCGCGTCTGTGGAAACACTGGGGAGGCAGGTCGGCGTTGGCGCTGCACTGGATCACCGCCGCTTCCGCCCCAATTTCTTGATCAGCGGTTGCGACCCCCATCAGGAAGATGCCTGGTCGGGGCAGCAAGTAGCCTTCGGCAATGAGGCCGTGCTCCGGGTGGTGGCCCCCGACCCCAGGTGCGCCATAACCACGCTGGACCCGGATACCGGCCAGCCCGACCTGGATATACCCTCGGCCATCAGAAGCTATCGCCCCAGCCCGCAAGCCGCGTTTTTCGGCGTTTACGCCGTGGTGGAACGGCCCGGCACAGTGTCGGTGGGAGATGCGGTGACCGGCCCCGAGGGATAGGCGGTTGAGGGCTAGGCAAAGGGAGTTTTGGCCCAACCTTCGTCAAATGGAGTCCAGAAGTGGGAGGTCAGTTTCAGGTTTTTGAACTTCCATTCTCCGTTGACTCGGACGTATTCCTCGTCGTAGCGGCCGGAACCCCAAACGGCCCGGTTTCCGTCGGCGTAGGTGCAGGCCTGAAACAGGTACCAGATGCCGGTGGCCGTGTCTCCGCTTACCTCAATCACCGGGTTCATCACCATGTGGATGGCGAAGGGCAGGCGCTGGGACGCTCCCACAAAGAATTGTCGAATCTCTTCGCGGCCATCGGCTCGGCCCCGAATGCCGCCATCCCAGACGGCGTCCTCGGTGAATAAATTGGCAATGCCGTCCGCGTCGTAGCTGTCGTCGCAATAGTGGCAGTACCTGGCCTTGAGCCTCTTGATTTCTTCCACGTCCTCCAGGGCTTTTATCCGGCGCTCCAGGTCTTCCAAACTCATCGTTCCTCGCTCATCTGCCGTTTAGCCGTCGGGAGCCAAGTCTGTCCCGCCAGGCTGTGTGGGACAGGATCCTCAAACCGCGGTCCATCCGCCGTCCACCATCAGCAGGTGTCCGGTGGTTGCCCCTGCCGATGGGCTGGCGAGGTAGACGGCGGCGCCCACCAGTTCCTGGGGCTGCATCCGGCGGCCCAGGGGCATGTGGGCCTCCAGTTCCCGTTGTGCGTCCTCTTCGGACTGCGTCTCCACCGCCAGCGTCCCGGGGGTTTCGGTTGGGCCGGGGCCGATGGCGTTGACGGTGATTCCGTGCTTGGTCCACTCTTGGGCCAACGCCCGGGTCAGGTTTGCCACCCCGGCTTTGCTGGCGCAGTAGGCCGCCCGGTCAGGACGGGAGACCACCGCCAGTTGGGAAGCGATGTTTATGATCCGGCCGCCGCCGCGTGGAATCATGGTCTTGGCGGCGGCTTGGGCGCAGAAGAAAACGCCCTTCAGGTTGGTGTCCACCACGGCATCCCAATCTTCTTCCGTGATTTCCAGGGCCGGCTTGCGGATGCGAATGCCCGCGTTGTTGACCAGGATGTCCAGCCGCCCAAAATCCTGGGCCACCCGCTTGACGGTTTCCCGGATGTTGGACAGGTCTAAAACGTCCAGGGCATAGACAGCAGCTCTTCGCCCAACCGCTTCTACCTGATGCTGTACCTCGCCGGCCAAGTCCAGCCTGCTGGGCATGTCAGAGACCGCCACGTCGGCGCCGGCCTCGGCCAAGCCCACCGCCAGCGCGGCCCCTATGCCCCGGGCGGAGCCGGTGACCAACGCAATCTTCCCTTCCAGGCTCAGTCCTTCATACGGCATGAATTCACCCTCGTGGTAACTATTGTGGGACGGCCGCTGCCGGCGGGATGGCGACCGAAGGTCGGGCGGCTACCAGACCCAACTGGCTAATCGGGACTCACGGCTCAGGTGGTGCGCCGGTTATGGAGCCCCAGTCTCGGGATTGCCCGCCAACAGGTGAACTATTTGACCCACGTCCGGGGCGTTCTCCAGGCCGCCTAGCAATTCCTCCAACTCCCGTACGGCGTCGGCGGAAAGTACCGGAGCGGCGCAGTCTCTGAACTTTTCCTGGATTTCGGCCATCGTGACGCCCCGCAGCGCCCCTTCGTCGATACGATCAGCCCGTTGGCTCAACACTCGGCCGTCTTTCAGGTGCACCTCCACCTGGTTGAAGGCCTCCACCCAACTGGGCTTGCCCTCGTTGCCTGGAATCCGGCGCATGGTGACCTTGGGTATAAAGTCTTGGGATTCCGCTCGCAGCACCTGCTCGTCGGTGAACGTATCCATGCCCACCTTGCGGTCCAGCACCGCCGCCGCCAGGCAGTACTGCATACTGAACTTGCCCTCCAAGGCCGTGGCCGGCCGGTAGTGAATCAGGGACCTGGGCGGGTCGAAATCCACCAGGACATCAATCTTTTCTACCTGGTCGGGGGGTATCGGTTCTTGGACCAACAGTTGAGATATGGCATCCAACGCCAGGTGGGCGCTGCCGCAGCAGGGATACTTTTTGATTTCAATCCCGGATTCCACCAGGTAGCATTTCTCACCCAGGCTCTGCCCAACGCTGTCCGCGTCGTACCCGTGTCCACCCGAAAATGCATTGAGGAAGCCAAACCTGGACTCCAGCGCGTCCTCCGCGGCGGTAAACCCGGCTTGGACCAGCCTGGCAGAGGTCACACCGGCGCGGCAGGCTGCTCCGGCGTGGAAGGGCTTGGTCATGGTGCCGAAATTGCCCCTCAGACCGGCGGCTTGTGAAGCGGCAAGTGACACCGCCATCGCGGATTGCCGGGCATCCAGGTTCAGGATTCGGGATGCGGCGGCGGCGGCTCCCAGCGCGCCCAGCGGCCCCGTCGGGTGCCAACCAAGGTCGTCGGCGTAGGCGTAGCTCATCGCCTCGCCGACACTGCAGGCCACTTCGAATCCAATCATGTAAGCGAGCAATACGTCCCGGCCGGATGCCCCGCATTCCTCGGCCAGGGCCAATGTTCCCGGCAGCAACACCGCGGTTGGATGCCCTTTCAAAGACCGGGTGATGTCGTCGTAGTCCAGGGCATGGGCCATAGCGCCGTTGATCAACGCCGCGTCAGGCGTGGAGGCTTTGATTCCCCGGCCGATAACCGTGGCCGCCTGGGCGCCCCCTCCGTTGGCGGCTGCGAATCCGATCAGAATGTCCGCCAGGTCTTCGCGGGAGCCGGCAAGGGCGCAGGCCAGGCAGTCCATTATGGCCCCCTTGGCTGCCTCAACCGCCTCTTGAGGGAATGATTCCAACCCGGTCCCATTGACGTATTCTCCGATTCGCCTGGTGACGTCCAAAATCGGCCTCCTTTAGGTTTGACCCGTAGATTTCGCCTGGGCCGAGCCAACATCCGGGTTTGGCGCCGGAAAAGTGCCCGGAATCTCGAAGGTTCACGCCATCTTAGCAAGGCCCAACAACCGGGGCAACGGACCGGAATCCCTCGGCCAGGCAACCCCGAGCAGCCGGAATCAAAAAGCCCAACCCTCGTCTTTCCCGTCGCAACGGGAATCCAGAGCCCATTCCATGCGTATCGACGTTCCTGGTGACGGAGACACGGTTGGTGTGGGCAAGCAGCGTTCCACCCGTACGATTCCTGCATTCCGGCGGCGGTCGACTGACCAAAAGGGCTCTGGGTTCCCGTTGCGACGAGAATGATGGTGGCAGGAGTAGTTACGGGATCACCTGTGATGGGAGAACATGCGTCAAGGTGGTTGCGCAACCCCAATCTACATAAGGAGTGGTAGGATGGTAGAGCGGCCTAGCGGGTAAAGGTGAATGGCGGGGTAGGTCCAATACCGGAGCAAGTACAATCGCGGGTCAAGTCCAATCATCGATCGCTCGGCCTGGCAGTTGCGGTGGATCGGCGTGGGACGCTTCTTGCATTCCGCTTTTGCCGGCGGATTCTCGAGGAAGCCAAATCCAGGGAGGTTATCGGGTGTTCGGAAAAGTTTTGGTCCCGATAGATGGAACCGACGTCGCCGATGGTATCTTGCCTTACGTTTCTCAGCTTGCACGGGCTGCGGAGATTCCCATCTTGCTCCATACGGCCGTAGATACTAAGGCTCTCGCCATTCCCGAGAGCGCCGAGTCCTTTGAACCTATGCCGGCGATAAACTGGGGCGAGGTCGAGGAAAGCCTCAAAGCCCGCGCCGGCGTAGTGCTGAATTCCACCGTCCAAAGGCTGGCGGACGAGGGCCTGGAAGTCGCGGCGACCGTCACGGTGGGGGACCCTTCGGAGGAGATTGTAAGGGTTGCCGCAGACGCAGGATGCGGCCTGATCGCCATGTCTACCCACGGCCGCAACGCCTTGGCGCGCGGCATCCTGGGCAGTGTCACCGACCGGGTGCTCCATTCTTCATCGGTACCGGTGCTGACCATCACGCCGGAGAGAGCTAAGACGCACCAGGAATCGGAGGACACGGCCACGAAAAGGATCTTGTCGCCTCTGGACGGGTCGGAGTTCGCCGAGAGGGCCATGTCCTATGTAGAGGGGTTGGCCCGGGCCATGTCGTTGGAGGTGGTGTTGGCAAGAGTGGTCCCGGTCGAGCATCCGGCATACTCTATCTCAGAGCTCGGCGCAATTCTCCCGGACTTCACCGAGCAACGGGTGCAAGAAGCCGAGAAGTATCTGGAGCGAACAGCAAGCAACCTGAAGAACGCAGGCTTGGAAGTTAAGTCCCAGGTCCTCATGGGAACCCCAGGATCGGCCCTGGTGGATTTCGCCCGTCAGACGCCCCAGAGCATGGTGGTCATGACCACCCGGGGGCGGTCCGGATTGGCGCGGTGGGTGCTGGGGAGCGTTGCGGAGGCGTTGATCCGCGCTTCAGGAGACCCGGTCCTGGTAATTCCGTCGGAGGCCTAGCGATATTCAGGCGGAAGACAAGGGGCGTTATGAACGTACCAAGTCGTGCCGTCGGCAACATCAAATCACCGGACCACCGGCTGACTCTGACCCATATCCGGGAAAATAACCCCAACGGGCACCGGCCGGTGAAGCCTTCGCCGTCGGTTTTAAATGCGTAGAACGACGGTCTCACGACAATGATGCAATTCCCGTCGCCGCGATAACCGTGCCGCTCTTCCCCTGGCCTGGACCGCAACGGGGTTTATCGGCAATGTGGTAGGACTTCCTCGGTGATGAGCTTCAAGGACTTGCGTTGCATTTCAATGGGAATCAGACTGCCGAAGTTAATTTCGAACATCATCTGAGAGAGACCCAGGGTTTGCTTTAGGGAGTTGATCTTTTCCACCGCGGCATCGGGAGTGCCGAACACCACTTTGTCCCGCAGCCAGTCCTCGTATTCCATTTCCAAAATTCGTTGGCCTTCGGTGCCCCAATCGCCGGTGGTGCCTCGAAAATCCGCCAACCCGGTCACTCGCTCGCCAAGGCGGCGAATATTAGCCACCGCGCTTTCCATAGGTTCGGAGTATGCCTTTTCTTCGGTAGCGGCCACGTAGAAGGGCGTCCGCAACCCTACTTTAGGTTCGCCGGCGTGGCCCGCCTTCTTCCAGGCATCTCGGTATTCCTGGATGTGAGGCTCCAACTCGGTCAACTTGAAGACCCTGGAAGGATTTATCAGGATGGGATACCCCATCTCCCCGATGATGGGAAAGCTGTCCACCGAAGTTATCCCCACCGTGATGGGAGGATGCGGCTCCTGATACGGGCGGGGAGCGACGGAAACGTCAGTACAGTCAAAATGCTTGCCGTGGAAGGAGAACGTCTCCTTGGTCCAGGCATCGCGGATAACCTCCATGGATTCCTCGAACCTGCCGCGGCTTTCATGGAACGGTACTCCGTAGCCCTCATGTACGTTGGGAAACGTGCCCCGGCCGACGCCGAATTCAACGCGTCCGCGGCTGATGTGGTCCAGGGTGGCCACCTCCTCAGCGACGCGCACCGGGTTGGCCAGGGGAAGGATATGCACCGCCAGGCCGATGCGCATCCTCTCCGTCCGGGCGGCGATTGCGCTGGCCACGGTGATGGGAGCCGACAGCACCGACCGGTCAACATTGAAGTGGTATTCGGCCAGCCAAACCGAGTCCACTCCCAGGTCTTCAGCCAGGTCCACCAGGCCGAAAGACTCATCGAAAGCGTCTCTCTGGGTCATATCCGGCCGCTTGGAGAACTCCAGAAACATCGGGAAATCCATAAGGCCTCCTCGTGACGCCCGGGCAATCACCGGTTGAGTTGCGCTGCTGTTCTGGTGAACTGCTGCTGGCGCTTGTTGGTTGCCCTAGTATAACCCTTTGCGGCTGGGCATGGTTGGTGTCTGGCTCCTTTGGTTGGAGTCTCGCTCCTTTGGTATGAGTCACCCCGGTCCGGCCTGGACGCGATGTGTCCATCGAGATTCCAGAGGAGGCCGCTTCCTGGAAATTCGTACTATAATGCCAGCGCGATAAACGCCAAAAGGAGGCTGGAATGCCCATCGAAAAACTACAACCTGAACTGGACCGCATCGTGTCGCCGGACCAGGACATCGAGGAGTTGGGATCAGGCTACGGGGGCGCCAACGGGCCGGCGGAAGGACCGGTGTGGTGGAAGGAGGGAGGATACCTGCTGTTCAGCGACATCCACAACGACCGCCGCATGAAGTGGGCCGAAGGGCAGGGAGTAACGACTTTTTCCGAACCCACCAACCAGGCCAACGGCCTGACCGGGGACCTGCAGGGACGCCTTTTGGCTTGCGAGCACGCCTCCCGCCGGGTCACGCGGATGGACCCGGATGGGAGCATCACCGTGGTGGCCAACAGCTATCAGGGTCGGCAACTCAACCGGCCCAACGACGTGGTGGTGAAATCCGACGGCTGCATCTACTTCACGGACCCCTGGACCAGCCAGGCCCCCTCCCAGCAATGGGACCTGGGCTTTTCCGGGGTGTACCGCGTGACCCCTGACCTGGGGACCATCACGCTACTGTTGGATGATTGCGTCGTCCCCAACGGCCTCGCCTTTTCTCCCGACGAGAGCGTGCTTTACATAAACGATACCAGGCGCGGGCACATTCGGGCTTTTGACATGCTGCCCAACGGCACCTTGGCCAAAGCCACCGACCGGGTTTTCTGCGACCTGCGGGGAAATCGGGAAGGGGTGCCTGATGGGATGAAAGTAGATGTGGAGGGCAACGTTTATTGCGGCGGGTCGGGGGGAATCTGGGTCATCGACCCTACCGGGAAACACCTGGGAATAATCGCCCACGGGCAGCCCGCAACCACCAATCTGGCTTTCGGCGGGGACGACTGGCAGACCCTGTTCTTCACCAGCAGGAACACCGTCGGCAGAGTGCAACTCAAGATTGCCGGCGTTCCGACACCCCCAGGCGGTTAAACCGTCGCCTCAGCCTTCCAACGAAGTGAAAACCGGCAGGTACCGGACAAGGACCCAAAGCTTACGAACTGGCTAACTCCAACCCGATAGGCTCATATAACGACAACATTCAGGAGGCCATCTAATGGCGCGTCTAGGTAATCTCTCTCGGGAAGACCTCAACCCGGAAGACCAAAAGTATTTTGATGAAATCTCCGGCAGCCGGGGTGGCGTACGCGGACCCTACGGTGTCTTGCTCCATAGCCCCGACCTGGCGGCCAGGGTCGCCCACACCGGGGCTTTTGTGCGCTACGATTTCGACATGCCCGAGTCCTTGAAAGAAACCGTAATAATCACCACGGCGGCGGAGATCAAGTCGCAGTACGAGTTTGCCGCCCACGCCCGGTTGGCCCGCCAGGCCGGCGTCTCGGATTCAACCATTAAGGCTATCGCCGACGGGTCGGCGCCGGCCGGCCTGTCCGGAGAGCAGGAACTGGTCGTCCGTTATACCCAGCAGTTGCTGCGGGACCACAAGGTGACCGATGCCACGTTCAACGCGGTTCAAGAACGGTTCGGCGTACAGGGTGCGCTCAATATGACGGTCCTCATCGGGCATTACCTGTTGGTCGGCCAGGTGCTTGCAGCCTTCGAGGTCGAATTGTCTCCTGACATGCAACCGGAGTTGGTGCTGTAGCCTGGTTAAGCCGCTCCCGGCAGGCGATGTTTTGGGCCTTGTCGCCGATGGCCGCTGGACCGGAGCATTTCCCACGGTTTTTGCCGCGGCGTGGTTCTCGTGCTCAACAAGGCATTTATATCGCAATGTAAACAGCTAGCTTGGCCGTTGCCTGTAAGCGCACCAGTATATAAAATGTCAATAGTTGTTTCGAGACTATGAATCCAAGTACCTCTTGGCGTCCGTTACTATTGCCTTGTGCGTTGTTAGCTGGACGGCATGGTATGAAGTTGTCCGCGCCGATAGGGGCTCGCTCCCGGAGACCATTAACGCCATCGGGCAGGGTATCAGCGCAGCGGTTGCGGTCGCAATCGTGAGTTTGGCATCATGGGAGATTGCTATGGTATTAGCAAGAAGAATGGTAGAAAGGATGCGGGAGGAACGCAATAAGAAAATCCAAGCGTGGGAGGATTGGGACGAACGGCGTCGGCAAGCTCGGATGAAAGGTGAGGAATTTACCGAACCATCCCCGGCTGAAAAAGAATCCAACTCTCCGAATTAACCCTCAAAACCCTTGGTGGTTAAATTGCCCGCCGATACCACTCGGATTCGTCAATAAAAATACGATATCCGTACCAATTGTTGACGGACTTATCAAGAAAGGGTACACTGCCGATTCTGATTTAGAGTCGGCGTCACTGGCTCCAAAAAGGTAGTCTGGTCGGCAGGCCGGGAGTGGTTGCTTGGACAAGCAGGAACGGGACAGAAGGATGGCCCGGTTGACCCCGGAGCAATCGGGCGAGTATCGACGGCTTATGCGGGAGATCACCGCCGAAGCTAAAACCCTGGGTGGACCGCAGATAGCAGCCAGAAAGAGGCTCTTTGACGCTCTGCCGGAGAACATCGACCCCGACGTGGCGTTGGCTCTGGATGGCGTAGCCCAACGGGACCAGTCCGGCCCCAACGAAGGTGAGGTCGCGCCGGATTTCGAGCTCAAAAGGTTGGGTTCCGTCGAAACGGTGCGGATTTCCGATTTCCGGGGCAAGCGTCCGGTGGCCATGATTTTTGGCAGCTATACTTGACCCCCTTTCCGCGCCCAGTTGGGCCGCATTGACGAAATCTACACCAAGTACCGGGATTGGGTGGAGTTATTCGTGGTTTACGTTCAGGAAGCCCACCCCACCGACGGGTGGCAGGTAGACAGCAACGTTGAGAATGGGATCCTTTACCGCCAGCACCAAAGTTATCAGGAACGGGAAGACGTTGCCGCCGCCTGCAGCTTGGACTTGCATATCTCCATGCCGGTCCTGGTCGAAGAAATGAACAACGAGGTGGACGCCGCCTACGGAGCCGCGCCGGAGCGGTTGTACCTGCTTGATGCCCAGGGGGCGGTCGCCTACCACGGCGGCGCCGGCCCGCACTTCTTCGACCTGGACGAATGGGAAACAGCCCTGGAGGCTTGCGTAAAGGCAACTGTATAACTCGGGATTAAACTTGGGAGCTGCGGCAAGGGGCATCTACCCCAGGGAGGTGAGCCCGCGCTGCCGGAACCAAAATCTAACGATAAGGCCGCTGGGATCCATGCCGACCGAGACGGCCCAAAAAGACAACCTGAATATTGAGCTGGCCCCGCCATGCCGGTGGGGTTTGGCATTCGGTCCGGTGCCCTGCTCCGTTGGGGCATCACCTTGAACTCTACACTCACCGCTGTAGCTGGGTTGGAAGTGGGCCACTTCACCGACCCGGTAAACGTCACTGGATGCTCTGTCGTTCTGTGCCGCGATGGGGCCGTCGGCGGCGTGGACGTGCGCGGTGGCTCTCCAGGCACCCGGGAAACCGACCTCCTGCGTCCCGGTCACCGGGTCGACCGGCTTCACGCCGTCTTGCTCAGCGGCGGCAGCGCCTTTGGGCTGGATGCCGCGTCAGGAGTGGTCCGGTACCTTGAGGAAAACGGGATCGGATATCCTGCCGGCCCCGCTCTGGTCCCCATCGTTTCCAGCGCTATCCTGTTCGACCTGGGCTTGGGCAATTCCAAGGTGCGCCCAGGCCCCGAAGAGGGCTATGCTGCTTGCCTGGCAGCCAGTACCGGGGTGGTGGCGCAAGGCTCGGTGGGCGCTGGCGCCGGCGCAACGGTGGCGAAAGCGCGCGGCCTGGAGCGGTCTGTGAAGTCAGGAATTGGCTCCGCTAGCTTGACCCTGCGGGGCGGGGCGACCGTGGCCGCCCTGGTGGCCGTGAACGCCATCGGAGGGATCTTCGATCACCGTACGGGCCGCTTGTTGGCCGGTCCTCGCATGTCCGCAGGGTTGGACGCCGGTTTGGAGATGGAGGACCCGGTCGAGGCCTTATTTAGCCAGGACGGCGGCGAGGACGCCGGCGGGGGCAGCAGCGTCTTGACCAACACCACCATAGGCGTTGTTGCCACCGACGCCGCGCTGTCCCGTGAAGACGCCAATTACCTGGCCGGATTGAGCCACGACGGATTGGCCCTGGCCATCCGCCCGTGTCACACCCTACGGGACGGCGACACCATGTTCGCCATGGCCACCGGTCGGTTTCCTGGGCGGGTTGACCCGGTGATATTGGGCGCAGCCGCCGTAGAAACAACCGCCGCCGCCGTCTTAAACGCGCTCCGGTCGGCCACCGGCCTCGGAGGAGTGCCTTCATTGAGCGACCTGGGGGCCGAATGACCGGGCGGCTAGGGAAACGGGACGCCTGACCGTGCATAACGGCCAACCGACAATAGGATTCATCGGCATTGGCCTGGTGGGCCGGGCTTTGGCCTTGGCTATGGGCCGGCGGGGATACCGGATCAAGGGAATGCACAGTCGTAGAGCTTCCTCGGCCCATGACGCGGCGGGCCAGCTCCGAGATTGCGAGGTTTATGACGAAGCGCAGGCCCTGTGTGACGCCGTGGACCTGGTGTTCATCACCACTCCAGACCGGGTTATTGAACCGATCGCCGGCCAGCTTCAATGGAGGCCAGGCCAGGGGTCGGTCCATTGCTGCGGCGCGATGTCCGTAGAGGCGTTGGCGCCGGCTGCTGCGCAGGGAGCGCTGGCGGGAGCGTTCCATCCCTGCCAGACTTTCGCCGGCGCTGCGCGGCCGGACCAAGCGGTTGACCGGTTGAAGGGAGTGACTTTCGCTGTTTCGGCGGACGGTTGGCTGCTCGACTTCTTGCGCGACTTGGCCTACCGGCTCGGCGGTAAACCGGTGTCGATTCCAGATGAACAACGGTCTTTGTACCACGCGTCCAGTGTGTTGGCCTGCGGCTACCTGACGGCGCTTTTGAAGGGCGCTGTCGATATCTGGGAAGCAATGGGATTTACCGCAGAAGAGGCAATCGAAGCCTTGTATCCCCTGTCGCGTGCAACTTTGGAAAACGCTCGGAGTCTCGGCCTGGCCGCCTCCGCCACGGGTCCGGTAATTCGCGGAGACGCATCCACCGTGGAGACCCATCTTAACACCCTGGCCGGTTCACAACCGCACGTGATCCCCGGCTACCTAGCCCTGGCCCGGGCATCGCTGCCAATGGCGCAGACCAGGGGTTTGACCCCCGAAGCAATTGAAAACATCAAGGATTTGTTGGACGGGTTCCGGACCGATACCGACCAACGTCAGTCGTGAATGCAGAGCCAGAATGCAGAGCTTGAATGCAGAGAATGAAAAGACCGGTCCAGACCCGTAGGTCCAAATTGGTTCATGGGAGGCCCCGATAATGCCCCGTGTTACCGTCCGTGATGTCGCCCGAATGAAGTCCAGGGGAGAGAAAATCCCCATGATCACGGCTTACGATTACCCTACTGCTCAGGCGGCCGACGCCGTAGGCATACCGCTGATCCTGGTGGGGGACAGTTTGGGGATGGTGGTGTTGGGGTATTCCTCAACCGTGTCGGTAACCATGGAAGACATGCTGCACCACGTTAAAGCGGTGACGCGCGGCGCAAAGGAATCTTTGATCGTTGCCGACTTACCGTTCATGACCTACCAACTGGACTCCAATCAGGCTTTGGCCAACGCCGGGCGCATGCTCCAGGAAGGGGGAGCCCATTCGGTAAAACTTGAGGGCGGCCAGCGTGTGGCCGAGACCACACGCCGCATTGTTGAATGCGGAATCCCGGTGATGGGGCATATTGGCCTCACTCCCCAGTCGGTCAACGCCTTCGGAGGACACCGGGTGCAGGGGCGGACGCGGCAGGAGGCTGCCGAACTGCTGAAAGACGCGGTTGCTCTGGAGCAGGCAGGGGCCTACGCGGTGGTGTTGGAGTTGGTTCCCGCGCCCCTGGCATGCCTGATCTCCCGCCAACTGACTATTCCCACCATCGGGATTGGCTCCGGGCCCTACTGCGATGGCCAGGTGCAGGTGATCCACGACATGTTGGGCCTTTACACGGATTTCGTCCCCAGGCATGCCAAACAGTATGTCCAGTTGGGCTGCTTGATCCAGGACGCGCTGGGTCGATATGCCGTCGAAGTCAAGGACGGAACTTTTCCGACCGAGAAAGAGAGCTTCGACATGGACGAAGCCGTTCTGAAGGACCTGGCCGCCAACTCTTGAAGAACTAAGCGAGTCCTCCCGAGCCATGAGGGTCTTAACCACAGTGTCCGAAGTCTCCGAGGCCATCTCGGCGTGTCGCCGCCCGTTGGGCTTGGTGCCCACCATGGGCGCTTTGCACGAGGGGCACCTGTCCCTTGTGAGGAAGGCTCGGGCGGAAAACGACTCTCTGGCGGCCACGATTTTCGTCAATCCCGCCCAATTCGCTGCCACCGAGGACCTGGGCGAATACCCGCGGAGCCGCGATCAAGACCTGGACCTCCTGCGCCGGGAAGGTGCAGACCTGGTTTTCATTCCCTCCGAGGAAGAGATCTACCCGCCGGGCTTCACCTCTTGGGTGGACCTGCCCGGCATGGGCGACCGGCTGGAAGGCGCCCACCGCCCCGGCCATTTTCGTGGCGTGGCCACCGTGGTTACCAAGCTCCTTAGCATGGTCCGCCCCGACCGGGCCTACTTCGGCCAAAAGGATGGCCAGCAGGCGGCAATCATCCGCCGTCTCAATCTTGACCTGAACCTGGGCGCAGAGATCATAGTCTGCCCAACAGTTCGGGAGTCCGACGGCTTGGCTTTGAGCAGCCGCAACGCCTACCTGGACCCGGCGCAACGCCGCGCCGCCCCCGTGGTTTACCGGGCCCTGTCGGCGGCTCATAGCGTTTGGGCGGCAGGCGTTGACGACGCGGAGCGCCTGCGTTCGGAAGTGCGTAAGGCAATTAAAGAAGAACCGCTGGTGGAGGAGGTCTACTACGTTAGCGTGGCGGACGCCGACTCCTTGGATGAACTCGATCAGGCCAGGAGCCACGCCATGGTTTCAACGGCGGTCAGGATTGGACGCACAAGGTTGATCGACAACGTCATCCTGCAATGAGACCACTTTCGTTGGTCTCAGGTGTTGCTATTGGATGAGTTCCCGGACCGCCTCGGCAAACGCAGGAATGACCTGTTGCCAGTCCCCAACGACCGCGTACCTGGCCTCTTTCAGTATGTTGGCCTCGGCGTCTTTGTTTATGGCCACAATAACCTTGGCCCCGGAGCAACCCGCCATGTGTTGGCTGGCGCCAGAGATGGCTACGGTGATGTACAACTCGGGGGTGATGGTCTTGCCGGTAAGCCCTACCTGGTAGCTCGCGGGCACCCAACCTGAGTCAACCGCCGCCCGGGACGCGCCAACGGCTCCGCCCAGGAGTTTGGCAAGCTGCTCCAATTCGGTGAACGGCTCCGGTCCACCCAGTCCCCTGCCCCCGGACACGACCACCCTGGCATCTTCCAGCTTGACGCCTTCGGACTCTTCCGCAAAGGAGTCGACCACCCGGCAACGGGCCAGAGATGCGTCCAACTCCACCGGAAAGGAGACCACCTGACCCTGCCTACCCGGATCGGGGTCCAATGGGTCGTACGCTTTGGGCCGGATGGCTGCAACCTGCGGGGTGTAGTCGCAAGTTACCACGGCGACCGCGTTTCCTCCGTACACCGGGCGGTTGGAAAGGAGCTTCTTGGTTGCGGCGTCTACCGAAACCTCCAGGCAGTCTTGGGCCAATCCCACGCCCAACCGGAAGGCCAACCGGGGAGCCAGTTCTCGTCCCTGGTTGGTGCGGCCCAGCAGAATCACGTTGGGGTTGACTTCCCTTGCCAGGGCCACCATGGCGGCTAGCTGAAGGTCCACCTGGTAATCGGCCAATAGTGGATGGGTGACTGCGTATACCTTGTCCGCGCCGCGGCTGATGGCCTGGGGCGCCGCCACATCCAGCGTGTCTGAAAACAGGCCGATGGCCAATTCCTCGCCAAGGCTGTCGGCGATGCCCCGGCCGGCCGCCAAAAGCTCCATCGACGTGGAACTCAATTCCCCGGAGGCCACGTCCCCCAGTACCAAAACTCCCGATGCGTCTGCCATTGGCTCCTCCGGTGGCTATTGAACGCCCTGGCTCAAAAGTCAATGGCTTTAGGCCGGGCAGTGAGGATTAGTTAGGTGAAGATCCGTTAAATGAGCTTTGCTTCCCGCAGCCTGAGGGCCAGTTGCCGGCCGGCGTCAACCGCGTCTTCGCCCTCGATGATTTCGCATTGCTGGTTGCGCTCCGGCACGAACAGGTCCAGCAGGGACACCCTGGACTGGAGAGCGCCGGTGTCAACCCCCAAATCGGCCGCGCTCCAGATTGTGGGCTGCTTGCGGGTAGCCGCCATGATGCCCCGCAGCGTGGGGTATCGGGGCTGACCCAACTCGTTGCTTACCGTTACCAGGGCCGGGAGCGGCGCTTCGACCACTTCAAACCCCTCGGGTGTGATTCGCTCCACCACAACCTTGTCGCCTTGGACCTCCACCTTTTTTCCCAAGGCGATGCACGACAGGTCCAAGATTTCCGCCACACCCAGGGGCACTTGGGCGTTGTCCCAGTCTGAGGCCTGGCGGCCGCAAATCACCAGGTCGAAGCCTTCCAACTTCCGGATGGCGGCGGTCAGCACCTGGGCGGTCACAAAGCTGTCGATGGTGTTGGCGAAGACGGCGTCTTGAAGCAGGACCAATTCGTCGGCGCCCATGGACAGGGGTTTCTTCATCACGTCCATGGCGAATTCGGAGCCGCAGGATATGACGGTGATGGTGGCTTCCTGGCCGTCCTTTATCTGCAGCGCAGCTTCCACCGCGTTTTCGTCGAAGCCGTTCACCACCGGTGGGATGGTGGCCGGAGTAACCACTCGCTTGGCCGACGAGTCTATTTGAAACGCCGCCATGGGCATTTCCGGGTCAATGACCTGTTTGGCCAAGACCGCGATTTTCAAGGCCATGCTTGTCCTCGGAAATTGGAGGGATTTTTCCAGTTTTTGAGCGCGGCGCTCGGACCGCGAGGTGCGGCCCAGTGAGCCTGCGGGACTAGGTAAAACGTATCACCAATGGTTGAGCCGTGTCAACGAACCCGAACTCGGCCCCACGGTAAACCCATCCTGATGTGACGGGCCAATCTTGCATCCAAAGTGATGCCGGACCGCCTTTTATCCGATAACGCCCAACCTCCCGCCGCAACCTCCCCCGTCCTTCTCGCCGCCGCGGGAATCCAGAGCCCTTTCCGTGCGCCAACACGCTTATGGCAACGGTGAAACCCCAGGAGTGGGCAAGCCTCACCCGTCCCATGGCCCTTGCCGCATGACGGCGTCAACCTCCGGCCAGACCCCTCCCCCGTCTTTCTCGCCGCAGCGGGAATCCAGAGCCCTTTCCGTGCGCCGACACGCTTATGGCAACGGCGAAACCCCAGGTGCGGGCAAGCCTCGCCCGTCCCATCTCCCTTGCCGCATGACGGCGCCAACCTCCCGCCGCAACCTTCCCCGTCTTTCTCGCCGCAGCGGGAATCCAGAGCCCTTTCCGTGCGCCGACACGCTTATGGCAACGGGGAAACCCCAGGAGTGGGCAAGCCTCACCCGTCCCATCGCCCTTGCCGCATGACGGCGCCAACCTCCCGCCGCAACCTCCCCCGTCTTTCTCGCCGCAGCGGGAATCCAGAGCCCTTGCCGTGCGCCGACACGCTTATGGCAACGGTGAAACCCCAGGAGTGGGTAAGCCTCGCCCGTCCCATCGCCCTTGCCGCATGACGGCGCCAACCTCCCGCCGCAACCTCCCCCGTCTTTCTCGCCGCAGCGGGAATCCAGAGCCCTTTCCGTGGGCCAACCCGCTTATGGCAACGGTGAAACCCCAGGTGCGGGCAAGCCTCGCCCGTCCCATCGCCCTTGCCGCATGACGGCGCCAACCTCCCGCCGCAACCTCCCCCGTCTTTCTCGCCGCAGCGGGAATCCAGAGCCCTTTCCGTGCGCCGACACGCTTATGGCAACGGCGAAACCCCAGGTGCGGGCAAGCCTCGCCCGTCCCATCTCCCTTGCCGCATGACGGCGCCAACCTCCCGCCGCAACCTTCCCCGTCTTTCTCGCCGCAGCGGGAATCCAGAGCCCTTTCCGTGCGCCGACACGCTTATGGCAACGGGGAAACCCCAGGAGTGGGCAAGCCTCACCCGTCCCATCGCCCTTGCCGCATGACGGCGCCAACCTCCCGCCGCAACCTCCCCCGTCTTTCTCGCCGCAGCGGGAATCCAGAGCCCTTGCCGTGCGCCGACACGCTTATGGCAACGGTGAAACCCCAGGAGTGGGTAAGCCTCGCCCGTCCCATCGCCCTTGCCGCATGACGGCGCCAACCTCCCGCCGCAACCTCCCCCGTCTTTCTCGCCGCAGCGGGAATCCAGAGCCCTTTCCGTGGGCCAACCCGCTTATGGCAACGGTGAAACCCCAGGTGCGGGCAAGCCTCGCCCGTCCCATCGCCCTTGCCGCATGACGGCGCCAACCTCCCGCCGCAACCTCCCCCGTCTTTCTCGCCGCAGCGGGAATCCAGAGCCCTTTCCGTGTGCCTACACGCTTATGGCAACGGGGAAACCCCAGGAGTGGGCAAGCCTCACCCGTCCCATCGCCCTTGCCGCATGACCATGCCTTGGGCCGGCGCCGCGGGTGATACAATTAGCTACAAAGTTGACTCGATGAAGGTTCGAAAGCGATGAATGCGGTCAAGACATTGTTCCTACTGATGGTCCTCAGCGGCCTGCTGCTGATGATTGGGGGGATTTTCGGCGGCGAAGGCGGCCTTATGATTGCCCTGGTCTTCGCTCTGATCATGAACGTTGGGGCCTATTGGTTCAGTGACCGGATAGCCTTGGGAATGACCCACGCCCGGCCGGTTACCGAACAAGAGAACCCGGAGCTGTACAGTATCGTCGCGGAACAGGCGAGCTTGGCCGGGTTGCCAATGCCCAAGGTGTATGAGATCGAGTCCGACTCCCCCAATGCTTTCGCCACCGGCCGGAACCCCAAGCATGCCACCGTGGCGGCTACCACCGGCATCAGGAGAATACTTACCCGCGATGAGTTGGGCGCGGTGATGGCCCATGAGATGGCCCACGTTGGCAACCGGGACACGCTCATTATGGCGGTGGTCGCCACCGTAGCCGGCGCCATTTCCATGTTGGCGTTCATGGCCCAAATCTCCGCCATGTTTGGCGGGATGGGCGGCCGGGACCGTGGCGGCGGAGGACTGATCGGCTTGCTGGTGGTCGCTATCGTGATGCCCTTGGCTGCAGCCTTGGTCCGCGCTGCGATTTCCCGTACCAGGGAGTTCCAAGCCGACGCCACCGGAGCCAAGACCTCCGGAAACCCCTACGCGCTGGCTAGCGCATTGGAAAAGCTCGAACTGGGCGCGCACTCGCGCCCGATGAAGGTTGCCGAGGGGGTTTCCCACCTGTTTATTGTCAACCCCTTGAGCGGGAAATCCATGGCCAGCCTTTTTTCGACCCACCCGCCCATGGAGGAACGGATTCGCCGGTTGCGGAACACAAGGCCTAATTTTTAATCGAACCGCCTTTTAGGCCTGACTAAACTCAACAATAATTTGCCAAAGGCCGCTTCCCACCCATAGGGTCGCTTTGTGTCGGCGCACTCGGTTTGCCCCTCGCCCTAAAGCGCGTATCATCTGAAACGTGTTTCGGTCGAACGAGATTCGGTGTTGTTCGGCCTGTAGGAACCGGCAACCAAGCGTCCCGACTCTGTTGTCAGCCGCGGTGTAAATGTCCTGTCTTTTTCTGTTGCTCCGCCCCATCCTGGTTGTGTTGTTGGCGATGGTGGTTTGGGCGGGGTTACTGATGTATCTGGCGTCCGGCATCGTTTCAGACAAATTGTTGGATCCAGACTCATACATCGAAACTCTGAAGCAAGCCGGCGCGTATAGCCGCATCTACTCCGAGGTCCTGGTTGACCCCGCGTTGCAGGAAGACCTCCGGGAATCGTTTGGAGACCTCGAGGTCGATCCGGAAGACATGGCGGGGCTGCTTCGAGGCATAGCGCCGCCCGATTACCTTCGCTCTCAAACCGAGAGTGTGATTCGTTCAACCGTCGGGTACTTCGGCGGGGATTTGGAAGAGTTGGCGGTGTACGTCGACCTCGGTCCGCCGCTTGGCAATATGGAAGACGTTCTGTTGGACTACGTAGACCAACGGATCGCCGCCGTGCCGGTGCTGGCTGTCCCCGGTGACCTCTGCTCCAGTGACGGCGCGAGCCAGGCGGAGGAGCGGTTTCTGGCGGTTGTGCAAGTCCTATCCTCGGGTAACCTCCCCGAATCATTGCCATCCTGGGAGTCTGCTGGTCCAAACTGTCGAGAATTGTTGTTCGACCGGAGTATTGACCCGGCGTTAAGGTCCCTGACTCTGGCCGCGGAAACCCGGTCGGCGTTGGCTGCCAACCGAAGAGAAATGAAGGAAGAATTTTTGGACGGAAACATCCACGGGTTCTTCAATCTGGGGGCGCGGGCTGCGACCGGCCCGCTGTTGGACGCGGCAAACCGGGAAATAATGGCGCGCTTGGATTCCGAGAAAAGAGTGGACCTCGTTGCCCTCATTGCTGAATCGGACCCGGAGCGAACAGAGGCCGAGCTTCGTACGGAGTTGGGCGAGGTTCGGGAAATCATCAGCTGGTGGGATTCTTTGGGTCGGGTCGTAGCCTTGGTGATGATTGTCGGAGGGTCGGTAGGCATGGCGCTGGTTTACGCGTTTAACCCGAAGGGCATGATGCGTTGGCCGGGGCTGTCCCTTTTGCTAGGCGGCGCAGCCACTTTTGCGCTGGGCAAATTACTGCAATCGGGTGTCCTCAACCGGCTTGACGATGCATCTGCCGCCTGGGCTGCGCAGACACCTGATTTCCCGCAATCCGTCGTGGATCTGAGCGCCGACTTGGCGGTGATCTACGGTCAATCCCTCTTGAGCGGAGTGACCGGATTTTCGTTGATAGTCCTGTTGGTGGGAGCCGTCCTGTTCGTCGCCTCTTTCTGCTTGTTCCTGGTCCGCAAGCTGGTTCCCTGAGCCGCTCAGATCGACGCCCTGCCTAGAAAACCGCTATCGGGTTCACCGGAGAGCCGGTCACGTTTCTTAGCCTCAGGGGTCCCAGGGTCAGCATGAATTCGTGCCGGTTGCGTTCGCGGCAGGCCTCGGCTAACTCCTCGAGGTTGGCATTGTCGATTAGCCAGAGGCCCAGGGTCACCAGGCAAACAGTGTGCAGCGGGCTGACGATGGTTGCGTACTGGCTTGGACGCACGTCGTTGGACGTGTCCGTTCCCAGCATGGCCACTCCCCGGTCCTTGAACCAGGGCGTACAGGCCACCTGGCAGGCAACCATAGGTTCGGTGTTGGGCACCGGTCCGGCGTCCAATCGCTTGCGGTAGTTGCCGGTGCGGACCAACAGGATGTCGCCCTCCTCCACGTGAACACCCTGCCGGGTTTCCGCGTCTTCCAAGTCCTGGGGCATGACCGGCTGGTCCGCAGGCAGCCAGTCCACGTTGCGCAGGGCTGCTATGTCCAGCAATACCCCCCGGGTCACAATCCCATCGCCGGCAGGCTCGATGGAATGGGTTTGAGCCCCTTCCCGTGAGGTGACCAGGTTGGCCGGCTTGCCGTTGTACAGCTTCCCCTGCCAGGAGTAGTGGGACAGGGCGTCGATGTGGGTGATGGTCTGGCCGTGGAAGACCATGCCGATAAACTCGGAGGCGCCCCGTCGGGTAAGCGTCCGTTCCGGGGGATCGGTGTCCCGGCCCTCCCCGCTGTCCACCATGTAGCGCTGCACCTGAAAGGTTGTGTCGGCCGCCATTTCCGTCAAAATAGGCCTGGCACAGCTTACCGAGACCCCGTCTTGCACCAGACCGGCGGCCTGCTTCGCCTTGGAGGGCGTAACCAGGTTGAGGCAGCCCCGCTGGTCATCGTCGCCCCATCTTCCCCAATTGCTCAGAGAGCTCATCCAACCCAGCACTTGTTGCTCCGAAGGATACTGGTCCGCCATGAGTGTTGACCTCCGTCTGTGTTGCTGCCCGAAGCCATCGAGCGGGCGCCGGTGGTTAGTCTGACCTGATGAGAGTGTTTTGGTTGCCGGAATATCAAAGTTGAGCGCCCAGTATGCTGGGGAACCCTCTGGCAAACTCGGCGGCTGCGACGGCTTTCCGCCCCTCGAGTTGTACCGTCTTCAACCCCAGGATTCCCTGCCCTGTAGTCACCCCTAAAGGAGCCTCGCCGCAGTCCGTCGGCCCCACTGACCCAGGCGGGAGGCGCTCTCCATGCCCCGTTGTGACTGCAGGTTCCAGGACCACCACGTCCAGCAGCTTCAGGATTTTACCATCCCACTGAGTATATAGCCCCGGCCAGGGTTTGTACGCCCGGCATCGCCGCTCCAGTTGCTCCGCGGAAATGGCCCAATCAGCCCTTCCGTCGTCCCGTTCTACCTTTCGGGTGACGGTGCTTTCCCCGTCGATTTGGGGACGTGCGGTCAACTCTCCGGCTGCCCACGGCCCCAGATCATCGAGCAATAACCCGGATCCCAGCCGGAACAGCTGCCAGGTCAGAGTCTCCGCGTCTTCACTTCCCGTTAGTTCAACGCGGCGGTCGGAGATTAGCGGTCCGGTGTCCATCCCCTGGTCCAACTGCATCAGGGTCACCCCGGTGGAGCGGTCACCTTCTAGTATCGCCGTCACCACGGGGGCCGGGCCCCGGTGCCGGGGCAACAATGAAGGATGCAGATTCAGGCAGCCGTGGGGCGGCAAAGCAAGCGTCGGGGGCGGCAGGATCCGGCCATAGGCGGCGACCACGATTACATCGGGAGAGAGGACGGCCAGGGCTCGCTGCGCCGCCTCGGGGCGCAAACTCTGTGGCTGCAATACCGGCAGACCTTGGGCCAGGGCATAGGACTTTACCGGCGACTGCACCGGGTTCCGGCCCCGCCCCCCGGGCCGGTCCGGCGGCGTAACCACTCCGGGCACATCAACGTCCGGCGCCTCAACCAGGGCTTCCAGGACGGGGACGGCGAAAGCGGGAGTTCCCATAAAAACAACGCGCATTGCACCTCAATGTTAGCCGGGCTTACCGAGATTGTCGGTTCGTGACGGCCAGCCTTACCAGGACATCTCTACGTCCTGCGTGCTCCTCTGCGAATTCTGCGTAGAAAACCATCCATGCCATCCGCCCCTTGACACTCCCGATTGCATCTCCCTATGATCGAACGAATGTTCTCTAACACTGACAACCCGGCCAACAACACCGAAGCCCAGCCGCCCTCCCTCGCCGACATCGTCCGCGAGGAGACCCAGGACGGCCGGCTAATTGTCCGCTTCCTCCTCGACGTCATGCAGGGCCTCCTCGAACAATCCAAGCCCTGCCACCGCCTCGACGCCGCCCGCCAACTCCTCACTTTGGGCTTCCACCCGGCCCAATCCTTCATCGACGCCAACACCCACGCCGCCCCAACCCGAAAAAATCTCCGCGCCCCCGGCGTACTCGGCGTTGAAACGGCCCCCCTTCACCAGGACCTCGCCGCCCTAATCCGGGAAGAGACTGACAACGGCCTCACCACAGTCCGCTTCCTGGTAGACGTCATGCAGGGCACAATCCCTGACTTCAAGCCCCACCACCGGCTGTCCGCCGCCAAAGAACTCCTGCGCCGCGGCTTCGACACGCCTTCCACTCCCAACGCCGGTAACTCAACCGGCCAGGAATCCGGCGAGCAATCCGCCCCGGCTGAAAAAACCACCGCGGCGCCCCGCTCCTGGACCCACATCCTGGAGGGCCGCTATGCCGGCTACCCCGCCGGCTATAACCGCTACGAAACGGAGTACGGCCCCTTTGACTTCCGGTCCTACGATGACGAGGAATACCACTTCGACACCCACGGCTCTCGGGCCCTGACGCACATCTCCGGCGGTGAGGAGGCAGCCAGCGCAGTCCAAAAGACGGTCTTCGACTTCCGCTTCGCTGCCTGGAAGCTTGCCAAGGCTACCGGCCAGGACCGCGACCGCTGCGACCACCTGATCAAGATCCCCGACGACTGCCCCCAGCCCGAAAACATCTACGGCTACCAGGCCCTGCGTCAGATATTCGGCACCGAGCAGGCCGCCCGGATAGCCGCTTGGGCCGTCGCCGGCTACCACCGGAAGCAAGCCGCCCTGGCCGCCGACCTCGGTCCCGAATCCCCGGCCCGGCCCCCGCCCCCGGACACCATCTGGGACCAACCGGCGGAGGAACTGTACCGGGAAGACCGGTCGCCGCCGGACCCGGAACCTGACGCTCCCGATGCGCCCAAGCTAACCATACTTGAGGAATATTTAATCCACCGCCGCCGGGAGCGCGCGCGGAACGACCGGAATAACTGGGATGATGACCCGCCCGGTTTAATCTATGACCGGGTTACCATCCCCATAATCCCGTGACGCCCCAACCCGGGGCGCCGCGGTCGTCTATCCTCACAACCCCCCCACGCCCAACGAAAAAGTTTTGCGCAGCTTTTCCAAAAGCGGGTCCCGCGTCCCAACCCCCCCGTCATTCTCGCCGCAGCGGGAATCCAGAGCCCTTTTCTTGCACCTACACCCTCAGGCAACGGGGAAACGGCGGGTGTGAAACCCTCGCCCTCCCGGACGACCGTTTCACACCGAGCCATTCCCGCCTTCTTGCACTTAGTTGAATCACAAAAGGGGCTCTGGATTCCCGTCGCGGGAATAACGTGCGGTTAGATGACGGATGAAACACCCCGATGTCACCAGCGTGTTCCTTGACATCGGCAACGTGAGATTGCTAGAATGGCTCAACCGCTTGGCGGAAATTTGATAAGGAGGTGATGGCGAATGGATGATAGTTTAGCACGCAGGGGTGATGGTAGGTATCTGTCTGGACACGACGAGGTGATCGTAACCTAGGTAGGACAGACCAAATACGATAACCCGTACGTCGGGCCCAGGCCAATGCCTACCATCGCCCCTATGACTCATTAGTCCGTGGGGTACCCACCAGAGGCAGTTAGGCTGGGCCCGACCCCTTTTACGGCGATTCCAACAAATCAAAAAGATTCACACATCAGACAAAGGTAGCAGCGTATCGGGGATCCAACGCCGCCTGTAGCCCCAGGAATAGGCTTCCTACGAGCCGGTTTGGGCAGAGGCCTTACTTTTGTATAGCCTGGCCGGCGCCGGACTTATGACTCTCCGGGTGGAGAGCAGCCGCACCGGTGACATCTCCGAAGATTGACATCAACTCAGGCCAGCCTTAAAATTTGCCAATCACAGCACTTGGATCGACTAAAACAGCGGAGAATTTATGCTTCGGATTCGCCTCAGAAGGGTGGGAAAACGTGGGAGACCGGCATATCGAATCGTAGTAGCGGAATCCAGAGCGCCCCGCGACGGCGCCTACCTGGACTGGATCGGCACCTACGATCCCATGAAGGACCCCCCGGCGTTTACCTTGAAAACCGACCGCGCCAATGAATGGTTGGGCAAAGGCGCCCAACCCTCCGACGCGGTGAAACGGATACTGGACTGGAATGAACTCCTCGCGGGGCAACCCGTTTCTGAGGAAGAGACTACTCCGACCGGCTCCGACCCGCCGGAAGATGGCTCTCAGGGCGGACCGACGGCAGCGGCCGAAGCCGGTCCCGATGATGCGGACGCCGGTTCAAACGAAGACACTCAGGACTGAATAATCAGGCAAGGAACCCCCCGGTATGAACATGGACCCCCCCGGTATGAAAGAGTTGATTGAGTATATCGCCCGCTCCTTGGCCAGCGAGCCCGACGCGGTTAAGGTAACTGAAGAGGCCGAAGATGGCCGGGTGGTTTTCCGGCTGGAAGTGGCCCCGGATGACAAAGGCAAGATCATCGGCCGCCAGGGGCGCGTGGCCCAGGCAATGAGGTTGTTGTTGCGGGTGGCCGCGGTAAAAAACGGCTCTCATGCCGTTCTAGAGATTGTTTAGCCCCTTCTCTCCAACCCCGTTGTTTCTCCCCGCTGGAACAGACGCCCCCAGCGACTTCTCCGCTGGCCACGGCAGCGAGAGTTGACCGCCGAGTCCACGGACCCATCCATCGACCAGGTTGAAGTCGGCCGGATCGCCGGTCTTCACGGGCTGGAGGGACACGTTCGGGTAATGGTTATGAGCGACGTCCCCAACCGGTTCGACAAGGGGCAAGTGCTGTCTGTTCAGGCCAGGCAACTCACCATCGTTTCATCTCAACCATTTCGAGCCGGGCAGGTAATCTTGTCTTTCGCCGGAGTAAATTCCTCCGGTGAGGCCCAGAGTTTGGTGGGCCAGTATCTCACCATCCCGCCTGGCGAGTCTCCCCAGTTGCCCGACGGCGAATATTTCTATTTTCAGCTTCTGGGCCTGCGCGTTGAAACCAACGAGGGCGAACTGCTGGGTAAAATTACGGAAATCCTGGAAACCGGCAGCAACGACGTCTATGTGGTTAAGGGGGAAACGGGCGAAGTCCTCGTCCCTGCCATCACCGGCGTCATCACCGACGTCCGGGTTGACGAAGGCGTTATGCTGGTATCCCTACCCGATGGCCTGCGTTAACAAAGCGCGGGTGACCCGTCATTTCTTTTGACCGGGATTGGGGCCGATGCTAAAATTTGCCAGTGGGAAATTTGTGGGTGGAAGGAGGCGATTAGATGTCTGGTCATTCTAAATGGTCTACTATCAAGCACCAGAAAGGCGCGGCCGACGCCCGCCGGGGAGCCCTTTTCACCAAGCTCAGCAGAGACCTGGCCTTGGCGGTGCGCGAGGGCGGCGGCGACCCAAGCATGAACTTCCGTTTGCGCCTGGTAATTGAAAAAGCCAGGTCCAGCAACATGCCGGCGGACAGCATCACCCGGGCGATCAAGCGCGGCGCTGGTGAGGGCGGCGAAGGCGCGGAGAAACTGGAAGAGATCGTCTATGAAGGGTACGGCCCCGGCGGCGGAGCTATTTTGCTCCAGGCGGTCACCACCAACCGCAACCGGGCTGCCGCGGACATTCGCTCCACGTTTACCAGGGGCGGCGGCAGCCTCGGCGAGAGCGGATGCGTCGCCTGGAATTTCGAGACCAAGGGTGTCATTAACCTTGAAGTCGCCGACGCGAGCCGCGGGGAAGAGTTGGGCTTGATAGCCATCGATTCCGGCGCCGAAGACATCGAGATTGAGGACGGCGTTCTCGAGATTCACATCCCTCCCGACAAACTTCCTGCGGTGAAACAGGCCTTGGAAGACGAGCAGGTTGAACTGGCGTCGGTACAGATATCCCTGATTCCCAAGTCTACCGTAATGCTGGAGTCGGCCCAAGCCGAGAAAACTCTCAAGCTGTTGGACAGCTTGGAGGAATTGGACGACGTTCAGAAAGCGTTTACCAACGCTGATTTCCCGCCTGAAGTACTGGAAAAGTACCAGTCGGAATCCTGATAGCCGGTCCCGACCAGGGCGGAGCGGGTCCGCGGGGGCCCGAACACGCCAACGGGCGGTCTCGGCAGTTGGCCTGGAACGCCTCTCCGGAGTGGGTCTGGCGAAGCGCATCCGGTATCCAGCCTGATGGGTCTAACGGGGGTTGTTGCGGTAATGCTGGTTTTGGGCATTGATCCCGGCACCATCCGGATGGGATATGGCCTGGTGAGGTCCGGCCCTGATCCCACAGCGGAAGACTTCGGCGTGGTGGCCCTCCCCAGGTCCATGCCGTTGGAACGCCGCCTGCACCAGCTTTACACCCATGTCCTCAACATGATCAGCATTTTCCAGCCCGACGCCATATCCGTGGAGGAACCCTTTGTCGGCGTGGGTGACAGACGGTTTGCCGGGCCCGCCCTGGCTCTGGGCCAGGCTCAGGCGGTGGTTCTGATCGGTGGCGCCGGGCAGGGTGTGCCGGTTTTCCGTTATTCGCCGGCCCAGATCAAGTTGGCAGTCGCCAATTATGGGGCCGCCACCAAGGAACAAATGCAGCGCAGCGTTGCCACCACCCTCAAGCTCGACCAGGAACCGGAGACCGACTCCGCCGACGCCCTTTCCGCCGGTTTATGCCACATGGTGCACAGTCTGGCAACCGAGGCTTTGGGCCGCGCTATCCCGCCGGGAAAGGAAAGATAGGGATTGATCGTCGGCCTCAAAGGGTCTCTTGAGGGAGTTGGGACCGATTGGGTCCACCTGCAATTGGGTGGCGTCACCTTTCAGGTTTTCGTACCATCCTCCTTCATCGGAGACTTGGGGCCCATAGGCGGCCAGGTTCACCTGTTCACGCATCTGCGCATACGAGACGAGCAGCCGGTCCTCTACGGGTTCCCCACAGCCGCGTCGATGCAACTGTTTCAGAGGTTGACCGCTGTGTCTGGCGTCGGACCGCGGTTGGCCTTGGCCCTGCTGTCTTCTTTGGGACCCGCCGGTCTTCGCCAGGCCATCGTAACCGGAGACGTTGCGGCGTTGAGTTCTGCTCCGGGAGTGGGCCAGCGTACCGCCAGCCGCATTGTTCTGGACCTCAAGGGCCAAGTGGACTTGGGCGATGATGAATCTCTCGGCCCAGCCGGCGGGGCGGGAGCCGATGTGATTGCCGCCCTCACGGCGTTGGGGTATTCCACGGCCGAGGCCAGGCGCGCCGTCGCCAGCCTGTCGCTTTCGGACGGGCGAGACCTGGAAGACCTGATCCGGCAGGCTCTGCTGCACCTAAGCTCGGCCTGAGGTTGCTCGAAGGCGTTGAGTTGACCCCCCGCGTGGGCTGGTATAATTCCGAGGGGCCTGTTGTTGGCATCTGGCCGGGCCATTGGGCCCTTGGCCCGGCTTGGGCTCCACGGAATATAAGTCCGAACCCCTTCGCAGGGGTCCTGCCGTCCTTGGAACCGCATCGGCTACGGTTGTCGAATAAGAGCCGCACTGGTGTTAAAACGTGCCTGATTTTAAACTGTCATCAGAATTCCAAATGACCGGAGACCAACCGACTGCGGTGGCCCACATCTCGGAGGGCGTATCGGAGGGTTTGAAGCAACAGACCCTGATGGGCGTCACCGGCAGCGGCAAAACATTCACGATGGCCAACGTCATCCAGAACGTTCAGCGCCCCACGCTGGTGATGGCCCACAATAAGACGCTGGCCGCTCAACTGGCTACCGAATTCAAGGAGTTCTTTCCCCACAACGCGGTGGAGTACTTCGTCTCCTACTACGACTACTATCAACCCGAAGCCTACGTCCCCCAGTCGGACACCTACATCGAAAAAGACTCCAGCGTCAACGAGGAATTGGACAAACTCCGTCTTTCCGCCACCACCTCGCTGTTGACGCGGCGCGACGTGCTGATTGTGGCCTCGGTGTCCTGTATTTATGGTTTGGGTGACCCCCAGGACTATTTCGACCTGGTAGCCCAGGTCAAGGTTGGTGAGATTCGCAACCGCAGCCGCCTGGCCCGTCAATTGGTGGACATGCAATACGAACGTAACGACATGGACCTGGCCCGCGCCAAGTTCAGGATTCGGGGCGATACGCTGGAGTTGGTTCCCGCCTACCAGGAAGCGGCGGTGCGCGTCCAGTTTTTCGGCGATGAAGTGGAACGCATAGTGCAATTGGACCCGCTCACCGGAGAAGTGCTGGCCGACCTGCCTGAAGTGTCTATCTATCCTGCAAACCATTTCGTCACGTCGAAAGAAAAGGTGGAAAGGGCGATAGAAGACATCAAGGTGGAGTTGGCAGGGCAGCTTGCCAAGTTGCGGGACAGCGGCAAGGTGCTGGAGGCCGCCCGGCTGGAGAGCCGCACCCACTACGATCTGGAAATGCTTCAAGAGACCGGGTTCTGCTCAGGCGTGGAGAACTATGCGCGGCATTTGTCGCAGAGGCCGGAGGGCAGCGCGCCGTGGACCCTGCTCGACTACTTCCCTGAAGACTACCTGGTGTTCGTCGACGAGTCACACATGACCCTGCCCCAGGTGCGCGGCATGTATCACGGCGATATGTCCCGCAAGAAGACCCTGGTGGAATACGGATTCCGGCTGCCGTCGGCCTTGGACAACCGGCCCCTGAATTTCGAAGAGTACGAGTCCAGAATAAACCAGGCGGTTTACGTGTCCGCCACGCCGGGGCCCTACGAGTCCAAGCATGCCTCAGTCACGGTGGAGCAGGTAATCCGCCCCACCGGGCTGCTCGACCCAACCATCGAAGTCAAACCAACCGTGGGGCAGATCGACGACCTGTTGCAGCAGATCAAGGAACGGGTGGACCGCCATGAGCGGTGCCTGGTAACGACTCTGACCAAGCGGATGGCGGAGGAGTTGGCGGATTATCTGTCCGAGATGGGGGTCCGCAACAATTACTTGCACTCGGATATTCAAACCCTGGACCGGATAGAAATCCTGAGGGACCTCCGGTTGGGGGTCTACGACGTAATCGTGGGCATCAATCTGTTGCGCGAGGGCCTGGACCTACCCGAGGTCAGCTTGGTGGCGATCCTGGACGCCGATAAAGAGGGCTACCTCCGGTCGGACACGTCCTTGGTGCAGACCATTGGGCGGGCGGCCCGCCACTCCAGCGGCCACGTGATAATGTACGCCGACAAAATCACTGATTCCATGGATAGGGCAATCAGTGAGACCTACCGGCGCCGCGAGATTCAAGACGCATACAATGTGGAGCACGGGATTCAGCCCCAGAGCATCCAAAAGGAAGTCCACGACATCACCGACGGTATCAAGGCCATTGCCGAGAATCGCGGCCGCTACAACGTGGTCCGTGAGGAGATGTCCCGGGCCGACATGTTCCGAGTGGTCAAAGACTTGGAAACGCAAATGAAGGAAGCAGCGCGGGAGCTGAAATTCGAGAAAGCGGCCCAGTTTCGGGATGAAATCTTCCAGCTACGCCGTCTGCTGGCCTTGGAAGAGAAAACCCTTACCCCAGACGCGTTTGCCGCGGACGCGTTTGCCGACGACGCTAGAGCGGGGTCCGCCAGCCAATAATGGCCCCTCCCGACGCAACGAGGCCCTAACGGACGCCTGATTTATGCAGCCTTTGCCTCTGTGTGCGCAGGACATTCAATATTCCCACCGAAGCTGGCATCGCGCGCCAATCGAAGCCCTCCAAGGTCCGTCTCTCCCATTCCCCGCAGTTCACCTCGCTGGGGAAATCCAGGGCCTTTTACTGGGGGTACTTCTTTCCCCATCCGGCGTGTCCGCGCGGCCACAGCCGTCTTGAAGCGGGGCAATTGGTATTGAGCCGCTCTTGAGGTGAGGACGGTGCCGGATATCATGGCTGGTAGGCCGTGGCGTCTCCCTCATGTCACCGCCAACGTAACCTATTGAGCTATGGGTCAGAAATGAAAAAACCCGGGCGTCGCCCGGGTTTTTTCGTAAGGTCACTGAAAGTCGTGAGAAATATTTAGATACTGGTGAAAAAGCTGATGGCCGGGGGTTTCATGCCCCCGGCCATCTTCGAGTCAGTCTGTTACTGGACCGTGATTGGTACTTTCAGGGTGTGCTGTTCTGTGGCGTAACTGGGGAAGGTTATGTCCCCACCCAACTGATCAGTGCCGTGACCGGTGGCGGTAACGTCGATCGTCCCGGCGTCGCCAGCTACGACCACGTGGTCTCCAGCCACTGAAACGATTACCATCCTCCATTCCCAGGTCTCGCCGGGATCAAGAATTCCATCTCCCGAGTCGTCCCCGCCGATGAACTCCTTGGAGTCGGCGGTGAGGCGGGTTTCGGAGGGCATGACGTCGACGTATACGTCGGTGAGAGGAGAATCGCCGTTGTTGGTCTCGGTAATGGTCAGGACCTGTACCACCAACCGTAACACCGTAGTGTCGACCTCTTCGACTGCAACAATAGTGCTGGGACGGAGAACTGAAATAGCGATGGTGGCGCTATGCATCACCGGCTGTCCGTCCGGGGCGATGCCGGTTACGGTGATTTCCATATCACCCGTGTCGTCTTCCAACGCAGTGGACTCGCACTGGTATTCGAACTCAGATTGGGGCTCGAGAGTGCCCAAGGCCATATCGCAGGCAGGCGATAGGTCGTGGTCGTCGACCACCACGTCGTCGAGTTTGGTGTTACCGAAGTTGATAACCTTTACGGTGAAGCTGGCGGGATCCCCCGAGTTAATTGTGTATTGATCCGCCGTCTTTTCAATGGTCAAGTCCAACTCAAAGACGATGGCATCAACCTTGGCGGCATCGGTCAACTCACCTATTTCCACCACAACGCCCTTAGCCTGGGCTTCCACCTCCGTTCTCCCCGAATCGAATTGGCTGGCGCAAACGTAGACTACAGTTGTATCCGCTTCCATGGGGCCAATGTCCCGGTTGCACTCGGTGGCGTCGTCAACCGTGACCCTCACACGCACCAACCCCGTGGTATTGGGATTTCTCACCGTAATCGTGAAGCTCGATTCGTTCCCCACGCGCACCCGCGGTGTCTCGTTTACGATTTCAATTTCAATGGCTACGTCTTCTATGGTGATGGATGAGGTTGCCATGTCGCGGACTGAGGACAGGTCCTCTGGCACCCCGGCCACAACAGCGGCGGTTACGGTAAATTCGTTATCGCCGCTTTGGGCTGGGCTCATTCCGCAATCGAACTCGGTGGAGTCTCCCACCGCTAAGATTTCAAAACTCCGCTCACAGTCGGTTTCCATCGAGTCAACAATCTGGATATTAGTCAACTCTAAGTTGCCGGTGTTGGTAACCGTAACCCTGAAGTCGGCGTCGCCGCCTTCATATACGTTCTGCGTGTCGCGGTCGATGGTGATGCCTATCGACGGGGCTTTCAAGTGAAGAAACCCGGATGCGGTTGCAGAGATGGTCGGATGCGTCGTGTCATCTTCGCCGCTGTGGACAACCCCTCCGGTATAGCTAGCCGTGGCAGCCAATGCGGAGTTTGCGGCATGGGTCTGGTCGACTGTGTAGTCAACCCCGGGCAACTCGGCGACGGAGCCGCGCGAAATCAGTCCAATCTCCGGAGTCCCATCGAAGCCGGCTACATTCTGCGCTTCGCCGTTGGGCAGCGTGATTGTAACCTGCCCGCTCTCAAAATTGCAGGCGATCTTGTCGGAAGGAAGCTCTGGAATCGAGAGAATAACCTGGTAGGTAACTATGCTGCCATGAGCAGTGTCGGTTATCACGTCGCCGTTTTCATCCAAAATGATGATGGTCAGTCCAACGTTGTTGGCAGTGTTGCAGTCGGCGGGGTTGTTGTGACCAAATACGGACTGGCCGCTAAAAATAAACATAGCCGTGGCGGCTGCCAATATCGCAACCAGGATTACCAGAGGGATCGCCCTGCTTTGAGACAGCTTCATCGGTTTACCACCCATGCGCGAAAGTTGCTCGGTTTTTGGCTAAAACCGTAGCCTAGAGTAATACGATATGTACCAAATAGCAAGTGTTGTCCGGTGGCACACAGGGCCTACTCCTCCGCGGATTTTGGTTTTAGTTTTGGAATTACAATGGTGAAAAAGTGAGCCCGCGAGGCCTGTTGGTTGCGGAAAACGATTAGTTGCGACAAACGACTAACGGATCAGCCGGGGAAGTAGTAGGCCGGGAGGTTTTGGGGCCCCGATTGGGGGAATGTGGGATGGATCGAGCCGCGTTACCGGTACAAAGGCTTGAAGAAGCTGTGCAGGTAGTTGTAGCGATGGGCCCAGGAATGGGTCCTCTTCAGAACGGGAGTGGGTATCGCCTGGGCTCTGCGCTGGGTGATGCGCATTGCCTGATAATTTGCCAGTTCGGGCGGCGCTTCCCCCGTGAAGATAACCTCACAATCCTGGGATTCGAGGAACATTTTCAGGCTGGGGAATCCCTTCGCCTGGGCGCCGGGCGGTTGGTAGACGAAAAACTCGGTGGCCCCGATTATCTCTTCCAGGTGATCGTTGCCCGTACCCCGGCCGCCCCCCTGCCTCAGTTGACGCCTGGTGTACCCGTGGTCTCTCAAGTTCATAGCGTGTTCATTGGTTGCGCCAAGTCCGCCTGTGCTGGGTGTCCGCTGGAGCGGCACCGTTGCTTCAGGGGTCGTTGCTTCAGGGGTAGATTCCCCAACCCACGCGGTCGGTTTCAGCCTTGAAAAAATGCCCCTCCGCAGAGGTGACGTAAAGGGTTGTCATATCGGAGCCGCCGAAGCAGCAATTGGTGGGCCGAAGACAGGGCACCGGGTGGGTTTCCAACACCCTGCCGGCGGGAGAAAAAACGTAAATCAAGGGGCCCGGCCCGGCCTGGGGCCACCCGGCGGTAGCCACTATGTTCCCCTCGGCGTCGAGGCACATGCCGTCGATACCCCGGTGCACGCCCTCGGCGTCCCTCCCGAATGTATGCAACACCCGGTATGAGCCCAGACTTCCATCGTCGTTGATGGGATAAGCCCGCAACTCCCGGTCCAGGGTGATATCGTCGCTGTTGCTTTCCGCCACGTACAGCGTTTGTCCGTCTTTGGACACCAGGACGCCGTTGGGCATCGTGGTGTCGAAAGTTGCTCTAGACACCGTGTAGCTGCCGTCAGGCTGGGGATCGGCCATTAAGACCGAGCGATTGTCCAGCTCTTCCAGCTCGCTGGGGTCGATGTTCCCGGCGTTCCAGGGATTGGTGAACCAGATCCGGCCCAACCGGTCCACAGCCAGGTCGTTGGGGGTATTGAGCCTCTGTCCGTCCACCCGGTCTGCCACCTTCACGTCGGAGCCGTCAGTGTCGAACCGGACGATGGCCCTTCCCCCGGAACAACAGCCGAAGATCCGCCCTTCGGCATCACAAGCCAATCCTTTGGTGTGATTGGTGCCGGTCCGCCATTCGGTGATTTGGCCCGACGCAGGGGCGAATTGCATGATCCGGCTGGAGGGTATGTGGGTGAACAGAATTGACTCCCCATCCCAAACCGGTCCTTCGGTTACGCCTCCGAAAGGCTTGGCCAATAATTCGAACCGCCGACTCATCGATACGCTCCCTGGGCCGCTCCCCGCGGGCCTAATCCGGCGTCGCTCCGGACTATGCCCGATTGTAGCAGAAGGCCGGTAGTCGGGACAACGCGTTTCGTCCAAGCAGCGTTGCCCAGCCGTAAAGCAACTCCACGCCCGATGCTATAATCAAGTCTGGTTGGGGCCATCCTGCTATAACCGGCTCAGCGGGCGTGTCTTCCAGGGCATCCAACCGGGGAGTTCAACCAGGCGTCAAACGAACCCATCAGGCCTGGTCGATTGGAGATTAAGTAAGAGTGACCACGTCCAGCGTTGCCCGGGAAATAGTTGAGGCCGTGGTCTTGGCCTTGGTCGTGTTTCTGGTCATCCAGGCCGGCGTCAAAAATTTCAAGGTGTTAGGGGCCAGCATGCAGCCCACTCTGGAAAACGGGCAGTACCTGCTGGTCAACAAGCTGGTCTACTTCGAACTGGACAAGGAGCGCATTGCCCGCCTGACACCCTTCTGGCGAGTGGATCAATCCTCCGAGAGATTTGCTTTTAGCCCGCCCAGTCGTGGGGATGTTGTCGTGTTCCATTACCCCAGAAACCTCTCTCAAGACTTCGTGAAGCGATTGATAGCGTTGCCTGGGGAGACGGTGGAGATACGCGGCGGGGTGGTCTACGTCAATGGGACGGCATTGGATGAGCCCTACTTGGCCAGCCGGGACACGAGCAGCACCAGGCCGTATAGATTGGCGGAGGATGAGTATTTTGTTGTCGGCGACAACCGGAAAGGCAGCCACGACTCACGCGCCTGGGGCCCGGTGTCCGAAGACCTGCTGCTGGGTAAGGTCTGGTTCGTTTACTGGCCCTTGTCCGAATGGGGCATAGTCCATGGGGGCGAGTGAGGCCTCCAACGTTCGGAAATGGCGCAATATGTCCTATCTGTGGGTGTTCCGTCGTTCTTTTCGGCAGTGCTCTGATCCCTTCCGGCAACCATCTGTGAAAGCCTCATTGCGCTGGAAGCAATTACACGGAAAGCAAGGGTTTAGCGGGAGAAGCACGCCGGGGGAACGACAGCGGGGCAACCCCCCGCTAACGGCCCAAGAACCGGCCTGATTGAATGGAGCAGACCAAGGCCGTTCGGACATGCGTAAACCGGGGGGCGCTTCAAACGCATTCCGTTAGAAATCGGGCAATTGCCGCCCCACGGGTTGGGGAGCGGGAAGCCCGGCCCCAAGGAAACGAGTGGGCTTCAGGTGAGCTACCATCTTCGGGCAACGGCAAAATCCGGGCTCAGCGACGCTCCGTGAATTGGGAAGGCCATTCTCCCAGCGTAACCGGGACGACGGTCTCATCACCGTCTCGAATCAACTGGAGTTCAACTTTGGTTCCGGGTGAGTAGCGGTTAAGCTGGGCGATCAAATCCCCCACGGTTTCCACGTCCGCGCCTTCGACGGCGACAATCAGGTCTCCACCCTCACCCGGCCCTCCTGGGCGCGTGATTTCCGAGGGGATCAGCCCCGCTTCCTCAGCAGGGCTGCCCGGCATGACTTGGGTGACATACACACCCGAGGCATGGCCCGGGTCTAATCCCAGGTCTTCTATCGAGACTGAATCCAAGGTCAAAGCGCTTATCCCCAGCCAAGGCGGGCGGATTACTTTGCCCTCCTTCAATTCCGGCAGCAACCGGGCCAGGGAATTGACGGGCACGGCGAAACCGATGCTGCGCTGGCTCAACTGTAAACGAAACGTGGACTGGGCAGTAATCTGGATGGCGGTGTTGATGCCCAGAACTTTGCCCTCCCGGTCTAGCAAGGGTCCACCGGAGTTGCCCGGGCTAATGAGGGCGTCGGTCTGCAGCACGCCCGAAATCGGCCGGGAAATGTCGCTGTCCAGGGTACGTCCGATCCCGCTGATGACTCCCACGGTTACCGAGCCGTCCAGACCAAAGGGGCTGCCGATGGCTATGGCCAATTGACCCGGGCGGACGTTGTCGGAATCACCGAGGAGCACCGGGTCTATGCCTAATACCGCCTCGCGGGGGACCTTCAGCAATGCCAGGTCATTGGCGGGGTTGGAGCCCAAGACTTCGGCCGCGGCCATGCTTCCGTCGTGAAACCTGATACGTATTCGGTCGGCCTGCTGGACCACGTGATTGTTGGTTACGATGTGCCCTTCCGAATCGATCACGAACCCGGAGCCAAAGCCAAGGCGGGAAAATGACCCGCCCTCCCGCTGATCTACGTTGACGTCTACCACCGCCGGACTCACCCGGTTGTACACCCCCAGCACCAACTCTTCATCGAACAACGTAGCGGAAGCCGGAGGGACTGCAGAACCAAAATCGGGGCCGAACCAAGCGAAGGCGATTAGAAAAATTACCGCGCTGGCGACCACTGTCACCGCAATGGAAATCGACCTGCTGACACCGTTCATTCCCACGTTCCTTCACCGTCAATTTGCCTATATATATTATTATAGTATGACATACACATTTGCAATCACGAATCCCGCGGCGCTGTCTCAGGCGGCTTCCGTCCACCCCGGTTTGTCCGGGTCCGTTGGCCCCGTCCAGACCAATGGAAGGTCGACGATGAAGCGGCTGCCCCGGCCCGGGTCGCTCTGGACTGTTATTCCGCCGCCGTGGGATTCCACCAACCGCTGAGCGATGGTCAGCCCCAGGCCGATGCCGCCGGTGGTCCTGGAGCGGGCTTTGTCCACTCGGTAAAACCGCTCAAAAACGTGAGGCAGGTCTTCGGCCGGAATGCCGGGCCCGTCATCTTGGACCATCACACGCGCCGCCTGCCCCATTGGCGCCGCGGTGAGTACGACCCGCCCACCCTCCGGGGTGTGGGTGATGGCGTTGCTCAATAGAACCCGAATCACCTGGCTAAGCCGCTCCCGGTCCCCTTGGACGGTTACCGGTTGGGGCGTTTCCGCAGTAAGAGCGATGCCTTTCGCCTGGGCTTGCTGTTGGAAGGCCGACGCCGTGGTCTGCGCCAATTGACTCAGGTCACAGTCGCCTATTTCCAGGTGCAGCCGGCCTGATTCGGCCAATGCCAGGTCCTGCAAGTCCTCAATCAGCCGGGCCAGCAGTACGACCTCGACCTGCATGGACTCCAGGGTTTCCGTGCTGGGGGAGATGACTCCATCGGCAATTCCTTCAACGTAACCCCGAATATTGGTCAAAGGCGTGCGCAATTCGTGGGCCAAATCGGCCACCATGTTCCGGCGCACTTCTTCGGTGCGGGCCAACTCGCCTACCATATTGTTGAAACGTTGGGCTAACTCACCAACCTCTCCTTTGGAACCAGCCACCGCCCTGGTGGAAAAGTCCCCCTGGGCAACCCGGTGGGCCACCCTGGCCAGTGATTCCACCGGCGCCACAACCCGGCGGGATAAAAAGAAGGTGATCACCACCGCCACTGCCGAAGCCAGGAATCCGCTGAGGACCAGCAGCGTAATCAGGGACGGCCCAGATGGGTCCACATTCGTTTCGGCGGCGGAGACGGTTCCGCCAGACGCGTGCGGGCCTACCAACAGGCTCCCCAGACGGCCTTCGGTACCGCGAATCGCCACCACTGACCTGTCGTGGTCCTTGGCGTCCAAGCGTCTACCCACCATGATATTGCGAGTATCGGCCACGACCACCCCATCCTCGTCAGTCAATAAAACCCGTCGACCGTAGAGCGCGCCGGCGTTGTGGACCAGCGGTTGCGCGTCAAACCAGTTTCGCCGCTGCTCGTACCGCCGGGCCAACAACTTGCTGAGTCGATGATTCCGCTGGGCGTCGTCCCGCACCTGTACCCGTTCCACTTCTGCGCTGGCCGCTCGATGGGACAGGAACGCCGTCATTCCCACGGTGATCACAATCACCGCAACCATGCTGAGGAATATTTGAAGCCTCAGACTGTAAATCATTGGCTAGGGGCCCAGCTTGTAGCCGATGCCATATACCGTGCGAATATAGGTTGGTGCATCGGGATCGGGCTCAATCTTGCGCCGGAGGTTCCGAATGTGAACGTCCACGGTGCGGTCCAATCCGTCGTAATCGTAACCCAACGCCCGTTCCACCAGCTGACCCCGGTTGAACAACCGCCCCGGCTCTTTTAACAAGACCGCCAGAATCTGAAATTCGGTGGGGGTGAGGTGGGCCGCAATGCCGCCGACCGTCACCGCGTGGCGTTCCTGGTCCAGGAAAAGGTCCCGGTAGGTCAGCGGCGGCTGGGGAGCGTCGTTGCCTTCCGCAGTCCGGCGCAGCACCGCCTTGACCCGCGCGCAAAGCTCCCGCGGGCTGAAGGGTTTGGTGACATAATCGTCGGCCCCCAGTTCCAGACCGGCCAGCTTGTCCTGCTCGGTGCTGAGGGCAGTCAGCATGATGATCGGCGCTTCGCATTCGTTGCGCAGCCGGCGGCAAACGTCCAAGCCGTTCATGCGGGGCAGCAGCAAATCCAGAATCACCAGGTCCGGGGGTTCGGTGCGGGCCGCTTCCAGCCCCGCCATGCCGTCGTAGGCCGAAGTGACGGAGTAGCCGTCCCGTTCCAAGTAAAGGCGGACAATGTCGGCGGTCTTGTGGTCGTCCTCAACTATGAGAACGCGTCTACGGGCAATGGCCAATTTCGCCCCTCCGGGACCATCGGCAGTATGCCGGTCTATTGCATAACATTATCCCAGAACCCTTAAGAAACTGTTAAGCCCGAAGAGTTTCCTTCGTGGGGTGCTCTGGGTATTCCGAGTTTAAAACCCGGCCGGATTCCTCGATTCCGTCCACAAGAAAGAAAAGGTTAGGGGCGGCCAACGCGGATGGCCAAGGCACCAGGGAAGGCAACCGGCGAACGGTCAAACCGGCCGGGCCAGCGCCTGGTACAACGCCGAAAACCCCCGGACGGGTCCAGCCAGTGGAGAAAACCTGCGGGGAGCAAAGCGGGAGCGGGGGGAATGGCCCGTTTGGGGTTATGACGAGGAGCGTCTAGTTGGCGGAGACCTCCGCCCGGTCCGTCGCTGGTCGCGGTAGTTTCCGGCGGTAATGGGTTGCCAGTCCACCACGTTGATATCCATGAGGCGGGAACCCAGGCGGGGTTTAGCGTCCTCCAGTTCGTCCACACTGAGGGCCGTGGTAATCACCGTGGGGAGACGGGCTTCGTGCCTCTCCACGACAATCTGGTACAACTTTTCCTCAGCCCAGGGGGTGCTGGCCTCGGCGCCCAGGTCGTCGAGAATCAACAGGGGCACGGTCTTAATCTGCTCGAACAACTCATCGTAGCCAATCGGGCTTTCCGGACTGAACGTTGCCCTCAGATGGTCCAGAAGTGAAGGAACAAATGAATAAAAGACGGGGCGGCCCTGGCGGATGCTTTCAGCTCCAATTGCAACGACGAGGTGGGTTTTCCCGCAACCCCGCTGTCCATTAAAAACCAACCATCCGTCCGGGTTGGCGGCGAAGGTCTGGGCGGCGGTCTTGGCCATCTGCAATGATTCACGGTCCTCGCGCCGGGCATGTTGTCCGCCGGCCGTATCGAAACCATCGAAAGTCATCCGGCGTTGCATGGCCGAGGGCAATTCGCCTATCCCCCGGGCCAGCCGGGTGTTGTACCGCCCAAGATGGAATACGCGGCAAGGCATGCCTGATATTCCATCGGGGGACTCCAGGCGAGTCCTCAGCCCCTCGTCCAGCCGTTGTAGCGGGCTCCGAGCGGTGACCACCGTGGGCAAGCAGGCGTTGAACCTGCTGCTGAATACCTGGAAGAGTTTCTCCTGGGCCCAGGGCGTCGTGCTGTGGGCGCTGAGGTCGTCAAGCACCAGGACCGGCACGTTGCGCACCTGTTCGAAAAGGTCGTCGAAGGACACTTCGTTATTGGGAGAATAGGCTGATCTGAGGTGGTCCAACAGGTCGGCCACCGGAATAAAGAAGGTGGGTTGACCGCGTTCGATGCAACGGTTGGCCGCGGCCGCGGCGAGGTGAGTCTTGCCCGATCCGTGGGGACCGGCCAGGGTCAACCATCCTTCGGGGTTTTCGGCAAACCTGACGACAGCTTCCAGGGCCTGGGCGAACATGCCCTGGCTGACCGCGTCGGGAAGGGGCCCCTCCAGTTTGGTGGCGGCGAAGGTGATTCGGCTGAGTGGCCCCAGGTTGCTGTACTTGCGCAGGGCGGCCACCCGGGAAATGGGGTTGGCCGTTTCTCGGCAATGACAGGGGAAGGCTTCGCCGAAATCGGGGTGACCGATGGGAACGTCTTTTCTAACCCAACCGCTGCCCCGGCAATCTGAACAAACGTCAGCCTCGGTTTGGTCGATCAGGAGTCTTGCGCCATCGCCGTTGGTAGTCTTCCAGGTATTTCTGGCGGTCACTCTTCGCAGTATGTCGCCCAGACTCTCCATCTTCCCTCCCTGCACCGACCGCCTGGGAGTCACCAGTCTTTCCCTCAGCGGCCCACCTTCGGAGAATTCCTGAAATGTAGCGCCAATTCCGGCGGTTATTGTCCACGGCGATCTTGAAAGCGTCGGACACCCAATTCCCGGGGTACACGGCTTCGGCCTCTTTGAGTTCCTCGGCCAATATCGGGGAAACCATGCCTACGTTGTCCTCGTACAGCACGAAAATATTGGGCCGCTCTTCCGGCAGTTCAACGACGGGATCCCAGGCGACTTCAGGGCTGGCCGTGGCCGCGCCCGATTCCAGCTTGGCCAGCGCCCGCCGGTCAGCGTCGGCGTTCAACAGGTAGCAGACCTTTGCGTCGGAGCCCGGTTCGGAGCGGTGGGCCAGGAAGATACCCCGTTCCACCGCAGACGCAAGCCCCCGTGAAATTGCTGCTGCGGCGCCACCCGGGTCTCTGCTAAGACCCCGGCGCAGCGTCTGGTCCGAAAGAAATTCTTCCCGGGTCACCATCCTGGGCCAACTACGCTTGCGGCGCAGCAGCCATATTCCCCGGAGAACCACCTTGAGCTCGGCAATTTCCCCAATTTCCTCCAGTAGCGCGCCGAACATGGGGTTGGGTACGGAGGTGTACTGGGTGGCTGGGGGGAATCCCTGGTATGCGATAGACATGGCTAAAAGTTTTTGACGGTTGCCAGGGCGTCGAAGCGAACAATGGTGTCCCTGAAAAACAGCTTCAGGTTGCCGGTGGGCCCGTTGCGGTGCTTGGCGACGATAATTTCCGCGATATCTTTGGGATATTGGCGACCCGGGAACTGCTGGTCCCATTCCTCTTCGGTTATGTAGGCATCTTCCCGGTGGATGAACATGACCACATCGGCATCCTGCTCAATGCTCCCGCTGTCCCTCAAGTCCGATAATTGGGGCCGGTGGCCGGGTCGGTTCTCCACCACCCGGCTGAGTTGTGAGCAGGTGAAAACGGCGACGTCCAAGTCTCGGGCCATCCCCTTCAGAGACCTGGATAATTCGCTGATTTCCTGCACCCGGTTGCCCCCGTAGCTTGATCCCTGGATCAGCTGCAGATAGTCCACGATCAAGAGGTCCAGGCCATGCTCCAAGGACAGGCGCCGGGCCTTGCTGCGCATTTCCACCAGGGTCTGGAAGGGGGTGTCGTCGATGTAGACCGGCAAATCGGAAAGCCGTCCAATTGAGTCGCTGATTCGCTGCTCCTCAGCCTGGGTATAAAGCCCGAGCCGGAGCCGGTGGGCGTCAATTTCGGCGTCGGCGGCCAGCAGACGCAGACCCAACTGCTCCCGGCTCATTTCCAGGCTAAACACCCCCACGGTGGTCCCGGCGACGGCGGCATTCAGCGACACGTTCATGGCCAAGGTGCTCTTACCCAACGATGGCCGCGCGCCCAGAATGATCAAGTCTGAGCGCTGCATCCCACCCAACAGCTCGTCCAGATCGTCAAAACCGGTCATGATTGGGCCGCCGATTTGGTCGATAGTATCGATATCGACGATTGCGGCTCGGTCTTCCATGTACTGGTCGTAGATTTCCCGTAAAGGGATAAACCCGCGGGTGGATTGACCGGAGCGAACGCGGAAAAGGACATCCTCGGCCTGCCGCAGGGTCCTTTCCACGTCATCGGTGTCTTCGTACCCGATGGCTGAAATGCGAGAAGCTGCGTCGATCAACCGGCGCATGGTCGCCGTGCGAGCTACCAACTGCGCATAATGCTCGGAGTGGACCGCGGTTGGGGTGATGGAAACCAGGTGGCTAAGGTAAGCCATGCCGCCCACGGCTTCCAACCGGTTGGTCCGGCTCAACTCCCTGGCAACGGTAACCTGGTCAATGGCTTCTCCGCGCTGGAACAGGGCCAAGCAGGCGGAGAAGCACAGTTGGTTCTTTTCCCGGTAGAAATCCTCCGGCTTGATTACGTGGGCAACCCGGACAAAGGAATCGCTGTCGATGAGCAGGGACCCCACAACCGCCTCTTCCGCTTCCAGGTCATGGGGAAGGAGCTTTTCAGCGTACATCCCCCTATTCCTCCACCCCCGCGGTTACATGGACCGTAGCGGTGATCTCCGTGGATATGCGCAGCACTATGTCGTATTCTCCGGGCTCACGGATGGGGTCGGAAGTTTCCACCAACCGTCGGTCGATGTTCTCCCCGGACTCGGCGCTCAATTGGGCGGCCACGTGGGCGCTGCTGATTGCGCCATAATATCTGCCGGCCGGAGTAACCCGCCCCGTGACGTTGACGGTAACGTCTTCCAATATCTCGGCGAGTTGTTGCAGGGTAGCCGTTTCCTTCGCCCTGGTCTCGTCCCCTGCTGTCGTGATTTTCTGTAGCCGCTTTAGCACCTCAGTGGTTGCCGCCTCCGCCAATCCCTGCGGGATCAAGTAATTCCTGGCGTAGCCATCGGCTACATGCTTTACCTCACCGGCTTTCGCTTTGTTGACGACGTCCTTGGTAAAAACCACTTCCATCTTACTTACTATCCTTTAGCTTTGACCCCTACGGCGCCGGCGGTTGGCAATCCCCAGTTACGGGCGCCGGTTCCGTGATTACAGAGTCCAGTCATAGATCTTGGGCAAAGTTGATTATAAAGCACCCTGAAATATGCCGAAAGTATTAGATGACCCTGGCGCTGACCACGACTGCCTTTTCCTGTTAAAGGACGACAAAAGATCCGTCGATAAAAAATGCCGGGCCATTCCCGGAATTACCCCTCACCCCGACTTCTTCTTCAATCCAGGCGGCCCGGCTCGATTAACATAAAGTAATCAACCATCCGGATGTCAAGGCGGAAACCCCGAAATGCGTGCGTCTGCGCAAGGCGATTTGTGGCTAACTTAGACGTGATAATCCGTCTGCCGACGGCGGGTTTGACGCCGCCATTCGTGAAATCTACAATCCGGCCGTACGCCTTCACTAACCTGAGAGAAGGAGAACAATTCAAGATTGAGCTTTACCGTTGACGCCGAAGTCAGGGCATTATCTATCCGGGAAGCCATTTTGGCCCATCCGTTTATCACCGGGGTTGGCGATGGAACCCTGCCCGTGGACCGGTTCAAGCATTACGTCCGCCAGGACTACGTCTATCTGATTGACTACAGCCGAGTGCTGGCGCTGGCGTCAGCCAAGGCGCCGGACCTGGGAACCATGAGTTGGTTCGCCAGTCTTTTGGATGAGACTTTAAACGTGGAGATGGACCTGCACCGGAGCTATTGCGCCGAGTTTGGCATCACTCGCAAGGAGTTAGAGTCCACCAGGCCCGCTCCCACCACCACGGCCTACACCAGCTTTTTGCTGAAGGTAGCCCACCAACAAAGCTTTGGAGAGTTGGTTGCGGCCTTGATTCCGTGTCAATGGGGTTATTGGGAGATAGGAGACCATTTGGCCCGCCGGGGAGAGCCGGAGGAAGCGCCCCTGTACTGCAAGTGGATCCAAATGTACACGGCCCCGGAGTTTGCTGCATTGGCTCAGCAGGCGCGTGACCTGGCTGACCGGGTGGCCGAACCCGCAGGCCCGGCGGCATTGGAATCCATGGCGGAAGCCTACCTGACCAGCATGCGCTTCGAGCACCGCTTCTGGGACATGTCCTACAACCTGGAAGACTGGGCGGTTTAGAAACGCGGCCCGGAGACCACTGGACTCGCGCGCCGCCCTTCGACCGGCGCGCGAGTCGTGAAGTTCCACAGGGGACACGCCTTCATGGAATGCTCGGTTGTGGCTGGCAGGTTGCCCCTTGAGGGTGGTTTCTGCCCGGACCTTCAGTCTTTCGTTGCTAGAAAGATCAGGCACGGCCAGGAAAAGCCGATGTCGTCCCCATCGGGCGAGATCTGAAACGCTTGGCGAACAATCTCCGGCGCATCCAGGAAGTCCCGTCGCAAGGATTCCACTTCGTCCTGGGGTGTGGCGGTGCGGGCGACCCAATCGTTAAAGTGCAGCCCAATCCGGGTGTGTTCTTTCCTGACGATGGTCAAGCCCCGCCGGCGGAGCAGGTTGTCAATGACCTGTTCCTGGCGGTCCTGGATGTGGCTGTAGTCCCGCCTGAGCTCGATGTCATTCATCCAGACCGCCGCGGAATCGTCGGAAGGGGCGATGCTGTCGGCCATGACCAAAGCCCCCCCGCTCTTCAATACCCGGCAGACCTCGTCCAGCATCCTCTCAAAATCGGGAAAGTGGTGCGCCGCCATCCGGCTGGTGACCAACTCTGCCGATCCTGCGGCCACCGGTAACGCCTCCGCCAGGTTGCGGCTCAAGGCCACGTTCACCAGCCCGCGCTCACGACCGATACGCCGCGCTTCCCTCAGCATGGCCAGCGTGGGGTCAATGGCCAGAACCCGCCGGGCGAATCGGGCCATGGCGAACGCGGTAAACCCGGCGCCGGTTCCCAGGTCCAGCGCCCAGCCGTAGCCGTCCGGGCATTGCATATCAACCATGTCCCGCATGGCGTCCAGGCTGGGATCGTCCACGTGGACCGGGCTTTCAGCGTAGACCCGCGCCTGCGGGCCGAACACCCGTTGGGCCGAATTCTCCGTGGGAGGTTCCCCGGTGATCATTTGGCCAGATTCCTGGCGACCGTGGGGAATGGCGCGGGGCAGGCTTGTATGTTGCTACTCAAGGGGGATTGTTGCGCTGAGACGGGGTCTATCTCCGACGTTGCGGGTGGTATGCCCTTGGCCGGTAAGGTCCTCGGCCAAGGTCACGTGACCAGGACCGAACCGGTGCAACGAACCGTCTCCCAGACCGATCTCTACTTCCCCCTCCAGGGTGATCACGTATTGTCGCCGGGGGGCGTGGTGCCAATCAGAGAAGCTGCCGACCTGGGATTCCCGGAAGGATATTCCCACATTCTGGCGCAGTTCCTTCATGTCCGGATGAGATTCCAGGGTCATCTCCTCAATGTGGGTCTGCCCGTCGTCGCCGGTATACAGGCGGATAAAGCTCATGGGGCTGCCTCCAAGCATTTGATTTCCGGTGTCATTTAATTCCCGGAAGGTCAGCATGTCAACAGCCAGCGCAGGCTGGCCCGCGCCCAACGGGATGCGGTTGGGGGCGGACCTCATGACGGGAGGCATTTCCGGCGGGTGCGCCGGCGTTGGGTTATCGACCGGGGTTATAGGTGATATTATCTGCTTGGTCGACGCAACCTCCGCAGACACGAACGAGCATCGGCCGGTGAGGATGAGATGGAAATTGGCGTGGGATTGGACGCAAACTTGAACCTTACTCTAGCTGATCAAGCCGAGCTTTCTCGGGAAGCAGCCAAGTTGGGATATGCCAGTATCTGGACGCCGGAAGGATCGGGCCAAGACTCGTTCCAGTTATGCGGACTCCGGTGGGAATCCAGCCGCAGCGTCGTGCCCGAAGGGCTGGGCACGGGAATTTCGGTTTCTCCGGTTATGTACCGGACGCCCATCGCTTTCGCCATGGCCGGAGGCACGCTTAGCGAGCGCACCGGCGGCAAGTTCATCATGGGGATCGGCGCCGGCTCAGCGTACCGGCCCAAATCGCGCCAGGCGCTGGGACTCCGCAAATTCTCGACCCTATCGTTGATGCGGGACTACCTGACTACCACCCGGTCGCTGTTGGCCGGCGAGGAGGTCAACCACCGGGGCGAAGTCGTAACCCTAATGGGCGGAAAGCTCGCAATAAACCCGCCGCCCAAAACGCCGGTCTACCTGGGCGCTTTGGGTCCGGAGATGCTGCGCTTGGCCGGAGAGGCGGCCGACGGCGCCTGTCTAAACTGGTGCAATCCCGAACGAATCGCTTGGAGCCGAGCTAGAATCGCAGAGGGGGCGGCCCGGGTCAACCGTGATCCTTCCGAAGTGAAAATGGTGGAGTACATCCGGGTCTGTGTGGATGACGACGTGGATGCTGCCCGGATGGCTTACGCCAAATCGACTATGGGATACGCCCTTGGGGCACAGGTCCCCACCGTTAAAGAGCGTAGTTTGGGCTACCGGGCCCACTTCGAACGAATGGGAAATACCGAGGAACTCTCTAGGCTGGACCGGATGCGCACTGAAGGCGCGTCACGGGACGAAGTTGCCGCTGCCTTCACGCCGGAGCTGCTGCTGGACGTAGGGTATTACGGCGCGGCAGACGGCGCGGCTGCCGCCTTCAAGCGCCTTTCCGAAGGCTTGGACACCGCATTAGTGCGGGTTGTGGCGGCCCGGCCTGGCCTGGAGTCGATCCTACAAGTCATGAGGGCATGCCGCCCGGAGCTTCTGGCGTAAACCGCCGGCCAGGATAAGCCGAACCGTCAGCACCACGCCATGGTCCGACGGCAATTCAAGACTGGGCTGGCCCTCGCATCGGTAATGGCCACTCCACCCTTGGCGTGATTAGCCGGATGATTCGATAAACCTGAGCACTTCGAAGTTGAAAATTTCCGGCTGTTCAAAGTAGACCGAGTGGCCGGCTTCGGGAACTCGTAGCACCCGGGCGCCAGGAATGGTTACCGCGGCGGCCTTGATTACCTGGGGCGGCGACAGTTGATCGTCCTCTCCCACGATGAACAGGGTGGGTGTCTTGACGTCCGCCAACTGCTCGGCGGTGGGGCCGCTGCCCTGGAAGCCAGCCTGCTGCCGGGGAGGGTTGATGTTGGATACCTGCAAGTAAAGGTTGGCCAACTCGGGGTTGCGTTTCCTGAATCCGTCGGACAATGCGGCGGTTCCGATGCCTTCTGAAGACTGGTGGCTCTCCCGCCACTCGCGGTGCAACTCGGTCACAGCGTCTACCGCCATGCCGCCAACGGTATCGGCCATGACCAGGCTCTTGGTCCGCTGTGGGAAGGCCACGGCGAAGCCCAACATCGTGCGGCCGCCCATGGACTGAGCGATTAGGTGGGCCTGCTGCACTCCCAAATGGTCAAGCAGTCCTTCCAGGTCCTCGACGAATGCGCTGCTGCCCGGCCCTTCCGGTTCATCCAGGGAGTGGCCGAAACCCCGGTGGTCAAACGTAACGCATTGAAACCGTCGGGAGAAGAAGGGAATCTGCTGCCACCAACTAAGCAGGTTGCCGCCGGCTCCGTGGGCGAAAACTACAGTTTCCCCCTCTCCGTAAACCTGATATTGAAGATCGATGCCATTGATTCTGGCGCTGGTCATGTTTACTCCCCTTGTTGAAATTGCCGGTAAAGGTATCGGGGTAACTTGGTATAGGTTGGGGTCGCATGACCCCCGGACCCGCTTTGGATTGTTGACAAGACAGCCCACCGGCAGGGTGCCCGCCGACTCTATTTGTCGTCAAAAAATCCCATGGAATCATCGCCTTCTTCAAGTGGTCATCCGGTAAGCGCGGGCTCGGATGCAACACAACTTTCACGACGCCCGTGGGACGGTCTACTCCCCGGTAAAGGTGGGAGGTCTGCGTTCCCGAAAGGACGCGGCGGCTTCCGCCACGTCGCCAGGGGCGCGGCGGGTGAACTGGATGGCGTGGGTTTCGTATTGAAGCTGGTCTTCCAGGGTTGATTCCAGGCTACGCTGGAGCGCCCGCTTGGACATTTGCACCGCCAGCGGGGGCCAGAAAGCGATTTGGTTCGCCAGTTCTTTGGCGTCATCCAGCAAACGGTCCGCTGTGGTCAGGCGGTCCAGCAGCCCCAACCGGTAGGCCTCGTCGGCGTCCACTTGCCGGCCGGTAAGCACGAGGTCCATGGCCCGGCTGATACCAACAATTCTGGGGAGGAAGTAGGACAGGCCCGAATCCGGGCTTAAATTCCGCTCCACGAACATGGTCTTGAACCGGGTGTTTGGCGTCCCGATTCGCAAATCGCAGGCCAACGCCAGGGCCATTCCGGCCCCCACGGCCACCCCGTTGACTGCCGCGATGGTGGGTTTGTCGAGGGTTTTATACACGGTAATGGCCTGGCGGCCCACCCAATTATATTGGTCCAGCCGTTGCTGCCTGCTGGAGGGTTCCCTGCTGGAGCGGTCAGCCTTCAAATCGGCCCCAGAGCTAAAGCCCCGACCGGCCCCGGTCCATACCACCGCCCTGATTTCATCATCGTTCTCCAGGTCTCGGCACGCCTCCATCATTTCCAGATGAAGGTCGCGATTGATGGCGTTGAGGGAATCCGGCCGGTTTAGTGTCACCACAGCTACCCGGCCGTCTTTGACCAAGGTCAAATGCTGGTAGGCCATCAGCTCTTCTGGACCTCCGGCTAACTATTGGACCTTGCTCCCGCGTCACTGCCTGCTTACGGTGGGCAGGCGCCAGGGAAGGTCACGGCTTAGCGGGCTGGATACCTGGCGAGAGTATTCTCCTCTTTGGTCATGAACTCCAGCAGTGCCGGCCGGCCGGTGGCCATAACTTCCCGTGCCCTGCCGATAGCGGGGATTATGTCGCCGGGATCCTCGATGCGCTCGCCGTACGCGCCCAGGGCCTGGGCCAGGTTGGCGTACTCCCCGTAAAGGTTGGTAAAGCCAAAACGCTCCGTGGCCACGGGATAATTCCTGGCGTACCCGCTCAAAACGTGATTGTTCAGCACCAGCGTTAATATCGGTATTTGATGGCGCACCGCCGTCTCGATGTCCATGCCGGACATGCCGATGGCGGCGTCACCCATAATGTTCACTACCATCTTGTCGGGAGCTCCCAATTTGGCGCCCATGGCCAGTCCCAAGCCGTAGCCCAACTGGGACGAATTGCCCCATCCCAGGTATCCCCGTGGGACGATGGCTTCGTAAAACGGTATGGTCTGGTCCCTGGGATGTCCCGAGTCGTGGGTTACGATGGTCTGCGTGCGGTCAACGGTATGCATCATGTCCCAGATCACCCGGTAGGGGTTGATCGGAACTTCATCCGAGGTGAGAAGGGGCATCCACTCCTCCAACCACTCGTCCTTGACCCGTTTCACCTCCGCTTCCACCGAGCCGTCGCCCCTCTTGCCGTCAGGGCCCGCCTGTTTCTTCACTTCATCTATGAGCTGCTGGATTACCAGCTTGGCGTCGCCGATCACGGCATGATGCAATTGTTGTTCCTTGTTCAGGTCCCGGTGGTCTACGGTGCATTGGACCAAAGTTTTACCAGGGGGCACCGCCACCGAGGCCAGGTTGGTGGTGAAGCTGGTGCCTATGCCGAATACCAGGTCTGAACGGTCCAGAAAGTGCCGCACCATTTTGGTCAACGTGCCGGCGCCGGTCCCCAGGGCTAGCGGGTGGTTTTCCGGGAAGGCGCTCTTGCCGGTATTCGTGGTAAAGACTGGCGTGTTTACCAATTCGGCCAATTCTTTCAACTCATCGGTGGCCTCCGCCCATAGTACCCCCTGGCCGGCATAGATCACCGGGTTTTTGGCGGCCAGCAACGCCCGGACGGAGGCAGCCACGTCCTCGGGGTCCCCCGCGCTGCGATACCCTTTCACGGGCCGGTAATCAAACGCCTCTTCACTGATTTCCTCCTGCGCCACGTCCGCGGGCACTTGGACCATCACCGGGCCCGCCCGGCCGGACCGCAGGGTCGTATAGGCCCGGCGCAACATCTCGGGAATGCGGTCGGCCTGGTTGACCTGGGCGGCCCACTTGGTAACCCCGCTATATGCGCTGACCGCGTCGAAATCCGGCGATTGCCCCAGGCGGTTCCGGGCGGTACCTCCGGGGAGCACCAGGATGGACGTTGACTCGGCATAGGCGTGGGCTATTCCGGCGAACGCGTTTTCTATACCGGGACCCGATTGAGTGACCACCACGCCGGTACGCCGCCCGTTGGTGATGCGGGAGTAACCGTCGGCCATGTTCACGGTGGTCCGTTCGGTGCGGGACATAATGGGTTTGATCCCGGCGATGGCCGCTTCCTCAATCAGGGGGTTGGCCGGGTAACAGAAAAGGTACTCGACACCTTCCATTTTTAGAATATTGGCGATGGCCGTGTTGCCCAGCATGTCATCCCTCCAAAGAAACTATGCCCGCGAAGCTATGCCGCGGGGCTTGGCCTATGCCTGGTCGGTACGCGACCGGCGGGAATTATCGCCGCCCGAGATCCGGTATCCCGAATCCGGTACATCGGGCGGCTAGTGAGTTGCCTGCTCGGGGCGGATCGGGAAACAAGGCCCGCATAACCGGATGTCCCGGCTATCAACAAATCCGCGAGGATTGCCATTCCTCCGGGAATGACGGCGTCTACCCCGAGAGACACTCTAAACCGGTAGGACGGGTTCGGTGCGCTCCTCCGGCAGTGTCACTTCAAAAGCGTTCAGGAAAAAAGCTGTTTGGGAGTAATGCCCCATCAGGGCAGTTAGCTCCACCAGATGCTGGGCTCCGAATTGGTCCAGGGCGGTCTGGAAGGTGGCTTGGTCCACCTTGTGGCCGGAGAAAAACTCTCGGCCAAACCCGATTACCGCCGACTCATCGGGGCCAACATTAGGCAACGCCCCGTTATCCCGGATGGCGTCCACCAGGGCATCGCTGAGACCCGCTTGGCGTCCTGCCGGCGCATGGGCGTTCCAGATGTACTGGCAGTCCATGGCGCGGGCCGTAACCAAGATTGCCAGTTCTTGGATTAGCTTGGGAAAGGTGGTCCGGTACCGTAGATATTCGGTGACGGGAGCCCTGAGCCGGGCGAATTCCGGCGAGTTGAGCGTTATTGACCCTGGTCCGTTGGTGATGGAGCCCCCGGTCTCGGAGGTCACTTCGTCAAAGGCCCCTCTGAACTCTTCCGGGACCATGTCGCGGGAAACGAATGGAACACGTGCCATGTTTAGCCTCCTGTGCCGCTATTGCAAGCATTCGAAACGATAGCCATTTGGTCGTGCCGGACCGTTTCCGGACGACGACGCGGGACTAGACCGGCAGCAACGACTCGGTTAGCTGATCCGGCAGGGCAACCTCGAAAGCGTTCAAAATGAACGAAGTTTGGGCGTAATGGCCCATCAACGAGGTCAATTCCACCAACTGTTGCGCCCCAAACTGGTCCAATGCTTTCTGAAATGTGTCCTGGCTCACCTTGTGGGTGGTGTAGAACTCGGTGCCGTAGTTGACCAACGCCTCTTCTTCTGGAGCCATAGCCGGCAGGGGAGTCCGGTCCCGAATGGCGTCAACAATGGCGTCGTCCAGCCCCACGCGCCGCGCCGTGGCGGCGTGGGCATTCCAGGCATACTGGCAGTCCATGGCTCGAACCGCGATCAGGATGGCAAGCTCCTGGATTTTCTTGGGAAAGGTGGTTTCCTTGCGCAGGTAATCCGCCAGGTTTATCCGGCGCAGGGCCAACTCCGGACTGTTCAGGACCACCGGCCAGGGCCCGGCTCCGATTTGGCCGCCGATACTGGCTACGGCCTGGTCGTAGGCGTCTTTAAACTCGTCGGGGACTTGATCTCGTGAAGGTGAAGGGATTCGCGCCACGGTTGTCCTCCTAATGGTTACGGGGTCCGGGATTGAGGTGAAACGTCATTGCCAACCTAAGCTTCACCGCGTACCTGTTTTACCATTGTTAACTTGGCGGCACAAGCCGAAAGCGTCCGGCGGCCGCAGGTGGGGCGGGCTCCCCTGCCTCGAAAGCGTAATCTTGACCGACCGGAACAACCGCGGCATCAAACCCGCAGAGCAGGGCCGTGGCGACGCCGGGCGTTTTTGGATCCCTCGATAAACAAGGTGCCGCGGAAGGTTCTAACCATGAATTCCAGCGGCCCAGGCAAAGGCTACTCGGGACCGTTGGACGGTACGGATGCTTTCCCCACACCATGTCCACGATTTCACCGCTGACCATGGTTTTCCTGAATCCGGGCGCCGGATTTCGGCGGTCAAGAAGCCTGCCAACGATTCCCCGTATAGCTGATTGACAATTTTGGAGGCGCGGATAGACTCGACTCACCCCGTTGTTAGGTCGAGCTTATAGCTCGATTTCGTCGTCAATCTGACGTTTTCTCGTGTGAATTCTGCCATTTCGGCGGGATTTGAGTGCTGAAAATACGATTGCGGGATGATCGTTTGGAATTGGAAAACCAGTCAATTTTGTGAAGGAGTGATCCGCCATGCCCGTCATAGATGCTGATGCCCATGTTGTGGAGACCGAGACCACCTGGGACTACATGGACCAGTCTGACATGAAGTACAGGCCGCTTCTCGTGGGACCGGTGGAGGGCAAGTTTTACTGGATGTGTGATGGCAAAATCCGGAGGCCGGCCAGGGACCCACTCTCCGACCCTGCTCTGGAAGAACAAACCGCCAGGGACACCGGCAGAATCGTAGGAGTGTCCAGGGCTGCCCGTTACATGGAGAACATCGAAGCCCGCTTGCAGCACATGGACGAGCTCGAAATAGACATGCAAGTCCTCCACTCCACAATCTTTATCGAGCAGATTGCCGACCGACCTGAGTCGGAGGTGGCCATCTGCAAGGGCTATAACCGCTGGCTGACCCACATTTACGACCAAAGCGCAGGCCGTCTGCTCTGGGTTGCCGTACTGCCATTCATGGCCATGGACGAGGCTATCAAGGAATTGAGGGTAGCGGTGGAGCACGGCGCCTGCGGCGCGGCCATAAGGCCCATTGAAGGGAACAGGCTTCCCACCGACCCATATTTCTACCCGATCTATGAGGAGGCAAGCCGCCTGAACGTCCCCATCGTCGTGCACATAGCCAATGCAAATCCTGCAAATCTCGACCTGGTGAGCCAGTATAACGGCACCGGAGCAGCGGCTTTCTGGCGGTTCAATGTACCCACCGTAGCTTCCTGTCACGCCATTATCGCCAGCGAGATACCTGAAGTATTCCCGAACCTAAGATTTAGCTTCGTTGAGGCCGGCGCCCAGTGGGTGCCTTACGTTGTAGCAGACCTTAAAAGGCGCCGCCTGAACAAGAAACTTCCCGACAACCCAATGAAAGAATACGGGATGTACGTCACCTGCCAGACCAGTGACGACCTGCCTTGGATATTGAAGTATGCTGGAGAAGACAATCTGGTAATCGGCACCGATTACGGGCACACCGACACCTCCAGCGAGATCGAAGCCATGAGGAACCTGAAGCAGAAGGGAGACCTTGAACCGGCAGTGATCGACAAAATCCTGTATGACAACCCCAAGGCCCTTCACAACCTGTGACCAAGACGCCATTAAATATGGACAGCGCACAAACTCGATATAAGCGCCCGGAGGTTAGGACATGATGCATTGGCAGCGAAGTAATTTTTTGAGGATAGCGCTGGTTGCCCTGTTGCTTTCCCTGGTTTTCGTCCTGGCCTGCGGCGGATCCGCTACGGACGAACCGGCGGCGATGGATCCCACGGCAGTTCCCACGGCCGCAGTAGTGGTAGAGGCGACACAGCCGGCGATAGCGGCAACAATCGCGCCGGCGCCGAAGGGCGAAGTCATGATGTTCCCCCTGCAACCCGACTGGGTGTCTCAGGGCAAGCAGGCGAACATGGTGCTTCAAGTCACAGGTAGGAGTAAACCGGGCGAAGTGGACGTTCACCGGTGCAGCAGCACCCTGAGTTGCCAGAGACTTTTCTCTCCAAGGTTCAACCAACTCGTGGAGTACAACCCTGTCGTACCCACCGAGATCATCGGGGATTTGGCGGAAAGCTGGGAGACGAGCGCGGATGGTCTGACATACACCTTCAAACTCCGGGACGCCAATTGGCACGACGGCCAGCCCGTGACCGCCGACATTGTTTTCAGCTTGGACCGGGTTCGGGAGGACATTGTTTTCAGCTTGGACCGGATAGTGCAGCCGGGAGAAAAGCGGACCAGGACCGCGGCTCTTAGAGAATTCTATGAGCATCAGACGGCTCAGGCTATAGACGACAAGACGGTGGAGATGCCGGTCACCTCTGCCGGGGTGCTCTTCCTGGCGGTCCTGGGGAGCGAGTCGATGAAGATGTACCCCAAGCACGTGGCGGAGTCGCTGTCAGTGGAAGACGCCAACTGCTGCCCGGAAAAACTGCTGGGGTCCGGCCCATGGACCCTGAAGAGCTACGAACGCGGGATTTCCATTGAATATGACAAGAACGCTGACTACTTCAAGCCGGGCCGGCCCTACTTCGAGGGGTGGAAGTACAACATTATCCCTACGGTCCCGGGGCAATACGCTGCCTTCCTGGCTGGCCAGGTTCACGCCACCATTGGGTATAGCAGCGCATTCAGGCGTCGGGACGTCTTCAAGGTATTGGAGGACGCTGAGGGCAAGTTACAGGCCGATTACGTACCCACTTATGGAGGGACTGGTTTCGTATTGACCAACCAGCCGCCCTTCGATGACCCGCGGGTAAGGCGGGCGTTTTACCTGGGGATTGACCGCCAGAACCTTCTGGATATCGTCTATCACACCGACGAATACGGTTATGGGGCCCGGCCCGGCGACTTCTTCACCCTTCGGGCCTTGGGAGAAGAAGACGTAGAACTGGTCGGACAGCCCGGGTACCGGACCAACAAAGCCGAGGACATAGCCGAGGCCAAGGCTCTGCTGGTGGAAGCCGGCTACGCTGACGGCTTCCAAGCCGATCTAAACATGGGCCAAAGCGGGCTTAGCACATCAACCACGGAGGTGATCACCGAACAGCTCAGGAGGGACCTCGGCATAGACTTGGTCATGAAGCCGGTGGACACCGCCGCATACCATGCCCGCCAAATCGAAGGCACCTATCCTCTCTCGTTCGCGGGCGGCTCCATCCAGATGATCATAGACCCCTCCGACAATCTTCAGTACGCGTACGACCTAAATACGGCGGGGAACCCGGATAACTGGAGCGATCCCGAGCTAACCAAGCTGCTGGAGGCCCAGGCAGCCGAGCCCGACACGGCCAAACGTGCGGCCATACTCAGAGAGATAATGGCGATTCTCCGGCAGGGGGAGACCCACTGGGTCCCCACTATCTGGAGGGACATGGGAATGGTTTACGACCACCGGCTGCAGAACTGGCTGACGCCGCTGAGTGGAGAGTTGACTCTCAAGTGGGAACACGTGTGGTGGGACCCGGATGCTCCTCTAATTGAGCCTCAACAGGCAGCAAATTGATAAGGGTTGTGCCTTGAACGATCCTTTCAGGTCGCCATTGGCAGCGTGGCGTTTAAGAGCGTAAGGAAGGAATGACGATGACCGAGTGCCGCGCCGCAGTTGTTACGGGCTTCAACCAACCCGCCGAGATTTGGAGTGTGCAAACTCCGGAGTTGGAGCCAACGGGCTTGCTGATGCGAGTGGACGCGGCGACGCTCTGCGGCACGGACGTTCACTGCTGGCACGGGCGGATGTCCTCTGACCGTCTGCCCTACATACCCGGGCACGAGACCACCGGAGTCATTGTGGAGATGAACGGAGCCCGCACCGACTTGTTGGGGGAACCCCTCGGTGAGGGCGACAGAATCATCTCCACTTACCCGCACTGCGGCCACTGCTACTATTGCACGGTGGCGGGGGACCCTGCCGGCTGCTCCAACAGCTACGCCTTTGGGAGAATGCGCTGCGACCAGGCTCCCTACCTGCTGGGAGGCTGCGCCGAATACCATTACGTGCCCCCAGGGTGCGACCTTATTCGTGTACCGGCTGAGGTGCCGTCGCCATTGGCCGCTTCTGCCGCCTGCGCTCTCAGGACGGTTATGCACGGCTTTGAACGCCTTGGCCCCCTGGCGAGCCACGAGGCGGTCCTGGTGCAGGGATGCGGCCCGGTTGGGCTCTATGCTATGGCGGTCGCCAGAGACCGCGGGGCTAGAAAGGTGTTGGCAATCGGTGCGCCGGAAGTACGCTTGCAGGTTGCCAGGGAATGGGGCGCCGATGCTACCCTCAACCTCGATGAATACCCCGACGCCGCCGCGCGGAAGGAGTGGGCTTTAGAACTCACCGACGGCCGCGGCCCCGACGTGGTCATCCAGTGCGCCACTGCGGCGGCTATTCCAGAGGGACTGGACATTCTCCGCGCCCGGGGGCGCTATCTAACTATTGGCGGGGGTGATGGCAACATCAGCGTGTCCGCCAATGCCCTGAGGGACCGTCAGATAATCGGAGTGGGTGGTTCTTTGGGGCGCCACTTCTACCAGGCAGTCACGTTCTTAGCCACGCGGCAACAGAAATTCCCCTTTGAAAACCTGATCTCCGGGGTCTATAGCCTGGACGGCGTGAGCCAGGCGTTGGAGGCAATGGCGGACTTTCGCGAAGTGAAAGCGGTGGTGCTGCCGAACGGCTAGGGGCGACCCTGGAAATTCCGGGCCGCCGGGCCATAAGCTACCCCGGCATAGGCCAAAGGTGTGTCAGACCTACTCGATGCTCTTGGTGTCGAACCCGTAGAGTTGCGCCGCCGTAGCCCCAACGATCTTCGCTTTTTCTTCCTGCGGAACACCCTCCAGGATGCTCTCCAGGATTTCGCGGGACTTTGGAAAGGTCGATTCGGCGTGGGGATAGTCCGACCCCCACATCAGGCGGTCCACTCCTATTACGTCCCTCATGCGGATGCCGATGCCGTCTTCCTGAAAGCTGAGGTAAACGTTCCGGTGGAAAAAGTCACTGGGCAGCACGTCCCCTTTGAACCGGTACGAAGCTTCCTTCTGGCGTTCGATGTAGGTGTAGTCCATAGTTCCCAACAGGTGCGGGGCCCAGGCCAGCTCAAACTCCACGACCGCCACGTTCAGCCGGGGATAACGCTCGAATACCCCTGAAAAGATCATGTCGCACAAGGACGTGGCCGGCAGGAATACCTTGTTCGCCCGCCCGCTGGCGGTGCGCACCGACGTGGGTCCGGCCGCCCGGTTGGGTCCCTTTCTGGCAGTGGCGGTGTGCAGGCTCAGAGGCATGTTCAGGTCTTGAGCGGCGGCCCAAAACGGTTCGTACTCCGCCCCATCATAGCGGCGTTCCTCGGCGGGGTACTCGGTAATCATCGCTCCCACTAACCCTAACCGGGCCGAGCGTTCTAACTCCTGGACCCCTTCCGCCACGTTGTCCAGGTTGATCATGGCGATGCCTTTAAGCCGGGCGGGGTTGGTTTCGCAAAATTCGGCCAGCCAGTCGTTGTAAGTCCGGAAAATAGCGGACATCAGGTCCGAATCGTCGACCTTGAAGTAGAACAGTCCCTGGGAAGGGTAAAGCACCTCCCCGGCTACGCCGTCCAGTTCCATGTCCTTGATGTGCTGTTCCGGGTCGTATCCACCAGTGTGAACGTCTTCAAAGCGGGCTTGGTGAGTGATCAACTCTGGTGTCTCGAACCGCAGACCCGCTCCGGATATGAGCCCGATTCCCGCCAGGTGCTGGCCGTCTTCAATGATCAGCTCGTCCGTGCCGTCCACCCGTTCCATGCGGGGCGCCCGGTCTCGAAACCTGCGGTCTATGCGGTTGGTCCACAGGTCAGGAGGCTCGAAAACATGGGAGTCAGACGATATAACGAGGAGTGGATTGTCCACGTTCGGGTCCATAATTGCTCCTTTCCTTGAATGGGAGAGAAGGGAGTCCGGCGGCGGGAGCGTTGACTAAATCACGCTTGGCCCATGGCCCAGCCAGCTTATTCTAGCACTGACTGGCAACCGGGCTGAAAACTTTCCGGTCAGTTGGACTTGAATGACATTTGGGCCGGGTCATTTGGGATCCATTCCCGTATAATCCGGGACGCTCCCAGCCCTGCTACATATACGGGTTAATCCAGACGGGAGCCGCTGGTTGCTGAGATGGTTGACGTTTCCGCGTATCAACCCACCATTCGAGAAATGCCCCAAGGGGAGCGTCCCAGGGAGCGGATGCGGGCTTACGGTCCCAGCCACCTGAACAACACCGAGCTTATCGCCATTCTGCTGCGGACCGGCATGAAGGGCGAGAATGTGCTGGCCCTTTCCTCCCGGTTGTTGGCCCAGTTTGACGGACTGGCCGGCCTGATGAAAGCTACGTTTTCGGAGCTATGCCGGGAAAAGGGCTTAAGTGAAGCCAAGGTCTGCCAACTTCTGGCGGCCCTGGAATTGGGACGGCGCGCCGTGGCGCTGGTACCGGAAGACCGGGTAATCATTAGCGCGCCGGAGAATGCGGCCAACCTGGTAATGGCGGAAATGTCTCCGATGGACCAGGAACACCTTAGAGTGATGCTGCTCAACACCAAGCACCACGTTTTGGGAATCCATGAAATCTACGTTGGCAACGTGAACAGTTCGGTGGTGCGCGCTTCCGAGGTTTTCCGGCCCGCAATAAGGGAAAACGCTCCGGCGCTGATTCTAGTGCATAACCACCCTTCCGGGGATCCCACTCCCAGTGAACCGGACGTGGCAGTCACCCGGGACCTGGTATCGGCCGGCAAGTTGCTCGGCATAGAAGTGCTGGACCACCTGGTAATCGGCGGCGGCAAGTGGGTTAGCTTAAACGCCAAGGGGCTGGGCTTCAATTGACTGGCGACATCCGAGCCGGAGCAGGGTCCCGGGATCAGCTCTAGCCAATAGAAGATTGTGGTGCTGTGACTGGCGCCGTCCGAGCCGGATCAAGGTCCCGGGATCAGCGCTGGTCAATCTGGGAATGCGGTGCGGCCGAGCCCTCAGCCCACAACTTGTGCTATCCGGTCAACCAGGTCGAGGTCTGGCACCCGAGGGACGAAGACCAACTCGTCCAAGCCGATGTCTTGGAATCGCTTTAGCAGGTCCATCAGCGATTCCTCGGTAGTAATCAACCCTTGAACCGCCCTTTCGGCAACTTCCGCTCCGTAAATGGCATTGTAATGGCGTACCTGGTCGGCCCCGCGGTCCGCGCCGGGTCCCAGGGCAATCCCGCTGGTGGCCAGCAGCCGGGGACTGCCGGGTCTATCCCGTTTGCGCCACTCCTCTGTCACCACCTCAAACTGCTTGGCGGCGGTGGCTGGGTCGCCCGACCCCAGGTAACCGTCTGCCAGCCGGCCGGCCCGCCTGACTGCCGCGGGTGCCGAGCCGCCGATCAAAATCTCCGGCCCCCCCGGTTGGACCGGCTCCGGGCCAACGGGACCCGAACCTTCCTCCGGAATTAGCCCCGACCAGATTTGTCGCATCGAGGCCAGTTGCTCTTCGAACCAACGCCCCCGGTTTGGCATCGGCTTGCCGGCGGCCGCAAAGTCGTCTCCCCGGCGGCCAACTCCCAAGCCCAGGGACATCCGACCGCCGGACAATACGTCCAGAGTGGCGGCCTGCTTCGCCAATAGAGCCGTGTCCCTCAGAGGCGCAATGACCAGGGAAGTCATCAGGCGCACTCTTTGGGTGACCACCGCTGCTGCCGACAGGGCCACAAGGGGTTCCCAGTTCGGGTAAACCAGGCGGTCGATGGCGGCAATGCTGGAAAAAGGGCCGGCTTCGGTCCTTTGAGCCCAGTCCAGCAATAAAGGACCGGAAACGCCGGGAAGACCCGCGGGAAGGGCGAGTGCTACTTTCATGGAGACCTCGAAGGCTCAGGCATGTTTGTTAAAGGAATGCCGGTTGTTCAAAGTGGCCGCCCACGATCGGCGTCGGGTCCAGACCCAACCACTTGTCCAGAATTGTGGAATAAACTCCGCGAAAGTCCTGGCTGAAATGAAGGTCGCCCTCCAACAAGTCTTTCTCTTTCAACGAAGGATATTCCCCGTACATTCCGCCTTTGACGGAGTCGCCGATGACAAACCCACCGCCTCCCGACCCGTGGTCGGTCCCGGCTCCATTGTCTTTAACCCTGCGGCCGAACTCGGTGAAGATGTATACCAGCACATCGTCGGAGCGTTGATGCTCTTGCAGGTCCTCAAAAAAGTCTGACAACCCGTGGGATAAATCTTCGAGCAGTTGGGGTTGTGTTACGGCCTGATTCGCGTGGGTGTCGTACCCGGCATGCTGGGTATAGAAAACCCGGGTTCCCAGGTCGGCCATAATCAACTTGGCCACGGCCTGCAAATTCCGTGCAATCGGCGTATCCGCATATTCTACGCCGGACGTGTACTGCGCCGGCGCGTGTTGCAGCAGGTCGGCGCTCATTAGGGCGTCGCGCCCGGTCCGCCCAAGGTAGTCCATCACGGCGCCGGTGCCCACTGCCGGGGCATACATTCTGGCAAAGGTGTCCAGGGCTTCTAGCTGTCGCCGGTGGCCGGCGAATCCATTCAGAACTCCGTAGGAATCCAGGTCGCCCACCGAGGCCACCGGAACGCCCGGCATGGCCATGGCCCGGGGAAGGCCCCGCCCGATATTCACCCCGGTAACCACGTTTTCACCCAAGGGGTCCAGGTCTCGGATAGCTTTGCCCAGCCAACCCTCAGAGACGATTTTTTCGGGCTCGCAGGTGTGCCAAATGTCCATCGACCGGAAGTGTGACCGGTTGGGGTTGGGATAGCCAACGCCGTTGAGGACGGCAACCGTTCCTCGGTCGTATAGCTCTTTAATCGGCGCGAAAGAGGGACAGAAGCCAAACTCCCGGTCTATGGGCAACACCTGCTCGGCGGGGATGCCCACCGTTGGGCGGTTGTCCTGATACAAAGGGTTGGCGTAGGGAACAACGGTGTTCATGAAGTCGTTGGCGCCGGTCAGTTGGACCACCACCAGAATGTTTTGCCGGTCGGTTTTAGCCATTGTGGGATCTCCTCATTGGCCGGTCCGCTTGGGGGCTACCTGCGCCGAAAATCCACTCTAGCAGTAGGGCCAATACCCGTCAAACCAAAGCCGGCGCAAGGGCGACTGCCAGAGGAAATTGACACAAGCGTCAAAGCTTGGAAGCCTCGCCTTGGAGCAGCCACCCTTGGGGCAATCAAACCGACGTTTCGCCGGGACGTTGGCGACTTGACATCCGATGAGGCATAGCCTTACGATTTCTGGTAGTATCAGGGTTAATTCCCCTTGGGATTGTTGCGTGCCGACAGCCCGGGTACGGAAAAATTGTTGGGGAAATCTTGGAACTTGGCTCCCGAAAGGGGGTATTGGGGGATATAGCTCAACTGGGAGAGCGCGGCGTTCGCAATGCCGAGGTTGGGGGTTCAAGTCCCCCTATCTCCACCATCTGCCCCTGTAGCTCAGAGGATAGAGCGGCGGCGTCCTAAGTCGCGCGTCGGGGGTTCGAGTCCCTCCAGGGGTACCACGCAGGAGCGTAGCTCAGTCTGGCCAGAGCGCTGGTCTCCAAAACCAGTGGTCGCGGGTTCGAATCCTGCCGCTCCTGCCAATTCAAAACCCCGACGCCGGGGTTATTCCTTAGGGTACTCTGGCCATCCTTGAGCGGCTCTGCTATACCTACGGTTGTTCCTGGGAGTGCGCCAAACACACCCGTGACAGTCTCCGATGCTGTTTCAAGTTGGGTCATCCACACCAATCGTCCCCTGCTGACAATCGGTTGACAGCGTTCCTTGGGGCGTAATATAGTCCCAACGTCTTACTAATGAAACCGATCCGCATTGGGCGCGGTTGACCGTTGCAACTCATTTCTCCGATGCCAACGCAACATTAATAGGACACCGACGGTCGAAACAGGTCGCAGGAGGGCGCTATGAAAGACACGATAGAAGTTTCCTGGTTTTCCGAACAGGCCTACGGCCACATCACCGACAACGACCTGATGCCGTACGATTCGGGGCGTTTGGGGTTTCCCAACACCTTTTTCGACCCAAAGAAGGCCCACGTACTGTACAACCAGTACCACGACCAGTATGCCTACGCTGATGAGGTGGGCTTTGACGGCGTTCAAACCAATGAGCACCACACTTCATACTGGTGTATGAAGCCTTCGGTGAACATAGACGCCGCAATGGCGATCAAACTTACCAAGAAAGCCAAGGTTATCCTGCTGGGCAACCTCATAGCGGTAAATGACCCGGTGCGGATGTCTGAAGAAATCGCCATGCTGGACTGCGTGTCCGGCGGGCGGCTGGTTTCGGGATTTATTCGAGGAACGGCCCCGGAGAGCATCACGGGCGGTATCGACCCCACCGAGAACCGGGCCCGCTTTGAGGAAGCCCACGACCTGATTATCCGGTGCTGGACCCAGCCCGGCCCTTTCCGCTACGAGGGCAATTTCTTCCATCACCGGGTGGTGAATCCGTGGGTGCTGCCCTACCAGCAGCCCCATCCTCCGATCTGGATCCCCGGCACCTCCAGCGTGGAGAGCGTGGAATGGGCGGCGAGGCACCAGTATCCCTACATGAACCTCGGATCGTTGCACGAGACCACCATGGAGATGAAGAAGGTCTACCGTGATACGGCTGCGGAAGTTGGCTACACCCCGGGCCCGGAGCATTTCGGCTACGTGGTAAGGGCGCTAGTGGCTGATACCGACGAGAAGGCGCAGGAGATAGGCCGCCACTACATGTGGACCCACGACCACCGCATGAAGGGCCCCCGGGAGGAAAACGACCCGCCCGGCTATCAGTCACGGGAGGCAGCGGCCTTGCGGGCCAGGCGGAGAGGTCTCGGTTCCACCGAAAAAATGACCTATGAAGAGTTGCTGGACATTGACAATATCATTGCTGGCAGCCCGGAAACCGTCACCAACAAACTGGGCAAGCTGGTTGAGGGCCTGAATCCGGGGTTCCTCTTTATCTACGGGAACGAGGGCCCCATGGAGCATTCCGACACGATGCGGTCTATAGAACTCCTGGGCAAAGAGGTTATCCCGGCCCTTCGCGAGATCAAACTCCGCCCGGAGGAGTAGCAGCGAAATAACGGCGCCGGTGCCGGCGCCACCATGCAAATGGCCGGTGGGATGGGCAATACAGTGAGCGATTTAATCGGAAGGAGCGTGCGACCCCAACGATGACTACGACAACTAGTTGGCGCGAAGAATCGGTGGAGGTGGGCGGCTCCAAGGTCCAGGTGTTCAAGGGCGGCAGCGGTCCCCCGCTGTTCGCGTTGCACGGAGCCGGCGGCAACCGCGGTTGGATGCCGTTCCATCAGGCCCTTTCGGAGAGCTACACCGTATACGTGCCCTCCCATCCGGGCTATGACCAGTCGGAACAACCCCCGTGGTTAACCACCATGAACGACATGGCCCATTTTTATCTGGCGTTTTTCCGGACGCTGGGTTACCAACAGGTACGGCTCATGGGTTTCTCCATGGGCGGTTGGCTCGCCGCCGAGATCGCGGCGATGTGTCCGTCGGCAGTGCAAGGGCAGGTCTTGGTCGATGCCGTGGGTATCCGGCCCAAACAGGGAGAGATAGCGGAACTGCTCCTGGTGGGCCAGGAGGCGACTCAAGACCTCATTTACCACGACCCCAGCAAGGCTCCTCCTGCGGTTGAACTGACCGCCGAGGAGCAGTTGGTCCAGTGGAACAACCGCGAGATGGCTTCCCGGCTGTGCTGGACTCCCTACATGCACAATCCCAAACTCCCCCGCTATCTTGAGCTGATCGACGTGCCCTCGCTGATTGTGTGGGGCCGCCAGGACCGGATAGCGCCCGTGGAGTGCGGTGAGCTGTACCAACAGGCGTTGAAAGGCTCCAAGCTCCACGTGATTGAAGAGTGTGGCCATTCGCCCCATAACGAGCAACCGCAGGAATTTCTGAGCGTTGCGATGGACTTCTTGGGAAGCCTGTCTTAAGCACCAACGCCGTTCGGGAAGGGGCACGCTCACCGGCCCCGACTCCGCCTGCATAGTTCTGGCCCCGCTCCGCTGCGCAGGGTTGCCGTCTCGCTGATAGAACGGCCTCACCAACTTGGACGCCACGGTCGGTTCCTGCGCCGCCACTCCGGACAACCATGACGTCGACGAGCACTGGCGGCGAGACCTCCGGGCTATACTCAGGTTGTTGTTCAGCCCCCTCAGTAACACAAACGGCCCGCCCCTTAGAAGGGCGGGCCTATTCATCCACCCCAGGAATTCCTATTCGGCCGTTCTGCGGTTGCCCCTAGGTTCTAGTCCCGCCCTACGTTGAGAGTTGCCGGGACCTGCCCCGTACCACCAGGCAACCATCCCGCTCTCAAAGTGTTGCGTCAGAACGAACGCCGCGGCGTTGGTATTCAGGTGGCTTTTAAGCTCGGGAGTGCTGCCGCTTCGCGCTTAGTCCGAATATGACCAGAATCCCCAAGACTATCCAGGCCGGCAGTGAGGCGACGACCGTGTAAAAGACGACGCCGACCGGCCCCAAGAGTCCGCCCACCGTTGCCATGTAAGCTGATCCAAGTCCCAATACCAGGGCGCAAACATAAGACAGGACAGGCGCGCGCCGGTTTATCAGCCGGACCGCCAAGGTCAATGGAATCGCCGCAGGCCAGGTCAACGCAAACAGCATCAGAATGCCAACCAGGCCGGGACCGTCTGCCGCCGCTTCAAACCCGAATCTGACGAACGCGGCAGCCAGTACGAGGATTGGCAGCCAGAGAGAAAAAATAATAGTGCGAACCATATTCTGTTCAAGACCTCCTCATGTTGGGAATGCAACCGGGCCACGACCTTTGAGAGGCCAAGAATACCATTCCAAATCAACTTTATGCCCGATGATTTTCTGCCGGATTTGGGTATTTTCGACCGGGAGGTAAAGGACCTCGGGGCTACCGCATCATAAAATCGGAGGATTCGCGAAACCTGATTACATCACCTCAGGTTGCGCAAGGATCCCCTGCGGCGGGAAGCGCCGTTGCTATGTCTAAAGGGCGGCCGCAGAGTCGGGCGGCGGGAACAGGCGCTGCCTTCGCTTCCGTCGGCATCGTCCAACGGTAAAGGGAGGAGATACTCTTCCAACCACCGCCCGCACGACGGTGAATCCGATTGGTTTGCCACGCCTGAACGAAACCGTTGTCAGTCAACGGACACGGGCCTGCCTAGCTCCATGGATTCATACGCCTTGAGCACCAGGGTTAGGTCGGCTATGCCTTCCGCTCCGCTCATGGCGGGTTCTTGGCCTTCGATGATGCTTTGGCGGAACTCCCTCACCATGGGCGCGAACCCCCGGACCTCGTCAGGCAGATCCAACAACTCTTCGGAGGTCCCATCGAGAATCTTCAACCAGGGGCGGCCCAACTCGAAATACAGGGTGCTCTTGGTGCCGAGGATCGAGACCCAGGGACGGGGCGTTGTTGGAGCGATGCTCCAAGAGTGGTTGATTACTCCCGTCACGTCATCCTTAGTCCGGGTCATTACGACGATGCCGTCCTCCGCCTCCAACCCCGGTTGGCCTGGCAGCAACCTTTGGGCGTAGACCCGGTTGGGCCGCCCCGACAGGTACGCCAGCACGCTGGCCTTGTGGATTCCCCCATCAATCAGGACCCCGCCGCCGTTCAGACCGGCCTGGTTGCGCCATCCGGAGGGCTGAAACGGATGTTGCTCCTGTAGCTGGACCAGCCTGACCTGTCCCACTCGCCCTTGGTCCACCAATTCTTTGGCTTTCTGCACCGAGCTTAGGAACCGGTAGTTCTCCGCCACCATCAGATTGATCCCGGCGGACCCGGCCTGGTCCACAATTTGCCTCGCGTCGGCCAGGTTCCCCGCGATGGGCTTTTCCACCAGGACGTGCTTGCCCCAGCGGGCGGCCAGCGCGACATGCTCCAGGTGCAAATGGTGGGGCGTACAGATGTATAGGGCTTCCACCCGTGGGTCGGCGGCGGCGGAGGCGTAGCTGCCAAAGGCGTCCAAGCCGTTGAACTGCGCGGCGTAATCCCGGGCCCGGGCCAGGTCCCGGCTGGCGAAGTAAAGGTCGATTTCGCCGCGCAGGCTGGCTACGGTCTCCGCGAAGACCCAGGCAAAAGAGCCGCAACCCAGGACGCAAAGTCCGAGACTCAACTTTCTTTCCTAGTTATCCCGGCTTGAACCGCCCCGGGCGTTGCTGGAGGTCCTGCGCGCCCTGGTCAGCCCCAGAGTTGCTTGGAAGCCAGGGCCGCCCCTTCTGCCAGTGCCTCGAGCTTGGCCCACATGATGGATGGGTGGACCCGGGGAGTGAATGCGCCCTGGGAGAAACCGCAGTCGCTCCCGGCCAAAACGTTTTCCCGGCCCAGCATCCGGGCATAGTTCACAATTCTTTGGGCCACCAACTCCGGATGCTCAACGTGATTCGTGGTGTGGGCCACCACTCCGGGTATCAGATATTTGCCATCCGGAAGTTTTACGTTCTCCCAAACCTCCCACTCGTGGGCATGGCGGGGGTTTGCGGCTTCCACGCAATAGGCCCCTGCGTTGACCCGCAGAATAATGTCTACAATGTCCCGAAGCGGTACATCGGTGGTGTGGGGACCGTGCCAACTCCCCCAGCAGAGGTGGTAACGGATCCGGTCTTGGGGTAGCCCTTCCAGGGCGTGGTTCAGGGCCTCCACCCGCAATGCGGCAAACTTTCGGTACTCCTCAATCGTTGGCGCCGGATCGGGATTACCGTATTGGGTCACGACCCTGGGATCGTCGATCTGTAGGATGAACCCCGCCTCGACGATGGCCCGGTATTCTTCCTTCATTGCGTCGGCGATAGCGGCGAGGAACTCCTCCTCGGTGGCGTAGTAGACGTTGCTCCGTTGCAGCTCAATGGTGCCGGGGGCCACCGCTGGGATGAAAGCCTCTTCCGGTTGGGCGGTTTCCGGGGCGGCTTTGAAATTGCTGATGTCGGCCTGGACAGCTTCCTGGCCTCGGTAAGCGATCGGGCCGGTGCACACCACCGGACCTCCGGAAGCGGCCTCGGCGCCGCTGTCATACTCGTCGTAGAATTCCTGGAACCTCATACGGTCCCGGAACGCATTCCGCAAAGACGGCTCTCCGGGAGCTGAAGGTCGGGGTTCGAAGCCGGTCAACCGGTCGTGGACATAAGCGGAAAAGCTGTGCTTCGCGAATTCGCCGTCGCTGGGAACGTCGATGCCCGCTTCAACCTGCCGCCGCACCACCTCCTTGACCGAATCGCGGACCAGTCCGGCCAGCCGCTGGGCGTCATAGGGTTGGCCGGTCTCCTTTGCCCGCATAATTTCCATGATCTCCGGCGGGCGGGCCAGGCTGCCTACGTGAGTGGTCAAGATGCGTGAAGAACTGTTTTTCATTGCTAGCTCCTGGAAGCGAATTTAGTTCCAGACCCGGGGCCCCGCAACCCCTTGCGGCCTGCCGCACGCCCCGCACCATCTCGCAGACACCGCGGGTTCCATATTATCCCACACCTTCATTCCCATGGCTGCAAAGCAAGCGCAACGGAAAATTGCGGTACACATGGCCCGTTGATTTTGACGGGCTAGGCGCAGGCCAAGGACTGCCAGCCCGGAGAGGTTACATAAAATCAAACTACCTGAGCCGGCTGTGGAGATTGAAACGCTGGTCTTTCGCCCGTTTGAGCGACCGGTTCGAGTGGTCTTTGGCGTACAGGCCAGCGGCAGAGTGTCCCCACTTTCCGGGTTTTCCCGGTAAGCAGTGGTGCTATGGGTCCTGCTGGGCCAGCGGGGCCTCGTCGCCGGGTTCCTCCTCTTCCGGCGGTGTTGGCTCCTCTGGCGACGCTGGCTCTTCCGGCTGAGGTGTAACTTCACCGTTGACGACGGCGGCTGAGCGCCGCCGCAATAGACGATTCCTCTCCGAAATGAGGAACGCGACGACGGACAAGGTGAGCCGCAACGCAAACTCCAACGCTATGAGAAACAGCAGGTAGTAGACGATTCTCTCGCGGTGGTCATTGACCTGTTTCAGGACGTCCAGCGACTTGTAAACCTCAAAAAATGACCCATCTATCAGGAAGATCGCCAGGACCGCGAAGGGCAGGATCTTGGCCAGGTCTCTAGAAAGGTCTTCGTCATAGTACGCGGTCAGACGGATGGCGCTGACGGTGGCCAGGGCTATCAGGAGAATCTCCGAAAAGGCGCGCTCTTGCGAGAGGAAGACCAGGATCAGGGTAAGGACCGCGAACCAGAAGAAGGCGAACGCCGGGAACAAGACAATATATTTAGCGCCGTAGGAGACGAGGTGCAGGAAGCCTCGGACCAACTTAAAACGCGATTCTTCATACCTGGAGAAGTCCAAGCCAAACATGTCCCGGGAGGCCAGGAACCGGTAGAACTTGAAAATGAAGACCGCGTAGACAGCCATGCCCAGGACATAAATTGCCACGGGCAATAACAAGTCAAGGGCTGCATCTACACTCAACCCATTTGGGAAGATGAAATTGATGTCCAGGAAACCTTTCATTTATCTCCGGAGCCTTGCATCGAGCAGCGGTGGGCGGATCTGTAGAGAGAAGCGGTAGCGGTGGATGGGTGTCCCACTATACATGCGCAATCCGGCTGCGGGTAAGGCATTGCTGTCCACTTTACGGTGGGCAAGGGACCGTCAAATCGTCGAATTTACTCTTTTCGCCGGATTGGCATGGATGGTTAGACGCCTGCGATTCTATGGAAAGATCTACCGTCGGTCAACCAACGACCGTTGGCCGTTCCCAGGCCGTTTCCCACAATAGGGTTGGACATATCGAGGCTGGAAACCCCGATAGCGATTGGGAACGATCGTTGGTCAACTAGCCTACGTTATACTTTGGTCCGCCGCCGGTGAATTCCGGTGGCTCCGCTGGGCCGGTTACCCCGTGATTCTTCAATTTGGGGCGTACCATCCGCCTCGGCGCACCTAACGGCGAAGGTGTGCTTGCCTTTTTGGAACGGCCAATCGTAACGCCAGAGCACCCAGGTCGTTTCTGACAGGGGCGTCCTCAGCTGGGCCTCTTCCCAAGGGCCATTGTTAACCTGCACCTCCACTCTCGAGATGCCGCGTGCCCCTGAGAAAGCAATACCACCAACGGGAATCAGGAGTTGGCCATCCCGCTCAACAATGTCGTCTGTGGCGACGGTGTCAATGACCGAGGTAGTTTTTACCTGGGCGACCTCATCCCAACCCCGGTCCACCCAATAGCCGGGCTGGTATTCGTCGGTGATTTCCATGGAGGTAATCCACTTTGGTTGTTTCATCCCGAATCGGTCTGGAATCCAGATCCGCAACGGAAAGCCGTGGTCCATCGGGATCGGGCGGCCATCCCACGCGTAGGCGAGCATTATGCGCTCATCGGAAGCGACAAGGTCCAGGTCGACGGTTTCGTGAAACCCGTCCGCAGATTCAATGACCAGATACCTGGCCTCGCTCCGGACCTGGAGGTCGGACAGTATCTTTTGCAAGCTGATTCCGGTCCACAAAGTGGTGCTGATAAGCGTGGTGGCTATCCGGCCCGAGATGCAGGAAAGGGTGACGTACTGGTCTCTGGACTCATAGTTGTTGTGAAGGTCGTCCAAAGTCAGCGTCAGCGGGTTGTCAACCAGTCCGGTGATGGGCAAAGACCAGGTTGAGCCGTCGATGATCGATGGTTCACTTCGGAGGAACACTTTGTAGTGGTCCTTCACCTGTGTGTACTCCGGCCGGGTGCCGGGAGCGGGAGCGACCGGGTCGTCGGCGTTGGGCAGAGGTGGTTTGGCGTCGGCAGATGTGGGGGCCATGGACGTTGCAACGGTCTCGGCCACCTGGCGGCGCTCGGACCGGGCCAGTACGCCGCCGATGCCCACGCTGAGAACCGTGACGGTGGCGGTGGCCGCGCCGACGCCCACCAGGAATTGGCGGCGGTTGATGCTCTTGGCCCACCGGATTCGGTCCTCAGTTGGCAGGCCGTCGGCGCTCAACAATAGCTTATCGTACATTGGCATGAACCCCAGGCCCCACAACAAGAACAGAACTGCCAATACAACGGCGGTCAATACCGGGTCCACCGTCGATTGGCCCATCGGAAGGCTCACAGCCACCATAGGGATGCCGAAAATCAGTCCAAGGGCCAGGCCGGCTGCCGGACGAGGGCCGGCTTCCCTGATTTTCATCACGCACAAGAACGCCGCGCTGAGGGCCACGCCAATGACGAAGAAGAGCAGGACGGCCACAATCTGCTCAGCGGTCTTGGCGCTGGCGGCGACGCTCATCCCAAACAATCGCAGTCCTTCTATCATCATGTCGATGCCGAAAGTCACCGCAACGCCGGGCAGCACCCTGGCAATCCAGTCGAAAAGGGCGAACGGGGTGAAGGGCAACCCGCCCAGCTTGTCCGCCAAGTACAAAAACCCGGTCAACGGCGCCGTCAACAACCCTCCGGAGAGCAAGGCAGGCCAAAACCCGGCCTTTTGCCATCTGTTCAACGAGCCATTATTGGTTGCCAACGGCGTTTCCATCATGCCTCCTCACCCGGGAAAATCGGACAGACTTTTAAAGAATCTCGGTGGTCATCAACTACTTACAACCTAACTCTTGGCCACGTTCTCAGCCGGAAAAGAAGTCTTTCAACAGGGCATAGGCTTCGTCGGGCATTTCCTCGGCGATGTAGTGGCTGCAGGGCAGCGATTGTCCGTCCACGTTGGTGGAGTAGTCCCGCCAGACCCCCAGCACGTCCTGGGTGCGCCCGACGTACCCGGTGGCGCTCCATAGAGCCAGGTGGGGACAGGCGACTTTTTGGTCGAAATCGGCATCGTCATGCACCAGGTCTATACTCGCTCCCGCTCGGTAGTCTTCGCAGGCCCCGTGAATCGCCTGAGGGTCGTTAAAACAGCGCACGTACTCTTCGATTGCCTCGCTGGGAAAGACCCGTTCGGCGTCCTGGGCGCGCATAAACCTGGACCTGATGAAATAGTCGGCGTCCGCCCCTATCACCCGCTCCGGGAAGTCAAAGGGCTGGATCAAAAAGAACCAGTGGTACGTGTTGGCGGCCATGTCTTTATCGACGATTTGGAACATCTTGCGGGTGGGAATGATGTCCAGGGTGGCGAGCTTTCGGACCCGCTGGGGGTGGTCCTTGGTCAACCGGTGGGCGACCCGGGCTCCCCGGTCGTGGCTGCCCAACAGAAAGGTATCGAATCCCAGGGCTTGCATGACTTCCACCTGGTCCAGGGCCATCGCCCGCTTGGAGTAGTTGGCGTGCTCCTGGTCGCCTGCGGGTTTGCCGCTGTCGCCGTATCCTCTCAGGTCTGCGGCCACGACAGTGAAATCCTCGGCAAGCCGGGGAGCGATTTTGTGCCACATGACGTGAGTCTGCGGGTACCCGTGGAGCAACAACAGGGGCGGGCCGCTGCCGCCAACTACATAGTTAATGGTGGTGCCGGTGGTCTGCACCTGGCGCTGCTCAAAACCTTCAAACATATCGTACTCCCTGCTCCTATCCCGCCGGGCCAACTTTGAGCCTGGGCGTACTGGTACATACAAGCTGCCAGCCAGGCGTCAAGAGCCGGCCGCGAGTCGTACTGGTTAAGCCGCCAGCCCTGACTTTAATAGTACGATTCTTGTACACCAGTCTCAAGGGCGCCGCAATTGGTCGTTGCCTGAGAAGCAATGTCCTACTTGCCATAAAACCCGCCCCGTTGTCGGGCAAAACTTTTTGCTGGCTCGCCGTACATCAACACCTCTAGGCCAGCGCCCCGGCTGTTCACCGGCTCTCATATTACGGGCGTCGGAGAGTTTCGGGTTCACGTTACCAGAACGAAATGTTCACGTGGCGGGCCCACAGCGGGCAAAGGTAGTTTTGCGAGTCTTTCCATGGACCAAGTGCGGGGATGACATGCGTCGAGAAGGAGAGAGTTAAAATGTCGGGGATGGCACGCCGTAGGCATACAGCGCCATTTTCTTGAAGCGTCGGACTCTGGCAGCGATTCGTATCGCTTGCATACTCCTCAACGGCGTCGCCGCCCGAGGCGCCGGGACGGTTGAAGGCGCGTAGAATTGGGAGCAAAATTGGTAAACAAGGACCGGTGTCCGCCGGATTAGCGCTCTTTTTTGGTAGGCATGGCGCGGGCCGCGGGCCGCGGGTCATGGGCGGACCACGGAACTTCAAGGCGCGTCGGGCGCCGTTTTGAAAGATTTGGGAAACGCGGCGTCGGTTTAATTGCGGCGTCGGTTTACTTGGGGAGGAGGCTGGGATGGTGAAAGGACGGGATAAAGTCCGATTTTCCGACTCAATTATTGAATACGAAATTCGCCGGAGCGTCCGCCGCAAGAAGACCGTCCAGATCAGCGTGGAAGGCCGAGAAGTCCTGGTCGCCGCCCCATCGAAAACCACCAAAGCCGAGCTTCGGGAAATCGTCCTGAAGCGTGCTCCCTGGATTCTTCGCCACGCATCCACCCCGCAAACGGAAACCAAGCCGAGGCTTTTCCTCAGTGGGGAAACGCTGCCGTATCTGGGTAGAGACGTCCACCTGTTGCTCGAAACCGCCGATGTGCCCTTGCCCATCGTCTCGTTGGACCACGAGCGGCTAAGGGTCGCAACCCCCAAAGGCCTGGTGGGGGAAGAACGCACCGAGCGGGTTCTTGAGGCCGTAGTTGGCTGGTACCGCGCCCGCGCCGCCGAGAATTTTTCCGAGGGTGTCGATCGCTGGTGGCCCCACCTTGGCCGAGGCGACAGACCTCGGATGTTCATCCGCAGCCAACGCCGCCGCTGGGGAAGTTGCGCCTCAGACGGAACCCTGCGCTTCAACTGGCGAACGGTGATGTTGGACCCCTCCCTTCTGGACTACGTGGTGGTGCATGAGTTGGCTCACCTGACATTCATGAACCATTCGGCAGACTTCTGGGGACTCGTTTCCAATGTTATGCCGGATGTTAAAGAACGGCGTCGGCGGCTCCGGGACGCGGGAGGGTCGCTGCCCCTGTGACTAGCCGATGGCTTTCCGTGATTATTGGACTTTAGGGATTGGCCTGAAGTGGCGCCGGGTTCGAACACGGCGCTTCCGCCGACCTTAGAGTATAGCGGTCAGCCAGGTTGGAGGGCGCCACATAGGAATTGGAGTGGCCCAAGAAGTTTATGACGGATGGCACGGGGGTGAATTCCCCGGACCGTGAGCGTAACGTGCCAGGTGTACAATCCCATGAGGGTCCCCTAGCTTGCCCCTCATTCGCAGGTGGCAAGCATCTCGGCCAAGGTGTCCCGCTCGGCCTGCGTGACCGTCAAACCCCATTCGATCTTAATACCGGCCCAGTCGGTAGCGTACTGGCACCAGTAGCTTGAGTCAGGGGGCTTCCACTCCTCCGGGCCGCGGCTGCCCTTGGAACGATTGGCGCTGCGGGTGACCGCTACGAGATGGGCCGGGTTGGTAAGGTCATTGGCGTACTCCCGTTTCCGGTCCTTCGTCCAGGCCTGGCCGCCGGACCGATGGGCATTGGCGAGGGGCACCAGATGGTCAACGTCGAGTTTGCTTGGGTCCGTCTCGACAACGCCGGTGAACGGGGCAACCCATAGGCCGGATTCGACGCGGCATTGGTCTTCGCCCTTAAAAGCAACCGCTTGAGTGGACTCGGCGATCAGGACCTCCTGCCGGGCGTCCTGGCAGTCTTTATCGGCGTCAACCCAGTGCCGCCAGTCTGATCTGGTGTAGTCCGGCAACTGTGCCGGGACCGGTGCGAGTCTGAGTCCGGACAGGAACGAATCCAATCCCGGCGTGGGCGGTGCTGGTGGGCTGGGCGGTGCGGTGGTAACAGTGACGCCGGGTGTCGGGGTAGCGGGAGCTGCGGCGGTCGGGGTCGGGGTTGCGGCAACCGCGGGTTTATCGACAACAGGAGAGGGGAGATAGGAACACCCAAATAAGCTCAGGGCCAACACCGTCCAGAGAATGGAGGCCCAAGTTTTCGATCGCCCACCACCGGCGCCTGTCGGGTTTGCCGCCGCCCACCTTGGCTCCTGAAATCTCTCTAATCCCCTCAACATCCCCACCCCAGGTCCGAGGGTTACCGAAAATCGGTTACGGAATAGCGCATCTGCCTACGGTGTGACCCCGCTCAATCCCCACGCGTTACCACGGAATCGCACTCCGACGGTAGCTGTGCCCTTCCCGCGTCAGATTGGTCTTGGGCCGAAATTCGAGCAGTCCAGGCGGGCTATGGACGTGCCAACAACTACCGGTGAGTCCCTGGATTCTCCGCTGGCAGAAATGGCAGGTGCCCGGACAATAAAAGTGTCGGGATTGAGGAGACGGCTTAACCGTTCCACAGTTGGCTGACTGAACCGCTACACCGGGGTTGGTGGCAACGACTGGGTTCGAACCAGTGGCCTAGCGCTTATGAAGCGCCCGCTCTGCCGCTGAGCTACGTTGCCACCCAGGAGGGAACCCGGCCAGCCGCCGAACGTTCCCCCGCGCATTCAATGTTAGTTGCGCCCCGCTCTACCTGTCAATGAAGCTAAGGCCCGTGGATGGTCTATTAGGCCATCTCCGGCGGGGGCAAAAACTGCCGGACGCCCTGGGTCGCCCACTGGCCGGTTGGACTATTGGGTACTATCATGGTCCGGCAGTGAGCACCGAGAACATCAAACACCAGGAAATTGCAGCGGAGGCCGAGGCGGCGCTGCTTGACGCGGCGGCGCGTCTCAGGGACCTGGTGGTCCGAGCTGCGATGGGCTTAAGACCCTACCCGGCATTCATGAACATGGTGTCGTTGCAGGCGATTGAGTTGCAGCCTCCCTTCCGGGGATTGGCAGACCGGGGGTGCGTGGTGGTGCTGCCCAACGGGCAAATCTGCCAACTGGACCTCAAGGTTATTCCAGGGACGCCTGGGCTGAGTGATGTGGACCAGATTGAAGAGTTTTTGGAGCTTGACCTGCCATCGGACGAGTACATCCTGTACGCGACCGAGGTTATCCGGGTTCTGACTCGTGAGATGAGCCGCAGGCGATAGAAAACCGCCGGGCTCAGGGCAGCCGCGGAATCGGAGCTTCGATAGGCTGGGGCTATGGTTTCAGGCGATCTGTTGCTGAGCGGCGGACTTTACACCGCGGAAAGCTTCCCCGGTGACCAACCTCGCATTTCCTACTTATTCTTCCAGGTAGATGTCGCCGCTTTGGCCGCCCCGCTTGCTGACCAACCGGATGCCGCCAATGGTAATTCCCCGATCAACGGCCTTGCACATATCGTAGATGGTCAGGGCGGCCACCGATACCGCAGTTAGGGCTTCCATCTCCACGCCGGTCTTGGCCGACGTGCTGGCGGCTGCGGTAATGTTGATTCTGTTTTGGGTTGCGTCTAGGTCCAGGTCTACGTTTACCCGATTCAACGGCAAGGGATGGCACAGTGGAATCAGGTCGGAAGTCCGCTTGGCGCCCATAATACCCGCCAACCGGGCAACGCCAAGCACGTCGCCCTTTTTCATCAAACCTTCTTGAATCAACCGCATGGTCTCGGGCTGGACTGTAAGGAACCCCCGGGCCACGGCCTCCCGGTCGGTCACCGGCTTGTCGCCCACGTCCGCCATACGGGCGGCGCCTTCAGCGTCAAGATGGGTCAGCGAGTTGCCGGCTCTCTCATTCATCGTCAACCTATTCCTGTTACCGGCCATTGGCCGAATATCCCGGGTCTGCCGGCAAACCCCGTTGGCGGGCGGCGGTCGTTGCCAGCTTATCGACCCGCTCGTTCTCGACGATCCCACGGTGTCCTCGGACCCATTTGAACTCAACGTCATGCTTTTCCGCCAGGATAAGCAGCCGTTCCCAAAGGTCCGGGTTGACCGCCCGCTCCCGGCTGTTGCGCTGCCATTTGTTGGCGCGCCAACGCCTAGCCCACCCCTTCGACATGGCATCGACCACATACCGGGAGTCACTAAAGAGGGTCACGCGGCAGGTCTGTTTGAGGGTTTCCAGGCCTTCAATTACGGCCAGAAGCTCCATGCGGTTGTTGGTGGTTTCTTTGAACCCGCCGGACATTTCCCGGCGGTCCTCGCCGTGGAGCAAGACGGCGCCCCATCCGCCCGGACCGGGATTCCCGAGACAAGACCCATCGGTGTAAATGGTTACGTGTTTAACGTCGGTTTCCGGTCGACTTGACATCAATCTTTGGAGGGTTTCGCTTCGAAGGTTTTCGGCGGCGGCAGACCGGTCCCTACCCCCCGATTTGATACATTTCCACCTTGGGAGTGGAATTCTGGACCGCGGTGAGGTCGGCGCGCTCCTCGGAGTACCGGTCGGTGCGTCGAGACCAGACCCGCGTGATTTGGTCCTGTAACTCCTCATCGGTGGCCCCGTTGCGCAAGGGCGTCCTCAGGTCTACGCCCTGGGTGGCGAAAAGGCAGGTGAAAAGGCGGCCATCGGTGGAGATCCGGGCCCGGGTGCAGGCGGCGCAAAAAGGCTGGGTAACCGACGCGACCACGCCGATTTCTCCCTCGCCGTCCTTGTAGCGGAATCGGTTGGCGACCTCTCCGGCGTAGTTGCTTTCCATGGGTTCCAGCGGCATTTGGGCGTCGATACGTTCGACGATTTCTTTGGCGGAAACCACTTGGTCCAGCTTCCAACCGTTGCGATTGCCTACGTCCATGTACTCGATAAATCGGACTATATGACCCGATCCCTTGAAGTGACGGGCCAAGTCCACCAGGGTATGATCATTGACCCCCCTTTGGACCACGGCGTTAATCTTGATTGGCGCCAATCCGACCTCAGACGCCCGCTGGATCCCTTGGATCACCCGCTGGGTGTCGAATCCCCGCCCGTTCATCGTTTTGAAAATGTCGTCGTCCAGTGTGTCCAAGCTAACGGTGATTCGATTCAGCCCCGCCTCTTTCAGGCGGGCGGCCTGGTGGTTCAGCAAATAACCGTTGGTGGTGAGGGTCAAGTCTTCAACGCCCGGAATTTGAGACAACAAGCCGATGAGAACGTTCAGGTCGGTACGCAGCAGCGGCTCGCCCCCGGTGATTCTCAGCTTGTTCACGCCCAAACCGGAGAAGATCTGGGCCAAGCGGTGAATCTCTTCGAAGGCAAGGATTTCGTCCTTTGGCAGGAACTGGTAGCTTTCGCCGAAGATTTCCGCAGGCATGCAGTAGGGACAGCGGAAATTGCACCGGTCGGTTACGGAAATGCGCAGGTCCCGCATAGGCCTGCCGAAAGAATCGTTAATCATCATCGTCGATTAAGTTTTGGACTTGACAGGAATCAACGGCCAATGTTCAGGTTGGCCAACTCTGCCACAGCTTTGCGGGCAGCGTCGGCCCGGTGGCTAATGCGATTTTTCTCCACCAATGAAAGCTGGCCCACGGTTAGGGCGTAGGAAGGTAGGAAGAATACCGGATCGTAGCCAAATCCCTCTTCCCCTTGAGGTTGATATTGTATCATCCCGGCCACGCCGCCCTCAAAGAAAGCCAAGCCCCGGCCCTCGCCTGCGGCTGATAGACTTCCCCTAGTCCCGGCCTGCCCCAACAGGGTTCGGGAAGGGGCCCCAACGTCGGATGAATGGTGAGGCTTGACGAGCGACCAATCAAGGCTTTCGGCCGCCGATGGCCCGGCAATGCAAATCACGCATCGGAAGCGAGCGGTGCGGCGGGCCCAGGGTATGCCCGCCATGTTGCGCAAAAGCAGGTTCACCCGGTCCTGGTCAGACATGCTGGCCGCCGGGCATTGGTCCGCTGCGCTGTCGGCAGCGGACAGTGGTCCATCAATCGACCGCGGCTCGCCGTACCGGGCCGACCGGACTCCCGGCTCTCCGCCGAGGGCATCCACCTCCAGGCCGGAGTCGTCGGCCAGGGCCGGTAGACCCGCGGCGGCAGCGTAAAGAGTCGCCTTGAGCGCAGCGTTTTCCCGGAAGGTCTCCCCTGTCTCTTCCACCTCTTCGGATACCCCTACGTCATCGAGGGAGACCAACCGGAAAGAAGCGGCGCCGAGCAACTCTCGGTACTCCCGAATCTTGCCGCGGTTGCGGGTAGCCACGAGTATTTGAGGTCGAGCCATGGATGATTCCTCTGGAAGTGTTTCCCGCCGCCCGGTTCGGTGAGGCCGCGGGCTGGGACTCCTTTGGGTGGCGTCAAATTACACCCAGTTGTTCCAACCGGGCCAACTCTTCAGCGTCATAGCCAAGCCACTCCCCGTAGACCTGAACGTTGTGTTCACCCAACGAGGGTCCGGCGTGTTCCACCGAGCCGGGCGTTTCCGAGAATTTGGGCACGATGCCCAACATCTGGGTGTGCCCCAAATCGGGGTCGTTTATTTCGATGATGTCTTCCCGTTCCAGGTAGTGGGGGTCGTCCACTATCTGGGCGGCATCGTACACCGGTCCAACAACTCCCCCGGCGGGGATAAGTTGCTCCATGATTTCCTGGGATGACCGTTGCCCCAACCAGGCCTGCAACTCCTGGTTCAGCGCCGAGTTGTTCTCCAAGCGTGAAGGGTTGTCTTTGAAACGATGGTCCTGGAGCAATTCATCCAGTCCCATTGCCCTCGCAAGGTTCTCGAAGGTGCCCTGGGACGTGGCGGACAGCCCGATCCAACGATCGTCGCCGCTCCGGTACAGGCTGCGGGGAGCGGCGTCAGGGAAGTCGTTCCCCACCCGCTGCCGGGAAATGCCCAACTGCTGGTACATCGTAATGTGGGGGATGCACAAGCGGAATAAAGGCTCAAAAAGGCTGATGTCGATCACCTGGCCGCGGCCAGGGACTCCGGGGCCACTTGTAGTCTGAGGAGACGTATCCTGGCGGGGAGCGTCTCGATGATACAGGGCCATCATGCCGGACATGGCGGCGAACAGTCCCGCTATCTCGTCCGCCAGCGGCACCGGGGGCAGGACCGGAGGCGAATCGGTAAAGCCGGTCATGCCGACGTAACCGCTCATGCACTCGGCGATGGTCCCAAACCCGGGACGCTCGCGGTAGGGCCCGGTCTGGCCGAATCCGGAAACCCGTATTATCACCAGCCCTGGGTTCATTCTGTGTAAGTCGTCAGGGCCCAGGTTCCACCGCTCCATGACCCCCGGCCGGAACCCCTCGATCAAAAGGTCCGCCTGCTCGGCCAACCCTTTCAAGACATCCTGGCCTTCGGCGTGGTTCAAGTCCAGCGTAATTGATTGCTTGTTGCGGGAGTGGACTTTCCACCAAAGGGACACGCCGTTAGCGAACGGTCCCCAATTTCGCAGCGGATCGCCGGCGCCCGGCCGTTCCACCTTGACCACCTCGGCCCCAAAGTCCGCCAACAGGCTGCTGGCGGTCCCGCCGGCCACGATGACCGACAGGTCCAGCACTTTGAGTCCGGCCAGTGGTCCCTTTTGATTGGGCAACGTTTTCCTCTTGCCGATGATGGGTGGAACGATACTTCCCGGCATCTTAACAGCCAGCGCAGCCTGCCGTAAGAGGGTTGCTTTCCGTATAGGAAGGCATTCCATATCGCCCGCGGAAATTCCGGTAGAACCCTGCGTGTTTCGTCGTGCCTATGGTATAATCCAGCCGTTTAAATCCCGGACAAGTCCGGTCCAACCCCCGGTAGAACACCACAGGGCGCCTAGGTCTGTCATGGACGAATATTATCGGCAATACGGCCTGATCGCGCTATTCGCGGTCATTGCGTTCGTTGTACCCGTTAGTATGATTCTGGCGTCCCGTCTCACCTCTCGGTTCGGCATTCGCCCCAACAATCCGTCGCCGGTAAAGTTGGAGACCTATGAGTGCGGAATGGAGGCTATTGGGGGTCGATGGAGCCAGTTCAACTTCCGCTTCTACATGTACGCCATCCTGTTCGTCATCTTTGACGTGGAGGTGGTGTTCCTGTATCCCTGGGCGGCCAAGTTCCTCCAATTGGAGCTTTTTGCCTTGATAGAGATGGGAGTATTCGTGCTGATCCTGCTGGTGGGATTGGCCTACGCTTGGCGCAAGAAAGACCTGGAATGGAGGTGACCTAGATTGACCCAAGATTCGCCCCTAGCCGGTGGCCCCTTGCCTTCCAGGACCTGGGCCGTGGACCAGGAAGAAGGCCAGAGGGTCCAGCATTTGAAGGACACCTCTCTGGAGCCGTTGGCCGAGCCTTTGATTGAGGTTCCGGACGACCTGAAGGGCAACCTGGTGGTGACCTCGGTGGATGCCCTCGTGAACTGGAGCCGCAAATCTGCCCTCTGGCCGGTTACCTTTGGGCTGGCCTGCTGTGCATTTGAGATGATCGCTACGGCCATGGGCCGGTTCGACATCGCCCGATTCGGGATGGAGGCATTCCGGGCGTCGCCCCGCCAGGCCGACCTGATGATCGTGGCGGGGACTGTCACCTGGAAAATGTCTCCGGCGATTCAGCGCATTTACGAGCAGATGGCGGACCCCAAGTGGGTGATTGCCATGGGCGTGTGCGCTACCAGCGGGGGCCCGTATTACGGGTCATATAGCGTGGTGCCCGGTGTCGACCACATTGTTCCTGTAGACGTGTACGTGCCCGGGTGTCCGCCGAGGCCGGACGCCCTGCTTTACGGCATTATGGAACTTCACGAAAAGATCAAGAAATACCGAAACGTCGGCGCTTCGGCCGGCCGGCCCCTCTCGGGGGCGTCGCCTGTTCCGAATCCCGACGAGGCCGCGGCTTGAGCGCCTCGACGACAGTCCAGCCGCTGGAAGCAGAATACCTTGCGGGACTTGTGGATGAGGCGGTTCCGGGGTCGGTGGTACGTTGGGAAGACCTAACCTTGTGGTTGGAGCCCTCCCGGGTGGCTGACGCCGCCCATTTCTTGCGAAATTCACCCAACCTGGACTTCCAATTTTTGAACGCCATCTCCGCGGTGGACTACATCGACCACATTGAAGTGGTTTACCATCTCACGTCCTTCACCCATCGCCACACCGCCGTGATCAAAACCAAACTGTTTGGCCGGGAACAGTTGTCCTTGCCATCGGTCTACAACATCTGGCGGGGGGCCGATTTTCAAGAAAGGGAAGTGTGGGACCTGATGGGTGTGCGCTTTGAGGGTCACCCCAACCTGAAGCGGATCATGCTTTGGGAGGGTTTTGAGGGACATCCTTTGAGGAAGGACTATTTGTGAACGCCGACCTTGTACGGCAGTTGAGCATCGCCGGCGGCTCGGAGCTTAACCGGGGCAGGACTGCTTCGGTCGCGCCATGACAATTCACACCGAGCCGATGACCGTCAACGTTGGTCCGCAGCATCCCAGCACCCATGGGGTGTTCCGGCTGCGCGTGACCTTTGACGGCGAAGAAATCATGGAAGTGGAGCCGGTTTTCGGGTACTTGCACCGGGGCACCGAGAAGCTGGCGGAAGAGCGTAACTACGTTCAGATTGTGACGCTAACCGACCGCTTGGATTACGTCTCCTCCATGATTAACAACCAGGCCTACTGCTTGGCCGTGGAAAAACTGCTCGGTGTTGAACCTCCCCCTCGGGCCAAGTACTTGCGTACGTTGGTGGCGGAACTTCAAAGGGTTGCCAGCCACCTGATGGGCATTGGATTTTTCGTGCAAGACCTGGGCGCCTTGGGCACCCCTTTGATGTACTGTTTTCGCACCCGTGAGAAAATCCTGGACCTGTTCGAAATGTTGTGCGGGGCAAGAATCACCCTCAGCTACATGCGACCCGGAGGTGTCTTTGCCGACGCCCCGAAGGACTTTTGGCCGGCGCTGAACACGTTCCTCGAAGAGTTCCCATCGGAGTTCGGCGAGATCGAGCAGTTGTTGCTGGAGAACGAAATCGTCATGGTCCGGACGCGGGGAGTAAGTACGCTGCCACTGGACCTGGCCGTTAACTCGTCAGTCAGCGGACCAGTCCTGCGGGCTTCCGGCCTGGCCTGGGACTGGCGGAAGATGGAGCCATACGACGCCTACGACCAGGTGGAGTTTGACGTTCCGGTGGCCCAGAACGGCGACAACTACGACCGCTTTTGGGTGCGCATGCAAGAGATACACCAGAGCATCCGAATCGTCCGCCAATGCGTCGAGCAAATCGAGCCCGGTCCTGCCCGGTTGGAGTTGCCCCTGGTCTTGAGACCGCGGCCCGGGACGGAGGCCTACGGCAGAGTGGAGGCATCCAAAGGCGAGTTGGCCTTCTACCTGGTGAGCGACGGGGGGATAAGCCCCTACCGGTGCAAAATCCGATCGCCGTCTTTGATTAACCTGACCGCCACCGAGCACCTGTTGGTGGGTTGGAAACTGGCCGACATGATCGTCACCCTTGGCAGCGTGGACATCAACATGGGTGAGGTTGACCGATGAGCGGCCTCTACGCCGTGATTTACGACATGGTCATCCACGTAGCGCCTTCCTGGCTGTCTCACTTGGCCGCCGGGTTGGTAATCATGGTGATCCTGGTCAACGCAGTTCTTATGGGCGCTGCGGTGTTCGTTTGGTTGGAGCGGCGGCTCATCGGCCGTTTCCACAACCGGGTCGGCCCCAACCGGTGGGGGCCGTTTGGACTTTTCCAGCCCTTCGCCGACATGCTCAAGCTCGTGTTCAAAGAGGACTTGACCCCGGCGAACGCAGACCGCCCGGTATTTTTCCTGGTGCCCATTGCAATGGTCATGCCGGTCATCCTTATGATGGCGGTGGTGCCTTTTGCCCAAAACACTGCCCTGGTCAATTTGAACGTTGGCGTACTTTACGTTTTGGCGGTTACGTCCGTTACTTCTTTGGCCATTTTCATGGCCGGATGGGCGTCCAACAACCGTTTTGCCATGTTCGGCGCCACCCGGGGCGTGGCGGTTTTAATCAGCTATGAAGTCCCCGTGGTGACCGCCCTGTTGGGAGTGGTGATCGTGGCCGGGTCCATGTCGATGGCCGACGTGGTCAGCGCCCAGACCGTCCCTTTCTTCTTGGTCCAACCCCTGGCGTTCTTCGTCTTCCTGGCTGGAACGTCCGCAGAGCTTAACCGCACGCCCTTCGACGTGGCGGAAGCTGAGTCGGAGTTGGTGGCCGGTTACCACACCGAGTACAGCGGCGTTAAGTTCGCGTTGATCCAAGCCGCGGAATTCGGTGGTGTGGCCGCCGCGTCTGCCGTGATAGTCACCTTGTTCCTCAGTGGTTGGTCCGGACCCGCTTCGCTCTACCTGGGGTGGCTTTGGTTCCTGCTGAAAGTGGGTGTGATTGCCTTCGGTTTCATCTGGATTCGAGCGACGTATCCCCGGCTTAGAATCGATCAGATAATGGCGTTGGCCTGGAAATTCCTGCTGCCACTCAGCCTGATCAACCTCCTGGCGACCTCGCTGGAGGTGTTCTTCTTCCGGGATGCCGCGGGCTTGTTGAGTACGGGGGACCTCTGGATAATGGCGGCGATCAACCTTGCAGTGGCCGCGGGATCGGTGGCGCTGTTTGGGACATTGGTCCGGGAAAAGGTCAAACCCATGAGCTGGATGCCGCAATCGACGCCGACCCGCGGCTATACCACCGGGGAGGTTGGCTGACGTGTACGGTTTGGGAATGGCCAGGGGTCTGTTGGTCACGCTGAAGAATCTGACCAAGAAACCCTTCACAGTCCAATACCCGGAGGAAAGGGTCAAGCAGCACCCCCGTTTCCGGGGCGAGGAGTTTGTTTGGTACGAGGAGCGCTGTACCGGCTGCGCATCCTGTGCCAAGTATTGCCCGCTGGGGATCATCAAGATTGAGACCAGCCCCAGCGAGACCAACCCCCAAAATGGCGACAAGTACCGCCTGGAAGTGTTCGACATTCAAATTTCCCGGTGCATGTTCTGCGGGTTGTGTGTGGAAGCCTGCCCCTATGATGCCCTGTTCATGGGGAGCGGCTTCGAGCAGGGCCGCTACAGCCGGAAAGAAATGGTTATCGGCATCGACGACTTGCGCCAGGCCAACAAGAACCCCAGCACCTTTTTCCGCCCCCAATTGGAGGAAGGGAACTACGACCCGCGCTCAGGAAAGCCGCTGGACTGGCGGGAAGTTGGGCGGGAATCATGGCCCTGGCATCTGAAAGAAAAAGCGGGGATGCGGTTGACTCGGCCGGTGTTGCCCGGAGATTCCGAAGGTTCTCCAGACCAACCGGCCGAAGACCCGACCCAAGTGCCGGTAGCAGACCAGGACCAACTTAACGGCCCACCCAAGGGAAACGCCGCTTAGATGTTGGTCGTCGACATCGTTTTCTGGATTCTGTCGGTAGTGGCCATAGGCGCCGCTTTAGGCGTGGTCTTGGTCAAGGACCTATTCCGAGCGGCGCTGCTCCTGGTGGTTGTGTTTATCTCCGCAGCCGGGTTTTTCGTGCTGTTGAGCGCCGAATTTCTGGCGGTGGTCCAGGTCCTGATTTACGCCGGCGCCATTGCCATACTGATCATTTTCGCCGTGATGTTGACCCGGGACGTGCAGCAGGGCAACCTGCCCAACCGCATTCAGATTCCGGCGGTGATGCTCTCCGCCCTACTGCTGGCGGCCCTGGTGTGGACTGCTACGCAAACGCCCTGGGGCCTGGTGCAGGAGGGAAGCCAGCCAGTGGTTGACCTGGTACAAACCACTGCGGTTAGCATCGTTGAAGATGACAGCCTACGCGCGGTCGGCCTTGAGTCGCCCGAAGAGCAGCAGGCCATTAGACAGGCGGGTTTGGCGGACCTGCTAATCAATGATTTTGTACTGCCCTTTGAAGCCGTTTCGGTTCTGTTGCTGGCCGCGGTCATCGGCGCCTTGGCGCTTGTGCGCCCTAGAAATCAATAGCTGGGCCTGGCGCACATGTCGTTAGAAAATATGATGATAGTAGCCGCGGCGCTTTTCGCCATCGGCCTATACGGAGCGCTGGCCCGACGCAACGTGCTGGTGGTCCTGATGTCCATCGAACTCATGTTCAACGCAGTGAACCTGACACTGGTGGCTATGGCTAAGTACGTGGCCCCCGCCGGCTTGGCCGAAGACGTGGTGCAAAACATCGGAAGCGTGTTAACCGGGCAGGTATTCGCGGTTTTCATCATCGCCGTAGCAGCGGCGGAAATCGCCCTGGGTCTGGGGATAGTTTTCGCTATGTACCGCAGCAGCGGCGCCATTGACCTTTCCGACGCCACCCAATTGCGAAACTGAGTTTCCTGTATCCGACCGAAGGCAGGTAGTGGCGGAATATGTGGGTTGAATTCAAAAAAGCCGGCAACTTGATGTTGGCCGAGATGTGGAAAGAGGTCCTGGAAGGAGAGGGACTGCCCGCGAAGATTCTTCCTGAAGGAGACATCCTGGACTGGGGAGAGCGGGTTCCCTTCGTGGTTTACGTGCCTAAGGGGCGGGAGCACGTGGCCGACGAGATATTGAGGAAACTCTAGATGTTGGACCAACTCCAGGTTTGGGCTATTTTCTTCCTGCCCTTGGCGTCATTCGTTCTCATTGCTTTGGTCGTCAGGCCGTTCCTCAATCATTTCTCTAGGATCAGCGGACTTCTGCTGATTGCGGCGTTGGCGGTGGCGTTTCTGCTGTCGGTTCAAGCCCTGGTATGGACGATCCAGGATAAGGAGATCGTTTCCCAGTCCTGGACCTGGCTGGAATTTGGCGGCGTCAGCGTCGATATGGGGCTGTTGGTGGACCCCTTAACCGCAATCATGCTCGTGGTGGTCACCGGTGTCAGCCTGCTGGTGCAGGTCTACTCCCTGGGCTATATGCACGGGGACCCCGGTTTTTCTCGCTATTTCGCCTTCATGGCCCTGTTCACCGCCTCCATGCTTGGGATTGTGTTAGCTTCAAATATCATCCAGTTGTACATTTTTTGGGAACTGGTGGGCCTGTCGTCCTACCTGCTGATCGGCTTCTGGCACGACCGTCCCACCGCCGCCGCTGCCGCCAAAAAGGCCTTCCTGGTCACCCGAATCGGCGATGTTGGTTTCTTGATTGCAATTCTCTACCTGTTCTTTCAGGCCGATGAATTTGCGGCCCAGGGGCTTAACGCATTCTACATACCGGATATATGGATAGCGGCTCAGCCTCTGGCCGTAGGCGGCCTTGGCATCCTGGGAGGAGCAGGGTTGCTGTGGTTCAGCCTGGGCGTGTTTGCCGGAGCGGCGGGCAAGTCGGGGCAATTTCCTCTCCACACCTGGTTGCCCGACGCGATGGAAGGTCCAACGCCCGTCAGCGCGTTGATCCACGCCGCAACCATGGTTGCCGCCGGCGTGTTTCTGGTGGCCCGCTTCTACCCGGTCTTCCAAGCCTCGGCTGAGGCCATGACTGTTGTTGCCTCGATCGGCGCTTTCACCGCGTTGATGGCTGCCACCATGGGCCTGGTGATGAACGACATCAAGCGGGTCATGGCCTATTCCACTATCAGCCAGTTGGGGTACATGATGGCCGCGCTGGGGGTTGGCGCCTACGGGGCGGCTATTTTCCACCTGTTTACCCACGCCGCCTTCAAGGCGTTGCTGTTCCTCGGCGCCGGCAGCGTCAACCATGCCACCGGCACCTTTGACATGCGGTACATGGGCGGGCTGCGGCGAGTCATGCCGGCCACTTACTGGTTGGTAGTGATCGCCGGGATGAGCTTGGCGGGGATCATCCCGCTCGGCGGGTTCTGGAGCAAGGACGAGATTCTGACCGGCGCTTGGAACGGAACAGGACTGATCGGCCCCTGGGTAAACCAGGCCGTGGTAGCGGCCCTCCTGGCGGCGGCGCTGCTCACGGGGTTCTACACGCTGCGGATGATTATCATGACTTTCCATGGAGAGTTTCGCGGCGGCGGTGACAAGGAGTCGGCGGACCGCGGCGAGCCCGCCGCCCCGGTGTCTGACGATCACGGCGGGCCGCACTTGGGCGAGTCTCCAAAGGAAATGCTGGCGCCGATGTTTGTCCTGGGAGTGGCCTCAGTCGTCGCCGGCTTTCTGGTCAATCCCCAATGGATTGACCTAATCGGGATTCCCAAACACTGGATCACCGAGTTCCTTTTGGGGGGACTGGAGCATAACCTCCTCCCCCTGGGCGTCGAGTTGCACGCCCCGGATTTCAGCCCAATGATGGCGTTAGCTTCCACGGCGATCGCTTTGGCCGGCCTTGGGTTGGCATGGTTGCTCTACCGGAGTTGGACCAAGCAGGGCGTGGACCAAAAAGAGCCTCTCCGAATGGCCGGGCCGGTACATCGGTTGCTCTCGGAAAAGTATTATATGGACGCCCTGTACGAGGGCGCGGTGGTGCGCCGGTTTTTCTACCGAGGATTCGCCGGAACGCTTGACTGGCTGGACCGAAACCTGGTCGACGGCGTGGTTGACCTGTTTGGGTGGATATTTCGCAACTTCGGTCCGTTGGTCCTCTCGCGAATCCAGACCGGGCAGGTCCAAACCTACGGCGCGGTGGTGGTATTGGGAGGATTGGCAATCTTGGTGGGATTCTTGCTCACGTAGTTGATGGTTAATTCACGGTGATTTCGTCAATGATTCCTCCCTCGCGCCCGCCGGCTGCACGCCAGGGAGATAACCGGTGACCGAGTTTTCGGGACTGTTAACGGCCACGGTTTTTCTGCCCACAGCCGGCGCCCTGGCGATTTTGTTGTTCGTCGGGGGCGACCGCAATATCCGCTGGTTCGCCGCGGCGGTGGCCTTGGCCGACCTGGTGCTGTCTCTGTGGCTGTTCGCTACTTTTGACCGGGCGGACAGCGCTGGCAGGTTTCAGTTTATCGACCGGTTCCCCTGGATTCCCGGCGAGACCCTGAACGCCAGTTACTTCCTGGGTGTAGACGGCCTCAGTGCTCCGTTGGTTGCCTTGACCGGTCTCTTGGGCCTGTGTGCCGTGTTTGCCTCCTGGCATATAACCCATAGGATCAAGGAATACTTTTTCTGGCTCCTGTTGTTGCAAACGGCCGTTATGGGCGTTTTCACTTCCTTGGACCTGCTGCTTTTCTTCCTGTTTTGGGAACTGGAACTAGTGCCAATGTTCATGCTCATCGCCATCTGGGGAACGGGGCGCAAAGAATACTCGGCGATGAAGTTCTTGATTTTCACCTTCCTCGGCAGCGCCTTCATGCTGGTTGCCATCGTGGCCGTGTATCTGACACCCGGCGTGGGCACGTTCGACATGACCCTCCTTTCCACGCCGGGCGCCATGCTGGGACCCGCCGGCCTGCTGCTGCCCCTGGGCGCGCTCTTCTGGCTGTTCCTGGTGGCCTTCGCCGTCAAGCTGCCGACGTGGCCCCTCCACACCTGGCTGCCCGATGCCCACACCGACGCTCCAACCGCGGCCAGCGTGATGCTGGCTGGCGTTTTGCTCAAGATGGGCGGCTACGGGATATTGCGCATCAACGTGGGCATGTTCCCGGGTCAGACCGAAAAATTCGCCTGGGTGCTGGTGGTATTGGGTGTGATCAGCGTGTTGTACGGCGCAGTCGTAACGCTGAGACAGACGGATTTGAAACGCCTAATCGCCTTCTCGAGCGTCAGCCACATGGGGCTGGTAATGTTGGGAGTAGGCTCGGTGGGCGTTTCCCAAGGAGCGTTGACCATCACCGGGTTGAGCGGCGCGGCGATGCAGTTGTTCACCCACGGCACCATCACCGGGCTTCTTTTCCTATCGGTGGGACTGGTTTACGAAAAAGCCCACACCAGGTACATCCCTGACCTGGGAGGACTGGCCGGGCGGATGCCCTTGGTTGCTATTGCGTTTTTGATTGCCGGGTTGGCGTCTCTGGGGCTGCCGGGTCTGAGCGGGTTTGTGTCGGAACTCCTGGTGTTCCTGGGCGCATTCCGGGCCTATCCCTTGATGACGGCCCTGGCGGTTTTGAGCATAATCCTCGCCGCGGGCTACGTTTTGTGGATGATCGAACGGTCATTTTTCGGGCAAAGTCGGGAGCGGTTTGCGGAAATAACCGACGCCTCCCCGGTTGAGGCCGCGCCTCTGGTCCTGCTGGCGGTTACCATCGTCGGGATTGGGGTCTACCCTTCGCTGCTCACCGACCTTTTCGAAATCGGCTTGGAGCCCATGGTGGCCATACTCAACGGGGGTGGCTAGCCGGTAGATGTCACTCCACGACCTCTACGTTATCTCGCCCTATGCAGGTATGGCCGCCGTCGCCATCCTGATCATTTTGTTGGACCTGGTGGTGCCCCGCAAGGGACTCCTGCCCGTGGCGGCCGTCGCCGGATTGTTGGCGCCCCTGATTTTGAGCCTGGTCCAACTCAACGACCTGGTTGACGGGACCGACCTGCTGGCTGACGTGGTCCCCGCCAGCGTCCTTGTTGGGACGTTGTCCGTGGACCGCTTCGCCCTTTTCTTCAACTTCCTGGTATTGGCGGCGACTGCGCTGGTGATAATCTCGTCCACGGACTACGTGAAGAGGATGCAGCAGTTCCGCGGTGAGTACTACGGCCTGATCCTGTTTTCGGCCACCGGCATGATGCTGCTGGCGGCAGCCACCGAGCTGATCACCATATACATCTCGTTGGAACTCACCACGCTGCCCTTGGCGGCCCTGGCGGCGTTGCTGATGACCGCCCGCTCCACCGAAGCCGGCATGAAGTTCCTGATCGTGGGAGCGTTGAGTTCGGCGGTGATGTTGTATGGCATGGCCCTGGTGTTTGGCTTCACCGGCAGCACCACGTTGGAAGGAATCGCCGCTTCGGTTGCGGCCCCCGGCCAACAGAACGTACCCTTCGGCAGCTACGCAGTGCTGGTGGGGCTGGTGCTGATACTGGTGGGGTTCGGATTCAAGATTTCGTCGGTCCCATTTCAAATGTGGGTTCCAGACGTATACGAAGGCGCACCCACACCGGTGGTGGCCTTCCTTTCGGTGGCCAGCAAAGCTGCGGCCTTCGCCATCTTGCTTCGGGTCCTTTTCACCGGGTTCTTTGATGTTTCATTGGAATGGGCCGGGTTGATCGCTATACTTGCCGCCGCGTCGATGACTGTGGGCAACCTTGCCGCCATCGGGCAAAGCAATATCAAGCGCCTGCTTGGGTACAGCACGATTGCCCAGGCGGGTTATATTCTGGTTGGGGTGGCCGCCGGGATAACGGGCGCCGCCTCGGGCCTTGACCTGCCCGAATACGCCGATATTGGCCCCAACAGCGTGCTGTTCTACCTTGCCTCTTACACCGCGGCCAACCTGACAGTCTTCATCGCGGTAATCGCCGTCGGCAACCACCTGGGCAGTGATCGGATTGACGATTACGCTGGTCTCGTCAGGCGGTCCCCGTTCCTCGCCGGCGCCCTCACTCTGGGATTGGTGGCCTTGATCGGCGTACCCCCTACCAGCCTGTTCATCGCCAAGTTGTACATTTTCACCGCCGCGGTCGACAGCGGCCTGGCCTGGCTGGCTATCCTGGGGGTAATAAACAGCGTCGTTTCGGCTTATTACTATGCCAAAATAATCCGGATCATGTTCCTCCAGCCGGCCGCATACCAGGAGGCCATACCCATACCGGCCACCTCCGGGTTGGCGCTATCCCTCTCCGGTGTAGCGCTGTTGTGGATCGGCATAGCGCCGGGATACCTCCTCAAAATGGCAGAGGTAGCCTCGGTAGCCCTGGCTGGCTAGGGCCGCGGGTCTTTGAATCGCGCGGTTGCGCACAGCATCGCTCGCGTATTCCCATCACCGCCTATCCGACCATTGCCGTCTTACTATCTAACCGTGGTCTGGGATTCCCGTTGGGACTAATGCGACGGCAGGTTGTATTCCTTTGGCTGGAAATGGCGGAGGATTCCTGCGCCTTCGACAATCGTCAGCATTTTTCCGATCGCACCCGAAATACCGTGTTCTATTCCCCTGCGATGGGGTTCGTTGACACCAATTCTGGGCCGATGCTAGACTTGCCCTGCTTCCCGCCCCGGAGATTCTCGACCGCGATTGCAGTACCCCGGATACATCGCGGGGAATGATAAGTTTCACCTTGAACTCTGACGTAGTCAGGCTATGAACAACGCCGGTATAGTCTACAATGCCCGGATTCCCGAAGCATTGGACCTGAGTTCCGCTATCTTCCACCAATTGGACTTGGGCGAGGATAGTTGGCTGGCGCCGGCTGAGGACTTTCCCACTCTGCGGCAACGGGTCGGCGGGGTTGACATAATAATCACCGTCGGGGGCGACGGCACCATCTTGAGGGCGGTGCAAGCAGCCGCGCCTATGGGGATTCCCATGGTTGGCATCAACATGGGCCGCCTGGGATTTATGACCGAACTCCAGGTCGATGAGGCGCTGAACAAACTGCCCACTTACTTCAACGGTGAGACCCGCTTGGAAGAGCGGTGCATGCTTCAGGCTACGGTGATGAGGTCCAATGGAGTCGAAGATTACAAACTCGAAGGACCGTATCACGCCCTGAACGACGTGGTGTTGGCCCGTGGAGGCGTTTCCCGGGTGGTGACCATTGCCGGGAGAATCGACAACGCCCAACTGACCACCTTCCGCGCCGATGCCGTAATCCTTTCTACTGCAACCGGCAGCACCGGCTACAACCTGGCCGTGGGCGGACCGATCCTTGACCCACTATCCGATTCTCTGGTCCTGAAGCCGGTGGCGGCCCACATGGGTTTGACCGCCGCTATGGTCTTGGACCACGCGGCCAAGATCAGCCTGGCCCTTGAGGGATACCAACCGGCTACTCTCAGCGTGGACGGCCAGTTTGATTATTCGCTGGAACCTGGTGACATAGTCGACCTTGAGCAGAGCCCTCTTAAAGCCAAGTTTCTTAGAGCCAACCCGCCGAGCTATTTCTATGGCACACTCACTCGCCGCCTTGGATTCAGCCTCCGTGGGCAATGAGGTTTAGGACTGATTTGAGTGATTTAGGCGGCGACGCCTGGACCGAGACCACGGTTGAGAGCAACGTTCCATTCCAGGGCCGGATTGTCACCCTGCGGGTAGACCGGGTGCGCCTTCCCAACGGGCGCTTCTCCACCAGGGAGATTGCCGAGCATTCCGATTCGGTGTGCGTTGTTCCGGTGGACCGGGACGGCAACATTCTCATGGTGCGGCAGTTTAGGAAGCCGCTGGAAAGGCAACTGCTGGAAGTCCCGGCCGGAGGCATTGAACCGGGAGAGAATCCAGAGGAAACAGTGGTCCGGGAGCTACAGGAAGAGATCGGATTCACCGCCAAGGAGATCACCCGGCTATCAGGCTTCTGGCTGGCTCCCGGCTGGTGCACCGAGTATATGTATGCCTATTTGGCCAGGGACTTGGAACCTTCCAGGCTGCCCGCAGATGACGATGAGAGCATCACCGTAGTCCCTGTGACCTTGGAAGAAGTGGTCCCCATGATGGAGTCAGGCGTGATTCAGGATGCCAAAAGCATCGCGTCCCTGCTCCTTGCCCTGAGAGTCCTGTCCTAGAATTGATCTCCCAGGTTTGTTGTTCCGGGCAATTCTGGTATATTGTTTGGCGGCCAAGGACACCCTTGGATTTTGGGACGGCAACGCCGGCTAGCGTCCGCTGGATCCAAGGAGAGTACCAGACCAGAAATGGGCCGGGGCCATCGGGCGTCCCTGTAATTGGCTGGGTAGCCAACGGATCTACCGGAGGCAAAAACATCCATGCTGGAGCATGACGTTCTCGTTATAGGCGCCGGCTTGGCCGGAATGCGGGCTGCTATCGCTGCCCAAGCAGGCGGCGCCAACACGGCAATCATCAGCAAGGTCCACCCGGTTAGGAGCCACTCCAACGCTGCCCAGGGGGGCATCAATGCCGCCCTCACCGACCGGGGGGATGAGTGGGAAGACCACGCCTATGACACGGTAAAGGGCAGCGACTTTCTGGGCGACCAGGATGCAATAGAGGTCATGTGTAAGTCGGCCGGGCAAGCCCTGATCGACATGGAGCACATGGGCGTAACCTTCAACCGAGATGACGAAGGCCGGCTGGGGACCCGGGCGTTTGGCGGACAGAGGCGCGCCAGGACCTTCTTCGTGGGAGACTTTACCGGTCAGGCATTGCTCCACGTAATGTTTGAGCAGTTGATAAAATCCGGCATTCGCAGCTACGAAGAGTGGTTCGTAACCTCGTTAATTCAGGAAGATGGCCGGGTGTGCGGTGTCATGGCGTTGGAGATTCGAACCGGCCAGATTCAAGCCATTCGCGCCAAAGCGGTAATTTTCTGTACCGGGGGGTCGGGCCGGCTGTTCGAGCCGAGCACCAACGCCCTGATCGTTACCGGCGACGGGATGGCGTTGGCTTACAATGCCGGGGTCCGTCTCATGGACATGGAAATGGTCCAATACCACCCCACTACTCTAACTGGCAGCGGCGTATTGATTTCCGAAGCCGCCCGAGGCGAGGGCGCCCACCTGTTGGATAAAAACGGGTACCGGTTCATGGAAAAATACGCTCCCAACATGATGGAATTGGCGTCCCGGGACGTGGTATCCCGGGCCGAGCAGACTGAGATCAACGCTGGGAACGGCGTGAACGGCTGTGTCTACCTGGATTGCCGGCATCTGGGCGGCGACCTCATCATGGAAAAGCTAAGCCAAATCCGTGAAATTGGCATAGACCTGGCCGGGACGGACATGATTAACGAACCCATCCCCATACGCCCGGGCATGCACTACATGATGGGTGGAATCAAAACCGATGTCGATGGGCTGACCAATGTGCCGGGGGTGTACGCCGCCGGCGAATGCGCCTGCGTTAGCGTCCACGGCGGCAACCGGCTCGGAGCCAACTCCCTTTTGGATACCATCGTCTTTGGACAGCGGTCCGGGGACCATGCGGCGGCGGCCACAAGAAATGCCGAGTTTGTGGAATTTGACGCCGAAGCAGCCGAGAATGGGGAAAGAGAACGCATACAGATGATTCTGGACCGCCCCCAGAACGGCGACCGGGTCGGAGCGGTGCGGCTGGGCATGGGCCAAACGATGAACAGCAACTTGGCCGTTTATCGCCACCAGGCGGGCATGGAGGAAGCTCTCCACGAGCTGAAAAACCTGAAAGAGCGCTATGCCCACGTTCCGGTGGATAACAAAGGCGCAACGTTCAACACCGACCTGATTTTCGCGCTGGAACTGGGATTCATGCTGGATTGCGCGGAGACCATAACCGTGAGCGCGTTGGAGCGGCGGGACAGCCGAGGCGCCCAAGCCCGCACCGACTTCCCTGACCGGGATGATGAAAGCTGGATGAAGCACATCGTAACGTCCCAGGGAGCGGAGGGACCGGAGATTTCTTACCTGCCGGTGTCCGTCACCCAGTGGACGCCCGAAGAAAGGAAATACTAGCTATGGACGTGACCCTGAACATCCGGAGGTTCGACCCTGAAGCGGACCAACCGGCCTCCTATTGGCAGAAGTTCCAGGTGTCCCTTGAGGACAATGCCACGGTCCTCGATGCCCTGATCAAGATTAGGGAGGAGGAGGATGGCACCCTCAGCCTCAGATGTTCATGCCGCAGTTCTATCTGTGGGTCCTGCGCCATGAGGATCAATGGCCATGCCGGGTTGGCCTGCAAGACCCAGGCAGCCATGGTTCTTCAACAAGACAACGTCATTACGGTGGAGCCTGCCGGGGTTATGCCGGTGATCAAGGACCTTGTTGTTGACTTCGACATGTTTTGGGACAAGATTCGGGCCGTGGAACCGTTTTTGAAGCCGCAGGGCGAAGAGCCGGAGTCCGAATACATCGCGTCTAACGAGTCCATGCGGCATCTTTCCGGCGTGACCGCCTGCATCATGTGTGGGGCTTGCGTGTCCGACTGCACTGTCTTGGAAGTCGACCCCAGCTTCTTGGGACCGGCGGCCCTGGCCAAAGCATACCGCTTTACCGCCGACCCCAGGGACGGCGACGCCGAAGGAGTCTCCCAGCAGAGGTTGGAAGCCCTGACGGAACCCTCAGGCATGTGGGACTGTACCCGCTGCTACGAATGTGTAACGGCGTGCCCCAAGGGAGTGGCGCCGATGGACCGCATCATGGCCCTGCGGGACCAGGCTATATCCCAAGGGCTCACTAATTCCAACGGCGCCCGCCACGCCGAGGCTTTCGGCGAGTTGGTTTCTCACTCCGGCCGGTTGGACGAGCTGCGGTTGCCCATCAAGACCGTTGGCATGACCAATGTGCCTGCGCTGATGAGCTTTTTGCCCGTCGGCATCCGGGCCCTTACCCACGGGAAAATGCCGCCCTTGACGCACGAAAATATCGAAGACGTGGAAGGCTTCCGACGTGTCTTCGAAAAGGTCGAAGAGTCGGAGCAATAGCCGGCGGCTCTCGCTTGGCCTCGATCATATTTACTCGGGGCGGAACTGAACCGTCCCTGGCCTGAGCAGGCTGAAATCGCGTCGGGGAACAATTCCGCCCTATTCGAAAGCCCAGATTGCCCACCCAACCTTCTCACATTGAATGTCCCGGAGGTTCAGGTTGAAATACGCCTTTTTCCCAGGGTGCGTGTCCCGGGGTGGCTGCCCGGAGCTTTACCAGGCCACCACGCTGATATGCCAAAAGCTGGGCATAGAGATACAGGAGATGCCGCGGGCTTCCTGCACCGGCGCCGGTGTGCTGCAAGAGAAGAACCAGGTCCTGGGAGACACGCTTAACGCTCGCACCTTCGCGCTTGCCGAGGAACTTGGGCTGCCGATACTGACAATTTGCAGCACCTGCCAGGGGGTGATGGGTCAGGCCAACCTCCGTTTGAAGAGCGACCCCGCGTACCTGGCGAAGATCAACTCCTTCCTGGCCGAAGAGGGCTTGGAATACAAGGGAGGCGCGCAACCCAAGCACCTGCTATGGGTGTTGTGTGAAGATTACGGCCTGGACAAGCTTTTGGAACACGTCACCCGGCCGTTGCTTGGCGCAAGGATGGCCCCCTTTTACGGTTGCTACCTGGTGCGTCCTCCCGATGCTCTGGACATCGCGGAGAACCCGGAACGCCAGGACTCACTGGAGCGCCTGATCGACGCCCTGGGGGCGACGGTGGTGGATTTCTCGGGCAAGACCCGGTGTTGCGGGTTCCCGATTCTCACAATCAACGAGAAGAACTCGGTGGCAATGGTGGCCAAGCATACGTCCGAGGTAAAGGACTTGGGCGCCGACGCCATGGTGACTCCCTGTCCGCTCTGCCATCTGAACCTGGATGGCTACCAACCCAAGGCCGCCAAGCAAGCCAAGCGCCAGATTGACGTGCCCATCATCCACATGCCCCAACTGGTGGGTCTGTCTATGGGGATCAGCCCCCAAGAACTTGGCCTGCAGCGGCACATCGTTAACACCAAGCCGCTAATGGTCAAACTGGGTGCGGCTGCCTGAACGAACGGGGCCGGCTTAGCGCCGGCCCCGATTCACCGCTCCCCCTCTGGTACACTGTTTACCGGGTCTCCGGCTCCCTTCTCCTAAGATAGGGCCGCCGTGACGAGGGCGAGAGATGAAAGTCGAATCTCCCGACCAACACGCACTGAACGTTGCCCGCGCCGTCCAGGAAGCAGTGGCGCCGGCAACGGTTGTTCTTTTTGGGTCCAGGGCGCGAAGCAGGCACCGGGAAAACTCGGACGTTGACCTGCTGATAATAACGGACGACGCAAACCCTGTTGGGGCTGAAATAAGGGCGCGAAACACCGCCTATACCTACCTGAAAGCAAACCCGCCGAGACTGGCGGTGGATGTTTTCAGCACAACCAGGGAGGAATTCGACCGTTGCCGAAGGGCCAACCAGCACATAGCCGGCCAGGCCGCCAGGTACGGAGTGGTGATGAATGGCGAAGACCTGGACTACTCTTCAGGCTACCAGGATTCTTATCCCACCCATTGGCCGGAAACAAAGCAGCGGCTGGAAAATGTCGAGGAATTCCTGCACCAATTCAACCAGATGGTGGATGAGAACCACTGGAACCAGAGGCTATTGGGCTTCATCGCACAGCAGACCGTGGAAAACGCGCTTAAAGGCTGGCTCTCCGCCTGCAACGACACTCGGACCTTCAGCCACGAACTGACCGGCCTCTGGAAAGACATAGAGAGCATTGAGGACTGGTCCAACCCGGAGACGCATGAACTCCACCGGGTCGTGACCAATCTGTTCGTCTGCGTTCAGTACCAAGACCCGGACCGCCCCGGAGAAGAAGCCGATTGGCTCACCAAATACGCCGTAACGTACCGGTACGGCAGGACTTTTCACCGCATGACCCAAGCCCAACGTTTGGAACTGCGCGAAGCCATAAATGGCGCCCTCGCCGCGATTATGGACAGAATCCACGCCGTCAGCGGAACGACAAGGTCGGACCTGTGGACGGAAGGACACAGACCTTGGGAGTAGAGTTGGAAGCCCATGCCTTGGTTTAAATCTGAAAGACGTGCTCCTGATGGTAGGCCAAGAATTTCAGGTCGGGCGCAAACTTATCCGGGGGACGAATTGGCTTGCCGTCGTAAGCAGCGATGGCAGTTGAGAAGAAGGCGTCATCCGGATACAGTCGGGACACGCGTACAGTCAAGTCATCGTTAAGGGTAATCAGCCCTCTATCAAATGCACGGTCATGCAGGGCGGACAGAAGCAGTCCATTCTTGGGGTTGACACGATTAGTCTCGTCACGAGTCCAAGGGACAATATGGCTTGCGAACAACAAAGTTGGGATGGATAGCCCCGTGATGCAGCAACGATGATCATAGGCGGTCAAGACGGCCGAGCGGAAAAATCCTGACCCCGTCTAGCGGTGGTTTGAACGACGCGATCCTCGCCTCTGCGGTGTGGGAGGACAGGGTCTGTTTCCGTTAGGTCGTTTTCTGATTGCGGTGCAAGGCCTAAGTCGGCTAAGGCTTGATGGGACTCTGCGACGAACTTATCCCAGTCTGCGTGCATCTCTTCCCACATCTCCCGGTCTGCGCCGGAGGCGTTGGGCAACCCCGTCCGTCCGGAAGAGGTTATTAACGGGTCAATGCCAGCGATGTTGGCAAGTTTCATCGCCAAGGCAGAGGGTGTCCTGCCGATGGCTTGCGCGCAGCGGATAATTTCGGGATTGCCTCTATGTAGTCTGCCAAAAGGAAGCCGGCAGTACAGAACGAAGGCTGTCAGCAATTGTTGGCGCGTCCACCTGGTTCCGGACGTCACGATCAAGCCTCTACGAAGAGGACAGATTTAAGGCGACGCGATCCGACATCAAAAGTTGACTGGGTCTACCCAAACAGTTCCGCTACGCGGCAGTAGAAGCCCGGGACCACATCTGCGCCGTCCAACGTATCTACTTCGCCCAGTTCTTCGACGCTGTCTGGCGGGCGGTGGACCGCTACGGTGCGGCTGGCCGGGTAAATTACCCAAACCAACCGGGTACCGGCGTTCAGCCAGTCCGCTACCTTTTCCCGCACCTCCCTGGGCCGGTCATTGGGGGAAATGACTTCTACTGCCAGGTCGGGGGCCAGCGCCAGGTAGCCGTCGGGTGTTTCTCCCGGGGGCATTCGGTCTTGCGCCACAAAGGCGGCGTCGGGGGCGCGGACTGTATCGGGGTTACGTTGGAGGGTAAAGCCGGTCTCGGCGGCGAAGACCTGCCCGAGCCCGGTTAACTCCACATGGGCATCCAGGAGCCGGCCGATTCTCATTGCGACGCGGCCGGGTCTTCCTCCCGCAGGAGCCATTTCGTACAGTTTCCCCTTCACTAACTCAAGACGGCGTTCGTCTGCCGGAAGGCAAAACAGTTCCTCTGCGGTGAACAATGTCTTGAGGCTGCGTTTTGGGGGCGCCGTCTTCTCGATAACCATGGCTTGGTCTCCCCTTTCACCGAAGGGATGGCGCTATCTGCCGGAAGGCTTCGACCGTTAGCTCCACGTCCTCTTCGGTGTGGGCCAGGGACGTGTAGAACTTTTGGGGACCTTTTAGTATGCCGTGTTGTAGCAGGCCGGTGTTGAATCGCCGCATCATGTCACCGTCGCCTGTTTGCGTGCCGCGATAGTTGATGACCTGTTTGTCGGTAAAGTAAATGTCGAATACGGCGTCTTCGCCGCACATTTGGACCGCCAGCCCGTTTTCGGCGCAGGCGTTCATCAGGGCTTGGCGGACTGTGCTGCCCGTGGACCGTATTGCCTCGTACACGCCGGGCTGCCGCAGCACTTCCAGGGTGGCAAGGCCGGCGGCGCAGGCTATGGGGTTGCCGTTGAGAGTTCCGGTCTGGTTGACATAATCATCCGAGTCCACCGCTTGGCGGTCGTATACCGACATGATGTCTGCCCGGCCCGCAACGGCTGCCAGGGGATACCCTCCGCCCATGACCTTCCCAACGGTGCAAAGGTCCGGGACGACACCGTAAAATTCCTGGGCGCCCCCGTAGGCCAGCCGGAAGCCGGTGACGACTTCATCGAATATCAGGGGAATATCGTACTCCCCGGCAAGCCGTTTGAGACCCTGAAGGAAGCCCGGCTGGGGGGCCAACACCCGTTGCATCGGTTCGACAATTACCGCCGCCAGTTCATCGTGGTGGGCACGGATGATTGACTCCGTGGTCTCAAGGTCGTTGAAAGGGGCGATCAGCATCAGGTCCTGGATCGCCTTGGGTATGCCCGCGGTGCCGGGCACTGCCTGGGGGAACTCTTCGGCGGCACCGGGCCAAACGCTCATGAAGGCATAGTCGCTGGTGCCGTGGTAACCGCCTTCAAATTTCAGGACCTTTTCCCGGCCTTTGTACGCCCGGGCGATCCGCATGGCCTGGAAGCAGGCGTCGGTGCCGCTGGTGGTGAACCGCACCTGTTCGGCGCAGGGAATAGCTTCCACCAGGGCTTCCGCCAGCAGGACCGCTTTGTCGTTGGTGGCGAAAAAGGTGCTGCCTTGCTCGACGGCTTTAATCACGGCTTCAATTACGGCGGGATGGGCGTGGCCCAGCAACATGGGACCCGAGCCCATCAACCAGTCAACGTACTCGTTGCCGCTGACGTCCCACACACGGGAACCCCGGCCCTCTTTGACCAAAAATCCCTGGTCTGCCTGGAGGGACATGTTGCCAAGGGTTCCGCCGGGCAGAAACCGGGCCGCCTTGTCCAGAAGCTCGCGCTCCAATGGGCTACGCTGTGCCATCACTACACCTCCCAAGAGTTACCGAGTCCTTAACATTAAGCATAAGGCAAACGCACGGATAGTGGCGTGGACAAGGCGTTGGTTTTTTCGGGGTTTGGGTCGGCTAGCCCCCTTGGGCGCTGGATTCCCGCATCAGGTTGACCAACTCCTGCACACTGGCCGCGGAGCTTTGCAGCGCGGCTTTTTCGTCGTTGGTCAGACTGATTTCCATTACTTTTTCAATTCCGCCGGCGCCCAGCTTTACGGGGACGCCAACACACAGGCCGCTGATCCCGAATTCCCCTTCCAAGTAGGCGCAGCAGGGAAGGATCCGCTTCTTGTCCAACAGGACGGCTTCCACCATCTGGGTGATCGCCGCGGATGGCGCGTAGTAGGCGCTGCCCTCCTTGAGAAGGGCCACTATCTCACCGCCGCCGTTGCGGGTGCGCTGCACCAGTTGGTCGATCTTTTCTTCGGCCATCAACTCGGTGATGGGGATGCCCCCGACTGAAGTGTAACGCACCAACGGCACCATGTCGTCGCCGTGCCCGCCCAACACGCACGCCTGAACGTCCTCAACCGAAACGTCCAACTCCTGGGCAATGAAGGTGCGGTAACGGGCCGTGTCCAGGATTCCGGCCATGCCGAACACGCGGTTGCGGGGGAAGCCGCTGGTCTCATACACGTTCTGGACCATGGCGTCCAGGGGGTTGGTGACGGCGATGATGATGCAGTCGGGAGAGTGCTTGACCACTTCCTGTGTCACGGCCGACGTGATGCGCATGTTGGTCAAGAGCAGGTCGTCGCGGCTCATTCCAGGGCGGCGGGGGATCCCGGCGGTTATCACAACAACGTCCGAATTTGAGGACGCTTCGTAGCTGTTACTGCCGATGATGCCCGCGTCGGAGCCAACCACCGGGCCGGCTTCCAGCATGTCCAACCCTTTGCCCTGAGGAAGGTCCTCCACCACGTCGACCATCACCACGTCGGCGAAACCGAGTTGGTGGACTCTGAGAGCGGTGGTGGCGCCAACGTTGCCGGCTCCCACCACGGTTACTTTGCTGCGCATCCGGTTATTGCTCCTTTGTATGATCTGTATGTTTTGGGGACCTGCCGCGCATTTGAGAACGGGTTACCGCGGCGTCACGGTTAATCGCTCAGCGCACGTCAGGCCTGGACCGGTTAAGTCCATATTGAGTGCCAGGTAGTGTATGCCAATACAGGTCCCGGGCGATGCCGAACCTCAGCCAGAGCCGGTGTGTTGCTAGATTGAGTCCACAATGGCGTTCAAAGTGGCGCTGGGGCGCATGGCTTTGGCGGCCATCTGGTCATTGGGGTGGTAATAGCCGCCGATATCGACTGGCTGTCCCTGAGCGTCGTTCAGCTCTTGAACGATTTTTTCTTCGCTGCCGGCCAATTGCCGGGCCACCACTGTAAAGCGGGCTGCCAGCTCGGGGTCCTGGGTCTGCTTGGCCAGCATTTCCGCCCAGTACCGCGCGAGGTAGAAATGGCTGCCGCGAGTGTCCAGTTCGTTCACCCGACGCGATGGCGAGCGACGTTGTTCCATATGCTCCCCAATCGCCTGATCCAGCGTCCCAGCCAAGAGGGCGGCCCTGTCGTTCTTAAACGCCTCGCCGCAATGCTCGAAGGATGCGACAAGGGCGCAGAATTCACCCAGGGAATCCCACCGCAGATGGCCTTCCTGCAGGAACTGCTGCACGTGCCTGGGGGCAGACCCACCGGCGCCCGTCTCGAACATCCCACCGCCTTTAAGCAGAGGGACGACCGACAGCATCTTGGCGCTGGTGCCCAATTCCAGGATTGGGAAGAGATCGGTCAAATAATCACGCAACACGTTGCCAGTCACGGAAATAGTGTCCTGGCCCTTTCGGCTCCGCTCCATCGAGAATTTTATAGCATCAATGGGAGTCATGGCGCGAATGTCCAACCCGGTCGTGTCATGCGTGGGCAGATATTGGTCCACTTTCTTGATCAACTCCGCGTCGTGAGCCCGGTTCGGGTCCAACCATAAGATGGATGGCGTGCCGGTGATCCTGGCCCGATTGACCCCAAGCCTGACCCAGTCTTTAATGGCGGCGTCTTTGGTCTGGCACATCCGAAAGATGTCGCCTTCCTCAACGCTCTGTTCCATCAGGGTTGCGCCGGATGCGTCCACGACCCGAATCGTCCCGTTTCCGGGGGCTTTAAAGGTCTTGTCGTGAGAACCATACTCTTCTGCCGCCTGAGCCATCAGCCCGACGTTGGCGACACTGCCGATGGTGGACGGATCAAAGGCCCCATGCTCCTGGCAGTCTTCTATAACCGCCTGGTATAGAGTCGAATAAGAACGATCGGGAATCATGGCGATAGTGTCGTGCAGCTCGTTATCCGGACCCCACGTGCGGCCGCCATCGCGGACAATGACCGGCATGGTGGCGTCAATGATCACATCGCTCGGCACATGCAGATTGGTGATGCCCCGGTTGGAGTCCACCATCGCGAGTTCCGGGCGCGCGCTGTAGACCGCCTGGATATCCGCCTCAATTTCCGCGCGCTTTTCCTCAGGCAGTGATTGAATCTTCGTTAAGAGCTCGGCTACTCCATTGTCGGGGTTCACGCTGATCGTGCTCAGTTCAGCCGCATGTTTGGTCAACACGTCCTGGTAATAAACTGATACGCAATGGCCGAAAATAATCGGATCGGAGACCCTCATCATGGTCGACTTCAGATGCAGCGAGAGCAGCACGCCGTCATCTTTGGCATTCGCCATTTCTGCAGCGTAGAAATCGCGCAACTGCCGCACGTTCATCACGGCGCAATCTATGATTTCATCGGCCAACAAGGGGATGCCGGACTTGAGGACCGTGGCACCCCCGTCGGGGGCCACAAACTCGATGGATGCCGAACCCGATGCCGCGACCGTCAACGCCTTTTCAGAACCGTAAAAGTCCCCGCTGGTCATGTGGGCCACCCGGGTCTTGGACACTTCCGGCCAGTCCTGCATCATTCGATGGGGATTGCGTTTGCCGTGCTCCTTGACTGAGTTGGAAGACCGGCGATCGGAGTTGCCCTGCCGAAGGACCGGGTTGACCGCGCTACCCAAGACCCGGCCATAGCGCGTCTGTATCTGGCGTTCTTCGTCGGCAGCAGGATCGTCGGGGTAGTCGGGAACATCATATCCCTTGTCCTGCAATTCCTTGATGGCCCCTTTCAATTGGGGGATAGAAGCGCTGATGTTTGGCAGCTTGATAATGTTTGCCGACGGGTCCTCGGACAACTCGCCCAACATGCTCAGGTAATCAGGGATTTTTTGCTCATCGGTCAGGTTGTCGGGGAAATTGGCGACAATGCGGCCGGTCAACGAGATATCCCAAGCATCCAACTCGATACCGGACCCCTTGGTAAAGGCCCGGAGAATCGGCAGCAACGAGTGCGTGGCCAAGGCCGGAGCCTCATCAATCTTGGTATAAATAATCCTGGCCGCTTCTGGCATGTTCCTCTCCGTAGGAAATAGATTTCACTGGCCGCTACCAGTTGCCAAGAGACGTTCAGCTATTGACCCGGCCATTCAAAATGTGCAAGAACTTCGGGCCACGGAAGAACGCGATGTGGATTCTCAGGAGGCATTATGGCAGGCTGACGGCCCGGGCCAGCCTCGCTGCCGGGGCTCCGGTTGGCGGACAGGCGTCATTATACAGTCCAACCAATCGATGGGGTAGTCCCAAGGCCGTATAGTGAAGGGCCTTTTCACTGTCTTACGTTATGCTCGACGCAGCGGGAATCCAGAGTTCTTTTTGTTATTCAACTACGCGCAAGAAGGTAGGAATGGCGCGGTGTGCGACGGTCGTCCGGGTGGGCGAAGGTCGCACACACCTGGCGTTTCCCCGTTGCCATAAGCGCGGCGGCGCACGAAAAGGGCTCTGGATTCCCGCTGCGGCGAGAATGACGGGGGTGGGGCTCTGGGTTCCAGGTTGCGACGGGAAAGACGGGAGTAGGGGATGGAAAGGGCTCTGGATTGCCGCTGCGTTGAGAATGACGGGGGTGGGGCTCTGGGTTCCCGTTGCGACGGGAAAGACGGGAGTAGGGGATGGAAGTGGCTCTGGATTGCCGTTGCGGCGAGGGTGACGGCTAACAATGAAATGGGCCTGCCTTCTAGCGCTTTTGCTCCGGGGCCGAGGCTACGGAAGCCTGGCTGCGATTCCGACGGCGCTCCTCCTCTTCCGGCGGCCTGACGTTGCGGAACATGAAATAAAGGGACAGGTCGTAGCTAATCTTCAGGAGGGCTGAGCCTACGAGGGGCACAGCCGCAGAGGTTACGCTCCAAATGGCCGTGGTAACCGTGGGGCCGATTGCCCCCGCCGCGCTGCGGCTGACCATGTGAATGCTGGCCATTGCCACTCGTTCTTCCGGGTTGACCACCGCCATGGTGTAGGAATCTTTGGTGGGAACGTCCATCTGGCTGAGAAAGGCGCGGCACTGCCAGAACACGATGGCCAGGGCTGCAGAGGGCGCGAAGGCCGCGGCCAGCAGGAAGAAGCTGGACGGGATGTGGGTGAATACCATGGTGTTGAGCAACCCAATCCTATGGGAGAGCTTGGCCGCAATCCACAGGGACGATGCGGTGAGAAGGTGGGAGAAGGCGAACACGAAGGCCAGAGATTCCAGCGCCAGGCCGAACTTGGTGTGGAACCAGTAGGCCATCAGGCTTTGCATCACCATAGAGGTGGTGAAGGTGTCCACGCTGAACAACCCGGTCAGCGTGAATATCCTACGACGCGACGGAAGCTTAAAGGGGTTCTGCCATCGCTGCTGGGTTGAGGATGCTTCTACTCCCGGCGAGATCAGGGCGTACAGAACTGCCCCGCCAAGTTGGCAAATGGCAAAGCCCAGGAACATCACCTTGAATGACGGCACGGTGGATAGCCCCAGGGAATTCTGCAACAGCACCGGGAGCCCGGCGGCGAGCGCGCCCAAGAAAGTCCCCGTCCGGGCAACGATACTGTAGATGGCGAAAATGTCGGTGCGTCTCTCCGGCGGCGCAGTATCGGGAAGAATGGCAACTTCCAGGGGTTGGGCCGGACTCTCACCTCCACCGCCGCCGCCGGTGGACAGGCTGCCCACAAAGGCAATGACCATCAGGGGGATGAATGCTTCCGTAAAAAACATTGCGATCCCGGATGCAGAAGCCAACAGCGAAAAAATCACCAGCAAACGGCGGCGGCCAACCTTTTCACTGATCAAGCCTACGACAAAGGCAAAAAACGAAACTCCGGCGACTCCCACGGTAAGGATGACCCCTATCTGCACCAGGCTGTATCCCAGCTCGGCCAGGTAGAGAGCGATGATGACGGAGATGAAGCTCTGGGAGAAGGTGCGGGTCCCGCGGGCAGCGGTTATCAACCCGGCATCCCGATTGATCCAAGACAGGGAGGCGGTGAGCCGGGCCATCATAGGCCGGCCCGGCGCGACCGGTTATTCCGGGAATCCGGCGTCAACCGATAAACTCAACGATTGTAGAGTGCCTGCCCATTAGAGAAGACCTCCGCTTTTAAGTCTCAATAAATATCGCGTAGTCCGAGACATGCACCGGGTTTTCCTGGCCATGCCACCGGACCGGCGGCCAATGTCCTTTGAGGTTGCGGGGCGCTGATTGATGGGTCGGTAGGCAACCCTGAGCAATTTGTTTAGGTGGAACCTAATAGTTTCTGCGCGTAAGGTCAAGCGGGGCGGCGAAGCGTAACCGTCCGGGTTTGGGGGCGGGGGACCCGCTTTTGGAAAAGCTGGGCAAAACTTTTTCGTTGGGCGTGGGGGGGTTGTGAGGATAGACGACCGCGGCGCCCCGGGTTGGGGCGTCACGGTATTATGGGGATGGTAACCCGGTCATAGATTAAGCCGGGCGGGTCATCATCCCAGTTATTCCGGTCGTTCCGCGCGCGCTCCCGGCGGCGGTGGATTAAATATTCCTCAAGCATGGTTAGCTTGGGCGCATCGGGAGCGTCAGGTTCCGGGTCCGGCGGCGGCCGGTCCTCCGGGTACAGTTCCTCCGCCGGTTGGTCCCAGATGGTGTCCGGGGGCGGGGGCCGGGCCGGGGATTCGGGACCGAGGCCGGCGGCCAGGGCGGCTTGCTTCCGGTGGTATTGGGCGACGGCCCAGGCGGCTATCCGGGCGGCCTGCTCGGTGCCGAATATCTGCCGCAGGGCCTGGTAGCCGTAGATGTTTTCGGGCTGGGGGCAGTCGTCGGGGATCTTGATCAGGTGGTCGCAGCGGTCGCGGTCCTGGCCGGTAGCCTTGGCAAGCTTCCAGGCAGCGAAGCGGAAGTCGAAGACCGTCTTTTGGACTGCGCTGGCTGCCTCCTCACCGCCGGAGATGTGCGTCAGGGCCCGAGAGCCGTGGGTGTCGAAGTGGTATTCCTCGTCATCGTAGGACCGGAAGTCAAAGGGGCCGTACTCCGTTTCGTAGCGGTTATAGCCGGCGGGGTAGCCGGCATAGCGGCCCTCCAGGATGTGGGTCCAGGAGCGGGGCGCCGCGGTGGTTTTTTCAGCCGGGGCGGATTGCTCCGGGTCGGATTTTGTACCGGTTAAGGCGGCTGAGCTACCGGCGTCGGGATGGACAGGGGTGTCAAAGCCGCGGCGCAGGAGTTCTTTGGCGGCGGACAGCCGGTGGTGGGGCTTGAAGTCAGGGATTGTGCCCTGCATGACGTCGACCAGGAAGCGGACGGTGGTGAGGCCGTTGTCGGTTTCCTCCCGGATGAGGGCGGCTAATTCCTGGTGCAGGGGGGTTGATTCAACGCCGAGGACGCCATGGGCGCGGAGATTTTTTCGGGTTGGAGCGGCGGGGCTATTTTCGTCGATGAAGGATTGTGCGGGATGGAAGCCAAGGTTGAGAAGTTGGCGGGCGGCGTCGAGGCGGTGGCAGGGCTTGGATTGTTCGAGGAGGCCCTGCATCACTTCTATGAGGAAGCGGACTATTAGGCGGCCGTCATCGGTTTCCTCGCGGACGATGTCGGCGAGGGAGGGGGTGGGGGCTTCCGGGTTTTCTGTGTTAGCGAACATTGGTGCGATAATAGGGATATGCACTCGGGGGTGTCAAGGGGCGGATGACGGCGTTTTATTGACTACAGAGGGCGCAGAGATTGGCGGAGGAGGCGGGCAGAATACCATCCAAACCATGTTCAATTATGGAAGGGCTCTGGATTCCCGCTGCGGCGAAAATGACGGGGGGTGGGGTTCCCGCGAAGGGGATGTTGGCTCCCGCCGGACGGGGATTGGGGGTCTGGATTCCGGTTGCGACGGGAGAGACTCGGGTATGGGACAAAAGAGGCTGTGGATTCACATCCCGTTGGGGCGGGAGAGACGAGGGGTGGGTGCGGGCAGTGGCCGCGGGGGTTTGGGGGGATATGCGGGGCGAAATTGGTGGACCGGATGATTTACTGCCGGCTTGCCCCTAAACTCCTAGCTGCTCCGCCAGAGCGGCGGGGTCGGTAACCGGCAGTTGGCAGACGTAGGCGGTGGGAACGTTGTCCACCGACGGTTTGGCGGGGTGGGCGGGGTGAAATTGGTGGACCCGATGCTTTCCCGCCGGTTCGGCGCTAAAGTCCGAGCTGCTCAGCCAGGGCGGCGGGGTCGGTAACCGGCAGCTGGCAGACGTAGTTCTGGCAGACGTAGGCGGTGGGACGGTTGTCCACCTGTCCCCGGTCTTCCAACAACGGGATTTGGGCCGGCGAGGGCTGGGCGTTAGTGTAATTGGCGCCTGCCAGCACCTTGTTGGGTAGATAGTTCCCATGCACCGTGTCCAACAACTGGATGGTTGCCGGGTCATCTAGAGGCCCGATGATGGCTATTTCCTGGGTTTGGGCAACGTGGAAGTCCACCGCTCCCAGCCAGTGGCCGAAGCCGGTGGGGGACTTGGCCATGAGTTGGGACAGGGCTCCGAGGGGAGCGGACCCTTTGTCGGCGTAGTCCTGGTTGCCGGTCAGCACCGCCAGCTTTAACAGTACGTCGGAAGCCACAGACCCGCCGCAGGGTTGGGCGTTATCAAAGGTGTCACGGGGGCGAAGCACCAGATCCTCATGGTCTTTTCCGGTGTCGTAGAACCCGCCCAGCGCGTCGTCCCAAAACAGGTGGATCATGGAGTTCGCCAGGACGACCGCCTGCTCCAACCAACGGGGTTCGAAAGTCGCTTCATACAGGGCAACCAGCCCGTCGGTGAGAAAAGCGTAGTCCTCCAAGTACCCCAGAAGCTTGGCCTGCCCATCGCGGTAGGTCCGCAACAAGCGTCCACCGGAAACCAGGTTGTTCAACAAGAAATCGGCGTTCCTCCTCGCGGCGTCAATGTAGTCACGGCGGGCCAGGGCAGCGCCGGATTCGGCTAAAGTCCGCAGCATAAGGCCATTCCAGGACGACAGAACCTTGTCGTCCCGCATCGGATGGACCCGCTCTTCCCGCGCTTGAAGCAGTGACCGCTTGCCGGATTCGATCATTGACGTGAGGTCTTCCAGGGAAATGCCCTGCTCTTCGGAGAAGTCCTCCGGTGGTTGCGGGACGTTGAGGATGGTTTTGCCTTCGAAGTTGCCGGCATCGGTCAGACCAAAAAAACCGCCCACCAGATTTCCCAGGTCTTCACCCAGGACACCGTGGATTTCCTGGGGGCTCCAAACGAAGAATTTGCCCTCCACGCCCTCGGAGTCGGCGTCCTGAGAGGAGAAGAATCCGCCTTCAATGCCGGTCATCTCCCGCAGGACATAATCTATCGTCTCCTCGGCGATACTGCGGTAAAGGGGCCGGCGGGTGACCAGGTAGGCGTGCAGGTACAGCTTGGCCAGCAGGGCGTTGTCGTACAGCATCTTTTCGAAATGGGGAACCAGCCAGAAGGCATCGGTGGAGTAGCGGTGAAACCCCCCTCCAATCTGGTCGTAAATCCCGCCGTAAGCCATCTTTTCCAGCGTGAGGTTCACCTTGTCCAGCGACCTGATTGACGTGTCGGTAAAACCCCGGCGGTAATGGCGCAACAGGAACTCGATGACCATGGGCTGAGGGAATTTGGGGGCCGCTCCGATGCCACCGTGCTGATAGTCGAAAGCGGTTGCCAGGTTACTGTAGGCGACGTGCAGGACGTCATCGGTCAAGGGACCCCGGGACTGGGGAATCTGGCTGGACCGGCCCATGTGCTCCCCCAGTTGTTGGGTCACCCGCTCGATCTCTCCGGGGTTGGTGCGGTAGGCTTCTGAAACCGCCAACAGCAACCGGGGGAATCCCGGCATGTTCTGGCGGTCCACCGGCGGGAAATAGGTGCCGCCGTAGAATGGCCGGCCCTGGGGAGTGAGGAAAACGGTCATGGGCCAACCGCCGCTGCCGGTGAGCATTTGCACCGCCTCCATGTACACCGCGTCCAGGTCCGGGCGTTCCTCCCGGTCCACCTTGATGCTGATAAAATTCTCGTTCATCAACGCGGCGATGGCCTCGTCCTCGAACGACTCCCGTTCCATTACGTGGCACCAATGGCAAGCGGAGTAACCGATGCTCAACAGAATCGGTTTGTCCTCGGACTTGGAAAGCTCCAGGGCTTCTGGGCCCCAGGCGTGCCAGTCCACCGGGTTGTTGGCGTGCTGCAACAAATAGGGGCTGGTCTCATTGATGAGCCGGTTGGGCATTGCTTTTTCAATCCTCGCTTTTTCAATCCACTTCCGTCCGGTGCGGGACAGTGGCTTTGGCTATGCCGCTATTTTGGGCTAAAATAGCCTTGGGCGCCAGCCACCCGGACTCTCGGAGGGATTTTAGGAAAACCATGTCAACGCGGTCCATGTTTAAACGGTCCATAATTTTCTTTGGCTTCCTGGCGTTATCAATCATATTGGCGGTGGCTTGCGGAGCGACGGAACAGCCTGCTCCGGGTGGGTCCCAGGAATCCGGTGCTGGGATGTCCGGCGCGGCAACGGCAATGGTTGACCACCCCACGACGGCGGCTGGCGCAACGCCAATGGCGGAGCCGAGCCCGGCGGCGGGCGGCGTTACCGCTGAATCAACCGATACTTCCACGGCTGCCGCGGCGCCTTCCACAACGGCCCCGAATACCGCAGCGGTCATTACGCCGACTGAGGTTAAACCGGCAGACGCGGCGCCTACGGCGAGTTTACCTCCCCTTGGCGCCGGCGTTGGTGAACTGGCTCCGAGTTATTCCTTGACGCTGTTTGACGGGAGCACCGTTTCGTCCGAGGACCTTACCAGAGCGGGCAAACCGGTGTTCCTGTTCTTTACTGCAACCTGGTGACCGACCTGCCGCGCCGAGTCTCGGCGCTTAAAGGAAATCTACCCGGAGTTTGCCAACCACGTGGCATTTTACTCGGTATCCTATGCTGGGGAAGAAATTGCAACCCTGGAGAGTGACCGCGAGAAAGAGGGGTACCCCTGGTCCGTAGCCCTGCCCGCCGGCAGCATGCTTCAGGACCTGGAAGTTGCAGTACAATCCACGCAGGTCGCCATCGACTCCAGAGGCGTCATCATAAACCGGAAGGGCTTTGGACAGGGAAGTGAGGATGCTTGGCGGGAGACCTTCCAGGCGCTGGCGGCGTCGGCGCAATAGAGCCGACCAAAAGACCGATCCGGCGGGAGGGAAGTTGCCCCGCCGCCGGATTCAACCCGGTTAAATGCCTCCAGAGTACGCGTGGAACGCGGGCTGTCAGCCCGCGATTTCTCCCTGTAAAAGGGCGGTGAAATCCGCCAGGGGCATGGCACCGCGGTCCTCTCCGTCGCGTTGGCGCACGGCTACGGCCCCAGCCTCGGCTTCCCGGTCGCCGACCACCAGCATGTACGGAACTTTCTGCATCTGGGCGTTGCGTATTTTGAGGTTCATGCGTTCGCTGCGCCCGTCCACTTCTACCCGGAACTTCTCTTTGGCCAGGGCGGTTTTCACACTCTCGGCGTAGTCCAGGTGCCGGTCGGCGATGGGAATAACCACCGCTTGCACCGGGGATAGCCATAGTGGGAAAGCTCCGGCGTAATGCTCAATCAACACGCCCAAAAAGCGCTCCATGGACCCCAGAATGGCGCGGTGCACCATGTAGGGGCGGCTCCGATTGCCCTGGGAGTCCTGGAACGTGAGGTCAAACCGTTCGGGAAGGTTGAAATCGAACTGGACCGTGGTGCATTGCCACGCCCGGCCCAAGGCATCGGTAATCTTGATGTCAATTTTGGGGCCGTAGAATGCGCCGCCACCGGGGTCGACGTCGTAGGGGAGGTTGCGCTCTACCAGGGCGTTTTGCAGGGACGAGGTGGCGTGGTCCCACATCTCCGTGTCTCCCACCGATTTCTCGGGTCTGGTGGACAGGGAGATGGAGTATTCTTTGAACCCGAACGCTTCCAGCAGTTCGAAGGTCATGTCCAGCACGCCGCCCACCTCTGACTCCACCTGTTCCGGCTGGCAGAAGATATGGGCGTCGTCCTGCGTGAATCCACGCACCCGCATCAGGCCGTGCAGCACGCCGCTGCGCTCGTACCGGTAGACCGTGCCCAGCTCCGCAAACCGCATCGGCAAGTCCCGGTAACTGCGTAAGCTCGACTGGAAAATCTTGATGTGGAACGGGCAGTTCATGGGTTTCAGGTAGTATTCCTGCTGGTCGACCACCACCGCGGCGTACATTGAGTCCTGGTAGAAGTCCAGGTGACCGCTGGTCTGCCACAGGTTGGCCCGCCCGATGTGGGGCGAGTAGACGAGGTCGTAGTTGTGGTTGCGGTGAAGGTCGCGCCAGTAGTCCTCGATCAACGAGCGCACCAACCCGCCCTTGGGATGCCACAAGATCAGGCCCGGGCCGACGTCATCGTGAACTGTGAAGAGGTCCAACTGGCGGCCCAGGGTGCGGTGGTCGCGTTTCTCGGCTTCTTCCAGCCGGGCCAGGTGTTGGTCCAACTCTTCCTGGCTGGGAAAGGCGGTGCCGTAGATGCGTTGGAGCATGGGCTGATGCTCGTCGCCGCGCCAGTAGGCGCCGGCAACGGTCAGCAGCTTCATCGCAGGTATATCCCCGGTGGCGTCCAGATGGGGCCCCTGGCAGAGGTCAACAAAACCGCCGTGCCGGTAGACCGAAAGGGTTTCAGCGTCGGGAATGCCCTCGATAATCTCCAATTTATATGGTTGGTCCGCGAACAGCGTCTGGGCTTCTTCCCTCCCCATTTCCTCACGAATGAACGGTTGGCCGGCGTTTATGGACTGCTCCATAAGGGTCTGAATCTGCACGAGGTCATCGGGCGTGAAGGGCCGCGACACGTCGAAGTCATAGTAAAACCCGTCCTGGGTAGGCGGGCCGATGCCCATTTTCGCCTCTGGAAACAGTTGTAACACCGCGTCAGCCATGACGTGGGCGGCGGAATGGCGCATCCGGTGCAGCAGGGCTTGTTCGGCGCTTGCGGCGCCGGTCTCGTGGGTGCCGTGGTCTAACATCTTTCCTTTCCAGTAACCTTGGGGTTGGATTCGCTGGCCTCTTTGAGGACTGACCCCGGCTATTATACTACCGGTCTTGGGGAGGCTCTCCATTGGCGGAGTCAAAAGGACCGGAATTGGGCCATATCATAGCATTCCGTTACACATTCTTACCGATGGGAAGAACCGGAGAGCGTGGGTCTGCGGCGGTATGGCGTTCATTGGTTGACAGCCGGGCGTGTGGTTGACGGCCGGGCGTGCGGCATATAAGAATTGCTTGCCCTGAAGCCGGCGCAGATACCGAAAACAGATAACTACAGATGGCTGAGGTTAGGGACATGATGGACAACCGGCCCCCACGGAAGGGCGACGTTTTGCTGATGGTGGGCACTCGCAAGGGCGCATTTGTTTTTTCCGGCGATCCGCGTAGGAGGGATTCGGCAATAACCGGCCCCCATCATCCGGGGAGTGATATTTTCCACCTGGCCTACGACTCCAACAGTTCCGGCGAGGGGTCCGGCGGGTCCGGCGAGATTTTGGCCGCGGAAAACCACATGATTTGGGGACCTCAGGTGCAAATCAGCGACGACTTCGGCCAGACTTGGAGGTCGTCCAGCCAACCGCCCCGGTTTTCCGGCGGCGGTTCGGCTACGGTGGAGCGTATCTGGCACATTGAGCCGGCGGGGGATTCGGAGCCGGGAACGCTGTATGCCTGAGTACAACCGGCGGCCTTGTTCAAGAGCCGGGATGGTGGAGAAACTTGGGAAGAGGTCGCGGGCTTGAGCAGCCATCCCACCAGGTAACACTGGGAGCCGGGAGCGGGCGGCCTCTGCCTGCATAGCATCATCACCGACAGGAGCCGGCCTGGACGGATGTGGGTGGGCATTTCTGCGGCTGGGGTATTCGGCACCAATGACGGCGGGCAGATCTGGGAACCTATGAACCGCGGCGTGCGGGCGGATTTTTCGCCGGACCGGTTCCCGGACTATGGTCAGTGTCCGCACAAAGTGCTGGCCGCCCCGGGAGCGACAGACCTGCTATACCAGCAAAACCACTGCGGGGTGTATCGCAGCCAATCCGGAGGGTTGGACTGGCAAGACATAAACGAAGGACTGCCTTCCCAATTCGGGTTCACGCTGGGCCTGGACCCCGGAGACCCGAACACGCTGTTCGTCTTGCCCGAAGACCAGTTGCTGGGACAGGACGTGGGCGGCGGAGTCCGTTACGTGTCCGGCGGCAAGTTCAGGGTGTACCGCAGCCGCAACGGGGGCGACGATTGGGAGGCGTTGACCAATGGACTACCACAGGGAAACAGCTACCTCCATGCCATGCGGGAAGGTATGGTCACCGACCCGCTCGATCCCTGCGGGGTATACCTGGGCGCAACCAGCGGCCAGATATACTACAGCAGGGACCGGGGTGACAATTGGGAGCAACTGGTGGAACAGTTGCCGCCGATTAGTTCCTTGACCTGCGCGGTGGTCGCCTGAAGCGGACCGCCGGCCAGGCATTACTGGCCCACATGAGCGGGCACAGGGTGTCGAATTGCGTCAAATCGAGGAACAGCCTGGCTATTTGGCGGCATGATACAATCATAATCCGCAACCAAGCATAATCCGCAGCCGAGTTGCCGCGGAACATTCGAAGGAGTCCTGGAGGGGAAGGAAAGAGCATGGAGGACCTGAGGCAGGAACTCAAGGTGATGCGTCAGAAGATTGACACAGTGGTCCCACGGCTTTGACCTTCCTCAATTAGAGTCAAACATTGCTGCGTTGGAAAAGGAATCAGCGGACCCCGCGTTTTGGGACGATTCCCGCCAGGCGCAGCGCAAAATGAGAGAATTGGCTCGCCAAAAGGAAACGGTGGACCTCTGGCGGGACCTCCAGTCCAGGGCCAGCGCTTTGCAAGAGTTGACCGACCTGGCCATTGAGGAGGGGGACGACTCACTCCAAGACCAATTGGAACAAGAAGCGGCAGAAGTATTCGGGATAATGGCCCGGGAAGAGATCAATTTAACTCTTTCCGGGGCATACGACGAACGCAGCGCCATTGTGTCCATCCACGCCGGGGTTGGCGGCACTGACTCCCACGACTGGGCGGAAATGCTGCTGCGGATGTACGTACGCTGGGCGGAAGCCGAAAAAAGGCCGGTCCAGATGATGGACATGGCCTACGGCGATGAAGCAGGCCTCCGGTCGGGCACACTGGAAATCGGGGGAGCGCGGGCTTATGGGTACCTGAGTTCCGAGATAGGCACCCACAGACTGGTGCGGCTGTCCCCATTCGATCCAGACCACCTGAGGCACACTTCGTTCGCATCGGTGGAGGTTTTGCCCGCAGCGGAAGAAGAAGACTCGGACGTAACCGTACGCCCTGAAGACCTCAAGATGGACTTCTTCCATTCCAGCGGGCCGGGAGGTCAAAACGTCCAGAAGGTTGCGTCGGCGGTACGGCTAACGCACATACCCACGGGAATCGTCATCAGCTGCCAGAATGAGCGCTCCCAACACCAGAACCGGGAGTTTGCAATGCGGATTCTGAAGTCCAAGCTGCTGGCCATGCAGGATGAAGAGAGGGAGCGGGAAGCGGCCAAATTGCGGGGGGAGCGGCCGGCCCCCGAGTGGGGCAACCAGATACGGAGCTATGTGCTGCACCCCTACAAGTCGGTGAAGGACCACCGCACCGACTACCAGAGCACCAATCCGGATGCAGTTCTAGCCGGAGACCTGAACGGGTTTATTGAAGCCCACCTGTTGTCCAGAGTAGGCAAAAGTTAGGGGCGCCGTATGCGGCGCCCCTAACTTTTGGCGGTCAGAGTGTGTCGTGGGCGTTTCCCGGTTAGCAGTTGCCCAGAATATGGCCCATCCGAGACCGTTTGGTGGTCAAGTAGCGGCGGTTTTCGTCGGTCACCGGGGCTTCTACCGGCACCCGCTCCACTACGTCAAGGTCAAACCCGGACAGGCCCATCATCTTGGTGGGGTTGTTGGTCAACAGCCGGACCTTGCGCACTCCCAAGTCCAACAGAATCTGGGCCCCGTTGCCGTAATGGCGCTCGTCTGCGTCGAATCCCAGGGACTGGTTGGCTTCGATGGTGTCAAGCCCGGTGTCCTGTAGGGAATAGGCCTTTATTTTATTGTGGAGCCCGATTCCCCGGCCTTCTTGCCGCATGTAAAGCAGCACGCCGGTTCCGGCATCTCCAAGGATTTTAAGGGCTAACTCCAGCTGCTCGCCGCAATCGCAGCGCATACTGCCGAAAACGTCCCCGGTAAGGCACTCGCTGTGAATCCGAGTCAGCACCGGTTTGTCCTCTTCCCATTCACCGATGGTAAGAGCGATGTGCTCGCCCGGGTCCGTTGTGCTGCGGTAGGCAATGGCTTTGAAGTCTCCGTATTTGGTCGGCAGGCGCGCTTCAGCCACCCGTTCGACGAGTTTCTCGGTACGCCGGCGGTGGGCAACAATCTGGGCGATGCTCAGGATGTTCAGTTGGTGGACCTGGGCGAATTCCTCCAGGTCTTCCATGCGGGCCATTGACCCGTCTTCGTTCATGATTTCGCAAACAATACCGGCAGGATATCTGCCGATCAGGTTGCACAGGTCGATGATCGCTTCGGTGTGGCCAGGGCGGGCCAGGACGCCGCCGGGATGGTAGCGAAGGGGGAACAAATGCCCCGGACGGTTGAATTCACCGGCCTTGGAGTTGGGGTCGGCCAGGGCGCGGATGGTGGCGGCCCGGTCGAAGGCAGAGATTCCGGTGGTGGTGCCGTTTTTATAGTCCACCGACACGGTGAACGCGGTCTGCTGCTTGTTTGCGGAGTTGGCGCTAACCATGAGCGGCATGTCCAACTCGTCCAACCGCCCGCCCATCATGGGCATGCAAACCAGACCGCGGGCATACGTCGTAATAAAGTTGACAGCCTCGGGGGTTGCCATGTCGGCAAGCATGACCAGATCGCCTTCGTTTTCGCGGTCCTCATCGTCGACCAGAATTAGCAATTTTCCTGCTGCCAGGTCGGCAAGGGCTTCTTCGAGGCTGCACAGTGGCATACAAATGTCCTTACACCAGCCGAAACGGCGGGTCTTTAACTCGCCTGTTGCGTAGCGAGCAGGCTTTCCACGTATTTCGCCAGAATATCCGCTTCCAGGTTCACCCGGTCGCCTACGCGGATACGATGCAGGTTGGTGTTCCGCAAGGTGTATGGTATCACAGACAGAGTGAACGACGAAGAACCTTTTTTTACCACGGTCAAACTGATACCGTCAATTGCTACGAAACCCTTGTCAACGATATACGGCATCAGTCGTTTGGGGGCCCTGATGCGAAGAATAATGCAATCTTCCTCGGTCCGAATCGACGTGACCCTGCCAGTTCCGTCGACGTGTCCTTGAACGATATGACCGCCCATCCGGTCGCCGGCAGCCAAGGCCCGTTCCAAGTTGACTGGGCCGCCACTCTCCAAGTCTCCGAGGGCGGTGCGCCGCATGGTCTCGGGGGAGAGATCGACGGCGAACCGGCCAGGCCCGCACTCCACCACCGTGAGGCAGGCGCCGTTTATGGCGATGCTGTCTCCCAGCTTGAGCCCCGGCATGACCGTCGAGGCGTCGACGGCCATGCTGTTGGGGGCGACGTGGGCGACATTGCCTACTTCTTCAACGATTCCGGTGAACAACCCTGTACCTCATTGCCAGAACGTCATCTCAGATGCGTCATATTGGGTATCCGGTAACCAACCAGTCACCACCCACCTGCTTCATTTTGACCCGGTCCATGTGCCAGGCTCCAGCCATTCGAGGAACACCGGCCCCCCCAACGGGCGAGGCTGCCCCGCTTCCTCCGATGATTACGGGGGCGACGAACGCCAACACTCGGTCAACCCACCCCCGATCGAACAGGGAGCCCAAAACCTCGCTTCCCCCCTCCACCAGAAGGGTAACCACACCCCGGCGGCCCAGTTCTTCCAGGACCAGGCCAAGGTCCACCCGGCCACCGGCTCCCGGAGGGGTTTCGAAGATTTCTGCGCCGGCGGATTCCAAGCGAGACCGGGCTGGCGGAGGATACCCGGAACTGACTGCGATGAAGGTTGTGCCCGGCTCCCGGAGCATCTTAGATTGGTGGGGAGTCCGGCAGGAGCTGTCCAACACCGCGCGAATTGGCTGGCGGGTCAAGGGTCCTCCGGACGGGTCACGGGCGGTGAGCTGAGGGTCGTCGGCCAGGACGGTATTGACGCCAACCATGATGGCGTCGGACTCTCGCCGGAGTTGTTGGACCAAAGCCCGTGATTCGACGCCGGTGATCCACTTGGAATCGCCGGAGTGGGTGGCGATTTTGCCGTCCAAGCTCATGGCGAACTTGGCGGTAACGAAAGGCAACCCGGTGTTGACGTGCTTGCCAAAGGCCTGGTAAAGCTCTGCCGAGGTTTCGGCATCTTCCCCTTTGGAGACGTGGACCTCGATGCCTGCGGCTTGCAGTTCCTGGCAACCCTTGCCATTTACCCCTTGGTTAGGGTCATTGGCGGCCACGAACACCCTCTTGATCCCGGCAGCGGCTACAGCCAACGTACAGGGCGGCGTTCGACCGTAGGTGCAGCAGGGCTCCAGGGTTGTGTACAAATCGGCGCTTTCGGCCAGGGTTCCCGCCTGTTGCAGGGCTACGATTTCGGCATGATTTCCGCCGGGCGGTAGTGTGAATCCTTCCCCGACGACTGCGTCCTGCCTGACCACCACTGCGCCGACCGCCGGGTTGGGGCTAGTAGTGCCCAGAGCCTGTTGGGCTAGCTGGAAAGCCCGCGCCATAGGGGTCATGGAGTGGCCGCCGACTGTGATCTCTTTTCCCAGCATTATTGATTGTCCCCGGAGGTTGCCCGAAAGTCCCGGTAGAACCGGCTGGCGATTGGTTCGGTCCGGCCCTGGTATTCGGAGCCAAGCCCTTGGGACCCGTCTAGCCGTTCCGCCGCCGCCGCCGGACGCAAGTAGGTGAACACCAGAATCTTGCGGTCCACGTGCAGGTCCACGGTGGCTGGTTGAATGTCATCCGAGTCCAAGGGGGTTATCACTACAGGGCCTTTCAATGGTCCCCCGTCATTCTCGCCGTAGCGGGAATCCAGAGCCCTTTCTCCCATCCAACCTGATGCGAGTCTGCAGGAATGGTCCAGGTGGGACGTCGGACTGTCCCCCCGGCGCGTCTTAGCTGACAAAACCGTCTGGGCGCATGGAGGGGGCTCTGGATTCCCGCTGCGGCGAGAATGACGGGAGTAGGGGACAAAAGTGGCTCTGGATTCCCGTTGCGACAAGAGTGACGGGGGGTTAAATAACAACTGAAAGACCCTGGTTATCACCATGCGTCCGTTGACAAGCTCTTGCCGTATAGTTCTATCGCTCAACACCATATTGTTGCTGCCAGTTTATTCCGCGACCTGATTACCGGCGATTTTAACACAGTGGACATAACCCAAGGCACCCGCGCCGGTTAACGACGGGCCTCCCGGCGCTTCCAGATCCAAACTGCGGTCAACGCCAGAGCCAAAACGGCAGTTGCGCCTTCCAGACCTCGCCACAACAATAGGGCGCGGCTTGATGGATTGGCGGCATCTGCCGGCGGCGGGACGGCTTCCTGCGAGGGTGGGCCAAGGTCCACAGCTGCGGCGTGTTTGGATTCAGGACCCGCCTCTGGTGTTTCAGGGACGTGGCCCGGACTGTCTAGTTCAGCGGCCTCAGCCGCTGTTTGGGCTCCGCCCGGTGGCTCCAAAGGGGCGTCAATCCCATCCGTTGCGCTGCTCAGGCCCTCCGGGGCCGCCGCCGCTTTGGCCTGTTGCTCCAATGCCCCGTCTGGTGGTCCAACAGTTGGAGAAGCGATTGTATCGGGTTGAGCTTCCATTGATGCTTCTGCCGCTTCCGATTCGGTCGCAGCCATACTGTCTGACTCAGACCGCTCCGCCCGGGTTAGGGATGCCGCCTCAACGGTAAGCTCAACGGCTACTTCTTTGTCAACGGCTGCTTCCTTATGGGTTGCTTCAATGCTCCGGGCCCGGACACTTTCGGCCTGAGCTGCGGCCATTGCCGTGCTGGAAGCCGTTGTCGCTAGTGATTTATCCCGCGACCGGGCGGCTTCGGAGATTTCCGCGGCGGTTGAGACGGCTTCCGCCGACTCAACTGACTCCGTGGGCGCCGGAGAGTCCCCCGCCCGAATGGATTCGTCCGACGACCGGGTGACGGCAAGGATTTCTGCGGCAGTTGGGCCGGATTCCTCCACCTCAACTGATTGCGTGAGCGGTGGCGAATCCGCCATTTGACGGGATTCGTCCGGCAACCGGGTGGCTTCGGAGATTTCTGCGGCGGTTGAGACGGTGGATGCAGGCTCAACTGACTCCGTGAGTGCGGCGGACTCAATTGCGGGAGAATCCATCATCACAGGCGAGGATTCCTGCTGTAACCGGGAGGAGGCCGGAGATTCATCTGACGCCTGTTCTATGGTTCTACCGGGAGCCACCAGGCCGGTGGCGTCCACAACAACCATTAGCGTCAGGACCAGGGCGGCGAGGGAGGCGGTCCCGGCGTAGGCCCATTGGGGCACCCGGACCCGCGGGATGGCTGGGAACGCAGTGACGGGTTCGTTGGAAGGGGAGATGAGGAAGCTGCGCCTGGGAGTAATTTTCGGGAGTTGGCGCAGCAACAACCGGGCCTGCCGCAGGGCTTCCAACTCCAGACCGCAATCGGGACAGCCGGCGACCACCTGCTGCACTCGGCCCCTGGCGCCGGCCGGCAGCCGGTCGTCCAGATACTCGTTGAGCGTTCCGGCGCTAAGGTGCTTATGTCCCAGTCCAAAAATTCCCATGACTCTACGTTTCTTGACGAAACTGTGCCGGTAGAAGTTCCCCCAGGTTCCTGAGGCGGTTGGCGAGGGCTTTCCGACCCCGGCTGACCCTGGACTTAACGGTACCCAGGGAGCAGTTCATGGAAAGCCCGGCATCCTCGTAGGAAAACCCCTGGACGTCAACCAACAGCAACGCCAAACGCTGGTCTTGCGAGAGGGTGTTTAGCGCCGTCTGTATCGCTCGGTTCAACTCGCTCCTCTCGACGTGATCCTCGGGTGATTCCAGCGTGGACGGCAGGTCAAGGGCTGAGGGGGCTGTACCCGCCTCGTCGGGGTCCCCGGGGTTGGGGTCCACCCGGACCGTGGGGTTTCGGCGGCGGGACCGGAGCATGTCCCGGCACCGGTTGGCCACAATTCGCATCAGCCAGGCGGCCAGGTTATCCCCCCGAAACTGGTGGAAAGAGCGATAGCCGGAAAGAAAGGCGTCCTGGACCGCGTCTTCAGCCAATGCCCAATCCCCCAACATCCGGGAGGCCAGGTTGAACGCCCGGGTCTGATGATGTTCTATGACGCAGTTGAAACAACTGCTTTCACCCCGGCGGTCCTGGACCAGCAAGGGTGAGTGGGTGGAGGCGCCGGGTGGGTGTAACAACTATCCCGTCGTGTTAATAATGGCCCACGAGAGTGGTCCAGGCCGGTGCGATTCGGTGGGAATGGGGCCTATGCCTGGAAAGAAACCCGGCCGTCCAGGAGTGCCCGGGCCATTACGAACTTATGGATTTCCGAGGTGCCGCCGCCTATCCGGGCGTGGCGCAGCAGCAGGTACCAGTGGGCTATGGGCATGTCCAGGGATTCCCCAAGCCCGCCGAATATTTGCATAATCTTATCAATGCTTCGCCAGCCCCACTCGCCGGCGCAGTACTTGACCATCGATGCTTCCACCCTGACGTCTTCACCGTCGTCGGCCCTGGCGGCGGTCTCTCTGGTCAAGGCCCTCAAGTTCATGATGTCGATATAGACGTCGGTCAACATCCATTGGATCGCCTGGCGGTCGGCGATGGGCCGGCCGTAGGTGACCCGTTGCTTGGCCCATTCCAGGGCCATCTCCAAAGCCCGCGTGAGAATCCCCAGGGCCATCGACCCCCGAAGCAGGCGGTCGTGGTGAACCAGCCACTTTTGACCCAACGTGAACCCCTGTCCAACCTGACCCAAGACCTGGGTTTGCGGAATGCGGACGTTGTCCAGATGGACCATGTTCTGGTGAGATTTGGTAGGGGTGCTCCAAATTCGAATGGGCTCGAACGACAGACCCGGCGTGGGGTTGTCCACAATGAACATGGTGATGCCGCCCCGTTGACGTTTTTCCGGGTCGGTGACCGCCTGGACCAGCAAAAAGTCGGCCGACTCGCCTCCGGTGATAAACATCTTGGTCCCATTGAGGACCCACTCGTCGCCGTCAGCTACCGCCCTGGTCTGCATCATACCGCCGGGGTCCGATCCGGCTTCCGGCTCGGTTTGCGCAAAAGCGTAGTACAGACTCCCGTCAATGGCCGGGTACAGGTACTTCTCCTCCTGTTCCTGGGTGCACGCGCCGAACATCATCATGGGCGCAGGTGAGGTAGGCAACTGGACGATGCTCCGGTGCACTTCCTCATCCAACATGGTGTGCCCCAGGGCCCCCATGCCTCCTCCGCCGTATTCCTCGGGTACGAAACAGGTATAGATGCCGGTTTCTTTGGAAATTCGGGTCAGCCGGTCCCACTTGTCGGGACTCAGCGTACCCACAATGCCCTGGACCGCTTGCGCCACGCCCCTGGGGCCGCCGTCGTCTTCACCTTCCTGCGGCGGATTCGCCAGGTATTCGGCTTCCAGCGGGGCGCATTCGTCCTTGACGATTTCCCGGATCGTATTTTTCAGGGCTTCCAGGTCGGAGTTGGTGTAGCGGTTGGCTGGCATGAATGAACCTCTGGGCACGCTAGTGGGGATAAAGCAGCTCGATTTCATGGACTCGCGTTGCGCCAACGCCGGCGCCGGTAGCTGCGAGCACAGGCGATTTTATACTTTCGGGCCGGGGAGTGAAAGAGAAACCGGCCCATTGAATGACCTGGGGCATGGGCGCGGCATCCTACGGCCGGCGTCGTTCGTGTTAAAATGTCGGGCGCAGCCGGACATTTAACCCCTACAATTAATCTCCGGACATTTGATCCAGCGGACCAAGCCGCCGCGCCGGAACGCCAGCGATGCAATTGCGAAACCTCCCCAACGTCAACACCATTCTAGCCGCGCCCGCCCTGGCGGAACTCGCCGCGGGGCCACAGAGAGAACTGGTGGTCGAGTTGGTGCGAGAGGAACTGGGCCGGGCGAGGCAGAAAATCCGCGGCGGGGCAGAAGCTCCGCCGGCCGAAAAATTGGCCGCGGCAGTCGGGGAACGACTGGCGGCACTGGCCCGGTCGGAACCGCGGCGGGTGGTCAACGCGACCGGTGTGATTTTGCACACCAATTTGGGCCGGGCTCCGTTGAGCGATTCGGCTGTCCGGGCCATGCAAGAAGCCTCCAGCGGATACAGCAACCTGGAATTGGACCTGGAGAGTGGACGGCGGGGGTCCAGGCAGTCCCACTTGCAAGGGCTGTTAAAGAGGTTGACCGGGGCAGAGGCAGCGCTGGCGGTTAACAACAACGCCTCAGCGGTGTTGCTTGGACTATCCGCCCTGGCTGCGGGGAAAGAGGTCATCGTTTCCCGGGCGGAAGCGGTGGAGATTGGCGGCGGTTTCAGGATTCCCGACGTTTGCCTTCAGAGCGGCGGCCACCTAGTGGACGTGGGAACAACGAACCGTACGTATATAAGCGACTACGAGTCGGCAATAACCGAAAACACCGCGGCTTTGCTCAAGGTCCATGCCAGCAATTTCCGCGTTCAGGGGTTCACCGCGGAGGTGGGCCCCGCGGAACTGACGGCGCTGGGGGAGCGCAAGGCCGTGGCAGTGTTGCACGATGAAGGCAGTGGATGTCTCTTGCCCACCGAGCCTTACGGCCTGGCCCATGAGCCGATGCCCCAGGAAAGCATCGCCGCGGGCGTGGGCCTGGTTTTCTTTTCCGGCGACAAGCTGCTGGGAGGCCCGCAGGCGGGAATCGTGGTGGGCAAGCAGGAATTGGTGGCTCGACTGGCGAGCCATCCGCTGGCGCGGGCAGTGCGCATAGACAAGGCAAGCCTGGCCGGGCTTACGGCCACGCTCCTGCATTATCTCAAGGGGGAAGCGGAGCAAGAAATCCCGATTTGGCGAATGATTTCGGAGCCCGCGCCCAGGATCAAAGAAAGGGCCATGGGATGGCTTACCCGGCTTCAATGCCCCGCGCAGGTGGAGGAATCTCGTTCCGCCATTGGCGGCGGCAGTCTGCCGGGGGAGACCCTGCCTTCCTGGTCGTTGGTCCTGAGTTGTACGGCCACTCCGGGCGGTCCCCAAGGTGTCATGGAGAGGCTACGCCGCTGGAACCCGCCGGTGGTGGCGCGAATCGAAGAAGACCGGGTGTTCCTGGATCCCAGGACGGTGCTTCCCCGAGAGGAACCGGACCTGTTGTCCGCCGTGGCGTCGGCCATGTCGGTCTAATCGCCGAGCGGTACGGTTGGCATCGGTTTCGATAGAGTTTGGCTCAATGACAAAGTTTCGCCCAATGGGGGTTGGCCAGTGGGGTTGATCGTCCCGCAAATTTTCATAAGTTCAACCGGTTCGAAAGCATGACAGAATTTCTTCTGGTACACGGGATGGGCCAAGGCGCCTGGACTTGGGGCAAAGTGTGGGGACGACTGACCGCGCCGGTGGAACACCCTCCCCGCCTGCATATAACTCGGCAGGCGGGCCGCGTGTCGACGTTGGACCTGCCGGGTCACGGTTCGGACGCGGTCGGCGACACGGCACAGGTCCGGATGGAGGAATGCGTCCACGCCATCGTCAGGGCGGTGGAGCGGGAAGGCTTAAAAGACGTGGTCCTGGTGGGCCATGATTTTGCCGGAAGCTTGATCTCCCAAGCTGCGCGGCAACTCTCCAATCCACCCAAGCGACTGGTGATGCTGGCCGGGATTGTCCCGCCGTCTCAACGGTCTATGCTGGCGGTCTTGCCCACCCGCTCGAGGGCGGCGTATCGCCTGCTTGACTTCTTGAGCAAGGTGTCACGGCAAGACCTCCGGCTGCCCCGTTACGTTATTGGCTCCTACCTGTGCAACGGAATGAGCCCGATGGAGTTGGTGGAAGTGTTGGGATTCTTTGGACCGCTGCCGGTCAAGGTGATTACCTCAAGGGTTCCTGTGGAAGAAGACCCGCTCCCCTGCCCGGTGACCTATGTAACGCTGAGCCAGGACCGCCTGGTGCCTCCGGAGATTCAACTTAGCATGGCCCACGGGCTCCCCGACGTGGAAATCGTGACAGTCAATTCCTGCCACCAGGCCATGCTCAAGAGCCCCCAGGAGGTGGCCGAGATTCTGGGCCGCTACGTCTGACAACATGGCTCAGGCCGGCAAGAACGGGCGGAGAGATACTCCCTCTCACCAAAGACTCCCAACGCGAAAGACCCCCGGCGGTTGGCCGGGGGTCAAACTTTGAAACAGGGACCAGGCTATTTGGACCTAGAAGTCGTGGTCATGCCCGTGGCCGTGGCCCTCCGGCTCTTCCTCCGCTTCGGTGATCAGTGACTCGGCGGTCAGGATCATGCCGGCGACGCTTGCGGCGTTTTCCAAGGCCACGCGGGAAACTTTGGCCGGGTCTACGATTCCCCGTTCCAGCATGTCCCCGAACTCGCCGGTAGATGCGTCGTACCCGAAGTTGGTCGATGGGTTCCGGGAGACCTGGGCCAACACCACCGGACCGTCCTGGCCGGAATTTTCGGCGATGATTCTCAGGGGTTCCACCAGCGCCGATTTCAAGATCGAGAGCGCTATCGCCTCATCCGCGTCCAGCTTCAGGTTGTCCAGGGCCGGCAGAGCCCGCACGTACGCCACGCCGCCTCCCGGCACAATTCCCTCTTCAAGAGCGGCTCGGGTGGCTGCCAGAGCGTCTTCCGCCCTCTGCTTTCGTTCCTTAAGTTGCGGTTCGGTTGGGGCGCCCACCTTGATGATGGCTACACCGCCGGAGAGCTTTGCAATCCTCTCGTGCAGCTTTTCCTTGTCATATTCAGAGGTGGTCTCTTCGAGTTGGACCTGAATCTGGTCCACCCGGGCCTTGATCATGTCCGCGTTGCCGCCGCCGTCCACAATAGTGGTCTTGTCTTTGGTGGACTCTACGCGCCGGGCCCGGCCCAAGTCGGCGACTGTGGCCAGGTCCAACTTGCGGCCCTGCTCCTCGGAGATGACCTGGCCGCCAGTCAGGATGGCAAGGTCTTCCAGCATCGCCTTGCGGCGGTCGCCGAAACCGGGGGCCTTTACGGCCAGACCGTTGATGATGCCCCGCATTTTGTTCACCACCAGCACGGCCAGCGCCTCGCCTTCAATGTCCTCGCCGATAACCACCAGGTTTTTGGAAACCTGGAGTATCTGTTCCAGCAGCGGCACCAATTCGGCGGTGGAGGAAATCTTCTTGTCGGTAATCAGGATGTAGGGGTCTTCGACGGTGGAGTCCATGCGCTCCGGGTTGGTGACAAAGTAGGGGCTGATGTAGCCCCGGTCGAAAGTCATGCCGTCGACGAACTCGGTTTCGGACTCGGTACCCTTGCTTTCCTCTATGGTTATTACGCCGTCCCGGCCCACCTTTTCCATCACTTCCGCCAGGGTTTCACCAATCTCCGAATCGTTGGCGGAGATACCGGCTATCTGGCCGATGTGGGTGCGGCCCTCCACGGGGACCGCCAGTTTTTTCAACTCGGCCACCACGGCGGCAACGCCCCGATCCAGGCCGGTCTTGATGGCCATGGGGTCGGCGCCGGTGGCTACGTTCTTCATGCCTTCTTTGACGATGACCTGCGCCAGCACGGTGGCGGTTGTCGTGCCGTCGCCGGTAACGTCGTTGGTCTTGGTGGCCGCCCCTTTAATCAACTGGGCGCCCATATTCTCGAAGGACTTGGGAAGTTCAATCTCTTTGGCGATGACAACCCCGTCATTGGTGATCATCGGCGCTCCCCATTTGCGCTCCAGAATCACGTTGCGCCCATTGGGGCCAAGGGTCATTTTGACGGCTTCGGCCAGTTGGTCAATGCCTCGCAACAGAGCTTGCTGCGCCTCTTGGTCATTAACAATTTGCTTGGCTGGCATTCTCTCTCACACTCCTGGAGTTTTTAAATGTTCCGGTTTGAATTTAATCAGGAAATCTTGGCCAAAATGTCCCCGGAGTTCATTATCAACAACTCTTCATCTTCAACCGAGACTTCTGTCCCGGCGTACTTTGAGTAGATGACCTTGTCCCCCGGCTTCAGCTCCATTTCCACGCGCTTTCCGCTGTTCAGGACCCTTCCCGGGCCGGCGGTCAACACCTCTCCCTCTTGCGGGCGCTCTTTCGCCGTGTCGGGCAGGATGATCCCCCCGGCGCTGATTCCCGGTTCATCGATGGGCCTTATTACCACCCGGTCTCCCATCGGATGAATTTGAGTAACTGTGTTTACGCTTGTAGTCATATTTCAGCCTCCAGACTACAGAATAAGACCATGTCCGACGCCGGTCAAGTTGTCGATTTCAAAGTTTGGGAGAAGGTTTTTCTCCGAGGATCTTCTTCGGAGGCAGGCCGGTGAGGCCGCTCCGTGCTAGACTGGCCCATGGCCTATATTGCCGACCTCCACGTCCATTCCCGCTACGCATATTCCACCAGCAAAAACCTTTCCCTGGATAGCTTGACGACCTGGGCCAAGTTAAAGGGAATCGACCTTTTGGCTTCTGCCGATTTCACGCATCCCGCATGGTTGGAGGAGTTACGCCGGGGTTTGATCCCGGCAATCCCCGGATCGATTCCCGGATCGAGGGGAGGACTTTATAAATCGAACGGCGTTCATTTCGTGCTTGGCACCGAGGTCAGTTGCGTTTACCGGCAGGGGAGCCGGGCCAAAAGGCTGCACTTGCTCATGTTCGCCCCGGATTTTGAAACCGTCGATGCGATCAACAAGCGTTTGACGCCACTTGGCAGGCTCGATTCCGACGGCCGGCCTACCCTGAAAATATCGGCCAGGGACCTGGTTTCCCTGGTATTGGATTGCAATGACCAATGTTTTTTTATTCCCGCACACGTTTGGACACCCTGGTACGGGGTGTTGGGGTCGAAAACAGGATACGACTCTTTAGAGGAATGCTTCCAGGACATGTACCCGCAGATCCACGCCATTGAGACGGGTCTTTCCAGCGACCCGGCCATGAACTGGCAAGTTCCGGAAATGGCGGGCAAGAGCATTGTTTCCTTCTCTGACGCACACTCGGCGGTCAAACTGGGCCGGGAGGCCACGGCGTTCGAGGGCGAAATGAGCTACTCCGGTTTGGCCGAGGCGTTGGAATGCCAGCGGATTGCTTACACCGTGGAATTTTATGCTGAAGAGGGGAAGTACCATTACAGCGGGCATCGAAAGTGCGGCGTCAGCCTGGGCCCGGAGGAAACCCTGGGGTCATCGGGCCGGTGCCCCCAGTGCGGACGCCAATTGACCCTGGGGGTGTTGCACCGGTTGTTGGAGTTGTCCGGCGGGGTGGACGCCTCCCCGGGGTTGGGGGGCGATCCGGCATCCGGATTAGCTGCAACGGTGGACGGGGCGGCCAACCGACCGCCCTTCTTCAGGCTGACGCCCCTCCAGGGGATAATGGCCCAATGTATGGGTGTGGGGGAGGGCAGCAAAAAGGTGCAGGCGGAATACCTGCGCATTACGCCCCAGGTTGGCGGAGAGATCCGGGCGTTGACCAAGGCAACCTTTGAGGAGCTAACCATAGCCGGCGGGGAATCTCTGGCCCGGTTGATTCTCCGCGCTCGCAACGGAGGGGTGTCAGTGGTCCCGGGCTATGACGGCGTCTACGGCCGGGTGCGGGTGCTGACTGATGAGGAATCCGAGGCAGCCGGAAGTAGCAGGTGAAGGAAAATAGAGAGGGGACCAAGCAGGCTGGAGATTTAGAATAGGGCCAACTCTGTGCGAATTGCCCTGGGGATTAGTCTTGGGAATGCCTGGGGCCCTATGTTAAGATGCCCCCAACTCAGACGCAGATTAAGTGCTATCGCATGGATGTGTGGCTCAGGCGGCTACAACCCCAGGACATCAACCAGGTCATAGAAATCGAGAAGGAAGCCTTCTCGCCTCTCTGGACGAGCACCCCCTTCAAGCGCGAGTTGAACAATCGCTACGCCTGCTACCTGGTGGCCTGCCCGTCCCCTGAAGCTGTGGACCCTGCGCCGTTTTTGGGCGATGCGAAACCCGCTCTGCCACTGCTGGAAAGGGTGACTAAAGGTGTGCACGGGTTGATTGGAAAGCCGTCCAACGACCCTCCCAAGGTAGAATTGATCGCGGGCTACGTGAGCGTGTGGTTCCAGGGCGAAGAAGCCCACATTACCGAAATCGCAGTCAGGGAGCCGCTCCGCGGCCGGGGAATCGGCGAGCTTTTGCTCATCGGGTCGGTGCGGGCAGCCCAGGAGTACGGGTCCAAGGTGATGACCCTGGAGGCCCGAGTCTCAAACTTTACGGCCCAAAGGCTTTACGAAAAATACGACTTCAAAAACGTGGGCACCCGCAAAGGGTACTACTCCGACAACAGGGAAGATGCGGTGATTATGACCACATCCCCAATCGATACCGAAGATTACCACGCCATGTTCCAGGGTTTGCAGGATACGTTCCGCTCCCGATGGGGCGAGATTCAGATCAATGCTTAGGGCAGTTCACCCCAATTGGGGTGCGCTCCGGCGCTGGGAGCCGCGGGAGCGCCTTCCCATTGATACCAACTTCCGGCCCTGCGTACGCGATTGTTGACCACCGTTGTTGACCACCGTGAGTACGATTGGTAAAATGGCGCCGTCGCTCGCCGGAGAGGTTTACCGGAACTCAACGGCATCGGGCGGTTTTCCTTGCGTTTCCAGCTTGAATTCGGAGGTTGAGCCCGGCCTGTTATGCTGGTGATAGGGCTTACCGGCAGCATAGGGACTGGCAAGTCCGCCGTTACCGGCAGGTTGGAACAGTTAGGGGCAAAAATAATCAACGCCGACCACGTAGGCCACGACGCCTACACTCCCAATTCCGAGATCTGGAACGAAGTGGTCCGGGCCTTTGGAGAGGAAATCCTGGAGGCCGGTGGAGCAATAGACCGGAAAAAGCTGGGAGCGTTGGTATTCTCAGACCCGGAGCAATTGGCCAAGCTCAACGCTATAATGCACCCCCGGATGGCCGGAATGGTGGCGGATAGGATCCAGCAGTTCCGGGCCGACGGCGCATCAGTGGTGGTCGTAGAAGCGGCCCTAATGTTTGAAGCGGGGTGGGAGACTCTGGTCGATGAGGTCTGGGTGGTGGACTCCCCGCTGGATCTGGTTATGAAACGCCTCTATGCCCGCAGCGGCATGGATGAGGCCGAAGTGAACCGGCGCATCAAGTCCCAGATGGATATTCAGGAGCGCTTGGAGCGAGCGGACGTAGTAGTGGACAATGCGGGGGACCTACCTGCGTTGGAGCAGGTTGTGGACTCCCTATGGGAATCTAGAATCAAAGGAAGGGTAGAGCAAATATAATGGTAGAAGCGGCAGAGCCCCAATTTAAAGAGTACGCCATTGAAGAATTTCTGGTACGGCAGGAGCCGTACTATCGTTCTATCGGGGACGAGTTGGACCTGTTTACCGCCGCGTACCGCCAGCACATTCCGGTCCTTTTGAAGGGACCGACCGGCTGTGGCAAGACGCGGTTCGTGGAATATATGGCCTGGAAGTTGGGGCGTCCCATGACTGTTTTGAGGGAAACGGACGGCGAGTCCCAGGAACTCCAGGAAGGCGAGGTTCGGGTTCCCCTGGTAACCATTGCCTGCCATGAAGACCTGACCGCCAGCGACCTCGTTGGCCGGTATTTGCTAGATGCTCAAGGGACCCGCTGGATTGACGGCCCGATGACCAGGGCGGTGAAAAACGGCGCGATTCTGTACTTGGACGAGGTTGTTGAAGCCCGGAAGGACACCACGGTGTTGATTCACCCCCTCACCGACCACCGCAGGATTCTCCCCGTTGAAAAGACTGGCTCCATTATCGAAGCCGACGACCGGTTCCTGCTTTGCATTTCCTACAATCCCGGATACCAGAGTGCATTGAAGGACCTCAAACACAGCACCAGGCAGCGGTTCATCTCCATTGAGTTCAACTATCCTCCGCCAGATATCGAAGCGGAAATTGTGGCCCGGGAAAGCGGATGCACCGACGAGCAGGCGGTGGCTCTGGCGAAGTTGGGATCCAAGATCAGAAACTTGCAGGAGCATGGCCTTCAAGAAGGCGCCAGCACCAGACTTTTGATCTACGCCGGGCGGTTAATGACTGAAGGCATCAGTTCCCGCCGGGCGTGCCAGGTCGCTATCGTGTGGACACTGACTGACGAAGAGGAACTCCAACGGAGCCTTGAAGAGGTGGTTTCCTCAATATTCGAGTAGAGTTTCCAGATTTGATGGGCTTGTCCCCTGCTGATTTAGTGCAAAAAGCGTTGGCCACCCGGGTACGTAATGAGGTGGCCGACGCTTCTTTGACTCCCGCCGCCGTTATGCTTCTCCTGTACCCAAAGGATGGTGAGTTCTGCATCCTCCTCAACAAACGCTCCGAGGATGTGGAATACCACAAAGGGGAAATATCTTTTCCCGGCGGTGCCAAAGACCCTGAAGACCGGGATTTCCTCGACACTGCGTTGCGGGAAACCGAAGAGGAAATGGGTATCAAGCGCTCCGACGTGTCGGTCCTGGGCCAACTTGACGACATGACTACCAGGAGCGGGTTCAGAATCCAGGTCTACGCAGGGACCATCGATTACCCCTACGAGTTCAAACCAAGCGAGATTGAAATAGCGGAAGTGCTGGAAGTTCCCTTGAGTGTGCTTCTCGACCCGGCTTGCGTGCGGGTGGAAACCCGCATTGAAGAAGGCCGGGAGGTAAGCGCCTACTCGTATGCGTACAACGGCCATTTGATCTCCGGCGCAACCGCAAGGATTCTTCAGCAGTTCCTGGGTTTGTTGCAAGATGACAAGGCGGAATAAGGAGGCGGGTGTTGAGTACAGGTCCTCGGTCTGAAATAGAGCAAGAACTAGCAAAGCTGCCCGCCGCAGTGGGGGAATCCTATCGGGAGGCGGTTGCGCTGGTCGAACCCACCTTCGGAGAAGAGGAACTGTCGCTGTGGGCTAAGGAAGGTCTGGCCATCGCCACCCAAACCGTGCGGTCCTGGGAATCAGCGGTGGAATATTATCGCGTGGGGCCGGAAGTAGCCCGCTTCCTTTCCTTCCCGTCTTTCATGCAATGGGCCCGTTGCGGGACCTACCTGGCTCAAGATTCACCGACTTTGGCGGTGGCTTTCTTCCGGGCCAGCTCCGCTATCGTGCCCAACCTGCGCCCCCAGTACATACCCAGATGGGCCGGCCTGGGCCGCAGCTTGTACAAAGGGACCTGGAAATCCAGCACCCTGGCCGCCAAGTTCTTCGAGGTCAGCCCGGACTTGGTACGCAATTTGCCATTCTGGGATGTCGAGGTTTTCGCTTCCCTCATCGAAGCACTTTCCTACAAGTCTTACGACGTTGCCGCCGAATGCCTGGTCTTGGGGCGCGACGTGCTGCCGGGAATGGGTCGGGAGCGTGAGCCCTTCCTGTCCATGTCCCGCGCGTTAATCGAAGGGAGCTGGCGCGAGGTTAAAAGCTGCCTGGAGATGGTGCCCAAAGCCCTGCAACAGGTTGAAGAAGGTCAAACCGGGCGCTTCCTGAAACTTGGCGAACGGTTGGCAAAGGTGGGGCTGCGAGACACCTCCCGGTTCTTGGCCGACGGCACCCAGGCGCTCAGCAGGGTTCCCCAAGGTTCCCAGGGTTACATCCTCGACCTGTGTGAAAGCCTGCTGGCCGTTTCCCCCGAGGCCGTTCCCGCATTCCTCAAGAGCCTCAGCGGTGTCTTGGACCGAATCACCGTCAGTCAGTTGGATGCCTGGTTCCAGCACGGAGTGGGCCTGCTGCGGGACAACCCGGAAAGCGGGATTGCCTTTTTCAAGATAGAGTCCAACACCTCCGAGGCCATGTTGGAGACCCTGTCTTCAAGCCTGGAACTGGACAAAGTGAAGGGGATCATCGGCCTTTATTGCCGGGCGCTGTCCGGCGCGGGCATCGACGTGATGGACACCAAGGAGTTGGTGGACAAAAACATCGGCTGGGTGGATGAAGACACCGCCTCCACCGACGGCTCCAAGGTTTTCCTGCCTCCGGTGGTGGACCATTACCCCGACAAGAAAGATAACTTTGCCTGGTTCAAGGTGGTGTCTACCCACCAGATCGGCCACTTGGAATTCGGCAGCTTCGCCTATGATTTTGAGACCCCCTCAGGCATTTTTACCGACCGGCGTTTTGAAATGGAGCTGGAGGAAAAGGCCAGGCTGGCGGAAATACAGGCGCAAAGGGTAAGCAACGGAATGCCCGAGTTGACGGTACCGGTGGAGGCACCGGAAGCGCCCGAGGGTTACTCCCATCCGGCATACACCGACCGGGCTTACACGGACGTGGGGCGGTTTTTCCAACTGTTCAGGAACCGGCGGCTGGCCTTTGACATTTTTACGGTGCTGGAAGACTGCCGGCTGGACTACCGCATCAAGGTGGAATACCCGGGCATTCGCCAGTCGGCCAAACGGGTGCAGGACGAATCGCTGGCCAGCCGACCCCCGATTCAAGAAATGGCAATGCAGCAGGCCCTGGTGGAACTGTTGGTTCACATGAGCCTGGAGCAGTTTACCGACCTGCCCGTGCCCACGGACTATAAGGACGCTGCGGTCATGCTGGCCCGCATTCTGCACGAACTCCGGGTTTCCACTGCCACCGTGGAGGACACCTCTGAAGCCACGCTGCGGGCCTACGAAATCATCTCTCGCATTGAAAACGAGACCAAGCCCGAGGAGGAGTGGGAGGACGAGAACCTGGAAGAACCCGGCGATTTCGACGAAGACGAATACGAGCAGCTTCTGGACCAGCTAAGTTCCGGCCAGGGCGAGTCGGGGGAGAGTGCCGAAGGCGATCCCTATGAATCACCGGAGCCGGTGGACTACCGGGGCGAGTTCAAGCCCGAGATGGTCCAACTGATTGCCCGGATGCAAAACGAGTCCGATGATGACTCGGAAGGGCAGCCCATGTCCCAGGAAATGCTGGAGCAGCTGCTTCAGGACAATCCTGAGCTGGAGTTGGACGCGGAACAAGGCGATATCAACAACAACATGGCGATGTATGCTCAAAACCTGATGAAAGAGCTTGGGACGCCGCCACCAAACTCACAACCGGGTGAAGGGTATGGACCCCTCCTTCACGACGGCGAGCAAGGCGGCGAACTCGAGGCGAGGGAGCCCCTGACTTTCGCCTACGATGAGTGGGACTTCCGTGCGGGAGACTACAAACCCAGGTGGTGCATCGTCAAAGAGAAAACGGTGGAGGAGGGCGACTCGACTTTCTACAACGATGCCTTGAAAAACTACGTGTCCCTGTCCACCCACATCAAGCGCCAGTTCGAGTTGATCATGCCGGAAAGCTGGCGCAAGATCTACCGGTTGACGGACGGCGAGGACATCGATTTGAACGCCGGGTTGGAGGCGTGGGCCGACTTGCGGATGGGGGTGCCTCCGGACGAAAAAATCTACTGGCAGCGCAACCGGGCGAAGCGGGACGTGGCGGTGGTTTTCCTGCTGGACATGAGCGCTTCCACCGCCGAGGCGATCGACGAAGGCCGACAGGTGGTGGACGACAGGGACGCCCCCGATGATCCCGTGGAGTACATGGTCTGGCTGCGCCGCCGCCGGGAAGGGCTGGTCCGCCGCAACTACAAGCGGATCATTGACCTGGAAAAAGAGAGCACGGCGTTGCTGATCAACGCACTGGAATCCATCGGCGACACCTATGGGATCTACGGCTTCTCCGGTTATGGCCGGGAAAACGTGGAGTTCTATGTCATCAAGGACATCAACGAGAGCTTCCACGACAGGATCAGGCGGCGCCTGGACAAGGTATCTCCCTTGCATGCCACCCGGATGGGCGCGGCCATCCGCCACGCCATCACCAAGCTGGAAAACCAGGCCGCTACGACCAAGATCATGTTCCTTATTAGCGACGGCCGTCCGCAGGACCGTGGATACAGCCGGGAGGGAGTGGAAAAGGAATACGCCGTCCACGACACCCACATGGCGCTGCTGGAGGCCAAGCGCAAGGAAATCACGCCATTCTGCCTAACGGTGGACAAAGCGGGCCACGATTACCTGAAGAGCATGTGCGGCGACATGGGCTATGAAGTGCTGGGCGAGATCTGGTCTCTGCCGGAACGCCTACCCATGCTCTACCGCCAGTTGAGCACCTAAGCCGGAGTATTCGTCCGGCTCCAAGACGCAAGCCAATGGTAATTGTTTAACCTAAAGCCGGCCGCGTGGTCTAACCCGCGGCCGGCTGGCTTTTGTAGCCTAAAGTGATACGTCCGGGCATCACCGGAATGTCGGATATGGAGACTGCGCGTAGCCCCGAGCGGCTCTGGGCCGCAATTGTCTTCCGGCGGTTATCGTGGATCAAGCTCCCAAACCTCTCGGTTGTCGCCGCAGGAGACCTTTGTAACCCTGGATTAGGGCGGGATTGTGGGTTCATCCACGTTCGAACCCAGGCAGTGTTCGCCCCATCTTACCGATTATGCAAAGGTCTCCCGCAGCGGGAACCCAGAGCCATTTTGTTCTTTAGGGGTTCCCCGATGCCCGGGGGATGGTTATGCGGCAAAGGCGTTAGGACGGGTGAGGCGGGTGCCCCCACCTGGCGTTACCCCGTTGGGATAAGCGTGTCGGCGCACAGGAAGGGCTCTGGATTTCCGCTGCGGCGAGAAAGACGGGGAGTGGGCACGGCGGGAAGTGTGTGCCGTCGGATAGAAGGTGGTCAGGCATCTGCGGCGACTACGGCGTGGGGGTGGGCACGGCGGGAAGTGTGTGCATTCGGATAGACGGCGGTCAGGCGTCGCTTTGGATTCAAGAATCGCCCGTCACGTTAGAATGCGTTTGACTTGCCGGTGTGGCTCCCGGCGCGGAATTGCCGGTTGGGGTGGGGCGTTGTATTCCGGGGATGAGCCGCGATCCGGGAGACCGTTACGAGGAACCATGCCCCAATATGCAATCCGGTATGGTCCTGCTCAATTCGTGGAATCCCGTTGTGCGGAGGATGACGTGGGTGGGAGTCCGCCGCCCACCTGGGTTACCGGTTATGAGGTCAACCGTTGGAAATCAGCTTTCGGAGTTCAATCAGGGCGGTGTTGGACATGCGGCGCTTGATGGTGACCCTGCGGGGCGGGACACGCAGCTCCATTTCCTTGGAACCGTGGGGCCCTACGATGGCCAGGTAAGCCGTTCCCATGGGCCGGTCTCCATCGGTCCCGGCCGAGCCGGCAATGCCGATACCGTAGTCGGCGGCCATTTCCTCCCGGATCGCCTGCGCCATAGCGACGGCGGTTTCCGGACTGACCAAACCGTGGTCGACAATGACCGATTCCGGGACCCCGGCTGCCATCATCGACTCGTTGCTGTAAGCCACCAGACCACCCTTAAAATAACGGCTGCTTTCGGCCACGTCGGTGATGCTGTTGCCCAGGTAGCCCCCGGTGCAGGACTCCATTGTCGCCAGGGTCAGCCCACGCTCCATCAGGATATTCCCCACGGCTTGGTCCGGCGTTTCATCGTCATAGCCCCACACGTAGGGCCCCAGCCGTTCGTGGATGGCAACCTCCACGGGGCGTATCATGGCTTTAGCTTCGGCTTCCTCGCGGGCCCTGGCGATAACCCTCAGGTGAATTCCATCGGCCTTGGAGTAAATCCCCAGGTATGGGTTTTCCAGGCCGAAAAACTCGCCCACAATCTCGTCTATGGCCCCTTCGGACATCCCCATGGTTTTTATGTTTCGCGTGATGGTCACATCCCCGGTGACGATCTCCCTCAGGCTGGGGGCAACCTGATTTTCCCACATGGGATGCATCTCTCCCGGAGGTCCGGGCATGTTGACAATAACGCTACCATCCCGCTGGGTCCACCAACCGGGGGCCGTGCCGTTGGGGTTGGCCAGGAACCGGGCCGAAGGTATCAGATGGGCCTGCTTGACGTTGTGGGAAGGCATGGCGGTTCCCCGGTTCTGAAAATACCTCTCCAAACCGGCGAGCACGTCTTCCTGCAATATTGGAGTCTCCCCCATGGCGGCGGCGACCGCTTCCCGGGTGAGGTCGTCCTGGGTCGGGCCAAGCCCTCCGGTGGTGAATATGAAGTCCGACCGTCCCATCCCCGTCGTGAAAGCGTCGGTCAGCATATGCAGATTGTCCCCGACTATGGATACCCATTGAAGCTCGATGCCCAGGGGTGGAAGGCGCCCGGCAATCCAGGCGGCGTTGGTGTCAGTCAATTCCCCCATGAGCAATTCAGTGCCAATCGAAAGGATCTCGGCTTTCATGAGGTCGCTCCTGTGGTTAACGGGTTATCCTCGGGGCCGTTGAATGGGCGGCCTGACAAGTTGTGGTGAAACTGGGGAGATACCTGCTACCCGCCCTGCCGGGAATGGAGGGGATCGGTGGCCAGGCCAATCAGGGTGTCGGTCCATTCTTTTGGCATGGCGAACAACCGGTCGTTGTCCACCACCCGGGCGTAGCGGTATTTGCCATCGGGGGTCAGCGTCCCCAGGTGAAACTCTACGATCGGGTGCTCGCCTTCCCGGCCTAACCTGACCGAGGTTTCCGGGGGCTCAAGGCCGTACATGCCAGGGTCGTCCAGTAGTTCAGACAGGACGTCGTGGGCCCGGGGATAGGAGAGAAACTCGGGGATGTCTTCCCACCGCTCATCGGGCACCAATATCTCGGTGTCTTCCAGGGCGAACCACCGGAATGCACCGTCCCGGTATCTCCGGCCGTACTTCGCAGCTTCACCTTCGCCGGTGGAGACTTCCAGGTAAATCAACGGCTGGTCCTCCAGATCGTAAAGCCTGGGATATGGAGGGTCCGTAACCAGGCCGTTGATTACCTCGCCCCAGAGTGACGTGACGGTAAAAAGGGTGGGGCTGCCCACCAACTGGGCGTATTGGTTCGATTGGTCCGGGGTCAGGTGGCCCAGGTGGAACTCAAATTTCTGGCCACCCCTTTCGGTGACCTCCACGATTGTCTGGGGTGGTCCAAGACCGTAGGATTCCGGGTTGTCTACGGTGGCGTCCAGGACCCGGTTAACCCGCGGCCCGCTGAGCAGCAGAGGCGTACCGGCCCACTTGGGGTTGAAGACGGGGACCTCCGGGTCTTTCTGGATATACCAGGTGAAACCACCCGGCCTGCGGTCATAGTCTACGCGCTTGCCGTCGTAGGTGACCGCGATGTGCATTATGACGTCGTCGTCAATGCGGTACATCCAGGGTTGGTCCGGATTGGCGGTTCGGGTCTTTGTGGCCTCCACGACCAAGAAAGTCCCGCCGACGATCACCAGCAGTGACACCAGTAAAATTGAAAGTCTGAGATTCATTCTTGGTCAACCGTGGGTATGATGAAAGATGGCCGGGATTGCACGGGCGCGCTCAACCGGCTTCGCCGGGTGTCATCGCCGGACCCACCAGACCAGGCCGGCGGCCAAAGCCAGCAGCCCGGGCAGCATGAACCAGGACGACCATTCAACGAATTTTCGTTGGTTTCGGTTCAGGTAGAACTCCCGGAAAGTGAAGGCTTTGGGTCGGATCGACACCAGAGAGTAGTCCCCCAGCAGGTAGTTAGCGGAGTTAAGGAAAAAGTCGACGCCGCTGCCCCTTGGATTGTCGAGGGAACCGTTGGAGATAAAGTCCGAGTCGCCGAAGAAAATCATGCTGGAGATCTCGCTCTCGTCGGGCGCCTCGGTCAGAGGAGGCGTGCCGACCGGGCCAGCCGCCTGGATGTAGGCCACGGGGGAGAAGGGGCCGACGGGGTCGGAATCCTCGCCGGCGTCCTTGACCGGCTCGGTCCGTTCGATATCTTCAATCAGGAAAGCTTGCGACGAGGTGAAAGCCAGCGGAATTGGCAACCTGGCGCCGTCCTCCACCGTGCCGATGGCGGCAGCCCCCGGCATAAAAGTGTCTCCCAGCGGGTTGCCCTTGGGGGAAGTGATGTCCAGGAGGGCTTTCAGGATGGTCGGCGGCAGCCGGTTCACCGCCTGGGCCGGCAGGTCCAACAAGTTGGCAAACGTCAGTTGCAAAGTTCTGGGTTGGCCTTGCGGGGAACGAAGCTCGTCCCGCACGTAGCCTTCAGTCACCAGCGCGCCCCAACGGTGGAAAAACCGCCGGAACGACTCCGGCGTAGTGTGCGGCTCGGCCAAAACGATCAGGCGCCCACCCTCTCGACGGGCAATCAGCGATCCCGGCTCTTCGGCGTCCTCAGTCAGTCCTTGCAGGTACAGGTCCAGCTCCAAGGCGTGGCTGTCGGGCAACTCTGAGGTTGGGCGGGCCACGACCACCAGGGCGGCCTCGGGCAGGCACCCCGCCTGCTCGGGTTCGCAATAACCGTTGGGCACTGAGACCTTGTCTTCGCTGGCCGGCCACCTGAGGGTTCGCACCTCATAATTTTCGGCCTCCAGCCATTCCCGCACCTGGCTGTAGCCATCGGCAGTGCTTTGATCGACGCTGCGCTCACCGTGGCCGGCCAGGAAGTAGACCGTTTTCCGTTCCTGCCCACCCACAACCAAGATGCTGGTTACCAACTCCTGCTCCAACCGGCTGTTGGAGCGGTCGGTGGGCTCGATGTTCCGGACCACGCCAGACTCCAGGCCTTCGACCACGATGGTCTCCGATATAAAGGCAATGGGAATTTGTCCGAAGTACTTGCGGACTATGTCCGGTTCCAGGTCCGGGTCTTTAAACTCGTAGAAAAACTTGCTGGGGCGCTTGGACTTGAAGTCCCGGAAAGTTTCCTCAACGGTTATCCGCCGGACCATTGCCTCCAGGTTCTGCCCCGTGTCTTCCTGGAAGAATGCCGTGACCTGGACCGGGTCTTCCAGGTTTTCAAGCACGTCCTGGGTCCTTTGGGCCAGGCTGAATTGGTTGGTTGCGGTGAGGTCTACCCTGCTGTTGTTTTCAAATGAAATGATGCTCACCACCACAATGATGCCGGTGAAGGCGGCGACCATGATGGTCGAGTTCACACCGTAGCGGCCTGTACGGCTGATAAACGCCGAGAAAACGGAACTCAGCGAGATAAGGCCAATCAGTCCGATAAGAAAGACGCCAATCCCTACATTGATGACGCCATACAGGCGCATCGAAGGGACAAAAGCCACCAGGCTGATGCCCGCAACCAGGGCTACTATGCCAGCCAGCACCATCGGCGCGCCGAAAGACGCGATGGTATCCACGGCCGGTTCTATGAAGCTGAAAAGGGTGCGGGAAAGCTGGTCTTCGGCCTCGGGCGCCGGGTCGGTCATTTCCTGCTCTTCGTCGGTCTCAGGCGCCGAAGCGGCCCGGTCCCGCGGCGAGCGGCGGCGCCAGGCCGAGGGTTGGTCGCTCATATTAGCGCCACCTCCGGATTTCCAGAGCCCGGATTGTCAGGAACAGGAAAAAGGCTACGAAGCAGACGAAATATACAACGTGCCTGGTGTCGATTACGCCCCGCTCGAAATCGTCGAAGTGGCTCTTGATTCCCACCTGCCCAATGATGTTGGAAGCGGTGGTCCCCAGAGAACCCGACGCAGCCTCGGCGAAGTACAATACCAGCAAAATACCCATGGCGACCGCAGCCGCCACAATCTGGTTGCTGGTCAACGTGGAAGTCAAAAGGCCAACGGCAAGGGCGGCGGCGCCGTAGAGGACCAGCCCCAGGTATCCGGCGTAAATTGGACCCGGATCCGGGTCTGCATAAACCACCAGCAGCACGGTGTAATAAAGCGTCAATACCAGGGTTCCCAGGAGAAAGACCATGCTGGCCAGGTATTTACCGACGACAACCTCCCAGTCCCGCACCGGGGAGGTCAGCAGCAATTCTATGGTCCCCAGCTTTTGTTCTTCAGCCATCAGCCGCATGGTCAACACCGGGGCCAACAACACCAGAACGATCGTGGCGCCTTGGAAGAAGCCGCTCAGTGAGGCTTCCGGGAAGGGGTCTCCCAGGTCTCGGACAAAGAAAAATCCGGCCAGGGCCAGGAAGATTGTTCCGATGATATAAGCTGTTGGGCTGCTGAAGTAAATTTGTATTTCTTTCCAGGCGACGGCCTGGACGGCGCGCATCCCTACAACTCCTCGTGGGTAGTTAGCTTCAGGAAGATTTCTTCTAGGCTCATGCCAACCATTTGCATGCTCAATAGGCTCCAGCCGTTGGTGACAACGGCCCTGGATATTTCATCGCGCAGGTCCTGGCCCCCCTGCGCCTGGATGAGGTAAATGTTCCGTCCCTGGTTTGACCGGTAGGCAACCTCGCTGACGCCTTGAATCTTGCCCAGAGCGGACTGCACGTCCTCCCTGGGGCCGCTCACCTCGACCTCCAGGCGATTCACTCCCTGCAGCCGCTGGGCCAGGTTGTCCGGGGTGTCCTCGGCCACGATGTGACCCTCGTGTATGATCATCACCCTCTGGCAGATCATGCTTACTTCGGGGAGGATGTGGCTGCTCAGCACCACGGTTTGAGCCTTGCCCAGGTCCTGAATCAAGCGCCGGGTCTCCACTACCTGGATGGGGTCGATGCCAATCGTTGGCTCGTCCAGGACCAGTACTTCCGGCTCGTGGATGATGGCCTGCGCCACTCCAACCCGTTGGCGAAAGCCCTTGGAGAGCTTGCCAATGATGGTCTTGTTATAGTCGCCGAGGCGGCAAAGATCCACCACCTCGCTCACCCGGCGTTTGACGTTCTTGGGAGGCATTCCCCGCAGCGTTCCCATGTACTTAAGGTAGCTGGAAACGGTCATGTCGGTATACAGGGGAACGGTTTCCGGGAGGTAGCCGATTTTCCGCCGGGCCTGGAGGGACTGCTCCACGACGTCGAACCCGTCCAACAGCACCTGTCCCCGAGTGGGGGGCATGTAGCCGGTGAGGATGCGCATAGTGGTGGTTTTGCCGGCCCCGTTGGGACCTAGAAATCCCAGGATTTCACCCTTTTCGACGCCAAAGCTGACGTCTTGGATGGCGAGGTGAGGGCCGTAGAAATGGGTCAGACCGGAGGCCTGGATCATCATAGGGGCATAATCCTGCTCAGAGAGGAGATTGTCCGGACCGCCGTCCGCAAGGTTTCAACGGTCCGCAAAACTGTCCTAAATTGTGCATCGTGAACAGTGATGATATTCTAATCCCTTGAGTTTGCCAAGGCATTCAAGCCGCGGCAATTACCAAACACTACGCCGGGGCGTCGGATTCAGTTCTTTTGGAGGCCTATTTCAGGATGCACCTGGTTATCGACGGTTACCGCGGAGACGAAGCGAAAATGTGGGACAAGCAACGCCTGGAGACGTTTCTGCTCGAGCTTCCCGTCACTTTGGGCATGACCAGAATCACCGAACCGGCGATTCTGGATTACGACGCTCCAAAACCGGAAGATTCGGGAATCTCAGGCTTTGTGATAATCGCTGAAAGCCATATCAGCGTTCACACTTTCCCCCGCAAAAGCTACGTGAACATAGATATTTTTTCCTGCCAAAGCTTTGATAAAGACGCGGCATTGGCGCGGGCCAAATCCCTTTTCGACCTGGAAGACGTACAGACCTGGGTATTGGACCGGGGCCTGGAATGGTTGGACGCCAGGGCGGGCGCATTGGAAACCCAGCATCAGAGGGCCGCGTTGGAGAAAGGACTTGCCGGAGTCTGACCCGGGCAAAATCCCCGAGGTCCCGTTCAACTTTCTGGCCCTTAACTATGACCAAAGCCGGCTGGACCAGGCAAGGGTGGTCCTGATTCCGGTGCCTTACGACGGCACCACGTCGCTGAGAACCGGCGCCCGGGAGGGTCCCAACGCCATAATCCAGGCGTCCAACGGCCTGGAGGACTATGATTGGGAACTGGATCTGGACCTCTCCGATTTGGGAATCCACACCACCGCGGCGTTGGAGCCGCACATGGGCGGCCCCGAGCAGATGCTGCAGCGGGTGAAACAGGCGGTGGCCGCACACGTGGGCTCCGGCAAAATTGTCGGCCTGCTTGGCGGGGAACATTCCCTCTCCGTCGGCGCCGTGCAGGCGCACCTCCAGGCTTTTCCCGGTCTGTCGGTCCTGTACCTTGACGCCCATGCCGACCTTCGAGATGAATTCATGGGCACGCCCTGGGGCCACGCGTCGGGCGCCAGGCGCATCCACGAATTATGCCCCCTGGTATGGGCCGGGGTCCGCAGCGTTTGCCAGGAGGAGCGGGACTTCATTACTTCACGGCAGTTGCCCGTGTTCCGGTGGCCTCCGGAGCGAGAGCAACAGCACTACAATTCCGACGTGGTGAGCCGCCTCAGTTCCCCGGTTTACATAAGCGTGGACCTGGATGTGCTGGACCCTTCACTTATGCCGGCCACGGGCACGCCGGAGCCCGGAGGTATGGACTGGCATCAGCTTAACGGGCTGCTCCGGGCCGTGGCGCAAACGCACAGAATAGTTGGCTTCGACCTTTGTGAACTTTCCCCGGGAGAGGGCCCCCCGGCGTGCTCCTACACTGCGGCCAAGCTGGCGTACAAGCTGGCAGCCTACGCGGTGGGGTCGAGCGAGTAGCATTTCGAAGCATTGGGTTGCGTGAGCGGACATGGTTAGTCGACCTTGCGGGCTCACGTTTTGGCGATAAAGGAGTCCGGTTCGTGGGATTCCGGGCCGGAGAGTATCTGAGCAAATGAGCGCCTCCTTTCGATTGGGTAAAATCCTGGGCATCCCGGTGGAAGTCAACATCACCTGGATCCTCATTTTTGTGCTGATCACCTACCTGGTCGGCGACATGTTCGGCCAATCGCAGCCTTTTTGGACCCCGTTGCAGCTGTGGAGCGTATCCCTGCTCACTGCGCTGCTGTTCTTCACGTCGGTATTGGTGCACGAGTTGACCCATAGCGTGGTTGCGGTGCGAATGGGGATACCGGTGCACAAGATTACCCTGTTTATCTTTGGAGGGGTGTCCCAACTCGCCCACGAGTCCCGCCATCCCCGCTCAGAATTCACCGTTGCAGTGGTGGGGCCCCTGAGCAGCCTGGCATTGAGCGGCCTTTTCGCCGGATTGTGGCTCCTGTTGGACGCAGCTTACCCCGGCGCCGGCTCCGTCTGCTTGTTCCTGGCCTGGGTCAATTTGAGCCTGGCAGTGTTCAACATGCTGCCGGGGTTTCCGCTGGACGGGGGCCGGGTGCTCCGGTCGGCCGTGTGGGGCATAACCGGGAGCTACTGGCGGGCCACTCAGATAGCGGCCAGGGGAGGCCAATTGCTGGGAGGCGTGATGGTGGTGGGCGGAATCCTGATGGCGTTCAGATTTGGAGGATTCCAAAGCGCCTGGATGACGCTGGTCGGCCTGTTCCTGTTTTCCGCTGCAACCTCCGGTTACCGCCATGAGCGAATCAGGGAAGGTCTCCGGCGCTACTCGGTATCCGACGTAATGTCCAGGTCCTGGGCGGCCCTGCTAGGCGACACCCCACTCGACAGTCCCGTCGTGGCCAGGGATCTATGGGGCCGCGAGCAATTCCTGGCGGTAGTGGTCAATGGAAGGATCGCAGGCACACTGTCCCGGCGCCTTGTGGATGGGATTCCCCGGGCTCAGCGGCCCCACATGACCTTGGCCGGAGCAATGCTACCCCTGGCTTACGCGCCCCAGGTGTCTCCGGGAGATTCGCTGGCCGACGCCTTGGAAATGATGGAGGACCGCGGTCTGGGCGGGATGGTGGTGACCGATAACGGTGAGCTGGTGGGCCTCGTCACCAGAAGGGACATTTTGGGGATTACCGCCCCCAACCGCATCCGGCGAGTTTTCTGGCGGCGTCGCTAACCCGCCGTGGCCCGGCTGCCGTTGGCCTGTGCTAAGATATATAGGCAGTCACTGCGGTGTAGACCCCATTTGAGGTGACCGATGGCGCCCCAGGGTTTTATTTACTTGGACCATGCCGGGACGACTCCCACCGACCCTAGCGTCGTGGAAGCCATGCTGCCGTATTTCACCGAGTGCTACGGCAACCCATCCAGCATCCACACCGTGGGCCAGGAGGCCCGGTTTGCGCTGGATGAGGCCAGGGACCGTGTGGCGGCGGTGCTCAACTGCCGGTCGCGGGAGATCGTGTTTACCGGCGGCGGCACCGAGGCAGACAACGAGGCTATTTTCGGGGTTGCCACCGCGTTGCAAGAGAGCGGCAAACACGTGGTTACCTCGAGCGCCGAGCATCACGCCGTGCTGCATGCCTGCCAGCACCTGGAAACGCTTGGTTTCGATGTTACGTACCTGCCGGTGGATTCCTACGGGATGGTGCAACCGGAATCGGTGTACAACGCAGTTACCGGCAAGACCACTTTGGTCACCATCATGTACGCCAACAACGAAATCGGCACGGTCAATCCCATCGCTGAAATTTCCCAGGCGATCAAGCGCAAGGCTGGGGAGTTGGGACGCACCGTTGCTTTCCATACCGACGCCGTACAGGCTGCCGGGTTTTTGGACCTGGACGTGAAAACCCTGGGCGTGGACCTGATGAGCCTGTCGGGTCACAAAATCTACGGTCCAAAGGGTACAGGTATTCTGTTCATCCGGCGGGCTACACCCTTCCTGCCCCTGATTCTAGGCGGAGGCCAGGAGCGAGAAAGGCGGGCCGGCACCGAGAATATACCCGGCATAATCGGAATCTCGGTGGCTTTGGAGGCCGCAAATCGGCAAAGGTTGGAGCACGGCGTTCATTGCCAGGCCTTGAGGGACCGGATCATTGACCACATCACCACCCACGTGCCGAGGATTCGCCTCAACGGCCACCCGTCCCAAAGGCTGCCGAACAATGTGAACTTCTCCTTTGAAGGGGTGGAAGGAGAGCCGATCTTGCTGGGGTTAGACATGGCGGGCATAGCCGCATCCAGTGGCAGCGCCTGCAGTTCGGGCTCCCTGGAACCGTCTCACGTCCTGCTGGCTTTGGGACAATCAGCGGAGGTGGCCCGGGGCAGCCTGCGGATTACATTGGGCAAATACAACAGCAGCGAAGATGTTGACTACTTGCTGGAGAAACTCCCGGAGTTGATTGAAAAGCTCCGGAAGCTCCCTTCTATAGCTACTTCCGGAATTGCCTCCTGAATCCGGTGAATCGATTCCTTGCGTAACGTCAGGTGACACTTCTAAGGACGGTATTCCAATGATTTGGGTCGGCAAAATCACCAGTGTCGTCGCTGTAGCCGTTCTTCTCGCGCTGATGCTGGCGGCCTGCTCCGAGACATCTTCTTCATTTGGCAGGCCCTACCGCGGCCGATCACTCGACGTCAGCGTGGTGGATCTGCAACGTTTGCCGGTGCTCCAGTATTCCAACGAATACGGGGAAGGCAGCGTGAGCCATCATCGAGTAGTCCCATCGGAACAAGGCATGGAGTTGGTGTTGATTCGCCTGCAGGTTGCAAATTACACCGCGACGAACCACCTGCTAACCATTGACCGCCAAGGGGCCGAGCTTCGAGACTTCGGACAAGGCAAATTTTTACCATTGGACCTGGAAGCCCAAGGGCAAAGTTGGTCCAAGTTTGAAGAAGGTTGGGGTTGGGCAGACAACGACAAACTGCCGATTTCCCTCACCGAATCGGCGAACGCCTCAAAACCCGACCCGCCCAATTGGGACCCCCGGGATGTCAGGAAGATCGTGTTTGCCGATGGATCCGTTCCCCAGGGAAAGGGCTTTCTGACCGGGGCCTTTGAACTGCAACAAGGATATGGCATCGACGGGTGGATGGTCTTTGAAGCCCCCATGGGGTCCAAGTTTCGCCAACTGCGGTGGCAAGCCGGAGATACTGTCACCATTCCGTTCTAGCTCCTATCTACCTGTGGCTTGGGTTGGCACAACTCCCGCCTATCCCTGCTTTACGTCAATGGGACCTGAAGGACCGGGCTCTCCGTTGCCGAGAAACATCGGCGGGAAACATCGCTGGGAAACTTGCCTGAGAAACCCGTGACGAAACGTGGGGAGTGGTCGCTGCCGTGGTAGAGGGCCGGTCGGAAAATTCAGGGCCGCCGGTCTGGAGAAGGCTCTTCCACCTGACTGTCGGGTCGGTTATTCCGGTGGTTGGAGTCTTTGCCGCCGAACTGGTCATGGTGACGGGCCTGGCGCTGCTTACCGTTGGCGGTTTCGCCCTGGACTTGGCCCGGTTTCGCCTGGATTGGCTCAACCGGCGGTTCCTACGGTGTTTTTCCCCCATCCTGAAAACGGATGAAAGCCACCGCATTACCGGCGCCACCTACATGCTGCTTGCCGCCCTGGTGGTGTTCGGGCTTTTTAGCCGGACGACGGCGGTGGCGTCGATGCTTTTTCTTTCCTTTGGCGACCCGGTGGCTGCGCTGGTCGGCGTCCGCATGCCAGGGCCCAGGGTTTTCGGAAAATCGCCGGGGGGGACCGCCGCTTTTGTAGCGGTAACCTGGATAGTGGTGGGGGTACTGGTGGTCTCAGGCGTGACGGAGTTTCACCGGGGGTTATTGATCGGGGGGGTAGTGGCGGCGCTGGTGGAGCTGGCTCCATTGCCGTTGGACGACAACCTGACCGTTCCCATCGCCGCCGGTCTGGCCATGCACGTTTTGGGGGTCTAGAGAGACAGGCGTGGTGTAACCTGGGGCAATGACCGGGTCCTGGAAAATGCCCGCGAGAGGTGAACCTGCGGGTTTGCGCCGGTTCAGCTTGCCGATCCGCTGAACTGGACCACCTCGGCCCGCTCTCTCTGGAATTTCAGATAAGCAGCTTTCCGCATGGAGGGGCGGTAGGTCTTGACAACTTCCTTCGCCCTTACTCCGCCCTCGGCCATCAGGTCTATGGCCACCATAGCCATGATTTTAGCCGGGTTGACCACCGCTTGTTCAAAGTCCTGAATCTCGTAATCCTTGCTGTGGCCGGCGCCGGAGGCCCCGCCCGTGTAGGGATGGCATACCGGCATCATCTGGCTCAGGTCTCCCATGTCCGTGGACCCGCCCCGATTCCGCCGCGCCGGGATTACCAGGATCGATGATTCTCCCAGGAGATTGGTAGCGTTTTCCCGGAACAACTCTTGCATCTTGGTGTCGTGGCGCAAGGGGAGGTACCCGGGGATGTTGGTAATGCTCACCGAAGCGCCCACCGCCAATGCTCCCGCCTTGAAGCACCGGTCCACCACGGCAGAGTTCTTGACCACGGCTTCGGGGCTGCCTGAACGAACGCGCCACTCCAGGCGCACGTCTGCGGGGACGGCGTTGACTGCCTCTCCGCCCCTGGTGATGATTCCGTGAATGCGGACGGTGTCCTGGGCCAGATGGGTCTCCCGGTTGGCGTGGATCGCCTGCAGCGCAAAGCTGGCTGCGTTGAGAGCGTTGATTCCCAGGTGGGGGGCGCTGCCGGCATGAGCGCCGCGGCCGGTGTACTCCACAAACTTGACCACGTGCCCGTTGCTGGTGCCTCCCACGGCGAATTTTCTCTGGCCCATGTCGCTGGCAGTGTGGCACATCATTGCGAGGTCTATGTCGTCGAATTCGCCCAGCCGGATAAGCTCCTGCTTGCCTCCCAGAAGCTCCACCCGGCCCTCTTCCCGCAGTTGAAGCCGCTGCTCGACGTCGATGAACTCCTCGGCCGGAACTGCGAAGGGGACGATTTCGCCGGACAATTGACTGAGCACTTCCGGAGTCAGCAGCCCCATGGACGCGCCCAACATCATGCCGATCTGGCAGTTGTGGCCGCAGGCGTGGGCCGCGCCGGTGGCGCCGTCGGCGAAGGGGTGGTCCTGTACCACCAGGGAGTCCAGTTCACCCAGGATTCCCAGCCGGGGGCCCTCGCCGGCGCCGCCAACTATCCTCCCCTTGACGCCGGTCAGCGCCAGCCCGTCCCGGTGTTGGATGCCCAACCGGTTGAAGCCGTCGGCCACCAGGCGGGCGGTCCTGGTCTCGCTGAAGCCAACTTCCGGGTGGGCCAGGATGTCTTTGGCCAGGTCTATGAGTTCGTCCCGGTGGGCCTCTATGGTCCCGCAGGCTTTTTGTTTGAGTTCGGCAACGCTTAACATAACGATCCTACTCGGGTCCGAATGTGTCTTCCCGGGCAAGGCTCCGCAGGAATTGCAGGTACTCTGGACGGGTCATGTTGGGCCGGTGACCTCCTACAATCTCTCCTCCCCTTGCCGCCCCGTCGGCCAGCAGGTCCACCGCGGTGGCCGCCATGGCTTTGGCAGCGGTAATAACCGCCAGTTGGTAATCCCTCACCACGTAGTCAGCGCCGTGACCCAGGCCGGTCGCCCCGCCCACGTAAGGATGGATGGCCGGCATGATCTGGCTGATGTCACCCATGTCGGTCGAGCCGGTGCGGTGCTCCACGTGGCCCACGTTTTCCCGGCCAACCAACGCCTCGGCATTCTGTTCGAACACCCCGGCCATGGCGCGGTCTTGGGACAATGGCAGGTAACCGGGGATGGTCTGTATCTTGACTTGAGCCCCCACGGCCATGGCCCCGGCCCTCAAGGCCCGGTTCACCTTGTGGTCCGCGTCGGTTATGGCTTCAAGGGTACGGCCCCGGACGAACGTCTCCATACGGATGTCGGAAGGCACGGCGCTGACGGCCTCGCCCCCCTTGGTGATGATTGGGTGGACCCTGATGGTGTCCTCATCGCGGAAGGTCTCGCGGTTGTAGTGGATGGCGCTGAGGGCCAGAGTGGCGGCGTTGAGGGCGTTGATTCCCAGGTGCGGCGAGCCGCCGGCGTGGGCCCCCTTGCCGATGAATTGGATCTTCTTGGCCACGGTGCCGTTATTGGTGCCGCTCATGCAAATCTGCTGTTCATAGGAGTTGCTGGTGGTGTGCACCATCATCGCGAGGTCCACGTCGTCAAACTCGCCCAGCTTGACCAACTCCGGCTTTCCGCCCAGGAATTCGATCTTGCCATCTCTCCTGAGACCGTCCCGGTACTCGATCTCGATGTATTCTTCAGCGGGAACGGCCATCAGAGCCAACCGCCCGCTGAGTTCTGGAAGCACTTCAGGTTGCCCCAGGCCGATTGCGGCGCCAATCATCATAGCCACCTGGCAGTGGTGGCCGCAGGCGTGGGCCGCTCCGGTGGATGCGTCGGCATGGGGATGTTCGCTCACGATAAGCGAGTCCAGTTCGCCCAGCACCGCCAGAGTAGGACCGGGAGTCCCGCCCAGAAGCTCGCCGCGGACGCCAGTGATTCCCAATCCGGTGCGAAACGGGATGCCCAATTCGGCGAATTTCTCGCCGACCAACCGCGACGTCTTGACCTCTCTGAAACCGGGTTCCGGGTTTTTCAGAATGGTCTGGGCTAGACCGATAATCTCATCAGCCCTGGAGTCAATTTCGCGGAAAGCCAGGGCTTTAAGCTCTTCTTTGGAATGCATTGAGTAAACGCCTCCTATGGGCTGCCCAGATTTTAGCAGACGAGAGTTGTATTGAATACGCAGTCGCGTAACCCGGCCTCTCGACGCCGACGCGGTATAATCGTGAAATCATGCCGGTAAAAGTAGTTATTGCTCCCCAGGGTTTCAAGGGAGGCATCTCCGGGTTGGAGGCGGCACGGGCCATCCAGCGCGGAGTTTTGGCCGCCCAGCCCGACGCCGAGACGGTGTTGGTTCCCGTGGCGGACGGCGGGGACGGTACTCTGCACGCCCTGGTGAATGCCACGGGAGGCCAGATATTCACCAGTCAGGTTACCGGACCCCTGGGCGCGCCGCTGGAGGCTAGTTGGGGGACCATGGGCAACGGCCGGACCGCCGTGGTGGAAATGGCCCGCGCATCCGGCTTGGCTTTGCTGCCGCCGACGCTGCGAGACCCCCGGGTCACCACCACCAGGGGGGTCGGAGAAATCATCAAGAAGGCGTTGGACCAGGGATTCAAGGAGATTATCGTTGGGTTAGGCGGCAGCGCCACCAACGATGGCGGGGCGGGCATGGCCGCGGCCCTGGGCGCCAGGTTTTTGGATTCCAAGGGCGTCCCATTGGAAGGCGGCGGCGCGGCCTTGAGCCGGTTGGACCGGATCGACGCGTCCGACCTAGACTCCAGGCTGAAGGAGGCGGCGGTAATCGGGGCTACCGACGTGACCAACCCGCTCTGCGGACCAACCGGCGCGTCGGCGGTGTACGGCCCGCAAAAAGGCGCTACGCCGGAGATGGTAGTCCAGTTGGACGGGGCCCTGGCCAACTATGCCGAAATCGTCAAACGGGACCTGGAAAAAGACGTGCTTGATTTGCCCCGCGCCGGGGCTGCCGGCGGCCTGGGGGCCGGCCTGGCGGCGTTTTTGGATGCAGACCTGCGCTCGGGCATCGACATGGTCTGCGATGCGTTGGGGTTTGAAGCCTCTTTGGAGGGAGCGGACCTGGTGATTTCCGGTGAAGGCCGGGCGGATGGTTCAACCGTGTACGACAAAGCCCCGGTGGGTGTGGCCCGCTGGGCACAGGCCAAGGGTGTGCCGACCATCGTGCTGACCGCTGGGTTGGGACCGGGCTACCGGGAACTCTACAAGCACGGCGTCGGGGCAGTGGTCACCATTGCCGACCGGCCCATGAGCTTTGCCCAGAGCCTGCGGCGCACCGGAGAACTGTTGGAAACCGGAGCGGAAACCGCCGTCAGGTTGATGACCCTGGGGCTTGGGAAAAGCCAGCCGGATGGCCGGCCCGCGGGAGATTAAATCCGGCCGGCGACCGGTGGGCCAAGGTTGGCAGGCCAAGGCCGTGGGACGGCCAACCCGACGACCGAACCAACGGCCAACCCGTGGGAATTGGCGACTATTGGTCGAACTCCATTATCGGGCGGATTTCCACCGAGCCTAACTTGGCGTCGGGGATCTGGGCCGCCCAGAAAATGGCGTCATCCAAATCATCGGCCTCGATCATGTCATAGCCTCCCAACTGTTCCTTGGTTTCGGCAAAAGGACCGGCGGTCGGCACAGTTCCGGCGGCTTGGATGCGAACGGTAGTGGCCTCGGAAACGGGGTGAAACGCCTCGCCTCCCAACATTTTCCCCGCCCGCTTCAAATCCTGGTTGAACTTAAGGTAAGCGGCCATGTGGTTGTCCCATTGGGCGGGGATCCAATTGGCTTTGGCCCTCTCTTCGGCGTAGACCAATAGCATGTACCGCACCGCGATACCTCCTCTGCGGTTGGTTTTTTCACAAACTGGAACGGGTCTGGTTCAAGCCGGGCGGGCAATAGCTATGGCCCGAAGAATTACTCCAGGCGCGGCGCTACGAAATCGACCACCAGTTGAGAGAGTTCCATAGCACGTTCGGCATCGATCCGGTCGAAGGCTTCCGATGGAATCCCCCCCGGAAGGTGATGGGGGTATCTGGTGATTTCGTAGTATTTGTCCAGTTGCCTCGCCTCGCTTTTGATGGTGTCGAAATACAACTCAAACAGCTTGGCATCCTCACAGAGGTCAATGAGGGAGTGTCCCCAGATGTCCTCGGCGCCCCGGTGGTACAGGAACGCCTTGATCGCTTTTTCCGCGGCCTGCTGGCTCATGAAACATGCCAGGTTGAACCGGCTGCCGTCGCTGGCGAAAACGGCGTCCTGCAGGTCTTGGCGGGCCTGGCGCATCCAGCGCGCGCCTTCGGCGTGGAAATCAGGCATGGTACAAAACCCGTCCCTGCTGGCAGGCTTGGTGCAGCGCCGGGAGGGTTTGCGTCAGGGTGTCGAACTCGTCGGGCGTGTAGACCAAAGTATCGAGGGCAACCTCGCTGTCGAGGTGGTAAGAAAAAAAGTCGGCGCGGCGTCCGAACGGATACTCGGTTTTCTGGACCACTACCAGCCTTATCTCGCTCTCCGGCGTAATGTTCCCGGTGACCATGTCGCCCACCAGGATTACTCTTTCCACACCCAGGGTGGGCAACAGCTTCTCAATCCCGGCTAGTTCCCTTTCCAACATGTCCTTCCGGTAAAGCGCAAACCCTACGCGCATCGGCATTGGCGACTCCTGTGGGTTTGATTCGGGAAACTCCGGGGAGCGGCGTCTACCGTCTAGCCCAGCAATATCATGTGGACTTCTTTAGGGCCGTGGACCCCCACCACCAACGTTTGCTCGATGTCGGCGGTGCGGCTGGGGCCCGTGATGAAGTTCAGGTAGCTGCCCATGTCGCCGCCGCCCCGGCTGTATTCCAGGCTACGAAACAGGAACAGGTCGTCTATTGATTCAACCACGTCCTGGGGCCGGACAAGGGCTACGTGGACAGGGGGCACAACCGAGGCCAGGCGGCTCAACCCTTGGCGGGGCAGCAATATTACCGACCCGGTTTCGGCGATGGCGTAGTCGGCGCCGGTAATGCCCAATCCGGCCTCCGCAATCCCGGTCCTGACCGATTCCCTCGTCGTGCCGGCTGCCAACGCCGCAGTGGTCACAGAGACCCCTTGGGCCAGCAGGGGAGCATCTATAGGGACCTCTTCAAAAACATCCTGGGCGGTCCTCACGCATTGGGTGATCCCCAACGTAGAGGACAAAGACGATAGATAGCCGATGGCCTCTTCGGGTCCGTCGGCCCGATAGACGTGCCAATCCCGCAAAGCGGCCACCCGCGCCAGTTGGTCCATCAGCTGGGGCCGGGCCGTTTGCAACCGGCGGTGGGCCGCTGCCGCCTGTTCCTCCAGGTGGACCAATGTGTCGTTCAACCCGGGATGAGGGGATTCGGGCGGCCCCGGCGCACGTTGGAGCGACCGGCGAACCGACTCCAGGAACTGATGCTTCGGGATACCAAGGGGTTGGGTCACGTCAAGCCCCAGCAGGCGGGGACGGCGGAGTTTTGGATAGCTCCTTCTTCCATATCTCGTGAAAGGTTCGAGGAGGAAGCAGAGGCAGGTCTTTGGACCGAGTCCATTGGGACAGCAAGGGAAGCCTCGCCTTGCCGATTCCAGATTTGCCCTTGACCAGGGGGGAAAACGGAAGAAGCAACATCGGTTTCTGCATCGTCCGCGCGGCCCGGTGGGCGAACCTCAACCAGGCCGGATGGCTCATAATCCAGGCGTATCCACGAGCCAACAGGGTGGCGCTGTCCGATGTCGCCTTGACCTGGGTGTCCGGGCTCTCCGCCAGTTCGTTCCGCAGGTGGAGCAGCATCCTGGGGATGTTGATTTTTACAGGACACGCCTCCCGGCAGGCCCCGCACAAACTGGATGCCTGGGGCAAGGCCTCCGCCTGCTTCAATCCCACCAGAGATGGAGAAACCACCGCTCCTATTGGGCCAGGGTAGACCCAACCATAGGCGTGGCCACCCACCTTTTTATAGACGGGGCAAATGTTGAGGCAGGCGCCGCAGCGGATGCAGTACAGGGCCTCCCGCAACTCCGGATCGGCCAACATGGTTGACCGCCCGTTGTCCACCAGCACCAGATGGAACTCCTCTGGGCCGTCTTCGTCGCTGGCGCGCCGGGGACCGGTGACCATGGAGACGTAGCTACTGATGCGTTGTCCCGTGGCCGACCGCGGCAACAGCCGCAGGAAAACTGCCAGGTCACGCAGCGACGGGATGACTTTTTCCATGCCGGTGATGCCTACGTGTATCCGGGGGGCTGAGGTACATAACCGGCCGTTGCCCTCATTGGTTATGATGACCAACGTGCCGGTTTCCGCGACCAGAAAGTTGGCGCCGCTGATACCCATGTCGGCGTCCAGGAATCTTTGCCGCAAAACCTCGCGCGCGGCCCGGGCCAAGTCCTCGATGTTTTCCAGATAGGGCAGGCCAAGCTTGTCATAGAATAATTGGGATACCTGCTCCTTGGTCTTGTGCAAGGCCGGCGCCACCAGATGCGAGGGAGTTTCACCGGCTAGCTGAATTATGTACTCCCCCAGGTCGGTTTCGAAGACCTCCACTCCCACCGACTCAAGGACGGGGTTGAGGGAAAGCTCTTCCGACACCATCGACTTGCTTTTGGTAACGACTTTGACGCCCCGGGTCTGTGCTATGTGGGCCACGATAGCGTTGGCCTGGGCGGCGTCGGCGGCGAAATGCACCTGCCCGCCTGCCTTGGCCACGTTCTGCTCCAGCAGGTCGAGGTAGTAGTCCAGGTGGTCCATGGTGTGGGCCTTGATTCGCCGGGCGTCCTCCCGCCACTCCTCCCACCGCTGGGGAGTAATTTCCTGGATGGCGTCGCGGCGGGAACCGTCGAAGCCGGTCCCCACTTTCACCAAGGCCCGCCGCAGGACGGGGTCGAGAACCGACGCCTGGGACGCAGCGAAAAAGTCCTGGGTTTTTACATCTGCCACGGGCGATTATCCTAACGCGAGGGTTGGGGCGCCGGGGTTGCGCTGGATACGAGGGTCTGACCGTCAATCACTGGTGGATTTCATTCGGTTATCCAGGATCTGGCCGGGTATCCAGGACTTGGGCCAAATGCCGGGACTGGATGTCGGGAAACTGACGGCGCAGGGCTCCGTCGATGTGCATCAAGCAGCCCATGTCGCATGACACCAGCGTTTCGGCGCCGCTGGCTGCCACGTTGGCAACCTTGTCGGCGAGCATACCCTCGGAAATGTGCGGGAATTTTATCGAGAACGTGCCGCCGAATCCGCAGCAGGTCTCGGCTTCGGGAAGGCTCACCAAGCTCAACTCCGACACGTGCTCCAGAAGCTTGACGGGTTCTTCCCGCACCTCCATCTCCCGCAGCAGGTGGCAACTGGGATGGTAGGTTGCAGAGGTTTGCAGGGCCGCTCCGATATCTTCGACGCCCAAGACCTGCACCAGGAACTGGGAGAATTCATACACTTTGGCGGAAAACCGCTTGGCCACTTCGTGAAGCTCGGGATCATCTTGGAACAGGTCCAGGTAGAACACGCGCAACATCGCGGCACAGGAGCCTGATGGCGCTACCACGTATTCTGCCCCGTCGAACGCCCGCAGCACCCGTTCAGCCAGGCGGCGGGCCGGAGCGTTGAAGCCGGAATTGTACAGGGGTTGGCCGCAGCAGGTCTGGTCCAAGGGGAACTCGACCTGGACACCAAGGCGTCTCAGAACCCGCACCACACTGACTCCAACCTGTGGGAAAAGCTGGTCAACGATGCAGGTGGCAAAAATCGAAGCAGTGGTACCGCGGTTGTCAGGCAATGGGCCGTCTCACCCCCCTTTGGCAGGGCCTAAGGGTAGCAGACGGGCATCCGGCGAGCAACCGGACCGGGGGGCCTATGTAGAGGACGCAGTAAAGGACACGGAAGGGCCGGGAGAGCGCAGAGGGTTTTCGGTCGGTAGGTCAAACGGGAAAAGACTCTGCGCCCTCTGCTTCAAAGGGGGCTCTGCCTGAAAAGGGCTCTGAATCCGCGCTGCGGAACGGCGGGGCGCCGGCCGCGTACCGCTCCTACTGCTATTCCCCACCGCCGGGGTACAAAAGCTGCAGGCGATGGCCGTCGGGGTCTTCGAAGTAGATGCACCGGTCATCGCCGGGGCGTCCGTGAACGTGGCACCCGTTTTGCTCCAGGTAGGCTTTAACCTCGTCGTAAGTCCCCGCGTCCAAGCGGAGCGCCATGTGGTTCAGGTCATCGCCGGGTTTGATGTCCACGCCCTCACCAACCTGGAAAAGGGCCACCTGCTGACTGCCGCACCAGAGGAACGCCTGCCATGAAGATTCGTGGTTCACAGTCATACCGAGAACGTCGGTGTAGAACCGCTTGGACACTCCCACGTCCTTGACGTGTAGGACGGTGTGGTCGATGCCGGTGGTCTTCAAAACCGTTTGTTGCATTTCTCCCCCATCATGTTCCGCCTGATTGTCATAATGATGCCCTAAGAAATCGATGACTGCAATGGTTTCGTCACGATTTTGGGGCGAAGTGAGGAATTACTTCTTCGCCCAGCAGCCGGATGGTCTGCATCGCCTGTTCCTTCTCGTCCAGTGCGCATCGGAACAGGACCCGGCTTATCCCCAGTTCCGCAAACTGCTCCAACAATTCGATGCACTCGGCCGGGCCTCCCACAACCAGGGATTGCTGTAGCTCACCGGCGCCTTGGCCTCGATAGCCGTGCTCGAACAAGGTTGCAGCTTCTCGGCTGGCCGATTCGGACGTGGGAGCCAAGTGGATGTCTCTCCTCAGGACAACCTCGTTGGCCTCCTCGGACCGGCCGAACTCTGCCAATGCGCTGCGGTATGTTTGGAGCCGCTCCTTTATCAACGGTAGGCCCCACCCGGGCACAATCGCCCATCCGTCTGCCATCTTGGCGGCCCGGCGCACTGCGGGCTCTGCTCCGGCGGCGATCCACATGGGCAGCGGCTGTTGCAGGGGTTTGGGGTTGATGCGTATGCTCTGATTGATAGTATAGTGCCGCCCCTGGTAGGTAACATCGTCGCCGCACATGAGGGCGCGCATAATCTCGAAGGACTCTACGAACCGGGGAACTCGGACTCGCTGGGTGGTCTGGAAGGCGACAAAAGCCGCCGGGTCATAGCCCAATCCGCAAATCACCGCGGTGCGTCCCCCGGTAATAACATCCAGCGTAGCCACCTGCTCGGCCAGCAGCACCGGATTGTAAAAGGGCAACAGGAACAGCGGCAGCAGTTGCATGCCGCCGCTTATCCCCGCCATGCGCGACATCGCGGGCAGGACCTGGATATAGTGGTCGTTGGTCAGGTGATGGTCGCCCAGGGACAGGGAGTCGAACCCCAAACCGGCCATGAGTTCAACTTGTTCAATCAGACTGGTCACCAATTCCCTGCTGTCCCTTTGAATTGAGTAGCTGGTGGTCAGCGACATGCCTATTTTCATTGCTAGACTCCTTGCATTGGGCCCGGCATTGGGCCCGCGTGCGGATGGGTTCGCCCGCGCTCACATTATACCCGGATGCACCGGCGAGGTTAGGCCTGACGGAACTTGGGCGTGAAAACAACCAGGATCCCAACGAGGAAGATTCCGATGGCGGCGTTGATATTTGCGGCCCAGGGAGCACCCCAAAACCCGGCCATTGCTCCGGAATTCGTGCTGCCAAAGGCAAAACTATAGATTGCCATGGAGCGCAAACCCAGGACCCGCCCACGAAACTCGGACGCAGTGTTCTTGAGCAGCAGAGTAAGCATCAAGACCTGAGTGGACGAGAATGCTGCCCCGGTGAACAGGAGGATCGCAGATGACCAATAAATGGAACTGGACGCGGCGAAGGCCACCATGCTGAGGTGCCAGAGTATCACCGTCAGGGCCAGCAGTTTTCCCGTCCATCTGATGTTTCTTACTGACGCCCAGCCCACAGAGCCAAGCATGGCGCCAATCCCAAAGGCGGAGAGCAGCACACCCAAGCCCGGCGCGCCCGTGTGCAACACGTCCCGGGCGAATATTGGCATTAGAGTGGTATGCAGCGGCCACCCGGTGAAATTGATTATTACGGCCAGAATCAGGATGGCCCAAAGCACCTGGTTGGCCATGGCATGTTTGAATCCATCGATGACGGACCGGAGTATGGACTCGCCCTCGATGCGGCGGTTTCTCCGGGTGACGCCGATACCGAAGGCGGAAATTCCGCCCGAAAAGTACAGAATGGCGATCGCAGTGTAAGCGCCGTCAGGTCCGGCGGCTTCATACAGGATTCCGCCGACCAGCGGGCCCACAACCGTGGTCATGTTCCGGCCCAGGTTGGTCAGCGCTGCCCCGGTGGAGATCCGGTCCTCGCCCACCGTGTCGGCAACCAGGGACTGGGCCGCGGGCATCTGGAACAGCCGGACCATCCCTCCGGTGACGGTAATGGCGAATATGTGCCAAACCTCCAAACGGCCGGTAACGATCAGCAGCAACATGCTGAGGCCCAGCACCGCCATGATGCATTCCACTGCGGCCAATAGTTTTTGCCGCGGCAACCGGTCGGCGGCCGCGCCGGCGAAAACGGCCAAGAAGTTCAACCCCATCCTGGCAGAGCCGATCAGCCCCACCAGAAACGGCGAGTCGGTCAGCTCCAGGATGAACCAGCCCAATACCACGGCTTCCATTTGGGTGCCCATGCCCACAAAGGTCATCGAGCACCAAAGCATGGCGAAACTGCGTTGACGAAAGATGGACAGGGGGTAGGCCGCCTGTTGGAATGCGGCTGCTAACTTCAAGAAATAACCGGCGGTTTACATAAAATGGCGGATTTTATTGGCACGGCACAACTCGGGTCGGGTACTCCTATGCGTTCGTTAGGACTCTACCGCAGCGCGGGCGATTTGTCTGCCATGGATAGCCGGTTGACGTTGAGGCCAAAGGTGTGATCAAAGGCGGCTGGTCAATCCAGAGCATTTGGTCCCCGGATGCCGTATAGTAGGCGTGGAACTCGCCAAAAATGATAAATCGCATTGGGATTGGAGGTTGAGATGGCCCGGGTACCCGCCGTAACCAGAGAAAGCATACCGGAAGACCAAAAACCCGCCTTCGATCAAGTGGTGGAGGACCGGGGCGGAATCCCTGCCGGCGGCCCCGGCTCAGTGCTGCTCAATGCTCCCGAGGTCGCCCAGCGGGTGTTGGGATTGGCCCAATTCCTGCGCACGGATACATCCCTGGAGCCGCGGATTCGGGAACTTGGCATGCTGGTGGCGGCTCGGGAGAACGATTGCCAGTTCATTTGGAACGCCCACGCCCCATTGGCCCGCAGAGCCGACTTGAGGGACGCTATTGTCGATGCCCTACGCGACAGGAAAAATTTGCCTCGTCTGGAACCCGACGAAGCGGCCGTAGTCAACTTTGGCAGGGAGTTTTTCCGGACCCACCAGGTCACCCAAACAACATTCGATGCCGCGGTGGCGCAGTTCGGCGTACTCGGCTTGACTGAACTAACCAACCTGATGGGTTGCTACGCGATGTTAGCGTTCAACATCAACGCCTTCGGTGTTGAACTTCCCGCCGGCCGCACCGAGGATGCGCTGCCGGTTTAAGGGGCCAAGTTCATGGCCTACCGTCGCCCGGCCTAACAGTATTGGGGGAGACCTGACGCTCCGGTCGAAATCCTAGCGACCGGCTGATGGGACCGGGGCTATGGCCCAGCCTCACGGACCGTCTGCGTCGATAGCGCTTATGGCCGCTTTCCAGTCCTCGGCTATCACCACCCCGGGCAGCGAATGGAAAACGTTCTCCCGGTGGCCAATCACGATTGTTTGCTTACCCAAGGCGTGGGCGATCCCGAACTCCACGTGCCGGCCGCCGCTTCCGCGATCGCCGGACCCGACTCGCTCGGCGAATAGGATCAGCACGTCGGCCCGTCGGATATCGTTTTCGTCCTGGACGGCGCTGAAACTTTCCGACCGGCCATCATTGGACCCCGACACCCAGCGTGAAACAACGGTGTGCCCGGCGGACTCAACCTCGGAGATTTTAGCCTGAAGCTCAAGCCTTCTCGAATATCGAGCAGCCAGGTAGACTTTCGCCATCAGACTCCTCCCCCTCGGGATATTCCGGTATCAATAGCCTTTTCTTGTGGATGCCCAAATGTCGGAGCTTTTGCGGATCGCTGCAAGGTGTGCCGACGTTCCACTCGGCGAAATCGTCCGCCTTGATTTGGGGGGAGCCTAACACTGCGCGCCGGGTTTCTTTTTGAGAAACGGTTAAGGGCTTTCGGTGTAGCTGGCGTCCAAAAATGAAAGGCCCCCAGCCGGTTTCTACCACGGCTGGAGGACCCTATATCCGGACGATTCCGTAGCTACCTTCGGTGGCGGGAGTGCACGGATTTAATATTACGCACGAAATACTGCTTCTTGTGCCATTTATCCCACTATTTGCCCCACAATGCACGGACCGAATATCTGGAAGTTCGCCTATCCCAGCTCTTTGGCCACAGTTTAACATCGCGTGAATCGGCCTGAAATGGTCTGATTTGCGACAGTAACTCTCAGGAAGGGTGGAATGGAATCTGTCGACGAACACCTGTTTATTATACCCGAGGTCTGACGACGTGTGGGCACGGCGGAGGCAACTCTCTTTGTTTGGGTAGGGGAGCACCAATTCCCTCAACCTTGGCGGAGGGACCCGAGGACTGATCGCTAGTTAATGTCCTGTCAGAAAGCTGGGAACAGCCCGCCAAGCCTGAACCTACGGCTAGGGGCCGGCTCCGGGTCGGCGGCTCAGCCCCCGTGGTTGGCCTGCGGGACCTTGCGGTGAGGTTGAGTGGAACGCCAAGGGAACAACGTCCCCATGACGGTGTCACGCACAGTGATTCTCTTCCCTCTCCGTCCCAGACCTCCGGGATGGGAGGAGGAAGAAGGGCGAAGCGGACAAATGCGCTGAACTTGAAACCCGGTACCACGGGCCGTGGATTGAGCCCTCGTGAAGACGGCGATATAGACCCCGGAACTCGTCCTAACTTCCCGCCGCGATATTGGGCAGAAAGACCTGGTAAATGTCCTCCTCGGTTACGCGGTAGGGGCTGGCCCCACTCATCTGGTACAACTCCCCCAGTGAGGAAGAGACTAGGTCCTCGCCCTGGGACCCGTAGACTTGAGACCGGAGAGCGCGTCCCAGATAGTAGTGGCGATTCCCGAGACGGAGATCGATGGTGTCTTCTTAGAGCCTATCCTAATAACCCGGCGGCTCTGAGAGCGATAAGGGCACAGGCGAAATGAAGAAAGGCTATGTAGTTGGCGGGAGACTTGTCCCAGCGGACCAAAATGCGCCGGAAGCGGTTCATCCAGCTGTGGGTGCGTTCCACCACCCAGCGCCGGGCTTTGAAGCCGGCCTCTTTCTTGATGGCCTGAGCCTCTTCCCCACGGCTGCGGATGTGGGCCGTGAAGCCAAACTCGTCCACGGTCCGGCGCACCTTGTCAAAGTCGTAGCCCTTGTCCAAGCACAGACCCTGGGGATGCTCCGGGCTGGGCACGGGGCGTGGCACGGGGCGTGGCACGGGGAGGCTGTCCACCGTGGCCCGCACTAGCTTCATATCGTGGCGGTTGGCCCCGTCCACTGCCACCCCCACCGGAATGCCCCCGGGCTTCGGTCAACAGACTGCGTTTGACCCCGCTCTTACCCCGGTCCGTGCGGTTGGGGCCGGTTTCCCCCCCACCCAAGGGGGATTTGGTCATGGCCCCATCCAGGCTCAGCCAACTCCAGTCCAGACCCTTCAATTCGTCATAGCGTTCCAGCCCGGTCCGCCATAGCTCCAGGAACACCCCGGCGGCGGCCCATTCCTAAAAGCGCAGGTGGGCGGTGGATCCGGAGCAAATGCCGGTGGCGTCCAAGGACTTCCACTGGCAACCGGTGCGAAGCACGTAGAAGATACCGTTGGCGCAGGTCCGGTCCGGAACCCGGGGGCGGCCTCCGCCCAAGGGATGGGTATTCACCCGCTGGGGAAGGAGTGGAGCCAGTGCCTCCCACAGTTCGTCGGATACTTGGAAGGAGCCGGTGGTGGGGTTGGTCGGAGAGGCTGGGCCGGCGCTGGGCGGTCGAGGCGGCTTGGGTTCTTTCGCTTTCGTCATTCCCCAAGTTTAGCCGCTCCTCTGCCTCCTTCCCCATTCACTACTCAGCGGGTTTCACCGGTTTTTAGGATAGGCTCTAAGGGGTCGAATCCCACGCGTATGCTGCCCCGTTCCTTTTCCATCTCGGTCAACCACTGGCTGAGGGACTTTTCCTCAGCCAGCCCGAGCTTGTGGACACGGAAATTGTCGTGGTCGACCTCGTCGTCCGCCTGAATGTGGTAACGGGAGTCTACGAACAGATGGCTCCCATCCGGGCAGACCAGGACGTCGCCGGCGGAGCCCCGGATCCCGGTGATGGCCGTCCGGCGGCGCGTATATTCGGGCACATACTCGTTCAGGTGGGCATCGGAGGAGAGCACAAGATAGGCGTCCACCTGGGCCTCTTCCATCCGCCGGTGGAGTTTGGTAAGCCGGTTGGAGAGCGTCTGCTTGGCATCTGCCATGATCATCGATGCTCCTCTGAGACGAATCTGGACCCCGACGCTTGCCGGGGAGGGTTGAGCGGGGCCTGTCACTATGCTGACGGTCAGCCAAGGCTCGAAAGAAACTCGTCCATAACCTGGGCCAATTCCTCGGGCTTATGGTAGCCGATGTCGTGAACGGTCTCAGGTATCCAGCACACCCGGCATCGCGGGATGGCCTTTCCGGCGGCGTCGACGCCAGCCTGCTTCTGCCTGGCCCGCTCGCTATCCGCGCGTTCAGGTGTCGGGCCCGCCGGGATAATAACCGTCGGGCAGGTAATCCTGGAATAGAGCTCGGAGGCCGGCTCCTCCCACATAGCGTGCATTACCTGTAGGTGATTTTCGGGGCGCAAGATGTCCTGAATCTGTCCTTCCTGGTCCTCATACACCATGGTCTGGACGATGCGTTCGATCTGGTCGTTCCAGCAAAAAGACAGCTGGTGGCGCAGGCGGTCCAAGAATTGCTCCCTGTTCCCCGTCACGTCCCTGGGCCGGACCCTGGCCTTGACGACCTCCCACGGTTCCCGGGGACCGCCTCGTCTACCCGCGCCGCCGTCGATCAGTCCCAGGGCGGCTATGCGGTCCGGGAAACGGGCGGCCACGTTGAGGGCTACGGTTGCTCCCCAAGAGTGTCCGAAGACGGCAGCGCGCGACACGCCGAGATGGTCCATAAGTCCCACGCCGTCGGCTGACAGAGTCTGCCAATCATACCCGCCTATGGCCTGGGTGGTCTGGCCGTGGCCTCTGGCATCGGCGGCGAAGAGCCGGTATTTGTGGCGCAAATGGCTGGCGAGGAGCTCATACCAGTGGGCCGAGGACGCGAGTCCGTGCATGAGCATGACCGGTTCGCCGTCGCCGCCCCAGTCCAGGTACCGGACCCGGAGTTCGCCGATGGTAGTCCAGTGTTCCGTTGGGTGCTGGCGGTCCGTGGGATTTCGCAACGCCGACTCCTGTCCCCTGTATTGTATTGTCACGTTCGATTAACCTATATCCTATTCACTGAAGCGGGATCGGGCAACCCCGGCGGCTCGGCGCTTCTAGATTGACACCTGGAGCATCGAAAGATACCCTTCCGGCACGCCGGCCCGCCTTCATGGGCTGCCTCATCACCGCCGATTGCGAGGTGCAACGGATGGCTTACGAAATCGAACAGTACCTGAACGTCCGTTCAGCCTCCGCGCCGTCTTACAGCCCCGACGGGCAACGGATCGCTTTCGTGAGCAACCTAACCGGGATACCCTTACCCTGGGTGGTACCGGCGTCGGGTGGTTGGCCCCATCCACTCAGCCTGGCCACGGAAAGGACTGGCCAGGTGGTTTTCTCGCCTTCCGGCCAACACGTGGCCTTCGACCGGGACCACGGAGGCGACGAGCATTGGCAGCTCCTTGTGTGCAACCCCGAAGAAGGCGCCGTCCGGCCATTTACCTTTGACCCAGACGTTTCCCACAGGTTCGGGCAATGGTCGCCTGATAGCGACTCCTTCTCCTTTGCGTCAAACGCGATCGAGCGGAGACGGTTCGACGTATATATTCAGGCACTGGACGGGGACGCTCCCAGACTGGTCTATTCGGGGGAAGAGTCCGCCGAGCCTGTTTCCTGGACGCCCGATGGCACGCGGCTGATCGTCCAGCAAGGAGCGCGTTCCGAGAGCACGGACCTTTACATGGTAGACGCGGCGAGCGGTGACGCCGTGCATCTCACGCCGCACGACGGCGAGGCGGCATATCACCCGGCGGGCCTTTCGGCCAATGGCCGGACTCTCTACCTGCGTACTGACCAGTCCCAGGAATTCCTGGGACTGGCAAGGTTGGACCTGCGGGACGGCAACCTGGAGTTCGACTTGGTTTCGGACTGGGACGTGGAAAGCGCGGCCCTGTCTCCCAACAAGCGTCTGATGGTCTATTCCAAGAACGTTGACGGCGCCTCTGAAATCACTTTGCGGGACCTCCGTTCGGCGGAAGAGTACCCGATACCGGGTCTCCCCCTCGGCGCGGTTTCGGGCCTCACCTGGGCACCCCACGGGCGCAGGTTCGCATTCGCCCTGAACAGTTCCCAGGCCACGTCCGACATCTGGAGCTACGATCTGAGGCAGCGGCGTTTGCAGCAGGTTACCCAGTCGCCGCGAGTGGGCCTGGGCGAGGACGCCCTGGTCGAATCACAGGTCGTGAGGTTCCCAGCGCTGGACGGTCTGGAGATATCGGGCATCCTGTACGCTCCCCGGAACGCGAAACCCGACAGCAGCCACGCCGCCATCGTACAGGTCCACGGGGGTCCGTCGGCGCAGACACGGCAGGTGTTCGAGCCGGTGCTCCAGTACTTCGCCAACCGGGGTTACGTGGTGCTGGCGACCAACGTCCGGGGCAGCACGGGCTACGGCCGGACCTATAACCACTTGGACGACGTGCGCAAGCGGATGGACAGCGTCGCCGACCTGGAAGCGGCCAACTCCTGGCTCCGGTCCTCTGGTTGGGCGCACCCTGAGCGCATCGCAGTTATGGGGCCGTCCTACGGCGGGTTCATGGTCCTGTCCGCGGTGACCACCTACCCGAACTCGTGGGCCGCGGCGGTGAACGAGAGAGGTGTTGCGGACTTCATCATGCACCTGGAGCGCACCGAACCCCAGGGACGCAAGCTCAGGGAGAACGAGTACGGCACCATCGAGGAAGACGGAGACTTTTTGCGGTCCATTTCGCCCATCAATCACGTGGAGAAGATCCGGGTCCCAATGGTCGTTGTCCATGGGGCCAACGACCCCAGGGTAAACATAAGCGTGGCGGAGGCGCTGGTGGCCGAGCTTCGGGAGTACAATGTTCCGGTTGAATACCTGCGTTTCGAAGATGAGGGACACGGCATGGTCCGGTTGGCCAACAAGCTGCGCGCCTACCCGGCTGTCGCCGACTTTCTGGACCAACACCTTCAAGGAGAGAATGGATGAACGGAGAGGTTATCTCGGTAAACTGTAGTCCGACTCATAGCCTGATCAAGCCGAACCAGGAACAGGTACGGCTGCTTGCCGGTCTAGGGGTAGAGGGTGACGCCCACGCCGGAACAACGGTCAAACACCGCATACGGGTCGCCCGAAACCCGGACCAGCCCAACCTGCGACAGGTGCATCTGATCCATTCGGAGCTGTACGCCGAACTGAGAGAGGCCGGGTTTGACGTCTCCCACGGCCAAATGGGCGAGAACATTACCACGGGCGGCGTGGACCTGTTGGGTCTTCCGACCGGCGCGTTGCTTCGTATCCGGGACGCCGTGGTGGAAATCACCGGCCTACGGAATCCCTGTGCACAACTAAACAAGATTCAGCCAGGGTTGCTCGATTCAGTATTGGGCCATGACGAAGACGGAAACCTCATCCGGAAAGCCGGGATCATGGGTATCGTCGTCACCGGAGGTGAAGTCGCTCCCGGTGACGAGATACTGGTCGAGCTACCCCCGGGACCGCACGAGCCGCTTCTTCCAGTTTAGCTGGTTTGGTCCCCTAGAGGAGGTTCCACCTGGGGTTGGCGTCAACTTCGGCTTGGAGCCGTTCTACGATCCAGTCCCGGACCGAGCCGTCCAGGTAGAAAGTCGGCTTGATCAGGTCGCTTTCGTCGGTAATCATACCTTCCGCGAGGGCGGCCTGCGCTGCCCGTGTACCGGGGCGGACGCGGACTCCCACGCGCAGATTGGCCAGGGCGGGCCGGATTCCCTTGAGGAATTCCAACTTGGTCTCCACCGTCTCGGCCGTCTCACCGGGCTCGCCGAAGTTCTGGGATATGACGTAGTTCAAGCCTGTGGCGTCGCATCGTTGGCAGATGTCATTGAGCGGCTCAAGCCGCGCATCCAGCGGCCCGTCGTCCAGGCTCTCCCCGGCGATGCCTTTCATAATCACGAGCCCTGAGCCCGCCTGTTTCATCAGGCTCAGGACCTCTTCATCGCAGGCGTCGGGCACGGGGGCCAGGTAGCTGTTCCAGCGGACCTTCAGGTCTTCCTCGATCAGCGTCCGGCAGAGCGCCTTGGCGTGAGGCATGGGAACGTTGAAGCCTGAGTCTATGAAGAAGACCTTGCGCACGCCGAACCGGTCCTTCATCTGCTGGACTTCCTGGACCACGTCCTCGATGGGCTTGAGGACTCGCCAGATTGTGGGATCGTTGCCAACCTCTATGGAGTGGGAAAAGCTGTCGTCCAGCTTGGTGACAATGCCGATCCCGAAGCCAGCCTGCTCGTAGCGAATCATGTCCAGTTCTTCGAGACGGGGAGGCTTGGAGAAGGTGGAATATGCAAGCCCACGGTAGACGATCTCGCCGCTGCCGTCCTTGTAGACGAGTCCGGGAAGGTTGTGGAAATTCTCTCCGCTCTCGATGGAGGCGGCCACCTGGGCGAAGGTCTCTCCCCCGTCTCCGGCGACACCCAGGTCCGGTTCCAGGTAGCTAAAGCATTCCCTCGGTAACAGACTTAAGCCGGGGCCGCCGCATACTATTGTTGCCTTCGAGACAGACCTGACGCGTTGGATGACTTCTTTGGTTGAAGGCAGGGCCCACTGGGGGTCCATGTAGCTGGAATTGTCCAGGTTTCGCAGGGATATTCCCACCAGGTCTGGCTGGAACTCCTTGACTGTGCGTTCGGTCTCTGCCAGATAGTCCTCGGAGAACATGAGATCCAGCACCTTGAGCTCGTGCTGGTCCGGGTCAAGGTGCCCTGCGATGTAAGCCAACCCGATGGGGACAGGCCGGGCGTTCATGCGGCTCATTAACCATTGGTGACGATTGGTGGCGATGAGGAGGATGCGCATTGCTGACTCCTACGTGGTGATAGGGGAGCGCTCGCCTAAACTGGACAGACGGTTTGGGGATTGCAAGCAGCCTAGGAGTCGGGACCAGGAGTGTCAAACGAGCCGACCATGGACGCTCTGAACGCCGGCAAGCACGTCTACACCGAATGGCCTCTGGGACGGACCACCGCCGAAGCAGTGGAGATGGTGGACCTTGCCCGCGAAAAGGGTGTCCGCAACATGGTGGGACTCCAGTCCCGAGCCAACCCGGTGCTGCTTTACGTCAAGGACCTTGTGGCTTCGGGCTACGTGGGCGAGGTGATGTCGTGCCACGTTAACCGCATCGGGGGCGGAGTCCTGGAGAGGCAGTCCGACCGCACCTGGCAGAGGGACAAGGAACTGAAGGCTAACACGTTAACCATCTCCTGCGGTCACACAATCGACGCGCTGCGGTTTGTAGTTGGCGACTTCAGCCAGGTGTCATCGGTGGTTAGCACTCAGGCGTCCCAGTGGTACGAGGTCGATACCGACCAGATGGTGGACGTCACCTCTCCAGACAACATTCTGGTTAGCGGCAAGCTCGCCTCGGGAGGCGTGGCGTCGGTGCATATCGCCAGTAACCCCTTTGCCGGCAGCGGCTGCCGAATGGAGATATACGGGCGGGAGGGGACACTGATCGCATCGTCCGGCGAGTCCCCCAACCACGACCGAGTCCGGCTGCAGGGGGCGCAGGGCAGCGACCAACTGGAAGACCTGCCGATTCCGCCCCAATACACCTTCGTGCTCGAAGGAATGCCCCACGGCGCGGCGTACAACGTGGGCCAGATGTACTACCAGTTCGGCCGCGGCATCCGCGAGGGCGAAGGGTGTCAGCCGGACTTCGACGAGGCCGTCCGGCTGCACCGGTTCGTCGACTCTATCCAGGAGGCCTCGGACCAGAGCCGTGAGGTCGCCGTTAGGTAACCGAGAGCCCCCGGTCTCAGGACCCGGTCCACTCGAAGCCAAGGTTGGCAAAGCGGACGAACACGGTCCCAAACGGCGCGGCCAGCGGGCCGTTGGCCGCCAATATGGCGATCGTGTGTTGAGCGCCGGGGGTGGCGTCGCTGGAAACCTGGACCCGTTGAGCAACGTTGAATCCCTGAACGGTACCCCTGTCGCGGTTGCATTCGCCGTCGATCCAGATTTCGCCGTAGTCGTCGACGCAGGTCTCAAACTGGACGCGCATCCCGTTGGTGGGGCGGCCGTTGACCGTCTCCGGGATGGTGATGGTGGTCCGGTACCAGGCGAAGGTAAAGCCGCTGGAGATCCCCACAGACAGGTCCTGGCACGTTTCCCAACTGGAGTCGTCGTAGCCGGGTAACCGGCACGGGCTGCCCTCTCCGTTGGCTACCAGCCCCTCGTTTTCCTCACCGGGCACAAAACCAATGGCGTATTTCCAGGTAGCATTAGTGGCTGCCTGTCCCGCCGCGTCTCCAATGTTGATGGTTGCTCTTGGCATATCTTCTCACCTGTTCACTAGGTTGCATTGCTGGTCGAGCAGACTAGTAACACTTCGCCCGGAGTTTGGCAAATTCGGGATGGTCTGGCAGCAGCGATCTGTGCTTTAATGGGCCTGCGCCGAGCTATTCCTTGGGGGAGGTACGCATCGTGGTCGAGAAGAAGGGTACCGCTATCATGGTGGTCTACACCGATGTGGCCGTCGAGCATGACGCCGACTTCAACGCCTGGTACAACCAGGAGCACTTGCCCGAGCGGCTGAGCAACCCTGGATTCCTGGATGGGGCCCGTTATGAAGCCCTGCGGGGCGGGCCCAGATACCTGGCCGTTTACGAACTCGAATCGGCGGAAGCCCTGCAGTCGGATGAATATCTGCGCCAGCGGGCCAACCCAACCGACTGGTCGGAGCGGGTGTCGCCCCTCATGGCCGCGGGAGGGATGGTCCGTAACGTATACACTCAGATCTATCCCGCCGAAAGCGACCCGCATACGTTGGGCCGTGGAATGGCGCCCGCGCTCCAGATCGGACGCATGGACGTGCCGCCGGAGATCGAGGACAAGTACAACTATTACTACGATAACGTGCGGACGCCGGGCAACCTGAAGATACCGGGATGTATGCAGGTCCGCCGGTATCAGTCCGTCGAAGGTTGGCCCAAGTACCTGACCATGTATGAGTTCGAACACGAGAAGGTACCCGAGACCCTGGCATGGGAAAACCAGCGCGGCCAGGACGCGATGCACGAATACATCGGAGGTACCTACGGTCACGCTTCGGGTTCACCCGGCGTGTACCGCCGTGTGTTTCCACCCCGCGCGTTCTGACATCCGACCTGTTAGCTCGACCCCGCTAATTGAACGAGCGGTTTACCGCGAGAGGTGGCGGCGATGCCTCGAAATTTGACCAATCAGGAGTCCCACGAATTTCTGGACAGCAAGCCTGGCTGGATTGCGTTGACCACCATTGGGCCAGACGGGTATCCCCACACCGTGCCGCTGGGCTACTTTCGGCTGGGTGAGGACATCGTAATGGGAGTCCGGGGCAATACCAGAAAGCTCAAGAACATCCAGGACAACCCGAAGGTGAGCCTGCTACTGGAGAGCGGCAAATTGAGGGGGGACATCAAGGGCTTGATGGTCCAGGGCACCGCAACGGTGCATTCCGAGCCCTCCGATGCCCTGTACTTTGCCCGGGAAGCCGCGAAACTACGCGGTGTCCCTGAGCAGGAGCTTCCCACCGAGCCTCGAAAGGACGCGGTTTACATAAAAGTGACACCGCAACGGATCCGCTCATGGGACTATTCCTAGCCGTTCCCGAATCGGGCGGACCGTCACGCAACCGACGCCAAGGGGGATAGACATGCCAAGACTGGAAGGAAAAGTTGCGCTGATCAGCGGAGGCGCGAGAGGACAGGGCGCAGTCGAAGCCAGGATGTTTGCCGGGGAAGGGGCTAAAGTTGTCATCGGAGACATCCTCAATGCCGAAGGGCAACAGGTGGAGGCTGAAATCAACGAGGGCGGCGGCGAGTGTGTTTACGTCCGGTTGGACGTCACCAGCGAAGTAGACTGGCAGCAGGCCGTCGAGACCGCCGTTGGCCGTTTCGGCAAGTTGGACGTTTTGGTGAACAACGCCGGTATCGGCAGCCCTCGCGGGTCGGATGGCGAGCGGGTCCTCATCGAGACCCTGACCGAGGACCAATGGGACCGGACCCTGGACGTGAACGCCAAGGGAGTGTTCCTGGGCACCAAAGCGGCCATCCCTGAGATGCGCAAGGCGGGCGGCGGCTCTATCATTAACATCTCGTCGGTGGCTGGACTGGTCGGCGGGACCACCTCAGCCTACGGCGCGTCAAAAGGAGCTGTTCGTCTGTTCACGAAGGCGACTGCCATCCAGTACGCCAGGGAAGGTATACGCGCCAACTCCGTGCATCCCGGTGTCATCATCACCGCCATGACCGAGTCCATGCTGGCCGACGAAGAAGGACGGGAGATGAACCTGGCCCGGCACCCCATCGGCAGGCTGGGAGTACCGGAAGACGTTGCCTACGGGGTCTTATTCCTGGCCAGCGACGAGTCGTCCTTCATGACGGGAAGCGAGTTGGTAATCGACGGCGGGCTAACGGCCCAATAGCCGCCGGTCCTGGACTGATTCAAGAGCGACTGACCGCAACAAATCAGACGAGGAGGTTGTCCGTGCCAATCGAACGGCTATCACCGGAGTTGGACAGGTTGGTATCAGCCGACCAGGAATTGGAGGATCTGGGCAACGGCTACGAGGTTGCCGAAGGGCCCCTCTGGTGGCACGAAGCGGGGCACCTTATTTTTAGCGAAGTAAGGGGCAACAAACGACGGCAGTGGACTCCCGGCAGCGGCATCACCCTGTTGCAGGAATCGACCAACAACGCCAACGGACTGACCAGGGACCTCCAGGGCAGGATGATTCTCTGTGAAGGCGGCGCGGGGAGGGTGACGCGGATGGATCCGGACGGTAGCATCACGGTGGTGGCCAACAGCTACCAGGGCATGCCATTGAACCGGCCCAACGACGTGGTGGTAAGGTCGTCGGACGGCAGCATCTACTTTACTAACCCCGGAGCGCCGGACCCGGAATTTCCGCTGCCATACTCCGGCGTCTACCGAGTGTCTGCGGACCTGGGTACGATTACGCTATTGGTGTCGGACTTTGCCTTTCCAAACGGCCTGGTTTTTTCGCCTGACGAAAGCATCCTCTACATCGCCGATTATCGCGGCGGAAGGATCAGGGCGTTCGACGTGAACCCAAACGGGATGTTGAACCTGGCCAGCGACCGGGTGTTCTGCCAGCTTATCGCGCCCGTCCCCATCACCCCTTATGGCCCCGACGGAATGAAGGTGGACGTCGAAGGCAACGTCTACAGCAGCGGGCCCGGCGGCGTGTGGATCATAGACCCGGCGGGCAACCATCTGGGGACAATCCACACCGGGGCGCAGACGACCAACGTGGGTTGGGGCGGGGACGATTGGAAGACCTTGTTCGTCACAACCTTCGGTTCCCTGTACCGCATCCAGATGAATGTCGCCGGAATCGCCGTGCCAGGCAACGGCTAGACTACTGGCTATCAACAAAGACGGAGGTGAAGTAGGTATGGACGCAACCGGAGTCTCCCACATCGCCATTTGCGTGGCGGACATCGACCGGTCATTGGGCTTCTACCGGGATATCCTGGGTATGACCGTGGGGTACGACCGGATTCAAGACACCACTACAGGCGGCCTCCCCCACGTGTATAAGCACTCACGGCAGACGCGCCGCCAGGTGCGTTTGGTCATCGGCGAGGGTGAGAACTGCCCCACCATTACCATGACGACCCACCCCGGCGAAGACGCCGACGGGGACCCCATCAAGCTAGACCAAATCGGCCTTAGCCATTTTTCGATCTCGGTCTCCGACCTGAAAGGCATGGCTGACGACCTGGCCTCTAAAGGCGTAGAGTTCGCCGGACCGCTGGAGTCCCGGCTCAATGCCCGGGGAGAGTTGACCAGCTTCTACGTTTACGACCCCGACGGCATCCTGCTCCAGTTCGACGCCGGCGGCGGAGCCTAGGAGAAGGGAGGCGGGGCTATGGCCAGGCAAGGGATCGTGCTCTACCACGGCATCGACAGCGGCGGGGAGCTGAAGGAATACGCCGCGACTGCCGAACGCTGCGGCTACGAGTCCTTGTGGGTCACCGAGCGGTATTTCCACGAGGAGACCTTCTCCATGCTGGGTTTTCTGGCCGCCGCGACCCATGATATTAAGCTGGGCGTGGGAGTGGTCAACCCCTTTACGCGAAATCCGGCGCTGACCGCAATGTCGGCGGCCACCCTCGACCGCATCTCCGGGGGGAGGTTCTTGCTTGGCCTTGGCAGGAGCGACAGTTGGGTGGTCCAGTACCGGATGGGGATACCGTACCGCGACCCCCGTGCCAGCCTCAAAGAGACGGTTGAGACCGTGCGCGCCCTGCTGTCGGGCAGTCCTGTAACTTCCGAAGGAGGCCAATTCAATCTGGCCAACGTGGGGCTTGCGACCTTGCCCGTACAAGACCGGCTCCCAATCTATCTCGCGGCGATAGGTCCCAGGGCGCTGCGGCTGGCGGGCGCGGTCGCAGATGGCGTGCTGCTAAACGCCTATACTCCCACAACCTACATCAGCTACGCCGTGGACGAAGTGCGGAGGGCCGCACGTGAGACGGGGCGTGACCCTGCCGACGTGGACATCGCTTGTATGTTAGTGGTGCGCCCGACCGACGACCCCGCGGGCATGTTGGAAAGCCTCAAGTCGCGGGTAGTGCGGCTGCTGGACGAACCCCACGTCGGTGAGATTCTGCTGGAGAAGGGTGGCTATGATCCGTCCATACTGCCCGCGCTCCGGGAGTCGGTGAATCAGGACGGTGGGCGGGACGCGGTCAGCCTCATAAGCGACGACATGGTGGACTCGTTCTACGTCGTCGGTCCGCCTGAGCGGTGCAAGGAACGGATCGAAGAATATCGCAGAGTTGGTGTCGACCTGCCACTGCTGCTCCCCAGACTGGAAGACTACAAGCAGGTGGCCACGACGCTGGCAGTCACTTGATGAGGCGGCGGTGCATGAAGAAGGACGCCACGCAGAGGGCCACAACCGAAATAGCCAATAGTTGGAGCGCCCACAGCACCATTAACCACGTGAGGTCGCCCGATACCAGTCCCCTCGTCAGGGCCGCGGCGGGGGTCAGGGGCAATGCCCAGGAGAGCATCTTGACTGTGTGCGGCACGTGGTCCAGGGGAAAGAAGCCTCCGCTCACATAGAACATTGGGATTATGAACACGGTGAAGAAGTTGTTCATCGCGCCTATGGTGCTGGCAGTGGCCGTCAAAATCAGAGCAATGGAAGCCACCGTAAGGCCAATCAGATAGGCGCAGGGGATGGCCAGCACGGCCAGGGGCGAGCTTATCAGGCCAAAGCAGGCCGCGGCGCCCAACACCACCGCGCCCGAGATAGCCGCCCTAGTGGCGCCCCACATCGCCTCTCCCAGTACGATGTCTGACGGACCTATCGGCGTGAACAGCATGGCTTCATACACATGATGGCTGTCCATGCGCAGGTACGCCCCATAGGTCGAGTCGAAAGTCGCGTGGAACATGGCGTAGCTGGCGATCAGGCCGGGGGCCAGGTACTCGGCGTAGCTGAGGTCGCCAATGTCTCCCACGTAAGCTCCGAGTCCGAATCCAATGGCCGCGAGCACTAGGAAGGGCTCGATGACGATGCCCCCGAATTCCACCTTCCATCCTCGAATCACGGCGTCCCGGTTTCGCTGCCAGACGCGGAAACCGCGCCAGATAAAGCTGGCTCGTACTGATTTTGCGATTGCGCTCATTGGTCCCTGAGCCCCCTGCCGGTCAGCCGGAGGAACACGTCCTCCAGGTTGGCAGGACGCCGGACTGCCGGGTGGCCGGCCCAGGCTGATTCAGCCCTGGATAGCCGGTCAAGGTCGCCGAAGACCAACAGTGATTCCCCCGCGCCTTCGAAGTCCAGTTCCTGGGTTTCCAACTCCTCCTCCAAATGCGCTCTCTGCCACGACGGTAACTGCGCCTGCACCACCTGTTCCCCAGCGTATGCCCGAACCAGCTCCAGCGGGGTCCCTTCCGCGAGTATCTTACCCAAATCCATCACGATGAGGCGGTCGCAAAGATAGGCGGCCTCGTCCATGTAATGGGTGGTCAGCAGCATAGTGATTCCCTGTTGCTTTAACTGTAGCAGCCGGTCCCACACCAGGTGACGGGACTGAGGGTCCAAGCCGGTAGTCGGTTCATCCAGGATTAGTATGCTGGGGTCATGGAGCAACGCCCTGCCGATCAGCAAACGCCGCCTCATGCCTCCCGAGAGCTCGTCAGTTGACTGGTATGCCTTTTCCCGAAGTTGAAACAGGTCCAGGGCCGCCCATGCGCGGTCGCTTGCCTGCTTGCCAGGCAGGTCAAAAAACCGGGCGTAAGCCAGTAGGTTCTGCATCACGTTCAGCCCGGGGTCCAGGCTGTCCGTCTGGGACACGACGCCAAGGACCGACTTCACGGCCCGTTTGTCGCGCATCACGTTCTTGCCCTGGACGAATAGGTCCCCTGAAGTGACAGGCGACACGCAGCAAGCCATCTTCATGATGCTGGTCTTGCCGGCGCCGTTGGGTCCAAGCAAGCCGAAGCATTCGCCCTTGCTGACTGAAAAGTCGATCGAGTCCACCGCGACCAGGTCGGAGTATTTCTTGGTCAGATTTGTTGCAGTGATTACTTCGATATCCGTGTCCAAATTCTCACTGTAGAACTCGTCCACGCTCTCGATGATGGCCTCAAGGAGCTTGCCGGTGGGGGTGTCGTCGGCCTGCTCGGTGATAGAGACGACGCGGACACCACGCCTGCGGAGCATGGACTTGAAGGCGACGGCGTGCTCCCGCTTTCGGGTGAATCGGGAGAATTTTCAGACCAAGATTTCCTTGAAGGGGGCTTCGGGCTTGCTGGCCTCGTCCAGCATCCTTTGGAACTGGGGCCGGTCGGCAATGCGTCCGCTCTCGGCCTCGTCCACGTACTCGCGGGCGACGAGGTAGCCGTTCCTCTCGGCGTAGTCCCTAAGCGCGTGAAGCTGGGCGGACACTGACAGGTCCACGTCCTGCCTGTCGCTGGATACCCTGGCGTAGAGGGCCGCCGATATCAGATCGAGTCGGTCATTCATCGGTTTCTCCTCCTTGCGTCTCATCCTGTCCTGTCCGGCGGGAGCGCAGCCGTTCCAGCCGCTCCCGTGTGCGCCACTCGCGCTCGTCCATGTTGAGGCGGATGGCCTCCCGGAGCAGCTCGCTCACGGTGCGCTCCTCCTCCTTCACCACCTGCCGCAACTCCTGCGCCATCTCCGGGGATAGGGAGAAGGTGATGGTGTCGGTGTTCCTAGTAGTCCGAAATCTTTGTAATGATGGGTTGATTGGTACAGGGCCTTTGCCCTGACATACTAAGACCATGCATACAATTGCCGAGCAACCCGGCATTTCAAGAATGTCCGGCTACTAGGCTTGTTGGGCATGGTCTCTCTTTCTTGCCTGTTCTGGTAGTATAGCGCCTTACTCTACACTGCCGGACGACCAACTTCAATTACTCGGAGGTAAAGGCCGAGGACAACGTCCGTTCCCCATGGGAGCTTCGGTCATCTCCTACCCAGCACCTTGCCCAGCAGACCGTTTCGGCCCCGGCTAAGGTTTCTGCCCAGGAACTCCTCCAATCCCGGGCGATTCAACACGGTCCGCCCGCCGACGCTGGCGTTGTCGTCTATCAGGGTGGAAGGCACGTTGTCCCAATCGAACTCCCGCCGCCCGTCGGTATTGACTATTCAGGTGCGGACACACCCGTGGACAGGTTGACGGGATTGGCCGTCTACTGTGCGGATGGCGACGCCCCACCTTACAGAGTGCTCGCGCCTGGACGGGGCGTGGTGAGATGGCATCGCAAGGAGCTTGCCAAATGGCTGGTGGAACAGCTCCAAGAACCGGATATGCCAACTCTGGCGGGCATTGGACATGCTTTTGCGTTCCCGACCCGCTACTTCGAGCGGTATCCAGACGTGCCCCAGGGGAATTGGGGTAGTTTTCTGGAAGATTTCCGGGCGCACTGGCCGACCGACGAGGACGGCGAATCGGTGGCCAGAATAAAGAAGAGACATTACAACCGCCAAAATGGGAGGGAAGCAGGCGTTCACTGCTTGGGCGATGCGGGGTGGCAGCGGTTGACGGACGAGCTCGCTCCTAATGCCAAGTCGGTGTTTGATTTCGATGTCAAGCAGGGCAATGTGGCGTACTCCACGCATGCTGGGCTTTCGTGGTTGCTGTACATCCGGGAGAAGTTGAAAAAGTCTGGAACCCAAGTCCACTTCTGGACTTTCGATGGTTTGAACAATTGGCAAGGTAAATCGGTCATTGCCGAGGTGTACCCGGCGCTCTGGAAACGGCGGTTCGAAAAACCGCCGGGTATGAACGATCACCAATGTGATGCCTACAGCGTTGCTGCGTGGCTGTCGAACGCGGACCGGAACGGTTCGCTCGGTCGTTACTTCGGAGCTGAGCTGTCTTTGGAAGAACGTGAGGCGGCTGAAACGAAGGCTGGATACTGGGGGTGTTCGGTCCATATCCACCTAGATGTTGGAGAAGACGTCAAGGCTGAGCACCACCGATGAAGGAGGGCAGCCGTCAGGGCTGCTTGGGACGCCGGACTAGCCGGCGAAGCGGTTTCATGCCTTTACTGACCCGGGAAGACGTCTGAATCTGGTCCGAGGGAGTGCCTAAAATGCCGCCAGCGGCCGTCCGGGCGGCTCTGCGGCTGAAATTCGGCATCCCATGAGAGTTTGCCGTTTGTACGCGGTTCGTAGCTCGCTTGGGAATGCGAGGGCTACAGGTGTCAAGGGCGGGGACATATTGGGCCATCAGGGCTGTTGACGTCCGGCGAAAAAGTCTGGGCTAACTGGCCAGCAAAAATGTCACATTATGGAGAATGTGACATTGACTCAAAAAGAACAGGCAAGGCTCCAGGTTTTGAACAACCTATTGGCGGAGCAGATTACGTTGGATCAGGCGGCCGAGTTGATGGGCGTGAGCTCACGCCACGCGCGACGCATGCTGACAGCTTACCAGGGAGAGAGGAGCGGCGGCTTTGGCCCACGGCCACCGGGGCCGCAAGCCAGCCAACACTACACCTACCACAGTGATCGCCGACATAGTGCATCTGGCCGGAACTCGATACCAGGGGGCCAACCACACCCATCTGAGCGAATTGCTGAGCGAGCGGGAAGGCATCCACATCGGCCGGACCGCCCTGCGGCGCATTCTGCTGGACGCCGGGCTGAGCAGTCCGCGGCGTAGACGGCCGCCCAAGCACCGGTTCCGTCGCCAGCGGATGCCCCGGGAGGGCATGCTGATCCAGTTGGACGGCGGTTATCACCGGTGTTTGGCTGACAGCAGCCCGCCGTTCACGTTGCTACTGGCGGTGGAAGACGCCACTGGCGCTGTGGTCAACGCCCTGTTCTGCGAGCAGGAAGACAGCCACAACTACTTCCTGCTGACGCAGAACCTGCTCCGGCGCCGTGGCATTCCCCTCGCCCTCTATACCGACCGCCACCCGGTCTTCAAGCACAAGTCGGAACATCAGCCCACTGGGACGCCCACCCAGTTCGGACGTGCAACGGAAGAGCTGGGTATCCAGATGATTTTCGCCCTGTCACCGCAGGCCAAAGGACGGGTGGAACGTGCCGCGGGAACCTTCCAGGACCGGTTGATCGCGGAACTCCGGATGGCAGGAGCAACCACCATGGAGCAGGCCAAGGCCGTACTGGAGCAGTTCCTGCCCCGGTTCAACCGGCGTTTCCAAGTTCCCGCCCAGTGCCCTGATCCGGCATTCCGACCCTTGCCGTCAGATCTGCGCCTGGGGCAAGTCCTGTGCTTCAAACACAAAAGGAGAGTGGCCAGGGATAACACCGTGAAGGTCCAGAGGCACACCCTGCAGTTGCTGCCTGGTCGGCACCGCCGCAGCTATGCTGGCGCGACCGTGTGGTGCTGCAAGGACTGGACGGCCGGCTGTCCTTACAGCATGAAGGACGCATCATTGCCGCCCAAGAAGCGCCCCAAAGTCCAGGATCCCTGCGAAACGGCATCAAGCTTTCTTCGGGTGATGCCATCTCGTCTCCGGACCCCGAAAGCCTCAGTGAACCTCGGGAAATGACCCCCGAGCCACTGACAATGGTAGCCGCAGAAAACGGTCACGGCTCCGCCATCGACGATGGAGACGTGGTCTCCATGACGGTGACCACTTCACTTAGGAGGCCGACGTTTCTTTAGCCGGCCCGATGGGACGCGGTGCAGAAGGCCAAGCTCCAGGGCATGTCCATTCGCAAGATGGCAAGGGAACTGGGTCTCCACAGAGACACCGTAAGACGATACATCGATGCCGAAAGTCCGCCGACGCGGCGGTCGCCCGTAACTTCACCTGCAACGGCATCTGATACGATCTCGGGCTAGACAAGTGACATTTCCGCTGAACAGTTAAGCGGACATTCTACTTGAACGTCGACAGCCACATCGGTACGTTTTGTCGGCGCCATTGACACGGAGCGAGGAATCTGAAAATGCTTCCGGCGGGCGACTCTCCCATCGGCAAGACCCCTGGATTCCCCCTTCGGTCGGAATGACAGCTAAAGTTTACGGATACAACTGAAAGACCCTGCGTGGGCCGCTCAGGGCCGTCGCGGGCCCCTCGTTCACCCGGTCACGGTGAACCTTTCGAACCATCGGCCTATGGTCAGGGCGCCCTGCAGCTAGCTGAGGATGAGCAGCAAACAATAGAGGCTGCTTCCTTTCTATCGCCCTGATGGGCGGAACTCAACGTTGACTCTGCCAGCCCGCGGGAATATCATCGGGAGCAACATGGAATCGCATGCCCGTACTATTACAGGAGGGGCTAGCATGGACTTTGGATTGTTTACCACTTGGAACGCCGTTTACGAGGGCGGCAAGGTCCCCTGGGACCCCGACTATCGGGACGGCAAGCTCCTCGAAGTCGAGGCCTACAAGCAGAACTTCAGGGAGATCGAGCTCATCGAGGACGCGGGCTGGGACTACGTCTGGTTCGGCGGCGGTCACTTCTCCACCCAGGGCAGCATGGACCCCCAGTCCCTCATGCTGTCCGCCGCCATCGCCAACCACACCAAGAACATAAGGATTGGCACCTCCATCCACCGCCCGACCCTACGGTTGCCCAGTGAGACCGTATCCCCGCGGGCGTTGCCCCACGAAAGGTACGCCTTCGACAACCTCCAGCCCGAGGACCCCTTCCAAGTCGCGGAACAGGTTGCCATCGTTGACCAGATCAGCGAGGGACGCTTCATCTACGGTGCAGGGGCCCGCACTCGCGGCTCTGCCGAGCGCCGGGAGTACTTCTTCGAGTACCTAGAGCTTCTCAAGCAGCTCTGGAACGAGGACAGATTCTCCGGTTTCGAGGGCAAGCACTTCAACTACCCCGCCTTCTACGAGAGCTACATGAGCATCCCCAAGCCCGTGCAGAAGCCCATGCCCATGCTGCTTCCGGTGGACAGCCAGGAGAGCTTCGTGCCCATGGGCGAGCAGGGATACCGCATTGCCATCGGCGCCGGCAGTTCCCCTCACAACCTGCGGGGCTCCGCCGTCCTCCGCGAGGACGTCAACGCCTACCGCAAGGCGTGGATAGAGGCGGGGCATGAGGGAGATCCTACCACCGTCGTCCGGGTGCCCACTCTCGTCGCCGACACCCAGGAAAAGGCCGACCGCCGCGTCGAAAATCTCATGGACCTCGCCCGCATCTATTACGCGGGCCGCGTCGCCATCGGCAGCACTGACGCCGGCAGCGCCGGCCCCGATGCCACCGAGGAAGTCAACCTCTTCGGCACGCCGGAAGAGGTGGTCGAGAAGATCCACATGTTCAGGGAGGCCTTCACTACCGACGAGATTATGTTCGAGTGCAACTGGACATCATCCGTCCCCCGCGAGGTAGTCATGGACACCTTGAAGTGCCTCTCAGAAGACGTCATCCCCCACTTCAAATAGGCGGGGAGTTTGATTGGACCGGATTAGGGCGGGCCGCCGGTTGGCGGCCCGTTTCTTAACTGAAGCCAAGGTGGGATATACATTTGCGGTGCGGTGAAAATCGGTTTGGGCGCTCCTATTTAGTTCTTGCGCCCGTGCTTGGAGTATGATTCGACATCGCCGCTTCACTTCTCCCCGACAATCGGCCAAGCGGGCGAAAAAGTCGCCCACTTTGTCCTGCACCGCAGCCTTGGTCCCCAGGCACAAGTTGGCGGTCACCCCCTAGCGCACCCAGCCCCAAATGGCTTCATCAGCGTTGAAGTCTGGGCTATAGCTGGGCAGGTTCACCGGGCGCAGGCGCAACTCAGGCGTGACCAGTTGGGCCCGTAACGCGTCGCCGCGATGGGCCGGAGAATTGTCCCAGATCACGTTCAGCGGTTCGTCAAACCGCGCTCGCAGTTGCCGTAGGAAAACGGCAGAGGCGGCGGCATTGCTGTTGTCCTCCAGTCCCATCAGTTCCACGTCGCCGGTCTCCAGACACACCGCCGAATAGTAGCTGGCTTTCTCGCCCCGCCGCGGACTGGTGGAGTCCACCAACGCCGGTTCTCCCTGCAATACCCACTTGCCCCACAGGTCCCCATGCGCTTGGAAGGGCGCCTCGTCGGCGAAGAATATCTTGGCCCCAGTTCGGCGCGCTTCTGCCGTCAGGGCGGCATACTCCGCCACAAAGGCAGCCCGCCGGGCCGGATCGGCCTTGAGCAACCGCTTCTTGGGACGTTTCAGCACGAACCCCAAACGGTGCAGAGCCTGACTCCGTGGACACGGGGGTTGTTCAGGCAGCTACTGCGACACAGGCTGAGGCCGAAGCGTTCCCATCCAAACCAATAGACCACTCTCCTCCTGAGCCTGCCGAAGGGTCCAGTTGGCCAAGCCAATGCCCGCCTCGGCGGGCAACTCCTGCACCGCCGCCCTCAACTCCTCCTGCTGCGCCTCGCCGAGGCCGGGAGGAACCTCCGGACTGGTCGAAAATCAAGGCCCTGGGATCACCTTCGCATAAGGCGGCAGCCCACCGGCCAATGGTATGAGGGTCCCGTTCCAGAGCCTCCGCCGTGGCTGTCCACCCTTGGGCAAAAACCACGGAGCATACCACCTCTCCCGCTACCGGGGTGTGGGCGCCAGAATCGTCCGACGGTGCAAATCCTTTGCTTCCGTTTGGTGCACATCCTCGTTTTACAGCAGGTGCGGTTCAGGATACTGAAACTCCCGCTTATGGGCAACCGCGCTGGATGCCGTGCCAGGGCAATCACTTTTCAGATTTATGGTTAAGGGCGGCGAGAAGGTGGGCCACTGGGGCGGCGGAATCGTGTACCACCGACGTGATGACTGACGGCAGTAAATCAGGCAGAGTGGCGACGTTGTAGGAGCAGGAAGAGACAGCGTTGACGGTGCGGCCTATTCTTCGTCGGAATCGTCTGGAGCTTGAGACGCGGCGTTCTCTCTCCTGAGCTTGAGGCGGTAGCTTTCGCCGTTCATCTCCACTATTTGGACGTGGCGGGTGAGCCGGTCCAGCAACGCGGCCGGTGAGGCGCTCCGATCCGAACACCTCGGTCCATTCGTCGAAGGGGAGATTGGTGGTCAGCAGGATGGAGCCCCGTTCGTAGCGCTGGCTGAAGACCTCAGAGAGCAATTTCGCCCCGGTGCGGGAGAGTGGGACGAATCCCAGTTCGTCGACGATCAGCAGGTTGAGCCGGGAAAGCTGTCTCTGCAGGTTCAGCAGCCGTCTCTCATCCATGGTTTCCATCAGTTCGTGGGCCAGGGAGGGGGCGGTGGTGAATCCCACTGACATTCCCCGCTGGCAGGCGGAGAGGCGCCCAGTCCCAGGGCGATGTGGGTCTTGCCGGTGCGCCACCGAGCCAGTTTAGATGGCGCGGGGCCAGAGTTGGCTGGAAGCCAGTTCTGCGCCGGCCGCCATTGACCTCATCTTGGCCCAGGCAATATCCGGGTAAACCCGGTTTCCGTAGCCGCAATCAGTGCCCGCAATTATGTTTTCGCGCCCCATTATCCGAGCGTAGGTCAATATTCGGTCGGCAACCAACTCCGGCGGCTCTATGGTCGTTGTCTTGTGCGCGATGACCCCGGGAATGTAGATTTTTCCTTCGGGCAGCTTCACGTCCTCCCAGACCTTCCAGTCCAACTGGTGGCGCACATCGGCCGCCTCCACAGAATAGGCCTGGGCGTTTACTTTGAGCATCAGATCAACGACGTGCCTGAAGGGGATATCGTTGGTGTGGGGGGTATGCCAGCTTCCCCAGCAAGTGTGGTACCGTACCCGTTCCTCCGGTATGTTGCTGAGGGCGTAGTTGGTTGCTTCAATCCGCAGGTCTGCGTGTCTGCGAAAATCTTCGATGCTTATGGGTGGGTCGAATAAGGCAAACTTGTCACACAATCCGGGATCGTCTATCTGCAAAACAAACCCGGCCTCTACAATAGCTTCGTAGTCACCCTTGAAGAAGTCTGCCATGGCATACACGTACTCTTCTTCCGTCGGGTAATATTCGTTCCACAGAAAGTGGCCCAACCAGCCTGGTCCCAGGCTAGGGAAGAAGAAATCCTCTACACTCGCTCCGGCTGCCGCAATGCCCGCTTTCACCAACTCAATCTCGTGCCTTATTGCCTCCTGTCCACGGTACTCCATGGGCCCGGTGATGGTCCCCCGTTCTACCTGACGTTGCGCGGTAACGCCTGGGATGGGTACATTTCCCATGGCGTCATAGATATCATAGAAATCTCTGAATTCCGGCATCTGTCTCTCTTGTTGGAAGTAAACGATGGATGGAGGGGCGTCGTCCGCAACCGGCCGCATCTCGATGCCGGTCGACCGGCTGTCGTAGTATTTGCCATCGCGGGCTTTCCAGAACTCTCCGTCGCTGTGAACGTCGTTTTTCAGCTCCCTCTGCTTTCGTACCAGATCGGCAACGGCGGCTGTTACCAACACATCGAACCTTGACTGATCGGTGTTGGCACGGGCCTCCATTATTTCGCCAATGTTGCTCGGGTTGGGAAGCCTGCCGGCGTGAGTTGTGAGGATTCTGTTGGTGCTGCGTTGCATATCCTATTCTCCTCGGGGTCATACTCCCTGGGCTCAAGAATAGTCATAGGTTGCCGGGAGCTAGATCCAGAGCTGTTCCGAGGCCAGTCGTGCGCCCTCAGCCATGGCCCGGAATTTGGCCCAGACGATCTCGGGCTCCACCGTGTAGTTAGACCGGGCGAAGGTGCCGAACCCGCAGTCGGACCCGGCAATTACATTCTCCTTGCCCACCAATTCGGCGTACCGGACGATTCGTTGGGCCACCAGTCGCGGATGCTCGATGTAGTTGGTCGTGGAGTCCACTACGCCGGGAATAATAATTTTGTCATCGGGAATCTTGACGCTTTGGAATACCTCCCACTCGTGTTCGTGCCTCGGGTTGGCACCCTCGAAGGAGATGGCCTGAGGGCGTGCTTTCAACACGACGCCAATGATTTCTTCCAAAGGAATGTCCCGATGATGGGGCCCTTCGTAGTTACCCCAACACAGGTGCATTCTGACGCTATCGGGCGGTATGTCTGCCAGTGCGTGGTTCAGCACCTCGATGTTGGATTCTGCGATTTTCAAGAACTCCTGGTTGCTCAGGTCTGGGAACCTCAGGTGGCGCCCCATGGCCAAATCCGGGCAGTCCACCTGGAGTAAGAAGCCTGCTTGATGGATGGCTTCGTACTCTTCCTTCATCACGTCGGCCAATCGGGCCAGATAAGCTTCCCTGCTGGGAAAGTACCGGTTGATCAAGAAGTGGGCGATGACGCCGGGAGAAGCGGCGGTCATAAAGGCCTCCGCTGACTCCAAGCCTGACAGGGCAGCCCTTAAATTGGCGGTATCGGTCTGCACCGCCTCCCGGTCCTTCCACTCGATGGGGCCATCGCAGGCGGGACGGGATACCGTAGAGGTCGGGGCCTGGCGAGGGGCTGCCGCAGGGAAGTCGGCCCAGTCGGACCGGGTGGTCACCGAACCTTCCCCCTGGAATCCGGTGAGGCGATGCCGGACATAAGTCGAATATCCGACCTTGCCTTGCTCGCCGTCGCTAATCACGTCTACGCCGGACTCTACCTGGTTGCGGACCACCTCGGCCACGGCCGCTCGGACCCGGGTCTCGAAGGTCTTCCGGTCAGGCGCAGCACCGGAGTCCAAGGCCTCCAGCATGGCCGTCAGGTCCATGGGCCTGGGTAGGCTGCCGGTGTGGGTCGTTAGAATGCGGTCGATGCTGCGCTTCATGTCAGTTCTCCACGCCACGAATGGTATCGCCCTGGTAGGTGGTTGCGATGGCTTGGAACCGGTGACGTCGGGCGGGTCGCCGATCATATACATGATCGGTTCATGGTCCAGGCGCTACCCCCAAACTTTGCTGGCAGTATCCACCACAAGTTCCAGTTTTCGTTTCTGCTCTTCCGCCGTCAGCATGTTGCCCGGGGCCGTGGAAGCGAACCCACATTGCGGGCTCAGCGCCAGATTCTCGACGGGGACGAACCTGGCTGCTTCGTCGATGCGCCGCAAGAGCTGGTCTTGCGCCTCCAACTGCGGATTTTTGGAGCTAATCAGCCCCAGCACCACTACCTTGTCTGGGGGCATGAAGCGGAGTGGTTCGAATCCCCCTGCCCGCTCGGTGTCATACTCCAACAGAAATCTGTCCACGTCTAACGAGGTAAAAGCGCGCTCTGCAACTACATCGTAGCCGCCTTCGGAACGCCAGGCGCTGCGATTGTTGCCCCGGCACATGTGCATGGCTATGGTGACGCCAGGACGCCGTGCGTTTCGCAGGGTGGCGTTGTCGACGGCGATAGTGTCCTCCAGGGCCTGGTCCAAGTCCTCTCCGGCCTGAAGCAGTTGCTGGCGGCGGCGCACATCCGCCAACTCGATAACGTAACGCAGGGAGTCCAACTGGATGTAGGTTACGCCCTCGTCCAGCAGCGCCTGCACTTCGCGCTGCAGCATTTCGACCAACTCTTGGACCAGGTCCGAGGGCGTGGGGTAAAACCTGTCGGTCAAGCCGGGTTTATACCAGGCCAGGGCCCGGGTCATTACTCCGGGCATGGTGATCTTAAAGGGACCGGGCGCGTGCGCCTTGAGGAATCCCGACTCGTGGGCCGTCAGCCTCCGGATTTGCCGCAGTTTCGCCGCCACGACTTGGGTGGCGAAACCAATGTCCGCGGTGGTCGCGTCGGCGAGCTGGCCCTGGGTACCCTGCCAGGGATTGATGGGACCTGGCTCGGGATCATCGATGACTCCCTCGACCGACTCGGCCAGGGCGCCGGAAAACCAGCTACGGCGATACTCCCCGTCGCTGAACACCTCGATTCCAACCTCGCGTTGCATCTCTAGAGCCTGGAGGATGGCCCGGTCTTCAATTTCCCGAAGTTGCTCCAAGCCCAGTCGTCCCGCCCCATGGGAGTCTCGAGCTTCCAGCAATTCCGGGGGACGTAATAGACTGCCCACATGATCGGCCCGGTACACTTCCGCCATCAACCACCTCCTTATACTGCTTTTCGCAGCATACGCCAGATTCAGTCCATCAAAAGCTTGTGAAAGGCGCAGTGCCGTTGATTGTCAGCAAAGTAATTCCTACCTTGGGCTGTGTCAACGACGGTTCGGCAGGACGGCGGGGAGAAGATACTAAACCAAATCCAAGGTGGAATGTACACTTGTGGGACGATGGAGATCTGTTTACGTGACCCCCTGAAGTCCTTCCAAGAGTCCCTGGAGGGCATTCTTAGCCCAGCGCTTAACCTGTCCCCAAATGCGCATTTCAGCTTGGTACCAGTTTAGTTACGGTCTACCGTATGGGGCTAGGAGTACCGCCCCTGACCGTTCTCGTGGTGAACAACAGTGGAATGCCTGGGGCTGGGTTCAGGAGGTGGTTTCCCGATGTAGCAACCGCCAGAGGTGCCGTAGCTACCCACCATTGGAATGATACACGCCCACCACCCATTGGGTATCTATAGACCATGCCGCTACTGCCTGACGGCCAAGAGGCAAGAGGCAAGTGCAAAACTCCCTTAGGCCGGCCTGGGTAGCGGTTGAAGCAAGGGGAAAGGGGCTAACGTGGCCCCCCGCTGATCAGCGGGCGTCTTTTCTTATGGCAGGCCGACCCGATGGATTAAGCAACGTCGAGGTAATCGTAGATGCATGCCACACTCCGCCCGTTGAGGATAAGTCCGTGCGCGAGGCAATCAACATTGCCCGAAGAGTATGAGTGCGGCCCCGTCTCCGCCGGTGTCACGCCCGGCTGGTCCGGGGCTTGGGCGGGGTTCTCCCGGTGGCGCTTCAGCCGGTAGCTAGCGCCGTTCATCCTCAGGATGTGGAGGCGGTGGGTGAGGCGGTCCGGCAAGGCCCCGGTTAGCTTCTCCGATCCGAATACCTCGGTCCCCTGTTGAGCGGTCTTCGCAAACGGTGATCAGTCACAAGCCCCCGCTGGGCCAGCCGGGGTTTTTAGAGAACTCCGTCGGCTTATCTTGTGGCAGGCTTCGCTGCCAGACCAGGCGGGGGGAGGGTTACAGGATCAGGGTGAAATTGATGGTGAAGGTTCTTGATTTTGTCCAGTTTGGTGGGCCTAAGTGGGTGGTAGGTGGTACTGTCTTCGAGATGTGGTTGGGTGCTCTGTGAGCCTACCGAAGCGATGCTAGAGTACCGTGGCCAATCAGGGCTGACGAATGCGCCCACTGGGCTGACTTGTCTTCCAATTTGTCCGTGTAGAATCCTTTGAGCACCGTGTCCCCGTTCTAGATTGGGGTATGGGCCGTTTGAACAGACTTTGACATCCAAGAAGTTATCGTGGGCGAGGAGCCCTTATAGTGTGTGATTCCTGCTGTCCTCCCGGTCTGATGCGAGATGGGAGCATGATGTTACTTTCGAATCTAAGTGGGGTACGGACAGGTGGAGAGCCAGTATCGGGAGCGGTTAGCTGAAAGGCTGGGACGAAGTCTACATCCATGAATTGCTCGACAAGTCCGCTCTGGGCTATCACGAGGTACAAGTACACACCGGCTTCGATGGCAATCACGTGAGCGTAGGTGATGCCGCAAGTCACCACACAAAGCAGGATGTAGGCGCCCGGATTCCTAATGGTGTCAGGCGTAGCCATAGTTCTGTCGTCCTGTGGTCGCATCAAAGGTACCACAAGCGGGGAGTGTGCCCCTTCTGCGTTGACCACTGCCCTAATGACGTTCCCCAGTGTAACCGTCCGGTTATCGAACAGGACCAGTTGCTGGCCCAGCCAACGCGTGCAGTCATAGCCTAAGCCTGTTCTGAGGTCGAACAACCCGTCCGGGCTTACCGACCACGGGGTCTCTCGAGTTGGCAATCCGACCCAGTCCACTATTCCCGGAAGCGGCCACTCGGTATTTATCCTGAACTCCCAAGGATCGGCGGACTGGTGGGACATCTCACCCAGCAACTCCCCGGTCTCTGGATGCCTTAGTGTGGCATGCATTTCGCTGCTGATAATCTTGTTCTGGACAACGGTTTGGATCTGTCGCTCGCCTCGGACAGCCCGCAGCTTGTGGAACACTAGCCCCGGCGCCTTGCAACTCTCGGCATCCAGCAGAGGCGGGTTCCGGTCATCCCCGAGTGCCATCTTCCTGAGGAATATGGAGCACTGGCGTGCAAGAGTATCAAACATATCCCTGCCGGGTGTCTGAACCAGGCAACCGTCAATCACCGTCTTGAGGTCAACCATAGCGTTACGGATTACCTCCAGTCTGTCGCTATGACCTACCATGACTCCGATGCCTTCCATGTCAATCCACTGAAACACCTCCTGGTTGGTTTCGTTCTCGCTCCTCGTCATAGCTCTTGTTCTCCACATGTGCACTTGATGTAATGACGCATCGGGGGTGCCTTTGATCCCATTAGGGTTTTCCAGGCCTGACTAGGGCACTGACTGGTGGTGCCATACGTCAGGGGCTTGCTGATTTTCGTATCCGACACTCGATGCTCCTGGACCTTAGCCCGAATCCACCGAAGGTATGACGTTACAGCAGCGGAATGGGCGATGAGGGGTAAGGGGAGGCGATGGTCCGGGCACGATTTCGGGTGAATAGGGCCGGTGTCGGTCTTCCGCCGCCGCGGGGAGACCTTGTGACCGTCTGGGGACGTTGGACAGGGCGAGATGGCGGGGAGAGGACACGGCAAGAGGCGCTCGCGGACCGGACTGGCGCGAGTTGGCGGGGACGTGGGTTGGCCGGTTGATGGGTCAGTGGCGGACGGGCGGCGTCAGGCCGGAGGTGGGATCGCTTGCAGCCGGGCGAGGGCGCGGCTGAACTGCTCCTCCCAAGGCCAGCGCCGGGGAAAATGCAGGGTCAACCGGCGTGCCGAGCGGGTGAGCCGCCCGGCCAGGGCGAAGAACCGCCGCCGGAGGGTCTTGGTGGTCACGATCTGCTCGCCCAGACCGATCCGTGCCGTCCAGCGGGCCAGGTTGTGGGCCATCACCTGTACCGCCAGCCAGGCGCCGTTGGCGGCGAAGCGGCCCGACGGCATGTGGTTCAGCCCGACGCCGTACTTGAGGTCTCGAATGGCGTTCTCGATCTCGGCGCGGCGGCGGTGGTCGGCCTCCAGTTCCAGGGTCTCTCCGTCCCGGTCGGTGATGAAGCCGTGATAGCTGTAGGTGGCGAAGAGGGCCAGTTGGGAACCGGGCGTGGGCTTCACCCGCCGGACGATGAGCCGCACCGGTGCGGGGCCGGGCTCAGTCCGGAAGGGGGTGTAGGTGGTCTCCGCCACATCGGCGGCGCCGTCCATCCAGTAGGGGACCGGCGCCCAGTCCTCCTCGGGAATCGCCTCGATCAGGTTCCGCAGGCTTTTGTGCTGGCGAATGGTGATGGAGAAGCGGGCATCCATCCGGCGGCAGACGGCGACCACGGCGTGGGTATAGAAGCCGCTGTCGGCCCGCACCGCGAGTTGTCCCCTGGCCCCGGCGTAGCGCACCCGCCCCACCGTCTCACGCAGGAAGTGGGCGGCGCCGCGGGCGGTATTGGCGCGGCCCTCCCGCAGCCGGGACATCAGCACGTCGCCGGGCCGGCGGCGACGGCCAGCAGCGGGTGATAGCCCCGAGCGCCGGTGTAGCCGTGGTGGCGGGCGCCCTCCTTGGCTAGGCCGTAGGTCTCGCAGATGGTCGAATCGAGGTCGATGGTGAATGGTGCGTCGCTGGGGCCGGACCCGGCCTGCCAGGCCCGGGCCAGCAACTCGCGGCTCACCCGGTCCAGTTGGCGGACATGGCCCCACCTGAAGCTGCGCAGGAAGGTGCCCAGGGTGGATGGCGCCTTGACCGTGCCGCCCAGGGTGCAGGCCGTCCCCCCGGTGCGCAACACGTCGGCGTCGTCGATGCAGTCGCCCCCAGCCAGCGCGGAGGCCACCAGGGTCATCATCTTGTCGCCCGTGTTCGCCCGCCCCGGGGCATCGCCCAGGTCGAGGCGTTGCTGGACGAGTTAGGGCAGGCCGAGATGCCGGGCCAGGGTGGCCGGAAGGAGCAGCCCGGCATTGGCCACCAGGCGGCGGTCATCAAAGGCGATGCGGATGCGGTCGGGGTGGTTGCGTGGTAGCATCTATTGGGTGCTCCTTTTCTGGGACCGGTTTTCTGTTTCAAAACCATTATCCCAGAAGCACGGGAGCAACTTCTTACCGCTTCACGACGCTGACCCGACGCCCACCTTCGGTGGATTCGGGCTAAAACTCTGGCGTTGTTCGAGGCCGGGGTAAAGACCGAGGGAGGGTCAACGGCTACTGGGACTTCCTTGGACGCGATGGTCGTAGCCTCCACCGGCGGTGGCGTCTTTTCTCAGTAGGCGGCACATCCACCCTGGTAGGCAATCTGATCGGTCTGGCCGTCTACGATGCCTTGGCCGGAGGAGTACGCTTGGAACAGGAGGCATCGGGAAAATCCTTGGGCTCCGCGGCCGCTCGGAGCGTAATGTTGGTCCTGACCACGTCGCAACGCTAAGGGCATCAAAATGGGCCTAGCGAGCGCCTGCTCCTGGGCCGTGTAACGGTATTGTCCCGACCGACATCAGGGGGTAGAAGACCCAAATCAAGACAAGACGGACTGGTACATTAGGCTTGATGCAAGGAGGTTCTGTGTCGACTGGCGACCTGCCCAAGTATGCTGCCAAGGGGGAAAGGCAGAAACTGGACCTTGATTGGATAAAATTGCTGCACCAAGAGGGACTGCCTCCTTTTTTGCCGGTAGCGTCCGATCCACCGGCCAAGTTTGGGCAAGCGATACGCGAGTTCAATCGAGCACAATACTGGCAATGTCACGAAACCCTGGAAGAACTTTGGCTGCCCGAAGGGTATCCCCTGCGCTTGTTTTACCATGGACTGATCAAGGCGGCGGTTGGCCTCCTGCACCTAGAGCGACATAACCGCCATGGAGGGACAGCTAAGCTCCGTGACGCCCAATATGCCCTGACCCCCTTTTCTCCCAAATTCATGGGCGTTGAAATCGGAAACTTGCTCAGCGATATCGGCAAGCGTTTGGCCTATTGCCAGGATGCAGAAGTAGCAGACTGGTACGCCATAGACCAACTTGCTCCAGTCTATTTACACTTTGAGAACCCCTATTGAAACCATGCTAGTAGAGCTCGGTGAACGCCAGCCGGAGAACCAGGGGAACCTATGGTAAATCGAGAAATTCAAGCCACCTGGTATTACCACAACGGCACCAAGCACCCCCACGGGAATCTGATGGACCCTCGGCACTCCTTTGACCCGTCGAGCCAACCCCTGCTGTTCAAAATATACCCGGACCTGGATCCGATTCCGTTGCCGTTTGAGGCATCGCCATCGGTGGTGCCCGCGCTATCCGCGATCTCCATGGAGGTTATTCCCTCAGTCAGTGACGGAACACTGGATATCACCACCTTGAGCAGCATTCTGTACTTCTCAGCTGGGATTACCAAGAGGTTGAACTTCCCCTGGGGTTCCATGCCGTTTCGTGCCGCGGCCTGTACCGGTGCTCTGTACCACATCGAGCTTTATGTGGTATGTGGAGACCTGCCTGGTTTAGCAGCCGGAGTCTACCACTATAATCCCGGAGGGCCGTCCCTAACCCGGCTACGGCCGGGCGACTATCGGGGAACCCTGGTGGCTGCCAGTGGCAACGAGCCGAGCTTGACCCATGCTCCCGCCATAATCCTCTGTACCGCTGTATTTTGGCGGAACGCCCGTAAGTACCAGGCCCGGGAATACCGCCACTCCTATTGGGACAGCGGAACCATTCTGGCGAACACTTTAGCCATAGCCGCGGCGCATGGCCTACCTGCTAAGGTGGTGGGCGGATTCGTGGACAGCTCGGTTAACCGCCTGCTGGATCTGGAGAACCGGCAGGAAGTAGCTCTCGTGTTGGTACCAGTTGGATTCGTTCCCGAGCCGTCAATCGGATCCTCTTCCGACTTAGAGCCCCTTTCGCTGGATACTCAGCCGATTTCGGAGTACGAGGTAGAATTACCCGCCATTTGGGAGATGCACGGTGCCTCCTCTCTGACAGATGAAGCAGAGGTGGTTTGTTGGCGAGGCGAAGGCCCGGCAATGCTGATGCCCCATCCTTCGGGACGCCTCGTACCGTTAAATCGCTACTCTGACGGCGAGACGCCCCAGGACTCCATCGAGTCGGTCATCGTTCGGCGCGGGTCCGCACGCCGTTTCAGCCACGAATCGATAACCCTCCGGGAGCTGTCGACGGTGCTCGAAAAGGCCACGCAGGGCATACCGGCAGACTTTTTAGGACAACCTGGCGCTGCTCTCAATGATATTTATCTGATCGTGAACACTGTATACGACCTCCCATCTGGCGCATATGTGTTCCACCGAGACCTGAAGGCTCTGGAGCTGCTGAAAGAAGGAGACTACCGTCGGCAAGCTGGTCATCTGGGGCTCGATCAGCCGCTTCCGGCCGATGCCAGCGTCGACTTTTTCTTCATGACTAATCTGAATCCGATACTGGAGCGTTTTGGTAACCGGGGTTACCGGTTGGCCCAGCTGGATGCCAGTATCACAGCGGGCAAAATCTACCTGGCAGCCTATGCCCAAAGACTGGGGGCCTCTGGCCTGACGTTTTACGACGACCAAGTATCCGGATTCTTCTCGCCCCACGCGGAAGGTAAAAGCGTGATGTTCCTGGTGGCGCTGGGGAAGCAGCCAGGCGTAGGCTAGTCACCCTCGACACCAGTCGGCTGAGGCAACAGCCCAACTTGTGAAGGGCACACCACTTAAGGAACTTGACCATCGCCGAGGAGTTGCCATACTTGGAGAGAGAACACACCTCTCCGAGACCAAGCGAGCAAATTTTAGAAGTAGAGACTATCAAGGTCCCAAAACCGTCAAGCTAGAAACCGGAGTCGAGGAGTGCTTTGCATGAGAGTGTATTGGCGAAAGGTAAAAAGGGGAGAGAACCTGATTCTCAGTGACGAAAACGACGGCCATGAAGAGGAGCTTGGAGGGTTCCGAGACACCAAACGGGGCATCGACGCGTCGGCGAAGACTTTTAGCTACGACCCGAGCCGCTCCCAGAAGGGGTTCCCATCTATCGAAGAAGCCAAGGATTTCGTGGAGTCCTTCAGACCTTGGGAGCTATTCGGTACCCAGGGCGTTACTGTCGACCCTGGGGTTAGGCCCGCCCTAGATTCGGCCACAACAGACACAGCGGCCACAACAGACACAGCGGGCACGCCAGACACAGCGGGCACGCCAGACCAGCCGGCGCAGTCGATGGTGGCGGACCTGCGATCAACGAGAGGATGGTGGCAGTTTTGGAAGAAGAGTTAGACGCTCCATGACCCTCCCGCCAGAGACCCGCGCCAGTAGATGCCACTTGGCTTTGGTTTAGTTTCCCATGCTCGCACGGGCAGATATTAAGCTGTTCCAATCGCCAAAGGGACTTCCTTTCGATGGGCGGACGCGGCAACTCTCCGGAACCGTTAACCCAAGAATCAGATGGTTTTTGCTATCAAAGTTGGGGAAAGGGAGTGACGAATATAGCGGAACGAAAGCCAGGGCCGTTTTAATCCAGGTCGCATTACAAAAAGGAGAAGTAGCCATGTACGTCATCAGAAGAATCGCCAAAGCGCAGCCGGGGAAGGTATGGCAGGTTGCCAACCTGCTGATCAAAATATGCGCCGCCTACGAGGAGAATGGCCGGCCCAAGGCACAAGTGTATGTGTCCCAGGGCCTGCCGGGAACTCCCAACGTGGCCTATGCTGAGTGGACCCAGGCGACCATCGAGCCCAACTGGCCTTCCCAGGTCCCCGAGGTGGTACGGACTCTGAACGCCGAGATGCAGGCCCAGCTTGACTCCTACGAGATCGAGTTCTACGAGCTGGTCACACCGGAGAAGCTAGCCGAGAGGGGGGTCTCATAAAAGACCTACGATAGAAGACCCCTGTAAGCCAAGGAGGGGTTTGTTATGAAAGCAGTTGTTTACCAGGCCCCATTCAGTATCGCCGCGGAAAATGTGCCAGACCCGGAGCTGCAACACCCCAACGATGGCATCGTGAAGATCACTTCCTCTTGTATCTGTGGCTCGGACTTGCACATGTACGAGGGGCGGACGGCAGCGCAGCCCGGAATCATCTTCGGCCATGAAAACATGGGTGTCGTACAAGAAGTCGGCTCGGCGGTGAAGACCCTGAATGTGGGAGACCGGGTTGTAATGCCCTTCAATGCAGCGTGCGGGTTCTGCGAGAACTGCCAGAGAGGATTCACCGGTTTCTGCACCACGGTGAACCCTGGCTTTGCCGGTGGTGCTTACGGGTACGTGGCCATGGAGCCCTCGCGTGGTGGGCGGGCTGAGTATTTACCAGTCCCATTCCGGTACCGGCCCGGTGTCGGGTCAGGTGATAAAGGCTACTCTGGACGGCCAGACGGTAATGACCCTTCAGCGGCCGGATCCCACAATATTGGGGCATTTCTGGGAATCGGTGGAACACCCCTTGCCTTGCGGTCGCGTGACACCTTAGCTACTACTAAAAACTCTTGGCGACCGATCGTTGGTCCAGCTACAAGATAAAACTACACAGGAAAATTCTGACACCCCCGTTCCATTACCTGTATGGAAACGGCATTATTTACTTGACCTACCGGATCAAAGGCGGTCGATATATCCTGGAGATGACCATCTGAAGGGCATAGGAGTACACGCATCGGTATCAGTAAACAGAACAGGATCGATTCCTCCACTAAATTAGTATGATGGGTGTGCAAGAAGCGACCAGAAAGGATTACCCGGCAAAACAGTTTAATCGGACGACGAGACCAATTTGGCGGGTTGTTCACATCTCCCCTGAGGAGCAATCCATTGACAGTGCCTCGTGCGTAGGGTTCGCCTGCCCTGAATGCGATATTCGTGCCTTTAGACTAATTGACAAACCACCCCCAATTGAAAAAATAACCCTGCCCGCGGCTTTCGCAGAGTATTGTGCCGACTGTTGCAAAGGAGGGTTATCCAGTTCTCGGCACAAATGTCTTGGCAAATGGATGTCCGAACTGGCCTACAGATCCTGCCAGTACAAGCGCAATTGTCTTAGCGGATTCCTTGAAGCCCTGGGAGATACGAGAAGACGTGAGGAGGAGAAGGGACACCGACTAAGCGTCGAGGTCCTGGATTACTATGTCAATGTTCTCTCCAAGGAACTCGATGTCCTGAATCATTATCTGCCTCTCTTTGAGCAAAGGAGGCTCCTATCAAAGGGCTCCCCGATGTACCATCACGTGTTTGAATTTCAATCGGCTGTTGATGTGGCGTCCAGCAACTTCATTGGGATACGCAATCCGTCCGGGTCAAGTACTTACTTCGCTATCAATTTATATCCACAATCCGGTCGGCTTTTCGCCTTCTTGTCGTATTTAGATTTCGATAAGGTGGCCAATTGCAAGGAAGTGAACCGGATCTTGAATGGCCTGGCTAATGAAACATTCTCTGTTCCAGGCCAGTTTCTCAAGGAAGTGCTTGGGGCCTGGGAAAATGTCTGTGCACGACCTTGTCGCCCGTGTTCGCCCGGCCCGGCACATTGCCCAGGTCGAGGCGCTGCTGGACGAGTTCGGGCAGGCCGAGGCGCAGGGCCAGGGTGGCCGGCAGGATCAGTCCGGCATTGGCCACCAGGCGGCGGTCGTCGAAGGTGATTTGGATCCGGTCGGGGTGGTTGCGTGGTAGCATCTATTGGGTGCTCCTTGTTCTGGGGTCGGTTTGCGGTTACAAAACCATTATCCCAGAAGCACAGGAGCACCTTCTTGCCGCTTCAGGACGCTGACCCGACCCCCTCCTTCGGTGGATTCGGGCTAAGAAACTATCTCAAATTAGGATTGGTCTGAAAGGGAGAACACATAGGCGGTTGGGTTAAGCTGGGGGAAACTTGGGTGGTGGTGGTGGATGATGGGAAAGAGCGAGACTCTGCCCACGATATGGGAAATACCCGATGATCTGTGGGAGCGAATTGAACCGGTGATTTTGGAGTTGGATCCACCCAAGGCGAAGGGGCGCAAACGGGTGAACCAGCGGAGGATGCTGGAAGGCGTCATCTTCCGTATGGGTAGCTCCTGCCAATGGAACCACTTGCCCAAGGAGTTGGGGGATGACAGCACCATCCACCGGACCTTCCAGCGATGGGTAGAGGGTGGGGTGCTGGAGCGTATCTGGGCCGTCCTGATAGAAGAATGCCGGGAGTTGGACGGCGTAAACTGGGAATGGCAGTCAGCCGACTGCTCGATGGGAAAAGCGCGTTTTGGGGGGGCGCTATTGGACGCAATCCCACGGACCGGGGCAAGGCTGGGAGCAAGAAAAGCATCCTGGTCGACGGGGCTGGCGGACCACTGAGCGTGGTGGTGGCCGGAGCTAATGTCCACGATACGAAACTCCTTAGGCCGACGCTGGAGAGCATAGTGGTGGAGCGGCCGGAAGGCGCCCAAAACCTGTGCCTAGACAAGGGGTATGACAATCCCACCGGCCACGGGACCGTCGCCGACGCCGGATACCAGCCGCAGATTCGGCGTATTGGCGAGGAGAAATTGGACCAATCAGGCGAGAAGACCCACCCGGCCCGGCGGTGGGTGGTGGAACGCACCCTGGGCTGGCTGTCCAAGTGCCGAGCGATACTGGTGCGCTACGACAAGAAGCCGTCCAATTACCTGGGTCTGCTCCAACTGGCATGTGCCCTTATCTGGTACCGCCGTCAATGGAGCCTCGCTAATTTGAGATAGTTTCTTAGTAGGATTTGGCAACTTCTCCTGTCGACTCTGGCATCCCCGCACGGGGCCAAGTACGCACCCGGGTCTAAGTTGAAGCGTGTCTTCACTACCAAATGGACACTTAGGCCCTCAGAGTCCTCAGATTTCCAATAGGACAAGCCGGAGGACGAGACCGCACTCCGGGGCGTTACCCATTCGAGTCAGCCCTACCCGCTATTCCGGCGCAACGAACTCTCCTATCCAGCGTACGTTATCAATGCTTGGGCTTGCCGCCCGGTAGAACCTCTCATCAGCGGTCCACAGCTCGCAGCCGAAACTCTCCGCCAGCGCCAGGTAGTGGGCGTCGTAGGCCGCACTCTGCTTGAGTTGGCTTGCAAGTTGGAGCGCTCTGACGTGGAGGTCTGGCGGCTGATGGAGTTCGAGCCTCGACTCAAGCAGCCTTACGATCATGCGGATGCTGTCGCCAACGTTCAGTTCGCCGCGCACCACGCGCCGGTGGAGATCGTTGGCGACTTCGAAGGGCATGAGGTGCGGGGCGATGTGGGCTATGTCCTGGGCAACCCAGGATTGGAGGACGGCGTGAGCATTGTCAGAGTCATCCTCTTCAACCAGCCACTTGACCGCCAAGCTTGCATCGACGACGACGGACCCGTTCACGCCCACCCCGCGGTTTCGGCATCCCTGATCTCACGGGCCTCCCGGATCAAGTCGGCGGAACTCCCAGGGAGAAGCTTGCCTCCGAATATCTCCTGCCGGAGCTCCGCAAACAGCTCATGGTCCGGTTTGTCGGACAACAGCCCGGCCATCCCGTTGGCTTCGTCCCTTGTCAACTCTCGATCAATTGCAGCTTGGCAGTACCCACGCATGCTGACGCCTTTGAGTGCGGCGATGGCTTTGAGCCGTCGCTGAAAGGTGGAGTCCAAGTCCAGGGTGAGTCTCTTCTTCTTGGCTTCCAACTCTTACGCCTCGCTAAGTTGACCCTGTAAGGTAAGAATATGACAAATACGGAAAGATAATCAATACACCAACAAGAGTCGGACAACAAGACATGCCCGCATCTTGCGCCTACCGCCCCTGGCTGAGACCGTCCTCCTGCTCCTGCCCCTTCGGCATCCGGTAGCCGATGCGCGGCTCGGTGAAGATGTAGGTGGGGTTGTTCGCGTTGTCGCCCAGCTTGCGGCGGAGCTTGCTTACGATGGTGCGCATGGGCCGCACGTCGCCGCTGCTCTTCTCGCCCCAGACCCGTTCCAGCAGATGCTCGTAGGTCAACAGCCGCCCGGTATTGGCCGAAAGCTCGGCGAGCAGCCGGTACTCCATCGCTATCAGCGGGAGCGGACGACCGGCAAGGGTCACCCGGCGCTCGGCATAGTCGATTGTCAGGTCGCCCAGCACGTAGGGCTCTGACGGCTCGGACGCCGCCCGCTTGCGCAGGGCCGCCCTGATCCTCGCCGCCAGCTCAGTCGGTGAGAAGGGCTTGACGACGTAATCCACCGCCCCCATGTCAAAGGCCCTGGCGATGAGCTCGTCCCGGCCGTAGGCGGACACGAAGATGACCGGCACGTCGCCCGCCCCCAGGATGTCCTTCATCAGCTCGATGCCGTCGGTCCCCGGCAGCATGAGGTCGAGCAGGACCAGATCGGGCTTCTCCTCCCCCACGAGTCGGAGCGCCTCCTCCGGGTCCCCGGTCACTACCGGCGTGTAGCCCGACTTCAAGAGGGCGTCGCGGACGTACCTGAGCGCCTGGGGGTCGTCGTCCACCGCCAGGACGCGCACGTGTTCCTCCGCTTCCGCCACCGCTCGCCGCGCGGCGGAAGTGGAGAGAGGCGGGAGGCCGACGGCCGTGCCGCTCCCGGTCTCCCCGACCGTCGGTATCGTGAAGGTGAACCGCGCTCCCATGCCCGGCCCCTCGCTCTCGGCCCATATCCGGCCCCCGTGCGCCTCCACGATCCCCTTGCAGATGGCGAGGCCCAGGCCCGACCCGGCGACGCCGCTCCCCAGGTCATCGCCGTCGGTCCGGGTGAACTTCCTGAACAGGTACGGCAGTCGCTCGGAAGGTATGCCCCTCCCCTCGTCCGCCACCGAGACCGCAACGTGAACGTCCTCCCGCACTACGGTCACCGTGATAACGGACGACTCCGAGGAGTGTTTGGCCGCGTTGGACAGCAGGTTGCCGACGACCTGGACGATGCGCCGCCTGTCGGCCATCACCAGGGGCAAGTCGGGCGGAATGTCGATGGCGAGGTTGTTCCTGCCCCCCGCGCTGGTGAAGGTGCTCCTCGCCCGGTCCACCAGCACCGCCACCTCCGCAGGTTCGGGAGTGACCGGCAGCGTGCCCGTCTCGATGCGCGCCACGTCCAGCAGGCCGGCAACCAGGTCGTGCATGTGGTCGGCCTGCTCGTCGATGATCCGGAAGAACTGACGGACCACGGCCGGGTCCAGGTCGGCGGTTGAACCAAGCACCGTGGCGGCGGAACCCTTGATGGAGGTCAGGGGCGCCCGCAGCTCGTGGCTCACCATGCCCAGGAACTCGGCCCGGAGCCGGTCCAGCTCCTCCAGCGCCGTCATGTCCTGGAGGGTGACGACCACGGACTCGACCTCTCCCTCCTCCGAGCGGATGGCGGTGGCGTTGAGCAGCACGGAGACGCTCCGTCCGTCGGGGACGCGGATGACGATCTCCTCGGCCCGCACCGTCTCGCCCGTGCTGAGCGCCTCTGCCAGGGGGAACTCCCGCAGCGAGATCTCCCGCCCGTCGGCGCGCCGGAAGGTCAGCACGTCGAGGAGCTGCTCCGCCGTCTGGCCGGGGTTTGTGAGGGCGTCGACAAACCGTCTCCCCTCCCTGTTGAGGGACACCGGGACGCCGGTCCCGGCGTTGAACACCACGACGCCCACCGGGGTGGTGTCGATCAGCGTCTCAAGGTAGGCCCTGGCCCTCTGTTCCTCCCGGTGCCGCCGCGCATTGGCGATGGCCATCGCCGCATGGGAGGCGAACATCGCCAGGGTCTCCTCGTCATCCTGTGTGAACTCCCCTCCGCCCTCCTTGTCCGATAGATAGAGGGTGCCGACGCGTACGCCCCGGAGACGGATGGGCGCGCCCAGGAAGCTGCCCACCGGCCCCAGGGGCGGGCCGATCTCGGGCAGGCCCAACGCCGTTGTATGGGCGGAAAAGTCGGCGAGCCGCAGCGGTTCGGGCAGGCCGCTCAGGTAGGCGAAGAACTCCGGTCCCCCCGGCAGGTTGACGAATCGCTGGTGGTCTTCGTCCGTCAGGCCGGAGGTGATGAAGTCCTGGAGCCGTCCTGAGTCGTCGAGGATGGTGATGCCGCCCATCCTTGCGCCGGTCAGGGAGCGCGCCCCGTCCAGGACCCCTTGCAACACGGCATCGAGATCGAGGTCTTCGGTGATGTGCAGGCTGGCCTCGCTCAGCCTGGAGAACCGCTCCCTGAGCGCCGCCATCTCCCGCATCGGGTCGTCCGGTCGATTCAACGCGTCGCCTCCGATTGGGCTGCGGAAGGCCGCTACTCCCGCCCTCGCTGAGCGGCGGGAGTAGCGGCCTTCCGGGGCAATTATGCCATTCTTCTCGAAAGATTATAAGAAGTTATAGAGAACTGTCGAAATATAACGTCTATATTACACACGGATTGTACAATGCAGAGCAGGATTGCCCAATGACGGGAGATATTCACTTGGCGTTCGACAGGCGACTACCTGCAATAAAGACAGCGGGCGCACCGGCGACGCAAGCCGCCGTAGCGACTGCGCTTGAGGCCAACTTCGCCCGTCCGCCGTCTCTCATACCAACCGTCGCCGCCCGCGACGCTCCACTAGTATTACAACGTCAGTTAGTTTGATAGGATAACTGTGTAGCTGGAGAGGGAATAGGCAGGTGAGGTGGGGATGTGGATGCGGCAGCTTTCGAGCAGGTGTACGGGTCATTTCGGGATTTTCACGCTTACTTCGCGCCGCTGTTTGGCCGCCGGGAGACGCGGGAGCACAGCGGTCATTATCTCCAGGCCCTGCTGGTACAGTCTGGGGAGCGGCGCAACGCTGAGAACCTGTCGGAGACGGTTCCGGGGTCAGCCCGAGGGATGCAGCGGTTTCTCACCGATTCTCCCTGGGACGATGAGGTGATTATAGGACGGCTGCAGGAGTACCTGGGAACCCGGCTGGAGCAACCGGAAGGGGTGTGGGTGCTGGACGGCAGCGACTTTCCCAAGCAGGGGAGGAAGTCGGTGGGAGTGGCCCGGCAGTACTGCGGGAGGCTGGGGAAGGTGGCCAACTGCCAGGCGGGGATGTTCCTGGCCTATGTCAGCCCGTTGGGACGGGCATTGGTGGACAAGGGGCTGTATCTGCCCGAGAGTTGGACCTCGGACAAAGACCGGTGTGAGGCGGCGGGTGTGCCGGAGGATAGGCAGGGCTACCGGTCCAAGACGGAGTTGGCCTTGGAGATGGTGGGGCGGGCACAGGAGCGGGGCCACCTGAAGGCTGGATGGGTCGCGGCGGACGACGCCTTTGGGATGTCGCCGTCCTTCCGGGAGGGCCTGGCGGCCTTGGGGATGTGGTACGTGCTGGACGTTCCGTCCGGCTTTACGGTGTGGCCGCCGGAGCCTGCCTGGACCAGTGCGGAGTATCAGGGATTCGGGCGTCCCCGCAAACCCAGGCTGCGAGACGGTCAGCGCCGGACCATGGAGCAGCGCAGCGACGAGTTGCCGGAGGAGGCCTGGCGTGAGATTACGGTGGCCGAGGGAAGCCAGGGGCCACGCAGCTACCTTTTCAGCGCCCAGAGGGTGCGACCGACCAGCAGGCGCAAGCCCGGCGAAATCCACTGGGCCGTCTACCGCCGGAACCGGGACGGCAGCGAACCCCGCTACTACCTGTCCAATGCTCCGGAGGATACCCCGTTGGAGACCCTGGCATACGTGGGAGGCTCCCGTTGGCGTATAGAAACGGAGTTTGAGACGGAGAAAAGCGACGTAGGCCTGGACGAGTACGAGACCCGCACCTGGGCTGGCTGGCATCACCACGTGGCCCTGTGCCTGCTGGGCGGAGCTTTTCTGCTGAGCCTGCAACAGGCTTGGGGGGAAAAAGATGCCCCGGATCACGAGGCCGCAGGTCTACCGGGTGGTGCGGGAAATGCTGCCCCGGGAACGGTTCGGGCCAACCGAGTTGCTGCGGTGGCTTGAGGATACGCAGGACAGTAACGAACGGGCCAAACGCTCCCATGCCAAGCGCCGCGCCGCCATGCGGGCATCACCCCACATCCCTCCCTGAACTGACGTTGTAATACTAGAAGTCTGGCCGGAAAGCCATTGGCCGGGTTTCGCGCTACGCCGAGCAGACGTATTCCAGTCTTATTCGGCATGGCGGTGTATGCAATACGTTTCAAAACCCACTGATACATCGATAATCGCCGTTGAGAAACGACGGCTTGTAGAGAATCGGGGTTTCCGTCCGAGTTTCTAGGTGCGCGCCTGTGCGTACCACACCTTGCATATCGACGCAGGCTCACGCCAGCGACCCCGTTGGACGGAGGCCCGGCGACGGCCATGCGCAACACACACCGGGAGGATAAACGATGACTCTCACAGCCAGACCAAGACTCGCCATCCTGTTCGTCGCCCTGGCCGCCCTGTTCCTGTCCCTCACCGGCGCACCGGTCCAGGCCCAGGACGGCTCCGTTCCGGACCAGCCCACGGGACTGTCCACCGAGGCGTCCCACGACCGCGTTAACCTGACCTGGGACGACCCCAACGACGACAGCATCACCCACTACCAGGTGCTGCGGCGGGACCGCGACATCCACGACACCGGCGAGTTCGTAACCATCGACTCCGACACCCGCTCGGCGACGACGAGCTACACCGACGACAGCGCGGAGCCGGAGAAGCGCTACGTGTACCGGGTCGTGGCGGTGAACGATAACGGCGTCAGCAAGTGGTCCAAGTTCGCCCGGGCCAACACCCCGGCGTCTCCCACACCGGAACCCACACCGGAACCACACCGGAACCGACACCGGAACCGACGCCGGAACCAACACCGGCTCCCACCCCGGAACCTACTCCGGAGCCAACTCCCGCTCCGACACCGGAGCCTACGCCGGAACCAACTCCTGCTCCGACACCGGAACCGACGCCAGAACCCACACCGGAACCGACGCCAGAACCCACACCGGGACCGACGCCAGAACCCACACCGGGACCTAACACAACGGCCACCGGCGCGCCCACCATCAGCGGCACTGTCCAGGTGGGCGAGACGCTGACGGCGGACACCTCCGGCATTTCGGACGCCGACGGGCTGGACGACGCGGTGTTCAGCTACCAGTGGACCCGGAAAAACGGGAACGACGGGAGCGCCGATGCGGACATCTCGGGCGCGACGGACTCCACATATACCCTGGTAGATGCCGACGCGGGCAAGACCATCAAGGTGCGGGTGGGCTTCACCGACGGCGGGGGCAACCCCGAGTCGCTGACCAGCGCGGCGACCGCCCCCGTCGCCTCGGCTGCGGACGAAACGGAATACTCCTGTCCCATCGTGTCGGCAACTCTGACCGTGGGCCGGATCGGCGAGAACTACGGATACCAGACATTCTTGAATCCACGGGCGGGGTCGCTCATCCCGGACTCGTTCGTTCTGGACGACGTTACCTACACCGTTGGCAGCATCCAGACGGAGGCGGACTACTTTACGGTTTTCGGCGTGGACCGGGAGCTGCCGGTAGGCTTCACGCTTGAGGTGGACGGGGCGCAATTCGAATCAAGCGACGCATCCCTCGGGTCTTACACCTACGGCCACGTCTACACCTGGCTGGGTAGGGGGATGGACTGGGACGTGGGGGAGGAGGTCGCCGTAAGCCTGATTCTGCGGGAGCGGGTGGAGAACACTCCCCAGACGGGCGGACCCGCCATCTGCGGAACGGCCCAGGTCGGACAGACGCTGACGGCGGACACGGCGGGCGTATCCGACGACGGTGGGCTGGGGAGCGGCGTCTTCGAATACCAGTGGGTGCGGAGCGACGGGACGACCGACACGGACATTGCGGGCGCGACGGGGGCAACCTACACCCTGGTGGCAGCTGACGAGGGCAAGACCGTCAAGGTGCGCGTGTCCTTCACCGACGGCGGGGGCAATCCCGAATCGCAGACCAGCGCGGCCACGCCGCCGGTCACGGCGCGTCCCAACTCTCCCGCCAAGGGCGCACCCACCATCAGTGGCACGGCCCAGGCCTTACGGACGCTGACGGCGCACACGTCGGGCATATCCGACGCTGACGGGCTGGCCGGGGCAACCTTCACCTACCAGTGGGTCGCCAACCACGGGACGACCGACACGGACATTGCGGGGGCGACGAACTCCACATATGCCCTGGTCGATGCCGACGAGGGCAAGACCATTAGGCTGCGAGTGTCCTTCACCGACGACGGGGGCAACTCCGAATCGCTGTCCAGCGCGGCCACCGCCACCGTCATTGATGCTCTGGCCCCCGCCAACCTGAGCGCCGAGCAGCAGGATGATGGGGTCTCCCTCAGTTGGTCCGGGCCGGTGGATGGCACCGAGCCCGTAACCGGATATGAGATCCGCCGCACCCTGGAGCACACCAGCGATGGAATAATGCGCGCGCTGCTAACCTTCGTCGACGGGACGGAGACGCAATGGCTGGACACCTTGGCTGGCGAGTCCGGCATCTACACCTACCGGGTGACGGCGCGGCGTGGCAATGGGCCGTCTGCGGAGAGCAGGGTTCAGATCGTCATCGGGAGCATATCCTCCGCTGACCCGATCACCGGCGCGCAAAAGGCCGAGGTATCCGTCTGCAGCCGCACCCCGCAAGTGCGCGATGCCATTATCGCCGCCGTCAGTGGCGTGTCGGATTGCGAAGACATCACCGATGAACACCTCGACGGCATCAGGACCCTCGACCTGAGCGGGCAGGGCATCACTGCGTTGCAGGCGAGGGACTTCGACGGGCTGATATGGGTGAGGTCCGTCGACCTGTCCGACAACTCACTGACCGACTTGCCGGCGGATGGGGGGCTCGGCGGGCTGTCCACCTGGCGGCTCAAGATATGCGGTGTTGACTATTCCTCTCCCGGTTATGGATGCAATTCAAACGGCAGCTACAGGTTAAAGGCCGGCGGCGCGGTGGGGCGAGCCGCATACGTCTATGGCGGCCATTCCTGGCTGAGGCAGCTGGACCTGTCAAACAACCAGCTCTCGAGCCTGTCGACGGGAGTTTTCGACGGGTTTTATGGATTGCTGCGCCTGGACCTGTCCGGCAACTCGTTGACCAGCCTGCCGGAGGAATTGTGGTTCTACAGTCGCGAACTGGTGAGGCTGGACCTGTCCGGCAACGACCTAACGAACCTGAGGGACGACACGTTCCGTTACATGGTGGTCTATCGCGAAGGCAGCCTGAAGACGCTGGACCTGTCCGATAACGGCCTGGTCCATGCGCCGAGAGAGCTGTGGGACGACAACTGCTTCCCCAGGGTGGCGAATCTTACCTTGTCGCCCGGCAACCCCGACCTGCCGGCCTGCGAATTGCCCGCCAACGTAAGCCGGGTATGGAGCGCCACCATGACGGTGGGGCGTAGCACAACCGTTGTGGTACCTGTGTTCGGTTGGTCCATCAACGCTTCATTCGGGCTGGATGGTGCCCTGACTGACGCTGATTTCGTGTATGCGAATGAAACGTACGAATTCGCCTACATCTCAACAGTCGCAACCGATAGTGGCACTCTCACGATAAATTTTGACGCCACAAATAGTGGCAGCATCTCGGACGCGGCCGTCCGTAGTGTTATGACGCTCTACATCGACGGCACGGCATTCGCTCTGGAGGATGGAACCTATAGAGAAACATTCTCCATCCCCTCTCTGTACTGGGAAAACATCGGCTTTACCTGGGCCGATGGTGACACCGTGGAGTTGGAGATGAGGGTGACCGAGTAAGGAGGCGGCGTCCCGGTGAAGCGTCTGCGACCGCGGGGCCTGAAAACGCAAAAAGGGCCGCACACATGGGAAGTCCGGGCGGGGCGGCGGTCCTGCCCGGAAAACGGATCCGCCCAACTCCAGGAGTGGACAAACGGCGGGAGCGTCCTGACGAGTCCCTGTGGAAGGCCGACCAGATGCCGAGACAGCGCATATACCACAGCAGAAGGACCTACGAATTCCCCGACGACTTCCCGGAGCGGCTCGTGCGGTTCAAGGAAGAGTCGGAGTTGCCGTGGGCGGAGCTGAACCGCCGTCTCGACACCGATCCCGAGACCGTGAGGCGCTGGCGGGACAAGGGGGTGCGGCCCAACGCGCGGCACTATGCAGCGCTCCTGAAAGTGGCGGACTCGCTGGGCCTCGGCCACCTGTTCACCGACTGAGCCGGCCTGCGACTGAGGGGGCTGAAACGCAAAAAAGGCTGCATACATGGCTGCGAGGGGGGGAGGACACCGCTGCGCAGCGGTGTCCTCCCCCGAGCCGCTAGGCGGCAGCCGGCTCCGGCTGCTTCAGCATGGCGGAGCAGCCCCTCTCATCGACGGCGTGAGTCAACCGAGACCCGGCCCCGGCTGTCGTAGCCCGCACGGTAGGCGTATTCCACTTCCGCGCCCCAGGGGACGCGCCCGCCGATCCGAACGGTGCCGCCGCCAATCTTGCTGCCAGCCCCCGGTCCCCCGGCGCCGCGCACCACCACCCCGTTCCGCCCGCCCTTCTTCCAGGCCATCACCTTCACCTCGGCGGGCACGACCCGCTCCTCTTCCTTCGACCGCTGGAACAGGACGCCGTGGAGCCTCTTCAGAACGCCCGCCGACGGGCTGGACTTGCCGTTCATGATCTGGGAGAGATGAGCGGAGCTGATGCCGGCGCGCCGGGCAACCTCGTTCTGACTGAACCCGTGAGCGTCCATCCGCCCCCACAGAGCTTCAGGGTCCACGCTGGCGCACTTGGCGGGCGCAATCTTCACCGGAGCATCCAACGCCGACTCGATCCGCGCCTGGACCTTCACGCCATGTTCCGGCGCCCACGGGATACCTGCGTCATGTAGCCGTAGGACACCCCCGCGCACTCGGCCAACTCCCGCATGCTCATGCCCCGCTCACGAGCGCGCTCCCGGATGTAGCTGCTCTCCCCGAGCCCTCCCTGGCGGTAGACGACCCCCTGCCCGGGAACCTCTCCCAGCGCGGACACACCGGTGCGCTGCGCGGGCGCAATCTTCACCGGAGTCCCCAACGCCGACTCGATCCGCGCCTGGACCTTCACGCCCATGTTCCCGCGGCCGCGCGCCACCTGGGTCATGTAGCCGTAGCTCACGCCCACACGGTCGGCCAGGTCCCGCATAGTCATGCCCAGCGCACGGGCGCGCTCCCGGATGTAGCTGCTCTCGCCGCTCACCACGCCGCCCTGGCGGTAGACGATCCCCTGCCCTGGGACCTCTCCCAAGACCGCCTCGGCCTTCTCGCGCATCTTCGGCGTCCACGGCCTGCCCCCGTCGAAATCTGCGACAGGTAGCCCGCACTCACGCCCATCCTGGCCGCAAGCTCCTGCATGGTGAGCCCGCGCGTCCTCGCCGCAGCCCTGAGCTCGGTCTCCACCGCCGCCGTCTCCATCGTCCGAGTTCCAGTCGCCATCGTTGCCGTCGTCATCGGTCTGTCCTCCATCGTGTTGTGTGTGGCCTTCGACCTGCGCCCGCTTGCGGGCAAAGAAGAAAGGCCGCCTCCGGATGGAGACGACCCTTTGAGTTGGGGATGTGTTGTGAGAGCCGGAGGCCCCGTCGTCAGCGGCGACGGGGCCTCGTTACCGAACGGCGCACGAGGAACCGCCTGAGCAGTTCTCCGGCGCTCTCGACCCTTGGAACCGTTGCCTGAATGTCCTTGACGTGCATGACGCATCCTTTTCTTTGCCGACCCGTGCCGGGCATCCGTGGCGCGGGTCGTTCGTGATGGTGTTGGTTGACGCTGGACGCACTCCGCCCACGGTCGGATGCCGGACGCGGGAGACGGAGTGGGGGTGAGAGAGGACGCAGCTCGCCCAGGGTCGTTTCGCAGGGAATCGACTGCCGGGGGAGCTGCTATGAGGGGCGCGGCTGTCCTACGACTTCATCGCAGGTCAGCGCATGAGAGAAAAACGCAGCGCGCCCAGGGCGGATGCGTCAGTGGGGGAAGCTGTGAAGCGTGAAGCGGCCAGCCCGCTCGAAACGGCAGACCGGCGCATGTCGAAGGTGCGGGATGGCCGTCAGACAGCTAAGCCGCAGGCATGAGGAGCCGGTCGGGGCGACAGACGCACTCCGACCGACTAGTGGAGGACGAAGCACAGAAGACGCTCCGTCCTAGGTGTCCAGCGGCAGGAGCGATCAACTTCAACCACCAGACCAGTGCCCGACGTGTGAAGCGGTCAACTCCGACGCGCCGGACGGGTGTCCAGCGGGAGAAGGACCAACGTCAACTTCAACTCGCCGGACTGAGCCAATGACGAAGGACCAGAGTCAACTCCGTCGTTTCGGCCCGTGCTGCCTGCGAAGGACCAACGTCAACTCCGCTACAGCAGCATTCCCCTAGTGGGCGACCAGTCAGGAGAGCGAATCGTCCTCCGGTCTGACCCGTGCAACAGGGATCACGCACCCAGGTTTCTATGGTCGGAAACCTTGGAAAAAGCCAAACAATGCAGTCATTATCGCCGGCCCGAAACCCGCAAAAGAGGGCCTGCGGAACCCTTTCCCGAAACTGCCGCCAAAGTGTTCAGAAAAGTTAACAGCCAACCCGCCGCATTCCCGGCCCGGCTACCTCCACCAGAGTCCGAGGGTGCAGACGCGCCTGACCCACCGCAGCAGCTCCCGCTTTCTCCGCGCTCTCCGCGTGTCGAAGAGCGCGGTCCTGCGCCAGCTGGTCTGCCCGTCGCGGTCGAACCCACGCAGCGGCCGCTTCTCCGGCGGAAGCGTCATCCCGTGCTCTTCGAGCAGCGCCAGCTCCACCTCCAGCAGACGGTCCTGGGTCGTCAGCCACTCAAGACCCTTGCCGTCGTTGGGGTGCGCGTCCTTCAACCCCCGCCACTCGACGATCAGCGGCCACGCCCCGCCGAATACCTCCTCGTCGTCATCGGCAGGCTCCCGCGTCGCAAGGTCGGGGTACTCGCGCCGCACCCTGGGCCTCGACGAGGGGTTTCGTCCCTGGCCCGAAGCGCCGGCCTCCGAACCGTCAGTCTCCGCCTGGGCAGGACCGGCGCCGGCATGACCGGCCCCGGTCCCCTGGGCAGCGTCGCGCCGCAGGGCTTCGATACCGCCCTCGACGGCAGTCACGCGCCTCCGCAACTCCTTGTCCAGCTCGTCCTGCCCCTTCCCCAACGCCTCATGGCCCCGTTCCAGCGACTCGACCCGCTCCTCCAGCCTGTCGTTGCGCTCCCGCTGCCGGGCCGCAGCCGAGCCGACGCCCTCCTGCAACGCCCGCTCCAGGGCTTCGCGCACCCGCCGGGACAGCTGCCCCGTCTTCGCGCTTTCGGCCACCGTCCGCTGGTCTATATCCAGCACCCGCGCCGCGCCCTTGTATCCCCGCTCCCGCACCAGCTCGCTCAGCAGCGCCATGAGCCGCATGTGGTAGACGTTCTCCACGTCCCTGCTGTCTTCGATGCCGTGTTCCGTCGTTTTCATGTCTCTTTTCCTCCTTCGCAAAACTCCGTCTAAGCCTCGGGTCAGCTGCGGTCCGGCCTTCACCCCGGTCTTATGCCACGTCATTGGGGGCCGTCACGCACCCCCACTTCAATCGCCTCGGGGGCCTTTTGTCATTGAGTCGCCGCTCCCACGGGCCTGCCGATGTCACGCCCCACGTCTGGCGATGTGATTGCAATCCGGAACGCCGTGTTGCGGCAAAGTGTTCACTGTTTACCTCCTGTAGGGGGGCGATTTGCCCCTGTTTCAGCTTGCCCACGACCCGACTTGTCACTTCCCGACAAAACTCAAACTCCTGTACACCCCCAATACTGCACGAAAGGGGCCGGAAAAAAGAGGGCCTATAGGGGGCCGCATCCGTGCGCGGTCTTACCGGGGAGAGGGCCTATAGGGAGCCGCATCCCTGCGCCGTCCTATGGGAGGTCTTATTCGGCGTTTGATTTATTCACACTCTTTTGCGAGTGCCGCGACCCGGTGAGTCGCAGCAAATCGCAGAGAGGTGAACGAGTTGGCGCTGAAATCGAAACCCCGGTCGCTCAGGCGGCTATTACCCCTGGCAATCGCGCTGCTTCTGGCGGCGCTTGTGGCAATTCCGTCCAGCGGAGTTGTCCTCGCCCAGACCCCGCCCGGCGACGCCATCGCCCTGGTCAACGAGCACCGGAACCTCGTGGAGCGCAAGAAGGGCGGCGAGTTCGTGGCCCGCCCCGTCTTCGACCGGGAGATCGAAACCCTCTTCTACGCGGTCCGCGACGCCGACACCGGCGACTGGATAAGCGCCATGTACCGGGTGCAGGGCGGGGAGAAGAAGCGCAGCGACGGCTGGGAGTACAGCTTCGAGTACCCGGCCCTGGACGACCACCCCGACCTCGACCCCGACCGGGCCTACCTGCTGGTCATGCTGGCGGCCGCCGAGAGCGGTGAGCGGGGGGACTCCTACGCGGTCATCCCCTTCCACGAGCCGGGCCGCATCTGGGACAAGATTCTCTCCGCCCTCGACCCCGGACGCTGGGCCAAAGCCTTCGCCGGCTGGGTGATCGAGGGAGTCCACGGGACCCTGTGCGGCGTGGTTGAGCGGGCGTCCGGCGAGGACGTCGACAACTGCCGGGGAGGGTAGCCGGGTATGAGCGACATCCTCACCGGCACCCCCGCAGACCTGACCTACGCCAACGAGATGGTGCGCCATGCCTGGATGGTCGTCTGGGCCATCACGTCCGGCTCCCTCGTCGTCATCCTCGGCTGGATGGGCCTCAGCCTCATCATGGCCGAGCACCTGGGCCGACAGCAGGCGGGTTGGCGGGAGATGGTGCCGCGCCTGGTGCTCGGCCTGGTGAACGCCGCATCGTCGCTCTGGTGGTGCGCCCTGATCCTGGACGTGGCCGACGCCGTTTCCGGCTTCATAGCCGTCTCCCTGGGCGTCACCCCCGGAGACCTGCTCCGGGCTCCCCTCAACACCTTTCTCACCTCCGTGCAGGCCGGGAGCGTGGGCATGGCCCAGATCCTGGCCCTGCTCTACCTGGTCTACGGCTTTTTCGTCCTCTACGTGATCGTGCAGATGGTGCTGCGCCTCGCCCTCATCGACATCCTGCTGGCCCTGGCCCCGATTGCGCTGGGGCTGTGGATTCTGCCCCACACGGCGGGCTGGGGCCGTCACTGGCTGCGCCTCTTCATGACGACGGTGTTCCAGCAGGCGGTCCAGCTCATCGCCCTGGCCCTGGGACTCGGCTTCCTCAACCAGTTCGCCTCGATAGCGGCCTTCGAGCCGGTGCAGGACCTGGTCTGGAAGCTGCTCTTGTCCATTGCCTTCGTCTACATGGCGACCCGTGTGCCGTCGATGCTGGGCAACCAGGGCACCTTCGACTCCTGGCTCCACACCCTCTACTTCGGCATGAACCTGCCCGGCTCGATGGTGCGCTCGGCGCGGTCCATCGGGCTGATCGCGGCTTAACTGTGGGCCACCATTCCGCCGCCCCAGTGGTACGTTTTGTTTCCGCCGATTACATACGCCGGTGTCCGAGGTCTGCCGCAAAATAGGCATTTGCAAGCAGACCTTCTACCGGTGGCAGAAAAAGTTGCAGGTGTAAAATGCGGAGGTGAGGGCTTGTTGAAAAAGTCGAAGGGGAATGGGTGATCGGGAAATCAGAAGGCGCGCGCCACGTTCGTCCGAGATAAGGCGGTTGAAGCGAAGCCATTGCGTTGGGTCGGGCAGGTTGTTATGCCGTGACAATTTAGGTCTACAGGCTGCCCAAGCTCTGATTCCCGAGTTTCAGTTTCTCCAACCGAATGGCCACTGCGGCGGCTATTGACCGCGTGGTCCATCACTCGGTTATTCCGGGATTCGGTGTGCCTAGCTACTGCACAGGAGTGGCTCTACGGCGGAGGTGCACTGGCAAGAATAATCTGCTGGACCGGCAAGAGTAGTTGACGCCAAACACCTAAAGTCTGAACTGTTGAGGTCACAGCCCCAGAAAGTCGCTCCAAGCCTGCATCAGGGACCGTCTCCGGTCTAACAGGTCTGACCGGGCATAGCTTTGAACCACACTTGAGCCTACGCCGTGAGCCAAGGCCAATTCCATTACGGCAAAGCTTGCATCCGTCTTTTCAGCAGCCCAATCCCGGAAGCTAGACCGGAAACCGTGTGCTACAGCGGGAACGTGTACCCTGCGAAGCATGTAGGATAAGGCGTTATCGGACAGGGCCTTGCTCGGAGTCAAGTCATTGGGAAAGACTAATGGGATGCCATTAGAGGGCAAGGCTTGAGCCTCTTTCAATACGGCCATTGCACCGGTTGACAGGGGAACACGGTGTTCCTTCCGGCTTTTCATCCGAGCGGCTGAAATCGTCCACAGGGCATTGCACATGTCGATTTCGTCCCAAGTTGCCCGTCGGACTTCTCCAGAACGGGCAGCAGTCAAAACTAGGAACTTAAATGCGAGCTTTGTTGCTGGAAAGGCTGTGCTGGCTTCTACCGACTTAATCGCTGCCCCGATTTCGGTATACGGCAGGGCTTTGAAGTGCTCCTTGATCTTAGAGGGTGTGTGAGAAATCCCGTTCAAGCTGGCTGGAGTCTTTTTAGCATGAGATGGATCATGGCTACATAAACCCAAGCCTCGCTGGTTTCCGGTAGGGCTTCATAGTCTTTGCTCAAGCGCCGGCAGCGGCCCAGCCACGCCAACGCCCGCTCCACCACCCACCGGCGGGGCAGCACCTCAAAGGAGTGAGTGTCCGGCCTCCGCCGGACCACGCTCAGCAGCCAACCGCCAGTGACCCAGGCCCAGGCTACCAACTTGGCAGTGTATGCCCCGTCAGCCCAGATCACTTTGAGCCTGGGAAACCGGCCCACCATTTTGCTCAACACCAGCTTGGCTCCATCCCGGTCCTGAATGTTGGCGGCATGTACCACGACGGCCAAGAGCAGTCCTAAAGTATCTACTGCGATGTGACGCTTGCGCCCAGCAACCTTCTTGCCTGCATCGTAGCCTCTGGGCCCCCTTTTTCCGTGGTCTTCACCGACTGGCTATCGATGATCGCGGCGCTGGGCGTAGCCTCGTGTCCCTCAGCCTCCCGAACCCTGGGACGCAGCGCCGCCTCAATGCTCTCCCAGGTCCCATCTCTGCGCCACTTCCGAAAATACCACCAAATCGTCCCCCAGGGCGGCAGGTCATGGGGCGCCATGCGCCAGGGTATGCCGCCGCGCAGCACATACAGAACGCCATTTACTACTTCGCGCAAGTCCACGGTCCGAGGATGCCCCCTGGGTTTGCTTGGCGGCAGTAAGGGAGCTAATTCCGCCCACTGGGCGTCGGTCAAATCGCTGGGATAAGGTTTTCGGTTCATACCCCCACAATAGCAAGATTGCTGACCCACTCCCCAAGAGAAATTCGTGCAGGTTTAGCCCTTTCTCACACACCCTCTAAGGCATGGGCGGCAGAGCCGCGTCAATCACGTCCCCAGCGGGATTGACCATGACATGCCCGTAGGCCATACCCCACGCCATAACCGTTTTGATTATTAGGCGGATTCTACGGGCAGTTTCCGGCTTCACCGTCCAGACGGGTGTTAGGATATCGAGCACCTCAGTCCGGCCTATCCGGTCCAAGGGCACGTCTCCAATAGCGGGTAACACATACCTTTCAGCCCGTTGCCACCAATTGGATGTTGTCTTGGAATTGTCCCACTTGGCCGCATTCAAAGCGTGAACCATGCCAGCCGCTTTCCGAAAAGTTGGCTTAGCATCGGCAAGTTCGGCTTTGGCGCTTGCGCTGCGCATTTTACCATTCTGCGAAGTATCCGGGTCGCGCCCTTCCCTGACCGCTGCTTTGTTGGCAACCGCCCGGCCCCGCGCCTCTCCGAGTGTTACGGACGGATACCCGCCAAGTCCCAAGTCTCGCCGCTTGCCGCCAGTGCTAATCCGCTGTACCCAGGACTTGCTGCCATTGGGAGCAATGTACGGATAGAGCCCTCCGCTGTCTCCATACCGCCCCGGCTCCTTAAGATTCTTTACCGCCAGCGCCGTCAACACTGCCAATTTGTCCGTCTCCTTTTCCCACCATTTTTACCACAGTTGCACCTTGGCTGTGGGAAGACGATGACGGACAAATCAAGGCGAGACGGCACCAAACTTAGAGGGGATTTGTGGGAAAATGGATGTAGATGGGCGGTTGTGGATAATTGGGTGGTGCCGAAGGTCGGATTCGAACCGACACGGGGTTGCCCCCACCGGTTTTTGAGACCGGCGCGTCTACCATTCCGCCACTTCGGCTGGATACGATTTTGGGGTCATTTATCCAATTTTGCAAACATTTTGCAAACGTCACCTCCCCAATTGCTGTTCCAAAATCCTGCCAGCCTCAACGTCCGACGCCGGCAGGACGTGACCGTAAGTGTCGACCGTGGTCTGAATACTCGCATGTCCCAACCGGGCCTGGACTACATGTATCGGCGCCCCTGACGTCAACAAGAGAGTAGCATGGGTGTGCCGCAGATCGTGAAAACGCAGATTAGAAAATCCACAACTCTCAGATATTGCCTTATGGCCTCGCGAAAGAGCGTCAGGCATCATCATCTGCCGGTTCCCCCGCGTGCAAACCTGCTGCGTTTGCAATGCCCATCCCAATTTCTCTAGAGATGCCCGTCGGTCCCTCAACAGCTCTGCTGTCGTTTCACCAAAGGCCACTACCCGGCGAGAGGCACTCGACTTCGGCTCGCCTATATGAACAGGGTCTCCCCGTACCGAAACCATTGTCCGCACCACCGTCAAGTTCCAAGCCTCTAGGTTCACCTCGGACCAGAAAAGTCCACACAACTCTGACCGACGCAAACCGGTGTGAACCGCTAGGTGGATCGGCAATTCGTAGTCCGTGCCTCTCGCGGCTTGAAGCAATTGTTGGACTTCGGGCACCTCCAGAACAGAAAGCTTGGGCTTAACCCGCTTGGGGGGAGTCACCCGCTCCAAAACATTCTTTGACAATAAGTCCCACTTCACCGCCTGGCTTATAGCCTGACGGAGCACCCGATGATGATGAATGACCGTTTGCGCCGAAAGTCCTTCGTCTAGTAACCCCTTATAGTACCGCTGGACGTCTTGGGCATGTAACCCAGTGAGCCGAACATGCCCCAAGGTCCGCTGAAGTCGATTTACAATGGTTCGATAACCCTCAGCGGTTCCAGGACGTACCGAGGTGGCAACATAGTCCTGCATCCACTGATCGAGAAACTCTGAGAGGGTCAAGCGCGAGGGTTCGATGTAAGTTCCAGTGTTCAGGTCTAAGACGACCTCAGCAAGCTTTCGCTCTGCCTCCCGCTTGGTCCCCTTGACGCTCACCCACTTCTGTCGACGCCTGCCCGTACTTGGGTCGTGCCCAATATCAACAACGATTGCCCACGCACGATCACCGCGCTTCCGAATGTGGCCCCTCATCGAGTTATCCCTCCTGCGCCCAGGTACAAACTCGAATCAGAAAGGCCGGTGTGACCGACGGACCTGCCCGCCGTTGAAGTTTCTTCAATGTATGCTTCCCTACCTTCTGGCCAGCCACCGCCGACCTTAAGCGTAATCCGCACCCCACGGGGTCACTGTGCGCGGAGCTTTTCTTGGCGCTGCTTAAGGGTTAGGTCCCTTCTAATTCTACTGGAAAAAGCCAGACTGCATCCTGCTTTCCGACCGTCACTGCTATACCTAGTCAACGCCATTTACCAAATAGGTTAGCACGATCTCCTAAACCCTGAGACCCTTTAGCCATGCGACCAAAGGGTGTTCGAGTGATGCACCACTTAAGAGCGACGACCCATTGTGTGGAACCCGAGATGACCAACCCTGACCAGTAGTTTCTTGATCGCCTGGAAATTGAACGACATCATGGGAGTCACCAGGGCTCGTGGCTCCTCTCGGAGACCAGTAACTATAGGGAGTCAGAGAGCGCTAGGCAAATCCTATTGTTCTGATGTAACTGTTCAGAACCTTTTCCAGTGGATTCGCCGACAGCCGCTCTAAACAAGACGCCGTTAGCAATTCCAAGGCTTGATCCACGGCTCCACCTTCTCCGGAAATCACCCTGGAAATAGAGACCGTCTCGGTGAAGAGTCACCGGTCACCAATGCGGGCCACCCATCCAACAATTCGTCAACCGCAAAACGAGGAAACGAAAACTATGGTATGACCAATCAAAAGCTGTGCCATGACGGGAAGATGCCCCCAAAGCAGTCATGGGAATGAGACGACTGCATTGAGCGGCTGCTTCGGCAAGTCCGAGGATTGTATCTTCTTGGGCACCTCGCAAGTAGAAATAGTCCTAGAGACTCAGAACGCAACTGGAAGAGCGACCAGTGTCTGGCCCTTGGCCCAAAAAGTCGTCAAAAAAACGAGCAAAAGAAATCTGTGGTATGACTATTAAAAGACTTCCCTACAGCGATACGGAGACCCTGGAAAACGGATCTGGTTGGAGGGTAACTGCATTGGATAGCGGCCCCGGAAACTTCAAACCAATCGCGACGGAACGTTACCGGCGCTTCCAAGTCTTGGCCACGCCGGCCCCAATCTGCAGGGCGACGGTTCTAGAGATTCATCATAAGTTGGTTAAAGCCGACGGAGCCTACCCAGTCGTCCAACGATTCGTCAACCGTAAAACGAGCAAAAGCAAACCGTGGTATGAATAGTGAAAGGATTCCCTTGATCGATACGGAGACCCTGCGAGACAGGTTCGGTACCTAAGGACTACATAGGATAATCGCTCCGGGAATTTCAAGGCGATCACCAAGAGATGTTACCGGCGATTCCAAGACCTGGCCTCGCCGGCCCCACAATTTCAGGAAATGGCCCTGGATAGCGCAGTGACGGAGGCAGGGAAGAACAATGGCTAAACAGACGACCAGCGTGGAGGAACTCCGCTTGAAGGACATACTGGGAAAGATCAAGAAACTGACGGACGAGGCGGAGTTCATTGAGCCAAACCAAGCTTTGGTGGCCACACCGTTGCCGGTGTCGGTCTCGATTGAGCGCGCCGCAGCACTGCTGGAGGTTGCTCCATCGACTCTAAGTGAATACATTCACTCAGGGCAACTGCCGACATTCCGGTTGGGCCGAAGGCGCCTGGTCCGGTTGGATGCACTTCATGCTTTTGCCAAGATGCTCGAGGATACCAGGTCCGCACCCTCATCCCGGGATTAGTCCCACCTGCCCGCAACGGATAGGGCGCAGTCGTGCCGGAGCGTGGACGTGAAAACCAGTCAGGGCCGTCTTCACCACAGGTTCGAACATTCAAGGGCGATCCGAAAGGGATTACAGGGGACAAATTTGAAACTTCTTAAAGATATGACGTCGGCGTTTCCAAACCGTATACCCCCTGTCATGTCGACACAAAAAATAACCATTCGGGATTTCCTCGACGGTGGGCCGTAGCAGGACTACTGCGCTGAGTCGAACGCCACACATGATATTTCGCCGGATGGGTCCTCCCACCGGTCCGGACTCAATGACATGCTAATCGACGAAATCCTCCGAAATTACATCTTTGCCTGGCATTGATCGTATACCCTCGCTGCACTTGCTTTAGCAGAGCACTACTATGAATCAATTCGCCCACCCCCGTCTTTCGCACGTTGTTTGCATCGGAAACGCGGGGAGCCAACACCAACCACAATTAGCTTCGTTTGTCGTCACTCTCCATAACGGTTATCACATCTGAATTATGCGCGCCCACGCGCCCTCCTGACGTCAGCCAGTCCAGCTGACTGCGGCAGGCCGGATCCACCTCAGACGTCCTGAGTGTCTTCAACGCGAACCCGTTGGGGCGAGGGAGATTTGGACTGATGGAGACTCCAAATATGAGGTTGTGGGGTCGTGGGGTCCCTTGACAAGCTCATGGTGTTCCGGGCGATGCCCAGTTCCCCCGCGATCCCCCGGATGGAACGACCCGCTCCTTTCATCTCGTATATTACTTTCACTTCTCCCACCCTCAGCGAATTGTCTGAAGCCCCTCCCGCACAGTGTCTGCGGATGATGCCACTATTCTGTGGTGGGTCAATTCAACTTCGGCGATTTCGCTCATTTTTACATCGGCGGTTACATTCGTTCCTGCGGAGCTTACCGGCACACGTTCAGCGTGAAAGCTCAGAAACGCGCCCCTCAAATGAGTAGCGCAATTTTCTTTTAGAAACCATGACTATCGGAGCGCCTACGCCCGTACTCACAGGCGCCCACACACCACAGAACCCAACGTGTCCGGAATCCCCGTGCCCAGCCATACGCATCCCCAGTCCCCAGGCCCCGTTGCACCCAGACCCCATACTTCCCAGGTCCCCGTATATCCCCACACCACGCTGCCCGATACTCCATGCCCCCATACCCCAGGACTCCCACGCGTCCATGCGCCCATACTCCCAAAACCTTTTACCCAGAAAACTCCGGGCACACCAACCCCCACCCGTACCGGCATCCCGCAACACCGGCCCCCATACACATCAGAGCATGGCTGCCAATACCCACGGGCGCCCATGTCCAGAGAGACACCGGCGCCCTGCTACCGTGGAACCGAAGAACCGTGGAACTGAAGAACCGTGGAACCCGTGGAACTGAAGAACCGTGGAACCGAAGAACCGTGGAACCGAAGAACCGTGGAACCGAAGAACCGTGGAACCGAAGAACCGTGGAACCAAAGAACCGTGGAACCAAAGAACCGTGGAACCAAAGAACCGTGGAACTGAAGAACCGTGGAACCAAAGAACCGTGGAACTGAAGAACCGTGGAACTGAAGAACCGTGGAACTGAAGAACCGTGGAACTGAAGAACCGTGGAACTGAAGAACCGTGGAACTGAAGAACCGTGGAACCCGTGGAACTGAAGAACCGTGGAACCCGTGGAACCAAAGAACCGTGGAACCAAAGAACCGTGGAACCAAAGAACCGTGGAACCAAAGAACCGTGGAACTGAAGAACCATGGAACTGAAGAACCATGGACCTGAAGAACCATGGACCTGAAGAACCATGGACCCAAAGAACCATGGACCCGAAGAGCTACAGGACCGCAAAACCAGGAATCCACAGCCACCCAGTCAACGGACACACGGGCCCAGGTGGATAAACGTTTTGCGAGAAAATTGCGGTACTCCGAGCCGGGCCAGAAAGCAGCATAATTTTCCAGAATCAAGCTGGGCCGTGTGGACAACGATCCGCACCGCGGGTGGAACAAGCCACCTTCAAGGTTGCTCCCGCGGAGCTTACCAGCAGGTCCCAGACGTGAAAGCTCAGATCAGCGCCCCTCAGATGAGTAGCGCAATTTTCCCGTTTTGCCGTTCCTCCCGGACCCCGTCAAAACCCGCTGGCAATCCCCAGCAACAACCCCCCGGAGCGGAGCGAAGCAGTGAAAAACCTGAATCCAGCCAACATGCTTAAACTGATTCAAAGAGGAATCAGATCCGGCCAGGAGCTCAACACCGTACTGAGAGACCTGGCCACCGGGAGTTTTCTCTTCCGACACTCATCGAAAGCCGACGCCTCCGCCAGACAGCTGGAGAAGGCCGGAAACCAGGACCGGGCTGCCAGGACCAGGGAACTCCAGGCCCAGGACAGGTTTAAGCAGGCCCTCGAACGCCTGGAAGAGCGCATCCACCAGAGAGACGCGAAAAGGGACGAGCAACCATGAACAACCCGCAGGGACACAGGGGAGAAAACCCGGACCACCACGCCAATCACGAACCCACCGGCCCCGCGTCCGCAAACGACGAACCCACCAACGACGAACCCACCAACGACGAACCCACCAACGACGAACCCACCAACGACGAACCCACCAACGACGAACCCACCAACGACGAACCCACCAACGACGAACCCACCACCCAACAGGCTGACCCACGCCCCCTCAACGTCGTCACCGGCGCCTTCGGCTACACCGGCCGCTACATCGCCCGGATGCTTCTCCTAAACGGCCAACGGGTTGAGACACTCACCGGCCAGGACCCCCCCGCCCCCGAGGACGACCCCAAATCCCAGGTCCAACTCCACTCCGTGAGGTCATAGCCCTACGACTTCCACGACCCCCAGAGACTCGCGGACCGGCTCTCAGGATGTCACACTCTGTACAACACCTACTGGCCACGGTTGGCCCAGGGACCCCTGAATTCACCCACGCAGTCAGGAACTCCCAACTCCTCATAGACGCCGCCCAACAGGCCGGGGTCAAGAGGTTCGTCCACCTGAGCGTCCTCAACCCCCAGGGAAGCTCCGAGCTTCCCCACTTCCGCTCAAAGTCCCTAGTCGAACAGCACCTGAGAGAGTCCGGACTCTCCCACGCCATAATCCGGCCCGGACTCATACTCGGACCCGCCGACCTCTTCCTGAACAACCTGGCCTGGATGATCCGCCGGTGTCCCCTGATGGCCGTACCAGGAGACGGCGAGTACCGAATCCAACCGCTCGACGCCCGGGACCTGGCCGCCTGCGCCGTCCAGGCAGGAGCTGAGACCCACGACTCGGTGACCGACGCCGTCGGCCCCGAAACCCACACCTTCAACGACCTGATCGACCTAGTAGTCAGTCATCTCTGGAATAGTAATTTCCGTCAGGCGACACCCAGGACGCCCGAACCATACTTCACCGCATTTGCCATTTTGATTACACGGTTGACTGACTACTAGTCGCCACCCACGTCCAGAAGAAGCCCAGGCTAATTCACCTCTCCCACCCCAGGCCCCTCTGGGTCAACTCCACGCTGGTAAGGTTCATGCTGGACATGCCCCCGGGACCGGACGAAGCCATGACCCTGGCCTCCGACCTCCTCGTATCCCACAACCCACCCGTGTCCCCGATAAAACTCAGCGAGGAACTGGAGTCAAACAGGTTCCGGCTGGGTCTGGTACAGATTCACCAGCCCGCAAGACACCGGGAGGACTGAGCCACCAGCCACATACACCCCCAGCCCCAACCCACTGACGCTTACCCCGCGAAACTTACCCCGCGAAACTTACCCCGCGAAACTTGCCCAACGAAACTTGCCCAACGATCTCCGAACGCACCTCACCAAATACGCCCGGAAAAACACATCCAGCACAAAATGTCAACGCCAACTTAATTCTGAGCATTTTCACCAGTTTAAAATTGACACACCCTCCGTTGACGGTAATTCCGCCAAAGTAAAATTGATACACCTCCAGCTCATTGTTCAGCGATTCTGTCACTGGTCGGGACTGCGGGCGCTGTTTCCTGCCTCGAGGGAAGATGCTGCTGGGATGGGAACAGACCGGCCTGCCGCTTGTCTTTGAGCCTGTAGCTTTCACCCCGGATGTTGAGGACGTGGCTGTGATGCAGCAACCGGTCCAGGATGGCCTAGGCAATGACGGTGTCCCCCAGGAGCTCTCCCCACTCACCGAAGCCCTTGTTGGAAGTTAGGATGATGCTGCCCCGTTCGTACCTGGCCGACACGAGGGTGAAGAAGGCGGTGGCCGACTCCCGGTCGTAGGGCCAGATGCCGAACTCATCAACGATGAGCACCTTGGGGGCCAGGTAGATGCGCATCCTGCGGTCCAGGTTGTGTTCGGCCCTGGCCTTCCTCAGGTCCTCCATCAGGTCGTAAGCGCGAACGAAGTAGACTCCCTGACCCTTCTCGATGGCCTTGAGAGCCAGCGCAATGGCCAGGTGGGTCTTCCCCACGCCGGGTGGTCCCAGGATGAGTGTGTTGGTGGCCTCGGATACGAAGGCCAGGTTGGCCAACTCTTTTAACAGGCGCTCGTCAATGGAGGGTTGGAAGCCAAAGTCAAACTGCTCCAGGGTGCGCTGGAAGGGCAGGTGGGCCATTCTGGTCTTGGTGGTGAGGTAGCGCTCCCGGCGGGCATCCACTTCCACGCCCAGTAGTTCAGCCAGCATCTCCGGATAGGTCAACTGCTTGTTGGCCGCGGCGTCCAGGGTGTTGTCCAAAGCCTCCACCGCCTGCTTGAGGCCCAGGGACTCCAGGTGCTGGCGGGCCTGATCCAGTGCGATCATCGTCATCGCACACCTCCGGAAGCGGCCAACTCGTAGACGTCCAGGGAGCGCCGTTCCACCTGCCCAACGGGGACCTGCACCGCCAATGCCTCTTTCTGCGGACGGCCGTCAGCCCTGGGTAGGCCCTTCCACTGGCCGGGCATGGTGAAGCGCTGACCAGCGCTCTGGGCCCTTGGATGCACCGCCAGACGCTGGTCTCCGGACCAGATCTCCACGGTGCCAGCCCGCTGGCCCACCTGCACAGTGGCGCCCACCCACTGCCAATGGACCCCGTAGCGGGAGCCCTCCCAACTGACGAACCCGTCCCGAGCCACCATCCGGTCCTCCCTCAGGTAGGGAGCCAGGGCGGGCCGCTCCGGCAACTTGCCCAAGTGAGGCTGCTCCTCGGCCAGCATCTCCGCAGGGAGACGGTGGGTTGTCCCGTGCAGTCGCTGATTGGCCACCGTGGTGCACCATTCCGCCGCCTGACGGTTCGGATCGGCATCGTCGGTGAAGCGTACGCTGGGCCACAGGTTGCCCCGCACGTACTTCACCCCGCTCTCCACCTTCCCCTTGGTCTGGGCCCGGTAGGGCTGGCACAGCTTGATATCGAAGCCCAACCTCAGGGCAAAGTCCAGCATCCGCCGGTTCCACTCGGTATGGCCCTTCTCATCCCTGCCCAGGGTCACCACCTTGGCGTTGTCATACAGGCATCGCCTGGGCACTCCGCCCAGGCAGTCGAAGGCGTTGACGTGGCACTGGATGAAGCTGGCCGTGTCTGCTCTCCTGACGAACTCCACGTAGATGGCCCGAGACCAGCTGAGCACCGTCACGAAGGCCCACATTCGCCGCTTCCGACCCCTTCCGTCCACGTAGCTGAAGCTTCCCCAGTCCACCTGGGCCTGTTCCCCCGGCTCCGTCTCGAACCGCACCGTCGCCTGAACCTGGCGCCGGCGGCGGCGTGGCGACACATAGGTCTTCACCAGGGAGTAGCCCCCCTGGTATCCCAACCCTTGCAACTCTCGCCACAGCACCACACAGTTCTCCAGCCCTTCCGAGAGCCGCAGGTCCATGTACTCTTTGAACGGGTCCAGCTTGGATGCCCTTTGCCGCCGCGGCTTGGGCACAACCGCTTCCGGATCTTTCAAGTATCGCCGTACCGTGTTCGGGGCAATGTCCAATTCCCTGGCTATGTCCCGGATCGAATAGCCCGCCCCTTTCATTTCGTAAATCTCTGTCACTTCTCCCACCTTTAACAATCTCTACGCACCACCTCCACGGATTCTCCGTAGATGATGCCCTTTCTCTCAGGTGGGTCAATTCCATGTTGGCGATTTCGCTCATTTTTACATTGGTGTTAACAACACACCAGGACCCGGACACCACCGATGCCGAGCGTCCACCTGCCCATGGGCCCCGGGGCCCCGAAACCACAGGCCCCAGGCTAATAAACGTTTTGCCGTTCCTCCCGGAGGACGTCAAAACTTTTTGGTGATTTCCCAAAGCCCCCTGGGGGCGGAGCAGCGCAGTGAAAAACCTGAATCCAGCCAACATGCTTAAACTTGTTACCAGAGGGCTCGCGTACGGACAGAAGCTCAACACGACAATCAGAGACCTGGCCACCGGGAGTTTTCTCTTCCGCCACTCATCGAGGGTCGACGCCGCCGCCAGACAAATGGAGAAAGCCAGAAACCAGGACCGGGCCGCCAAGAACAGGGAACTTCAGGCCCACGACAGGTTTGACCAGGCACTGGAACACCTGGAACAGCACATCCACCAGAGAGAGAAAATTGCGCTACTCCGAACCGAATTGGAAAGCAGCATAATTCTCCAACACCAAACCGGGCCGTGCGGACAATTGTCCGCACCGCGGGCGAAAATTGCGAAGTCCATCTTCGTTCCCGCGGAGCTTACCCACACACGCGCAGCGTGAAAGCTCAGAACAGAGCTCCTCCGATGAGTAGCGCAATTTTCTCTAACCACCACCGCGAGGCCACCCGTGAGACCACCAACCCAGACCCCAGGGTCTTCCAAACCCACTGAGCCCAAGCCCTCCGCCCGTCTCCGAGAGGACCGGGAATACAACACCGCTATCCTCTGGGCCCGGCAGGCCGCAACCTACGGCGCAGCCCAAACAGACCTGTCCCAGGCCCAGGACCCCGGAACCAAGGACTCCGAAGAAAAACAATCTCAGACCCAGCCTACCGGAGTCCCCACCCACCTGAGCCGCCCCGAGACCCAGGCGGCGATCACCCAGATGGCCATGAACTCCCAGGGCGTCACCCGAAACCTGAAAGCCAAAAGCTACGCCGCCGCAATCGTCGCAGCCCACCTGGCGGCATCACGTCTCAGGGACGAGGTCGACCAGTGGCACTCAGACGCCGGCCCCAGACCCTGGAACTGGCAGGTACGCACCGCCTCCCTCCGGGAACAATCAGACCCCCTTGACCCCCACCTGAGAGTCACCCACGCCACCATCTCACCCGACGGCACCACACTCAAACTCTCCGCACCCGCCTGGCTCTGCGAGAATTGCAACAACATGAGCATCTGCGCGTACTGCCCCTGCTTCCACTGGCCCGAACCAAGCCCCCAACAAAGTACCGATACCCAGGACCAGATGCTCAACTCGCCCCGGGTGCAACTCCAAACGCCGGCTCCGAAACCCGGCGTTCCCATGCCCAACGACGGGCCCAAAGAAGACCCCCAAGACCAGCACAAAACCCCACTGAGCCCCCACATGTGGGACACCCTCCGGGGATTTATAACCGAGTACGATTCCTACAACCACCTGGCGGAGAGAAAGTGCCTAGACGCCAGGGACATCCGACTCATAGCCCAACAATACAAAGTCCTGGAAGCCCAGGTCAGTGGAGTGTTCACCTGGTGCATCAGAAACAGCAGGCTGCCCGACCACCCCCAGACCACCGAGACCCTCACTGGCCCCGAACCAAAACCATAAAAGACGAAATTGCGCCACTCCGAGCCAGGCCGGAAAGCAACATAATTCTCCAAAACCCCACTGGGCCGTGCGGATAACCATCCGCACCGCGGGTGGAAAAAGCGACCCTCAGGCTTGCTCCCAAGGCGTTTACCCGCAGGTCACAGACCCCAAAGCTCAAAACAGCGCCCCTCTGATGAGCGGCGCAATTTTACCCACCCCGAATTCATCTCTTCCCGCCCGCCCCAAACCCCCGGTGCCGCCGGCCAATTTATTCCCCCGAAACCGCCCCAAATCGACGTAGAGCGTCCATAAAGGCTCCGGAGTGCCACCAAGACCTGAAAGCCCGCATAATCGCTCCCAGAGGCCCTCAGGGGCCAAAACGGGCCTCCCAATCCCCACCCCACCCCAGACTTTACGTAACAAAGCCCCGATCACCGCCCTCAGCCCCACAATCAAAAAGGTCCCGGCCCTGCTGCAAAAGCGGCCATGAGCCAGGACCCATTCACCGGAGCACCAATAATCACGAGAAAATTGCGCTACTCCGAACAACCAAGACCACCGGTGAATCACCGGTAAACCACCGGGGACGATCAAGCAATAACTTGGGCACAGGGTAGAAGATACGGAGCTATGCTCCTGCACCCTGGGAGTACAAACCCCACGCTGAGCGTGAAAACTCCTTACAGCGCACTTTATTTGAGTAGCGCGATTTTCTCAAAACCGGCCTAGTCCGACTCCACAACCTCCCCACCCGACGCCCCTCCAACATGTATTCTCCTCCCGTGTATGTCATCACCTCCGTAAGCCGGCCCACGTTCGGAGTGCCGTCCGAGAAGTTGGTCAGCATCCCCTTCCGCCTCCTGCACCATCCGCTTGTACAGTTCCTTTCCGCTGATTTTCTTGTTTCCCATCATCCAATTCACCACCCCACGGAAACCACCGTACTCCTTCTCCTGCTCCCGCTGCACCCACCTGAGCCTCGCCAGCCGGTGCTCAATCTCCCGCCCCCGCTTCGGTCCGTCCCAGTCCACACCAGGGTCGGGCATAGACTCCCGGAAGAAACCGATCAACGCCAACTCGATCTGCGTCACCAGCCCCAACGCCGCAACGTGCTCCTGGTAGGTCATGTCCAGCCGGAACTGGGTCATCATCGCCAAGACCCAGTTGGACCTGAGAGACTGCCGGCGCTGCTCCAGGTTGGTGATCCACCCAACGTCCTTTGCAACAAGACCCACACTCTCCAACTCGACGTCAACCTTCCCGTCACCGTCCAGGTCAATCCCCGTCGCCATGTCCACCGGCAATTCATCCAGGACCTCGGGCTCCTCAACCGCGGCGGCGAACATCGTGGAACGCCCATACAACTCGTTGACCAGCGCCAACATCACCTCGTCGGGCTGGATCTCACCCGACAGATTACCGTCCAGGACAGCCTCACCGACATTCAGGTCCGACACCATAAACGACACGCCGAAGGTCTCCACCAAGTACTGAAGCCGCCTCCGCACCTCATCAAAATCCGTCATCCTCAAAACCTCAAAACAACGCTCGTTCAATCAAGTTTAACCAGATTTTCGACCCAAAACGTTGACGCGATTCGCGACCTGCACGATTACGGCTAAAGTGAACCTACGCGCTTAGACAAGGACACCCCCTGTACACCTGTTTTTCGGCCCCAACCCCCAAAACGCGACTATGCACCTGCAAATCCACACACAGTCTCAGAGTGTTTCCAAAACGCTCTTCGGATTTCGTCGCCCGCGATTCGCGCCCTGCACATCCCACACCCACAGCCCCACAACCAAGCCAGCAGTACCCCAAGCCCTCTTTTTAATTCCCGATCCATTCCCCGGACCACTCCTCCGGATTTACCCCGACGCGCCAAAATCTCCTACCGCCAGAACCCCAAAAGTTCCCAACACCCAAATATTTTCTCGAGAAAATTGCGCTAATCCGAGCCACGACAGAAAGTAGCATAATTTTCCAGAATCCCACCGGGCCTGCGGACATTTGTCCGCACAGCGGGCGAAAATTGCGAAGTCCACCTTCGTTCCCGCGAAGCTTACCGGTCCACACGCAGCGTGAAAGCTCAGGACAGCGCCACTCTGTTGAGCCACTCAATTTTAGCTGACCAATTTTACCTGCACTCGTTAGGTGTGAGAGCCGCAATTAGCGGTTTTTTTCTATGTAGCAAACGACAAACCACAACGACAAAAATCGAACATTACCCCAAACTGAAGACAGCAGGCAAAACGCCCGAGAGCAAAACATCATGACTAACAGAGCAGAAGCCAAGCTCAACTACCCCACGGAACAGACCGAGGACCAGGTCGAACACCGCACCGGGTATCAGGGCCCCGAGCAGGAAACCAACCTCGAGGCGTCCGACAAGCACATGGTGGCTTTCAGAAATAAGATCGATAAACTCGACGACCAAAAAGCCGTCAAGGGGAGAACGGTCTTCGCCATGCGGGACGACCTGGGAGAACACCGCCTCCAGGACCGCAGGGAGGCCCTCAACCTGTATACCCAGGCCTTCAACACCCTGGAGTTCGACGACAAAAAGGACGAACGCCTCCACGCCGCCCAGGACGTAGCCGAAACCATGTTCAAGCCAATGCACGAACACATTCTGGGCACCGACCAACTCCAGGCAGAGTACAACGTTGACCCCGAAATCGTCCGCAGGATGAAGGAAGCCGGCATCCACCACGTGGAGAGGGTCAACATCGGAGAGGACGGCAAGGTCGATTTCGTCTTCCAGGCCAACGAGAAATTCGCCAAGGAACTCGTCGAACACACCGGCGGCGAGGCCCGCATCGTCGAAGCAAGATCCAAAAACCTGGCGGAATACGACCCCAGGGCCGCCGAGACCGTCCTACTGGACTACCAGGCACGGTTCACCGATACCCTGATGTCCAGCCACGAAGACCCCAATGCCGCCGAGAAGCTCTGGGAGACCTTCAACGAGGCCTACGAGTACTCCAGGACCGAGAAGCCCGGAGAGGCCGTCGAACCCCGGAACATCACCCAGGAGGACTTCCAACAGATCGCCGAGATGACCGAAGACCGCCAACGGTTTGAGATCGAACGCATGGTCCAGGCGACCTGGAAAGAGTCGCTCCACACGCTGGGGGAGATGTACCAGAACAGCGACCCCGACTACCGGGGCGCCAACGAGGCCTGCCGGGTGATGGAAGAGCTTCACCACAAGGCGATCGCAATGACCATCCAGGGCGACAACTATGAGACATTCAAGCTCATAGCCGACAACATCGGCGACAGCAGGGACGAGTTCATAGCCGCCCTCAAGGACAACACCTGTTTCGTCAACACGGACTACCAGCAGGTCTCACTACCCGACAAATTCACCTTCACAGACGAAGCCCTCGCCTACGCCCAGATGGCCGGCTTCCAACTCGAGTTCATCAAGGACGACAAGCAGAACAACGAGGTCATGTCCGCCATGGCCTACCAGTCCGCAATGCAACTCCTTGCGGAACTCAACCACGACATCCACGTCTACCAGGCCATCGAGGACATCGTCCCGGACCTCTCGAAGGAGCACCGGAGGATGTACCAAAAGGCCCAGGGGCTCGACTACATCATGAGGACAAAACCCACAGAGGACCCCGAGGATAAGGAACAGGCAGCCCAGATGGAAGCAGCGCAGGCCCAGATGGCCACCACCTTCTAGCCGCCAACGACCCCCGAACAGACAAGCGACCGCAACCAAAAGACCCCGGCTCAGTCCGGGGCCTTTTCACATAACAAACCACACAGGAGCAACCCATATGAGAGCCAACATCGAATTCGAAGCCAGCTACGCATTCCTGGTCGTGGACCTCGACGACGGAGAGAGCATCAACGCAGAGCCCGGCGCCATGGTCACCCAGCAGAATGTCGAACTGTCCACCGGCATAAACGGACGCAAGGGAGTATTCGGCGGATTCAAGAACATCATGGGCGGCGAATCCTTTTTCATCAACACCTTCACAGGAGGCCACCTGGGGGGCCAGGTCACCCTCGCTCCCTCCACTCCCGGCGACATAGGTTGCTTCGACGTGGAGCCCGAACGAGACCTCTACCTACAGTCCGGCTCCTTCCTCGCCTGTGCCCAGAACGTCCACACGGACCCCAAGTTTCAGGGATTCAAGGGCATGTTCAGCGGTGAGAGCCTGTTCTTCATCCGGGCATACGCCAAGGACCACCCCGGACAGGTCTACTACAACTCCTACGGCGCAATAAGGCGGATGATCGTCCAACCTGGGCGAGAGTTGGTCGTGGACACCGGACACCTGGTGGCCTTCACCGAAGACGTGGACTACCCCATCGGCAAGGTCGGGGGCATACGCTCGATGATCGCCGGCGGCGAGGGCCTGGTGATGAAGTTCACCGGGAGCGGCCACGTCTGGATTCAGACCCGGAACCTCCAGTCCCTGGTTGACACGATAGTCCCATTCCTCCCCGCCAGGAAATAGCCCGGCCAGCCAGTGTCGATAACAGACAGCAGAGGTGAAGGAAATGGCCATAAACCAAGAGATGGAACACCGCTAAAGGGACCAACGGACTATGCAGACCAGGAAGCATCCGACCGGAAGCAGAGCCAGTACCCGGGCACGGACCACAGACCCGCCGGACGGGAAAGAGACCACATCGCGGACTTCGTCGAAAGCCTGAAGCTCCTGGACGTGCCCCTGGCTGAGATGATCGACCGCCGGGAAGTCCTCCAGCCATGCTGAAGAACAAGGACCCGAAAACGGACGCCACGAACACTCGGTGAGCCCCCATGGCAACCCAACACACGAAGAGCGGCTGGACCATCAAATGGCCGGAGCTGACCTCGCCTACCGCCAGCACATATTCGCCGAGGCCCTCTTCCAGAATGAGCCCGGGTCAAAGCTGGGAGTCCTGTACGACATCCAGATGGAACAGACCCTCCTGGAGACCTTGACCTACCCAAAGCACCATGAAGATAACTACCAGGAAAAACTGTTCGACTGGCTCAAGTAGAACCAGCACCCATTCGGCCCCGACGCAATCCACAAAATAGCAACCACCAACTTCACGAAGGCCCTGGAACAGCATCACGAAAGCGAAGGAAGCGCCTTCCCAGAGACTGCCGACACAGTCCACGCAGTCATCAACGCCTACTCACTGAAGGTCAAGAACGCGATAGAGAACGACACCGCGGGGTCACGGGGTTTGACTCCCAGGAACCCGCCCAACGGCCTGCGTCCGGTCAACAACCCCCGGCCGCCGCCCCGTCCTCGGCGACGGCAGCGGTCCGGGGTGCTCCGCATATAAGACCCACACTGACGACTCTAACGACCGATGTCCGCGATAACACAACCTCGACATCTCCCACCAGACATTCTCGGACTATGGTCCGCCAGTCACAGAATCCAGCAGGCGTCGACTTATGAACAACCCTGAATCGAAAATGGGAACAGGAAAAGAATTTTGTACGAAGTCTGCGTCGACAAAGGACCCATATGAGCCAGGAAGGGCGGCTACGTCGCCTATCCCAAGAGCCTGGGACCCCGGTAATCGAACATATCCGAGAGAAGTGAGTCAAGCGGTTCGTATCAATCGCCCACGTCCCGGATGGCCGAAACCAATATTCCAAGAACCAAACGCTAAGCCTGCGGCGGCCCTCCGGGGCTTCCTACGCAGGTTTGGCATCCTAGCCGGGCACGTGGGATTTCAGCCCAGACCGCAATAGCGCCCGCCCGGTGGGGTTAACGTCGAAACGGCTCCGGAGCCGTCTCTCAACCAGACCCCGCAAACTCCCCGGGTCCAACCGACCTTGATCCGGTCATTCACGTGGACCTGCCTCGCACTAACTCTGGCTGCAACCCAGCTTGGTCGCTCTGACCAACCGGGTTAAGACAACAGCCCTACATCTCTCAACTACGCCCACGGCTTCAATCAGAACCCCGTCTCCCGACCGCAGCGTCCGGCTACAACATCCGCTTCAGTAAACGATTGCATGAGAAATCGCCCCGCACCATGACCATCTCCGGGCAAGGCCCGATGGTCATGGTGCGGGGCCCGGGTCCCAACGCCCCGGACTTCGGGATGGCAGGCCCCTTCGGGATGCCGTCACCGGGTTGCGGAGGATCAGGAGTTGCTTGCTCGCAGGAAGCCCTCAATCGTCCGAAAAGCGGCCTCGTACGACGCCTGAAGCAATCGCACAGTCCCCTCGGGATTGTCCCGGGTTCCTTCAATATTGATGCGGAACAGCGCAAGCACATCATCGGGCAATCCTTCCATGGATCCCATCTCGATGGCCTCGGCATTGCGGGCAAGCACCGCATCGGAGTCCTCATGAAAGGCGACCATCAGGTGGTCCGACCAGCGGTTAATCCAATCATAGGAATTGAATTCCATGGTCACACCCCTCCCCTTAAATTCGAGCGAGTTTATCATACAAGGAATAGTACTAATGTTTCAATTCATATCCCCGATCCGACCACCCCACTCCAAGAAACAAATCCCCGTCAACAGCCGGGCAATACTTCTGGACACTAGGGTCTCCAGTGTTGAAGCCAGGCTGGAGAAAACGGCCCAATCCCTTGACTTGGCCCCGAGCACAGGACAGGCGACGGTGATCGTTGTCATCTGCGAATCAAGAGGCAGCTTGCACCCGGGAGGTCGGCAGTCGAAGAGGGCATGGGCCTTGCCGGTAAAGGATGAGTCTCGAGGGCTGCTGAATCCCGGCACGGCTGAGTCTCGCACCGCAGATCGGGAGCCCGGTCGAATGGCCCTCAAAGCCGCACCGATGTCCATTTGCCTGCCGGAACGCCATTATCGATGCCGGGTCATGTACCAACAGGTCTGCGCCGCCGCATTCCATGAATTCGAGGCGCGTTGCCTGGTCACGGAGAAACCCGCACTCCGACCCAACAGGGTAGCGGAGCAAGTCCTGGGCCCGGATGACAGACATGGCTGGATTCAGACAATGCCGGGCTACAAGAACCTGACCGAGCTTCATCAAGTGGTGCATTCCCAGGCCTACGTGGTAACCGCCAATAGCTCGCGTGACCTGACGCTGCCAATCGAGTCCCGTTCCCCAGTCCACCTGTGCCCTAGGGCCCGGCTAATCTACCGAGAAACGTCCTGGGTATTCGTGGGCGAGGCGGGCCAAGGCGAAATGCTCATCGGAGCCAATGCCCTGGTCAGGCTGCCCAGCTTTCAGCAACTTACCCTCGGCTTCGCCGCCATCCCGGAAGGCAGGCCAGGGTGGGTGGATGACGCCTGGTTAGGGACGCTGAGCGACATCCTGCACGACCTGCCCCCGGGCGGGGTGGTCGTACCAATTGCCGGAATCCGGGATGGCCTGACCCCCACCACCCAATGGATGGGATGGCTGCGGCATCCCCATTCTGACAATTCAAAGTGTTCCGGGGTACTGACCAGATGGAACCCGGACGGCGGGGTGCCTTCGCCTACTGGAGAGGCCGGTGTCCCAGGGCCGGACCTGTCCAAAGCCCGCCGCCACATCCATCGCAGCCACGACTTCGGTTTGGGCGCCTGCCAGCAGACCATCGGCCGGCAACGCTGCCCGGACAAGCTGGGAAAAACTCCGGAAGGGGCGCTTGGAACCGGTTGCTGCTCACCGGGCGACGAACCCATTCTGACCACCACCGGATGGGTGGCGATTGAAGACCTGGATCCGGCACGGGATAAGCTGGCAGGGCACCACAGGCCAACCAACAGGATGACCTGGGGCGGCACCAAAAATCCGGCCACTGACGGGTTCATGTTCGAAAGGTCGGCAGGTCCATACCGGGGCAATCTGGTAGTCCTTGCTACGGAACGCAGCAGGACCCGGGTAACACCCAACCACAGGGTCTTGGTCCGGTTAAACGACGCCTTCCCGGAAAAGTGGTGCGTCTACCTGATGCGCAAGGGGAATTGGTGGCGGATAGGCGCATGCGTGACCGCGCACCAGCCCTCCCGGCCCGGAGGGGTTGGCGGGCGGTTGCGAGCGGAACAGGGCGACGCCGCCTGGATTCTGAGCATACACGACACCCGGGCGCATGCCCTGATCGCCGAAGCGACCTGTCAGGGACAGTATGGGGTGACGGGGTTGACGTTTCGGAGCGCGAAACACCGTTCGCTTTCCGACCGCCAATTGGCCAACATTCACGAAGAAATATCCGCTGATGTTCAAGAACGCGTCGGCGAACTCTTCACCGATACCGGCCTGCAGCCAGATATCCCCCTTTATGTCCGGGGAGTACTGGGACCCCAGGGGCTCAAGAAAAGAATCTTGGGGGTAATCTTTACGGCGGCCGCCGGGAATCTTCCGCCCCTCTCCAGATACGTGGACATCACTGTGCCGCCGCAGCCGTTTGTCGAACGAAATCATAAAAAAGAATTCACACAGCCTGACCTATTGCAGGCGTCCATCACCACGGAACCATTTGACGGTGATGTATATGGATTGGACGTGCCTCCCTACCATCACTACGTATCCGGCGGGGCGGTTGTCCACGATTCGAGCCAGGGAAATCGAAGCCCGGGTCGTGGCGCTGTCGTTGACCTAAACAGCTCCGGGAAAGGTCAGCATTGGGGCACGCCGGTGACGACGCCCTGACAGTGGTCAGAGTCGCCGGCTGGAGCAGGACAAAGACCAAGTTTACCAAGAACAACAAGCCCGGGTGCGGTGCGGGGCTCCTCGACGTTGCTCCGAAGCAGGGCCCGGTCCCATCTCTCCTTACCACGTAGGAGGGGCACGGGCGGTTCCTCTGCAGGCCTTCTACCTTTCTTTTTTCTCCCTCATCCCAACCTGAAAAGGGCGTTCCGGCGCCCGCTCTTTTCGGTCTTCCTGTCGCCGGCTTTGAGCCCCTGACAGGCTCACGGCGTAACAGCCCGAATCAGACGACAAAGCAAACGCCCGCGCAGTGAACCTAACGCCCAAGCGGGCATACACGAACATGCAAAGGAGTAACCATGGACCAGACTACCAATTCTAATCTATCGTCGCTAACGCCCAAAAACCCCCGGATACAACCGGACGCCAACCTGGTCAAAGCCCGCCGCCGCATCCAACCCGACCCGGGCCTCAGCCCGGGGGACAGTCTGCGGAGCATCGACCATCAACGCAGCCCAGGCGAAAGTTTATTGACGCCGGATAGGGGGCTTGGAACCAGTTGCTGCTCACCAGGCGACGAGCCCATTCTAACCACCACCGGATGGGCGGCAATAAAGGACCTTGATCCGGCACAAGATAAGCTGGCAGGACACCACAGGCCGATCAACAAGATGACCTGGGGCGGCACCAATAACCCGGCCACCGACGGGTTTATCTTCAAGAGGTCGGTAAGTCCGTACCGGGGCAACCTGATAGTCCTGGCCACGGAGCGCGGCAAGACCCGGGTAACACCCAACCACCGGGTCCTGGTCCGGTTAGACGACGCCTTCCTGGAAAAGTGGTGCGTCTACCTGATGCGCAAGGGGAAGTGGTGGCGGATAGGAGTATGTGTGACCGCGCACCGCCCATACCGTTCTGGAGGGGTGGCCGGGCGGTTGGCAACGGAACAGGGCGACGCCGGATGGATTCTGAGCGTTCACGACACCCGGAAAGATGCCCTGATCGCCGAAGCGACCTGGCAGGGAAGGTATGGCATACCGGGGCTGACGTTCCGGACCGCGCAACACCGCTCGCTTTCCAACCGGGATCTGGCTGGGATTCACCAATCGACAGCCGCCCGTGTTCAAAAACGGGTCAACCGGGTCTTCTCGGATACGGGCCTATGGCGGGAGATGCCCCTTTACACTCGCGGAGTATTCGACAGTCGGGAACCCAAGAAACGACTGTTGCGGGGGATCTTTGCGACGGCCGCCGGCAATCTATTGCCCCTCTCCGGATATGTGGACATTGCAGTCCCGCGGGAGCCGTTTGTCCATCGAAATCATAAACCCGAGTACAACCGGCCGGACCTGTTGCGGGCGTCCATCACCACAGAACACTTTGAAGGAAACGTATACGGACTGGAGGTGCCTCCCTACCGTCACTACGTATCCGGCGGGGCGGTTGTCCAAGATTCGGACCAAGGGGAGCGCAAACCCAGGCTTGTACAACTGGTGCTGGACCTGGTGGATGCCAGAAACAGGGAACGTTGATGTACGTTGTTTGAGGTGGACCCGGAAAATCGGACAAGTAGCTAAGTGAGAGTCCTGCTCCTGAACTAAGGGCAGCGGTAGCTGTCGGGAAGGAGCCAGTAACGTCGAAAGCACCCAGAAAGCACAGCCCGGCTTTCGGCAAATTCTACCGTCCAAGTCTGAACAGTTACAGTGACCCTATGCACTGGGCGGTATCGCTGGCCTTGTGGTAATCTTGGGGCATGGATTCGGTGATGAAATTCATGCCTGACCCCCGGGAACTCCTCAGGGAATTCACCAACCCGTTCATACTATGGGGTGGACCACATTAGTTGGACAGAATTGAGTTGGGGTTAACTGAGAGTCACAACGCTTCATCCAAGGAAATCAACTTACTCCGCCGCCAGAGCCCCCGCATCCACGACTTCGGCAGTTGTTTGGGGGTCCGGTACGGGCTCGCCATGTTCCTTCAGGCTTTCGATGTGGAACTCGATGGCTTCGCGTATTTCCTCCAACAAATCCTCCCGAGTGCTCCCCGTAGCCACACAACCCGGCAGGTCGGGGACATAGGCTGCGAAGTTGTTGGGCGCCTTTTCGATGATCACGGTGTATTTCATCGCTTGATTTACTCCTTCAACCCAGCCTGTTTCATTATGCTGTCCCATGTGCCTGGGGGCAGGTCGTCGCCCGGTTTGCCTGGAATGGTCACCGTGCCTGATTTGGCGGGGTGGCGGTACTGGCGGTGACTGCCCCTGGTCCGAGCCAGGCGCCAACCATCTTGCTCCACCAACCGGATGGCTTCCCGAACTTTAGGCAAACCCTAGCCATTCCATGTTAGCCTCAATTGCCGCGGTCACCTTTGGGGTCCGGCTCTGTGTAGTCCGCGCCATTCGGCAGTGAGACGGGCCATATTGTCCCTGAATGGCTCTCTGTCGTCCTCCAGGGCTCTCGCGTCGAAACTATAACAGGGAGTCAGGGCGCGGCCATGCCTGCGTATCTCTTCCAGCGCCGGGCTTTTGCAGAAGCCGTAAGTGTTGGTGTAATCGATTTTAGTATTCGAATGTCTTCGGGCATCGTGGGTATCGGACGTGCCGGTTATATCGTCTGGGAGCGGCTCCAACCAGGAGTGTGCGGCGCGTGCTCACCTTTACGATGAACCTTAGTCTGCTTCCAACTCCGGGTCACAGATAACGGTGATACGCCGGTCTTCCGACATAACGATTGTCAAATCTTCTGGCTTCGGGTTGTTGGGGCTGAATGTGCTTAAGTGGTCAAACAATTCCGCTCCGAAGGCTTCCGCCCGCTGGTTTTCCGCCCGGTTCTTCCCGATTTTGTATGTCGTGTACAAGACGCCGCCGACCGCGCCCCCGACCAGCACAGCCGGCAACAGTGGGGCCAGCCCGATGGCGCCGAAAGCTCCTGCAATCCCGACGCGCCCGGCTACATTTCCGAGCAAGGTTCTCCCAATAAGCATGGCCATTCCACCTGCTACCATCGCGCCGGCCCCGGAGGCCATGCCCATCTCTTTCCCCGTCTGGCGCATTCTGGCTACGTTGGGAATCCCGCCCGTAGGCTCATATTGGATAATCAGGCTTTGTTCGGGGATGGTAAAAGTCACCGCCTTCTCAGGCAGACCGTTCTCGCTGTGGAACCGGGCCAACCAGTCCTTCAGTTCACTTTGGTAAGTGCTTTCGGCGGGCACTAGGACCATTGCGGGCGCCTCCAGGAGCGATAGAGTAACTGTCCCCACCCTTCTGCGGTTTTCCCACTTGCTGTGGCATTTTAACGGGGAATTGGTGGTTGGTTACTTTGCCGTTAACCTGATCTCCAATTCTGGAGGCGCCCCACCCGGCAGGGCCTTCTTTTGAATGTATAGATTACTCCCTGCTGCATCTTCTTCAACGGCGTCATACCGGTAAGTGTTCTTGGTCTCCCTGGACAATTTGATCGTAATGGTGATCGGTCCGGTGCCTTCCATTGTGGGGACTCCTTCATCGGCCTTGCTGGGCCGTTCGGAATTTGATGTTGGCGCCTACTTCCGTCGAGACCGGTTACCAGCCCTGCTCGTCCAGTAAGGATTCGATTTGTGCAAAGGTGAGGGCGGTTTCAGAATGGATTTTCCGGACACATGATTTTGCGCTGTTCTCTACATTATGCGTTCCGAAGGGCCCATGCTCCAAGCCTTGGAGTGCGCGTGCGGCTTTGCGGATGTTGCTCCAACTTTGGTGACTCTGGCTACGGATTTCCTTCACTCGTTGGACTTTACCACCTCCGGTATCCGGCAAGTTGGGTCCAGAGATATGGGTTCGTTTCGTGGGTGCCGAAGGCTCCCGCTCCAGAATCAGGAGGGGTTGGCCGGCGAGTAATGAGCTTAGATCCATGCCCGTATCCTTAACGAAGTCCGGAGGGGGGCAAACTGGATTATCCCGAAAGTAGAGGTCCCAGGAGGCCTGGCGAACAGCCTGTTCCAGTTCCTCGTGCAGGTTCTGCTCCTCTGTCAGCATCCCGGCCCAAAAGGGCATGTAGCATAGGTTCCACCCGGCCGTGAAAGCGTCCGGATCCCATGGATGTCCCCAGATGTGGCGGATCGAGTACCCGGTTCCCCGGGCCAGCCCGTGGCCCGTGTATCTCCCCCATGCCAACTGGGCATGTTGGTTGTCGTCAATGACGACCTCTCGTCCGTCTCCAGCCCAGACTGCTTTCTGTCCTTTGATTGCTCCCGGATAATGCTGCCGACTGAACCTTGCCCGTTCGGGGAAGTAGGGTGTCTTCTCTCTGACCGAGTCCGGGTGGATGAAATACGAGTGGCCGAAGGCGGCCTGTATGATCGTAACCCCGCCCCGGCGAAAGTATTCCTCTAACGTGCTGATGGGATGGCTCAGTTCCCCTTGGTGCAACTGGATGTACAGCATCGCTTCTGCCTGTGGGTCCTCAGGTTTGTTGGGGATCGCGGCAGGGTTTTACCCCTGGTTGGTGCGGGAAGGGGTCTGGAGTTTGTTCCCCGAGCTAGGGGTTCCACAGACCGGGGGCCCATGCGGTAGGGCTCCCGTTGGTGTTGGCGCGAACTTGTGGGATTCCAGGTGCTGCGCTTTACGCACGCACCACCCCCTCAGGGGTCACTTCAATCCCCGAAGGGTCAGCCCTGGTGGCGCCGCTCCAGCTCAGCCTCCAGTTCCCGGACCCGGGCCTCGGCGGCCATACGTGCCTCCCGCTCAATGTCGGCGCGGGCTTCAAGGTCCTCGTATCGGACGATGTGGTTCCCGGTCTCCGGGTCGTGCCAGCCCAGATGTCCGTGGTCCCACCGGATGAGGAGGTTGAGCACGTTGCTGTGCCCCTGCAGGACCCCTTCCTCGACGGTCTCGATGGGGACCGGTTCATATTGGCCATCCACCAGTCGGTCGCCGGCGAGACGGGCCCCGTGGAACTCCCCGGTCTCGTCGAAGCGCCAGTATTCGGGGATCTCCAGGTCGGCGTAAGCCGCCCTCTTCTCCACCACGTCCTGCCGGCCGGTGCTCCGGGAGGCTATCTCCAGGACGAAGTCCGGCGGCTTTCTCTGCTCCGAGATGACGTATCCGTTGTTTTCCCGGTAGGCTTCCGGGTCAGCGCCCAGGGCGATGAGCAGGTCCGGCGCCATCCGGTCTGTCGCAGGAGCTCCAGGCGCCCTTGTGAGGTACCTTTCGCCGGCTACGATGGTTGTTTCGGGGTTGCCCAGGTGCCGGATAAGGTAGCGTACGTTGCCGCTCACAGTCAGGTGGTCGAAGCTGGTCATGTCCTCTGGGTCACCCTCCGGGGGGTCGGGGAGGACGAAACTCCCCCGGCGTTTCTTATCGGCTGCCCCTGGATGTCGGGTGGTCATGTCGGACCTCTCCGGTCAGGCTGCTCTGGATCGGGTTTATTTGCTGAGGTTCTCTGGCTTTCCGGCCTGGTTGGGGACGCCCGGCGTCGGCTTGCTCGCGGTCCCCGTTGTGGGGTCACGGCCCTCGAAGGTTGTGTCCGGTATTCTAGCCCACCGTCCCCCGCTGGGGAAGGGAAGGCCCGATGGACCTGAATGTCTTGGATTCCGGTGCCGTTTCGGGCCCCGGCCTGGGCGATCACTCGGTCAGATGTCTGTCCTGGGCCCGCTGTTTCCAATGTGGTCCCGCTCTCCCGAGAAGGCGATGATGGCACGGGGTCGTGTCGATGGGATGCTGGATGGTGACAGTCCCGATATTCCAGATCAGAGGCTTGGTGCCGGTGGGAAATTGCCCAGAGCATACGGCCTGCAGGTCCCATATTTCCCACTGGCCTGCTCACCCGGATAGAACCTTCCTGCATCCCAATCCGCCGGGGAATCCCCCATTCACCCGGCCCCAATGGTCCCCCCCTGCGCTGAATCCGGCACCCAATATGGGGTAGCACCGTGGAATTCCAGCACCTCCTTGAGCCAGGTTGTCTGCCCTTCCGGGAAGAGGTGATGGGGTGGGATGCCGCTGATCTGCAGAATATCGGCAGACAGCGCCAGCACCCAACCGGGGAGTCCCGGGGCCCGTTCCGACTCATATACCAGGGCGACCAAGTCGCGGACCTTGGGCAGAGTGCCGTCGAGGCCCATCCAATCCTGGTCTCGGGACAGGCGGCTGAAGGACGACACGTGGGTGGTTTTGCCTGTAGGGTCGGGCCCTATGACGCCGATGCCCAAGGTCATCTTGGTATCCTGACGCTTAACAATGGGTTGCAGGACGTTCAGGAGACCTCCGGATACGACTTCCTGATCATCATCGCTCTGGCCGCCGGGTTTGGGGGGTGCACCACGTACAGGAAACTTCTGGATGCGACCTCCGCCATCATTGTGTCAATGGCGGAGGTATGTTGGGCCACTGGGGTGTCGAAGGCCAGCATAAATGTCCGCGCCAATGGTTGAGGGGAATGCCCTGCTTACGGGCGGGGCAGCAGATGGCAGGTAGGAAGGTCTTGATGCAACCTATTCTTCGTGAGGCTCGTCTGAAGGTTGGGAGACAGCGTTCTCTCTACTACGCTTGAGCCGGTAGCTGTCGCCGGCCTTCCAGCCGGCAGAGCACCAGATGCTTCACCGCGTCGAAGCTCAAAGCCCCCAACCGGAGGGCATCCCGAACCGCGGCGTGGACTTCCCCAGGCGAAAAATGCTCGAATAGGCGGAGTACCTGGACGAACTCCCGCTTGCCCCTTCGTCCCATCCGGGACTCCAGAAGCCGGCGAAGCGTCCCGAACTCTTCCGGCAACTCCCAGCTCTGTAGCGGAGCCGCCTGGTCCAAAGCGCCTGGCTTCCGCTCCAGCAGCGGCAGGTAGTGGATGGGGTCGAAGACGAAATCGTCCCGCTGGTAGGAGCGGTGATGGCGGGCGATGACCTCGGACCCGCAGCTGATGACCACCCGGTCCACGTAGCCTTTTACCAGAACGTCCCGGTGCCCGTAGGCCACCGGCGCCGAGTAATCGTTGGTCCTGTACCTCACCAGCGACAGCGAACTCACCCGGCCCGCCTGCTTCTCGCAGGCGTCATAGGGCGCCTCCGGCAGAGGCAGCAGGGCCTCCAGGTCCCGTTCCATCCGTTGACCTATGCTCTCTGAATGACCCCTCAACCTGGCATCCATCCGCGCCAGGCAGCGACGCTCCAGGTGGGCGTTCAGCGCCTCAAAGCTCTCGAAGGACGGGACCGGCACCAGAAAGTTGCGCCGCATATAGCCGACCATCCCCTCGACCATCCCCTTGTCGTTGCCCTTGCCGGGGCGGCCGAACCGATCGTCGAACAGGTAGTGGGACTGGAGTTCCGTGAACGCCCGGGTGCGCTTCCTCGTCCATCACCCAGGATCCTGGCCACCGCCAGCTTGGTGTTGTCGTACAGGATGCTCTGGGGCACTCCGCCCAGGAAGGCGAAGGCCGACACGTGGCCGTCCAGGAAGGCCTCGGTGGTCTCGGCCGGATAGGCCTTGACGAAGCAGTCGTCGCTGTGGAGCAGGTCGATGACGAAGCAGTGGGCCTTTTGCTCCACCCCGCCGATGACCACCAGGGCCTCGCCAAAGTCGCACTGGGCGTGGCCCGGCGGATGGGACAGGGGCACGAACATCTCCTGCGACCCGCGGCGATGCTCCCTCACGTAGTCCTTGACTATGGTGTACTGGCCGCCGAACCCATGCTCGTCCCTGAGTCGCTGGAAGATCCGCTGTGCTGTGTGGCGCTGCTTCCTGGGACGCCTGAGGTCGTCCACCAGGATTTGGTCGATGACGCCGGTGAAGGGCGCCAGCTTAGGACGCCGGGGCGGAGTCTGTCGCCGGTAGCCCGGCGGCACCGAGTAGGACAGAATCTTGCGCACCGTGTCCCGGTGCAGGCCGAACACCCGGGAGACCTCCCGTATGCTCATCCCATCCACCATCACCGCCCGGCGAACCCGCAGATATACGTCCACTCTGTACATCCATCACACCATCCATGGGGTCGACTACAACCCTATGAATCATGGCGGGCGGTACAGTATTCAGTCGCCGTTTGTCAGCAATTTTCCGCCCACGCGGCCCACTTCATCTCCGCCGTTTACAAGCGTGTATGTCAGTAGAAAATTGCTCAGGGAATTGGTTTAGTAAGGGTCTGATTTGGGGTCCGCAGCTTAAAAGACTGCGTCAGGGTAAGGAGAATGCGAATCGTTTATCGCAGTAGTAGCACACAGGGTTACTCATCCCCACTGGTCGTTTGAAACGCCGTTTGCCACAAGATGGAGATGGGCATTTGAATAAATCGCGGAAGTATTTGAACTCATCCCACCTGGCCCTTTCATCGCCTACCGAGTTGCTCTTGTAGGGGTTGTCCGAAAAATGGCTCGACAGATTCTCCACCACACCACTCTGCAAACTGTTAAGGAAACTGTTGGAGGCAGTCGACGTTTGAGGTAACTTGATCTTGGCCTCATTGAGAAAACTAGCCAACGAGTCTGCCAGTTCCGAGCGGTCATACTGAAATGCCCTCTCTATCGAGCGCATAGTAGCTTTGGATCTGAATCCCCGACAAATTCCTATCAGCCATTCCTCCTCGGCCTGCCGAATTTCTGCTCCGGCATTCTCGCCCGCGTCCAACTTCGCCTGAATGACCTCGTCTGAAGTTTGGTGGTCGTGAAAAACTGGACCGAAACCTGCTCGAATCTCCATTATCCGCTTGAAAACCCATCGACTTTGGGGCAGTTGGTCCTTGAGCAGGTTGAAGAACTGTTCGTCATGAGTTACCAGGACGACTTGAAACTCGGAGAAATGCCTGGCTAGGGCACCTGCAATGGTCTTCCGATGATCGGCATCATAAGAAGTCACCACGTCGTCCAGTACTATGATGGGCGCCTCTGAGTTGAACATTCGAATTGCCGCCAGGCGAAGAGCCAAGGCCAAGGTGTGCACCTGGGAATCGCTCAGATAGCCACTCGGTACGACACCCTGCCGGTTATCGGAAAAGTCTATCAATAATTGGGCCCTCTGCTGATCAATTCCATCCTGGCCTGGGAGTTCGATGCGAATTGGGGGCGACGACAAACCACTGCCCTGAATTTCCCGATAAAGGGTTGCAACGTCGCCTTGAAGCTTGCCGACGAGGCTTTGGATGTGGTCGACAATGGCTTTCTCGATCTCCAATGCCTGACGGTCGAGCTCAATTTGAAGCGATCCCAACTGAGCCTTGGTGCGCGCGATTCTTCCCAAGTCAGCCTTAATGCTGAGTAATTTTTTCACGGTGTCAAGAGCTTTGGCGTAGGTGTGTTCTCCCTGCTGGTTCTCGATTTGCTTTATTTGGTCCGCAGTGGAGCTGTGAAGCCTGGACAAAGCGCCGACTACGTCCTGACTCCCGGGCAGTACTTCATCGACATTCCACTGGATCAACGCTTGGGAATAATCAGCAACCTCCTGACATTCGTAAGCCGTTTCCCCGAGCGTGTCATTTACGGTTCTCACGCTGTTTTTCAGGGGATCAATCAACAGTTCCACCTGTTTTCTGGAGACCTTCAACTCCTCCTCTGCCTTTCGATAACCTGCCAGGCCAGAGAGTTTTTCAGCGATGCTGGTCTGAACGCCGCCGTGAGAGCCGTGAGGGCCGATAGCCAAATTGGCGTCGCAAACTGGGCAAGTGTCCACCACGCTACCACTGTCGAATAGTTTCTTCGCCTCCGTCCAGACCTGGCTGAACACGGCAGCGCTTGCTTTCGACCGTTCTTCTGCTTCGTGAACCGCTGCTTCATTTAGCCTTGACACTGCCTGCTCGAACGCGGGGATTTTGCCGCCAAGTTCCCCATCGGTTCCGTCCAAGGGCAAAGCGAGGTCCTCCAACATATTGGAAATCCCTCGCAGTTGTGCCAATCCCAGTTTTTCCTGCTCAGCATCCTTACGGGCGGTCAGGATGGTGAACGCGGGATCCTGTTCAGAAAACTCAGCGAAGGTGAGAGTACCGTCTAAGCCGGTTAGAATCTCGTTGTTAAGCCAATTGCAAACCTCCTGTTCATCCCACTCGGTAATTTCGGCATTTGTATCTCGCACCAGGTCATGAGACCTCTCATCTGCTTCCAACGTGGATTCTGCCCTTACTTTCACTTTTCTTCTCAGGGTCCGGAGGTTTTGCTGGATTCTGAGAAGCGGGTCTAGGCCGAACCAATTCGCTAGTTCCTTGTACTGGTCTCCTGGCGTGGTGTCCTCGACAAAGCTCCTTAGCTCATGGCCTCGGATTACAAACGGAACCTTGATTTTGGAAAGGATTCGCTTCGCGGCACCTGGGATAGGGCTGGGAAAAGGACGCGCTGCATCGAATTTTTCGCCTTGCAGGCTGAACCAAAAGTGGACCGAGGATTCGATACCTTCCTCTTGAGCTCCCACGTGCGCTATGGCGGTAGGGCCCGCATGGGTTTGAGACGACCGTTTGCCCAGCCGCTTAAGAGTGGCATCCTCGGAAAAGTAGTACTCAAAGGAATCTGCCAGGCTCGACTTTCCTTTGGCATTGGGGCCTAAAATAGCCAGACTAAGCGGAGTCTTGCCAGAGGCCAGTGTGAAAGTCTGAGGTTGCAGGTATGCCCGAAATCCTTGCAGTTCGATTTTTTCAATCGTCACGGATGGTTTAGTCAACTTTTTCCGCTCTCTCAACTGCAAGGGCTTCAATTTCCTTCAAAGCTACGTCAGTGGCATCCGTTGCTGGAGCCAAGGTTACTATGTGCTTGGATAGTATCCCCAGTAACGAGATGTCGGTCGCCTCGTTTCCCATTAGGGTGTCAACGGTCTTGACAAGAATCTCTTCAGAGATTCCGCCAGCTTCTGCAGTGTTAGATTCGGGCATTCGTCTGCCTCATTTTTCGATATCATTTGGAACGTTAAATTCTATCATCGAATATGAGGCGGAACCCCCAGTCCTCTCTGCCGGATGAAAGGCATCCGCATTGACGTTTAAGTGGGCAGTCTCGCGGGGGTTCGTCGGATCTGCCACAAACTGAGGTGGACCCGGTCAGCTGGACGTGACCGAGGTGGAATTAAGCGAGAATCTCGACGCTCCTGCCTATGATACCTAGACCGGTTCCGGTGAACACACCTCGTCGCAACTGATTCTTCCTACCGTAGAGCCTGGCCCACATGGGACGCCTCTGCCTGGGTTACGCAGCCTAGAGTCTGATGGGGCCGTGGTTTTGGTGGTCTACACCGGCGTCGCAGACGGCCCATAAACGCCCGTTTATGAGGCCGCCCCAAATGCTGACAGCCCAGGCTCGCGGGGGGCGTGCCATAAAGGTATACTCGCCACATGACCACCTACGGTTACGTCCGGACCAGCCGTCAAAAGACGTTGGGCTTCTCGGGCAGCGACCCTGAAACCCAGGACCTGCAACTGCTGAGGGCCAGAGTCGACCGGGAACGCATCTACCGCGACGTGGGCGTGTCAGGGACTACTGGAACCAACAGCCGGAAAGGCTGGCATGGTCTTGACCGGAAACTACTCTCGGGTGACGTCCTAGTCGTCGCCGCCATCGACCGGATCGGCCGGCGCTGGCAGGATACGATGCACGTCGTCATGGACCTGCAGGCTAGGGGCGTCCGGATCCGGTCGCTCGATGAGATCGAGGCTCGATGGACCGCCTACCTAGACGCGGAGCCGGACAGTGCCGAGGCGTTCCAAGGGCATTTGTTAATGCTCTTTGCGAGCTGGGTCGCCGACCAGGAGGCTGCGTCCTTGCGCCGGCGCACCAGGGCGGGCTTGGAGCGGGCAAGGACAGAGGGCAAGACCTTGGGAGCTCCTCGCAAGCTCCAACCCGATGACTATGCGGAGATCCTGCGTCTGCAGCAGGCGGGGATGTATCTTCCGGAGATCGGGAAGCGGTTTGGAGTGAGCAAGAACACGGTGGTCAGGTTCCTCAAAGCACACCAGGATTAGACTTCGATTTTAGCTTGACCCGCTGCTCTCTATGGGAGGACCTGCGGCTTGGCGACCTGGCGTCGTCCAATGGCCAATAACCTGACCAGGTCCGGACCCACCGGCGCTGAATGATAGGCCAATAAGGAGGCGATCAATGCCTATGAAACCCACCCAACAACAACTGGACGATTTGGCTGCAGAGGCCAAAAGCCTGCTCAGTAATTGGGATAACTTACCGAACGACAAGCGGTTCGTGATCGAGTTCGCCGGCACGCCGAAGAGCGGCAAGTCCACGTGCATCGACATCGTGGAGCACTTTTTCCGTCGCTTGGAGTACGACATCTTGGCCCCGTCTGAAGGGGCATCGAAACGCACCCCGCGCAGGTTGAAAGAGGACTTAGTGGCGTATAACGCATGGTCGGCCACCTATGCGCTCACTCAAATTCTGGAAAGTCGATACGGCGCTGACAAATACCAACTCGTCCTAATGGATCGAGGGCTGTTTGACGCTCTCGCGTGGTTCGAGATGTTGGCCAACTCTGATGGCCAACATCTGACCCCCGATGATCGCACCACAATCCACAAATTTCTGCTGGTCCCCAACTGGAACCAGCAGACCCAGCTCGTGTTCTTGTTTCTGGCTGAGCCCGCTATAGCTATCGCACGGGAGAACGAGAACAAATTGGTCGAGAAGCCGGGCATCACAATGAACCCCGAGTTCCTCGGTCCATTGAATTCGGCGTATTCAATGATCGAAACCAGGTACAGTGGCCATTTCCAGCAAGTGACGAGGATTCAGACGAGTCTCGACACCACTCCCCACGGGACGGCTTACGAGGTGACCAAGGTCATCATTGCCCACATTAAAGCACAGGCGGGGGCATGACATGGTCGGCAATGAAATTCTTGTCTTTCCCCAAGACGTGTTCGACACGTCGTTCTCACTGCTCTTATGGGACAGCATCAAGGCCGAGATTGAGGCAATCGAGAGCACCTTCGATTGGATGGATAGGTCTGAAGCCGAGTACTCCGTCAACGAGGCACAAGCTATTCCATGTACGGTTATTCGGAACCAGCAGGGAGATTACTGTGTCTTCAGGACGGTCCGCAACGATCGGAAGGACTTGGACAGGAGATTGAGTTTGATTGTGGGAGGGCATATCGACCGAAAAGAAAGTGCGTCATCTTTCCTTTCGGTCGTTGCCTCGTGCCTGATGCGAGAGATCAATGAAGAAGTAGGATTTTGTCCCGAACACCCGCCAGAACCAATCGGCGTGATTGTGGATAAATCCTCTCCGCAAGCGGCACGGCATGTGGCGTTTCTGCACGAGACCGAAGCAGAGCGCCTTACCCCTCTTGCTGATGAAGAATTCGCGCCTTATTCGAAATATCGCGGGGTGTTCTTGCCTTCGTCGGAAATCGCAAATAGGCCTAGCGAATTCGACCCGTGGTCACAGGTAATCATCGCGCACTTTACTAACCCCTTGCAGCCCCCGTTGCTCTAATCGCTTGGTGCATCGACTTTGCGCACCGCGCAAGTAACGTCAGACCCCTTGCGCAACATAATTCTAGGAACGATAAGCGTAGTTATCGTCCTAGCGGAGATACCCTCCGCCACAGTCACGGCCTGAATAACTATGCCTGAGGGGAGCTAGTACTCAGTCAACTTTGGAATCAAAAGGGTAAAGGCGGTGAAGTTTGGTCCGGGCGTCCTGGGTGTTGAACCTCGAGTTGATGGTGGCTTGGGCGGCGTTGCGTTCCTTAACCAGAGCCTGGACTTCCCGCCGGAGCGTCTCCTCGTCGGGGAGTCGCTGCTTCAGGCAGGAGCGGGATAGCACGCTGAACTCGATTTCCGCCATGTTCAACCAACTTCCATGCTTGGGGGTGTAGTGGAACTCCAGCCGCTTGGCAATCCTCCGGGCCTCTGCCGCCGGGAACGTCTCGTACAGGGACAGGGACAGGGACGCCGGACGGTGCGTGTTCAGGTTGTCCATGACCACCCGCACCACCGGGGTATCCGGGTAAGCTTCGTCCACCAGCCAACGCATCTGATGGGCGAAGTCCTCCATCGTGCGCCGGTGGGTCACCGCCACGTGACGCCAGCCCGCCAGCGGCTCACAGGCCAGGAACAGGTTGCGGACGCCCTCCCTCCGGTACTCGTAGCCCTGCCGCAGCGGAATTCCGGGCCGGGGCGGCAGAGATGGCCGAGTCTCGGCCAACAACTGGTTGGTGGTCTCGTCGAAGCAGACCACCGGCCGTCGGGGGTCATAGGGTTCGGCGTAGAGGTCCAGCAGGTCCTCCATGTTGGCCACGAACTCCGCGCTCACCTTGGGAATGCACCATTCCTTCTTCTGCCAGGGCTTGAGATCGTTTTTTTGAGACGATTGCGCACCCCTTCGTGGGACATGGAGGAGGCCAACTTCAACTCCACCACCTTGCCAGCCAGGAGGCGCAGGGTCCAGTGGTCATGACCTGCTGGCGGCGGGCTACAGGTCAGGGCGATCAGGTGGGCCTCGCCTCGGTCGTCCAGCTTCCGGCGCCGGTTGGCCTGGGGACGGTCCTTCAGAACCCCCACCAACCCTTCTTCGGTAAAGCGCTGCTTGACCCGGTACACTGTGCCCAGGGCCACATCCACAGCTTCAACCACTTGGGGAGCCTGCCAACCGTCGTCGCTCTTGAGAAGAATCCGGGCCCTGGCGGTGACTCGGGCCGTGTGGTTCCCAACCCGAATCAGACGCCGGAGTTCTTCCCGTTGTTCCAACGCCAGCCGCACTGCGTACTTGTCCCTGACCATCACTGCCACCCCCGCCAACAACACTTCCCACCAAGTAGGAAAGGCTAATTGTCCGTTTTCTTAAATAAATGCTAAAACCAGGCTGACTCCCGACTAACTTAAGATGTCACGCCGTGACCGCTGGGGCGCACTCACCAGTTAGTCGCCTCTGCACGGGCCGGATACGGGCATAACGATGCTACCAAGTAACAAGCAGTTACTTACCTCTGCACGGCCCGGAACACGGGCATAGGGATGCTGAGTACTAGGAACAGGAACCTATGGGTGTAGCTTGCTACCTTGTTCCCCGGGCCCACCTCACGCCTCACATGGGTGTTCCCGCTCGTCGTGCTATACTCGCCGCGCATTGTTCCCTCTTTGGTTCATTCAAGTCTAGCTCGACCAGCGTGTCACCCGGCCGTTGCATCAGCGAGGCAATCTTTGTTGCTCCTAACCGGTCTCCCCGTTTTTGACTTCGACCGGCAATTGAATAATCGCGGCAAAGACAAGGCATTTATTGAGTTTCGCCGACTATAGCATTTCTTTGGTGATATTGTGTCTCCGTGAACATGGTTTATGAACGAAGCTACAGCTCGAATAAAGATTAACCGACTGCTGGAAAAGGCAGGGTGGCGCTTTTTCCAGGAAGGGAATGAACCCGCTAACGTTCGGCTTGAACGCGGCGTGGCTATCACCCAAACCGACCTTGACGCTCTCGGTGAAGATTTCGAGAAGACGACGACGGGGTTTATCGACTTCCTCTTGCTGGATTCCAAAGGATTTCCCCTTTTAGTGCTGGAGGCCAAGTCCGAGGGAAAACAACCACTCGTAGGGAAGGAACAGGCTCGGAAATATGCACGTTCACAAAATTGCCGGTTCATAATGCTTTCCAACGGCAACTTGCACTACTTCTGGGACTTAGAGCGTGGCAACCCCTATATCATCACTTCATTCCCGACCCCGGACTCGGTTATTGGTTATAGCAAGGTCACGCCTGACCCAAAGCGCTTGATCGATGAACAAGTTCGGAACGACTACATCGTTCTCACCCAGCGGCCCAACTATGCCTCTGAAGCAGCATGGAAGAACGAGGTTGAGCGGCCCAGCTTTATTCGGGCCAACAATATGCGCTTTTTGCGCACTTACCAACTCAGAGCAATTCAAGCGTTGCAACAGTCGGTGAAGGACGGTAGTGACCGCTTTCTGTTCGAGATGGCCACAGGCACTGGGAAGACCCTCATCGCCGCGGCCATCATCAAGCTGTTTCTCCGCTCCGGCAACGCCTCCCGTGTGTTGTTCTTGGTGGACCGTCTTGAGCTTGAAGAACAAGCCAGAAAGCAATTCACCGCCCTCCTCTCAGCGGACCACAAGACTGTAATCTACAAAGAAACCCATGCCGATTGGCGTTCGGCGGAGATAATCGTCACTACTGTCCAGTCCCTCATGTTTAACAACAAGTATCAATCGCTATTCTCCCCTACCGATTTCGACCTGGTAATCTCCGACGAGGCTCACCGCTCCATCAGCGGGAATGCCCGCGCCGTCTTCGACTACTTCGTTGGCTACAAGCTAGGTCTGACCGCAACCCCACGAGACTACCTGCGAGGATTGAGCAGGACCGGCCCCAACGTTCGCGACCCCCGTGAGGTCGAACGGAGGCTTCTGCTTGACACCTATCGCACTTTTGGGTGTGAGAACGGGGATCCTACGTTCCGATACTCGCTGATTGATGGCGTGAAAGACGGCTATCTGATCAATCCTACCGTGGTAGACGCCCGTACCGAAGTGACAACCCAATTGCTGGCAGACGACGGCTTCGTCGTCTCCTTGACCGATGACACCGGGGATGAGCATGAAGAGACTTTCAAGCAGCGCCAATTTGAGACGCGTTTTTTCTCCGACGCAACCAACCAGATCTTCTGCAAGACCTTCTTGGAGAACGCGCTGCGAGACCCAATCAGCGGAGAAATCGGAAAGTCCATCGTGTTCGCCGTAAGCCAGAACCACGCGGCTAGGCTGACTCAGACCCTCAATGAAATGGCCGATGTCATGTTCCCTGGTAAGTACCAGTCTGACTTCGCCGTGCAGGTCACTTCACAAGTGGCGGACGCCCAGCAGTTCACCATTAACTTTGCCAACAATAATCTGATGGGTTCAACAAATTTTCTATCCTCCTACCGGACCAGCAAGGCCAGAGTATGTATAACCGTCGGTATGATGACCACCGGTTACGACTGCACCGACATCCTCAACCTCGGCCTGTTCCGACCCATCTTCTCACCCACCGATTTCGTCCAGATAAAAGGCCGGGGCACACGGCTACATGACTTTCGTGAGCAACTATTCGATGTGGACATCGCAGACAGCGTGGCTCGACCGGAGAAGACCGAGTTCAAGCTCTTTGACTTCTTCGCCAACTGCGAATACTTCGAAACCGAATTCAACTATGACCAGATACTCATGCTGCCACGGCCCCAAGCCCATCAGGGCGAGAGTGAGGGGGAAGGCGGGGCCCCGTTGCTGGTCTACGGCTACGAGCATCTTGGTACTGACATTCTCTCGACCATGACAGTAGAAACGATCGGCTACGATGGGATGAGAATCGACCGGATGCTATTCGACCGGTTCGCGGGCACCTTGCGCAAGAATGACACCGTAACGAAGGCTGTGGAGGCCGGGAACTGGGAACTCGTAATTGACTACGTGAACCGAGAGGTATTCGACAAGCCGGCAGACTACTACACTCTGGAGAAGCTGCGGAAAGCCACTTCCGTGGACCGCCGGATTAGCCTTCGGGAGATCCTGGAAAAGGTCTTTGACCTTATACCGGCCTTCAAGTCAAAGGACGACCTGTTGGAGGAAGAGTTTAGCAAGTTCGTGGCCGGACACCAGCCGGAAGATGTCCAATCCATACCGGCCATAAAGACCTACTTCAAGGCCTATGTAACGAGTGACCTCACCCGCCACGTAATCGACACCAGGCAGTTTACCGATTTGGCTACCAATGCCGTGTTCTCGATTGAAGACTATCGAGCCGTATCTGAAGAATACCGGGCGTTGGTTCCCGAGTATGTCAAGGATTACGTCTCCCTTAACCAGTTCGCTGTATAGAGGAAACCATGTTAGACGTAGATACCAAACGACGAATAGACACCGCCCGAGACATCCTGGTCGGCAAGGTGCCGGACCCCAAGAGCCAGGTCGAGCAGATTACCATCGCCCTGGTTTACAAATTCATGGATGACCTGGACGCTGAGAGTGAAGAATTAGGCGGAGAGCGGAAGTTCTTCGCGGGCGACTTCGCCAAATACGGCTGGGCTAAACTAATGCATCCGAGCCTCGGAGGATATGAAACCCTGAACCTATACGCCGAAGCCATCACAAGAATGCCGGAAAACCCAGGCATTCCGCCCCTATTTAGGGAAATATTTAACAATGCCTACCTGCCCTACCGCGACCCGGAAACTTTGCGGTCATTCCTGAAGGTCATCGACGAGTTCGCATACGACAACTCGGAGCGGTTAGGTGACGCCTTTGAGTACATCCTCTCTGTGCTTGGGGTCCAGGGCGACGCTGGTCAGTTTCGTACCGCGCGCCACATCATCGATTTCATCGTAGCCGTCGTGGATCCGAAGAAGGACGATATCGTGCTGGACCCAGCCTGCGGCACCGCCGGCTTCCTGATATCTGCCTACAAGCACATAATGGCGGCCAACACCGACGGGGATGGACAAAGCACGCTGACGCCTGATGATCGGGGCCGAATGGTCAATAACTTTAGTGGCTACGACATCTCCCCTGACATGGTGCGTCTCTCCTTAGTGAATATGTACCTCCACAGCTTCCGAGAGCCGCATATCTACGAATACGACACTCTCACTAGCGAGGAGCGGTTTAATGAGTACGCTGATGTAATTCTGGCCAATCCGCCGTTCATGTCGCCGCGTGGCGGCATTCGACCCCACAACCGCTTTTCAGTCAAATCCACGCGGACCGAAGTCTTATTTGTGAGCTACATAGCAGACCACCTGACCGCCACCGGCCGGGCAGGCGTCATCGTCCCGGAAAGCATCGTGTTCCAGAACCGAAACGCCTACAAGCAGCTGCGTAAAATGCTCGTCGAAGAATACCTGGTAGCTATAGTCTCTCTACCAGCTGGAGTGTTCAATCCCTATTCCGGTGTTAAGACTTCAGTCCTTATTCTGGACCGGGCCCTAGCTAAACGAACGGACTGTATTGTCTTTCTCAAAGTGGAGGATGACGGTTTCGACTTGGGTGCCCAACGTCGTCCTATCGGTCGGAACGACCTTCCCCGTGTGCAAGCCGAGCTTGTCGAATGTCTTCGCTGCATGGGAACCTATGAGTCTGTAAGTGAATTAGCACTGACAAATGCGTTTGTTGTCCATAAAGCGAAGATTGGCGAAGACGGAGAATACAACCTAAGTGGAGACCGGTATTTGGACACGACCCCTCAATTCGCAGAATACCCTTTACGGAAGATCGGGACGCTTGTGAAGACGATTACACCTCCCGCAAAATTGCAGAAAACCACCTTCGGAGAAAGCGGACGCTTTCCAATCATTGACCAGTCCCAGTCTGAGATCGCTGGATGGACTGACGATGAGTCTGCTTTGGTTACCACGGATGTTCCTGTGGTTATCTTCGGGGACCACACGTGTGCAGTTAAGTTGGTGGAAACTCCATTTGCACAAGGTGCAGATGGGATAAAAATTCTTCAAACAGCCGACACTCTGGACCCTCGGTTTCTTTACTATTTCTTACGTGTCCGGCCCCTGGAAAGCGATGGATACAAGCGGCATTTCACCAAACTTAAGGACTACGAAATCCCTCTCCCACCCTTGGAGGTTCAGCGAGAAATTATAGCGGAAGTCCAAGAGTACCAAAGGGCTATCGATGGTCATCAAAAAACAGTTGCCGAATTGGAAAACAACATTAAGGCCACCATTGGCCGCGTTTGGGGAGGTGAGGTGAGTAGCACATGAGGTGCGCAATTGTCAGAGGGACTTCGTGTGCGATGGTGCTCATAGCCGCCACATCTGCACATAGCCAACTACACTTCCGCAGATTCCGGAGAGCGTGCCAGGCGATCAGTTGCATCGTTACCATCAATAAGAAAAGGAGACTAATCCGGCCAGACTAGTAGTCAGCATCCCTATGCCCGTGTTCCGGGCCGTGCAGAGGCAAGTAACTGCTTGTTACTTGGTAGCAGATTTATGCCCGTATCCGGGCCGTGCAGAGGAGACTAACTGGTGAGTCCGCCCCAGCGGTCACGGTGTGACATCTTAAGTTAGTCGGGAGTCATCCCTGGAATAGTAATCTTCGCCAGGCGACACCCAGGACGCCCGAACCAAACTTCACCGCATTTGCCCTTTTGATTACACTGTTGACTGACTACTAGCAGCCTGTCTGAGAAACAATGTTCTAAACGAATCTCGTCATCAACAAAGTTAATTACTCCGGTTACTGTTTTATTAGAGCCTATTAGTCACCGATGAGATTAGACAGTGGCGCTTTTCGTCTCCAAAAATCTAATCCTCGGACACGCTGCTAGGACATGCCACCGGGGAGAGGCTTCGGACATTGTTTGACCCCCGCTTTCCGGCAAAGGTAGTTGACGTCAAACAGAAGGAGCCGTCCACGTACTGCAGCACCTGTGAATTCAATTGAGTTCGCGCTAGCACCTCACATTTTTGACCATTGATTCGAAATGCCCTGGTTCGTAGTCTATTTCGTTCCAGAGCTCGTTCGACCAATATTCGTGCAACGACAAGATCACCAGGCCATTTACGGGGTGCCGACAGAAGTTTTGGGTGAAGTTGGTCCTTCCGTGGTATCAATCAACGGTGTCGTCGCTTCGCTGGCCGTAACCGAGTTCATGCTTGTAGCCACGGGGAAGAACGACCAGCCCAGACTGTTCATGAAATACCACGGCCACCTGGGCAGGGTGACCATCGTTGCCGATCCGCCGACGCCTGACTGTTACTACTGTGTCGAAGTTCGTGGGAAAGGCGACGCAGCGGGCCTAAGCCGGTATTTGACGGGATGCGACCGAAGACCAAACGGGTGACATTTCTGCCGAACGGTTAGACGGACATTTATCCTGAACAGCGACACCCCAGTGGCCCAACATGCCTCCGCCATTGACACCCGGGCCGCGCTTTACCATCTCAACCTCCGCCTGCAGCTGTCAGGTCACATCGAAACCAGCGCGCCGGTCTATTGCATCGACCGACTTATCGCTGCACAACTCCACCATCCCGGCAAGGGCGGGACCAGCCCAACTATGATTCCGGCGCCGGGTACAGCCCCGGTGCCCTCCGTCGAAGTCACGGCCAGCACCAAAGCGGGGATTCTACGATTCGCCGGTCAAACAGCAATATCACTGCGGAGAGTGCGAGAGGCTGGTTAGCTACCCCGAATCGCTCTACAAACACGGCTTATGCGACGGCTGTCATACCGCCAACCTCGCAGCTTGCAGTTTGGTACACAAGTATGTAATTCCCATTTAAATCGCAGCAACGGGATGGTATTCCACGAGCGCCGACCGGCCCTCAATGCCCACGATCCGGACCAACGCTTCATTCCCGTGGGAATCGGTGAGGAGCAAATCTTCTCCTAAGATGAAGTGGACGGGTTGCTGTTTCCCTTCATTGATAGAGATGTTGGACGCATACAAGTATGTCCTGTCGAGGCTGTCCCGAATCGGGTTTAGCCGTCCTGACAAGCCCGGGATATGCCCGGTAGCCTCCTGAAAGATGACGGAGCCGCCGCCGGGTATGGGGGTCAGTTCAAGGGCCAGTGCTCTTTGTGCAGGAATCCATTCCTTCTCAAGCCCCGCACGAAAGCCGTCAGCGACCGCGAACACGACCATCGGGAGGTGTGTGGAATGTAAGTCAACCCTTGCCTCCCCATTAGCATCGGTGACAACGTGCTTCCAAGTCTTGTTCGGGAACAGCGCCAACACCTCGGCGTCCGTCAATGGCTTCCCGGAACCGCGTACAGATATGAGAGCGTTCGCCGACGTAAATTCCAATAGAGCAGCGGGGATCGTGAGGCACAATTCCGCTTCGTCCACCACCCGAAAATTGGGAAGGGAACCACATAGTTCTTGGGTTTCCCGGCGAATGATTGAAACGCCATCCCCCCGCCGCTCCATAAAAAACTGTCTTCCACCCGCGCCGTCGATGCCGCCAACGTTCATTCTGCCCAATACCGAGGTTAGAACTTCGTTGCGCGTAGACTGCCGCTCACCCATGCTTTCTGGAGTAAGGTTGTTGGGCAAACCGCCGGGTGAGCAGATTTCCAGTCTGTCCTCGAACATTGAGAGCCTTATTCTGCTCCCCCTAATAGAGTAGTCACGGTGGACCACGGCATTGACCAAAGCCTCAAACAGCGCCTTCTCGCTGTACTGGGGCAGGTCTTGGCGCGCAGGCTCTTTGCGGGCCGCAACGCTCATATTCCGCAGGGCGAAAGCCAGAGCCTCCCTGACTTGTTTGTCGAGAGGACCCCCAATGACCTGTGAGTCAATTTGACCGGATGCCCTATCGGCACCCCTGTAACGTGTCGCAGTAATGCAGGCGTTGGGCAGCCAATATTCAGGTGAACTGCTGCACAGAAGAACCCCAGCGACGGTGGCCCGAAGCGTACCGTTTTGGTCCTGGACCAGGAGGCCCATCTTCTCCAGTGCCAGTTCCGGGTCAGCCGCGCCCTCGACGCTTATCAAGGGTTTCCAGAGAGCTTCATCGAGCGTCCCGAACCCTGTTGCATCTACAGGTTGCTTGTCGAACCATAGGAAACTTGCCTGTCCGCGCCTCTGAGCAAGACGTAAGCGTTCTTCGCTGGTCATTCTCCGCTTTGTACTGCCGACTCGGATGAAGCTGCCGCCTGGACTGTCATGTTGGGCGTGACCTTCTGGCACCTCTACCAATAAGATCGCTCCACCTGTGGAGACGTCCCTGCGAAAGATATTTACCCTGATCGGCGGCCTTATGGAGTCCGTGGATATATTGGTGATTAGATGCTCCAATTGGTTCATTTGTTCGCGGGACATTTCTAAGATATCGCCGTCCTCTGTGACGCTACAGAGCAGCACCCCTCCGGTCGCATTAGCGAAAGCGGCGATTTCGTCCGCCAAGTCGTCTCGCCGCGGTTCCCTCGGCTGGTTACCAGCGAAGCCGACTTCTTTGAATTCCCAATTGCTGTCCTCACCCAATCTCAGGTGGCGCCTGACTTCATCGTTGCTGTGTGTCATTGGAGACCCGCTCCTTTTATTGCTGAAACGGCTGGCAAAGTCTCTGCAACGTCTCTTCGTGGAACCCTGGGCAGTAAACCCGTAACACATCAGGGGTGAATTCGCCAATGCGCACTCTTCGCTCTTGGCGTATACGTTTGACTGCTGATGGCAACTCTTCCATCAGAGGGCCAACAAGGTCTTCCGCTGAGGCGTACAAACCTTCATGAAATTCCGCTTCTGGTACACGAGAGTTTTGGTACCACGTTGCCAGGCCTTCTTCAAGCCAGTTCGTGGGCCGACCATCCACCCTCAGATTCCAGGGGTCAAGTAGATGGACGCACTCGTGGGCGAGTTGCCATCTTGCACGGACACGGTCAGTAAGAGCCGTTGGGCCGAGTCGAATAACGATGTGTCTAGACCGTCGCTCAGTATCATCCGGCGCAATGCCAATGTCTGGAAACCAGAGTCGCGGTGAATTGTCTAGCGTCCGGTCGATGTCTATGCCTACCAACGCATATGAACGGTCTCGCGGACCAAGCCAATGCTCGATGTCAGCCAAGAATCGGCTGCCATATTCCGGGAGTGTCATTGGACCATGGCTGCCATCCTCCTGAAACTTGGTAGTGAATAGGGAATCGATGACGTTCACAGGCTCTCTCCAAACACCAGTCGCTCCAGGTTGGCCTCAATCTCTGCGTCCAGCTTTCTGGCCTCGGCCTACTGTTTCCACCATTCGGAAGTAAGGCGGGTGATCTTGTCCGTGAATGGCTCTCCGTCGTCCTCAAGAGCTTCCGCGCCGACATAACGTCCGGGAGTCAGGACATGGCCATGCTTGCGGGCCTCTTCCAGTGCGGCGCTTTTGCCGAAGTCAGGCGTCAATTAAGGCTTTCCTATATCGGTTTTTTTATGTGCCCTGTTGCAGTGTTCCCCGCATTGCTGCTCGGCCGCATGTTGTGCAGACATCATCTCCTGTATCGGCGACAAGGTAATGTTCTCTTTCCACCGCCGGATGGTTGCAAAGCAGGTTGCCTTTGGCTTTCCATTGTCGTCATACCCTTTCTGCCTATTCTACCTGCATGTTGTTACTCCTTCAGATTATAGCCGGTCAGCACTTGCCCTATCAGGAGAAACGCTTGCCGCAAAGCTTGTATCCCGCACCCTCATCGGAGTCCAGGGCGGGAAACAATTCCCAACCCTCAGATTTCATCACCCCTGCCCCCATGATAGCTATCACGGCCATCCTCCAGACGCTGAATTCGTCTGTGACGATGTATGCCAGTGATGCGCAAACCCCTGCTCCAAAGGATTGTCACACCGGATGTTCCCAAGAGCTTCAACCGTCTAACTCCGCGTCATCCACGGAGAGGCCGACGGTGATCTTCAGCCCCTCGATGGTGTTGACCAACCGGTTTAACGCCTGGGCAAGGCCAACCTCGTTACCGGAGGTTTCTGGTGGCCAACCATAATTTCCCCTCCAACTGCCGGCCATGCCTCTCCCCATCCGACGCCGAGACCATGAGTCACGGCACCGAGGCCAGGATTCCCCACGGGTCCGGCGCCAGCTCCAGGTAAACCAGCGCGGTCCGGGCATTGCCAGGATAATGCTCAAATTCCCGTTTCAGTACCCTGGGAGTCATCGGGCGTTTCCCGGTGGTTTTTGCTCCCGGTTGCCACAGCTCGATGTCGAGAACGGGGCTGGGTTTTGACCCTCAGAGTTTCGTGACGTAAAATTGCACGCAGCGAAACCAGGGGGGATTGTGGTAGACCGACACTACCATTGCTGGATATACGAGCGGGACGCCGACGGAACAATCAACCTCCTGAGGCGACGCCCCGAAACCTTCGAAAAGCGCCGGCAAGCGATCTACAATTTGCAGAGGTTCCGGTTTATGCCTGGCGTTAAGGGGCATGTTATGGTTCCCGGCCAGGTGTTGGCCTGCGACGACGGCGCATTTTGCAAACCCCACTCCGAGTACGTCTCCGGCTACACCTACGCTCAAGGGCCAGTGACACTCCCGATCACCCTCCTTATTGACCAACAGACCGCTTCTCAGCGGCCATCTCGTAAGGAAGCGCTGGCCAGGCAGAGGATTGAGGAAGACCCCTCTCTCGACGTGGTCCCGGCGCCACTCGACCCGCCGCCGCCCCCATAATCACCAGTTTTTGGTTGAGCTTTCGTCTCTCCACCCCTTCACTGCCTCCACAGCCACCTTGGCCTTGAAGGCCGGGCTGTGCTTCCTTCGTTCTTTCGACATTCCCCACTTCTTCCCGACAGCACCGTTGCCCTTGGGTTAGGAGAGGGACTCTCCGTTAACTACTTGTCTGAACTTCCGGGTCTACCTCAATCGGCTCTTGTCCCGTTTCCTGGTCCTTTTTCCTGCGAGAGACGGTAGCCTTGGCAGTCATTGCAGGAAAACTAATACCCTTGGTGACCAACGAAATATCGTACGTAAGGTTTAGGGGTTTTGAGTAATACTTGACCCTAGAAATAATGAGACCTTCCACACTTTCCGGGTCGAGCTTAAGTATGCTGTCCTCGTGATTGCCTTGGGTTTCTGGGTCAACGGTCGTAGGATCTTCAACACTCCGTTGAGCTTCCGCAGTTGCTCTCTGAGGTTCAGTTCGGATGAGTAAATATTTGCTCGATTCGGTGCCTGGTAGTGGAATACCCGGCTGTCGCGGTATCTGGGCGGCTCGAAGACCCGTTCCGGGACGGGGTTCATAAGCCTCAACACTACAGGCACCGTTAAACAGCACTACATTGCGTCCGCCCCCTCCAGTCTGGGCTGAACTGAAGATAATCCCATGAAGGCGAGGTTCGACCTGGCTGGCCAAATACTCGGACACCTTCTGGGTTGCGATATATTCTCGATCCTCCTCATGTGGCATGACAGGCCTGCTCATTTCTCCAACCAATTCCTTTAGGAAGCTCTCTAGGTTTCGTTTTTCAATGTAATTGGGATCAAAGTGACTGAAGTCGGAATACACGCTCGTCAGTGCTTCAAGATCGAGGACGCGGATCGGGTTCAACAGGTCGAACTTCACAAGGACCACGAAGCTCCCCACAGGGGCACGAACCTCTGACACGCATGTTTCCTTTTCTAAGGCACCGTAGAACACCCGAATACCCTCGGCGTTCATTCGCCCAGCCGTAGCCTTGTCCGAAGGGGGAGGACCGAGTTGACTACTCAAGAAGTTGAGGTCGAGTATGGAGTTCATTTCCGGCACCGAATGGGCTATCCGAGCTCGCCAGAAAGAGCTATCCCTGGCGCCCGGCTTTATTTCACGAATAACTGGTTTGCCACAGATGGTTCTGAGGGAAGCCAGGTTTTTGAAAATCCTGTCTAACGTGGCCACAGTGGTGGCCCCGAAGAACCGGGCGTGGGAACGGATTTCTTCCTTGAAGCCCCACCAGGCTGAGTGGAGGTCTGAGGTGTCAGCCTCACGTTCTACATACAAAATCCCAGGGCTGTAAGGGTTTTGCGCTCCTCCTGCAACGTTGTTCGTCTGAGCCAGCCTGTTGAGCAAATATTCCCTCACGTCCGCCGCGATGCCTGGTTTAAGGCCAGCGACCTCTTCTATAACGGTTTCAATGTCTTTGAAGCCTTGCCTATGTTGTTCCCTGACGTCGTTCTCCGGGAGTGGTTCGAAATGCTCTTCCAGCACCTGATGGATCCGGTTAGACAGATCCGCCAGGGTGAACGCAGCCCTCGTCGTATGGCAATAACTGCATTCTGTCTGGGCGCCTTCTTCCTCCACCCGTTTGGATAGAACCCTATCGTCTATGCAGGCATGGCACACATACTGAGTCCCTTCAGACTTCAAAGGGCTATCTCCAGGGTTGTTGTCATTTACATCTACCATCAGGCATCCATTCGATATTAGTCCAAGTCAACTCGTCAGCTTCCTAAAAGTGAAGCAGGTCGTCCCGACTCCCCGAGAGTGGCGCAATGTCTACCCTGGCCCGGACTACCGCCTCGCTGGGGCAATACCTACGTCCAGAGGGGGCGGTCTGGGGGGCCGTCCCTTTGATCGCGGCCAGGCATTCAACAGCCGGCAGAATGTGGCTTCCCATCCCCAAGACGACGAATAGGTCGCCACGGAAACTGTCCTGATTCCCCGGCCGGGTCTGTTGCCAAAGCTGTCGCGGTGACATTCTCCCTCATAACGAGGCCAATACAACGCTGGCGTTGGCGAACCCTTGTCGACTCCGAATCTCAGGTTGGATTTCCATTTAGAATATCCTTTTGCGCAGCCGGAGACTGCAGATGGGCCAAGTACTCGTTGGTCGCATGGTTAACGTCATCCCTTTTTCTGTTGCCCTTCTCGTTGGTTCTTCCATCAAATCAGGCCTTCTACAGCCTCTTCACCCAGTCGTGGTGGCCACCGGCCAGCTGCACATACCGCTCAGTCTCCGCCAGGGAGTGATGCCCCAACCACTGCTGGAGCACCGGCGTGGGGACCCCGTTGAGGATGGCGCTCCGCCCGTAGGTGTGCCGGAGGGCATGGGGGTGGGCCCGCACCGGGTCCAGCCCCGCCGCGACGGCGGCTTCCTTCATCGACTTGCTGACCCACTGCCGGCTGACGTCAAAGAGCGCCCTGGCCCTGTCCTTCGCGTGGACCGACGCCAGGTCTCCCAGGCTCTCCACCAGGTCATCGGGGATGGGGACCTCTCGCCCCTTCTTGCTCTTGTTCCCCGTCACCTCGGGCCTGAGGGAGATGATCGGGGGGTCCTGGTTAAACCGGAGGTCCGCTGCCCGGAGGGAGAGGCACTCCCCGACCCGCAGACCGGTCCGGAGCATTACCCTCATGGCCATGCACACCTGGTAGGAAGGGGCCGCGGCCACCAGCGCCCGGGCCTCCTCGGGGGTGAAGTAATCGGGGAGAGCTTGGGGTTTTCTCGCCATACCACCGTCCATCTGCGGGGATTTCCGCAACCAAGTTTACCGGCAGAGGGAGCCCAGGAGCAATAACCTGAGCGTCACCCAGAGGTCCGGAGAGGCGGTTAGTTGCGGAAAACCCCCATTTCCGCAACCTGCGGTACAAGGTTGTCGGGGGGAGTGCGGGCCTTTCGCATGAGCGCTGCTCCCCGCTTTTCGGTAGCATTCTAGTTGAGGCAATGCACCAGACTCTCCGACGGGTCCGGAGTCGATTCCAGGTAAATTAGGTGTGCTGTTTGTCGATGGCTGGCGCCGCCGCTCTTTGATCAGGTGAACTGCTGTCTGGGTTCCAAGGTCCTGGTAGCTGTTCCCTTGGAGCCTTCCCTTGTCTTTGGCTATGCTAAAGCCGGAGAGGGGTGAGTGTTGACGCCCAATTCGCCCCAGCAAAAAACCCTAAACTGCCGGAGTGAGCATGGAACAACCGCCTGTATTATCGTCCCTCGTGTCCCTTTATGAGATGCTGCGTGATGAGTTGGAGCTTGACCCGGCGTCCTTCCAGGCCCCCCGCCCCCTGCGCCGCTGTTCCGGCCTACGGTTCGCCTCCTGGATGGCCGGAGGTTTCGGGGGGTATATTTCAACGCCACCATGGACGGGGCTCAGCCCTACTTCTACTTCACAATCAACCCCAGGCTGGCCCGGATGTCTCTGCCCCTGACCCTCTGGCAGGAGATCCAGGCAGACCGGGTCCCTGCTCTGGACCGGGAGAAGGAAAACTTCTATCCGCGTCCAGGACAAGAAAGGGAGTGTCTGGCATCTCTCTTTCACCCAGGCTTGGCCGAGTCGTAACAATCGGAGTTTCAATTTCCCAGAGAATTGACCGATTGCCGGGGTCGTCTCCGCCCACGTCGCAGAGGGCCCACAAACACCGGTTTTAGACCCTTACAAGGAGCTTGAAGTGATGATGGAAAAAGCGGAAACTCACGCCCACACTTGGGGACAGACTCGGGAAATCCTCTACGGAGACGCATGGACTGACCGGTCCCAGTGCAGGTGCAGGGCGGTCCGTTTGGTCTACCCCTGATGCAGCAAGACCAGCGACGAAATCATGCTGCCAGCCAAAACACCACAAAGACCGGTTTCTGACCTTAAGGAGCAAACCAATGCCTTGGGAATCAAGGTTTCAGGTCTGTGATCCAGTGTGCGGATTGGTGGACGTCTACCCATACAAGCGCGAGGCGATGGCCCGGGCAAAGAAGCACGCTATGGAATGCGACTCCGTGACGGTCTACGACCTGATGGCCCAGCGCGGGGCTGCCAACAATTGGAACGTACGCGGCGGAATGATCGGTTTCAGGCCGTGGGAGACCAGCCTGTAAAGGCCCGTTTTGGGACCCTGGGGCGGAGATGCCCTCCGTCGAAGTCACGGCCAGCGGAGGTACTCATGCCCCGTTATAGCCGCTCGGCTGCCAGTCCGTATACCTAACAGCCCACCAATTTCACGACGATTGGGTTTCACAGACTTCAGGCTCCCCGTCCGATCGAGGACCGTCAGTCAGGAGTTCTGCGAGAGTTGCTCCAACACGTGAACTGGCAATTTCATTGGACGGTTTAGGTGGTTCAAGAACGGCAGCACCGACTGGCCTATGTGGTCCCACATAGCACGGTATTCGTCGTCGGTCATAGGTTCGTCGCATGCCTTACCCAACTCATCGAAGTACTGTTGCATGGCCGAGACGGCGATCCTGGTCAACTCATTCTCGTTTGCAATGGCCCTGGCTCTTTGCATCACGGGGTCAATTGCCGCAAGGAAACCGCCGGTCTCCACTCCATAGTAGTCGGTCTCGTTTTCTGCATCGACGAGAATGGATGAGTTCAACTCGATCTCCACGTCGAGTTCGTGCCCGTTGGTCGGGTCGAACGCATAAAGACGCTCGAAATAGTCTCGGTCATATTTTTCTGACAGGCGTATGACCGATCTCAGGATGCCGAAGATCTCGACGTACGCCATGAGCTCGCGGCTGACCGGGTCACCCTTCACGTATACGCAGTTGATCGGCATACCAGCCTCGCGCTGAGTTACCAGGTCCTTGTTGTAATACGGGAAAAAGCATTTCTCCTCAGTATCCCCAGTCAGATAAGCCATCGCGATTTCGGCGTCTGATGGATCTAACCCGGCACAGCAAACCAGCGCCAGCGCGGACTTCACCAGCGATTTGTAATGGTCGGGTCCCCAATTGACGTCCAAGAGCAGGTAAGGCTCATCGATGTACGTTGAACTAACCGTGGCGTCCTCCACGAACGTCTCTACATCCAAGTCTAAGTTCCGTCTATCTTTGATCTTTTGAACTGACTTGCGCAGTTCGTCTTTCGATGCCGCTGTTATGCGCAGGATCTTCCTGTTTCCTTCAGTGATTTCTTGTTCGGTTGTGTGGCCGAACACCACACGGTTTCCGGGTAGTACCCGGATGGGTGTGCCATCAGATGTGTATGTGACCCGGGCCCGAGGCAGGGACTTTTGTCGCGGGATATCGAGGAGTCTGGTTAGGCCTTCAAAACTCTGTGCGAGAGCCGCGTCACATGAGCGACCCGCATCGCTGTTGCATTGTTGGCAGATGAACCCCGAGACGGTTAGGGTACCGCCGAGCGCGGCTGGGACGATGTGCTCACTGGAACGGTTATTGCCGGTTGCGGAGTTTCCGCACAGAAGGCAGGGTTTGGTATAAGCTGCCATGTTCATCAGGTTCCTCAACGGTTGGTTGCGGCTGTGAAATGCTGCCTCAGGGCCTGGTCCAAGGAAGATTCGCCAGCGAATCTTCCTCAACTCGGCCGGGTTCCAGGCCTGGGCTCGGGTCTGGCAGGGCTCAAGCTGATACAGGTCTCCTTGATCCCGTTGAATCAAATATATTTTTCGTAAGGCTAATCCAGCGCAGGCCGTTGACCTTGACCAGGTAGCTACGGCTGGAGCGCGCGGCATCACGGTAAATGTCCCGAGCCCTGATTTGGGCCCGCCACGCCGTTCCACGGTTTCGTCGATGCCGAACACCAGGGACTGGTCGCCTTGGTCGAGAAGCTGGAGTAGTAGAGCCGGCAGCAAATGCGCCAGCCTCCAGAAATATGTCGGCGCCGTTGTCGCGTTTTGGCGACAACTACCTGCTCAGGTGCCGGATGGCTCAATTCACAAATCGAAGGTCGGTTCCGTCTGGATAGGTGCCTGGCCGTTTTCGGGACCCCTGCCTCGCTTCTACTTCCCCACGTTTTTCCATGGGGTTCAGTGTCTTCAATTTCAGGTGGCCGGAGTGATATTCCGTTGCGTCGGACTTAACGAACCGGGTCATATCTTCAATTCTAGTCCACCCTTTTGGGCCAAACTCCTCATGAAGTGCTTTCTCCAGCGGACTGAAGTCGAGGAGCTCCGTTCCGAAAGTAAGCTGGCTGTTCTGTCCACCATGAAATCGGTAGTCTCCAAACGGGGCTACTTTCCAGATTGCCTGTTTCATCTTGTCACAGCCCTCTAGGTTCTGCGTACCGAAGAAAATCGCATACACCAACCGTTGACCTTCATAGAGTTCAAAGTGGAGAACCTGTTTGGCACCAGCTGATTTTAGTTGACGCTTATAAAGGCCAAAGAAGAAATCCTTCCTTTCGACCGAATTGGTTATCTCTAAGCCATGCCTCCATTCAGCGCAGCCGAACAGCTCGTCGAGATGTCGTTCAAAGTTGGGATGCTCCTGGAACCTATTGATGTGGCTGAACATGAGGGATACGTAAACTTCAGATTTGGGATTGGAAAGAATGCGGCCAATGGTCTTCATAGGCGTACCGGACACTCCAAACGGGTCTATCATCACGAACGAAGGAGCGAGGCGCTTATTCTGTTCGTCAATGCGGTCGAGTACGTCTGTGAGAGTCTCGTCAAAGGTTGAGTTGAACACTTGAAATCGACAGTTCTCAGGGATTTCAGGCTCGAAATTGCGTAGCACATCTCGCAAATGACCACACCGGCTGGGGTCCTTTTCAATGAATAGGTAGTTAATGTTTCCTTTCATTCGTTTGCGGGCGCTGTGCTCGGTAAAGGCACGCAACGCTACTAAGGGCGAACCGGGTTCACAACCTGAGTATTCGCCCGGTCCAGCGAACGCGTCGATGAACAATACTCTGCCGTTCCAAGTGGTCATAATCGGCAACCACGCCTCCATGTAGTACTGGAGAACAAGATGCTTGCCTTGAGTGTGAGGGTCGAGGGGCCAAGTTGTCGTTTCACGAGGCATGTCTCATCTCAACCAATCGTCGGGTAGCCTTGCCAGACCCGATCATCCAATATGGCTTCGGCTCCGGCCCGCTTCCCTCGTCGTCCGCCGAGTTGCTTCAGAAAAAATGCCACCCCAGCCTTGAGGGTTTGGTCGCGCAGGTCTCTAGCCCATTCCAAGTCCATTGGTCTAGCCTGTCGGCCACTTTCACCACCAACGATGACCCATTGGAGTACGCCTGTGTCCAGCCATTGTGTCAGGTCAATTGGTTCCAGCAACGGCTCGGCGGACACGAATCGTGTTTGCGCCGGAAGACGTGCCAACACTGTTAATCGCGGGGCATACTTTTGGCTCTCGACGGATGTGCCGACCCAAACATTGGGAGGCCATCCGCCAGGGAAGGACTCCGCGCAGTTCTTCCACCAGGCAACGGCCCTTCCGGGCCTTTTCGTCAGTACCTGAAACACATGGCCTTGCTGGTTCGCAGCTTCCTTCATCACCGTAAAGACATCACTTACAAAGTCAAAGGGAACGTCCGGGTGAAAAAGGTCTGCCATACTGTTTACGAAGATGCGACGCGGCGTTTTCCATGACAGCGGCATATGAAGGCGCTGGAACTGTAGTTTCACGTCCCCCGGTGCGGACTCGTACCCCGGCACGCCCATTGCCTTAAGGCGGGGGTAGAGGGAAAACATGTAGCAATTGTCACAGCCCGGCGACACCCGCGTACAGCCGGTTACAGGGTTCCATGTTTCGTCCGTCCAATCAATTTTGGAAGCCATTGTTCCGCCGAAGCCGGGAGACCACTTCGTTTTACGATTCTGGGAGTGCGGCAAGTTTATCCAAGTATGGATTCTACCCATTCGTTGTTGGATTGAAAATCGGCGAGTGTCACAAATCTTATCGATTGAGAGCCTTTCACAAAGGGTCTACCCGCACATGCTCGTCCAGGCCCAGGTCGGACAACGCTTGCCGGAGTTCCAACTCAAGGTTATGTCAAGGGCGTATCCCCAGCCTCTGGCGGCATGGCGAAGGGGTAAAAGTGCTCCCACGACCCAACACCCCGAACGCTGTTTCATACCATCGGAACACACTTGGCTCCTGAGCATCGCAATACCAAATCGAATGCGATCTGCCGGTAAATCCGCTCTGGCTAAGCGGGCCAGCAGTGCTGATGTCCCTATGAGCGATGACCTCGAACGATAGTCCTCATGGGCTTGTCCCAGGCGTTACCGGCTTGGTAGGGTCCTCCGATAACTCGGCCCCGTTCAACTCCCACCTTGACCAGGAACATTCTTTACCCGGCGCTCAAGAACACCTCATCCGGTAACCTACCTAATTAACCGAACCTATCGTCAATAAAGCGTTCAACCGCATCATTATCCAAGTAATCATCCTTGATATCGTAGGCTTGGCCCAGCAATTCCCGATACCGGTCGGCAACACGACAATCGGGATTTACAATGTAGAGGTCTTTCTTTGTTTCGGATCCTTGGCCTCCTTCATGCAAGAATAAGCGAACCGCCAAGTCCGTCATTGGGAGCGAATACCCCATAACGAAGATCGCCTTCGCTTCATATAACGACATAACAGCCCGGGTCCAAGTCCGCTTCAACGATTCGTGCTGGAAGAAACGGACCTTCTCCGTTGTGGGAGGCACGATTAAAGGCACTTTATCGCTCACGGCTTTTCTCTCTCGCTGTTCCCTAGAAGAGTCGGCCCCCCATGGACTACATCCACTGTAATAGATCACCTCTCCGGTGGATTCAGCAGCGCCAGAATAGTACCAATTGGTGGACCCGTGAAGCTTGAACAATGTGAAAGTGTCCACTTCACTCGAACCAAACACCATCGCATCCCGTCTAGTGGATATGGTCAACTGAACGGGGTACAGTTGGTCGGCTGAAAGGTGGTCGTTTTCCCCGGTGCTAATCATCGCTGCTGCCCGTTCCACCAGAGTGTCGTAATTGAGGCTAATCACTCCGGCTTTAGTTTCATGCCAGGCTTTCGTCAGCTTTTGTAGCCAACTCGGGCAGTCCTTCACAATTGCCAGGCGCTCCTTTTCATCGAGGACCTCCTTGATAAGCTCGGAAATTTCCAATGCCATCGCTTGGTTCTTCAAGTTCATTGATTCCCGGAGCCAGGGATGGGGTTGACTTAGGTAAGAAAGCCAAACTTCGAGATTGTCACCAAGCGTGGTTAGATGGGAAGGTAGATCCAGTCCTCGTGCCTTGATTTGACCGCTCAGCTCACTGAGTAAAGGCATTTCGTCTGATATCGCTTTTGAAAATCCTGCGCCCAACAAATACACATCACCCATCTGGCACCCCCTGAGGCTTTGTCCTAATCATAAGCCCCGAATTGATATTCTAGGAACTTCCGATCAACCCGGCCAGGGTAATCGCGTCTCAACCAAGCAGGACTTTGAGTAGGTATTCGTCGCGCCAGCCGGGGTTGAGGGGTTTGCCTTGGATACCGGTTTTGAGGCTAGATCCCTTTTTGAGCAGGTTGGTGGAAATCTGGTGTAGGGTGGCCAGTTTTGGGGGATCGTGGTCCCTCCGGACCCGGCACTGATCTTCACGAAAGCGCACGCCCAAGATCCAATGCAATGAATTCTCGATGCTCCGGTGTTGGCGTGCCGCCTCCAGAATCTTCTAGGCCGGTGACCTCAGGCTGCTGATGTAGTAACGGGACTAGACCATGGCCCCTTCCGCCGTTTCCCACCTGGCCCTGACTTTCACCGTCGCCTTCAGCCAGACCCATTGCTTGCTATTCCCGAGTTTGCCAGTCTCCAGGCAGTCCGGGTCGGTAAAGGCCCTGCACCCCAGGGTTTCGATGCGTCCGTGACCCTGGTTCAATGTCCGGATGTAGCCATGGGGCTCCTTCGTAGCCATACTCTTCTGACCCTTAGCAGTGGGTGATACGCCCCTCAAAAGGAATGGAAATCCTACGGTACACTGACTCAGAGGTTTGGTTTTGAGTCGGAAAATAAAAGGGTGCTGGGCCTGTTCACCAAACCTTTGACGCAGTTGTTGAACAGCAACTATTGTTGAACAGGGTTATTGAACACTTCTCCGTATCTGACGGAAGGCGTCCGGTCGGGGTGTCAATAAACGCCCGTTTGTTGAACACCTCACACCTCAATTACGCCGGGCATGGGCCGGCCGCAGGAGTTCCACCACCATGCTCTCCGTCACCTACGGTTACGCCAGGGTCAGCAAAGCCGACGACCAGGCTAGGAACCTGGAAACTCAACTGGGGATTCTGGCCGATCACGGCATTCGGGAAGACCTGATTTTCTCCGACGTGGCCAGCGGCCGGACCATGAACCGGACCGGCTGGCTGGACCTGATGTCCCGGGTCCAACCCCGCGACATCATTGTTGTGGCCTTCCTGGACCGGTTCAGCCGGAACTTCGAGGAGGGCGTGCGGATTCAGGCAGAGCTGACCGGACGTGACATCGGCATCGTCGCTGTCCGGGAGAACATCGACACCAGCGATGGCAGCGCCGCGGCAAAATTCTTCCGGCGGTCAATGCTGGCCCAAGGCGCCTACCAGGTCGACTCGACCAGCGAACGGACCAAGTTGGGGTTGGACCGGGCCCGGGGAAGCGGGAAGAAGGTTGGGCGCCCACGGGCTTTGACCCCGGAACAGATCGAACAATGCCGGCGGATGGCTGCCGAGGGTTCGGGGTTGCGCCACATCGCCCGGGTGATGACCTGCTCGCCGGCAACGGCGAAGAAGGCCTTGGACGTCGTCGCGGGTAGGCAGGTCGATGATCCGTAGAGTGGTTGATCATCCAAGTTCTAAGCGAACCACCCGTGTCTTGGCTTGAAGCTCCGCGGCTTCGCCATCCCAGAATCCGTCCTCAAATTCGTCCCAAGAGCCCCAGTGGATTCCCGGGTCCTGGCCGAGGTGTTCCACGAAACCATGAATGATCGGGGGGATCGAAGGAAATGAGAAATTCACCGAAAGGAGTACTGGTATCATTGCCAGGACCATCCCGACTCTCGCTTGACTCACCCTCAATCCTGTCCAACTAGGGCGAATCGACAATTGCTAACCCCATATGATCGAGGATACCAAGTAGAGAGCCGACAGAAAATACGAACTCTTCCTGTCATACCGTGTTGCGATTCTGCGCCACTGTTTCAGTTTGTTGAAGGCTCGTTCTATCAGGTTCCGTTGCTTATACAGTTCCCGGTCGTATTTCCAAGGATCCTTCCGGTTTAACTTAGGCGGTATTACCGCCTCGGCTCCTGTGGCCCGGATAAAGGTCAGTAACCGGTTGCTTTCATATCCCTTGTCGGCAATCACCGCCCCGGCCTCGATGCCAGTCAACAGGGGTATCGCCTGGGAGACATCCGCCCTCTGACCACCGGTGAGAGAGAAACGAACCGGCCGCCCCTGGGCGTCAACCACCAGATGAATCTTGGTGCTCAGCCCGCCGCGGGAGCGCCCCAGAGCCTCACTTTGGTCCCCCCTTTGCCGCAGACTGCCTGCTGATGAGCCCGCACTACGGTGGAATCAATCATGACGTATCTGTTGTCCGGGTCATCCAGCAACACCTGGAAGATTTTCTCCCAGATTCCAGACCTGGCCCAGCGAGTGAAACGCTTATGAACGCTTTTCCAGTTGCCGTACCCAGGGGGCAGGTCTTTCCATTGTGCGCCACTGCGCAGCACCCACAGGACGCCATTCACGAAGTTGCGGTTGTCCTTGGCAGTAACTCCGACCCAACCGGAACGCCCCGGTAGGAAGCTCTCGATCCGGCGCCATTGACTGGCGCTCAATTCGTAACGCTCCACCTGAATCCCTCCACCACACTACACTTCCGTACTACACTCTACCTCCTTGCGCTCAGTTCTTGCCCAGCTACCTCAATCAGATTTTGTCCAATTGTCGATTCGCCCTAGTTGGATCACCATTGCGAAGTAACGACCGACGATGGCCAGCCACGTTAAACGGGTCAATTGTCCCAACATCCTATCTGTGTGCTTGATTTCTATGATGTTCCGGTGTATGCTTGTTAGCAGACAGTTAACATCGCTCTGAAGAGTTTGGACCATGCCCCTCGGCGACATCATAAACAGCGCACGGCTCGAAAAAGGGATGGGTTTGCGCGCTCTGGCGAGAGAGTTGGGCATCGCGGCTTCGTATCTCAGCGATATTGAGAACGACCGGCGTGTTCCCTCTGAGGCAGTACTCAGGGACATAACACGATTGCTGGAATTGGACTTTGACCTGTTGATGCAGCATGCAGGCAGGCTTGGCGAAGATGCCGAGCACTACCTCCGGGGGAATCGTCTGGCTGGGCGTTTGTTTCGAAGGATAGCCCAATCAAGGCTCGACCAGGAGGCGCTGGAGAATCTTCTTGAAGAATTGAAGGGGAAGGAGAACCCCGAGGGGGAGGGGGATGCACGATTACCGTAGCGCCAGCGGTGAACGGAGGTTGTGGTTCTCGGTAGACGAAATTGAGAACATCATGGAAAAAGAGTTGCGGCGTGCAGGGTTACTGCCCACTGCATCAGATCCAGTAGTCGACCTGGAAACATTCCTGGAATTTGGCCTTCGAGTGAAGCTCGATTTGCACGCCCCGTTGAAGCCTGGGGAATTGGGAGCAACCGACTTTGTGCGCAACGCGAGGCCTTTGGTATCCATCAACTCCGGCCTGACATCTGAGGCGGAGGAGAAAGAGCCATTTCACGGAATTCGGGGGCGGTGGAGGGCGACCATGGCGCACGAGGGATCGCACGTAGTCCTGCACCGCATGCTGTTTGAAGCCCCGGCGGAACAGGGGGTGCTGTTTGACATCGACGAAGTCGATACGCCGAGAATGATGAGGTGCCTGGCCCGTGATGTTTCGTTCGGGCGCTGCCACAGCGACTGGAGGGAGGTGCAGGCAAATTTGGGCATGGCCTCTCTCCTGATGCCTGCCGACGTTTTCAAAGCAGTCGTACAAGCGATCGTTGGAGATAACCGGTGTGGTGGGACTATGTCCCCTGTTCCGGACCTTGAGTCAGTGGCGTTCCACGAATTTGTAATCGAACTTAGCCGTCGCTGCGGTGTGTCGCAACAGGCCGCGCGGATCCGTTTGCAGACCTTGGGTCTTGTTTCGATTGAAATGGGACCGATGCTGGGAGAATGTCCTGACTAAGCGGATATCCCTACAGCGACAACACACCAGTTGGCAACCGTAATTTACTCTTGAAGGAGAAGGCATCGTGGCAATAAAAGATGGGAAGTACGACTTCAAGGTGAATGGCACAGAATTTCAGACGGAGTATCAGAGTCCGACTGCATTAGAAATTCTCATGATCGCCAAGCAAGGAGGGGCCATTCCGAACAACCCCGAGGAGTACGCACTGCAGGGCGACAAGGGGCTATACCAAGGAGTTGATCGGGTAAATCTTGAGGAAGACAACGTTTTCCTAACCATTCCTTTAAGCCCCACACAAGTAGCATAGGGGCACCCATGGTCATGTCCAAAGACGTCGAAAAGATACGGGCTCAGTTGGAGGACCTTGGGTACGACACCGCGGTCCGCGACAGCGGGCAAGGGATGGTTGTCGAGTTCGACTACAAGGTGGAAACGGGGACCAAGTGTGGTGATTCTTTCAGAATCGGGATCAGCATGCATAAAGGAGTATACCCTGAATATCCGCCCCACTGGATTCACGTCAGTCCACCGGTCAGCGACGGGTTGGCCGGAGGCGTAAAGCCCTATCAAACTGGTGATGGCCAGGAGTGGGTGGCGATGAGTCGCCCCCCGAGCGACCTGTGGGACGGACTGCCATTGCCCAAGAAGGACATGAAGAACTACCTTGAGGGACACATGCGGAGGTTTTGGAGCCGTATATGAACCATGAGGTGGCCATGACCCTGGAGGTGAGCGGTGCTGCGAGCACCCACTTGCTCCAGCACTATGTGGCCGGCGACTACCAGGAGGACCTGTGCTTCGCTCTCTGGCGGCCGTCAACAGGCAGTCGCCGGAGTACGGCTTTGGTATACGAGATTCTGTTGCCCCGAGACGAAGAACGCCTTCTGCACGGCAATGCCAGCTTCGAGCCAGGATATTTTACGCGGGCAATTAGGAGGGCGATTACCGACCAAGTCGGACTGGCATTCATGCACAGTCATCCAGGCCCAGGCTGGCAGGGGATGAGCCAATGCGATGTCGAGGCAGAGCGGGACGTATTAGCATATCCGTCCGTTGCCACCGGGCTTCCCTTGCTCGGGCTGACAATTGGCTCAGACGGTTACTGGAGCGCACGGTTCTGGGAGAAGATCGAAGGGGAAATGGGACGCAGGCCCTGTGCGAAGGTCAGGGTTGTCGGCCCCGATTCCTATCGGCTTCATTTTGACGACGAGATGGTCCCTCCTCCCAGGAGGAGGGAAGTCTTGCGGCGGACTTATGACACATGGGGATCACGCGCCCAGGGCGACATTTCCCGTCTCATGGTGGGCATTGTGGGGCTCGGCAGCGTGGGCAGTATCGTGGCCGAAGCCATGGCCCGTATCGGAGTTGCAAACATTACGCTGATAGATCCCGACGGGGTGGAGGAACACAATCTGGACAGGCTGCTGCATGCCACTGAGTCTGATGTTGGCAGGCCTAAGGTGGAACTGGCGGAGAGAGAAATCCGGAGCCGATCGACGAGCGAGGATGTTCAGATTGTTTCGTTTCCCCGTTCGATCCATGACCGTCTTGCGTATGAGGCCGCAATCGACTGCGATGTCCTGTTTTCCTGTGTTGATCGACCGGTGGCGCGCGACATTCTCAATTACATCGCCTATGCGCATCTGATCCCGGTGATAGACGGTGGAGTGGAAGTTCAGACTTTAAACGACTATCTCCATTCCGCCCATTGGAGGGCGCATCTTATTGGTGCGCATCGCCAGTGTATGAGGTGCAACGGCCAGTACAACACTAGCATGGTTGTTTCCGAGCTGGACGGTTCGCTTGGTGACCCCTCGTACATTGCTACTCTGCCTCAATCGGAACGGGGAGGAAACCAGAATGTCTTTCCTTTCGGTCTCAGTCTAGCAGGCATGGAGGTAAACATTATGCTCCACTACCTGCTTGCTCTGGACTGGTGGCCCAAGATCCGACAGCAGGACTACCATTTCACACTGGGAACTATTCTCCCCTTGGACGGAGAATGCCGCGTTGGCTGTGAAATGTCGCAGCGCTTGGCAACCGGTGATTTGGCTGTTCCCCCGTACTTGAAACAAACCCCAGGCCCATGGGAGGCTTCGGACGTGGGCGTGGAGTTCCCAGTAGGCTGGAAGTACCATCTGGGCCGCCTCTTGGGCAAGCTCCCCTGGACTCGAGATTAGACCAAGACACTCTTTGGTTGCCCTGGAGGGCGCAGGTTACTCATGGTGAAGGGGAGCTTCTCACGGAAGGACTTGAATGACCGAAAAAGACGAGGCGATCCAAGAACTGGCAAGGCTGGTGGAATGGTTGAGCGGGTTGAGCGACGTCAGGCCCGCGCTTGTATCTCAGCTGGTGGTACCTGCACTGGACCGCGCGGTGCAGCCCCTGGCTTTGGAAATCGAAGGCCGCCATATGGTCGACTCCGATATTGAAGGAACAACTTCACGGGCCACGCATTACACGAGCCTAGAGGTAGTCCTCCGCATGCTCTCGAAGGAGACCTCGGACGGCAACTCCTCAGTCCAGCTGTACGATTCCTTGCATTCCAATGACCCGGAGGAGGGGGAGTTTCTAGTTAACTCCTTGAGCTCCACCCCCGAGCACCGATGGCTCGCCGAAGGAAGCTCTGGCGGTCACGCCTATATAGCGTCCTTCATCGTGGATGAAAAGGAACGGGACTTGAGCAATGAGTTGGTGTTCTGGCGAACATATGGAAACAATGGTGCCGGCTGCTCTCTGACGATGGTTGTGAAGAACAGGTTGCTGCGCAGGGTATTTTACGAAGAGGAGCAAGTCGCAGTCACCAGAGAACAGTTATCTCCAGTACTGGATGTGGTCCAGCCGTTAGCGCAACGCTATGAATCTCTCCGAAAGGAGATGTCCAACACAATATGGAGACGGCTGGAGCCCATCAGATTCCTGTATAAGAATTCGGCATACAAATTCGAGAAGGAGTGCCGCGTCGTGCTTACGACGGATTCGCCTGGTTATGACCATTCAAGGGTAAGATTTGAGCCGCGGGAGAATGGTGGTGCCCCTTCACGGGTTAGACACTTTTATGAGATGGACAAACTCGCCTTGAAGAGCACCATGACCAGTGGAAGCAAGCTCGTTCTTGGCCCCTGTGTGCCCGACCAATATAGCGTCAAGCTTTACTTGGAGCACCTGCAACGCCAGGCAGGAATCAACGATTTCCCGATTCAGGCCTCCGACATCCCCTATCGGGCTTCGTAATATAGGGCGCTGCTCCCGCTGTAACAATGCCGACGTTCTTGCCTTTGACAGATTGTTAAAATGATGGCTCGCCGAACGCGAACCACCGCGTCGAGTGCATTTGGTCTGGTTTCGCTGACAGACTCCCCCAACCAACATGAAGGAATTGGGTGCTGTCAGCTGGAGTTCTGCTGGTGCCAGGAAGAGCCACCTAGCGCATCGGGCCTACCCTACTGGAGGGCTAGACTGCGCTCCAGATACGCCTCAAGTGCTCCTTTATGTAAGAGTCCATGTGCTTTGTGGGCAAGCGGTCCCAAAGGTCGCCGGGGGGCCTGCTCATTGCAATCCAGGTGCGTCCCTGGGCATCCACATATTTCTCTATGGCACCACCCTTACCGTCACTGAGTGGCGGTGTGATGTACACCCAATGTGGTGGATATTCAGGGTAGGTACCCTCATCAAAACCGACGCCTACCGAGACCTCTTTTCCCTTGTGGGTTCCGGTTTCTATGGTATAGCCGAAGGACACCACTCGCCTTCGTGGGGTATCGAAGACTGATGTCTGGTACCCCAACGATTCAAGCTCTGCCTTGACCAGCGCGGTGCTATCGGCCATTTGCTCGTTCCTTGAACTTTCCGTTTTGGTGCCACGAGTACGATTGTACTATCGGGTAGATGGCGCCGCCTTGAATCCCGGAGTTCGACATCTCTCCTGATAATGACGAAGTCAGCGTTGACCTCGACGGCCTGATCTGTTGCCTACAGCCATATGGTTCCAGTCGCCATTGAGGTGGACCCCGTTAGTTGCACAACTGGTTACGTGAGAATCCTGCTCATTTACCCTACAACTGCCGGCAGTGCGTCTTCCCATCTGACGCCGAGGGCATGAATCATGGGACCGAGGCCAGACTCCCCGACGGGTCCGGCGCCAACTCCAGGTAGACCAATGTGGTCTGGATCCGCCCGTGTCCCAACCACCGGCTGAGGTAATTCAACGGAATCCCGTTGAGCAGCATGTGCCGCGCAAAGCTGTGCCTCAGCGTATGGGTCCCAACACTTCGCCCCTGTGGGATTTGGCCGGCCTCCGTGGCCCGGAGGACCGCTTGCTGCACCCACCTCCAGACCGTGACCCGGGACACATCGATTAACCTGCCCCGGCCAACTGTCCCGAAACTGGTGGCCGCGGTCAGGGCCGTCTGCAGCTCCGGATGGACCGGGACCACCCGGTCCTTTCGTCCCTTGCCCTGCCGGACGACCAGGGTCGGGCGGTCCGAATCCAAGTGTAGGTCCCGGGCCTCCAGAGCCAGGGCTTCGGACACCCGGAGTCCGGCGCGCCACTGCTCCAGCATGATCAGCCTGGCCCTGGGGTTGGGGGCGGCGGCGATCAGGGCGTTGACCTCGACCATCTCCAGGTACTCCGGGAGCTTGTAACCGTTCTCCCGGGACAATTGTTGCAATCTGCCCTCTTTGGGGTTGATTCCACGGGGGCGCCTCGTGCTCAGCGCGGTGGTGTTCATGGCCCTAAGTGTAACATAAGGGGCACTTTTGTTACATTCTGGAGAGCGGCCTGGACCGACGCTGTAACCCGGCTCAGAATGGATGGTAAGAAACAACGCTGAGGTGTCATCCCGACCTTGGGGTATACAGTCCGGCTATTCCGGCGGCGGTTCGTCGGAATTCTCCTCCGGCCCACTGAAATGAAAAGACCCCGAAGGAAATTCTCCGGAGTAGATCAGTAGTGGGGTCAGGAACAGGAAGTGAAGCGGCAAGAATAATTGACGAAACCGGCAGAAGTAGGCGTCGCTGAACACCTGGTCTCCAGCCTCAACCTTAGCAGAGTGCTCTCCCACCTGGTCGGCCTTGCCTGGTGAGCATTGACGATCAACTCGTTGCCGCCGCGGTGGGTATTGCCCAAGCACCCCCAGTGACCCGTTGATGCTGGCTCTGGTATTTTTTGTGCAAAGCCGGCCAGCGGATTAATTTCAATGATCCTCGTGTGTCAAGGGTCCCATTCTTCAACGTCCAGTCTCACCAATGAACGCTATGCGATTCACGTCCACTATCGAATCAGCAACTCCGGATCGACCGCCAAGGCCGGAACGTCTATCTCCAAGGCCTGAGCTATGGACTTCAGGGTTTTGAACCTGGGGGAGTGTTCCCCATTTTCCAGTCTGACCAGAGTAACCCGCCCGATGTTAGCGGCCCGGGCCAGCGCCTCCTGGGTCAGCCCCGCGGACTCTCTGAACCGACGCACCCGTTCGCCAAGGGTCTGTCTCCCCAATGCGGCCATGGCCTCGATGGTTGGCCGGTACGATACGTCGCAGTAGTGCCTGGCGAAGTCCCGGGGAATCTCGGTCCTCTCGCCCGCAGCCGTCTGCAGGACCATCTCATAAGGGTTCGGCAGTTCCAGGCCGAGTATTCCCTCGCGTACCCTGACCTCGGGAACATCAGCGTAGGGTATGACGCCCTTGGACCCGTCGGCGAAGCTCAACTCGATCCCATCGTCCAAGAGGCTGGCAGTCGTCATCATCCGGTTAGCGTTTTTCACCAGAATCACATTCATCGTTTACCTCCCGTGGATGGTGTCCCACGTTGCCCTGATCTCTGCCGCTTGTCTCGCATACGCCTGCATTATGTCCCGGGAGTCTCCAGGGGAGGTTGGTCCAGGAAGGTGCCCCTGTTCAACTCTATCCAGCACACGTCCTCGTTATCAACCCAAACATGCACGTGGGGAGGTTCGAAGGCGTTTTCCCTGGTGTTGACCACGAAGCGAAACTGCCCCCCCTGACGCCACGGTTGGCATTCCACGTTCCCCGGCAAGGCAACACCCGCCAAGACTCCTCAGTGGACAAAGCGTATCACTCAACGACACACACCTGGAAGTCCGATGGGATATCCAACAATGCGCATTGCCCAAGTTCCATTCAACCCGGGGACGTCCCAGCCGGGTCATGCAGGCCTGTGCAGGCCCAAAGCCCCAACTGGGCGGCGGCTGTTGCTGCCGCTGCCGCCGCCCAGTTGGGGCTAGCCGAGCCGGCAATTTCAGGGGGCGGCGCACACATAGTCACCGTCACCACCATGGAAGTGGACTTGAGCAAATATCCAATTCCCCAGACGCATACTTCCTGCGGCCGGTGCCGGGCGCTGCAAAGTATCCCACGGCGATTCCCCATCACCGGGACCCTCTTCGTCATAGGCAGAAAGGGACGGTTTAAAGCCTTCTTTGGCCTGAACGGGGATCTGGTGTTATTGGTGGCCCGTCCAGACTGCGATTCGACTGCGGTCTTCACCACGTGGACTTTCCTGAAATCAATAATCGACCCCATGGTTGACCGGTTGGACGCAAAGCACAGGGACCTTTGCCGTTTCCTCATTGGGCGAGGATTTGTCGGCTGCGAATACCTGCCGTATCCCCGTCGGATTAGCTGGGGCGCACAGCCATAGCGTAAGGCCGGCGGTTGGCAGTTCTGAACTGACCTCAGGAAAAGCTTCACCATAGACCGCGGGCCCGGTCGCACACGCCAACTGCTTGTTTGTGCCGACCAACCCATTCCTCGACCAAAGCGGGCCTCCGTTGGGAAGGGCGCCCATCCTAACCCGAAATGTTTGTTGAGGGGCAGGATTCTCCGGGCATTCACCAGGTAGTTCGCAGACCGTTCACGGTTCTCAGGAACACGCTCCCGGAAGCCATTCCAGCCGGCATGTGCGTGATTCCCTCAACGTCGGAGCCATTGCCCCCGGCGGCGTTCCCGGCGGCGTTCCCGGCGGCGTTCCCGGCGGCGTTCCCGGTGGGCTACGCCGCCGGGGGCAGTATTTCTCATCCCCACCGAACGGCAAGCCGGATGCGTCGCCGGTCCAAACCTCTACGGCCCCGTCCATACGGACCTAAGGGCAATAGCTGCAGAGGCCTTCTCCGACCGTCGTCTCAATCCCCATCCCCGAAGGAGTCCCTCAATTTCAGCCCCATCGCTTTCACCCGCATCCGCGCTCGCCTTCCCCCGTCACCGGGAGAGCGCCCCCAAGCCCGGCGACCCGTTTACCCCAAACACCCGCGGGCCGTGGGGCCGTTAAACGGCCACCGCCCCGGGGATGACTTTCACCCAGCCCAGCCCGCAAAGGAGAAATTACTATGAAACCCGACAAACCCGAACCCGGACCGGAGCCCATCATCAGCGACGGCGCGGCCCGTTTCACCGTGGTCCTGTTCCTCGCGCTATTCACCCTGGGAGCGGCCCTCCTCATCTGGAGAGGGCTCAGCACCGTTCCGGACGGAGACCACTGGATTGACCAGTTCATGGGTGCACTGCACGCCTTTTCGACCTTCGCCGCCATGCTGGTGGTCCTGTACCTGGTCATTGCCGCAAGGGTATTCACCGATCGGTTGGAGGGCCAATTGGGATTCCGCTATCAACAAGGATTGGCGGAGGGCCGGCGTCAGGTTGCCCAGCAATTCAAACGGGACGCCTGCGAGGTGTGGATGGATTGGTCAGATTGGAAGCAGTCGGCTGAAGCGGCCCGCCTTGAAGGCCGGCCCGAGCCTGAGCCCCCGCCCCGGCCGGGAAACCCTGGGGATTGACGTCACCGATTCGCTCCGGGCCCTGTCCCACCATGACCCAGCAACACCTGCCGTGAAAGGGCTGGTGGGGATCTCACAGTTACGTGGTTCCCGCCCGGCCATCCCTCTGAACCGGGAGTCCGAACACCCCCTCCCTCCGGCCACCCCGTTGGCAGACGCGGCTCCGGGAGGAACTACTCAAAAAACCCACACACCAGACCTTTCAGGAGGAATAGACATGACCCAACAGGATAATTGGCGGCCAGAGATGGCCCGCCTGACCCAGCGCCAGGACCAGGTGGAGCGGCAGCAGAGAGAGACCACCGGTAGAGTCGATGCCTTGAAGAGGGACGTCGACAACCGCATGGATTCCCTGCGAAGAGAAAACGACTGGCAGTCCAGGGACAGGGAATGGAGGATCAAGAGCCTGGAGCAGTCCCGGGACACCGCCTTATTCCTTATTTCGTTGTCGATGCCCATTGTCGCCGCCATCGCCATGATCATTGTCTTGACCATCGCTGCCATCGAATCCCGCGAGCACCGCCAGGAAGGCGGAGAGCCCGAGCAGCGCTCACCTTTATCAATGAACGCTGCTCCCGCCGGTTCCGGAGGTCACGTACAACCGGGTTTGATCGCTAAAGGGACACCTTTCCGACAACGTCATCGCCACCCGGGCAACTATGGCTTGCGGTCCCGGGAACCAAATACATTCAACCCTCCACCGGTGGATAATGGCCACCGATTGAGTATCAATCCTGTCGGATCCACCGCGGCCACCCCGTAATTTGCCACCTGCCCCATTACCGGGCCCGCGGGCCCAGCTTGGCCAAGCCGTTATTTACAACACGGCGTTGAAGTCAAGTATGGCGGCTATCAACAATGGTCCGTATTTGGTTGGTGCCGAGAGCGGGTTCGAGTCCATCACGGTGGGTCTGAGTGCACGGTAGGTGGAACTGTCTTCGAGATGTGGCTGGGGCACTATTAGTCTACCAAGCCCCTCTGTCCAAAATTAGGAGGGTACGGCGTCGGCATCTGCGATATCATATACGCCCCGGCCGCGTTCTCTGTCTTTCAATCAACACAAAAGACTTCGGTATTCTTGGGCAGCCGATTTGGATGAAAGCGGGGTTAAATAGGTGGTAACAAACGGCGGAGGCACGAACCTCCTATCCTCGGGGGCCAAGTCAGTTGCGGGTGAGAGGATTTCACCTTCACGCCCACCCCCTCCAAGAGGGAGAACCAAAAGACCCTGTGGATCCTGGTTGCGTTATTGACGCTCCGCAACATACGCGGCATCATAGTATAAATTTGGGATTGAGGGCCGATTTTACCCCTAGGCGTAAAAAATGGGAATAAATCCGGAGTTGCTGGCGGGACCTCGAACTGAATTATTCCCACTTTGGAAGAATGTAGCCGACAGAGCTTGCTGTCTGAAGTTTGGGTCCGCCGCCGTCGTCTGAAACAAGGCGGCGGGCGGGGTTTTATTGGTTGGGCCCCCGGCTGTTGTCCCACCGCAGTAATCAGCAGCGGACGAACGTCTCAAGGTGATCCAGGAGATGGGGAACCTAAACGAGGTCGCGGGAACTCTGGGGCTGGCTCCAAGGGTCTACCGGAAAGAAGCCTCCTTGAAGCTGTGGGCGGAGGCGGCTTGGGTGGGGAGTTGGGTCATCTCTTGGATGGCTGTGGAGTGGAGGTTACGGCATGGGCGGTGCTGTTTCCACAGAAAGCCGGCGTTCTGGCCGCAGTATCGGCAGTTGCCGGTCGGGGACTGGACGAGTCTAACTATAGGCATTGGTGCGGTCTGTTTGCCTCATCTGTTCTGTCATCGCGGGTGTGGTCTTCGGTCTGGTGTTCAATAATTATGTCCCTGTCATTGTAGATTTTCCCCTCGGCTATCCACTCTGCTACTAGGGTCTCTGTGCTGTCTCTGAACATTCGAAAGTCATACAGGACATCTTTCCCATCAATGGACAAAGGAGCGGCTCCTCCTTCTGGCCCGATTTCGCCGAATTGGAATTTGTAAGGTCCACCTTCCAGGTCTTCATATCCCCCGATTGATGTGGCTGCAATCAACCGTTCAACCAGAGACCTGAGTTGTATCAATTGCTTGGTTGATATATCGGGGTTGTCTTGTCCTTCGTGGAAGACAGTGGCTCGGGCTCTACCTAGCTTACTCACCAGGGTCTTGTCGTCTGGGCTGATTTTGATTCCGAACGCTTTGGCGAACATGTCGAGTTTTCTACGAGATGACCATTGATCTCTCAATGCTCCGTTTATGAGCATTTCGGCGTCGACGGTCAACATGGTGTTCGTTTCTTCGGGAAGAGTTATTTTCCTCAGGTTTTCTTGAACTGCGGCTTTGATCGCTGCTCGTTCGCCTTGGAAAATGCCTGGATACTTGACGGAATTCAACACGGATTCGAGGGCAATCCAAGTCGCTGCAAATTGGTCCATTAGGTCTTCCTCCCCCGAAGCGATGTCGAGCCAGCGAAACGCTCTTTTTGTTCCTGTAATCAACTTCTCTTCCCTGTCGGAGGCTTGCCTTCTCCCGAGTTGGTCGTGCATATCTCCTGACTTGCTGGTTTTAATAAAATTGGACAGAAAGAACTGGATTCGCTCAAGAGAGTCATCAGTCGTGTTTTCTGGCTCCATTACATCAGGTGAAATGTTTCTAATCCAGCCTTTTAGCTCAGTCACCTCTCTTATGATTATCCACGGGTGTAGGGATGCTGGCGTTAGGGTGTTCTCTGCGTCGAATGTGAGAGGTTCGCAATCGTAACGGGTCTCAAAATGGCTCATGCCGGTTTCAAGTCCAAGGTTGAGGATGCCGACCATCAAGTGCGCTCTTTCCAATGCGAGTCGTTCGGCCTCAAGAAAGTCCTCCGCGAACACGATTCCGAGTAGCCTCGTGTTGTCTTCTTCCCAGGCTTGTACTTCCTTAATTGACTCGCTTCCTTCTAGGATCTGTTTGAAAGTGTTGTCGTTACTCCCGTGACAAATGAAGGTGTCACTGGTCAAAAATATGGTCTTCTGGAGGTTTCTTAACCCTTGCAGCGGGATTGCGTACGTAAACGGTCTTGTAGTTGTGTTGAGTTCCAATCCGGACATTTGTGTGTTCATGCTAGTACTGAGTCAAACTTGTTTTAGATGGTGATGTGAGGGTGTGACCGATCGCGCTATGCTGGTGGGCAGACAGTGTTGATGGGGGTGGCGGTGATGGTCAGGGAAAAATACCCAGTCCGGCTGACTTCGGAAGAACGGGAAAATCTCCAACGCCTGGTACGCGGCGGGAAGAGCCCAGCTCGGATGACCATCCGGGCGCGGATTCTGCTCAAGACCGGCGACGGTTGGCCGGCTCCCCGGGTGGCCGAAGCCCTCGATGTGGTGGCGGGCACGGTGTACCGGATCAAGCGGCGGTTTGTCGAGGATGGGTTGGAAGGGGCCCTATGGGAGCGCACCCAAGCCCATCGGTACCGAAAGTTGGACGACCGGGGTGAGGCTCACCTGGTCGCGCTGGCCTGCAGCCCAGCCCCGGAGGGGCATGACCACTGGACCCTGCGCCTGTTGGCTGGCAAGGTGGTCGAGTTGGGGTTGGCGTCCTCCATGTCCCACGAAGGGGTGCGCCAGCGGCTCAAAAAAACGCTCTCAAGCCGTGGCAGAAGAAAGAGTGGTGCATCCCCAAGGTGAGCGCCGACTTCGTGGCGCACATGGAGGAAGTGCTGGACCTATACGAGGAACCCTATGACCCGCGAAGGCCGGTGGTCTGCTTTGACGAGACCTCCACCCAGTTGTTGGCCCAGACGCGGCCGGCTCTGCCGCCCCGGCCCGGAATTCCGCTGCGGCAGGACTACGAGTATCGGCGCGAGGGCGTCCGCAACCTGTTCCTGACCTGTGAGCCGCAGGCCGGGTGGCGGCACGTGGCGGTGACCCAACGGCGCACGATGGAGGACTTTGCCCAACAGATGCGATGGCTGGTGGACGAGGCCTATCCGGAGGTCGAGGTGGTCCGGGTCGTCCTGGACAACTTGAACACTCACCGCATGGCGTCGCTGTACGAGGCGTTCCCGGCGGCAGAGGCCCGGCGGATTGCCAAACGGCTGGAGTTCCACTACACCCCCAAGCACGGGAGTTGGTTGAATATGGCGGAAATCGAGTTCAGCGTACTTTCCCGCTCCTGCCTCAGACAGCGACTCCCCGACGAAGAAGCTCTCGGGCGGGAGGTCCAGGCCCTGGTTACGGAGCGCAATACCGCCCAAGCTACCATCAACTGGCGCTTCAATACCCATGACGCCCGAACCAAACTGCACCGCCTCTATCCCTTTGATTCCAAACATGACTGAGTACTAGGGTCTTTCAGTTTTACGAGCCAATGCATATATTCTTTGTTGGACATTCCGAATACTTCTAGGCTTTCTAGGGATGTTCTGTTCAGTTTCCAGAAGGGGCCGTAAAGGGTGAGATGTAATGTCCCATCTTTTCCTGGCTTGGCTTTTGCACAGAGTCCTGTGAGGATTATGTCTCCGTCTTCGTAGAGCTTGGCCTCCTCTTTGAAATCCCACCTTAGTTCGGCCGGTGGGGTTAGCACGACGTATGCGGATCTTTGCCGAACATGATCGTCTCCCTCGAATCGGATCTCTGCGTCCCTCATGGATTCTTCGGGAAAGACAGCTCCTCCGATCTCCAGCCTCGGGTTGCGTAGCTTTCTGCGTGCGATGTTTTCTGTGATATCGGGGTCCATTGTGTGTTACCGCCTAACGAGCAAATGTTTGGGATTGAGGTTGAATTTTACCCTTAGGCGTGAATTATGGGAATAAATCCCGAGGTGGTCGCTGGATCCCGAGCTGAATTATTTCCACAATGTGTGGTGCTGTTCCTGGTCTGACTTGTTGGGTTTGGGCGACGGTGTTCCTATCGTAATCTGGAGTTTTTCTTGTCTTGGACTTCCTTGAGTAGACGGGATCGTTCCAGCTTCTGCAGGAATTTCTCCTCTTCCCGGGTGGCTATCTGGCTTCGGTCTATCTCGAAGGAGTCGGGCAGGGCAAGGTGAACGAAGTTCCCCGGGACCAGTATGTCAGTGTCTTTGGGCCAGTTGGGGTCCGCCCAGGACTCGGATGTTGTGAAAATGGCGCTCGTGGGTCCTATTTCCGTGATCTGGCCTCGGACCATAACTCCGCTGATGACGTCTTGCTTGTCTATCTGGGCATTCCACACCACCACCGGTGAGTTGGTTTTGAGGATGCTGCGGTCTCCTGGTCGCGTTAGTACGAAGGTCGCTCCTTTTTCTGTGGGCTGCTCTATTATTCCGATGGGCATGATCATGTTATTCCCTCTTGCCTTGGCTGGGATTATTCGGGCGCCTGCTGCGTTCCGGGGACTGCCGATGAGTCTCTGGAGTTGACAATTCTCACCACGAAAAAAGGGCCGGCTGTAAAAAGCCGGCTTCTGGTGGAACTTGCCTGGGCGCTGGGTATCCGGGGCTTGGGTGGGGACCTCAGGTTAGGATTACCTGGGACCATCGTCGTCGTCAGGAACAAGGCGGCGGCTAGGGCCGTTGGGCGCAGGCCCAGGGATTTCCTTCGAGGTCTCTGTTCTTAATTGCTGGGTTCTTTGGCAAAGAGTTTGAGGAACACTTTGCGGATGTGGTTTCCAATGAACTTGGGTACCTTCCACGCCAGGATTGTTACCAGGGATAGTCCCACGGCCGTCAATGTGGCGTTGCCTATGTTCAAGACGAAGGAGTGGATCATATCTGGCAGGGTGTTTGTGGGGCCCCTGATTTCTTGAACGGTTAGGTAGGTCAGGTCGGCAGTGAAGAAGATGATGAATAAACCAACGAAAAAGGCAGGTTCGAATGGCATCTCTATTCCGATGTATTCTTGGTCTTCTTCGGATTTTCCGGCTTGGCAGGATTGGGGTGCCGAGTTTTCCGGCTGGTTTTCCATGATGCCCTCTTGGTAGCTGGTGTTGCATTCGGGGTCGATCGCTTTGGTTTGTCGCAACGCTTGTCTCCCATTGGTTTGGCGTTGACGTCGGTGTCTGCATACGGTGGTTTTCTGAGCGGAGTCTGCGCGATGGTTGGCGGGTCAGATCGGCCGGTTCATATTTGGCGGGAGATTTTGGAATGCTCGGGAATCTGGCCTGGGCTCTTTCACAATGAAAGAATGGGGCAGGCATGAAACCTGCCCCTGATGGGAGCCTTCTTGGAACTTCTGGTTGGTGTCTAGGTGGGGACCTTGGGTGTGGAGTGTCCTGGACCGCCCGCCGCCGTCGTCAGGGACAGGGCGGCGGGCCGGTTTTGTTCGCGGAGTTGGCCCAGGGATCGCGATGAGTTTTTGTAGGTCTCGTGCTACTTGTCTGCCTTTTTACCTGGTCGCAACACTTTTGGTTCCTCCAGGGGTCGGCCGCAACCCTCGCAGCAGGGGTCGACGTATGGCTTCACGGACTCGGGTTCCGGGAAAGGCCTTCTGCACTCTGAGCAGAACCCGGGGAATTTTTGGAGTTCCTCGGCGTCCGGATAGAGCCGGCGGGCTAATTCCTCTCGGAGTCCCTCGTCTGTGAGTTCGCCTTTGTCCATGCGGTGCAGGCAGTACGGGCAATATGTGTTGTCCATTGGACGAGTTCTCCTGGTTGGTTCTATCCCATAGCTTCTCAGTCTCCGGACCGGAGACCTTGGGAATGAAAAAGTCTGGGGATTGTATTGGGGTTCTTGTGGGGCTGGCATAGGCTGTGGTTTGGGGTGGTGAGGTCTTCCACGTTGGCTTGAGGTTGAAAGTGGCTGGAAATCGCTCCTGTGGACAGGCGAGGGCGTTTCCCGGGCGGTTGTCGGTGGGTCAGGGCGCCAGTCTACGCCTTGGGCTAGCTAGGGGTGGAAGTCGCGGGCTTCGTTCGGCTAGTCGGTGCTGACGACTCTCTGTCTTTAAGCCTTTGTCCATTCTTCCGAAAGTAGTTCTGCCTGCTCGAGCACTGTGTGGGTCGCCTTTTCCTGCTTGTCCGGCGGATACCCGTGCTTCCGGAGAACCCGGCGGACTACGAGTCTCATCTGGGCTCGGACGCTCTCCCTCATGGCCCAGTCTATCGAGATGTTGTTTCTGACCGTCTCCACCAGTTCCTGTGCGATGGTCCTGAGCGTCTCGTCTCCCAGAACTTTCACGGCGCTGTCGTTGGTTTCCAGGGCATCGTAGAATGCCAGTTCGTCGTCAGTTAGGCCCAACTTTTGACCTCGGGCGACTTCCTCCCTGATCTCCATAGCAAGCTGGATCAGTTCTTCTATGACCTGAGCGGCTTCTATGTTTCTGTTCTGGTAACGGTGTATTGCGTTTTCCAGGAGGTTAGCGAAGGATCGTACCTTTACTATGTTCTGGCGCTGCCGGAGGGAAAGTTCTCCCTTGATTAACTTTTGGAGTAGTTCGACAGCGAGGTTACGGTGTTTCATACCCTTGACTTCGTCTAGGAACTCGTCCGATAGCACCGAGATGTCGGGGTTCCGGAGTCCGGCTTCGGCGAATATGTCCACCACTCCTTCTGATGCTACGGCCCGGGAGACTATCTGCTGAATGGCGGAGTCCAAGTCCTCCGCTTTTCTCAGTTCCCTGGGCGACGGTTTCAGGATGGCGCCACGAACGAACCGGAAGAAGTTCACGTCGTCCCGGATCTCGATTGCCTCGTCCGCCGGGATGGCGAGTGCGAACGCCCGGGATAGTTCCATTACGGCTTGTAGATACCGTTCCTTTCCATCCTTCTGGGCCAGGATGTGTTCCTGGGCTGGCGGGATGATGGTCAACTTATCCGCGGGGGTCCCGTTGGTCCACGCCGACCAATTGAACCCGTGGAACAAGTCACAGCAGACCTCGTGTTTCTCCAGCATGATCGCAATAGCGTCGGCTTTTTCAAAGGTGGCTTGGCCTTTGCCTCCGCTCCTGGAATAGTTGTCTACTGCCTTCCTGAGGTCGTTTGCCAGTCCTAGGTAGTCCACCACGAGTCCGCCGGGTTTGTCCTTGAACACGCGGTTTACTCTGGTGATGGCCTGGAACAGTCCGTGGTCGCGCATGGGCTTGTCCACGTACATGGTATGGAGACTGGGTGCATCGAACCCCGTGAGCCACATGTCCCGCACCAGGGCTATTCTGAAGGGGTCATCCGGATCCCTGAACCTTTTGCTCAGGTTCTCCCGTCGGGTCTTGTTTCGGACGTGCGGCTGCCAGTCCAAAGGGTCTGACGCCGAGCCAGTCATAACCACCTTGATGTTTCCCTTGGCGTCGTCTTGGTCCTCCCACTCTGGGCGAAGCCTAATCAGTTCTTTGTAGAGTTCCACGCAGATCCGGCGGCTCATGCAGACCACCATCGCCTTCCCGTCCAGTTCCTCTAAGCGCTGCTCGAAGTGGTCGACCAGGTCCGGAGCAATCTGTTGGATCCGTTTCTCCGAGCCGACAATGGTTTCCTGTTGGGTCCACTTGGTTTTGAGTCCCTCCTTCATTTCCAGTTCCTCTCCCTCGGTCACCTCTTCGAAGTCCGCGTCGATGCTGGGTTTCTCTTCTTCATCCAGGATGAGTTGGGCGAGTCGACTCTCATAGAAGATCCGGACTGTGGCGCCATCATCCTGAGAGCGCTGGATGTCGTAGATGCTGATATAGTCCCCGAATACGCTCCTGGTGTTGGCGTCCTCTAGTTCGATGGGGGTTCCGGTGAACCCGATGAAGGATGCATTGGGGAGTGCGTCTCTCATGTGGCGGGCGAACCCATCTATGAAGTCGTATTGGCTCCGGTGGGCCTCGTCCGCTATGACCACGATGTTCCGTCGGTTCGAAAGTTGGGGATGAGTGTCGCCCCTGACTTCAGGGAAGAATTTCTGGATGGTGGTGAAGACCACTCCTCCGGCGTTCACTGAGAGTTTCTGCCTGAGGTCGGACCTGGTCTGTGCCTGGGTGGGCATTCCTCGAAGGATGTCGTGACACCTAGAGAAGGTCCCGAAGAATTGGTCGTCCAGGTCGTTCCGGTCGGTGAGAACTACGATGGTCGGGTTTTCCATGTTGGGGTGTCGGACCAAAGTGCCGGCGAAGAATGCCATGGTGAGGCTCTTCCCTGAGCCCTGGTTATGCCAGACCACACCAATACGTCGATCTCCAGGCTCGCCTCCGTGTCTTATCCTGGACTCCTTGGTGTCCTGGGAAGCCTCCCTCTGAAGCTGGGCTGCCCTGAAGGTCTCCTCGACGGCGGCTTGGACGGCGTGGAACTGGTGGTATCCTGCCATCTTCTTTATTAGCTTCCCGCTTCCGTCGTCATCGAAGACGGTGAAGTCCCTCACGAGACGGAGGAAGTTGGAGGGGTCGCAGACACCCTCCAACATCACTTGGAGCTCGGTGTGCTTTGGAGCGCCGGGTTCATCGTCGTCCATGGTTCGCCACGGTTTAAACCATTCCTTTCCGGCAGTGAGGGGGCCGATCCGGGCCTGGAGTCCGTCGGAGATGATCAGGAACTCGTTCATGGAGAACAAAGTGGGGAGGTCGGCCTTATATGTCTGAAGTTGCTGCCAGGCTTCCCAGATGTCGGTGTTATGGTCGGTCGGGTTCTTTAGTTCGATGATGCCGAGTGGCAGGCCGTTCAGGAAGAGGACAATGTCTGCTCGACGGGTCTCGTTTTCCTTGACGGTGAACTGGTTGACCGCTAGCCAGTCGTTGTTCATTGGGTTTTCGAAGTCAACGACCATGGCCGGAACTCCAGTTACGGTGCCGTCCGGGCCGCGGACATCGGCGGTCAGACCGTTGACTATGGCAAGGTGAAAGGACCTGTTGCGGGCTTCCAGGGTTGCCTCCTCCGGGCGAATAAACCGGCGAAAGGCGTCATCCTGGGCCGAGTTGGGCAGGGTCTGGTTCAACCGGGCCAGGGCTTCCCGCAGCCGCCGCTCTAAGACCACCTGCCCGTAGTCGGCCCGCTCGGCCCCAGGGGTCGCTGGAGCGATGTCAGGTCCATGGGCAATCTGCCAACCCAGGGTGGCGAGCCATTCCAGAGCTGCTGCTTCGACGGTGAGTTCGGAGAGGGTGGTCATGATTCCTAACTATGGGTGAGCCAAGGAACCTCCGGAATCGGGGAAGCTCCTTGGCGCCAACTTCCCAGACGGTTCCTATATGACCCTTGATAACCAAGCAAATTGAGCAGCATCATTTCGATATACCACTGCCCCAAGTTCCACGCTTCGTGGTAAACAAGGTCGGAAACACCAGTAAGTGTTTCCTCAGGGTGAACCAAATCGTTCCGCAGATCAACTAACGCATGTGGGGCCGATTGCCATTTACCTAATCCCAGTAGTTCTTGGCAGCTAGATGGAACCGGAATAGAATCACCCAATCCTGGAAGCTTTTTAAGGGCTTTCTCGATGAACTTGCGAGGACGCTCACCTCCCAGGATCTGACAAGACAACCGCTCAAGAGCTGCTTGCGTCAACAATAGCCCCACATAAGGTGGACTTTCGTTGCTTCGCAAATACCAATCGATGGTTCGAGCAATGGTATCTCGCCACCCGTTCTTGGATCCGAGAAGGTCACAGAACTTAGGGAAGAGCCCCGTGAGAATATCGTCGCCTCCTACTCTCATTAACCATGAATGCCCGTTGCCCAGTTCGGACACATCGTGTGATCCCCATCTCACCCAAGATTGGGCCCCGTGTTCGTCTTTCCCTTCGACTAACGCAAGGCTGCAGTACCCTCCTCGAGCAAACGACAGGAACAACCTCAACGTTTCCAAAAGAACCGTAACTTCATCAACCGAAATATCGGCACCATCCGATCGGGTGATGGTACCGTTATAGGTGAACCCAAAACTTCTATCACGCTTTAGGACATTTACCATGGCGTGAATTTCTGGCACCCCAGTGAGCTCGATACACCAATTCGCACAAACTAGTATTACAACGACGGTTCGCAATAAAATGATCTTGAGCACATCTCCATGGCTACCTGCTCACGCGCTTGCCAGCCTTGTGGCCTTTCCTCCCGCGGAGCGATTTCCGACCAAGAACTGGGCAAATTGAGGAAGCGTCGTTGTAATATTAGAGGGCCTGGTGAAAACTGGGCCCTTTTATTGTGTAAGCAGAGCTGGCGGAAGCGACAAGACTTGAGAAAACGGCCAGAAGCCCGATTATTTCCGCAGAACCGCCTCAGCGCCCACAACCCGGCCACGTCCTGGCAGGTCCGGAGAACCCCATATCTCTGTTCCGCCACACGTTGCAAACGTGCTGAAAACGTTCACGGGGAATCATATGATGCCATACCCCATAGCCAAATATGATCCCGGTTCTGAAAGAGCGCCAAAACATCCCACAAAATCTGCATTTTGGATTTTAATACCGCCGGGTCTACTATTTCGCCACCTTGGCCCCCGGTATTCTTGTAGGATTTATTCATGTTTCTCCACGCCCAACTTTACGGGAGCGGCCACCTCGAGTAGGGTGGGTTACCCTGCCCGTAGCATCGAGGCGTACAGGAATAGGCATAGCGGAGACAGGCCAGACTGATGAACATTTGAGCCCATAAACCCCTCGCAGTCCTCGCAGCCCGGTTGCCGTTATGTTTCGCCCTTGACTTAGGTTTTTGCCAACCCCTATAATTCACAAGCCTTATGACTGAATCACATGCCTAAACGCACTTATCAACCTAAAAAACGTCGGCGTTCTCGCGTCCACGGGTACCGGTCCCGCTCCAGCACCTCAGATGGACGCGCCGTCCTGCGGAGGCGGCGTTTCAAGGGCAGACACAAGCTGACCGTTTAATCGGCTTCTGATGGTTGGCGGTCATGCAACAGAGATCCCGCCTAACTGAGGGTTCCCGCATCGCGGAAATCCATCGTGACGGGAGAAGCACGGCCAACCGCCTCCTCGTGATCCGGTATCTTTCCAACGGCCTTAGCAGGAGCCGTTTTTGCTTTGTGGTTAGCAAGAGGATCGGGAACGCCGTAGCTAGGAACTTGGTGAAACGTAGATTGCGGGAAGCAGTTCGGTCCACTCCCGTGAAACCTGGCTGGGACGCAGTCTTAATCGCTCGCACCAATGTGCGCCGGGCCAACTACCAAGAGATAAAGCAGGCTACCAACGATTTGTTCAGCCGCACCAATTTGGCCCGACGAGCCCAACTTTGTCCCGTCACTCCCGCAGCAGAAACTGACCGATGAAACTCACGGCGATTTGGGCCATCAGGATTTACCAACAAGCTGTTTCACCCTACCTACCTTCCGCCTGCCGGTTCGCCCCTACGTGCTCCCATTACTTCCAAGACGCCTTGATGAAATATGGAGTGGTCAAAGGCGGCTGGATGGGGTTGTGGCGGCTCGTCCGGTGCAATCCCTGGGGTGGTAAAGGGTACGACCCGGTTCCTTGAAAGGTATGACCGTTATTGCTCCATGGGTTTCCTTTGTCGCCTGCGGCCAGGGTAAGAACGCCTTGGCCCGTTACTGTCGGACTCACATCTGGCCATTGGGCGGCACCCGGGCCTTACAGCGGTGGGCGCCCGCGCTGGTTATTGGGTTATTGGTCGGTTTGTCCGCGTGCACCGGAGACCGTCTGGAAGGCGCCAGCAAGGGTTGGTCGCCCGCTGCAGTCAGCAGCCAGCTGCAGGAGAGCCGGGTAGTGGTCAGCGAAGGGCTGCCCTTTTCCGAGTCGGATACCACGCTGACGGTGACCGGTGGCAGCGCGTTGTTCACTGGGCAGACGATTGTCTTGGGAAGCGAACAGTTGGTGGTTACCTCAATCTCCGGCAGCGACCTCAGAGTGATCCGGGGGGCCAACGGGACCTTGGCACAAGCTCACGCGGACGGGTCGCCGGTGTCGGTTTTGACCGATGACGTGGTGACCGTTTATGTGACGACCAAACAAGGGGAACTGAAAGTGCTCGAGGACGATGGGTTTGGACCTCCGGCGAGCAAGTGGACCTTCCGGCCATTGGGAGATACCCGGTAATGTGGTCCAGGCGGATTACCCGGACGCTCGGAGTGTTGCTGGTTGGCGCGGCGTTGCTGGCGCTGACCGGGTGCTTTAACCGCGAGCAAGACCTGGGTCTGGAGGGGGGATACAGGCCGCCGCTAATCGCCCACGGGCTGACTATTACTACGGGCAATGATGGCGTGACTTCTACTTCCAGCAGCGGTTTCACTGACCCCAGCGCCGACTTCGACGAGGCCGGCGTGCTGGCCGGTGACATCCTGGAGATCCGGAGTGGGGCCAACCAGGGGGAGTTTCCGATCACCGAGGTCGGCCAAAATTCGGTGACGGCCCGCGGATTCAATCCAACAACCCGGGAATCGGGAGTGGCTTATTCCATCAAAGGCTCCAGAATCTACTTTGCCGCAATTGACGGATATGTGTACGCCTTGGGAGAAACTCCCCTGGCAGAAGAAGCAAACCGATTGCAATCCTTAGGCGTTCCACCCACCGAAGTAGAGGTATTGGGCACACCCAACGAGGCCGACGGCTTTTTGTATGCCGCCGACCCCTCCACCGGCGTTCCCCGCAAGGAAGCCAAAATCGGATGGCGCCGGCCTGAAGGCCAACGAAAGCTGCAGACCGAATTGGTTGCTTCCCCGGTGCTTGACCGGTCCACTAATTCCATACTCGTGGGGTCCGAGGATGGAAGCCTCTACGCCTATGACGCCGCCAACGGACGGATTCGGGAAGGGTTCCCGTTCCAAGCCGGCGACAAAATTTGGTCCACGCCTACCGTTCGGGACGGCGTAATCTACTTTGGTTCTCATGACAATAATATCTACGCGGTGTTCCTGGACTCGGGCGAAAAAAAGTGGGAATTCGCAACCGGTGGGGTAGTGGCCGGCCGCCCGTTGGTATTCCGGGACCAGGTCATCGCCGGTTCTTTCGACACAAAGCTGTACTCGCTTAATATCCGGGACGGCAGCGTTCGTTGGACCGTGGAAGGCGACAATTGGTTTTGGGCTGGGGCCGTGACCAACGGGTCAACGATCTTTGCGCCCTCAATGGACGGTAATATCTACGCCCTCGACAGCGGCGGTAACCTGCTGTGGAAGCATGACATGGGCTCGCCGATCGTTTCCACGCCGCTGTTAACCACCCACGGGCTGGTAGTTGCCGGCAAAAACGGGACCATCAGCGTCCTCGACCCCACATCCCGCGACATTGGCCTGCAGCGGGTGATTTATTCCCCGACCCCAAGGGACGCCGATATCCTTGCCCCCATAACCCTTGCCGGAGACTCTATCTTCGTGGGGGCCGAAGACAGCACGGTAACCCGTTTGGACCTTGCGTCTCGAAAGCAGATCTGGTGTCTCCACACGGAGGAGCAACAGTGCGACTAGTTCCGAATGTCCTGGTTAATCGGCCGGGTAAGCGGTAGGTAACTTGGAACCTCTCTGGTTATTGTCAACAATTTTGGGAGATTTGGTCCTCGCCGGCTTCAACCCGTGGACCGAGTTCATCATCCGCCCCACGCTCAATGCCTTGATGCTGCTGTACGTAGTGTGCGGCAACCAGATGGGTATTGCCATCATCCTGTTGACCGTCGTCATTCGATTGGTCACCCTTCCGTTGACCCTGAAACAGCTTCACCAAATGCGGGCCATGAGCACCCTCCAACCCAAGGTCAAAGAGGTGCAGGACAGGTACGCCCGGGACCGGGCGCGGATTTCCCAGGAAACTATGCGCATCTACCGGGAGGCCGGTGTGAGCCCCATCGGCTGCCTGGGGCCTATGATCATTCAGATGCCTATATTGTTCGGGTTGTTCCGGGTGTTGGTGCAAACCCTCTTTACCGGGCCGGAAAAGTTGGTCGGGCTGGCAGAGAAAATCTATCCCGTGGCGCCTTTCTCGCTCGCCTTCGCCGCTGCTCCCCTGGATCCGGGCTTCCTGTGGTTGGACCTAGCCGAAACTGACCCAACCAACATAGTCATCCCGGTCCTGGTCTTTGCCACCACCTGGGTACAGCAGAAAATGACCATACTGCCCTCGCCGGACCCCAGGCAACAGTCCAACCAGGTCATGATGCTGTGGATGATGCCGCTAATGATCGGGTTCTTTTCCCTAACCTTCCCGAGCGGGCTTTCTCTTTATTGGATCGTTTCCAACGTTATCGGCGTAGCCATACAATACTTCATAACCGGATGGGGTCCTTTGTTCCCCCTGTTTCCCAAGCCGACGCCCCAGCCAGCCCCGGCCCAGCCAGTGGGGGAAACTCCGTCCCAGGAGACGCAGCAAGATGGAAGAACGAATCATGAGCGCCCGAACCGTCGAAGAAGCCATAGAGCTGGCGCTGAAAGAGCTAGAAGTCGACCGCGACGAGGCCGAGGTCGAAATACTAAGTAGAGGCAAAGCAGGATTCTTGGGCATCGGCGCGGAGTTTGCTCGAGTCAAAGTCACCAAGATTACCGAGGGACCCAGCGCCGCTGCCTTTGCTGTGGAAACAGTCAGCCGTATTCTGGAGGCCGCCGGCGTCAACGTCAGCCGTACGTTGCGGGCCGCCGACGACCCCGATGTGGGCGGGCCGGTGATTGATTTGGAAGGTGAGGATTCCGGGCTCCTGATTGGCCGCCGGGGCCAAACCCTCGCTGCGCTTCAATTCCTGGTCAACATGATTGTTCGACGGAAGTTCGGAGACGGCGTGCGGGTGATGTTGGACGTGGAACGGTACCGCCAGCGGCGGGAAACCTCCCTGCGGGAAATGGCGTCCAAGGTTGCCAGTCGGGTCGTACAATCCAGCCGCAGTATAACCCTGGAGCCCATGACCGCCGCCGACCGGCGCATAGTACACACCGCTCTGACCGATCATCCCGGCGTCACCACTCAGAGCACAGGAGTTGGAGACGACCGTAAAGTAACCATTTCCCCCAAACGAGACTAGAATTCTGGAGGCGGCCGAGGGGGCAATCCCGGGCTGGGGTTCTGAAGCAATCTAGTCCTGTCATTTTGGGACCGGAGCGAAGACTAACCTACAGTGGCAGTGCGCCAAAACCGCGCTCTGGGTACAGACACACCGTCTCACGCAGGCAGGACCGGGGCAATGTAGTCGCGCTAAGGTTTCAAAGCCATCGCTCCGCCGGAGCGGGAATTGAAGTGAGGTTCAACATGAAGATGGAGGGCCGAGTTAGAGTGACAACCAAGTGCAACGGGTCACCGGCCCAACCGAGCCACAGCCGCCCGCATCCTGAAGACTGGGTTTTCCAAACCGCAACGCCCCGCCTGGTTGACCGGCGGCTGGCGACCACCTAGAATGGGCAATGTGAAGGTTCAGGGGAGAAGCTCCGAAGCAGGTCTCCCGTTCGACCACCCGAAAGAGGAGTGTGGTGTTGTCGGTGTCTATACACCGGGGCAAGACGCCAGCCACCTGGCCTTTTTCGGACTATTCGCGCTACAGCACCGTGGACAGGAAAGCGCGGGGATAGCCGCCGCCAACGGCCAGTCCATCAACGTTCACGCGGACATGGGACTGGTCACCCAGACTTTCCGAGAACGCGACTTCTACCCATTAACCGGCGAAATGGCCATTGGCCATACCCGGTATTCCACGATGGGAAGCAGCCAACTCTGCAACGCCCAGCCTATTGTGGTCCAATCCCATTGGGGTCCGTTGGCGTTGGCAAACAACGGCAACATCATCAATTCCCCCCAACTGAAGACCCAACTGCAAACCGATTGGAACTGCGTCTTCACCAGCACCACCGACTCGGAGATTCTGGGGCTATTGCTGGCCCATTCTTCGGGCGGGACCTGGACGGAGCGATTGTTTTCCTGCATGCGCCAAGCGGAAGGTGCATTTTCTATGGTGGCCTTGACCAAGGACACCTTGATGGCCGCACGAGACCCAATGGGAATCAGGCCATTGTGTTTGGGTCAGCTCAACGATGGCTGGGTTGTAGCGTCTGAAAGCTGCGCCTTGGACCACTTGGGGGCAACCTACCTTCGGGAATTGGAACCCGGCGAGGCTATCGTTATCGACCGCGATGGGTTTCATTCGGCCACTTGGACCGGCCGATCGGGACGGAGGGCCCTGTGCGTCTTCGAGTTGATTTACTTTTCCCGTCCCGACAGTGTTCTTGGAGGGCAGCTGGTCCACTCAGTGCGCCAAGAATTGGGCGCGCGCCTGGCAATAGAACATCCGGTGGATGCCGACCTCGTAATCGGAATCCCCGATTCGTCCACCGCCGCAGCTGTGGGATACGCCCGCGAGTCCGGGATACCGTTCAGCGAAGGGTTGGTCAAGAACCGTTACGTGGGACGTACCTTTATCGAGCCAGAACAGCGTCTCCGGGACCTGGGAGTGCAGCAAAAGTTTAATCCGTTGACTGAAGTGATCAGAGGCAAACGCCTGGTAGTTGTGGATGATAGCATCGTTCGGGGCACCACAACTCCGCACGTGGTCAGCCTGTTGCGCCGGGCCGGAGCCAGCGAAGTGCACATGCGGGTTTGCGCACCGCCAATCAAGAACCCGTGCTACATGGGTGTGGACATGGCCTCTCGCCAGGAGCTGATAGCCGCCAACTCCAGCCTGGAGGAGATCCGCGAGATCATCAACGCGGACAGCCTGGGCTACCTGGGCGTCCAAGGCTTGCTGGAAGTGGTTGGCGGTTCCAATGGTGGGTTTTGCGACGCCTGCTTCACCGGCAACTACCCGGTGCCGGTCCAGCTTGAACTGACCAAATTAGTTTTGGAAAATGACGCTGCCGAGGCTGGATAACGGTCAATTACCCACCTCCCAACCGCCGCTTGGGGACGGGCTGGCGAGCCCGGAACGATTGCCAACTTGACCTCCTTGAATTACCCTTTGGATAAACTTGGCCTGGCTTCAAAGCCGTATCTCTCACCCTTTCTCAGCAGTCACGGGTGGTGAGGACAAATCCGTTTGAGCAGCAACGCATATTCAAATTCCGGTGTCAATCTCGACGCCATGGAGGCCGTGAAGCAGCGCATCAAGGCCTTTGCGTCAGCAACCCACGGTCCCGAAGTGCTGGGCGCGCAGGGAGGGTTTGCCGGCCTTTACCAGCTATCGGGCTATCGGGAGCCGGTCCTCGTTGCCAGCGTGGACGGCGTGGGGACCAAGATAAAAATCGCCAGTTACCTGGGTCACTTCGAGTCAATCGGACAGGACCTGGTGACCCTCAACGTCAACGACGTTTTAACCCGCGGCGGCAAGCCGCTTTTTTTCCTGGATTACGTCTCATTTGGTCAACTCGAAGAACAACGGATAGACGCACTGATGCGGGGAATCGCCTGGGGGTGCCGTGAGACCGGGTGTGCCCTTATCGGCGGTGAGACTGCCCAGATGCCGGGGCTTTACAGTCCTGACGACATGGACCTTGCGGGATTCGTGGTGGGAGTTGCCGAGCGCCAAGCGCTAATCGACCCCTCCCAGGTAAAATCGGGAGACTGCCTTCTGGGAATTCCTTCCAGCGGCCTGCACACCAACGGTTTCTCCCTTGTCCGTCAGGTCTTTAACATCGATCAAAACCCATCGGTGTTGCTGCAACACTATGACGATCTGCGTCACAAGCTGGGCGAAGAGCTGTTGATACGCCATCGTTGCTACTACCCGTTGCTGGAACCGGTGTTGGGATTGTTGACCGGCTTGGCCCACATCACCGGAGGGGGGCTTCCCGGCAAGATGCCAGGGGTAATCCCCAACGAGTTGGCCGCCGAATTCAACACCTTTTCCTGGGTGAGGCCGGCCATATTCGACCTGATTCAGCGGACCGGCGACATCCCCTGGGAAGAAATGTACCAGGTCTTCAACATGGGGTTGGGTATGGTTGCCGTTTGCCGGGAGCAGGACATGAAGGCGGTGCAAGATTTGGTCCCCGGTGCGGTGGCGGTCGGCCGCGTCGTGCCCAGAGAAGGCGACCCGCAGGTATTGCTCTCGGGACTTTAGCGTTCGGCGGCAATGCTTACTACAGCAATATATTGTTGCCGTGCGGCCTTCTAACCTTGAAGGCGAGAAAAGTTAGGCGGAAGGGAAATTGAGAGCACTAATCAGCGTTTACGATAAGACCGGAATCGTGGAGTTCGCCCGCAATCTGTCCGCAGCCGGGTACGACCTTATCAGTACCGGCGGCACCCACCAGGCCCTTTCCAACGAGGGCGGTTTGGCGGTGCGGCAGGTGTCCGAGGTGACGGGGTCGCCGGAGATTCTGGACGGCAGGGTCAAGACGTTGCATCCGGTGATTCACGCTGGCTTGTTGGCCCGACGGGACCTGCCGGGACACCAGGCAGAGTTGGAACAGCATAAGATCACGCCCATAGACCTGGTCGCAGTCAACCTTTACCCCTTCGTCGCAACTATTAGCAAACCCGGAGTCACGCTGGATGACGCCCTGGAGAACATAGACATCGGTGGTCCAACCATGCTTCGCGCCGCCGCCAAGAACTTCCCGTCGGTGGCGGTGGTTGTTGACCCTGACGATTATGAATGGGTAGCCGGAAAGTTAGCGGGCGATGGGTTAACCCTGGAAGACCGCCGGGGCTTGGCCGCCAAGGCGTTCCACCACGTGGCGGTATACGACGCGGCCGTAACTGGTTACCTGGGCTCTCAGGCGGACGAGGAACCCCTGCCGGCTGAATTGTCGCTGTCCCTGACCAGGGTCTCGACTCTGCGTTACGGAGAGAATCCCCACCAGAAGGGCGCCCTGTACGCCGCTCCGGGAGCGCCGGGCCAGGGAATTGCGGGGGCCGTTCAGTTGCATGGGGCGGAGCTTTCGTATAACAACCTGATGGATGCCGACTCAGCCTGGCGAACCGTCTCCGACTTTGCCGACCCCACTGTGGCGATAATCAAGCACTCCAATCCCTGCGGCCTCGCGTCTCGAGATGAGCAGGTCCAAGCCTACCTGCACGCCTACGAAGGGGATACGGTGTCCGCCTTTGGTGGGATCGTGGCATTCAACACCACGGTCACGCCGGATGCCGCCCAAGCCATGGGGCCGGTGTTCTACGAAGTGGTGGTGGCTCCCGGATATGACCCTGAAGCGCTGGAAACGCTCAAAAAGAAACGCAACCTGCGGATATTGCAGGTGTCTCCCAACGTGTCGGCAACGGCGTACGATCTCCGGCCAATCACCGGTGGAATACTTGTCCAAACCCCGGACGTCATCGATGAAGACCCCTCCACCTGGAATACGGTGACCAACCGAGCGCCAACCGCCGCCCAATTGGCCGACCTGGCTTTTGCCTGGAAGGCGTCCAAGCACATCAAGTCCAATGCCATTGTCATGGTGAAAGACCGGACGCTGGTGGGTATGGGCGCCGGCCAACCCAACCGGGTGGTGAGCGTTCACCTGTCCCAACTCAAGGCGGGAGACAAGGCCAAAGACAGCGTACTTGCCTCCGACGCGTTTTTCCCATTCCCGGACAACATCGAACTGGCCGCGGAAGCCGGCGTCAGCGCCATAGTTCAACCCGGAGGCTCCATCCGCGACGCGGAAGTGATTGAGGCCGCCAACAACGCAGACCTGGCCATGGTGTTCACCGGTGTGAGGCATTTCCGCCATTAGCCCGAAAATGTCTCCGGCAAGCGCAAGGCGGTCCCTTGCAGAATCTCGCAATGTGAACCCGGGAGTATGGGATAGTTTGGAAAACAAGAAGGGATGAGTTCCACAGTCGATATTGTCATTCCGGTCTACAACGAAGAAGAAGCGTTGCCCCGAAGCATCCTGACCCTTACCGAATACCTCAAGGAGAATCTGGAGAACCCCTGGCAGGTGATCATTGCCGACAACGCTTCCACCGACAACACGCGTTCGGTGTCGGAGACGCTGCGCGAAAAGCATCCCGGCGTCACTTACATGTTTCTCCCCCAAAAGGGCAGAGGGCTAGCCCTCCGGACCGCATGGCTGGATAGCTCCGCCGACATCGTGAGCTACATGGACGCCGACCTATCCACCGATCTTTCCCACCTGCCGGAGCTAATTTACAGCCTGGACCACGGGTATCAAGTTGCCATCGGCAGCCGCCTCAGCCGGGGGTCGAACGTCACTCGTTCCCTGAAACGGGAGCTCATATCCAGGTCATACAACCTTATGATCAGGACAATGTTCCTGACCCCGTTTTCCGATGCTCAGTGCGGCTTCAAAGCCATGACCCGGCAGGCGGCCCAGGCAATTGTTCCCCATGTCCAGGATAACAACTGGTTCTTTGACACCGAACTGCTGATTCTCGCCGCGAAGCGTGGCTATCGAATAAAGTCAGTCCCGGTCAAGTGGGAAGACGACCCAACGTCCACGGTGAACCTGGTCAAAACCGCTTCTGAAGACATCAGGGGATTAGTCCGTCTTCGGCTGGGGGGAATCCCTCCGGTCCCCCCGCCGGGATAGTCCTGCTTGCCGCGTTGCGTCATTTGGGTTAAGCCCTAGCCGCCTCTTCCCCGCTCCCTAAATTTAGTCGACATGGCGTGGAGTGCTGTCACGCCCAACCCGGCCTTTGAAGAAGTTGCCAAGGCGCGGCAAAAATTTTTTACAACAGTGAGGAAAGACAATGGACTTGGGACTTACAGGCAAAAGCGTCGTCGTAACCGGAGGCGGTTCCAACATCGGACGCTCCATCGTCCACGCTTTTGCCAGGGAAGGCAGCAACATTACGATTGCCGAGCTGGTTCACACCCAGGGAATGCAGGTGGCGGCCGAAGTTGCAGCTATGAAAACCGGCAGCCGAGTACAGGTTGTCGCCACCGACGTCACCCAGAGCGATCAAGTGAGCGACATGTTCAATCAGGCTATTGGCGAATTCGGGGCAGTCGATGTGTTGGTTAACAACGTGGGTTGGACCGTCGACCGCCTGTTCTTGGAGAAGCCGCGGGAAGAGTGGGAGAAAGAGGTGCAGGTCAACCTGTGGGGCGCAATCAACTGCATTCACGCGGTATTGCCCCACATGACCGAGCGTCAAAGCGGAGCAATCGTCTCGATGGCCTCCGACGCCGGAAGGATGGGCGAGTACCGGGAGGCGGTTTACTCAGCCTGCAAGGCGGGAATCATCGCGCTGAGCAAGTCCATTGGTAGGGAAACGGGGCGTTACGGTCTCAGGGCCAACGTGGTCTGTCCGGGGTTGATAGTTCCTCCGGACGACGAATCCATCAGCGACGAAAGTATGTGGAACCAGATGCGGGGTATTTTCACCGACGACGTGTTGGAGCGGGTGACCCGGAGCTACGTGCTGCGGCGATTGGGAACGGCGGAAGAGGTCGCCAACGCCGTGGTTTTCCTGGCATCAGACGCCGCAAGTTTCATCACCGGCCAGACGTTGAGCGTCAGCGGCGGCTACACCATATGTAGTTGCAGACGCAGATTGTTGCAAGAAAAAACGGCCCCAGGACGCTTCCTGGGGCCGTTTTTGCGGGTCTAGCGCCGGAAAGGTGCCTCCGGCGGGGGATTGAGTCGCGTGTTGCCTATAGGGCGGCGACCTTCTCCCGGAGTTCGTCCAACTCTTTGATCAGTTGGGCCTTGGTCTTCCGCTCATCGCTGGCCGCCGGTTTGCTTTCTTTGTTGAGGGCTACCAGCTCTAAGGCCCGGGCCTCGATAGCAGGCAGTTTTTCCTGGAGCAACTTCTCGTCAATCGCGCTGGCGATGGACGGGTAGCCGGCCCGCTCGATCATGGCCTTCAGCTTGCCCTCTTTGAATTGGTCCAAGGTCCAGCGGAGGGTGTTGCCGGAGGTGGTGACGTCCCAATAGATCCGCACGTCCTGGTTGCGCGGGCCGTAATGGTAGTGGGGGCCGCTGTCGAAGCAGTCGAAAGCCAACAGCTCAACTTCCTGGTAGGCGACCTCGGCCAAAACGTGAATCGCCATTCCTTCGTCGTTGATCTGCGGCAGATGGCGGTACTCCAGTCCAAACTTGAGGTTGCCGACCTCGATCTTATCGCCTTCCAACATCTCGGGCATCATATGTTGCACGGTGCGGCGCTGGGTGTTGGCGATCTCCCTACCCTTGGCCTCGGCCTCGTCCAAGATCTCCTGAGAAAGGGGGGTATTCTCCAGGTTTGTCGCCAGTTCTTCGTAACCGGCACGGCGGACCATCGCCGGTAGGTGGTGACGCAGGTTGTTCATTGTCCAGCCAAAGGGGTTGCCCACTGTGGTCTTGTCCATGAACAACCGGACGTTGCGGTTGTCCGGTCCGTAGTGATAATGAGGGGCCTGGTCGAAACAATCGAATCGAAGAACCTCGGTGTCCTTTCCTTCGATGTCTGAATACACCTGTACGCAGATTCCCTGGTCGTTCATGATGTCGGGCCGGTAACACAGCGCTATATTTACAAGTCCCGCGTCGATTACGGTCGATCCTTTATCCACGGTCATCCTCCTAAAATTGCCGGATGGGCCAGATTTACGTCGTTGCCTCGGAGCCGATGCCAGCGCCCGCAGGCTGATGTTGTTGGTGTCCCTATTCTAGGTGTTGCGCGGCGCTGACGCAACTCAAGCCCGTCGCCAAAAACCCGCTACTCCAAGCGCTAATTTATAGTGCACCAGACCCCAGGCCCAATAAAGCTGCCAATATCCTCACAAACTGCACTTCTTTCGCGAACTGAGGGAACTGGAGCCTTTGTCGATTCGTTCATGTGCCTGGCCGAGATTTCAACACTGCGACCGTCGCCGACGAGACTCCAAAGACCGCACCTCGCTAACGGGTAGAGCGCGCCGGAATCGCGGATGCTACTTGCCAACGCCAAAGGTTGTCTGTAGAGTCGCCAACGTTAATGATTCGACTCTTGATGGCGCCGGTATCCAGGCTCCGTGGCTGCTTCTCCCCAGCGACGGGGTCGGTCATTTTGGCATTGTGCTGTTCGGCGTCGGCGGCGGTTGTGCTCAACGGCTGCAACTCTGCGGCGACTACGGGTCGGACCGACGGGCCCGAGGAGTCGCTGCCACTGGATATTGACCCGTTCGGCAACTCTGTGGCTCCAGCGGATGGCGGCGGGGTTTTGTCGCTCATAGGCCGTGCTACGCCAGAGCCAACGAATGGCGTTTACCAAACCCCATCTGACGATCTGGAACCCGTGGTCGCGCCCGCAGCGGCCCCCACAATAGTTTTCGGGACGCCGGAAGCGGCTGCGGTTGGCACACAACCGACTGAAATTCCAACACTCCCGGCAACCGCCGAGCCAGCGGTTGATTCGGAGCGCCTATTCATCTCGACGCCGACTCCGCTGCCGGCCCAGACCAGCACGCCGCTACCCACCGCTAAGACAACGCCGGCGCAAACTCCCTCACCCGCGCCAACCAGTACACGGTTACCCACCGTCACGCCTACTCCATCGCCGGTACCGACCAGCCCACCGCAGCCTACCGCAACTTATACTCCAACGCTGACACCGGTTCCGACCAGCACCCCCCAGCCCACTGCTACGCCAACGCCGACACCGGTACCGACCAGCACACCGCAGCCCACGGTCACGCCAACGCCGACCACGATGCCGACCTTGATGCCGACCTTGATGCCGACCTTGATGCCGACCAGCACACCGCGGCCCACGGCCACGCCAACACCGACCCTGATACCCACCAGTACGCCGCGGCCCACGGCCACGCCAACGCCGACACCGGTACCGACCAGCACACCGCGGCCCACGGTCACGCCAACGCCGACACCCGTACCGACCTTGATGCCGACCAGCACACCGCGGCCCACGGCCACGCCAACACCGACACCCACCAGTACGCCGCGGCCCACGACCACGCCAACCCCTACCAATACTCCGCAACCTACGCCGACTCTGGCGCCCACGGCGACACCCGAACCGACCGTAGATTCAGGCGGATGCTCCGTGGGTCAGGTAGACGTAAATTCGGCTCCGGTTGAAGAGTTGGACCGGATCATACACATAGGTCCCGCTCGGGCGGAGCAAATGCTGACGTTGCGGCCCTTCACCTCTTTGGACGATTTGGTCCGAATTAAAGGAATTGCTGCTGCACGCTTAGCGGATATTAAGGCCGAAGGAATCGCCTGCGTCGCTCGTTAATGCTAGGACACAAACGTTTTGGCATTGGCCAGGCGCCTAAACGACGGGATACACTGAGTCGCGAATGCTCCAAGAATCCGATAATTTTGTGGCCTTTGTCGGCGAGCCATTGGGGTAAACCCAAACAGCGCAAACCTGCTGGGAGGAAAACATGCGCGCGTTAGTTCTGGAGGAATTCGGCGGACCGTTGGTCCACAAGGACATCCCCGTTCCAATCATTGACTCCCATGAAGTTTTGGTGCGGGTCCGCAACGTGGGTGTGTGCGGAACCGACCTCAAAATCCGGGCGGGCCGTATGGGGTTGAACGTCATACCTCTGGTCATGGGTCATGAAATCGCCGGGGAAGTGTCCGAGGTTGGCGCCGGTGTGCGAGGGGTTGCGCCGGGAGACCGGGTGGCCGTGAACTTCTACGTCACCTGCGGAGTTTGTCGCTATTGCCGCGAAGGCCGTGACACCCTTTGCCCCGCCGTCCGGCAGCACGGATTCAGCCGCGATGGCGGGTTTGCCGAGTACCTGAAAACCCCCGGCGTCAACCTGTGCAAGGTCCCCGACAATGTTCCCTTAACACAGGCCTGCATTCTTGGAGATGCGGTCGCTACGTCTTATCACGCGGTGGTCAAGCGGGCCGCTGTCCGTCCCGGCCAAACGGTGGTTTTGGTCGGCGTAGGAGGGGTAGGCTTGCACGCCCTGCAAATGGTAAAGCTGGCCGGAGCGCGGGCCATAGCGGTTGACATAAACCAGGAACGTTTGGACCAGGCCCGGGAACTGGGGGCCGATGCCTTGATAAATACTGGAGGCGAGTCCTTTCATGACCAGGTATTGGAGTTGACCGGAGGCGAAGGGGCCAACGTGGTGCTGGAGTTCGTTTCCAATCAGGCAACGCTGGTTTCCAGTGTGCGCAGTCTGGCCCGCGCCGGCCGCCTGGTGTTCGTGGGCTACACACCTGAGCTGCCGCTCTCGCTAATGCCCCACGAGGTGGTACGCAACGAGCTAGAAATCCTGGGTTCCCGGGCCAACTCCAAGCAAGAATTGGAAGACACTATGGACCTGGTGGCACAAGGCAAAATCACCCCGGTGGTGGACCGGGTGTTCTCGTTAGAGGACGTGGAGGAGGCTTTCGAAGCCCTGCGGCAAGGAAACTCCCTGGGCCGCAACGTTGTAGCGGTCTAAGGCCAAGATGTGCTTGCAGAAACAGCGCCTGTCTGTGTGCACCGGCCCCCCGCATTTACCAAATGGCTAGGACCATGCCGGAAATGCCATCCTGGTGCCGATTCCGTGTATTCCTGCAGCAAACCAGCCGGGACTACCAGGAGACTACTGGGCTACTCATCTGTCTTGGACTTCAATGCCACCAGGGAAATTCTGGCCTTTTGCCCTGGCTGTTCAATCGGCGGGGATGGCAGTCTCTCATTTAGTGGACTAGCTCAAGTCCGCGGTGAACGTAGAGTTTGCAGTAGGTTCGCGTCGGCAATGTCCCGTGAACTTGCGCTAGCGTTGGCAGGGAGATAGAGTAGATGGCATGACGCCCGAAGTGATTGCCATCACAGCAGTTGGAGGATCGCTGGGCGTGTTGATGGTTAGCCTAGGCGCCTTGATAGTGGCTGTATTTCAAACCCTGAACCGCCGTCTCGACTCATTCGAGCAGCGGTTCACGGTATCGGAACAGAGGACGGACCAGCGGTTCACGGTATCGGAACAGAGGACGGACCAGCGGTTCACGGCATCGGAAGAGAGGATGGACCAGCGGTTCACGGCATCGGAAGAGAGGATGGACCAGCGGTTCATGGCATTGGAACAGAGGATAGACCAACGGTTCACATCCTTCGAGGAGCGCTTTTCAGCTTTGGAGCAACGGCAAGCGCGGCTTGAGGGCATTATGGAATCAATCCGAGACGCGCTTCGCGTTTCTCCTTCAACTAGCTAACCGCTTCCAAAGCTGGTGTCACAGCCGCGGCTCCACCGGTCAATCCCCTGAACTACGCCTTTTAGAGTCCGCTGTCGCGGAACGCCTTGGATCTGTCCACCATTTCCTCCACTGTGTGGCGCATGGAATCGATTTGTTCCTCGGTAACCTGACGTTTGACCGAGCCTGGAATCCCGGTGACGAATGACCTGTCGGGAATCTCTTGGCCCGATAGTATGGCAGAGTTGGCCGCGACCAAACACTGTTTCCCCAGCACTACTCGGGGGAGGACCGTGCAGTTGTTGCCCAGCAGTGAGCCCTCGCCTACCCGGTCGCAATGCACCACCACGCAGTGGCCGATGGACACGTGGTTTTCGATAATCAGCCCGCCCCCGTGGACTACCGACCCCTCTTGTATGTTGACATAATCCCCAATGACGATGGTTTCCTCGCCATCCCCCCGCACGGTAACGCCGGGCCAGATGCTGGAATACTCTCCAATCTCTACGTCGCCTACCACGTAAGCAAACTCGCTGACCCAGGCGGTGTCCGCCACCTTGGGGGTTTTATCTCCCAGGCTCCGTATCAAGTCCTTCCTCCTGATTTGATTAAAGCGTCGAAGTGACGCGATTCTGCATGGTGGAGTTCCTCAGGCAGGCATACGGCCGGCGAAGTTGTCCCCAAGGCTCAACGGGTGGCGCGCATGGCCCGCCTTGCCTCGCGGTCCATATCCCGTTCCATGATGGCGCGGCGCTTGTCGTACTGTCGCTTGCCCTTGGCCAAGGCCAACTCCACCTTGGCGACGTGATTCTTGATGTAGATTCTCAGGGCCACTATGGTCAATCCCTTCTCAGCCGCCTCTGCAGAAAACTTGGCTATCTCATCCCGGTGCAACAGCAACTTTCTGGCACGGCGGGGATCGTGATTGTAGAAACTGGCGGACTGGTAGGGTGCTATGTAGGCGTTTACCAGCCACATCTCCCCGTCTTGGAACCTGGCGTAGGAATCTCTCAGGTCCACCCGGCCGGCGCGGATGGACTTGATCTCAGTGCCGGTTAAAACCAGGCCCGCTTCGCACCGGTCCAGGATCTCGTAGTTGAAAAACGCCTGGCGGTTGGAAGCCAGAGCCCGGTTGTTGGGATTGGATTTGGAAACTTGCTTCTTTGCCACAATTCAGCCGCTGGTTACGAGGCTCTGTTCCAGGACATCGATGGCCCGGTCCAACTGGTCGTCCTGGTCGCTGTCGTCCGGATTGTCCTGTGCGAAATCCGGGACTATGCCCTCGCCTTCAATCTGTTTTCCGTTGGGAGTATACCAACGAGCTATGGTGAAGTTGACCCCTGATCCGTCGTCCAGTTGCCACAGATTGTTGACGCTGCCTTTGCCGAAGGTGGTCGCCCCCACGATCTTCGCTCTCCCCTGGTCCCGGAGGGCCCCGGACAACACCTCGCTGGCGCTGGCGCTGAACTCGTTTACCAACACCACCACGGGAATATCATGGGCGAGGCCCCCCGACTTGACCCTCCAGTCGGTGCGTTTGCCGTGGGCGTCGATCTGGTACAAAACGATGCCATCCCTCAGGAAATGGCTGGCCACGTCCACCACCGAGGAAACCAACCCGCCGGGGTTGTTGCGTAGATCCATCACCAATCCCACGCCGTTGTCTCGTTTGAATTGCTCCAAGGCGTTCTCCAATTCGTCGTTGGTGTGGCCATTGAAGCTTGACAGGCGCAGGTGGCCAATTCCTCCGGTCTGCATTGCCAGAGAGACAGAGGTTAACGGAATAACTCCCCGTGTAACGGCGATAAGCACCGGCTCAGTGGTGTTGAGGTGAAGCACTAACAACTCAACGCTGGTCCCCTTCTTGCCGCGGATTTTGCCGACCGCCTCCAACAGGCTGATCCCTTGGGCGCTGTCACCGTCGATCCCCAATATGATGTCTCCCGGTTTGATCCCCGCTTTTTCGGCCGGAGTGTTGGGCAGCGGGGCCAGGATGGTAATCATCCCGTCGCGCATGCCAACCTCGGCGCCAATGCCTTCGAAAAACCCTTGGATATCCTGGGACTCCACGGCGAATTGGTCCGCCCGGAGATAAGCGGCGTAGGGGTCGTCTAACGTCTGCAGCATCCCCCGGATCGCGCCGTCGCTCAACTGCTTCCCGTCCAGGTTTTCACCGTCGATGTGCTCCCGTTGCAGGAGGTCCCACACCTCGGCCAACCGCTGAAACTCAGGAGGCAGGCCATCAATTGCAACCTCTTCGGCGGGGACGCTTTCCCCGGTGGCGCCAATTCCGGCGGGGCTGACCTCTCCGGCGTTGGACTCCATGGCGCAGCCAACGGCAAGAATCCCCACGAAAAGGGACAGCGCCAGGGTCAACCAGATGCGGTGAAAGGGCGGTGGTGTCACGAAATGATGTTCCTTGTGCGGAAGACGCTGACACGATCCTGCAGGGCGGTCATGACATTGCGTGCTGGCGTGCCGGATCCCGGGACGGGTCAATTGCTTTGCTCAGGACCACCCGCGAAGGTGTTCCAGCATTCTATCACAAGGGTTGGCTGGAATCCGTCGGCGCCCCGGCGCGTTGACACTCCAAATGGCAGACTGCTAGCATGGGCGAGCCCGGTCACCGCCACTTTTTGAGGATTCGAGCATTGCCCGGAATCGCCGCATACGGGGTATACGTGCCCAGATATCGTCTGGGCCCGACCACGCTGGGATGGAATGCCGCTACCGAGCGGGCAGTGGCTAACTTCGACGAAGACAGTGTCAGCATGGCGGTAGCCGCCGGGGTTGACTGCCTGCACCGGCAAGACCGGACCTCAATCGACGGGTTGTTTTTCGCCACCACGACCCCGCCATACGCTGAAAAGCAGTGTGCCGCCATCATTGCCACAGCCCTGGACTTGCGGCGCGATATTTTTACTGCCGACTTGACCGGTGTCCTCCGCGCCGGGACCTCTGCGCTCAAATCCGCCTTAGACTCGGTTACAGCGGGCTCCGCCAATCGGGTTTTGGTGATCGCCGCCGACAGCCGGCAGGGCGCGCCGCGGAGTGAAACGGAGCGCAACTCCGGCGATGGAGCCGTTGCATTTCTGGTCTCGAATCAGGACACCGCCGCCGACCTGGAAGGGTTTCATTCGGTCACCGAGAACCTTTTGGATACCTGGCGAAGCGCCGGCGACCCTTTCGTCCGTACTTGGGAAGACCGCTTCGCCGCCGAGGAGGGATTGGAGCGCATCCTGGCTGAAGCAGTTGCGGGATACCTGGCAAAGCATGAGTGCGACGTTTCGGACGTTGCCCGGGTTGCCCTTTACGCGCCTGACCGCCGTCGTCACGGCCAACTGGCCCAGCTTCTGGGTTTTCAACCCGGCCAGGTCCAAGACCACCTTTTTGGCCAACTGGGCAACACGGGAGCCGCCTTTCCGTTGATGCTGCTGGCGGCCGCCATGGATTCGGCTGGCCCCGGTGAGCTTCTGTTAACGGTATCCTACGGTGATGGCGGCGAGGTTTTGGGGCTCCGGACCAATGGCAACATTGCAACCGCTGGTTCTCCGATGGGGATCGGCGGTTACCTGAAGTCCAAGCAGGAACTACCGGACTACGAGACTTACGCCCGTTGGCGGGATGTTTGGGTAACCGATGCCGCCGCCCGACGCCCGGAATCCTCGTCGCCTTCGGTGACCGCGCTCTGGCGGGATAGTGATCGGAACCTCCGCCTGTACGGAGCCGCGTGCAACGCTTGCGGATACATTCAATACCCCGCCCAACGAGTCTGCGTCAATTGCCGCGCCGTCGACGATTGGTCGCCGCTCCGGTTCAGCGACCGTCAGGGTTCAGTCTTTACCTACTCGATGGACTACCTGGCAGGGACCACCGACACCCCCTTGGTGATTGCGGTTGTGGACTTCCTCGGCGGCGGACGTATTCTCTGCATGATGACCGATCGTGAGTTGGGCGAGATAGAAATAGGAATGCCGGTCGAGATGAGCTTCCGCAAACTGCGGGTGGTTAACGGCATACATAACTATTACTGGAAGGCCATACCGCTGAGGGCCGCAGCAGTGGCCGGAAAATAGGGGAAGATTATGGCAGGTATAAAGGACCGGGTGGCCATTATCGGCATGGGATGCTCCAAGTTCGGCGAACGTTGGGATGCCGGAGCGGCAGACCTGATGGTTGAGGCTGCCCACGAGGCGTTTGCCGACGCCGGAATTGAGGCCAACGACGTGCAGGCCGCCTGGTTGGGGACCGTCAGCTCTTTCCGAACAGGACAGCCCCTGGCTGAAGCGCTGAAGCTGGACTACATTCCGATAAGCCGCTTGGAAAACGCCTGCGCCACCGCGACCGACGCGTTCCGCAATGCGTGCTACGCGGTGGCCGCCGGGATCTACGATATTGTGTTGGCGATCGGCGTGGAAAAACTAAAAGACTCGGGTTTTTCCGGCCTGGCAATACCCGAGGCGGCCGGATCCGACGTTGCGCCGCCGGCGCCGCCTCCGTCCCAGTTCGCCATGGCCGCCACCAGATACTTCCATCAATACGGCATCCCATACGAAGAAGGCAAACGCACCTTGGCGGAAATTGCCGTCAAGAACCACCACAACGGCTCGATGAATCCCAAGGCCCACTTCCAGCGGGAGGTCAAGCCTCAGCAGGTGGTAGACGCGCCGATGATCGCCTGGCCCCTCGGCCTGTACGACTGCTGCGGCGTCAGCGACGGAGCGGCGGCGGCAATCATCACGACGCCGGAGATAGCGCGCACCTTCCGTGACGACTATGTGTTGGTCAAGGCGTTGGGTCTTTCGGTTGGCGCATTTGGAATGCTGCGGGACGACTGGGACTTTGTTCACTTCCCCGAAAGCGTCCGAGCCAGCCAGGCTGCCTATCAGGAGGCTGGCGTCACTAACCCTCGCCAGGAACTTGATCTGGCAATGGTCCACGACTGTTTCACAATCACCGAGTTGATCATTTACGAGGACCTGGGCTTCAGCGACCGGGGTCGAGCCAGCGAAGACGTGGCCCGGGGCGCTTTCACGTTGGAAGGGGACCTGCCGGTTAACACTGACGGCGGCTTGAAATGCTTCGGGCACCCCATTGGCGCGAGCGGCATCAGGATGATTTACGAAGTTTACAAGCAACTCCAGGGAAGGGCGGGCCCGCGCCAACTGAAGAAAGCCGATCTCGGGTTAACCCACAACCTGGGTGGCCGCCCCGGGTCCTTCACCTGCTCAGTCGCCATCTTCGGCGCCCGCGACTAACTAACCCCTGCATCCTTAGCCAGACGGTCCTGAGCCCGGGGGCGGCCCGAAACCAGGGCCGCTGCGATTCCGGCGATAACCGAGCCGGTCAGTCCCAACGCCAGATCGCCCAGAGTGTCGGCGTAGGCTGTGGCAAGCTCGGACGAATTGCGGATGAAGGCGAAGTACTCGGCGATCTCCCATAAGATGGCGGTGACCGCGCCAAACCCTACTACGAACGCAAACGTCGCCCTAAACCCTATACGGTTCCGCCAGGCCAGCGCACCGATGGCGCCGGAGAGCAGCATCCAGTTCACCAGGTGGTTAGCGTCGTCCCACCACCAGACCGTGTCGTAAAGGTCGAGGGCGTTGCCCGCGGTGTCGATAAGAAAAGGCAGCGTCAGCAGGACGTCGGTGGCGTAAGGGTAGGCAGTGCGGCGGCCCCAAACTGCCCAAACAATGGGGACTACCAAGGCTGCAACCGGGTAAGTGATTAACCGAAAGAAGAACGCCTTACCTTCAAATTGTTGTAGCCCCGAGAAGGCTCCGAACGCCAGGAGGCAAATCAACAGAGCCTTCAATGCTAAATTGGGCCAAAACCCCGCCGAGTGGTTTCGCATACTTGAGATAAACTCCAACCCCTTCCCCAATCCCCTGGTTGGCTCCATTGCTTAGCCGGGAATTTCCGTATCAAACCGATTTCACTGTGGTAGTGACCTGCGGCTCCGAAAGAACTGTAAAACGGTGTCCTGAGCTAGTCAATCGCTCTTCCATTCGTCGGGAGCGCCATGCAGTTGTCATTGTCCGCGCGTTTTCCAGTTTCCCAGTGGGCGTGGAAATGACGGACTATTGTCGAAATTTGAGGATATTCTCGAAATTAGCATAAAGTTGTAACCAAAACTATTGTATTCACACGGTGTCCGCTGCTATACATAACTATGGACGGGCGGCGGTCCGAGGGGCCGCTGGTAGGACGCCACATTTCCAGCCCGTTCTCACAAGTCGCAGACGGCGGTTCGTGCGGGGATTGGTCGATGTTGCAAACAAGCGTGGTCAAAGTTTCCGGCAGAGGTTCTAATGTCGATTTTGCTATCGACGATACCTTGCCCTTCGAAATGGTGGTTAATGGCCTGCGAGAATATCTGATCGACAACCGCCTGCTGTTGGCCAACGGGACCATCACGATCAATGCCGGGCTCCGCATGGGTTCTCCCGAACAACTCAGCGAGATGAGAAGGGTGATCGAGCAGGAATCGGGTTTAACTGTTGCCCGCTTCTGGTGCTCCCCTGACGCTGTTGATCAGGCAGGCTCCGGCGTGCAGCCCAGAGTCCAATCTCAGCCGTCCGAATCCTCTCTATCAAGCCGTCCGGCGGGCTACAGTAGTAACGCCGCTGCCTTCAAGAGCTTCTCCGAGTTGGTCGGTCATTCCGACGAACTCTACGCACCCATGCTCGGACCGCACCGGTTTCCATTAGAGGTGGCCCTGAAACCAGGGGGACGGGCGAAGCCTCGCCAAGCAGAAACACCGGATTTCCTGATGAGGGAGCTAGAAGCCGAGGCCAACCCCAGCGAGGCGGCCACCCCCAGCGAGGCAGCCAACCCCAGCGAAATGGACGCCCCAGACCCGGACCCCGAGTTCCGCCGGTTGATTGACGAGACCGCCTCAGAACCTGAAGCCACGGTGGAAGGCCCGTTCGAGGACCTCCGGGACGCAGCCGGGACTGAACAGGACGGCGGCAACTGGGAATACCGTCGGGATACCGCGTTATTCGTCAAGTCCACGTGTCGCTCCGGCGAGGTCATCCGGCACCCCGGAGACGTGGTTATCCTGGGGGACGTCAACCCCGGCGCCGAGATCATCGCCGGGGGAGACATAACGGTTTTTGGCTCTCTTCGTGGCACGGCCCACGCCGGGTCCGGCGGGCTGACCAAAGCGGCGATCATCGCGTTCTGTCTGGAGAGCCCGCGGTTGCAAATCGGACCATACATAGGTGTGGCGCCCAACTTGACCGCAGCCAAGGGTAAAAGAGCCAAATCAGGCGAGTTGGCCCCAAAGATCGCCTACGTGAGGCGCCGGTCAATTTATGTGGCAACCTTCACCGGGAGGTTCGCCAAGTACAGCAGAGGGATACCGTATGAAGGGTAAAACCATCGTCATTACCTCAGGGAAAGGCGGTGTAGGCAAGACCACCGCCACTGCCAATATCGGCACCGGCTTGGCCATGCGCGGGAACCGAGTGGTGGTCATAGACACCGACATAGGCCTGCGCAACCTTGACGTGATCATGGGCCTGGAAAACAGGATAGTGTATGACCTGGTCAACGTCGTCGAGGGAGTTTGCAAGATCACCCAGGCCATGATCCGGGACAAGAACAAGCTGGAGTTGTACCTGATTCCGGCCGCCCAAACCCGCGACAAGTCCTGCATTGAGCCCGATCAGCTCAGGGAAGTGTGCGCCAGCCTGGAGGAAGAGTTTGACTATGTGCTGATGGACTGCCCCGCCGGCATTGAACAGGGGTTCAAAAACGCCGTAGCCGCCGCCCAGGAGGCGATTCTGGTAACCACGCCAGAGGTCTCCTCCATCCGGGACGCCGATCGGGTGATCGGCTTACTGGAGGCTTCGGAACTCCACCGGCCCAAGCTGATTATCAACCGGATCAACCCGACCATGGTCAAAGAAGGCAACATGATGGACCAGCGGGACATCGTGGACCTCTTGGCGGTGGACGTGTTGGGACTGGTGCCCGTGGATGACAGGACGATTACCGCCGCCAACCGGGGTGTGCCCGTGGTCCACGATAAGAAATCCCCGGCCGGCGCCGCCTTCTTGCGTATTTCCGCCAGAGTGGACGGCGACGCGGTTCCCCTGTTCCAAGTGGAATCAAAAGCGGGTTTGATGTCACGGTTCAAAGGGATGGTGGGCATCAACGGGAGTGCGTATTCTCATGCTTGATTTTTTGCGCTGGTTGATCACCCAAAAAGAGTCCAACAAAGACCAACCTCGGTCCAAAGATACTGCCCGCAACCGGCTTCGGCTGGTCCTGATTCAGGACCGGATGGACCTTTCACCGGAACTGATGGCGGACATGAAGCGGGAGATCTGGCAGGTCGTCTCCAGGTACATGGTGGTGGATGACGACTTTATGGAGTTTGAGATCCGACGGTTGGACGAGTTGATGGTGCTGGTGTCCAATATCCAGGTCAAGGAGTTGAACCAGTTTGCCGCGGCCCAATAAAGTCTCCCGAACCTGACATCAATCAGAAGGGGGGAGTTCTTACTCCCCCCTGATTTGTTTACACACCCACCAAAGGTCTTCCCGCGCCTACGCCCCCGGTCAGCCGCCGCCGTCCCAATCTTCAAGGGTCACCGCATGACGCGCTGCATTCCAACCTCCGACGAAGCATTCGGAAAAGTTGCCTCCGGACAGGTACAGATGCCCAAAGGCGCCGCCCAATTCCCCGGCGGCGTATAACCCGGGTATGGGTTCTCCCCACACGTCCAACACCCGTTGATGCGCGTCGTGGCGCGGGCCGCCGTGGGTGTTGGTGATCATGGGCCACACCTCTCCGTAGGTAAACGGGGGCTTTTCGATGGGCACCAGCGATGACGGCGGTCTGCCGTAATCCTCATCCAATCCGCGGCCGCAGATGTCGTTCCAACGGTTGACCGCTCCCACCAGGACCTCAGGCCGCATACCCAGGTCCAGAGCCACGTCCTCAATCGTGTCTGCCTGTTTGAGTATTCCCCTGGTGACCTCTCTCAGGTTGTCTTCGCTCCACATTTCGTACTGGCTGAAAGGATCATGGATAGTGACCAGGGCCATTTGGTCCATGTTGAACCCGTTGTCGTCGATAAGAAGGTAGGAAGGAATACGGGGGTAGCTTTGAGTAAGTGAATCAAAAAATGCCATGGGCCGGTGGGCGATGTCCTGGAGGTAGGGCGGGTATTCGTTCATATACCGCTTCCCATCCTTGTCGACCAAAATCCAGGGCAGGACATAGCTCGCTCCGTAGCCCCGTGGAGCGCCATAGGAAACGGATTCCTTGCGAGTGTTCTCCCGGCCGGGAGGCTGTGACGCCAGCCAGTCGGATTTTCGGAAAGTGCGTGTCGTAAACCGGTTATCCGGCTCCATCAAAAATCCGTAAGAACCGTGAAAGTGCCACATGTGCCACAGGTCGGCGCCCAACTCCTGGGCCATCCTGATGCCATCGCCGGTGTTTCCCATGAAACCCGAAACCATGAGCGGTTGGGCCTCGAAGTAGTGCTTGATCATTTCGGGGTCGCCTTCAAATCCACCGCAGGTGAGCACCACCGCTTTTCCCGCCCTAACCGAGATATTCGCGCCCTCGTGCTCAGCCCTGACCCCTATGACCCGTTTGGCCCCGTCCACAATCAGGCGCCGCGCCGGCGTGTTTAAGTGGACGTCGATGTTGCGAGCCTGCACGTTGTCGCGCATCACTTTCATCATTCGGGCGCCTCCCCGGTATCCGGGAGAGTGGGGGTTTTCCTTCACCGGGTCGTAGTCGGGGATCTCGGCGTAGGACGCGCCGCCCCAGGTGGCCATGCCTGGGAAGGGATAAGTGACGTTCCCTTCGCTCCACCTTAAATTTACCCTGGCGCCGTTGGTGGCGGCCAGCTTTTCCATGTATTCGGGGATTTCCACCATCCCTTTGGCCAGTGCTTCCAGCACGTCGTCGGGAGTCCGTTCCCCGCAGGCTGCCTTCAGATCGATGAAAGCCGGTTCCCAATCCCGGGCGACACGGGCTCCGCCTCCGGCAATTCGGGAAATTCCCCCGTCCTCGGGCATTTTTTCCAGTAGTATCACGCTGGCGCCCTGGTCATGGGCCTCTATGGCCGCCACCGCTCCGGCCAGTCCGAATCCTACGACCACCACATCGGCGGACAGGTCCCAGTGAGCAAGATCCTGATTATTTTGAGTTGTCATAATCGTGCGGGGCCTCCTGATAAACGAATAAACCCGCCAATCCTCCAGTTAAAATGCGTTGGGCCGGCGGCGTACCGAGAGTCCCGGCCAATATAATCCCGGCCATTCCGTCGGTCAAGACGCTCCCGGCTGGCGTGAACGCGGGGATGGGCGATGCGCCGTTGCCCGGCCCCAGTGGCCTACCCTATAATCGGACGCGACTGGTCTACGGATGATGCGAGCGCGCGTCAGGACCTGGATTAGCCTTGGATACCCCCAGGAGGTGGAAATGCCCAGCCCCAAAATTACGATTGGAAACGTTGAAATCATCTCGCTTTCCGACGGGATCCTGGAATTCGACCTGTGCAACTTTTTCCCAGACCTTCCGGCGGAAACATGGGATTCATACCAGGAACACCTGACTCCCCATAATACTTTGAGCTTCAACTTGGCCTGCTTCCTGGTGCGTTCTCAGGGCCGCACGATAGCGGTTGATACCGGCATGGGTCCCAAGCCCGCGGATGCTCCGGACACACCCTGGGGCGAGTTGCTGAACGATTTCAGCGCCAACGGCGTGAGCCCCGAAGAAGTGGACATGGTGGTTATGACCCACCTGCACGGGGACCACGTTGGTTGGAACCTGCAGGGGCAAGACGGCCAGTACAGACCCACCTTCCCCAACGCCAGGTATTACTTCAGCGCCAAGGACTGGCAGGCGACCCATTCGCCTGAAATGGCGTCCACCCGGTTTCCCAGCGCCCCGGATAAGGTGTGGCCCTTGGAAGACCTGGGAATCATGGAGTTGGTCGACGGTGAAATCGCCCTGACCGACGAGTTAACCACCCTTCCCACGCCGGGCCACACGCCGGGCCACATGAGCATCATGATTGCTTCCCAGGGCGAAAGAGGACTGATCCTTGGGGACGTGCTTCACAATACTGTGCAAGTTGAACACACTGACTGGGTCTCCCGGGCGGACATAGACCCGGAAACTACCAGGACCACCCGGAGCGCGTTGATGGAACGCCTGGAAAGTGAAGGCACCACCGTGGCAGCCGTCCACCTGCCTTTCCCGGGGTTTGGCCGAATCGCCCGTTTGGAAGGCCGGCGTTATTGGCAAGCGTTATAGCCCACCCGGACTCGTCTGCTGGGTGCACCGGCGGTCCGGGCGTGGATGAACGCCGTTGACAGCTATACGGCGCCAAATTACACTTCCGACGAGAGTCCCCGGACCGCAGCGCCTATGCATTTATAGCGCTTCCGCGGGCGGGTAAACCAAGCTGAATCTCCAGGAGAAAGCGTTAATGGCCAGGTTTGAGTACCTTGAGGCCCGAAGTCTGCGGCAGGCTGTTTCTTTGCTGCAGCGCCATGGCGAGGGGGCCCGCCTCGTCGCCGGCAGCACCGACTTCCTTGTCAGATGGAGGCAGGGGGTCTGGCAGCCTCAGTATGTGGTGGATATACGGCGCATCGCCAGTCTGGCCCGGATCAGCTACAGCAACAGCCGCGGCCTGAGGCTTGGCCCCCTGGCCAAGATACAGGACCTGGAAACACATCCGGCGGTCACGCGGCGCTATCCGGCCCTGGCGGCTGCGGCGGCGTCTTTTGCCGGCGTCCAGGTCAGGAACCTCGCCACCGTGGGTGGCAACATCTGCAACGCCTCTCCGGCCGGCGACACCCTGCCGGCTCTGTTGGCCTTTGACGCCGAGTGCCGGATCGTCGGGCCTGAGGGCGAGCGTTGGCTTCCCCTTGCCAGTGTGTTTGCCGGGCCCGGCAGGACCGTGCTGCAGCATGCCGAGGTTCTGGCTGAAGTGAGGCTACCTCCGCCAGCGCCAAACTCGGGCTCCCTTTACATAAAGCACAGCCCCCGGGGCGGGATGGACATCGCAACCCTGGGAGTGGCTTCGGTATTGTCGCTGGAGGGTGACGGCCAAACTTGCCGTAACGCCGCCATCGCTCTGGGCGCGGTCGCGCCGACGCCAATTCGTGCTTCTGATGCCGAAAGATTGCTGATTGGCAACACCGTTACGCCCGGATTGATACGCGAGGCCGCGGACGCCGCGCAACGAGCCGCCTCCCCCATCGACGATATCCGGGGTACGGCTGAGCATCGCACGGCCATGGTAAAGGTGCTGACCCAGCGCACCTTGGAGACTTCCCTGGCAATGGCGCAAGGCAGCGAAGTTTCAACCCGGCGCCAACGGGACCTGGCGGTACAGCGGGCCTTCTAAAACCGGACAGTCCAGACTAAATCCAATGCTGGAAAGAGAATAACCTGGAATGGCAGCAACGATGAAAACACCCCTGGTACTGAACCTCAACGGTGAATCTCGCACTGCCTTGGTGCAACCATACTATTCTTTGCTGGATGCTCTCCGGGACGAATTCCAGCTTACCGGGAGTAAAAAAGGCTGTGACGAGGGCGATTGCGGTGCCTGCACGGTGTTGATGGACGGCAGGGCCGTGACCTCCTGCCTGGTCCTCGCCCACAGTGCTAAAGATTCCGAGATTACGACTGTCGAGGGGCTGGCGGGTGTGAGCCCGGCAGGACCAGGGGAATTGCATCCGGTCCAGCAGGCTTTCGTTGAACACGGTGGCCTGCAGTGCGGGTTCTGCACTCCGGGCCTGATCATGTCTGCGGTCGGCCTGTTGAACCAGAACCCGAACCCTGATGCGGAAGATGCCGTCTACGCAATCGGGGGAAACCTTTGCCGCTGCACCGGCTACAACAAAGTGATTGAGGCCATCTTGGCGGCAGCAGAAACCATGCGGTCCAAAGCCGGCTAAACGCGAACCACCCGGGATATCACAAAGGGGTGAATCAAATGCCTGATTTCAAAACCCTGGGCCAGAGCCTGCCCAGAGTAGACGCCACACAGAAGGTAACCGGCAGGGCCACCTACGCCGCCGACGTTTACCTTCCGCAAATGCTGATGTGCAAGCTGCTCACCAGCACTGTGGGACACGCCCGTGTCGTTAAACTCGACACCTCCAGGGCCCTGGCGTTGCCCGGAGTGCGAGCGGTGATCACAGGCCATGATTTCCCCGACGTGCTGTTCGGCTCAGGCGCCCTCCGGGACCGGCGCATCATGGCTAGGGACGAGGTTTTCTACATTGGAGACCCGGTCGCGGCAGTGGCGGCCGACGATGAAGTCACCGCGCAAGAAGCGATTGAATTGATACAGGTGGAGTACGAGCTTTTGGAGTCGGTGATCGACCCCTTGGATGCGATTGAAGAGGGGTCTCCGGCGGTGCACCGCGACATGCCAAATTTCGAAGGCTACGGATTCGCCATGGGCGGCAACAACTGCACGCTGTTGGACGCCGACCGCGGCGACGTAGACCAGGCCTTCCGGGACGCGGACCATATTTTCGAGGAAAACTACCGGTCCCAACCCATCAATCAGGGCTTTTTGGAGCCCATGGCCTGCGCGGCTAACGTGGAACCTGACGGCAGGCTCACCGTTTGGGCTTCAACCCAGGGGCCGTTCCAGGTCCGGGCGCAGCTTGCTTCGGTGTTGGATATTCCTATATCCAGGATCAAGGTGAATGCAATGGAGTTGGGCGGTGGCTTCGGAGCGAAGCTGCGCCTGGCCTTCGAGGCATTTCCTGCCATGTTGGCCATGAAGACCGGTCGGTCGGTAAAGCTGGTAAACACCCGGGAGGAGGCCTTCACGCTGAATGGTCCCCGTCTGGAAACCAACATTCACCTTAAGACTGGAGTCATGAACGACGGGACCATTGTCGCCAGGGAGTCTCACAGCGTTTTCGACGTGGGCGCCTACCTGGGCGCAGGGCCGAACTCCGGAGTCGCCCATGCCCTGGGCCCCTACAGCATCCCCAACATCCGGTTGCGGTCCTACGGTGTCTACACCAATAAGATTTACGTTGGGTCCTACCGTGCTTCCGGCGTCGCCGACATGACCTTTGCCGTAGAGTCGCACATGGACAGTATGGCCCACCGGTTGGACCTGGACCCCATGGAGTTTCGCCTCAAGAACGTCATGTCCGAGGGCGACACCTCGGTTAGCGGCGCCAGGCTGCCCGCGAACGGTTTGAGGGAAACCGTGGAAGCCGTCAAGCAGCGGCTGGGTTTGCCCAAGAAATTGGGCGAAAATCGCGGTGTTGGCATCGCCATGGGAGAGTGGCGCAGCGGCAGCGGTCCTTCCACCGCCTCCATCAACGTCAACGAGGATGGCACCGTCAGCCTGCTGACCGGGTCCGTGGATATTTCCGGCAGCGACACCTCTCTGGCCCAGATTGCCGCGGAAACCCTGGGTCTGGACCTTGGCCAGGTGATTGTGTCCACTAGAGACACCGATATGACGCCCTTCACGGGTCCCAGCGGCGGTAGTCGCATAGTTTACAGCCAGGGCAAAGCGGTGCAACAGGCGGCTGAAGACGCCAGGGACAAGCTGGTGAGCTTGGCCGCGCAACGATTGGGGGTTCCCGCCGATGCCTTGGCCTGCCGTGACGGCAAAGTTTACGTTCAGGACAACCCTGCCCAGTCAATGACACTGTCCCAACTGGCCCGGGCCAGCCTGACCTCGCAGCAAGGGCCGATTATTGGTCTGGCCAGCCTCTCCAGCATGCCCTACGCGCCGGTTTTCAACACGCAAGCCGCCGAGGTCCTGGTGGACACCGAGACCGGGCAGGTCAAGGTCACCAGGTTTGTACAAGCCCAGGACGTTGGCGTTGCCATCAACCCCATGTCCGTCGTGGGCCAGTTGGAAGGTGGAGCGGTCCAGGGAATCGGCCGGGCTTTGAGCGAGGAGATGCAAATCGACCCGGAGACGGGGCGGGTGATGAACCCTTCCCTGGCTACCTACTTGATGCCTCTCGCCGTGGATATGCCGGAGATTGAAACCATACTGATCAACGTGCCTTCGGAGAGTGGTCCCTTTGGGGCCAGGGCAGTGGCGGAACCCCCGGGATTCGGCCCTCCCGCGGCAATCGCCAACGCCATCTATGACGCAGTTGGCGTCCGGATCAACGAACTGCCCTTCACCGCCGAGCGGGTGTTGGCGGCGATCCAAGGCAAAAACTCGTTGGACCGCACAATGGACGTTGACTCCCTGAAACGGCGCGAAGGGTAGTGGTTCTTCCTGCACCATCGGCTTTAGAAAGTCGTTGGGCATGCAGGACGCGGATGACGGCCCAAAGCTCCGACCGAGCCCCGACCAAATCCCCCACATCGCCGCGGCATGGCGGAAATAGACGCCGGGGAGGATTCCCATGGCTGAAGTTAGATTAGACACCATAGTCCGCGGCGGGCAGGTGGTCACTTCGTCCCAGGTTGTCGACGCGGCGGTTGCGATCAAGGGCGAAAAAATTGTGGCCCTGGCCCCGGAGCACTTGCTGCCTCCGGCTGACCACTACATCGATGCTGAGGGCAAATACATCCTGCCCGGGCTTATCGATTCCCACGTCCATCTGGATGGGCATGACAATTACGCCTTGGGTGGCAGGGCCGCCGCCTACGCCGGACTCACCACCTTGATCCCTTTCGGTACCTACGACCTCGAAGGGGATGAGACCCTGCCGCAGGCCATCCACCGCATCCGTGAAGTGATCGAGCAGGGCGCCCTGGTGGATTTCGGTCTCCACTTCATCTTGCAAAACCGTCCGAGCATTTTGAACAGCCTGCCCCAAGCCCTCGCCATGGGGGTCAAGTCGTACAAAATGTTCATGACCTACAAGAAACGGCCGGGCAGGATGTGCGATGACGACTACATCTGCCAGGCCATGGAAAAGGTGGCGGCGGGCGGTGGAGTGTTGCAGCTACACTGCGAAAGCGGCAACATTATCGAGTATCTGGAGAACAAGCTGCTCGCCGAGGGCCATACCCATCCCACCGATTTCCCCTCGGCGTGTCCCGATTGGGCCGAAGAGGAGGCAATCAACCGGGCGATCAACATGGGGAACGCCACCGGATGCCCGACCTACGTGGTCCACTTGAGCACCCAGTTAGGCTTGGAACGAATCAAACAGGCTCACGCACTGGGCCAGCGAATCTGGACCGAAACCTGTCCCCAGTACCTTTTGTTGTCCGACGCAGAAATGGCGAAGTTCGGCCCCATGGCCAAGATTGGACCGCCGCTCCGTCCCGAGGACGGCCCCGACCGCGACGCGTTGTGGCGGGGACTGGAGCAAGGCCACGCCTCTATTGTCGCCAGCGACCACGCTCCATACCCTCAAGAACTGAAGCAGGTGGGATGGGACAACATATTTGTTGATGAGAAAGGCAATTCGGTGCCCTTCGGCTCGCCGGGTGTGGAGACCTTGGTCTCGTTGATGTACAGCGAAGGTGTGGTCAAAAGAGGCCTGCCCATCTGGTGGCTGGCCCGGGTCATGTCGGAGAATCCGGCGAGAATCTTCGGTTTGTATCCCAGAAAGGGCGTGGTCCAGGTGGGCTCTGACGCCGACCTGCTGATTTGGGACCCAAAGGCGGACCGGGTTATCACCGCCAAGGATCATTACAGCACCGCTGGCTACACCCTTTTTGAAGGTTGGGAAGTCACCGGTAAGCCGTGGATGACCCTGTTGCGAGGTCAGGTCCTACTCAACCAGGGGAACCTGGAAAGGCAACCTGGCTACGGCAGATTCCTGGAGTGTGAGGGCCCCACCGCCCCCATCGGAGGGCCGGTCCGGTAGCCTGGACGCATCTGGTCGGTCCCAAGAAGGAACTGGGTCCACGACTCCGGCATCCTGAAATCAGAGGTCTCGCAGAATCGGATCGCATCGAAGCGCCGGTTCTGCCGAATTCGCCGAACCCCTCCCCCGTCATTGCCATGAAATAGGCCCATTTCGTCCTCATGGGTGGCGTTTGACAAAGCCATCCGTCATTCTCGCCGCAGCGGGAATCCAGAGCCCTTTCCGTGCACAGACACGCTTATGGCATCGGGGAGTCAGGCGGTGGTAGGCCCTCCCATCCAGTCACCCTCGCCGCGTGACCGTGCCTCGGACACCGGAGCCTGCTCAAAGTACAAAAGGAACTCTGGGTTCCGGATGCGAGGGGATGACCGGCGGTGGGTACGGTCGGATGGAAGGTGATCAGGCATCACAGTTGATGCAAGATGCCCCTGTCACCACAGAATCCGTTCGGCCTGGAAGCGGTTCTACTTCATCTGGGGAATCACCTGATCGGCCAGCAACTTGAGAGACTCTTCAACCTGCTCTTTGGTCAACTGGCCCCCGGGGTTCAAGTCCAGGGAGAATCCGGTGATTCCCAGTTGGTCTTGATACTCCCTGAGCCGGTCGACAACCTCCCCGGGGGAGCCGAATGCCACCCGGGTCAACACGTCGTCATAGGTTGTTTCGGAAATCCGCTTCAGTCTTTCGTAGGCCTCTTGGTCCGCCGCTCCGGCCAGGTTGGCCAGCACCATCCGGCGCTGCCGCATGGTGCTGGCCTCCGGCACCGACCGGGCCTTTTCGGGCGTTTCCGCGACATAGGCCGCCAATTGCAGTATCACGTCATTCGGGCCGGAAAAACCCGCCAGCTCTCGCTCCGATTTGTAATGGGCCAGCAACTCTTGTAATTCCGGGACATCCATCTGGTGCCGGATGAATATGGGGAATCCGAGCTTGCCGACCAGAGAAAATGTCTCCCGGCTCTCCACGGCTACCCGTATTGGCGGGTGCGGACTCTGAAACGGCCTGGGGACCAGGTCCACGTCCTGAAAGTTGTAATGCTCCCCTTTATAAGAGAATGGAGTGTCGGTCCAGGCCTTTTGGATGACCTCCAGGGACTCCAGAAAAAGCGTCCGGCTCTCACCATAGTCCACGTTGTAGCCTTGGTAGGATTCCAGAAAAGAACTGCGTCCCACGCCGAATAACAACCTGCCTTGGCTGATATGGTCCACCATTGCGGCTTCTTCGGCTACGCGCAGCGGGTTGGCCAAAGGCAAGACCTGCACTGCCAGGCCAATTCCGATGCGCTTGGTCATGGCGGCGGCGGCGCTGGCCCCAATTAGCGGCGAGGCCAAAACGGCCCTATTCGGCCGGAAATGGCTCTCCCCGAACCAAAAAGTGTCCAGCCCCGCATCCTCCGCCAGGGTTACGAGGTCGAACCATTCCCTGAAGGTCTCGGCCTGGCTCGAGCCCTCCCGTGTGGTGAACATGGAAAACATGCCGAAGTTCATGGTTCAGTCCTTTTGGAATTGTCGGTGCAAAGTGTAGTTCCACCCAGACGCCACCGGGCCGCGGAGCGTAGGGGCCAAGCGCGAACGACATAGCCCACCCCGCTGCTTCGCTTGAAGCTGCTGGAGTGGGCTAACGGATTCAGGGTCGACTACGGCCGGGGTTAGTTCTTGGCGAAGGCGTCCACGTACTGTTGCCGCGGGAATTCCTCGTCATCGTGGACCGGCATGGGCTCCGTGTAAATCTCCAACCGGTTGCCATCCGGATCTAGGAAGTAGAAGGACCGGCTTCCGCTCTCTTCTACGCTGCCACCGCTCTCTGGGCCGTGAATGAACGGTCCCTGGATGATTTCAACGCCGTGGGACCGCACGTGGGACAGGGCATCCAGCCACTCTTCCCGGTTGTTCACCTGGAAAGCTATTTGCTGGACCAAGCGATGCCTGGGATTGCCGCCGTCCACATCCGCGCCTTCGGGAGCGGTCCCGATTACGAAGTTGTGGTGGTCCTGCTCGAACCGGAGAAAGCCCGTCTCGGTGCCATCAGGCCGGGTGTACCTGCGGGTTACCTTACATCCCAAGGTTTCGGTGTAGAACTTGAAAGACCTTTCGAAGTTGGATACCAATATCCCAACGTGACCGACACGCCTCAGTTGAATACCCATGTTGGAAACCCTCCATACCCTGAGTCTAATATGCCGCACCTCAGGTTTCCTCGTAAGCAAACCTGAATGGCTCAATGTTACCCTTGCTGCCAGACTCCGTCAAGATTTCTATTCGACCTCGGCCGGCACACCTCGCCTGGGAGGCTGGTCTCTGAAATTTAGGACCCCTGATTTTCGGTGATTTTGACGTGCCGCAGCCTGGGAATCACCATTGGGAATAGGAAGTAGTCCTTCACGTAGGGCTTGATCAAGACGTAACCCGAATCACCATGCCACAGTGGGACCCAGGGAGCGTCCGCGACAATCAATTTCTCCGCCTGGTTGTACAGGTCAAACCGCTTGGCCTGGTCCTGCTCGGTGCGCGCCTGCTCCAGAAGGCGGTCCACCTCAGGATTGGCGTAGTTGGTGTGGTTATCCACGCTCTCGGAATGCAGCAGCACATCCAGGAAATTCTCGGGGTCCGGGTAATCGGCAACCCAACCGGAGCCCCCGTACATCTGGAAACGGCCTTCGTGCTGGTCCTGCAAGTAGGTGGCCCACTCCGTCTGCTGGACCTCCACTTCTATACCCAAAGTCTCTTGCCACATGGCCAGGATGGCCTCAGTCGGCGGGCCCACCGAAGCGCCGAATGACCCGGGCAGGGACAGGACTATGTCCGGGAATTCATCCATGTTGGAGCCGTACTTGGACTCTGACAGCAGGCGTTTGGCTTTCTCGGCATCGTACTCGTAACCGCCCAGGTTGGGGTCGTATCCGGGGAAACCCGGAGGGAGGACCCCATTGGCAGGCACTAACAACCCCCGAAGCAATGTCTCGGAAATGGTCTCCCGGTCGATGGCGTAGTTGAGCGCCAGCCTGACGTTCTTGTCGTCAAAAGGTGGCTTGAGCGCGTTCAAGCCCATGAAGTAGGTGCTAAAGCTGGGCGGCGAACGCTGGACGTCCGCGCTTAACGGATTGGCCGGGTCCAGGATAGCGTCCAGGGAGGTGAGGCTCACGCCGGTGACGTGAATCTCGTCGTTCTCGTACATGAGAAGGGCATCGCCGCCGCTCAGAATGTGCAGCACATCATCGACGTAGGGCGCGCCCAGGTGATAGTTCTTGTTGGCGGTCAGCCGGATCAGTTCCCCGGGGATATATTCGTCCAGGAGGAAGGGGCCGGTGCCGTTTGGCTGCTTGAACCAACCATCGTTACCCTCAAGATTGTTCCGGTCCAAGACATAGGAGGTCGGATAGCTCAGCTTGGCCAATAGATAAGCCTTGGGGGCGTCGGCGGTTATGGAGATCGTCCGTTGGTCTATTACCTTGACCCCCGAGATATTCGAAGCATTCCCCTCTAGCTTGTCATTGACCCCCGCGATGTCGCCCAGGAAAACGCTGACAGTTGGGGCTTCCGTAGCGGGATCGGTTGCCCGCTCCAACGACCACTTCACATCTTCGGCGGTCACCGCCCTGCCATCGTGGAACTCAATATCGTCCCTCAGGTGAAACGTATAGGTCAGCCCACCGCCGGAAACGTCCCAACTTTCTGCCAAATCTGGTACGACTTCCAGTTGGCCGTTTATGGTAGCCAGCCCACCGAAGACTTCTACGATGATTCCCGCAGATGTGGTGTCCCCGGCCAGGTGCGGGTCCAGGGTGGGCGGGTCACTCCAGAGCCGGACCAGGGTGCCGCCGAATCCCGACTCAGGTTGCTGATCCATGGCGGTGGGTTCCGGTGTGGGCGCGGCCGTTGCCGCCGTTTCGGTGGCTTGGGGCGCCTCCGGAGTTTCCGCCGGGCCGCCGCAGGCGACGGCGATTAACAGTAGGATGGGAACCAGTGTGAATAGCAGTCTCATGATTATCCTCACCAGGAGATTTGTTGCGAGTGTGCCGGGCCAAAGCGCCGGACCATTAAATGGACTGGTAGTTCTCGTCTTGAACACTCAACAAGTTACAATTCATGGGCATTTAAACCGACAACACGACATCCACTATTGCCGTTTGGCCTCCCTTCACCGCGTCGAGGGCGTTCGCCAGGGCGGGTTTCAATTCGGCGGGGTCCTCGACCCTGACCCCGTATCCCCCGAAGGGTTTGACCAGGCCCGAATAGTCGGGTCCGGGGATGTCCACTCCGTGGAAGACGTGGTTCGCGTCGGCAGCGCCTCCGGGATACCAAGCCTGGTGCGTCTGCTGCATCGCCGAATACTTGCCGTTGTTGAACACGACTATAAGGATGGGCAAGCCGGCCTCGTTGGCCACCCCCAAACTCTGAACGACCGGGTTGTAAAGAAAAGAGCCGTCGCCCATCAAGGCTACGACCGGTTTTTCCGGCATGGCCAGCTTTACGCCCAGGGCCAAACCCAGCCCTTGACCCAATCCACCGGTGGTGTGGAAGTACTGTTGGGGCTGCGTCCATTCCACGTGTTTCAAGATGGTTGGGCGGTGGGTGATTGTTTCTTCTACAAACACCGCTTCTTGGCCCAGGACATCGCTTATGGCTGCGCTCAGCGTCACCGGGTCAATGGGGTTGCGGCGTGCGGCTTGGGATTCGGCGTCTCGTCGGGCTTCCTGTTGCCGGTCATGCTCTTGCTGCCACCGTTCCCATCTTTTCATCCGTTCCTGAGCGTCAACCTTGCTGGCCACGGCTTCGGTCAGCAATCGGAGGGAGGCCGCCGGGTCTCCTTCCAGGTAAAGATCGGCGTGAAGGTCCTGGTAAACCAGGTGCTCTTTGATCGGGTGCTCATCCACGACTACAACCTGTGCGTTGGCGGGAGCCGCGCCGGGCGGATACCAGGGCGCTTGAGAGCCCACAATCAGGAAAAGGTCCGATTGTTCCATGAAAGGCTCAAGAGTGTACCCCTGGTGCAATGGATGTTGCTTGGGGAAGTTGGCGTATATCGGTCCCGGAGCTTCCACTACGGGGATTGCCCAGGTTTCCGCAAGTGCGATGAGATTTTGGTATGCCTCCGGATCTCCTCCGGCGCGTTCGGTGACAATAACCGGGTTGGCGCTGTTGCGTAAAAGGTTCGCTACTTTCTCTACGTCGGAAGGGCTGGGTTCGGTTTTAGGGACCGGCGCCACCTTTCCCATTCGGGCCCTCGGCGTCCATTCAGCGGTCATCACCTCGATGGGGATATCCAGGAAAGTGGGGCCCTTGGGTACCCTTTGGGCCATTTCGCCCGCCCGGGTTACCGACTCGTAAAGGGCGAACGGGCTGGGGACATGGCTGCTCCACTTGACATAAGGCTGCGCCCACCGGTCGGGACCGCCCACTACGCTGAGGCCGCGGTACCACTGGGCTCCGGGATCAAAATTCGGGTCTTCGCCATAGGTTATGGACTCGCCGGAACAGACCAGCATGGGGACTTCTGATATGTAAGCGCCGTGAATGCCCATCGCGCCTTGCAGCAGGCCAACTCCAGCGTGAAGCAGGACCGCTTGCATTCGGCCAGTCGCCCTGGTGTAACCCATCGCCATGGTCACGGCCAGGGTTTCATGCCAGCAATTGATGTACTTGGGCCCGGGAGTTTCGTTGGCCTGTTGACGGGCCAATGCTTCCCACACCGGGGGCCACTCGGAACCCGGGGAGGATATGATGTAGTCCACTCCCAAGTTGCGCAAGGCCTCCAGTACGGCTTCGCCACCGTCATGAGGTCCGGCCATTGAGGCCTCCTTGTCCATTCAAAAGCTTGTCTGGAATTATAGACTTAAAGTTGACTTGGATATTATACGACCTTGCCGCGAATCGGACCAAAACCCGACGCCTCGCTCCCCGTTGCCCCTGGTCACTGATTCAACTGCTCTTTCTCTCGCCCGTCGGAGCCGCAGACGGACTTGGCGGTTGGACGCCATTTCAACGCCCTTGGCCTAGCGGTCTCGCTGCAAAGCGCAGTTAACCCCAGCGGGCCGCCCTGGAATGGCGCGGGGCCAGATCGCTAAGCAATGGCTGGGACCCGCCCGGGGATAGGAGGAAGGCAGCGAGTGAAAAAGCTAGGCTTTTACCCAGCGGCACTCGGGAAGGTGGCCGTGGGCTCCCCCGTCGGAACAGGTGCAGCCGATGTCATCCCTCTTCCGGTAGCCGAATGCCCGTAAGTACGCTTCGAAACCGGCGTAAAATCCGTCCCCGTCATCTATGGACTGGAAACCGGCCTGAAATGCCCGGTCTATGTCTGCGGGTGTGGGTTGCATAAAATTACGATTAGCGCAGCCGCCCGGATTCCAGGTCAAGCCGACTCCAAGACCTCCAACACGTCCTGGGCAAAGAACATATCCTCGACACCCACCAGGGAAGGGTCTCCGGGAGACAGCAGGTAGCGGGCGAAGACCCACACGCCGTCTTTGGGATTGGATGCCACTTCAACGGTGGCCCCGCCGGCGATAGACAGTTTGTCTCCCGGTTCCAAAGTGATCAAATTGACCACGTCAGCCATTGCCTACTCCTTAACCTCCACACTTCACGCTAGAGTTAGTCCTACGACCGGAAGGTTCTCCCAATGAAAACAGGCCATTTTCATCCCGATGGGTGGCTTTACCACCACCATCCTTCACTGTCATGCAATAGGACTTTTGGATTGTTTCATGTAGCCTTGCCAAACCATCCGTCACTGTCATGAATTAGGACTCTTTAATTGTCGTATGTGGCTTGGCCAAAACCATCCGTCATTCTCGCCGCAGCGGGAATCCAGAGCCCTTTTTGTCCTTTAAGCAAGGTTTGGCGCCCAGGGCATGGTCATGTGGCAAGGGCGACGGAAGGGCCCAGGCGCTGACCCGCACTTGGCGTTTGCTCGTTGCCATAAGCGTCTCGGCGCACTGACAGGGCACTGGATTCCCGCTGCGGCGACAATCACGGTGGAGGGACTCGATGACAACTGAAGGCCCCCGAACTCCCGCATAGGTTTGCTATTCTAGAAGAAGAACGTAAGGTTTTTGGCCAGGAGAATGTTCTGGTCTAGTATCACCTTGCGTTGGGCGATCTTCCAACTGCCATCCACCTTCCGGAGAACGTCCTCCCGCTTGCCGACCAGCAGGTCGGTTTCCGTTTCGACGCGGTTGCGGTAAATGAAGAAACGGCATTTCACCGTCACATCGACTGGTTCGGACACCGAGGGAGCGGCCTGGAGGACTTGGACGTTAGACACGGTGTGGCAGATACGCGACAGGGGTTCTTCCGCCCAGTGGACCCCGGTGAGGATCTGGTTCACTCGCCGGGTTAGGGTGTCTTTCCCCTCGTCAAACCAGTTGATGTCCTGGCCCTCTCGGGTAAACTCGCGCTCCAACTCCCCGAATTTGACGTTGCGGCGAATGGGCATCCAGTAGCGCATGTCGTCGGTGAGCAGGTCCAACCACTCCTCAAACCGCCTTTCGTCCAGGATTTCCGCTTCCTGATATAAAAACTCTTCCACCTGGTACTTGAGCAACATGTGGGCAAGGTCAGAACCCTGGGTAGTCACGGGAATTTGCCTCCGGAGCTTTTGCGGGCTTTAAGCGGTAATTGGCTGGACTGGTTAAGGCGAGTTGCCGTTTCGGGTGGCCGGGCCCGGAGAAACCGGAGTATCTTCCATCAATGCCGACCAGCGGGAATAAAATGCTCTCTGGTTCTGCTCTCCCGCCCGGGCGTCGGTCGTGTCCAGGACCTGGCCCGGCAGTTCGACGCCGCCGTCACTGAATCCCGATGAGCCAAACCCGAGGCCCATTGCGTAATTGTAGTGGTGACGCCTGGCGATTATGCCCCTGCTGGCCGAGTGGGCGTAGTTCCAGTTCTCCATGTCGTCTTGCTCGGTCAGGCCTGCAGGACCCGAATACCGGGTGTAGTACTGGCGCAGGTATTCCTTGACCTCGCTCGGCGCGTTCTTGTCCACCAGGTACCAACGCCAGGCTGCGGTCTTGGCTGCTCCACGCGGGTGCCACACCGCAATGGACCGCGGTTGCCGGGGAAGGTATGACATGTTGGGAAACACTGTGGCCGGGCCGCCCAACAGCCGGGAATACTCCCCTCGACGCAGCTTTCGTTGTTCCTCACACCACCGGAAATACTCCCCGATGACCGGAGCATCCTGATAGCTGGGCGCAATGGGCGCATCGGCTGCCCGGAGGAAGGCCAGCGAGCCGTGGCCTCTTTCCGGGAAGCAGATATCCAGGGAGCGGGAACCATTTCGCTCAGAGGTATCGCGGCGCCCTTGACCGCTGGGGCCGATGCCGACCATGTCCACCGATCTGTGGGAGATGTTGTGGTACCGGTCGCCGATAAAATTCTCCGCCGGGAACTTCCAGTTGCATGGAATCTCCCACTTTTGAACCCCGCCGATGACCTCGGTCCCGCCTTCCTGTCCGTCCCACGTGTCCAACAGGAGGTCCAGGAATATTTTGAAGCCGCCCAGATATTCGGAGAAATCCGGGGCCGCCTGGTCCCAGGTGGCCCAGACAGACCCTTTGTAGTTTGCCAGCTGGGCCACTTCCACCAGGCCCCACTGCGACTTGTCCAGCTTCTCGTGGTAGGCGTCCTTGAAGTAAGGCACGCCGACCAGGGAGCCGTCGGTGGCGTAGCTCCAACCGTGGTACGGGCAGGTAAACACCGCGTTGTTGCCTTCGTCGTAGCGGCACACCTTCATGCCCCGGTGCATGCAGGAGTTCAGGAAGACGTGGAGACGGTCGGCCCGGTCTCGGCAGAGGATAACCGACTCCTCGCCCATACAGGAGACGAAGTAGTCGCCGGGTTTGGGAACCTGGCTCTCGTGACCGACAAAGAGCCATGACCGGGGAAAGATGTTCTCCAACTCTTGCTGGTAGATGGAGCCGCTTACGAAGATGTCCCGGCTGATTGTGCCACTTTCAAGGTCAACCAGCTTGGATTTGGCCGCCACCGCCATAACTTCGACCTCTTTAGATGTGAGTCCTCGGCCCGCCTTGGGGAGCCTGCCCCGGCCGCACATCCGGCGTGATTTTCGAGTCAACCGCCCCGGTCTTCGAGAAAAGGGCCGTGGGTGCACCGGACATTGAAAACTCTCAGGTCATCCCCGCCGGGGGTCTGTTGTCTGGTAGCTCGAACCCGGTTGCGGCGCGTTGGTGCGCAGCTCGATTCCCGCCATTTGCTCCAAGATCTTGGCTACCTTGGGATAGCCGTCCTTGCCCCAGCCCTGGGCCTGGGACCGCTTGAGGACTTCGTCGGTGATTGCTCCGATGCGGGACGGCGCGCCGACCTCCCGGGCCAACTGGCAGGCCAGGTCCAGGTCTTTGGCCACGATGTCGAGGCTGCCTCCGGAACCGTAGGAGCCGTCAAACACCGCCCGTGGAATGTTGTCGAAGGTGCGACTGGCCCCGGCGCTGACCGGAACGATGGCCGCTAGTATGTCCAGGTCGATGCCCGCCTTGGCGCCGATCAAGAGCCCTTCAACGGCGGCCACGAAGTTGCTATAGCCCATGTACTGTGTGACCAGTTTGGCCACACACCCGGCTCCGGCGGCCCCCACATAGTAGATATTCTGGCCCATTGAATCCAGGATTGGCTTGTATCGGTCGAAGGTCGCCCGTTCCCCGCCAACCATGATGGTCATGCCGGGCGGGCGGCCACTCACCGGCGCGTCGAGGGTATCAATCCCCCGCAGTTGGCAGGTTTCCGCCAAACTCCGAGCGACACCCGGCGCATTGGTGGTCATGTCGATGAAAGCGCTTCCCGCGGCCAGTCCCGTTAATACGCCATTCTCGGCGTTGAGGAGCACGGCTTCGACCTGCGCGGGGCCGGGTAGAGAGGTAAAGACGACCTGCCGACCCTCGGACGCTTGGGCCGGGGTTTCCGCCCACGCCGCGCCCATCTCGCAAAGGTCGGTGGTTGCCTCGCGCCTCAGGTCATTGACTGCGACCTCATGACCGGCTTCCAGCAAACACTTGACCATGGGATTGCCCATGGTTCCGGTGCCGATAAATCCTAACCTCAACGGCGGACCTCCCCCATTTTGTGCGGTGGCGCCAACCCGGCGTCTTTGCCCCAGGCTGGCTGCTCCTTAGCGACCGGCGGCCGCGGCCGCCGGTGTCGGAACGGAGCGGTGGCCCCAGATGCTTCCCTTTTCGTGTCGCTGCACTTGCCAGGTGGCGTCGTCCACCGTCCGGGCGCCCCAGCCGTACTCCACGTTGAATCCGGAAGGTGTCTTCATGTAGAAGGAAGTCATGTGGTCGTTGGTATGACGGCCCAATCCCCGGGTTATCTCGATTCCCTGGTCCTGGACCAGGTCGTAAGTGGCTCCAACTTCATTGATGGAGTTCACCTGCAGCATGAAATGGTTCAGGCGCTTGGGCGACTTGGCGTCGATGATCGCCAGGGAATGATGGCGGGGGTTACAGTGGAAAAAGGCCAAGTTGCGAATAAAATCGCTGATGCGCATGCCCAGCACGTCGCGATAGAAGCGAATGCATTTCTCCAGGTCGTCAACGTGCAAGACTACGTGACCCAACCCCTGGTCGCCGGTCACGAATCCCGAAACCGGGCGAGGAGAATTGAAGGGGTTATCGAAGGAGATCGGAGGCCCGAAATAGACCTCGGTCGGGATTTCGTTGGGGTCTTCGAACTTGATCAACCCTTCGACCCGGCGGGTCTTGGCCTCTTCGGGAGTGCCAAAACTGACCTCAACGCCGGCATTGCGGAGCTGCACCTCCATGTCCATCAGGTCCTGTTCGTTGGTGACCTGCCAACCGACGTAGGAAATGTCGTCCCGACTGTCGGAATGCACCGCGATGCGGTACTCGTACTCGTCCATCCGCATCAACAGGGACCCGTCGTTTTCTCGCCCATTGGACTGAAGCCCTAGCGATTCCGTGGCGTAATGCTCCCACTGTTCAACGTCTTTGGCTCCGATTCCCACATAACCCAACTGTGTGACGCTGGCCATGGCTACCTCCCTCGGCCCAATCTTTGTTTTACGTGCTCTATCCCGGCTTGACTCGGGACGCTCCTAGAGTAGTCCGCCGGCCTTGGATTTACTCGCCCCTGAGCGCCGGCGGTGGTTAGACTTCCCGTTTGAGGTTAGGTTTTCCCAGCCGTCCGCATCCATCAACTGCGCCCACCTTTGATAGAGGCTCCGCTGGTTCCCTTCCGTGATTCCTAGTGATATGCGGCCCGGCGTCGGGTAGCCGGGGTCTCCGTTGTCCAACCCCATCTCATAGTTATAGGGATGACGCCGGGCGATGGTGCCTCTGCTGGCGGACTGGGCATAGTTCCAATTCTCCATGTCGTCTTGCTCGGTCATGCCGCCGGGGCCGGAGTATCGGATGTAGTAGTGGCGCAGCACATCCTTCACCTCCTCGGGTGTGTCCCGGTCCACCAGGAACCAGCGCCAGGCCTCGGTCTGGTTGGACCCCCGGGGATGCCAGACTGCTATGGACCTGGGTTGCCGGGCCAGGAATGACATGTGGGGGAATACCGTGCCCACCGACCCCAACAGGCGAGAACCTTCGCCCATACGTTCGCGCCTCTGAAGGTATGCCTCGCGAAAGTATTCTTCCACCAGGGGGTTGTTCTGATAGGAGGATTGATAGGGTGCATCCAAAGCCTGGTAGTAACAGACCGCAGCGTGTCCCAGGTCAGGGAATCCAACATTCAACCTGGGGGCGGCAGTCTGTTGGTCGGTGTCCCGGCGGCCGCGCCCGCTTGGACCGATGCCTGCAATGTCCACAGAACGGTGGCTGATGTTGTGATAAGCGTCTCCGGCGAAGTTTTCCGCGGGAAACTTCCAGTTACAGGGCATGGTCCATTTTTGGACGCCGCCGATGATTTCCGATCCGCCTTCATTGCCGTCTCGGGAGTCCAACAGCAGGTCCAGGTAGACTTTCATCTCGCCAAGGTATTCCGTGAACGGCGGAGCGTTCTTGTCCCAGGTCGCCCAGATTGTCCCCTTGTAGTTTTCCAGTTGGGCAACCTCTACCAGCCCCCATTTTGATTTGTCCAACTGCTCATGATAGGCGTCCTTGAAGTAAGGAACACCGACCAGGGAGCCGTCAGCGGCGTAGCTCCAGCCGTGGTATGGGCATGTGAATACCGGTGTGTTGCCCTCGTCGTACCGGCAGACCTTCATCCCACGGTGGCGACAGGAGTTGAGGAAGACGTGGAGCTGGCTGGCCCGGTCCCGGCACAGGATTACCGACTCTTCCCCCATGCAGGATACGAAGTAGTCTCCAGGTTTTGCCACCTGGCTTTCGTGTCCTACGAACAGCCAGACCCGGGCAAAAATCTGCTCCTGCTCGCGGGCGTAAATCTCGTCGTTTACGAAAATCTCCCGGCTGATGTGTCCGTCGGACAAATCAACCAGATCGGATGCGCAGAAGGCCTTGGCAGGAGAAGCCATTTGAAACACCCCGCGTCGCAGCTACAAACAAAGGGTTCAGGCGGGTTCGAAACCTACCGCTTTTTCCTAGGGGCCGCCGTTGCGGTGAGTGTAATTGGGCCCAATTTTGCTGTCAACCGCACCGGGAGCGGCGATCGTGGTCTTCCAACAGCCATGAAATCCCCCGCTAATCACTATGAAAACAGCCCATTAACCTGTCCCCCCGTTTCCCTCGCCGCCCCCAACCCGTCATTCTCGCCGCAGCGGGAATCCAGAGCCCCGGTTGTCGAACAGGATGTTGGCGATGGCAGGGGCGTTTTGGCTATGCGGGAATTGGTCGGCTTACAACGATTGCCGGGATTCCCGCTGCGGTGAGAGTGACGGGAGACAATTTAACCACCTTGGAGCATCGATACCCTCAAAACTCACGGCCGTCCTTATACCAATGTTCCTAGCCAGGGTCATTCAATGATCCCCGTTTCCCTCGCCGCCCCCAACCCGTCATTCTCGCCGCAGCGGGAATCCAGAGCCCTTTGCCCGGACCAACACGGTCATGCCGATTGTCCTACGCGGGGCGCAACGTTGCGCATGTGGGCAGGGCGGTTGCTCACCAAAACGGGTCTGGATTCCTCCCGCGGCGGGAATGACGGGGGATTTAGTGACAATTGAAAGGGCTTGTGTTCCTAGCGGCGGACATTGACCCCATACTCCTTGAACCATACAATTTGGGCCCCTGATGAGGGTCGTAATGCCCCATTTTAGATTCCATCTGCCCAGAGGAAGAGTCAACCGGGCTGCCCAGGCGGCGAGGTAAGAAATGAAACTGACCGGAAGAACGGCATTGGTTACCGGGACCAGTCCCAATATATGCGGGGGCATCGCTGAAGCATTGGCCGAGGAAGAAGCCAGGGTGGTCTGCGTAGACCTCAATCCTTCCTATGCCCGCGGCTGTGCCGACTCGATCAAAGAGCGGGGAGGAGACGCTATAGGGCTGGTCTGCGACGTGACCAATGAAGAACAGGTCCAGGCCACGGTCAATGCGGCCGTTGCCGAATTCGGAGCAATCGACATCCTGGTCAACGGAGCGGTCATATTCAACCGGAAGGGCGTGTTGAGCATGCCGCTGGCCGAATGGCGGAGCCAGATTGACGTGATACTCACCGGCGCATTCTTGTTCACCAAGTACGTCGCCCATCACATGATCGACCGGGGCCACCCCGGCAACGTCATCAACATTATTTCTTCCGCCGGGCATCAGGGTGAGCCCGGCAACGTGGGTTACGGCACGGGCAAGAGCGGGCTGTTGAACTTCACTCGTTCGGTCGCTATGGAACTGGCGGAGCACGGCATCCGGGTCAACAGCCTGACGCCAACTGCCACGGACTCTGCAGAAGGGGTGGAGCGGGCTGCCAGTTGGGGTGTGGAATGGCCCGGCCCTCGTCTGGGGGAAAGGACACGGGGGATGTTGCCCAACGCCGATTTGGGCCTGCCAATGCAAAAGCGGCCCAGTCCCCGTCATTACGGCAAGGCGGCCGTATTCCTGGCGTCAGACGATGCTGACATGATTACCGGTTTCGATTTGCGGGTGGACGCCGGTGCTATTTCGCGCTACTGGCTATGGGACCCGGGCGCCGCCGAATAGTGCGTCGTGGGTTGGTAGCCCTGGTGATACCGACACCCAAAATCCGGGACAGAAAACAACCCCCCAAGCCTGAGGGGTTGTTTTCTGCGTCGTCCAAGACTTCGGTTTGCCCATGGGCTTAGGGCTGGAATAAGGCCATGCACTTCTCAGAGTTGAAGACGTAGGTCTCAACGTAGTCGAGGATTTCAGGCTTGCGGTTCAACTCCTCCATCGCGCCGGCAAGGCACATCCAGTTGAGCATTTCCTGCTGCCCTGCGGCCTCAATCTGAGGGGTGGGGAGCTTCCGCCAAGCGTCCCAGTTGCCTGCCTTGAAATCTTCGAAGAGGACCCGGTCGGATTCCATGTCCGGCCACATTCGGTGATGCTTGTCGGTCAGGAAGGCGTGGGACCAACTGGAGGACGCAATCAGCGCCACCCGGTAGGGGCTGTCCTGGAATGCCCGAACCGTGGCTGCTCCCACTTCCATGCACCGCTTCGCCGTGGGACCGGGCGGGTCGTCTTCCTTCTGGAACTCGTCGGCTCCGCCCTGGTTCCGAATCACCTTGCTCCCGTAACAGTTGACCTGGAAGGGAATGATGGGATAGTCGAACCCCTTGCGGTCGTAGTCCAGGAACATGAGGGCGTTGATGAAAGCGTGACCCAGGCCGCCTTCGAAGTGAAGGGGCTTGTAGGCGTAGGAGACGTCTATGCTCTGGTGAATCAGTTGCTCCACCAGGAAGCGGGCGGCGGGGGAAACCTTGTATTTGAACACCTTGTCGCCGGGCTCTCCCCAAGCGTTGATCTTGGCGCTGCCGTTGCGGTTGAGGAAGGGGCGGCATTCCACTTCGTCGTAGGCCAACACGCAGAACGGAGGGATGATGTCTTCCTTGAAGTTCTCGTACTGGTCGTCGCCCCATATGAGGACGATGTCGGGGTTGAAAGCGTCGAGCGCGGCCCGCTGCTGCCGGAAGCCCTGGACCAGCCGCTCCCGGTGTTTGATGGAGGCGGACAGCCCCTCATCTTCCCCGTACTCCAACCGCGCCGCCTCGGGCCAGTTGGCCGGATTGGTCAACTCGGACGAAAGCTTGCCGCTCTTCAGAATGCGGGTCAAAGGGTAGGTGGTGCCCTCGTCAGGCATCACCAAGCCAGGGTAATGACTGAGTCCGATTCCCAGTATTTCTCCCATCGTCTTCCTCCGATAATTTGTTCTTGCGCTTGTCTTTTCTTCTTCGAAAAACCCGCCGAACTTGCGTTGGCGGGTCTCGAAAAGCGTTGACTACTTTTAGCAGAGCGCTGCTTTAGTGTCAAGCTAAAGCGGCGCAAGGGAGCCGGCCGGCCCACCCGGTCTACTCGGATAAGGCCGGCCTAAAGGCTTGCTCTCCCATGATTTACGGAGGCGGCATCGGGACGTCCGGGTCCCACCAGATGCCTTCCCAATGCTTCATCAGCTGTTCAGACTCGGGAACCTTGTAGCCCTGCAACCGGTAGTCCATGATGGCTCCGGAATATCCCCACGAAGTCGGGACCCACTGGCTGTGGCCCTCTCGGAGAATCGCCAACGCCTCCTGGAACAATTCCAGGCGCTTGCCCTGGTCTCGTTCCATGGCTTGTGCCTGTATCAGCGGCGTAAGCCGGTCGTCGGTCCATCCGTCGGGATTCTTGTGGGTGCCGATGATGAAATGCTGGTTCAGGTAGTCCGACGGATCGGTGACGATCACGCCGGAAGAGTCGATGCTGATGTGGTGGTTGCCTTCCCTTATTCGGGCCACTTCACTGCCCGGTCGGACCGTTCCAGAGTGATGTCTACCCCAATAGTCTCTCTCAATTGTTCCGCCACCACCTATGCGGTGCGGACGGTGTTGGGGCTGCGGCTCAGGTTCATTTTCACTTCGACGCCTTCGTCGTAACCCGCTTCCTGCATGAGCAACTTGGCTTCTGCGATGTCCGGCGCTTTGGGCTGGCGCCACCCGGCGACGTCGGCCAACGTGTTGGCGGGCTCAATGTGAAAGCCGCCCTTTCGGGGAAGAAAGTCCCCGGGGAGCCGAAACAGCTTAGTCCCTCACGGCACCGCACGATGGTGGCCAACTCACTTCGGTCGATGGCCAGGAACACGGCCTTCCGGATCCGCGGGTCGTCAAACGGAGGCTTGTTGGCGTGGAGTATCAGGAAAGTCTCCACCGCGTCTTCAATGTAGACCGCACGGAGCCGGCCCTCGCTCTCTCTCTTTGCAGGTTCAGTGAATCTTCGTTGCCATAGGAGCCTATGTTCGGTCCCCCGGTGGTGAAGACCTGGCCCACCTGCAGGGCGGCTAAGCGGCGGTTGTATTCCCGGATAACCGTGAACTTCAAGCCATCAGGGAAAGGACGCTCCGGCTTGAAATAGGCCTGGTTCCTTTCATATTCAATCGACACCTGGGGCTCGAACTCTTTGAGCTTCCAGGGCCCGGACCCCAGCAGGTTCCCCGGCGGGTTGGCCACATCTGAAGCCATATCTTCGGTGGCGTGTTTGGCATACATTTTCATGTATTCCGAAGACAGGTTGATGAGAAACAGCGGGCCGGGGAATTTTATAGGAATTTCTACAGTTCGGTCGTCGGAGACCGTGGCCGTCTGGTACTCGTAAAAGTCCCTCATTGCCGCTGTTCTGGCCCGTATGGCGTCGGGTTCCACCAGGCGGTCCATCGAAAACTAGATGTCATTAGCGGTGATAGGCGCCCCGTCATGCCATTTGCCATCCCGGATCGAGAAGGTGTAGGTCTTGCCGTCGGGGTCGACCTCCCACCCGGAGCGCAGGTCGCAAACAATCTCGGTGGGTTCGTCGGGATTGTGGTAGACCAGCCCGTTAAATTGCATTGAGGAAGGTTGCAAGCAGGTTGGCAGGCCCACGCAGGACTGAACATCCCGCTGACCCGGGTTGAACCCGGTCAGATCTTGCAGCACCATGGGTTGGTATTTCCCCTAGGCGACCCAACCCGGGACCAAATCAAACTCGAACTTCTGTCCCGCTTCTTCCGGCATGGCTGTCGGAACGCTGGTGGCCGGGACCGCGGTCGCTTCCACCGGCTTCTGAGTTGGTTGAGCCGCAGCTGGCGTGGCCGCCGGCTCCGGAGTGGACGAGCCTCCGCAGGCAACCGCTGCCATAAGGGAAACGGCTACTATCGAGATAACCAGCCAATACCTTTGAGAAAAGTTAGCGGTTTCCTATCTGCCATGTTTTTGCGGCTCTCTTTGCTCGCCAGCCCTCTTATGGCCTGACGGCTCTGGGTCTGGGTACCCCTGGGATGTTGATGTCTCCGGTTGGAACCGCGTGCCTTTCCTCACTAAACGCCCAAACGAACAACACCAAACGCCCGGCACAAAAGGGCAGGCCCAGATATGTTCAACCGGAGTTGCTTTTCTAGCTTTCGATGGCCTGGGATGTCAAGGGCAATCCACCGGCTCCGGGACAAACCAACTCCAACTTGACGGGCGAATATTGCATCCAAAGCGATGCCTGAATACCTTCTACTCGACCTACCGGACCTCCCGTCATTCTCACCGCAGTAGGAATCCAGAGCCCTTCCCGTGCGCCGACACGCTTATGCCAACGGGGAAACGCCAGACGTGGGCAAGCCGCCCCATCCCGTCGCCCTTGCCGAAGGTGATGCCTGAATACCTTCTACCCGACCTACCCGACCGCACCCACCTCCCGTCATTCTCACCGCAGTGGGAATCCAGAGCCCTTTCCGTGCGCCGACACGCTCGTGCCAACGGGGAAACTCCAAATGTGGGCAAGCCGCCCTACTTCCGTCGCCCTTGCCGAGGTGATGCCTGAATACCTTCTACCCGACCTACCCGACCGCACCCACTTCCCGTCATTCTCACCGCAGTGGGAATCCAGAGCCCTTCCCGTGCGCCGACACGCTTATGCCAGCGGGGAAACTCCAAATGTGGGCAAGCCGCCCCATCCCGTCGCCCTCGCCGAAGGTGATGCCTGAATACCTTCTACCCGACGTACCCGACCGAGCCCACCTCCCGTCATTCTCACCGCAGTAGGAATCCAGAGCCCTTTCCGTGCGCCGACACGCTCGTGCCAACGGGGAAACTCCAAATGTGGGCAAGCCGCCCTACTTCCGTCGCCCTTGCCGAGGTGATGCCTGAATACCTTCTACCCGACCTACCCGACCGCACCCACTTCCCGTCATTCTCACCGCAGTGGGAATCCAGAGCCCTTCCCGTGCGCCGACACGCTTATGCCAGCGGGGAAACGCCAAATGTGGGCAAGCCGCCCCACTTCCGTCGCCCTTGCCGAAGGTGATGCCTGAATACCTTCTACCCGACCTACCCGACCGCGCCCACCTCCCGTCATTCTCACCGCAGTGGGAATCCAGAGCCCTTTTTGTGCGCCGACACGCTTATGCCAGCGGGGAAAATCCAAATGTGGGCAAGCCGCCCCACTCCCGTCGCCCTTGTCCGATGACAATGCCCTGGACACCGGAGCGTGCTTAAAGGACAACAGGGCTCTGGATTCCCGCGGCGACTAGGATTGCCCATGCCTTTGGCGGCAACCCAAGCCGACCAAAATCGCCTAGATTCATGGCGATGACGCGTTAGGACGGAGCCTCGGTCGGAATTAATCGCTGTGCAGTAGGCGCGCCGCGGTCATGACAGCAATTGCCGGGATTCACAAACAAAAGACCCAGGGCAAAAAGCCCTGGGCCTTGTAGCCGCCGCCCGGCCCCCCTGGTCCACCAGGACGGGGCCGGCATAGACGCGTGGTTAACCTGGATTTATGGGGGTGGCTGTGGGACGTCCGGATCCCACCAGATGGCTTCCCAATGTTTCACTTGCTGCTCCGATTCGGGGACGTTATAGCCCTGCAACCGGTAGTCCAACAAACCACCTGAGTATCCCCAGGTCATGGGTACAAACTGGCTATGCCCTTCGCGGAGCACCTCTAAAGCCTGCTTGAACAGTTCCAGCCGCTTGGCCGGGTCCAGCTCCCGCGCTTGGGCGTCGATAATCGTGTCCAACCTTGGGTCGCTCCAACCATCGGGATTCTTGTGGGTGCCTATTGTGAAATGCTGGTTAAGATAGTCGGATGGGTCTGAAATAATCACCCCGGACCCGTCGGAACTCATATTGGCGCTGCCTTCTCTTATCCGGGCCACCGTGCTGGCCCGGTCTGCGGGTTCGATTGTGACATCGATGCCTAACGAACTCCTCAACTGGTCAGCGACGACTTCAGCCTGCTTTATACCGGTGGGTGAAGTGCTTAAGTTCCATGAAAGGCCATCGATTCCATCGGGGTAACCCGCCTCGCTCATGAGCAATTTGGCTTCGGCGATATCCGGGGCCTTGGGCTGCCGCCAGCCAGGCACCTGGGTTAGCTCATCCAGAGGTTCCACGTTGAACCCACCCTTCCTGGGGAAGAAAGTGCCCTGGGAGCCGAAACAACCCAATTCGCCCCGGCACCGGACTATGTCGGTGAGTTCCTTGCGGTCGATGGCCAGAAATATGGCGCGCCTTACCCGCGGGTCGTCGAAGGGCGGTTTGTTGGCGTGCAGCACCATCCACGATGAGACCGCGTCCTCGATGAAATAGTATCTCACCCGTCCATCGGTTTCCTGTTGCAGCCTCACGGAGTCTTCGTTGCCGTAGGACCCAATGTTCGGCCCACCGGTGGCGAAGACTTGACCCACCTGGAGGGCTGCCAAGGCTCGGTTATAGTCAGGGATGATGGTGAACTTCAGGCCGTCAAAGAAAGGACGGCCCGGCTTGAAGTAGTCCTGGTTCCTTTCATACTCGATGGCCACTTGGGGCTCGAAATCCTTGAGTTTCCAGGGCCCGGACCCCACCAGCTTTCCGGCCTGATGGGCTTCGTCTGGGGTCAGATTTTCGGTCGCGTGCTTCGGGTACATTTTCATGTATTCAGATGAAAGGTTGATCAGGAAAAGAGGGCTGGCGAACTTGAGAGGGACCTCTACCGTCCGGTCATCCAATACCGTGGCAGTCTGATATTCATAGAAATCTCTCAGGGCATCGGTCCGCGCCCTGATGGCGTCCGGCTTTACTATGTGGTCCAGCCCAAATTGAACATCGGTGGCGGTCACGGGCATGCCGTCGTGCCAGTTGGCCTCGCGAATGGTGAAAGTATAGGTGGCCCCGTCGGGGCTCACCTCCCAGCCTGAGCAAAGGTCGCAGATGATATCTATAGGGTCATTGGGATCGTGGTACACCAACCCGTTGAACTGCATCGAGGAAGGCTGCAGGCAGGAGGGAAGGCCACCGCAGGACACTACGTCCCACTGGCCCGGGTTGAACCGGGTTAGACCCTGCATGACCATGGGCTGGTACTTTCCCTTGGCTACCCATGCCGGTTCCAAGGGAAACTCAAAGGTCTGTCCCGCTATTTCGGGAATGGCCGTCGGTACGCTAGTAGGTGGAACCGCGGTGGGTTCTACCGGTTTCTCGGTTGCGGCAGCCTGAGCCGGTGCTTCCCCTGGCTCCGGGGTGGCTGAGCCGCCGCAGGCAACCGCCGCCATCAAGAAGGCGGCCGCTAGGAATAAAGCTATCCACTGCCTTTGGAGGAATTTGAACGGTTTTTTCCCCGCCATGTGTTCGCTCCTTACTTTGTACATCAGGCATCTTCCGGCCTATCTGTCCTAGGCTGGTCTAATTTGAGAAAGTTGTGTTCTCCGGTTGGTAGGTCCCCTCCTTCGTATAAAACTTCAGGTAAAAACCCTGAACGCCGGTACAGCGACAAAAGGCCAGAAATTCTTTTCTGCGTTGCGCTAATTTATCATCTGAGTGCTCAGGATGTCGAGAGAAACTTACAGACCTCGGGCAATCGCTCCCTGATCGGAGTCATCTTTTGTACTTCTCAAGACACCGGTTTCCAGGCGCCGTCATCTGGCCCAAATCCAAAAAGGACTCTGCGCCTCCGTGCTCTCTGCGGTAAAACGCGCTTTGCATTTCCATGCGACGGGCATGACGGGCGTAAGATTTGTTCAACGTTGACACTTTCAATGGAAGTTTCCTAAAATGAGCCATCCGGTATAGCTTGACATGACGTTTTATTCGGAGTCCTGGTGCAGGCTGTTTCCGGGCCCCTGCGGATGGGCGGCATTAAAGTAACGGGTCGGGCGCCCCAGGAGAAGAGACGATGACCAGCCAACCTAGCAACGGTCACCAAAGCAATGGGAGCAACGGGTCTAGTGGCAGGAATACGGTAGGCAGCAGAGAGAACGCCTACAACGCAATGAGCCAGTACATCCCAAGGGGAGCCTCTGGCATCGGAGTCCATGATTTCGTGCCTGAAACAGGCTACCGGGAGTACTGGTATCCCGCAGTCATGGCGGCAGACATAGGCAAGAAGCCCGTGGCCCTGCGCCTTCTGGAGGAACAGATAGTGTTCTTCCGGGACGTGAAGAACGAAGTGGTGGCGTTGTCGGACATTTGTCCCCACCGCGGCGCGTTCCTTTCCGGCGGCATTGGGAAAGCCCCAATGAACGACGAGTTCAAGGGCTTCATCGTTTGTCCCTACCACGGCTACACTTTCGATGGTGAGGGCCAGTGTGTGGCCGCGCTGACCGACGGGCCCGAATCCAAGCTGGCCCCCAAGCTCCGCAACCGCAAATATCCCACCCGCACTGTCCACGGGGTGGTCTGGATCTGGATGGGAGTTACCGAGCCGGTGCCCCTCGAAGAAGACCTTCCCTCCGAGTTTTTCGAAGACGACGTAGAAGTGCTTACCTACGTCAGAATCTGGCCTATGAACTGGTCGCTGACCATGGAAAACTCCCGTGACTCGCACAACAGCAAAATCCACCGGGGGGGTCCCCGGAGGCTGTTCAACCTGCAGTTGTTCGACAAGGGCGGCGCATTTTGGGAGGGGACGGACATAACCGAGGAAGGCGACAACTACATTTGCATCACCCCCAGGGTGCGTAACACCAGGGAGCAGGGATACTTCGAAGGCTTGGGCAAAATGTGGCCCCAGCATATCTGGTGGCGCTTCCGCCAGGCCGGCCGGGTCAACCCGGTTAACCAGCAGGCGGCCGCCTTTAATAACGACCGTCCCGGAGGCTTCTACATGCTCCCGGCCATCGCCTGCCCGGGGTCCAGAACCGTCACCCAGCACCTGCGGGTCTTCACGCCCATAGACGGGGACAATACCCGAATGTTTTCCTTCGCCATGAAGCGGGTGAGCAAGAGCTTTCTTGGCAGACTGTACTTCCGGCTGTACTACCACCTTTGGTACACCTACTTCAACGCTCCCCAGTGCACCAACGAGAAAGAGGACTTCCCAATCCAGGCAGTCGGTGCGTTGGACCCCCACGCCCCTCAGAAATTGGGGGCCACCGACGCCGCCATCATCTTCTGGCGCCGGAGGATGCCGTTCAAATCGCGAGACGCCCATCGTATCTGGGGCAAGAACGCCATCGAGACCGCCGCCCAGGAGATCGCCGCCGCCGAGGAACGCGAGGCGGTCGAGATTCCTCTCGCCGACGATTAGTCCGGCGCCATAGTACCCGGGAATCAGGCCGCCCCTACCATTGTTGGTAGGGGCGGCCTTTTTTGTCCAACGCCCGTGCGTGAAGCCGGGAATCGCCGGGATGCTCGAACCTAAGCGCTGGCAATTGGCTGTCAAAATTCCAGTAAATAGTGAGGTCGCGTCCGTCTGGCGCCCACCAAACACGTTGGTGAAATTCAGCGATGCCTTGCGCGTATTGACATTAGCCTACGCGCTTCCTTAAAATAGGGTGCACTTGGGGGAAAAGCCTTTCCTCCATAGAAGAATTTACTCCTGAAGTGGCGTGGGAGACACAGGGGAAGCGCCGGAGGACGTGAATATGACCAGCCAGCAATCCAATGGCCATCAGAGCAACGGATCCAATGGAGACCAGAGAACGGCGTCCGTAGGCAGCAGGGAAAACGCCTACAATGCGATGAGCCAGTACATACCCAAAGGGGCCTCCGGAATCGGAGTCCACGATTTTGTGCCTGAAACGGGCTACCGGGAGTATTGGTACCCCGGCGTAGAAGCCGCCGACATCAAGCGGAAGCCCGTAGCTCTTCGCCTGCTGGGCGAGCAGATCGTGTTTTTCCGTGACACCAAGAACGAAGTCGTGGCATTGTCGGACATTTGTCCCCATCGCGGCGCGTTCCTGTCCGGCGGTATTGGAAAAGCCCCCATGAACGACGAGTTCAAGGGCTTCATCGTTTGTCCCTACCACGGTTATACCTTCGACGGGGAAGGCCAGTGCGTGGCGGCGCTTACCGACGGGCCCGAATCCAAACTGGCCCCCAAGCTTCGCGGCCGCAAATATCCTACCCGGACCCTCCACGGTGTCGTTTGGATCTGGATGGGCGTCACTGAACCGGTACCCTTGGATGAGGACCTGCCGCCGGAGTTCTTCGAAGATGATGTGGAAACCCTTACCTATACCAGGGTCTGGCCCATGAACTGGTCCCTGACCATGGAGAACTCCCGGGACTCCCACAACTCGAAGATTCACCGCGGCGGCCCCCGACGGTTTTTCAGCGGGCAGATATTCAATCAGGGCGGGGCCTTCTGGGAAGGCGCTGACATTACCGAAGAGGGCGATAACTACATCTGCATCGCCCCTCGCACCCGCAACACTGACCAGCAGGGGTTCTTCCCGGGATTGGGTCAGAAGTGGCCCCAGCACAACTGGTTCCGGATCCGCAATAAGAAACGCGTCAACCCGGTCAACGAACAGAAGAATGCCTTCAACAATGACCGGCCCGGCGGGTTCTACATGCTGCCGTCGATTGCCTGTCCGGGGGCTCGGGGCATGTCCCAGCACCTCCGGTATTTCACGCCGATTGATGAGAACAACACCCGGATGTTCACCTTTACCATGAAGCGGGTCAAGAACCGCCCCATCCTGAAATGGTGGTGGAAGCTTTACTACCACACCTGGTACGTATACTTCGGGGCGCCCCAGACCACCAACGAGAAAGAGGACTTCCCGATTCAGGCTGTCGGGGCATTGGATCCTCATTTCGCTCAAAAGCTGGGGGCCACCGACGCCGCGATCATCTTCTGGCGCAGGAAGATGCCCTTCAAGTCCCGGGACGCTAAACGCATCTGGGGCAAGGACTTCACTGAGGCGACCGTCAAGGAAATCCAGCAGACCGAGGAGCGCGAGGCCGTCGAGATCCCTCTGGGCGACGACGATTAGCCCACCGCTCCGCTAGACCGGCGAATCCGGCAACCAAGAAGCCACCCCGAGCAATCGGGGTGGCTATTTTATTGCGCTAGCCCCGTGAATCGCCTTGGGAGCTAAAAGGGACAGCCTGTCCCTACATCCCGCAGCAAGAGTTTCGCCGCAATGGTCCGTGGAAGTCGTAGTGTAGTTGGCCATTCCGCGGCCCACTACTATGAAATAAGCCATTTTCATCTTCATCCTCACGCGTGGCCTCGGCCAGCCCACCCGCAATTGTCACGAAAATAGGCCATTCTCATACCCATGTGCGCCCTTGGAAAGTCCATCCGTCATCCTCGCCGCAGCGGGAATCCAGAGCCCTTCCCATGCCCCAACACGCTTAATATGACAATGGTCCATCCTCATACCCACGTGCGCCCTCTGGAAAGTCCATCCGTCATTCTCGCCGCAGCGGGAATCCAGAGCCCCTCCCGTGCGCCGGCACGCTTACCATGACAATGGTCCATCCCCGTACCCACGTGTGCGCCCCCTGGAAAGTCCATCCGTCATTCTCGCCGCAGCGGGAATCCAGAGCCCTTCCCATGCCCCAACACGCTTAATATGACAATGGTCCATCCTCATACCCACGTGCGCCCTCTGGAAAGTCCATCCGTCATTCTCGCCGCAGCGGGAATCCAGAGCCCTTCCCGTGCGCCGACACGCCTATGGCAACGTGGCAGCGCTAAGTGTCCGCAGTCCGCACGCCTCCCATAACCCTTGCCGCAGCATTGACCATATCCTGACCACCGTAGCCTGCCCAAAGGGCAAACAAGGCTCTGAATTACTACGTAAACGGTCCACTTTCGTACCCGCGTGTGCGCCCTTGGAAAGTCCATCCGTCATTCTCGCCGCAGCGGGAATCCAGAGCCCCTCCCGTGCGCCAACACGCTTATGGCAACGTGCAGCGCTAAGTGTGCGCAGTCCTCACCCCTCCCGGCGCCATTACCGCAGCATTGACTCTGCACTAAAGACCGGCGCCTGCCTAAAGTCCAGAAAGTGATCTGGATTCCCGCTGCGGTCAGAAAGGCCGGGATAAGCGCGATAGGGAAACAAGGCGATCAAGCGCCACCTCGAATGCAAGGCCCGCCCGCCACATCAGAATGCATTTGCCCCGTCTTCAAGGAAACCCGGTGAACAATGAAAAGCCACCCTGATCGAATCAAGGTGGCTTTTTCCTGCGCCTTTTGGGACTCCCTCCACCGGGTGGCAGCCAATTCGCCGCCCAGCAGATAGGTTTTGGATTAACAACCAAGGGCTAGTCGGAGGCGGCGCTCCCTACGGAGTACTCCCGGAAACGGCGCCGGTAGAGGGCCGTGGCCATGAAAATTACGCCAATCGTGAGATGTGCCGCGTTTTCCCAGGGGTGGGAAACATAGAACATGTACAGGTTGGCATCCGTGCCGCCGCCGTTGACCGCAGCCAGCACGAAACCGGCTATGCCTATACCCAGGAAAAACGCCCCGATTACCACGTTGAAACCCCTCTTGATCGGGGAATTCCAAACCTCGCCGACGTACCAGGTGAAAATGCCCATGATCAGGTAGGCAATGCTCTGGCCAATGCCCATGTCATATATGCCGCCGGGGGAGGAGGGAACAAAGAACCCGGCAATCCCCGCCGCCGTTAAAACCACGCTCATAATCAACTGGCATCGGCGGTTGGTTAAGCCCTTGGAGTAACGTTGGGTTACTCCTCCATAGGTCACCACGACGCCTTTTACCTGCGGTCTCATTGCCATAGCATTCCTCCAGTTTGTCGCCGGACTGGCTGTTCCAGTCAAAATCCAAGGGTTGCGGACCACCCGCCGCCGAGCCTCTGTTACCCTTGGCAAATCAGCCGGACCGGTGTTAACCTACCAAGCGCTTATCATAGCTAGGAGATTTGTTTCTGTCCATACCTGCTGGGCGTTAATCGATGACCCACAGCAATGACAGTAACCCAAATCTTCCACTGGTCGTCCGCCGGCCCGAGTGACCCCACCCCCGTGAGAATACTAGTGTCGTCCACTCCTGGCCGCGTCGTGGACCAACGACCATAATTTAAGGAGGAACACATGGCAGGAGAGCTAGACCCAAGAGCAGCAGGGGCCAAAAGGTTCGCGGGTAAAGTATGCGTGGTTACCGGGTCCGGCCAGGGCATCGGACGGGCTACCGCTCGCCGCATGGGCGAGGAAGGCGGCACTATTGTCGTGGCGGAGCGAGTTGACGAGAGCGCGACCCGGACCGTCAACGACCTGCGGGAAGCCGGTGTTGAGGCGACCAAGGTCCTCGCCGACGTGGGTACCTTTGCCGGAGCCAAGGGCCTGATGGATGCAGCGGTGAATGCCTATGGACGCATCGACGTTCTGGTCAACAATGTAGGCGGGACCATCTGGGCCCAACCCTACCATCGATACACCGATGAGCAGGTCAACCTTGAATTGGAGCGCACCCTCTATCCCACCCTGTGGTGCTGTTTGGCCGTGCTGCCCGTCATGATGGAGCAACAAGGTGGGGCCATCGTCAACCTGGGCTCCCAAGCGCCTCGCGGGCTCTACCGGCTGCCCTATGCCGTGGGCAAGGGCGGGATATTCGCTCTGACCAAGGTGCTGTCGATGGAATACGGCAGTTACGGGATCAGGATCAACACCGTCTCTCCCGGCGGAACGGCCGTCCCGGACCGCATCACCCCCCGGCTGCAAATTCGCGAGGGTGTAATTGCCGATGAGATCACCGGCGACGAAGCTGATATCTGGCGCCAGGAAATGGGCGCTGACATTCGCGCCCAACAGTCCATCAAGCGCCCCGGAGTCCCCGAAGAGCAGGCCGCCACCATAACCTTCCTGGCCTCCGACGACGCCTCGTTTATCACGGGGCAGGTGGTCAACTGCAGCGGCGGGCAGTCCTAGCGCCCGCCAACCCGCCCAAATTTAGGTAACCGCAACAGCCGGGATTCTACAGACCGCGGTCCCAAAACAACCGGAGCCTATATCCGGTTTGCGGCCAACGTAGAATCCCGTTTCAATCCCCGCCCGATGCAGCTAGCGGTTTTTTCAATGCAGCGGAGCAGAGATTATACCGGCCCACTCAAGTCCTCTGCGTCTCTGCGCACTCTGTGTTGAAAACGGGTCGGGATGGAGAAGGACCGGATGGAGAAGGACCAGATATATAAGGAAACGAACCGGCCCCGTGTCCAAGGCTGGTTTGATGGCGCCCCATCCGGGGGATATACTTAACCCATCCCCATACATACACAATTACATAACCTATCCTACTACTGGAAAGGAGGCCTATATGGCTGGAGACAAAGTCATCTTGGTCGGCACTGTCGGCCAGGGCGTAATGCGCAGCGCAGACTCCGGAGAGTCTTGGATGAGGGTGGGCATCAACCAGGGGCTTCATTCCGATGCCCTGGTCCGTAGTCTGGCCAGTCATCCGACCCAACCTGAGCGCCTGTTCGCCGGCACGGACAAGGGGCTCTACGCCAGCGGCGACGCCGGCCAGTCCTGGAAGCTTTTGGATTCCCCCCTCAGCCAGTTCAACGTTTGGGCCCTGGCGTTCGACCCTGCAGACCCGGATACCATGTTCGCCGGCACCGGAACTCCGACGCCCGCGGCAGTGTTCCGTTCCAGGGACTCCGGTGAGAGTTGGGAGCGCCGTCCCATGGAAGCCGCGGATGAGTGCCCGGCGGTCGGGACCCCTCGGGTGACCGGCATCGCCGTCGACCCCAGCGACGGGCGTAATGTCTGGCTGGGCTTGGAGGTTGACGGTGTCCGCCGCAGCACCGACGGCGGAGACACTTGGATGTCCCTTAACGGCGATATTCCCAACCTTGATATACATAACGTGACCGTGGCCGCCGGCCCGCCCAAGACCGTGGTGGTGGTGGTCAACAACGACGTTTACACCAGCACCGACGACGGCGAATCCTGGACCCCCCTGGGAATTAAAGAAACCTTCCCCCTGACCTATCCCCGGGGAATCATGGTCCAACCGGGCATGCCCAACGTCATTTTCGTGACCATTGGCGACTCCACGCCGGGGCGCACCGGGGCAATCATGCGCTCCAAGGATACCGGCAAGACCTGGACCAATCTGCCCCTGCCGGTCCAGCCGAACACCGCCATGTGGGCAGTCAACTCCCACCCAGCAGACCCCCAATTGCTGTACGCCGGCAGCCGCTACGGCTACCTATACAGCAGCTCCGACGGCGGAGATTCGTGGGAAAAGCTATGGCGTGAATTCAGCGAAATCTCCTCGGTGCTCTGGATCCCCGACTAAGCGGACTGCCATTACGCAACCAACTGGAAGATCTGAGCGCTTGCCGGGATTGGGGCAATCCAAACTCGGCAAGCGCTTCCAGTACGAACACACGGCCCCCTCGTCCAAGAACCCGACACACCCTCTCCATGCCCCTCTGCGTCCTCTCCGTTAAATCGGCTATTTCGCGTCACCCGCCCCTTGACACCCCCGGATGCATCTCCCTATCATCGAACTAATGTTCGCTAACACAGAAAACCAGGCCAACAAGCAGGAAGCCCAACCGCCATCCCTCGCCGACATCGTCCGCGAGGAAACCGAAGACGGCCGGCTAATAATCCGCTTCCTCATCGACGTCATGCAGGGCCTCCTCGAACAATCCAAGCCCTGCCACCGCCTCGACGCCGCCCGCCAACTTCTCAACCTTGGCTTCCATCCCGCACAATCCTTCATCGACGAAAATACCTCCGCCCCCAACCCATAAAAACCTCCGCGCCCATGGCGTCCTCGGCGTTGAATCAACCCCCTGCACCAGGAACTAGCCGCCCTCATCCGGGAAGAAACCGACAACGGCCGCACAACAATCCGGTTTCTAATCGACGTCATGCAAGGAACCATTCAAGACTTCAAGCCCCACCACCGCCTGTCCGCCGCCAAAGAACTCCTGCGCCGCGGCTTCGACAACCCTGTCCCTGCCGACGCCGGCAACTCAACCGCCACGGAATCCGACCCGGAGCAATCCGCCCCGGCTGAAAAAACCACCGCGGCGCCCCGCTCCTGGACCCACATCCTGGAGGGCCGCTATGCCGGCTACCCCGCCGGCTATAACCGCTACGAAACGGAGTACGGCCCCTTTGACTTCCGGTCCTACGATGACGAGGAATACCACTTCGACACCCACGGCTCTCGGGCCCTGACGCACATCTCCGGCGGTGAGGAGGCAGCCAGCGCAGTCCAAAAGACGGTCTTCGACTTCCGCTTCGCTGCCTGGAAGCTTGCCAAGGCTACCGGCCAGGACCGCGACCGCTGCGACCACCTGATCAAGATCCCCGACGACTGCCCCCAGCCCGAAAACATCTACGGCTACCAGGCCCTGCGGCAGATATTCGGCACCGAGCAGGCCGCCCGGATAGCCGCTTGGGCCGTCGCCGGCTACCACCGGAAGCAAGCCGCCCTGGCCGCCGGCCTCGGTCCCGAATCCCCGGCCCGGCCCCCGCCCCCGGACACCATCTGGGACCAACCGGCGGAGGAACTGTACCCGGAAGACCGGTCGCCGCCGGACCCGGAACCTGACGCTCCCGATGCGCCCAAGCTAACCATGCTTGAGGAATATTTAATCCACCGCCGCCGGGAGCGCGCGCGGAACGACCGGAATAACTGGGATGATGACCCGCCCGGCTTAATCTATGACCGGGTTACCATCCCCATAATACCGTGACGCCCCCGCCCAGGGGCGCCGCGGTCCTTCCTTCAAAAAACTCCGCGCCCTCTGCGTTAAACGCACCCCCCCACACTGACGCGCACAGATTACGCCTTGACAGCCTGCGCCGCCAAAAGTAGCATGGGCATCAACCAATAGTTGTTATTCCCGTTGGCTATCACGATTGGATGGAACCCGATCCGGGTCCGGCAATAGTTCGACGTTTAATCCACAGGAGTTGCCACCATGTCTGACCGAGACCAATTGGCTCTAATGGCCCACCTGATGCGTCGGGCCGGGTTCGGCGCATCCCGGCAAGAGTTGGAATCCATGGTCGCCGCCGGCTATGAGGCCACCGTGGAGGACTTGGTGAACCCGGAGCGTCATCCTCCCATAGATGAAGACATTATGTACCGGTACTTGCCTGGTTTCGAAGGCGCTTTGGCCCCGCCGCTCAACCAGGCCGATTGGGTCTACCGCTTGGTCAACACCCAACGGCCCCTGGAAGAAAAAATGGCCCTCTTTTGGCACCAGCTTTTCGCCACCGGCAACTCCAAAATCGATAACCCTCCGGAGCTGACCCAGCAAATAGCAATGTTCCGCCGGCATGGGTTGGGCAGTTTTCGAGACCTGTTGATTGAGTTGGCCAAAAACCCGGCGATGATTTTCTGGTTGGACAATAACGGCAACCACATGGGCGCGATTAACGAAAACTGGGGCCGGGAGCTGCTGGAGCTTTTCTCCATGGGGGTGGGCAACTACTCGGAAGACGACATCAAGGAAGCCTCCCGCGCCTTTACCGGTTGGACCATTGGGCCGAAACTGCCGAGGTTGCCGCTGGGGCGCTTTTACTGGAGCTTCGAGTTTAAGCCGGAAGACCATGACGAGGGGGAAAAGACCTTCCTCGGCGAGACCGGCCCCTTCAATGGTGACGACATCATTGACATCGTGGTGCGGCAGCCCGCCACCGCCCGGTTCCTGGCCCGCCACCTTTACAACTTCTTTGTGGCGGACGAGCCCCAGGTGCCGAGCTGGAATATGACCCCGCCCGGCGACCCTGAAGCGATTCGGGTCCTGGTTGATGCCTACACCCAGTCGAACTATGACGTGCGGACCGTCCTCAAGACCCTGTTCCTGTCGGACTTCTTCAAAAACGCCAGGTTCGCCCGGGTGAAGAGCCCGGCCGAGTTGGTGGTGGGAACGGCCCGCCTCGCGGGTAGCTTCCAAAACCCCAGGCTGGGATTCCAGAACCTGGCCTTTGAATGCACCTACCAGGGCCAGGAACTCCTCAACCCGCCCAGCGTCGAAAGCTGGCACACCGGCATGGAGTGGATCGACGGCGGGGCCCTGGTCCGCAGGGTGAACTTCGCTGCTAAATTCCTGGGCGACACCAGCATGCCCGGAATCCAGTCCATCGTCCAGGAACTGCGGACCCGCGGGGACCTGTCGCCGGAAGAGTTCTTGGAGGCATGCCTGGACCTCATCGGGCCCATGGAGGTAGCGGACGCAACCCGCCGCGAGTTGCTGGACCAAGCCCAGGAGGGAGGAAACCTTTCTTGGGCCGCCGAAGATGCGGCGCGCCGGTCCGAGCAACGCGTGGGCGCTCTGCTGGCCTTGATTGCGGCATCCCGGGAATACCAATTCGCCTAGTTACCTGATACATAGTTACGTGATAATAGTTACCTGGTAAGCGGGCGCACCACCGCGAGCCCCTGCAACAACAAGTGGAGGACGAAGATATGGCGACGACGAAGAAGGACCCGGTTCTGGTGGTCCTGCAGCTTACGGGAGCCAACGACTATCTGAACACCATCATCCCCTACACCAATCCCCACTATAAGGACGCCAGACCCAGGTTGGGGATACCCGAGGACAACGTCCTGCCCATCGATGACGAGTTGGCCTTCAACCCGAACATGGGGCCCGTCAAGGACCTCTACGACCAGGGCAAGATGGCCATTGTCCACGGTATTGGGTACGAAAACTCTCCCAGGTCTCACTTCAGGTCAATGGACATTTGGCATACCTGCGAACCCGACAGCATCGGGACCGAGGGGTGGGTTGCCAAGGTAATTCGCGACTTGGACCCGGACGGTGAAAACGTTCTGAAAGGCGTCAATTTCGGACAAGGCCTGCCCAGGGCCCTCGCTTTGCGCGGTGTCCCCGTGACCTCTGTGTCCAACTTGGAAAGCTACGGCGTGCTCAGCGGCGTGCCCGCAATTCCCAATGACGAGGCCAGGGACCGGATCCTCGACCGGTTTTCCCGGATGTACGGCCCCGCGGTGGGCACCGGTCCGGTGATGGACTACCTGGCGGATACTGGGCAGAACGTGCTCAAGGGCGCCGACATGATCCAGGCGGCTCCCCGGGGGTACAGTTCCTCAGTGGAATACGCCGATACGCCCATTGCCCAAAGCCTGAAGAGCGTGGCCCAGGTCTACCTGGCCGGTCTGGGGACACAGGTGTTTTACACTGCCCACGGCAGCTTTGATACCCACTTTAACCAGGCGCCCACTCACACGAAACTGTGGATCGATACGTCCCGGGCCATTTCCGACTTCTTCGCCGACCTGAAAGAGCATGACGCCGGGGATAACCTGATCATGATGCTGTTTACCGAGTTCGGGCGCCGGGTGAAGGACAATGGCACCGGTACCGACCACGGGGCCGCCGGGGCTGCTTTCGTCATCGGCGACGCCGTAAACGGCGGCATGTACAGCGAATACCCATCGGTGCGGCCCGAAGATCTCCAGCAGGGAGACTTGGCGCCTAACTACGATTTCCGGGGTTTCTACTCCACAGCCATCGACAAGTGGCTGGGCTTGGACCCGGAGCCCATCGTCGGTGGTAAATTCGAGCAATTGGCATTCGTGTAAGGAGTGACGCCATGCTAACGACAGTAGCCGCCGGGCGAGTATTCGATTTCAGTCATTGCATCGGCATGTACGGCATGGCCGGGCAGGGATTCTGGACGCCCCAGGACTTCGTCTTGGGTTCCGAGGGACTGGTCTATGTCCTCAATCGGGGCGCGGAGGAATTGGGCCAGCGGGTGACCAGATGCACCCTGGACCATCAATTTCTTGGCCAGTTCGGGGGTTTTGGCGAGGGTGACGGCCAATTCATTTGGCCCTGTTCTATCGACCTGGACCGGGAAGGCCTCGTGTACACCTCTGACGAAAGGCTCCACCGCATCACCGTGTTCGATAAAGACGGCGTGTTTATTTCCAAATGGGGAACATCGGGCAGCGGCGACGGGCAGCTGAACGGCCCTTCGGGAATAGCATTCGACGCCGATGACAACCTGCTGGTGGTGGATAGCCAGAATTGCCGGATACAGAAATTCTCCAGAGACGGGCAGTTTTTGTCCAAATGGGGCGAGCGGGGCAGCGGCGATGGGCAACTGGAATTGCCTTGGGGCATCTGCCTCGACAGTAACGGGGACGTGTACGTGGCCGATTGGGGGAACAGGCGGGTCCAGAAATTCTCGGCAGGCGGACAATTCCTGAGGAACTTTGAAGGGACCGCGTCGGGGGTTGGAGTTTTGAACCGTCCCTCCGGGGTCGCCGTGGACTCCGACGGCGACGTATACGTCACCGACTGGTCCGACCATCGGGTCCAGGTGTATGGGCCCGACGGTATTTTCGTCACCACTTTGGTTGGCGACGCGCAGGTCCCCTCCCCCTGGGTGGACACCTACCTGGAGGCCAACCCCGATATTGGGAAGGCCCGCCGCCGCGTGAACCTGGAACCGGAATGGCGGTTCCGAAGGCCGGTGGCGATAAACGTCGACAAAGACGACCGGATCTTCGTCCTCGAAGTGCTTAGGCACCGCATCCAGGTTTACACCAAAGAGAGGGACTACGAAGAGGCCGCAATAAACCTCTAGCCCGCAACACACCGGCGAACTAAACCCCACCTCCTGACTTTTGAGGTGGGGTTTTACTATGCAAATAGGCCATTTCCATCCTCATGCGTGGACTCGGCCAGGCCATCCGCAAATGTTATGAAAATCTGCCATTTGCACATCCACAGGCGGCTTTGCCAAAGCCCCCCGTCATTCTCGTCGCAGCGGGAATCCAGAGCCCATTTTGTCCTTTAAGCAGGCTCCAGTGTCCGGCGCATCGTCCTGGGGCAAGGTCTACGGGGAGCGCGGCTTGCCCATACTTGTCATTGCCCCATTACCATAAGCGTGTCGACGCACGGAACGGTGATGGAAATCCAGTTACTATGAAAATAGGCTTTTCATCCTCACGCCTGTTCCCGATCCGTCATTAGTATGAACATAGCCTATTTTGGTCCTCATGTGTGCCCTCGGGGTAAAACAATCCGTCATTCTCGCCGCAGCGGGAATCCAGAGCCCTTTTTATCCCTCAAGCAGGCTCCGGTGCTCAGGCCATGGTCCTGCGGCCAGGTCGACGGGAGGGGCGTGGTTTGCCGATACTTGCCATTTCCACATTGGCATAACCGCGTCGGCGCACGGAAGTGCCGGAATTCCCGCGCCGGCCGGAATGACCAAAAGCGGGCGCAGCCGGACAAAACAAAGCCGGGAAGCCTGCGGACGTAAGCCCCCACGCTCCCCGGCGTATTACGACGCGTTGTTATGGACCCGTAGGGCTAAGCGCCGTTCTCCGGGCGAAGCACGGCGAAGCACTTGTCTGAGTTGAAGATGTGGGTCTCCAGGTAGTCGAAGATCTCTGCCTTGTAACCTTCCATGGCCCCCGACATGCAGATCCAATTCCTGAACTCTTGCTGACCGGAATCGTCGACCTGGTCATTGGTCAGTTCGGCCCACTTGCCGAACTCGCCGTCACGCAGTTGTGCGTGGTGTGTCCGGTCCGCCTCGATGTCCGGCCAGAGCCAGTAGTGCTTGGCCACCAGGAAGGCGTGAGACCAACCCGAAGAAGCCATGACCACGTACTTGCCGGGCAGGTCTTCCAGGATTCCTCGGATCCTCCTGCCCAGGTCCACACAGCCGGCGGGGCTTGCAGAAGGCGGAGCAAAGTCATCGCCGAAGGGTTCATTCTTCCGGTTAGGGTCGAGGTGGGAGATGAAGCCGCGGCTTTGGATCACGTTCTTCCCGTAGGCGTTCACCTGAATGGGGACCACCGGGTAGTCGAATCCCTTGCGGTCCCAGTCCAGGTACAGCAGGGCGTTCAAGAAGGCATGGGTCAACGTCGTAGGGCCGTGGTCATCCGCGTGGTGGCTGTTGGTCAGGGAGTAGGTCATGGGGAACCCCTGCTCCAACAGACTGCTGGCAATGTGCTTGCCAAGCTTCTTGTCGCCCCGATGCACGAAGGTTTTGTCGTCGGGTTCACCCCAGACGTTCTCGCCGCGCCCGGGACCGCCCAGAGAATGCAGGAAGGGCTGGCTCACCATTTCGTCTCGAATGTGCACACAAAATGGCGGGACGCAGTCTTCCTTGAAGTTTTCGTACTGGTCGTCGCCAAAGATTATGATGCCGTCCGGCCCGAAGTCATCTATCGCTCGTCGTACCGACCGGAACCCCTCGATCATCCGCTCCCGGTGCTCGATGGTCAGAGCCTTTTCGTTGGCGTACTCCTCTTGCATCTGCTCAGGCCAGTTTTCCGGGTTCTTCATCTCGTCGGGGACCAGGGGGCTTTTGGCAGCCAACCGGACCAGGCCGGCGTAGGTATCCGAATTAGATAGCAGCGGCGGGTAGTGGGTTACCCCTGCTCCCATGATTTGGCCCATGATGTTGCCTCCTTGGCGGTGTGCGTTAGTCCTTCCGGCACCGGGCCCAAGAGCGAACCCGATACCCCATATTACCATGTCGCGAGGGCAACGACACCTTAACGTTCGAGAAACTACCGGGAAGCAACCGCTGCTCTGCCTGACGGCCGGCTCCGGCAAGGTCTTGGAGTTGCCATTGCCCCCTCCGGTCATTATCGCCGCAGCGGGAATCCAGAGCCCTGATTATCCAGCAGGACGTTGGTCGCGGCAGAGGCGTTTTGGGTATGCAAGAGGTTGTCGACTCTTAAGTATTTCCTGGATTCCCGCTGCGGCGAGGGTGACGGGGCCAAATCGAATGGCCCTGTGACCTTGGGAGATTTGCTTTGATAGCCAACTGCCGGTATGTTAACCGTGGTGGAACACAGTCAGCCCGCCAGTCTCGATAACAAGCGGAGGTCGCCATGGCCGGGATCGTTGATGCCGACACCCACATTCTGGAACCCCGCGAGATGTGGGATTTCTTCGACAAAGAACTCGCCAGTGAATGTCCTACCGTTGTATCCGGCCCCAACCGGCTGCACTGGCTGATTGACGGCTCATTGTTCCCCAACGCTGGCGGCAAGCACGGAGCCAACCTGGCGACCCCGGTTAGCGACGACCTGCGGGCGCAACGGCCCGACGTTGGCGCCCGGGAGTTGATTGACATCGAATACCGCCTTGCGGACATGGACGTCATGGGCGTCGAAACCCAGGTGGTATACCCAACCCTATTCCTGGCTTTTCTTACCGAAGACCCGGGGCTGGACCTGGCTCTCGCCCAGGCCTACAACCGGTTTTTAGGCCAGGCATATGAGAAAAGCGGCGGCCGGATCCGCTGGGTGGCAATTCCCCCACTGCGGTCAATGGAATCGGCTTCCGACGAACTCAAGTGGGCCAAAGCGCATGGCGCCGTGGGCGTATTCTTCCGCGGGTTGGAAGACGACCTGTCCCTGGATGAACCCTACTTTTACCCCGCCTATGAGGCAGCAGAGAAACTGGACCTACCCATTTGCATTCACACCGGCGCCGGTAGCCCCACCATGACTGCAATGTTCAACATCAACCGGAGCCGTGTATTCCCCCACGTCAGGATGCTGCCACTGATGGCGTTCCGCAACCTGGTGGCCAACAATATTCCCCAGATGTTTCCTACCCTGCGCTTCGGCTTTATTGAGACCGGCGCTTCCTGGGTACCGTATGTCCTGAAGGCCATACGGCGCGGTGGCAACCAGAACACATCGGTGGAAGACTGGGGGCCGGAGCTTTTCCGTAGCCAGCGGCTTTACATCAGCTATGAAATCGATGAAGACCTGCCCTACCTGGAGAAGTTCATTGGGGCGGACAACCTGGTGCTTGGCACGGACTACGGCCATCATGGCAGCCTGGACGGCCGGGGCGGCGACCAATCGGCCCAGCCCCAAATGATTGCCGACCTGAAGGCCCGGGAGGAAATCGACGGCAGCCTCCTGGACAAACTTCTGATAGAAAACCCCCGCCGGTTTTACGGGCTTTCAGACTGACCATCAAGGGAATTTGGGGCTCTGACTACGTTCGGTAGCTAGGCGACTGCCTCTTAACGTAGAATGAACGGTATGACGACCGCGTTACCACCAGCCGGGGACCAAAGCAGCGACGATCACTCGGCGATGAGCCGCAGATTCGTGGAACATGCTAAGGATGAGTTGAGCAAAGGCAACCGCCTCCAGGCGTCGGAAAAAGTTTGGGGGGCGGTAGCCCATGCTATCAAGGCGATAGCGGTCCAGCGTGGCTGGAGACACCAGCGCCACAGCTTCATTACCGCCATTGGCGACCAGTTAGCCCAGGAATACGGCCGGCTAGACTTTTCCACCACGGTCAGCATGGTGGAATCGTTTCACGTCAACTTTTACGAGAATCAGAGAGAGGAGCCGGCCATTCGTGCAGCGATAGCCGCCGTCGAGCCGTTTATCGCCGAGTTGGAACAGGTCCGCGCCTCTCCACCTCGACCCTACACGGTGATGAACGCGTCTGAGCAACGCCTTTTGCAGCGTATATTGGGACGGAGCGTCCAGATAAACGATTATTCGGACGTTGGCTTTTCTCAACCGCCGGACAACGTTGCCGGAGCAACCCCGGAAGTTTGACCGATAGCCAACCCACATGGGCGCGTAGACAGGTTAGTTCTTGGAAATTCCCGACGCCAAAGCGCCGGTTTGTTCGTTAACCAGGAACGAGGCCCCATCGTGGCCATAGGCCGTTTCCAACTCAGCGTCGAACCGCTGCCCTCCCAGACCTCCGATTACTTCGTACCGCCTTTCGGTGAACAACCGGCCTTCGAATTCGGGGTGCTTCACCTCTCGGGTGTCCTCTCCGGCAAGGTACATCTCCACGGCCTGCACCATGAGGTCCTCAAAGTGATCGGGTTGCAGATGGTTGGCCGACTTGAGGAAGACGTAACCCCAGCGGATACCCATGTGTTCCAGCATTAGTTTGACAAGCTCCTGACAGGTCGGCCCGTTGACTATTCGTAATATGATACCCGATTCCGCCGGACGGCTGGAAACAGGCAATTCATAGACGCAGGGGTTCTCTATTTGCCATGGCAGCAAGGCCACAAAGGATCGAACCTACGCTTGGCTTGGCCGGTGAGCGTCAGAAAAGGTTGGCCCTGGCTCTGGCGTACGCGCAGTTTTCGCAGCACGGGTTGGGTTCGGGGACATCCGGCGAATTTAAGACTTGGATCATTTCCCAGAGCCGTTCATCGATCCAATCCGCGTTCCACCGGTATGGCACCAGGGTCTCCTGGAACAGCATCTGGCCGTTGAAAGCTGGGGCGCTTCGGTCGGCGTTGCAGACGTAGAAATACCCGGTATGCCATACCGGGAATCCCATCTTGACCAACAGGTAGGCGTAAACATCCAACTGCACCTTGTAGCTTTGGTGATACGTCTGCTCCAAGTATCGCTGGGTGCGTACGGGATAGGGACTAGCCTGGGACTTGTAGTCCACGATGATGAGTTGTTCTTCTTTCCGGCTATACCAGACGTCGTCAACGCCCCCATGAAGAACAATGTTAGAACCTTCTATCCGATATTCCAGCCCGTGGTGCAAAGAATCCCGCCACTTGTCCAAGTCGGGATGCTGGTATGGCACGACATCGGCCAGGCCGAATTTCAGGAAGGAGGGATGAGGCTCCTGCCTTTGCCGGTACTCATCGAATTCTCTTTTCAGAAGTTCGTCAGTGGTCGAGTTCAGGCTCCAACCCGGTGTTGAGGGCGATGCCAGGCCCTTGACCCGGTCAAGGTAAAAGCAACGCTGACAGCTTAGGAAGTCGTGGAACTTGCCGCGGCTAATTCGGAACGGTGCGGTCTGCCCCGGTTCGTACCTGGAAGATGGGCGGCTGCGAATCCCGGAAGCCTCCACCAATTCACCCTTGGAATTTCTCTTGAGGCTGATCATGACAGTATTTTACTCCGAAGCTACGGCTGGGGCCGGGCCGCTACGCGCCGTCATCTCAGGCCGGTGACCTGCCCGGCTTCGTCCACGTCCATGTCCAGGGCCAGGGGTTGGCTGGGAAGGCCGGGTAGGGTTTCAATTCTACCGGCCAGGGTGTACAGGAACCCGGCCCCTATCGAGGCGCGGATGTCCGTTATCGGCAAGGTGTACCCGGAAGGACTGCCCCGGAGCGTGGGGTCGTGGGATATGGACAGGTGGGTCTTGGCCATGCAAATGGGCAGGTTTCCCCATCCCTGGGACTGGAAATAACGCGACTTGCGCCGGGCTTCCGCCGACCAGGACACGTCGCTGGCGCCGTAGACCTTTTGGGCCAGGGCGAGCACTTTCTCTTCCACTGTAGAGTCCAGATCGTAGGCGTACCGGACCGAAGAAGGGTCAGCGGGAGAGGCATTACCGGATGTGGCCTGAACCACGGCCTCGGCCAGGGCAATACCTCCCTCGCCGCCGTCGGTGAACCCGGATATTTCCGCCGAGGCTGCGGCGCCGGCCTGTTGTGCGATGTTTCGCACCGCCTCCAGCTCATCGGGGCTGTCTCCTTCAAAACGGTTAATCGCCACCACCAGCGGGAGTCCGAAACCCGTGATCATCCGCGCCAGGTGGTCCAGGTTGGCGCCGCCTGCGGTTGTTGCCGCCAGGTTTGGGCGGGCCAACTCCCGGCGCGTCGCGCCGCCGTGCCATCGCAGGGCCCGCAGAGACGCAACCATGACCACCGCATCCGGGATCAGGCCGCTCTGTCGGGCTTTGATGTGCATAAACTTTTCGAAACCCAGGTCAGCCCCGAAGCCCGCTTCGGTCACCACGTAGTCGGCGTAGGCCAGTCCAATGCGGTCGGCCAAGATGGAGTTGCAGCCGTGGGCGATGTTTCCGAAAGGACCGGCGTGGATCAAGGCGGGCTGCCCTTCCAGGGTTTGCACCAGGTTGGGCATGATGGCATGGCGCATGACGGTCATCAATGCACCGGTTACGCCCAGGTCCGCCACCGACACCGGATCACCCGCCCGGTTGCTGCCCACGACGATTCGGGACAGCCGGTTTCGCATGTCTTCCAGGCCGTCGGACAGCGCCAGAAGGGCCATAATCTCCGACGCGGTAACGATGTCAAAGCGGGTCTCCCGCAACGTGCTGTTGGCGCTCCCGCCCAGCCCGGTCACCACCTGGCGCAGGGCACGGTCCGAAGCGTCGGTGACCCGGGACCATTGGATACCCGTGGGGTCCATGTCCGACGCCTTGCCGCGGTAGACTGCGTTGTCCACCAGGGCAGCCAGCAAATTGTGTGTCGATGCCACAGCGTGGGCGTCCCCGGTGAAGTGGATGTTGATCTCGTCCTCAGGGACCACCATGGCTCTGCCTCCACCCGTCCCGCCCCCCTTGATGCCGTATATCGGGCCCAGGGAGGGCTCGCGGAGATTGACCACGGGACGCAGACCCAGCTTTCCCATGCCCTGGGTAAGGCCGATGGCGGTGGTGGTCTTGCCTTCCCCGGCAGGGGTTGGCGTAATGCCGGTTACCACGATCAGCTTGGCTCCATCGCCCGGCTGTGCGCGGCTCCTACCCTCGGCCAAGGCATCCAGCGATATTTTGGCTTTGTAATGCCCGTATGGGATCAGGTGTTCCGTTCTGATGCCCAGGTCCGCGGCGATCTTGGCAATAGGCTCCATGGCGTTCCCTCCTCAGCGAAGGCGATGTGTTGTAAGTGGATCGCCGTTGAGAGTTTGGGTTGATATTGAAAGAGGCTGCTTCGGTCAATCCCTTAACGTAGAGGGCCGCCGCTCCGGGGAAAGTGTCGCCGTCCAATCACTGCCGCACCCGCCGCCAGCCGGCGGTCCGCCAGCTGTGGGGAATCCCGGCCGGTCAGTCCGGCAACAGGAGGTCCTTCAGGCGCCGGGCGCTGCTGTGCGGAGCCGACAGGACTGGAACCGGGCACCTGCTGCTGACGTAATCCAATGCTGTAGAAAATGAAAACTGGCCCAAGAGCACGGCGTCGACCTGTTCCGCCAGGGCGTTGACTTCCTCGGACAGCCGTTTCTCAAATGCCGCCTCCCCTTGGTGGCGCAGCACCGGAATCAAGTCCTCTGCCAAACGGGGGAAGGGCTCCACCCGGACCTCATGCTCAGCCGCGGCCTGGCGCAAATAATGCTCGGCGTCCCGGATGGTGGCCGGCACTGAGGCGATTATCCCCACCTTGGGCCCGGAAGCCACGGCGTCGGCCATGACCGGCCCATAGGAGGACACCAGGGGTATATCCACCAGTTGTTTGATGGTGTCGACTGCGGGGGCGTAAACCGAACAGGCCAACGCAATGGCGTTGGCGCCATAATCGGTGGAATATTCCACCAACCGGCTCATGCGCCGAAGCAGCTTGGGAGTCAGTGTGTCGTCGAAGTCGATCAACAAACCTTCATCCAGAAGGTTAATCACCTCGGTCTCGGGGAATATCTGGCTGAAGGCCGTCCTCACGGGCGGCATAGACTCGGCAAGTGCGTGAATTACGACTACGCGCATTTCGGTTGTTCCCTGTGGTAAAAGTATCGCAGTTTCGCGGTTGTGCGGCCTAAACCCGCTCTGCTTCCTGCTCCAATAACTCGATGTCGGTGGGATTCAGGTTGAAATACTTGGCGTCCGGATGGTGCAGCACCAGCGCCGAAACCGTTGATTCCGGCTCCATCATAAACCCTTCGGTTAGCTCAACCCCTATGTTTGAGGTCACGTTCAGCAGCCGGAAGAGTTGTTCCTGGTCTTCCAACCGGGGGCAGGCCGGGTAGCCGAAGGAGAAACGCCGGCCCCGGTACTGGGTACGAAACAGGTCTTGATATGATAGGTCCGGTGAATCGGCAAAACCCCACATCCGTCGCATCCGCTGGTGCAGCACCTCGGCGAAGGCCTCGGCGCTCTCAATCGCCAGCGATTGCAAGACGTGGGAATCAAGATACTGGCCGTCAGACTTCAGGCGCTCCGATAGCTCCGACACACCGGGACCCACCGTGGTCACGAACATGCCCACATAGTCCAGTCCAGTGGAAGAATTGGGTGCAGCTCCGGAGCCGTTAACCGCCGTTGTCAGACCGTCTTTGGGCAGCGAGTCTCGGGACAGAGGCCCCACGAAATCCGCCAGACAGAGGCCTTCACCCTGGGACTGGCGTCCAAAGTGAAAGCGTTCGACAACCCCTGCCCCGTCGGGCCGGCAAATCAGCAGGTCCTGGCCCGACGAGTAGCTGGGGAAGAATTTGAAAACGGCGTCGGCGGTGATATTGGAGGATTCCAGGACCAGGTCTTCCACCCGGCGCACCGCCTCTCGCAGTTCCAACGCTCCCGGGTCTCCGGCGGCCAAGGCTTCGTTAAACCGCCCCCTGAAACCCAAGTGGCGCACGTACAGCATTTGAGGATTGATATAGGGGAAAATCTCGTCCAGGCTGAAATCCCGCAGCACATGGGGGAGCAGGTCCGGCGGGCTGGGAGCCTGGATTTCGTGGCTAACCTTGGAGACCATGGCCGGGCGTGCCGGCGCGGTCGTTGCGCCATCTTTGCTGGCCGCGACGCTTTCCGCTTCTATCAACTTCTCGGTCTCTTGCGCCAGAACTTCCGCCAACTTTTCCCGTTCATCAGCTTCCCGAATGGTATTGGCGAGGCTCAGACCGTTCATTGCGTCGGAGGCATAGACCACCAGGTTGGCGTGTTCCGGGGCGATGCGCATCCTGGTAAACCGGTTGGAAAGGGCCGCGCCTCCCACCAGAATGGGACAATTTACCCCGGACTGTTGGAAATCGCGAACGGTCTGCACCATCATTTGCGCCGACTTAACCAGCAGCCCTGACAGGCCGATCATGTCGGGCTTGTGGGTCTGGTAAGCGTCGATGAGATCCTGCGGCGGCACCTTGATGCCCAAATTGATTACGTTGAAACCGTTGTTGGACAGGATTATCTCCACCAGGTTCTTGCCGATGTCGTGAACGTCGCCCTTTACAGTTGCCAGCAGCACCTTTCCCTTGCTGGCGTTCTCGGCATCCATTCGCTCCATGTGTGGCTCCAAGTGGGACACGGCGAACTTCATGGCCTCGGCGGATTGAAGGACTTCCGCCACAATTAGTTGGTTGGCGTTGAATTGGCGTCCCACTTCCTCCATGCCCGCCATCAGCGGGCCGTTGATAATTTCCAAAGGCTTGCGGTCGGCCATGGCTTCGTCCAAGTCCTCGGAAAGCCCCTCCTTGCTCCCTTCGACGATGGCCAATGCCAACCTCTGGTCCAGGGGTAGGCTGGTGCGCTCCTCGGCCGATTTCGCTGGCGGCTTGTCGCGAAAATGAGCGGCGAACGCGGCCACCGGGTCTTCCCCCCGGTTCCAGATCAAGTCCTCGGCGAGCTTTACTTCTTCCTCCGGGATGGAGGCGTAACGCTGCATCAATTCCGAATTCACGATGGCCAGGTCCAATCCGGCCTGAACGCAGTGGTAAAGGAATACCGAGTTGAGCACTTCACGGCCGGCCGTTGGCAGGCCGAACGAGACGTTGGAGATGCCCAATATGGTCTTGCACTCCGGCAGCGCCTCTTTGATCGCGCGGACGCCCTCGATGGTTTCCGCCGCCGAACCGAGGTAATTTTTGTCCCCTGTGCCGCAGGGAAAAACCAGGGGGTCGAAAATGATATCCTCGGGTTCCACGCCGTATTTTTCAGTGAGAATCTGGCGGGAGCGCGTGGCTACCTCCAGCTTGCGTTGTCGGGTAACAGCCTGGGCTTGCTCCTTGTCCTCGTCGATGCAACCGACCACTAGCGCGGCGCCATATCGCTTGGCCAGGGGGACCACTGCTTGAAACCGCGTCTCGCCGTCTTCCAGGTTGATGGAGTTGATTATCGACTTGCCTTGCAGGCGTTTGAGGGACTCTTCCACCACCTGTTGATCGGTGGAGTCGATCATAACCGGCGCTTTGACCTTCTTAGTCAGGATGTCGAGGAACGACGTCACATCGGCCATTTCGTCCCGGTCCGGGTCTTGGAGGCACACGTCAAGGATATGGGCGCCGTTGCGCACTTGCCTTCGACCCACCTCGGCAGCCTCTTCAAAGGCCCCTGAACCGATGAGGCGCCGGAAGCGCCGGCTACCCAATACGTTGGTGCGCTCCCCCACGATCACAGGCCGAGTGTCCTCGTCAATCGCCAAGGCTTCGATTCCGGACACCCTGGTTACGGTTCCGGACCCGGCCGCAGATTGCGACCCACTATTGGATTGGACCTGCCTGGGAGTGTTTGCGGCAGCAGTTTCCCAAAGGAGGCTGATGTGTTCCGGAGTGGTGCCGCAACACCCGCCTACCAGGTTTAGCCAACCTTCTTGGAAAAAGCGGCTAATGGTCCGGGCCATCATCTCCGGGCTTTCGTTGTACCGGCCATTCTCATCGGGAAGTCCTGCATTGGGGACGCAGGCCACCGGGAAGCGGGAAAGCTCCGCCAGTGTCCTCAGGTGGTCGGTCATGAATTCCGGTCCCGTGGCGCAGTTGAACCCGATCCATAGCAAGTCACGATGAGCCATGGAGGTATAGAAGGCTTCGGCGTCCTGCCCGGCCAACAGGGTTCCCATGGCTTCCACGGTCCCTTGAATCGCTACCGCTACCGTTTGCCCGGTTTCCATTGCAGCCCGGTCGATGCCCTCCAACCCGGCCTTAATGTTAATCGTGTCCTGGGCGGTCTCAAGCAGCAACACGTCCACGCCGCCCTCAATGAGCCCGATGGCTTGCTCTTCATATGCTGCGGCCAGTTCGTCGAAATTAATGCCGCCGGTTACCGATATGCTTTTGGTGGTTGGTCCCATTGACCCGGCTACGAAACGCGGCTTTTCCTCGGTGGATGCCGCGTCGGCCGCCTTGCGGGCCAATTGGGCGGCTTCCCGGTTGATCCTTCGGGCTTCGTGGGCCAGGTTGTATTCAGCCAGGACTACTGAAGTGGCGCCGAAGGTGTTGGTCTCCAGGATGTCTGCCCCGGCGTCCAGATAGCTTTGGTGAATCCGGGTGATGGCCTCAGGGCGAGTCAAGACCAAGTTTTCGTTGCAGCCTTCGAGGTCGGGACCACCAAAATCGTCGGGCCCCAGGTCCAGAGCCTGAATGGCCGTGCCCATGGCGCCATCCAATACCAGGACTCGCTCGCTCAATAACGATTTCAGTTGCTCATGCCGGGTATTCTTAATCATAAACCTTTCATTTGATAGCTGTTTTAAGTAAACGTTGATTCAGTATAACCCCTAAACCACTCCACCACCAAAGTCCACGCCGCGGGCGCCAGTTGTCACGTCAGCGACCGTTACGCTCACCGGGAGGCATTCTGTGGGTAGGCCCCAAGACAAAGTACGGGCCCAGGCAACCCTTAGCCCGGTAGAGGTCTACTGGTGCAAGTTATAGTCTATTGGCCCGGGCAGTAACCAATTCGCGCCGGGGGGCCATCATCCACTGAACCACTGGGGCAATTCTCCCAGGTTACGGTCCAGCCAGCCGATGTGCAGCCGAATCCTTTCCAGGGCCTGGCGAATTGTGCGCTCCGCGGCGGGAGCGGGGTGGCTCTGGAAAAATTCTTCCACGTCTGCCAGGTGGTGGGCGGTGGTGAAATTGCCGGGGACGGAAACCAGGCGCATCAGTCCGAAGCCGCCTCCACCGTAGCGCCGGTCGAACTCCTCCCACTGATTCTTTACAAAGTCCCAAGCCAATTGACGACCTTTAAGGTTTGCGGCCACTGCGGTAACCACGGAGATGGTGTCCTGGGAACGAACTTCGCTGGTCAGGGTCCGGTCCAACGTCTCTTGGAGGAGTTCCGGTTGAGTGAAGCGAGCCAGAGACGCCAACACGCGGATTTTTTCCTCCTGCAAGGAGGTTTCCTTTTCTAACTGCCACATACGGTCGTAAGTGTCCCGCTCTCCTGCCTGGGCCGCTAGGCTGAGAACCACGCCGCGCAGGTCAGGATGCACGGTCCCGTGATCTTCCAGGTATCCTCGGAATTTGCTTGTGGCTTGGTCGATGATTTCCTGGTCCCCGTAGGCGCCTGCTTGACTTAACACGGTGCTGCGCAACAAGGCGTCGAGGTGGCCCTCGCCTGGGCGGACTTCCCAACCGATTTTCCGGGCCGCCGGGCCGAAAAGGTCGCGGCAGGAAGCGCGAAAACGTTCGTGGTATGGCTCTTCAGCGAGCAGCAGATCGATATCCCGCAGGTTGCTGGCCAGGTCGCTCCAAACCGAGGCATCGTCCTCATTAGCATAGGCTTGGGCCAGGGACAAGAACTGGGTTACCCCCAGGATGCCAGCCCGGGACAGGGCGTAGGCGTCATTCTGTATCCCCAACCGGTCGGTGGCCGGCAGTTCCAGGGAGGAAATAGCCGGAATAAGCTGCTGCCAGTCCTCTGGGGAATAATTCACCCGGAAGAAGCCCGTTTGGCCCGGGTTTACTTTAAACCAGGGTTTGGCGGAGCCTCCAGGGATACGCAACTGCTCCCGGGCCTGCTCCATCACCATGGTTTGGGGCGGGCCGTCGCCGGAGGACACGCCCACCGGCACCCGCCAGACCTGGGAATCCGGGGCGGATGCATCTCCGTCGTTCTCAGAGATGTCATACACAAAACGTTCTTGTTCCAGGGTCAATTCCACCGAATCTCCCGAAGCCGCGGCGCTGACCCGCAAGACCGGATATCCCATCTGCTTGACCCAGGAGTCCATTATGGCCGTAACCGGTTGTCCCGAAACCTCTTCCAACGCCGCCCACAGGTCCTCGGTGCGGGCGTTGCCATACTGGTGGGCCGACAGGTACCGCCTCAGCCCCTGCCGAAACACGTCCGGCGTTAGGAATTGCTCCAACATGCGGATAACCGAGGCGCCTTTGCTATAGCTGATGGCGTCAAATAGCTGGCTAACTTCAGCCGGGTCCTTCACTTCCTGCTCAATTGGGTGGGAGTTTTTCAAACCGTCCAGGCTCAGGGCTCGGTTGGTGTCCATGTTCACAAATTGGGTCCACATGGCCCACTCGGGGAAAAGCCAGTCCACGGCCTTGGTCCCCATCCATGAGGCGAAACTCTCGTTGAGCCACAGGTCGTCCCACCACTCCATAGTTACCAGGTCGCCGAACCACATGTGGGCCATCTCGTGGGCTACGACCTCGGCGACCCGCTGCCGGGTTCCCGCTGAAGAATTCACCGGGTCTACCAACAGAGCGGTTTCCCTATAGGTTATGGCCCCCCAGTTTTCCATCGCGCCGGCGGCAAAGTCCGGGATGGCGATGTGGTCCAATTTCTCCAGCGGATATGGGATGTCGAAGTATTCGTTGAAGAAAGACAAAAGCTTGACCGAGGTATCCAGGGCAAAGTGTCCCTTTTCTTCGTTGCCCCGGGTAGTCCAGACGCCTACCGTGGTTTGGGCGCCAGGTCCGGTGTAATCCGCCTGTGTGGATACGAGGTCCCCAACCACAAATGCCAAGAGGTAGGTTGACATAACCGGGGTTTCGCCAAACTGCACCGACTTGAGCCCGGGTCCCGCCTCCGATTCCGACACCACCGCAGTGTTGGATATAGCCGTCAGGTTGGAGGGGACGACCAACGTGACCTGGAAGCTGGCTTTTTGGGCTGGTTCGTCCCAGCAAGGGAAGGCCAGCCGAGCGTCGGTTGACTCGAATTGGGTAGTGGCCAGATACCGGGTCACGCCGTCGGGGTCCTGATACTGGCTGCGATAGAACCCCCTGAGCTTGTCGTTCAGTTCCCCGGTAAAGGCGATTGCCAAGCTGGCGTTGCCGGGGGCGATTGCGGTCCCGAAATCCAGAGTTAACGTCTCGGCATCCTTGTCGAGGCTAATCACCGGTTCCAAGGCGGCCTCACCTTCCCGGGTTAAGCTGCAGGACTGAATTTCCAGGTCTACGGCGTTGACCACGATTTGGGACGTGGATTCAAGCACCTGGATGTCCACGGTTTCCTGGCCGGTGAAAGTAAACGCTTCCAGGTCAGGTTGCAGCGTTATAGTGTATTTTCCGGGTTTGACGGTTGCCGGTAGTATCGCCGCCTCAGCGGTGGGCATGGTTTCCATCCTCCCGATTGGGTTGCTCTTGTTGGCGCAACTGTATCCAGCGGCGCAAAGCCCAGTGTATCACCATTGGGTGCAAGGGTCTGCCCTGAAGCGCCTTGATGCTATAATGCGTCCGTTAATAGGCGCCCGTGGAATGCTCGAAAAACCCGATTCTTGGATTTAAATCCGCACGAATTTTTCTAGCGCGCCGGACTGTTGCGCCGCTGGATTTTCTGGAGAAGAGTTGCCGATGCCCCCAAAAACGATGTTCGAAAAAATCTGGAATTCCCACGCGGTCCACGAGGAATCCGGACAGCCGTCAGTAATCTACGTTGACCTGCACCTGATACACGAGGTCACAACGCCCCAGGCCTTTGAAGGGCTAAGGATGGCGGGGCGAAAGGTGCGGCGGCCCGACCTGACGGTGGCCACAGTGGACCACAACACACCAACCTGGGACTTGGCCTTGCCCGTGACGGACGAGATTTCCAAGAGGCAACTGGACGCGCTGGCGGACAATGTCAAGGACACAGGGATCGTTTTCTACGACCGTTACAGCCCAAACCAGGGTATTGTCCACGTCATCGGGCCCGACTTGGGCTATACCCAACCGGGCATGACGGTGGTTTGCGGGGACAGTCACACGTCGACCCACGGCGCGTTGGGGTGCTTTGCACTGGGTATCGGCACTTCCGAAGTGGAACATGTTTTGGCCACCCAGACCCTGAGGCAATTCAAGCCCAGAACGATGGAAGTGCGCGTCAACGGGCCGCTGCCGACGGGCGTGGAAGCCAAGGACGTGATCCTGGGGATCATCGGTCAAATCGGCATCAACGGCGGCATCGGCCACGTGATCGAGTACACCGGGGAAGCCATCCGGGGGCTGTCGATGGACGGGCGGATGACCGTTTGCAACATGAGCATCGAAGGTGGAGCGCGGGCGGGCATGATCGCCCCGGACGAGACCACCTTCGAGTACGTGCGGGGCCGGCAATTCGCGCCCCAGGGGGCAGACTTCGACGCTGCGGTGGAGCGGTGGCGGGACCTTCCGACAGACGCCGGGGCGACTTACGACAAGCTGGTGGAGATCGAAGCGGCGGACTTGGAGCCTTTTGTGACCTGGGGTACAAACCCGGGTATGGTGACCAAGGTGACCGGACGAGTTCCAGACCCGGCATCCTTTGAGCAGGCAGCCGAGCGGGAAGCGGCGGAGCGGGCGTTGACCTACATGGGCCTGGAGCCCGGCACACCGATGCAAGACATCAAGATTGACCGGGTGTTCCTGGGCGCCTGCACCAACAGCCGTATCGACGACCTGCGGGCGGCTGCCGAGGTCATCAAGGGCAAGCAGGTGAACCCGGACGTTTACGCCATGGTGGTGCCCGGTTCGGCGCGGGTGAAGATGCTGGCGGAGCAAGAAGGGTTGGACCGCATCTTCACCGACGCGGGCTTTGACTGGCGCGTGGCTGGATGCTCGATGTGTCTGGGAATGAACCCGGATGTTTTGGAGCCCGGCCAGCGATGCGCCGCCACCTCCAACCGCAACTTTGAAGGACGTCAGGGCAAGGGAGGCCGCACGCACTTGGTCAGCCCGACGATGGCGGCTGCGGCTGCAATCGCGGGACACTTTGTCGATGTCAGAGACTTGTAAACACGCCGGAGCAAAAGCGCCCATGACGGGCCCGGATCCGGGAATAACGGCATGAATATGCTCGACGGCACGTCCCTCGGGGATTACGGCCACCCGGTCTTCAAGCGAGACGGGTTTGTCTGCGTCTACTGCGGGTTCGACGGCAACGGATTCGCCAATTGGCGGCAGTTGGGTGTGAATCGTCTGCGGCCAGCCAGCGCGGGAGGCGGGGATTCACTAGACAATCTGGTTACTGCTTGCAATTTTTGCAGGTCTGCAACCAGCCGGATGAAGTTTTCCCATGACCAGAGCGCAGAAGAAATACTTGAATCCAAGAAGGAACACGTAGCCAAGCGTCTGAAATCGTTCTACAAATTCTGGTCGAACGAAGCGGCTCCCAGGGACGCCGCACTGACCCCGGGGCAAGGAGGTACGTCCTTGCCCCACCCCCTGGTATTGGATTTTGGGGCCATACATGTGACCGATGACCAACTCCTGAAATTTTGCTCCGACAACGACAACCTGCGGTTTGAGCTTACGGCGAATAGGGAGTTGGTGGTAATGCCGCCAGTGGGATTACGAAGCGGATGGCAAGAAGGAAGACTGTTCCTACAACTGACAATTTGGGCAGACCGGGACGGGACTGGAGTGGCCTTTAATGCGTCAGCAGGCTTTACTCTCCCCAATGGGGCCATACGTGCGCCGGATGCCTCCTGGACACTCCGGGAACGGTTGAATGCCCTGGAAGAGGACGACTGGCGCAGTTTTGCCCATATTTGCCCCGATTTTGTGATTGAGCTTCGTTCACCCTCGGAAACCCTTGCGAGCCAACAGGCCAAGATGGAGGAATACATCCAAAACGGGGCCCGGCTCGGATGGTTGGTCGACCCCATTCAAAGGAGAGTTCACGTTTACAGGCCGGACGCATACGCCGAAGTTCTGGACAGCCCCTCGGCGGTGTCCGGAGACCCGGTGCTTCCCGGATTCGAGCTCAACCTTCAAGAGATTTGGTAACCAGGAGCAAAAATGCGAGCATTCGTTAAGCTGACCGGCGTGGCGGCGCCGATCGACCGGGTGAACATCGACACCGACCAGATAATCCCGGCGGTCTATCTGAAACGCATAGAGCGGAGCGGTTACGGCCAGTTCCTGTTTTCCAGTTGGAGGTTCAACGAGGACGGCAGTCCCAACGCCGACTTCGTCCTGAACGACCCCAACTACCAAAACCCACGGATACTCGTAGCCGGGCGCAATTTCGGCTGCGGCTCCTCACGGGAGCACGCGCCGTGGGCGTTGGACGACTTTGGCATTCGCTGCGTGATTGCGCCCAGCTTCGCCGATATATTCTTCAACAACTGCTTCCAGAACGGGTTACTGCCGGTAGTATTGCCGGAAGAGGACGTGCGTCAGATTCTGGACAAACTTAAGGAAAATCCTGGAGCCCAGCTAACAGTGGACCTTGAGGCGCAGCGGGTCTGGACAGAAGACGAAGAGGTTGCGCTGAGCTTTGACGTGGACCAGTTCCGCAAGTATTGCCTGCTGAACGGCCTGGACGAAATTGGCCTCACACTCCAGCACGAGGACGAGATCGCTGCGTTCGAGGCGAGGCGGTAACCGCACTGGCTCAATGGCCAGGTTTTTAGCCGGAGCCGTAAGCCTGGTTTAACCGCTCCCGGTAATCGGCGTCGTAACGCTGCATGCGGCCTAGCCTTACCTGCTCTTCGGGAGATGGTCTGGAGACCGCCCTAGGGTTGGTAGGGGCATACCCAATGATCCTCTTTGCCTCCAATGCCGTCATGCCTTCTTCGGAAATACCCAGCAAGTCTCCCAACACCAGCTTGTTGTGTTCACCTATGATTGGGCCAGCTTTCCCCTGAACCGGGGGGGTTGTCTCAAATTTCCAGGGCCGGCTGGCGTATGGTAGAGGCGGCATCCCGGTGCTGGAATCATGGGGGACTAGCTCGTAGAACCCGCGGTCCAAAAGGTGCGGGTCGAACAGCAGGTCTGAGCTATCCATCACGGCGCCGGCGGCGACTCCGACATTCTGGAGGCGATTCATCAGGTCCTTGGAGTCCCACTCCCTGGTGACCGCCGGAAGCATGGTGTCCAGATCCAGCCGGTGCTGCCACCTGGAGAGACTGTCCGCGAACCTACTATCCTTCAACCAGTCCTCTTTCCCTAAAATCCGGCACAAACTGGCCCACTGGTCATCGGTGGACACGGCGATTACGACCCACGTTTCATCGCCCGAGCAGGGGTAACAGCCATGGGGCGCCATGGCCGAGTCTTCATTGCCTACCCGGGGAGCGATGCGTTGGTTGGCGGCATAATCCAGCAGCGCCTCCGGGACCGTGACGCTGGTGGCCTGGGTCTGGGAGACATCCACAAACTGGCCCTCGCCGGTGCGGAGTTGGTGCATCAGCGCCGCCATAATGGCGAAAACCGTGTGCTCCCCGGAAGTGTAGTCGGTGTACGGTATCTCGGACATCACAGGCGGCCCGTCCCGATAGCCCGTCATGTATGACAACCCTGACGCACCCTCGGTGGCTGGCCCGGTGGCTCCAAAGTTAGCCCAAGGCCCGGTGTACCCGTAGCCGGTCGAGGACACCATGATGATGTCCGGTTTGATCTCCCGCAAGCTGTGAGGTTCCAGGTCGAAATTCTTGACTACCCGAGGAGTGAAGTTTTCCACGAAAATATCAGCGATAGATATGAGGTCTCTCAGGATAGCCAGTCCCTCGGGTTGGGACAGGTCCAGTGTGATGCCCAGCTTGTTGCGGTTGTGCTCGTAGAAATTTCCTCCCCGGTTCCAGAATTCGCCGTCAACCGAGTTTTGGAAGAGGGCGTCCGTGCGGTAGCTCTCCAACCGGTCGCACGACTCCAGGCGGATTACCTGGGCCCCCATGTCTGCCAGCATCTTGGTTGCCCAAGGCACGGCAATCAACTGTCCCATTTCGATGACGCGAACGCCGGCCAGAGGAGCGGTCATAACTAGATCACCTCCATGGCGCGGAGTTGCCCAAGCTCCAGGTCAGAGTAACCAAACTTCTCCCCCCAGACCTCGCGGTTGTGTTCTCCCAAGGTGGGGGCAGGTTTTCTGATTTCCCAAGGGGTCCCGTCCATATTGAAAGGGGCTCCCGGGTAGGTCAGTGTCCCGGTTGCCGGATGGTCCACCTCCACGAAAAAGCCCCTGGCCTTGAACTGCTCGTCGGTCATCACCTCTTCCGGAGATTGTACGATCCCGTAGATGAAGCGCAGTTTGTGGGCGCCGAAGAACATGTCATACTTTTTCTTGTTCAGGAAACTCCGGTCCATAATCTCGCCCAGTTCCTCGGCGTTGGCCAGCTGGGCCGATGCTGTCCGGAATTTGTCGTCGTCCAACTCCGGCGCATCCAGAAATTCGACGACCGCGTTCCAGTTCATCCGGGCGGTTATGCCCGGATTGGGCAGAATATAACCGTCGGAAGTGGCCCGCATCCGAGTAAGGTCGCCACTGTGGTTGGGCTGGCGCCGACGCACCCCACCGGTGTAGGTGTAGTTGTCAATGACATCCCGCAGACCCGAGGCCACGCATTCCTGTATCGATACGTCCACGTGCTGGCCCTCCCCGGTCATTCGCTGGTGGTACATGGCCATCAGGGCGGCCGAGGCCGAGTCGGTGCCCGCTTTGAACTGCGCTTGGTGCAGAGCATGCTTCAATGGGGTGCCCTGGTTGGTACCGAAGATGTACATCAGGCCGCCCATGGCGTACTCGACGATGTCGGTGGCCCGGTAGTCACGGTAGGGCCCGGTCTGGCCAAAGTTGGAGATGGAAACAAACACCAGCGATGCATTCAACTCTCTGAGGGTTTCAAAGCCCAAACCCAGTCCGGGCATAACCCGAGGCGAGAAGTTTTCCACCACCATGTCCGACTCTTGGGCCAACTGTTTCACCATGTCGATACCCTGACGCGATTTGAGGTTCAGGGTGACGCCGCGTTTGTTGGTATTGAGGTACAGAAAGAGCAGGCTCTTTTCGATGTCGGTTTCATCATGGAAGAAAGGCGGCATCCGGCGCGACGGGTCGCCTTCAGGCCTTTCCACCTTGAGGACGTCGGCGCCAAAGTCGGCCAACAACTTGGTGCAATATGGACCGGCGATATGGTGGGTAAGGTCGAGGACCTTAATCCCTTCCAATGCTCCCTGCGGCAACTGGGTCACCTCCGGACCGCGCCATAGGCCCCGAGGGCTTCAAATGGCCGCGGCAAGCTGAAGGGCATTATAGCGCAGGCCAGAGGCCGGGTGTAGGCGCAAGTGAGTCAGTCGGATGGTTTACGAACCCGGATAGGTGAGCTTCAACAGCGTGTGACGGCGGTTGCCTGTGTGGGGCCGAACTTGCTGCGGCCAGCGGCCTTGTTCGACGGCGTCTGCCCATGCAGAGCTGGTCAGCACGTTGGGGCTTTCCAATTCGTACAAAGCATGATGAATGGGCTCGCCTTCGATTTCGATGGTCCGTGTTTCCCCGCCCATTGACATGGTCAAAGGCTGTAGCTCAAAGCGGGAGACCGACACCACTCCTGGCACCTGGGACAAGAGTGGGCAGTGCTCGGTGTTGTAGACTTCGTTGAACAGGGACTGGTGCTGCGCGTCCACGTCCATGCTGGCGATGAACAGGTACCGAGACTGGATTGGCATAGCTTTACTCCATTCTTGAGATGCTTATGGCCCAAAAAATCACGGGCCCTCCCAGCGGGAAAGCCCGTGATTCACTTGGCGGCGGAATTGCGTTGTTCTTCCTAGAACGCCCTGCGGAAGGAGGTCTCGGTTTCTGCCTGGGTTATGAACTCCAGCAACACTGCTTTGCCCTCCTCCTCGGTAACCTTACGGGCCCGTTGGAAAGCCGGAATAATCTGCGCGGGGTCTTCGATGCGTTCGGCGTATCCCCCCATCGCAGCGCCCATGTCGGCGTAGTTGCCACCCAAGTCCCGGGTGTTGTACAGGGAGTGAGAAGCCATCATGGCGTTGGTCTCCACCGCCATTGTTGAGTTGTTCAAAACGACGGTGATAATAGGGATATTCGACCGTACCGCCGTCTCAAAGTCCAGACCAACCATCCCGAATGCAGCGTCACCCATGAAGTTGACGCAAACCTTTTCCGGCTTGGCAAGCTTGGCGCCTATGATCAACCCCAGGCCGGTGCCCAAACCATGGGACTTGCCCCAACCCAGGTAGCTCCGGGGACCGTTGGACTGGTAAAACGGCATGATCTGGTCCCGGGGACTCCCCGAGTCGTGGGTCACGATGGCGTCTTCCGGGCGAACAGCCTGCGTGAAGTCCCGTATCACCCTATAAGGGTTAATGGGACTGGAGTTATCGGAAAGTTTGGCGGACCAATTCCCCAGCCAGGCGTCCCTCTCGGATTTTATTTCCCTGGCTATTCCCTGGTCGTCCCTCCCGTTCTTCCCAACGATGTCGCGGCAGGCATCGATCATCTGGCTAAGGATCAACTTGGCGTCACCCACCAGCGGCCGGTCTACGTTGTAATCCTTGTTAATGTCCCTGGGGTCGTTGGTGCCTTGAATCAATATTTTGCCGGGGGGGATGTTCATGCACATGCCGTGCTTGGTGAAGCTGGTGCCGATGCCGAACATCACGTCTGCCCGGCGAACGAAATGGTGAACGGGACCCGACATAACCCCGGATCCGCTTCCCAACGATAGGGGATGGGTTTCCGAAAAGGCGCTTTTGCCGAGCAGTGTGCTCATCACCGGGACCTGAAGCAACTCCGCCAACTCGGTGAGCTCGTCGGTGGCCTCGGCGTAGAGCACTCCCTGGCCGGCCAGCACCACGGGGTACCTGGCGTGGCAGAGAGTCGACGCGGCGGCCTCGATGTCCCGAGGATTGGCCTGGCTCAGCACCGGCCTGCTGGGTTGGTAGAAGAAGGATTCCTCGCTAACCTCTTCCAGCGCGATGTCGGCCGGCGTCTCGATCAAAACCGGGCCGCCCCGGCCCTGTTTCAATGCGGCAAAGGCGCGGCGGGCCACCTCCGAGACCCTGTCGGGAGTGTTGACCTGCTCGATGTATTTGGAAACGCTGGCGTAGCTAACCATGGAGGTGAAGTGCGGCAGGATTCCCTGCCGTTCCCTAGGATGTCCCAGGGGCAATACCAACAAAGGAGTTGAGTCGGAGTACGCGGTGGCCACGCCGGAGTAGGCGTTCTCGGCCCCTGGGCCGTACTGCATGGCAAAGACCCCCATGCGCTTGCCGTTGGTCGTTCGACTGAACCCGTCGGCAATGCCTACTCCCACCCGCTCTTGGCGGCAGATGATGGGGCGGATGCCGGCCTGGGCCGCCGACTCGATCACGGGGGTGGTTGGGAAGCAACTCAAGAACTCTACCCCTTCACGCACAAGTATTTCGGCAATCGTGTCAACCGTATTCAATTGGTCATCTCCTGTTGGAATTCCCCGTGAATTTCAATAACCTGGGTCAAATGCCGGGGTCGAGGCAACCTGAGTATACCACTTGACATAAGCCACGGCGCCTCACTGGTTGGTTGAGTCGAAACGGGCCGGCGGCTTGAGCCGAAACGGGAAGGGAGCTATTGGCCGTGGCAACGCTTGTACTTCTTGCCGCTGCCGCAAGGGCACCTTTCGTTGCGGCCAATCTTGTGGTCCGAACCCTGGACTATGTGCCGCTTCTCGTCGCATTGGGCGCAGGTGCATGCCTTGGGGTGCTGCGCGTACCAGTTGGGTCTAACCATGGTTCACCTGTTTAGCCGCCTCGATTGGAACTGCGGTTTGTCGAGGCTCCGAGTCCCTCTTCAATCCGCAGCGCCCAGGGCTTCAAAATTCCGTAGATGGCGTCGTTCAAAGGAGTGGGAACTCCGGCCTGCTTTCCCAAGCGCACTGCAGCGCCGTTGAGACCCTCCAGTTCCACCGCGTTCCCTTCCTGAAAGTCCTTGGCGAGGGAAGCCCGGCCGGTCTCGGGAAAATTGTCCAGGGCCGTCATTGCCCACTCCAGGGAGTCATCCATAACCGGGGCTCCCAGCGCACGGCCCACCGCCAGACACTCCGAGATCGCTCCTTTGATCAACTCCCGGGTTTCGGGCACGGACCGCATTTCTCCGTAGTCTGTGTTGGTCGCTGCGTTCACTCCGGCAGAGCCGACAATGTAGGCGAATTTCTTCCACAGCATCCCCGGCATGTTTTCGGCAAGCTCCACACGCCAACCGGCTTTCTCAAACTCTCTGAGAAGATTCTTCCCACGGGCGGTCAACCCTGGGCCCAGTTCGCCAAAGACGGCCCTCCCTGGGCCGCCCTGAGTCACCACGCCGGGCGCTTTAATGCGGCCTTCCATGTAGACGGAGCCGATCATCACGGGTTCCTGCCCAAGGGTCCGGGTCAACTGCTCTCCGTTGTCGATGCCGTTCTGCAGCGTCAACACCACTGTGCCCGGTCCCACCAATGGCATCACGGCCGGGATAGCCTGCTGATTCTGGTGCATCTTAACCGTAAAGAGCAGCAGGTCTTGCACGCCGGGGGCGGAGGTGTCGTCGGTGGCGGTCCCAGGGGCGGTGAAATCGCCGTCAAGCTGGGATTCCACTCTCAAGCCCCGCTCTTGAATCGCGGCCAGGTGGGGGCCACGGGCAATGAAGGTCACATCATGACCGCCGCGCGCCAGCAATCCCCCAAAGTAACCGCCGACTCCCCCGGTCCCCATTACCGCAACTTTCATAGTCTTGGACCCCTGTATCTAGCAGATGGCTGCCTAATAGCGTCTCGCCCCACTTCCCAGGATCTATTGGACCACGGGATAACCGAATTGCTCCCGGAGGTCCCGTTTCAACACCTTGCCCATTACGTTACGCGGCAGTTCTTCGACAAAGACCACAGACCGGGGCCGCTTGAAACTGGCAAGGCGTTCCTGGCAGTAGGATGAAAGTTCATCTTCGTTTACTTCGTTACCGGTTTCACCGGATCGGCGCACCACGACCGCCCGCACCTCTTCCCCCCATTCGATGTCGTGAACCCCGATGACCGCGGCGTCTTCGACCCGGGGATGGGACATGAGGACCTGTTCCACTTCCTCGGGCGAGATCATTTCCCCGCCCCGTTTGATGAAGTCCTTGGCCCGGCCGGCCAGGTAAATGTAAGAATCTTCGTCCTGGTACGCCAGGTCTCCGGTGTAGACCCAACCCGAGCGCATGGCCTCGCTGGTGGCGGCCTCCTGCTGCCAGTATCCCTTCATCATGCGGGCGCCCCTGGCGACGATTTCCCCAACTTCTCCCAGGGAGACCGGCTGCCCGTCGTCGTCCACTATTTGGACGTCCACGTCATCCAAGGGTACGCCAATGGAGGAAAGCCGCCGCAGCTTTTTCTCGATTTCTTCGGGATTGCCCGTTAAGACGTGGTCGTCGGGAGGCAATAATGTAATGGTGGAGGCCGTCTCAGTCTGGCCGAAGGCGTTGATAAACCTGGCTCCGGGGAACCGGTCGATAGCCTGCCGAATTACTTCCATGGGCATGGGAGCGGCTCCGTAGGTAATCACGTCCAGGGCCGACAGATCGAATTCCTCAAACTGGGGATGGTCCATCAACCGCTTCAACATGGTTGGGACCAGCATTGCCCGGTTGACACTGTAGGTCTGTGCCAGAGTCAGCCATTCCTGGGGTTCGAATTGCCGCATTACCACCAGGGTACGGCCACCATACACGGCGGCCAACGCCCCTTGCAGTCCCGCAATGTGGTACAGCGGGACCGTCAGCAGGTTGGTTTCCTCCTGCTCGGGGTCGGCCGGGTCGACTGTGGACAGTAGGAATGATGCAAAGCTGTCGTGGCTGAGCATCACTCCCTTGGGCACTCCGGTGGTGCCGGCAGTGAACATAATCACCGTGGTGTCGTCGTCTTCCGCTTCCGGGAAGTGGGTCTCATCCGGGTCGGCATCCGCAACCAACTCGTCGTAGGTCAGTGTGCCTTGAGGACCCCGTCCGTCAAGCACCACCACCCGGTCGGGCGGCAACGCCGATTCTCCGGTCGTAGGAGCCAGCGGCAGGTACCGTTCCCCCAGGAAAAGCAAAGACGGCCGGGCAATTTGAACCATCTGCTCCAGCTCTTCGGTCTTGGCCCGGAAGTTGATGGGAACGTATATGGCGTCCAACTGGGCCGCGGCGAAGTAAAGCTCGATGCCCAGCAGCCCGTTTACCTGCATGATGGCTACCCGGTCGCCTGCTCCAACCCCCCGTTCGGCCATTGCGTTGGCCAGCCGATTGACCCTCGCCTGTAACTCTTCAAAAGTCACGGCCTCGCCGTCGAAGATTACGGCGGGACGGTCGGGGACAATGGCCGCAGCGATTGTCAGGAAATCCGAGGTGCGCATTGTTCTCTCCTAGTCGGAAATGCCGGAAACATCGCGGGCTGACGATCCGGTTGGCGACATGGCTAGCAGCCGAGCCGCCAGCCGGCGTTCCTGGGCCAGGCCACCGGCCAGCGTGGAATCCAGGCCCCGTCCAATGGCGGCTTTTGCGGAATTCTGCGCTTTCCAGTTGCCGTTAGCCAGTTGCTGACCCAACTGCATGGCGGCTTCGGGCAGGTCCTCCGCTCCGACTACCCGGGTGACCAGTCCCAAGGCAAGGGCTTCTTCGGCGTCGATGCGACGACCGGTCAACAACAGGTCCAACGCCCGGCCCAGCCCGATGTTGCGCGGCACGGTTTGAGTGCCTCCGGCCGCGGGGACCATTCCCAGGCGTACCTCCGGCATGGCGAACACAGTTCCCCTTGCGGCCAGACGGAGGTCGCAAAGCAGGGCGATTTCCAGGCCGGAACCAATGCAATAGCCATGCACGGCGCAGACCACCGGTTGACTTAGACACCAAAGCTGTCCCCAAACGTCTCGCTGCCAGCGCACGTTACGGGCGATTGCCAGGGAGGGTGCGCTGCCGAATTCGGTCAGGTCGGCCCCGGCGCAAAAGGCCCGCCCCTGGCCGGTAATCAACAGAGCGCCTACGTCAGGGTCGTCTGCCACTGCCGCGAGAGCCTCCGAAAAGTCGTCTCGCATCTGGACATTATATGCGTTGAGCGCCTCGGGCCGGTTGAGGCTGATGTGAGCCAAGTGGCCCTGCTTCTCAAACATGAGGGTTTCGAATGGCGGCATGGCAAAGATTCCAACAGGGGCCCGGATGCTTGGCCGATAGTTTTAGCCTATAGGGGTGGCCAAGCGGTACAGGTCTTCCATTTCCAGTTCCGTAAACCTAAGGCCGATGTTTTCCAGGTTGTGGGCGTCGCTCACTTCAAACGTCAGTAGTCCATTGGCATCGGCGATGTCCTGGACCTGTGGTTTCCTGATGTGCCAATTGTGGATGTAGTTGTCAATCTCGATGCCGTGGACACCGTCTTCGATCAGGATGTTGGGAGAATAGTAACCGGGGTGGCAATAGGTCCGAAACACGCTGCCGTTGGGCAGGAACAACTCAGCTATCTGGTATTCATCGAAGGGGCTTTGAGGTGGCCGGACTTCAATCTCCCATCCCGGAATGATGATGACTTCACCGGGAAAGTGCTGCTCCACCAGGTCACGGAACTCAAACGACCAATCCTTGTTGTGGTGGTCGGTGACGGCGATTCCATCGATGCCCTGCGCTTTGATTTGCGCAACTACTTTTTCGGCGATTTCCAGCGATGGTCGCTGGAAGTTAAACGCTTCCCAAACGTGAGTGTGGAGGTCTAGCCTTACCGTCAATTGACCACCTTCGTGTAACTGGTTTGGAGGGCCATCAGTAGAGTGAGGTCGTTACCAACAACTTGCAGGTTGGCCTGGCTCGCCTATTGTCCCGTGAACCAAGGACTACGCCGTTCAATGCCGGCCCGGCTATTGTCCCGTGAACCGAGGAGTACGCCGTTCAATGAAGGAACGAATTCCCTCAGCGCGGTCCGTCGTGCTTTGCAGTATAACGTTTAAGTCGGCCTCCAAGCCAAGCCCCTGGGACAGGGTTAAGTCCAATCCCTTGACTATAGCCTCTTTAGCATAGCGGGCTGCCACCGGCCCTACCTCCGCTAATTGCTGGACTATTTGGTCGACGGCCGACGCCAAGTTTTCCCTGGGTTCAACCCGGTTTACGAGTCCAATCGACATGGCCTGTGACGCATCGATGGTACGACCGGTCAGGATCATGTCCCGGGCCCAAGCCGGGCCCACCAGCCGCGGCAGGCGTTGGGTGCCGCCGTCCCATGGTATTTCCCCTTTGGAAACGCCGGTGAGGCCAAGCCTAGCATCCTGGCTGCAGACCCGGATATCTCCAGCTAGGGCCAACTCCAAGCCGTGGTCGAGGGCGTCCCCGTTTATCACCACAAGAGTTGGCATGGGCAGAGCCGCCACTGCCGATGCCGCTTGGCATTGGCTGATGCTGCCTTCCGTGGCGCCGATGGAATCAACGGCGTCCGGTCCGGTCCACGGAGATTCCCGGCCTACCGAAAAACTATCACCCGCGCCGGTAAGGACGACCAACGAAGCTAAATCGTCCTCGCTGATCCCCTGGCACACCAGGCGTATTTCTTCGGCCATAGACCGGTTAATGCGGTTCTGCGCTTGTGGTCTATGCAGGGTTACCCGGACCACCGGTGGCAGGCGCTCGACCAGTAAAAATTCGAGTGTAATAGTCGCTCCCGGCAGCCCAACGCGAAATGATTGAAGGCCGCCGACATCATGTATTTGTGGGGGAATGGTAGGGCTGTAACCGTACTCTTGACAAGGGGTTAGGCCTTTAATACCATTGTTTCAAGCCCCTTCAGAGCTAGCGATAGCCGCGGCCAAAAAAGCCGCGCCAAAGCTGAAATCGGGATCAAGAAACTGAGGATACTAGGAGGAAATGGTGGTGAACTTCGTCCCGTTGGGTGAGCGAGTGATCGTCCAACCCATAGAATTCGAGCAGCAAACCAAAGGCGGAATCTTCCTGCCGGATACCGCTAAGGAAAAGCCCCAAGAGGGTAAGGTAGTATCGGTGGGACCGGGAAGGGTCGGCGATGACGGCGCCAGGATACCCATGGAGTTAGCTTCCGGCGACCGGGTCATTTACTCCAAATTCGCCGGAACCGAGTACAAAGACGGTGACGATGAATACCTGATCCTGCGCGAAAGCGACATTCTGGCGAAAATTTCCTAGATGCCAGAGCGGATTACCCTTCGGCAATAACCAAATCGCAACATGAAACATAGAGAGTATTACCAGGAGGTGCGGGATGCCCGCCAAAAAACTCACCTACGCAGAAGACGCTCGGAGGTCACTGCGGACCGGCATTGACACGCTGGCCCAGTCTGTGAAAGTGACCTTGGGACCCAAGGGCCGCAACGTCGTTCTGGACAAGTCCTTCGGGCCGCCCCAGGTTTGCAGCGACGGTGTCACCATCGCCAAGGAAATCGAGTTGCCCGACAACTTTGAGAACATGGGAGCTCAACTCCTGAAAGAGGCCGCCACCAAGACCAATGACGCCGCCGGCGACGGCACGACGACGTCGGTAGTGCTGGCCCAGGCAATTATCAACGATGGGTTCAAGAACGTAACCGCTGGCAGTGACCCGATGGCTATCAAGCGCGGTATTGAAAAGGCCGTGAGCGCCGTAGTTTCCGAAGTGCTGGCGATGGCTCAACCCGTGGAAACCCGCGAGCGGATAGCCCAGGTGGCCAGCCTCTCCGCCCATGAAGAAGCGATCGGCCAGACCATCGCCGACGCCATGGAAAAAGTGGGCAAGGACGGGGTCATCACTGTGGAAGAATCCCGCGGCTTGGCCGATGAGATCGAATACGTGGAGGGCATGCTCATCGACCGCGGCTACATCAGCCCCTACTTCATCACCAACGCGGACCGGATGGAATCAGCGATTGAAGACCCCACCATTGTCATCACCGATAAGAAAATATCGGCGGTTTCGGACATGCTCCCGGCGTTGGAGAAGCTGCTCCAGATTGGCAAGAAAAATGTGGTCATTGTCGCTGAAGACGTGGACGGCGAAGCGCTGGCCACCCTGGTGGTCAACAAGCTTCGGGGCACGCTGAACGTTGTGGCGGTCAAAGCGCCAGGCTTCGGCGACCGGCGCAAGGCCATGTTGGAAGACATCGCCATACTCACTGGCGGCACCGTAATCAGCGAGGAAACCGGCCGCAAACTGGACGCTGCCACGGTGGAAGATTTCGGAACGGCGCGGCGGGTGTCGGCCAACAAGGACGAAACAACCTTCGTGGAAGGTCGAGGTTCGGAGGATAGCATCCAGGCTCGCATCAACCAGATCAAGACTCAAATCGAAGAGACTACCTCTGAATTCGACCGGGAAAAACTCCAGGAGCGAATGGCCAAACTCTCCGGTGGTGTTGCGGTAATCAAGGTCGGCGCAGCTACCGAGATTGAGCTCAAGGAGCGCAAGGCCCGGGTCGAAGACGCACTTTCCGCCACCAGGTCCGCAGTGGAAGAGGGAATCGTCCCCGGAGGCGGAGTCGCTCTAGTTCGCGCGCAGCGAGCCTTGGACAACCTCCCAGGAACGACCGGTGACGAATCCGTGGGAGCGGCGATTATACGCCGAGCCCTGGAGCAGCCGCTGCGACTGATTGTAGAGAACTCGGGCTTTGAAGGCTCGGTAGTGCTCAACGACGTAAAGAACCAGGCCGATGACTACGGATTCGATGCCGACGTCGGCGAGTACGGCCCCATGCTGGAGCGCGGCATTGTTGACCCGGCCAAGGTGACCCGGTCGGCCCTGCAAAACGCCGCCAGCGTGGCCGCCATGGTGCTAACGACCGAATCCATGATCACCGAGATACCCCAGGACAAGTCCGCCATGCCGGCGATGCCCCCAGGCGGAGGGATGGACTTCTAACCAGAAGCCCCTCGGTCAACCTTCGAGCTTTGCGGCCGCCCCACTCTTCTCCGGCGTAGGCGTCAAGAAACGGGGCGGCCCTTTTTTGTACCGATGTCCCAAGGTTCTGACACAACAAATCAAAGCGTGAACGGAAAGGTATATCCGTCGGCGGAAGCTGCCCTTCATGATTTAAGAGATGGGTCCGCCATTCTTGTCGGAGGGTTTGCCGGTTCGGGTGTGCCTGAAACGCTGCTCAACGCGGTGCTGTCCCTGGGCATTGGAAACCTGACCTGTATCTGCCAGGGCGCGGCGCCCGCCCCGTCCGGCAGCCCTGATGCCGTGGGAGTTGATCGGCTTATAGCCGCAGGATTGGTCCGAAAGTTAGTTGCCCCGCTGCCGTTCCTCCCGGCCCAGGGTTTGAATGGCGAAGCGACGGCCGCGGAGTCAAGCTGGAAATCCGGACAATTAGAGATTGAAGTGGCGCCCCAGGGGATACTGGCGGAGCGGCTCAGGGCCGGCGGCGCTGGCCTTGGCGGCGTGTTTCTTCCATCTGCCGGGCGGGCCACCACCCAGGATGGCGGAGAAACAAGGACCATTTCCGGCAGGACTTACGCATTCCATGCGCCCTTGAAGGCAGACTTTGCTATGGTGAAGGCAGCCGCGGCCGACACCGTGGGCAATTTAATCTATCGGGGCTCACAGCGGAACTGGAATCCAGTGATGGCGATGGCGGGCCAGGTCACCGTCGTAGAAGCGGACCAGATACTGGAAATAGGGGGCCTGGACCCCGAAATGGTGATTACGCCCGGAATTTTCGTGAACCGTGTGGTCCCGTCACTCTGATCATTAGACATAATCCCTGACGTTTGAGGCCAGGTTTTGCCCCAGAGAATTGACGTTCAAGGTCAAGCCCGGCGCGTGGCCCGCGAATTCGCCGCCGGCAGCGTGGTAGCTCTAGGACCGGGCATTCCCGGTCTGGTTCCCCTGGTAGTCCCGTCCGATGCGCCGTTGCAGTTCCTGGCCGACAGCGGAGCGTTGGGTTATGGGTGTGAGGACGCCAACCTGACCCCCGGCCCGGACCAACTCGTAGTCGATTCCAGCGGCCGTGCAGCATTCTTGAGGGTTGGCGGGACGTTTCTCAGCACGGTGGACTTGGCTGCAATGGTCCGGACCGGACAGGTGGCCGCCGCAGTGCTTCAGCCAGCCTCCGTGACTTCCGCAGGGGACTTCATTCATTGGACCACTTATGCTACCCCTGGCCTGGCTGCGGTGGGTTCAGCCGTCGACCTGGCGTCCGCTGCGGGCCGAGTGGTTGCGATGATGCCCCACGTCGGTCCGGACGGTGCGCCGACCATCGTCGATATTGCGCCCTTTCAGCCAGACGTCGCCCGCTGCGTGGATTTGATCGTCACCGATGCCGCTGTTATCCGCGTGGGGACGAGCGGATTGGTCCTTGAAGAACTGGCTCCGGGGTGGAGGACCGATGACGTGCTTGCGATCACCGGCGCTCCCTTGTCCGTTGCTCCGAGCTTGAAGGAGATGGACCTGGGTCCGCCATTTTGGCGTCCCGTGTCGAAGGTTTATTCCAGCGGATTAGAGGCGGTGCAAGACATCCCGGATGGGTCCGTGGTCAACATCGACGGGTTCGCCGGGCCCGGCGGAATGTCTCACTATCTAATGGTGGCGCTGCGGGACCACGGGGCCAGGGAGTTGACCATAATCAGCAATACCGCCGGTTTGGCTCAAGTGATCAACTTCGGTACGCCGCCGGGCAAGCGGGCTATCGATCACAGCATCCTGGTCGATAACCATCAGGTCAAGAAAGCCATTGCTTCTTACCCGGTGTCCCCATCGGCGTCCCGTCCTACCTCGTTCGAACTGGCTTATCAGGGGGGACAGGTGGAATTGGAGGTGGTCCCCCAGGGCACGCTGGCCGAGAGGATTCGCGCCGGGGGGGCGGGGGTTAGAGCATTCTTCACCCCTACCGCCGCCGGGACATTGCTGGCGGAAGGTAAAGAGACCACCGTGATCGATGGCAAGGAGTATGTGTTGGAGGAAGCGCTCCGGGCTGATTTTTGCCTGATCCGAGGCCATAAGGCCGATACCATGGGCAACGTGGTATACCACGGCACATCGCGAAACTTTAACCCCATTATGGCGACGTCGGCCCGGGTTACCGTGGTGGAAGTGGACGAGATTGTGCAACCCGGTGAACTAGACCCGGAAGCGATAGTTACTCCCGGCGTGTACATCGACCGGATAGTGGTGCGACCCCCGGATTTTTCGCCCTATTTTTAACGGGGCCGGTCAGGCTGGTCCAGCGTCCGGGAACACAACCAACACAGGTGCCATTCTCCCAGGGTCGCCCTGCATCTTGGGACATCAAGACTCCTTCCAAGAAACAACTTGCAACGGTTTTTGGAGGCCCGGTGGACAAACCCCGTTTGGAGCGAGAGGTAATTGCTATGCGGGTGGCCAAGGAGCTTCCCGATGGCGCGTATGTGAACCTGGGCATCGGGATACCCACTTTGGTATCAAGCTTCGTGCCGGAAGGCAACGTAGTGTTCTACCATAGCGAGAGCGGGGTGCTCAATTGCGGCCCCCTGGCCGAAGAGGGGGAGGAGGACATCGATTTGATCAACGCCGGTGGGCAGTTCCTGGAACCGGTCCCCGGCATGGCCTTCTTCAATTCCGCGGAGGCATTCGCCATGATCCGCGGCGGCCACGTAGACGTTACGGTTTTGGGCTCCCACCAGGTCTCAGCCAAGGGCGATTTGGCCAACTGGATGCTGCCCCAGCGGGGGGTGGGCAACGTCGGGGGGGCCATGGACCTGGCCGCCGGCGCGAGGCAAGTGATTGTGGCGATGGAGCACACGGACCGGCAAAACCGACCCAAGATTGTGGATGAGTGCACCTTTCCGGTTACCGGCAAAGGCTGCGTGAGCATGATTATCACCGACCTTGCGGTTATGCGCTGCACCGGCCAGGGATTGGAACTCCTGGAGGTGGCCCCAGGTTGGACCGCGGAAGAGGTCCAAGAGCTCACCGGAGCCCCCATGACCCTGTCCCCTGACTTGGCGGAGTACCAGCTTTAGCCTGGGCCATTTCTACCAGGCAGCCGCCGCTGTCCCGTCCATGGGTTCAATCCACGCGCTATTCCAGGAAACGACTTAAACAGCGCCCTGCTGGTCGTCGAATGCTTGAATAGGAGATTTTCATGGGTCTTGAGACGTTGGCCATTGCCATCGGCGCGGCACTTTTAGCATTGATAATATCGGCACTCATCCTGTGCTTGGTGGTGACTCGGGCCCTATTCAAACTCTACCCTGATATCCGCCGCATTTTAGCCAATCTTGTATCTACCACCGCCTCTACAGCGGTAGCGACCGAGAATATAGCCGTGGCATCCGAAAAGGCGCCCGAAACCATGGCCTCAGCAGCAATAGCTGCCGAGAACATCGCCGCGGCCGCTGGGAACGCTAGAGAATCGTTTGCATCTACTGCCAAAGCAACCGAGAATATTGCAGCCGCTTCGTCATGGTTGGGGCCAGCCGGGACCGTCGCAAACGTCTTGAAAACGGGAAAAGATTTGCTGACGGATGAGCAAAAGCGGGAATTGGTTAACAGAATTAAGGAAAAGTTGCAGTCGATAGATGCCAGAGTCTCCGTTGATAGCATAACAGGAAAGATAGGAGACTTGTTGCGCCGACGACGCGGTCGATAGCCGTCGTGACACAGGAGTAGCGCCTGCCGCGTTGACTAGTATTTGGGCACCGTGTTAAGATTTTCGCACAAAAGCGACACCACAGACGCTTGCGGGAGCTTGGGTAAGCCAGGCTGAGAGGGTGGCCGACGATGCCGCCGACCGTCTGCACCTGATCCGGGTAATGCCGGTGTAGGAATGAGACGCTCGATTGCTCAACCCCATCAACCGCCAGGGTCTTGCCTGGCGGTTTGCATTTTTGGAGTAGGTTAGCGAGGAATTGGCGATGGCGGATGACCTGGTAATCGGCGGCAAACACTTTAACTCCCGGTTGATCCTGGGCACCGGCCGCTACCGGACTATGGAAGAAATGGTCCAAGCGGTGGAGTCCTCGGGCACCGGAATGATCACCGTGGCTATACGGCGGTTGGACTTGGACGACCCCACCCAGAAGACCCTTCTGGACTACATAGACTGGGACCGGTACCAGATTCTGCCAAACACCGCCGGTTGCGCCACGGTCGAAGAGGCCGTGTTCGTGGCGCGCCTGGGCAGGGAGGTCGGGCAGACCGACTTCGTCAAGTTGGAGGTCATTCCAGACGCCAAGTACCTTTTCCCGGACGGAGCGGCTACCCTGGAGACGGCCCGCCAGCTGGTTGCTGACGGGTTCATCGTGTTGCCCTACATTCACGCCGACCCCACGCTGGCCAAAAGACTGGAAGAGGTCGGCTGCGCCGCGGTCATGCCCTTGGGATCAGCCATCGGTTCCGGCCAGGGCATACACACGATTGAAGAGGTCAAAATTATCATCGAGCAGGCAACCGTGCCAGTGGTTGTGGACGCCGGGCTGGCGGTGCCTTCCGACGCATCCCAGGCGCTGGAATTGGGAGCCGACGCGGTGCTGGTAAACACCGCGATCGCCCAGGCGCAAGACCCGGCGATGATGGCCGAGGCGTTCAAAGACGGTGTACAGGCAGGCCGCAAAGCATACTTGGCCGGAAGGATCCCGGTGCGGAGCCACGCTGCGGCCAGCAGTCCCACCACCGACGTACCTCAGCCCGCGGCGGTCCGCAGCTAGGCGGCCGCTAAGTGCCCCCACCGAAGCCCTCCGGGGGAACATTTAGCCCGCTGCCCAAGCCGTGCTTGTGTCTGGTAACAGACCGAAGCGTAGGAGACCCCAAGACATTGGTCTCCCGAGTAGCACAAGCAGTCGAGGGCGGTGTGGACCTGGTCCAACTCAGGGAAAAAGACCTGCCCGGCGGCGTGCTGCTGGAACTGGCCCAGGAAATCAAGCAGGCCATTGGGGACCGTGCGGCATTGGTGGTCAACGAGCGTATAGACGTTGCCTTGGCTGCTAGCGGTCTCGGGGTCCAATTGGGCGAAGAGGCATTGCCGGTGCAAACGGCCCGCCGGATACTGGGTCCCGAGTTCTTGATTGGCCGATCGGTCCACTCGGTAGATGGCGCCATTCTGGCCGAGGGCCAAGGGGCCGATTTCCTCGTGGTGGGCACCATGTATGCCAGCAATTCCCATCCCGGGGCAGAGCCGGCGGGACCAACCCTGGTCCAACACATAACCAGGTCTTGCACCCTGCCGGTGATCGGCATCGGGGGAATCACCACCGGCAACCTGGACGAAGTGTTGTCGGCGGGCGCCTGCGGTGTGGCGGCGATAACCAGCATCCTGGCGTCGCCAAACCCCAGGGAAGCGGCTAAGGCGTTGAAACAGGCTCTGGATCAAGCGTGGGCCGGCCTGGCGTCAACCCGGTCCGGTGTTGGATAAACGGGTCGAATAAAAAGGAGAGTCCAACTAGGTATGATCAATCTTATGGTTAATGGGAAACCTAAACAACTTGACCATAGTGTTGATCTTGCGGCCTATCTCGATTCATTCGGGCTGCAATTGACCCATGTGGCGGTGGGTTACAACGGGGAGGTCCTGGCGAAGGACCAGTTCCCGGAGATAACCCTCCGGGACGGCGATGTCCTGGAGATCGTCCGGCCCGTGGGCGGGGGATAGACCGGCAGTCCCCGACCAAGCTCGGACCCTTTTCCCCGTTATGGCTTAGTCAAAACCTCGAAGCCTCGGCGACTCAAGCACGTCTGGGTTGATTACCCGCACCGGCTCGCCGCTGGCAAAAGCCCTGATGTCCTCGATCACCCCGGCGTAGTAGGCCCGATAGGCATCGTCGGTCACGTAGCCTTGGTGAGGGGCCAATACTGTGTTGGGCAGTTGCAAGAACGGGTGGTCCTTGGGCAAAGGCTCGACGTCGTAGGTGTCCAGCCCGGCCCCGGCAATGCTCCGGCTTTGAAGCGCGTCCACCAGGGCCGATTCATCGACAATGGGTCCCCGGGACGTGTTGATCAAATAACCGGAAGGCTTCATCAACTGCAACTCCGGGCGGCCTACCAAGCCCGTGGTGCGCTCGCTCAGCTTCAGGTGGATTGAAACCACGTCCGATTCCCGGAACAAATCCTCTTTCCCGACGAGGCCCGCCTTGCATTCGGCGGCTCTCTCTGCAGTCAGGTTCTGGCTCCAGGCGATCAGGTTCATGCCAAAGGCATCACCCACCGTGGCCACCAGGGAACCGATGTGGCCCAAGCCAACCAAGCCCAGGGTCTTGCCCTTCAGTCCCACCCCGATGGTTGTTCCCCAATTACCTTCCCGGGTCAGCTTGTCTTCCAGCGGAATCTGCCGCAAAAGACCGATAATCAGTCCCCAGGTTAGTTCGGTTGCGCCTTCACCCTGGCCGCCGGTGCCGCATAGGACGATACCCAACTCGGTGGCGGCGTCCTCATCGAAAACGGCGTTCCTGGCCCCGGTGGTGATTAGCAAGCGAAGCTCTGGCAACCGCTCCAGCAAAGACCTTCGGAATGCGGTCCGCTCCCGCATGCCCATGACCACCTGGTAATCTTTGAGGCGGTCGACGAGTTGGTCTTCGTCGGTGAGATGGTCCTGAAAGAACCGGACCTCGGCGCCGCGCGGCAGTTGGGACCAGTCCGCCATGGATTCGGCCACCTGTTGATAGTCGTCCAGGACGGCGATCTTCACGACAAGGCACCTCCGTTGAATAAGTCCAATTGACAGGGTATTACGAAAGGCGATTCGACGGGCCAGCCGTGAGCAAACGGCTATGGGTTGACATGGCCGGAGAGAATTCCGCGTCCGATGTTGGATAGCAAGTTGGATACCGAACAACTCAAGGGATACCCAACTGCGCCTATTTGAACGCGGGCATCACCTCTTCGGCCAGCAGTTTCATGCTTCGATGCACCGCCGCGGGCGGGAGCAGGCCACCGGGGTTAAGCTCGGCGGCAAACCCGGTTAGACCCAGCATCTCTTTGAATTGGCTCAAGCGCTCGACGACCATTTCGGGCGTTCCGAAGATGACCCTGGTTTCCAGGATGTCTTGATAGGTCAACTTGGCCAGCCTTTCAGCCCTGGCCAGCCTTTCCTCGGGCAGGTCCCCGCCCCCGCGCTTCAGGCGTTCCTCATACATCCGTCGCTGGCGAGCGAAGAACGCTTCGGTGGTTTCCTGGGGCTCGGTAATCGCCTCTTCCTTGGTAGCTCCGATGTACACCGGGACCCGGACTGATATGTCTCCGCCGTCCCCCGGATGGCCGGCTTCCCGCCAGGCCTTGTGATATTCCTTCAGGTTGTTTTCCAGGTCGTTGACGTCCATGCCCCGGACCGACAGGAAGATGGGAAACCCCAGCCGGCCCACCCTGGCGAAGCTGTCCTCCTGGGTGGAAGCCAACCGCACCGGGGGCCGGGGTTTCTGGTAGGTCCCCGGGGTGATGGTGGCGTCGTCGATATGGTTGTACTTCCCGTGGTAGGAGAAGGGTTCCCCCTTCCAGGCTTCCAGAATAATGTCCAGAGCCTCCTGGAACCGGGCGGGGCTCTCTTCATAGGGGATGCCCATGATCTCGTAGGCGTTGGCGTTGCCGCTTCGGCCCACGCCAAACTCGAACCGGCCCTCGCTTACCTGGTCCACGGTAGCTGCTTCCTCTGCGATTCGCAGCGGGCTAATCAAGGGCAACACCTGCACCGCGTTGCCCACTCTCAACCGCTTGGTGCGGGTGGCAATGGAGCTGGCCACAACCGTCGGGGCCGACAACACGGACCGGTTCGGATTGAAATGGGACTCGCCCAGCCAGACCGTGTCCAAGCCGGATTCCTCGGCCAGGTCCACCAAGTCGAATGATTCCTGAAAGATTTCGTTGGGAGTTGCGCCCTTCCGGGAAGCAAAGTCCAAAAATACACCAAAGTCCATTTCTTACTCCTCCATTCAGGCGCCGGTCACTAATCTCCGGCTGTTAAACATGGCGTTGGGGTGTTTCAACCTTGTCAATTGGGCTCGTCCACAAAGGCTGCCCGCACTGTGTTGGGCCACCGTAGCGCGGCCCCAGTTGCGATTTCGTTCTGGCGGTCACGGCCAGGGTTTGGGGTCAATGTCCAGCTTAATGGGCCCGCGAATGCCTTGTGGGCCGGGATGGGCCGGAGAGCCGTATTCGTCGGAATTCTTTTCCAGACAATATAACTGTTTGCCCAGGGGCCGGAGCAACCGGACGACTTGATTGGACCGATTGACAAACAGTTGCGTGTATTCCATACATCCCCACGCGGCCACCGCCATATCGGCTTTGCTGGCAGCATCGAGGATCACCCGGTCATTCTCCGGTCCCACTACTTCCGTATAAAAACTGGCCTGGGACACGTCCTGTTTACTGTTCGCTCGATAGGCGAACAGATTTACAGTGGTTAGAGCGCCATAGCCCCAACTCTCGGCGAAATGGATGCAACGACGCCTCGTGGGACTCAAGCGGCGCGGGTTTTCCTTGGTGGTAGGCGGGTTAAACATGAGGAATACCAGTTCGCCGCGGTCCTCCTTCCCGGCCAAATCCAATTGGTCTCCGTCAATCCGAAGGCTGTAGGAGAGCGGGCCGAATTCCTCAGGATATTCGGTAATGCTCACAGGCGTCTGCGCTTCTGCCGACACCGTAGCCGCGGCCCTGCGGAAGGCGGCTTGCGCCGGCCTTAACCGGCTGCGCCGGCTTTGGCAGGCTGGTCCCGGAAGGCTGGAATTACTTCCTTGCCGAATAGCTCGATGGATTCCATTACCTTGTCATGGGGAATGGTCTCGGTCTGCATGATGCACAGGCACTGGTCGACGCCGATGTCTTCATACATCTGGACGATTTTGCGGCAGCTCTCGGGGTTGCCGGCGATAATTACTCCCCGGTCGGCCAGGGTATTGGCGTCCAACTGGGCGATGGCTGCCCGGGCGGCGCCGGGTCCCGAATCCAGGGAGATTCCGGCCTCGGCTGCTTGTTCCTTGTGCTCTTCGTCGGACTGCCGGAGCCACCGGCCGAAGTCGGCCTGAAGGTGATCAGGCACGCCTCCCCAGGCTTCCAGAAGCTCTTCATAGGCGCCGATGCGGCCCTGGATATAGGGCTTGTCGGGACCGAAGAAGGTCTTCATGGACTCAGCGGCCAGTTCCTTGGCCGCCTGGTCGTCTTTGCCGCAAAAAGCGTGGACGTTGTTGCCCCAAAACTCGTTGACGAACGCCCCCACCGGGTCGGCGTCTTTGATGGCGTCCCGGTAAACCTTCACGTGGTCGGCCAGAACGTCCACTGCGTAGGAAGCAGAGGACAAAACGCCGATGCCTTTCTGTGCTGCCAGACGGAAACTTTCGGTCTGGGTGCAGGCCAGGTACATCCTGGGATGGGGCTTCTGGAAAACCCTGGGCAAAACGCGGCGAGTGGGCACGTTATAGAATTTACCTTCATAGGAAAACTCGTCGGCCTGCCAGATTTTTGGCAGCATGGTCATGGCCTCGTCCCACCGGTCCCGAGTCTCCCTGGGGTCTATGCCGAGGCCGGTCTGCTCGTAGGCATTGGAACGGCCGGTGCCGAATTCAACACGGCCATCGGTCAACTGGTCCACCATCGCCACCCGCTCGGCGATCCGCACGGGATGGTGGTAGGGGAGGATGGAGACGCCGAATCCGATGCGGATGTTCTTGGTCCTCTGGCTCAGGGCACCAAACAGGACCTCGGGACAGGGAGAACCCGAGAAACCCATCAAGAAATGGTGTTCCACGAACCAAAGGTTGTCGAACCCGACCTGGTCGGCCAGTTCGCACTGGTCCAAGGTTTCCTTATAGAGGCTGTTCCAGTCCACGTCGTTGCCCTGGTAGGGACGCTGACCCTCATACAATAGGCCGAACTTCATGTTGATTGCTCCTAAAACCGCCGGTAGCGCCGGGCTTCAACAGCGACTGCTGTGCCACCTACGGTGGGTTGTAATGATGGCAGTATACGCCAAATCCATGCCTGTCGAAACCGGGAGGCGTTCCCGGCGACCGGTGGGAATTGAGTGCGCGGGAGCCAGTTTCAACGCAGAGGACGCAGAGGACGCAGAGTTTTTTTGTGGTGAACGACCGCGGCGCCCCTGGGTTGGGGCGTCACGGTATTATGGGGATGGTAACCCGGTCATAGATTAAACCGGGCGGGTCATCATCCCAGTTATTCCGGTCGTTCCGCGCGCTCCCGGCGGCGGTCGATTAAATATTCCTCAAGCATGGTTAGCTTGGGCGCATCGGGAGCGTCAGGTTCCGGGTCCGGCGGCGACCGGTCTTCCCGGTACAGTTCCTCCGCCGGTTGGTCCCAGATGGTGTCCGGGGGCGGGGGCCGGGCCGGGGATTCGGGACCGAGGTCGGCGGCCAGGGCGGCTTGCTTCCGGTGGTAGCCGGCGACGGCCCAAGCGGCTATCCGGGCGGCCTGCTCGGTGCCGAATATCTGCCGCAGGGCCTGGTAGCCGTAGATGTTTTCGGGCTGGGGGCAGTCGTCGGGGATCTTGATCAGGTGGTCGCAGCGGTCGCGGTCCTGGCCGGTAGCCTTGGCAAGCTTCCAGGCAGCGAAGCGGAAGTCGAAGACCGTCTTGTGGACTGCGCTGGCTGCCTCCTCACCGCCGGAGATGTGCGTTAGGGCCCGAGAGCCGTGGGTGTCGAAGTGGTATTCCTCGTCATCGTAGGACCGGAAGTCAAAGGGGCCGTACTCCGTTTCGTAGCGGTTATAGCCGGCGGGGTAGCCGGCATAGCGGCCCTCCAGGATGTGGGTCCAAGAGCGGGGCGCCGCGGTGGTTTTTTCAGCCGGGGCGGATTGCTCCGGGTCGGATTCCGTGGTGGCCGAGTTACCGGCGTCGGCAGGGACAGGGTTGTCGAAGCCGCGGCGCAGGAGTTCTTTGGCGGCGGACAGCCGGTGGTGGGGCTTGAAGTCAGGGATTGTGCCCTGCATGACGTCTACCAGGAAGCGGACGGTGGTGAGGCCGTTGTCGGTTTCCTCCCGGATGAGGGCGGCTAATTCCTGGTGCAGTGGGGTTGATTCAACGCCGAGGACGCCATGGGCGCGGAGATTTTTTCGGGTTGGAGCGGCGGGGCTATTTTCGTCGATGAAGGATTGTGCGGGATGGAAGCCAAGGTTGAGGAGTTGACGGGCGGCGTCGAGGCGGTGGCAGGGCTTGAAATCTTCGAGGAGGCCCTGCATCACTTCTATGAGGAAGCGGACTATTAGGCGGCCGTCATCGGTTTCCTCGCGGACGATGTCGGCGAGGGAGGGGGTGGGGGCTTCCGGGTTTTCTGTGTTAGCGAACATTGGTGCGATAATAGGGAGGTGCATTCGGGGGTGTCAAGGGGCGGGTGACGGCGTTTTATTGACTACAGAGGGCGCAGAGATTGGCGGAGGAGGCGGGCAGAATACCATCCAAACCATGTTCAATTATGGAAGGGCTCTGGATTCCCGCTGCGGCGAGAATGACGGGGGTGGGGTTCCCGCGAAGGGGATGTTGGCTCCCACCGGACGGGGACTGGGGGTCTGGGTTCCCGTTGGGACGGGGGGGTCCCGCGGAGGGGTGTTGGCTCCCACCGGACGGGGACTGGGGGTCTGGGTTCCCGTTGGGACGGGGGGTCCCGCGGAGGGGTGGTGGCTCACTCCGGACGTGGACTGGGGGTCTGGGTTCCGTTGGGACGGGGGGGTCCCGCGGAGGGGTGGTGGCTCACTCCGGACGGGGATTGGGGGTCTGGCTTCCGGTTGCGATGGGGAAGACGGGGTTGGGGTTACGGCCTTGACCGGCTAATCTGCTGGGAATATTCTTAAGCCGCAGTTGGTGGTCCTGTTGCAGGCCGCGGGTTGTTGTGGCGGTCCGGGAAATTCGGCGCTACTGCTCATTTCGATTTACAGGCCGGGGAGTATGAATACGGAAATAGTCGCCATCGGTTCGGAACTGTTGCTGGGGCAAATTGTCGACACCAACTCGGCGTGGATGGCGCAGCGGCTGGCCGACCTGGGGGTCAACCTTTTCTACAAGACCACCGTGGGAGACAATCCGGGCCGGATGAGGGAGGTTATCGAGCGCGCCATGGACCGGTCGGACCTGGTAATCACCTCGGGGGGCCTGGGTCCCACGCAGGACGACCTTACGCGGGAAATCGTGGCGTTGGCTTCAAACCTGGAGCTGGTGTTGGACCAAGAGCTTTTGGACCAGATCCAGGCGAGGTCACGGGCGCGAGGGTTCACCATGACGGAGAACAACAACCGCCAGGCATACATACCGAAAGGCGCAACGCCGGTGAAGAACCCCAACGGGTCGGCTCCGTCGTTCATCGTCGAGAACCCAAGAGCGGTGGTTTTCTGCCTGCCGGGTGTGCCTTTCGAGATGAAGTGGCTGTTCGACAACGAGCTTGCGCCCTACCTGAGGCGGAAGTTCCAAATCTCCGACGCAATCTACTCCAGGGTGTTGAAAGTGTCCGACCTAGGGGAAAGCGCAGTGGATGATCGGATCGGCCACCTGATCGCCAATTCGACCAACCCAATGGTGGGGGTGCTGGCCCATCCCGGCCAGGTGGACGTGAGGATCACGGCCAAGACCGCATCCCAGTTGGAGGCCGACCGGGTGATTGCGCCGGTGGAGGACGAAGTCCGGTCGCTACTGGGCGACCACGTGTTCGCGGCCGACGACCAAACTATGGCTTCAGTCTTGGGCGAACTCCTGGATTCCAAGGGGTTGACGGTTGCCTCGTACGAGGGGCTTACCGGCGGGATGGTGGCACAACAGCTCCAGGAAGCGGCGGGCGACCGGTTCCTCCAGGGCACGGTGGGGCGCCATGACGAGGTGCTGCGGAACATCCTGGCTTCGATTGGGCAGGAAATGGTGGCTGGGCAGGAATCGGCGGCGAAAGACCTGGCAACCAGCGGCGCGGCCTTGACCGGCCAACTCGCCGACGGCGTTCGCCACCAAACCGGGGCTACTCTGGGGTTGGCGATACACTCAGTGCCCGACGCCAAGGCCAATAACGAAAACCTGAGGGCCGGGAAGACCTTCATATCGGTGGCTTCCCGGGACGGGACGCACTCGAGGGAGTACAACTTTGCCGGGCCGGGAATACCCGACCGGACGCGGGCAACCCTGCACGCCCTGGACCTGCTGCGTATGACTATGCTTGGAACCCACTAGATTGGAACCTACTAGCTTGGAACCCCACTAGCGACTCGGGCCATCGACTGGGGCCATCAGGGGGATCGAAGATGCAAACCAATACCTACGACGTTGTGGTGGTTGGCGGGGGCATAATCGGGTTGGCCACCGCCATGAAGCTAAAAACCGAGAAATTTCCCAGCTGGAAAATCGCAGTCGTTGAAAAGGACTCGGAGCTGGCCAACCACCAGACGGGGCACAACAGCGGTGTCATCCACTCGGGAATTTACTACCGGCCAGACTCCCACAAAGCCCGGTTCTGCGTAGACGGCGTCCAGAAGCTGCTGCGGTTCTGTGACGAGAATGAGATCGAGTATGACCAATGCGGCAAGGTGATAGTGGCCACCCACGAGTCTGAGTTGGGTAGGCTGCAAGACCTTCACCAACGGGGGGAGGCCAACGGCGTCAAAGGCCTGGAGATGGTCGGCCCAGAACGGTTGAAGGAGATCGAACCTCACGTTGACGGGATCCAGGCGTTGTGGGCGCCCTCCACCGGCATCATCGACTACAAAAAGGTGTCGGCGGCCTATGCGGCTCGTTTCCAGGAGCAGGGCGGCGATATCTTTACCGGAACGGAGGTGCGGCGGATCAACCGCTCGGCGGAAGGCCTGGCTTTGGAAACCGACCGGGGCGACCTGAAAGCCAAGCACATGATCAACTGCGGCGGGCTGCATGCGGACAAGGTTGCCGAAATGATGGGAGAACGGATCGATGTCAGGATAATTCCCTTTCGAGGCGAGTATTACACTCTGCGGCCCGAAAGCCATCACCTGGTCAATGGACTGATTTACCCGGTCCCAGATCCCAGATTTCCGTTCCTTGGAGTTCACTACACCCGGAACATCCACGGCCAAGTGGAGGCCGGCCCAAATGCGGTGATGGCTTTCAAGCGGGAGGGCTATCGCAAGGCCGACGTCAACCTGGCCGATTCCTGGGGGACCCTGTCTTTCCCGGGGTTTTGGAAGATGTCCATGCGTTTCTGGAAAATAGGGGTGGGCGAGATGCACCGCTCTTACAGCAAGGGGGTGTTCGTCCGGGATTTACAGAAACTTGTGCCCGAAATACGGGGCGAAGACCTGAAGCCGGGCGGGTCCGGGGTCAGGGCCCAAGCCGTTACCCGAGGCGGGGTGCTGCTGGACGATTTCCACATCCTGCAAGGGCGGGAAGCGGTCCACGTGCTTAACGCGCCTTCCCCCGGCGCCACGTCCTCACTGGCAATCGGCGAATACATCGGTGAATTGGCCGTCAACTCCTTTAGCTGACTGCCCTATTGGCCCTTTTCATTGTCTTACGTAATGCTCGCCCCGGCGGGCATCCAGAGCCCTTTTCGTCATTCAGCTACGTGCAAGAAGGCAGGAATGGCTCGGTGTGGTAGGTCGTCCGGGTGGGTGAGGGTCGCCCAAACCTGGCTTTCCCCGTTGCCATAACCGTGTCGGCGCACGAAAAGGGCTCTGGATTCCCGCTGCGGCGAGAATGACATGGGTGGCGCCGCTCTTGCGATCATGGCATGACCAGAACTCTGAATTCCCGCTGCGTTGACCATGACGGCTAACAATGGAAAGGCCCTGGACTGCCCCAATGGTCCGGTTGCCGCGATAAAGGCGTGTCGGTATAATCGACCCGGCTTATATACCTAACGGTGGGTTCTATGCTTGGCGGTGGGTTCTATACCTGACGGTGGGTTGGATGGCGATGTTGAAGCCCCAGGCAGCCTCTGATTTGGAACGGGAGATTGACCTGGGCGCGTGGAAGGTTACCGAGGAGTCGGTGCGGGAATACACCCGGGCCGTGGGCGACTCTCTGCCTTTATATTTTGATTGCCAAATGGCCCCTCCCCTGGCAATCTCCGCCTGGACTTTGGGTCGATTGTTGAATCATCTGGACCTTCCGCCGGGCGCCATCCACAGCCTCCAGGAAATGAAGACACTGAGGGCGGTGAGGTTCGGCGAGAAAGTGCGCGCCCGGGTGAAGATGAGCAAGCCACGGCGGCGCGGCGGCATGGAGTTTATTACCGCCGAGTTTTCTATTGGCCCCGAGAGCCAGGGAGCTGGGGGATCCGGTCCTCCGGAACCGGCCATAACCGGCAAGACAACGGTGCTGGTTACGAATACTGCCACCACTATGCAAGATGAAGCACGTGCGACCCCGCAGGCCTCGCCGCAACCCCCAGACCGGGTTGAGCCGGGCGGACTTCGCCACCTGGAACGAACGGTCACCCAGATAGAACGAACGATCACCCAGAGCCAATTGCACGCCTACGCCAAAGCATCGGGAGATTTCAACCCCCTGCATCTGGACCAGGAGTTCGCCGCCACCACCGGGTTCGGTGGCATCATCGCCCACGGCATGCTGACCCTGGCGTTGATATCGGAAAACATGGCTGGCGAGTTCGGGATGGACTGGCTGACCACCGGCGGGCTGAGAGTTCGGTTCAAGGGAGCAGCATACTTGGGAGATCGGATTGCCACCCGGCGCCAAATCATCGAAAAGGTCCCTCAAGAAGGGGGGCACGGGGTGAAATGTTCGGTCCAGGTTTTTGACCAAGGCGACGGACGCGAGTTGATCAGCGGAGACGCTTCGGTATTTGTGAAATCGCAAAATCTGGAAATCGCCGATTAACGTAATCATTCGGTGTTGGTGGGAACCAAACGGTGAGCAGCCCGGCCCTTTGCAGTTGGCGGTGGTAGTTGCGGAAGCGCGGAACAAGGGGATAAACCTATGACAAGCGGCCCCAAAATCAGCGACGTTGTGGATGGAATCCGCGTCACCCGGCCGGTGCGGGTGGCGGTGGATGCCATGGGCGGCGATTTTGGACCTGAAGAGACGGTGAAAGGGGCCATCCAGGCGTTGCAAACCCAGGTTGTGGAACTCCTGCTGGTAGGAGACAAAGGGCCCCTGGAAATTGAACTGTCCAAGTACGATGTCAAAGACCAACCGGTGACGGTGGTGCCTTCGGTCGGCAAGATCGGGGACGACGAACACCCGGCCCAAGCCCTGCGCAGCAAACCCAATGCATCCATCCTGGAAGCCACCAAGCTGGTCAAGTCCGGCGCCGCCGACGTCCTGGTGTCCATGGGGTCAACGGGGGCCTCGATGGCCAGCTCCACGGTGGTGCTGGGGTTGATGGACGGCCTGGAAAGGCCTTGCCTGGGCGGCCCATTCTTGGGCGTTGCGCCCCGAACCGTGATGGTGGACGCGGGCAGCAACCTGGACTGCCGGCCGGCGCTGTTGCTGAGCTTCGCCGCGCTGGGCTCGGTGTTCGCTCACCGGTTCTTGGGAATCGAAAATCCTAGAATCGGACTCCTCAGCGTTGGGTCTGAAGACGCCAAGGGTAACCGGCAGATCCAGGAAAGCAACCAGTTGCTCCACCAAAGCCACCTGAACTTCATAGGAAACGTCGAAGGGTTCGACTTTTTCACCGGCCGGGCCGACGTCATTGTGTGCGACGGCTTTGTGGGAAACATACTGATGAAGTTTTCCGAAGGGTTGGGCAACGCCCTGGGGGCGCTGATACAGGAAAGGCTTTCGAACACGGTTCCCCAGGCTGAATTAGACCGGATTTCCTCCGACCTCTGGCATACGACCAACATGCCCAGGACCATGGGAGGGCCCCTATTCGGGGTAAACGGAGCGGTGGTCCTGGGTCATGGCTCCTGCATGGCCCAGGGAATCGCCGGAGCCATCTACACCGCCGTCAAGTACGTGGAGGTGGGTCTGGTTGAAAGCATGCGAGAGGAGCTTTCCCAGATACACCTTAACGGGCACGCAGCCGTCGAAGGCCGCGGGCAGTCTTGAACTCATTTGAACCAGTTGCCCTGACCTGATGGCTGAAAACCCCGAAACGCCCGGATCGGTAGATGGGGGGCATCCCAGGCGGGCAGCCCTGGTCACCGGCGCCTCCAGGGGCATTGGGGCCCAGATAGCGACCCGGTTGGCCTTGGCTGGGATTCAGGTAGGCTTGAACTTTCACTCCAACCCGAGCGCCGCCGAGCAGGTTTTGGCGGAGATCACCGAGGCCGGAGGCGAAGGATTCCTGATCGAGGGCGACGTTTCCAGCGAAGAATCAGCCCAAGCCATGGTCAAGAGCGTTATCGACCGGTGCGGGCACATCGACATGCTGGTCAACAACGCCGGGATCAACAAGGACAGGCTGTTACTGCGCATGTCCCCGGATGACTGGGACCAGGTGCTGGACGTCAACCTTCGCGGAGCCTTCCTCTGCACCAAGTACGTAATGCCCCACATGATCCGGCAGCGTCGGGGTCGAATCGTCAACATATCCTCAGTGGTTGGACTGAGCGGCAACCCCGGTCAAGCGAACTATGCTGCGGCCAAGGCGGGCCTTATTGGATTTACCAAGGCGGTAGCGAGGGAGGTGGCGTCCCGCAACGTCACGGTAAACGCGGTTGCGCCGGGTTACATAACCACCGGAATGGTTGAAGGCCTGTCGGCCGACACCCAGAAGCAGATTTTAGACCGGATACCGATGGGCCGGTTTGGAGCGGCTGAAGAGGTTGCCGAGGCGGTGCTGTTCCTTTGTGGAGAAGGGGCGGGATACATCACCGGCCAGGTCCTGACCATCGACGGTGGCCTGATCGCCTGATTTCGCCCGGCGCTTTCTCCCCTTGGGGATCCTTCTATGTCCTGGGGATCCCTCCAGATCCGCGTTTCCCATGGGTGTCGACCTTCTACGTTCCGCCGGTTGGAACCCGGTTAACCTATCCGTATGCATTAAATGGAGGAGCGCCATGTCGCCGAATGAATCCGCAGCCCGCCGGTTCAAGGAATTGTTGCGAGCGCCAGGGATCATTGCGGCGCCCGGGGCTTACGACTGCCTGACGGCCGCCATCATCCAGCAAGCGGGCTTTCCCGCGGTGTACATGACCGGGGCCGGCACCTCGGTTGCCCGCCTGGGCAAGCCCGACCTGGCCCTGGCTAGCATGACCGAAATGGTGTCCAATGCCGCCGACATTGCACAAGCGGTGGACGTTCCGGTAATCGCCGACGCCGATACCGGTTACGGCGGTGTGCTCAACGTCGCTCGGACCGTCCGTCAATATGAAAGGGCGGGAGTGGCCGCGATTCATATCGAGGACCAGCAATCGCCCAAACGCTGCGGCCACCTGGACGACAAGCAGGTCGTCTCTTCCACCGAGATGGTCCAAAAGATACGGGCCGCCGTGGATGCCCGCATCGACGACGACTTCACCATTATCGTCCGTACCGACGCCCTGGCGGTGACCGGCTGGGACGACACCATGCGCCGCTGCGGCGAATACGTGGATGCGGGGGCGGACATGCTGTTTATTGAGGCCATCCGAAGCGCCGAAGAGGCACAGCGAATCACCGCCAACTTTGATGTGCCGCTTATGTACAATTTTGTCGAGACGGGGAAATCGCCGCTGCTATCGGCTCCGCAGTTGGAACGGCTGGGTTTCAAGCTGGTCATTTTCCCGGTGAGCGCCTTGCTGATGGTCTGCAAAGCGGTGTCAGAATTGATGTCGCAGCTGAAGTCCACCGGCTCCACCGAGGCCATGCTGGACCGCATGTACAGCCTGGAGGACTGCTTCAACCTGGTGGGATTGAGGGAATTGATGGCGCAGGACGCCGGTTTTGCCGGAGCGCTTGGCGGGTAGGGAGCATCTTCTGGGGATCTGCCGATCCCAGTTCGGTAATCCTCCAATCAGGTTCCGGCTGGGCTCCGGTCATCAACTTTCGATAACGAATGACCCGACGGGACAAATGACCCGGCAATGATGATCGGGGTCAACGGTCCTCGTTAATCGAGGGCGTTAATGGCGGGTGATCCCCGCATCCGCCGTGAAGTTCAGAATCCACCAGGGTTGCTCCCATCGTGTTCTACGCGGAGAGGAGAGTGAAAGGATTGGGCGGGGCCAATGTTCTCGTTGCGACCACCGTTACTCGCCAGCCATTCCTGTGGCGCCGGTAATGACCGGGGGTGGGAGTACGCCATCATCCAATCTTTTCCCAGCCGCGATATGGGATTGTTTGATGGCTGTGCCAACGATTTGGAATGCGATTGTCCTGTCTGAGAATGTGGCCTCTGCGTTGTATTCCCGCTCTCTTTTATTGATACAATTGATAGATATAGTTAAAAATTTCGCAAAACCAATAGAGAATGGCTATGCCAGGAGGTTTCGTCATTCTAAAGAGCTCATCATCGAGGTGGCTGGCAGGCATTGGATTGACGGCGTTAATCCTTATAGGGGTTAGCGTTGTGGTGACACTGGCCGGCCGCGGCGGGGAACCGGAGCGGTTCACGCCGGGAACCCCTGGGGCCGCGGTGCAGGACTACCTGTTGGCTATTGAGAACCGTAGAGACCGGGAGGCTTACGATTTCATACACCCCGACGTTGCGGATGGCTGTGAGTTTGACCACTTCAAGTCGACCCTAAGGGAGGTCCAGCCGGACGGTGTGCGCAGGGACCGAGACTTGCGAGTCAGTTTGGTCAATGTCGAAGAAGTGGACCAAACGGTTGAGGTCAACGTCCGAGTAACCAGGTCCTACGTTGACCCACCATTTGCCAGCCGGGAACATTCTCGAGCGGAACGATTCGTGCTAGAGGAGGAAGCCGGCGCCTGGCAGTTTACGGACCCCCCCTGGCCCATGAACTGGTGCCCGGACCCGGTCGAGCCAGCACTGGGAGATGGCTCTGTCCCCTAGCTGCAAACCATTAACTGGCGCCCGGACCCGGTCGAGCCAAGAGGGGTGGAAGCCGCTGCTTAACCTGGGAGGGTGGACCAACAGGGAGAGTTGAAGCCAATGGACATTTTTTTATTCGGCGGCGCACTCATCCAAATCCTGATCTTGGTGGGGATCATTTGCCTGGTCGTTTGGCTTTTTCGCCACCGGTCCAGCTCTGGGGAAGACCCGGGCATCGGCACTCTCAGGAGGTTCTATTTCTACGGGCTGGCTTTTGTCGCCCTGATAGTTGCCGCCAGCGGGGCGGCAGTATTGTTGGACCAGGTCCTGGACCTGCTGTTCGCCGGAGATATTATCTCCCGGGGACAAAACCAGCTGGCTCTGGGGTTGGCGATGCTCCTGGTGGGAGCGCCGGTGTGGTACCTGCATTGGACGCTGGCCCAGCGCGCGGTGGCAAGAATCCCCTGGGAGTCTCAAGCGGTGGCCCGCAGGGTGTATATCTACCTGGTCCTTGCGGTTTGCGCGGTCGTGGCGGCTGTAGGGATGGTTTCATTGTTCCGTTGGTGGCTGTCCCTGGACTCGTTCAACGGCCGGCACCTGGCTTTGCCCCTGGTTTGGGGTTTGGTTTGGGCGTATCACTGGCGGCTCCGGGACTCGGAACAATCCGGCACCGCGGCTGATGATGTTGTCCGGCAGGTGTACGTCTATTTCTCTTCCTGGTACGGTCTTGCAATGCTCAGCGTCGGTGTGGGGATTGTCATGTGGCGACTCCTGCTCCAGGTGTACAGTTCCTGGTTTGGCGCTGGGACTCTGGTGCTCGGCGACTCGGGGATATGGACCGACACCGTGGTTTGGGCGACAGCGACAGCCATCGTAGGGGCAATTTGGTGGTGGTGGCACTGGCATCTAATCGCTCGTACCGATGCCGGGTCCACGGTGCGCCAGTTCTACTTGCATCTCTTTACGATACTGCCGGGCGCCGGCGGCGTTTTTGTTTACTCGACTATCTTGCTGTATCGCGTCATCCAATGGGGAATTGGCCAGCCAGACGTTGCCGCCTACGAGCAATTCCGCGTCATTCCGGAAACCGTGCCCGGAGTGTTGGTTGGGGTTGCGTTGTGGGGCTATCACTGGGCGGTGGCGCATCAGGAGGCGTCGGCATTGGGTAGCCTTCCCCACGCCCGCCGGATATACCGCTACATGGTGACGGCGGCGGGCCTGGTGGTTTCGGGAGCCGGGATCATCGTGCTGCTGGCTGTGGCCGTCGGGGGGTTGGCCCTTATCAACTCGGACGTGCTGCTGGGCCCGGCATTGTGGGGGAATAGCCTGGCGCTGGCGGTGACGCTGCTATTGGTTGGAATTCCGGTCTGGGCGTACCACTGGTTTGGCGTACAACGGGATGCCGGCGCGGACACCGTGGAAATGGACCACCCAGTACGCCGGGTGTTCTTCTTTGGGGTATTCGGTGTGGCCGTCTTGCTGGTGCTGGGAAACCTCAGCGCAATGCTGTTCTTTGTCTTGAGAGATCTGCTGGAAGGAAGCCTGTCGTCAACGATCCTCCTGGACGGCAAGTGGAGCATAGCAATGTTCCTGACGGCTTGTGCGGCGGGTGTGTACCACTGGTCAGTTTCCAAAGAGGACCGGCAAGTCCTCGAGAAGGCAGGACCCGAGCCGGCCCCGGAGGTTCCGATCCAACCCCGGAAGCTGGTCATTGCCGTGGCAACTCAGGCCGCGCAACCGCTGATCTCTCAGATTGAGTCGCGATTGGGGTTTCCCGTAAGGATTTGGCAGAGGTTGGACCCGGAGGCCGGCGCGCCGCAACTGAACGATGAGCAATTGGACGCTACCCGGGACCGGATATCGTCCGCACCGGGAGACCGCGTCCTGATTACGCTGGATGCGAACGGAGTGGGCGTAGTGCCCTTCAGGGAGTAGCTATGACAAACGTGGTTTTGGTTGTAGACATGGTCAAGGGGTTTTTGGAACCTGGGCACAACCTATATTGCGGCGAGCAGGCCCGGCAAATCATCCCCAAAGTCAAAGCCATGCTGCAAAGGGAGAGGGGATTCGGCTCCCGGGTGCTTTTCGTGTCGGACCACCACGACCCCGATGATCTGGAGTTTCAGATATTCCCGGTCCACTGCGTCAAGGGCACCGAAGAACCCAACGTAATCGACGAGTTGGCTGAATTCGTGACCCAGGACAACGTGGTGGCCAAGAACCGGTACAGCGGTTTTTTCAACACGGATCTGGCCCAGCGGCTGGCATCCCTCAATCCGGACAAGGTCATCATTTGCGGCGTCTGCACCGACATCTGTGTGCTCCACACCACCTCAGATGCCCGCAACCGGGACTACCCCGTGGAGGTGCCCACGGATTGCGTTGCCAGCTTTGACCCGGACGCCCATGCGTGGGCTTTGGGGCACCTTCGAAAGATACTGGGGGCCAAGGTTATCTGAACGCGGTTGGACCCATCTATAGGTCCGCGGTGGATTTCGCTTCCGTTCTCGCCGAACTGGCGGCCGGCGCGGTAGTTGGGTTGGCACCCAGCGCAATCGCGTTACAAACTGCGGTCAGGGCGTGTTAAATGTCCTCCTTCCCCCGGCTAGGATAGGGTTAGGATCGGAGCACAATCCCACCCCCGTCTTTCTGGACGCAGCGGGAATCGAGAGACCTTTATTTCAGTAGACATGGTTAGGATACGCAGGACGCGGCGCGTCTTACCCAAGCAAACTGGTCGCACGCTGACCACTCCTGCATTGCCCCACGAACTTGGATGTGGGAAAGGGCTCTGGATTCCCGTTGCGACGGGAATTACGGGGTCGGGCATGGCAACGGGAATGGCAGGAGTTCGGCGCGGCGGCGAGAATGCCGTGGGATAGTTGGATGCCTTTCGGTTGCTCCGGCGCCGTCTTGCCGAGTTTTTGATGGCGGGAGTATGATGGGCACATCATTGTACCGCATCGCTGGCCCATAATCCGAGAGACTATGGACCACTAAGGTACACCACCGCCAGCGCACCATTTGCAGTAAATTTGAAACCCGCGAGGCGTCATGCTTTACCGTACCTACCGGTATTCCCAATGGGACGGCACCCAGCAGCTCTTCGAATTGGACGCCGACGCGTTGATGGACCAGCTTTCCGACGAGGTTTTGCGCCAAGGGGATGTCACGCGGGCGATGCGGGAGATGTTTCGTCAGGGTTTCCAGGACCGGGAAGGCCGGCAAATGCCGGGCCTGCGGGACTTGATCGACCAGCTAAAAAACCGGCGCCGCCAGCAGTTGCAGCAGTACAACATGGATTCCGTGGTGGACGACCTGCAAGAACGGCTGGATGACATACTTCAAACCGAACGGTCCGGCATCGACCGCCGGCTGGATGAAGGCCGCCGCCAGGTCGACAGTGCGGAGGATGACGCCAGGCAGCAGCAAGAGAATCTCTACCAGATGCTGGAGCAACGGGCACAGAGAAACCGGGAAAAGCTTGACAACCTCCCCGAGGGCCTGGGAGGGCAGATCAAAGAGCTAATGGAGTACGACTTCATGGACCCCGAGGCCCAGGGGAAGTTCCAGGAACTGCTGGACATGCTCAAAAGCCAGATGGCCCAGAATATTTCCCAGCAAATGCAGGACCAGGTCCGAGGGATGTCCCCCGAGGACATGGCGGCCATGCGGGAAATGATGCGGCAGATGAGCCAGATGATGCGGGACAAAATGGAAGGCAGGGAACCCGACTTCGACGGGTTCATGCAACAGTACGGCTCCATGTTCGGCCCCAACCCGCCCCAGTCTTTTGACGAGTTGATGGAACGGTTGCAGCAACAGATGGCGCAGATGCAATCCATGATGGACAGCATGTCGCCGGAAATGCGCCAGGAGTTGGAAGACGCCATGGGGTCGGCCCTGGACCCTGAGACACTTCAAGCCATGAATGAGTTGGCTTCCATGATGGAAGTAATGATGCCCATGGACGAGCTTCGCCGCCAGTATCCCTTCCTGGGCGATGACAGCTTGACGATGGACCAGGCCATGGACCTGATGCGCCAACTGCAGGAGAACGACCTTCTGGAGCAGGCGCTCCAGGAAGCAATGCGCACCGGCAACCTGGAGAATATCGACCCCGACAAGCTGGCCGAATTGTTGGGCGATGACGCCAAACGGGTATGGGAGCAATTGGACCAACTGCGCCAGATGCTGAAGGATACGGGATACCTGAGCGGCGACGATAAGATGGACTTGACGGCCCGCGGGATTCGCCGCATTGGGCAGAAGGCCCTGAAGGAAATTTTTGTCAACTTACAAAAAGACCGCATGGGCGGCCACATGATGGAGACCCGGGGAGCCACCGGGGACCTGCTGGGAGAGACCAAAGCGTACGAGTTCGGCGACCCGTTCCAACTCGACCTCCTGAGTACTCTGAAGAACGCGGTGATCCGCGGGGGCCCCGAGCTTCCGGTAAGGATGCAGCCCCAGGACTTCGAGATTTATCGAAACGAGCACATGACCCGCACCGCCTCGGTAATCCTTCTGGACCAAAGCCGTTCCATGGGCCTGTTCAATAACTTCCTGGCGGCCAAGAAAGTGACCCTGGCATTAATGTCTCTGATCCGGTCCCAGTACCCGCGAGACATCCTTTACGTGATCGGCTTCTCCGACTACGCCAGCGAAATCAAAGAGGAGGAACTGCTCAAGGTGAGCTGGAACTCCTGGGTTTCGGGCACCAACCTCCATCATGCGCTGATGCTTTCCCGGAAGCTGTTGTCCAAGGAGAAAGGCGGCAGCCGTCAGATCCTGGTGATAACCGACGGCGAACCCACGTCCCACCTGGAAGGGGACCGGGCGTTCTTCGCTTATCCTCCCAGCTACCGCACCGAGCAGGAGACCCTGAAAGAGGTCAAGCGGTGCACCCAGGAAGACATTCTCATCAACACATTCATGCTAGAAAACTCCTACCAGTTGGTGAATTTCGTGGACCGGATGACCCGAATCAACCGGGGCCGGGCCTTCTATAGCAGCGCCGAAAACCTGGGCCAGTATATGCTGGTGGACTACGTGACCAATCGACGCAAGAAGGTGATGGCGTAGGCAGTATGCGCGGTTTGGGTGTTCGGCTCATCCACCCCGGAAGACATCCGGGCGTAGGTTTGGCAGGCGGGAATCGGCGCGGTTGGGCAAGACCGTTTCATGGTGTTACGTCATGCCCGCCGCGGCGGGCATCCAAGCCATTTTTGTCATCCAACTACGTGCAAGAACGCAGGAATAGCTCGGTGTGTTACGGTCGTTCGAGTGGGTGAAGGTCGCCCAAATCTGGCTTGCCCCGTTGCCATAAACGTGTCGGCGCACGAAAAGGGCTCTGGATTCCCGCTGCGGCGAGAATGGCGGGGGTGGGGGCGCTGTTGCGATGATGGCATAACCAGAGATCTGAATGCCCGCTGCGTTGACAATGACGGCTAACAATGAAAAGGCCCTGAGGTTGGGCGGAAATTCTTCCCATACCGGGCATAGTCTGCTAGCATAGTCAATCACAAACGAATAACCGGGTCGTAGGGTTGTCCCGCGGGGGACATCCGGGCTTTTAAGACAGTCCCGTGAGGCTGGCAAGGTTCAACGCCCCAATTGGACACCGGACCGCCACTTATGGCTTGCCGGTAACGCGTTGCCACCCCTTGCCCAAGACACCGCAAGGGGTTTTTTGTTGCCCCGGCCACCCAGAAACGTTGGAGCTAAATGTCCCAGCGGCAAATAATGAACCAGGATGATATCCGAAGGGCCCTGGCCAGGATTTCTCGCGAGATTTCCGAGCGGAACCGGGGTGTCCAGGACGTAATTCTGGTGGGCATCTATACGGGCGGGGTTTACCTGGCCCAGCGTTTGTCGCGCAATTTACTGGAATCGGAGGGGCACGCGGCGCCGGTGGCGGCTCTGGACATCAGCCTGTACCGGGACGACTTACAGGACAGTTCCAGACCGGTCATAAGGCCGACCAATATGCCCGAAAGCATCCATGGCAAGCGGGTGGTTTTGGTGGACGACGTGCTCTACACCGGAAGAACTGTCCGCGCAGCCATGGACGCCTTGAACGATTTCGGAAGACCGGACCAGGTGCAACTGGCCATTCTGTTGGACCGGGGTCACCGGGAGTTGCCCATCCGGCCCGACTTTGTGGGGCAAAACGTTCCCACCGCCCGTGACGAAGCGGTAAAGGTGAGATTGACCGAGGCTGGGGGAGTAGACGAGGTGACCATAGTCAGGGTGGACCCGGTCACGAATCCCAGAGGTAAACGCGGGTGACATATTCAAGCTCCGGCTACAGCATAGACCTGGATGAGAGCCATCGTCTCCATCGAGCCGGCTCGAACAGGACCGGGTGGCATGAGCCTGCCTAAAGCAATCGAAGTTTCCGCTGACGCGCCTATCCACGCAGGCGACGCGGGCGATGCGGGAAATGCCGTTGGGTGGGCCAGGCGCCGCCATGTGCTGGACCTGGACGACTTCTCGCCATCCGAGATTGAGGATGTTCTGGAGTCGGCCAACGGGATGGCCGAGGTTCTGAAACGAGACATCAAGAAAGTCCCGACGCTGAGAGGCCGGGTAATCGTCACCCTTTTCTACGAGTCCAGCACCCGAACCCGGGTGTCTTTTGAAGAAGCCGGGAAAATCCTGAGCGCTGACGTCATCAACGTGTCCACCTCGGGCAGCAGCGTTGAAAAGGGCGAGTCTTTGCTGAACACCGGGTTGACCCTGCAGGCCATGGGAGTGGACTCCATCGTGGTGCGCCATCCCCATTCCGGGGCCCCGAATTTCCTGGCGCGGCACTTGGACCGAGTTTCCGTGATCAACGCCGGCGACGGCATGCACGCTCATCCGACCCAAGCCCTGCTCGACCTGTTCACGGTGAAGGAACATCTGGGCCGGCTTGAAGGCGTGAAAATCGTGATTGTGGGCGACGTGCTTCACAGCCGGGTAGCAAGGTCCGATGTCCTGGGATTTGCCAAAATGGGGGCTCAAGTGGTCCTCTGCGGCCCCTCCACGCTCCTGCCCATCGAATACCTGGGCCGCCGCGGAGAATCCAAAGCGCCGGAACCCCTGGCCGGCGTGACGATGGACACCGACCTGGACCGGGCAATTGAAGGCGCCGACGTGGTAATGGCGCTAAGGTTGCAGGCCGAGCGGCAGGAAGGCGGGTTTTTGCCGAGCCTGCGGGAGTACATCCGGCGGTGGCAGTTAACCGACCGGCGGCTGAGTATGGCCAACCCGGGGGCCCTGGTGATGCATCCCGGCCCCATGAACGAAGGGATTGAAATAAGCTCCTCCATAGCCCACGGAGGCGCATCAGTAATCGAAGAACAGGTTACCGGGGGGGTGGCAATTCGGATGGCCCTGCTATACCTGGTCGTGGCCGGCGGGAACGCGGAGTAGGGGAAGATCGGGAAGTATGGACTCCACAACCCTTGTGATTAAAGGGCCCCGGATTATCGATCCCGGGCAAGGCTTGGACCAAACCGGCGACATCCTGGTGTCTGACGGCAAGATCATGGCGGTTGGGGTATTGTCTGCGGATAGCGTGCCGGCCGATTGCCGTACCGTAGATGCTGCGGGTCTCGTTGCCACGCCCGGTTTTATCGACCTCCACTGCCACTTGCGCGACCCGGGATTCGAATACAAGGAAACCATCACGGCCGGCGCTCGGGCGGCCGCCCGCGGCGGTTTCACCTCGTTATGCTGCATGCCCAACACCTCTCCGCCAATCGACAATGCCGCCGTGGTAGATTTTTTGCGCCGCCGCTGTGAGACAGAGGCCGTGGTGAGGGTGCATCCCGTGGCCTGCGTCAGCAAGGGACGGTTGGGCCAGGAGCTAACCGAAATGGAAGAGTTGGCCGCGGCGGGCGCCGTGGCCTTCAGCGACGACGGCGATCCGGTGTACGACCCTAACCTGATGCGGCTGGCCCTGACCTATAGCCTGGACCTGGGCGTGCCAATCACCAATCACTGCCAGGACCGGTCCCTGTCCGGAAACGGCGCAATGGCCGAAGGCTGGGTCTCTTCCAGGCTGGGTCTTGCGGGGATACCGGCGGCGGCGGAAGAGGCCATGATCGCCAGAGACATCGCCTTGGCGGAACTTACCGGGGGCCGGTTGCATCTGGCCCACGTGAGCACCGCAGGGTCGGTGCCGATGATTCGACATGCCAAAGAGCGGGGACTGGCGGTAACCGCCGAAGTCTGCCCCCATCATTTGACGATCACGGAAGAATGGGTCTTGGGCCGCAAGGGCGCCGATGCGGCGTCGGCCGGCCTCTTGGCCTACGATACGTCCACCAAGGTTTTCCCGCCGCTGCGCAGCCGGCACGACGTGGATGCCCTGGTTGAAGCCCTGGCCGACGGCGTTATTGATTGTATCGCCACCGACCACGCGCCCCACGAACAGACCAGCAAACAGGTCACCTACGAGGACGCCGCTTTTGGAATCAGTGTGCTGGAGACGGGTTTCGGGTCTGTGATGGAACTGGTCCACCGGGGGCGCTTGAGTCTGTCAGACTTGGTGGAGCGGCTTACTGCGGGGCCGGCTCGGGTCATGGGCCCGGCATTCCAGGAATTTGCGACCCTGGCCCCTGGCACTGTCGCGGACATCGTGTTGTTTGACCCGGACCGGGAGTGGCAGGTGGATACGGCGGAATTCCAGTCCATGGGAAAGAATACTCCCCTGGAGGGGACGACCCTCAAGGGACAGGTGATGGCAACCATGGTGGGCGGGCGGCTGGTTTTTGAGCACTCATCCTGGAATGGTGGAAATCCGATTGGATAAAACGACGCACTTGGTCCTCGAAGACGGTACTATTGTCCAAGGACTGGCTTTCGGGGCAGATACCCAAGGCCAGGGAGAGGTTGTGTTCAACACCAGCATGACCGGATACCAAGAAGTGTTGACCGACCCTTCCTATGCGGGGCAGTTGGTTACGCTGACCTATCCCCTGGTGGGGAACTACGGCATCAACGAGGAAAACTTTGAATCCAAGGAGATCCGGGTCAGCGGTTTGATCGTCAAGGAACACTGCGACCAACCCAGTCACCGGCAAAGCGTCCGGACCCTGCACGAGTTTCTGGAAAGCCAGGGTATTCCGGGAATCAGCGGGTTGGACACCCGGGCCTTGACCAAACGCATCCGAAGCCGGGGCGTGATGATGGGCATTATCAGCACCGGGGACCCGCAGGCGGCCGTCGAACGACTCGCCGGGTTGCCCAGCTACGATGCAACCGATTTTGTGCAGTCTGTCACCACCGCGGAACGCTATCAATGGGACAGTCCCTCGGTGGAATTGGACCCCGACGCCAAGTTTCGAATTCTGGTCAGCGACTGCGGACTTAAGTACAACATACTGCGTCTGCTGCACCAACGGGGTTGCCAGGTAATCGCCATGCCGGCCACCACGCCAGCCGAAGAAATGTTGGCCATGGAACCCTCTGGGATACTGCTATCGCCGGGGCCAGGCGATCCCCAGGTTCTGGATTACCTGGTCGAGAATGTTGGGCGGTTGCTAGGCCGCGTTCCCATAATGGGGATTTGCCTGGGGCATCAGATTGTCGCTCGGGCCATGGGAGCCGGCACCTACAAGCTGAAGTTTGGCCACCGGGGCGGCAACCACCCGGTTAAGGACCTGGCCACCGGGCGGGTTTACATAACCGCCCAAAATCACGGATACGCTGTCAGCGCCGAGGGTTTGCCGGCGGGGTTGGAAGTGTCCCACATCAATCTTAATGACGACACCGTTGAGGGTCTGGTGCATCGCCAGATGCCTCTTTTTACTATTCAATACCACTCGGAAGCATCACCGGGACCCAGGGACAGCGAGTACCTGTTTGACCGGTTCCTTTCTCTAATTGAAGATTTCGAGGGGCACGAACACTCGCACTCGGAAACGTAGGAGGTGGCCTGAAGCTAAAGCAAAAACCCCGCTACGGGGAACCGAAAAGTCTCCTTGGCTTACAAGTTGGTTCATTGAAATTTGTCGCCAAGCAACACAGTATTATTTTTCACATCTGGTTTTTGCAATATTTCGGAGGTTTTCATGTCTTCATTTACTCACGTGTTGCTGGAGGATGGGGTTGAGGTGGAGTTGCCAGGAAGTGTTTCGGACCTAATCAGCGTATTGGACCAGGATGTTCCCCAGTTCCATTGCCAGGGGAACCGCTATCATGTTGCCCCGGCCAAGGGGTCCATAGGCAGCCATTGGGACCTGATTGTCCGGTCCTTCAATCCGGACGACGGGGATATTGATTATTCTCCCGTGGGACGGCTGGAGGTGGAAAAGTTAGACCAGGACATGGTCCTATTTCGGATTCCACCCAGCAGCGAGCAACAAGTCGAGCTTGCGCCGGGTTACCAACACAACCAGCGCATATTCGGGTCGTTTGTATACCAGGTGCTGAATTCCTTCCAGGAACGAAAGCTGCTGGAGTTGCCGGGCCCGCTTCCCGTGTTCTAACCGGGTAAGGCAACCGGCTCGGCGCAGCGTCGGCCCAATGCGCCATAGCGTCATTCCGGGGTGGTCCATGACAATGGATGCCCCGGAATGACAAACGGCGCCCGAAAGGGCGCCTAACCTTGGATACACCGAGGGTCAAAATAACAAAAAAACCGGAAAAAGTGCTGGTGATCGGCTCGGGTCCTATTGTGATTGGACAGGCCGCCGAGTTCGACTACGCCGGGACTCAGGCATGTAAAGCCCTCCGCGAGGAGGGTGTGTCCACCGTTTTGGTCAATTCCAACCCGGCCACCATCATGACGGACCAGGGGATTGCCGACCGTATCTACATCGAACCCCTGAGCGTCGAGGTGGTGGAGCGGATTATTGAAGCAGAGCGGCCCGAGGGGATTCTCCCAACATTGGGGGGGCAAACCGGGCTGAACCTGGCGGTGGCCCTCGCCGACGCCGGAGTGCTGGACAAGTACGGCGTTCGTTTATTGGGCACGCCATTGGAGACCATCCGCACCTCGGAGGACCGGGGTTTCTTCCGCAACTTCCTGCACGATATCGGAGAACCCGAGCCTGAGAATGCCTCGGTTTCCACAATGGAAGAAGCCCGAGAAGCTGCGAAGGACATCGGTTTGCCATTGGTGGTGCGACCCGCGTATACGCTGGGGGGAACCGGAGGCGGGATTGCCAACAACTGGGAAGAACTGGAGACAATAGTTGCCAGCGGCCTGTTGGCCAGCCCCATATCGCAGGTGCTGCTCGAGCGGTCCCTGGTGGGATGGAAGGAGATCGAGTATGAGGTTATGCGGGATGGGGCGGACAACTGCATAACCATTTGCAACATGGAAAACCTGGACCCCATGGGAGTGCATACCGGGGACAGCATCGTGGTTGCGCCCAGCCAAACCCTGAGCGATAACGAATACCAGATGCTGCGCACGGCCAGCCTCAAGATAATCCGCGGGTTGGGCATAGAAGGCGGTTGCAACGTGCAGTTCGCATTGCAACCCCATCCCATGGTTAGCCAGGCCTTGGAGCGAAACGCCGAGAACCCGTGGGAACCGGATTCGCCCTATTACGTCATCGAGGTGAATCCCAGGGTCAGCCGCAGTTCGGCCCTGGCCAGCAAAGCCACCGGTTATCCCATCGCCCGCGTTGCGGCCAAGATTGCGGTTGGCAAGCGGCTGGATGAAATTCCAAACGTCGTGACTCGTCAGACGATGGCTGCCTTCGAGCCGGCATTGGACTACTGCGTGGTGAAGATACCCCGGTGGCCTTTTGACAAGTTTCCCGACGGCGACCGGCGCACCACCACCCAGATGAAGGCCACCGGCGAGGTGATGGTTATCGACCGCACCTTTGAAGCCGCCATACAAAAGGCGGCGCGGTCGCTGGAAATCGGCGGTAGAACCTTGCTCTGGGAAGACCCATCCTGGAGCGATGACACCCCGGATTCCTTGGACAAACTGCCGCTGGACCCCAACGACACCCGGCTTTGGGCGATTGTCGCCGCACTGAGGCGCGAGATGCCGCTTGAGGACCTGGTGTCCCGAACCTTCTTCGAGCCGTGGTTTATCCACGCCTTTCAGCGAATCGTAGATATGGAGCGCCGGCTTCTGGCGGAAACCTTGACTCCGGCGTTGCTGTTGCAAGCCAAGCGCCTGGGGTTTTCCGACCAACAGGTTGGAACATTGTCCGACATGCTGCCGGAACAGGTGCGAAACCTGCGCATACAACTGGGTATCAAGCCGGTGTACAAGACGGTAGATACCTGCGCCGCTGAGTTTGAGGCGGTGACACCCTATTATTACAGCGCCTACGACGAGGAGAACGAGGCGCTACCATTGCCGGGGAAAAAGGCAATTGTGCTGGGCAGCGGACCCATCCGAATCGGCCAGGGGATCGAGTTCGACTATTGCAGCGTTCACGCCGCCGCCGCGCTCACTCAAGCCGGCGTGAAGAGCATTATGATCAACTCCAACCCGGAGACGGTGTCCACCGATTTCGATGCCAGCGACCGGTTGTATTTCGAGCCATTGGACGAAGAGTCGGTGCGGGACATCATCGACAACGAGACGGTGGACGATGTGGCGCCGCCTTCAGTGGTCCAATTCGGCGGACAAACAGCCATAGACCTGTCTCAAAAGCTGGCCCTCGCGGGGCTTCCTATCCTGGGTTCCAGCGCCGAGGCGATAGATGCGGCGTCCGACCGGGGAAAGTTTGAGGAGTTCATGTCCCGGCTGGGCATACCCCAACCCCCCGGCGCCGCCGTGACTTCAGTATCCGAAGCGCTCCAGGTGGCGCAGAACATTGGGTATCCTGCCATAGTCCGTCCCAGCTACGTGCTGGGCGGCCGGGCAATGGAGATAGTCCAGAATGCGTCGGACCTAATCCGGTATCTAACGGTGGCTGTGGAGATTGCCCCGGACCGGCCGGTGCTGATCGACCAGTACATGGAGGGCAAAGAGTGCGAGGTAGACGCCGTGTGCGATGGGGAGGAAGTCCTCATTCCCGGCATCATCGAGCACATAGAACGGGCTGGCGTGCATTCCGGAGACTCCATGGGCATCTACCCAGGCCTCAACCTCACCTCCGACGAAGTGTCCACGATTGTCGAATACACCACCCGCATGGGGCTGGCCCTGGGCATTAAGGGCCTGATGAATGTCCAGTTTGTTATTCACGGTGGGCCGGCTTATCGCAGTCCCCAGGTCGACAGTGGCTGGGACGACGTAACCAGCGTGTACGTATTGGAAGTGAACCCGCGGGGCAGCCGCACCATCCCATTCATTTCCAAGGTTACGGGGGCTCCGGTGGCCACCATTGCCACTCGGGTGATGCTGGGGGAAACCCTGGCCCAGCAGGGGTACCAGGGCGGGCTGTGGCCGAGGCAGAAACTGGTGGGCATCAAGGCGCCGGTGTTTTCTATGGGCAAGCTCATCGGCGTGGACTGGAGGTTGGGGCCGGAGATGACCTCCACCGGAGAGGTGATGGGAATAGACCTGGACTTTTCCTCGGCCCTGTCCAAAGCGCTGCTGGCCGCCAACCTCAGGCTTCAGAAAGGAATGGGTATCCTGTTGAGTATCGCGGACCAGGACAAGGCCGAGTCCCTGTCTCTGGTGCGTGAATTACATGACGCGGACTGTCAACTATTTGCCACCGAGGGCACCGCCGCCATGATTTCGGCGATGGGGATACCGGTCATCATGGCCACCAAGCGGTTGGATGAGGGACATCCCAACTGCCTGGACGTCATCGAACAAAAAATGGTCGGCGCGGTGATCAACACCCTATCGGGCGACACTTCGGTGCTGCGTGACGGGTTTTATATTCGACGGGCCGCGGTGGAGCGTCAAATCCCCTGTTTCACCGCATTGGATACGGCGAGGGCTGCGGTGGAAAGCCTGCTGACGGAAGGCGGCAGGTACAATGTCCGGCCCATGGTGGACTACCTGAGCCCCGGCTGACCCCTACCAGTCCATCTCCATTCCAATGCCAGCGGCGGTGGCCTTGTCATAGGCTAGCTTGGCGGCGGCCACGTCGGCCACGCCGGTGCCCATCAGCTTTACATAAAGGATCTGGTCAGCGGAATCCCGCCCGGCTATTGCTCCCGCCACCACGTGACGCAGCTCCATAACCTGGCTCCACTGAAGGGCCCCGCGGTCCACGGCGCCGGCTATGTCGCCGGCCTCGACGCCAGCCTGCTCGATGGAGTCTACGAAAACCCGGCTGGCCCGGTCCAGAGTGGCGTTGTCCACCTCCCGGGCGCGCCAGGTCGTGGGACCGGCGCCAACCACCGTGGAGCCCTGGTTCAACCATTCGCCTTCCAGCACCGGTTCCATGGCCGCCGCAATGCACACGATGATGTCGCTGCCGGTTACCGCTTCCTGGCTGCTATCGGCCGCCACCACCTCAACGCCTAAAGAACCGCTCATGGCTTCAGCGAAGCTCTTTCGGTTATCCAGAGTGCGGCTATAGGCGTTGATTTTCTTGATGCCGCGCACCTTGGCAACCGCTTCCAACTGGGTTGGCGCCTGATAGCCGGTGCCAATAATTGCCAGGGTTAATTCGCCGGGGTTGGACAAGTGTTTGACTGCCACGCCGGTAGTTGCCCCAGTGCGTAGTTGGCCCAACCGGTTGGCCTGGGTATAGCAGAGCAACTCCCCGGTATCGGCGTCGTACAGGCTAACCTGAAAGGAATACTTACCCCTCACCACCGTGTAGGTCTTAACGCCCAACACCCCGTCATAGAACAACCCGCCTCCCATGACCGACAACATGCCGTTGCTGCCGATGATTTTCCGGCGGGGTAGGTTGGAGGCATGTCCCTGGCCAAACTGGCGTTGCATGTTCTCGATGGCCGCCAGCATGTCGTCCATAGACACCAACTGGTTGACATCTTCATCTCGCAGGAACCGGGTCATCGCAATCCATTCCCCATCAAGGATTTTCACAGAGTTGTCAGCTTGAGCCCGGCGCGACCGGGCCAGCGTCAATGCGCCCCTGATGCAGGGCTAGTTTATCCCGAGGGACGGAATCCCATCAACCCGCGGCGCAGACGGGGCAATCCCATTGCAAACTGCGGTCAGGGAGGTCTAAATGCCATCCTAACCGCGACTAGGATATGTCAGGATCGTCGCACAACCCCACGCCCGTTTTTCTCGGAGCAACGGGAATGGCTGGGCCCCTGTGTCCCTTACTCCCGTCATTCTGGCCGCAGCGGGAATCCAGAGTCCTTTCTCCCATCCAACCTGCTGGGGGTCTGCAGGAATGGTCCAGGTGGGACGTCGGGCCGGCCACCTGACGCGTCTTAGCTGGCATAACCGCCTTGGCGCATGATGAGGGCTCTGGATTCCCGCTGCGGCGGGAATGACGGGGGACAATTAAAAAGGCTCTGGGGGTATGAGCGGCCTGGTTGGCCGGCTATTACTTGAAGTAGTCCCGGTTCTTCTTGATGTAGTCCCTCCATTGGGAGGGTACCGCAAACTCGTCGAAAATCGCGTTTACCGGGCAGACCGACACACAATAGGAGCAATCGATACAGGTTTCCGGATCAATGTAAAACATATCGTCATCGTCGGTAGAAACGATGCAATCGACGGGGCAGACCTGCACACAGGTAGCGTCTTTGACACCTTTGCAAGGTTCGGTGATTACGTAAGGCATTCGGATGCTTTCCCTTGCGGCTGGGCTCGATGACCTGTTTGAGTCGGGTCCACGGCTACGGGTTCCCCAAGGAGGTTCGAACTACAAAGCTCAGTACAGGGGTTACAGACGGTGGAAGCGGGAATGCACCTTTGGCTTATTCTCAAATCAACCGAATATTTTGTCAAGCAATATCGATTGATATATAATATCAGAAATGCCCAGGACAGTCTCTGGGGGAATTTATCCGTGGAACTAAGGGAACTCATTAGTTTCTATCATGTGGCGAGGCTGCGCAGCGTTTCCAAGGCAGCCCGCACCCTGGAGTTGGGCCAACCCACGGTTACAACACACCTCCGAAAACTGGAGTCGGAGTTTGGGATTACGCTATTCGACCGCATCAAGCGCCCCATACAACTGACTTCGGAAGGCATCACACTACTGGAGTTGGTTACTCCGGTAGTGACCTCGGTGGACACACTGAAGACCCAGATGGACTATTCGGAGCGACGGGGGTCCTTCAGTATCGGAGCTTACCCGGACCTGGTGATGCACCACCTACCCCGAGGCATTCAATCTTTTCGGGAGCGCTACCCCGATGTCCGCATCCGGCTGCTGGCCCGCGCCTACTCGCCACTGATTCAGTTGGTCCGGTCCGGAGAGGTTGATTTGGGTTTCTGTTCTCCTCCGCCCGCGGACGATTTCTCTCTGGAGTTCACCGAGCTATTTGAGTACAACGTAGTCCTGATGACCCCTCCGGAACATCCCCTGCTTAACCAGACACTCCCCACGCTGCAGGGTATCGCCGAGTGGCCGCTGATCCTATCCGGCCAGGAGAGTCTCACCCGGCAAAAGGTTGAGCAGGCGTTGAAGGGCCAGGGGATTTCCTGCGAAGTCGTTCTGGCATTGGACGATACCGAGTCGATAAAACGATACGTGGAAATCGGCATGGGGGTTGCCGTATGCAGCGACTTCACCCTGCATCAAGAAGACCACGACAAGTTGGGAGTCGTCAGGCTCGACCATATCTTCGAGACATCGGTAATAGGAATCTGCACTTTGAAGGGCAAGTTCCTGGGTCGGGCAGTTCGCAACTTCATCGAAACCATGTCTGACGAGCTTCGCGGATACCACGCCGAAATACTTGACTGGGAAAGAAACCCCAAGGACCAGACTCCGCTGTCGGTACCCACGGCCTAACCCTACCCCAAAGGAATATCAGCGGATCAGGCTTTCTCTTGGCTCGCCGCCGGAGTCGTTTCCCGGGGTATGATCTCCTTGACCCGCCGGTCAAGGTAGGACCGGGCGACCATGATGTGTCGTCCGCAGGTTTGGCAAGTCAATCCAATATCCGCCCCCAGCCGGCCAACTCGCCAATGGTAGCCGCCGCATGGGTGGGCCTTCTTCATCCGGACCACGTCGCCGACCCGCAGCGTTAGCGCCATCCCTGGTCCCTCGAATCCAGTATCCGGTTGATGGCATCCCGCAACCGCGCCGTTTCCCGGGCGGCGGCGGCGGCGAAATCGCTGCCGGTGGACGCGTAGATGATGCCCCGGGACGAGTTAACGATGGCCCGGCGGCCATTTGAGTCCACGCCGTCACCGACCGCCGCCTCCAAGTCCCCGCCCTGCGCGCCGACCCCGGGAATGAGAAAGGGCATGTCTGGGCAGGAGTTCCTCACCGATTTCAGTTGCCTTGGGTTGGTGGCGCCCATTACCAGGCCCAGGTTCCCCGCGGAGTTCCAATGGCCGGCTGTTAGCGCCAGGTGTTGGTAAAGGGGAATATTGCCCTGCGGGCCAGCCACTTCCAGGTCCTGCAGGTCGGCCGATCCTGGATTGGAGCCCCGGCACCACAAGAAAGCGCCATGATCGGGGTCATTCAGGAAAGGCTCTATCGAATCACTGCCGCCCCAGCCGTTGATCGTGACCGCGTCGAAGTCCCAAACCCGGAACATTGCCGCGGCGTAGGCTTCGCTGGACGGCCCCATGTCCCCGCGCTTGGCGTCGCCGATGACGATGGCATGAGGGGCCTGGCTCCGGATGCATGTGACGGTCTGTTCCAAGGCGGTCAGGCCGGGAATTCCCAACGCCTCGTAGAACGCTAAATTGGGCTTATAGGCGCAAGCCAATCCGGCGGTGGCTTCTACGATAGCAGCGTTGAAATCCGCCACGCCCATCGCCGGCATGCGTTTGGGATCCGGATCCAGACCGACGCACACCAGGCTTTCCGAGGATTGACAAGCCTCGTCCAATCGTTCGAGGAACCGGGCCACAGCGAATCTCCCGCGCAGAGTGGTTTCCCGAGGCTGGCTTGCGCCATTATATCAGTCCGCCCGCGTGCCAATCCATGCAAAACACTCGTTCCAGAGTCGTTCAGTTGTGATTAAATCCCCCCGTCTTTCTCGCCGCAGCGGGAATCCAGAACCCTTTTGGTGAGAAACCAGGAATACCCACACGCAGGATGCTCTGCCTGACGTATGCCCGTTAACACAACCGCGTTGGCGCAGGAATGGAGTTCTGGATTCCCGCTGCGGCGAGAAAGACGGGGCAGGTGTTACCGCGGGAACTACGGTGGACAATGGAAAGGCGTGGGCCGCTCCGGGCCCGGTTGTCCCACCGGCGGGGGGTTGCTAACATTGGCTCTTTCAGGTTTGCTCTAACTCATAGGAGGCAATGTGGACCTGGGTCCGGACCTGGTGGAAGCGACCTTTTTGGAGCGGTTGAACCGGTTCGCCGCCAGGGTGAGGGTCGAGGGCGGAGACGTACTGGCCCACGTGGCCAACTCCGGCCGGATGCGCGAGTTGTTCGTACCTGGCATACGGGTCTGGCTGAAACGAAAGCCGGGCAGCCATCGCAAGACAGGTTATGATCTGTGCTTGGTTGACCTCGGTTTTGCCCTGGTGTCAGCCGATGCCCGGCTGCCGAACTACCTGGTTGCCGAGGCCCTGGCCAAAGGAGAGCTGCCCCAATTCGCCGAATATACCCAGGTCAAACCGGAATCGACCTACGGGGAGAGCCGGTTGGACTTTCTATTACAAGACCCTTCGAATGCCGGAGCGACCGGCAAGTGCTACTTGGAAACCAAGTCAGTGACCCTGGTGGAATCCGGTGCTGCGTTGTTTCCGGATGCCCCCACTTCCCGAGGCGTCAAGCACATGGGCAGCCTCGTCAAAGCCGTAGAGGAGGGAAGTCGTGCCGCCGTGATTTTCGTGATTCAGCGGGAGGATGCTCGGCGGTTCTCCCCCCACGATGCCGCTGACCCGGATTTCGCCGCGGCTTTCCGGCTGGCGTTGGCGTCGGGGGTGGAAGCCTATGCCCACACCTGCCGGGTGACCCTCCGGGAAGTTTCTCTGGCGGGACAAATCCCCATCCACCTTCCAAAGTTGGCCGTCGCTGACCAGGGCGCCCCAAAGACGCAACCAGGTTAACGCAATGCCCCGTCAACCCGCAGTTAACACCCCAATTGATCCCCCGAAAGACCTGGGCCCATACCTACAGGAGGTGTACCGCCGGCTATACCGCGCCTACGGCCCCCAGGGCTGGTGGCCCGGGAACGGCCCCGTTGACGTGGTCTTTGGGGCTATTCTGACCCAATCGGCGGCCTGGACCAACGTGGAAAAGGCCTTGAACAATCTCAAGGCCGCCCAGTGTTTCTCCCTGGAAGCCATCCACCGGATGTCTCAGGATGAATTGGCGGCGGTCATACGCCCCAGCGGCTACTTCAACGCCAAGGCCCGCAAGCTGAAGGCTTTCGCAGCGTACATCCAGGAATTCAGCAATGGAGACCTGACGGCCTTTCTTTCCCAGGACGCGGGACCACTGCGGTCCCAGCTGCTTTCCATCCACGGGATCGGGCCGGAAACCGCTGACGATATTCTTCTTTACGCCGCGGGCAAGCCGTCGTTCGTAATTGATGCCTACACCCGGCGTATCCTGTCCAGGCTGGGGGTGCTGCCAGAAGCGCCTGCAAACGACTACGGGACCTGCCAGGACCTTTTTCACCACAACCTGCCCTTAGACGCCGGAATGTTCAACGAATACCACGCCCTTCTCGACCGGCACGCCAAGGAAGCCTGCTCCAAAACGCCCAAATGCGCCGGTTGCTGCCTGTTGGACCAATGCGCGGCCGGCAGGTTGGTGGTACCCGCCGGCTGAGCTTTTGGGCCTATCGGCGTCGTTGCGCCTCTGATAAAATGGGGTTAATGATTCTTGCAACGGGAGGCGGAACCATGTTCAAAACCACCAACATTGATCACGTGGGCGTGAACACCAACGACATGGAAGCCACAATCCAGTTCTATTGCGGCATCCTTGGCATGAAGATTGCCAGGACCATGCGCACCCCCAACGGGGGGCGGCACTACAACGTAGAGATCGGCGGAGGCAATTCCTTCGCCTTCTTTGAGACTACGGAAGACCTGGCCAAGACCGGCAACCAGTACCTGAACCATTTCGCCATACCGGTTTCCACCAACGAGGAGTTCGAAGAGTCCATGAAGCTTCTCCAGGACAATGGAGTCGAAGTCACCGACGTCATCGAACGCCACTGGGGCAAGACCTTCTACTTCAACGACCCCAACGGCATCAGGCTGCAAATTGAGCTCCAGACCAAAGAAGATGAGAGAGACCGCATGGGCGACCCCGACCCGGTGCCTTCGGCGGCGAAACATATGGCCTAGCCGTCAAGAGGCTCACCATGGTGCCCTCTTCAGGCACAGGCGCAAAAAGTTCAAATCCCCCGGACCCGGCAACATGCCGGAAATCCGGGGGATTTTTGGTTCATGACCGAACCGGGACGAAGCGCTAGAACAGAGACTTGGATTGGCCCCCGTCCACGTTGATACAGGCGCCGGCCACGAGGTCGGCCCGGTCCGAGGCCAGAAAGGCCACCATCTCCCCAATGGGTTCCGGCCAGCCAAACCTGCCGGCCGGCAGGTTCCGTTCGATGAACTCGGCCACAACCTCAGGAGAGTTGTTCTGTTGGAACCGGTCCCAGCTGCTGCCAGGGAAGTCGATGGACCCGGGCGCAATGCAGTTGACCAACACGTTGTAAGGGATGGTCTGCAGGGCCAGATGCTTCGAAAATGCGATCAGGCCAGCCTTGGCGGCCATATAGTCCATGGAACCGCCATGCTCCCGGCCGTAGATTGAAGATATGTTGACGATGCGGCCCCACCTCTGGGACTTCATGTGGGGCAGCACCATGGCCATCAACCGGACTGCGCATATAAGATTCACGTCCAGGCCCTCCTGGAATTGCTCCAGCGTCATCTCCTCGAAAACCGCGGAGCCTCTTCGACCTCCCACGTTGTTGACCAGGATGTCCGGTTGGCCCAGGTTGTCCAGCGTCTCCTGGTAGAAACGTTGTGCGTCGGCCTCCATGGTCACGTCGGCCTGAGTGCCATGGACGACATAACCCTGGGCCTGAAATTCCGCAACCGTCCCCTCGAGCTTTTCAGGGCCTCTGGCGCAAATGGACACCTTGCAGCCCTCTCTGGCCAGGGTTTGCGCGGCCTGTTTTCCCAGGCCATTGCTGCCTCCGGTAATCATGGCTACCCGGCCTTCCAAACCCAGGTCCATAGCATCCTCCAATTCGCCAAAAGTCCGTCCTGGCGCCTATGTTGTCATGGACGCGAATCCCGGTCCCAGCACTCCTGGGGCAGAGCAAGCTGATTATAGCGGCTGACCGACGCCGATGCACCGCGCCACGACGGGAACCGCTACGGAAACACGATCCCAGAGCGTGGGCAGGTTGGCATTGGTGGTGTTAATCTCAATGTGGACTCCTTCCTCCCCGAGCATCATATTTGACTCGGCCCGCAGATAACCTTGGTTGTGAACATCGCATGAACACGACAGCATGAACTGGCGCCAAGACCCGGCAGACCGCGCGGTCCAACTGCTGATAGGTTACTCCGGTTGGTACATCGCCGGCATTCTGCTGGTTACCGGCTTGCTGATACTACCGATGCTGCTCATGGCGCCCACGGAACAGGCCTCGCAGGACCCCGGCGGACCTGTGTTTGAGCTTCAAGAGCAGATCGACCAAGAATTCCATGCCAGGATTCATGGGACCGGCTTTATTGTTGAGGACCGCCAAGGGGACATTCTGCGCCAGCAACCGTTGTGGGAGTTGTACCAGAACCAGGAACGGCTCAGGAAATCGGAGCTGGGGCGCTACCTGTACCACGGCTACGACGCCGAGGCACAAAGGCAGACTTTTGGCTTGTTCACCATAGCCGACGGCGTAAGTCTCCTGTTAGCGTTGGACCCCGAGGGTGCGTCCAGCCTGGAAACTGCAACAGGCCTGGAAGTGAAGCTGGCAGTGCACCGCCTTTTGTCCGGGCCCCACGGTGAACAACTTCGTGACTCACTGTCTCTGGACGCGGAATCCGAGACCAGGACCTTTAATGGCGAGGAGTTCGAGTATTGGCGGGCCCCGGCTTTGTTTTTCTTCGTGGCCTCGGACAACGCCTTGCTGGGCGGTGGTCCGCCAATTTTGAGCCTGTCCAACGACGAGGCGACCCTGAACAAGGAGCGGTTCAACCGGCGGGTCCAGGAAACCTTGCGGGGGAGCCAAACCAACTACCGGCTCTGGGGTTTGGCCATCGACGTGAACCTGGAATCTATGGAACAGGGCAGGACAGTATTGCCTTACATCGGCGCTACGATTCTCTTGGTGCTGGTTGTCGTTGGCGTCACGCTCCGCTCCTGGTCCTCGGCGGTACTCGCTTTCGTTGGCCTGCTGATGGTCTTGGTTTGGCTGAAAGGCGGGTCCAATCTTGTGGGCCTAAATTCGTCACTGACTCTGGACCTCATTGTGCCCATCGCCATAGTCTCCCTTGGGGTGGACTTTTTCATCCATGCCTCAGCCCGTTACCAGGAGGAACGCCGGCTTGGCCGCGCGCCATCCCTGGCCCTGGGCACCGGGCTGGCAGCAGTGATCGGCGCTTTAACCCTCGCCATGTTGTCGGACGGCATCGCCTTCCTAGCCAACATCACTTCAGGCATTGAAACCATCATCGGATTCGCAGTGGCGGCGGGAATTGCCACGATTGCGAGCTACCTGGTAATGGGCATCTTCCTGCCGTTGGTGAGAATGCGTCTGGACGGGAACCGTCTCCCTGGTTTACGTGGGCCGTCCCCGGCGGGGCCGACCTACACGGCAGCGCCGTTAACCCGAGACGCCCGGACCGCGAACGAGGCCTCGGGCGGGCGACTTGGGTTCGTCGGTATAGTGGCGGCGTTGGTACAGGTGCGTTGGATCGTCCTTTCCTCCGCGGCGGCGGTTACCGTAGTCAGCACTTACCTGGCGTTTCAGTTGGAACCTCAACTGGACGTCAAGGAGTTTTTCGCCTCGGATTCAGACCTGGTCGTGGGGCTGGAAAAACTGGAACAGCACGTGGACTTGGACCTCGCCGGTGAACCAGGGGTAGTTTATATCCGAGGAGACCTCACCTCCCGCGAGTCCCTGGCGGCGATTGAGAGGTTGCTCGCTGATCTGGGACAAAACCCCCACCTGGGGAGTGACGACGATGGTCAGGTCAGACTGTACCGCCAAACGGTGCTGACCTTGCTGTCCCGGCTAACTGGAAGCGACTATGCCCGGGAGCAGATTGAAGCGGAGTTCGGGATGCGCATCACCGACCATGACGGAGACGGGCTGCCCGACGACCCCATTCAGCTGCGAACGGCCTATGAGTTTATGCACCAATATGGCGTTCCTCGAAGTGCGGACAGCCTGTATTACGACCGGCAGCAGGTCAGGGAGACCGTCTCGCCGGTTTCGGAGTCCAGCGGGGAGATGGCTACGATCCTGGTTTTCGGCGTTCGAGGCACCCGCGAGCAGGCCACGCTGGTCCAAGTCCGGCAATCGTTGGAGACGAACCTGGAGCCGGTACGACAGGTTTCCTCCATATCGTTCGCCGGGATCACCGGCTCCCCGTTCACCCGGGAGTCCACCCTCCATGCGGCCACCAAAGCCCTCAATGTTTCCCTGCCGGTCGCAGTGGCGGCGTGCCTGATTCTGCTTGCCGTTTGGCTGCGGTCACTGCGTTTGGCGGTTGCCGCGGTCATCCCCATGGGACTGGTGGTGTCCTGGCTCTATGCATTCATGTACCTGGCCGGTTTCCATCTGAATTTTGTCACCGCCACCATCGCCGCCGTTTCCATTGGACTGGGAATTGATTACTCAATCCACGTAACCCTGAGATTTCGGCGGGAGATGGAACGCAACCCCGACCAAACTGTCGCGCTGCGGGCAACCGCCTCAGGCGTCGGGGGGCCGTTGATCGGATCGGCGGCATCCAGCGCCATAGGGTTCGGCGTTTTGGCGTTTGCTCCAATGCCTCTGTTTTCGGCCTACGGGGTTATTACCGCTACGATGATCGCCATGGCCGCCGGGGCTGCCCTGGTGGTGCTGCCCTCCCTGTTAACGGTCGCCATGGGAAGCGCAACGCTGACGGACGGACAGGCTGAAGGGCGGCGCGACGAACCGGGCGTACGCCCTTAACCGGGGACCTACCGTGCTATAATGTTTCACCGACTCAGCTACGTTCCCAGTTAAGAAACGGCCCCCGGCTAAGAAACGGGCTCAGTTAAGAAACGGCCCCCGGCAAGCTCCCGCCTCGGGTATTCCGCCAAGCTAACTTAATCGAGAATTATCTATGATCAAGCGTTTTTCGGTGTTGTATGTCGGCCAGATTGACCTGGAGGACGTTGGCGCTGAAGGCACACCCGCCGACGACCGCCGGTACCCCAACGAGAAGCTGGTGGAGGCCTACGGCAATGCGGTTGCGCTGGCGACCCACATGGACGAACTGGGCTATTACTGCATGTGGACCGCGGAGCACCATTTCCAGCGGGAGGGATACGAGTGCTTTCCCAACCTGATACTGCTGGGAGTGCACCTGGCCGGATTGACCAAACGTCTTAAGTTCGGCTCGGCGTTCAACATCGTTCCCATGTGGCACCCCATGCGCCTGGCTGAAGACTTTGCCATGGCCGACGTGCTTACCGGAGGGCGGCTGATTTTTGGCGTAGGCCGGGGCTATCACTCCCGGGAGGTGGAGAGCTTCGGCGCTCCGGTAATTGACAACGACGCCAACAAGGAGCTTTTTGAAGAGCAGATGGAGGTCATTTTCAAGGCCTTCAACGAAGAGTCGTTCAGCCACCGTGGCAAGCATTACACCATTCCCCCCGACGTGCCCTACCGGGGGTACAACCTCAAGGACATCACGATGGTCCCGCGGCCGGTCAACCGGCCGGTTGAGATTTGGCAGCCCATAGCCAGCGGCAGGACTTTGGAATACATCGCCACGAAGGGGATCAAAGGCATGGTGGCCTTGACGGGCCAGCTCCTGGTCGAGCGGCTATTCCAAAGCTATCAAGACGCGGCGGCCAAGGCCGGCCGGCAATTGACCCTTGGGCAAGACCTTGCCCTTGGCATTGGGTTCTGCATCGACGAAACGCCGGAAGCGGCAGTTGCCAAGGTCAGGCCGTACCACGACGAGCGGTACAAGTGGTTCGCCCCCTTCGGGTTCGTTCGCTACACCGACTCCCAGGGGAGGGCTTGGGGAACCCCCGGAGCGCCCTCCCGGGTCCCAAGCATCGAAGAGGGCATCGAGCAGAAGGTCTGGGCCTGCGGCCCCGCAGAAACGGTTGTCGAGTTACTCCAGGAGTTCCAGGCCAAGTATCCGGGGTTGGAAGACATGGTCCTGCAATGGCCCGAAGGAATGCCCTGGCCGGTATTCAAAGACCAGCTATCCAGATTTGCTCGAGAAGTCATGCCCGCTTTTTCCGGCGCTTAGCGTTGGTCCCGGCTCGGGACGAATCGCTGGCGCCAACCCGCGAAAAGGCGCGACCGTGTCCAAATTCCGCCGGACCGCCTACTTTAATCCGTCCCAGGAGCAGCGTTATTGGCCGACCCGGACCACCTGGCATTGGCCAAACAAGGCAGCCACGCCATTGCCCGTTGGCGGGAGCAGATCTACTGGCGACGTAGGTCCCTGGACCTTTCCGGGGCTTTCCTAAGCGGATCCCGGCTCGCCGGGGTTGACCTGGCGAACGACAACCTTTCCAACGTAGACCTCACCAGTGCCGAATTGCGCCTTGCCGATCTTTCCGGGGTAAACCTGCACGGGGCACATCTCTGGCGTTCCAACTTAGCCGGAACCGACTTTCGCAGGGCTAACCTCAGGTCAGCCAGCCTGGTGCGCTGCAACCTCAGGGGATGCTCGTTTCAGAGCGCGGACCTCTCCGGGGCGGACCTGTCCCACGCCGATCTGTGGTGCGCCAACCTGGCGGAGGCAAACCTGCAGGGGGCCAACCTTACCGAGGCGAACCTGGCTTGGGCCGACCTGGCAGGCGCTGACCTTCGCAACTGCCGCCTGGCCGCGGCCAACCTTGAGGTCGCCAACCTGGAAGGAGCGGATTTGCGGGGAGCCTGGTTCATACGACCGTGGTTGGCCGGCGCGTCTATGGAGAACTGCGTTTTTGAGATGACGCTGGTGGCTGATTGCGACCTCAGCCAGGTCCAGGGCCTGGCTTCAATCCGTCACAGCGGGCCAAGCATTGTGGGGTCCGATACACTGGCCAGGTCCAAGGGATTGATCCCGGACGAATTTCTGCAGAAGGCCGGAGTAGCCGGTCCGTTCATTGCGGCGCAGAATGAAATCTACCACTCGGGCCGAGGTTCGCCCAAGATATTGTTGATCAGCTCCATAAAGGACTCGGAGTTGTCGGCCAGGATCCACAGAGACCTGCAACGTTCCGGGGTTTTGTCCTGGGCGCTGGCCGCCGATGATGAGGCGGTTCTGAGGGCGGATCAAGGGGTGCTGGAAAGGACTATCTTCTACGATCTGCTCGTGCTGGTATGCTCAACCGATGCGTTGGGCAGCCCGCACATTAACCGCCTTTTCTCCCACCTGGAGCCGGGGGCATCGGAGGCTCACCAACCCAGGCTGATCACCGTTGCCACCGATGGCATGGTCTTTTCCAGCCAGGACCGCCTTTGTGCTCAATTGCGCCAGACCAAGGTTGTGGACTTGCGAGGATGGTCGGAAGAGGAATGTTATCGCCGGGGCTTGGACCGGCTGGCGGAGGCCATTGCGTCAGACGATGCCACGCCTGCGGCCTAGTCATTGAGGTTTACTCGCGGGCTGGGGCGGCTTTGTCCAGCAACAAGCAGGCCTCGCCCCATTGATTGGCGTTGGAGAGGTCCCAATCCTCGGTGGACTCCAACGGCGACAGCCTGATCCCCTCATCTCCGCCGTATATCAGGAGGACCACCCCGTCTCCCGAGTCCTCAGACAGGGCAGCCATCGCCTGGCAAGGGCCGGTGGAACTCCACCCGGTGACGCGGCACCAAAGGTCATTGCCTGCCGGGTCTGCTGCGAACACCTGGTTGACCGGCCTGGGCTCGTCCAACAAATCGAAGAACCGGTTAACCGATAGAGGGCTGTTGGGGCCTTCCGCCACATCTAATTCCATAAGCATTTTCTAGTTACCGCCGTAGCCAAAGTCAGACCCGGTCATGATGTTGACGCACTCAGAGTCGTTGCGATGATTGGAGGGCCCGGTAGGATGTTCTCTCTTTCAACCCGCCGGTCGGACCGACAGGCCGATTCGTCTCCGTTGACCCACCCATACGCCGTGGATAGAATACCATGAGAATTCCCGAGTTTCATCGCTGCTCCGCAGAGTAGAATGACCCCTCTTTCTCTCCGTAATCCTGGCTGGCAGAAGATTTTCCTCGCCGCTACGCTGGCCGTGTGCGCGTTGGTTATGGCCTGCTCTGGCAGCCAAAACGCGTCACCCGTGGCTACAGACTTTCGGGTGACCCTGTTTAACGGCACGGAATTCCAGTTGTCGGACCAGATAGGAAAGAACGCCGTGGTGTTGAACTTCTGGTACCCGTCCTGCCCGCCCTGCCGGGATGAAATGCCCGCGTTCCAAGAGGCGTGGGGGCAGGTTCAGGGAGAAAACGTCCGGTTCCTGGGACTGTTCGTGCCCCAGGGGTTTGATTCGGAGCAGGATGCCCGAGATTTTGTTCAAGAGTCGGAATTGACCTACGATTTCGCCACCGACCAGGGAGCAATGATCGCGTTGGATTACCGGTTGGAGTACTTTCCCAAGACTTATTTCATTGATAAGTCCGGCCGTGTGTTCGCAGAGGTGATCAGCGCCCTCGACGCCGATCAAATCGCAGAAACGGTCCGCGCCATGGCCAAGAGTTGATTCGGGGTTGCGGGTAGCCGCACCAGGCGAAATTCCCGGTCCTGCCGGGGGGTTCTCGGGCGGCTTTGTTGATGGCTGATGATGGACGTCTTGGACTGGATTTTGGTGGCAATTCGCTGGTTTCACGCCCTGGCCGCCATGGCCTGGGTAGGTGGCGGCGCTTTCTACCTGTTGGTTCTTCGCCCCGCTTCCCGCCGTTTATCCACCGGGAATCCCGATGCCGACCGCACGATAGCGGAAGAGTTCAAAGGCGTGGTGAACACGGCCATCGCCGTGCTGATTGTAAGCGGGGTCGTGCTATCTTTGAGCCGATTGACATCGGATGCCGTAAGCCTGCCCTACATAGCAGTATTGGCGGGCAAAGTAACCCTGGCCATGTATATGTTTTACATAATATGGTCCATGCAAAGACGGCGGGGACTCCGGGGTCAACGGGTGGATGAGCCTGCGGCGGAAGGTTTCTGGCCTACCTGGCGCTCCCGTTTGACCGGGACCACGTCAATCTTTGTGTGCGGCGTGGTGGTGTTTGGCTTGGCCGACGTGCTGGATGCGTTATTCGAGCGGGGGTTGATAGGTTAGGGCCCGGCGGCGTACGAGCCACCTAAGGAGAGAGTGTGAATAAAGAACTGATGGAGATCATCGCCTGCCCCATGTGCAAGGGGGAGTTGGAACTCCGGGTGGAGACCGAGGATGGGGAAGAGGTAATCACCGGGTCACTAATCTGCCACCAGTGCGATGAGACCTACCCAATAGAGGACGCTATCCCGAACCTGCTTCCGCCGAACATGCGGAACTATACGTAGGGATGCCCTGAACAACTAGCTGTATTCGCCAGCCTTCGTATCCGGATTTGGGGCTGATTGGAGCTTTGTTTAGACCATTCTCAGGTGGTTTGCTGCTCCCCTGCGTGTTCGCGGAGACAGTTGACGATAATCTCGTTCATTGCGGGAAATTCGTTTGCGGCGAAGTCCGCGACCTACTTTTCTAACTTGGCGCGAGTTGTTCCATCATCCCAACCAAGACCATAATCGGCCGGATCCAAGAAATAGTCAGCTTCTTGGTGCAATATCATCCAGCCGTCAGCTAACGAGGCAGATCTTGGCTTGAACAGTGTCGGATGTTGCCGCACCGCTTCGAACAGCTTTTGTCTCAAGGGATTGTTAGCTTCGTCCCCGTTAGAAAGTGCGAGTTGTAGCCAAGGAAGCCCGTCTTCGAATGTGAACTCGAAGAGCAACAAGGCGTTGGAACGGGGAGCCCAACCACTTCCTGTATGTGTTACTTCGTACTGGTTCCAATCGGTGGACCGGAATCGCACGAAAATTGTATCTTCTACGTCCAATATCCACCCTGGTTGTTGTGCGACTGCTTCCTTAAGCCACTGTTTGGCCTCAGCCACCCAGTTAGGTTTATAGGCTATTATTTGGTCCATCGCTTCCTGATGTTCCAGATAAATTCTTCGGGCAAGTTGTGAAATGCTGGTCTCAGGCATGATATTTCTCCTCAGCGTGGTTGCGTACTGGCGCAAGAATGCGCGGACGCCCTCGTTCGTCGAGTTTTCGTTGTTCTCCACTATTTGTTGGACGGCGTCGAAAACCGTGGAGTAGGCGAGAGGTGTCCAGTGTTCCGTCTCTTCCTCACGGAAAGGGCGAGTGCCCCACGGCGTCAAGAAAACGTGGTGCTTGGTGAAAGTGGAGTAAGAGACCTCCAAGGCTTTACGGTAACGAGTCAGTTGTTCACTGTGTTCACTGGAAAACACTTTGTTTTCTATGGCACACAGGAACCGCTGTGCTTCGTTGACGATAAGAATATCGAGGAATCCCTGTTGCCCGTCTACTAAGTTCGGCCATTCCCGGGTCACTTTTGTCTCCGACCAATCGGTAGAGTGGGCTGTTGCCCGCACTCCGGCACGGATCAGAAAGCGGTTGAGGAAATTGACGCCGAGACCGTGACTTTGCCTTGGGTCCAGTAACCAGGCCAGCACATTGGAATGGAATTCCTCCGAACCCCAGAGAGCTCGTCCTGATCCCAATCCCTTCCAACCAACAAAATCGAGAGCATCAAACTCGGTACGCTGTTCTTGAACGAGTTTTTCAGTCTGTGCAGGCTCTCAGCCATCCCGAAATTTCTGAGGCCCGTTACCTGTTCCGCCCGCTCGGCAGCAAGCGCTTCCGCCAGCCATTCCAAGTCGGGCAAGGCGTTGTGAAGGGCGGAAATCCGCGAGGCGTTAGTCGCGCCGATGAGGCTGTCGAGCCGCTCAAGAGCTGGGATTACGTTTTCCAACGCCGGCGCCTGCCCCTCTGTGTCCTCAAAGTGTGTTGCCATGTACCCCTTCGGCTAAGTCTCCGCGGTTTCCGCCCAGGGTTTTACCATTGTCAATAACTCCCTGGTCACTCTTGCCACATGGGAATCCAGAGCCCGATCACAAGCCAAGACGGTTATGCCAACTAGACGCGTCACGTGGACAGGCCAAGATCCCACCTGAACCAGTCCTGCAGACCCGCATCAGATTGGATGGGAGAAAGGGCTCTGGATTCCCGCTTCGGCGAGAATGACGGGAGTAGGGGTCAAAATGGACGCTGGATTCCCGCTGCAGGAGACCTCTGCATAACCATGGATTGGAGCGGGATTGACGGTCGGTCCCGGTTCAAACTTAGGCAGTTTTTGATCCATGTTGGCGGTTACGCAAAGATATCCTGCGGCGGGAATGACGGGGGACAATTGGAAGGGCCTGGGCTTCCACCATAGCAAACCTCTCTACGGGGTACTAACTCTGGTGGGACAGATTGACCGGGTGGTCCTAAGGCCTGCCGGGCTCGGCTGGATGATGAAATCCAGCCAGTCCCGGCATAATCGGGCGCGGTTTATCAGGTCGTGCCCGGCACATGGCTGGGCCGGGGCGGATAGGCTTTGGCTAGTTAGCGTCGCCGGTAAGCACCCCTACCACGATGGGAGCCAATTCTTCGGCCCTCTGTCGAATCTGCTCACGAGAGAGGTTCTCGATGGGGTGCCGGGTAAAGATGGTTGGGTAATCGGCGGCGCCCCACATCTTGGCCATCCCCTCCGCGGTGGGAATGAACCGGTCGGTACAGATGGTCGCCGATGGGATGCCTGCGTTTTCCACGTGGATTCCGTCGTGCACACTGCACGCGCTGCAGGACCCTCAATCGCCAATGGCCACAATCACTGAATCGCAATCACGGGCCAAATCCTGAATTGCCTTGGGGTCTGCCGGGCGGGAAGCGCTGGGCTTGCGGTGCCACTTGACGTCGCTGATCTCATATCGAGTGCGAAGGAGGTCTACCAACTCCTCCAACAGGACATCCGCGTTGCGTTTGCTGTCGTCAATGATGCCCAGCCGTGTCCCCGCCAGGGATGGCAGCCGGGGCGCGCCGTCGAAGGGCGCCACGATTGCCTGGGTGGTTGGATTGACCAGGACGTGTTCTTGGGCCATGATTCTTCCCCCTATCTGATCTCTTTGGTGACCGCTGTAGATGCCACCTTTGGACCCCAGCTTGGGATTACCGAGGACATGTTGGACTCCTCGCCGCCGGCGAAGACCAACAGGATGTCATCAGGCTCGGGGACCAACGAAACGTAGGTTTCCTCATCGCCGGCGTCCGGGGTTCCCTCCGGGGACTGGGGAAGCACCTGGGCGCGTTTCAGATCAGCCACCGAACGCTTGATTCTGGCGTGCAAATACGCTTTAACCTGGTCTTTGGACCAATCCGTCCACAGGGAACTGGCGCCGGCGATGGTAACCGCCACCTGGCCTTGTCTCAGGCGCGCCGACGGGTCTCCCACCGAGCCCGACGTTGACATGCTCGTTCCCAAAGAAGAAGCCGCGTCGGCGATGGCGTGCAGAATCGCATCCGGATAACCGGTGGCTCGCACCTGCCGGGGGCTCTCGGACGCAAAGACGGTTACCGTGCTCCGGTCCGGGGAAAACCCGCGCTCGACGTGCAGCGGTGTCCAATGGGTTTGGGTGTCGGCCTCGGCAATACAGTAGGAAAATTTCCCCGGATGTCCAATAACGCTGCGATCGAACAGGCCGGGAACTGCAGCACAGGCATTCATTAGAATCAAGCGAATGGACCGGCCGATAGTGGCATTGGCCCGGTTTCCCGGACCGAACAGGTTGTTGCGGGAGTTGATGTTGAGCTGTCCTGCAACGGGACCGTTGACAATCACCAGGACGGCCGCTCCTCCCATGCTGGAAGATGGTCCGACCAGGTTGAATACCGGGTCCAGCATCGCCTCGGTGGCCGCGAGAACCACCGGCAGGTGCTCGGGCAGGCAACCGGCCATTACTGCGTTGGCGGCCACCTTGCCGGCGGTTATCTCCCGACGCCGTTCCCGTATTTCACCCACAACTTCGCCGGCCTGTCGACCGGCCCGCTGCAAAAACTCGGCGACCCGTTCCTGGGTTGGAGGCACCACCGGCAGCCCGTCGGTCCATCCCAGTTCATAGCACTTTTCGATGGCTTCCAGTGAGTCGTTCCAACTAACGGTGGTGGTTTCACCAAACTCGGTCAATCGGCGACTCCTTCTGCGCGGGCTTGGAATTTGATTGCCGCCGAGTGGAATATCATCCCGTTCCCTTTTTATCGTGGAGCAATTCCGGTCTTGTGCAGCCATGCCACGGAGGCCCGGCGACAGGTTACATAACCGTATTGTTAAAGGAATCCAGCCAGTAAAAAACCCGGGGCCTGCGGCTCAACGCGCCGTAAGCCCCGGGCAATTGGCTTCGTAAGATCGTCGAGGGTGCTGTCAGGCGGCGCCAGACGCTTTGGACCGGACCCAAGCATCGGTCCCTTTCATCCGGAATTGGATCGCTATATTGTGCCAGAATATCACTGGATCCATTTCCAATACCTCGCCGGTATTGGCCCGGGCCATGACCAAATGCCCCCACGAGGCCGGATCACGTTGGCTGTCGGACACCTGAATCTCTTCCCAACCTGATTCCATGCTTAGCAGGTCATTCAGGAAGGCTCCAAGAGCCTTCTGGTCGCCAGCAATCGCCCGGCGCACGGTGTTGCTGTCATCGTCAATGAAAACGATGGCGTTTTCCGTATCTCCGGTGGTCCTCCATTCTGCGCGTATTTCCATAATCTCTAGAAGAACGTGACGATGTTTTTGGCTAGCAGGACGTTCTGGTCCAGCAGGATTGTTCGTTTGGCGACCTTCCATCCGGTGTCGGGATCCCGCCGCAGGATGTCGTCCCGCTTGCCTACGAACATGTTCACCTCATCGTGGAGGCGGTTGCTCCACACGAAGAAGCGGCTTCTCACATGGACCTCGTCCCCTTGAACGTCCACGACCTGCACGTTGGAAATAATGTGGCGGACGCGAGACGGCGGTTCTTCAGCCCAGTGCACCCCGGTATTGATTTGCCGGACCCGTCCTTCCAGGGTCCTTTTGCCCTCGTCGAACCAGGAGATTTCCGATGTAGGATCGCTGTTCTCCATGTGCCACTCGCCGAACTTGAAGTTACGCCGGATCGGCATGTGGTAATGGATGTCGTCGGCCATCAAATTGACCCACTCGGTATACCGGCGCTCGTCGATCAGCTCTGCTTCCATGTACAGGAACTGTTCGATTTCGCGCTCCAGAAGCAGTCTCTCCAGGGTTTGCTGCATATTGTCAGAACTAATTGCCATGGTGGAAGCTCCTACCCATAGTAGGTGAGATGATGGCGTCCCGACTCGCCAACGGCGGACCCGGGACGCGGTGGATACTGGTTTCAGACGTCCTCGAGATTCCTCAGACCAACGACTCCACATCCACGAAGAAGACCATGTCGTCTACTCCGACCTGGGAGGGGTCCTCGGGATTCTCCAGGTACTTGATCAGAAGCCACGCTCCGTCTTTGGGGTTCCCGGTTATTTCCGCCACCGCCCCGTTGGTCAGCCTGATCTTGGCCCCCTCCGGGAGGTCTCTGAAGGTGTAGGCGGAGTCGGTGGCCTCGAGCTGTCCCGGGTTATTGGTGTTACCGGTACTGCCATACTGAACCATGGGAAACTCCTGAAAACTACCTCTGCTGCGTCCTTCCGGGACCTACTTGTTGTGCAGGTTTTCACCCTTGTAAACGGGGTAGAGGTCATCCCAACTTCCGGCCTCCATGAAGTCCACCCACCTGCTGAAACGGGCTCGTTGGGCCTCCTCGGACTTGTTTTGGCTGATGGTAAATCCGGGCAAACGCTGGTCCGTCCACCCACGGTGGATGGCACTTTCGAAGTTGTAGGGCAGCGTCCTGGCGATGGTGCCCTGGCTAGCCGGGTAGACGTAGTTCCAGTTCTCCATGTCGTCGGACTCAGTCATGCCGACCGGGCCGTTGTAGCGCATGACGTAGTGCCGTTGGGCGTCCTTAACTTCCTGGGGAGCGTTCTTGTCCACCGGGAACAACCGGAAGGACTCGGTCGAGCCGACGCCATTGGGATGCCAAGGCCGGATCCTCCAGAAATCGAACACCACGTTAGGCCAGACGCAGAAGTGTCCGCCGCCGTGTCCCCTTCCGGGCATTATGGTGTCCTTGTACTTTTCGGCCTTCTTGTCGCGCATCGCCTGGTAGTAGTCGTCGACTCCCGGCTCCATCCAGGTGTTGACATACTCGGGCACACCGGGCTGTTCGTAGAAGGTATACCCGCCGCCATGTCCCAGTTGATGGTTACCGACCACCCAGCTCTTGGACGGGAAGGGCGCCCGCACGGGGGCTCGGCTGCCGACGCCGTCGTCGCCCTGAGGGCCGATTGCTGCGGCGTTAACCGAGCGGTGGGTCATTGCGGCGTGGGCCGGGTCGGTGGAAGAGGTGAAGCCAGGCACCTTCCAGTTGGTGGGAATGCGCCACTTGATGATGGGCTTGAACACCTGCATCCCGTTGTCTTCGCCGTCGCTGCTCTGCATGCAATGGCGGATACTGGGAGCGTAAGCGCCCACGTAGTCCTCAAAGGAAGGGGCCTTCTTGTCCCAAGTAGCCCAGATTGACCCGTAGTAGTTGCAAACGGTGGCTTCATGGAGGCCCCATTTGCTCTTGTCCAACTGCTCCCCGTTGTAGGACTCTTTGTAATAAGCCACTCCTACGAGGCGGCCGTCGGTGTCGTAGCTCCAACCGTGGAACGGGCAGGTAAAGACCAGGGTGTTGCCCTCGTCATACCGGCAGACCTTCTCCCCTCGGTGCATGCAGGTGTTGAGGAAGACGTGGATCTGCTTGTTCTTGCGGTCCCGACTGATGATGACTTCCTCTGCTCCCATCCGGGAGACGATGAAGTCACCCGGTTCCGGCACCATGCTTTCGTGGCCAACGAACAGCCAACACCGGGCGAAGATCTGCTCCATTTCCTGTTTGTAGATCTCCTCGTTGACGTAGATTTCCCGATCTATGGTCCCCTTGTCAAGGTCAACCATTGATCGAAGGGACCGGTCCCCTATCGAGCGGAGTATGTTGACCATAGTGATCCTCCTCTTTCCTTACTTTGGGTTACGCACTGGACGGAGTGTGCAAAAGGCTAATGGTACACAGATGGGGCCGCGCTATGTCCGGAATCCACACCTCCCTCCAACCCCCGGATTTAGCGTGCGTTCGAGTTTGATGGGCGACCACACCGTGACGTAACACTTTGATACCACAATTGCCCGATATTCGCAATCACCTGATGGGCATTTGAGTTTGAGTCAACAGGCCAGGTCGGGTTCCAATAAGACTCAACGGGTTTCCCGGTTGCCCGACCCGGTTTTGCCGCCGGCGCCACCTACTCTACTGGCGTTGGTATCCAACCTACCATTGGCGTTGGTATTTGGATAGGCTGCGAGGCGCGCGGGGCGGTTCCATGTGGCGCCCCCGGATAGTGTATGAGACCTCGGCCACGTACAGATCGCCTTTGGAGTCCACCGCGATGCCGTGGGGGGCGATGAACTGGCCGGGACCTTCTCCTTCCTCCGGCGCGCCAAACATGCTTACCCGGTGGCCATCCAGATCGTAGATCGTGACCCGGTGGCCCAATCCCGGCGCATCGTCAACACCGCCCATGCCGTTCAGCTCGCCTACATAGATGTGCTCCTGCCATAGCACCATGGCATCGGGCCGGTGGATATTATTCCACATGGTTATGAAGTTGCCTTCGGCGTCGAAAAGCTGTATGCGGTGAGCCTCCCGGTCCACCACGTAAACCCGGTTGTTGCTGTCGATAGCGATGTTGTGGGGACGGATGAATTGTCCGGCGTCGATGCCCGGGCTGCCCCAGGAAAATTTGTAATCTCCGGCGCCGGTATATACGTGGATGCGGGAGTTGCCGTATCCATCGGAGATATACACGTCGCCATTGCTGGGCATGATTGCGGCGGAGGTTGGCCGGTTAAAGGGCTGGCCGCTCCAAATGGGCGCTGGTTGATTGCGCTGGCCAATCTCCAGAAGCTTGTCGCCCTCCGGGTTGAATTTCTGGATGGTGTGAATTCCGTCATCCGCGGCCAAAATCGAATCGTCGTGGGCAATGTAAAGACCGTGAGTCCGGTTGCTGAACTCCCCTTTGCCAAAGGTCCGAATGAAATTGCCCGCGCTGTCAAACACCATTATGGGGTCGTCGCCCCGGGTCAGGACATAAACATTGTCCTGGGAGTCAACCGCCACGCCGGGGCACTCGTGAAAGGACATCCCCTGGGGCAGTTTGGCCCAGTCGTCAACGTGGGTGTACTGAAAATTTCCCTCGCCGAATACTTCAGGCATCGTCAAAACCTCCGTGGTCTATCGCAAAAGTTCCCTAAGGGTTGTTTGGGGGAGAATTGGGCTTATCCTATGGTGCAACGCGCCGGGTGTCAACGTAGGAGAGGCGGGAACCATTAGGCCTCATTACCACAGAGAGCACGGAGACTTCAGGATTTGGCATTCAGTCCCAATAACCTCTGCATACTCTGTGTCCTATGTGGTGAATGGAACGTAATTCTGGCGAGGTGAGAATGACCGGAGCGAATCCGGGAGCGCGCTCCCGGACTACTCCAACACTGCCCTGCCTTCTCCTTTGATGTAGTCGGCGGTGCGGAGCGCCAGGGCCTGGATCGTTGTGGTGGGGTTCACGCAGGCGCCGGTGACGAAGGTGCTGCCGTCGATAATGAATAGGTTGGGCACTTCGTGGCTGCGGCCCCACCGGTCTACCACCGAAGTCTCCGGGTCGTCCCCCATGCGGGCGGTGCCCAGCAGGTGCCATCCGGCGTTGCGCCGGAGGTGGGACCAGAGGACCTTTTTGGCGCCGGCAGCCTCGAAGACCTCCTTGGCCCGCTCGACGCCGTGGTCCAGCATCCGCCGCGTGTTCTCGCTGAGCGCGTACTGGATTCTGGGCGCCGGTACCCCGTGGCTGTCGGTGAGAACCGGGTCCAAAGTGACCCGGTTGGATTCCTCGGGCAGGTCTTCGCTCATCACAGTCATCCCAGCGGCATGGCCGTAGCGTTCCTGGAATTCCTGATGATGGCCGGAGCCCCAGGGTACGGCCTGGCTCAGCAGGCCGCCCAGGGCGGTAGCCAACGGCGCCTCATTGGGACTGATAATCTGAAGGTTGTATCCCCGGACAAAGCCGCGACTGGGATCTGACTCATAAAATTGCTGGCTCTGCATGGCGCTGCCCCGGGGCGGCGCGCCGTCTGCGTCAAGCCGCTCTTCAAAAAAGCCGACCACCATGCCGCAGGGATGGTGCATCAGGTTCTTGCCCACGAGGCCGGTGTCATTTGCCAGGCCATGGGGAAACCGGGGAGAGGTTGAATTCAGCAACAGCCGGGGGGTGCCTATACCGTTGCAGGCTAAAATAACCACCCTGGCCCGCTGCTCTTGCAGGGCTCCGTCGGCGTCGTAGTACAGCGCGCCACGAGCGGCGCCGAATGAATCAACCGTGATTTCCCGGACCCTGGCTCGGGTCACCAAACGGGCTCCCAAGCTCAGCGCTTTGGGCCAATAGTTGATGTCGGAACCGGCCAGAGACCTGAGGAACCGGCCGGTGTCCGGTTGCCGGCCATCGTAAGGGACTGAAGAAATCGCCGTGTCGGAAGCCCACCAATGCCAGCCAAGCTTGTCGAATCCACGGGCAAGGGCCCTTCCAGCCGGGTGGATGGACAGGGGCGGGCAAGGCCGGTCGGTCTTGGGAGGGTAGGCCGGGTCGCCCTTCAGCCCGGAAACGCCGGTCATGGCGTCGTTCAGGTCGTAGTGGGGCTCAAGCTCCTGGTAGGTCAACGGCCAGTCATCGGCCACGCCGTCCAGTGTCTTGACCCGAAAGTCCGAAGGATGAAATCTTGGAATGTGAGAGCCCCAATGGACCGTGCTGCCGCCAACTGCGTTGTACATCAGAGGGGCGATGGGCGTTTCGGTGTCGTTGACCGGGTAGTCTTCGGGCAGTCCACGGACGTTGGGGTCGGGATGAAAGTCGGTCTGCAGCCTCAGTTGGGCATCGGGCTCGTTAACCGGGAACGCCGTTTGGGGCGCCCAGCCGCCCTGCTCCAGGCAGACAACCCTGATGCCGGCCTGGCTAAGACTCCACGACAACGCGGCGCCGGAAGCGCCAGCTCCGATAACCAGAACATCTGCCACGTTGTCATATGCCATTTACCCCCCCGGTACCGATAGTGGGCAGGTCGTGTAGTGGGCCGGCAGTGACCCAATTGTTGGGCGGCGCCACCTGACGGTTAAGTCCGCTCGAATACCGCCGCTACTCCCTGTCCGCCGCCGACGCACATCGTCTCGAGTCCCCACTGCGACTGCCGGGCTTCCATCTCATAAAGCAGGGTGGCGAGGATGCGGGCCCCGGTTGCGGCTATGGGGTGGCCCAAGGAGATACCGGAACCGTTGACATTGAGTTTGTCATCGTTGGGCAGCTTCCATTCACGGAGTACCGACAGTACCTGCGCGGCAAAAGCCTCGTTCAGCTCGATCAAGTCCATGTCTTGCAAGGACAGGCCCAGCTTTCCCAGCACCTTGTTGGTTGCCGCCACGGGTCCGATACCCATGTAGGCCGGATGGCAGCCGGTGACCGCCCATCCCCGCATGAAACCCATGGGCTTGAGACCAAGCTCCTCGAGCTTGTCCTCGGCCACCACCATGCAAACCGAGGCGGCGTCGTTCTGGCTGCTGGCGTTGCCGGCGGTTACCGTTCCGTCGCCCATAATCGGACGCAGGCGTGCCAGGGCCTCCAGCGAAGTATCGCCCCGCGGGCCCTCGTCCTTCAGGAAATCCTGAGGGTCGCCCCGGCGCTGGGGAATAGGCACGGCCACGACCTGCCCGTCGAATTTCCCGGCCTCCATGGACGCGGTGGCGCGCTGGTGGCTTCGGAGGGCGTATTCGTCCTGCTCAGCGCGGGACACTTCGTATTGCTTGGCCAGGTTCTCGGCGGTTTCGATCATGCCGGATATGTAGCCGAACCGTTCTTCGGGCGAAATGGTCTCCCGAGAGCGGGCCAACCGGTCGTGCAGCGTAACCGAGCCGAACCGAGCGCCCCAACGGCTCTCGGTTGAATAAAACTCGGCGTTGCTCATACTTTCCACGCCACCGGCAATGACCACGTCGGCGTTTTCGGTCTGTATCAGCATTGAAGCGTTAATTATCGCCTGCAATCCCGAAGAGCAACGGCGGTCCAACTGGTAACCGGGCACTTCAATGGGCAGTCCTGCTTTCAATGAAGCCAGGCGGCCCATGGCCGGATTCTCACCGTTGGGATATCCGTGGCCCAAGATGACGTCGTCCACCTTCTCAGGTTCCAGTCCCGTGCGTTCCAAGACCTCTTTAATGACGATGCTGCCGAGTTCCGCCGCCGAGACGCCTCCCAACGCGCCTCCAAAATTTCCCACGGCCGTGCGCACCGGCGATACAATTGCTACTCCTCTCATGGTGGCCTCCTCTGAGATTGGTCTGGCTACTACCATACCAAACGACTGGTCCAATTGGCCGACATCATACCCCGCCCTGCTTAAAGTGTCGAACCAAATGGCTGCGTCGCGGAAGGGTAAATGACCCTTCCCGGACTCGGGTTGGCGGAGTGTCGTGGCGGGCAATCCCCGCTCACGGTTACGGCACAAAAATAGGGGGAACCGGAGTCCATCCGGCGGTGGAACGGTCCTATCGACGGTCATACTGTGGGTTGTGCGGGCGGCGGCCAAGTTCGTTGACAACCAAGACGGGCTAAATCTACACTGAATTTCTCCGTGGGGGTGTAGCTCAGCGGGAGAGCACCTGCTTTGCAAGCAGGGGGCCAGGGGTTCGATTCCCCTCACCTCCACCAAGTGCCATAAATTCGCCCTGGGATTGCCCCCGGACCGCCAAAACTCCTTCAACAAGTTGGGAATGAGCGTCGGTAATGTGCTTTCGGCAGCGACTCTGTTGTTGATTGCACAGCAATGTTAGCCCAGACTGGCTGACTCACATGTGACAACAGCATAGTCTCGAAGCGGCAATCTCGATTTTGTCTTTAGCTCGGTTGAACGCGGCCGCCCATAGTTGGAGAAGTGTGAATTGTGACCACGTTTGAACGGACACTTGATCTTGTCGAGGTGAGAACAATCTCGTTCGACGGAGATGGGACACTATGGGATTTCCGCTCGGTCATGCAAAAAGCGTTGGAACTGACGCTTCAGCAACTGCGACTTATGGTGGCGAACGACGATGCGGAACGGCTCACGGTTCAGAAAATGATAGAAATACGGGATTGTGTTGCGAGTGAGTTAGGCGAGGGAGTCGTAACACACGAAGAGATCCGATATGCAGCGTTTGTCAGAACGCTCGAATACATTGGAAGCCCGAGTAAAGCGGTCGCCGAACAGTTGTATCAACTTTATATGGACGCGCGGTTCACCGGCCTCGGGCCGTACCCTGATGTACCCGCCGCCTTGACCGACCTCAAGAGCCGCTACCAGATCGGCATGGTTTCAAACGGTAATAGTTACCCAGAGCGGAGTGGTCTGCAGAACACCTTTCATTTCGCGGTCTTCGCGCACGAATGCGGATTCGCTAAACCGGACCCACGCATATTTGAGATCGCTTTGGTCAAGAGTGGCAGCCAGCCGGAACATGTTCTCCATGTTGGCGATTCCCTAGAGAATGATGTCTTTGGGGCCAACAATTGCGGTCTCCACAGCGTGTGGTTGAATAGAAACCATAGGACAAACGATACTGATATCGCACCGGACTTAGAAGTGAGAGATTTTTGTGAGCTGCTTTCGTTTTTGTAACAACGGGGCGATGCGAGTGATGTCCTGGGCAACCCAGGCTTGGAGCATCGCGTTCCGCTGTCCGATGCGGCGTTGGCCGTGCTGAGGGGAGCCGCGATACTGCGTGACGGATCGAGCTTGATTTTTCCTTCTCCGATGCGGCCTGGGCAGCCACTATCCGACATGACGTTGACCAAGGTGCTAAGAGCGACCGGCTTGGCTGAGAAGGCTACGGTCCATGGATTTCGGAGTTCGTTCCGGGATTGGGCGGCAGAATGCACGTCAGCGCCCCACGCAGTGATGGAGTTGTCGCTGGCCCATCGGGTTGGTTCCACGGTGGAGCAGGCCTATGCCCGAAGTGACCACCTTGACCAGCGCAGAACGCTAATGAATGCTTGGGCCGATTTCGTCACCGCTGGTGCGGGGAAGGGGGCGCAACTTGAACCTGGACCTGGCGAGTAGGGATGCGGAGCGGAAGTGCTTACCGTGGCGGGGACCGGGTCCGTGATACGGCCAGGAATCTACCGGTGTACTTGTGGAATGGGCTGCGAGTTTGCGCCGAGGTCTGAAGTAGTCGTGGTGCGGCAACATCTTCGCGGGGCGGTTGTGGCCGGCGGAGAAGTGCGAGGAGGCCCGCCTGAAACGCTGAGTCAAGACCAGCGAGTGCCGAAAGGTACTGAGAGACTTCTATATCGGGTTCTACAATGTCCTGATGCTTGAAACGCAATAGCGACGGAAAATTGTGGTGCTAGTGGGTCGTCCACTTGGGCGGTCATAGGGATTGGCGATCTACGAAGGTTGCAAGACTCCATATTACTCAAGCAAGTTAGTCAGGATAAATAACTGTTCTATCGACCAGTCTGATAGCGGGTTCGAATGTTCCTAGGTGGGCCAAGCAGACCGTATTGCGAACCCTTCGCTGGGAGGTCCCGATACAATGGGACTAGCCTTCTTCTCCGGTCAGTTTAGATCATCTCACTAAACTCGCATTGCCGTTGGTCCAGTTTTCGGGGAGCAGATCAACCGGATGGACAGCACACGTAGAGGCTGGCGGCGGAGGCGAGTCAGGCGGAGAAAACGGCAGCGGCGAGAACTCCAGCGGAGAATATGGCAGGGGCGGGGAGCACCGGGACCCCTGCCGCCGCCGCTCCCCCCAAGCCGACGTTCCTTCAGAGGGAGAGGTGAAAGGCGATTCAGAAAGCCCGGCTCAAGGGGATGTCGTTGCGAGCGATAGGGTGGGAGTTGGGAATCCACAGGGCCACCATCAAGAAACACATTGACGCTCAGGGTCCTCCGACGGGGCAATCCTGGGCCGGTCCCACTACGTCATCATCTGATACCATGGCAGCCTGACCGAGTGATATTCATGCCGGCCACTTAAACGGACATTTATCCTGAACTTCGACAGCCGCAAATCAGCCGGTCAATCCGCCCACCCGGGACACTTTAGCTCCGCCTTTTACACTCTCGCTGAACGGCGCCCGCCCGAAGATGCGCCGCACCATCGGTTCGAAGAACTCCAGCGGCAGTGATTCATAGTTGGGGTCGAAAGATGACTGGTCCCAGCGATGGCAGAACTCCACCGTGTCCCGGTACCAGGGATGGTCTCGGTAGGCGTCGCGGGCATGGCGGTCGCCGCCCGTATGGTGGGCGTAGTAGTAGCTCTGAAACAACCCGTGGTGGCGCACAATCCAATAAGTGCGCTCCGCGACATAGGGACGCAGCACGGCGGCAGCCAGTTCGCTGTGGTTGAATGGCGATAGCAGGCCCCCGATGTCGTGGAGCAGCGCCGCCACCACCATCTCTTCGTCGGCTCCATCGCGGTGGGCGCGGGTGGCGCATTGCAGCGAATGCTCCAGCCGGTCAACCTGGTAGCCGGCCAGCGACCCGGCCAGGGCCCGGAGCAACTCCAGAACGCGGTCTGCGGTTCGGGCGGCGAATTTTGCCTCCAGACGCTCCAGCAGTTCATCGTCATCCCGTGTGCCTTCGGCCATGCTGGTGAAAGCCACAACTTCGTTAACGTCAGCCATCGTGCAACTCCGTGCCGCGCGTGAGGGACGGTACCTATGGTGTAGAATATCGATCGATTTTACCATCCCGGCGCTTATCGGGGACTGGCAGGAGGCTGGCTAATGCCCGACGGCAAGAGGCTGGAGGGACGGGTCGCTCTAATCACCGGAGGAGGACGCGGCATTGGGCGAGCCATCGCGCTGGCCTACGCCGCCGAGGGGTCCCGGCTGGCGCTTACGGCCCGCACCGCCTCCGAGCTAGAGGAGACGGCTAAACTGGTTGCCGAGCGGTTTGGCAGCGACACCATTACCGTCGTCGCGGACGTGTCCGGCCGTGAGGAGGTGGAGCAGGCCGTCGCCGAGACCCTGGGACACTACGGGGCAATTGACGTTCTGGTCAACAACGCCGGCAACATCGGGCCGGTGGGCCGAGTCTGGGACAACGACCCGGAAGACTGGGCCCGCACCATAGCGGTGCATCTGATGGGCGTATTCTATGGTTGCCACGCGGTTCTCCCCTCGATGTTGGAGCGGGGACAGGGCCGCATAGTCAATATGTCCGGTGTCGGGGGACCCAATACCTCAGCCTACGATGCGGCCAAGACCGCCATCGTCAACCTGACGGAGAATCTGGCGCTGGAACTGGCGGAAACTCGGATAACGGTTAACGCCATCAGCCCCGGCTCGATCCATACCCGGATGTGGGAGGAAACGCGGGACCTGGCGTTAGCCATCGGCGATACCGCCACCTACGAACGGGGCGTACAGGTTACCTCGGGTCAGGGGGCCTCCATCGAGCGGGCGGCGGAACTGGCGGTCTTCCTGGGCAGCGACGACTGCGGGGCCTTGTCGGGACGACTGATCCGGGCCTTTGCCGACCGGTTCGAAGAGTTCCCCAGTAGAGTTGACGAGATAATGGCGTCGGACGCCTACCAGCTTCGCCGCGTTGACCCGGACAGGCCCTTCCCCTCTGTAAATTACTAGGAACTTCATACCAGGTAATCAGCGGTTAATCAGGGTCATTAGTCCACCCTTGGGCGCCTGGTATATTCTCATCGGCCGGCCTAGGTGGTGCCCGGCCTCGGCCAACGTGGCCGCGCCGGCCGGTTCCCCGCCCCCGCTTTCATAAGATTAGGCCGTGATGATCGTCCACTAAGGGTTGGAAGGATATATCGAATAGCTTCCACGGTGCGTGCTGTAGCAGTTCGCTTCACCATGGTCGTGGTCTGGGTGGAGTCGGTCCGGTTCGGCCACCGGATGGCTGCCCAACTCGCGATTCCTGCCGCCAATAAGAGCGCTTCCGCCTTTCCTCTGATTTTTCTATTCCTTATAGTATTGGTGCCGGCCACCGATTCTCTGAACCCTATGATTACGGCAACTAAGAGATTCCTTGAAAACCACCTCACAAAGCCCCTAATCGAATCGCATAGGAGAGAGGCTAAGCAAGGCAGTAGAAGCGTTGGGAAGCTTGGAACCTTCGATGTCTGGAATCCGAAGGAAGGGGCGAATCGTTTGACGAGCCGCCGCCAGGACCGGCGCCATCCTACGAAGTAAGGTTGACGGCACTGCAATTAGCTTCAATAGAACAGGACGGGTAACGATATGGGCGCAACCCAAACTTTAGCCCAGTTTATCGCCGATACGGAATATGATTCCCTGCCGGCGCCGGTGGTTGAGGCAGCCAAGATAGCCATTCTGGACGGCGTCGCCAACATGGCGGCCGGCTCGGTGCAGGAACTGGCCGACATCATCGGCCGTTACGTGAGGGACAGTGGAGGAGCGTCCCAAGCCTCGGTAGTAGGCTGGGGCTACAAGACCAATCCTCCGGCGGCGGCCTTCGCCAACGGGGTCTTCGGCCACTGCCTGGACTACGAGATCCAAGGGTTCCCGCCCACTCACGGCACCTCATCGTGCTTGCCGGCTGCCCTGGCCCTGGGGGAGCAGCATCAAGCCTCCGGCAAGAAGATCATCAGCGCCTACGTGCTGGGATGGGAAATCCAGGGGCGGCTGCGGGCCGCTTCGGCCCCGGCCACCGCTCCGGGGTACCATCCGCCGGGCTTGGTAGGTCCCCTGGGAGCCGCCGCTGCGGCGGCCAAGACCCTTGGGCTGGACGGCCAGCAAACCCTGATGGCCCTTGGCATTGCCGCTTCCCGCACCGGAGGCCTCACCGCTAACACCGGAACAATGGTCAAGTCCACCCACCCTGGCAATGCCGCTCGCATGGGCGCCGAGGCGGCCATCCTAGCCAATATGGGTTACACCGCCAGCGCCGAGGCTCTGGAATCGCCGGTAGGATATGCTGCCGCCCTGTTCGGGGGCAATTTCAACTGGGACGTCGCCACCGGCGGACTGGGAGTTGCCTGGCGGTTGACGGACCCCGGCTTCGACATCAAGCGATTCCCTGCCCAGGTCTACATGCAGAATGTCATCGAGGCGGTGCTGACGCTGCGGAAGGAGCATGGGCTGTCACCTGAATCCATTGAACAGGTAACTATTCACCGGCAAGGCCGTGGCCACTCCGGTCCCCTTCCCCGCAGCGGACTGGACGGCAAGTTCAGCGTGGAGTACTGCGCCGCCGCCGCCCTTCTGGACGGGCAGGTGGGTATCGATACTTTCACCGATGCCCGCCGTTTTGCTGAGGACATGGAAGATATGCTGGGCCGCGTTCGGGTGGAGCCTGAGGGCCCGGATTCTGGAGCTACCCTGGCCACCGCCCTGTTGAAGAACGGGACCACGGCACGGGCCGAATGCAGCGCCTTCCGGGGCTCGGCGAAAAACCCCATGTCCCGCGAGGAACGACTGGTAAAGGTCCGGGACTGCTTCCGCCGAGCCCTGTCCGGCACCGACACCGATCGGGTGCTGGAGATGCTGGAGCACTTGGAGGACCTGCCGGATGTTGGGGAACTGATGGTGGTATTGGGGCAGGTGGCAGCGGGGCGGTGAAAACACGTCGCCAACCGGATGTTAGCCAGCCACGTTGCACGCTGTCTTTCTTAATTGCGAGCAGCATTTGTAAGGTCACTGCACCGGGGCAGGTCTGGGCTACCCGACTCCGGCCGAGATGTTCCCAGGTGAGTAGGCAGTCCGGCAGGAGGAGTCTGGGAATGGGAGGCTTTCACCAAGGACGGTGACAGGACTACTGGTAGGAGCGCCGGGATTCTCTCTTAATTCCACCTCAATCCTGTCCAACTGACCGGGTCCACCTAACACTGCGCTGGAAGGCCAGCCCGGGCATAGACGCCGACACACCTCATGTACTGACCTACAATCCAGTCGCCGGGTCACAGGCATCATTACGGGCCACTGACAAAAAACGTGAGGAGCATATTTGGCGGCGTCCGTCAGATGCCGGACTGTGAGGAGACGGTCCACCCTGCCGGCATCGAAGTGAATTTCGGCCCTGCGACCGAGATTTATCCAAGACGGCCGAGTTTCTTGGGTGATCCCCCGCGGAGCGGTGTTTTTGGCCGCTCCGGCAGTTTATTTTCGGAGTTTGCGGGAGTTTTATGGACCGGATTAAACTGGCCAGAGACGATCCTGGCGCGGCCCTATCCGGGTGGTAAAGCCCCACAAACGAGAGGAGGAGAGCATGGTGCGGTATAACAAGGTTATCGAGTTGCTGGAGCAGGGCAAGCCGGTGTTCTGCTCTGGGCTTGTGTGGAACGGGAGCTTGGACGACCTGGCGTTCGTGACGGATTCGGACTACGACATGACCATCATCGAGATGGAGCATAGGGACTTTAATTTCGACAAGCTGCGGATGTCCCTGCAGTTCTTGCTCTCGCGGAAGAAGATTGCGGCGGGCGGGTCGCTGCAGGCCGACCCGGTGCCGCTGGTGCGGGTGCCGCCCAACGTGCGGGAGCGGAACCAGTGGGTGCTGAAGCAGGCGTTGGATACGGGAGTTTACGGGCTGGTTCTGCCGCACCTGAACACGGTAGAGGATGCGCAGGCGGCTGTGGTGTCGGCCCGCTACCCGCAGGTGCCAGGGTCGGCTGACTTTGAACCCCAGGGGGAGCGGGGCTGGTGGTCCAGGGGCGCGCCGCGCTACTGGGGCTTGGCTCCGGAAGAGTATTACGACGCGGCAGACCTTTGGCCGCTGGACCCTGATGGGAATATGCTCCTGATGGGGATTATCGAGGAGCCGCACGGCGTTGAAAACCTGAAGGACATACTTCGAGAAGTGAGGGGCATTGGAGCAATCTGGGCCGGTCCGGGGGATATGTCGGTGGCGATGGGGCACAAGGGAAATGCAGGGCACCCGGACGTGCAGGCCAACCTGCTACGCATCCTGGAGACATGCAAGGATGCGGGAGTGCCGTGCGCCACCGGGGCCACCGCGGACGAGGTGCCGATGCGGCTGGAGCAGGGGTTTAACATCATCATCACGTCACCGGAGACGACGACGCGCGGGCTGGACGAGGGGCGGCGACTGGCCGGGCGGTGACGGCCTGGCTGCCAATAGGGTATCCCAAAGGATTTCCCGGGAGGCATTCCCGAGGTAAGCCTGGGTGAACCGGCGATGATGGCCAGCCCATACGGCCATTTGGTGCTCGTTTCCCTTTGTCAAAAAACGGCAGGCCTCCAAGGCAGTGGGCTATGGCCAGGCCCAAAAATACCGAGGGGCCGCTCCGTGGTGACCACCAAGTAGAAGAGTCCCCTGGCCATAGCAAGCAGGTGATGTCAGGAGCTCACACCTGATTTGCCCAAGTGATTCTGGCCTTCTAATCAGTGGCGGACATCGAGACCAGGTTCGAGTCCAGGTTGGTGGACGAACCTGCCAACTCGACAGATTAAAGAAAAGGTGAGTTCAATTGTGAATGACCCCCGCGTCGTCGCACTCCACTATCGCATCGAACATGAGAACTCTGTTGACTACAGTAAAGCGGAGCCAGTCGATCACGAAGAGGAGGGATTTAGGATACGGATAGAAGAAGGCCGGGCGTGCTTTGTGATGAAGGACGACCATCCAACTGTTGACTCGGCATTGGAAGTGGTCAACTCCTACATTAGCAATTGGGAGTTGGATGACGCCCTAACGAGCAAGCCTGGTGAGTTCAAGTTGGGGTTCGTCAGGCCTGAGATAGTAGATCGAAAACCTACCCCGGGCGAGCATAAAGTTTCTGCAGGCCAAGTATTTTGGGAGTTCACCACGTCGGCTACAGTCACAAAGCGTAGACCGTATCCCAAACCTCCGGTCGGCGTGTCACTTAAACGCAATGATGACGTGCTGCTCATGCTAGGTCGCTATGAAGACCTCTGTAAGGAGAGGAAACAACTGCCGTCCGCGGCACAATTCTGTCTGACCATGCTCGAGAAATTGGCCGGAGGCCGGCCGAAGGCAGCTAAGAAGTTTGCGATTGGGAAAAAGGTGCTCGATAAAGTCGGACAACTTGCCGGCGAAAAGGGTGGCCGCGCCATGGCCAGAAAGGCCAAGGGCATCGATGAGGAGTTCACTCCGGGGGAGACTCGATTTCTCGAATGTGCTGTCAAGGTGTTTATTCGGAGAGTGGCTGAGGAGGCACAATCCCCCGGCGGACCGTTCCGAAAGATCACCATAAAGGACTTTCCAGAGGTGTGGCCGGGGCACCAACAAGGATGCACCTGAGTGTAGTACGACCTACCTCTATTCCCTTTAACTCACTGAGAAGCTCACCCAATTGGGTGCTTGCCTGGTGGATGACCTCGGCGTTCACGCCGTCCAGTGTGGCGTTGGCAGGTTTGCAACCTCGATTGCCGTGAGCAAGGGGAGATGCTCCCCTCTGTCGGTCTGCCGCCAGAGGGCATCTGCTGTTGACCTGCCCCAGTCCTTGAACCTCTCGCTACGTTGGCCTGACCAACATCGCAACATGGGCCACAGGCATTAGGACATCAGGCGCGGGATTAACGCCTGACGCCATATTGAGACTACATGCCGAAAAGTTCGTAATACAGGCACGCTAGCCCAACAGAAGAGGTTCGGACTCCAGGTAAGGATCGTCGTGCCAAGGCTCACAAAGCCCCAAACCACATCTCGAAGATGGTTCTGTCTACCGTATACGTTGGTGGGCCAAAGCAGTCCGCATTGCAAACTTTTTGCTGGGAGGTCACGATATAATTGGACTAGCCTTCTACTCTGGCCGGTGTAGGTCATCTCACTAAACTCGCTTTTCGCCTGGTCCAGTACCCTGGGGGCAGGTCATAGTACCGAAGGAATAGGCCAGATGCTTGGCCAAACGGGAGCTAATACAACTGAACGGGGAGGTGGACCGTGGCAGGACCATGCGCAGGCCTAACCGTCCTGGATTTCTCATTGGGGATGCCGGGGGCCATTTGCACCTTGGTAATGGCCGACTACGGGGCCGAGGTGATAAAGGTTGAACCTTCCGGAGGAGATCCTTTCCGCTTTCAGCCCGCCTGGATTTCATGGAACCGCGGGAAAAAAGGCATTGTGCTGGATCTCAACACGACAGAAGGCCGCGAGCAAGCCCTCCGGCTAGCCGGCGAGGCTGATGTTCTGGTGGAGTCCTTCCGTCCCGGAGACATGACCGGCTGGGGGTTGGGTTATGAAACCTTGTCCCACCTTTACCCGCGGCTGGTCTACTGCTCCATCACAGGCTTTGGGCAAAAGGGCCCGCTCCGCCGGGTAAAAGGGTACGAGGGTGTTGTTGCGGCCAAAGCAGGTCGGATGCTCAACTTGCAGGGACAGCCTAACCGGGAAGGCCCGGTGTATTCGGCGGTGTACACCGGTAGCTGGCACGCCAGCCAGGCTGCAGTGCGCGGAATCATTGGCGCCCTCCGCGTGCGGGACCTATGCGGGCGTGGGCAATGGGTCCAGACCAGCATCGTCCGGGCCCTGGCTTCTCCCCACGACAACAATGCCGGTGACGGTGGACTGGTGAATATGCAGCTCCGGCGCAGGGACCCGGAGCGGTTTCCCGGCAGAACCGGCGGCGCCCGAGGCCTCTCCTCCGTCGGATACGTTCCTGTGCGAACCAAGGACGGCACCTGGCTCCAACACGCCAACCAGAGGGTCCCACACATTCAGGGGCATCTCAAGGCCATTGGCCTTGGGCACCTGCTCGAGGATGAACGGTTCGAGAAAGTTCCCGCCATTAACTTGGAGAACCGGGAGCTCCTGCGCCGGGAGATACTGAAGAAGCAGTTGGCGAAGACCGCCGGCGAATGGATGGAGATTTATCTCCAGGACGGCAACATCGCCGCCGAGCCCTATCGTAACAGCATCCAGGCCATGGATCATCCTGCGGTGGTCTCCAACGGTACGGTGGTAACGATCAATGATCCTCGCGTGGGCCCCATGCGCACCTTGGCCCCCCTCGTGGATTTCAAGGACACCCCGGGAGAGCCAAGCGGACCAGCCCCTGATGTGGGACAGCACAACGCCGAAGTGCTGGGACGCCTGTGGCAGCAGTCCGCGGCCGTAAGCGGTGGCTTGCCTGAGGAGAATGGCGCCAATGTGCCGGCCCACCCCCTGTCAGGGGTCACCATCCTGGACCTGGCGACAATCCAGGCCGGGCCCTACGGCGCCTCCCTTTTGGCAGACCTTGGGGCGCGGGTCATTAAGATCGACGCCACCGATGGGCGATTGGATGAGGGGCGGCGTTCCACTGCACAGGCAGTGGCCGACCCGCGGACCTACGCTGGCAAGGAAGGCATTCAGGTTGACCTTCAGACCCCTGAGGGCAAAGAGATCGTCCATAAGCTCATCGCCAAGGCCGATGTTCTCTCGCACAACTTTCGCCTCGGCGTTGCGGAGCGTCTCCAGGTCGATTGGGAGACCTGCCTGAAGATCAATCCCCGCCTGGTCCATGTCTGGATGGGGACCTATGGCGAAAACGGGGTACACGCGCGCAGGCCGGGCGCCCATCCCATTCCCGGCGCTATCATGGGCGGCGCCATGCGGCAGATGGGCCGGGGCATGCCCCCGCCTCCGGAACAGGTCATGGATATTGAGGAGACCGTTGAGGCGACCCGCTGGCTGATGAAATCCAACTGGGGACCGGACCAAAACACCTCCCCGGCTGTGGCCACGGGCATCGTCCTGGGGCTTCGGGCGCGGGACCTCACCGGTCAAGGCCAGCCCGTCCGCATCACCATGCTCAACGCCAATGCCTGGACTAATGCCGATGAGTATTACGACCACGTAAACCGCCCTCCCATTGCCATGCCCGACGAGGAGCTTCATGGCCTTCATGCCCTGTACCGTCTCTACCGCTGCCGGGAAGGGTGGGTGTTCCTGGGTTGTCTGTTCCAGGACGAGTGGGAAACATTCTGCCGCACTGTGCAACGGGGAGAACTCCTGGCCGATCGCCGCTTCTCTACTCGAGAGGCGCGACAGGCCAATGACGAAGCCTTGATTACCGAAATCTCGGCAATCCTCGCCGGGCGCACCGCTGCCGAATGGGAAGAGTTGCTAATCAAGGCGGACATCGGCTGCGTCCGTGCCGACGAAGCTCTGGAAGGAGAGTTTTATGCGGACCATCCCCACGCCAAGGCGAATGCTCTGAGCGTTGAGGTGGAGCACCCGTATGTCGGAAAGTACCTCCGTTACGGCGGGTTGGTCGAATTTTCCCTGACTCCGGGATTCTACCGAACCTCCATCCAAATAGGCCAGCACACCAAGCCCCTTCTTCGGGAAATCGGGTACGATGACCAGGAGATCGAGGAATTGGGAACGCGGGGAATTGTCCAGTGGGCGGACCCCTCGGTAGGTGGGGAGCCGTAGGCGAGTACGCCCAACATGCGTCAAGCCGCTCCATACCTGGGTAATCTCATCTGAATCCAATTTGCGAAGGGAGATCAAACTTGGCAATATTAGTCAGTTTCGATATAGATGGAACGCTAGAAGCAGGAGACCCACCTGGGCCCATTGCCATGAGCATGGTCAGGAAGGCCCAGGCTAGTGGTTGCATTATCGGTAGCTCTTCCGACCGTCCGCTTCCAGTACAGCAGGCCATTTGGGACCGACACAGCATCGAGGTGAGTTTTGTCTCAACGAAGCAGGGTCTCTTGGACCTGAAGTCTCGCTTTCCGGCTGAGGAGTACTATCATGTTGGCGATACGGAGTTGGATCGCCAATTTGCCCTGACAGCGGGGTTCCATTTCGTCTCGATGGATGCCGGGAATACCGAGCCGTGGATTAACGGGAGGACGAACCAGGATTAGACGCTCTTTCCGCATGCTTGTTCTTTCCCAAGTCCTTATCCTAACCTGAACCTGAAGAACGCCACCTTTGATGTTGGCTCGGCGCTTTGGTGGGGACATAGGAGAACCCAACTATGAGCGACAAACATCTTTGACCAGCAAAAGCACTCTGCATATAATCCTCGCTAGATTGTGTCCGTAACGGCAACGCGCGGTGTGCAAGATTCCACAGGAGGGGAAAACGATGTCAACAATTCCAGACTTAGAGAGACCTGCGCCGGTTCCCAATGATCTGACCAAGCCCTTCTGGGACGCCTGTAACGAGCGGCGGTTGGTCTTGCAGAGCTGCACCGCCTGCGAAAGGCTGCATTATCCGCCCACCCAGCGGTGCAATGAATGTGGCTCGGCCGACAATCTGGAGTGGAAAGAGGTGCAAGGCAAGGGACACATTGACGTGTACATGGTGATACGCGACTCCCGCATCAGGGGGTTTCGGTCGGCGCAGCCCATCAACTTTGCGGTGATAACCCTGGACGAGGACCCGGGCATCAACTTCTTGTCCAACCTTCCGGGTACCCCGCCGGGCGAGGTCCCCGTTGGAGCCCCGGTGGAACTGATATTTGAACAAACGAGTACCGGCCAGTTGGTCCACGAGTGGCGGGTGCTCACCTAGCCCACCTGGGTCCTAAGGACACGGTCAATAGCGGAGAGGGCATAAGGGAGCTGAGATGGTTAGTGACACGAGTTGGATGAGAAATCGGGAAGGTATGGGAATCTGGGAGCACCGAGGCAAGGTAGCCGTTGTAGGTTGGGGTCAGTCCCATATGGACCGGCGCTGGGACGGTGTGAGCCTTGACAGGAGCTGCGGCGGCTTGAGCAAGGAGGCATGCCTGAAGGCAATCGCAGACGCGGGCCTGTCGCTGGACGACATTGATGGGCTTATCACCAGCCCGGAGACCCGTGCGGAGCAGACCTGGGCGCCTCGCCCTTATTTTGACCCGCCCTACGACACCGAAGACGGCCTGATCAAGGCTTCAGCGGATTGGGTACAGAGGGAGTTGGGGTTGAAGAACGTCAAGTATCTCAACTCCGATGCACCCTACATCGGCCCTATGATGGGCCTCGCCGCTCAGGCGGTTGGTGACGGTCTATGCGAGACCGCCCTGGTATGGTACCCGATGGTTAACCTGGAAGGCCGGTACGGGCACAACAATCCACAGAATATCAATCAGGAGGCCCCCGGGAATAGCGCCTTTTCTCTTCCGTGGGGTTATCAGAGCGGCGCCATGTTCAACAATCTCGTGATTTTCCTGCAGTACTGCAAAAAATACGGCAAGTCCCACGACGGGCTGGCCCCTCTCTGCTTGAACTTGCGCAGAAACGGCCTGATGACTCCCTGGGGGTATTACGCTCTGCACGAGCCCTATCAACTCACCCTTGAGGACTACTTGACCGGGCGCGTGATCGAGGAACCGCTGGTGATATATGATTGTGACAGACCAGTCAATACCTGCGCGGCCTTCATCTTCACCACCGCTGAGCGCGCCAAGGACCTGAGGCAAAAGCCGGTCTACGTCCTTAACCATGCCCAGAACAATGGCGGTGGCAGGAGCACCATGGCAACGCTGGAGGAGCATCAGGAGGCGGTCGCCAGCCTGGCCCGGAAGATGTGGGAGGGTTCAGGGCTGGGTCCTGAGGATGTTGATATATTCAACCCGTACGACGGCTACCTCACGTTCACGCAGCAATTCCTGGAGGGCTTCCAGTGGCACGGTGTAAAGCTGGGAGAGGCCCACGACTTCTATGCCGACGACATCAGGGTCGAAGGTCCGCATCCCTTCCTTTCAAGTGGCGGAAATAACGGAACTGGGCGCAACCGAGCCGTCCTCTACGCTGATAGCATTCAGCAGCTTCGGGGGACAGCGGGGCCACGGCAGGTGACGGTGCGGGCCGAGACTGCCCTTGCGGGCTGCAATACACCCGACAGTAACGGCTTCATCATGTTCAGCAAGAATCCGAGCTAGAATTCAGCCTAGCGGAGCTGATTCATTGCCCTCGGCTCTGTCGCAATCAAATGAAGGGACAAGCCACCAGGAATTCTTGTCCCTTTCCCTTTTACTTCCCGGAGGCTTTCCCTAAGGGGCGAACGACCCCGTATGTGTGGGTGAGCTGAATCATATGCCTGTTACCTTTCCTGGCCCTCAAACCCCAGGAGCTCAATGCCCAACCCGATCCCTTTAGCTTGGGCAAGCACTTTGTAGTCGCCATACTCGTTCGAGTCCACGAGGGTCATCATGGCCATACCGCTCAGTGCCGTTCGGGCGGCAGATAGGCCTTGCGTCTGGAGGGCATCGAGGAACGAGGAGAAGCCCAGGTTCGTCAGGAACTGGCTCTGCAGGGCGTAGCCCACGGTGGCTAGACCGTGCCGATCACCCAGCCGCATGAGGGACGTGAAGTCCACCTGGCAGGTAATGTCCTGTTCCCCGATGTGCTGGTACGGGTCGCTGCTGACGACGTGTCGATTGTAACAAACCAGCGTACCCTGGGCATTCTCCGGCGAGTAGAGGTCAGTGGCCAGTTGACCATAGTCGATAGTGAGAATAAACCCGCGGTCTAGGGCTCTGGAAAGCTGGCCAGTCCAGTCCTCCATGGCCAAGTTCACCTCACCTCGATACCCTTCGGTCAAGGATATGCCCAAGCTGGTCAGCCTCTTTTCGATGCAAGGCGAGGATGGCTCGTCCAGGACTTCGGTGAGATTTCCCCCCGCCGATGTGACGAAGATTTCCTTGACTCTTCCACCTTGGATGGCGAATCGGTGGACAGGAGAGTTGTCGATCACCTCGTTACACAGGATACAACCAACAACATTTCGGAACGCCCGAAGTCCCTCGGTTTTAACTCGTTGGATTCCCAAGATCGCGTTTTGCTTGCTTGGGGATATCCAATCCCCACTCCCGTTGGCCCAGTCAAAGGTGTTGTCAGGTGATTGGAGCCATCCAGGCTCGTAGTCTGCAGCGACATAGTTAAGCACCTGAGCGAACCGGGGGGCCATACGCCAGCAGGCATTCACGATGTATTGAGCCAAGGCGCCGTCGCCGGAACCGACCTCGATCACATGGAAAACGGGAGGGTCTCCGAGGAGGCGCCACATCTGCTCCAGTTGCCGTGCGATCAAGGCGCCGAAGACCGGGTGACTCGTGGGAGAGGTCCCGAAGTGGGTGCTGATCCTGTTGTCCCGGGCAGAATAAAAGCCTCCACTGGGCGAGTACAGACAAGCCTGCATGAACCGAGCGAATGTAATTCGCCCATTCTTTTGAATTAGATCTCTGATCTCCTGGCCAACCTCTGAGCGCAACGTCATCCCCCAGAACGGCCAAGATTCCTTAGCCCCTTAAGCATGCTTATCAATGACAACTGCGTGTGGGCACTCCGTCTGGTTATGGCATCATTAGTATCTCTGGAATAGGACCAGGCCACAACTGGAGTTGAACGGCCTTGGTGCCTGGTCTGGGCCTGCCGGCGCCACTGCTATCCCGACAGATGACCTTCGGTTGTCACCAGGTTCCCCAGTCCCAGCAGCAACGCCAGACGCTGGGTGTTCTTCGCCAAGCCACGGTAGCGCACCCCCGCTTTCGCGAGGGCAGGCGCTTGGCATAGCCTAACAGCAGCTGTACCTCAGAAATGGGTGCTCCACCTTGGCCATCACCAACGCCCTCAGCTTCTCCGCCAGGGCTTCCCCGCTCCTGGGTGTACAAGGCGGAGTTAAAGTGGGCCACGTGGGCGGAAAATTACCGACAAACGGCCGTCTGTCAATGGCGGCGATAAGTTGGGGTACAGGGTCGGAGAAATAGTGGCCCACCAGTACTACGCCACGGGTTCGAGCGGAGAGTTGGGTGGCGAAGCTTGAGGTCGGGGTAGATGGTGTCGCAGCCGATTAGTAGTCAGTCAACCTTGGAATCGAAAGGGTAAAGGCGGTGAAGTTTGGTACGGGCGTCCTGGGTGTCGCTTGACGGAGATTACTATTCCAGAGATGACTGACTACTAGAAGTCCGGCCGGAAAGTGGCTGTGGCCGGGTAAGCGGCTATACTTGGGGTCAACAAGTGTAGCGAGGGCGGAGAATGTTGGGAGAGCGTTCGGACCAGAGGGGACTTTGGGAAGCGGACCGGCTGTATCTGGATCACGTGGGGCGGGACACCTTCTACGGCATGTTGGCCTCGCTGCGGGGCCGGCTGTTCCGAGACGCCGAGTTCGCCGAATTCTACTGCCCCGACAACGGCCGGGACAGCGTGCCGCCCAGCCTGCTGGCGACGGCGCTGCTGCTCCAGTCCCACGACAAGGTCAGCGACGCCGAGGCCAAGGCCCGGGCCGACTTTGACCTACGCTGGAAAGTAGCCCTGGGGATTGAGGTGGAGGACCGGCCCTTCGCCAAGAGCACGCTGCAGGTGTTTCGCGCTCAGCTGATCCTGCACGACAAGGTGCGGGAGGTGTTCGAGGGCAGCCTGCGGCTGGCCCGGGAGTCGGGGTATCTGAAAGGGCGCGGGATGCGGTTGGCGCTGGACACGACCAACATCCTGGGGCGTGGCGCGGTGAAGGATACATACAATCTGTTGGCGGACGGGATCGTCAAACTGGCGCGAGCGCTGGCACAGTTGAAGGGAATCAACGTCGGACAATGGGCGAAGAGTCAGGGATACCATCGATACCTGGGCTCCAGCGTCAAGGGCGAAGCGGCCATCGACTGGTCCGACCGGCAGGCGCGGGCAGCGCTGCTGGCCGGGATTGTTGCTGACGCAGATCGGTTGTTGGAATTATCGCGTCAGGCGCAGGGGGAATTGCCCGAGGACAGCGCTGAGCGTCAGCGGATTGTGACCGCGGCGGAACTGCTGGGGCAGTTGCTGCTCCAGGACGTGGAGCGGACCGAAGGCGGGGCGAGTCTCAAGGATGGGGTGAGCCGGGACCGGATGATGTCGGTGCACGACCCGGAGATGCGCCACGGCCACAAGAGCAGCAGCCGGCGGTTCGACGGGCACAAGGCGGCGATTGTGGTGGACACCGACTCCCAGCTGATTACCGCCGTGGAGGTACTGCCCGGCAACGCTCCGGACAACCTGGGGGCGCTGGAACTGGTGGAGCAAAGCGAAGCCAACACCGGTGTGCCAGCGGAGGAGGCCATGGGCGATGCCGCTTACGGCGACGGCGATACCAGACAGGCCTTCGCCGATGCGGGACGCACCCTGATTGCCAGGGTGCCGGGCCGCCCCAACCGGTCTCACTTTCCGAAGGAAGACTTTCGGATTGACCTGGATGCGGGTTCCTGCACCTGTCCAGCGGGGCAGGTTACCCGGACGATAGTTCCGGCAGGGCGGCGCACCGACCAAATGGGTCGAACTTACCGTTTGGAGGCCTTCCGATTCGACGCGGCGGTCTGTGGGGCATGCCCGCTGCGGTCCCAGTGCCTGGCGGCAAAACCGGGTACGGGGCGGACGGTCCGGCTGCACCCGCAGGAAGCTTTATTGCAGCAGGCCCGCGCCCTGCAGCACAGCGAGGGTTTTGCTGAGTATCGGCAACGGAGGGTAGTGGTGGAGCACCGGCTGGCACGGCTGGTCCAACTGGGAATCCGCCAGTCCCGCTACTTCGGCCGCATCAAAACCAGGTTCCAGTTGTACCTGGCCGCCACGGTGGCCAACCTGACCCTGGTGGCCGCCAAAGCCGGCATGACCGGTGAAACCGGCCACGGCCCCAGCGCCGGCAGCGCCCTAGCCGCTGGCATGGGCAACTCCGCCGCCAATTGCGGCGCCGCGTGGCTCGGGCAAATTTGGGCCCTCATTTTGCTCGCGGCGGCCGCACTGCCCAAATCCCTCTTCCCAACAAGGGGTTTCCGTCCGGATTTCTAGGGCGAAGCTGCCTTCAGCCTCTCCCTGCTTTGGCGTGGGCTTGCGGGTGTTTCCGTCCGCCGCAAACCTTCCGGCCAATACCACTCATGAGAATCAATCTCTGCCGAGGCGTTCCAGCAAAGGATCTGGTACTCCGGCTTCCGCAAACCCCTTGGCGCGCAGAATGCAACTGTCGCACGACCCGCACGGAGTCTCCCTGCCCTCATAGCAACTCCAAGTGTATTCCAACGGGGCTCCGAGCTTCATTCCGAGGGCTACTATCTCCGCCTTTGACAGGTCGATGATCGGTGTCTCAACGTTGATTGACACTGCGTACTCTGTCCAGAGCTTACTGCCGAGATCCAGTGCTTTCCTCATCGACTCGTAGAACTCTGGACGGCAGTCGGGGTATCCGCTGTAGTCGAGGGCGTTCGGAGCCATGTACACTGCGGCGGTTACACTGGAGGCATCGACACCCTCCATCTCGATGGCGTGCAGCACCCGGCTTTCCAGGTAGGCCGCGGCCAGTGATAGAAATATGGTGTTGCGCATGGGAACGTAGGTTATCGGAACCCCGTATCCGATCTCTTCCACGGAACGATCCGCTGGCAGAGGAAACCGGTCGGGGTTGGTCAGGGCAGAGTACCAGGCTACTTTCGAGAGAAATGAGATGTCTAGCAATTCGTGCTCAATGCCCATGATACTGGCGATCTGCGCCGCGCAGTCGACCTCCTTGGAATGAGTTTGGCCATAGTGGAAAGTGATTGCCGAGATGTAATCGACATGGCCTTTCGCGTAAGTGGCTACGGTCGTGGAGTCGAGTCCGCCTGACAGGAGAGTTACTCCGTATTCTGGCATGTAGGATCTAGCTCCTTTTCCCTTTGGGTTGGTGTGGCGAAATTCCGGCAATGATGACACTGAACTAGGACTTCAGGGCACCTCCGGGGCCTTTGGCTGGTAGCTTTCTTCGGTCGCTCATCTCGTTGGCTGGCTTGGAGCAGGACTACTATGGGTGGCATGCGTAGCATGTGTTGGTATCGGGGCAGTTGCAAGCCCAGACTTCCTTGACGCTGGACTTCCTTGACGATAGTTCCTTCTGGCTCTCCTGATGCGTCGGATTGTATGTTGAGAGCAACACTTTTGAAATGCAGTAGGTTTTCCGGAGCAAATGTAGTTTCTTGGATCGCTCCTGTTGGCCTGTTTCAGAGGCGGGGGTAAAGCAACCGTCTTGTGAGCCTACGTATAGTCGTTTGAGTATCCCAATGCCGACCTGACTCCACCATGCCGTTGAGTATGTGTGGATAACGGAAGCGTGTTGGCCACTGGGGCGGAGTAAAACTGGACCACCTAGTATTACAACGTCAGTTAGTTTGATAGGATAACTGTGTAGCTGGAGAGGGAATAGGCAGGTGAGGTGGGGATGTGGATGCGGCAGCTTTCGAGCAGGTGTACGGGTCATTTCGGGATTTTCACGCTTACTTCGCGCCGCTGTTTGGCCGCCGGGAGACGCGGGAGCACAGCGGTCATTATCTCCAGGCCCTGCTGGTACAGTCTGGGGAGCGGCGCAACGCTGAGAACCTGTCGGAGACGGTTCCGGGGTCAGCCCGAGGGATGCAGCGGTTTCTCACCGATTCTCCCTGGGACGATGAGGTGATTATAGGACGGCTGCAGGAGTACCTGGGAACCCGGCTGGAGCAACCGGAAGGGGTGTGGGTGCTGGACGGCAGCGACTTTCCCAAGCAGGGGAGGAAGTCGGTGGGAGTGGCCCGGCAGTACTGCGGGAGGCTGGGGAAGGTGGCCAACTGCCAGGCGGGGATGTTCCTGGCCTATGTCAGCCCGTTGGGACGGGCATTGGTGGACAAGGGGCTGTATCTGCCCGAGAGTTGGACCTCGGACAAAGACCGGTGTGAGGCGGCGGGTGTGCCGGAGGATAGGCAGGGCTACCGGTCCAAGACGGAGTTGGCCTTGGAGATGGTGGGGCGGGCACAGGAGCGGGGCCACCTGAAGGCTGGATGGGTCGCGGCGGACGACGCCTTTGGGATGTCGCCGTCCTTCCGGGAGGGCCTGGCGGCCTTGGGGATGTGGTACGTGCTGGACGTTCCGTCCGGCTTTACGGTGTGGCCGCCGGAGCCTGCCTGGACCAGTGCGGAGTATCAGGGATTCGGGCGTCCCCGCAAACCCAGGCTGCGAGACGGTCAGCGCCGGACCATGGAGCAGCGCAGCGACGAGTTGCCGGAGGAGGCCTGGCGTGAGATTACGGTGGCCGAGGGAAGCCAGGGGCCACGCAGCTACCTTTTCAGCGCCCAGAGGGTGCGACCGACCAGCAGGCGCAAGCCCGGCGAAATCCACTGGGCCGTCTACCGCCGGAACCGGGACGGCAGCGAACCCCGCTACTACCTGTCCAATGCTCCGGAGGATACCCCGTTGGAGACCCTGGCATACGTGGGAGGCTCCCGTTGGCGTATAGAAACGGAGTTTGAGACGGAGAAAAGCGACGTAGGCCTGGACGAGTACGAGACCCGCACCTGGGCTGGCTGGCATCACCACGTGGCCCTGTGCCTGCTGGGCGGAGCTTTTCTGCTGAGCCTGCAACAGGCTTGGGGGGAAAAAGATGCCCCGGATCACGAGGCCGCAGGTCTACCGGGTGGTGCGGGAAATGCTGCCCCGGGAACGGTTCGGGCCAACCGAGTTGCTGCGGTGGCTTGAGGATACGCAGGACAGTAACGAACGGGCCAAACGCTCCCATGCCAAGCGCCGCGCCGCCATGCGGGCATCACCCCACATCCCTCCCTGAACTGACGTTGTAATACTAGTACCCAGTCATGTTTGGAATCAAAGGGTTCTGCGGCCGCGGCAATACCGGTTCGACAATCACTCTGAGGTTACGCTGTCCCAAGGATACTGCGATTTCTCGGTTGACTGACTACTAGTGTGTTCATGTCCAGCGAAAAGGTCCTCGCTAACTGGCTAGGGCTGGACGACAATTTGGCGAAATCTGATTGAAGTAGTTGGGGAGGAACTGCGGCGAGGCGTTAGGGTGTAACTGAGCAAGTGCAGTGCGGTGGAGGGATCTACGTGGAGCGTTATGAGTTGAGCGCCGCTCAGTGGCACCGGGTGGAAAGTTTCTTACCGGGGCATCCCGGCTGGGTCGGCGTTACGGCCAAGGAAAACCGGACCTTCGTCAACAGCGTACCATGGGTGTTGCGCAGCGGCGCCCGGTGGAAAGACCTGCCCCCGGAGTACGGCCACTGGAAAAGCGTCCACAGACGTTTCACCCGCTGGGCCAGGTCTGGAATCTGGGAGAGGATCTTCCAAGTGTTGCTGGATGACCCGAACAACAGATACGTGATGATTGATTCCACAATAGTGCGGCCCCATCAGCAGGCAGCCTGTGGCAAGAGGGAGCAAAGTGGGGCTCTGGGCCGCTCCCGCGGCGGACCGAGCACCAAGGCTCATCTGGTGGCTGATGCCCGGGACCGGCCGGTTCGTTTCTCCCTCACCGGAGGACAGCGTGCGGACGTCTCCGAAATCACCACGACGCAACTTGAGGAATAGCTGACCTACCGCAACATCATATCCGGTCTAGTGCATGACCGTCCGACTCCAAGCTGTAGCTGGGGATGTCCGTCGAGCGGCGTCCTGGGCGGGAGACACGGTACACGGGAAAGTTGCTATACTATCCGGAACGCGTGGTACGCATGCGCCTCCTTCCCGGGGGCGATGCCCCGTGGATGGGATGATTGCCGCCGGCGGGCCCAACTTGCGGTTACGGCGGGCAGTCGATACTTCTAGAAAGGGAATCCTACATGAATTCAACCCGGAAACCAGTCGCCGTCGTGTTGGGGGCGACATCCAAGTGGCAGTCAGACGGGCGCAACACCCATTTGGCCCACGGCAGGGCGGTCGATGACAGCGACCTGCCCGTCGGGGTGCGCTGGGGGGTAGGGGTAGCCATCTCCCTAAAGTTTGCAAAAGAGGGCTTCCTGACGGTGTTGACCACCCGCACTGCCGCCAACGCCGCACCGTTGGAGGAAGCGATAATGGAACAGGGCGGGGAAAGCATGATCGTCGAGCTGGACCTCGCTTCTCGCGAGTCCATATCGACAGCGTTCGCCGGTATCCGGGACCAGGCCGGCGACCCAAACGTACTGGTCTATAACGCGGGCTATCTGGAGGGACGCGACCTTCCGCCGGAAAAGGAACTTCTGGAACACATCCCCTTTGAAATATTCGAGACCGCACAGCACATCGCCAGCAGCGGACCCTTCCTGGTCGCCAAGGAGGTGTTGCCCGGCATGCGCGAGCGAGGAGAAGGATCTATTCTCTTTTCCAATAACTCGTTCGGGTTACGGGGGAAAAAGCGGTACACCGGGCAGTCGCTGTACTACCCGCGGGTGATGATGCGGACGCTGGCGCAGGCGTTGACGGAGGAATATTCCGAGTACGGCGTGCACGTGGCCAACGTGGTGATCGACGGGACAATCGATTCTCCAGGCACCCGAGCCCTACCGCGTGCCCAGCAGCAGCCTGAATTGCTGATAAATCCCGTCAAGAGCGCCGAGGCCTTCTATTATCTCCACACTCAGGACAAGTCCTGCTGGACTCACGAGCTTCAATTGACCCCCTTTGCCACCAAGCCGAGCTTTTAGCTCCCACTGTCCTGGTCGGGCAGGTAACCTAAATGAATCGGAAGGAGTGATTAGATGGATGTCGGAATGATGATGATCTTCTCAAGTTACGGCTGGGAAGAAGGCTCGGACAGCCAGATGTGGGAGGAGGAGCTGCGCCTTGCTGAAATCGCGGCCGACGAGGGGTTCGATTGCCTCTGGTCCGCAGAGCATCATTTCAACGATTATTCCTTCGTGCCGGACAATATCCAATTAATGACCCACGTTGCAGCGAAGCACCCGAACATCGACGTGGGGACCGCCGCGGTGATTCTTCCCTGGCATGAGCCGATACGGGTGGCTGAGAACGCTGCGGTTCTTGACATGTTGAGCAATGGCCGGCTCCGGCTGGGGTTCGGACGAGGTCTGGCGCGGCGCGAATTTGAAGCCTTCGGCATCAGCATGGATGAATCGCGAGACCGCTTCGACGAAGCGGCGCCAATGATTGTGGATGCCCTCAGGACGGGCTTTATCGAAGGAAACGGCACTTACTACCAGCAGCCCCGCACGGAACTCCGGCCCCGGCCGAGGCATTCCTTCGACGGCCGCATCTACGCCGTCGCGGCCAGCGACGAATCGGTTCTGTCCGCAGCCACGCTTGGCGCACATATCATAATGTTCGCCGATCGCCCCTGGGAAATGCGTATGCCGGGGATCGAGCGGGGCCGGGCCTTGCACCGGGAATTCCACGGAACGGAACCACCCGCCCTGATGCTCACCGAGTTCGTCGTTTGCGGCACCGATATGGGCCAGTGCGAAGAAGAAGCGCGCCAATATCAGGGCAAGTTTGTCGAGAGCAACTTTCATCACTACGAGTTCCTGGGCGATCACTTCAAGTCGGTGAAGGGCTACAACGCTTATCAACAAAAGGCTGAAATTGCGCGTTCCGCCGGCCTCGAAGGGGCAGTCGAAGGTTTTATGAAGGCGACCAGTTGGGGCACGCCGGACAAGATTTTAAGGGGGCTTGAGGAACGGCGGGCCCTGCTCGGCGACTTCGAGTTGAATGTGGCCTTCCGCTTCGGTGGCACGCCTTTCGATGTTGCGGAGCGAGGCCTGAAGCTCTTCGCTCAAGAAGTACTCCCGGTTCTGAAGTCTTGGTAGTAGCTCAGGCCGCTAGCTGAAGCCGCCAACCAAGCAGAGCATGATCCTTCAATCAGGCCCTGACGTTGTCGCCCGCCTCACACCAACCGGCTAGCGTCGGAAGACCACGATTCGTTAATACACGTTTGAATTGGCTCTTGGCCCGGCTGCGGCCTAACCCCGGTTTTGAAGTCCCGGCTTTACATAACACTCTTGCCGCTCCTGGGGGCACGCACTACGTGATTCCCGGGATTCATGGAAAGGGCCGCGCCGCCAAGCAGGGCAGGGCAGACCTTGCCTTCGAATGCCTTTTCCCGGCGTCATGCTGGTATAGTTAGGCTGTGGGACCCCGGCAGTTCATGACGGTCCAGCAACGATGTTTGCGGGTTAAGGCCACCGAGGCGGGCAGCTTGGGTGAGATTAGAAGGCGAGACAGATCGCCTCGTTGCGGCACGCATAAGTTTTTTGATGACAGGCAGGTGAAGGTTTGGCCGATTATGCATTTGAGTGGATAGACGAGGGCTCAACCGAAGCCCTGATAACCGAACGGGAGTTTGTTATCACCGGCGGCAAGAAACCGGTGCCTGGAATCCTTTGGACCCCTGACCAGGTGGAAAAGCCCCTGCCGCTGGTGTTGTTCGGTCACCAGGGCAGCAGCCACAAAAGGGTATCCGAGGCCCTGATGCTGGCGCATAGATTCGCGGGCGCCTATCAATTTGCCTTTGCTGCGATTGACGGGCCGGTCCATGGCGGTAGGGAGGTGCCGGGGGATTACGCGGTGGCGATGGCCGATGGCGGCGTGGATAACGTAATCGATGGGATGGTGGCTGATTGGACGGCTACCCAGGAACAGCTAAGCCGGTTGGAACAAATTGACGGCAACCAGGTGGCCTATATCGGATTTTCGATGGGAGCCCGTTTCGGCCTCCCTTACACTGCCGCGGCCGGCGAAAGGCTGCGATGTTCCGTGTTGGGCAAGAATGGACTGCAAAGCAATGATGAAGCACTGGCCAGGGCCAGCGCCGGTCCGCGGTTCACCAGGGACGCGCCACTAATCAAGATTCCGGTCTTGTTTCACATGCAGTGGGACGACCAGCTTTATCTGAAAGAGACCCAGTGCGACCTGTTCGACCTGATCGGCTCGGAAGACAAAAGGCTCATTTCCTATCCGGGGCCTCACTCCAGGTCAACCCCCGAGGCAGTAGATCACTGGTGCCGTTTCATCGCGAGTCATTTGAGGGCCTGAGAAATCAGCCGAGGCGATCGGTAACCTCGGGAGCAGGCTGCAGGTTGGTTCAGTTGTCATAATGTCCCTCTATTATCGGCATGAAAACAGGCTGTTTGCGTTTTCCTGCGCCGCCTGGGCAAGGCCACACGAGATTCTGGTTGCGGCGGGAATAACCGGAGGTGGAGAGGTTAGAAATGAATGAGCAACGTAGCAGGTTGGCTGACAAAGTCGCGGTGGTCACTGGCGCCGGCGCGACGGGAAGCGGCGATTTTGTCGGAATCGGCCAAGCTATTTCCATACTCTTCGCCAGGCAGGGGGCCAAGGTCCTGCTGATGGACCGGGAAGCGAAAAACGCCGAAATCACGCTGGCGACCATCCGGGAAGAGGGTGGCGACGCGGCCGTGTTTGTAGGTGACGTGACCAGCAACGCCGACTGCGAGGCGATGGCGAAAGCAGCGGTGGAAACCTACGGCAAGCTGAATGTGCTGGTCAACAACGTGGGTATCAGCGGACCCGGTCTGGTTACCGAGGTGGATGAGGACCTTTGGGACACCGTAATCGACGTAAACCTCAAGAGTGTGATGCTCACCAGCAAGCATGCTATTCCCCCGATGGTTAAGCAGGGGGGCGGTTCGATCATAAACCCTGTCCTCCATTGTGGGCCTGCGGGCCGGCAGTGGCAGCGCCAGCCATCCCTACGCCGCTTCCAAAGGCGGGATCATCGCGCTGAGCAACTCCATGGCGGTCCACTACGGCCGTGACAACGTGCGGGTGAACTGTATAGCTCCGGGACATATTCACAGCCCCATGGTGGCACGACATTCCAGCCAGGAAATGCTGGACCTGAGACGCCGGGCGGGGCCCCTGGGCACCGAAGGGACGCCCTGGGATGTTGCCTGGGCGGCGGCGTTCCTAGCATCGGAGGAATCCCGTTGGATCTCCGGCGTGACCCTGCCGGTGGACGCCGGACTGCTTGCCGCCACCCCTCTAGCGATGTTCCCCCACCTGCAGGGACCGGAACAACCCAGAAGTTGAAAAACCGGCTCCGGTGTCCGGAACGAATAGCGAAGCCAACCCCTTCCTCAGCAGCGGGTTAGATCAAGGCCTTAGTGCTGCGCTGTTCGCCGGACCCCAAGTCCCGTCATTCTTCGCCGTAGCGGGAATCCAGAGCCCATTTTGTTTTTTAAGCAGGCTCAGGTGTACAGGGCATGGTCATTCGGCAAGGGGGATGGCATGGGTTCGGCTTGGCCACACTTGGCGCTTCCCAGTTGCCATAAGCGTGTCGGCGCACTATAAGGGCTCTGGATTCCCGCTGCGGCGAGAATGACGGGTGGGGGGCTGTGTCAAAGCCACTCGTGAGGATGAAAGTGCCTTGTTTTCAAAATAATGACCGGAGGGGGCCCGATTAGAAAAAGGGCGATCAAGCTTGGTTTTGGATGCTCGATTCGCCCGTCGGATTAGAATGCGTTTGCCTTGTCAGCAGAAGTTATACGAGCCGACGTTCCGGGTTGGAACGCAGGCTCGTAGCGTCATTGCGCATGCCGGTTGCATGGGTGCCCCGACTTATCCTGGTCCCTTCGTTTGGCTTCGATATTGCGGGATCGCCTAGCCTACGGCCAACCCTCTGACTTCCTGCGCTTTTTCCGGCATCTGGTAGTTGGACCAGGTCGCGCCGTTGTCCAACGTGCCGTACACCTGGCCATGCCGGGTGAGGCAGAATATGTGCCCGGGGGCGTGCGGGTCCTCCGCAACCGCCATCATCGTAGAAGGAGCATCCGAGCCGCTGTCCACGCGCTCGAAGGTGCGGAACAGGTCCCGGCTGCGGTACAAAGCGCCCCGTTCGCTGCGGGCGGCAGCGCCCAACGAGACATAAAGTACACTGGGGTCTTGGGGCGCAACCGTCAGGTCGCGGGTGTAGGTGATTTCGGAAAACAGGCCCAGGTCCACGTGGGTCCACTCTTCCCCCCGGTTCCGGCCGATGAATGGACCTACCCTGGTGGTGATGTACACGGTGTGTGGAGATGCGGCGGTGCACTGGATGCCGTGGAGGTCCAACGTTCCCTCGTGGGGCGCCAGGGACCCGGTGATTTCCTCCCAGGTTTCCCCGCCGTCGGAACTGCGGATGACCCCCGCGACCTCCAGGGCGGCGTAGACGTCGTTGGGGTCGCTTGGGTCCACGGTCATGGCAATCACCCGTGTGGGGAAGGACATGGAGCACTCGTTGGAGCCCATGGTGGCGTTCATTTTCTGCCAGGAATCTCCACCATTCAGGCTGCGGTGAATTTCTCCGGGCGCGGTCCCCAGGTACATGACGTTGGGATCGCCGGGGCGGAAAGCGAAGGTCCAGACGGGCGCTCCGGTCCTGGGGTAATCCAACCGTTCCCAATGGTTGCCCCGGTCGACGCTGCGATAGGGTCCATCCTGTGTGCCGGCGTAGACCACCTCGGGATTCTCCGGATGGACCGCCAACCCGGGAACGATTGGATTGTCGGGAAGACCCTGGGTCAACTCCTCCCACTCGGTGCTGCCGGGAGAAAGGCGGTAGATGCCCGAGTTTTCGGCGCTAGCGTAGACATAGGTGGCGTGAACGTCGCTGCTCATACTGAACACCTCTTGCTGGTTATTGAGTCAGGATTTCCGGGCCGGTGTCTTGTGGTAGGGCGTCAATGACATAACATTGACATAACGGAGATGCCATTGCGCCCGGCCTCCCTGACGGCTTTCCCATCGTAACCGCGGCGTCTCCAGTTGTCACTCCGGTTTCTACGCGTCGGATTCGGGGCCAGGCCGGAACCTTGGAAATCTCAGGCCCGCAGTATCGAAGTTGTGGGTCGCAATGGCGCTGGCTGGCTATGGCCGGGTCGTTGGCGTGAACTGTTCCAGGTCGAACCGGTATTCCTCAATGACCGGGTTTGCCAGCAGGTCGCGGCACATCCGGTCCACCAGGCCGGTTGCTACCGCCTGGTCTTCCTCATCAACTCTGACCTCCAGGTATTTGCCCACTCGAACGTCGGCCACCGAGTTCAATCCCAAGTTCCGCAACGCCCCCAAAACCGTGAGGCCCTGTGGGTCGTTAACTGTGGGCTTTAGCGTGACGTAAACCTTGGCCAGGTACAATTGACCTCCAGGAATTGGCATTTGGGGCTATTGAGACACCGTGTTTCCGGCATAGACTTCTAATGGCCGTGGGACAGGTTTCGGGTTTACGTCCCTACTGCATGCCAGCGCCGCGGCATGGGATCTTTTCCGGCCCCAGGTTCCCGGCGTAGGCTTCGAAAAATCGTTTGATCCGGTCCGAGTCTACGCCGTCCATGGTGTCCAACACTTGCCAAGCGGCCACTGCCACCTGGCCAACGGGCATTTTGTCATAATATCGGGCCACACCCCAAAGCTGGGCCAGTCCGATATCATCGAACGCTTCCTTTAGCTCTTCGATCGCGTCGTTATCAGTCAGGTTATAGCTAATGACTATGGCCCCGTGTTCAATGTTATGGACCACCCTTTCATCTGGCAAACCCTGTTCATAAAATCCGCAACGAGCCTCCTCCCCGGGAGGCCAATGGTCACCGGAAGTGGGTGGGAAGGACGTGTAAACCACCGGTTGACCGACCGGAACGTGTTCCTTGCCGACTTCGGGTTGGAACACGCCGATCCCCTCTTCGTATTCAGTCCGGTCTCCGGTTTGGGACAGGGAGTCGGGGCCTCCGAAGTTGATGCTACCCACGGCGAACCCGGCGATGACCAGAACCGCGATGATAACCGAGGCCGCCAGATACCAGTAGTTGGTCCTTCTGGCCCTGGGCCTCGCTATGGCTAAATCTCCGGAATTCCGGGATCCGGGCCCGACGCGACGGCCCCGCCGGCGCCGGTTTCTAGACTCTGGCAAAGATTATTCCTCCAGATTTAAGGTTTGGTCCGGAAGTTCTTTTGGTTTGGAAGGCCCGGGAGGTCTTCCCCCAAGCTGTATCAGACTCCGAATCCGGTCAGGCCAGGACCTCACCGGTTAGCAATCGGAAGGCTTCCAAGTATCTCTGCGACGTGGCGGAGACGATGTCGTCGGGAAGATTTGGTATTGGCGGCTCTTGGTTCCATCCTTGGGATGTAAGCCAATCGCGGACGAACTGCTTATCGAAGCTCGGCTGAGACTGGCCGGGCTGGTATCCTTTGCAGTCCCAAAATCTGCTGGAGTCAGGGGTGAGCAATTCATCGATGAGAAAGAGTTGGCCGTCAACCATGCCAAACTCCATCTTGGTGTCCGCCAGGATTATGCCGCGCCCCAGGGCAAAATCCCGGGCGAACGCGTAGACGCTTTTGCTGACCTGTTCCAGTTGGCCGGCCAGGTCGGCTCCCACCATGTCCAACATTTCCTGGTCCGACATGTTCATGTCGTGGCCTTCTTCAGCCTTGGTGGTTGGCGTGAACAACGGTTCGGGGAAAGAGTCTCCTTCCAAAAGGCCCGTTGGCATTGGCTTGCCCGAAACAGTCCCTTCCCGGCGGTATTCGGACCAGGCCGAACCCGTGATATAGCCTCGCACGATGCACTCCATATCGATCCGCTCGGCCTGCCTCACCACCATGGCCTGCCGCGCCCCTCCGGGGGGTAGGGCGCCGATGAGTTCCATGCCTTCGGCGTCGCCTTCCCAGGCGTCGGCCAAGGCAACCAGGTGGTTGGGGACCAGGTGTTTGGTTTGCTCGAACCAGAAGGCGGAGAGGCGATTGAGAACCAACCCCTTATTCGGTATGGCAGAAGGAAGCACCAGGTCGAAAGCGGAGATCCGGTCGGTGGATATCATCAACAGTAGGCCTTCGCCCAACTTGTAAGTATCCCTGACTTTTCCACGGTGCAAAAGATTCGGAAGCTGGGTCTCAATCAGCATCACAAACTCCTTCATCCACTTCCATTCATTTGGATACGATTTGGTTAGCCGGCGAGTTGGGTAGCCGGAGCATCGGCATTAGTCAGCGCTGACCGCCGTCGACCCGGCCAGGTCGGCGGTCTTTGCGGTGGGAGACGAAGCCGGGAGCAGGCCGACTCGTTGGAAAGTATAGTCCACGTGTTGAACGTAATAGCCATAGTCGAAAATGTCGTCCAATTCCTGTGCCGACAGGCAGGCCGCGGCGTCCGGGTCAGCCTTGATCAATCCGGGAAAGTCATCTCCCTGGTCCCAGCTGGCAGCGGCGTTGCGCTGCACCACCTTGTAGGCGTCCTCTCGGGACATTCCTTTTTCCACCAGCGCCAGAAGCGCCCGCTGGCTGAACACCAGGCCGCGGCTGCTCTCGATATTGGCCCACATCCGTTCCGGGAAAACCCTGAGGTCTTTCACGATCCGGGTGAATATGCTCAGGATGTAGTCCAATGCCAGGCAGGCGTCCGGGAGGATGATGCGCTCGGCCGAGGAATGGCTGATGTCACGCTCTCCCCAGAGGGCAACGTTTTCCAAAGCGGTGACGCTATGACCTCGGATTAGCCGGGCCAGCCCGCAGATGCGTTCGGAAAGCTCCGGGTTGCGCTTGTGAGGCATCGACGATGAGCCGGTCTGCCCCTGGCCGAACGGCTCCTCCACCTCGTGGATTTCAGTGCGTTGCAGGCCCCGTATCTCCGTTGCGAATTTTTCCAGGGAAGCGGCAATAAGGGCCATAATCAAAACCAGGTGGGCGTGGCGGTCCCGCTGCACCACCTGGTTGGAAACCGGGGCTACCGCGAGGTTGAGTTGCTGGCAGACCCGCTCCTCCACCCAGGGAGGAACGGTGGCATGGGTCCCGACCGCTCCGGAAATCTTACCCACGCGAACGCTCTCCAATGCTTCCACCAGCCTGGCGCGCTGGCGCCGCATCTCGTCCCACCACAGGGCCAATTTCAGCCCAAATGTGGTCGGCTCGGCGTGGACTCCATGGGTCCTTCCCATCATCAAAGTGTCTTTGTGGGCTAACGCCTGGCCACTCAGGGCTTCCAGGGCCTGGTCCAGGTCCTGAAGAAGCAGTTCGCCGGCCTCTCCCAACTGCAACGCCAGCGCGGTGTCCAGCATATCCGAGGAAGTTAGACCCAAGTGTAGCCAACGGCCCTCCGCACCCAATTGTTCGGTAACCGAGCTAAGGAAGGCGGTGACGTCGTGGCGGGTGGTCTCGAAGATCTCCATCATACGTTGGTGGTTGTACTGAGAGCTACGCAGCAGGGCCATGTCATCGGATGGAATCACGCCGTCTTCCGTCCAGGCCTCGCATGCCGCCAACTCTACGTCCAGCCATTTGCGGTACTTGTTTTCGTCGGACCAGACCTGTTTCATGGCCGGCCGGGAATATCGTTCAATCACTCAGGTCCCTCCGGGACGGCTTCCTGCCCCTTGCACACAACGGAAGATGGCGCCAATGCAAAGTTATCGTGGAGATAAGAACGGGGCGCAATAACATAGTCTAATGGGAATGGGCTTTGCCGGAGTAACACTCCACGGCCCGGAGCATACCCTGGAAATCGTCAAAATCCTGAAAGGGGATTCGCCTATCCCGGCACTGTCGGGCCAAGGTGCGGTGGGCAAAGACCACGTCAGCCCTTTCCGCCGCTTCCAGGTCTGAAGCGCCGTCTCCGGCGTAGAACACATATTTGCCCTGATTCCGAAACCGGTCAACCAGCACGCCCTTGGAGTTGCCGAGGTCCTCACGCCCCGGATAGGGGAAATTGTAGAAGTAGGTGAGTCCCTCCGCAGAGAACACGGTGTTCACGGCGTAAACCGGGACATGGGACAACCTTTCTTTGTCCAAAAGGGCTTCGATATAGAAGTCCAACCCCTGGCTGACAATGGCGAGCGGAATATCTTGCTCCTGGCAAAATCCGCAAAGCTCCTGGAAGTAGGGGCGGAAATTTGCCTTCTCCATCACGTAGTCCCGCATGGCGGCCCGGTCTGCGCTGATGTTGCTGAAGGTGATTTCCTGATACTCCTTCAGCGTCAACTGCCCTTCCCGAAAGCGGTTCCGCACGTCCCGCCAGCTTTGATGGCCAAACCGCTCCAACAGCAACTCGGCCACATTCTGTTCCGCGGCGGTGTCGTCAAAGTCGGAGAGGACTGCCGGTGACAGACGGCCTCGCGGCCATTCCGGGCTAGGGGTTCTGAAGCTGTCGCCGGTACTCATCGTAGGCCTTTTCGATGGGTTCGTGCTTCAACCCCAGGATTTGCGCCGCGAAAAACGCGGCGTTACGCGCCCCCCAGGCTCCAACGGCCATGCAGGCCACCGGAATGCCGGGCGGCATCTGGGCCGTGGCCAGCAACGCGTCCATCCCCTTCAGCTCGCTGGAGGCAAGCGGCACACCGATAACCGGCAGCGTGGTCCACGAAGCCAGAACCCCACCCAACGCGGCGGACCCGCCGGCCGCCGAAATCAAGACCTCGATGCCCCGTTCCCTGGCCTGCTGGGCGTATTCCTGGACCTTCTGTGGGGTCCGGTGCGCGGACATCACGCGGACTTCATAGTCGATGCCAAGCTGCTCCAGCACATTCACGGTTTCCTGGACTACGGGTTCATCGGAAGCGCTGCCCATGACAACACCCACTAACGGCAAAGCAGGACCCTCCTTATTTGCGGCGACGGTATTCTCAAGCTCACAGGTTCAACTCGTCCCTGAAACCTTCAATCAATGCTTGTTCCAGAGCTTCCCGTTCGGTACGAATATCCACGCCGTTGACCTGCAGATAGATGCCATCGTCGCTTATTCCAAGGTCAACAGCCAATTCCAACTCCCCGCCCTCTTCCCAGGTCAAGATGTCGGATATTACGTCGGCCTCCACCTCAACTTCCTCTTCGAGCATCGACTCCGGGTCATCGGCAATGTTTTGGTCGGGAATTGGTTCCCAGGACACGATGTGTTCCAATTCGCCGCGGCCTTCCAGCAAGACGTCGTTCATCTCTTTGATAAGGTCCACAATCCCCAGATCCCGAGCCATCCGGGACAACTGGTCCCTTTGGCGTTGAATCTCGACTTGATCGGCTTCATACTGCCGTTGGCGTTGGGCTCGAACATCAGCCAACTCCCCCCGCAGTTGCACCAGAATTTCTCGCCAAGCCATCGTGTCCTCCAGGGTGGCAGCCGGCGGGCCGCCATGGTAATTAAGAATATCGTGGCGTCGGCCCGCAACCCAACTGGGGTTCAGGTAGGACTGGTGCTCTCAGCGGCCCGCCCTGGCTTGCTTCTCCGGGACGCCACGGCGAAACACAGTTCATCCAACGCTCTGAAATCCGGGAGTCCCAAATGGTAACGGGCTTGGGCGAGTCCTTCCAGCATATCCAAGTAGCGAATGCCCAAAGGACCTGTTTTCATTCCCTTACTGATTGCTCCTACCCGGCGCAGCGTTCCCTCCGCGTGAGAATTCCACACGGCGAGAAGGCCGGGTTGTTGCAAACACAGGAGATATGAAACGAACTCCTTCCCCGCCCCTTCCAGTTTGAACCCTCCCCCAACGGCGGCGCATTCCTCGAACCGCCCTTCCAGCTTGACCGTGTCGTAGAGCAGAAAGTCCAACGTTTCACGGATTTCTTCTATGGGGTTGGTCTTGAACTCGCCGGCCCGTCCTCCTCCGGCAGCCCGGTGCAGGGTCAGAGCCTGGTCCATGGAAAGATTCGCAAGATTTTCCTGTTTCAGCCATTCAGAGAACTCATCGGACCGGGACCACCGGCGTTCCCGGTGTTTGGCCAGGCGGCCGTCATCCCGGGTCCGCTGGTATTCCTCTATGATATTCAGCCAGCTGGAGTTGGCCGACCCGGCGCCCATGCCCTCTCCCCAGCCTCCAGGTCGCTTATGTCCCGGCGATAGTAGGCTCCCTGGAAATGTATTCCGCTCAATCTATCATAGGCCCTGACCCGTGCTTGTGCCAAGGAATCACCCCGGCCCACCACGGTAACCACTCTTCCGCCTGAGGTTACCACGCGCTCTTCCCCGTGACCGGCGCCGAGCCGGGTGCCTGCGTGAAACACCAGGGTGTCCGGCGATTCCAGATCAAGGCCCGAAACCTCAAAACCCGTATCGTAGCTGCCGGGATAACCGCCGGAAGCCATCACCACACCCGCGTGGCATTGATCGCTCCACCGCACCGGGACGCTTGCAAGGTTACCCTGGGAGCACGCCATAAAAACGTCCAGAGGGTCAGTGACCAGAGTAGGAAGTATCACCTGTGCCTCGGGGTCGCCCAAGCGGCAATTGAATTCCAGCACTTTGGGCCCGTCCAAAGTTAACATAACCCCGGCGTACAGAATACCCTGATAAGGTGTTCCCCTTTGGGCCATGGCCCGGATTACGGGGACCATTATGGTTTGTTCAATTTGCTGAGACAGGTCCGCGCTCCAGAAATTCGGCGGCGTAAAGGCTCCCATACCGCCCGTGTTGGGGCCCTGATCGCCGTCGTTCAACCTTTTGTGGTCGCAGGCCGCAACCTGGGTCGACACGGAATCCCCGTCGGTGAACGCGAAAACGCTGACTTCGGGACCAGTCAGCAGTTCCTCGATCACCACGGTTTTACCCGCGGAGCCGAACAGTTCGCCGGTCATGCAGTCGCGGACCGCCGCCGCTGCGTCTTCGGGGGAGCTGCAAAGACTGACACCCTTTCCTGCAGCCAATCCGTCGGCCTTGACCACCCACGGCTGTTGGCGCTTTTCCAGGAAGGATAAAGCTGCCGCCTCATCGTTGAATACGTGGAACTCCGGGCACGGCACCCCGGTGTCTCGCATAAGATCCAGGGCAAAAGTTTTACTTGCCTCGATCTGGGCGGCGGCCTTGGTTGGGCCAAAAGCCGGTATTCCCTGCCGGCTCAGGCGGTCAACCAGCCCCAGGGCGAGGGGGATTTCCGGCCCTACGACTACCAAGTCGATGGACAGCGACCGGGCGGTGGAGACTACTGCGTCTACGTCTTCGGGATTTACGTCCAGGTTGGACGCCATGCGCCCGGTCCCGGCGTTTCCGCCGGCAACCCAAAGCCTTGTCAACCGGGGGCTCTGGTTGATGCGCCAAGCCAGGGCGTGCTCCCGGGCTCCAGAGCCGACAATCAGCACTTTCACGGCAGAGCGCTATTTGGCCGGTTATGCATTAAAGAGGAACCGGCCTGCGGGAAGAATGCTGGATAGAGTTTCGGGCAAAGACATGATGCGGCGCAAAGGGAGCGCGATTTCCAGGGAAGAACCCTTACTCCCACTCAATGGTGCCCGGGGGCTTGCTGGTAATGTCGTAGACCACCCGGTTCACTCCGGGGACCTCGTTCACGATACGGTTGGATATGCGGGCCAATACCTCATAGGGCATCCGAACCCAATCGGCGGTCATTGCGTCTTCACTGTTCACGGCCCGTATGGCGCACACGTAACCGTAGGTCCGGTAGTCCCCCATCACCCCTACGGTGCGGGTGTCGCTCAACACCGCGAAACTCTGCCAAACCTGGTCGTAAAGATTGGCATCCTTGACCTCGTCGATTACAACCCAGTCGCAGGCCCGCAACAGGTCCAGCTTTTCCCTGGTAACCTCTCCGATTACCCTGATGGCCAATCCGGGACCGGGGAAGGGCTGGCGGAAAACCATCTCGTGAGGCAGGCTCAACTCCAAGCCAACCTCCCTGACTTCATCCTTGAACAGGTATCGAAGGGGTTCCACCAGGGTCAGGTCCATGTGTTCCGGCAGCCCGCCCACGTTGTGGTGGGTCTTGATTCTGGCGGAATCCCGGTTGTAGGGGCTTTCGCTTTCGATTACGTCCGGGTACAGGGTGCCCTGGGCCAAAAAGTCGGTTTGACCCAATCGCGAGGCACACTCCTCAAAGACGCGGATAAACTCCTCGCCGATAACCTTGCGCTTGGTTTCCGGGTCGGTGACGCCTTTCAGGCGGGTCAGGAACCTATCAGAGGCGTCCTGGTAGACCAGGTTCAACCCCATGTTCCGCTTGAACGTAGCCTGGACCCGCTCGGCCTCTTCAAAGCGGAGCAGTCCGTTGTTAACGAAAATGCAGGTCAGTTGGTCCCCGATGGCTTGATGCAGTAATGCGGCGGTTACCGTGGAGTCTACGCCGCCGGACAGCGCGCAGATTACTTTGCGGTCACCGACCTGCTCACGCACCCGGGCTATCGCGTCGTTCAAAAAATTCCCAGGCGTCCAGGTCCCCTGGCATTGGCATATGCGAATCAGGAAATTCTCCAGAATCGCTGTTCCCAAAGGGGTGTGATTGACTTCGGGGTGGAATTGAAGACCGAATATGCGGTCCCCGACGCCCATGGCGGCCACCGGCGAGTTTTCGGTAAAAGCCAGGGTGGTCGAATCCGGAGGAAGAAAATCGACCCGGTCGCCGTGGCTCATCCAGACTTGGAACGATGGTGGCAGGCCTTGGAAAAGTGGACCCGTGGGCGGGTTCTGGTGAAGCGTCGCCGAACCATATTCCTGCTTTAGACCCGGGGTTACCTTGCCCCCCATTTGGTGGGCGAGGGCCTGCATACCGTAGCAGATCCCCAATACCGGCAAGCCGCGTTCCAACACCCAGGAGGGCACCTGAGGAGCGCCGGGTTCGTACACGCTGGCGGGCCCGCCTGAAAGGACGACGCCCTTGGGGTTCAGCTTGGCCACCGCGTCCCAGGTGGCCGAGGCTGGCACTATCTCTGAATAAACCTTGAGTTCCCGGATCCGGCGGGCTATCAGGTGGCTGTACTGGGAACCGAAGTCGACGACGACAACCCCTTCCGTAACCGATCTGCGAGTTGCCCCCGCGGCTTCGGGTGCAGGCTCTACCGTGGAGCCCACCCTTTCCGGTCCTTGAGCGATTCCAGCGATACCTAGGTTGCCCGACACGCCCGAATCGTCGCTGGCAGCGACCCCACTATCCCTGGGTAACCTCTGCATTGCCGTTTTTGGGCCTCCTGCGAAGCGCTGAAATTAGCTCAAAGACACGGGAACTTCCGGCGCTTGGGGACTCCGGCTCCGCGCCGTTATTATACATAACCCGGCCCATTGGGTGAAGGCTGCCGCCATACCTGGAAATCGCCCGAGGATTGACGCACACCAGGTTCAAAGCGCCGCCCCGGACAAACATTGGGGCCGCTCCAACATGGTATACTCAACGTAATGCATCGGTTACCGATACCTTAAGGCTGGTACTTTAGCGCTGGGCTTGGTCCGAGGTAGACATCGGAGCAGTTGGACCCATAGCGGAAGCAGTGGACCACCTCAGGGTGGGAGGTGTGGTGACCTTTGCCACGGATACCCTTTTCGGTTTGGGGGCCGATCTATTATCACCGGCGGGGCTGGAAAAGGTGTTCCAGATCAAGGGCCGACCCCAGCACATGCCACTGCCGGTGCTCGTTTCAGGGTGGGAGCAAGTGCACCTGGTGGCCCAGGCTGACTCCCCGATGGCTCAACGATTAGCGCTTTTGTTTTGGCCGGGAGCCCTGACTCTGGTATTGAGAAAACATCACCAGACTCACGACCTGGTCACCGCCGGGGGAGATACGGTGGCGGTGCGCATGCCCGCCCATCCGGTTCCCCAAGAATTGGCCCAGCTTTTGGGCCGGCCGATTACCGGCACCAGCGCCAACCGGAGCGGGGATGCGGACATCCCGGATTTCGCCACGCTCGAAGCCGAATTGGGTCGCTTGGTGGACTACGTAGTCAAGATCGGACCGGCGCCGGCCGGGATTTCCTCCACGGTGGTGGATCTGACCGGCGGCGAGCCCAAGCTACTGCGGGCCGGCGCCGTGGATTTCCAAGAGATCTTGGCGGGCTGCCGGTAAGCCAATACTTGTGACCGGGACGTGGGTAGGGCCGCCGCTATTGTCAAGGCCAGCCGTTGATAGCTGGGTCCCGCTTCGACCGTAACGGAGTGTAAACCATAGCGACAACCTCAAAAAAAGACCTTTACCGCCAGGCTTTGGAGCGCGAATTGAGGGAGGTCTTCACCGACCGGCAGGGCTTCCTCTTCGACATGCTCCGCTACCACCTGGGGTGGATCGACCAACAGGGCCAACGTATTGAAACCCAGTTGCCGCTGCGCTTTCAGCCGGTGTTGCCGCTGGCCGTATGCCAGGCCATTTCAGGCGACATGGACGCCGCGCTGCCCGCAGCCGCGGCGGTTGAAATGGTGCGGAACTTCACGCTGATCCACGGGGAGGTCCAGTCAGCCAGGACCGAATCCCAAGACCGTCCTAGCGTATGGTGGGTATGGGGACCGGCCCAGGCCATCAACGCCGGGGATGGATTGCATGCCCTGGGGCGCATTACTATAATGCGCATGTCCCAGCGCGGGGCGCCTGCCGACCGGGTCCTGAGAGCGGTGGAAACCGTCGACCGGGCGTGCCTTGCCCTGTGCGAAGGCCAGTACATGGACCTGGATTTCCGGGATCAAACGTTGGTCAGCAGCGCCGACTATTTTCGCATGGCGGAGCTCAAATCCGGCGCTCTCGCGGCCTGCGCCTCCGAGTTGGGAGCGATTGCGGCCAGAGCCTCGCCGGAACTGAGCGCGGCATCCAAAGAGTTCGGTAAACGCTTGGGAACGGCGTGGCAGATTACGGTGGACATTGCGGAAATGTGGGGCCGGGAAGGCGACGGGGCTACTCCCAGCAACGTTTTGAATAAGAAAAAAGGTCTCCCACTTATACACGCCTTCGAGACCTCCCCAACCGCCGCCAAGCGGGAGTTGACCCAAATCTACATGAAACGTGTCTTGGAGCCTGCTGACCTTTCGCAACTGATGGACCTTCTGGACCAATCCCAGTCCCGCAAATTCGCCGAAAACCGGGCTAGGGAACTGGTGGACCAGGCCATCGACAATTTGAAAACCGAAGACCTACCTCCGGAAGGTATGGAAGAGTTGGCCGGTGTAGCCGAATGGGTCCTGGAAGGCGGCGCCTGATGCCGAAACGCTCCTTGGCGGACCTGGACGCTGCGGGGAAAACGGTCCTGGTGCGCGTCGACTTCAACCTTCCAATTGAGCAGGGCATTGGGGCCATAGCCGCTTACGACCAGCGACTCCGGGCAACGCTGCCGACAATTCAGTACCTCCGGGAGCGGGACTGCCGCGTCATTTTGTGCTCCCACCTGGGCCGCCCCGCCGGTCAGGTGGTGGAAAGCCTACGGCTGGCCCCGGTTGGCTCCCGGCTGGAGTCCCTCCTGGGAACCCCCGTGTTGTGCCTCCAAGAAAGCACGGGCCCAAGCGTCGAGGAGGCGGTTTCCGGCTCCCGACCCGGTGACGTTATATTGCTCGAGAACCTGCGGTTTTCTCCAGGCGAAGAGGCCAACGACCCGGGTTTTGCGCGGGATTTGGCCGCGCCGGCCGATTGCTTCGTCATGGATGCCTTCGCGGTCGCCCATCGGGCCCACGCCTCCACGGTGGGGGTGCCGGCAATCTTACCCTCTGCCATGGGCCTGTTGACGGAGCGCGAAGTCCGGTCCTTGGGCCTGGCATTAGAGATACAAGACGAAAACAAGCCGCTGGCCGCCCTGATGGGTGGAGCTAAAGTCGCCGACAAAATCTTGGTCCTGGAGAATTTGCTGGACAAGTTGGACCACCTGGTCATCGGGGGCGGGATGGCTGTTACCTTCCTTCATGCCATGGGCGAGCCAACCGGCGCTTCGGTTGTTGAAACGGAGCGACTGGATTTCGCCAGGGCGATTGTGGACCGGGCAGAAAGGGAGAATGTCCAAGTTCACTTGCCCACGGACGTGGTCGTGGCCGACAGATTCGCCCCGGATGCCGCAACGGTAAAATCCGTGGACGTTGGCAGCGTTCCGGAGGGCTTCTTTATTATGGACGTCGGCGAAGCCACGACTGACCAATTCTCGGACGTGCTGGCCAAGAGCAAAACCATTATTTGGAACGGTCCGATGGGCGTCTTTGAGATGGAGCGGTTCAGCCAGGGGACGCGAAGGGTGGCGGCCGCAATGGCCGGCCTGGCAAACGTCACCACTGTGGTTGGCGGCGGGTCCACCGCCGAGGCAGTGGAAGCCATGGGACTGGTGGATAGCATGACCCACGTGTCCACCGGGGGTGGAGCGTCATTGGAATTCCTGGAAGGAAGGGAACTTCCCGGAATAGCCGCATTGCCCGATACTTGATAGATTTCCATTACTCGGGCGGACCTCAACACGGAATTAATCGCGAAACAAGCAAAACGGCGGTGCAACCATGATTGACTCGGAACAACTGCGGGATTGCTACATTCCCACCCCTTCAAAAATTGTCATGCTGGTGGTGGACGGCCTGGGCGGTTTGGCCCATCCGGATACCGGGCGCTCGGAATTGGAGACGGCCCACCTTCCCAATCTTGACGCCATGGCCAGAGAGAGCGCCTGCGGTTTAACTACTCCCGTGTTGCCAGGTGTTGCTCCGGGCAGCGGTCCTGGCCACCTGGCCCTATTCGGGTATGACCCGTTGAAACACATGATCGGCCGGGGGGCCCTGGAGGCCCTGGGAATCGACGTGAAGTTGGAACCCGGAGACGTAGCCGCCCGCGGCAACTTTTGCACCGTCGACGCCGCGGGCAGCCTTGTGGACCGCAGGGCCGGCAGAATCGCCACTGAACTGAGCGCACCGCTCTGCGAGAGGCTCAACCAGATTGAAGTGCCGGGCGTGGAACTGGACGTGTTTCCGGTCCAAGACTACCGGTTTGTGCTGCGATTGCGGGGAAAGGGCATTTCTGAAGAAATATCGGGAACCGACCCGCAGCGTGAGGGAGTGCCGGCGTTGGACGTGAGGGCGCTGACGCCCCAAGCCGAACCCACCGCCGACATCGTGAACGCCTTCGTCGCTCAAGCCAGGCAACTGCTATCCGAGGAAGAACGGGCCAACATGGTCCTGTTACGGGGGTTTGCCCAATTGCCCCATCTGCCGCCCATGGGCGACGTGTACCGCCTGGACCCCGCCGGAATCGCCGCCTACCCCATGTACCGGGGATTGGCCACGGTGTGCGGCATGAACGTGATTCCAACCGGCTCGACCTTCGCTGATGAGGTCAATACGCTGCACCAGGTTTACAACAACCACGACTTCTTCTTCATCCATTACAAGCCGGCCGACGCCGCAGGCGAGGACGGCGATTTCGACGCCAAGGTGCAACGGCTGGAGGAGTTGGACCCGTACATACCCCACATTCGTGAGTTGCAGCCCGACGTATTCCTGGTGGCCGGAGACCACGCCACTCCCGCTATTATGGCCAGTCACAGCTGGCATCCTGTGCCATTCATGGTCCACTCCAAGCTGACGGTGGGTGAGGGAGTGGACAGCTTCGACGAGAGGACCTGCGGCCGAGGCTCCATCGGCAGCATTCAAGCAACCCAAGCCATGTTGTTGGCCATGTCCCACGCCGGCAAGCTCACCAAGTACGGTCCATAACCCACCGGCCTGGAAAAAATATTGGGCCACGTTCCAATCAACCCTGGCTGTCTCCAGCATTTTTTCCCGCAGAGGTCTTGCCCATGCCTGAAGTGATGGTTGTCGGCAATTGGAAGATGAACAACAACCTGACCGACGGGCTGGAGTTGGCCGGCAGCATTCGGGACGGTATCGGGACTCTCTCCGGCGTTGAAGTTGTCTTGTGCCCGCCGTTCCTGTCGCTGGCGTCGATAGCCGACGTAATGAGGGGCTCCGGCGTGAAAATCGGCGCACAAAACATGCACTTCGAGGCCTCCGGAGCTTTCACCGGCGAGGTCTCGCCCGCCATGCTCCAGGGGGTCTGCGACTACGTGATACTTGGGCACTCGGAGCGGCGCCAACTGTTTGGGGAAACCGACCAGGGCGTCAATCAGAAAGTCAAAGCGGCCGCAGCGCATGGGCTCCGACCCATCGTGTGCGTGGGCGAGACGCTGGAGCAGCGGGAAAGCGGGAGGGCGTTGGAGGTCGTGTCGGAGCAGGTGCGGGCCAGCGTGGACGGAGTAGTTGACATAACCGGACTGGTGTTGGCCTATGAGCCTATTTGGGCCATCGGCTCCGGCCAGGCGGCGACACCCGACGTTGCCGCGGAGGTTATGAGAGGCGCGCTTTTTGAACCTCTGGCTGCTATCTATGGCGCCGCCGCCGCCGACGTGCCGCTGCTTTACGGGGGCAGTGTCAATGCCGCCAACGCGCAATCCTTCGCGGCCCAAACCTACATCCACGGCTCCCTGGTAGGCGGCGCCAGCCTCCAGGCAGATACATTCCTCGAGATTGCCAGATTGACCGCGGCGGCCAAGACCGGCTCCCCAGGCGACTCATCTCCCAGTTCGAGCCAGTGACCCACTATGGCCCCTTCGGCGGTATTCATCGTGGGGCCAACCGGCGTGGGCAAGACCGCACTGGCGGTGGCCCTGGCTGAGCGATTCCGGGGCGAGGTTATCAGCGCAGACAGCCGCCAGGTGTATCGCCAGATGGACATTGGGACCGGCAAGCCCTCCGCCGAAGAACAACGCCTGGCGCCGCACCACCTCTTAGACCTTCTCGACCCTACGGAAAGTTTTGACCTTGCCACCTTCCTGGCTTTGGCCCACGCCGCGATCGACGAGGTCAAGGGGCGGGGCGGTTTGCCCCTGGTGGCCGGCGGTACCGGGCAATACATTTGGGCGCTGTACGAGGGGTGGCAAGTGCCCCCAGCGGCGCCTAATGCGGAATTCCGAAGGTCCAAACAATTGGAAGCGGACCGAATTGGCCCCCAGGCGCTGCACCAAGAGTTGGCGGCGGTAGATCCTGTTCGGGCCGCCCAGATTGACCCGCGCAACGTGAGGAGGGTGATCCGGGCCCTGGAAATCCTTCATTTTACCCAGCGCATACCTTCCGAACATGGGGGGCGCGCCGAAGGGCCTTCGGATGCGCCGGTGTTGGGGCTGAACCTGGACCGGGAAGAATTGTACCGCCGCATCGACCTCCGGGTGGACCAAATGATGTCTCGCGGGTTCCTGGCCGAGGTGGAGCGTTTGGCAGCGCGGGGCTTAACTTTCGAGAAAGGCGCACTGGCAAGCCCCGGCTACCGGGAATTGGGCCAATACCTGTCCGGGGAGTTGACGCTGGATGAGGCGGTGCTGCGGATCAAGAGCCAGACCCACGGCTTGGCCCGTGGCCAGTATGGATGGTTCAAGCTCAGCGACCCTCGAATAACCTGGCTGGACGCCGCTGCCCCGGACTTGGTGGAGCAGGCGGCTGTCCCAGTCGAGGCATTCTTAACCCGACCAATTTAGGCCCGGCGGCGCGCGTTCGCTGTGTTACAATGCAGTTGCAACATCGGCGGAGATTCCCAAATGAAATTCACCAAGATGCAGGGCGCCGGAAACGACTATATCTACATCGACGCCCGCGGCGTCGATAAGGATTGGTCGAGCCTTTCCCGGTTGATGAGCGACCGGCATTTTGGCGTCGGCGGTGACGGAATCATCCTGGTCCTGGAGTCAGGCATAGCCGACCTGAAGATGCGCATGTTCAACTTCGATGGCTCCGAAGGGGAGATGTGCGGCAACGGCATCCGCTGCTTTGCCAAATACGCCTTGGACCGGGGAATAGTCTCCCATACGGACGCCGGGTTGACCATCGAAACCCTGGCGGGAGTACGCACGGTGACTCCCACATTCCACCAAGGAAAGGTTTCCGGAGCCAGGGTAGCCATGGGCCCGCCCCTATTGAATCCCGTAGAGATTCCGGTGATCTTGGACCAAGACACTGACCCGGCGCCGGCGGCCGTAACCGGTTACTCTCTGACTATCGAGGGTACGCCACTGGATTTAACCTTCGTTTCGATGGGCAATCCTCATGCTGTCTCATTCCTGAGTGAACCGGTGGCAGAATACCCTCTGCATACGATTGGGCCGAAGGTGGAGCATCACCCTATTTTCCCCAACCGGGTAAATTTTGAAGTTGTAAACCTGAACCAGGATGGGCGGGCCACCGCCAGGGTCTGGGAACGTGGCTCCGGCGAAACAATGGCCTGCGGCACCGGCGCCTGCGCGATTGCCGTTGCCTCCCGGCTTGAGGGCCGTCACGAGGGTCCGCTTGACATAACGTTGCCGGGCGGGACCCTAACCATCGAGTGGGACGGGGAAGGCGAGGTATATATGGAAGGCCCCGCTGAGGAAGTGTTTTCCGGGGAATGGCCCCTTTAACGGGCTAAGCCGGAAAAGACACCGCAAACTTGGGGGGTGGCGCCGAATCTTTGGACACTGTGAGCAACGAGTAACGTCAAGATGAAATTCTCTGAGCGGCTGGGCAAACTTGCCCCCTACCCCTTCGTGGAAATTTCCCGGATCATCGCGGAAAAGCGGGCGGCGGGCGCCGACGTAGTGACTTTCGGCATCGGCGATCCGGACATCCCAACTCCCCAACCCATCATTAATCGACTTCTTCAGGCATCCGAGGTTCCGGCCAACCACCGGTACCCGGAAACCGACGGGTTACCCGAATGCCGCCGGGCCATGGCCCAATGGTACGAGACCCGTTTCGGAGTCAAGCTTGATCCGGATAAAGAAGTGCTTCCGCTGATCGGCGCGAAAGAGGGTATCGGCCACGCGGCATTTTGTTTCTTGGACCCGGGCGAGTTGGCCCTAATTCCCGACCCGGCCTATCCGGTTTACGGGGTGGGCACTATGTTTGCCGGCGCAGAAAGCTACACCATGCCCCTGCACCACCGCAACGGCTGGTTGCCGGACCTGGAAGCTATTCCGTCCGACGTGGCGGATAGGGCCAATGCAATGTGGCTCAATTACCCCAACAACCCCACCAGTGCGGTGGCTTCAGATGAGGACCTGGCGTCTGCGGTTGCTTACTGCCGGGACCACGACATCGCGCTGCTGCACGACGCCGCCTACAGCGAAGTTGGCTACGATGGTTACCAGGCAGGCAGCATGATGCAGATTGACGGCGGTAAGGAAGCCGGATTGGAGTTCCATTCTCTGTCAAAGACCTACAACATGACGGGTTGGCGTATCGGGATGGCCGTGGGCAATTCCGAGATGATCCGAGCCCTTTTCCAGATCAAGGCCAACCTGGACTCCGGAATACCTCAGGCAGTCCAGGAAATGGCAATGGAAGCCTTGACCGGCCCGCAGGACTGCGTATCCGAAAACGTCGCCATTTACAAAAGACGCCGGGACCGGGTAATCCAGGCTTTGACTTCCATGGGATTGCAGGTGGATGTCCCCCAGGCCAGCCTCTACATTTGGGCGCCGGTCCCTGAGGGTTACAAATCGGCTGAGTTTGCCGCCCGACTCCTTGAAGAAATCGATATTGTGGTGACCCCCGGCTCCAGCTACGGGCGGTACGGAGAGGGGTACATCAGGCTGTCTCTAACCACGCCCGACGAACAAGTGGAAAAGGGATGCCAGAGACTGGAAAACTGGCGAATCCCTCCGCCCAACGGAGGCCAACCTGGTTCTTAAAAGCGCCGCCAAACCAACGGATCCCGGGTCCGAAAGGGTCATACTGGTCGCTGTGGAAATCAAGGGCCAGGAGAACCTTTGGGGTCTCAAAGACACGCTCAGCGAGTTGGCCTACTTGGTAAAGACCGCCGGTGGCGAAGTGGTTGGCAAAATCAGCCAAAGGTCGGATAGGCTTACCCAGACCTACATTGGCAAGGGTAAACTCCAAGACCTGAAAGAAATGCTGGAGCGCCAGCGGGCCCAGGTAGCCATATTCGACGACGAACTCAGCCCGTCCCAACAGCGGAACCTGGAAGACGCCCTGCAGGTCAAGGTAATCGACCGGACCGCCCTGATCCTGGACGTGTTTTCCCGCCAAGCGCGGACCTACGAAGGGAAACTACAGGTCGAGTTGGCCCAACACCAGTACCTTTTGCCCCGCTTGGCCGGCCAATGGTCCCACCTGGAACGATTGGGCGGCGGCATCGGCACCCGGGGCCCCGGCGAAACCCAGTTGGAAACTGACCGGCGGCTGGTCCGCAGCCGAATTCAGAAAATCCAGGAAGAGTTAGAAGGTGTGAGACGCCGCCGGAGCCTGTACATGGGGCGGCGCAAAAAGGCGGGGATACCCAGCGCCACGCTGGTGGGCTACACCAACGCCGGGAAGAGCACCCTGTTCAATGCCCTCAGCGACGCCGGTGTACGGGCCGCCGACCAGCTATTCTCCACGCTGGACCCGGTTACCCGCCGGGTGCATCTTGTGTCGGGCGGAGACCTCTTGCTTACCGACACGGTGGGATTTATTCAGAAACTTTCACCCATGGTCGTAGCGGCGTTTCGGGCCACGCTGGAGGAAGTATCCGGCTCGGATATTCTGCTGCACGTGGTGGACGTGACCCATCCCAAGGCCCCTCACCAAACCGAAGTAGTCGAGAATACGTTGGAATCCCTGGGCCTTGGCCGGCGTCCCCGCATTCTCGTGTTGAACAAAGTGGACCTTCTGGGAGCTGACGACGGGGAAACCTCTGAAATCCCGTCGGAGCACCAACGGGCTCAACCCAGTGTGTTGGTTTCGGCCGCCAAGGGCTGGAACCTCAAAGTCCTGCTGCGCCGGATCGAGGAACTGCTGGCAGCCGGAGACAGTCCGGCAATGGTGGTCGGCCACGCTGCCACCAGCAAAGCCGTCCCGTTACCCTGATCAACTACGCAGATTGTCCATCGCCACCGGCCCGTCCTGAACAATTCGGAGCGGATACACTCCTTCAACCGGTCATTCTGGCCCTTTTTTCTCCGTGAGCTGTTGGGTCGCACAAGATATGTTATGTTACCTTGAGGTCTTACGGGGGTTTACATAACGAACTTTTACCCATTTTTACGACCCGTGGCGGCTACTGGCGGGCCTGCGGAATCCGGAGCGCTAAGAGCGCGGAGGCGGCCCGGACCCAGTGCAGAACGGCTTGGCAGAAAGCTCGCGAGACTCGGGCCTCGGCAACCCCGGCGACGTTTCGCGGGGTTGCGCGGGGTTGCGCGGGATTCAGGGCTTGCCTATAATCTATGCCGGTCACTATTCCGGGCGGTTAGCTCAGTGGTTAGAGCGCCTCGTTCACACCGAGGAGGCCGGAGGTTCAAATCCTCCATCGCCCACCATTGGTCGGCCCCGTGTATCCCTTGGATAAAGGGGCAAGAACGGAGACTGAACATGCCGAGGTGGCGGAACGGCAGACGCGCTGCGTTCAGGGCGCAGTGTCCTTACGGATGTGTGGGTTCAAATCCCACTCTCGGCACCATAAAGATGCCTTTAGCGAGTGGCTTGAGGCTCCCGGGACTTAGGGTCCTGGTTTTACCATCAGTTGAGGAACCGGGGCGGCACGGCCTCACCTCAATCATGCGCTTGTAGCTCAGCGGATAGAGCGCTGCCCTGCGGAGGCAGAGGTCGTGGGTTCAAATCCCGCCAAGCGCACCATCGCACATTAACTACGTATCCTGGTGCGACGATGCCTCTAACTTAAAACTCACCGTTACAGCGGAACCAAGGTGAGATGTGTTGGCCGTCGGGGACGTTCCCATGGAATCTCTGGAGAAACTGACAGATGCGGAACGAATTCATTGCCATCATTGAACGGGATGGAGATTGGTTCACCGCGTATTGTCCCGAAATACCCGGGGCCAACGGCCAAGGGGAAACCAGGGAGTTGGCAAGGAAAAGCCTGGCTGAGGCTATCGAGTTGATACTGAATGACCGACGGGAGGACGGGCTTCGCGCCGCTATGCCCGACGCTATTCAGGAGACAGTCTCCATCGGGTGAAATGGGTTTCGCTGCTTTGCCACCTTCGTCGCAGCGGTTGTCGCCTAAATCGTGAAGGACGAGCCCATTCCCTGTGGTGGAACTCGGAAACAGGGGCAGTTGAAGCAATTCCTCGCCACACTGAAATCCCCAATCGATTGGCCCGCAGGATATTCCGGAACCTATCCGTACCTGAAATTGGCTGAAACCGTCAAACGCTCAACCGCGCTTTAATAAGGGGCCAAGCGCACCATTCTTCACCCATCAACCCGGCGTTCGTTTCCCACGTTTTCGTTTTCCTTCCCCGGGATGTCCCGGCTTGGGACCTGTCACCGGGGAAGGATTGGCTTGGCGGGCGGTTAGACCTTGAAGGCGTAGGGCATCATTTCCACCGGGACTTCGATCAAGGTCGGGGCATCTATCGCCAGGGACTCCTTTAGCGCAGCTTCCAAAGCCTCAGGTCCCTTGGCCCTCACACCCCTGGCCCCGAAAGACTCGGCGAATTTCACGAAATCAGGGTTCCGCAGCGTTGCCCCATAGCCGCGGCCCTCAAACCGGGTGGTCTGGTCCCTCAACACGTTGCCGTAGGCTTCGTCGTTGAACACCACCACCACCACGTTGATGCCGTGATTGACGGCGGTGGAAATCTCTTGGCAGTTGAACATGAACCCGCCGTCACCGGATATTGCCACGACCGGCTTGTCGGGTTTGGCGACTTTGGCTCCCAAGGCCGTGGGATAGGCAAACCCCAAGTTGCCGAAGTAAGACGAGGTCAGGAACGTGCGGGGTCCAAAGACCGGAAAGTGGGCCCGGCTGTAGTAGCCCAGCTGGGTCATTCCCGAGATTACGATCCCATCCTCGGGGATACCCGCCCGCAACGCGGCGATGTAAGACTCCTGTGGCTCCACCTTGTAGAGCTCATCTTGCCGACTGGCCTTGATCGCTTCCAACTCGGCCTGCCGGTTGGGTCGCGGGGCTCCCTTGGCCGCAAGAGCGGTGTGGAGGCTCTCCAGGCACTCGCGGGCGTCGGCCTGAATGCCGAAGGTGTCGGGGTAATTCCGTCCCAACTCCTCGGCGTCAATATCGATTTGGATAACCTTTTGGCCCGACAAAAGGTTGGGGGTGGCCATCCGGGTACCCACGGCCAAGATCACGTCGTGGTCCGACCCATCCTTGGCTATGGGATCGTCTCGCTGCCAGACCCCGCCCAGAGACAGGTAGTGTTTGTCGGATATGGCGCCCTTGCCTTCGGCGGTTGCTACCACCGGCGCCTGAAGGAACTCGGCCACCTTGACGAGGGCTTCCGTGGCCTCAGATGCGATGGCCCCGCCCCCGACCCAAATCAAGGGATTGGCGGCGTCGGTCAGCATTTGAGCCGCAGTGCTGATTTGCTCCGGGCTGGCTGCTACCTGGCGCACTACTTCGGGCTCAATGAGGTCGATATCCGTGATCTCAGCCAAGGTTTCCGGTGGAATTTCAATTTCCACGGGGCGGGGACGGCCGGTTTTCAGCGCAGTCACGGCCTCGTGAACCATGTCCGGAATTTCAGCCGGGTCCAGCGCCCGTCGGGCATACTTCGTGATGGGTTTGATAGACTCCAATTGATCGTTGACTTCATGGAGCATGCCGCGGTCAACGCCAATAAAGTCCCGCTCGATCTGCCCGCACACCACCATGATTGGTGACGACGCTGCATAGGCGGTGCCAATGGCGGCCGAGGCGTTCAGCAGTCCAGGGCCCGGCACCATCAAACAGGTAGCAATGCCTTCCCCCCCGGCACGGGCGTATCCGTCGGCCATGTACGCGGTGGCCTGCTCGTGGCGGGTATTTATGAACCGGATACCCGGCTCTTGGGCCAGTCCGTCCAATGCGTGGTACAACTGGACCCCTGGTAGTCCAAAAATTACCCTCACGCCCTCCAGGTACAGGGATTTTGCCAGGGCCTGACCACCGGTCATCTTGGTCATAGATCAATCCTCCGATTGACTTCTAAAATAACGCTCGGTTCCGGAATGCATCCCGAAGTCGAAACCGACGACACCCGCCAGTTCAACGGTCTTGGCCGTTATACTTCCGTCCATGCCGCGCGCCAGACCTGCGGGAACCCAGGCCAGTATATCCTCTGGCGGCTTCCAGGAAAAGGGTATGAGAGAGTCGTGGCCGGAAGACCTGCGGTGTCTAGTCCCGATCCGGTGGAAATGGAATAGGTGTAGGGTCGTACGGCTCCAACCAGTCCTCGCGGTAAAACCCGCCCATCTTTTCCCCGGTCTCTGCGTCGGCCAGGGTGTAGGCGCCGTGGCTATCGAAATACCCCTTGCCGGTGATCAGGAACCTGCGCGGGGTTTCGGACCCTGTAGCCACTCGTTCCCTTACTTCATCGCCAAGGTTCCACTTGAACTGGGCTTCGACCAATTTATGTCAACTCCACGCCGATTTCTGCCGCATGAGCCAAAGGCGAGACCCAGGTCACCTGTTTAATGAGGGGGCTACAGCTTCGGGTCCGGTACCGGTGGGGCCGAAACGGTCTGGAAGTCCTCTGCGAGCCTGCCCCGTGGATTGTCCTGACGGCGGTTGATGAAGCAAAGACCTGGCCTGAGTTAACGCCGACGAGTCCCCTCCGGACCGGTCGATGACCTGGCCGCTTTCCAAAGAAGCCAGGGGAACGCCGTCCCGGTACACCAACCGGTTGCCCAGCAACGCCGGCGTCTTGGCTCCGGGGGTCAAGATACCAGCCAGGTTCAGTGGGTCGCAGGCCGACACGACCACCAACTGCCCCGAAAGTTCCTGGTTTCCGATCTTGCGCAGCATTTCCACAGCCTCGGGCACGGCGAATTGCTCACCGACAAAGCCGGACACAAACCGCCCTCCCCTGATCTCACCTCTGGCTTCCAGCGTCCGCAGGACCCTGACCAAGTCACGCCATCGCGGGGCCATTGGCTCCCGGGCCAGCAATTCAGGGAACAGGATACCGTACCTAAGCAGAAACTGCCGGCCCCGAGCTTCGATGGGGTCCTCCTGCGGGTCGTCCGCCTCCAGCAATGACCAGCGTCTCTGTCCCCCAAAGCGTCGATTTCGATTCCTCTTGAGCAACGGTCCGCGGCGGGCCTTGTTCGGGTTGCCTTGGATGCGGCGGCGCAGGGGTTCCAGGCCGTCTGCGGTGACTCGGCCGGCGCCGGCCAAACGCCACAAGGCTTCTTCTACGTCGGAGGGCAGGCGACGGGTGGCGGAGATCATCTCGGGCAGAAAGCAGGCTCCTTTTTTGGAGAGCAGGTCCAAAATTTCCCCGGCCACCCCTGACGGATCAAGTTCATCCTCCGCCGGTTGGTCCCACAGCCAGTCCAAGGATTCTCGCAAAACCAAGGTTATTGGCGTGGTTCTGGACAAGGGCCCGCGGGTCGACAGACTCTGCCCATTGGCGTTGGGTCGGGAAACCCGCCCCCAGACCACCTCGCCTCCGAGGCACAGGTGGTCTAGCAGGATACCCTGATAGGGACTCATGCGGCTGGGCAGCAACTCAGCTTCCACAGCTCCCGAGGCCGCCTCGAATCCCTGGAGTTGTTCGATTATGTCAAGCAGCCCGGCCTCACCCTCAAGCTTGGTCCCGGGCGTCAGATGCTGCCATTCAAAGAGGAACCGTATGAAGACGGCCGGGGGCGCGGGTTCCACCTTGCGGCGCAGACCCCCGATGGTGGCGTGATGGATTCTGGCCAGGGTGCGCCGGTCGCAAAATTCCTCGAGGCTGGCGTGGCCGTTTGGACTGGGCCGGAACCTACCCCGCAGCACCAACCCCTGCAATTCCAGTTGACCCACCGCGTAGGCAACGTCGGAGATTTCGATGCCAAGAATTGCGGCAAACTCATCGCTGGTAAAAGGACCGGAACATTCCGCCCACCCTCCCACGATGGCCAGCAAGGCGTCCTCCCGGGATAGATTGGATGTGTTGTTGAGGGAATGGACCGGGCCTGGCATTTGCAGGGCCAGTCCGGGCATTGCCGTAGAAACCAGGTGCGCAGACTCGGTCGCAACCCAGGCGGGTCTATCGTCAGGCAAGACGACCCGCATTGCCCGGCCGGTTTTCACCAGTTCCTCAAACCAGTTGGTCGCTTCCGCCGAAAGGTCAGTCTTGGTCCGTCCGAGTTCTGCTATTCTCAAGATTCCAATATCTTCGGGCAGCAACCCCAGAATCAACAGCGCCTCATGAAGCTCATCGGCGTCCCGGATTCGAGGCCAGGCGTTCTCCGTTTCTTCCCGGATTGCGTCCAAGTCCAAAGCGGCCAAGTCTCGTGAGTCATTGGGCAGGGCCCGGCGAAGAGACACCGCCCTGGCCCTTCTTTCTTCTAGGGGAGCATCGTCCAAAAAGGCGTAGGGGGCGGCGTTGAGAATCTGGTGAGAAAAGACCGAAGGCTGCACCGTGTCCCGAGCGTAGACCTGGATCTCCTCGGTCTCAATTCCCCGCAACACGCGTGTTAAACCATCCAGGTCCATGGCTTCGCTGAGGCAGTCTCGGATGGTCTCATAGACCAGAGGATGGTCCGGCGGCTCAATGTCGGCGGTCACCGCGTTGTCCTGACAGGCGGTCTGTGCGGGGAACACGGCGGCCAACAGGTCGTCGGATCGCATACGCTGCAACGGCGCGGGCACCTTTTTGCCGGCGTTGTTGCGTTGCACCGCCAGGGCCCTGGTGGCATCCCACCGCCACCGGACGCCGAACAGAGGCGACTGGAAAACCGCCTGCAACAATACCTCAGACACCGTGGCGCTGTTCAGGTAGCTGAATATTTCCTCCAACGGGAAGGAAAGGTTGGGCCCCAGGGAAAGGTTGATTCCGTCATCGGTGGCGGCGGCCTGGAGTTCGAAATCGAACGTCCGGCAGATTCGTTTTCTGAGTGCCATCCCCCAGGCCCGGTTGATTCGGCTCCCGAAGGGCGCGTGGATGATTAGCTGCATGCCGCCGCTTTCGTCGAAAAACCGCTCGGCCACCACCCGGTTACAGGTTGGTACAAAACCCAACACCCTGACGCCTTCTTCAACGTAGGCCACTACCTGCCGAGTGATGTCCGGAGAAGTGCCGGCTTCCGAGGCCAACCACCGGGCGGCATGTTCCGGATGGTCCAGCCGATCGGCGATGCACTCCCGGACCTGGGAGACCTCCTGGGAAAGCTCCCAAGTTCGTCCCGGCGCTTCACCCATCCAAAACGGCACGCTGGGACTCTTCCCCTGGGCGTCTTCCACTCGAATCTTTCCCCGCTCAACTCGGCGGATTTTCCACGGGGTATTTCCCAGGAGAAAAATGTCGCCGGCCATGCTTTCAATCGCGAAATCCTCGTTGACCGTGCCCACGAAGGTTTCATCAGGTTCGGCGATGACGTCGTAGTCAGCGTTATCGGGAATAGCCCCGCCATTCGTCAGGGCCGTGATTCGGGCTCCCCTACGGCCTCGGAGCAGTCCGTTCACCCCGTCCCGGTGCAGGAACGCTCCGGAACGCCCCAGCCGGGGAGCAAAACCCCTGGCCAGCGCGTCAATTACCTGGTCGAACCGCTCTCTCGGCAATTCCCGATAGGGGTACGCCCGCCGGCAAAGCTGGAACAGTTGGTCTTCATCCCATTCTTCACAGGAACAGGCAGCCACTACCTGTTGGGCCAACACGTCCAGGGGCCAATCTGGTATCTTCAAAACGTCCAGGCTGCCCCGGCGGACCGCCCGCAGCAACGCTGCGCTCTCCAACAACTCGTCCCGGGTCAGGGGGAACAAACGGCCTTTGGGGACTCCTCCCACGGTGTGTCCCGACCGACCGACCCGTTGCAGCAACAGTCCAATGGAACGGGGTGACCCAATTTGGACCACCAGATCCACCACACCGATGTCAATTCCAAGTTCCAAGGACGCCGTGGCCACACATACCTTCACGCGCCCGGTCTTGAGCCCCTGTTCCGCGGCCAAGCGGGTCGCCCGGGAGAGGCTGCCATGGTGGGCAACGACTGCGTCTTCACCCAATCGCTCCGCCAGTTGATGGGAAACCCTCTCCACCAAACGCCGTGTGTTGACGAACACCAACGTCGTGGAATGGGCGCGGGCCAAGTCAGTGATGGTGTCCAGCGTCTCGCCCCAAATCTCGTGCGTGGCAATGGGGCCTATTTCCAGGCTGGGAAGCTTGATGTCCAGGTCCAACTGCCTGGAATGTCCCGTGTCCACAATGCGGCAATTGGGCTTGCCTTGTTCGTCGATGTTTTCGGAGCCCACCAGGAACCTGGCGACCTCTTCAATGGGTTTTTGGGTTGCCGATAGGCCGATGCTGGTTATGGGTTGATCGCACAAGTTCCGCAGTCGCTCGACCGAAAGGGAAAGGTGGGAACCCCTTTTGTCGTCGGCGACGGCGTGAATCTCGTCCAGCACCAATGTCTTAACGTGTTTCAATCCCTCACGCCCGCTGGCAGAGGTCAGCAACAGGTACAGGGACTCGGGGGTGGTTATCAGGATGTGCGGCGGGCGCTTGGCCATCCGCTGCCGCTCCGATGCTTTGGTATCGCCGGTGCGGACGCCGGTGCGGATTTCTGGGATGGGGGTCCCCAGTGTGTCCGCCAGGGCGCTAATTTCTTCCAGGGGAGTTGCCAGGTTCTTTTGGACGTCGTTGGACAGGGCCTTGAGCGGGGAAACGTACACCACCTGGGTCGTTTCGGGCAGGTCTCCGGCCAGTCCCAGTCGTACCAGGTCGTCAATGCAGGTGAGGAATGCGGCCAGGGTCTTGCCCGAGCCGGTGGGGGCGGCGATGAGGGTGTGCGTCCCCTGGGCAATAGCAGGCCAACCCTGGGCTTGGGCTTCGGTGGGGGCCGCAAATCTTCCGCCAAACCAGGCGCGGACTATTGGGTGGAACTGGGAAAGGGGCATGGGCCAAGTTTAGCATACGGAAGGCGCACCGGGGCCACGACGGATGTCACCCGGTTTACCGCGAGGCCGGCGGGCGCGTAGCGGCGTTGCCCGGGCGCTAGGTTGGAGGTTCAGTCACGGTCCGGGTAAGGAGGCATAAAGAACTCTCCTTGCTGCCGGTCGATGAACCCGTCGATCCAGCCGGCGCTAAGGCCGGGGCTTTCCAGCGCGGCCCGGACGATGCTCTTGTTGAACATACTAATGTCTTCCGATTCAAGAAAATCGTCGACCGGGGTCCAGAGACATTCTGCGATCTCTTCCGCTTGGATCTTGATTTCGTGGGTCAACGGCCTGAGGCGGCAAACAAAGTAAATGTCGGATTTGCCGTAGCGGTACTGGTGCCAGTGGCGGAAGCAAACCAGCGCGTCAAACCGGGTCTCGACGCCGGTCTCTTCTAAAACCTCTCGCTCCACGGCATTCACCAGGTGTTCCCCCTGAAGCAATGCCCCGCCGGGAAGTTTCAACGAAGGAGTCCGGCCCCGAAAGCCATACTTCTCCCGGACCACCAACAATTCCCGGTTTTCGTCCAGCACCACGCCGCCGGCCCCGATGTAATGGGTAGCGAAGGGCGGGAGATAGGTATCCGGCTCCAACCGGTGGATTAGCATCAAATAGTCGTCGTCGCTGTGATGGAACACAAACCCGGATTCCACCGCCACCGGAATCAGTTGGGACTTGGCAATGGGTATCTCCAGCCACACCGCCAAAAAGCCCTGGTCTTTCCAGGCGCTCAGCGATTCGGCTAATCGCAGCCTGAAGACGCCGGGATCGTCGTCCAAGGCTTGAGGACTGGGGACTACGCCGCCAAAGGGATTGGAAGTTGATTCAATAGGCTCCGCCAATTCCACCTCTCGAATCGACCGGTTGTTGGCCTGTCTCTACAATCACGGACGCCGGACACTTTGGGCCGGTTGGCTCCGAGTATAGCATAAGGCTTTTGATTGACTTGCCGACAGCGCGGGCATTAAATGGAGGACAACACGCGGAGGTTTGAAATGCCAATTGGTATGCAGGAAACGATTGACTTGGTAAACCGTTCGGCGGCAAAGCTGCAAGATTATCTTTCGGGTTTGGACCAGGACCAGTGGTCGGCGGATAGCTCCTGCGAGGGTTGGGCGGTGGCGGACGTGGTCGCCCACCTGGCGTCCGGCGCCGGGACGTGGACCAACTCCCTGGCCAGGGCGGTGGATGGCGACTCAGGCCCGCCTCCGGGCCAGAGCTTCTTGGGACGGGGAGAGACCGGCTCGGGTGTCATCGCCCAGGCGGCGACTTCCTACCGCGAAGAAGCCGGGCAAGGGCTTCTGGACAACTATATTTCGGGGTACGCCGGGCTTAGCGACCAGATGTCCCGGTTGAGGGAAGAAGACTGGGGGAAACCATGTTTCCACCGCCGGGGAAACATGCGGGTTGGTGATTATGTCGCCCTGCGGGTACAGGAGTTGGCGGTCCACAGTTGGGACATTCGCTGGGGACTGGAGCCGGGCGCGGAGGTCTGGGAGGAGCCGCTGGAGCTAATGGTGGACCGGGTTCCCCGCTGGTTGACCAATGCGTTTCAGCCGGGCCTGGACCTGCCCGCGCCGGTCAGATACCGTTTCGAAGTCGCCGGCCCCGCCCCGGTCCACGAAGACATCCTGGTGAACGGAGACTCGTTCGAAAACGAAAAAAACGCAGCAGGTCAAGCCGATGCGCTGTTCAGGTGCGACACGGGCAACTACATTCTACTGATTTACGGGCGTCTGGAAGTCAACCAGGCAATCACTGACGGACGGCTCGACGTAGAGGGTGATAAGACGCAGGCTGGCAACTTTACGGTCTGGTTCAAGGGGTTTTAGGACGCGGCCAAGCGGCCGTGTTTAGGCGTGTTTACCGAGGCACGCAGGACGGCGCGGCGCGTCAACCGCCCGGATGGGTCCCGGCTTTCCGTTGGGCTGAGAAAGCGAGGATGGGGTGGTGGGCAAATCCGGGTGCGCCGGGCGTCAGAAGACGACCACGGAACGCAGGATCTCTCCGCCATCCATGCGGTGGAACGCGGCTTCTACCTCAAACATCGTGATGGTCTCCGTCACAAATTGGTTGAGGTCAAGGCGGCCCTGCAGATGAAGATCGGTGTAGATCGGGAAATCCCGAGATGGCAGGCAGTCGCCGTACCAGGACGATTTCAGGCTTCCTCCCCGGCCGAACACCTCCAACAGGGGTAGCTCGATTTTCATCTCCGGGTTGGGCACTCCCACCAGCACCAAGGTACCCGCATGGTCTCGGGCGTAGAAAGCCTGTTCGTAGGTCTGGGGATTGCCCACCGCTTCAATTGACACGTTGACACCGTTGCCGCCGGTTATGGACCGGATCTGCTGGACCGGGTCTACGTTTTTCGAGTTGATAGTATGGGTGGCTCCGAAAACCCTGGCCCATTTCAGCTTGTTGTCGTCTATGTCCACCCCGATAATGGTATGAGCCCCCGCCAAACGTGACCCGGCAATGGCGGCGTCTCCCACGCCGCCGCACCCAAAGACCGCCACCGAGTCACCCCGGCTGACCCCGCCGGTGTTTATCGCGGCCCCAAGTCCGGCCATAATTCCGCAGCCGATGAGACCGGCGGCTTCCGGATTGATTGCGGGGTTAACTTTCACCGCCTGGCCGGCGTCAACCAGCGTCAACTCGGCGAATGCGCCAATCCCCAACGCCGGTGACAGCGGGGTGCCGTCCTCCAAGGTCATGGGTTGGGAGGCGTTCCGGCTAGCGAAACAGTACCAGGGACGGCCCCGGAGGCAAGACCGGCAGGTCCCGCAAGGAGCGCGCCAGGCCAGTACCACGAAATCGCCGGGCGCTACGTTATGTACTCCGGTCCCGATGCTTTCCACCATGCCCGCCGCCTCGTGGCCCAGCAAGAATGGGAAGTCGTCGTTGATGGCCCCTTCCCGGTAGTGCAGGTCGGTGTGGCACACCCCGCAGGCCTGCACCTTAATCAGGGCCTCGCCGGGGCCGGGGTCCGGCACCAGTATGTCGACGCTGCTGACGGGGGCGGACTTAGCCCTGGCAATAACCCCCTTAACCTTGTGGGGCATGGGACAACTCCTTGACTGGATCTGCGGTTGGGAGCGCCGCGTTGAACCAGAGTATCGGTCAACCGGAGTCCTGCTATCCATGTGCCGGATCAAGCGACTCGGGGACCCAATTCCTGCTGCAGGTCCGCAATCGTCTGGTCACGGGTCTTGGTCTGCCACCTAACTCGCTGCCCAATGGGTACGTTCTCGACTTCCGGGAATACTTTCAGGGCGACAAACACGGGGCCGGGGCGGCTTAAGATTCCCTCAATGTTGTTTGCGAAGTCCTCCAGGTTGTCGAAGGCGTAAGTCGAGGGATAACCGGAGCCCTGGGCTATGACGTGGTAGTCGATGTTCTTGGCGTTGGGCACCGGTTGGCCTCCGGTGGTGGCGTAGACCTCGTTGTCCAGCATGAAATGGTAGAAGTTCGCCGGGTTCTTCTCCGCTATGGTTGGCAGCGCCCCAAGGTTCATCAGGACGTCGCCTTCCGAGTCGAACAGGACGATTTTTTCTTTAGGTCGAGACAGAGCCAAGCCCAGGGCAAATGAGGCATGCCCGCCCATCGCCGGGTCTCCCAAGGGGACATCGCGGTCAGGCTGGGTGCTGATCTTCACCCAATGACGGCCTCCCCGGCCCGGTATGACCACGGCGTTGCCCCGGTATTTCTGGAAAACTTCCAGCATTTCGGCAGCTTGAATCATGATTCTCTCCCTAACAGCAGGACGGATGTTTATGTCATCTTGTTATCGGTCTATCGCAGGCCCGTCTATCGCAAGCCCGTCTATCGATTGAAGCCGTGATACTCGTCGCCCACCAGGACGGCCACCGGTTGGTTGAGTTTGGCCGCGTCCTGGAAGGCCAGGGAAATGCGGTCGGCGTCGGCATCGCTCTCCACCAGGTAATACTTGATGCCGAACGCGTGCAAAAAATGCTCGGTGTAGGTTGCGGCGGAATCGGTGTTCACGCCGTGTCGGGTCCAGCCCCGATAGCCCACCATCAAGACCACGGGGATGTTCATGCCCATAGCCCAACCCCGGAGGGAGTCTCCGGACTCCATCAACCCGGTGTTCTGGATGAGAATCACCGGCCTGGCTCCGCCCACCGACAGTCCTGCGGCGGTGGAAAAGGCCTGACCTTCTCTGCTAACCGGGATCAGGTCCAAAGAGGGCTCGTCCTGCATCAGCATGTAGAGAAAGTTGGTTTCACTATCCGGCAGCCATACGACGTGGGTGACGCCATTCCGTTTCAGGTGTTCCAGAACGGTTTGCGGGCTAAACCCGCCTTCTTGTTGGGTCATGGTGAAACCTCCAAGTCAGGCAACCGGATGAAACCCATCGAGGCGTCTTTGATAAGAAACGCTTCGGTTGGCCAGCGGCCCGGCTGATTATATCGCCAGTTAAGCCTGCCTGCCATTGGTAGATGCAGAGCGGTGAACTGTGGGGATTGGGCACCATAAATGTGCCGTTTATCCACGTTCCGATGGCGGGTAATCGTCCGGGTTGAACGGCTGACCGTTCAGGTTGATCGTGTCATTGAAGAGGCCGGGGCGGTCGATGGTCTGTCTCACGTAGCACCCGTTGCGGGCGTTTCGGATTAGCCCGGCGACCTTTGCCGGGTCTTCGCCGGACCTGATTTCATAGTGGACGTCAATCCCTTCGGCCCTGGCCTGTACCGTCTGGGCCAATACCGATCCGGCCGCTCCCACGTGGAGCGCAACTTTGGCCTCTACGTGGTCCAACTGGACCTTCATCATTTGAGCGTACCGCTCAAGCTGGGTCATCTCTCAAAAGAGGATGGAGGAGGCGAAGTAGGCCAGGGGCGGCGGCGCCGTATTCCCTCCCATGGGCTCCCGCTCGTCGCACATGATAGTGAAACCCCGGGAGTCTGCCTGCTTCTTCATGTGGTCCAGCATTTGCACCCGGCTCTCCACTGTTATGGACCGTGAAATCGTATCTCCGGACGTGGACTGGGAAGTCATGACAGCCTCCTGACTGAAGTGCCGCACCCTGGCCGTGCGCCGAATGGCGGAAGTATAACACGAGGCATCCCGAGGTTAGACCGGGCATACTCCATGTTACAATCCTCGATACGATCACTTGGCGCTTGGGCCCCGATAGGGACACACCTCAACGAAAGGACAAATCGACATGGACCTGGGACTGACCGGAAAGGTCGCAATCATAGGGGGAGCCAGCAAGGGCTTGGGCCGGGCTTGCGCCCAAACCCTGGCTGAAGAAGGGGCCAGAATCACCATCTGCAGCCGCACCCAAGACGACTTGGAGCGGGCGGCGGCAGAGATTCGGGATACCACCGGCGCCGAGGTCCTGGTGTTCGCCGCCGACCTGGACAAAGAGCAGAACATCAAAGACCTCGTGTCGGCCACAGTTGGCCGCTACGGGCAGTTGGACGTGATGGTGAACAACTCGGGAGGCCCGCCGCTGGCAAGATCGGTTAACGCCACCGAGGAGCAGTGGGAAACCGCTCTGCAACGCTCCCTGCTCTTTTTTGCCCGCATGTGCCGCGAGTCGATTCCTCATCTGAAGGAACAGGGCGGCGGGCGAATCATCAACGTCCTGGCGAGCACCGTCTACCAGCCTATCGACAACCTGGCCCTTTCCGGGGCCACCAGGGCAGGGGTTGTGGCTTTCGCCAAGAGCCTGGCCGACGAGGTGGGGCGGGACAATATTCTGGTCAACAACGTATGCCCAGGTTCCATCCTGAGCGAGCGGATGCTTTCCAATGTCCAGTCCAGGGCCAACGAACTGAACATACCGTTGGAAGAGGCGCTGGCGGAGCGGGCCAAGGAGACTGCGGTGGGCAGGGTCGGCCAGCCCGAGGAGTTCGGCCCTCTGGTCGCGTTCCTCGCGTCTGCCAAGTCCAGCTATATCACCGGCACCACCATGCTGGTGGACGGCGGCCTGGTCCGGTCGGTGCTTTAGGGCTCGCGGTTAGGCAAGCTCCCATTAAAGGGGAGAGTTTGTTCATTGCCAGTTAAATCGACAGCACTTGCGCTTGCTCTACAATTTAGTTCAAACATCGGCGAAATAGTTCTCGTCCAACATTTTTAGTTGGTAGGTAGACTTGGTAATGATGCCGACGCCGTGGTCAATCATGAGCCTGGCTAGCTCATCGCCGTTAATCAGCCGGATGAATTTGCTGCTCTTGGAAATACCCTCAGCTGTCTGTATAGCCGACATGCTGAATTGCGAAGTGGCTATTAACACACCCTTGGAAGCGCCCTTGGCGTCCAAGCTACCCGAGAAATTACGAACTTCGGGCTCGCCAACCTGATTCGACCAACGTTTGGCCTGGATATATATCTTTTCAAGGCCGAGGGGGTCTTGGTCAATTACTCCATCGATGCCGCCGTCACCCTTGCGACCAACTGTCTCACCTTTGCCGTAACCCATTTTCTCCAACAGGTCAACAACTAGCCTTTCGAATTGGTCTGGTGTTATTTCCTTGATGCTATCCAGTAGTTCCGCGGCGAGTTCGTCCTCAAGTTCTTCCTGTATCTGGCGGAATCTCGGCTCAAACTGCCTTTCAGGCTCATCGTCCACGGCCGGTAAAGGAGGTTCTCCGGTTCGGCGTGGTGGGTCAATTGGCCTCAATTTCTTGAGTTCGGCGTCATCAACAACCACATTGTCAGAGCTGAGGGTTGCAAGAAACTGCCGCCCTTTTTCTGTAATCAAGTGCGGCCCTTCCGCTTTCTTTTGAGACTTAGAAATCAACAAGTCGGCGTCTTTAAGTGGTGGCAGCGAATGTCGTATTCGTTGGCGGAACAAATTCTTCCTCCCAACTTTCTCCTCAAGGTCGGCATCGGTCAAATCGGGGAGTACCTTCCTTAAGGAATCCCACAACAATTCGTTGGACACCCATCCAGCCGTTTCTGATGCGATTTCGAGGATCGGGCGGTAGAGTTCCTGCAAAGTTGGCATTGCCATCTGTTTTCACGTCACCATTTAAGTCGTAGCATTCAATCTCCGCCGGCTGTGGGCAGGGTCGGCCAGCCCGAGGAGTTCGGCCCTCTGGTCGCGTTCCTCGCGTCTGCCAAGTCCAACTATATCACCGGCACCACCATGCTGGTGGACGGCGGCCTGGTCCGGTCGGTGTTATAGGGCTGTCGTGCTCTAGGACTGTCGAACGTAGGGTTGGCCGAACCTCTCGCGGTGGGCCATTTCAGACATTGGCTTGCGGGGCGTGCCTCTTCCCGCAAAGTCGTCGGGACGGTAGCCAAAGGGCAATACCGTAATCAACTCCATGTCCCTGGGGATGCCCAGAAGGTCCTTTGCCTGTTCCTGCTGCGCTTCCTCTCTCATGCCGACAAAACAGGTGCCCAGTCCCTCGGACCAAGCCACCAACTCCATCTGCTGCAACGCACGTCCGGCGTCTAGATGGGGGCGGTTGGCGTGGTCCATCACAATGGCGATTACCAGGGGCGCTTGGGCTGCGAAAGTCCCCTGGGTGGTGATGGATGCCAGGGCTTTAATGTTCTCCCGGTCTTGGAGTACTATGAAGTGCCACGGCTGGCCGTTGCTGGAGCTTGGGGCCCAACGACCCGCCCGCAAAATCCGGTTTACCACCCTTGCCGGAACCGGGTCGGATTTGAAATCCCGGACCGTGCGCCTGGTCCTGATACATTCGAAGACTTCCAAGGCTATTCTCCTTTCTTGACCCTTGCGGTCATATATGTTTACCCATGGGGCAAGGGTTTGGACAGCACATCCTTGATGCGGCCGGTGATCTCGTCCTGGTCATACCGGTTCAACAGGTTTATGCGGTTGCGGTTGGGGTCGCCGCCGTGCCAGTACTCGTACACCTCCTGACGCATACCGAAGGAAGAAACTGCCAGGTCGTGGGCCAGCCGGTACAGCCGCGACTTGTACTCGACTCCCACGTCCTTGCCCCGCATGTACCGGTCGAGATAGGGCCGTAGCTCAGGGTTGGCGAGGTCGTTTTCGCTGGGTTGCATGATCAAGCCGGAGCCCGCAATCTCCCGCAACAGTTGCACCATCCTGGCCGAGGTTTGGGCGAAGTAGATGTTCATACCGGTCAGGGCCCCCAGGGTCATGAGGCCCCCCTCGGTGACGTAAGCATTGCTTTCCACGCCGTCCATGGCGTGACGCCACATCTCGGTGTAGGTAACCATCTCCCCCAACTTGGCAGAAACCTCCCGGTAGTCCCTGACGCCGATTGACTCGGCGATAAGGGTAGCCACGGCAGTCATCACGCGCATCCGCTCGTGGATGCGGCACAGGTTGGCCCATTCGGCGAAGTTGGCGTCGCCGGCGTAACGCAGCAGCACCGGCGAAGAGTCGTAGAGCATGAACACCCGGTCCCAGGGCACCAACACGTTCTCAAAGAACAGCATCGAGTCCTGCTCGTCGTAGAGCATTCCTAGGGGATGCCCAAAGCTACCCGGCCATTGGGACACAGGTTCCCGGCAGATTATCTTCAGGCCGGGGCTGTTGGTCGGAATAGAGAAAGCCAGCACAAACCTGGGGTCGGCGCGGCGCACGAAGGTAGCCGACAGCGACACGTAGGTCTCATTGGTGATAGGGGCGGCGGTGGCCAATTGCTTGGCGCCGGTGACGATAATCCCCTCGTTGGTCTCCTCCACCACGTGGAGGGCAAGCTCTTCCTCCCTATCGGCCCGTTGCTCGTTCTGGGGTTGTTGGCTGCGGTCGACCTGCGGGTCGCCCAGCGCGTGGGTCAGGAAAAGGTCGTTCTCCATGCAGTAGTGGTAATAGTTAGCTACGTTTTCTCCGAAGTCGCAATGGGCGCTTTTGATATCGCTGAAGGTCTGGTGGGAGTTGTACAGCCCGATGATGTAGGGCGCCATGATGTCGGGCCCGCGGCCCAGCTGCCCCCAGCTCTGCCGGGTCCAGATTTCGCTGTTGCGCCGCTTGGCTCTCAAGTCCTCCATCGACCGGGGAGCGAGCCAGGAAACGCTGCATCTGCCTCCCGTGGCGGGAGATACGAAGGTCATTTGGTCCCGGTATTCGGGCGTGTGCTGTAGGTCGTAAATGCGGGCCAACTCATGCACCATGCCGGAAAACGCCGGGTGCGTGGTCACGTCGGCAACCCTTTGGCCGTCCAACCAGACCTCCCGACCGTCCTTCAGAGACTCAACGTACCGGGCGCCGGTCATGGCCCCCGGGCCGGTAGAAGTGTTTAGGGCCATATTATTTCTCCTTGGGAAAATATTTTATGTCAATTTGCGAGCGGAAACTGGGCAGGAATAGGACCCATACGGTAGCGGTTCATCCGTAATACGGCCGGGGATTGGAACACCGGGGTGGAAACATGGAATCACCCTGGTTTCCGGGTCTGATGGCCGAAGCGCAGCCAGATTGTTTCAGTCGTCAGCCAGAGCAGGTTCCCGCCGTGGAGCATGGTATGGCCGGTGGAATGAGGCGATCACGGCGCCGGTAAGCATTATGGCAACTACGGTGAGAGCTGCGATTTCAAAGCCCCTCATGTAGTGAACTTGCGCCTCTGCCGGGTCCAAGGCAGCAATGGCGACCGGCAGCACCAGCGCCAGGATAGCTGCTGAAGTGGTTGCCCCCAGAGCGTGTCCCAGGTCCCGGGTGGTCTCCAGCATCCCCGACGCAAACCCGCGATTTTCCAGCGGCAAGGTGGACATCACTGTCGCATTGTTTACGGTGTTGAAGGTGTTGGTGCCCAAGGATATGGGCAGCAACAAAAGCGGCATGAACCACACCGATAGCGACTGGGCAAAAAGCCCCAGCATCACGAATCCCAGGGCGATGGATGCCATGCAAGCCGGGCGTAGAAACTTTGGGTCGTACTTGTCGTGGATGTTTCCCGCCAGAATCGGCATAAACAGACCGAAGGACTGGTGGGGCAGCATGACAAGTGTCACGAAGATAGGCGTCAGTCCCTTGCCCTCTTCGATCATCAGGGGCACCAGCGTAAACACCGCCAGCATGGAAAAGTGGAACATGGTGTTGGAAGTGATAGCTAAGGAGAAATACTTTTCGCGAAAATGCCTGAATTCCACGAATGGGTTGGCCACCCGGCGTTCCACGATGATGAACAGGCCCAAGAGGGCCAGGAACAGGGCCGTCATGGGCAGGTGATAGGTCAGTGCCGTCGGGCTGGTGAAAGTCTCCTCGCCGCCGTGGGCATGCACCGTTGCCAGGAAGAACACCGTGGCCGTGACCACCAGCAGCGCGGCTCCCAGGTAATCTATGGGGACTCCGGATTTGGAACCGACCTCCTGGCGTTGCCGCAACACGGGCATGCTGCCTCTGATTGCCAGAAGCCCAATAGGCGCTACGGCCAAAAACACCAAACGCCAGCTGAAAAATTCCAGGAAAAGGCCAAACGCGACCAAGCCAATCAAGGTGCCCAGCCTGGACCCGGTGATCGGGAAAGCGTAGGCCCGGCCACGTTCCCCAGCGGGAAAGGCGTAGGCCAGCATAGCATTACCATTGCCGTGGATCAGACCGGCGCCCAGACCTTGCAGCCCCCTCCAGACAATCACTTGTTCCAGGGACTGTCCGGTGGCCACCAGGGCTGCGCCCAACGTGACCAAAATGGTCCCCACGAAAAACACCTTGGGGTGGCCGTACCGGTCGCCAAGGCGGGCGCCCAGAAACACAGTGCTGCCGAGGACCATCAGGTTGACGATGATGATCCAGGCGGCGTCTTGCAGACCCACGTCGAAATGCCGCGCCACGCTGGGCAAGGCCAGCGTAACGGGCATGCTGGAAAGTTGGACTAAAAGCTGGCCGGAGGTCATGGCCAGCAACACTTCCCGCCGGTCCCGGCTGTTAACCACCTCTTTATAGTTGCTGAGGATGCCCATGACGAGGTTGATTATATCCGTTGTGGAGAGGGTTTGCGTCTCTTGCGTAAAGCAAGCAAGGCGATGCCGCCGTTGAGCCACGGTGTCAACCGGCTCGGAATCATGGTGTAGAATGGCGTTGCGTTTAATCTGAACCCACAGTTGTGGGCCAAGGAGGAATAGTTCCTGAAGGACAAAACTGCCAGCAGTCTGCAGAGTCGGGGCATGTGGTCGGGCGGAGGGATGAATTAAAGTTGGATCCGGCCGATAAAAGAACTCCCTATTGGTTCATCTACTGTGCGATTTACGTGGTCTGCTTTGTCGGATTTTCTTTGTATCAGTGGCTTTACCTGAAGGAATGGCAGTCAGTTAATTGGATGTCGACACTGGGCGTGGTGTCCAGCGCCTCATTGGGCGTGGCCCTTTTGGCGATAATCAACCTGGAAGGAGTAATGTACATGGTACTGTTCGCTCCGAGACGAATTAAAGAATTGATAGAGAAAGGGCGCCAGGAATCAGATGCTGAATGGGAGGCTTGGCTACAACGTCGCGACCGGGCCCGTGAAAGCGGCGAACCGTTTGATGAGCCTCCACCTTCCCGGCGAGCCAGAAATTAGGTGGATGTGGTCACTGTAAGGCTTTCCAATGCCTCGATCGTTGGTGCTACTGACCTTCTTGGGTGTCCCGCCGATCCCCCTGGGATGCTAGGTAGTCACGTCGGAAGGCGCCTGGTTGTGGCGGGTAGCCTGCAACTGGGCTGAGGACACCCGAGGGGCCACTGCCAGTTCTTCTGTCAGACCATCAGGCGGCTCAAGGTCCTTCAAGGCCGGTATCACTTCCTCGCCCATGAGCCGTATCGACCGCATAATTTTGTCGTGCTCCAGCCCGCCGAACATCATCCAATTGCTTACATTGGTCACCCCAAGCTCGTTGGCCTGACGAAACTTCTCGATGACCGTGTCCGGGCCGCCGAAGTACAACCGGTCCAGAAATCCACGGTCGTCCAACTCCCCCGGATAAGGGACAGCCTGCACCCTACCATTTTCCACTGCCAGCCGGTTCAGGGCGCGTCCCGCCCGGTTCTGCCAGCGGGCATATTCCAACTGGCCCTCGGCGTGGGCGTCGGTGTCGGCAACATGGGTGATGGACTGGAGGCCTAGCTCAAGCCCGGCGATGGGTTTCCCGAGTTCCAACCTGGCGTGGACCAGCGAACTCAAGTGCGCCCTGACTCCGTCGGCCCCCAACAGGCCGGTGGTCACGGGCATCATGTCCCACTGGGCCGCCATCTCCATGGTTTCCACGCTGGTCCCAGCGACCCACAGTGGCGGGTGGGGCTTTTGCATCGGTTTGGGCCAGACGGTCACCGGGTCAGGCACGTTGACGTACTCACCGGCATAGGTGAACGACTCGTCACGGGTCCAGGCCTGCACCATCACCTCCAGGGTTTCATTGAACCTCTGCCGCGATTCATCCAATTCGACGCCGAAACGGCCCATCTCGTGGGGCTGATAGCCGCGCCCTACACCGCAGATGAACCTGCCATCGATAAGGTTGTCCAGCACGGCTACTTCTTCCGCCAGGCGGAGGGGCTGCCAAATCGGCAAGACCAGCACCGCGGTTGCTATCTTCAGCCGCTTGGTGCGCTGGCCTATATGCAGGGCTTGCAGGAGCGGGGCCGGGGAGTTCCCGTAGTTGGAGAAATGGTGCTCGGCGATGAGGCAGAAATCAAATCCCATTTCTTCAGAATACTGGATCTGTTCCACACCTTCCTCGAAAAGCGTCTTCCAGTCCCTGAGCGAAGGGTTGGGCCACTCGTAGAACAGGCCGAACTTCATGCTCGAATCCTCCGCTGCGCTCCAAGCAAATAGATGGGCTGGTCATTCAAGAGAAAGAGTTGCAACTGTCAGGAGACGGGGTCCGGGTTTCCTTCCTGCTCGGATTCAGTAGGGCGGCATGCTTCTGCCAGCACGCATCCCGATGCAAAGGCGTTCCCCGGAGCTGGTTAAACCGGATAGCTTATCGGCAGGAAGGTAGTAAGTTGAATGGTTGAGGCACTGTAGCTCTTTTGAGCGTTGGGGCAGGCTAACCTGGCCTGCCCCTGAGTACTGTGACTGCCTTAGTGCATCGGAGAGAAAGACGACGGCGCCACCATCTTGTTTTCCTGGCGGATGAGACCCGGAGCTCCCGACGGCCACTGGGGAATTTTGTTGGCTTCCGCCCGTATCCGGTTGCGTTCGTTCAAGTCTTTGTACGGCCAGACGTGCATCCACCGGTTCAGACCGCCGAACTCAGTGGACATGCCGGCGGCCAAGGGGGAGAACTCTTCGCGGAAGGGCAGCGCCTCGCTCCACCGGCGGATTAGCTCCGGAATAGAACCGGGCTCGTAGGTGTAGGTCCTCATCTCATAGATGTTGCCAAGGGCCTGGTCTCCACCCATGGGGCGCATGAAGGGAGCCGGGTTCCAAATCTCCGAGTTCATGTTGATGACGTTGCCCTCGAGCTTCGGCGGCCAGTCGGGGTCTTTGACGGCTTCCGCCCGAATGCTCTCTCGCTCCTCCAGGCTGTCGTAGCCCCAAACGTGGATGATCTGGTTGAGCGGGCCAATTTCCGTGTGCCAGAAAGCGGCCAGGGGCGAGTATTTCTGCCGGGCCGGCAACGCCACCTCGAAGGCATTCTCCACAGCGGCCAGGGTTCCAGGCTTGATATCGTAAGTCCTTACTTCATAGATCATTGTCTGTCCCTCTCTAATACTTGTCTCTGGATTAGGCTGTAGTCCCATCCACCTGCTGAGCGAGTGTAGCAGCGGGAGACTGCGCGGGCAAATGGACCGCACTAGTCCCCGCCCCAATAACCGCCCGGTCTGCCGGCGCCCGCCCGGCGTCACTCTCCCAGTTTCGTCGTCAGCACCCACATGGGACGTTGCCCCACATCGTAGACCTCCGAGGGAGTCAGATCCCCCGAGGCCTGGTCAATCACGTAGGACGCCAAATGTCCCGTCTCCAGACCGGCGGCGAAGACGAACCGGCCGTCGGGGTCCAGGCTGAAGGCGCGGGGAACCGCCTCGGTGGCAACCCGCCCGGCCGCGGTCAATCGTCCGCTCGATTGGTCAACGACAAAGCCGGCGATACTGTTGTGGCCCCGGTTGGGGGCATAGAGAAATTTCCCGGTCGATGTGACCTGGATTTGAGAGCAGCTATTCTGCCCGGTGAACCCCTCGGGCAAGGTGGATATGGTCTGGAAAGCGGTCAGAGTTCCTGCGTCCGTGTCCAGGTTGTATCCGGTCACGCTGCAGCCCTGCTCATCGGAAAAATACACGCAATCGAGGCTGGGATGGAAGCAGAAATGCCGGGGCCCAAGGTATTCGGTAGGCTGCACCATCGGCGGCGTGTTAGGAGATAGGCGCCCGGAGTCCGAATCAAACCTGAACTGGTAGATGGCATTGGGGCCGCGGTTTGCAATGTGGGGCACGAAGGCGAACCGGTTGGACGGGTCGGTCTGAATGGAATGCGCTCCCATCGCTGTCTGCAGCCACTCCACCGGGGGGATTTCAGCGGCGCCGGCGTCGTTGACCCGGTGTACCGCGGCGGTCTTCTGGTAGTAGTAGGCCGAAAGAACGAACTTCCCTTGCCGGTCGGTGGACACGTGGACGGGCTCACCCTGAAGCGACGCCGTGCCGATGAGCGACAGGCTGCCATCATTCTGGTCCACCCGGAAGCTGGCGATGTCCTGTAAACCCCGGCGGCCCACGTAGATTGTGTTGCGGTCCGGGTTTATGGCCATGGCTGCCGGGCCTCCTTCCACCGAGGCCTGACCTTGGGCCGTCAACGCGCCGGTATTGGCATCCATGGTGTAAACCAGGACTTTATCCTCGTCCTGTAGGGAAACGTACACGTAGGTGGTCATTTGTTTCCTCCCCATACGAATTAGCAGCGGATTGGCGTGGGGAGTATACCCGAATCGCCAACCTGTCGGGGACGAGTTGAGCCTGGCGAGACCGTACGCGTTCCGCCGTTGCCATTAGAGTAAAATAACATCCATAGCTTGAGCCACGATAACCTGAGCGACGATAACCTGAGCGACGATAACCTGAGCGAAGACCCCAGTCTTGGGAGGACGTATGAAAAGAAGCGCTTCCAGAATTCTTACCACCCACACCGGCAGCCTGCCCAGGTCCCCAAACCTGCAGGAATTGTTGCGGGAGCGAGAGGAACGGCGCGAGCTAGACGCGGCGCTGTTCGACGCGGAGGTCCGACAGTCGGTCGCGGATGTGACAGTCAAACAGAAAGAGACCGGAATAGACGTGGTCAACGATGGCGAGCAAGGCCGGGGCCAGTACGCTACTTATGTCAAGGAACGCCTTACCGGCTTTGAGGGGGAGCGGGCCGTACGCACCCGCCCGAGGTTGGACGACGCCGATTTTCCGGAGTTCGCCGCCACACAGACCCACCTTTCTTCCCGAAATATGCCCCAGCCGGCCTGCACCGGCCCCATATCCTGGAAGGATTGGGCGGCGGCGCAGCGCGACATCGACACCTTCCAACAAATTTCCGCAAATCTTCCCGTGGAAGAGGTGTTCATGACCGCCGCGTCTCCGGGAGTGATCGCCAACTTCCTTCCCAATGAGTATTACCCCACCGAGGAGGCCTATCTGTATGGCTTGGCCGAGGTGATGAAGGACGAATACAAAGCTATCGCGGACGCCGGGTTAATCCTTCAGATTGATTGCCCCGACCTGGCCATGACGCGGGTGTCCCAGTTCTCCCACTTGTCGGTGGACGAATTCAAGAAGGTAGTGGAGTTGCACGTCGAAGTCATCAATTACGCCTTGGCGGATATTGATCCGGAACGGATGCGGTTACATCTCTGCTGGGGCAACACGGAGGGTCCGCATCACCACGACATACCATTGAAAGAGATCGTAGACCTGGTGCTCAAGGCTCGGCCCGTGGGTCTGTCCTTCGAGGGGGCCAACCCTCGCCATGCCCACGAGTGGAAGGTCTGGCAGGATGTCCGGCTTCCCAAGGGCAAGGTCTTGATTCCCGGTGTGCTGGACACTACTACCAATTTCATTGAGCATCCGGAACTGGTCGCGCAGCGGATCCTCAATTACGCCAATCAAGTAGGCCGGGAGAACGTTATTGCCGGCAGCGACTGCGGATTCGGCACTTCAGCCTGGGGGCGGAAAGTAGAGACCAACATTGTGTGGGCCAAGTTGGCTTCCATGGTGGAAGGAGCCCGGCTGGCTTCTCAGGAACTCTGGTAGGCGTTAAGCCCAGCCGGTTGTAGTATCAGGTGGCGCGCCCGTGAAATTACGGGCGCGTTCATATTTCGGCCCGGGGGCAGCCTGACCCTACTCCTTTAGCTCCACTATCATTTCAATTTCCACCGCCATGCCTGCCGGGAGTGTGCTCATGCCCACCGCTGAACGGGCGTGGCGGCCGTTGTCCCCCCAAAGGCTGATCAGCAGATCAGAGGCCCCGTTGGCGACCCTTGGCGTGTCGCCAAAGTCGGGAGCGGCGTTGACCATGCATAGGAGCTTCACGATGCGCTTCACCCGGTCCAAGTCGCCGATTTCCCCTTTCAGAGACGTTAGGAGATTCAGCATCGTCTGGCGGGCGGAGTCGTAACCCTGCTCGATGGTCAAGCCGGCGCCCAATTTGCCAACGTGCAAGAAACCGCCCTCTGGCAGCCCCGGCCCGTGACCCGAGACGAACACCAGGTTGCCCGTCGTTACGGCCGGTATGTAATTTCCCATAGATCCCTGCCGGCGCGGCGGCAACTCATAGCCTAATTCCTTCAGCTTGTTCTCAATCTCCATGCAAATCCCTCACCGCATCAATTCCCTCACCGGACGAGGCGGGCGCACTCATCGATTATTGGCATCACCTCATCCTTCTCAGCCGAGGGCAGAGTAAAGATGGCTCTTTGGACGCCATCGGACTCCAGTCTTTGAATCAGATCGGCATCGGGCCGGGAGCCGAAAACGGTAACTTCGATTGCGTCGGGGTCTCGGCCTGAATCCTGGGCCTGCCGCCGCAGCATGGCAATCTTTTCACCAAGGCTGGGACCCTGGGACGGCCTGCCGGAAATGGGCATCCACCCGTCACAATACTCCACCACCCGGTCGAATGTCCTGGGACCGTCTCCCCCCATGATGATGGGTGGATGGGGTTTTTGCACCGGCTTGGGGTAGGCCCACACCGGATCGAAATTTACGAAGTCGCCGTGGAACTCGGCTTCCTCCTGGGTCCAAAGCGCTTTCATGGCCAGAATGTTCTCGCGTAGCACCCGCCACCGGCGCCGGAAGTTCGTGCCGTGGTTGGCCATCTCTTCGGCGTTCCACCCCCCGCCGATGCCGAAGATGAACCGGCCGTTGGAAAGCATGTCCAGGCTAGCTACCTCTTTGGCGGTGGTGATCGGGTCTCGTTCTATCATCAAACAGATGCCGGTGCCCAACTTAAGGTTGGTGGTCGCTCCGGCGGCGGCGGTCAGAGCCATAAAGGGATCGTAGGTGTGCCAGTAATCCCGGGGAAGGTCTCCGCCTCCGGGCCAGGGACTCTGCCGGCTGGCGGGTATGTGGGTGTGCTCCGGGACCCACATAGACTCGAACCCGCGGTCCTCCAGCATCCGGGCCAGATCGTCGGGCCGAATGGAATAGTCGGTAGAAAACATCATTGCGCCGAGTTTCATGCGCTCCTCCGGATGATAGTTGTCGCCACGGGATTCGTTCGCACCGGCGCGCCGTCCACCTGTGATTTCCTGCCACTATACGTTGCTGGTGGCTTCATGCCAATGGCGGCAAGGAGCTCGGTGAACCAGTTCGACCGCCGGTCTGGGTTGACCCTGTTGCAATCGCCAATATAATGGCTCTATCCGCCGGAAGATTTGGCCTCCATTGGTTGTTTTGCCAGCGCGCTCGGCGGTCTTAGACGCGGTACGTGGAGGTCTGGCAGTGCTGGTAGACCTGGTAAGCGTTGAAACCCGCGACAAAGTGCGGCTGGACGGAATTTTGCGCCGGCCGACTTTGAGTCCCTCCCAGCTTGGGGTTGACCTGGTGATCCTGCACCACGGTGTCGGCGGAAACTTCTACGACACCGGCATGTTCGCCGAGTACAGCGACGCTGTCATCGAAAAGGGGTGTGCCGTGCTGCGGGTGAACAACCGGGGCCATGACCCCATCAACCGGAGCATGGTCGGGGGCGAGTCCAAAAGGCTTGGCGCGGCCTACGAATCTATGGACGACGCCAGGCATGACTGGGAGGCCTGGGTCGATTTCGCCGAGGAAGGCGGCTACCGGAATATCGGCATCTGGGGGCACAGCCTCGGCGCCACCAAGTCCATATACTATATGGGGGCCCAGGGAGACCAGCGGGTGAAGTGCGTGGTGGCCGGCTCCCCACCCCGTTTCTCCTACGACACGTTTTCCAAGGTCGAAGAAGGTCCCGAATTTCTGGACCGAGCGGAGGAATCCCAGAAGCAAATCGACTCGGGCCATCCCGAAACCTTGATCGAAACCCTATACCCGTTTCCGCTGCTGGTTGCCGCCGGGATTTTCATGGACAAATACGGCCCCCAGGCGAGATACAACATTCTGGAGCACATCCCAAACGTGAAGGTCCCGTTGTTGGTGATGATCGGAACCGCAGAAGCCCAGACATTGACCTCGTTCAAGGGCCTGCCGCCCGAGGTGGAAAAACTTGCCGGCGAACTGGACCATTTGACCTATGAATCGATTCCGGGAGCCGACCACGCATACACTCACCAACGGGAATACGTCTGGGGAGTGGTGAGCAGGTGGCTGGAAAAGGTCTAGCGGCGAGACCCGCAGACCGCCGCATCGGGCGACAGGAGGCTGAGTAACTCTATGGCGACAGAACCGGAAACAACCACCGGAGCAAGTCTGGTTACAGCGGTAGCGGAAGTTGGCACCGCGGTCGAGCGGCATTCGATCCTGTGGCTGACCAACGTTTCCCACGCGGTCAACCATTTTCAAAACCAGATGGTGGCGGTGCTCTACGTGGCCGTCATGCCCGAGTTGGGATTTGGACCCGCTCAGTTGGGCCTGCTGACCGCGGTCTACAGCATGGCGGGCGGCTCAATTCAGGGCTTGTACGGCTTTGTGACGCCCTTCATAAGACGCACGTGGATATTGGGTATCGGCAACCTGGTTATGGGAGTGGGCACCCTGGCTTCCGGCTTCGTTGGTTCTTTCGGCGCTTTCGTCGGCACTAGGGCTATTGCGGCAGTCGGGGCGAGCGCGCAGCACCCGGTGGGCTACAGTCTCTTATCAGGGTACTTCCCCGTGAACCGGGGGACCATTATTGCCCTGAACAGCAGCGTCTCCAATATTGGCAGCCTGCTGGCGCCGTTGGTGGCGGCAGCGATGCTCATAGTCATGGATTGGCGCCAAGTTTTCATGATTGTCGCCTCTCTGAGCATTGCCATGGGCCTGGTTTACTTCCTCTACCGGAACCCCGCAGCCCAGACCAACGCCCCAGCAGTGGCGGCCCAAACGGCTCGGGGGAAGCTGCTGCAAAGCCGGGCCAGCTACCTGCGGGTGTTCAAAAACAAGAACATGATCCTGGTGTCCCTGGTCATGATGGTGGGCGGCGCGGGCCGTGGCGCCGGTGTCAACGTGGCGTTCCTGGGGGTACACCTCGGTCCAGGAGACGGCAATCTGGGCATGACCATCACCATGGTGGGGTTTGCCATCGCCGCGCTGCAAATCGGCGGCGTGGTTGGTCCGGTGGCCATGGGTTGGCTTTCCGACAAACTCTCCCGGACCGGAGTCCTCCAGTCATCTTTGTTCCTTTCGGCGCTGGCCACGGCCTGGCTCGCCTTCCAGGACGCCTATTTACCGCTTCTGTTTTTGTGTCTCATCATTTATGGCATTGTCACCCGGTCCCGGCAGAGCCTGACCCAGGCAATCGTTGCGGACTCGCTGCCGGAGGAAGACCACGACGCCGCCTTTAGCGTATTCTTCTTCCTCGGGTTCATATCGGGGCCGGTTTGGGCGCTCCTGGTGGGCGGGATTTGGCAATACTTCGGGTTTGCCGAAGCCTTCCTGTTGCTGGCCGCGTCCTACATCTTCGGAATGTTGATCATGTTGTTTGTGGTCGACCCGCGGCGCTCCCAACCCCAGGCCCAGCCGGCCTAAGCAAGGCCCGGCCCAAGATGCCGGGCGCTGCAATTGGTCAGGTGCGATTGGTCAGGATAGGGCAAAAAAAGCCGGGGCAGGGAGTCTTGAACTCCCGCCCCGGCTTCCGCGCCGGATGCAAAATCGCGCCCCGAGCCCTCGTCGTCAGTGTCCGCGACAACCAAGACCTGCGGAGCGCCGGTTTTTCTTCAGCCGATGACGGCAGTTATTTCCAGTTGTATCTGCATGTTGCCGCCCAGGTTGGTCTCCATCACGTGGCGGGCCGGACGGCTTTCGGCCTCGGGAAAGGACTTGACCCATGACTTGTTCATGGCTTCCCGCTGGCCCCGGTCCTTCATGTGAATCTTGACCGCGCCGATGTCCTCAACGGTGCCCCCGGCGTTCTCAACCAGGGTCTTCATGTTGGCAAACGCGAAATCGCACTGCTGTTCGATGTCATCTGGAATGGCGCCGGTGGCGGGGTCGGTGCCGGCGATTCCGCTGGAAAATAGAACGTTGCCCACCAGGGACCCCATGGGAATGGGCATGCTGTGGGCGACACCGTCGACATGGATAGAGCGTCTCTTTCCGGGCATGTTTCCTCCTGTGGAAAAGTAGATTTGATTATGTAAACCGCCAAACACTCAACCGGCAGGCGACCAACCGGTGGGGCAGCGAAAACATTGTCCAACCGCCGAAAGAATCCGTCAAACATCCGGACCGGGGAACAAAGCATCTACCGCCCCAGCCGCAGCATCGTGTAAACTGGAGTCCCCATTAAATTGGGTCCCCCACCCGTGGGCGGTTAGCTCAGATGGTTAGAGCGCCTGCTTTACACGCAGGAGGCCACTGGTTCGAGTCCAGTACTGCCCACCATTCACTCTACAACTCTCAACTCCATCCCCGTCCCCTGACGAAATCGTCCGGGCCCTGAGGCAATCTAGCGGCATGCGCGCCGCGGGCATGGGTGGAGCCGATTCCACGTCTTAAAGCCATGGTCGATTCCGTAGCGGGAAGCACTTTTAATTGGTCTGGCAGATAGACGCATGACATCGAGTTGGTGTGGGCCGGTCTTGCAAGCGATGACTCGCAGGTGTATTAGATGTAAATGTCTACCTGACTTGCCCCCTTTGCCTCCAATGAGGTATATTGTCTGCCAATATCTTTGCGTGAGGTTACGACAATGCCAAGAACCCCAGGCCGACCCAATCGCCCCCACCCTCCCCTCTCACTTGCCACGGCCATACAGGTTGCTGAGGCGATCGCCGACAGGAATGCCTCACGCCCAATGAACCGCTTACTTCTTGCCGAAGCGATGAACTACAGCCCCAGTAGTAGCGGGTTTCGCGAACGTATTGCCACATCAGCCAAGTACGGCCTTACTGAAGGCAACTACTCCTCGGAGACCATCTCCCTTACATTGCTAGGAGTCGCGGTTACGCGGCCACGAAATGAGGCCGAGCGTGCAAAAGCGAAACGTGACGCCCTCTTGGAGATACCGATATTCGATGAACTCATGAGGCACTTCGAGAATGCGAAGCTACCAGAGCCTGACTTTCTGAAGAATATCTTAGAGAGGGCACCGTTCAACATCGACCCTACATGGTCGGCGTCAACAGCGGAAGCATTCACGGAAGACGCACGGGAAGTCGGCTACCTCAGAATCATTGGTGGGTCTCCCCACATTGTCGTCGATGCCAGCGGGACGACACCGGCAATAGATGGTCAGTCGAATGGACGTCCTGACGTTCTAGATTGGAAACCACAAGAGGAGGATGCTCCCGGCCCAGTCAGCGATTCCTCTCCTATAAGTTCGCCAGGTGATGGCGAGCGGCCAACACCTAGTGCTCCAGCGCGATCTGTACCTATGCAGCTCTTTATCGCTCACGGGCAAAACCGAAAGCCACTGGAACAACTCAAGGAAATCCTGAACAGCTGGAAGGTTCCCTTCTTGGTAGCCATCGATGAACCCAATGCCGGGCGACCGATTTCCGAGAAGGTCGCGGATACAATGCGCCAGTGCACTGCAGGCATATTCATTTTCACGGCTGATGAGCAGTTTCGCACCGATTCCGGGGAAACAGTTTACCGTCCCAGCCAGAATGTCGTTTATGAGCTGGGAGCCGCCTCCCTATTGTATGGGCGTAAGATCGTCATACTGATGGAGTCTGAGGTAACGTTCCCAAGCGATTTTTCAGATCTCGGTTGGATCGAGTTCGATAAGGATGCACTCGATGCCAAGGCTATGGACCTCCTCCGGGAGATGATCGCACTGGACGCCGTGAGACTCGTTTCGGCCGGAAGCGGGTGAGGCCAGAACTATGCTCTCTGCTTCAACGACACCTTGGTCGGCGGTATGTGTGGGGCCGAAGAAATCGCGGACCTACTCCCGTGCCGTACCGCTTAATCGGGGGGATCTACATGATATTGGAACCTCCCGGCCAAAAGTTCGCAATTCAGTCCCTCAGCCCCACACCAAACCAAGGCCCTACCACCAACCTGCCTCTAACCCGCAGCAATCCAATCGACGACGCGTTCCGCGACCATGACTACCGTGGGGTGGATACCGCCGGACCTGGGAATTCGCGGCATCACCGAGGCGTCGGCCACCCACAGTCCTTGTACTCCCTTGACTCGGCAGTTTTGATCGACCACTGCCGTTGGGTCTGAATCCGGTCCCATCTTGCAGGTGCCGGACACGTGCCTGGCGGTTCCCACGGTTTGCCTGATCCAGAGGTCCAGAGCATCGTCGTCGGCTAGAATGTCATCGGTTGGGGTGATCCGGTGATCAACAACGTCCTTATACGCAGCGGATTCCAGGAGGCTGATGCCGAACCGCAAGCCCTCCCTCACCCGCCGCATGTCGTTCGGATGCTGGAGATAGCGATAGTTAAAGGACGGCTGGACTCCGGGGTCGGCGGACGCCAACCTGACGTATCCCGATCCCTCGGGCAACCCGAGCGTGCACGATATGCGCGCCGCCCGGTCCGGTGGAACGTCACCGGTCAGATATCTGGACCGCACACCGGGGGTCCGCTCGCCCCGTTCGTCGACGACGGTGCTGGTCCTTAGCACCATGTCGTTGACCTCCCTTGACCCTTCGGAGGTGTAATGCACACTGAAGTGCGGCGAGTCGAGCCCACCGGTGAGAGTAAGACCATCCTTGACCTTGAAGGTGGCATGGGCGCTGAGGTGGTTCCACAGGCTCTGGCCCACCCCCGGCAACTCTTGAACCAGGGTAATCCCGAACTGCTCGAGCTCATCCTTGCGGCCGATTCCCGATAGCATAAGCAACTGGGGGGACCTGATAGCGCCCGCGCTCAGGACAACTCGGTCGGATTCGAGGGTGAAAATCTCGCCACCGCTTTCGGCCTCCACTCCGACAGCCCTTGAGCCCTCAAATAACACCTTCCGGACGAAAACCCCTCCTCTCACCGTAAGGTTGAGACAGTGGCGCATTGGGCTGAGATGCGTTATAGCAGCGCTCATTCTTACGCCGTCCAGGTTGTTGGTGGGAGAAACACCAACGCCGGAGGGGTTTGGGCCGTTGGTATCCTCGGTGGAGCCGAACCCCGCCTCCAAGCAGGCGGCATGGAAAGCCTTCTGGATGTCAGGCCAAGCGCCGGACTGACGCCGTCTCACAGGCATTGGTCCTTCCGTGCCGTGAAAATCGTCCTGAATGTCGAGGTCACGCTCCATTTTTCTGTAGAAAGGCAGTACCTTGGCGTAAGACCACTCATCGTTGCCGAGAGAAGCCCAGGAGTCGAAATCTTCGGGCAATCCTCTTTGCATTGCCTGACCGTTGATGGACGACCCTCCCCCGATCACCTTCCCCTGCGCCACGTGGATCTCACCTTGCTCCTCGGTGATCGTCCCCCGGAGGGCCCAATTGTGTTCCGAGTCCGGTGATTCCGCGAACCTAGTGTGGCCAAACCTTATCTCGTCCGGAAGGTTGGCGGGATCAGGGTAATCGTTCCCGGCTTCCAGCAGCAGCACGGAAGTATTCGGGTTTTCGGCCAATCTGCCGGCCAAAACCGATCCAGCCGCTCCTCCGCCAACCACAATAACATCGTATTTCATGGAGCCTCCGTAAACATTACTGGCGCAACTCAGACTGATTACCATGAGGCACATCGAGGCAGCGGTGACCCGATGCTGTGCGGCCTCGTCGCAGGTCTGCCCGGAAGTCACACCCGGACACCAGGATTAGCGGGCAGTCCGGTTCCTCTGCAAGCTTTGCCAAGTGGGCATAAACGTAATCAGGTTCCTATCCGGTGTCAACGTGTGCAATTTCACTACCGGACAGCCAGCCTCAGGGATTTACCACCCGCTGAAAAGTTCGCAGTACAGTACCGTTCGGCCTACGACACCATACGAAACAAAGGACTTTCACGCTTAGGTTCCTGCTGGCGGCGTAGGTCAAGAGTTGTCCCAACGGCCCGGCAGGAAGCGCTGGCGGTCCTAGTACATGATGAGGTGTGTTGGGACCAGCCGCTGCTCCACTGGGTCCACCGCCAAGGCGAGGCCCTCCAGGGTATAGACCTCCAGCAAGGGTGGGGCATCGTCTTCTCCAAAGACCACTATAGTCGTGACGCTCTCGCCGCCGACGGTCGCCTGCGCCTCTCCGTAGTCCATCTCGACCCGCCGCCCGATGGCCAGCAGGAACCTGCGCTTGCCCTTCGGTGCAACCCCCAGTTCACGCAGCAGCCGGGTTGGCAATGTGGTGTAGGCAGCGCCGGTATCCACCGTCGCTTCCATCTCCCGGACCCGCTGGCCGTCCATGCTGGAAATCCGCAGCGGCCAGTTAAATGTTCCCACAGGTAGATACCTCTCTTTGCGCTCTACACGGCCCATTCTAACCCATGGGCTATCAGGCTGGCAGGGCCGTGACTTGCTTTTTCACGGCCCATCAATCGTCTCCTGCCATTCTCGCGGCAGCGGGAATCCAGGGCCCTTTCCCCCAGCCCACATGGTACGGTAATGCAGGGAATCGCCTGTTTTTTAAGCGGGTGGGTAATCCGGGTTCCTGTCAAAGATTTTCTAGGTTCCCGTTGCGGCGAGAAATACGGGGGATTTAATGGCAGATGAGGCCTAGGTTGACTCTGTAGCTACGCACCGACCCGGCCGAAACGTCCAATGGTTGACTACGCTTGGTCAATAGGCGGCTTTCTGCGCCAGACCAACGGCTTGCCGGTTTCGACGTCAAATGCGAAATTCAATCTGGGCGGCATTTTAGAGTCAGCGTAGGCATCGTCGAGATCGGTTTGAGTAAGACCAGATGCAAATGACAGGTCAACATTGGTCAGGTTCGCATGATGCAAATCTGCATGGCGTAAGTTGGCTCCCTTCAAGTTGGTGTACCACCAGCCTATTTCCGCGTTGTTAAAGTAGTGAAATGATTCTTCCCCTTTGATAGCCCTTGGGGGTGCACCGGACAAGTCCTTCGCTATTAGGCCGACACCACGAAGGTCTGCACCATTAATGTTAAGCCAGTAATTGTTCAACGTTTCAATTCGAATGTTCCGAGTGTGACACGAAACAATGGAGTCCATTGCCGCTTGAATGTCTTCTCGGACGACTTCAACTTCTGACGTTCCCGCCGCACTAAAGTCTTGAGCATTAGATGCCCTGTAAGCACTTCCCAAGTCAATATAAATCGAGGCAACTTTAGGCTGTCCCTCAACCTCGGTTGGATAGCGAACAAACGAGCATAGTTGTTGCATGACCGGAACGTGGTACTGCTCAGGATGCCACTCAGCCAAACCTTGCAACGCGTGTATTCCGCCGAGGCGCACAGCGAGAACATTGCTTCCGAGCATCTCGGCGGCTTTCTGGTAACGATCGTTTAGTAAACCGCGATCCGCCGTCTCTGCTTGGCGATGGGCCGCATCCGCTTGCCGCTCCGCCACCCAACCGCGCCACACGGCGAACACGAAGGCGAGTACACCTGCGATAAGGAAGCCCACGTTCCGGAGCGTAGTACTGGGCGCGGTCGCCGGCGTGCTGGAGTGCAACCAGTCCCACTGCCAAATAGTCAGTCCGCAACTAACCCCAAGCAACGTTATCGCCAAGACAGTGAACCAAAAGGAACCGGACTTGGGAAATCGGCTCAACCTTCGTTCACCAACGACAATATCCTCCCAATACGCCGCGCCGTGTCGGTGAAGTGTTGCACTTCCTCCGGGAGCAGCGCCCGCCCCAGGACCTTGTTTTCCCGGTAGGACAGCCACTTCTTCAGGACCTGGTAGCCGCCGAGCTTGTAGTTCCAGATGGCGGCGGGGACGTTGCGCCAGTAGGCGCGGTCGTTCAGGTAGATGTCAACGGTTGATTCGCCGATCGTCGGGATTGCATCCCCCATAGCGGCGCGCTCGTCGGCGGCGTAGGGGCGCTGTTCTACCCGGCCTTGCCCCGGCATCACGGCATCGCCCGTTCCGAAATGCCCCCAGCCTGCCGTAACCGTGAAGTCTTCGGCGGACATGTTGTGCCCATCGATGGTGGCAGGAACGCCGATAGATGCTATCTCCGGTCGCAGCGTCCCCGTGGTGACGCCGGGAACCGGGGTTTCCGAGTCCAGCAGGCGGGCCAGTTCCCGGCCGAGTTCCGCCGATTCCGCCAGTTCGTCCGCCGCGCCGGGCGCATTACCGTCGGGCCAGCCCGGCAGCGGGATGCGCGGCCACTCCATCCGCAGCGCGCCGGCATTAGTCTCGCGGTAGGCGGGATCGTGCAGCACCGCCAAGACGTGGTGGAACAAGTCCTCCACACCCATCCCAAGTTTTTCGAGGTAGTGTTGGGCGGCGGGGGACAGGTTGGGGCGGCGGCCCGCACTACCATCGATACCAAGACCATCGTCTCGGAGCCATGCGGGAAAGAAACTAGACAGTCCGTTCCCGAAGTTGTCTGAGAGATGGCGGCACCATGTTCCGCGTGAAAAGTCCTCTCGGGCTTCCTTTTGCCGACACTCCAACCAATAATTGCCGTCGAACACGTGTTGCTTGTAGTCTGGGCGTGGACGGTCAAGCAGCTTTGTATCGGCTTCCCAGTAGAGCCACCGCGTATCGAATGGCCGGTAGGCGTATCGAACGAAACACGCCTCGTCCGGGCGGCCCAGCCCTGTCTCTCCAGAGTTGAAATATTTAGTCAATCGTGACTTTAAACGATCAAGGTCGATATCTACTACCAATGAGTCATGGCTGGTCTTGATCCCCGGAAACGAGGTGGGAAACAGGTGTGGCAACGCGGGCCAGTCTTGCCAACTATCACCCACCGACATGGGTTTGAATGGCAAACCGAGTCCAAATTGGGGTTGTATGTCCGTATATCCGGAATCGATATCAGATTCGGCCGCTGGCGCATCGAGACTAGCGAGCAGTGCTAACCGCCGTTCGTCGGCTCTCGCCTGGTGGAAGTCTCGGTACCGAATGCTCCCGCTTCCGGGTTGATCGGATACCGCCCCCGATTTTGAGAGCAGTGTTATCGCCGTTCCTACTTTGATGCCCGGCGACTTCCCTCGGACTGCCATGACGGTCTCGCTGGTATGCCCATTCGGGGCGTATTCCGAGATGATGCGGTCGCCATGCAGGTTGTCGATGCGAATGGCGTCGAAGGCCTCGAGGTAGCGCTCCCGCATCCCGGTGAAGGACAGCCCGTCCAGCCACGAATAGTTGGAGATGAAGCAGACCACCCCCCGGCCAGTCTTCTCCGCGATGCGCCGCTCGGCCATGCGGAAAAAGCGGACGTACAGGTCATTCAATCCCTGGCCCTCGGGACGGCGCACCTGCCTGGTGGTGCGGTAGGCTTGGGACAGTTCCCTCTCTTCTTCCACCGCCATGCCGGCGAATCCGTTGTAGGGTGGATTGCCCAGAATCACCAGCACCGGCGTTTCCTGCTTCACCCGGTCGGCGCGGTCCCGCTCCTCCTCCAGTTCGGGGAAAGGTAGGGGCTTCTGCACCCGTGGCTCCCAGCCGGTGAGGGCGTTGGTCAGGAAGACGCCGGCGCGTTCCGCCAGGTCCTCCGACAGTGGGGCGTCCAGCGCCTGCATCGTGAGGCCGACCTGCAGGTGGGCCACGACGAAGGGGGCAGGCATAATCTCGAAGCCGAACACCCTCTGGGTGGCGGCCTGCTTGACCCGGGCGCCGGTCAATGCTCCAAGGCCCTGTCCCTGGAGGTTATCGGCAATCCGGCGCAGCACTTCGGCCAGGTAGGCGCCGGTGCCGCAGCATGGGTCAAGAACGTAAACGTTGTCGGCGGCCAGCCCCTCGGGGATGCCAAGGTCGTCCTTCAACGCCTTATCCACACGGGCCACCATGTAACGTACCACTTCCGTTGGGGTGTACCAGACGCCCAACTGCTTGCGCAGGGCCGGGTCGAAGGCCTCCAGGAAGGGCTCATAGAAGTAGGGCACAGCCTCGCCCTCGTTGAACTTGCCGAAGAAGGCTTGCCGGTCCACCCGGTCCAGGGCCGCCGCGGTCCAGTCCAGCACCTCGACCAGACCCAGCGGCTGCAACCTTCCGGGGTCGGATAGCTGCTGGAAAAGCGCCCGCAAAACGGGGGCGCGCAGGTGCCAGACCGCATCGTGCCAGTTGAAGGGGCCGGTTGGGACTGGCGTCTGGCGCGACCAGAGCACCCAAGCGGAGAAGACGCCGTAGAAGAGGGTCTGCACCAGCGTCGAGCGGAAGAAGGCCGAGCCGCGGTCACCCTCGAAGCGCACACCAAGGGCTTCTTCCAACGCCGACCGCACCGCATTGAGAGACGGGGCCTCGCCAGCCGCTTCGACCCGCGCCAGGCCATCGCGGGCGTAGGAGGCCAGCAGCCAGGCCAGGTCTCTTGGCTCGGCAAGAGCGGCGCGATGGGACAGGGCACGGGACAGGTACTCCCACAGGCCGGCGCCCACCTTGCCGGCGGAGGCCCGGGGCGTTTGCAAAAGCTGTTCGAACTCCTCGTCGTTTCCCGCCAGCCGGAAACTCTCCAGCTTTGCGGGCCGGCCCGCCGCATCTTCCCCCAGCAACACGAAGTCCCTGGTATTGGTGACCAGCACCAGCCGGTAAAGGTCCCAGTAGCGACTCACCTGATCGCTCTCCGCGATCAGCCAGGCGTCATCCTTCGAAGACTTGACCTCGACAACACCGCGTTCCGGGACCTGCCCCTCCCGCGGGGAGCCACGCTGTACCTGCTTGGCGGCATAGAGGCCGACGTCGGGATGCCCGGCGCCCTGCTCGGCAAGCTCGACGACACAGAACACCTTGGGCTTGAGGGAACCGCCGACGGCGTTGAACAGGTTGGACAGCGCCGGGTAGGCCGACTTCTCCCCGGTGGCGCCGCCCGACCCGCGCACTTGCCGGAGTCCGGTCAGGTATTCCTCAACGGCCGCGGCCGGCTTAGGTGTTGTTCCTGCCATAGCTCCCTATGGGCCACATTTGCGATAGATTATGTCTTGTTGGCGCATGGGCAAGACTACCCCGCGCTGACGTGTTGCACGTCTATACCCAGGCCCGGGGTTATCGCAAGCCGCCCGCTGGCCAGCGGGAACCTGCGCTTGCCCTTCGGCGTAACCCCCAGTTCACGCAGCAGACGAGTTGGCAATGTGGTGTAGGCAGCGCCGGTATCCACCGTCGCTTCCATCTCCCGCACCCGCTGGCCGTCTGTGCTTGAAATCCGCAGCGGCCAGTTAAATGTTCCCACAGGTAGATATCTCTTTTTGCTCTCTATACAGCCCATTCTAACCGATGGGCCGTCCCGCTGGCAGGACCGCGTCTTGCTTTTCAGGCCTTTTAATCATCCAGCGTCATTCTCGCCGCAGCGGGAATCCACAGCCCTTTTCGTACTTTATTAAGCGGGTTCAGGTGTCCAATGCATGGACATGAGGCAAGGGGTAAAGGAGGGGGACGCAGCTTGCACACACCTGCCGTCTCCCCGTTGCCACAAGCGTGTCGGCGCACGGAAGGGGCTCTGGATTCCCGCTGCGGCGAGAATGGCGGATGGCTTTTTTAAAGCCAATAATGAGGACGAGGATGGCCTATGTTCGACGAAAATGGCCTATGTTCATTTTAGAGAGGGGGATTTTAACAACTTAAAGATCCCGGAATTTTGGCGGTCTGCCAGTTTCTCACTGGTATCCGACCGCCGCGTCTCAGTCTCCGCGCAGCTGTGGGGCGGCGTCAACCCGCCCGCGCTGCGCGTTGTTTGCCGGCTGGAATATTGCCAACCGACTTTGCCTGACGCCAGCCTCTGGTTACGGCCGCCAAGAGCCCAAACGCGAACCAGCCGCCGGAGGTATACCCGTCCGGCGGCTGGTTGGCTACGCCCTAGCGAGATGATGGCCCGTTACAGGCCAAGGGCGTCCGCCAAACGCTTGCGGTGGAAGCGGGGGTCTCCCAGGTAGTGGTATAGGGTGCGCGACGCCGTGGTGTGCAGGGTCAGGCCGTATTCGGTCATGCTGCCCAACCCGGCGTGGACCTCGTGGGCGAAGTTGCAGGCCTGGTAGTAGGCTTCGCTGCCCACAGCCTTCGCCAGGTGAACCGCGTCCTGGGCGGGGCGGTCGTTGTCCAACTTCCACAATGCTTCGTAGTTGGTCCAGCGGGCGGCATCCAACTGGTTGACCAGGTTGATGATGTGGTCCTGCACCCTTTGGAACCGGCCGATCGGTGTGCCGAATTGCATCCGGGTGCGGGAGTAGTCCACCGACGTCTCGTATACCGCCTGGGATGCTCCGGTCTGGTACGCGCCCAGTATCGGAATGGTCTTGGCTATGGCCCGCTGCAGGGCGTCCCAACTGTTTTCCAGGGACCCTCCCAGCACGTCGGTCCCGGCAACGGCCACGTTCTCGAACTTGACCTCCGACAGGTGCCATGCAAATCCGGGCAGATTCCTGATGGACACGCCCGGGGCATCGGCGGAAACAATCACCATGCCCACCTGGCCGCCATTTTCCGAACGGACGGCGCAAAGCAGGTGGGTGGCTGAGGCGGCGTCCATTACGTAGACTTTGGTCCCGTTCAACTGGAATCCGTCGCCGCTGGGCGCGGCCGGCAGGTGGACGTCTTCTTCCCACCAGCTGTAATCGGCCTCGGTTACGGCCAGCACCAAAGACCGCTCTCCCTTGGCCAGCCGCGGCAGCCAGTCCCGTTTCTGTTCTTCGTCGCCGCCTTCCAGGATAGCGAACGTCCCCAAGACCGCCGAGCTAATGTGGGGACCCGGCACCGGACCCCTGCCCAATTCTTCAAAGAGAACGCCGGCGTCGGTGAATGACCCGCCCTCACCGCCGTACTCCTCCGGCACCACAATACCCAGCCAACCGGTGTCCACCAGCCTCCGCCAGGGTTGCGATGGCGCCACTTCCCCAGAATCGGCCATTTCCAGCAGGGTTTCCTTGGGGTATTCCTGCTGGATGAAACGGCTAACCGCAGACTTGAGCATCTGCTGTTCAGGAGTCAGCGATAGATCCATTTTTTGGTCCCTCCCATTAAATGGCCGGCTGGGTTTCCGCCAGCCGGCGCAAGGGTGTTTATTGGCAGCTCTGGGTTGGTCGATTAGGAGGCTAGCTCACCGGCCCGCTCCCTGACTTCCCGGCCGATGCCGATGCGCCTGGCCATGATGACCTTTTGAATGTCGGCGGTTCCTCCCGGGTGGAGGGCAACGATGGCCGACCTCTGGTGGGCCTCAATGTGACCTTCGGCAGCGCCCCATTGGGGATCGTAGGTCAGCGCTGAGGGCCCCAGGATATCCAGTATGGCCCCGGACATCCGCAGGCCGGAGACCTTGCGGTAGTAGGAGGCTTGAGGTCCTTCGTAGGTGATGTTCGCCTTGCTGTGGCGCATCCAGTAGTTGCGCAACTGGAACAACCGGGAAATCTCGGCCTCCACGTAGACGTCCATCAGTCTCTCGCGAACGTCCGGGTCCTTGGTCAACGGCTCGCCGCGCCGCTGGGTGTTCTGGCAGTATTCAAACAACCGGTCCACCAACCAGTTCCGGCCAACGTGCCCCCCGGTGCCGTGCTCCAACTCCAGGTGGGTGGTGGCTACCTTCCAACCTTCGTTCTCGCCGCCGATCAGGTGGGTGGCCGGCACCCGGACGTTGTCGAAATACACCGTGTTCTTCACGCCGGAACCCGCGCCGCCCTCGCCCCCGGAGATCAGCAGGTCCATCGGTTGGATGGTGATACCCGGAAGGTCTGAAGGAATCATGAACCAGCCCAGATTTTGGTGCCGGGGCGCTTCGGTGTCGGTGCGGGTAAGGGTCCAAACCATGTCGCAACCGAGCGAACTGCCCACGTAGATCTTCTGGCCGTTGATTACGTAATCGTCGCCGTCGCGTTCGGCCGTCGTTTTCACGTTGGCCAGGTCGGAACCCGCCTCGGGCTCGGAAAGCAATTGCCAGGTGCGCACTTCGCCCTTCAGGATGGGAGGCAAAAACTGGTCCTTTTGTTCATCGGTCCCCCATACCATTATGGAAGCCCCACCCAGCCTTCCGCCGGAGTCGTAGTAGGGAGGCACGGACATGCCATAGGAGTCCATCTCTTCCTCAATCACCACGGCGTGGTCCAGGGAAAGGCCGCCACCGCCGTACCTGGGGTCCGCGGTGGGCCAGAGCCATCCCTTCGAGCCCAGGCTCCGTCCCAAGTCGCGGCGTTTCTGGTACTGTTCTTCGGTAAGGTCAATCGGATCGGCCGGCTGCACGATGTCCTCGGGCATGTTGTCCTTCAGCCAATCCCGAACTTCCTGCCGAAACTCTTCCTGCTCTGCCGTATATCGAGGCTCGAAATCCATGAAAATCCTCCCAGGGCGCCAGTGTTTAAACGTCCGCCAAGGTCCGAGCCTTTAGCGTTGGCGCTGAATGCGAATCGTCAGTGAACGATTATGCCCTATCACCCCGCGGGAAACAAGTCTGACGGGCGCCAGCACATGGCTTTTTACATCTTTTAGCTACCGTCTGGCGTGCCCTGCTTTCTCTCATGCAGTTTCCCGCCATTTGGGCCCCCAACCCGTCGTTCTAGGCCCAACGGGAATCCAGAAAACCCCGTGAGGAACACGGCTTATCCACCCTGTCAGGCCTGCAACGGGTACCATCATTGTTCTCCCATACAATATTTAACGATGTTGGATGATAAAAAGAGCTCTGGAATCCCGTTGCGACTAGAATGACGGGGGTCGCCGTTTTTCATGGGAATTACAGGACCTGCGGCGCATCCAACAAGCGTGGCCGCGGGTTGCCTATGCCACGCAATGAAGCTAATATTGGGGCGAACCGGCCGTCGAAGACGGTCCCCATTTTACTTATCCGCCATACGGTTTCAGGAGTAAGGCCCATGCCTGAAGAGAACATCAACGGCTACCGAATGTATTATGAGGTCCACGGACAGGGCCAGCCTATCGTGATGATCCACGGCGGGCTGGGGGGTGGCGAAGGTTGCGCCTCTTTGTCGGAGTGCCACGCCGAGGCTTTGTCAAGTGACTACCAATTGATCCTCTACGACCGTCGGGCCGCTGGACGATCGGAGACACCCGCAAATGGGTATTCCATTGCCAACCAGACCCAAGACCTGCGGTCGCTGCTGCGGCGGCTGAACGTCGAACGGGCCCACGTGCTGGGCTCGTCGGGCGGCGGGCCAATCGCCCTCACCCTGGCGCTGAACTATCCCCAAATGGTGGACACCCTGCTCCTGGTCAACACCATGTCCTACGCCAGCGGTCCCGAGAGGGCGGCCCGCCAAAAGGAATTGGACTCCTTGATCGCCAACGAAGCCGCCTATGGCCGGGAAGGCTCGGTGGAGCGCGGCATCGAGGCGCGAAATCCGGGTCTCCGAGAAGCCGACCCGGCGCGTTTCCAACGCCTCAAAGCGGTCAATCTGGAAAAGTTCCCCGGAATGCTGGCCAGCATCCCGGCTTACCTGGGCATTGGCGGTTCCATCGAGGGACGTTTGTCCAGCCTGGACATACCCACGTTGATCGTGCACGGCGATGCCGACACGACCATACCGGTGAGTTGCGCCCACACCCTGTACGAAATGATTTCCGACGCCCAGATTGAGATTGTTCCCGGCGCGGTGCACGGTCTGATGTCCAACGAGCCGGACTTGGTGCGCAAGATGATCGTGGACTTTATCGAGAAAGCCGCGGTGCGCACCTAAGCGCCAGAAGACTCGCCAGGCGAGGAAGGAGAACATGGCCAACGCAGGAATTGACCATATAGCGATACCCACCGCAAACGCGGAGCGGCTGATCGAGTTTTACAAAGCGCTGGGTTTCCCCATCAACGATGAAGAAGAGTGGCGGGCCGGCCGCGCCAGAATATTTTCAATCCAGGTTGGAGACTCCAAGATAAACGTCCACCCCGAAGGGTTTACCGCCGACCTGAGAGGCCCTACGGCAGTGCCCGGCTGCGGCGATATCTGCTTTGTGTGGGACGGCGACGCAGAAGAATGCAAGGCGTGGCTGGAAGGCGCCGGGGTTGAGGTTATCCGGGGGCCGGGTCCGCGGAAGGGGGCCCGGGGAGGAGGCGTGCATCCGGCGGTGAGCCTCTACGCCAGAGACCCGGACCAGAACTTGTTGGAGTGGATGGTGTACCAGTAAGGCTCCGCCGCCCAACGTTTTATCTCACCAAGCCGAAAACAACAGACCAAAGTTACGACCACAATTGACTATAAGCACAATTGACGACAAGGAAGGAAGGTAGACGATGCCATTGATGACCGGCAAGCAAGCCCTGGCGGAAATGCTCATCGCAGAGGGGGTTGAGTACATATTCGGCAACCCCGGCACCAGCGAAACGCCGTTCCTGGACGGACTGCAAGATTATCCACAGTTGAAGTACATGCAGGCCCTTCAGGAAGGAACGGCCGTCGGCATGGCCGATGGATACGCCCGGGCCACCGGCCGCCCCGCGTTCGCAAATATCCACATCGCCGGTGGTCTGGCCAACGGCATCAGCGGCCTTTACAACGCCTTCCGCGGCGGAACGCCCCTGGTGCTTACCGCCGGCAACTCCGACACCCGTATGCAGATGGAGGAGCCCACGCTGTCGGGAGACCTGGTGCAAATGACCGCCCAATACACCAAGTGGAGCGCGGAGATAAAGCACGCGTCAGAGTTGCCCATGGCCATCCGCCGGGCGTTCAAGGAGGCCAAGACTCCCCCCACGGGCCCGGTTTTCCTGTCCTTCCCCTGGGACACCATGGATGAATCCGCCGACATGGATATTATCCCGTCGGCTCACGGGTATCACCGGATTCGCCCCGACCGTGAAGCCCTGGAGCGGTCGTCGGCGTTGTTGTCCAACGCCTCAGAGCCCGTCATTGTTGTCGGAGACCGGGTTGCCCAGTCCGGAGCCTCCGCGGAATTGGTCGAGGTGGCGGAACGATTGGGCGCCCGGGTTTTCGCAACTTCCTACTCTGAGGTCAACTTTCCGACCAGCCATCCCCTGTGGGGCGGCATCCCGAACACCAGCAGTTCCTCTGCCCGCCAGGCTTTCGCCGGTTCCGACGTGGTCCTGGCCGTGGGAGCCAATGTTTTCTCGTCGTTCTTGTACGTCGGTGAGCCGTTCCTGGACCCCGGCACCAAGCTGGTCCACCTGGACAACGCATCGTGGGAAGTAGAAAAAATCTACCCCACGGAGGTGGGCGTCCTGGCAGACCCCAAAGCCGGCCTGGCCGAACTGGCGATGGCTTTGGACCAGGACATGTCCGCCTCTGCCAAGGAAGCGGCTGCGACCCGCTCTGCCACCTGGGGCGAGTTGAAATCCAAGTCTGCTCAGGACCGGGACCAGCGGGCTAGGGCAAAATGGGACAACCGGCCCATGCCGGTGGAACGGATGATGCACGAGTTGGCTCAAGCGGTCCCCGAGGGGACGATCCTGGCCGATGAGTCAATCACGTCCCGCGGGGCGGTCATGAACGCTTTCGACTTTGACGAACCCGGAAGCATGTACAGCATCCGCGGCGGCGCTCTTGGTTGGGGAATGCCCGGCTCCCTTGGCGTGAAACTGGCCAACCCCGACCGGCCGGTGCTGGCCATCGTTGGGGACGGCGCTTCTTTGTACACCGTGCAGGCCCTGTGGACCGCCTCCCTCTACAACATTCCCGTGGTCTATGCCATCTGCAACAACCGCGCCTACCGGATACTGAAGGTCAACATGGAGATCTACCTGCGCAACATGCTGAAGGACGCCGACCGAAAGAGCGACTACGTCGGCATGGACTTCGAAAACACCCTGGACCTCGCTGCTTTGGCCTCTGCCATGGGAGTCGCCAGCGAAAAGATACAGGACCCGGAAGCCATCAAGGGCGCGGTGGAAAAGGCCTTCGCCAGCGGCAAACCCGCACTCTTGGACATCAGCATCGACGGGTCGGTCTAGACACCCAGACAACCCCAGATTCATCCGGTCTGCCTTCTCATTCGGCAGCGTGTAGGCAGCGCCGGTGAATCTGGGATACGCAAAATCCCGCCCAGGAAAGGGTAACCGGCGCAGAAGGCATGGGTTGAACCTGGTAGCGTCCCACGCTTCTAACAGACGAGTCGTGGCATATCTGCAGGAACCGGCGCTTTGGGTATCCGGTAATGCGGTTACTGGTAGGCCCAACAGCTATTGACCGGCCAAGATATCGCCAACCTGCACCCGGTCAAAGCTCCCTTTCCGGGAAATTTTGTGCCTGCGCGGCCGGATTGCTAAATCGGCGGTCTGGTTGACGGATTCCAGAATCCCAACTACACTCTCTGCCCTTGGAAACCCTCGTAAACCCCATCGTACGGAAAGCCGCGGGCCCAGGTTTGGCGGGTCCTGGGGAAAGGCCACAACCTGGGATGAAATCGGTTGTCGCCCAATGGCTGATTTAAAAACCAACCTGACTCCAAGGCCCCATGTGCCGGAGGCGCCATGATCAAAACCTTCTCCGCTCTATACGCCGGTCACGTACTGGAGGGTGATGGCATAGGCTTTGACGGCACACCTCACGATGACCGATGGTATCCCAACAACCGTTTAACCCAGGCGTTTGACATCGCCCGGGACGTTGCCCAACTTCTGGAAGAACTGGACTACGACATTCTGTGGATGGCCGAGCACCATTTCCAACGGGAAGGATACGAATGTATCCCCAACCTGATGATTCTCAGCCAGTACCTGGCCCAGCACACAAAAAGGATTAAGTTCGGCTGCGCCTTCAACGTGTTGCCGATGTGGCATCCCCTCCGGCTGGCGGAGGACTTTGCGATGGTGGACGTGCTCACCGGAGGCCGGATTATCTTCGGGGTGGGCCGCGGGTATCACACCCGTGAGGTGGAGACTTTCGGCGCCCCCATGATGGACGCCGAGCTCAACCGGGACCTGTTCGAAGAGCAGTTCGAAATCATCATCAAGGCGTTCAACCAGGAACGGTTTACCCACCGCGGAAAATACTACACACTGCCTCCGGCGGTTGGTTATCGAGGCTACCAGCTCACGGATTTGACGCTGGTCCCCAGGCCGGCCCATCTGCCCGTGGAAACCTGGCAGCCCATTGTCAGCGGCAACCCCAGGGGTATGGACTTCATGGCCAAGCACCAGATCAATGGCATGATGCTGGGCACCGCAACAGAATTTGTTGATCGATGGGTGCGCTCCTACCAGGAAGCCAACGCCCGGCGCGGCAGGGATTTGGCGTTGGGTGAAAACATGGCGCTGGGGCTTTGGGCCTACATTGACGACAACCGGGAGCAGGCGGAGAAGAATTTGGAGCCTCTGTTCGAGGAGCACGTCAAGTTCGCCGCGCCTCTTGGCATGTTGCGCTACAACCAGGAACAGATGCGGGCCACCGGTCCCGCCGGTGTGGCTACTCATATAGCCGCTGGCTCCAACTTTAGAGAGGTGATCAACAACCGGGCCTGGTTTGCCGGTAGCCCGGAAGACACCATAGACTATTTGAAAGAGATAGAAGAAAAGTACCCTGGGCTGGAACAAGTGATCATAGCTTTCCCAATAGGTGAGTCAAAAGCACAATTCACCCAGCAGATTACCCGGTTCGCCCGGGAAGTCATGCCAGCCTTCCGAACCCAATCGGTGACGGCATAGGCCTATCCCACTAATTCCTCGTTCGCAGCAGCGGGCCCCATCAGCCTTGATGGCGGTTGGCGCCGCCTGAACTTATTTGCGCCTAAGGAGGGAATCATGCAGGACCACACTTACAAGGTTATAGAACTGGTAGGTTCTTCAAACGAAAGCGTACAAACGGCAATCGAGAACGCAATAGCCCGAGCTGGACAAACAATACGCAACCTAGACTGGTTCGTGGTCAAAGAAGTCCGGGGAAACATTCAGGACGGCAGTGTCGCCTGGTACCAGGTGACCGTAGACATCGGTTTCAGGGTAGTTAGCGCTGACGACGTAAACCAGGGATAGTCACAGCGCGCTTCGGGCCTGACTCCGGTCGTTTTCGCGCCCAAAGTGTTGGTCGCCGAACAACCGGGCTGCCCGTCAGCCATCCGATTCTTTGACGTTGAATCTCAGGCCCCCTACTCGTCATACGGACAATTGACGGTGGAGGTCTAAGTTCAAGCTGTTAAGACGACAACCCACAGGCCGGGTCAACTCTCCGGCAGGGATAAAGCCATTCCGGCTCAGGCGTTGCTATTGACCGGACCTCCGCCCGCGCCGCGAGCCAGAGAGTCCAGCAGAATTCCAACCCTGGAACGGAATGGCCGGACTCTGTTGGTTTGATGGGTCAACCCCAGCGCGACCAAAAACATCAGGCTTTTCCGCGGGCGACGGTCCGCCTGATTTCCTGACCTGGGTACCTGGTCCGTTGCAAAGAACTCCGATACGTCCTCGTCATAGAAGGTCATGCCGCTGGCGCCCAGGCCCAGAGCATGGGCGGCTAAATAGACTCGCCCGCCCAGTATTCCAGCCTCGAGTTGGGCAGCCCGGTATCCCCGGTTGCCCCACCGACTCAACACCTGGTCCAGGTCGGCCATAAAGAAAAACACCGTGCTGGCGTCGGCGCCCAGGGCCTGCTCAAAGCACAGGTGCCCTGCTTCGTGACGCAGGTTGCCTTGTCTCAGCGATTCGAGGCTGGATTGCCCCGGATAGTAGCGATAGGAACCCGGTTCCAGGTCTTCAACCCCGTTGGCAATCAAGTATGTTTCCAAGAGGCTGGGCTGGCCCGGAGGCAAGAAGTCGGCGGCCACCGGCGTCGTCGCCGAGGTCAATACTGCGCTGAACTTTGCCAAGGGGATCGACTCCCGAGCAAACCGCCGGGTGGAACCCCGCTGCAAAATAGCCTCCACCAGCGGACCTCCACCGAGAGATTGAGTGTTCCCGTCCCGGGAGGGGTCCAAAGCACGGTAGGGGCCGCTTGAGAGCGCAGGCCCCGGCGGGGCAGGGTTCCAGTCTTTCCCCCAGTCTACAACTTCACCGCGCTGCTCCAGGCTAGATGCCCGGTGAATCTCCTGAATTTCCGGGTATTCGATTTCTACCTCGATAATGTCGGCGCACGCCGTGGCTTGGCCGAGAGAATCTGACGGATATGACGGAGGCAGTATGGGATTGGCCTGGGGAACTCCCAAAGGAATCACACAAACCGCTGCTTCCTCGTCGCTGTCCAGCCCCAGCAAATGGTTGACTTCCTGGTCTAAAAACCCGGCGACCACCTGCGCCGCCATCCCATTAGCTGATGCGACGGCCAGCAGGTTGGCCAGAATGGTCCCTGCATCCCAGTAACAGTACCGGTAACTGCGGACCCGGTACTTCCAAGCGCTGCGCCAGAAATTCGTCGAAAGGACCAGGCTGGCCGGCGTTGAGGCCGCAACCGCCGGATCAGCCAGCGCGTCGGCCAAGGTTCCCCGGTAATCTCCCTCCCGAAGCCGCACCAAACCGAACTCCGCCGGCGAGAAATGGTAAACCCCGGCGGCCAGCCCCGGAACTTCCCCGCAAACCAGGTAAATCTCAACCGGATAGAGGGCCCCCGCCGAGGCAGCCGCCCGGTAGTGCACCTCTCCGGCCACCGGCAGGACCGCCTTTCGGATTAACCCTGCGGATAGGTACAAAATCCTGGCCAGCCCCGGCAGGTCCAGGGATGATCCGGCAACCGCCATGGGAGAGGTCAAGGCATCGAGCGTGGGGACCGTGGATCCCAGGTCGCTTTGGGGCAGCGGAATTACCGGCAAGCCCGAATAGCTTTTGTAAAGGGGGGGCTTGTTGTTGAGGTTGATGTAGCTAAGTTTGGTGGCCTCGTGGTAGGCCAGAGCAGCTTCAGTGTCCCGGTTGCTCAAGGCTGCCTCCGGATCAAATCCTTCTGGATTCTAAGGCGGCGTCGCATCCACCGCCGGCAGATGAACCCGTTAATCCGGGTGCGGTGGAACAGCGCCAGCCGGGAAAGTCTGTATTGCAGCGTTATGTAAAGTTAAATTGTCCCTTCGTAGTGGGGAGTCCTCTTTTCCACGAAGGCCCGGGCCGCCTCTTTGTGGTCAGGGTGCCGGGAGCTTCGCTCCTCCAATGCCAGACCCAGGTCCAGGGCAACGTTCAACTCGTTCCAGATACGCCGGTTGACGGCATGCTTGGTGCCGCGGATAGCCAGTGCCGGCCCCTCGGCCAAACGCCGGGCCAGGCCCATCACCGTCTCTTGCAGTTCGTCGTGAGGGACCACCTTGTTGATCAAGCCGATGCGTTCCGCTTCCGCAGCTTCAATAATGTCCCCGGTCATCAACAACTCTTTGGCCTATGACACGCCGATGAGCAGCGGCCAAATGACCGCTCCGCCGTCGCCGGCCACCAGTCCCGCCTTGACGTGGGTGTCGCCGATGCGGGCCCGGTCGGAGGCATATATGACGTCACAGAACAACGCTATGGTGGCGCCAAGGCCTGCGGCAACGCCGTTCAGCGCACAGATTACCGGCTGCTCAACCCACAGGATATTGTGGATGATCCGGCGCCCGCTATAGGAAACCGCGCCGACCTTTTTTTTGTTGCAGGGCAATGGCGCCGCCCCTCTCATCCATGGCCTGCACGTCGCCTCCGGAGCAGAAGCCCCGGCCGGCTCCGGTTACCACCACCGCTCTAACGTCGCCGTCCCGCCCAACCTTACCGAAGACGTCCTCCAACTCGGCGTGCATCACCTCGTTGACCGCGTTGAGACGCTCGGGGCGGTTCAACGTAATGGTAAGAATTCCGTCGTCAAAATCTACCTGCAAAGTTTCATAGTTGTAATCAGCCATTCCATTCCTCAACCGGGTCGTCCTCAACTGGGCCGTCGCCCGAATGCTTACGCATTGGCCCGTGGTTATGCCCTGGCGCTCATGGCCAGGACTTCCTCCCATTCTCCCTCGGTCACCGGCTGGATGGAGAGGCGCATGCCCTTCTTCACCAGCAGCATATTCTGCAACTGGGGATTGTCTTTGATTTCCTGCAGCGTTACCGGCCGGTCCAGATCCCGCTCGCCTTGAATGTCCACCATGAGCCAGGCCGGATTGCCTGGGTCGCTCTTGGGGTCGTAGTGCTTTTCCGCAGGGTCGAATGCAGTGTTGTCCGGGTAGGACTCCCCAACGATTTTGGCCACCCCCACAACCGCCATCGGTTTTGCTGTGGAGTGGTAGAAAAGAATCCCGTCACCGACCTTCATTTCGTCCCGCATGAAGTTGCGGACCTGGTAGTTGCGCACACCGTCCCATTCCGCGGTCCGGTCCGGTTCCGCCATCAAGTCGGCAAAGGAATACGCCGTGGGTTCAGACTTGAAAAGCCAGTATCTTCGATCTGCCAATGTTCCTCTCCTGCGACCTGCACCGGTCAGCGGATGCGAATGCCGGCGGCCTCGCGGTCAAAGCAGTCCTTTAGCAAATCATCCTTTTCCTGCCGAAGCATGTCCTTCCTTACCCGCATGCTGGGCGTCCGGGGCAGTTGGTCTCTCACCTCCAGGTACCTGGGAACTTTGAAGTAGGCCAGGCGGTCGGCGCACCAATACACCACGTCGGCGGGGTCGACCTGGGCGCCGTCTCTTGGCGTTATGTACACCTTCACCTCATCCTCCCCCAATTCGGAAGGCACTGCGATGGCGGCGCAGTCAAGCACGTCGGGATGGGCTTTGATGACATCCTCGACTTCCTGGGAGGAGATGTTCTCTCCCCTCCTGCGGATTATGTCTTTCTTGCGGTCGACGAAATAGAGAAATCCATCCTCGTCCAACCAGCCCAGGTCTCCGGTAAACAACCAGCCTTCCCTGAGCGATTGAGCCGACTGCTCCGGATTGCGCCAGTAACCGCTCATCACCGCCGGGTTGTTGATGGTGATTTCACCCGGTTGGCCCGGAGGCAAGGGCTCAGCGGTTTCCGAATCTACAATACGTATTTGGTTGACGAACCTCGGGTCCGGGTGCTGCCGGGGCCGCCCGGAAGAATTGGGCCGCCGGGACTCTCCGATCACCTCAATGGTCCCATAGCAGGTCTCGGTCATGCCGAAACCCACGATGATTTCGGTGCCGAACCGTTGTTGAAAGGCGTCAAAAAACTCGGGTGACATGGCCGGGGACCCGTAGAACAAGCGGACTTGATTCTGGTCGTCATCGGGCGACTCCGGTTGTTTGGCCAACACCGGCATCATCATGCCAATGAAGTTCACGACTGAAGCGCGGGCGTTCTTCACTTGCTCCCAAAACCGGGAGGCGCTGAAGCGTTCGGCAATTATCAGAGTGGCGCCGGATGCCAGGGCGCCCATGGTGGAGTAGTACTGAATGTTAGCGTGGTAGAACGGCAGGCAGGTAAAGAACCTATCGTCCTGGGTGGCACGAGTCCAGTGGGTGAAGCCCTGGCCCGCAGCAACGTACATCTGGTGGCTGACCTGGACTCCTTTGGGGTTTCCCGTGGTGCCGGAGGTGTACACCAGCATGGATATGTCCTCGGGACTGACCTCGGGCAGAGATTGCGGGGGTGCAGCCCGCGACATCGCTTCACCAAAGCCAACCCAACCCGGATAGTCCCCGGTTTCCATACTTCCGTTATGCACCGTCAAGCGATGCTTGAGGGACGGCGCCAACTCTGCGGCTTCGGCGCCTACTGCCATTAACGAGCCATGAGCGACCAGGGCGGAGCATTCGGCGTCGTTGAGGATGTAGGCCGTCTCGTCCCGCTTGTAGGCGGTATTGATTGGCACCGAGATGGCGCCCAACACAGACAGCCCGAACCAACAGTATAGAAATTCCGGGCAGTTAGTCAGAAAGAGACAAACCCGGTCGCCCCGGCCGACTCCCAGTGATTCGAACATGCCGGCGGCCTGAAGCGTCCGATCCAGAAAATCTTGGTACGAGATAACCTGCCCGGAGATTTCCACAAAGGTCTTTCCCGGGTTTCTACCGGCCGCTGCCTCAATGAACTCGCCCAAAGACATTTCCCACGTCAGGCGTTGGGGATCCTTGGGCACCACCATGTTGCCAACCGCCATCGTTCTTCGCCTCGCAGATCGACTGGAAACTCAATGACTACGGATTGCGGTCCCCGACCATTGGGGGAATTCAACCGCCGCCCCGCTGTGAGAATCAACCTAACATGGCCTGAAAACGTGGTCAATGGGCCGGGAAGACCACCCCATGGGCCGGCCCCATCCCCTCAGAGAAAGCAGGGCAATCGGATTTCTAACCGCCGCCGCGGTGTCCAAGAAAAGCACTGTCTCCCAGGCGTGTGTCAGTTGCGCGACCGATGATACAACACGCCAGTGATTCCAGCCGCACAGGCAATCCAGACGTTTGTGCGAGGCGCCGGGCTTACTAACCCCACCAATGTCCGGCGCATTGGCGTCTCCGTTAGAGCGAGCTCGTGCCGCTTTCCTCGTCCTTCTCGCCGCAGTACCGACGCGTTGATGTAATCGGCTGCTGCGAGCCTTGCAATTTTCGAATGCGTTTGCCCTGGGCCGGGCAGAAGATTTTCGCCATTCCTGCGCCAAAAATGATAAGGTAATCTCATGGCCGTATCAGTGGACCCCACACGTTTGAGGCTGACCAACACAGAAGGGACCGAAGGGCTGCTCATGGGCGTACTTTGCCAGGATTGCGGCGTGTACGTGTTCGGCCCCGCGGTTTTTTGCCAGGACTGCACGTCCCGAAACCTTGAGCCGGTGGACCTATCACGCCGCGGGACTTTGTACAGTTTCACTATCGTGCGGGTCCCGCCCAGAGGCTGGCCCGGCCCCGTGCCCTACATTTTGGGACAGGTGGAACTTCCGGAGGGCCCCCAGGTGCTGGCGGAGGTGGTGGACTGCGCCGAAACCGATTTGAAGATCGGAATGGACGTTGAGCTGGCAATCCGCGTGGTGAATCCCGGGCTAGGCGAAGCAGCCAGGTCGGTCTACAAATGGCGGCTTGCGGGTTAAAATAGCGGCCCAGAGCGGCCCTTAGGGATGATCGGGGTTTGATCCGGCCGGGGAGGTTAGCAGTGAGCCCTTTCAAGCAGGGACGGGAAGTAAGCGTTGCCGGGGTGGGGCTGCATCCCTTCGGGCGCTTTCCGGACAAAGACCTGGCAACCCTGGCGTTAGACTCGGTGACCGAGGCCCTTAAGGACTCCGGAGTGGAATGGCGGGATATTCCGGTGGCCTACTTCGGCCACGTGTATTACCAGGGCATGTCTCTTGGAGAGTCGGCCCTGGGCAAGCTGGGTCTGACCGGCATTCCAATTATCAACGTGGAGAACGCCTGCTCCAGCGGGTCCACAGCCTTTTGGCAAGCGTACTGGGGCATTACCACGGGGATGTACGACCTGGCCCTGGCTTTCGGGGCGGAGAAGGTGCCGGGCGGGCCGGTAACGGTCACCGCGGAGGACAGCCCGGAAAGGTACATCGGCGGCGACCACATGATGGCGGGTTACGCTCTCCGCATGCGCCGCTACATGGAAGAAACCGGAGCGCCGGCCACGGCCCTCGCCCACGTAGCCGTCAAGGCGCGCCAGAACGCCTCGCTGAATCCCTACGCACACCGGAAAGAGACCTATAGCGTGGAGGAAGTGCTGGGCTCCAGGCTCATCGCCGACCCTCTGACCCTCTACCAATGCTGCCCCACCAGTGAGGGAGCCGCCGCCGCCGTCCTGTGCGCTTCAGACGCTCTTGACCGCTTTGGAATCAACCGGCGGCGTGCCGTCAAGGTGGTTGCGGCGGTGCTCCGGTCCGGGAATTACAACGGCAAGGGGAGCGACCACTCGGCGTTCAGTCCCTACCGCACCGAGCCTGCCGCCCTGGAGGCCTATGAGATGAGCGGTCTGGGGCCGGAAGACGTGGATTTCGTCCAAGTCCACGACGCGGCAACCATCGGGGAGTTACAGCAGATCGAAGCTCTGCACATCACACCGTTCGGGCAGGCCTGGGAGGCTACCGAGCAAGGCCGGACGGGTCTGACCGGGGACATTCCGGTGAACACCGACGGCGGGCTGTTGGCTATGGGGCACCCGTTCGGTGCATCGGGCATTCGAATGATCCACGAAACGGTTACTCAACTCAGGGGCGAGTCCGGTCCAAGGCAACTGAACAACCCCAAAGTGGGCTTGGCACAATGCTCAGGTGCCGGGGACGTAACCACCGTGCATATTTTTTCCCGCTAGCGGAAGACTTTTCCCGAAGCCATGCCAACGTTCATAATACTGGCCGCGATGAAGGGTAGGTTTATCTCTCACCGGGGCAACACCTACGACAACTTCCAGATGATGGGTTACGTTGAGTCCGCCGATGCAAATGATGCCGTGGCCGACTTCTTCGACCGACCGCCCTACCCCATCCGGTGGGAGGACGTGGAATACCTTTGGGCCGAGTCCCTGAGCGACCAGGGGCCCAACGGTCACTACGGCGATTACGACAGGGTGTACATTGAATCTCTGCGCCGTAGGTGGGATCCACCCGGCACTGATTAGACGGCTGCCGGCAGGATACCGGCGTGGCGGGAGAAGCCGGAGGAATATCCACAACGCCTGCCCGGATCGGTTTCACCGGCAGGGCAATGGTCTGGAGTAAGTTTTGGAAGCGTGGAGGTGGCGACGGCCCGCGCACCGGCAATACCCGGGTTCACCGCCTCGATACTACAGGTCTTCGGCGTACTTCCTGAGGCTGGAGAAGTCGGACTCGTATGCCGCGGCCAGGGTCCTGCGGTCGGTGCAATGCAGGACAAAGCGGGCGCCCTGCCTGATCCAATACTCGGACAACTCCAGCGTCTGGTGGTGCACCAAGACCGGTACGCCTTTGGCTTCGGAAGTGTCGATTACCCGCTTCACAGTCTCTTGGTATTCAGGCCGGTCGTACTGGTCGGGGAACCCCAGGGATATGCTCATGTCGTTGGGCCCGACAAATATGCCGTCAATCCCCGGGACTTCCAATATCCGGCTGAGGTTTTCGACCGCGGCCACGCTTTCGATGCCGATGATGGCCACGCTGTTCCGGTTCCTTCCCTCCAGGTAGACCCTGGTGGCGTCGCTGATTTGCTCGCCGGTCTCCACCAGATTCCTTACCGCCTCCCCCTTCAGCGGCCGCCACTTCGCCGCCGCAACCACCTCTCTCACTTCGTCTACGGTCTCGCAGTAGGGCGCCAAAATTCCCTGGGCTCCTGCGTCCATTGCCATAGTCACGTAGTGAGAGTCTGGTATTGGCACCCGCACGATGGGAACCGGGGAGGCGGCATTGAACATTGACAGGTAGTCGCCCAACTCGCCACGGCTCCAGGGGCTGTGCTCTGTATCCACGACCACATAGTCCAGGCCCGTTCCGCTGAGAGCTGCCACCCAGCGGGGATTTCGGCCTATGCTGATCATCGTTCCGTAAACCCGGCCGCCGGATTTGAGCGTTGCCTTCAGTTCAGAGCCGTTCATGACCACTCCCGTTCACGATCACTTCTAGAGCCGACGCGGTGCTACTGGGAATGCCGGGTTCTCCTGACAGTCCACTTCGGGCATGGGCCGGGCTATTTCCCAGCGTTCATCACCAACTGGCAAAACAGCGCGGTGTTCATCAGGTCTGGAACCACCACGTACTCGTTGACCGTGTGCATTTCATTGGTGGACATGCCAACCACGACGCAATCGATGCCGTGCAGCCGCATGGCGTTGGCATCGGTGCCGCCGCCGGAAGGACGAATATCGGGCCGTAGACCCATGTCGGCCATAACCCCGGTGGTCAGCCGAACGATGGGATCGTTTGGGTCCAGGTTGTACATGTGGAACAGCACGTCGAAATCATCCTGAATAGTGGCTTCATGATGCTTCTTTCTCGCCTGTTCCAGGGCAGTCGTCACCTGCAGCCGCAACAGGTCCAGGGTCTCGGTGTTGCGGCTCCGGAACTCGCCCCCGAAAGTGGCTTCTGCCGGCACCGCATTGCGCACCGAGCCTCCGGATATCAGTCCGACGTTAAAGGTGGTCTCTTCGTCAAGGCGTCCCTGGGGAAGCCCGTTGATAATTTCTGACGCGATGCGGATTGCCGACAACCCTTTTTCCGGCTCAACTCCGGCATGGGCGGCCCGGCCTTTTACGGTCACGTCGAAGCTGACGTAGGTGGGGCTCGCTCCCGTGATGGTGTTCACCGGACCGTTCCCGTCAAACACCACCGCCTGTCTGGCGTGGATCATTGAATAGTCCATGTTGTTGGCGCCCACCAGCCCAATCTCTTCACCCCGGGTGAAAACAACCTGCACCGGCCGGCGGGGCGTTGCCGCGACGGCTGCCGCATCCAGCGCTTCCATGATCGATGCAATCCCGGCCTTGCAGTCTCCGCCCAGGATGGTTGTGCCATCGGACACTACCCGGTCTCCCCTGACTTCCGGCTTGATACTGCGTCCTGGCTGGACCGTGTCCATGTGTGCCGAGAGCAACAGCGGGTCTTCGCCAGGCTCATTTGCAATCAGGTTGCCGTGGGCGTCCCGCAACACCTGGAAGCCGAGTCTCTCCAGCCGTTGCGTCAAGTGCTGCGCAACGTCCTCTTCTTCGTCGGATGGGCTGTCGATGCGGACCAGCTCGCAGAAGTTGTTGACCAGCCTGTCTCTATCTATCATCTTTCACCGCGCGAATCAGGTGGGGCTACACTGGGGTCATTATACAATACGTAGAATGCCATCCAATTCCATCGGCCCGGAGTAAACCCCGCGGCGCGGGGTTCTCGCGATTGGACATCAATGAATTGGGCGACTAGGGCCGAAACCGTCTGGCCCGCCAGAATCGGCAGCAATTGGCGAGCCCCATTGTAGCGGAATGCGGTGGGATTCCCGCCCCGAGGCCGGAGGTCTAGCTGTCGGAGGGCCCCACCTCGAAGTGCTTGACCCAGTATTGGCCCGTGTAGAGGTGCTCAACTTCTCTGGCCAGGGATTGCCGGGATTCCCCAGTCTCATAATTGCGCATGTCCTCCAACGAGTTCCAAGCGCTTAGGCTAACCGCTTCGTCGGGGTCATCGGTCCCGCGGAGGAGTTGGCGGCCCAGAAGACCCGGGTTTTCCTCGGAGGAACCCTCAACGCTTTGCAAATAATGGCCCTGGTATTCCTGCCATCCTCCGGGCCGGAGTTTGCCTCCCACCAAGCGCAGGAAACCGCTGGAAAACTCCGTCAGCGGCTTGGCCGAGACAATTTCATAGTGCTTGACCCAGTAATCCCCCCGCGGGTAGGCCATGGGACCGTAGAATTCCTCCAACCCGCGGGCAAGCTCCTGCCGGATCGGGTTGCGCTCGAATTCCAGCATACCTTCCAGGCTGTCCCAGAGGCTCAGCGCTATGCCTTCATCCGGGTTGTCCATGCTGCGGAAAAGCGAGGGCCGTTGCTGCCCACGGACGTCCTGGAGGCCGGTCATGTAGGTGTTTCGATAGTACAGCTCGAATTCATTCCAGCGTCCCGGCCTTAAGCTTCTCCAAACTAAGCGAATATACATACGAACTTAATCCACATCCCTGATGAGCGGTCGGTGACTTGCACTATTAAGCATATACTTCCGGCAGAGACACTGGCAATAAGGGCAGCACACCGCGGAGGCGTATCACCAAGGCCGGGGCGCTATTCCAATTGGCTATGACGCCTGAAGGGGCAGGTCTGACGCCAGAGGCAGGGACATGGTCGAGGATCAGGCTGGCACACGTCGGTGGGCCAGTAATTATTGGTAGCGCGTAGGGGATTTGAACCCCTGATCTCCGCCTTGAGAGGGCGGCGTCCTAGGCCGCTAGACGAACGCGCCACGGTGAGGAGCGGGTTAACCTCATGCTATCAGACGGCCCATTCCTTGTAAATCCTGCCGGACCCCGCCGCCGGAGTCTTTTGATTGTCAGCGGTTATTGTCGCTGCGGCCCCCGCCAGGGGTATTCCCGTTGCGGCGAGCAAGGCTGGGAGTGGGTGCGCCACCTGACGCTAACCCTCTTCCAGCCAGGGCTGATTGGATTTGCCGAACGGCGTTTCAGCGGTTTGGGATGCGCGATTGCCCTAGACCCCCCGCCCGCCCACTTGCAGCAGTCCGGCAGGACGCCGCCGGCGGGAGCGCCATGCTAGACTAGCCTCCAGTTAAGCCAGCCTCAACCGGCTCGGTACCCGGGCCTAGCGATGCGAGGCAACCCAACGCTGGAAGTGGTCGATTTGGACTTGGGCAAATTTCCCGCGGAGTTTATGGAGCGCATACTGGCCGCAAATCCGGTTGCCGACCCCCGCGTGTTGTTGGGTCCCAAGGTCGGCGAAGATGCGGCGGTGCTGGATATGGGCGACCGGTTGCTGGTCGCCACCAGCGACCCCATAACCTTTGCGACCGACGCTATCGGCTGGTACGCCGTCCAGGTCAACGCCAACGACATCGCATCCACCGGCGGGACTCCCCGGTGGTTCCTAGCGACAATCCTGGTCCCCGACGGTTTCTCCGAAGCCGCTGCCGAGGGCGTGTTTGACCAGATCCGGACGGCTTGCCAATCCCTGGGGGTGTCCTTGATTGGAGGCCACAGTGAAATCACCAGCGGTATCGACAGGCCCATCATCATGGGAACGATGCTGGGGGAGGCACCCAAAGACCGGCTGATATCCACCGGTGGCGCCCAGGAAGGAGACAGTGTCCTGGTAACCAAGGGGATCGCTATCGAGGGCTCGGCCCTGTTGGCCAGGGACTATGCCCATCTCTTGTCGGGCCTGGGGATTGACCAGAACACTCTGGCGGCGGCGGCCGATTATCTGACCAATCCAGGTATAAGTGTACTACATGATGCTCGAATAGCTTTGGAAACGGCCCAAGTACATTCTTTGCATGATGTCACCGAAGGAGGGTTGGCGACCGGCCTTCGGGAAGTGGCCAGTGCTTCCAATCTTGGAGTGGCCGTCGAGCAGGGCAGCATTCCGGTGCTTCCGGAGTGCCGGGAGATTTGCGAGGCGCTGGGCTTAGACCCGCTGGGACTGCTAGCCTCAGGAGCGCTGTTGATAACTCTGCCTGCCGCAGAGGTGCCGACGGTGCTGTTAGCCCTGGAGAGAGAAGGCATCGACGGCTGGGAGATTGGGCAGATGCTGGCCCGGGAAGAAGGGATGTTGATGATCGGCTTTGATGGAGAGGTCCCACTGCCCGAGTTCCCGCGGGACGAAATAGCCCGGTGTTTTTCGCAAACGACCTGATTCAGGACGTGGCACCCGGCGCGGCGGCTATTGGGGCTCGAAGTTCTGGTACATTTTTACCGCTTCAGCTAGTTGCGCAGCCGTGATGTTGGCCCCGCTGATGGTGATTGACACTTTCTTACCCTGGATCTCCCCGCGTTTCCTCAACGCACCGGCTGCGGCCGTCGCTCCCGCCGCCTCTGCCATGGTATGGGCCTTCTCAATCAGCAGTCCGATGGCGTACCGAATCTGGTCGTCGCTGACCAGAACGAAGTCGTCAAGAAGCCCTCTCAGGATACTTTGGGGCAACTCATAGCCCGTCTCCGTGGCCAGGCCTTCGGCAAAGGTGTTCATTGGCGCTCTGACCAAACTTCCTTGTTTCCACGATAGGTATCCGCCCGGTGCGGCCTCAGATTGGACCGCCACAACCTCCACCTGTGGGTTGATCGCCTTGGCTACGATGCAGGCTCCGGACGCGGAGCTGCCCCCGCCCAGGGGTATGAATATGAAATCCACGTCCGGCAGGTCCTCCATGACCTCCAATGTCTGAGTTGCCACACCAGCGATCAGCAGGGGTTCGTTCGCCGGGTGGACGTACCGGTAGCCCTCCTCACGGGCCAGTGCTTCGCAATGCTCCTTTGCCTGGTCGAAGTTTTCGCCGTGGAAAACCAACTCCGCACCCAAGGCGGACATGGCGGCTACCTTCAATGGGTTGGCGTGCTCCGGCAGCACGATAATGGCCCTGGCGCCAAATACCGCGCAGGCGTGGGCGATAGACTGGCCGTGGTTTCCCGAAGAGGCGGTGATAATCCCCCGTGCCTTCTCCTCTTGAGTGAGGTTGGCTAACAGATTGAAGCCGCCGCGAGCTTTGAATGCCCCCAATGGCAGGTACTCGTCGTGCTTTAAGTGTACTTCGGCGTCCAGAAACTCGCTCAGCCCATGAGAGTAGTGCAGAGGAGTTCTGGGCAGATAAGGAGCGATGGCTTTCTTGGCTCGCAGGACATCAACGAGGGTCGGGATGGAGGTTGTCGGCATGGTTTAAATCCGTAGTTTAAATCCGTAGAATGAGATTTCCTTCGAGCATATTCATCGCCTCACTCGGCGTCAACAGCGTAGCGGCGGCGCCTGGCCGCATGAATCCGGTGCGTTAACGCGCACGGCCGTTCCCGGATTAGTCTTGGGGCCGGTCTACTGATCGCTCTTGGGACGTGTCCAAAGATTGTTCCTGGGTTGCCCTCCGGATGCTCTGGATGCGGCGAAACAAGAACCAGCCGGCCCCCAGTACTATCAGGATGATTATGGGAATATCGAAGGGGCGCATGGCCGAGCGGAGAGTATCCCAGTTCTCGCCCAGCACAAAACCGCCGTAGGCCAACCCCAGAGACCAGGGGAAGGACCCGGCAAAAGTGTAAATGCTGAACTTCCATAGATTCATCCGCGCCAGCCCGGCAGGTACACTTATGAATGTGCGTATCACCGGGAGGAGCCGCCCGAAGAAAACCGCCGGTTCTCCATACCGGTCAAACCATCGCTCAGTCCGCTCGATTTCATCCAAAGAAATTAGTACATATTTACCGTATTTTAACAAAAGAAGACGCCCGCCCTTGAGGCTTACCCAGTAGGCTACCCAGGACCCCAGGAGGTTGCCAACGGCGCCACACAACCCAGCCACGGCCAGCATGCCCCAGCCGCCGCCCCTCTCCAACACCAGCAGCCAACCGGCCAAAGGCATGATCAACTCGCTGGGGAACGGTATAGCCGCGCTCTCTACCGCCATCAGAAAAACCACCCCACCCCAGCCAATGGTGTCGTACACCTGGTGGATCACCGCAAGGAAGACCTGCTCCACGCTATGGATCACACTGGGAATCACCTGCTCGCCCCCATAACCTGCCCCTCCAAGGTTTCTATTACACGCCGGTTGCTACACCTGCCTACGGCCAAGCCATTACAAATGAGAAAGATGCCCCAGCAAAATAACAGGCAGACGCGCATTTTAATATTTGACAAGGATTCCGGCGATAGTTGTCCAAACTCCAACTCCGCCAGAGCACCCCGTTCGACCGTGCTCATTCGGCCTTGACCAACTTTGGCGCCTAGTGACAGCCGCTTATTGCGCAAAGGTTTAAACAAGTCTTATAAATAATATTGGATGGGTATTGACAAAGAACAGAACAGGTGATAACTTGCGGGCGCATCGCAGATGCAGAGTTACACTGCCACTACACGGGAGGTACACCTTGGCTAGAAAAACAAAGCTAATGCAGCGTGTCGAGAACGAACACCAGCGTCCACTGGAGCGGCTCCTGCCCGAAATGGTTAATGAAATCGGCCTATCCAGTACCGCCGAAGAGCTTGGCGTCAGCAAGGCCACCCTGGGATACTGGCTCTTGAAACTCGGGATAAATGTACGGCGTGTAGCGCTGGCCCCCGGCGAAACATTGGAAGTCAAGCGGATCAGTTAACTACCCCACCCGGTCTCTAGGCCCGCGGATTTACACGCGGCTCTTTTCAGGTACACCGGCGGCACCCGGTGTACCTTTTCTGTTTGGCCCACAGCGCGTTGACTCCACTCCGACTCATCCTCGTTGACGCGGGCATTTACTGCCGAGTGGTATAGGATGCCTGTCCCGGCAGGCCCAACAGAATCCTATCCTTGGCCGTTGGTCATTCCGCTGGAGGGCCACAGACCCAATTAACGCCGCAGACCCGAGTTACTGTTGGAAAATGTCCTCGGGCAGGAACGCGGATACAGTAACGTTGGGTAGGTCCACCACGTTGCTAATCTTCAGGTCCACCGCCACGCTGCATATTATGTAAGCCTGCTCCCGGCTCCATCCCCGCTCCTGCAAAAGCTCGATCATGTTGATGAGGGCATTGCGGGCCGCCAGCGTCAGGTCCTCCCCTTCCTGCACCCCGTCGTCCCGAATTGGCATTCCCATGGTGGCGATGAAGTTTCTGGGTGCCGCCCATTCGGGAGCGGCAAAATACCCCGGATGGGAAAATCGCGGGAATTTAATGCCTCGGCGTTGCGCTTCACCCTTATGAAGGTGGAACCGCACCGCGGCGGTTGCACCCATTTCGATGGCAGTGATGCAGCATTCGGAGTCCCCCTGGGCGAAGTGCCCGTCCCCTGCCGAATACAATGCTCCTGCCACATTGACCGGAATGAACAACCGGGACCCCTTGGTCAGTTGCTTCGCGTCGACGTTGCCGCAGTTCTCCCGCGGCGGAATGGTCCTCAGGCCGTGTTGAGCCACCGGCCCGTCGTTTGGTACGGCATCCTCGGGGTCCGGCGGAGCGGCAATTCCGCCCCGGCGGACCAGGTCTGCTTCTCGACGGGTCCATTCCTCTAGTTGGGCCTGGGAGGGAGCGATGCCGGCAGTCCCCATGAAAGACCCATCGGGAATGCGTACCCCGGGAAGCTGGGCCGACGTCGCCCAACCATCTTCGATCTGCCAGTGGACCAGATAAGGCTCGGTAAACAGGTCGCGCAGAAACCCCGAGCCGGGCCGGTTGCGGGTCCACCCGTGGGGTTGGGGAGTGATTTCCAGGTATTCGATCTCCAGCAAGTCCCCAGGGCTCGCATCCTTTATGTAAACCGGACCGGTCAGCGGGTGCGCCACCTTGGTGTCCATGCCGTCAAAATCCGCTACCGTCATACCCGGCTTAATCTGGCAGTCGGAGGCGTCCCGAGTTTCCAGGACCACCTCCTCTCCCGGGTCAACTTCCACAACGGGAGTGACGTCGGGGTGCCAACGGTTGTGGCCCCTCTGGGGTTCTTCCTTAAGCCGCTTGCTGCGATCGATTTCAATGCTTTTCATTTCCCCTTCCCGTATGGTATTCCCGGAGTGATAGTCCCGGCTGTATCAGAATCGTACCCAACGGCGCGCCGGACGCGAAATCTCCCCGATTTCCATTTCCCAAATTCTGATGCCCCGGATTTTCCCGAATTCTATGGTAGGGCCATCAACCCGGTCAACGCGGCGTCCGGCCCCCCCCCCCCGCCACACCGGGCGGACGCCATTCCGGTTGACCCGGTTTGGGCATACTAGTATCATCGCTTGCGCACAAACAAGCCTTCAGGCATCGGCAGCGGGTCCTTGGCGGGCCGCTGACCCGGTGCCTTGAGCCGTGGAATGGAATCCGGCGCCCCAACTGTCTGACGCCAATAATTTTTAGGAGGACCAATGGCCAACGGAAGCGAGATGATTGTCCAATTCCTGGAAGAGGCCGGTATCGAGTATGTCTTCGGCATACCGGGCGGCGGGACCGGGCAGATCTACAACCTACTCTATGGGAAGGAAGATACGATAAAAACCATCGTGTGCCGCCATGAGCAGTCTGCGGCCATTATGGCGGATGCTTACGGCAGAGCCACCGGAAAACCGGCCGTTATCATGGGCCAGGGGCTGTTCATGGCTTCCAATGCCTCCTTTGGCATTATGGAAGCCATGCTGAGCAGTTCACCCATGGTGGTAATCACCGAAACTTCCGATGGCGGTGTAGCCATGCACCCTGCCAACCAGTCGGCGGCCGGCGAGTACGGCAGCATCGACATTACCGCCATTTTCAAGACCATGACCAAGTACACCACGCTGGCCACCAACGGCAAAGAGGCCGCCCTGGGCGCACAGCTGGCAATCAAACACGCCACTACCGGACGGCCGGGCCCAACCGCGGTGGTCCTGCGGTCCGCCGCCTTCGGTTCGGAAGTGGACGTAGAGTCGCCGCCCTTTATCCACCACACCTCGGGCTACATGAACACGGCCAAGCCTCAGAGCGCCCCGCAGGACATTGAAAAGGCGGTGGAAATCCTTTCCCAGGCAAAGCGCCCCATCATAATGGCCGGGAACGGAGTCCATCTGTCCAAGTCCCATGCCCAGTTGCAGCGTTTGTCGGAAATCTGGGGCGCGCCCGTAGCCACCAGTTTCAAAGGCAAGAGCGCGATGAATGAGACCCATCCCCTTTCCCTTGGTATGGGAGGTGTGTACGGCCAGGAAGTAGCCAACAAGTTGATCGGAGAGGCCGACGCCGTGGTGATCGTGGGCGCCAAGTTGTCCCCCCAAGACACCGTGCGGGAGCGCCCGAGCATTTTCAACCCCCACCAGCAAAAAATCATACAAATCGACATAGACGACCGCAATGCCGGGTGGACCTTCCCAATTGACCTGGGCCTGATCGGAGACGCCGGCAGCATCCTGGACCAGTTGGTGGAGGCTTCGGAAGAGCCTGCGGCCAGCACGTCCGCCAACCGCCAACAGTGGACCGACGCCGTCGCCGGCCAGAAGCAGGCCAACGGGTTCTACGATTCGGCGGAAATGCATCAAGACAGTTCCCCCGTGTTGCCGCAGCGCATGGTTTCAATTATGCAGGAGACCCTGGACCCATCCACGGTGTTCAGCCTGGACGCCGGGAATAACCGGACCTGGATGGCCCACTTTTACAAGGCCCGCCAGGCCAACACCTTCTTCTGTCCCGGTGGAGCCGCCGGAATGGGTTGGGCTCTGCCGGCTGCCGTGGGATTAAAGTTGGTATACCGCGACCGGCCGGTGGCGGCCGTCGCCGGCGACGGCGGCTTCATGATGACCGTCAACGCCCTTTCAACCGCCCTGCAATACGACCTTCCCATCCTGTGCTTCGTGTTTAACGACAATTCTCTGGGCATGGTGCGCCAACACCAGCCGGCAGACCGGTTGATCGCATCCGAGTTCGTGCCCACCGACAACGCAGCGGTCGCCCGGGGCATTGGGGCATTCGGAATCCAGGTGTCCGATTCCAGGGACCTGGCAGGAGCCATCAGAGAGGCGCAGGCCTCGGGCCTGCCGGCAGTGATTGACGTGATGGTCGACCGGGGACCCTCCCCCGACGACTGGCGCGCCGACGCCCGTCGAGCGGGTGAGACATAAGCGCCAACTAGCGGAGCGCGGGCGCCAACAAGTTGGCCCCCGCGCCCGTTGTTCCTCTTCCCCAATGCGGATTACCAGCTTAAATCACCAGTGCAAATCACTGGTCTAAATCACGGGTTTAAAACAATCGAAGGCCCGGAGCCTCCCGCGGCCCAACTTGGACGGGTGGCGTAGCTTTACCGCGCCGGGAAACGCTGCGCCGACGCAAAATCTCATCAACTACCTGGGGGTGTGCCGTGACCGATTGGACCCCCGACCAAATGGCGTCCATCCACAAAATGGTCAACCCCCAGTCCGTGGCCATCGTGGGCGCAACTCCTCGGCTCCAATATGGTGGCCGGATGTTGGCGGCCGCCTTGAAGTCGAAAGACCGCATCCGCGTGTATCCGGTTAATCCGCGATACGACGAAATTATGGACACGCCCTGTTTCTCCAGCGTGTCGGACTTGCCGGAAGCCCCTGACGTCGTGGGTATCGTGGTCCCCTACCACCGCGTTTTGGATGTCCTGAAGGAGTCCCACCAAAAGGGCGTCCGGGCCGCAGTGGTTATCTCCGCCGGTTTTTCCGAAAGGGGAATTCCGGAAAGACGTGAGCTGCAGGAACAGGTTGGCGAATTCGCCCGCGAGTCTGGGCTGCGCATCAGCGGGCCCAACTGTTTGGGCCTGGCCAACGTCAAGGACGACATCTGGATCAGTTCTTCCTCCCGCGGTGCGGACGGTCTCAGCGGATCGGTAGGTCTGGTCTGCCAGAGCGGGGCCTCGGCCTTTGGCCCGTTTCTGGTCAGGGCCGTGGACAATGGCGTGGGATTTAGCTACATCGTTTCCACGGGGAACGAGGCCGACCTGGATTTCTGCGACTTTGCCCGCTACCTGTTGGACGACGAAGACACCAAGGTTATTGCCGGCTTCGTGGAAGGGTTCAAGAACGGCAGGAAATTTTTCGAATTGGCCCGGTTGGCCGCCCAAAAAGGTAAGCCAATCGTCTTGATAAAGATCGGGCGTTCTGAGTTGGGGTCACGCGCCGCCCGCTCCCATACCGCCGCTCTTACCGGCGCGGACGCCGTCTACGACGCGGCTATGAGGCAGTTTGGCGTGGTGCGTGTCCAGGACTACGACGAGCTTCTGGAGGTTTCACAACTCCTGGCCCAGGCCCCCCGGCCGCCGAAACCCGGTATCGCCGTGGTCTCTCATTCCGGCGGCATAAGCTCCCTGACCGCCGACATGTGCGGACAGGCAGGGCTAAACCTGCCTGCCCTGACCGCCAAGGCGGAGGACGGCATCAACGAAGTGCTCAAGGGGTTTGGCTGGGCCGCCAATCCATCGGATGTCACCGGATTCGCCAACAGTGATTCCTTCCCGGAAATAATGGGCCACATGATCGACGAACCGGAAGTCGGCACGCTGGTAGTTGCCAGTTCCGGGTCTGCCGCTCAGGCCGGGCAGGTGATAGCCCAGCGCGACGCGGCGCTGCTTGAGCCCTTCGGCGGACCCAAAGCCGTAGCGTTTCTGTGGACCGGCAGCCGCGGAGCAACCGACGGCTTGGCCCAACTGAAAGCAGCCAACATCCCAATTTTCTACTCTCCGGACCGGTTGGCCGCCGGCTTGAAGACCCTTTTGGACTACCACGCCAGAAGACAAACAATGGGCGCCAGTGGGGAACCCGCGGTCCCAGCGATGACCGACCATCAAACCCGTACAGTGGAGAACCTCAGGAGTCTGGGCCACAAAAACCTATCGGAGCATGACGCCAAACTGTTGCTGTCTGCTTGGGACATCCCCGCGACACGCGAGGAGAGCGTGACGAATGAGGCCGATGCGGTTTCCGCCGCGGCCAGGATAGGCTATCCGGTGGTGTTGAAACTCGACTCGCCGGACCTGCTGCACAAAACGGAAGCGGGCGCGGTGCGGCTGAACCTCACCGGGCCCGAGGACGTGGTCCAAGCTTATCGGGACATTATGTCAAGTGTTCTGGCAGGCGTCCGGGTTAACGGCGTCCTGGTCCAGGAGATGGTGGCTGGGGCGGTGGAGATGATCGTCGGGATATCCTACGACCAGCAGCTAGGCCCGGTGCTGCTAGTTGGCGCCGGAGGTGTTATGGCGGAGGTGCAAAACGACGTGGCCCTGCGGTTGTGTCCGGTTGATCGTTCCGAAGCGATCGCCATGATCAACGACGTGAAGGCGTCCCAGGTATTGCGGGGTTTTCGAGGCCGCCCGCCCGCTGACCTGGATGCCCTGGCGCATGTTATTGAGCGGGTGTCGCACCTGGCGGTCAACCTGGAAGGGCAGTTCGCGGAACTGGACATCAACCCCTTGATGGTGCTGCCCCAAGGCCAGGGCGTAAAGGCCGCCGACGCGCTGGTGACGTTCAACGACTAGGCGGCTGCCCGGCAAAACGGGCGCCCCAGCTTATTGCCAGCCTGAATTGACTCATCCGGAAGCCTGCAGCGACGGTGCGCTAGCTCGGAACATCCCCCGCCGTTTATCACATTTTTTCGCCGGTTAGCCGGCATTTCCCGCTCGTCGCGCCCTGTCCCCAGCTATGCAGGGTCGTTCGATTGTCATTAAATCCCCCGTCACTGGTGTCGCAGCGGGAATCCGGATTCCCGTTGTCTCCTACTCCCGTCATTCTCGCCGCAGCGGGAATCCAGAGCCCCCGCCATGGGCCAAGACGGTTATGCCAGCTAAGACGCGCCGGGTGAACAGTCCGACGTCCCACCTGGACCATTCTTCCAGACCCGCATCAGGTTGGATGGGAGAAAGGGCTCTGGATTCCCGGTGCGGCGAGAATGACGGGGGACAAATGCAAGGCCTTGTCCCCAGCTATGCGCCCTGCCGGGTCGCCAGCCAACTGAGAGGATTGCAGCAACTCGCGGTGAGTCTGGCTCAGGCTTAATCCCGCTGCTGAAGGATGTTGCCGGACAATTCCCCCACCTGGTCTACCCGGATCAACACCGCCACACCCTGCCGCTCCGGGTCCCGGTCCAACTCCGCTTGAACCGTTCGGCTCATCACGTCCTCTCGGATCGGCCCGGACTCATGGATGGATGCCTCCCCGTAGAAGCGCCAGCGGATGCGTTTGACCGGGTGGCTGTAGTACACCACCACCTTGGGGTTTTCCTCCAGGTTAGCCAGCCCGGACCGCTTGGCCCGCTCCCAGTAGGCGAGCGTTTCGTCATCAAACACCATGACGCTGCCCTTGGGGCTGATCTGGGGCTGCCCGTCCTTGGTGGCCGTTCCCACCAGGCACGCGAAGCCGTCCGCCAGTGCGGTGTCGAACAACTCCTTCATTTCATCGGTGAGTTTTATCATGCCCAGCCTCCGGGGTTAAATTGCTGATATTGGGTAACCTTGTTCAGTAACCAACAGGATGGCGTTCAGTCACTTCTGCCTCGAGTTTCGGATCGGGTCGGTTCGCCCCGGCCCGGTGAGGTTTGAACATCAATCCGCCAACACTGGTGGTCAGCTAGGCGTTAGCCAGGGCTTCCTGTTTTTGACGGTCCCGTTGGTGGCAGGCATCGGCCATTTCCAGGACTACCTTGGCCCACTCATCCACGGGCACGTCGATCATTCTGCCGGCGAAAGGCACTGCGGCAGTGCCCGCGGCAACCCCCTGGGCGAACACGTTCCTGACCTGGGTGTAGTAGTCCACCTGTGACTCGGTGGGAGTGAAGGCGGTGTTCACCGGCAAAACCCAGCTCGGGTGGGGGCATAACACGCCCTTAAAACCCAGGTTCTTGGACTCGGTGGCAACCCGCGACATGTCGTCGAAGCCCATCGGTCTCGGCTGAACGCCCAATGGGTAAGCTACGCCGATGGGTTGAACACCCTGCGCGGTGGCCTCGACGGCGATTCTACCGCGGGCATAAACAAAAGGATCAAAATCGTGGTCCGGGAGGATACCCATGCTGGCCGAAAGAGCGTTTTCATCCAGTCCGACTTGGGTAACCCGACGGTCCGCCCCAATTACATCGCGTACGTTCCAAACTCCCCGCGCGGATTCGATCAATACGATTATTTGCAGGCTTCCAGCGACCAATCCCCGGGACCGCTCCAACTGACCCAGGAATTGGGAAATCTCACTTATCTCTTCGGCGGATTCCACCCCGGGCAGCACGACCCCGGTCAGCCGGGAACCCGCGGCTGCCTCGATGTCAGCATAGGCAAAGGCTCGGTTCACCCGGACAAAAACCTCGGCTCCGCCCCTGGCCGCCAGGGGTATACCATCGCTCAACAGGGTCCTGGCATCAGATTTGCGTTCGCCGGCCACTCCCTGGGCCAGGTCCAGGGTTATCGCATCGGCTTGGTGGCGCCAGCAATCGGCCACGGCCGTGCCGTCGGTTACCGTTAACAGCAAATTGGAACGGCGAATCAACGGAGGCATCAATTACCCCCTGATGTTGCCTGGCCGGTTTTGACTGCTGCTTCCTCCGCCCGGGTCCTAGCCACCGCCTCTTCTTTACCCTGGTCTCTCTGGGCGCACAATTCGGCCCATTCCAATAGCTCGGTGGCCCGTTCGGCTTCGTAGGCATCGACTATCCGCGCTTGGCCGTCTTTCACCACTTCCTTCCAGGTATCTGATGAACCCTCCAGGTCGCGCACCTGCTCCAGCACCCAGCGTGCGTCGTCCACCTCATCCTGGTTGGGTGTAAACCCTTTGACCTGGGGCGCCACCACGTTGGGATGCAAACCGCCGCCGATACGGAACCCACACCGCCTGGCCGCTTCAGCTTCCTCGAAGGCCCGGTCGGGGTCGCTGACACTCCCGCTCACATTGGCGGTATACGGGGCTGCTCGGACTTCCAAACCTAAAGCACGCGCCGTCAGCTCAACTTCTCCCTTTCCGTACACAAACTGGTCAAAGCCGACGAACATTTCTACGCCGAGGTCGCGGGACATGTCGTAACCGGTCGCCCCGCCGAACTCCTTTATCCGGGGACTGGCTGATGCTATTTCGTAACTGTTTGCCACGCCCACCGATGTTTCGATGTTGGTGCCTATTTCGACCGAGCCGTGCCGGATCCCGCGTTCCCGCTCCAACCGGGTGATAATCCAATCCAGCTTTTCAATTTCGCAAGCGTACTCGGCCTTGGGGTAATTGACCTTCTCCAGGCCCGGCCAAATAATGCTTTCCAGGTCGGCCTGAATGAAATCGTGATTTATGCGGGTAAACGCTTCGGCTCCGCCCTTGGAAACATTCCCGATGGCATCCTTGATCAAACCCCGGGCATATCCCTTCAAATGAATGGGGACCGAGTCTTCCAGGTCCAGATTGATGTAGTCGCAGCCGCGAGTCCAGGCGGCATCGACGAACCTTGGCGTGACCACCGGCATGGTCAGCCCCGACCTGCGGACTTTTCTTCGCTCAACCATAATCGCCTATCGACTAACGAGAAATCTTTGGGAGCGACGGAGATTCGCCGTCCCGTTAAGGCGCGGGGACCGGCCTTTGCTCCAACGCGGCATTTTTCGCTTCGTCCCGGGCCCCGCAACGACCGGCCAAATCAATCAGGTTGCGGGCCTGGTCCACCGCTGCGGGCTCAGCTATCAGGTCGCCAAACCCCTCCACCCCGGAAACGGTCATCGTATCGGCCAGAATCGCTGGTCCCGGCCCTCCGACTCGGTCCCGGTAGGCGGCAGTCAACTTGCTGGCCGCCTCAATTTCAAAGGCAGCGGGTGTAAACCCCTCATTTAGAGACGAAACCTGGGCATCCAACAGGCACATCGACCCTTTGAATCCAATGGCCCGGCCGCGAATCGCCGCCTCTAGTGTCCTCTCGGGAGTAGCCAGCAGCCCGCGATCGGGGGCTCGCCACCAGGCGCCGATGGGAGTGACTCCGAAGGAGTTGGCTACTATGATCAACCGCTGCATCAAATACTGGTAAAGGTGGATCTCTCCCGATGGTTCCGGGCGCAAGTCCATGACGAGGTCTGCCCGGCCCAGGGTCAACCCAGTCACCCGTGGACTGGCGGTTGCGATTTCATGGGCGTTCAAGTTGCCTTTAGCAGTCTCAACCGAGGCCACGATTGCCAGGCTGCCGGGGATCAGCCCCCTTTCCTCTTCTAGTTCATCTAGCAACCGCGAAGTCTCGCGAATTTGGTCTGGAGACTCCAGCCGGTTGACCACGACTCCGGTCAACTCCGGCCAAACGGACGCTCTCAGGTCGGCGTAGAGCAACTCCGGGTCTACTTGGGCAAACGCCTCGCTTCCTCCTGCCCTGACCCGGCCCAATGCCTGCTGCATGTTGTCCCGCGCAGCCGGCTTGTCGCGTTCGGCTACTAATTCCGCCAGGTCCAGAACAACCACGTCCGCTCCGGCCAAATGCGCCGAATCGACCCGCTCGGGCTTGGACATGGGGACTAATAACCAGGAACGCCGGATTCTATCTGTCATGCAGTTATTACAAGGGAGTCCGTTTTTTAAGGAATCCGAGGCTATCCGCTGGTTTGGCACCACCTCAGGTTGGGCGGACAAACCCAAGTAGTATAATGCGGCTGTTGCCAGCCAAGAGGCCGACGGATCGCCACCCGCAGAATCGTCCACGGCATGGTTGAACCAGGGCAAGTAGCGGCCTGAGTGCGGCTGATTTTAACCGATGCCCCATACGTTTACAAGAAACCGCAGAGGCACAGCCTTGGTTGACCACGCCGGTTAGAACCGAGGCAGTCTGAGATGAGAGGCAGCCGCAGTGACCCAGGAAAAAGCGCCTAGCGAGATCCAGATAATCGACCTGGCCTCCGACAACCGGATTCAATTGCGCTTGGCAATTGGGAGCCAACCGCCGGTGTCTCACGTCGTTCCGTTCCCATCACCCGCCGAAGCAATAGGTCCGGAAGAACTGCTGTGGTACTTCCAGGAACGTTTCACCGACGCTGGCCCCGGTTCCGTTGACCGGGCAGAGTCGATACAGTCGCGGCTGAGCAACCTGGGGAGAGCGCTATTCCACCGGGTTTTTGAAGCAGACCCTCAATGCAAGGATATCCTTGAGAAGGCCACATCCCAAGGGTTGTCGGATTTCACCCTGGCCGTCGTCTCCAGCCGGGCCGAATTCCTAAACATGCCATGGGAATTGCTCAACGATCCCGATTTGGGCTACCTGGCCCGGCAGCTCCATTCAGTGGTGCGCCGGACCTCCGACACCCCCTTACCTGAATCTCCGGCAGCGCCAGGAGATGAGCAATTCAACGTACTCTTGGTTTCCCCCTTCCTGCCGCAAGTCGAACCCGACCCCGGCGTTTCATCTGGAAGCCTGGCCGCCGAAACACTGAAGGTCCTTGAGTCGGTCAACGTTCAGGTGGAGTTGGAAGTGCTGCGGCCGGCCACGTTTCCCGCCCTATCCGCCCGCTTGGCGGAACGACCGGGCCGGTACCACCTCGTGCACCTGGACGGTTTCGCGATCTCAGACACCAATGGGGCCTTACTTTTTGAGGGAGAGGATAGCGCTGCGGACCCGATCCACGGGGACCGCGTGGCCGGAGCCCTGGCCGCGGGGCAGGTTCCGGTTGTGTTGTTGAACTCGGGCCCCGTGAAATCCGCCGAGTCGCTGCAATCTTGGGAAGGTGCCTGCAGGACCTTGGTCGACGCTGGATCGCCATTTGTCGTGTCAGCCCCATTCCCCCTGACCGGGTCCGCCAGGGAGAGCTTCATCCGGGAGTTTTACCAGGCCATCATCCTGGGGTTGGACATTCCCGCCGCAGTGGCCCAAGCCCGCGGGGCGCTTATGGACGACCCGCACCGGCCGGGGCCGTGGGGCAACCTGGTCCAGTGGGACTGGCCGTTGCCCTTGGTTTTCCAATCCGCCGCGTACACCCCAACCGCCATCGCTCCACAAAGCGCGATCCCGGCGCCGGAGGCCGGAGGGTCCGAGGAAGGCAACCGAGACCTGCCCCGGGGAGGCGCCTACGGTCTGGTTGGAAGGCTCCGGGAATTATGTCAACTGGAGCGGCTGGTCCAGCGTTCTCCGGTGGTTCTGCTTACCGGCCCAACCGGCATTGGCAAAACCGAACTGGCATTAGAATTCGGCAATTGGATTAACAAGACTGGCAATGTCGAGAGGCCCGGCGGGGTGTTTTATACCACCTTTGAGGTTGGAGCCGGGTTGGAACGAGTGGTCCACGAAATTGGCACATCGGTCGCAGGGCTGGCCTTTGCCGACCTTTCCCCCGCGCGCCAACGCGAGTGGGTCGCAGACTACCTGGAGGATCAACCATCCCTCCTGATCTGGGACTCCCTGGAGCGGGTTGCCGGGCTGCCTCCCGCAGAAGGCTCCGGGTTGTTGGAAGCCCATGAACAGGCCGATTTGGCCGACTTCCTGGAGCAGGTGACGGCCGACGGGGACACAAGGGCGTTGTTGGTCAGCCGCGCTGGGGAACATGGGTGGTTGCGCGGGAACCAGGCGACCATGGTCCTTCCTGGGCTGACACTTGGCGACCGGATTGAGTTGGGTGGTCTAGTCCTCAACCGCCCTGCCCAGACAAATCAGGACGCACCCCAAGTTGAGGAGAGTTATCTGGGGACCGGCTACCTGGAATTGATGGACCTGGTTGAGGGGCATCCCCTGGCGATGCAGATAGTGTTGCCACTGCTGCGGGAAATCCCGGCGCAGGTGGCCGCCGCCGGGGTGCAGGCCTCCACGGCCGTCCTTAAAGACGAAGACCGGGAAGCAGCCCGGCCCGATTACTTAACCGCCGCCATGGACTACTCCTTCGCTCGCATGTCCCGCCGCGGCCGGGTCCACCTCCCATTCTTGTCACTGTTTCAACGGCGGGTGTTGCTGGACATCCTCACTCACATCACCCAGGAAGGAGCTTACCGGACCGTGTTGGGAGAGGAGTTGGGTTGGGGGGCGTGCCGTTCCCTGTTGCGGTCCGCCCGGGATGCGGGATTCATCGAGGCGATCACCCCCAGCGTTTTCCAGATCAACCCTTCATTCCCCTGGTTTTACGGACGACACCTTCACAGGCAGGTGAGGACCGCGGGTATCGGTCAACTGGAGCAGGAGTTTGTCCGGGTTTATGCCGACACCGCCGACTACTTCATGGAGTCTCTTTACGAGAACCAGGATGCCGGCGCCACCGCCGTTCTGGCCGAAGAGGGGAACCTGACCCAGGCCTTGGCCCTGGCCCTGGAAAGCAAGCAATGGGATTCGGCGCAGATCTTGGTCCAACCCCTGGCCCAGGTGTATCGGATGCAAAAACGGTACCCGGAAATCCGGCGCCTCCGCCGTCAGTTGCTTCAGGTAGCCGCCCCCAACGACGGCAGCGCCGGGGACGCCCAGGCGGAGGGATCAATTGAGCTATGGCTATATCTAATGGGGACCGACGCCAGCGAGGCCACCGATGTAGGCGATTTGGCTCGCTCTGAGGAAATCAACCGACAACTATTGGAATATCTGGAGTCGCAACCCCAGGGAGACGCTGACCCCAGGACCGCGGCCGTATACCACCAGTTCGGCGCCATCGCATTGCAGCGGTGGCAGGTGGGCCTGGCCGAAGAATGGTTTCAAAAGTCCCTGGCCATCATCGAGAATGGAGAAGACCGGGATTCGGTGGCCGATGACTACCACAGCCTGGGCCAGGTCTGCCTGCACCAACGTCGTTACACCGAGGCTAAACAGTGGTTTGGCAAGTCCCTGGACATCCATCAAAGCTCGCAGGACCAGGAAGAAATGGTGAAAGACTACCGGGCATTGGGACTGGCCGCCCAGTACAAATTCGAGTACGAAGAGGCCGAAAGTTGGTACCAGCGGGCCAGGGCCATCGTGGAGGAAAACAGGGATGAGGCCACGGCGTTGTTGGTCTACCACTCACTAGGCACCGTGTATCACGCCAGGTACATATATGAAGAAGCGGAGCGGTGGTACAAGCAAGCCCTCACCCTGAGTGATCAGTTGGGGAATCAGGCGCAGATGGCCCTCGAATTTCACTACCTTGGCCTGATGGAACAGAGCCGGGGCATGTTTTACGACGACGCGGAAGACTGGTTCGAGCTTGCCTTGCAAAAACGGGAGGAACTGGGCGACCGCACCGGCGCCGGGGATGAGTACCGCCAACTGGGCGTGCTGCACCACGAGCAGAAAAAACTGGATCAGGCGGAGCAAAGCTACCGGCGAGCGTTGGACATTTTCCAGGAAACCGAGGATCTGCAACGGGTCTCCCGCACGCTGGGACAGCTTGCCATGGTCGAGGAAGACCGCGGCAACTTTGCCGATGCGCTTTCCTGGGCTCACCGCACCTACCAGCTGGCCATCGGCCACGACTTACCCGTTATGACCCAGGTAAAAGCCCACTTGAACCGGCTACGGGAGAAGTTCGGAGAAGCGGAATTCGCCGAATGGTGGCGGGGAGCCACCGGCGGAGACCCCCCTGAAGACTTGGACGTGGACGCCGGTGGCATTCTCTGATGCCGGGGCCTCCGCCGTTGGCTTCTGAAACCTGTCCGATAACTTGTGACAACTAAAGCCTGACCCAAGCACAATCAAAATCAAGCATAGGAAGATTGTTTTCCTCTTCTTCCCCGACCGGATCAGGAGTTAGCAAAATCGGTTCAGCCAGGCATAGGTCCGTTCAAGTATGCAGCATAGCTCACAGTTTTTTTGGGTAAACTTCTTGGTGCCTCGAACTTGTGCTTGACCATTTATGTGGCCGGTTGATCCCGGCTTCGGTGCCCATTATCGGGCTTGCGGATGGTCGTACGCTTTGTGTTGGCGGGTTCCCTGGTGCGCTTCGGGAGTCGACTCGGGTCAAAAAATGAGGGTGGATCCGGGCGTATGCTCCACGAGGTTCACGTCGTGCCATTTAGAATTATCGAATGCCACCAAGGCGAGCACTCTGCTGCCTTTCGTAAACGGCCCCGTTTAGCAGCCTAAAGACCCTCCCTCGCAACGAACCTTGCTTGACAGTTTCTGCTGAATCGTGCTAACAATCCACATTACGCCGAAGTTGAACGGCTGTTGGCGTGCAGCTAATCTTGGAATTTACCTAGGAGTGTTTAGATGAACCTTAGTCTTCGGAGGACCCTTCTGTTATTCGCGGCGCTGACCGCCTTGGTTTTCCTGGTGGCGGCTTGCGGTAGCGCCGAACCGCCCGCTCCCGCGGCTGCACCGACTGCTGAAATGGTTGCCACGGAACCACCGGCCGCTGAAATGGCCGCTACGGAAGAACCTGCCGCCGAAATGTCCGGCAGCGTCGCTAACCCGGAATACTTGGCCCTGTTGGAAGCGGCAAAACAAGAGGGAACACTGACTGTTTCGGGGCCGAACTTTGATCCCGACGACGTCGATAACCTGGAAGCCGGATTCTTGGAAAAATTTGGCTTCCCCGTGAAAATAATCTCCGATCCCGGTCACGTCAGGGAATTGCCGGCCCGTTTGAAGGCCGGAGGGAAGTACGACGTGATTGACGGCAGCGGAATAACCGCCGGGCAGGTTGAGGAAATCGTCGGGCTGGAGCCCGTAGATTGGTCCATATTCCCCGAGGAGGAGTTCCCCGGCCTCCAGGAAAATTACGCGGCAAGGTCCAGGCCTGGGATCAACTGCGTACTATTTTTCCGGTTCACCTGGGCGTTTGTCTACAATACTGACATGCTCTCAGAAGACGAGCTGCCCAGGAACATGGAGGATCTGACCGACCCCAAGTGGAAAGGCCGGTTCGCTGTTTCTGACCTTGCGGTGCCTCTAGGTACAATGTCGCTGCAATGGGACGAAGAAGAAGGCATGGAGAAAATGGTGGACCTGGCCCGGCGATTGAAGGCTAACGGGCCGGTTATCGCCTCAGGTGGAAGCCCAGGAGCCATCGCAAAAGTCGTCGCCGGCGAGGTGCCGATCGCCACCGCGGCTTTTAGCTCTGCTCTGGGCCTTATCGATCAGGGCGCTCCCATCGCCCTGTTGCCGTTCCGTGACCCGGAAGTGGGTTCCGACACCGCTTACCAGCCAGGGCTGTCAATGAACGTCTGTCCCGTCAAGGACTCCGCCAACCCCAACATGGCGAAGCTGTTCACCGCCTGGATGTCCACGGGTCTGCCCCCAGAAGTGTCGGCGAACCGCGGCTACTTCAGGCCGTTCAGGGAAGGGGACACCAGCTTCATCGCCGGGTTCTACCGAGAACACGGCATCGGCATAGATCAGTTCCTCACCCACACCGATGTGGCGAAAGAAGGTCAACGAAAGAACGTCTATGGTGCAGCAGCCGAGATCTACGCGGGACTTGCCAAGTAGTAAGGCTGTCCGCTAGGACGTAGGTACGCGTCTCGCAGGGCCCCCGGACCCCCTGAAGGGCTGCGAGACGCGCAACCAGGAACCACGGAGACCTGGCTTCAAACACCAGTCGGCCCGGAAGCCGTTCGGCATGGTTATGTACCTATCGAACCGCTATGGGCCGAATATCGGCAGGGGCCGGGTCGGCGCTCGATTCCAGGCGCTTGAATCGATGCGAGCGTAACCCGTAGGCACCCTATCTCGGGAGATGGGACAATGGCGAACAGAGCCTTAGCTCTGCCCATGCAACTGGCTAACTGGCGTCCCAGGATTCTGGGAGACATGTACCCGGCGCTCCTGGCTTTGCTGGTCATCGGCATGGTGGGGGCGCCGCTCGTGGTCCTGCTTATTTCCAGCTTCCGCCCCCCGGCGGCGCTGCCATTCGACAATGTTGGATGGACCACCGCCAACGTCAGCACGGTGTTCCTTGAGGCCAACACATACACCCTGCTGAAAAACACCTTATTCTATGCCGCGGGCTCCTTGGCGCTGTCGATGCCCCTTGCTTTCGCCCTGGCATGGCTGGTGGAACGGACGGACCTGCCCTTTCGCAAGTTTCTGTATACCGCCATGTTCGTTCCCATGGTGATACCGCCCTTCGCCATCGCCATAGGTTACATATTCCTGTTGAATCCATCCAACGGGCTTTTCAACAGCTATATCCGGGAAATTCTCTTCCTGGACATGGTTAGAGGGCCGTTCAACATATACAGCGTATGGGGGATGATTTTTGTCACTGGCATGCTGTCAGTCCCGTCTATGTGGCTGATGCTGCTCCCCTTGTTCCGCAACTCCGACCCCCGGATGGAAGAGGCAGCATCTGCAAGTGGAGCCGGCAGGCTGGAAATCCTTCGGCGGATTACGGCCCCGTTGATGGCTCCTGGATTGCTGGCCGTACTGGTCTATTTCATCGTCATCTACATAGAAGTTTTCGAGATACCCCTGGCCCTGGGCCTTACCGCCAACTACCCTGTCTTGAGCACCAAGATTTTCCTGTTGGTCAACGCCGAAGAACTGGGTGAAGTCGCTTATTCCGTAGGCGCCGCGTTTGGGATGTTGTTTGTGATCGTTGGCGCGGTATTGATGTTCTTCTACCTCTTTTCGGTCCGATTGTCGGCAAAGTTCGCCGTGGTGACCGGCAAAGGGTTCCAACCTAAAATCATCAAATTGGGCAACTGGACGTACCTGGCCCTGGGCTCCATAGGTCTCTACTTCGCCTTGGCTGTGCTGATACCTTTCCTGATCCTATTTTGGACCAGCTTGTTGCCGTTCTATAAAACACCAAGCATAGATGCGCTTAGCGCCCTGAATTTCGCCAACTATGCCAAGATATTGGGGCAGCGGGAGTTCATATTAGCCCTCAAGAACACCTTCAGCGTGGCGATTACCGCAGCTACCTTCAGCATGTTGCTCGCTTCGCTCATCTCATGGACCGTGGTGCGCCGGGCCGGCTGGTTGTCCAGGTCCCTATCCGTGTTTTCCTTTATACCGCTGACCATACCCACGGTGGTGCTGGCCCTGGCAATACTGTTGCTGTACGCCAGTTCACCGATAAACGGGACCCTGACCATCCTGGTTCTGGCCTTCGCCACCAGGTACCTGGCCTTCACGACGCGGCTGATGCACGCAGCCCAATTACAGATAGAAAAAAGTCTGGAAGAGGCGGCGCTGGTGTCCGGGGCCGGGTCCGTGACCACCTTTGCCAAAATCAACCTGGCCTTACTGTTGCCTGCCCTGGTGAATGGTTGGGTGTGGGTTGTGGCCCACGCGGTTCGGGACTTCGTCATCCCGTTGTTCATGGCGTCGGCTGCCACCATAATGCTGGCCAACCTGATTTTCCAGGCTGTGTCCTCAGGGAGAACGGGGCTTTACAGCTCCTACATGGTGGTGTTGATAATCATCGTGGTAGCGGTCGCTTTCGTGGCCAGGCTGAAGTTTGGCGGCCAACTGGGAGGAACCAGGTAACACCGCAAGTGGCTGCGCCCCGGTGAGTCCTCCAGTGGTCTCAAGGGACGTGGGCCATTCAAATATTGTGACCAGTAGGGATACCGATTCATGATTTTTTTGAATAAGGAGGTCACACAGAATGTTTCAGAAAGGTAAACTCACAGTTGAAGACCTCCACATGACTTACCCGTCTGCCGAGGGGCCGGTGCGTGCAGTGCAGGGAGTGAGCTTCACGGTAGAGCCCGGAGAATTTTACACTCTCCTCGGCGCATCCGGATGCGGTAAGACCACGACGCTGAGATGCGTGGCCGGGCTTGAGACCCCGGATAGCGGGCGCATAGCAATAGGAGACCAAGTAGTTTTCTTGAGCGGCGCTAACCGCATTGTTGAGCCCCCCAACCGGCGGGACATCGGCATGGTGTTCCAGTCCTACGCAATCTGGCCCCATCTGAACGTGTTCTCCAATGTATCCTTTCCCCTGGTTTCCGGCAGGAAAAAAATGCGCAAGGCCGATGTCAAGGAAAAGACCATGCGGGCCCTGAGCCTGGTCCACCTGGAAGACTTGGCCCTCCGCCCCGCCCCGTTCTTGAGTGGCGGTCAACAGCAGCGGGTCGCCCTGGCCCGGGCATTGGTCGCCGAACCCACCGTCTTGTTATTGGACGAGCCTCTGAGCAACTTGGACGCCAGGCTAAGGTCTGAAATGCGGGTCGAGATAAAGAACCTGGTCAAGTCGCTTGGGGTCACCACGCTTTATGTCACCCATGACCAATCCGAAGCATTGACCATGTCGGACCGGGTTGCGGTGATGAACGCCGGGGTTTTTGTGGAAGAGGACGTTCCCAGGTCGATGTACCTCAATCCCAAGTCGGCTTTCACCGCCACTTTCCTGGGTGACACCAACCTGTTCGAAGGCGATGTGCTGGAACGTTCCACCACCAATGGGACTTGCACGGTAAATACCAAGATCGGGCCCGTTGTCTGTCCCGCCGACAATTGCCCCGTAGGAGAGGACTCCATTTGGGTTGCTTGCCGGCCCGAGGACATTACGGTATTCGCCCAGGAACCCGCCGGTGAAAACGTGTATCAGGGCTCCATCAGCATTGCCTTGTTCACCGGCGACCAGATAACTTATGAAATTGATGTCAATGGCCAGAAGATTCAGGCCAAGCTAGGGCCCCACAATCATTTTGACATTAACGCCCACGTGTTCCTGAAACTTGACCCCCAGCGTTGCCTGCCGATGCAGCGAACCGGTGACCTGCTGGCTCAAGCCGCCGACTTGGAATCTGCAAACCGCGAACGACCTGAAGCTCACTGAGAGCCTGACCGGAAACTCTTAACACTCGAAACTGGAATCCAAAGCCCTCGCCCCCTCCCTCCCGTCGCAACGGGAATCCAAACCCCTTTGTGTTGTCCAACTTCTGCCCGTGTGTGGGAACGGTCCGGGTGGGACGTAGGTTCGCACGGGTAAGCCTGTTCCCTCTTGAGAATTTCCTGGATTCCCGTTGCGACGGTAAAGACAGGGGTTGGGGTCTGGATCTTCGTTGAAGCGATGGTGGCGTGGGTGGAGCCGCTACCGTACTCCAAACCTTCGCCTGCCCGTCGACCCAGTCCTATCTTGCATACACAGGGTGAGAGTCCAACCCTCGTGGAATCTTCACTTCGGGAGGGATGCGGGTGTGATGGCGTTCTCAATGCGATTCCACTGTGCCCAGTCGCGGCTAGGTTGCGTCCACTTCCATTCCCGGCTAAATTGATTCCGAACAACTGTCCCTTGGAGGCGTTGCAATGTCGGTGATCAGCTTGGATATCCAGACTCGTCAATCTCTGGCGGAAGGAGCGGAGTTTGGCGATACCGGCGGGTACGAGCAGCTTGACGGCGAGGCCTACTTCGCAGTGGACCCTCGCGACGTTGCCAACGCCGCCATCACCGACCTGGATTTGGCGCAAACGGACAACGCGGGACTGGTGACGTTTTCCGCTCGCTTCCGAATCCTCCAGCCGCTTGACCCGGCACGGGGCAACCAACGCCTGTTATACGAGGTGGTCAACCGGGGCAATCCAACTGCATTACGACAATTCAATGACGCCGTCGAACCCGCGGGGTCCCACGCGGGCCCCATGAATCCTGGCAACGGTTTCCTGATGCGGCAAGGCTACACCGTCGCATGGTGCGGCTGGCAACACGACGTGCCAAGCGCGCCGGGACGCATGACCATTGACGTGCCTGAGGCCGGAACCGGCGAAGGCCCGATTTCCGGCAATATCGCGGTCACCTTCCAACCCAGCGTAACCAGCTCTGTCCAGCAGGTTTCTGACCGACTGCACCGGCCTTACCCGACCGACAACCTGGAAGACTGGAATTCAGTGCTGACCGTGCGGGACAACGACTACGCCCCGGCGGAAGTCATCCCCAGAGCCCAGTGGTCCTTTGGGAAGCTGGCAGATGGCAAATTCGTGCCCGACGCCAGCCATATTTACCTGGCCGATGAATTCCAGGCCGGTAAGGTCTACCAGGTGATTTATTCCACCTCCACGGCGCCCATAGTGGGGCTTGGGTTGCTGGCGACTCGAGACCTGACCTCGTTCCTCAGATACGCCGAGTCTGGCAACCCCTGCGCCGGCGCCATCCGGCACGCCTACGCCTTCGGACGGTCCCAAAGCGGACGTTTTCTCCGGGTGTATCTTTACCATGGCTTGAACCGGGACGAACAAAACCGCACTGTGTTCGACGGACTTATTCCCCTAGTGGCGGGAGGCCGGCGCGGGGAGTTCAACTACCGATTCGGTCAGCCGTCGCCCCACTCCGCCTATAGCGTCAACAACCTGTTCCCATTCACCGACGTGGACCAGACCGACCCCGAGACCGGCGAGACCGGCGGCCTGCTGTCGCGTACCGCGGCCCAGGGACCGTTGCCCAAGATATTCTTTATCAACACCTCCGCCGAATATTGGGGCGGTCACGCCGCGTTGATCCACACCGACGTGGATGGCGCCCGTGACGTTGCCCCCTACGATAACGTCAGGATTTACCACTACGCCGGTACGCAGCACGGCCCGGGGGCATTGCTATTGACCGACCAGGACGGCGACGCCCGGACTACGCACCCTTTCAATACGGTGGATTACCGGCCATTGCTCCGCGCCGGGTTGACCAACCTTGACCGGTGGGTCACCGGGGGACAAGCGCCGCCACCCAGCAGGCATCCAAGTATTGATGACGGGACCGCGGCCACCCAGGAGGATGTCTGCCGGGTGTTCAAGTCCATCCCTCACGCCCACGTTGTTGAACCGCTCCCCCATAATTCCAGGTTGGACTTTGGTCCGGAGGAGGGCAAATTTTCCCGTCTGCCGCCGGCGGTCGGCAAACCCTATCCCAACCTGGTTCCGGCGGTTGATCAGGACGGCAACGAGTTGAGCGGAATTCGTCTGCCAGACGTCTCGGTCCCCTTGGCCACCCATTCCGGCTGGAACGTCAGGCATAATGACATGGGAGGGGCGGGACAATTCATCAAGCAAATCGGCTCCACGCTCCCATTCCCCGCAACGCGGCGAGAACGCGAGGCCGCCGGGGATCCCAGGCAGTCCATTGAAGAGCGCTATGAATCCAGAGAGGACTATCTAGGCCGGGTAGCCGCTGCGGCTCAAGACCTGGTGGACCAAAGTTACCTGCTGGCCGAAGACCTGGCAGCAATAATGGAGCAGGCGGCCCGGAGGTATGACCTGTTCAGCCAGGGTGGCCTGGTAACCAGTCCGCAAGCAGGAGTCATCGCCGGGGACGATTAACCAGCCGCCCGCGGTTGTCATCGTCTGACAAATCGTGTACCAAGAACCATTCCGGGGTCTCTTGAGGAGGAGATACAAATGAGTATAGGCGTTTCGATTCCCCTGCCGGCCTACCTGGTAGACCCGGCACTCATCGCCAAGAAGGCCGAAGACCTGGGCTTCGAGTCCATCTGGTATGCCGAGCACCCGGCGGTCCCGGTGCACAGCAACAGCCCCTTCCCTTCCACCGGCGGCGAGATTCCCGAAAACTACTCCCACTTCACCGACCCGTACATCGCCCTGGCAAGAGCCTCTGGCGTCACCAGCACCATCAAACTGGGGACCGGCATCACTTTGGTGCCCGAACGCAACCCCCTTCTGCTGGCCAAGGAGATTGCCGCTTTGGACCTGTACAGCGGCGGCCGCTTTCTATTCGGCGTCGGCACCGGCTGGCTTAGGGAGGAGACCGAGTTGATGGGCGGCAACTTTGACCACCGCTGGAGCCAGACCAGGGAAGCCATTGAGGTGATGAAAGCCCTGTGGACCAACGAGGTAGCGGAATTCCACGGCGAGTATTTCGACTTCCCTCCGGTGAAGTCATACCCCAAACCAGCTCAAAAACCCCATCCACCGGTGATACTAGGTGGAATGGCCCGCCGCGTGCTGCGCCGCGTCGCCAACCACGCCGATGGCTGGATGCCCAACCGGGTTACTCCAGCGGAGGTGGAGGACAGCCGGGCCCGCCTGGACGCGATGGCCGCAGAGGGAGGCCGCGACCCTGCCTCGATTACGATCTCGGTTTACGGCCAGGAACCCAGGCGGGAGGTGGTCCAACCCTTCCTCGATGCGGGCGCCAACCGCGTTGTGGTGCGGCCCGATTTCTACGACACCGAGGACTCCATGAACCGCGAGTTGGAACGCATGGCCAACGCCGTTTTGCGCTGATGCCTCCACATTCCGGCAAACGGCCCGCGGGGTCACTAAGACATCCAATCGAACGGTGGATTGCATGGACCGCACAACCGAATTTCTAAGCGCGTACTCCTTCGACCTGGACTACTCTGACCTTAGCACCCAGGTGGTCCATCAGGTGAAGCGCACCGTGATCGACACGTTGGGTTGCCTGGCCGGCGGATATTTGTCGGAACCGGGCAAAATTGCCCGGCAAATGGCGGCGGACATCACCTCGGCCACGCCCTCCCGGGTGCTGGGAACCAATGACTACACCTCCCCCGACATGGCCGGTTTCGCCAATGGCGTTATGCTCCGGTACCTGGACTGCAATGATTCCTACTTCTCTCCGGGCGGCGGGCATCCCAGCGACATGATCGCCGCGGTCCTAGCCGTTGCCAACCCGATGGACGCCGGCGGCGAGGACGTTATTACCGCTATCGTGCTGGCGTACGAGGTGTTCTGCCGGCTTTCCGATGAAGTGGTGACCGGAAATCTGGGTTGGGACCAGGGCATGTTCAGTGTTATCGGTTCCGCCTGTGCCGCCGGAAAAATCCTGGGGTTGAACCGGCAGCAGATGGGCCATGCCATTTCTCTATCCGTGGCGCCAAACCTTCCCCTGGGAGTCACCCGGACCGGAGAGCTTTCCATGTGGAAGGGGTGCGCCACCGCCACCGCCACCAGGGCCGGAATCTTCGCCGCGCTGCTGGCCGGTCACGGCATGACCGGGCCGGCGGAACCCTTCGAAGGGAGGCGGGGTCTGTGGGAACAGACCGTCGGAGCCGACGTTGTCCTGGACAAAATGGGCGGCGCTGGCGAAACCTTCCGCATCACCGAAACTACCTTCAAGTCCTACCCCGCTCAAATCCACACCCAGGCGCCCATTGGTCTGGCTTTGCAATTGCATTCTGAAGTAGCGGCCGGGGACATCGAATCCATAGCTATCCAAGCTTACGAGGGGGCGTGCAGCAGTCCCGCCACCGAACCCGAGAAGTGGGACCCCCAGACCAGGGAAACCGCCGACCACAGCATTCCATATTTGGTCTCGGTGGCATTGCAGGACGGGTCGGTAACCGCGTCCAGCTTTACCAGCCAGCGAATTCGCGACCCAGGCGTCAGGCAGCTTATTTCCAGAATCACCATGGAAGAAAACCCGGAATACACTCGAAAATATCCCTCAGAGTTCAACGTGAGCCTGGAGGTCACCGACAAATCGGGCGGACGCCACAGGGCTCATACCTCTTTCCCCAAAGGTCACCACCGGAATCCAATGTCTGATGCCGACGTAGAAGCCAAATTCCGCGGGCTTTCGTCCGGAGTCCTTGCAGACAGCCAAGCTGACCAGGTGCTGGAGTTGGTTTGTGATCTGGAAGCCCTGCCTACATTGGATGACGTACTGGACGCTATGGTTGTTTAGGTCGTTGTGCTGCAATCACAACCAAAACACCGCGAGAGTCGGCCGGCGTTTAACCGGCGCGGGCATTTTCTTTCGCTCATCCTCCCGCATCGCTCCTTGCCCTCTGGAACCGTAGCGCCCCCCCGGGTTGGAATCCGTATGCCAATCGCGGACGTAGCTCTTTTTGATGGCGTCAGTTTCGCGGGAAACCGGGAGCGCTAGCGTGGCCGACCAGCTCGAACTGGACGACTCCCAATTGCTCCAGAGAATTTCTTCGATGGAACAGGATGCCCTGGAGGCCCTGTATTCTAGGTACTCATCGCCAATTTATTCACTGGCGATGATGATGCTGAAACAGCCCGCCCTGGCTGAAGAAGTGACGCAGGATATTTTCCTGAACGTCTGGCTCAAGGCCGGAAGCTATAACCCGGACCGCGGCGCGCCCAAGTCGTGGATCATGAGCGTCGCCCACCACAAGATCATTGACGCAATCCGCGCCCGGCGCCGGACAGTGGCCGTTGGGTCATCCGACGAATATGACGCCCTGGACTACTTTCCCTCTTCGGAGGCCTCCACGGAAGAGCAAGTGGAGCAAAACCTGGATAGAGAGCGAATTCTGAAAGCCCTGCAGGGTCTACCGGATTCCCAAAGGGAAGTGATTATGTTGGCCTACTTCGAGGGTTACTCCCAATCGGAAATGGCCGACAGACTGAACCAACCCTTGGGGACAGTCAAAACAAGAGTGCGGCTGGCAATGCAAAAGTTGAGAGCCATCTTAGATGACGACGAATAGCACGGAAGGGAGTCCTCATCCCGAAGACCTCTTGAGCATGTATGCGTTGGCTGCTCTGCCAGAGGAAGCGGCCAGGGAGGTCGAGGCTCACCTTGACGGGTGCCCATCTTGCCGAACTGACCTAGCGTCGCTGGAGGCGACAGCCGCCGGCCTTGCGGCGGCGGCACTTCCCAGAACGCCGCCGGACGGACTGCGGGAGCGTCTATTAGAACAGGTTAGCCGGGGGGAGGTCCTGGCGCCCCCGGTCACGCTGGCGCGGTCGCCCCGGTTCCGGCTTCTCCCCGACTTCTGGTTGCGGCCGGTGAGATTGTTGGCGCCTTTGGCGGCAACATTGGCGATTTTGTTGGTGGTTTCGTTGGCCGGGAATATCTACCTCGGCTCAATGATTGACCGGCTAAACCAGGACAAAGCCAATCTAACCGCCCGCATATTCCACATGTCCCACGACGACGCCACACTGGCAGGATTCCTCGAACAAGCCGACGTAGCCGGCTACTTGATAGACAATCCCTCCAACGAGCCATTGATGCTAATGCCGCCCAGTGGAGAAGGCGACCACCAGGGGGTCCTCTTGTTTGCCGAAGACAGCCGCAGGGCGGTCTTGTTGGTCGCCAACATGAACCAACCCAACGGGTCCACCGGCTATCATGTATGGCTGTGGAGGCCCGACGAGAGAGTGCGGATGGGTGAATTGAACATAGATTCCAACGGTAGAGGCGCTATGACCCTGTACTACCCGAATGAATCCGTGCTCGGGTTTGAAAAAGTGTTCTTGAGCAAGTCTGCTCCGGACCCTGACACCGCAACGCCGGGGGACATGGTGCTTGAAGGCGCCATCTCGGCCTTTCACCGCACCCGTTAGCGCCCACCAGGCGGCCCGACTATCGGGCTGCCAGTCAACCCCACCCCCTTTGCCCCCATGGCATGGCATGGCTTTAACTTCACCAATTCCAGCGCTGTCCACCCGAAAATATGACCCGCCGTTGCCTCCCATGGTCTATGGTGAATCGCCATCGAAACCGGGTTATACTGGTCCCAACACGGAGGGCGAAGGGAGGGACTATGGCGCAAAAAGGGGCGCAAGTCGGCTCGGAGCCTATTATCTGCGAGATCTGCGGCGCCCGGATGGTGGAGCACAATTGCAAGATTCGATGTTTGAACTGCGGCTATACCCGAGACTGCTCCGACCCGTAGAGTTTGCCACATGACTGCCAAGGTGTTCATCCTATACGACCCCAAGGGGCCGGCCATCGGGGCGCTGGCAACCGCCGCCGCGGAAGGTGTTGACGCCAGCGGCAGCGCCCAAGCGGTCTCCAAGTCCATCTTCGAGGCTACCACCGAAGACCTGTTGGACGCTGATGGGGTTCTCCTCGGGTCTCCCAACTGGAGCGGCCTGACCGGTTCCATGAAGTCCTGGCTGGACGAACAGGGAGACCTTTGGGAAGAGGGGAGCCTGGCCGGAAAACCCGGCGCCGCCTTTACATCCGGTTGGGGTCGCCACTCGGGCCTGGAAATGACCCTGTTGCAACTAGTCCACTGGATGCTCGCCTGCGGAATGGTGGTGGTGGGTCTCCCCTGGTCCAGCGACATGCGCTGGTCGGGCTCCTACTACGGGGCCACCGCCGTGGCCGGCGCCAATGACCAGGACCTGGCTCAGGCCAGGGAGTTGGGGATGCGGCTTGCCCTTTTGGCGGCCAAGCTCAAGGATAGCCAACCTCAGGGATAGCTAGGGAGCCTCGGTGGAAAACGGCCACCAGTCGGGATAGTCCCGCAACTGTAGATGCCGGAATAGCTCCGGCTGCACCCCAACAACCTGCCTCATCGCTTCCAGCACGGGCTCCCGGATAGCGAAATGGGCCAGGTCCGACGTCCGAAGTTTGAACAGATGGTAGCACTCCCGTAGGTTCATCTTGGTGAAAACCCGCCGGTAGTGGGCGTGAGTCGCCAGGTATTCCGCCACCACGGGAGAAACCTGGGATACCTGGAGGTAGGCCGCCTCCACCGGGTCCAATGCCTCGCTGAATTGCTCCGCAAGCCCAGCCTCCACGACCAGGTCTGGGACGCGCCTGCCCAGCGATATCGATAGGGGTTGAGGGATGTAGGATTGCATCCGGTGCCGCTTGAACTCACGGTATGCGCCGTAATCCAGCACGAACTCAAAGGTGTAATCAACCACCTCAAATTCCCGTACCGGCGCATCATGGGGGCCCAAACCGGCGACCGCGCCGGCGATGATTTCCCTACGTTGTTCAGGAGCCAGCCCCAGCGCCCAACGCCAAACTTCATCGTAGCTCGCCGACGACCGTCCGTAAACCAGCGCCGCCGCCAACTTTTCCTCCGCCTGCGGGTCCCAGCCCGCCAGTCTCGTGCTCGGTTTCCCGGAACCGCCGTCCACTGCCGTCGTCGAGTCATCCGCGTGGGTTTCCTCGGCATGGATCGCCTTCGATTCTCGCCGCCACGACCCGGCAAGGTAAGGGTTATGATCGGCGTACTTCACCAGGGTCGGCGTGATAGCGCGGGCCTGGCAGCGGAGTTCCTCCCCCAACGTTCTCTCCTCAGCCAATCCGGCGGACATTAGCTTGGAAATCGCGTGTTCCAGGACTCTGGCGTTGGCGGTAACGCCCACGTTGGTCAGAGTGGCAGCAGGCAGCAGCGCCCGGCAGCTATCGGTTGCCTCGCGTCGCAACCTGAGCCTGTAGGCCTCATCCCGCTCCCGTTCCCGCTGTGGATACTTTCCCCGCAGGTAATCGACACAGGCTTCAACCAACCGGTGGTAGTCCTGGAACAGCTGGGTGCAGGTGTTTACAAAAAGACGGGCCAGGTCCCGGTCGTCCTCCAGTTCCGCCGGCAGATGAAAATAGTCCGGGGGCATAAGTTGGTACCGGGAGGACTTTTCGGTGTAGGACGCCAAGCGGTTGTCTTCCAGGGTGTCACAAGCCAGCCGGGATATGTTCTCCACAGCCAGGTGCAAGACCGCGTGCTCGGCCACCGAAGAATGCCCGTAACCCAGCACCCATCTCTCGTGGAAGTCCGCGGCCCTTTCCTGGCTTACCTGTTCGGCGATTTCGTCGAATGGCTCTGGCCGCCGGGAAGTCATGGCGAAGGCAACCGCAATCTGCTCCTCGGTCAATTCGCGGGCGTCAAGCGAGTATACTCGACGCAGATAGGTTTGCCGCGTCCCTACAGGGTCGGCGGTCGAAGATTCCGGCGGCGCGACCTCAACGCCATCCAGAACAAACCCGAGTTGAAGGGCGGATTCTGGGTCTGCCGGGGGATTAATAAGAGATTCTTGGTTCTCAACCATCACTGAAAGCCCGTGCCCGCTCAATCTCACCAATTTGGCTTTGCAGGCCACAGGGCTAACGGCACTTATGCCAATGATGTTGCTTTTGCTAGGGAAACCATTTGGTCCGTAAGACGTCGCTCGGGATAGTAGTAAGTCATAACCCGACGCTGATCATTACGACCCCACGCCCATGCCTCGGCAGGTACGTCCGTCGGATGTGCCTGGGGCCGTTGCCTATGGACTACGGGCGCAATTCCGGACTCGATATCGCTGCTGTTAGAGGCTCGGTGAACCAGCCACAATCGCCGCCTAGGCAAGCCAATGGCATTAGGAACTCCATACTTACTCGATCGACCGTAGGACTGCTGTAGGGAAACGCTCCCATCATCGCTGTTGCCCAGCTTCCAGATTCCCATAACGCAGGTTTCTTCCATCAAACCAACCATCCGCCGTGCGGTGGCTGGAATCGATGTACCATAGAGTCGCGCAAGTGAGCTCAGACTGCCCAACGCCCACCCCATTCTGTCCCCATCTTGGGCGAACACAAGGCGGGGCATCAAAATCTCCGCAGCGATTTGATCGCAGAGTCTCTCCTCTTCGGTGTTGCTATGTAACGACCTATGTTTGCTCCGGAGATTAGACGAAGGTTTATATCCGACCTTCTGCAACAGTAAGTGACCTAGCTCGTGGGCGAAGGAAAACCGTTGCCGTATCAACTCACCGGCTCCAGTGGCACTTTTCAAAGTGATCTTGTAGCCATTGACTCCCGGTACAAGCATAGCCTCTGATGCAATGGCCTGTTGTTCGATCGCCGACACGCCCCACTGCATCGCTAACGGATTCAATTCCACGGGACGGGATAGCGAGTCGATGGAGAAGGTTTCTATAACCTGTTCTAAGATATTGTGCTTAGATATCACCGCGAGTCTTTAACCAATTCGAAGAGTTCGAACTGGTCATCCAATTGTGTTATAGATAAGAATTCATCCATCGACTTCCACAGATCTTCCTGTGCAAGGTTTACGCCCCGGAAGTTCGAATGTCCCATACCGGACAGCACGTATTCTATGGCAAACCTTCTACGACTTGCTACAGACTTTCGATGAGGTTCCGCATAGCGCTCCGCAGATTTGGCAATCCTTCGTGACTCTTCGTCTTCGAGGAGAAAATGTTCGCAGAGCCATTGGTCTTCCAGCGGCACTAGGGAATAGGAGACGGCCCGTCTGTCACATTCGCTGGGTGGCAAGCCGCTCAAGAGCGCGCGGAGACGCTGTACTGAGAATTCAGGCATGACCTCTCTCGCCTTCTCAACTATGCGCTGACTATTCGCCGATGTCTCCCCGCCACTGTTGTCAATCAGACTCCTGAAGCAATCGTTGAATTGTTTCGGGGAACCGTTGCTGTTTGTCATTTACACTTCATCCCAACCCAGCCGCATTTCTTATGACAACTGCCAACCTACTCAAGAAGCAGGCGCACAGGGCTTTCCAGCAGGTTCTTGATTTCTACCAGGAACTGGGCCGCCTCGGCTCCGTCGGCCACCCGGTGGTCCACTGAAACCGTGGCTTTCATGACCTGGGCCACCGCCAACTCCCCAGCCCGGACTACCGGCTGCTCCTTGACTGTGCCGACCGCCAGCACTGCGGCGTGGGGCGGGAATATGATTGCAGCAAAGCTATCAACGTCAAACATTCCCAGGTTGCTAATGCTAAAAGTGGTGCCGCTGTACTCCTCGTTTCGTAGGGATCCGCTGTTGGCGCGGGCAATGAGGTCCCGGCTGGCGGCGGCAATCTCAACCAGGGATTTGCTCTCGCACCCGCTGACTCCGGGAACGATAAGCCCTGCTTCCAGGGCGATCGCTATGCCGATATTGATCCCGGGATTCATCTGCAAATGGTCGTCCCGGTAAAAGGCGTTGAACTTGGGGTAACGTTTCAGGGCTATGGCCGCTGCTTTGATGACGAGGTCGTTTACGCTAACCCTGACACCACCGGCGAGCGCATCGTTGGTGTCTCGACGCAGGGTCATTGCCTTGGTCATGTCAACGTCAGCGGTGACGTAGAAATGCGGCGCGTCCCGCTTGCTGTCCGACGTCACCCGGGCTATCGCCTGCCGCATCCGGGAAAGGTCCTCACGTTGGGCGGGAGGTGCTCCCGGTGACGCATCCGCCGCTGCGGGACTTGCCGCAGGGGCTACCGGGGCCTCGGCAAAGGCCAGCACATCCTGTTCCACGATTCGGCCACCGGGACCGGTCCCGGTGATCAGGGATAAATCGACCCCCTTCTCCCGCGCCAAGCGGCGTGCTATTGGCGACGCCCGGTTCTCACGAGGAGAAACTGCCGAAGGCTGGGCCGGAGGGGCTTGGGTAGAAGTCGAGGCGGCCGGTTCCGGCGCCTGTGCGGCTGGTTCCGCCGCATTGTTGGCGGTCTGCGAAACCGTTGCCGCGGCTACCAGGTCGTCCGGTATCTGTTCGTCTGGGTCGGTTATTATGGCAATCAGGTCTCCGACCGGAATCGCTACACCTTCGTCAACGACAATCCTTCGCAAAACCCCGGAGGTGTAGGCCTCAAATTCCACGGTGGCTTTGTCGGTTTCAATTTCGGCAATAACCTCGCCTCGTGCTACCGATTCGCCCTCCTTCTTGCGCCAGCGCACCACGGTGCCCTGCTGCATGTCATATCCCATTTGAGGCATCACGATTGAAGTCGCCACGGCGTTCTCCTGCGGGGTTCGAGGGAAATCAGGGGATTGAATGAATAGATATTAAAGCACGAGGATACGGGGGGCAAGCGGGGCCGCCTCGCAATAATGCAGGCAGCACCCGGATGGGAGGACTGGTGGGAGCGGCTAGCGGCCCATCACCTGGCGGGCCAACGCGGCAACCGTTGAGCCGCTGGGGATCGCTATTTGCTCCAGGGGCATGGCATACGGTATGGGGGCTTCAGCTCCGGCGATGCGGCGGACCGGGGTGTCCAGGTAGTCGAATACCTCCTCTTGGATCTGGCTGGCAATTTCTCCGCCGAATCCTCCGAGTTTGCTGGTCTCCTCGACAACGATGGCCCGGTGGGTCTTCTTCACAGATTCTGCCACGGTATCGATGTCCAAAGGACGCAGGGTCCTCAGGTCGACAACCTCGGCATTGATCCCTTGGCCGGACAATTCCTCGGCTGCGGTCAAACAGACCTGGGCCATGCGCGAGTACCCGATCAGCGTGATATCGGCGCCTTCGCGGGTTACTGCCGCCTGACCCAGAGGTATTTTGTAGTTTGTGTCCGACACCTCGCCGCGGGTGCTGTACAGCAGGATGTGCTCGACAAAAACCACCGGGTCTTGCAGGTCGCGGCAACTGCGGAACAGTCCCAGCACATCCCGGGGCGAGCTGGGCACAACCACCATCAAGCCGGGCACCGAGGCAAACCAACCCTCAAATGACTGGGAGTGGGTAGCGGCGACCGAGGCTCCGGCCCCGGTTACGGTCCGGATCATCAATGGCACCGAGAACTGCCCACCGGACATATATCGAATTTTGGCGGCGTGATTGACGATTTGGTCCATGGCCAGCAGGCTGAAGTTGATGGTCATCAATTCCACTATCGGGCGGAGCCCGGCCATGGCCGCTCCCACACCTGCTCCAACGATGGCAGATTCCGATAGCGGGGAGTCCTTGATGCGGCGCTTGCCGTACTCGTCCCAGAACCCCTTGGTTACGGCAAACGCGCCCCCGTAGGGACCGATGTCCTCACCGACCAGAAAAACCCTGGGGTCTTCGTCCAAAGACTCCCTAAGGGCTTGGGCCACGGCCTCTCGGTACGTAATCACTGCCATCGGTCTAATTCCTTAACAAATCCCGAATCGAGACACCAATGGAGCCGTAGCGTCGAGATCAATCTCAGCGCGGGTCTTCCCAAAACCAGTCGCACGGGTGCAAGTCGGATATTCGATCGAGGATTGGAAAATCCTCCTAGTCCTCGTAAACGTGGGTCATCAGTTCCTCAGGTTCCGGAAAAGGACTGGCCTCCGCAAAAGCCGCCGCCGCCACGATTTCTTCATCAACCGCCGAATCGATTTGGTCAAAGTCCTCTTCCGAGGCCACGCCGTTGCCGGTTAACAACTCCCGGAACCTGGGGATCGGGTCCTGGGTGCGCCAGTATTCCACTTCCTCTTCAGGACGGTAGTTGGCGGGGTCGGCTATGGAGTGACCTTGAATCCGGTAGGTCCTAGCTTCAATGAAAGCTGGCCCCTTGCCTCCACGCACGTCGCTGGTAACTTCCAGCATCAACTCGTGCACCGCCAGGACGTCATTTCCGTCAACGCGGTAGTTGGCCATGCTGTAGGCTTCAGCCAAAAGGTACATTTGTTGGTGGACCGCCAACGTGTCGGCCGACGGCGCACCCATTCCGTAGAGGTTGTTTTCGCAGAAGAAAATCATCGGCAGGTGCCACACTGCCGCCAGGTTCATAGACTCGTGGAACTCGCCCTCGTTGAGGGCTCCGTCGCCCATAAAGCACAGGGCCAACCGTTCTTGCTCCGTGTACTGGGCTGCCAGGGCCAACCCCGCCGCAATGGGAAGCTGTCCGCCTACGATGGCATATCCACCCATGAAGTTCTTGTGGGCATCGAACAGATGCATGGATCCGCCCTTGCCCTTGCTGACACCGGTGGCCTTGCCAAAGAGCTCGGCCATGACCCCGTTCGTGTCCATACCCCGGGCCAAAGCCTGCCCGTGGTCCCGGTAATGCGTCACCACGTAATCCTCCGGCTTGAGGGTGGAGATGGCTCCTACGGCAATCGCCTCCTCGCCGGTGTAAACGTGGAGAAACCCCTTGATGTTGCCCCGGGTATACTGGCGCTCGCACTCCCTTTCGAATTCTCTTATCAGTCGCATCTGCCGGTAGAATTCCAACAATTGGACTTTGCTTAAATCGTGTAGTTGTGCAATGGCCACGTTCAATACTCCCGTCAACCCCGGCGTACCCGGGGCGATAAATCCACCGGGGGTACGTTTTACCCGTGAATCGCCCGGCCCTGGGCGCCTAATGCCGCTTCCTTAATCATTTCGGACAATGAAGGGTGAGGGTGAACGGCCCAACCCAGTTCCAGGGTTGTCCCCTCCAACATCCGGGTCATGGCCAATTCCCCGAGCAACTCGGTAACCTCGGGACCAATCATGTGTCCGCCCAATATCTCGCCGTACCGCTCATCCACCACCAGCTTGACCAACCCCTGCGCTTCACCCATGGCCATGGCTTTTCCGTTTGCCTGGGCGTTGAACGACCCCACTGCCACTTGATATCCCTGCTCGCGCGCCTGTTTTTCGGTGAGGCCAAAACTGGCCACCTGTGGCTGGCAGTACGTTGCCTTGGGCATGAAGGTGTAATCCAGCGGCTGGACCTCCATTCCCGCAATGTGCTCTACCGCGGCAACCGCCTGCGCCGAAGCGGCGTGGGCCAAGGCCAGCTTGCCGGTTACGTCGCCAACTGCGTAGACGCCGGGCACGTTGGTAGCCATTTGGTCGTTTACTTGGATGGCCCCTCCAATGGTTTCGATACCCAGGCCTTCCAGCCCAAGTCCCTCAGAATTGGGCTGCACCCCAACTGCTACTAAAACCTGCTCGCAATCGAGAGACTGGACCGCGCCGTCTTTTTCCACCGCAAGTTTCAAGCCGTCGTCGTGGCGCTCCAATCCGGTAACGCCGGCGCCGGTTATTATGTTAATCCCCAACTGAGAAAAGGCCCGCTCTAACAGCGGGCTAATCTCTTCATCTTCGTTGGGAACCAGGCGGGGAAGAAGCTCAACCACGGACACTTCCACCCCGTACATTTTGTAAATATAAGCGAACTCAACGCCGATGGGCCCGCCGCCGACAATGACCAGGGAAGACGGCAGTTGGTCTTGGACAATGGCTTCCCGGCTGGTGATTACTTTCTCACCGTCCACCGGCAGAGGAGGAATCGAGCGCGGGCGGGCTCCGGTGGCAATGAGCACGTTTTTCGCCTTGATCCGCCTCCCGTCCGGGGCCACCTCCACCTCGTTGCTCGACGTGAGGCGCCCGGTCCCCACAACGTGTTCCACGTTGTTCTTGCGCAGCAGGTAGGCAACTCCCCGGGTATTACGTTGGACCACATTCCGGCTTCGCGCCATCGCTACGCCATAATCGGCCTTGAAGTTGTCGAAGCTAAGCCCAAACTCATCCCCGCGGCGGAAGTAGGACACGATCTCCGCATTCCTCAACAGGGCTTTACTGGGAATGCACCCCCAATTCAGGCAAACCCCGCCCAAACTTTCCCGCTCCACTACTACGGCCCTGAGACCCAGCTGGCCGGCGCGAATGGCGGCAACGTAACCGCCTGGACCTGCGCCGATAACTGCCAAATCGTAATCGGATTCCATTTAACTCCACTAAACCGCGGCTTGGACCTAGGGGCATTGTCCCGTCGCCAACCACCCATCACCCGTACGAAGGAACAGTATACAAGCGGTATATTAAGCCATACAAGGGCAAGACGTGAATTGTCACCCATAGCTCGTCTGATTTGGCTCCAGCGGAATGAATTCCCAGCCAATTTCATCAACGAACCAGCCAAACCCGGCTACAAAGCGACTAGCAACAGCCATTTAATTGCTACAACAACTCGACGCGTCCAGGTTCCAATCAAGCGGTTCGACCGGGGCAATCGCATTTCAACCCGCTGGCACAACACCCGCAAAGTCCCCCTGCCGGGTAGGGGAACCGGTTAGAGCGAACGGGTACCCTCCCGTCATCCTCGGAGCAGCGGGTATCCTGACCCGCGTGACAGAGTGCGAGGCCATGCCCCTCGCGGGTTTTCGACTTTGCTAAGGATGCGGGAGCGATGACGTTCTAAGTACGATTGCCCTGGTGGCACGGCCGTCTTAATTGTTTAGCCGCGGCCCGTCTGCTATGATGGTTGCAATCCGGCACTCTGGTATTCACGGAGTCAAAGGACAATATGCGAGTCGGGCCGTTGGGAATCCCCGAGCTTCTGATCATATTTGCCATTATTCTGCTGATCTTCGGGGCCAGGAAGTTGCCCGAAATCGGCTCATGCCATCACGGAGTCAAAGGACAATATGCGAGTCGGGCCGTTGGGAATCCCCGAGCTTCTGATCATATTTGCCATTATTCTGCTGATCTTCGGGGCCAGGAAGTTGCCCGAAATCGGCTCATCCTTGGGCCGGGGTATCCGCACCTTCAAGACGGCCGTCACCGGTGAGGACTCCGAGCCGGTGCCGGACACCCAGGCCAATCAACGCCCTCCGGACGACACACGCACCTAGGGGCGTTCCTCAAGGTCGATAGACCACCGGTGCTAAGACTAAAGACCAGGCTTCGTACCCTGGTCTTTTCTTTTGGGTCCACTACCGTCATGAACCCGGCGTGCTCCAAGCATCCCGCGGCACACCGGGCCAACGTTTAAGATGGCGTAATTGCTGTTGAGGCGCGACGGCTGCGGTCAGCCAGCCGGGCCAGCAGGACACCCAGTTCGTAAAGCACCAGCAGGGGCACCGCCACCAGCGCCTGGTTCACCGGGTCGAAAGTTGGCGTGATGATGGCGCCCAACAGGAAAGCCACGACTACCCAAAACCGCCGGAACCGGCTCAACGTGCGCGCGTTGACCACTCCCAACTGGGCCAGAAGGTACATGACCAGAGGGGTTTCAAAGGCTAGCCCCATCCAGAACAACAGCCGGACCATCAGGTTGACGATGTTGCTGATCCGGATCAACGGCGTTGCGACGCCTTCGCCGAATGTAAGCAAGAAATGGAGCGCGGGGGGTGTGAGCACAAAGTACCCAAAAGCCACTCCGCCGACGAAAGCGGCAAACGCGGCCGGAAGGAACCCCAACAGGTAACGTTTTTCCCGGCCGGTCAAGCCTGGCGCGACAAACATGACCACGTGGTAAAGAATCACCGGCAGGGCCAGGACGAAGCCGCCCACCATCGAGACCTTGATCGACGTGGTAAGAAGCTCCGTCACTTCCACAAAAACCAGCTCACCGGCGCCGGTTTCCAGGTCACGGGCAGGGAGGACCAGCAGGTCGATGATCTGGCGGAAGAAAGCGAAGGCCACGGCGCTGCCCACCAGCAGGGCCAAGACCGAGTAGAGCACCCGTCTCCGCAGCTCACCCAGGTGCTGAAGAACGGATAACTCCCCGCTGTTCATAGCAGGCTGTCGAGAAGTGGAATCATCCGCGCTGGTCGGGTGATGGCGGGTCTTCAACACCCGTCGCGGGGCCCCCCTCGGTTTCAGTTGGCACACGGCCCTTGGGGCCCGACTCCCGGTCCTGCTCCAGGTTGACCGCTTCCATCACTTCGTTGAAACTCCGGCGGAGGTCGCTCAAAATCCGCCCCATAGTGCGCGCGGAATCGATGGTGCGGCTGGGACCGAGAACCAAAAAGGCTACCAGCAACACCACTGCCACCTCCATGATGCCCATGCCCATGAAATTCAAGGCGTCTCTCCCGGCATAAATGGGCATTGGCCGGTGCAACCCTGCGGCGCCCGCATCGTATCCCGCGGAGGCAACTGGAAGCCAAGGTTCTCGAGCATTTCCGATAGACGGCACAGTGGCAATCCCACGATATTGGAGTAGCATCCCTCCCAGGACTCCGCGGGGCGCAGTTCTTCGTCCTGAACGGCGTAGGCCCCGGCCTTGTCAAAAGGCACACCGGAATTGATCGAGCCAGCTATCTCGGCGTCAGTAAGGCTGCGCAGAGTAATGCTGCTGGAGACGCACTCCGCAAGCGCCCTCCCTCCGGAGGCATCGATTACCGCAACTCCGGTGACCACCCTGTGGCGGACGCCGCGCAAACGCCGGAGCATTTCCCACGCCTGGGCTGGCCCGTCAGGCTTGCCGAAGACCTCCTCGCCCAACACAACCAGGCTATCCGCGCCGACCACCAACCCTCGCGTCAACCCGTTGGCCACCGACCACGCCTTGGCCCAAGCCAGGCGTTGCACCAACTCTTCGGAAGCCTCGCCGGGCAGCGGGTCCTCATTGATACCGGCGGGGCTGACCTCAAAATCGACGCCCATGCCAGCCATAAGTTCAGCCCGGCGAGGCGATGCCGATGCCAATACCAAGTTGGGTTGACGGCTATGCTGCTCCGGTATCGTCGGACCCAGGAGCGTTTCCCCGTTGGCATAGCTACGGTCGGACATTGGTCCCGAATTCCGGGTTATGCGCCATTACTTGGGTTGTCCAGGGTCAGGAAGGCTACCGCCTCCAGGTGATGCGTCTGGGGGAACATATCCAGCGGTGTTACTCCTACCAGAGAGAATGGCCCGTCGCAGAGGATTTTCAAATCCCTGGCCAAGGTCTCCACGTCGCAAGACACGTAGGCCACCCGCCGCGGGCCAAGTTGGGCCAACCGTTCCAGCGCAAGTGGGTGGCACCCGGCCCGGGGCGGGTCCAACACCACCGCATCGGGCGGCGGGTCCAAACTCCGCATAACGTCCTCGGTCCTGCCTACCAGAAACTCCAGGTTGTCAATGCCGGCAGCGTTTTCCCTGGCGTCTGCCACCGCCGCGGACGATTCTTCAATGGCCAAAACCTTCTTGACATGGGGGGCCAGCAAAATAGCAAAGGTTCCCACGCCGGCAAAAGCGTCCAACAGGACCTCGGACCCGTCCAATTCCAGGCCATCCCGGACCACCTGGAACAACTGTGCCGCCTGCTGGACATTTACCTGGAAAAAGGACGGCGATGAAACCTTATATTGTGCGCCTGCCACCGAATCCAGATAGTGCTTCTGCCCCGTTGCCAAGTCAAGGCCCGGCAGGAACAGCGGCGGTTGGATCAAGGCGTCGCCGGTGGCTTCGCCTGCCCTAATCGATAGTTGAGTGGTTTCACCGCATTTTCCCTGTAGCTGCGACAAAAGGTCGTTGATGCCTGAGTGCATCAGCATGCAAGAATCGATCTTGACGAATCGGCGCAACTCCCGGTTCACGAATCCCAGGGTCCCTCCAGAACGAACAGTGAACCTGGCGTGATTTCGATAGCCGAATTGGGACGGTGACGGGACCGTTGGCGCAACTGCAGCGTCCGCCATGCCGCCTATCCGGGCCAGGGCATCGGAAGCGATCCGCTGCTTCGCGGCCAGTTGTTCATCGTAGGCCAGGTGCTGCCACTGGCAGCCGGTGCAACTCCCAAAATACTCGCAGGGAGCTTCCACCCGGTGGGGAGACGGCTCTAAAACCTGGACGACACTGGCAGAAACGTGGCGCCGGTGGACCCTCAGGACCTCAGCGACCACCTTTTCGCCGGGGATGCCGCCAAACACAAAAATGTCCCACCCCTCGTGGCAGGCCATCGCTTCCCCCAAGCGGCCCCACGAATCCAGGGTGAGTGTCAGTAGCTGGCCGGCTTCGAATTTGTGCGGCGTTGCCTCAGTCAAAGTGTTGTCGGCAGTCCTGAAGAGATTCCCGGCCCGTTGCCTGTCAATACTGTTGCCTGCCAATACTATAGTCCAACCACTAGGTTAATCCAACAAGCCCCCACCGGAGCGGCCGGGTCTTTCAGTTGTCATTGAGTCCTCCCGTCGCTCTTGCCGTAGCGGGAATCCAGAGGCCCTTTTGCCCCCCACTCCCGTCATTCTCGCCGCAGCGGGAATCCAGAGCCCTTTCTCCCATCCAACCCGATGCGGGTCTGCAGGAATGGTCGAAATGGGACGTCGACCTGTCCACCCGGCGCGTCTTAGTTGGCATCATCGTCTTGCCGGCGGCCGTTTCTTTTCAACTATGGCTGCTCGGCTTTCGTTCCGCTCAAGCGGCGTCCGTGAAACAAAAACTGGTTGGCGTACCCCGCATAGGGACCGAAGTAATCTTGGGCCCATTCCAGCAGCTTCTTGTTAGACGGAGACTTTTCCGACCGCTCGTGGGATTCGTACAACTCCCGGTGTATCCAAACATCAATCGGAAATGCCTCCAGCTTGTCCAGGGAGAACAGGGAGACGCAGGCGGCTACCTTGGGTCCGATTCCCCGCAGTTGCGTAAGCTTGTCTTTGGCCTCCGGGTATGGGGTTTGTTGCATCCTGAGCTCCTCCAGATCCAACTCGCCTTCCAACACGGCCACCGCTGCCCGGAAAACATTGGGAGCGCGGAAGCCCAACTTCAGTTCCCGGAGCTTCATTTCCCCAGCCGCGGCCAATTGCTCCGGGGTGGGGAAGGTGCAGCGTTTGACACCGTTCAAGCTTACCGGCTCGCCAAATTCGTCCGACATACGTTCCATGACCCGGTGGATGCTTTCAATGTTGTTATTGGCAGAGCAAATGTAGGCCACCAGACATTCCCAAGGTTCCATTGACAACACCCGGAGCCCAGGGTACTCCTTCACCCGTTTCTCAACTTCCAGATCGCGCCCTGTTATGTCAGCCAGGATGGCGTCGATAGGGTCGTCCAGCCGAAGATACTCCCACAGCCTCGCCGCCATGACTTCTTCCCGAGACGGAGAGCACTCGAACTCCACGCCGTTGTCCGTCCGCCGGATGCGGACGATGTTCCCGTAAATTACGCCGCTGAACCAACACCCATCCCCAGCGCCGTCTTCCCACTTCCAGCGATGGGCCTGCCCACCCAGCAGGCTGGCCTCCAAGTCCAGCGGATACCCAATGTCCAAACGCACCCCTGCCTCCTATCCTCCGGGCAGCAAAAGGCCCGGACCCTCACCCTGCTTTCCGCCTGCCGATATGTCCTGACGAGCGATCCATTCTATTCTATCCTCCAGAGGCTCAACTGTGTTTCCCGGCCAGACCCGGACCATCCTGCGAAAGGCCGCGAACGTTCGTTTTCGTGTCTAAATCCCGAGACGTTGAGATGGGTATCCAGGCAAAGGGTATCCAGTTGCCGGGACCTAATGGAGTTGACCCGACTTTGGGACGGGTATAAACTGAGGCAAAATTCAGGCGGGTTTGGAACGGACTAAGGCGAATCTATACGCCGGTTCGACATATTCTCCCGGAGGATGGAAATGGCGGAACCTATCGAGGCAACCGAGGCGAATTGGGACGAGCAGATCCTGAACTCGGATCTCCCGGTGCTGGTCGACTTTTGGGCCGACTGGTGCGGTCCCTGCAAAATGATTGCCCCATCGGTGCATGACATAGCCGTGGAATACGATGGCAAACTGGTAGTAGCCAAGTTGGACGTGGACTCCAGTCCGAACATTGCCATCAAATACCGGGTCAGCAGCATCCCTGCTTTGATTTTCTTCAAGGACGGGCAGCCGGTAGACCAGATCGTTGGAGCCGTTCCCAAGGGTCAGCTGCAAAAGAAGGTCGACTCCGTTTTGACCGGCTAGTCCCTCAACTAGGGAGTTCAAGGGGCCCGGTGGCTCTTACGGACTTCGAACCCGTAGAGGGGAGCATTATTGGCTCCCCTCTAATGTTGTCAGGCGTGTTCGTGAGCTGAAAAGCGGCCTCATCTATAGTTGGAATATCGGGGAGCGCCGTGTAACCCTAAATGTAGGAATGGCACAATGGTCATCTTCCCGCATGTAGGGGAATGGCTTTTGACCTAAAGTCCGCTATCTCGGGTGGCCGGGGTATCGGACTTTTTCATTGATTTGGTTAGGGTCCATTCGGGTTGCCCGTAGGGAGCACCAGTAGTCGCAGGTACAAGTAGCCGCGGATACAGCGAGTCTCGGGCGTGACCCTGTGCCCCAAACCCGAGTCCACCCGTCGTAGAAGCGGGCGGCATCTGCGCTCGGTTCAAGAGTCTGCTGGTATCACACGGAAAATACGGCCTGTTGTCCTCAGCGCTTCGACGCTCCAAGGCTCCCCCACCCCTGCAACCAGCCATTCGAGAATCGCCCACAGGTCCCGGTCGGATTGATCCGTATCCAGTGGTTCGAGCCCCGGGACCAGCGCCGCGATTTCGACCCCTGCCGGAAACGGACGCCCGGACCGGCCAATGAAGATGAGCTCGTAGACGCGCCCATCAACCTCAAGTAATCCAGGCTCGTCCAGTTGCTTGTCCGCGAGGTCAAACGTCGCTACCAGGAATGCAGCGAACTCCAGGTAATGCCCAACGTCTGGATCGGTCAACAAAGGGACGCTGCGCGTGTTTGACGGCCGTTGTGTTATTCGAGTGACGGTCATGGGTCGAGCCGTTGCTGGGATGGGAGGTGACGTCCTGCGAACTCAACCAGGATCTGGCCGATTTCGGCGCCGGAGTCTTCCTGGAGGAAGTGCTTGCCTGTGACCAGGTGCGGGCCCTCGGCGTGGGGCCAGATATCATGCCATCTCGCACCGATAACGTCGGCGGTGAATACCTCGTCTTCCCGTCCCCAAATGACGGTCGCCGGTAGGTTAAGTTCACGGACACCGGCTTCAAGCCATTCGAAACGTTCTCCGGTAATATCGGTGCTCGGATCAATGGGGATCGAGCGGGGCCATTGCCAGGTCAGTCGCCGGTCGTCCGGGTCGGGCAACACCGATTCGTAAGCCGGTAGCGCATCCGCCCGGCAGCGCTCGCGGTCGACGACCGAGAGATAGATGCCGCGCCCGGGAAATGCGCCACGGCGCGCCAGAATGTAAGGGCCCACGATTGGCGCATGCATCAGCCGCCACGGCAGGACCTGGCGGTGAAATTCCGCGGCGGGTGTCCGCCATGCCCAGGTAGACATGACGGCCACCGCGGCGGCTCGTTGTCGCCGGGTGAGCAGCGCCGCCAAGCCGGTCGGGCCGCCCCAGTCGTGACAGACAAAGAAAATGCCGTTGAGGTCGAGCTGGTCAATCAATGCGACGAGATTGGCCGCGTGGTTGTCCAGGCTGTGCGCACTCGCGCTGTGCGGATGCTCCGACAGGCCAAAACCAATCTGGTCCGGCACGATCACCCGATAACCTGCCCCGAGCAACGGCGGAATGGTGTCGCGCCACAGGTAACCCCAGGTGGGATTGCCGTGCAGCAACAACACCGGCGGAGCGTCTCGCGGGCCCTCGTCGATGTAGTGCATCCGCCAACCGTTGACGTTGGCGAACTTTGACTGAAACGGGTAGCGGCTCGCCGCGTGCGGGCCAAGGTCGTTAATTGTACGAGTCATGGAGTCATTCCAACGGCCCCTCGGGACGCTTTGCAGCCTGTTCCTGTTAGGCGCGTTTGGCGCAAGTCTTGAGCCCCTCGGGTGCAACCGGTTTCGCGAGGAATACGGTCAATGTTGCTTCGACGGTCAATGTGGCTTCGATGGTAGCGGGCATTCCGCACGATACCACATCGCAGGCCTGGTAGATGCATGCAACGGTGACATTTGCTGATGACTGGTCAAGGCGAGGACCCAAACGGATTAGCGCCCAGGTGGCGGTAACCAACGCCAAAACTGTGACCTCCCACTGGTAGGCGGGCGCCTGAATATTCAGACCGGTCATGTCTCGCACCCCGTCACGCCACTAGCTAGACCACACTCCGAGATCAACAAGTTGCCCAGCTCCAGCAGCAATATCAGACGCCGCGTGCTCGTGGCCGCGCCTCGGCAGCGCACATTGGCGTAGCTAAACCGTCGCTTCACCCACAGGACCAGCGCTCCAACTGTGCCCTGACTAACCGGAGCAAGTTGCGGCTCTTGCCGTTGCACATTGATTTCGCTAACATGGGGAAGCTGCATCGTGCACGGTTATTAGAGGCGGGAAGGCACCAGGGGTTGGCACGGGCAGTGCTTGCCGAGGCGATCTGAAGTCCGTGTGACGCATTGGTGATTTCTATCATCTGGCAAGACGGGGATGCCGGGGCAATCCGGACCGGCGCTTTCTTCAAAGACCCGGTCCAGTGACTTAGAGTGGCGTGCGGCGTGGGAGCGGGAATTTCAACGGCAAAAGAATGTCACAATGAGGCTAACGCCTCTGAGTGTTCCTAGATCCGTATCTGGGAGTGGAAGGGGCCCGGTGGCTCTTGCGGACTTCAAATCCGTTATGCCTCGTGACGAGCGGGGTAGGTGGGTTCGACTCCCTCGCACTCCCGCCACCAATAGTCCAACATAGTCGGTATAAGTATATTTTGTAGCTAAGACCCGCTCCGGCGGGTCTTTTTTGTCCGGTATTGACCGGTATAATCCAGTTGTGATGTGGGTTAAAAGGTGGGATAAAATACCGGAAGGCAGGGTGGAATGAAGTTGACGGCAACTCAGGTCAAGGCAATCAAGGAACCAGGTCGCTATGGTGACGGCCTCGGCCTCTACCTCAACGTTACGACAGGTGGTTCCAAAAACTGGATACAGCGGATCAGCATTGACGGCAAGCGCCGTGATCTTGGGTTGGGCGGTTACCCCACAGTCTCGCTTGCGGAGGCGCGGGAAAATGCGCGGGAGAATCGGGCAGCCGTCGTAAAAGGTCGAAATCCGCTGGCCGAAAAGACTGCTCCTCAGCGCAAAATCCCGACATTCGCAGAAGCTGCCCGCGCAACCCACACGACGTTAAGGGGCAAATGGCGGTCAGCGGAACACTCCAACGGTTGGATTAGGACGCTCAGTCGCCATGTCTTCCCGGTGATCGGGGATCGCCCGGTCAACGAGATTACCCGCGTTGAAATTCTCGACATTCTTGTCCCTCTGCACTCCGGCAAGGCCGAAACGGCCCGGAGACTTCGGCAGCGCATCCGGTCAACCTTCAAATGGGCGCTTTCTTACGATTACGTAGACGAAAACCCAGCCGGGGAAAAGCTGGACGCCGCGCTGCCCGCCGTTTCGCACGAAAAGACACATTGGAGGGCGTTGCCCTATGCGGAGTTGCCGGACGCTCTAGCGACGAATAAGGCCGGCGATTCCAGCACTGCGGCAAAACTGGCCCTGGAGTTTCTGACCCTAACAGCAGCCCGCAGCGGGGAAGTTCGGGGAGCTACGTGGACGGAAATTGATTGGGAACGCCACTTATGGATCATTCCGGCCTCGCGGATGAAGGGTGGTGTTGAACATCGAGTTCCCCTTTCAGACTCCGCTATGCACGTCCTGAGGCAGGCTATGGCACTACGTGAACCAGGGGAGTTTATCTTCCCTTCTCCCATGAAAGCCGGTAAGGGATTGTCTGACATGACCATGACAAAAATTTTAAGGTCAGCCGGCTTGGCCGAGAAAATGACGGTGCATGGAATCCGGTCAACCTTCCGCGATTGGGTTGCCGAGCAAACGCCGACACCCTGGGCGGTTGCCGAGCTTGCCCTGGCACACAAGGTAGGGTCACCTGTTGAGCAAGCCTATCACCGGACAGACCTGCTAGACCAAAGGCGGAAGCTAATGGACGCCTGGTGTGAGTTTCTGACCCAGACTTCGCCGGAGTAGCGGGTTCTGCATCGGCTGAAGCAGAACCGGTTGCCCAGGACCATTCGTGTGGACAATGGTTCGGAGTTCACCTCGAAGCGCCTGGACCAGTGGGCTTACCTGAACGGGGTGCAGCTGCACTTCAGCCGACCGGGTAAGCCTACGGACAACGCCTTCATAGAGGCTTTCAACGGGCGATTCCGGCAAGAGTGCCTGAACGAGAACTGGTTCCTGTTCCTGGAGGACGCTGCCGAGAAGGTGGAATCCTGGCGAAGACACTACAATGGCGAGAGACCCCACAGCGCACTGGGTAACCTTTCCCAGCGGGAGTTTGCCGCATTGGCTGGAACACCGGATTGACCCGCAAAGCTCGCACTGAGCTTGGTACAGAAAATGGGGCAAGACCAGTCGGGCTACCGCCCAACCTGTTCTTCGGCGCTAGCATTCCGGTGGCCATCTGTGTCCTGACCCGGGACAAGCCCGCCAATCGCCGGGGCAAGGTGCTGTTCGTGGATGCCTCCCAAGCGGGCTACTTCCGGCCGGGCGAGGCCCACAACTACATCGACCCGGAGCACATCGAGAAGATAGTCCAGGCGTATCGGGCCTTCGAGGACATGGACCGTTTCGCCCACGTGGCCGGCATGGAGGAGATCCAAGGCAACGATTTCAAACTGAACATCAGCCGTTACGTGGACACCACCGAGCCGGTGGAGGTGATGCCGGTGGAGGAGGCCCTGGCCCAACTGCGGGAGGCGGCGGGACGAGGCGGTGGATCGCATTGACCAACTACTGGCAGAGATGGGTTATGTCCGGTAGATTATGACCATAGTAGTGACTATGGTAAAATAATCATCAGCATCGTGAATAGGGAGTACCGGTATGGCAGCCGAAATGGACAAACCCAACGGTCCGCGTACTATCAAGGCCTCGGAGTTCAAGGCCAAGTGCCTGAAGTTAATGGACGAGGTTGCAGAAAGCGGCGAGGAAATTGTCATTACCAAGAACGGCAAGGCTGTTGCCAAGCTGTCGCCCCTCCGTCAAAAACCCGATGTTGTCTTTGGCATCGACCGGGACATCATTCAGATCCATGGAGACATCGTATCGCCCATGCCCGCGGAATGGTTCGAGGATCCCGAAGAAAAGGGGAATGAACTCTTTTGATGCTCCTCGATACCCACATTCTCCTGTGGCAGAGATGGGGAGACCAACGGTTGGGCGTTCAAACCCGTGATTCGTTGCAGCATTCCCTGCATGAAGAGGAAGCAGCGGTCTCGGCGATCACCTTTTGGGAAGTGGCGATGCGGATCCAGAAGGGTCAGATTAACTTTGACCTTGACCTCTATGAATGGAGAAGTACGCTGATCAGCCAAGGTCTCATTGAAATTCCTGTTGATGGCGCCATCGCTGCCCGCGCCGGCCTGCTTGCTGACATTCATGGCGATCCGGCCGACCGCATCATTGTCGCCACCGCGTTGGGCGGCCACAGACTGGTTACCGCCGACGAGCGAATCCTCGGCTGGAGCGGTAACCTGGACCGGCTGGATGCGAGGCAGTGATGGAAATGCCCAGGGAGATGAGAATTGCAGTAACCGAAGACACCCTGACCGCCGAGCTTTCCGATGGCCGGACCATATCGGTCCCAATTTCCTGGTATCCCCGTCTGGTCCACGCCACACCCGAGGAACGCTACAACTTGGAACTGATTGGGACCGGCCAGGGAATCTGTAAAAGGCGGAGCGTCTCCGTAGCTGGACCCGTACCGCAGAGGGGACAGACCCCGTTGCGGCCAACCCTCTCCTTGTGGGGCTCCACCCAGTGGAAGAGGTACTGGTTGGCGTAACCGGCGTACCGCCCAAAGCATTGCCTGGCCCAATCCGCCACCCGGTACTGCTGGGCTTCGGTCAAGGTACGGGAACTCCGTACCCTCTCCGCCAGTCCTGCCGGCATCGCCGACAGGTCGCACTGGGCGAGGCCCGCTGTCCCCACCGGTCCACCGGAAAGGCGTCCAGCTTGTCCAGGGACATCAGGGCCACGCAACCGGCGATCTTGGGGCCAATGCCCCGGTAGCTGTCCAACAGCCTCACCGCCTGGGCGCCGGATAATTGCAGGGATGCCGTCCGATCCAACAGGAGCGGGTCGTGGGACAGGTAACGGGCCATCAGGAAGATGTTGCGATGCCTTGAATACAGGCCCAGGCCCAAGTCCCCCAGCGCCTTTTCCCCTTCTTCAATGATTTGAGCGGGGCTGGGAAATACATGGCGTTCATCATCGTCCAGGTGGACCTTCCGGCGGCCCAATTGGGCTATTTTCTCGACGCTCTGCCTGATGCCCCGGATGCTGTTGGTCCCGGAGCACAGGTAGGACACCAGGCATTCCCATCTATCCTGGCGCAGCACCCTCAGACCCGGGTACCGCCCAATGGCCCGGGCGACTGCCGGGCGCTGGCCCAATTGGCAGTAGATTTCCCCAATGTCGTCGTCGAGGCGGAAGTGGTCCTCCAGGAGGGCGTCCAGGTCCACATCGTCCCGTTCTCCGTCCATGCCGCCCACCCGGTACTCCAATCCATCGCCGGTCTGCCGGAGGTGCACCAGGTATTCCCCCAGCACGCCGGAGTACCAGCCCCCTCCGTTCCTGCGCCACCGAGCCGGCGGGTCTCCCCAGTCCCGTTGGCGGACCCCTTCGTCCCCCACTCTTCGCCAGCGGAAGGTCTGGCCCATTTCCAGGCTCAAGGCGAGGTCGAAGGGCTGCCTGACCAACATCCTGCGGCTCATGCCGGCCTGGACCTCCCCATTGGCGTCGCCGGGGTTGCGCCGGGACCACCTCCAGGGCTGCCGGTTGAAACATCGGGGCATTTGTCGTGCTCGCACGGCGGCGGGCTGTCATTATTCATCGTCGAACTCAATGATGAACAGGCGGTCAAAGTCGCTTTTCCGGCCTGTCCGGTAATCAATACTTTAGCACTGCTTGGTCGCCCCCGGCGGCTCCTCGTCAACTCGCTCAATGATGAACAGCCTGTCGAAATCGCTGACGCCCAGCACCTGCTGCAACCTCCGCCGCACCCTGGGTGAAGGGCATTTGGCGCCGCTCATCAACTGGGAGAAGTATCCCGAGGAAAGTCCGCACAACCGCGCCAGTTCGTTCTGCGAGATGCCCAGTTCGTCCGGCAACTCCCACACGGCGTTGCGATTGAGCTTCACCTTCGGCGCAGTGCGTTTGCGCCTCATCTCGCCTGCTTCCTCTCCCGGCAAGTTCCGCCGGATTCATTGGGTGGGAATCAGCGTCTCCGCCGGGGTAGGGCGGACCCCGCCGCCTCTGTGTCCTGGTTTTTTGTTGCCCGAAACCCTGCCGGACAGCCACGGACGCCGCCGGCCAGCAGGATTTCGGCCCGCTCAGGCCGGGCCGCCGGCCCCTACTCCAGCACCCCGTACGAGCCTGAGCCCTCCCCCGGCGTGCCGTAGGCCAGGTTCGACCGGTCGCTATTCCCCACCGCGTTCACCGCTATCACCCGCACGAAATAGACCTCCCCTTCGGTCAGCTGTCAATGGCGGAGGCATGTTGGGCCACTGGGGCGGAGTAAAACTGTACCACCTGGTGTGTAAGGCCAGCGAAAAAGTCCGAGCTAACTGGCCAGCATAAATATCAGCGCCACTTGTTGAGGGAAATGCCCTGATGACGGGTGGGGCAGCAGATGGCAGGCAGGAAGGTCTTGATGCAACCTATTCTTCGTGAGGCTCGTCTGAAGGTTGGGAGACAGCTCCCTCTCTGCTACGCTTGAGCCGGTAGCTGTCGCCGTTCATCTCCAAGATGTGGACGTGGTGGGTGAGGCGGTCCAGCAATGCGCCGGTCAGCCTCTCCGACCCGAAGACCTCGGTCCACTCGTCGAAGGGCAGGTTGGTGGTCACCAGGATTGAGCCCCGCTCGTATCGCTGGCTGAAGACCTCGAAGAGCAACTCCGCCCCGGTGGGGGACAGGGGGACGAATCCCAACTCGTCGATGATCAGCAGGCTGAGGCGGGAAAGCTGTCTCTGGAGGTTGAGCAGCCGCCTCTCGTCCCGGGCCTCCATCAGCTCGTGGACCAGGGCGGCGGCGGTGGTGAAGCCCACGGACATCCCGCGCTGGCAGGCGGCCAGGCCCAGTCCCAGGGCGATGTGGGTCTTGCCGGTGCCGCTGTTGCCGACGGCGATGATATTTTCCCGGCGCTGTACGTATTCGCAACGTGCCAGTTCCATCACCAGCGCCTTGTTCACCGACGGGATGGCCGTAAAGTCGAAGGTGTCCAGGCTTTTGACGGCAGGGAAGCGGGCAGACCGGATCCTCCGGTCCACCATGCGCTGGTGGCGATCGATGAGTTCCAGTTCCGCCAGCCTGAGCAGGTACCCTGGGTGGTCCACTCCCTCGGCGGCGCACTGGGCCGCCATCTTGCCGTATTCCCGGAGGAAGCTGGGCAGTTTCAGTTCCTTCAGGTGATGCTCCAAAAGCAGCGTGGACCGGCTGTTCATGCCGCCCTCCCCGACAGCAACGTCATGCAATCCCCGGCGGAAGTGATGCTGACCCGCACTTGGGGCAGGTAGGGGTAGAGCTCCAGGTCGAGGCGGGGCGGCCGGCCCTCCAGCCGGCAGAGCACCAGATGCTTCACCGCGTCGAAGCTCAGTGCCCCCAACCGGAGGGCATCTTTCACCGCCGATTGCACTTCTTCCAGGCTGAAGTTCTCCAGCAGTCTGAGCACTTGGACGAACTCCCGCTTGCCCCTTCGTCCCATGCGGGACTCCAGCAACCGGCGCAGCGTGCCAAACTCCTCGGGAAGGTCCCATCCCTGCAGGGGAGCGGCCTGGTCCAGGGCCGCCGTCTTCTGCTCCAGCAGGGGCAGGTAGTGGACGGGGTCGAACACAAAATCATCCCGCTGGTAGGAGCGGTGATGGCGGGCGATGACCTCGGACCCGCAACTGATGACCACCCGGTCCACGTAGCCTTTTACCAGAACGTCCCGGTGCCCGTAGGCCACCGGGGCCGAGTAATCGTTGGTCCGGTACCTCACCAGCGACAGCGAACTCACCCGGCCCGCCTGCTTCTCGCAGGCGTCGTAGGCCCACCGCCGGCAGGGGCAGCAGGGCCTCCAGGTCCCGTTCCATCCGCTGGCCTATGCTCTCTGAGTGGCCCCTCAACCTGGCATCCATCCGCGCCAGGCAGCGACGCTGCAGGTGGGCGTTCAGCGCATCAAAGCTCTCGAAGGACGGGACCGGCACCAGGAAGTTGCGCCGCATATAGCCGACCATCCCCTCGACCTTCCCCTTGTCGTTGCCCTTGCCGGGACGGCCGAACCGGTCATCGAACAGGTAGTGGGACTGGAGTTCCGTGAAGGCCCGGGTGCGCTTCCTCCGCCCGTCTCCCATGATCCTGGCCACCGCTAGCCTGGTGTTGTCGTACAGGATGCTCTGGGGCACCCCGCCCAGGAAGGCGAAGGCCGAGACATGGCCGTCCAGGAAGGCCTCGGTGGTCTCGGCCGGGTAAGCCTTGACGAAGCATCCGTCGCTGTGGGGCAGGTCCAGGACGAAGCAGTGGGCTTTCTGTTCCACCCCGCCGATGATCACCAGGGCCTCGCCAAAGTCGCACTGGGCGTGGCCCGGCGGATGGGACAGGGGCACGAACACTCCTGCGACCGGCGGCGATGCTCCCTCACGTAGTCCTTGACTATGGTGTACTGGCCGCCGAACCCATGCTCGTCCCTGAGCCGCTGGAAGATCCGCTGGGCTGTGTGGCGCTGCTTCCTGGGACGCCTGAGGTCGTCTAACAGGATTTGGTCGATGACGCCGGTGAAGGGCTCCAGCTTAGGACGCCGGGGCGGAGTCTGTCGCCGGTAGCCCGGCGGCGCTGAGTAGGCCAGAATCTTGCGCACCGTGTCCCGGTGCAACCCGAACACCCGGGAGACCTCCCGGATGCTCATCCCATCCACCATCACCGCCCGTCGGACCCGTAGATACACGTCCACCTGGTACATCCACCCCACCACCCATAAGCACGACTTCGAACCTATGGATGGCAGAGGACGGTACATTTTTCAACCGCCACAATGTTGACGTTCAGCGAAAAAGTCCGAGCTAACTGGCCAGCATAAATGTCACATTCACTCCATGGAGAATGTGACTTTGACTCAAAAAGAACAGACCAGACTTCAGGTTCTCAACAGTTTGCTCGCTGAGCACATTGCCCTGGACCAGGCGGCTGAACTGATGGGAGTCAGCCCGCGCCACACCAGGCGTATCCTGGCAGCCTATCAGGAGAGAGGCGCGGCTGCCCTCGCCCATGATCACCGCGGCCGTAGACCGGCCAACGTTATTCCCGAGGCGACTAGGAGCAAGGTGGTTCACCTGGCTCGCACGGTGTACGAGGGAGCCAACCACACCCATCTCTCAGAGTTGCTCAGTGAACGCGAGGGCGTCGACATGGGCCGGACTACGCTTCGGCGTATCCTGGCCAACGCCGGGCTCAGCAGTCCGCGGCGAAGGCGCCCGCCCAAGCACCGGGTGCGCCGGCAGCGGATGCCACGGGAGGGCATGCTGATCCAGTTGGACGGCAGCTATCACCGTTGGCTGGGCGAGGACGGGCCACAGTTCACGATACTGTTCGCGGTGGACGATGCCACGGGCTGCGTGGTCAACGCCCTGTTCTGCGATCATGAGAACACCAGCAGTTACTTCCTGCTGATGCAGGGCCTGCTCCGGCGCTTCGGCATACCCCTCGCCCTGCACACCGACCGCCACCCCGTCTTCAAGCACAAGTCGGAATATCAGCCCGCCGGCACGCCCACCCAGTTCGGGCGCGCAATGGCAGAGCTGGGGGTTCAAGTGATATTCGCCCTGTCGCCTCAGGCAAAGGGGCGGGTGGAGCGAACGGCGGGAACCTTCCAGGACCGGCTGATCACGGAACTGCGGCTCGAGAGAGCAACCACTCTTGAACAGGCCAGGGCAGTGTTGAAGCAGTTCCTGCCCAGATTCAACCGGCGTTTTGGAGTTCCGGCCCAGTGTCCTGATCCCTCATTCCGGCCCTTGCAGGTGGACCTGCCCTTGGAGCAGGTCCTGTGCTTCAAGCACCGCAGGAGAGTGGCCCGGGACAACACCGTGAAGTACCAGAGGCACACCCTGCAGCAGCTTCCCGATCCAAAGCGCCGCAGCTACGCCGGAGCGGTCGTGGTGGTCCTGGAGGGACTGGACGGCCAGCTATCAGTACAGCATGAGGGACACATCATTGCTGCTCAGGAGGCACCGCCCAGTCCGGGAACTCTCCGCAAGGCCGAAGGGACTCTCCCAACCGCTCCTATCCCGATCCCCGATCCCGGGCTATCGTCAACAGCTTCGGCGAACGCTCCCGAACTGCTGAACTCCCTGGTCGGCCCAGAAGATGACCAGAGCGCTGAAGTTGGCGATGCTACCGTGACCGAATTGCAGGTAACGCCATCACTGAGAAAGCCGACATTCCTGCAGAGGGAGAGATGGAAGGCGGTGCAGCAGGCCAAGCTCCAGGGGTTGTCCATTCGAGGGATGGCGAGGGAGTTGGGAATTCACAGAGACACGGTCAGGAGATACGTTGACGCTGAGAGTCCGCCGACGCGTCGGTCCCCGGTCGCATCCACAATGTCGCCATCTGATACCATCGCAGACCAAACAGGTGACATTTCTGCCGAACAGTTAGACGGACATTTATGCTGAACAGCGACAGCCACAATGTCAGGCGGTCAATCCGTCCAGGTGGTCCACTTTAGCTCCGCCTTTTACAGCCGCCCGGACTAAGCTCCCACACCGTGGTGTCTGCGTGTCTTGCGAAGACAAAAAAGCCCTTGACCGACGACAATTAACTTTGCCTGCCTGTTGCCTCGTCGTCCCCAGCAACCGGGCCGTTGAAGAGTAGCTCAGCCTCTTCGACGACGCCGTGCTAGGCAGCAACGCACTGGACCCGCCGGCAATCCCAGCTAACGGACCGTCAATGGACAAATTTCTCATGGATCATCCTCTTCCATTGCCTGTCAGCTACCGACAGATTCGTAGAACATTGACAGCGATGACTCCATTCACACACGGTATTCCAGTTCCGACGCCGGGGGCCGCTCAACCAGCCAGGCTACCACGTCCGACTTCGGCCAGCGGACGGACCTGGAGTCGATCCGCACAGGCTCGGGAAACAGCCCATGTTCGATCAGATGGTACATAGTGCTCTTGGAGAATCCGCATACCTGGAGCACCTCGACTCTCCTCATAAGGCTCAGATCATCTAATGTCATTGGTCTTCTCCTCGCGTGTGGGTTACCCAGACGGGATTGCGCGGCGCCGGTCCCACAGGCGCCTTTTGCCTACAGGCGACAGCGAATGATGCTTCGCAGGATGCGATATGGATAACCGGGAAATAGGCCATGCGTCCGCCTTTGCTGGTGTTTGATAAGTGTAGGCCGGCCCTGACCATGCCGACGTATCGGATAGGGTTGGAGGCCGAGATGGTATGACCGCAGAGCTTTGGACGAAAGGCATGGTCCTGGGCGGAGCAGGCCAAGTAGCCAATCGGGATGGGTTGAAAACTCCGTAGCGACGGTTGCCGGAGCCGCTAAGGCCAGCACCTGGGCAGTTCCCTCCACCTAGCGGCCCGGGAAATCCCCCACAGGTAAGCAAAGCCCTCACGACCAACAGCAAATTACTGATGACCGAGGCGACGATCATTGCCTTGCTCATGGTTCCGTGACCTCCGCCCATTCCGCAGCAAAACTTCGACATACGGTATTGTGTATCCGCAGGCCGATGGCTAGTCAACCGGCTGTTTTGTGGCCAATTGGCAACCGGAGACCACTATTCAATCATTTATCAGAAATAATTTGTTACGCGGAGTGGTATCACACCGCGCGAAATCTCCCTTAAACGTGCGTGACGCCCAATATTGATAATCATGAAATGCAATAATCAACCCCCCGGACCTGTCAACCCGTCGCCAGCCAGTCGTGAGAAGGAGATGATTGAAGAGTACCCAGGAACCCGGAAGGGCGGTTTCGTTTGTTTGTGGGGTATCACAATGCTAATATGGAGGTCGGATGGCATCAAGAGTGGTCCTTTGGGGGGCGCGGGCGGTGGTAGATGGCCCTGGCGGTTGACCAAATATTCGGGAGTTGCTCCCTCTGGTATTTTCCGCACACGCTGCTGCTGTGGACCTTTGACGGTCATACGATTGATGAATTTACTCTCGCATCATTCGTGCCCTACCTTGGGTGAAGCACCCGCACATGCGTTGCCTCAATGGCGGCAATCAGGTGGGGGTCAACCAACATACCGTCCTACTCAATGGCGAAACGCAAGGACCGCCGAACGCGTGTGGGGGGCGCTAATGGGCGGAAGCGGAAGAAGGGATGCGACAGGACAACGCTGCATCAAAGGTGGCGCTCAGGAGTGTTGTTCGAACACCCGATGGGGAGGTCTTGCACAGTCTGTTTGAAAGGGTGGGGGCAACAAGGACAACGGCGATAGGTGACAGGTCAATCATCGTTCACTTGTTCATATACTATATGGAGCACCCATCCCGGCCGGGGCATGGAAAGCCCTATGACTGTCTCCCTTGTAATGATGGTTTTGTCTCCCGCCGTCCTCGCCTGGGAATTCTAACCCGGCAGGCCTGCCGCAAGCATGATAAGCATGGCTGAATTCACCGAGCCCAAGACCGTCAACTGCCCGGATTGCGAGTCCGCCCGCGTCGTCAAGATTGGGACTCGAAACGGCTATCAACGCTACCTTTGCCGCGCCTGTTCCAAGAAGTCCCATGCCAACGGCAAGGCGAAGGGGCGGCGTTTCCCGGCGGACCAGATGGGCGCGGCGATCCGCATGTTCTACTCCGGCATGTCCTACCAGCAGATCGCCGAGAGCATGGGGACGACGTACGACATCCCCGAACCCTCGAAGGCCACGATTTACCAGTGGGTCAGGGACTATACGAAAGACGCCTTGAAGGAAATGGAGCGCCACCCGGCTCACACCGGCGGCCGCTGGGCGGTGGACGAAATGCAGTTGGACGTGGGCAGGCAGCAGTATTGGATCTGGAACGTCATGGACGAGAGCACCGGCTACCTGCTGGCTTCCCACCTGACCAAAGAGCGGGATGCCAGGTCAGCGGAGGCCGTCTTGAAGAAAGCGGCTGCGGCTGCGACAGAGACTCCCAGGACGGTCAAGACCGACCAGTGGCCTTACTACGTCCCCGCGGTGAAGAAGGTCTTCCCCCGCACCAGGCACATCCGGCCGCCGGGAGGGGGGAAATTGGAGGACATCAAGAACCCGTCCGAGCGGGTCCGGGGCTTGTTCAGGCAACGCACCAGGACCCTGCGGGAGTTTGGTAGCAAGGAAAAGGGCCAACTTTACCTTGACGGCTGGACGCTGGACTACAACCTTTTCAGAGACCACGAATCCACGGGCGGTAAGCCTCCCGGTCAAGCCGCCAAGGTCAATCCGACCTTCAACGAATGGGCGGACGTGGTGAAGGGAAGAGCCCACCGCAAAAGCGCGGGTCCAGCGGGCAGAACCGGGGAAACCTTAATGCGCGTCGAGATTCCGGCAGGCGTGGACGTGGTGCAGGATGTTTACAACGACCCCGTGCCCAAGCGGAAACCCATCCCGGACGGCGTGGACGTGGTGCAGGATGTTTACAACGACCCCGTGCCCAAGCGGAAACCCATCCCGGACGGCGTGGACGTGGTGCAGGATGTTTACAACGACCCCGTGCCCAAGCGGAAACCCATCCCGGACGGCGTGGACGTGGTGCAGGATGTTTACAACGACCCCGTGCCCAAGCGGAAACCCATCCCGGACGGCGTGGACGTGGTGCAGGATGTTTACAACGACCCCGTGCCCAAGCGGAAACCCATCCCGGACGGCGTGGACGTGGTGCAGGATGTTTACAACGACCCCGTGCCCAAGCGGAAACCCATCCCGGACGGCGTGGACGTGGTGCAGGATGTTTACAACGACCCCGTGCCCAAGCGGAAACCCATCCCGGACGGCGCGAAGGTGGCGGGGAAGGTGGACAACGACCACAGGCTCAAGCGGCCCAGGGGTAGGCGCAGGACACGGGCAGCCCTCAAGTCAAAGTCGGGATACAAGCCCAGAAGCCCGGGCCATCAAGGCAGCGGGTCCAGGGTCAGCGCACGTCGGAAAATCAGGACCTAAGCTCGACAGGTCGGGAATGGTTAGCAGTTGGAGCGGCAAGGTCAGGTTGGGGCCAATAGTCGTTTGAATGCGGCTGTCCTTTGGTGTACCCAGGCCAAGTGACGAATGACCATCTCAATCTAGCAATCCAGAAAGCGATGTTGTACCGGTCGGATTGTCCCATGTCGAGCCACCGCTTGTAGAAGGACAGGCTTCCTTGGTATGGGACCCCAACAGTGTGAGTACACCATTGCCCCCTCCCCCACGCATCTCACCCCCACATTCTATAGGTCTTTGGTCGGTCAGTTGAGGAGATTTCGCATTTGAATCCCAGTTGCGACGTAGCTCAAATTTAACGAGTTTTGTCCCTCGATGCTTCGATTGTTGCCGGCGTTCAAATTACGAGGTGTGAGGTGGACCCCATTGGTTGGACAGGACTGGGTTAGAATTAAGCGAGAGTCTAGCTGCTCATGCCAATGATACCAACACCCGTTCCGGTGGACCTTCCGTCACCTTTGAACTATCCCCCGTGGCATTCCTGGCCTCGTGGAACACCTGGGCCGGGGTCCGGTAGCCCAGGGCCTGATGGGGGCCTCTGGTCGTTGTAGAACCTGAAGTAGGCGCCCAGCTCCCTCCTGGCTTCACTGGCGTTGGTGTAGGCTTTCAGGTACACCTCCTCGTACTTCACCGTCCGCCACAACCGCTCCACGAAGATGTTGTCGGTGTACCGGCCCTTCCCGTCCATGCTGATCTTCACGCCGTGTTCCTGCAGTACCTGAGTGAATTCCAGGCTGGTGAATTGACTGCCCTGGTCGGTGTTGAAGACCTCGGGCTGGCCTTGCCCCAGCGCCTCCCTCAAGGCGTCCACGCAGAAGTCGGCCTCCAGGGTGTTGGACAATCGCCAGGCCACCAGGTAGAGAAAGCCACGGGCCATGGCCAGGTAGGTGATGTCGGCGGCCCACACCTGGTTGGGCTGGGTGATCTTGGCCTTTTCCAACACATAGGGGTAGACCCGGTGCTCCGGCGCCGGCCGGCTGGTGCGGGGACTCCGGTAGATGGCCCGCAGCCCCATGATGCGCATCAGCCGCTGCACCCGCTTCCGGCTCACGCACCGGCCCTCCCGCGCCAGCCAGACCTTCATACGCCTCGACCCGTAGAAGGGTGTATCCAGGTACTGCCGGTCCATGGCCTGCATCAAGGCCAGGTTCTCGCTGGAGGCTTCCCTGGGCCGATAGTACAGGCTGGAACGGGCCACTCCCAGCAGGGCGCACTGCCGCGCTATCGACAACGATAGATGCTCCCGATCCACCATCCCCCGCCGCTGGGCCAGGCTCATGGACCGGACCTCTCCGACAAGAAATCCCGCTCCACTTTCAGCTGTCCGATTTCCTGGTATAGCCGGGCGATCAGGGAGGCGTCGCTACTGGTCTTCTGCTCTTGCCCGTTGCTGAACACGCCGGCGGCTCCCGCGGTCAGGGCTTTCTTCCAGGTCTGAATCTGGCTGGGATGGACCTGGTATCTGGCCGCCAGCTGGGCCACCGTCTCCTCCCCCTTCACCGCCTCCAGAGCCACCCTGGCCTTGAAAGCCGGACTGTGCTTTCTCCGTCCTTGGGACATTTCTCACTCCTTCCCGACAGCTACCGCTGCCCCTAGTTTAGGAGCAGGACTCTCGCTTAGCTACCTGTCCAGTTTCCTGGGTCCACCTCAGTGACGTTGTACATTCCCGACACGTCTTGGTAAAGCTCAAGGCATAGCCAATTATCGGATAGGACCGTGGGAAAACATGTGGGGAAAACGGCCCATGAATGCCAGATTCAAAGCTAACTTGCTTCCGACCTTCGACACCACGTTTTCATTGCGGGCTTAAATTGTATTTGATAGTGGTCCACACATTCAGGTTCCAATGGCTTTTGGCCCGAATTGTTAGAGAAATTCCCGGTACTTCTCTATGTGAGACAAGATTGGACTACACCTGACGTGCTGGAAGTGGGTTAGAAACCCGGCTGGGAAGTGATGACCGTCGTATGGGCGGTCACAATCGGGGGCCATTAAGCATTGCTAGCGGGGTGCAGAGGAGAACCGAGTCTGCCGATCCGGCTCAGTCGGTTGAATACTTCCCCTTGCTTGTGGGGTATGCGCCGTTCAAAAAGAACCCCGGTCGACCCACTGATAATATACGACCAAACGAAACTCGCTCGATTCCACCAAGCGATAAATCCACGAATTGACTGTGGACATCCAACTTGGACCGTTCCGAAGACTCGAGGTCATGGGGTTCCTAGTGGAGAGCAAAAACGGTAAGGCTGGTATCCTAGGTCCAACCCCTTCCATCGGTTGAAGATACGAAGGCGAGTCTATCAAGCGATAGATTCTTGAGTGCGCTAAATCTGCCAAAAGCCGGTCGGCATCCCGGTTACACGCCAGGGCGAAACCCCGACGGCATTTGGGGTCCGGGAAGATAGCGCCCTTTCACGCCACTCACCCCTCCAATAGCCCCTCAGCCTGCTCCAAGGGGGTTAGCGTGGCCTTTACCTGCTATTCGGGCGGGTAGCCGTGCTTGCGGACAATGCGGCGGACCAGGACACGGAGTTGGGCGCACACATTTTCCCGAAGTGTCCAGTCGATTGTGATGTGGTTTCGGACGGGTTTCGACCATCTTCTTGGGCGATGACGCGGAGTGCGTCGTCGACTAGGACCTGTACCGCTGTCAAGGGCGGCGAGAAGATGGGCCATCGACACCTTTTACAGCGACTCCGGCGTATATCGCGTTGCCACCGTTTTTAAGGAATTCCAAACCGGCCATGACGGCGCTGGGGGTAACTGGCTACAACAATTCCGTTAACGCCCTGCATCAATGGACGAAGACCGGTGGGCGTGGTCCCTTTGACTGGCATTATCGGGGGCACCGAACAATTATTTTCTAGTTCTTCGGTCTGGTACGGGTCCGGGTCAGAAGTTTCCGCCCGTAGTACAGGCCCAGAGACGTGCAATATGCCCGTGCGGGGCTCCCAACCGAGAGGCAGGGTTGGTTTAAGATGTTCTTGTTGAGCGTCTTGCATCAGCACTTTTTACGGTAGGACTGTTAAGTTTGACCATATCGATTCCGCTGATGGAGTGAATGAGCCAGCGAAGCAATAGCGACGGACTGCCGTCTGATATGGAGCGAGAAGTTGGTAGAACCTCAATGTGTAGAGGCAGCGTCCCCTGGTATTCGAGAAATCGTAGAAGGGATGTTCGGCGCGCTTGGCATTCGTTTACAGGGCGGCCAAGACCGAAAGAACTTGCAGGCTGACGTAGCAGTGGTTCAACAGTTGCAAGAATCCGGCCTGGCGGTCGTTCATTACAGTGGACTTTCAACTTTCAATGGATGTCGAAGCACACGCCCAGGCCGCTGATGCGGAGGCCGAGCGACAGGCGACCAATTTGCTGAACGGGCAATCAAAAACTGACTCGGTGGTGGATTGGGCGAAGGTGGATTTGGAAAAGTTCAGCCCGGAGTTCCAGTATAGATGGGCGCATGAGGCGAGCAACATTTCTGACGAAACCCTGCAGGTCCTGTTTGCGCGCTTATTGAAAGGCGAACTGGAATCGCCGGGGGGCGTGTCGAGCGACACTATGTCGATTGCACGGGATATGACCAAGGAGCGAGCGGAGGATTTCCAGAGACTGTGTTCAGCGGCGTTGTACGATACTCATGGAACTCCGTGGATAGTAGTGGGGTGTGGGGTAGTCCAAGACGTGATTCCCTCGGACCCCACAGGCTTTCCTACGATGTAATGATTACGATGTATTGATGAGGTTGGCGCACCATCGACTCATCAACAACGACATGAACTCGCGTCTAAATGTGAGCGGCGGTCCGAAACCAATTTTTGTGGCTACGCATCAAGGCAAGATGTGGTTGTTGGAATCTACCACCGAAACCTTATCCCGCCCGATGAATGGCATTTTGTTCACTGCCGCCGGTGAAGAACTGGCCCGCGTGGTGGAGAGCATCGCAGTGCCTGAATACACGAAAGCTATGTTCCAGGACTTGGAAAAAACAGGGCTGGGAAGTTCGCCCCATTTCGGGGCGTCAATAAGAGACGGTGGCAGCCCGAAGAAACAGTTATACTGGCACGGCGAATTGTCATATTGAAGGATAAACCGCGCCTGGGCTGGGCGGGTGAATCTGGAGGAGGAACCCACCAATGCACTGTGGAGTGATGGTCACCGGTTACAACCAAGGTGACTGGGATCGCCTGATGGAGGAAGACTATGACCGTCCGCCGACGGTACCGGACGCCAAAAATATGGATGACACCCTCTATATGGGGGAACTGGTCGAGCCGCTGGGGTTCGATTCGATCTGGGCAACCGAACACTACGGTTCTGCCTATTCAATGCAGCCTAACCCATTGCAATACCTGGCGTACTGGGCGGGCCGCACTAGTCGAGTCGATGTGGGTACCGCGGTCATCGTCGCCCCGTGGTGGAATCCGGTCCGGTTGGCTTCGGAGATCTCCATGCTCGACATCTTGCTGAAGGGCAGGCGCCTCCATCTGGGGATCGGGCGCGGAATCGCGCCGCACGAGTACGCTTCACTAGGCTACCCGATAGAACAATCGCACAAGTATTTCTACGATGTGATCAACGCCATCAGGGCCGCTGACGGCGCGGAGCGCTTCGAGTTCCAGGGCGAGATCTACGATATCCCACCGACCAGTATCCGCCCTCAGGCCCGCCACAAGGGTGAACTAACCAAGGACATCAAAGTGGCGTTCACTACGGAGGCGTCAGCAAGACTGGCTGCCGAAAACGGTCTTGGGCAGATGTTTGTTGCCGGCGATGATGTCGACGAGATGACCGATAAGGTGCGAAGGTTCAACAAAATTCGGAAAGGACTTGGCCTTCCGCCTGACCAGCCCACCACTTTGTTGTGGATGTACTGCGCCGAGTCCGCGGCTGAAGCCGAAGAGGGGTGGACCTATTTCCACAACCAACTCACCGCGGCCCAGCACCACTACTTCGAATGGAACAATCCTGGCTATGAAGGCATCCATGGCTACGAGGAATACCTCATACGCCAGAATGCCGACGTCGGCACCGCGGACGCCGGTCTCGCCGCGCGGCGCAATACCCAACCCATCGGCACGCCGGACGAGATCATCGAAAGGATTAGGAAGCTGCAGCAGACCATCAGCCTTGAGAAGGTCGTACTCCACGTGTTTTACGGAGGGATGCCGAGGGATAAGGCCGAAAAAAGCCTCAGGCTCTTCGCCAAGGAAGTTCTTCCGGAAGTGCAGTGCATGGCCACTCCAATCAACCCCAGATCCTTGGAGTAAGCCCGCCGGAGTAAGCCCGCCCGTAGGGAAATCGGACCCGGGGCGTTGCGATGGCTGAATAGCGTTATCGAGTCTCGGACAGCCGCGCCGTTACAGAAAAAGGACGCCCTGTCTTAAGTTGTAAGGGCGGGGCGTCAATTCATTGTCGGAGGAGACGGGGAAGACAACGAGTTGCTGATTCCATGGAACCCGACAACGGACCATTTTCCCGCACAGCCCAAAGCAGACAATAATATCGGAACCCTCATCAAAGAAAAACATGAGCAGTTCGGAATCAACCCGTCGGAGTCGGCGGAGCGCATCGGGGTCAGCGTCGGAACGATTCGCGCTGGACAGAAGGGCAATGCTGTCACCATGACCTGCTCCCCGTAAACTGGGCCACGCGAAATGCGAGTTTTGTGGGATGCCCTAAACTGAGCGGAGAAGCAGGCTGGTCCGATTATAGTGGGATCTCCCAGCGAAAAGTTCGCAATACGGTCTGCTTAGGCCCACGTGAGATGGCTCTAATCAGGCATGAGGGCCGTGGTGGCGAACCCATTTGTTCATCCCCAGGACCTACCTGGTTGGATGCAAATATACCCCCAGCGAGCCAAACATTTTTCCTGGTCTATTGCTTCTAGAGCATGAGGACAAACGGGTTGAAATCCCCGGGTTTATTGTCGGAGGGGGTTGCACTGGTTAGTATGTAGGGGAAACACCGGGTTGGGTCAGCGAACAGGCTCTTGCCATAATCTTGGACCGGGAGATCGAAGGCAGCGATTGTGTATGTATTAGCCCTGATTGTGCGGCGGCTGAATTTCATCGGCGCCTTCCGGGAGTTGGGTTCCACCAAGCAACGGCGGGATACGCTGTTCGCCTTGGCCTTTGGCCATCTTCTGGTGCAGTCCACCTTCATCCCCATCACGCTGACCATTCCGTCGGTGGCCAACTATTTTGGCGTTGACGTGGACGACGCGGCATGGTCGGTAATAATCCGGCTGCTGGTGCTGGGCAGCACGGTTTTCCTCGCCGCGCGGCTGGGCGAAAAGTACGGACACATACAGGTATTCTTCACCGGCCTGGTCGTGATGACCCTGGCGAACGTGGTGACGGCCACCTCCCAGAACCTGACCCAGCTAATCATCTGGAGTGGCTGCGGCGGGTTCGGAGCCGCCCTGGTGACTGCCAACGGCAACGCCATGCTGGCGATGATGTTCGAACCCAACGAGCGGGGACGGGCCTTCGCCGTGCCGGTAACCGCATCGCGCATCGGCACCCTCATGGGGGTGTTGCTGTACGGGGCTTTCCTGTCGTTGTTCAACTGGAGGATGGTGTTTGGCTTTGCCGTGCTGACCGGGGCCCTGGCGCTGTGGTTCAGCTTCCCCATGCTCAAGTATCGTTTCCTGCAGGCGCTGGAGGACCGGCGGCATATCAACATCAACTACTCCAGCGCGGCGCTGCTCGTGGTAACGCTGGCCGTGTTCGTCCTTTCCGGCTCCCACCTGCACGAAGGGGCGGAATCGTATACGTCGCCGGACGCCATCAGATATCACTTGCCCATGCACCTGTTGACCCTGGCCCTGCTGGGGCTGTTCGTGGTGGTTCAGGCAAGGAGCCGGGAGCCGTTCTTGGACTTCCGGTACTTCAAGCGCAAGAACTTCTCAATGGCGTTGTTCAGCAACACCACCTTCCATCTTTCGATGCTGACGGTGTTCACGCTGGTGCCTATCCTGGTGGAGGACGGCCTGGGGTATTCGCCCTTTGTCGTGTCAATGGTGCTGCTGTGTCACCAGAGTTTCGGGCTGTGGCTCCCACCCATCGCCGGGCTGATCTATGACCGCTACAACCCCCGGTGGCTGGGCACGGCGTCGCTCGTTATGGTGGCGTCGGGGATTGCCGCCATTGCTCTGTTCGCGGCCCGCGTTCCGATATGGGGGCTGCCCATGCTGCTGCTGCCTGCGTCGGTGGGGACGGCGCTGTTCATCTCGCCCTACAATGCGCTGGTGATGAACACGCTGCCGGAGAACCGGAGCTTTGCCTCAGGGATGTTGGAAACCACCCGGCAGATGGGGCACACTGTTGGGACGACGCTGGCCGCGATGGTTCTGGGAATCAGCCTGCCGGCCACCGTGGCGTTGATGCCGGCGGTCGAGGCGCAGCCCTTTTATCAGCAGGGATTCCGAGTAGCCGCCATGATTGTGGTCTGGATAGTAGTGGCGGGGGCGATAGTCGCGCTGTTCCAGCGCGTGCCATTGGTGTTGCGCCGGGAGCAGGCCGCGGAGCCGGCCCCTCAACCCGGCGGGGACGATTAGAAGGAAGTTCTTCGAGCCACCTCAGCACGGTCGGGGTTAGTGGGATATTCCTACTTTTGCGTAAATCTACCGCAGTCAACCCGCTAAACCACCTAAACGAAGCTCTTCCTTGGCGGCATCCCGCGTTTACCGGAATCACCGGAGCGAAGATCGATTGTCCTCGCCCGGTTAGCCCGCCCTCAGTCTAGGAGATCGTCTAAGATGGGAAATGACGTGTTTGGTCTGAGCGGCAGCGTGTTCAACACACTGCCCAGCGTATAACTGTTCGACGAATCGACGTTTGGGTTCTTCGTCATAATCCCCTCGCAATGACGGCGCAATTTAGCCTGATGGGGCATCCAACCTGTCGATTAGCGGGAAAGTTCGTGAACGGCTATGAGGCGAATCAGCCGAAACATACTCTGGATACTGCTTCCGTTTGTTTTGGCCGTCGCCTGTTTCGGAAGCCAGCAGGTCAAGTCGCCGGCCTCTGGCATCGCCCCATCAGTTGGGGCTCCGGTCACCGAGACCGTCACCCCGGATGATGTGAGTATGAAGTCCAGGGAGCAGTCCGCACCCTTCGGCGAGAACGTCCGGCCCCACTTCTATGCCTTGGGTGATGACGGACGCCTTCAGCCGGTGAAGGGAAAACCGGACCGCATCGTCAGTTGGAGGGGCAAGGTGAAGGTGCGCTTATCCAACGGCGGGCAGTATCAGTACCTAGACCCTTTGTCGCTCAACTCAGGTCTGATTGGCGAGCATCCGGCCCGGCGGGTGTTGCGTCTGCACGAATCGGGTGTGGCGCTTGATGCTGAATTGAGAGATACATTGCAATCTCCAAGCCCGCCAGACCACCTGTTTCATAACGTGACCTTCCAGTACCTTCCCGGCAAGGAAACCGCGGGTATCGTTTCGGACGTTTTCCCTGACGGCACTTTCCTGGTGATTGTTCCAGAGGCCCCAGAGGAATGGCAGAGCCGCCGGCCGGACGTAGCCAGCCCGACGCATTTGCACGTCAACCCACGGGCATTGAGCGTCGGACAGTCTGAACTGGCCCAAGAGTTTGAGGAGGAGATTCTCTCCCTATCCTTTGAAGACCAGAGGTATCCGCCGCCACCCTTGGCCCGGAAGCAGTGTCGTGTCTACCACGAAAGCTTGGCCGCCGCCGAATACACGGTCCTGCTCGAGGCAATCGGGTACAGGTTTACTCTAGGGGATGTCGTCAAAGATGATCCCGAAGAATCCCTGCCCTTTGGAGAGCGGTTGCTGACAATACTGCGGGGCGCCGCCGGCCAGGACACGAGCTATTTTGGGCACGGCCGGTACTGGTTGGCCGACCTGTTGGCGGAGTTGCAAATCTCTTGGATGGGTGAATGCGACACCGCCGGGGGGGTTCGGACCTACCGCAAGAAGGACAGTGGGAAGGACAGTTACTATCTGGTCGTCCGCCGCTCCCTGGAGCCAGAAAAGACCGCCAGGTACCGGGTGCTGGCATTGGATGATGATGGGTCGGCCCAGGAAATCTACATTGCGCCGGGGATTGTCCTGATGGCAATGCCACTGCCCTCTGACGACGACTACTGGCTTATGAGCACTGAAGGCTGGAAATCGCCTGACGACGAGGGCCCGGCCGACCCCAGGTGGCAGACGGTATACCTGGTCAATCTGCGTAACGCGGAGGAGTACCACAAAGTCCAGTACCCCATCGAGCAGTTTCCCGACGCGCCGGAGGCGGGCCTCTACGGGGTTTCCCCCAGGTTGAGCGCCGACGGCAGGTTCCTCTTCAATACCCTGTACGGCTTTGAGGACGAGGGCGGGGGCATCTGGGTGTCAGACCTGTCCGTGGAGGATTACTACAACCGTCCCGAACATTTCGCCCGGATTGTTGCCTGGGACCATACCCTAAGTTGGATGAAGCTGGAGCGCGAGGATGACGGCCCGTTGCCTCACTTCCACCTGTTTATGACCGGAAAGGAGGTGGCCGACGACTTCGCGATGACCGCCAACGTCCTGCGCGTAAAGGACGCCGGACTGGAGTCATTGGTTCTATACCAGGAGCGCCTGCTGCAAATGGTCGGCTGGAATCCCGTGCCCTTCGCGGTGCAGCGTTCGGGCGACTCCCGGTTTCGCGTTGCCGTCGAGACCCATTTCAACTACGAAAGTTCGCTGCTGCCGCGGGCCAAGGGAGTGTACATAGTGCCCGTGGACCTCGAAGCGATTGAGGCTAAAGCGAACCCTCAATAACCTGCTAGAAATGATGCGCTAAGAGTCTACGTCGATTGCCGGCGGTACCGGGTTTGTCGGCGTGAGAATCGTCAGGGAGTTGGCGCGGGCGCAACACCATGTGGTCTGCTTAGACCTGCACGGCCCGTAGAGGTTGACTCAGGAATTCTTGGCGGCGGAGAGTCGCCACTCCCATTAGTTTAGGACCGGGACTCTCACATAGCTCCTTGCCTGATTGTCCGGGTCCACCTAACTCCGCTCAATCTGGCATAATGTCTCTACCCTATCGGGAAGCAACAAAACGTCTAAATTACGCCTACGATGGTAACAATTGACATGACTACTCCAAGCTACAACCAACTTACGCGCGAAGAACGGTACGTTATTGAATCCAAGGGTACCGAGCGGCCCTTCACCGGCGAGTACGACGATTTCTACGAAGTCGGCTCCTACATCTGCCGCAAGTGCAACGCCGAGCTTTACCGGTCCGAAGACAAGTTTGACGCCCGCTGTGGGTGGCCAGCCTTTGACAAAGAGGTCCCAGGGTCCGTGAAGCACCTGCCGGACCCCGATGGCATGCGGATCGAGGTGGAGTGCGCTAACTGTGGAGGCCATTTGGGCCACGTCTTTATGGGAGAAGGCTTCACTCCCACCAATGCCCGGCACTGCATCAACTCCATTTCCATGAAATTTTTGCCAGCCGAATAAGTCGAGCGAAATTCCGGGGATTTCCGCCGTCTCCAGGCCAAGAGCCGGAGTCCGGATTGGCCTGGCGATGAGGAATACACATCCCCGTGTCTTGGCTGCCGTGTGCGGCCATCGACCTGATAGGCGCCCGCGGCAACCGTGTAAGGCTCAGTTCACCTCAGGTACCGTGAAGGCGTAGATACTGCCGTTGAAGGAACCCAGGTACACCACGCCGTCTACCACCGTGTAAGCCCGAGTGTCCGAGAAATAACCCTTTTCGAATCCCCAGACCTCCTCGCCGGTCAAGGCGTTGAGGGCGCGCAGGCGGCCGTCGCTGGACTCGGCGTACAGGACGCCGCCGGTCACCGTGACCGACTCCAGTCCGTAGTCTCCGCCCTCGTGTCTCCAGAGCAGCGCGCCGGTGGCGGCATCCAGGGCGTAGAATCGGCGAGACTCGTCGCCCACGTATACAACGCCTCTGGCGGTCACCGGTGTGGTGGTGATTAGATTGTCCGTCTCGTAGGACCAGATGGGTTCTCCCTTGGCGGCGTCCAGGGCGTAGAGGCGGTTATTCGGCGAGAAGTAGTAGACCCCGTCGGCGATGACGGCCGGGAAGTCCCTGGCAGGGAATGTCTCCGTTCCGTAGCTCCATATTAGATCTCCGGTCTCCTCGTCAATGGCAAAGGCGTTGTTGACGGCAGTCAGGTACAATACCCCATCCCGGACCGTAGGCGGGGAATCCGACGGGATGCCGGTGTCGAAGCTCCAAGCGGCCTTGCCGGTCGACGCCTCAAGGGCATGGAACTCGCCCCAATCGCCCGGCAGGTACACTTTGTCCCAGATGACCACGGGAGCGAAATCGGCGCTGGGCGGAGAGGGCATTTCGGCAACCCACACTTGTTCCCCGGAAGATGCATCAAGGGCGCGGACCATGTAGCCCCCATCCCCGTGAGCCCCGAGGAAGACAAACCTGCCGGTGACGGCCGGGGAGAACTGCGCCCAGCCTCCCGTGTCGTACTTCCACCTCAACCCGCCGGTGGCTGCATCCAGGGCATAGACGTGATTGTCGTTTGACCCCACATACACGGCCCCGCCGGTCACGGTTGGCGACGACTTTATAGCGTCGCCTGTTTCGAAGCTCCACAACAGTTCCCCGGTCTCCGCTTCCAGCGCATATACGTGGGCGTCGTCGGAACCAGCGTAAACCGCGCCGCCGTTAACCACCGGAGAATTGCCGACCCATCCTCCGGTAGCGTAGCCCCAGATCATAGACTCGTCAGCCGGCGGGGAAACGCCGGACATACCGCCGGCGCCGGTCATCATCTGTCCGAGCATGCACTCCATGAGGCCAGCGGTGAACGCATTAAGGACCTGACCGCCAGCCAAGCCGGCTTCCGGCGAGGATGCGGCGACTAAACCGGCCACGTCGGCGCCCGTCACCAGTTCCTGCACACAGGTCAAACCCTCCGGGGGCAGTCCCTGCATGTCCTGGGTAATGCCCGAGAGGAAAATTCCGGACGCCGTTTCCGGATCTAGGCACTGGAATACCGTGACCTCCCACGGACGAGTTTCCATTCCTGGCATCGCGGGTTGCTTGAGCACCGAGTCCAGTTCGTCCCCCAATTCCCGGCGAATGCAGGACTGCTCGTAGGGTGCAAGCAGGTCAAACAGATCCTGCCATAGTGTGCCGGCGCCTATCGCAAATTCGTGCTCGCCGGAAGGTCCGCCTAGCGCTGGGGCAGGGACTGTTGGCTGCGACCCAGGATTCCGGTCCACTGTTACTGCGGAGGGTGGACGGGTCGTCGGAGCAGCCGCAGGGGTTGGTTTTTCCATCGCCGCTGTGCTTTCAGTCGGTGAAGGCACTGGTGAGGCCGCCGGCTCTCCCGAAGCCGCCGGTTCGGGATTCGTGGCAGCCGAGTCCGCTCCCTGCTGTTCCGGGGCTGCGGGTTGCGGGTCATTGCCGCAAGCCGCCAGAACGACGGCCATCAACAGGGCGAGACCGATAAAGAATAACCGTCCGCGGAACCCTCCCAATAGACTTTTTCTGCCCAATCCGGTGGCCATCGTTTTCCTCCTCACATCGACTTGTAAAGTACCGGCAATTACCACCGCGGGCGCTCAAGAGTTCACTGTCCCAAAGTCACCCAACCCCTTAGCCCGCTCGACTCGACCAAAGGATTCGAGTAGCTCCGGCGGTGTTGACTTGCAGATGGCACCTCCTCAAGTGTAAAGCCCGGTCAACTGTCCTGACCTTCCTTTTACGGCCGGATTTCCCCGGTTATGTCGTCCTGTTCCGGACCTTGCAGACACAGGACCTGCGGTCAACCAACTCCGGAAATACAGCATCTGATAAATAAATTACACCAATTAAACCCGCTTCTATTACGAATAATAGTAAATTATTGATCGCAGTTCGGATTGAAACGGCCCAAAACTCCCTTGGGCGTACACGCCAGATTCGAGCAGAAAAAGCCGCGAATCTCTCGTCTAGTGGGGTGGAAATCGCCCAGGGGCGGGCCCGAAGATGCCGGATCGGCACAAGGGGCCCTTGCCGATGAGGATCCGTCATGTTTCAACCATCCAGAGGATGCAATCCTTTGCACGCGAGCCCATTGGATGGTATCGTCAAGGACGCAGAGAGTTCGTCTCGCGAGAGAGCGTGGACGGGGAACCGACCTCGGCTCCATATTGTGGCTGACCCGATGCCGGACCGATTGCAGTTGGCAGCAACGTTGCCAAGTTGACCTGCGACCCGTCGACGGGGCCTCAAACTCTATCCAGGTAGGAGAGTCATGACAACCCAACTCCAGACCTTCAAGTATCCCGGTGCGGAAGGTGACGGTGGCCGGAACCGTCCCGATGGCACTACCTCTTTCCCGATGTACAACAGTGACGCCGTGATCAGCACTGTACAGGTTTTCCCCAAGGGGACCGGCAACGACCTGCACACCCACCCGGCACAGGACGGTTACTGGCTGGTGCTGGGCGGACGGGCCAAGTTCTTGGGTGAAGGTGACGTAGTATTGGCCGACCTGGGCAAGTACGAGGGCGTTTTAGTTCCCCATGGCACCCGTTACCACTTCGTCTGTAGCGGAGACGAGTCGCTGGAGATTCTTCGCGTGAGCATGAACCTGCCGGGCCATCGGGGCGCCGGAGACTGATCCGCGCCAGACGGCGCCGCTCCCCCGTTGCCCATGGCGCCGCTCGGCACTTGGCCGCAAAAAGAGGACTAACCGATGCCGCGTTTACCCAAGGCCAACCGGGAGAACTTCGGAGAAGAGCTTCGGACATTGTTCGACGAGGTTTCCGGCGGACCTCCCGGCGCGGGCGACGGCCCGATGTCGATCTTGAATCACAGCCCGGAGATGGCCCGGCGGACCGCTCCCCTGTTCAACTACGTACGCAACGAATCGGCGCTTCCCCAAAGAACGCGTGAGTTGGCAATGCTCACCACCGCCCGCGCCCTGGACTGCCCGTACATCTGGAACGCCCATGTTGGCCTGGGCCGCCAAGCCGGCCTTAGCGACCAACTGGTTGATTCCCTGCGGGACAACAAACCATTGCCCGACTTGAGTGAGGACGAGGCCGCGGTGGTGAACGTGGGTATGGAATTCTTTATGACCCACCGGGTCAGTCAGGAAACCTTCGACATGGGGCTCAAGAACTTTGGGGCCCAGGGCATGGTCGAATTAACCACGCTGATGGGGTTCTACGCCATGCTCGCTTTCAACGCCAACGTCGTCGACCTCGGCCTGCCCCATCCCGGCGAGGAGCCTCCTCTCCCGGTGAGTTAGGCCGGTCAGTTGCATCAACCGGTTAGGTTGGCCAACGGACGTGGCTCGGCTGATTCGACGAGGGTTCACTGGCAAACGTGGGCCGGCGCGGGATAAAAGTCATACCATTAGGCAAGGACTGGTCACTAGTCCAGGCCAGGTAGAAAACGCCCGCCCCATTCTGGCGGGTTGCCAATTGAGAACCGCGGCTTACTGACCGGACCCAGCGGCATCGAGCCATTCCTCAGAGATCAACTCGGTGGTCCCACCGTCTACCGTGACGTAGTACGTCCTAGGCACCCCCGGTTCCAGTTCCAGGCGGGTGCCGGCCCAATCCTGGGTCAACTGGGGCAGAATGGTGCCCAAGCCTCCCTTGGCTTTTTCAGAAGGAGGCCAGAATCCGCCGCCGCCGGCCGACTTGATCTTGACCCGTTGATTGATGTCGTAAACGTAAGAGTTCGGCAACTTAGTCCCTCAACAGCCCTAAACACTGCGGCGTTAAGCATCCAAAACTAATGAAAACTTTGGGTTTATTTTAACACCGGGACCCCCGGCCGGTCTTCGCGTGAGTAGCAACATCACCAGCCAAGGTTTGCGTGGAGTCCCGATTTGGAACGATAATACGGGGGTCGCCCAATAGACTGATTTTGGAGGCGTCGACATGTCCAAGATAAACATGATTCATCACATCAACATCCAGATCACCAACCGGGAGCGGACCCGGGAATGGTACGAACGGGTCCTTGGAGCCGAGTTCCTGGACCGCGGCCCAGCGTTGAATAGACGCCAGCTTCAGCTTCGCCTTGGAACCAGCGAAATTCACACTTCCGACACGGATGAGTACATCAGGGTGCCCAGGGTCCACTTCGCCATCGAGGCGGAAGACTTCGATGAGATGCTGGCCCATCTGGATGCCCAGGGCGTTCCTTACTCCAGGACTGCCGGCGGGGACTTCACCGGGACCGGCGGAGACGACCCCCAGCAGGGTACCAGGGAAGACACCGAAGAGCACTACGCCTATATCAACGACCCCGACGGCAACCTGATCGAGATGGTGTTTCACCCCAGGGGCCTGGAGAATTCCGACGGCAACAGTATCGAGTTGACCCGCGACCCCAACAACGTCCGCTGGACTCAAATTCCGGGCTTCGTAGAGTCCGCCTACGCCGAGGAAAAGGCGACTATATCCTGACTTACGCGGGATCGTAACTCAGTTCGAGCCGGTTTCCGTCAGGGTCGCTTATGTAAACCGAGTAGCCTGGACCATCCCCGTGGGGGCGGGTGTTTTCCACCGTTATCCCCTTGGACTCAAGCTGCCGGACCAGCTCTTCAGATGAACCTGCATCCAGGAGTTCAAAGGTGTGATGAGGAACGCCAGGCCGCGGCCCTTCCGACCCGTCAAACAGACCAAGGCCGGACTCTCCAAGGCTTAGCCGGGTCACCGCGGCTCCGGCTACCGTCTGCTCCCGCCCAGTGTCACCGCCCAGCACCTGTTGATAGAAACGCACTGACTCCTCCATGTTGTTGACGTTTATGTTCCATGACCGCAGACGCTTTATTTTCACCATAGTGTTTCCTCCATCCCTTTCTGGGTCCCGGCCTTTCATAGGTCCACGCTGAGAGTCGATTGCTCCCGGCCACTACCACGAGTGTACCACGGGAAAATCCCCGGTCAGGCCATCCCCGGTTCTGGACCCGGAGCACCTCGGTAGACTCGTTCAGCCCATCTGCATTCAGGTAACTTCAGGGAGCGGGTATTGACTTGGGCGTCAATCCGCTTCAAGCTAATGCCATCTTCAGAATTGGAGTTAATCATGTATAAAACCGACATGTATCAAGGAATGCTGGCGGAAACCACTACCGTTCAGGGACACAATGGGGACTCCATAGGCGCCTATATGGCGAAACCCTTGGGCCCCGGCCCCTTTCCCGGAATGGTCTTGATTCACCACGCTCCCGGCTGGGATGAGTGGTACCGGGAAGCGGCCCGCCGCTACGCCCACCACGGTTACGTAGCCATATCCCCCAACCTGTACCACCGGGCGGGCCATGGCGATCCCAACGAAATCGGCGCCAAAGTTCGGGAGTCCGGCGGCATCCCCGACGCTCAGGCGTTGGGTGACATCGAAGGTTCCATGCGGTTCCTTCGAACGCTGCCCTATCTCAACGGCAAAGTCGGCGTCTTCGGCACCTGCTCCGGCGGAAGGCTGACGTTCTTGTCCGCTTGCCGCATCCAGGGGTTCGATGCCGCGGTGGAGTGCTGGGGTGGACGGGTGGTCGCTTCCGGCGACGACCTGACCGCCAACCAGCCGGTTGCGCCTTTCGATTACACCGCCGACCTGTCCTGTCCTCTACTAGGTTTGTTCGGCAACGAGGACCAGGCCCCTTCGCCGGAACAGGTAAACCTCCATGAGGAGGAACTCAAGAAACACAACAAGACCTCCGAGTTCCACCGTTACGACGGTGCTGGCCACGGCTTTTTTTACTACGACCGCGGCGCCTACCGGCAGGAGCAGGCCGTGGACGGTTGGAGCAAGATTTTCGACTTCCTGGGTAAGAACTTGGCCTGAGGCCGGTCCATTGCATATTCACCAAGGAAGGTTGCGGTGTCCGGGAAGCCCGTTCCCGGCGCCGCGCCAATCCCTCGCTCGATTCGACGACAACCGGAGCTGAATAGTTATGACTCCAAGCGACCATGACAATTGGCTGGCCCTAACCGTGGAGGAAGCCCTGGAGCCCGATTTGCCGATATGCGACACCCACCATCACCTGTGGCACAACCGAAGCGGGCGCCGCTACCTGTTGGACGAGTTCCTGGCCGACACCAGGAGCGGCCACAACATTACCTCTACGGTTTACATGGATTGCGGCTCCATGTACCGCTCTTACGGCCCCCAGGCGATGCGGCCCGTAGGAGAGGTCGAATTTGCCAACGGCGTGGCCGCCATTTGCGCCAGCAATGACTTGAACACCACCCGGGTTGCGGCAGGTATCGTTGGTTCTGCCGACCTGAGCTTGGGAGCACGGGCGGGCGAAGTTCTGGAGGCGCAGATGGCCCATGCGCCGGACCGGTTCAGGGGCATCCGGTACTCCACCGCCTTGGACCTCGACCCGGTCATCACGAACCGTTTGGGAGGCGGCAGTTCCCGACCAATCCCTCCCTGGGATGTCTTCGAGTCGCCTAATTTCCGGGAGGGGTTCACCGCTCTGAGCCGGCTGGGCCTCAGTTTTGACGCCTGGCTCTATCACACCCAGATCCCGTTGTTGTGCAAGCTGGCGTCGGACTTTCCCAACACGCAGATAATCATGAACCACCAGGGCGGGCGGATGGGGCTGGGTTCCTACGCCGGTCGCCAGGACGAGGTTTTCGCCGAGTGGTCGGCCAACGTTACCGAGCTGGCCAAGCGGGAAAACGTAGCCATGAAGTTGGGCGGCAGTATGCTCCTGGGCGGCGAAAAATGGAACGAACGGGATAAGCCGGTTTCGTCCGAAGAGTTTGCCGAAATACGAAAGCCGTACCTGATGCACTGCATCGAGCAGTTTGGCCCCAACCGGTGCACGTTCGAAAGCAACTTCCCGGTGGATAACGCCGTTTTCGGCTACGGTGTGCTTTGGAACGCCTACAAGCGGGTGGCCGCTGATTTCTCTCCCTCTGAAAAAGCGGCCTTGTTCCACGACACGGCCGTGCGGGTTTACCGGATCAACGAAGACTGAACCCGGACTGCGGGTTCAGCAGGAACGAAACAGGAGCCGTCGGTGTCTACGGCTCCTGTTTTTTTTCGTCCTGAGGGATTTGGGTGGTTCACCCCGTCCTCACAGCTGTTCGCCAATGGACCAACCCTAATTAGGAGGGAGGATGGCGAAGCACTTGGGCGAATTGAAAATCCAGGTGTCCAGGTAAGACACGTAAGACGGCGTCCGCTCTTCCACCACCCCGGCCATGCAGATCCAGTTCCGGAATTCCTGGTCCCCCGAATCGAAGATCTCCTGGTTGGTCAGGTCCGCCCAACGGCGCTGCTGACCGGCTCGGAGTTGGTCCACGTGCTGCTGGTCGGCTTCCCGGTCGGGCCACAAGTAATGGTTCTTGCCAGTCAAAAACGCGTGGGACCAACTGGAAGAGGCGATGACGACGGTGCGTTCCGGTCGCTCGTCGAGAATCTCCCGCAGGAGTTGGCCCAGACGGAAGCAGGTGCGCGGCGTCGGCCCCTCCGGCCCGTGAGTGTCCAGGTACGGGTCCTTCTCGGATTCGGGACGGTCGTCGTAGAGGTGCGCCATGCCGCCCCGGTTGGGCAACACTGCCTTTCCATAGCAGTTGACTTGTATTGGAATCACCGGGTAGTTCCAAGGGTTGTTATGGTCAAAGTCCAGGTACACAAGCCCGTTGGCGAAGGCATGGCCCAATCCCTTGGTGAAGTGGAGACTCTTGTAGGAATAGGGCATAGGGAAATCGCGCTCGATCAGCCCGTTGGTAATCTCCCGGCCCAACATCCCAGCGCCGGGGACGTTAAAGACGGTCTCCGGTTCAACTCCCCAAAGGTTGTCTTTCGTGTGCCGGTAGAAGGGTTGGCAGGGAAACTCATCGGCGCAGTAAACGTTGAACGGCGGGATGAGGTCCTCTTTGAAATTCTCGTACTGGTCGTCACCGAAGATGATCACCGCGTCTGGGTTGAAATCGTCAATGGCCTGCCGCACTTTCTGGAATCCCGCCCGATGTTCCTCCCAATGCACCACGGCACGTTCCAACTCATGCTCCCACTCGTCCTGCATGGCCGACGGCCAGTTCTTGGGGTCCTTCATGTGTTCCGGGACTTGACTGCTGGTTAACACCTTTCGGATTTGCTGGGTCCAGGTGCTGCCCTGGGGTTTGCCCCACATGGGCCCCGGATAGTGGGTCATACCGATGCCTAGCGTCTCGCCCATAGTTTCAACCTCCAGTCCACTTGCTTCTTTCCGGTGCAGAGCCCCTGCCGGGTCCTTGAGGTTTATTAGTCTGCGGCCGTTGGCACGGGATGTTGAGGGCTTTCCTGGCGGACCGGTTCCGACGCGGTTTCCCGTTGGAGCGCCTTCCACTCATCGCCGGTGCGGGTGGGCGGGTGATTCGAGCCGTAGGTCCCGCCCAGCCTTTGGAAATCCCGGCTTCTCTGGGCCAGGTGACGGCGGAAGTAGATCACTTCCGTGTCGAGAATGCTCAGCTTTTGAGGAATGTCGAACCGGAGCCGGTCGGTCTGGAAGGTTACCAGGTCCTCCCACTCGTTAACCCGGGTGATTGTATTGGGCTTGCGCCACATGCGGTACCAGAGGTACTTGTACATACGCCCCAACGCGGTCTTGGGCCGGCGGCCGATGGTGTAGCTCCAGACCCGGCAATTATCGAAAGTCATCGGCACCATCCAACGCAGGTGCAAGCTGATGGCCGGCTTCTCGCTGCCGCCGCCAACCCGTATCTTTGCGGGCAGCTCCATGCCGTGGGCAAAGCTGGGGATTCCCAAGAGGCTGGCCTGGGGGACGCCCCCGGTCAATTGGCCGGCTTGCTTCCGTTTTGGCAGGAAGTGGTACCAGCGTTTCTTCGGCCAGGTGTCGTTGACCCCGGCGTGGTAGTCGCCGCCGAATTTTGGGCTGACCGGATTGCTGACGAACCGCTTGTCGTCGGCATAAGTAATCTTTATCCCGCCGTAGTTGGCCAGCCTGGGGCGGAAGAATGGCAACTCCTTGCTAAGCAGGCCGTGAAATTTAAACTTCCAAGGCTTGGTCCAACCGCCCATGTAGTTGAACATCCTTCGGTGCAGATAGGCTTCATGGTAGTCAATGCCCTGGTTGACCGGCTCGGTCCAGTTGGCGTCCCAAACCGAGGAATGGTGATACCAGTGGTTGCGGGAGTCCAGTATTTCCGGAGGCAGGTCTTCCTCCAGCGGCACGGGTTCGGTCTCCCCCATCCAGACGTAGACCACCCCGCCGTATTCCTCGGTAGGATAGGAACGGCCCTTCATTTTCCCCACCATGGGGGTATCCGGAGAGTCGATCAAACCGGCCACGCACTCGCCCTGACCGTCAAAGGTATAGCCGTGGTACTCGCAGGTAATGGTTCCGGGAAAAATCGACTCTCCTTGGGACAGTCTGGCGCTGCGGTGGGGGCACCAATCGAACAGGGCGTAGACCTTATCGGCCTTGCCGCGGAAGAAAACTATGTCCTCTCCCAGCATTTTGACGCAAACGGGTTTCTTGGGGCCCACGTCCTTCTTGTGGACCCCGGGGTACCAGTACTCGCGGAAACCCATGGGAGGGACGTATTCGAAGGGGCCGATCTGGGACGCCCCCTGGGCCTCCCGCCAAGCCATTTCGGCGTCGTGGGGTAGAGTGGCCCCGTTCATGGGCATGCCCTTATTGGCAATGGTCCCGTTGGTTGGTGTATGGTTTTTCGATTGCGCCATTTGGTAACCCCCTCGATCGATTGTCTGCCGCCATGCCGCCGCCCGGCCATTCTGATAATGACTCCAGGACATGGTTTATAAGGTGGTTTTCGATACCGTTGGACCCAAGGATGTCGTGAACAGGATACCGCCTGGAGTGGGTTGTATCAAGCATCCGTGCGGGGGTAGGCGCGGGGGGAGCAGGCCGGTCAGCGCCTTCGTCACAGCAACCGAGGCGCGATTGTATCGACCACTCCCTCCACCTGTTGGACACACTCGGGTCCATTGTTTTTGGGGGAGTTGACCAGGTCGGAAACCTGGTATGCGTCCAAATCCTCGGCGGGGGCCGGCGTCAGCAGCTTGCCCAGGATTTCGGTGTCCTCGGTCAGGGGGTCCAGCCACAGGGCTTGGGTTTCGCCGGATAGAATCACCGGCATCCGGTCGTGAATGGGCTGGATGAGTTGATTGGCCTTGGTGGTGAGGATGGTGAATGACTTGATGCGCTCGCCCTCGGGTGATTTCCAGGTCTCCCAAAGTCCGGCGAAAGCGAACGGGGAATGGTCAGTGGAGAAAAAATAGTTGGGAATCCTCGCCTTTCCCTCCTTCCCCCATTCGAAAAATCCGTTGGCCAGAACCAGGCACCTCCGCTTCCTGAAGGCGGCGCGGAACGCCGGCTTGGCGCTTGCGGTTTCGCCCACGGCGTTGATCATTCTGGCGCCGGCTTTGGCGTCCTTAGCCCAGAATGGCAGCAGGCCCCAACGCATGTATTCGCCCCGACGGGACCCGTCATTGGTCACGACCAGGCCTTGTTGGGTTGGCGCTATGTTGAACCTGGGCCGGTATTCCAAGTCCCTAGCTTCAAATTTGAAAGATGCTTGCAATTTATCCAGGTTGGACGTCAGAGCATACCGCCCGCACATCATTACACCTCCTGAGACTCAAGGGCCGGTCCGGCGTTTCTTATGTCTACTCAGCGTTGGTCGACACCAAAGAGGGTCCAACCGGGGCGGCTGCGGGTCAAGTCGGTTTGGTCCAGGGACATGCCCGCATTCCTGGGCAATTCCAGGGCGCGCTGGATCGACCATGCAGAGAATCCTTGCAGCTGTTCCATCCGGCTGATCTCATCTTGATCGAAAAAGCCGGCGCCGATGGTTTCCTGACCGTCGAACCGGGGCTCCCCCGAGACCAGGTCCAACCTAAAGACAACGTAAACGTTGGCTGATGGGGCGCCGACAGAGTGACGTACTCCGATCACGTCGGAAAACTTGGCGACGATGCCCGCCTCCTCCATTACCTCCCTCTCCACCGCGTGGATAATCTCCTCGTCAGACTCCACGTATCCTCCCGGTATTTGCCACGAACCTCGGTTGGGGTTGATGCCTCTCTGGATCAGCAAGGCCTTGCCTTCGCGCAACACTACGGCGCCGCAACCGATGGAGTGGTCTCCAAAATGTATAAAACCGCATCCTTCGGCCAGGCATGCGGGTCGGTCCCGCCCGCCGTCGAACTTCGACCCTAGTTTGCTGCCGCACCTGGGGCAGTAATTCATGGCTCATTCTCCAATCAAAATTCCAAAGGGTAAGTCCAAGTTGGAATGTGTGGGATTATACCAGCAGGGCGCTGCCCGCGGGCTGACCTACAGGGTTGCCACAGGGCCTAGCCTTAAATACACTGGCCCGGAGCATAGGGGCATCCGGCCCCATCGGCATTAGACCTAAGGAGATGAGACATGGACCTGGAGTTGAGAGGGAAGACAGCTATTATCACCGGAGGCAGCCGGGGAATAGGCAAAGCGATCGCCCGGGAATTTGGCCGGGAAGGGGTCGACGTCGCCCTGGTGTCCAGGGGGCGGGAGGCCCTGGAACAAACCGCCGCCGAACTGGGACAGGAGACCGGGGCCAAGTACGTGGTGATTACCGCGGACACCAGTGACGACGGCTCGGTACGGGACATGGTGCAGGAAGCCTCACGGGAACTCGGACACCTGGACATCCTGGTGAACGGCGCGGCCAAGGTGGGCGGAGGACCGGCGCCACGCCTGGCGGAAATCACCGAAGAGAGCTTCTGGGACGACATGAACACCAAGGTTTTGGGCTATCTGCGCTGCGCCAGAGAGGTGGCGCCCTACATGGCCGGCAGGGGCTGGGGGCGCATTATCAATCTCAGCGGAATGGCTGCCCGGCAGTCCGGGACTATCATCGGGAGCATGCGCAACGTGTCGGTAGCTGCTATGACCAAGAACCTGGCCGACGAACTGGGCCCCTTGGGCATTAACGTTAGCGTGGTGCACCCTGGACTCACCCGCACCGAGCGCACCGCCGCAATGGTAGAAGCCCAAATGCAAGCCCAGGGTATATCTGCAGCAGAAGCGGAGAAGAATATGGCGTCCAACATTTCCATCGGGCGGATGGTCGACGCGGAAGAGATTGCCTACGTGGTAACCTTTTTGGCCTCCCCCAAGTCCGTGGCAATCACCGGGGATGCCATAGCAACCTCCGGCGGCAACGGGCGGGCGATCCATTACTGAGAATCAAGGGGGAAATCGGGCTCCGGGGCATTCCTACCGGGGCCCAGCTTTAGAAGGCCAGAGGAGAGTCATCAATGTACGTGGCCACCAACCGGATCAAGGTCCAAAAACCCCATGGGCCGGACTTGGAGGAGCTTTTTAAAAGCCGCGCCGGACTGGAACACCAACCTGGTTTCCTTACCTTTGAGCTTTGGAAGCTGCAAAGCCAGGCCGAGCATGAGGATTACCTGGTGGTGTCTCACTGGGAAACCAAAGAGGCCCACGACGATTGGACCAGGAGTGAGGCGTTCCGCCAGGTACACTCGGGGTTTCGGTCGAGCTTCATCCTGGGCCCGGGCGAGTTCAACGCCTACGACGTGCGGGTTGCTTCCCGGGCCGGGGAGGACTGACCCACCAATGAGTGGGGCCGCGCTGCTCATCTCAACCGGTGCCACACGACACAAACCCGAACTCCGGGCCCGGTATCGCCGCGGCCCATGCTATAATCCCCCGGCATTCGCCAGAAGGGGTTTTGGAGGCTCAAAATGATACGCTCAGTGGAGTTTTACAGCGAAGGCGTCAAGCTGTGCGGGGATGTTTACACGCCTGACGGCCTGACGGCAGGCGAGACCCGCTCTGCCGTGCTGCTGTGCCACGGATATACGGGGGTGAAGGACCTCTACCTGCCCGACAACGCAGCCTCTCTGAACGGCGCCGGGTACGTGGCCATGACTTTTGACTACAAAGGGTGGGGCGACAGCGAAGGGACCCGGAGCCGCCTGGCTCCCTACAGCCGGGTGGCCGACGTGCAGGCCGCGTTGACCTTTTTGGGCCTTCAACCCGAGGTGGACGAGGACAGGATGGGTCTTTACGGCACCAGCTACGGCGGGGCCACGGTGTCCTGGGTCGGGGCCATCGACCCTCGGCCCAAGTGTATCGTCAGCGTGGTTGGCATCGGCAACGGCGCCCGTTGGATGAGCCGGGTCCGCCGGGTAGACGAGTGGTTTGACCTGCAAGAAGTATCCAAAGTCGACCGGGAACAAAGGGCCACGACCGGCCAGTCCAGAATGGTGGACCGGAGCGAAATCCTGCTTCCCGACCGCCAGTCGGCGGAGTTGGCCGCGGCTGCACGGAGGAATAACCCCGCGGCCGTGGGCACGATTCCGGTGGAATACGTAGACGACACCATCGGTTTCAACCCGGAATGGATCGTGGACAAGATTTCGCCAAGGCCGATCTTGTTCATCACTTCAGACAACGACCGGCTGGTCCTGCCAGAAGAGTCGGAGCAGCTTTACGCCCATGCCAAAGAACCCAAGAAGCTGGTTGTGCTAAAGGGCGTCGGCCACTACGAAGTATACGCCGAACCCGCCTTCACCCAGGTGATGGAGGAGACCCTTGCCTGGTTCCAGGAGCATCTGCCCGCTAGATAACAGACGCCAGATAACCGACGAAGACAGCCCCATCCGTGGATGGGGCTGCCGGTCATGACGTAACCGCAATTGCCTCAATTTCTATTTTCAGGTCCGGGTTGACCAGTGCCTTGACCTCCACCATGGTGCTGGCGGGGTAGTCGCTCTTGAAGTACTCCCCCCTGACCTTGTGTATGGCTGCGTAGTCGCCTACGTCGGTCACGAACACGGTGACTTTGACCACGTCATCCAGGGTGGCGCCGCCCTGGGCCAGCACCGCCTTGACGTTTTCCAGCACCTGGCGGGTCTGGGCTTCGATATCGCCAACACCCACGATTTCGCCCTGGGCGTTGCGGGACACTTGGCCGGAAACAAACACCATGTTCCCCGCCGGTGTCTTGATACCCTGGGACATGATCCCCGCCGGAATAGAAAGGTTTGGACTGACCAGAACTTCTTTCGCCATAGCTGCGCCTCTGCTGTTCAAGTTCGTTTGAGTTTCCGGAACTTCATTTGTGTTTCCGGAAAAGAGCGTCCCCATTGAATATTCTCTAGTTGCCCCGCGAATCCTGTCGAGAGCACTTTGCCCGGCAACATTGGCTTGGGGAACAGTCAACCAACAAAGGGCTCACCGGTCCGTCGGTGAGCCCTTCTTAAGAGACCTCCTAAAATGGTTGGCCCCGTAGTCTTTCTTAGGACTGGCCTGCCTTGTCTATGGCCGCCCGGAGGTCCTCGACGCTCACATCTCCCACCAATAATTCGCCGTCTATCATGTAAGTGGGCGTCACGCCGATGCCTTTTTCTTTAGCGGCGGCGTACTCGTCCATAAGCCTCTGCCGGTAGTGGCCTGACTCCAGCAACGGCGCGAGTTGCCCCCAATCGAGTCCGCTCTGCTCGACGGCTTCTCGCAACGTTTCGGACTTGCCGAAATCTGTGCCCTGTTCCCAGTAACCCTTGGCTATGGCGTGGTGCAATTCGCCGTCCCGGCCCTGTTCCTTGGCGTACATGGTGGCCTCATGGGCCGGTTTGGTATTCGGCGACCAGTCGGGCCGCCGCATCACCAGGCCAACGCCCTCGGCGCGTGCCTGCATTGCGGGGTTCAGGCCGGTTTCCGTTTCTCCTTCCCGCTGCGGACGGGGTTCGCCTTCTTCCGGTTTGTCCGGGTTCAACAAGTAGGGCCTGCGGTCCACCGCAATAGAGGTTTCTGAGGCAACCTTTTCGAGCCTGCCCAGGCCGACGTAGCAGAAGGGTCAAGTGTAGTCGTACCAAACTGTGACTTCTACCGGCGATTTCGTGGTCATGGGTTTCCTCCTGTTCTTCTGTGCTTCAAATGTCTGACCCGTATGGGTCCGGTCACTTAAATTCGCCGTCGGGGGGCCATATGTTGTGACTGCCTCGCCCGGCGCCCGTGGGGCCCTCTTCTCTCAGGTCGGCTATCACCTCCTGACACCTGATGAAGTGCGGCGCCTGCATGTGGGCCTGAAAGGCCGCTTCGTCTTGATAAACCTCGTATACCCAAAGCCGGTTGGGGTCGGAGGAATCCTGGATGACGTCAAACCGCAAGCAACCGGGCTCGTCGTTGACCGCGCCCCGGGCATCGTCCACCAGGGCTTCGATGACCTCTTCCTTGTGGCCCTCTTTCATCTGGACCGGTGCAATGATTACGTACACAGTGCCTCCCCTGAACTCACAATGCGGCGTCTATACCTTGGCTGTAGCGGACTCGACCTGCTCCTGCACCAGGCGAAGGAAGTCTTGGCCACCCAAACGCAGCAACCCCCACGCAGTTACCGTGACGAAGTTGGCGCCCAGATTGATAAACTCGGCCACCAAGGCGGCGTCGGCGGAAGAGTTGCCGCCAACCCCCACGTTCTTACCCGCAGCCCGAATTTTGGGGACCACCTGGCGCATCACGTCCGCGACTGCTTCTGGGCCCGCATTCCCCATGCTTTGGCCAAGGTCGTTGGCCGCCACCAGAAAAACATCAACCCCGGGAACGGTCAGAATTTCGTCCAGGTTTTCCACCGCCTCAATGTCTTCGATCATGGGAAGGACCATGGTCTGAGAATTGACCCAACTTTTAGACTCGTTGAGCGTAGACGTCATCCCGTAGTCATGGGCCCGGGCTATGCCCACACCGCGGTGTCCGTCGGGATAGTATTTGGCGGAGCGAGCCACCGACTCGGCTTCCTGGCGGGTGTCCACGTGGGGAGCAATTATCCCTTGGACACCACGGTCCAGGAAGCGCAACACGGTGGCCTCGGAGTGGTCCGGAATCCTGGCTATGGGAGTGATGCCGAAGACCTCCGCGGCCCGGACCATGTGCTCCACCTGGTCCAAGTCCGACGGACCGTGCTCGCAGTCGATCATGACGAAGTCGTAGCCGATGAGCCCCAGAATCTCGATAAGGTCCGGGGCATACCGGTTGATTATGCCGCCGAATACTACCTTCCCTTCGGCCAACTTGGCTTTGGTAAGGTTTGTTTGCATAGCTTACCCACTCTCCGGGTTTGGTCCTACCGGTCCTGTTCCTGGGAGTTACCCATCCGCGTTCTGCCGGTGCCGCTGCCTGTTGGCCCAGTACCTGGAACACTTGGCGATATTGCTTTTCTCGTCAGGGGGAATACCAGACACACACGTCGGACTCTCTTCATCCGGGGCGCTGAACTATTACTTCCACTCGCCGTCGGGGGGCCATATGTTGTGGCTGCCCCGCCCGGCGCCGGTGAGGCCTTGGTCGCGCCAATCGGCTACCGTATCCCGCCATTTGACGAAATGGGGCGCCTGCGTATGCGCCTGGAAAGCCGCCTCGTCCACGTAGACCTCGTATAGCCACACGCGGTTGGCGTCGGCAGCGTCCTGAATCAAGTCGAAACGCAGGCAACCGGGCTCGTCGTTGACCGAGCCCCGGGCGTCTTCGAGCAGAGCCTCGATGAATTCATCTTTGTGCCCATCTTTTATCTGGATCGGGGCGATGATTACGTACATATTTCCTCTCTTGGTGCTCAACCTAGGCCGAAGAGCCGGTCTAGTCCGACGCGGTCTCTGTTTCCAGTTCCTCTTGCACCCGGCGCCGGAAGTCTTCGGCTCCAATCCTGAGCAGGCCCCAAGCCGACACGGTGACGAAGTTGGCGCCCAGTTTGATGAATTCGGCCACTCCGGCAGCGTCGGCGGGAGAATTGCCGCCTACGCCAACGTTCTTACCGGCCGCCCGAATTTTGGGTACAACCTGGCGCATCAGGTTCCGCACCTCGGCGGGGGCTGCGTTGCCCATGCTTTGGCCCAGGTCTCCGGCAGCTACATGAAACACGTCGACGCCAGACACGGTGAGAATCTGGTCCAGATTCTCCACCGCCTCGGTGTCTTCTATCATGGGGATCACCATTGTCTGGGCATTGACCCAGCTGGTGGACTCATTACGGGACGCGGTTATTCCGTAATCGTGAGGACGTCCCCCGCCCACGCCGCGGTGCCCTTCAGGATAATATCGGGCCGCCCGGGTCACCGCCTCGGCCTCCGGGCGCGTATCCACGTGGGGAACAATAACTCCCTGGACTCCCCGGTCGAGAAACCGCAGCACCGTAGCGTCGGCATGGTCCGGAATTCTGGCTATGGGAGTAATGCCGAAGACCTCGGCCGCCCGGACCATGTGCTCGACCTGGTCCAAGTCCGACGGGCCGTGTTCGCAGTCGATCATGACGAAGTCGTACCCGATGAGCCCCAGAATCTCAATAATGTCCGGAGCGTACCTGGTGACGATCCCGCCGAACACTACCTCGCCTTCGGCCAGCTTGGCTTTGGTGTGGTTTGTGCGCATACTTACCCGCCTTACGATTTAGGTCCCACGGGGCCCCAACCCTAACCGTCGCCGGCGGGTACCCCGGCGGGAACGTCCTGGAAGTGGGGCATGACCTGGGTGGCGAAGAGTTCAATAGACCGCAGCACCTTTTCGTGGGACAGGCCCGGGAATCCAAAGTTACCGAAGACGTGGTTAATCCCCGCCTCCTGGGTCTGCTTGAGCCGCTCTATCACCACTTCCGGAGTACCGCGCAGCGGCGGCAGGCCCGCGTGGCCCGGGTCGTCGCGGCGGTCCCGGTCCCGCTGCCGGTTGGCCCAATGCTCATAGCCCTTGGCGACGTTGCCGTTCTTGTCCATCGGCATCCCGATTGCATACCCGTTGGCTCCGGTCGAGCGCAGGATTCTGGAGCTGAAATCCTCCAGACCCACAGGGTCGGCTTCCGCCTCCTCCATAGTGTGGGCGACGTAGATCGCCTTGGACATCGGCGGGTTCAGGTGGGCGTGGGGATGGCCGTAAAAGTCCATTCGGTCGCGCCAGGCCTTTATTACCTGGGGCGCCTGGCCCAGAATGTCGGTAGGGCCGCCCGCAATCACCTGGATGTTGCGGCTGGCCGCGAAATCGATGCTTTCCGGGCTGGTGCTGACCGCCTGGTAGATAGGCGGGTGAGGCTGCTGCAACGGCTTGGGAAGCACCCACAGGTCGTTGACATCGGTGTAGTCGCCGTGGAATGTAAGCCTTTCCTCGGTCCACGCCTTGATGATGACGTCGATCGATTCCTGGAACCGGCTCCGGCTTTCATCCATGTTTACGCCGACGCCTTCAAATTCCTGGGCTTGGTACCCGGCGCCAATCCCAAAGTTGAACCGGCCGCCGCTGATAACGTCCAGCATGGCAGTCTCTTCGGCCAGCAATATCGGATTGTGCAGGGGCAGCACAATCACGGCGGTGCCAATTCGGATACGCTGGGTCCGGGCGGCGACCGCTCCCATGAAGGGGAAAATGCCGGAAAGCAGTCCATGGCGAGAGAAACGATGCTCTCCTAACCATGCCTCGTCCAGGCCCAGCCGGTCGGCCAGTTCAATCTGCTCCAGCGCTTCATTCAGGGCCTGCGCTTGGGTCCGGCTTTCATGCCAAGCGCCGATCGTGAAAATTCCAAATTTCATTCTGCCTCCCGGATGACTACGATAACTACAGGGGGATTCGGGACAAGTCAGGCTTCCTGCCGGACCTACCCGGGCGATATAAGGGCAGGATACAAGCTATACCCCCCGGTTTCAAGGCAGGTTATGCAGCGTGCAGGGTCTTTTCATTGTCAGCCGTCATTCCCGCCGCACCCACCGGCACCCTGCGCACCGCCGCCCCACCGCGTCCCATCGTCATTCTCGCCGCAGCGGGAATCCAGAGCCCTTTTTAGGTGTAATGGCGGTTGTGCTGACAGGAGACTGCGGGGTGCGAGGCCGCAGTTCCCGGCGCGTCGGCGCTGCCATGACCGTGTTGGCCCATAGTTAGGTCTCTGGATTCCCGCTACGGCGAGAATGACTGGAGAGAATGAAAAGGCCATATGCAGTGTGGCGGCAAGCGGCCGCCGGCACTTATAGTTGGGCCGCGCCGGCGTCAGCCGGGGGACGTTCCAACAGTTCCAGCCAGTTTCCGTCGGGGTCTTGCATGTAGCAACCCTTCCGGGCCAGCGGGTAAACGGCGCCGGGGCGTATCGCCGGGGGGCTGACGAACCTGACTCCCTTGGCCGAAAGCTCCTGGTAAAAGGCGTCCAGGTCGTCCACTATCACCCCCAGGTGAGTGGCCCCCACATGGTGGCGCTGGGGGAGTGTGACTGCATCGCCGGGCGGGTTGAGGTACTGGATTAACTCCACCGAGTGGCGCATGTCCCCCGGACCCAGGTACACAATGTGCAACCTGGCGTCGGGATAGCCCACAAGCTCGGAGATGAACTCCCCTTCCAAGATTTGGTCCCGTTCCTCTTGAAGTCCCAGCAGGTCACGGTAGAAGGCGCGAGAACGTTCCATATCGCTGACCACAAACCCGGTGTGGTTCATCCACTCTACTTCCATAGGTGCCAACCTCCCTTAGTGCCAACTCCGTTTTTTTGTGCCGCAACGATTGCCGAGTCTTCCCCAATAACTGAATATTCGGCGTTATCGCCGACTACTTCGTCGAGACGCTGACCAGGGTCAACGAAAGAAACCGCAAGCCGAAGCGCCAAGTCCGGTGAGTGTCATTCCGCGGACACCGCGGCATTAGACGGGGCAGGGGGTAACTTGCGGCCTTCCCCTGTGTCACGTCATCTCAACCCTCGAGGAACAGCTTGACGGCCTTGATGAACTCTTCCGGCCGCTCCAGGTGGGGCAGGTGGCCCGAATCCAGTTGGACCAGTTGGCAATTGGGAATTGCGTCGCGGGTCTTGGCCGCGATTTCAGCCCCCATCAGGTCGCTGAGCAAGCAATGAATCAGCAAGGTGGGGCACTGGACCCGGGCCAGCACGTCATACACCGGGGGCGACGCCGGCCTGGGCCCATAGACCAATGGGTGGGCCAAAGAGGAGACCCACTGCTGGTTGACCAGTTGCTGGAAGCCGGTATGGACCACTATGTCCATGGCCTCGCGGCCCAGCCGGGAGAAGCGGTCGAACTGCCTGAGCCAGGTCTCTATTTCCTCAGGGGAGTTGAACACTTCGGGACGGCTTTCCATAGGGTTGCCGGAAGGCGCCCCGGTGGATTCGGCGCCCACGTCAACCAGGACCATGCGTTCCACCTGCTCCGGGTATGTAGGAGCGTAAGTCATCCCGATTTTGCCGCCCATAGACTGTCCCACGTAGGTGAGTTTGTCCATGCCCAGCGCAGTGGTCAACTCGTGAAAGTCTTGCACGTAGTCCCTTGTCTCGTAGCTCCCATTGGGGTCATAGTCGCTCTTTCCCCTGCCGCGCGCCGTGACCGCCACGATGTGGTATTGGTCGCGGAAAGCGGGAGCGGTCAGGTCCCAGTACAGCGCATTGGCCACCGCACCATGGGCCAGGAACATGTGGGGCAAGTGGGGATTGCCCCAGTCGGTGTAGTTGATATTGATGCCGTTGACCCGCATCCGGTGCTCGGTATACTGCTTCTCTTTTACTTGCAAGGCGCTACTCCTCTCGCCCAACTAGTACTACGAATTCTTTGAATTGATGAGTGGACAATATGAGCCTCAGCACCCGGGGATTCTTGGCCGATGGTGCTCGTCGTCAAGACCCGTACTCCTCAAGTCATCATTTCAAAGTAGTTGGGCCACTAGGTGCTCGTCGTTATGAGGTACTCCCACGTTGGGGCGGATTGCTCCATGAAACGCCGGGTTGGGGTCTTTTTCAACGCCGTGGAAGCGAAGCCCCCGAGTTTACCCCAACCGCTAACGACCTTCTTTTATGTAGTCTGAAAGCTTCTCTCCGATCATGATGGTGGTGGCGTTGGTGTTGGCGCGGATGCAGTCAGGCATTACCGAGGCGTCGGCCACCCTGAGACCCTCCAGTCCTTTTACCTTTAAGAACTGGTCAACCACCGCCATCGGGTCGGAGTCGGGGCCCATCTTGCAGGTGCCGGACACGTGGTGAGACGTGCCCGAGTTGCGCCTGAGCCAGTCGTTCAGCGCCTCATCCGACTCCAACTCCTCGTCGGTCGGCATAATCCGCTCAAGCAGAATTTCAGAGAAACCGGGTTGACCGGCCATGCGGATGCCGAGACGTATTGCCTCCCTCATGCGCCGCAGGTCTTCTTCCTCCTGATAGTAGTTGTAATTCAGCAGGGGCTGTACGTGGGGGTCGGTCGACTGCAGTGTCAACTCGCCCTTCCCCAAGGCCAACTGCAAGCTGGCGCTGATGCCGATGTAGTTCCGGTCCTCGTCGATGGCCACGTGGGCCGGGCGGTGCTCGCTGGTCATTAGCATGGGGCTCAGTTGCATGTCGTTGCGAAGGTCCGATCCCTCAACTGTATAACGCAGCCCCACTTGAATCACGGGGGCTTGCACGTCGGGCTTCTCCCCCGTGGCGTAGTAGATGGCCGAGGCAGCCGGGTGGTCGCGCAGGTTCTGGCCTACGCCAGGCAGGTCCTGAACCACCTCGATGCCGATGCTCCTGAGATGCTCCGCCGGCCCCACGCCGGAGAGCAACAGAAGCTGGGGCGAGGCAATTGCCCCACTGCTTACTACAACCTGGTCGGCCTCAACCGTGAAGACCTCGCCGCCGCTTTCGGCTTCAACCCCCACGGCCCGCTTTCCTTGGAACAGGATACGCCGCGCTGTGACGCCGCCCCTGACGGTCAGGTTCAGGCGGTGGCGGGCCAGGTCCAAGTAGGTCAAGGCCATGCTCATCCGGACCCCGTTGATGGTGTTGCGCGCCCGGGGCGAAACGCCGGTGGACTCGGGATGGTTCTGGTCCTCGTCGATGGGATAGCCCTCGGCGACACAGGCCTGCTCGAACGCTAGGGCATGGGGCATCCACTCGCTGCGGGGCGAACGGCGCACCGGCACCGGCCCTTCTGAGCCGTGGAAGTCGCCGCCGCCGAAGTCCAGGTCGGTCTCCAACTTGTTGAAGTACGGCAGCACCTTGGTGAACCCCCATTCGTCGTTGCCCCACTCCGCCCAACGGTCGTAGTCCTCGGGGATACCCCGGAACAGCACCTGACCGTTCACCGCGCTGGAGCCGCCGGTGGCCTTTCCCCTGGGGATGATCAGTTCGGTCTGCTCCGGCGTTAGTTGGGCCGTGTATCCCCAGTTGTGGGGACCGTAGGCCGACAGCCACACATTGTTGCCTTGCTTAAGGTCCTCCGGCAATTGCTCAAAGTCCGGGTAGTCCGGGCCGGCCTCCAGGAGCAACACCGAACGCCCCGGGTCTTCCGACAGGCGGCTGGCTATGGTGCAACCGGCGGAGCCGCCCCCCACCACGATAACGTCATACTTCATGGTTTACCTCCGTCCCTCTGAGAAATCTTAGCATCAATTTCCGAACGTTCTCTTCTCCATCCCAGCAATTATACAAACCTGCGGCAGGCGCACCAACTCAAACTGCCGGAACGGCGAGGCGGGCGTCTGGATAGCGCAGCGCGGTTCCGAGTTGTATCATCGTCATCAGAGCACATTTGCCGCTCCTAATCATCCACCCCGACGGATAAACAGCATGGCGACTCCCAGCACCGGCGACCAGGGCCAGTGGCCCATAATCCGGGCACAACCCCGGAGTTTCTTCAAAGCTCCGTTATGCGATGACCTGGACCATTTGGATGCCCAGGTGGCCTTCATCGGAGTGCCCTTCGATCAGGGCACCTTCGGCAGGCCGGGGGCCCGGTTCGGGCCCGACGCCATCCGGGACGCCCCCAGGGCATATTCCTACTCCGACCCCCTGGGAGCACAGGCCTCGGCCGAGGGTTTCTTTGACATCGACGCCGGCGGCGAGTTGTTGAAGGGTGTGACCATGGCCGACTGCGGAAATATCACCGTAGTCCCCTCGGACGTAACCAGCAACTTTGACAAACTCAGCCAAGCCGTCGAGAAAGTCGCTGCCCGGGGCGCACTTCCCGTGATTGTGGGCGGCGACCACGCAATCACTTTCCCGGCGGTCCGGGGCTTGAGCACGTTCTCCCCGCTGAACCTGGTCCATTTCGACGCCCATATGGACTACAGCCATGACGTTCAGGGGGTGTTCCACACACATGGCAGTCCCATCCGCCGCTGCCGCGAGTTGCCCTTTGTCAATCACATTACCTCGGTGGGCATTCGCCGGGCCCGCCGTAAGCCATATGAAGAGTCACAGGCAGACGGCAACCTGATAATCACCACCGGGCATTTCCGCCGGTTGGGCCCGCGGGCCGTGGTCGACCTGATTCCCAGGGGTGAGAACCTGTACATCACTTTTGATATTGACGTCATGGATCCCAGCCAGGCGCCGGGGACCGGAACACCGGAGGTCGGCGGACTCGGCTACCAGGACCTGAGCGAGTGTTTGGGGGAGTTGGTGGCCAGGAACAATCTGGTTGGATTCGACATGGTGGAAGTGGCTCCACCCTACGATTCCTCGGAGATCACCGCGCAGGTTGCGGCCCGCTTGATAATCGACATTCTGACGGCGCGGTTTCCTGCCGGCTAGGGGTTGTCACAACGGGACTGCCCCTAATACCCAGGGTCTTTTCATTGTCAGCCGTCATTCCCGCCGCACCCCCCGGCACCCTACGCACCGCCGCCCCACCGCGTCCCATCGTCATTCTCGCCGCAACGGGAATCCAGAGCCCTTTTTGTCATTCAACCTGATGCGGGTCTGCAGGAATGGTCCAGGTGGGATGGTGACCTGTCCACCCGGTGCGTCTTGGTTGGCATAACCGTCTTGGAGCATGACCAGGGCTCTGGATTCCCGCTGCGGCGAGAATGACTGGAGAGAATGAAAAGGCCCTGCCCTAATACCTAATCCGGAGCGGTCCAACACTGCTCAGGGCCAGGACCAACTAAATTTGGCGTAGTGGGCGTTTCGCCCGGTATTGTCCCACTCCATGCCGTGATCGGTGTAGGTGCTGTCGATACCCCGGGCCAACGCCAGGGTGGCGCTCACCGGGTGGCCGGTGTTGGTCAGCCGGAGAGGCGACCGGCGGCGGCGGCCGGCGCGGATTCCCCGGACGTGGAAGTCCATGACACCGGGTATCGAGGCCCGGCGGTCCATGCCTTCCTCCTGATAGTCGATCGCCGCGTATGTGATTCCCAGCATATTAGCGGTCAGGCTCATCCAGGCGGCCATAGGCCCCCCAATTTCGCCCGAAAGAATTCTTCCCAGGGCCCGCCGCTGATCGTCGTTGGCCCGCTCGTCGACGTAGAACGCCGTGGTCCAACCGCCGTGTCCCATGATTCCGGGAGTGTGGGCCGCTATGACAAAGTTGAGCCCGTCCAGGGAAACGTCGTTGTAATCGCCCTGGTCCACGTGGAAAGCGAACCCAACGTCGCAATGACCCTCGGTCGGTTCCAAGGGTGGTCCCGGCACCACGCAGGGGCACAAAATCTGGCAATTGCAATTTTCAAAGTAGCCGCCCTTCAGGTTCCACTTTTCGGTGGTCACGCATCGTCCCCCTTGACCGCTCCAGTCGAGATTTTCGTCCGTTGGCTTGCCAGTGAAGGACGCAGCGGTTCGGTCCTGCGACCCCGGCGACTGGATAACACCAGCTTCAGTGTCCCTACGCCTTGGCCTGGCGTTTCTGCCTGGCATTTCTGATAGAGTATCAAATAGATGAGAAGCAGGAAACCGAAGCGGGTTTCCAGACTCGCCGGTCCTGAATCTTCAGAAGCCCCGATTCAACGGGCGCGAATGAAGGCCGCGCAAGGAGTTGTTTGCCATGGAGAGATTGGGAGTAGCGGTCACAGCGGGCCTGGCGCCCAATGAAGTTGTGGAATGTGTAAAGCTGGCAGAGGAGTTGGGCTACGAGTCGGCCTGGATGGCGGAAGGCCACGGCGGCGACCAGTTCAGTGTGCTCACCGCCTGCGCGGTGGCCACTGAGAGGATACGCCTTGGCACCAGCATAACGAGCGTCTTCGTGCGGAGCGCTCCTACCATAGGAATGGCTGCAGCCTGCGTGGACTATTTCTCCAAGGGCCGATTTGTCCTGGGAGTGGGTTCAAGCCACAAGGTGCAGGTGGAGCCGGAGCATGGGATGGTGTTTGCCAACGCGGTGCCCCGGTTGCGGGAGACGGTGGACGTGGTGCGGGCGCTGCTCCGGGACGGCCAGGTCTCCTACCAGGGCGAAGTAATCAATATCGAAAACTTTGACCTTTGGTTTAAACCTTACCGCCCGGAGATTCCCGTCTACGTTGCGGCCGTATTTCCCAAGATGCTGGAAACCACCGGCGAAATCGCCCAGGGAGCCCTGCTAACCTGGTGTACCCTGGACCATGCCAGGACCGCCGCCCGGCACGTGGCGGCGGGCGCCGAAAGGGCGGGAAAAGACCCTTCTCAAGTGGAGGTAGCGTCCCTTATCTCCTGCGGCCCGGCGGGAAACGCGGCTGAGGTGGAGCAGATGATTGACTCTTTCAGACCGGTGATTGCCGGTTACGCCGGAAGGTTTCCCAGGTACCGGCGGTTGATGGCCCTGGCGGGATACGAGGAGGAGTTGGAAACTGTCAGGCGCGAGTGGCAGGCCGGTCGCCAACAGGAAGCGATGGCCTTGGTCCCCGCCCCACTAATCCAGAAGTTGGGGGTAGTGGGTACGCCGGAGCAATGCCGGGAACGCCTTGAGGAATACCGAGAAGCCGGAATCTCCCTGCCCATAGTGTCCCCCCGGGTTTCGGGGCCGGGGGCCAAGGAGCGGGCAATGGACGTGATTCGCGCCTGCGCTCCCCGGTAATGGCTACGGGCTACGCCAGCCGCCGAGGTCATTGGGCCGTGGTTCCCCCGTCGATGACCAATTCCGACCCGGTGACGAAAGAGGACTCGTCGGAGGCCAGGTACAGCATTCCGTAGGCAATGTCGTAGGCGTTTCCCACTCGACCCATCGGTATCCGCGACCTGATATTCTCGAAGTACTCCGGGTCTTGATATCCCCTGTCGGTGAGAGGTGTATGGGCGTACCCAGGATGTACCGAATTCACCCGGATGTTTTCATTGGCGTATTGGATTGCCGCGGACTTGGTGAACAGGCGAATGGCCCCCTTGGCGGCATGGTAGGCAGTGGAAGTCTCGCTCCCAACCAGCCCGTAGATTGAAGAGACGTTGATGATTGAGCCTCCGCCCACCTTTCGCAACTGGGGAATTGCGTGCTTGGTCCCCAGGAAGACTCCCTTGGCGTGCACGTTCATCTGCCCGTCCCAGTCCTCTTCGGAGGTGTCTTCAACGCGATAGCGGGCGCCGCTGCCGGCGTTGTTCACCAGGATGTCCAACCTGCCGAAACGAGACACCGCGGCTTCCACTACACTGACCCATTCCGCCTCTCTGGTAACGTCCAGGTGGAGGTAGATGGCCTCACCGCCAGACTCGCTGATCTCCTTAGCCGTGCGTTGCCCTTGCTCGTCCCGAATGTCAGTCAGCACCACCTTGGCGCCTTCCTGGGCAAACAGTCGGGCCGCAGCGCCCCCGAATCCCATCAATTCGCCCTGAACTCCGGCCGCGGCTCCGGATATCAAGGCAACTTTGCCTGCCAAGCGCATGTTACGGCCCCTTTTTCGTCGTTGATTTTCGTGACTATCCCGGGCTTTAGGAACACTCTCTCAGAGTTGTGCAACCGTTATTCTTAATTCGTTTGGATATTGACCTATAATGACCCTGCCCATCGAGTCCGGGATACCCCGGGCCCCAGATCAGGCTGAAGGCTGGATTGAATAGCAGCTGGAGTCCAACCAAATATGCACGCACCGGAGGGCCAGACCCATGGTAACCCAGATCATCCCCCGTAAGCTCCTTTTCGGCAACCCAGACAAGGCCTCGCCCCAACTCAGCCCCGACGGTCGTTTCCTCAGCTATCTGGCCCCGGTGGATGGCGTTCTCAACGTTTGGGTCGGGCCGGCGGACGACCCGGCCGCTGCCAAGCCGGTTACTACGGACAAAGATCGGGGGATTCGGTTCTATGGGTGGGCTTACACCAACAACCATATCGGTTATATCCAGGACCGCGACGGCGACGAAAACTGGCATTTGTACCACGTCGATTTGACCACCGGGGACACTCTGGACATGACTCCGCTGGAGGGAGTGCAAGCCCGGGTGCAGGAGGTGAGCCCCAAGTACCCCGAAGAGGCGCTGGTGCTGCTGAATGCCCGCAATCCCCAGTTCCACGAAATATACCGGGTGAACATCTCCACGGGGGAAAGGCAACTGGTGCAGGAGAACGACCAGTTCGTCGACTTCATTACGGACGAGGATTTCAACGTCCGTTTCGCCGTGCGTCCAACACCCGACGGGGGCAACGAATTGTTGAGCAAGGCCGAAGACGGCGGCTGGGAGCCGTTTGCCAGGATTGCAATGGAGGACAGCCTGAACACCGCTCCCATCGGGCTCGACCGGGTAGGCCGCACCCTGTACATGATCGACAGCAGAGGACGGGACACATCCGCCCTGACCACAATCAATCTGGATACCCAAGAACAAACGGTAATTGCTGAAGACGCTCGGTCGGATGTCAGCGACACGATGCTGCACCCCACGGAAAAGACCCCCCAGGCCGCCGCCTTCTCTCACCAGCGCAAGGAGTGGCGAATCCTCGACGATTCCATTTCCGCCGACCTGGAATACCTGGGAACGGTCGCCGATGGCGAGATTGAGGTGATAAGCCGCACCCTGGATGATGATTACTGGATAGCAGCTTATCTGCTGGACGACGGCCCGGTCCGCTACTATCGTTACGACCGGGCTAGGAAGCGAGCCCAGTTCTTGTTTAGCAACCGGGAAGCATTGGAGGGCCTGCCGTTGGCCAAGGTGCATCCGGCGGTCATCAAGTCCCGGGACGGGCTGGACCTTGTGAGCTACTACATGCTTCCCCTGGATAGCGACCGGGACAGCCCGGGGCATCCGGCCAGCCCGCTGCCGATGGCCCTGCTAGTCCACGGTGGCCCGTGGGCTCGGGACAATTGGGGATACAACCCGGTTTACCAGTTGCTCGCCAATAGGGGATACGCGGTCCTGAGCGTCAATTTCCGTGGCTCAACCGGGTTCGGCAAGAATTTCGTCAACGCCGCCAACCTGGAATGGGCCGGAAAGATGCACGACGACCTGGTTGACGCCGTGCAGTGGGCAATAGACCAAAATATTGCAGACCCCCAACGGGTTGCGATCCTGGGCGGTAGCTACGGCGGTTACGCAACCCTGGCGGGTTTGACGTTCACGCCCGATACCTTTGCCTGCGGAGTGGACATAGTCGGCCCGTCCAACCTGGTGACCCTGCTGAACACCATACCGCCGTATTGGGAGCCGCAGGTCGAACTATGGGCCAATAGAGTCGGCGACCACCGCACCGAGGAGGGCCGGGCGTTTTTGACCGAGAGGTCCCCGCTGACCCACGTCGATCGGATCAGCAAGCCGCTGCTTATCGGTCAGGGCGCCAACGACCCCCGGGTCAAACAGGCTGAGTCGGAACAAATTGTCCAGGCGATGCAGGACAAGAACATTCCGGTAACCTACGCGCTGTACCCCGATGAAGGGCACGGCTTCGCCCGGCCCGAGAACAACCTATCCTTCTTCGCCGTCACCGAGGCGTTCCTGGCCGGATGTTTGGGCGGTAGGCATGAACCGGTGGGCAGTGATTTTGAAGGTTCGTCCATCACCGTCCCCGCCGGGGCGGAGCACATACCTGGGCTGTCCGAAGCCATCAAGTAATGAAAAAAGACCGGGGCGTTGAGATGCGTCCCGCAGGGTTAGTCGAAATTCGGCATCACCCTGGTGGCAAACAACTCCAGCTGGCGCATCATGACACTGTGCTCAAATAGCCCGGTGTTCAACCAGAGAAACAGTTCGGGGAAATGCAGGACGTCGTGTAGTTCCCTGATTTGCCGGGTTACCTGGTCGGGGGTGCCTTGAAACACCAACCCCGGAGGAAAGCCAAAGGGAACGAACCAGGACTGGAATAGCCAGTCGAACTGTTCCCTCATCTCTCTCGCCTGCTCCGGCGTCTCACCCAGACACAGCGCTCCCCCCATGGCCATGCCCTGGCCGAATTCCAGGTCGCGGCCTGCCTTCCGGGCCTCTTCCTGGTACACGCGGAAGAGGGTCTGACAGAATTCGACGTCATCGCCAATGAGAACCGGCGTGCCGCCTTCACGAGCCCAGAAACGGGACGTAGTGGCGCTGAAGGTGAAGGGTGAGTAGACCGGCGGATGAGGTTTTTGAAGGGGTTTCGGAGTGATTCCCAGTTCCGTTAGCGCTCCTCCGGGCTGCACTCCCCGGCCCCAATTCTGCGTGGCGGGCATATTCCAGGTTGTTCCGGGCGGGGGCACCTTCCAAAACTGGCCATCATAGGAGAACGTGTCCTTGGTCCAGGCCAGCTTGATGATTTCCCACGCCTCTTCAAACGCTTGCCGGTTGCGGATATCGACCTCAGACTTGTCGGAAAGCGTAGCGCCCACGCCCTCACCCTGGGCCAGGGTATTTACCCACCGGTCCTGATAACCACGGGCGAAACCCACGTAGGCCCGGCCCCCCGTGATGTGGTCCAGCATGGCCACGTCCTCGGCAACTCGCAGCGGGTGGTGCGCCGGCAAAACCAGGGCCAACTGCCCCACTTTGAGCCGGGTGGTCTTTAAGCCAACAAAGGCATCGAGAAGCACAGGATTGGTGGAAAGTTCGAAACCCTCGATGTGAAAGTGGTGCTCGGTGAAGCCCAAACCGTAATAACCCAACTGGTCGGCAAACTGGGCCTGCTCCCCTATTTCCGTCAACATGCGTTGGTACAGGTCTTCACGGGTGCCGGCCATGCCCTGCTCCAACTCCTGGCGGCGGCCAATGGTAGGGAGCATGAAAAGATGGAAATTCATCAGACAACCCCATCGGTTTCAAGTTGGGTCAATTCCTCGTCGGAAAGCCCCAAGAACCGTTGGTAGACCAGGGCATTGTCATACCCCAAGGGCACCGAACCCCGCCAAATCTCCCCGGGGGTCTCCGAAAATCTGGGCGTGATACCCGTGCCTTTGACCTTACGGCCAAGGCTCACATCATCCCATTCGATATGCACACGCCGTGCCTGGTAATGCGGGTCTTCAGCAATATCCTTGGGGGTCATGATGGGGCAGCAGCCAATCTGGTTGGCGTTTAATATTTCCACCACCTCCTGCGATGTCCGCTCCATGACCCAACCCCGGAGAATCGCGTCAAACTCAATCCCTTCCGGCGAGTCGGTTTCCGTGTAGGCTATCCGCCACCTGTCCTCGGTAGGGTCCAAGTCCAACAGCCGGCAGACCCGCTCGTAGGTTGTGCCCACGGCGGCAATGACCACCCAGCCATCGCTGGTCTGGAATGAATCATAGGGTTGCACCAACCCGGCGGCGTTCCCCGACCGCTCCCGGACCAGCCCCAGCTCGTGGTAGGCAACCATTGTGCCCGCCAGAATTTGGTGGACGGCCTCGTACTGGGCAAGGTCGATGGTTTGGCCCTTGCCGGTCTTCTGAGCGTGGATATACCCGGCGAGAGAGGACCACAGGCAGAACAGGGCCGTGATGAAGTCGCCGGTCCACGGGGCGGCGCGTACCGGCGGGTCGGGGTCGGGGAAACCGGTCAGATTCATCAACCCTCCGAAAGCCTGGCCGATGAAATCGTAGGACGCCCTTGACAGGTAGTCCGGGTGTCCGAACTGGCCGTAGCCCGACACGTGGCAAATCACCAGCTTCGGATTGGCCTTCATCACCGTTTCATCGTCCAACCCCCATTTGGCGTAGGTGCCGGGGATGGAGCTCTCCATCCAAATGTCGATGTGGGGGATTAGCTCCAGGAAAAGGTCCTTTCCCCGGGGCGTTGACAGGTTGAGAGTGGTGTGAAAGCTATTGCGGCGGTTTTGCACCCAACCCGCGGCGACGGTTGAACCGTCTGCGGCGGGAATAGGGAACTCCAGGTTGCGCCACACGGCGTCGCCGGGTCCAGTCCGTTCAATCTGGATCACCTCAGCGCCCATCTCGGCGGCCATGGCGGCGGCAAACGGCTGGGCGATTATGGTCCCGGTAGACAGGATTCGCACTCCTTGCAGGGGGCCAAACTGCCGGGGCAATAGTGGCGGCGGGTTGTTTTGCATGTTTTCTTTCGCTCCGGTTTGATTGCTGCCTTATGTTGGTTAAACGGCTCGCTATTGCTGATCGGCAATTGCCCCGACCATTGGACCGGTTTGCCGCAGTCCGGCCACTCGTGGGGACGCCGGGCCACCAGTATAGTGTGTGACTGTCGAAAACAGAAGATTTCCCCGGTTCCATCCATCCAGGCGGCAAACATCCGGTTTGAAAGTCAAGCCGTGGTGTGGCAACAATTCATTCCCCGGCGCAGTCCGAATATAATGACCCAAGGCGGGAGTAGTCCCAGTCTTCCCCCGGAGGTGGCGTATGAACTGGCGTGACATGGCCGGAGACAAGCTGATGAGCCCCAAGGAGGCAGTCAGCGTGATTCGCCCCAGTGACAAAGTAATGTCGGCGCCAATCAACGTAACGCCCTTTACGCTTTGCCGGGCCCTCTTTGATCGGCGGCATGAATTGAAGGGGCTGCACCTGGACCACTTCGCTCCCTTCTTCTCCTGGAAAGCGCCGGGTGAAGAGTTAATGTTCGAATTGCATGACCTCTATGCCACCGGCGTCGACCGGGAGATGGTCAACAGCGGAGAGGTACACTACAGTCCCAACGCCCGCTGGATGGAGGACGAAATTCCGCCGGGGGTGCTGCAGGAACCCGACGTTTTCCTGGTGGCGGTATCGCCTCCGGACCACCACGGATATTGCAGCTTCGGCCCCGGCGTCTTCTTCTCGCGCCGCATCTGCCAGGTCGCCAAGACCGTCATCGCGGAAGTACATGAAGGATTCATCCGGACCGGGGGAGAAAACTACATCCATATCTCCCAGATCGACCGGATGTGCGAAGCAGAACAAAGCACCGGCACCCTGCCGGTTTCGCCGCTCAGCGATGAAGAGACCCTGGTGGCCGAGGTGGTTTGCACCCTGGTAGCCACCGAGTTGGTGAACGACCGGGACACGGTGCAAATAGGCATCGGCACCATATCTTCGCTGATGGGCTTGTACCTGGGGGACAAAAACGACCTGGGTATCCAGGCTGAATTGGTGACCACGGGCATACCCGCCCTCGTGGAACAGGGCGTGATTACCGGCAAATACAAGAACTTTCACGCCGGCAAAGTCGTGGCCAGTTTCCTAATTGTTCCCCCGGATGAGTTGAGCCAGATCGACGGCCACCCCGCTTTTGAGCTGTACGACTTCGGTTACGTGGACGACGTTCGTATGCTGGTCCGACACGACAACCTGGTGGCGATCAATAACGCCCTTCAGGTGGACCTGACCGGCCAGGTCGCTTCGGAAGGAATTGGCTCGAGCGTATGGACCGGCGTGGGCGGGCAGACCGCGTTTGCCATTGCCGCCAACTACTCCAAAGGCGGACGCTCCATCACCGTGCTTCCCTCCAGTTCGATGGTGAACGGGCAGAGGATGTCCCGCATTGTCCCGGCCCTGCCCGAGGGCGGCGTGGTCACGGTTCCCAGAACATTGGTTGACTACGTAGTGACGGAACATGGCATCGCCCACCTGAGGGGCAAGACGATCCGCCAGAGGGTAGGGGAGCTTATATCCATTGCCCACCCGGATTTCAGGGAGGAACTCAGGTCACAGGCCCTACGCCTGTACAGCACCAACGGGTGACGCAGTCGCGGCCTCGGTGGAGTGCCCAACTCAAGGTAATATCCGGTGTGGGTTTTTCAAACGGAGCCGCCACGAGTGTGGCAGTGGTTCGTGAAGCGCCAGTCTCAGACAGGATTGTTTCTTACGGATCCCCGTCCTCGGTTTCGGCCATGTTGGATGTCTTGGGTTCTGAATTGGTTGCGCTAAGGTGTGCAGGTTGACCGAGAGCAAAAATCAGGCGTTGTCTGGATAATCCCTTTGCTGCTCTCGCGCCCGCTCTGCATTTGCCGGTCAGCCGGCGGCCTGTTGTCCTTGGGGATGCTCCTGTTCCCTCAGCAGGTTGAGGGAGCGCAGGACCGGCTGGTCGGTAAAACTGAATAGCAATGCCGGTTCGGTGGACGACGTGTTGGCATGTTCGTGGTGGGCCCAGCCGGGGACGCAGAAAACATCCTTGGTCTCCCAATCCATGATTCGGCTGTCCACAATTGATTCACCATGCCCCTCCACAACGTGGTAAATGACGCTGGATGTGTGGCGGTGGGCCCTGGTGCGTTGTCCCGGCCTCAGTAGCTGGACGTGACAGGCGATGGTGGGCATCACCGGCCCCCCGGTCACTGGATTGGTGTATTCCAGGATAACCCCGTCGTGGGGGCTGCCGTCGGTGTCCGGGGCCAAGCGCAGCAGGGCGTTGCGGGCTTGCTCCCACGGGTAGTGCATCAGAGGCGAATTGGCTCCTTCGGGTGTCTGCCAACCTGGGGTAAGCCCCCCATTGCCGTAGAGCTTCAGGGTTTCATCCGCGGGCCGGGTCACCGGCTGCGCATCTTCCGGGAATGGCTCGTAAAACACCGACTCCAGCAGGTGGACCAAGGGCAGGTCCAAGCCGTCCAGCCAGATCATGGGTTCACCGGTGTCGTTGGCGTGGTCGTGCCAGTTCCAATTGGGGGTGAGCACCAAGTCACCGGGAAGCATGGGTATCTTCTCGCCCTCCACGGTGGTATAGCCCCCCTGGCTTTGAATCACAAACCGCAGGGCCGCCGGTGTGTGGCGGTGCGACCGGGCGGCCTCCCCCGGCATTACGATCTGAAGGCCGGAAAACAGGCTGTTGGTGGTGGCTATCCGCCCCGCCAGGCCGGGATTGAGAAGCATCAGGACCCGCCGCTCGGCCTCCTGGGTGCCGACAAGTTCGCCGGCCTGCAACGCCTTGGCCTGGAGTTCCCTCCACTGCCACAGATAGGGTACTGCCTTGCTCCGGGGTTCGCTGGTCAGGGCCTGTTCCTGCACCGTCCACAGGGCGCCCAGGCTGTGGGGCAACAATTCCTCGTAGAACTCTTGAAGCTGTTCGGATGTGCCTTTGGATGCCGAAGGCAGGACCATGCTGATTCTCCTGGAGGCTCTGGGATCGGGGGTCAAGCTGGGAACTGAGGCTTGAGATCCCCAATTATACTATTGGACGCAGGGTGTTTCATTTGTCCACCTGAGTCCCTTCAATGAAATAGCTAATTTCATACCTGCGCCGCGGAATCTAGCCACAACTTGAAAACGCTGGAAGACACCCACATGCCGTGCCTCCGATTGAATACACCAATGCCCTTTGCTAAACTGCTACCGTTTTCAAGAAATGTCCGACTTGCCATGCCCACGGTTGAGTGGATCAATGACAGCAGAGCCGCCACCGACCGGGCCCAGCGTTGGGCGTCCGGCTCATAAGATCCACGTCGGGGTCTAGCTGACCGCTTTCCTCCAGGAGAATTATCGATGACCCAAAGCGGGACCCCAGGAAGCTCCCCGAGCCTGACCGATGAGGCCGCAGTCCAACGCACCATCGAGGCCCTGAAGGCCAGGAACATGGACGCCTTGGTTCTGGACAGTGGCTCGGACGCCCTGGCCGTCCTCAAAGAAATGCTGCCCGAGGGCGCCGAAATTTACAACAATACTTCGGAGACGCTCGACGATATTGGCTTCTCCGCATACGTGTCCCACAATCCTCGTTTTCGCAACTATCACGACGACCTGGCCGCAGAATCGGACCCGCAGAAGCAGCGGGACATACGACGCAACGCCAGCCTGGCCGACTACTTTATCGGCAGTGTTCAGGCCATAGCCGAATCGGGGGAAGTGGTTGTAGCCAGCGGATCGGGAAGCCAGATTCCGGCCTATGCTTTCAATGCCGCCCACGTGATTTGGGTGGTTGGCGTCCAGAAAATTTGCTCGACGTTGGAGGAAGCCATCGCCCGGGTCCGGGGATACACCGTGGAACGCCACGACGCCTGGTTGGTTGACCAGGGACGGAACCCCGCTCCAATCGGTAAGCTCATGATCTGCGAACGGGAAGGCGTGCCCGGCCGCATAACCGTCATTCTGATCAGGCAGTCACTGGGATGGTAAGGCCCTACGCACACGTTGCAACTTAACTTATGAGAGAAGCCAAAACAGGCTTGGGAGGCAGTTAATGGATTGGGGAATGGAAAACCGGATGGCGCAGCTAATCCAGTCCAACGGGCGTTGCATGTTCCTGCCCATAGACCATGGGTATTTTCAAGGCCCGACCCGGAAACTGGAGCAACCGGGAAAAACCATTGAGCCCCTGCTTCCTTATTCCGACGCCCTGTTCGTCACCAGGGGAGTCCTCCGCTCTGCGGTCGACCCGGCCAGAACCAAACCGATTGTGCTCCGGGTTTCCGGCGGGACCAGCATGGTGGGCCACGACCTGTCCGACGAAGGCATAACCACTTCCATGGAAGAGGCCATCCGGTTGAACGCCTCCGCGGTTGGCATCTCCATATTCGTTGGCAGCGAATACGAAAAACAGTCCCTGCTCAACCTGGGTAAGCTGGTGGACGAAGGGGAACGGTACGGCATACCGGTGATGGCGGTTACGGCCGTGGGGCGGGAACTGGAGCAGCGGGAGTCCCGGTACCTGGCCCTGTGTTGCCGCATCGCCGCTGAGCTTGGCGCCCGAGTCGTGAAAACCTACTGGTGCGCCGACGGATTTGACAAGGTGGTCACGGGCTGCCCGGTTCCGGTAATCATGGCCGGCGGCCCCCAGGCCGATACCGAGTTGGAAGTCTTGGAGTTCGTTCACGACGGAATCCAAAACGGCTCCATAGGCATCAACCTAGGCCGGAACGTCTGGCAGAGCGACTACCCGGTCCCGATGATCCGGGCACTGCGCCACATCGTCCACGAGAACGGGTCAGTGGCCGATGCCCAGGCGATTTACGACAACGTGAAGGCCGAAGAGTTGGGTCTGGCAGCGGTCACTACTTAAAGTACACAGCCGCCCACCAAACTGGCGCCGGCCAACCACCGCTCATGGTGACCCATTCTATATCGCGGAGAAAATGGCGGATGACACCGGAACTGCGAATGCAGAAAATCGAATCCTACGGGAACGCTTACGAAGAGCTTGTTGACGCCGTGGGCAAGTTCCCGCAGGAGATGTGGCAATTCCGGGACGAGCACGGTTGCTGGAGCATCCACGAGCACCTCATCCATATCACCGACAGCGAAGCCAACAGCTACATTCGATGCCGCCGGCTGATTGCGGAGCCCGGACAGTCACTGATGGCCTACGACGAAAACCAATGGGCATCGTCGTTGAATTATCATGGGCAAAGCGTTGAGGGAGCCCTAGATCTGTTCAAGTGGCTGCGCCGCCAAAATTCCGAGCTCATCAAGTCCCTGCCGGAAACTGCGTGGTCGAACACGGCCTACCACCCGGAGAATGGGGACATGACCCTGGACGATTGGCTGGACATCTATGAGCGGCACGTGCCGGAGCACCTGCAATACATGCAGGAAAACTATGAGGTCTGGCGGCGGCGGGAGTAGGTAGCTACCTCTGGCGCGTGAGCCGGAATCACAGCCCACTCAAATCATGCCCGTGAATAACAGCCCTTAAGCAATTCGAGGACACAATCATGCGCGTAGCAATGTACTACAACAATCAGGACGTCCGGTTGGAAGAAATGCCGGTGCCGGACATTGGACCGGACGAATTGCTGGTCCGGGTGGAGGCCAGCGGACTGTGCGGCAGCGACGTTATGGAGTGGTACCGCATCCAACGCGCTCCGACGGTGCTGGGACACGAGGTGGCCGGGGTGGTGGCCCGAGTGGGAAGCAACGTGGAGCGGTACCGTGAAGGTGACCCGGTGGTGGTTACGCATCACGTCCCTTGCAACGCCTGCCGGTACTGTTTGAGCGGGCGGCACACCGTCTGCGACACCCTTCGGCTGACCAATTTTGACCCCGGCGGATTTTCCGAGTTTCTACGAGTCCCGGAGATTAACGTTGACCGCGGACTGGTTAGGATTCCCGCCGGAGTCGGCTTTGCGGAGGCTTCGTTTACCGAGCCGTTGGCCTGCGTCTACCGGGGACAGCGGCGGGCCAACCTGCAGCCGGGTCAAAGCGTGCTGGTCCTGGGCAGCGGCCTGGCAGGGTTGTTGCACGTCAACCTGGCGCGGGCCCTGGGGGCGGGCAGGATTATTGCCACCGACATGGTGGAGTACCGCATGGCCGCCGCCAGGCGCCTGGGAGCGGATGTGGCCTTCTCCGCTACCGAAGACGTTCCCGCTCGTCTGCGTGAATCCAACGACGGGCGACTGGCCGACGTGGTTATTGTCTCCACCGGCGCCCCCGCGGCATTGGAGCAAGCGCTTAATTCGGTCGAAAGAGGCGGCACCGTGCTCTTCTTCGCTCCCACCGAGCCGGGTGTTTCGGTTTCGGTGCCAATAAACGACGTGTTTTTCCGCAATGACGCTACCTTGACTACAACCTATGCCGGCGCACCCGCCGACCTGGCCACCGCTATGGAGATGATCGCCGCCGGAAGGGTCCAGGTAGGGGATATGATCACCCACCGCCTCGGGCTGGACCAAGCCGGTCTGGGCTTTCAGCTAACCGCGCAGGCCTCCGAGTCGCTAAAGGTGGTCCTGGAGCCGCAGAAGTAGGTCGGCCGGGCCGGTAGCCAGCTTCCGGCATCACCCTCGACGGGCCACAATTGACATCTTTATCCCGGACGCACCGGTTATTGTTATCGGGTGGGGCAATCGAACTATGGCGAAAAATGGATTTCGGGTCATGGACAGCGACCTTCACCTGATGGAGCCTCCAGACCTGTACCGCAATTACCTGGACCCACAATTCCGTTCCCGCGAGCCGGTGGCATCCCATGACCGCCCCGGGCATTACGCCGGGTGGGTGGTGGAGGGACAGCCGGTCCCGCCGTGGATCGGCGACCAACAGACGCTCCGAGCCAACGAGTTTCTCGATCTGCGGGCCCAGGATTTGATGCGCGACGGTTGGGAACGTAATTTCGATCCCCAATCGTCTTTGCGGGCAATGGACGCGGAGGGCATCGACGTGGCCGTGCTGTTCCGCACCGCGGCCAGCATGGTGGTTTCCATCGACTCGTTGGACCCCGCCTACTCCCTGGCCCTTTGCCGGGCGTTCAATAACTGGGTCGCCGACTACTGTGCGGAGGACCCCGCCCGCCTCAAAGCAACGGCAATCGTTCCCCAACACGACGCCGGTCTGGCCGCGGTTGAAGCCAAGCGGGCGGTTGAAGACCTGGGAGCCTTGGGCGTTGTGCTGCTTCCCTCACCGGTGGCGGGCAAGCAGGTCCATGATGCCGATTTCGATGTTTTGTGGGAACAGGTCCAAAACCTGGGGGTCCCAATCTGCTTCCATGGTACGTCGGGGGCAGCCTCGACCGAATACGTGGGAACCCGGTTGGTAGGCCATCCCAACTACCGGACCTTATTGCATACCTCGGTGTTTCCCATAGAGTTGATGATGGCCGCGGGCAGCATGATCCTGGGCGGAGTGCTGGAGCGGTTTCCCAATCTCAAAGTCGCATTTTTAGAAGGCAACTGCAGCTGGCTGCCCTGGTGGCTCTACCGGATGGACGACCAGTGGGAAAAGTTCGGCGGCGGGGATGAGGTCCAACTACAGGACCTGCCGTCGGTCTATTTCCAGCGACAGTGCTTCATCTCCATCGATGCCGATGAGGCCCCGGCGGCCGACATGATTAACCGACTGGGAGACGGCAACGTAGTTTTTTCCACCGACTACCCGCATCCGGATTCCGCGTTTCCCCACGCCGTGGAGGAATTCCTAGACCTGCCGGGAATTGCTGACCCGTCCAAAAAGAAAATCCTGTGGGACAATTGCGCCCGGCTGTACGGCCTGGAATAGCCTCTGTTACTGCAAGGCGGCAGTCACCTCGTCCAAGGTGGTGATCGTGGCCAGGAACGGCAGCACCGTGTTCAGAGCGGCATCGTGGGCCTCCTGGGACATTGAAGAGCAGCAATCGCCGACCACCACCACGTTGTAGCCCCGGTCGGCCGCCTCCCGGGCCGTCCCTTCCACCACAAAATTGGTGGCCACCCCGCACAACAACAGAGTTGAAATGCCGGATGCGTTCAATAGCTTCTCCAAATCAGAAGCCGCAAAAGCGCTAACGGCCCGCTTGGTCACCACCGGTTCGCCGTCCCGAGGCGCGACCGCCTCATGGATTTGCGCTCCCCACGTCCCTTCCACCAAGGCGTTGGTTGCAACCACGGCCTGAAAAAGGCCCGTGTACGGAGACACTTCCGGATGACCCGGCCGGAACTTGACGGACACGTAGACCACCTTGACCCCGGCGCTTCTGGCCGCGTCAAGCATTGTACTCACTTTCGCCAAGATGTCGTTTTCCTTGACCATTTGGGCCAAGCCAAAGTCCTTAAGGGCGCCTTCTTCGTGAACAATGTCGTTCTCAAAGTCCATAGCCAAAAGGGCCGTCTTGCTCTTGTCCAACTCCAATGCCATATTCACCTACCTCCAAACCTGGTTGTGTACCGGAGCGCCGGTCCCGTGCGACCGGCTTCAATGTACACTGGGTTTCCGCTGCTGTCACCGGATATCCCACCCAGCAGGGCGGCGCGCGGGTTTCCAGCCCATAGGTTAGAATGATTCCGGCAGAACCCTACGGATGCTGACCTATACTAACCGGTCCCGCTCCGGAGACGCGAAGCGGGGCGACATTATGTCAAATCGGGCAGGAGGTTACCAATATGCCGCCAGTCAACACGGTACTTGGACCGGTGGATCCTGCGGACTTGGGATTCACTCTCAGCCACGAGCACGTCCTGCTCAGCGCTGCAGGAGTGAGCCATACTTATCCGGGATTTATCGACCACCAACGGGTCACCGATGACGGTGCAGCGGAGCTGAAAGGGGCCTACGATGAAGGCGTACGCACCATCATAGACGTGACCACTTTCGACTTGGGCCGGGATATCCGGCTCCTGGCGGAAGTCTCGCGGAGGAGCGGCGTACACATAGTGGCCTGCACCGGAAACCACCTGGCAGTGCCTCGGAGTTTCGCCGCGGCGGCGCCGGACATGGTGGCTCCTTTCTTCATACGTGAGATCAAAGAAGGAATCGAAGGCACTGGAATCAAAGCGGGAATCATCAAGGTGGCCAGCGACCGGGGCGGCATTACCGAGGCCCAGGAGGTCATCCTCAGGGCGGCGGCCCGTGCCTGCAACCAGACCGGGACCCGCATATCAACGCATACCTGGTCGCCGGACCGCGTGGGAGACCAGCAGGTCCGGATCCTGGAGGAAGAAGGGGTCGACCTGAACCTGGTGTACGTAGGTCACAGCAACGACGATACCAATCTGGACTACCTCCTGGGGCTGTTGCGGAAGGGGGTCTGGCTGGGGCTGGACCGCTATCCGGGAGGGCGCACGGGCGACACCCCCAACTGGGAAGTTCGGACAGAGGTCCTGAAAAAGCTGCTCGACGCCGGGTTCGCTCACAAGATCATGCTGTCCCACGATCATTCAATTCCAAGCACCAATGTCACCGAAGAACAGGCGGAAGAACGGCGCAGGTTCAATCCCGATGGCTATCTCTTTATCACTCGCAAAGTGCTGCCCCGGCTGAAAGAGCTGGGCGCCTCCGATGCCGACATCCAGACGATGATGGTGGACAATCCACGCCGGTTCTTTGGCGGCGCTTAGTTGTTGGATCGCCGATTTCCGCCGCGCAAACTTGAGATGGAAAACGCTTACGGCTATACTGGAGTTGCTTTTTACAACCCGGTTCGCAATCGAAATTGCTATGACAGCCAATAGCCCACCAAATCTGATACTGGGAGCTGATCTGCATGGACCTGGGCGCTGAAACCGATTTCACCGAATTTCCCACCTACCTGGAGTTGGACAAAGAGCCTTATTACTTGGTGAGAAGCGATAAAGGCTACCAACTCCTGTCAACCAGTTGTCCGCACCACGGCGGCGAGGTTATGGACTGGGGCTCATGCTTTATGTGTCCGGACCATGGCTGGCGCTTTGAGTACACCGAAGGAATCTGCGTCAACGGGCCTGATGCCAAAATGTACTCCGCTCCGGTGACTGTGGAAGACGGCCGGCTCATCGTCCAGGACTTACCGTAATTCCGCTTCCGTACGAGGAAACGGTTAATGGGTTTCCCATTGGGAATCCTGCCCAAGGGTCGGTCCCGTAATCGGACCGAGGAAAGCATTTAACAGGCGGCGCGGCTAATCCGTGTTGGTAAGGGTTCCCAGGACCCGGCAATTCTCTATTGGCGCTCCGGACCCGTCCCTCAATAAATTCTCCCGAGCAATCGGTCGCCTTGCCGTTACCCCATGACATTTTCCCGCGGCGGGACAACTTAACCCAGTAGGTAATGCCTTTATGGCCGAACCGGTAACAACCAAACCAGATTTAGAGCCGCCGCCCCTAAACGTCGGCATTGACACTGATGGCGGGCGCCAACCCAACTCTCTCCACCGCCAGATCACCTTCGAATCCCCCCAAGCCCCTGGCGACAGCGACGCATTTCAAGAACTCCGGCGCCGGATCCGCCGCGAAGGCCTGCTGGACAGACAAACCGGCTATTACGCGTTCAAGGTTGTTTCCGCCCTGGTTTTGCTGGGGGCAAGCCTCACCGTCCTGGCCACCATCGACCATCTGGGAATTCAGCTTCTGAACGCCGTTTTCCTGGGGTTCGTGTTTTCCCAGATCGCTTTCCTGGGCCATGATGCCGGTCACTACCAAATAGCCAGGTCGGCCCGCAATAACGAATTGGTCGGGCTTTTGGTCAGCTTCCTGGTCGCAATGGACCTGAGCTGGTGGGTAGACAAGCACAACCGCCACCACGCCAATCCCAATCAAATGGGAATGGACGCCGACATAGAAGTCTCGGTTTTAGCATTTACCGAGGACCAGGCGCTGAACAAGCCCCGGCTGTTGTGGCCCATTATCCGCTACCAGGCATTCTTGTTTTTTCCGATAATGCTTCTGTCGTCGTTGAGTCTGAGGTTCGGAGGAGTCAGCTACCTGATACGCGGCGGCCAAGCCAAGTACCCGGTCATTGAGCCGGTCCTGTTGTTCAGCCATGCCGCCATGTACCTGGTCGGCCTGTACCTGGTGCTGGGATTGTGGCAGGGGGCCTTGTTCTTGCTCATCCACCAAGCGGTGGCCGGGTTCTTCATGGGCGCCACGTTCGCCCCTAATCACAAGGGGATGCCAGTGCTGGCCAAGGATTCAGACCTGGATTTTCTCAGGCGTCAGATTATTACCTCCAGAAACGTCCGTCCTCATCCCTTGACCGACCTGGTCTACGGCGGGCTGAATTACCAGATCGAGCACCACCTATTTCCCAGCATGCCCCGCAATAACCTAGGCAAGGCGAGGGAGCTGGTTAAGGACTTCTGCCAACAGCAGTCGATCTCTTACCACGAGACCTCGGTTGCCGGTTCCAATTGGGAAATGCTGAAATACCTCCACCGGGTGAGCCGCCCCCTGCGGACGAAGACGGCCTGATCCCGGTTGTCCGGCAACCTAATCAGGGAACCGGGGCATTACCTCTTTGGCCAATAACCGCATGGATTTTTCCCACTCTGCCTGGTTGTCCATGTAGTCGTAGATGAGGACCAACAGGGTGCCGAATCCCCCAGAGATTTCGTACAGGTCCCGCAACTTTCGCTCCACGGTGTCCGGCGACCCGATGAGCCAAAGGTGCTCGGCCAAGTATTCCACGGTTACCGCCGAATCGGGCATGGCAGGATCATGTTTAAAGACCTTTTTGAGGTCGAATTCGCCGAAAAGGGGCAGCAGGTAATCCCGCCATACCCGACCCAACATCCCATTGACGCCGGCATCGTAGGCCTCATCGTCCGAATCAGCCACGAAAACGTCCCTAACGATCCGCCAGTCGGTGCGAGAGGGCGTTTTCCCGGTTCGAGCAGCCCCCTCGGAAACGGCGTCCCAATGGCTGGCGATGTATTCCCCATTGAGGCCCAGGCTCATGGGTATGAATCCTCGTTCGCCGGCGATTTTCAATGTTTCAGAGCCGACATTAACCGATGCGACGCCGATGGGCGGATGAGGTTTTTGATAGGGATTCAGGAAGTATTTGAGCGTCCCGTACATAGTATCCGGAATGTTGACGTTCCAGAACTTCCCCTTGTACTCGAAGGGCCCCTGGTCCTCCCAAATCTTCAAGATTATGTCGATGGCCTCCCGGGTCATTTCCCGGTGCTGGCCCCCGATGCCGTCAACGTCAAACAGGGTGTAGTCGCTGGGAAGTCCACCGGAGCCAATCCCGAAGAGGAGCCTACCTTGGGCCAGATGGTCCAGGTAGGCCACCCGGTGGGCCAGTTCCGCGGGGTGATGGTACGGCAGAAGATGGACGCCGGTGCCCAGCTTGATGTTCTTGGTGCGCTGCAACGCCTGGGCAATCATCAGGTCCGGAGCCGGAATCGGCTCCCACGGGCTAGTGAAATGCTCCCCGATCCACGCCTCGTCGTATCCCAGTTCGTCGGCCAAACTCAGGCAGTCCAGGTCCCACTGGTGCGCCTGAAACAGGTCCCGCTCCGGCGGGTGTGATGGCATCATGAACAGGCCGTATTTCATTGCCGGTTCCTCCGGAATGGGGATTTCTTGAAGCGAGGCCACCGGTCACCAAGAACCCAGCGCGTTGCTTGAGTTCACTGGCTTGGGCCCCCGACGGAATTTGATACTACCCCAGGGGCGCCACCGGCGTCTAGTGAGCCACGCGTTGTGCAAAATTCGTCGTGACAACGGTTAAATCATCCCGATGATGCCCACTCACTGTGGCATAATCTTCGTCGGCCCCTACTCTACGCCCACTGAGGTGGCCTAGTATCAGTGACTTTTACCTGCCCACAAGCTGAAAGGAGAAACCAAGCGTGCTCCACCCAAGGCCCCTGGTAATCTCAATCAGGAATGTAAGAGGCGCCTATTATGGCTGGTGGTTGGCCGGAGTTGCCGCCCTGGTCATGGTGATTGGCACCGTCCCCATGTTCCAGGGAATGCCCGCCTGGTTCGTGGTGCTGGAGCAAAGATTCCATTGGAGCCGGTCCCAACTATCCCTGGCGTTCTCTTTGAGCAGGGTAGAAGGCTCGATCATGGGTCCGGTTTCGGGGTATTTGATCGATAAGCTGGGTCCACGGCGCATGGTCCTGATCGGGTTGTTGGTCCTGGGTGCAGGATTCCTGGCCTTTAGCAGAATCACCAGCATTTGGCAGTTTTACCTGGTGTTCATCATCATGAGTTCCGGAGCCGGGTTGGGCACCTGGCTCCCCATGATGACAGTCCTGAATTACTGGTTTGTTCGCCGGCGTTCCACGGCGATGGCGTTGGCTATGGAAGGGTTCGCGGTGGGCGGGGTGGTGCTGGTGCCCGCTATGGCTTGGTCCATGGAACCCTCTCGCTTTGGGTCTGACGGGTGGCGCACCACCGCCCTGGTGATCGGAGCGGCGGTGTTGTTGGCGGCCTACCCGGTTTCCCGGTTGGTAAGAAACCGTCCGGAGGAGTACGGCCTGGCGCCGGATGGAGACGCCGTGGCCGCTGCGCCGCAGGCGTCGCAGGCGTCGCAAGGCGCTGAACCGGCCAGGAGGCCGCTTCCTTCGGACCCCGACTATACCTGGCAGCAGGCCGTGCGCACCCGAGATTTTTGGTTGATATCCCTGGGGCACGCCTGCACGTCCATTGTCATCGTTACGCTGATGGTCCACCTGGGGACCATGCTCACCGACCGGGGGCTATCCCTGCAGACCGTAGGTTGGGTTGTAGCAACGCAGACGGGCGTTTCCGCAGTGTTCAACCTGGTAGGCGGCTATGTCGGCGACCGGGTGCCGTTGAAGCTGGCGCTGTTCGGTTTCTCAGCGCTTCAGTCCGGCGCGCTGGGAATACTGCTGGTGGCCGATAGTCCGGCTATGGCCTTTCTATTTGCCGCGGTCTTCGGTGTAGGCTTTGGCGGCCGCACACCGTTGACCACGTCCATTCGCGGTCTCTACTTCGGGCGGAAGGCATTTGCCAGCATCACCGGCGTATCCATGATACCGATGAATTTCTTTCTGCTGGTTGCTCCATTGTTCGCGGGGATCATGTTCGACGCTACCGGCAGCTACACAATCCCCTTTATCGTCGTGGGCGCGGTCAGCTTCGTGGGAGCCGCCATGTTCCTCTTTCTTGGCGAACCCAGCCCGGCACCGGCCGTCCGGCCAACGAGGCGCTAAGAGCGCGGGTTTCCACAGCCTTATCCGCGCTTATCCGCGACGGACCGTCTCCGGTCCGGCCGGTCTCACTTGATGCTGTTCGCCAGTAGCTCCCGGATTTCCGTCACACTGTCTTGCTGCCACGCCTCGGCTCGGGCGGCGGTGCGACCCCGGCGTTCCCGGCCAAACTCCTGGTCGTCGATGTCCGGTTTTTCCGCCCGGATGGCTTCTTCAATTTCCGCCATCTCCCGCTCGGCAGAGGCCGGTCGCTCAATCCAGTGGCAGATGTACTGATGGTCCGTGGTATAGAAAACCGCAACGGGGATGGACATCCACTGTCCATTTTTCAGGAACTCGTTCATGATGTCATGGTTTTCATCACGAGGGAAAATGCTCATCTCGAGGGCGGCGGCTTCACAAACCCTCGCCAGCACCGGAAGGCCTCGTATCACGTCGCCGCACCAATCTTCACCCAAAACCAACATTTTGGCCGGACCATTGGGGCGGGAGACCAATTCCTTCAAGGCCTCGGCGTCTTCCGGGGTTACCTTGAAGTTCTCATAAAACCCGTCGAACCGGGCCTTGTTAACCTTGATTTGGCCGATGTAAGTGGAGTAGTCAAACCCCTGTTCAAACCGTTCCGGGGTAACCACGCTGGTTTCGCTGGCCATAAGTGTCCTCCTGCAATGTTGGGTGGGTTCTGGCGAGTCGAATGGTTGGTCCCTGACAGTGGTGAGAAATGCGCCGCCGGCGCATCAGCCAATCTCTCAACCGGTATGCCCTTCAAATCCCACTTCCACGTTGCCATCGGGGTAGACAATGATGGGCACGGTATCGGCGTACCAGAGGGCTGCGTCCAGGGTTTCCTGGCTCTGGTCGACGCGTCGTTCTTCGTACTCAATTCCCTGCCGGCGCCATGATTCGCGCAACCGGTCGCAGGCGGGGCAAACGGTCAACGTGTATACCACGGGAATATCGGCCATTTTCGGCCTCCTGGAGCTTGGTTTTGCCATTTTACATGCGCCGGTCATCCCTGTCACCACCCGTTTCACCGGAAGCAGGCTGCCTTGTTCCGGTAGCTGGGCCAGTCTATAATGTCGCTGGCTCGAGCGAGGCCGGTCAGGACGGCAACCGGGCCAAACGACGCGGTTCAATCACCGCATTGGAGAGGAATCATGATCGCGCTGATGGTAACCATTCAGATCAAGCCGGGGCACAAGGACGCATTCATGGCGTCGATGTTCGACGACGCCCGCGGGTCCAACAACGACGAACCCGGCTGCCTCAGGTTTGACGTTTTACAGGACTCGGAAGACGAAAACCGCATCCACCTGTACGAAGTTTACCAGGACCAGGCTGCGGTGGACGCCCACCGGGCAGCGCCCCACTACACCAAGTGGCGGGAAACCGTGGCTGATTGGTTTGACGGGGAACTTATCCGCCGGGTTGGCACTCCGGCCTACCCGCCCGACTCGTCCTGGAACAAGCGGCAGCCCATCCCGTAAGCGCCGCCTGATCCCCAAGTGCCGTCTATCGACGCGCCAACACCCGCTGGAAGGAATCCAGGAAAGCGTCCACGTCAGATTCTTCCAGCGCGGTGGACAGGGCCCCAACCAGGTTGGACGCCATCAGGATTCCCTCGTTCAGCAGCCCAAGGAACACCTGGTCCCGGAGCCGGGAATCCTCGCGAGCCACGCTCCGGTAATTGACGACGGGTTGATCGGTGAAATGGATACCGAACAACGAACCCAATCCCGTTGTCTGGACCGGCACCTCCAACGCCGCGCACACGTTTTGGATGCCGAGTTTCAGATGATCAGTCAACTCCGCCAAACGCCGGTAAACCTCAGGGGTTAACTCCTCCAACGTTGCAGTCCCCGCCGCCATGGTCACCGGGTTGGCGTTGAAGGTGCCGGCGTGGGACACCCTTGGTCCCTTGGTGGGATCGTAGAGTTCCATGATCTCGGCCCGCCCCCCGAAAGCGCCCACGGCAAACCCGCCGCCTATGATCTTTCCCAGGGCTGTCAGGTCCGGCGTGACATCGTAGAACTGCTGGGCGCCGCCGGGAGCGACCCGGAAGCTGATAACCTCATCGAATATCAAAACGATACCGTGCTCCCTGGTAAACTCCCGGAGCATGGCCAGGAATTCCCGCGTCGCTGGAACCATGCCTACGGAGCCCAGCATCGGCTCCACAATCACCGCCGCCAGCGTGTCCTTCTGCCCTTCCAGAATATCCAGCGCCGCCTCCGTTTCGTTGAAAGGGATTACGGTCACCTGGTCCACGGTTTCTTGAGGAACGCCCTCGCTGGCCGCCACCGCCTTAGGTTGGCTCGGTTCGCCGGCTAGGTCAGGGTTAACTCGAACGCTGACTGTTACCACGTCATGGGTGCCGTGGTAGCCTCCCTCCGCCTTGGCGATGCGATTCTTCCCAGTGAAAGCCCGGGCCGCCCGGATAGTGTTTAAGGTTGCCTCGGTGCCCGAGTTGGTAAAGCGCACCAAGTTGAAGCTGGGAACCCTTTCGCAAAGCAGCTTGGCCATCGTGACTTGGTGCCGGTTGGGGGCATTGTAGACCACACCTTTCTGCAATTGGCTGGTCACGGCGTCAACCACCGGTTGGGGGGAGTGCCCCAATATGAGCGAAGTCATGGTGTTGATGAAATCCAACCGGTCGACGCCGTCAACATCCACCACGTGGCAACCGGACCCGCTTTCTATGAAGACGGGATAAGGGTTCCAGAAGATGGAATTCCGACTGTCCCCACCGGGCAGGTACTCTCGAGCCTCATCCCACAGGGCGCGGGATTTTGGAGTGGCGGCTAGGTATCGCTCTAGCTCTTTGTTTTCTTTGGACAAAGCGTCACTGCCTTTGTAGCTGACTTGTCCCGACGGCCTGCGCCGCTAGTTTTCCGACCACGGATCGTATGACCCAAAATTCCAGAGATAGCCTTCCGGGTACTTCGCGGAATAGAGCCTCCCACCGTATTCTTGGTCGGCGATTTCCATGACAATCTCCGCTCCAGCGGCCACGGCCCTTTGATAGTGGACGTCGATTTCGTCCACCACCACGTAGGCGCACTGGGTGTTACCACCAGCCTCCTGAGGAGTCTTGACCATCCGCCCGTAGTCATCGTCTGCCACAGAACCCAGCATGATCATGCCGTCACCCAGGATAAGCTGCGCGTGGGCAATGGTGTCGCCCGGCCCGGGGACCACCAGGTTCTTGGAGAACCCGAAGGCGTTGCAAAGCCATTCGATAGCGGCCGGAGCATCCCGGTAGCGCATGCCCGGAATGATGTTGCCCTTTCCCAAAACGCGGCTCATGTTTTTCGAATCACTCCCATGTACCTTCTTGGGTTTTGTTCGAGTATGAATCCGCAGCAAGTCGCCCCAGTATCAAGCCTCAGCCTGGAGAAAGTAAAGTGAAGTAAGTCACTGTTTGTGCCGAAGGGAGGGATGCGGTGGGCATATTACAGCCCCGGCCAGCGTCGCAACGCCATCGACCGGTACTGGTAGAAGTATTTTCCACAGGCGCAGCAAGCCCAAATTATGGTTCGTTCGCGCTGCCGTCGGCGTCGCTCCGCAAAGGTAGTGGCCCATCAAACGGCTCCCCTTGGGACTCCGCAGCCAATTTCCGCTTCCGCCAAGCCCGTACTCTGGAGCACTCTGCTCTGCGCCCCCTGGCGGAATTATCATTAACTGCCTTGGGGATGAGTAGCACCGTCCGCCCTATTACCTATATGGAAATGGATTACGTCCCGGCGAAGGGCTCAACCTTTTCACTAAGCCAGGCTTCCAACTGGGCGAAACGGAAAGATCCAGCCTCAAAGAGTCCCATGAAGAAGCCGTATGCTTCAATGTTGTCGCAGTCTATGAAATGCCCGTTCAAGCGGAGGAATGCGTCCGTTACAGCCAAGGCAACCCGCTTGTTTCTGTCAACGAATGGGTGATTGTTGGCCAGACTCTCCATGAGGGCGGCCGCTTCCTGAACGAGGCCGTCGTAATACCCAAGCTGTGGACGCAGGATAGCAGAGACCAGCGCGCCTTCATCAAGGATGCCCAAAGCGCCGCCGAACTCTTTGATCAGGGCATCATGTATGGCTATGGCTTCCTCGACCGTCGGGAAGCCATGGGTCATTGGGCGAGCAACTCATAGAGGCGCCGGTTTTTCTCTACGCTGGCGCGAAAGCGCCATTACTTCAGGGCGGACCTTCTCTTGAGAGTGGTCTTTGGGGCCTTCCCGGTCTTGAATGTATTGACGCAGGGCGTCTTCCAGCACTGCTTGGAAATGCCGCCCATCCTGCCGGGCGATTTCCCGCACCGCCGCCAGCAACTCCGGCGCAGCCTGGCTGGAGAACTTCTCTCGTCGCGCAGCCAACAAATGTGCTCCTCACAGGTTTAGGCCAATTATGGAATCCGGAACCCCCTGGGTCAAGAAATCGCTTGCTACAACGTGGACCTGGTGACTGGGGGCCCGTCGCAAGGGCGCGAAATTGCCCTTAACCGGCTACGACCCCAACGGTTTGATGTAGAATATGTTTGGTTTGCCGTTTAGTTTATAGCACCTTGAACCGAGGAGGAGCCTGCCATGCCGGACCTAGCCCCCAACATGGTGAATTACGAAGAGACCTTCAGGGATTTTCAGTTGGAAGTGCCTGAGTTTTATAACTTCGGGTTCGATGTGGTTGACCGTTGGGCCGAGGACCGGACGAAGCTGGCCCTGATTTCCGTCGACCCCACCGGCGAGCAGATTCAGCAGCACACCTTCTGGGACCTGAAGGTACAGTCCAACCGGTTTGCCAATGTTTTGCGCCAGTTGGGAGTAGAAAAGGGCGACAGGGTGCTGGTAATGCTGCCTCGAGTCCCCCAGTGGTACGTGGTATTGCTGGGCCTCATTAAAATCGGCGCCGTGCCCATGCCTACCACCACGCTTTGTACCCCCAGAGATATTGAATACCGGGTTAACCAGGCCGAGGCTACGCTGGCTATTACTGACGAAGAAAATTCCCCCAAGCTGGAGGAGGCAGCGGGGAATTGCCCATCCCTTAAATCCTTGATGAGCATCGACAGCTCGAAGCGTGGGTGGGTTGATTACGAAGCAGAAATGGCCCGAGCATCCAGTAGATTGGAAGATGTGGGACTCACCCGCAGCGACGACCCGCTGCTGATCTATTTCACCTCCGGCACCGTTGGCTACCCCAAAATGGTGCTGCACACCCAGGCTTCCTACGGTCTCGGCCACGTGCTCACCGCCAAATTCTGGCACGACCTGAAACCCACCGACCTGCAGTGGACCCTTTCCGACACCGGTTGGGCCAAGGCAGCCTATGGCAAACTGTTCGGCCAATGGGCCATGGGAGCGGCCGTGATGCAACACGACGCCAGGGGAAGGTTTGACGCTCCGCTAACCCTGAGTATCCTGGAAAAGTACGGCGTGACCTGCTTTTGCGCCCCGCCGACAGCATACCGGATGTTGGTGTTGGAAGACCTGACGAAATACGACCTGAGCCAACTGCGTCACTGCACGGGCGCCGGCGAACCCTTGAATCCTGAGGTGATGAAGCAGTGGGAAGACGGCACCGGGCTCACAATCTACGATGGCTACGGTCAAACCGAAACGGTCTTGTTGGTGGCCAATTACCGGGCCATACCAATCAAACCCGGCTCCATGGGCAAGCCAATGCCCGGATTTGAGGTGGCGGTGGTGGACGAAGACGGCCGGGAAATGGCTCCAGACCAGGAAGGCCAGATAGCCGTCAAGGTGACTCCCCGGCGTCCGGTGGGCATGTTCCGGGAATATTGGAAGGATGGCGAGGCCATGGATAGGTCCTTCCACGGCGACTGGTACTTCACCGGGGACAAGGCCTATAAGGACGCAGACGGCTATTTCTGGTTCGTTGGCCGGGCCGATGATGTGATTATCTCGGCAGGATACCGCATCGGACCCTTTGAGGTGGAGAGCGCGTTGATCGAGCATCCGGCCGTGGCTGAGTCGGCGGTGGTCGCCAGCCCGGACCCGGTCCGTGGCGAGATTGTCAAAGCTTTCGTGATCCTTTCCCCCGGGTACGAGGAATCCGACGAGTTGGCGCTCAGCCTCCAGGAGCACGTGCGGAACGCCACGGCGCCATATAAGTATCCCAGGGCCATCCAGTTTGTAACCGAGCTCCCCAAGACAATCAGCGGCAAAATACGCAGGGTGGAACTGCGTGAAGCCGAGTTCCAAAACAGCGGCCAGACCCCGGCGTGAACCCGGCTTTCGGGCGTCCTGGAGCCTCCGGCTTGTCGGCACTGCGGCAGGCCGCAGCCGGAACCAGAGCGGGGCGTAACTTGCGAGTAACTTGGAGGATTAGGTGTGACCGGTTTTAGCGAACAACTTATGGCCGAAGCGCAACCAATTTGGGAGCGCATCTTCAGCCATCCGTTCCTGCGGGAGATAAAGGATGGCACCTTGCCCCTGGAAAAATTCCAGTACTACCTCGGCCAGGACTACCTGTACCTGGAAGGTTTTGGGCGGACCGTTGCAATGACGCTGGCCAAATCGCCCGACTCAGCCCTGATGGAAGAGCTTTCGCAGCGGGTGCTCACTCCCATTGAACGGCCGTTGCATCACAAACTGGTGAGCGAAGCCGGGCTTTCGATGGAAGACGTGAAAAAGGTCCAACGGTCGCCCACCAACACCGGTTATGTAAACCACATGTTGGTCACCGCATCTTTGCACGGCTTGGGCCCTGCTGCGGCTTCTCTGCTTCCCTGCCCATGGACCTATCACCTGCTGAGGGAGAAATTGGGGCCGTCGGAGCACCCTCTGTACAGCCAGTGGACCGCCTTCTACGTAGCCGGTTTGTTGGAAAACAGCGTGCAAGCCTGGCGCAGTTTTGTAGACCGGATGGCGGAATCGGCCAGCGGTCAGGAATTGGAGGTGATGCGCCAGGCATTTTTGATCAGCAGCCAGTACGAGTTCATGTTCTGGGAAATGGCCTACAATATGGAGCAATGGCCCGCCTGATGATGCGCTTCCAGGAGCCCATGTTTGCCGGAACCATCTTAAGCTATGGTATCTTGGGGCGGTGCAGGGCCGGAATTTGACCTTCGGACGAAAACAACTGGGAACGGGTTAAGGAGACGATATGCCCAAGGCCAAGGTCAACGGTGTTGAAATTTACTACGAGACCCACGGCGAAGGCCCTGCGGTGGTTTTCGCCCACGGTAGGGCCGGCAGCCACCTGAGTTGGTGGCGCCAAGTGCCGGCGTTTCGTGACCGGTACCGGTGCATAACCTTTGACGCCCGCGGTTGGGGTGCATCAACCAGCCAGCCCGGAGTCAACCGCAGAGCTGCCTTTGGCGAGGATTTGAAACAGCTTCTGGACTACCTGGAGGAACCCCAGGTGTACCTGGTTTCTCAGTCGATGGGCGGGTTAACTTGCATGGACTTCGCTTTGGCCCATCCTCAACGCTGCCTGGGTTTGGTGCTTGGCGACACTACCGGCGGCGTGGGAGATCCCGCGGTGCTGGAAGAGCTCAAGGATGTGTTTCCCCCGCCGGATGGCCCGGCCAGGACGATGTGTCCAGGGTTTATCGCCAACAACCCGGAACTGGTTTTCCTGCACGCCCAGATAGGCGAGCTCAACTCAACCGGCCCCCAGGACGACATCGTTGCCGCATTCAGGGACCCCGAAGGACCAAAGGCGGCAGACCTTGCAGCTTTGAACGTGCCGACGCTGCTGATTGCCGGGGAGGAAGAGGCGATCTTTCCGCCCAAGGTGATCCGAGCGTTACAAAAACTGATCCCAGGCGCAGAGATGGAGATAATCTCCGGAGCGGCCCACTCGGCCCACTACGAGCAGCCGGAAACTTTCAACCGGCTGGTCTTGGACTTCTTCGCCAGGATAGCCGCAAAGAAAGCCGCGGTTGCGACCGACTAACCAACCTTCGGTTGCCTGCACCTCGTCGATTGGCAACACGAGTCTCCCGAACTGGGTCCGGCGCGCCTGGTGGCCGTATTCGGCTAGGGAGCCATCCTGGAACCCGGACCCCATCCGTCGGGGATGTTGATTAGATTCGGCTCCAGGTCCTGGACCGAGGTCTGACCGCAATAGGCCATCGCCCGGTCAACCTCCTCTCTCAGCAACTCTAGGACTCCGTGAACTCCCAGGTGGCCGTCGACGGCCAGCCCCCAGAACAGGGGGCGGCCGATGGCCACGGCTCGGGCCCCCAGGGCCAGCGCTTTGATCACGTCACTGCCCCGCCGGATTCCCGAGTCCAGGTAAATTTCCGCCTGCCCCTTGGCCGCATCCACGATTTCCGGAAGCATTTCCACCGATCCCATGGTCATGTCCAATTGCCGGCCACCGTGGGTTGAAACCTGGATCCCGTCTACACCGCTTTCAACCGCGACATGGGCATCTTCCGCGGTCCGAATGCCCTTCAGCACCAAGGGCAGTTCGGTCAAGGACTTCAACCACTCCAATTCTTTCCAGGTCAACGGAGTGGTTTGGGACACGTTCCACCCCGGGGTTTCGTCGGTGCCGCTGATCTCATTGCTGGGGCGGTCGGCTCCGCGGAAGTTTGCCAAATCGCCGGGCCGCACTGTGTTGTTGCGCAGGTCGGCTTCCTTCGGGCTGGGCACCGGGGTATCCACCGTCAGGACGATGGCCTTGAATCCGGCTTCCTCTGCCCGGTGAACCAGCATTTCGGTCAGGTCATAACCCCGGTGATACAGCTGGAACCACAATGGCCCGGTGGCAACCTCAGAAACCTCCTCCATGCTGTAATTGGAAGAGGTGCTAAGCATCATAAGGGTGTCGGACAAGCCAGCCCCCCGGGCGGTGGCGAGCTCTCCGTCCTGGTGGGCCCGCATGTGGCTACCGGCCGGGGCCAGCATGACCGGCATGCTTATCTCGGTTCCCAAAACCGTTGTCGAGATTGTGCGTTGGGAAATATCTCTTAAGAAGCGGGGGCGCAGGGTCAATTGCTCCAACGCCGTACGGTTGCGCCGGGTGGTGAACATGTCCATCGCGCCGGCATCAATGGTGTCCCAGTCATTGTGGGGCAACTTCAGCTTGGCGATTGCTTCGTATTCGTAAAGGTTGAAAGGATCGTTGGCCATGGGAGCCTCCGAGTTCTTTAGGTCTTGCCCTAGCTTCTCAACAGGATTAGTGGTGATGGAGTCATTTAGACGCGCTTGACAAAAACATCACAACTCTAACCCCTCCAATCCCCGCTGGCAAGCGCGACCAGCAATTGGCCGAAGCGCAGGGGAGGCCGACCGCATCTCTTCTACAGCGGCCTAAGCACCACCGTCGAAAGCGTCGCCGCCGATTTGACGCCACCCTAGTCGAGGCCAATAATCTTGGGCAGGTAGTGTGCCCGGAGGCAACAATGAGCAGTGGACCGCAGTTGTTTAGAGTTAACCCTGAAAGTTGGGAATCCGACCGGGTTGAAGAGGTGGATTTCAGCCGCTTGGGGTTGCAAGAACGACGGGATATCCAGGAACTTGACCGGAATCAGACTGCATCTCACAAAACGAGCTGACTCCGCCGGTATTTTGGTAGGTATGGCTAGTCATACCCTGAGCGACAGCTTTGCCACCCGGATTGCGGAACTGTTGCGGCGGTTCATCGAGGAAATCACGCCCATAGTAGATGACTTGGAAAATGAGGCCGACGAAGTAGAAGTCTGACAATGGAAACTGCATTCACACCCAAGGTCCACCGGCAGCGACCGGTCCCTACCCTCTGAATTCATAGAAAGCGAGAAGGGCCCGGCGCACCGGACTCCTCATTTGGGGTCTATGCCGCTGATGCCTAGTGCGGGAAGAATCCGGTCGTAGGAAGATTGTCTGGCCGCAGGCTACCGACGTATCTCGAAGTAGCTACCGATAGCCCTGGCGGCGCCGGAGTTCCTCTTCGAGTTCTCGAATTCTAGCCTCGGCGGCTTGCCGCGCGGTTCGTTCGGCGTTTAACGCTTCCTCGGCGTTTTCTAGCGCTGCCTCGGCCTGGGTTAGGTCCCGATGGTATGTGCTGGTCTCGGGGTCGTAGAGTTCCAACATCCCGTCCTGCCAACAAAGGCTGCGTCCCAGCACAGGGCTGTACCCCTTCAGGACGCCGTCGGGCTCGGTGGTGAGTTCGATGGGCCGGTAGGTACCGTCTACCAACTGGTCTCCGGCCAGGGGTTGGCCGTAGTATTCGCTGCCGGTGGGGTCAAAGCGCCAGTATTCGGAGATGCCGATCCGGGCATACAGCTCCCGCTTGGGTCCCAAGTCGTTTCGGTAGGTACTCTCCGAGCCGACCTCCAGAGCGAAGTCCGGCGGTTTGCCCACTTCCCAGGGCAGGTACAACTTTCTTCGCCGGATGGAGAGGGCGTCCACGTCAAAAGCAAGGTAGAGGTCGGGGAGGACCCTATTGTTCAGGTTGGCCGGGTTGTAGCAGACCGAGGTATTGCTGCTGTGGAGTACCGATTCGGGTGGATAGAGTCGTTCGACGTGTCCTACCACGATGGAGCGTATCCGGGCGATGATGGGGTCTTGAAACATGGCGTCAGGCAGTTCATCAAATTCGTCGGGGTTGAAATCGAGGCTGTCGTAGTCGATGTCCGACAGAATTGTGTAGGTCGATTTTATCGTCATGACCGGAGCTCCTGGGCCGGGTTGGTCTTATTCCGGCCTGGCCTGTTTCCTGATGTTGGCCAAGGTGATGATAGCAGACGCCGACTACCCCTAACCCGGGGGCCGGCGTGCTAGCACATCATGACAAGGCCCAGTTGGCCTGTAGTAGCTGTAATTGCACAGTTGCCGGTACCCTAGGTATAGGTCATCAGCTCCAGGACGTGGCCGTCCAAGTCTTTGAAGTAGAAGCCCCGGCCTCCCCGGCGGGTGTTGATTTCCATGTCGTCCAGGTCCCGGGGGCCGCTTCCGCAGATGATGTTCTCAGCTTTGACGCGGCCAAAGACCTGGTCGAATTCCTCATCGTTGACGTGGAACGCGTAATGGTGGCTTTCCAGTACGTCCCGGTCGTCGAAATCCATGGTCAATGTGTCATTGACCCGCACTGGCGCGAAATGTCCGGCAGGGCCGTCGTAGATGAGGCCGAAAAGCTTGGCGAAGTGCCGCGCTGACGCTTCCTTGTCCTTGGCTGGAACGATGGTGTGGTTCAAAGTAATAGCCATGAGACACCTCCGGGTGACAGATACGGTTTATTGATAGTAAGAATATCCATTGGTGATGACATCGTCAATGAACAACCGGCATGGAATGGGGCTGCCGGGCAAAAGAGCAGGCGCACGGTATCCCGTGCACCTGCTGATTCTATCCAATGTCTTGGAAGACGACCGGGGTTAGTCCTCTTTCAGGTTGAAGGGGACGACGCCGGGCAACCACCACTCCTCCCAGGTTCGGTCCACCTTTTTCTGGAAGAACTTCTTGTCTTCATCGGTCATGTGGGCAAAACGGCCTTGCCGGTCCAGGTAATCGGTGATCGGTTTGCGCTGGCGGATTCCCCGGGCGATGGCCCGGCTGGGTCCGTTGAGCACCAGTTCGCCATCTACAATCTCGTATTGCACCCAAAGCCCCGTCTCCACGGCGAGCATCCCCAGCTCATGGGAGAACTTGGGGTCATAGTCCCAACCCTTGGGGCAGGGGTCGATGCTGTGGATGAAGGTGGGCCCGCCGATGGTCAGAGCCCTGCGAATCTTGTTGGTGAAGTCCAGTCCGTAGGAGCCGCAAGCAGTGGCCACGTAGCGGCAATCGGGGTGGCCTACGGCTAACATGGGGGCGGTGTTCTTCTTCCACCGCTTGTTCATGATGCGGTGCACCTTGCCCGGAGGGCTGAACGTGGAGTTGGCTCCCCAAGGCGAACTGCCGGAGACCTGAATGTCCGTGTTGGCGTAAGACTCGTTGTCGTACATCAGAATTAGTAGATTGTACTCATCGTGCTGCAATGCCGCGGAGATTGCGGAAAGACCCATGTCCGCCCCGCCGCCGTCGCCGCAGAACGCTATGACGTTGATCGGCTCCTGTTGCATCTTGCCTTTGCGCATCATCGATGCCAGGCCGGCAGCGGTGCCTGTAGCTGCCGATCCCGAAGAGCCCAACTGGGTGTGCATCCAGGGCACCACCCAAGGCGTGCTGTAGTAGGTAGTGTTGGCCACGTACATACACCCGGTGCTGCCCAGCACGATCGTGCGGGGCCCGGCGGCCTTGATCATAAGCCGCATTACCAGCGCCGACTCGCAGCCCTGGCAGGTGCGGTGGCCGGAGGTAAATTGCTCTTCTATTGGTATGTTCTTGACCCCTCGAACCTGGGGCAGGTCTTGAACGGTGGTCATGGCTTCTACTCCCTCACACCTATCCAGGTGGTCTCTTGCTCGATGTTTCCGGTGGCCACGGCCTGCTGGCCAATTTCCACGATGTGGTTGACGTCTCGAACTCGGATTTCACGCCCGCCAAGGCCAGCAATGAAGTTTAACATAAGCGGCCGCTGTTCCAAAGAGTACAGCGCCGAGCGCAATTCGTTGAACAGCACCCCGCCGAAGGATGGCGACCCGTATGAGTAGTCCCGGTCTATCACGCACACCGCCTTGCTGTGGCCCAACGCCTGGCGCAACTCCTCGGTTGCGAAGGGTCGGAAGAACTTGATCCGGACGAATCCCACCTTGGTCCCCTGCTCTCGGAGCCGGCGAATAGCAACCTTCACGGGCAGGGCCAACGTTCCCATCCCCACCAGGATGATGTCGGCGTCGTCAGCCATGTATTCCTCGATGAAGGGACTGGGGTCGCCCCGACCGAATTCATCCTTGAATTCCTGGTAGGCTTTCTGTATCACTCCCACCGACCGTTTCATGGCCTCGTCGGACTGGCGGCGCATTTCCATAAGCCAGTCCTCGTTGACCTGGGGGGCAACGGTGATGGGATTGTCCGGGTGCAGCTGAAGCAGGCCCCGGTTGTAGGGAGGCAAGAACCTTTCGACTTGAGCGGCGGTGGGCACTTCCACGATGGCCTGGGAGTGAGTCAAAAAGGAACCGTCGCAGGAAAGGGCGCAGGGCAGCAAGACCGTGGGGTCTTCGGCAATCCGCCAGGCCATTAGCGCCATGTCCAGGGCTTCCTGCGCCGTGGCTACCCAATAGAGCATCCAACCAAGGTCCCGCACCGCCATGGCGTCGTTGTGCTCCACGCCAAAGGCGCCGGGGTCGTCCAACGCCCGGTTGCCCACCATGGCCACGACCGGCATTCGCAGTCCGGCGGTGACGGTGATTGCTTCGAAGGCGTAGAACCAGCCCACGCCGCTGGAGCCGCAGAAGGTCCGGGCGCCCACGGCGGAGGCATGTTTGACGATCTCAAACTGAGAGTGTTCGCTTTCGGCGACGATGAAATCGCAGTCAAAAGCGCCGTCGGCCTTGAGCTTGGAGACGTACTGCATAACCGTGTCGTAAGGACGGATGGGGTAGGCGGTGATGACGTCCACATCGGCCAGGGAGCAGGCGATAGCAATCGCCTCGCTGCCGCTGATGAGCTCTTCCCGGGAGGTTTGAGCAGACTGGGCTTGAACGGTGGTCATTATGCGTCCTCCTGGGAAACATCCTCGGCGTACCCGCCAACGTGATGGAAGCCGTGGGTACGGGTCTGGGTCTGCTGCTTCTCCACCAGGGAAGTCATCCACTGCTGGTAGCTGGGTTTGTCCTGCTGCCACATTTCCCACTGGCTGTTGTTGTCGTTGAACTCGGCCTCGTTCACCATGGTCACGCAATCAGGGACCGGGCACACTGCCTCGCACACGCCGCAGCCGCAGCATGACTCCATGTTGGCATCGTACAGCCCGTCGGGCGTAACATCGAAACACGTGTCGGGGCACTGGAGCCAACACAGTGTGCACTTGATGCAGGTCTCAAAGTTGATCACCGGCCGCATGGACCGGGTGCTGAACTTCTTGAAAACCGAGTTGCGCACCGGCTCGTAGCCCTCTTCGCCTCCCCTGAACCCGCCCCCTTGTTCAATGCCTCTGATGACCAGGCCCTCTTCCATTTGGGTCCAACCAGGGAGGTCAAACTTGAATGGTGTTTCGGTGTTGCCTTCCCCAGGCTCCACCGGCCGTATCGAAGTACGGTCGTAGGCCCGCTGCGCCGAGGCCTGTTTCACTTCGCTGGGCCACTGGTCCTGGATGGCCTCGAGCATGGACTCCAGGCTGACCAACTGGGGACAGACTCGGCACAGGGCCCCCAGGACACGAACGTCGGTGTGGTCGTCCTTGTACACCCACAGCCCGGAAAAGCTGGGGGTCGAGGTGACCACGGCCAACCCGTAGGGAGAGTCCTTTTGATGAATGTCCTCCACCAGGGCGTCAGTCTCTTGACGCGAGGTCACGAGCAGGGTGCCGTTGGGTTTGGTTAGCTGGTTGATCGGCTGCAGCCCGTACCACGCCCAGGATTCGACCCCTTTACACATGGTGTCGTCTACGTTGATTGTTACGTCAACTTCGGAAGCCTCATAAACGGCCAGGCTTTCTTCCAACTCCTCCGGGTTGTCGGCCACGATAGCGAACTGTTTCGCCGGTATGCCGTTCCGCTCGGGAGAGTCGCCGTACCGGCCAAAGGCGGTGCCGATCTTACCCTCCTTCCTGGCGGCAAACACGATCGAACGCACGATGTTTCGCGCCAACGTCTTTTGGAAAATCCCCCGGTACACCACCTCCACGGCCACTGTGCTCATGGCGGTTCCTCCTATTGTTTATTAGCTATTCGGTAGCTTGAGATTCGGTCTTGCGTTCAAAGCGCCGAGCCAACGAGCCGTCGCCATTAACCGGCGAGCGGGAAACGTTGACTTCGGCCGGCTCCACCACGGCGAGATGATGCTCCATTGCCTTGCGGGCTCCCACCGGATCGGCAGCCCGGACCATGTCCAGAATCTGCCCGTGGGACTCCAAGGAGCGCTTGGGCCTGCCAGGTGCCTGGAAATTCTGGTCCCTGGACTCGCGAAGGATGTCGGCAACCGCGCTGATGACCTTAACCAGAGCGGCGTTATGGGTCGCCGATGCGAGGGCGAAATGAAAGGCTGTGTCGCCATCCACACCGGTATCACCGTTGGAGATTTGCTGCCCCTGTTCTTCCAAAATCTCCGAGAGCTTGCACATTTCTTCAGGATTGACCCGGAGGGCTGCCATTTCCGCTATCTGAGGTTCCAAGATCCAGCGCATCTCGAATATGTCCCTGAGCGTTTCGGGTGCGCCGGGGCCGCCGCCGAGGGTAGTAGCCAACAGGGACACCATTGAATCGAGGTCATTGGTGTTGACAAAAGTGCCTGAACCGCGCTTGCTGACCACCAACCCTTGCAACTCCAAAGAGCGCAGAGCTTCTCTGACCGAGCTGCGGCTCACTTTGAATTGCTCGGCCATGGCCCGCTCGGAAGGCAGGCGCGCGCCGTGCTGCAACTCGCCCTGTTGGACCAGCGCGTGAAACTGCTGGACGATGTCCTCGTACAGCCGGCCGTTGATCTTGGGAACTCTAACTTGGTCTATTTGCAATTCTTTAAGTGGTCTGACCAATCCTTGAATCAGGGCGATTATACACTCCCTTGACAACGTGTCAAGGGGCGATGGTTAGTCGCTCCGGGCAATCGCACTTCAACCCGCTGGAACAGCGCCCACAAAATCCCCCTCTGCATAGCGGATTGTCAGTCGGCCATCTGATGCAACTCGGACGAAAGACGGCGCCCCGGTGATGCTTTAGGCCAGGTTTGACATGTGACAGATGGTAACGGATTATTGATTTGTTCTAATTCACGCGCTTCCTTATAGAAGCCCACCCGGTTTGGGGTCACTTCTTTTGCCGCGACTGGTCTCATCCGGGGAGTTCCGGCGAGTTGGCATGGCATTGATTTCCTGGCATCGACTGCTCCTCCTGATTGTCCCCCTTGGGCTAATGTCGCTTGGGTGTTTGGGCACCTATTTGGCCCACGCGCAGGGCGATTCTGAGGAGTCCTTCGGTGTGGTGATCAACATTGACGGAATCATCAACGGGGTTAAGCACCGGTACATTTCCAGGTCCGTAGAGGAAGCTCAAGTGACCGGCGCAGGTCTGTTGGTCATAGAGATCGACACTCCCGGCGGACTCGTGGATTCCACACGCGACATTGTCGCGGTCTTGCTGGAGTCCCCGGTGCCGGTAGCAGTTTACGTCTCCCCCCAGGGCGCCCGAGCCGGCTCCGCAGGGACCTTTATCACCGCGGCGGGTCACGTTGCGGCAATGGCTCCGGGAACCAACATCGGGGCGGCCACGCCGGTGTCGGGCACGGGTGAAGCGCTGGAAGAAACCCTCGCCAGCAAGGTGGAGAACGACGCCGCTGCCCTGATTCGAAGCATCGCCCAGGAGCGGGGGCGCAATCAGGATGCCCTGGAGAGCACCGTTAGGGAAGCGGCGTCGTTCAGCGCCAACGAGGCCCTGGAGCTAGACATCATCGATTTCGTGGTGGAAGACTTGGACCACCTGCTAAGGCAGATAAACGGCCACCGGGTTGAACTGGCGAGGGAACCGGAGGGGAGGGTCCTGCAAACCGAGAACATGCAACTCCGGCGTCTGGATAAAAACCTCCTGGAGGGTTTCCTGGAGTTCATATCCGACCCCAACGTGTCGTTCCTGCTTCTGACGATCGGCGGGCTTGGGATTGTTTTCGAGTTGTTCAGTCCTGGTCTAATTGTCCCGGGGGTGACCGGTGTCATTTGCCTGCTGTTGGCGTTCCTGGCCTTTGGCAACCTGCCCGTGAACTGGGCGGCGGCGGCATTCATCCTTCTCGCGGTGATATTAGCCGTGCTCGAGACCCAGGTCGCCGGCTTTGGAGTGTTGGGAGTGGGTTCCATCATCAGCCTGGTGTTGGGCGGACTGCTGCTGTTCACCCAGTTTGGCGACGTGTCGCCAACACTGCCCAAAGTGGGTGTCAACCGCTGGCTGTTGGGTGGGACGGCGGCGGTTTTGGGGCTCGGGCTCATTTATGTAGTCTCAGAGATCTATTCAGCCAAGATCAAGGGCCGGGATTCGACCCGGAAAATAGAGCCTGGAATGGCAGCGACGGTTACGGTAGCACTGAACCCTACCGGCGTCGTGCGCGTCGAAAATGAAACCTGGACAGCGGTCACTGAGGATGGTAACGTAATCGAAAGTGGTGAATCGGTCAAAGTCATCCAAGTTAACGGGCTAATTCTCACTGTTTCCAGGCATACGAACAATAGTAATTGACAACCGGGTAGCAGATTCTCCAAGGAGGCGTTCATGGCTTCGGGAATAGTGATTGTACAGCAATACCAGAGAATGGTTGTTCAAAAATTCGGGACCTTCACGGGCACCATGCAGCCGGGCCTACACCTCCTGATTCCGTTGGTGCATAACGGGACCAAGGTGGACTTGCGGGAGCGGGTAGCCCGGGTTCCCACCCAGAAGTACATCACCGCGGACAACGTGGTGGTGGACATGGACTTCGTAATCTACTATCGGGTGGTGGAAGAATTGGCGGAGAGGTCCGTGCTGGAAGTCCAGAACTTCGAGTCCGCGGTCGTTAACCTGGCGTTTGCCACTTTGCGCGCCGTCATTGGCGCCACCTCATTGGCGGAGGCTCTCACGGAACGGGAGCGCATCCGCGACCAACTGCAGGTGAGAATGGACGAGGTCACCGAGCGTTGGGGTGTCAAGGTTTCACAGGTGGAAATCAATGAAATTGACCCGCCGCCCGGTGTGAAGGCGGCCATGGAGCGGGAGAAGTCAGCGGAAGCCATAAAAACTGCCGAGATAACCGAGTCCGAAGGGGCTCGACAAGCCCAGATTAACCGTGCCGAAGGAGAAAAACAGGCCGAGATTTTGCAGGCGGAAGGCGCCAGGCAGGGGGAAATCCTAAAGGCTGAGGGAGACCAGCAGGCTCAAGTCCTACGGGCAGAGGGGTTCAGCACTGCCTTGGAACGCATCTTCCAGGTTGCCAACACCATAGATGCTAAAACGATGAGCCTGCAATACTTCGAAACCCTGAAGTCGCTGGGAGCGAGTCCCTCCACCAAGTGGATCTTCCCCATGGAGTTCACCAACATGCTGCAACCGTTCTTGGGCATGGGTGGAATGAACCCGCCACAAAATACCTCCGACACCTAAGGTCAATTCAATCCGGCCAGGCCAAGCACGGCAAGGCCAGCTAGCCCCCCAACCCTGTTAATCCGGGGTTGGGGGATTTTTTTGTGACCCTATCGGGGCAGCCGTGGCAGCACCAGCGTCCCCTCTTCCGGCGTTCCCAGCTTGTCGGTGGAGTCCTGGTGGTGCAGCACGCCGGTATAGGCATTTAGCACCGCATCACAGGTATTGCGGTCCATGGCGTCAAGATACGGGTCGAGTCCATGCACCAAGCCCGTCAGCCGCTCCTTCAGAAACCCCACGGATTTCGGGCTGTTTTTGGGCGGCGCTTTGCCCCCGAACAGAATAACCTTGGTAGCGTGAGGGTAAACCTCAATCACCGGGTACCCCAACTCACCCAACTGGCCGCTCAACCGAATGCTTCGGTAGATCAAGTTGCGAATTATCGAACCCTTGCTGGTGTAAAAGCAGCTTATTCCCAGGCTGGCGAGCTCGGTTTCAGACTGGCGGCCTTTTCTCTGGGGGATAGCAAAAGAGCAGTCGCAGTCGGTTTCCAGACAGCAAAGGCCTTGGGGCAACCCCAAGGGGGCTCCGAATGCGATGAGGTCGGGTTGGCAGGACTGCGCCATTTCTTGCATTTGAGTATCGGTATCGAAGTTTGAGAAGAATAATACGTTTGAGTCTCCGTCGAGCGCGACCACTGTGCTGCGCTTTTTGGCCGAAGCTCGGAGGTCCACTCCTAAAATCACGTTCTCTACCCCCTCCAGCAAACCAGGGTGACGTTTGGAAATCCGCGCCGAATCCCAGCCCTAAGACGCAAGCTGCTGCTCAACGCCAACGATAATCGGCAAAGAGAAGTCCAGGATTCGCGGGAACGGTGGTCTATGCCGTGTCTGGTAGGCCCGGGGCCGGCAGCCGGCCCATTATCCATGGAGAATCCAGCAAGGCCAGAGCAGCCGAATACGGCTCCAACTCTTTGTCGGCAACGCCTTTTATGGCCCTCACCACCTCCGGGTCATGTTGAACGCTCTCTCGAAACCGGCGGCCCAGCTCCTCTTCCACCGCTTCCAGGAATTCCTGCCGCCTTCTCTTTTCCCGGCGCGCCTGTAACTGAGAGTTTTCCGTCAAATGGTCCCTGTGGCGTTGGACCTGGTCCCATAGGCCGCCGATGCCTTCCCCGGTTTGGGCCGTAGCCAGCAGCACCGGGGGCAACCAGTCCGGTTGGTCCAAGGCGGTGCTCAACATAGCGGTAATTGCCGCGGCCATCCGGTTTGCGCCGGCGCGGTCGGCCTTGTTTACCAGGTAAATGTCGGCGATCTCCATGATGCCCGCCTTCAAGGTCTGTATCGCGTCGCCCGAATCGGGCATCAGGGCAACCAGCACCGTGTCGGCGACTCCCATCACTCCCAACTCGGTTTGCCCTACGCCCACGGTTTCTACCAACACCACGTCTTTCCCCGCCGCATCGAGCAGCCGGACCATGGTCTTGACCATCCTCGGCACACCGCCCAACTGTCCACGGGTGGCAACGCTCCTAATGAACACCCCGGAGTCCAAGTAGTGGCGCTGCATCCTAATCCGGTCGCCCAGGAGGGCCCCGCCGCTGAAGGGGCTGGTGGGGTCTACCCCAATAATCCCGACCGTGAGCCCCTGGCCCCTCAAGTGCTCCGTCAACCGATCGACCACTGTGCTCTTGCCCGCTCCAGGGGGGCCGGTGATGCCCAGGGTGTAACAATTTCCGGTAAAGGGGTCAATGGACTTGATGACCCCGGCGGCGCTCGGGTCACTGCGTTCCACCGCGGATATGGTCTGAGAAAGGGCTCGTTGGTCGCCGGCCAGCAGTCTACGGGCAATGTCCTCCATAGGTAAGGGACTCCGGAGCCAGGTTGAAAGCGAAGGTTGAGTTGGAATATCGGCGGACTCTAGCAAACGCCAAAGACCGCGTCAAGGGACATTTTGTGCCTAAAAAAGGCGAGGATTCCTAGATTCCGACGCCCGGAAACCAACTATCCGTCCCCGACAACCCGATTCTCCGACGCTAATCAACGTTTTTCGTTAGATAGCGGTTCGGATGCCTTTACAGGCACGAATTTTGGAATTCCTGGGTCAATTTACTCGTGAGGAATGGTGGTTTGGAATGCTGATGACGAGAAACATCGCCATTCCAGCGAAATGATGTTCCAGAGTATTGCCCGGAGGCGGAATTCACAAAAACCTGGTCGACGGCACCGTTGCACCCTTGGAGGACATCCCCCAAGGAGCGCCTTGGTTACGGCACAATGCTGGGATAACGACGTGGTGACAACAATGGCTAAATCGCCATGGAAAGGACCACTCGGCCCCGACCGGTCCGGACAGCAAACATCAGAAAGGTCGCCGGACGGTTATGAGGAAAGGGACGGCGAGTCTATTGGAGCCGCGCCGGGGAATCAGCCCGAGAGAAGCCAGCCGAAACATCTGAATTGGAACCTAGTGGTGGAACTCGGAATGCCGGAAGGCCTGGCCTTCGGAGGAAATCAGAAGGTCCGGCCGGTTGCCCCACCGCTTCAGGAACCGGCCGAAGTTCTTACGGCTCAGTTCGTCCCGCTGGTTTTCGTCCAATTCAGTCCATTGCCGGTGCTCGTGACGGATCAGGGGCAGATCGCTGTCGGAGACGATGCGGTAGCCCTTGTCTTTGAACTGGAAGCAGTAATCGATGTCCAGGTTCCGGTAGAAGCGGAAGCATTCCCGCATCAGACCCACGGTCTGCAGGGCATCCCGGCGGAACGCCATACAGTAAGCCTGCATGGCATCGGCCTCCCCCTGTTCAACCTCTTCATGGAAATGCTGCAAATCATCGGTGGTCAGGCCGTATGGTCCGAAGATGCCTACGGTTTGGTCCGCCAACCGTTCGTTGACTGGGTCCAGGATGTTGCCGACGATTTCTGCAGATCCGTCCAGGATGATGATGTTTCTCCCCAGACTTTGTTTCAATCCAATGTTTTTCCCGGCGGCATCACCGACATTGTGGTCGCAATGGATGACCTGAAGCCGAGGTTGGCCGACTTGGAACTCTTCCAACCACTCCCCGGAGCCATCGGTTGACCCGTTGTCTATCACGATTATTTGACTGGAGTAACCCTGGGAGCATTCCAGCATACTGCTCACGCAGCGCTGCACGTCCTCCGGATAGCTGTAGGCGTTCAGAATGAACGTGAAGTCGTGCTGAGGCTCCTGGGACAGCAATGATTCCACTTCCCTGGAGGAGGAAACCGAATGCCACAGTTCGTTGCGTTTCTCCAGCGGCGTCTTGGAGCGGACCCGCGCCTGGTGAGTTGTGTCTTCAACCAGGTATCCGTTGGACGCCACGCGATCCCGCAGGGCATCCGCCTCCTGGTAGTCCTCCCGTTCCCGGAGGGCCACCCGCCGGTCGACGGTGGCGATCACCTCAGGGGGAACGGCGCCGTCGGAGGGGATCCGGTCCAAGTCCAAACCAAAGATCCGGTCGAATTCCAGTAGAAGGCCCCGTTTCGTTTGGCCGGGCAACTCTGACCGGACCATGTCCCAGGTGAGAGCCAACGCCGCCGGCATGTCCAGGTCATTCTGCACTGCCGAACGGATATTTTGCCGCCACTGCTCTGCATCGGGATGTTCCTGCGCAAGCGCAGGCAAGTCGCTCCACAAAGCAACCCGATTTCTCAGGTTGGTCAACGCCTTTTCGGCCGCCCGCAGGGAGTTGAAGGTGAAGTTCATCCGATTCCGGTAACGGATGGTCATGCAAAGATACCGGAACGAAAGCGGGTCGAATCCCCGAGAGATCAACTCGTCCATCAGGAAGACGTTGCCCGAAGACTTGGCCATTTTTGCGCCGTCGGCCAGGAGGTGTTGGGCGTGCACCCAGTACCTGACGTGCTGGCTGCCAAACGCGGCCTCGCTCTGCGCGATCTCATCCTCGTGGTGAGGGAAGATGTTGTCCACGCCGCCGGTATGGATGTCGAATTCCTGACCCAGGTATTTCGCGGCCATAGCGGAGCATTCGACGTGCCACCCGGGGAAACCTTCTCCCCAGGGGCTGTCCCATTTCAGGTCACGGCCCGGCTCGGCGGCTTTCCATAGAGTGAAGTCACGGGGGTCTCGCTTCAGCGGGTCGGCTTGAGCCCTGACACCCTCAAGAAGGTCGGCGCCGGTGTTGCGGGAGAGCTTGCCGTAATCTTCGAATTTGGATACGTCATAGTAGACGTTCCCGCCCTGCTCGTAGGCAAAACCCCGGTCCATCAGCTTCGACACGATCTCCAACATCTCGGGGATATGCCGGGTGGCCTCCGGGAACACCTGGGCCGGTTTTATGTTTACCCGCGCCTCGTCCCGGTGGAATACTTCGGTGTAATGATCGGCGATGTCCTGGGTTGTTTTGCCTTCGGCCAGCGCTGCCATGATAATCTTGTCGCCGCCAGCTTCAACCAACTCCTGGCGCATGTGCCCCACGTCAGTAATGTTCTTAACCTGGTAGACCTCGTAACCCTGGTCTTCAATGACCCGGCGAATCCAGTCGGCCATCATGTAGGTCCGCAGGTTTCCGATGTGGGCGTCGCGGTATACCGTCGGGCCGCAGGTGTACATGCGGACCCGGTTTGGTTCCAGGGGTTGGATTTCTTCCAATTTCTTGGTCAGGGTATTGTAGATTCGCAGCAAGCTGCTCCCCCCTCTATCCACGGAGCGCCCTGAACGCCGATCCGGCCCGAGAATATTCTAAAGTGTATCACTTGCCGTTAGGCCATGCCACCGCGTGAACAACCGGTTTTCGGCCTTAACGATTCGGTCTGGATTTTAATGATTCCTCAGGTTTGTACGGCCGCCTTGGCGGCGATCAGGGATTCAATGTCCGACGACGCATACCCGATTTCCCGCAGGATTTCCGTGGTCTCGCTGCCCAGCACGGGAGTGGCGCGTCCCAGGCGCATGGGGGTGCCGGTGAGAACCGCCGTTGTACCAAGGTGGTCGGTTAAACCGCGGCCGGGGTGGTCTCGGGTGACGATTAACCCGGCCTGGCGCACGTAGGGATCGTCCCGGTAATCCTCTATCGAAACGTTCTCCGCGGCACTCACGCCGGCGGATTGCAAAAGGTCCACCCATTCGCTGCGGTTCTTGAGGCTGAACGTCCTTTCGAGCTCATCGCTTAAATCGCGGTCGTTTTGCTGCCGGTCACTTTCGGTAAGGAACCTGGGATCACCGGCCAAGGGTGCAAACTCGTTCAGGTGGGTCATCTTGGCCCAGTCAGCTTCCCCAGGGCAGTGGAGGTAGAGCCAGCCGTCAGCAGCGGCATAAAGGCGGGAAAGGGCCGAGATGCCCCTCAAACCAAGGCCTTCGGGCTCCTCCCGACGGTAGCCCTGGTAATCCAGAAAATAGGGAGATTGCAGCAGGCAGGCGGTCAGGGTTAGGCCGCTGTCAACCGACTGCCCCTTTCCGGTGCGGTTGCGCTCGTGGAGTGCCAGAGCCACGGCGTAGGCTCCCAGCAACCCCGTGCCGTAGTCGTTCATGGGGTATGGCAGCAGCTTGGGGGCGGCATCACGGCCGCCGCGGCGCACCTGGATGCCGCTGGTGGCCTGAGCCAACTGTTCCCAACCTGGGCGCTGGCTCCAAGGGCCGTCGTAGCCAAAGGCGTTCAAAGACGCGTAGACGATAGTGGGTTTGCGACGGCTGACCTCCTCATAGCCCAAACCCATACGTTCCATTGCGCCTTTGCGGTTGTTCTCCACCACCACGTCGGCGGAATCCACCAACCTCCAGAAAACTTCCTTGCCTTGCTCGCTTTTCAGGTCCAACAGGATGCTGCGCTTGCCGCGGTTAACGTCCACGTTGCCGGCCGCGTCGTAGGGGCGGGAAGGGTCGTCGATCTTGATCACGTCCGCCCCGAACTCACCCAAGGTGCGGCCGCAGGTAGGGCCCGCCAGGACAATGGCCAGGTCAAGCACCCTGACCCCTTCCAGCACCGTCATCACGCCTGCGTTTGGGGTGGCTGCGGCGGCTTGGGGGGCCGGTCTTTCTCCGGCCTTGAGTTCGGCAAGGACTTCCCCGGTATGCTCCCCCAGCGTGGGCGCTCTCCCCTGGATCGCGCCTGGAGCGCCGCGAAGCCTGACCTGGACTCCCGGCTGCTTCATGGGCCCGTGTTCGGCGTCATCAATGTCGGCCACCATTTTGGCGGCGATGGCGTGTTCATGGACCAGCCATTCGTCGATGGTCTTGCAGATGGTGCAGGCGCCGCCGGCCGCGTTGATGGCGTCCTCCCACTCTTTGGCCGTCCTTTCGCGGAAGACGCTTTGGAAACGCTCCAACCACATTGCGCCCGTCGCCGGGTCCAGGGGCTGCCCATAGGAGGCCATCAGTTCATCGAGCCATTCTTGACGGCCCGAGGCCTCCAGGAACTGGCCCACAAACCGCTGGTACATGCCGTGGTTCTGGACCCACCGCCCGTCGGCACATTCGTATTGGCGGGCCATAATCATCCGGGGCAGCATGAACAGGTCGGGGGTTTCAAAATTGTGGAGCTTCACCAGGTGGCGGCCCATGGCGGAGAACATGGCGTTGTACATGGGCACTTCAATGCGCTGCCCGGCGCCGGTGCGGTCCCGAGCAACGAGGGCCATGGTTACAGACACAGATCCCAGGATAGCGGCGAAAGTGCTGGCCACGGGCAATGGGAGGTACAGCGGGTCAGGGTCTCCTTCCACCGAGGAATAGGCCCCGGTGGCGGCCCCAACGATAGGTTCCCAGCCCTGTTGGTCCCGGCGCGGGCTGTCTTGGCCGAATCCCGGCAGCGAACAATAGACCAATCCGGGGTTCGCCTGGGAAAGCTGTTGAAATCCGATCCCCAACCGGTTGGCGACCCCGGGTCGAAAGTTCTCAATAAGCACGTCTGCCGTAGCAACCAGTTCCCGGGCCGACCGCTGACCCTCGGCGGACTTCAGGTCGAGGACCACAGACCGTTTGCCCCGGTTCCAGGTAGCGAAAGCCGGCTCGGCGCGGCCCGGGTCACCGCCGGGGCGTTCGACCTTGATCACCTCCGCGCCCTGATCGGCCAACAACATGCCCAACAGGGGACCGGGAATGTACTGGCCAAATTCCACCACACGGGTATCCCGAAGGGCGCCGGATGCAGACCTTACGGCTGAAGATGAACTGGTCATTGATGACTCCTATTAGCGCTGGGTAAAGAGGGGGAGGTTTTTGGCGACGGCCCGCGACGGAGACGCCTACGCAGAGGGTTTCAACTGGAGGATGGTAGCAACGGCCCGGTCAGCCGTCAACGAGGATCAGAGCCGTTCGGGTTTGGGGGCGGGGGACCCGCTTTTGGAAAAGCTGCGCAAAACTTTTTCGTTGGGCGTGGGGGGATGAGGGGGAAGAACCGCGGCGCCCCGGGCGGGGGCGTCACGGTATTACAGTCATATGGGGATGGTGCCCCAGCTATAGCCTTCGACCGAGCCGCCATAGGCCCGAGCCCGGCGTCCTTCCTTGATGAGTTCGACCCAGCTGGGTAACCCCGTTGAATCCGGCGGGTCGAACCCCAAGTCCGGCGGCGACCGGTCATCCGGGTATAGTTCCTCCGCCGGTTGGTCCCAGATGGTGTCCGGGGGCGGGGGCCGGGCCGGGGGTTCGGGACCAAGGCCGGCGGCCAGGTCGGCTTGCTTCCCGTGGTACCCGGCGGCGGCCCAGGCAGCAATCCGGGCGGCCTGCTCGGAGCCGTATATCCTGAGCAGGGCCTTGAAGCCATAAATGTCTTCTGGCTGGGGAGCGTCGTCGGGGACCGTCCCAAAGTGGTCCGGGCGTTTTTCTGGGTCCTGGCCGGATGCGCGGGCAACTTCAGAGGCATCGCTGCGGAAGTTCAAGACCGCGTTTCCAGCTGCCCTGATTACTCCGTCACCGCCGAGGATGTACTTTTGGGCGTAAGCGCCGTAGCCATCGAAGTAGTAGTCCTCGTCATCGTAGGTCTCGAAGTTAAAGGGACCGGACTCCATTTCGTAGCGGTTATAGCCTGGTTCGTAGTCGGCATAGCGGCCCTTCAGGGCACGGAGCCAGGCGTTGGGCGCCTCGGTGGCTTTTTCAGCCGGGGCGGATTGCTCCGGGTTGGATTCCATGGCGGTTGAGTTACCAGCGTCGGCAGGGACAGGGGTGTCAAAGCCGCGGCGCAGGAGTTCTTTGGCGGCGGACAGGCGGTGGTGGGGCTTGAAGTCCGGGATTGTGCCCTGCATGACGTCTACCAGGAATCGGACGGTGGTGCGGCCGTTGTCGGTCTCTTCCCGGATGAGGGCGGCCAGTTCCTGGTGCAGGGGGGCGGTTTCAACGCCGGGGACGCCGAGGGAGCGGAGATTTTTATGGGTTGGGGAGGCGGGGTTGTTGGCGTCGATGAAGGATTGGGCCGGGTGGAAGCCAAGGTTGAGGAGTTGACGGGCGGCGTCGAGGCGGTGGCAGGGTTTAGATTGTTCGAGGAGGCCCTGCATGACGTCTATGAGGAAGCGGACTATTAGGCGGCCATCGTCGGTTTCCTCGCGGACGATGTCGGCGAGGGAGGGCGGTTGGGCTTTCTGATTTTCCGCGTTAGAGAACATTAGTTCGATGATAGGGAGATGCATCCGGGGGTGTCAAGGGGCGGATGACGTGAGGGGGCGGTTTAACGCCGAGGGCGGAGAGAGACGCGGAGGGTGTTGGATGGGGCAGGCGATGGTTTGTGTCTTCATGCCGTGTTCAATGACAAAAGGGGCTCTGGATTCCCGCTGCGGCGAGAATGACGGGGGGTGGGGGTGGGGCTGGATTCCAGTTGCGGTGGGAAGGACGTAGGGATGGGGACGAAAGGGCTCTGGATTCCCGCTGCGGCGAGAATGACCGGGGGGTTGGTGGGGGTCTGGATTCCCGCTGCGGCGAGAATGACGGGAGGGATAAATGACATCGGAAAGGCCCTGTGGCGCAGGATTACGTTTTGACGCAGAGGGCGATCAGGGATGGGCTACGTAACATGTCTGCGGGGCTCTGCGTTGAAACCACGCTGATTCGCGGCACGGGTCGCTAGGAAGGTTGGACAAACCGCTCCGGGCCGAGTTCATCCACTGACAAATCGGTGGCTCCAGTGGCGATGATGTCCGCGGCGGCTTTGCCCATGGCCGGACCCAACAGAATTCCCTTTTTGCCGGCCCCGGTGACTACGACCAGGTTTTCGTATCCCGGCAGTTTGCCGATGATCGGCAGCCAGTCGGGGGTGACCGGCCTCAGGCAGGCGGTGTGCAGCACCAGTTCACCCTGGCCCACGCCCGGCAACACGGCGTCCGCCCATTGAACAATGGTTTTCCGGGTGGCCTCCAGGGAACGGTTGTCGAATCCCCGCCACTCCTCGGTGGTGCCGCACCAGACCAACCGGTCTGGTTTGGAGTACATCGCGCTGCGGCCCCCGAAAAAGTCATGCTCCAGGGGAGGACCGAGAGGGCGAATCCGCAGGATTTCCCCCTTCAGCGGGTCCACCGGGATGTAGACGTCCAACCAAGACTCAGCTTTTCGAGCCCAAGGGCCCATGGCCAACACTACGGCGTCACAGGAGACCTCATCGCCATCCAACAAAACCTTATTGATGCGGCCACCGGCGCTTTCCAATCCCCGGACGGTACCCTGAAGCACCGTGGCTCCCATGCTCTGGGCGGCTTCGGCCAGGCTCAGCGTGAATTTGTAGCTGTCCAATGCCAGGGCGCCCCTGGTGTACAGGGCTTGAATGACCTTGGAGGAGAGCCGCGGTTCCAGCCGGCGAGCCTCGTCGGGGTCCAGGCGGCGCGCCTCAAACCCGTGGGCCGATGCTCCCGAATACAGGGCGAATGATTCCTCCAATTGCGGGATTGCCGATTCCTCGAGGGCCACCGTAATGTGGGATGCGACCCGGTATTCGTAATCGAGACCCGAGGCCGCCGCAAGCTCTTGGGGCAAACCGCGGTGCATATGGAATGATTCCATGGAAAGGGAGCTCAGGGGTCCGGGTACACCGTGACCTTCCAGGGGAGCTAACGATCCGGCGGCAAATCCGGAGGCATGGCCGGCCAGGTCTCCCGGTTCTACGATGATCGACCGAATCCCCGCCTTTGCGAGGTAGTACGCCGTTGCGCATCCGGCGACTCCGCCGCCCACGATAACTACCTCGCCGGTGTAGGCCATTGCTGTTTCCTCCAGCTAGTTTCAAGCCAAAAAGATTGGGCCATGACCCGTTCCCCCCGGCACAACCTGCGCCGGAGCACCCATAGTATATAATCCCGGAAAGGAGGAGGTCATGCCGATCTACGAGTATTACTGCGCCGGCTGCGGTGAGGAATATCAGCTATTGCGTTCGATTGCGCAAGCCGACAAGCCCGCGCTTTGCTCCTCGTGCGGAAAGCCTGGGCAAAGGCAGCTATCCACGTTCTCTTTCACGTCCAACTCTTTCACGTCCCCCAAACTCAAACATACCAACGCCAAACCATTACGGTCTTACGACCGGCGACCGGAGCCTGAGTAGCACCGGTGGCCAGGCGGCTGGGGGAGTTTGGCAGGGCATTTCAATTGTTCCAGGTCAATCTCTCCGCAGCGGGAATGACTGGGCGGGGGCTGTCCCACACCCGGCGTGTCTCTGTCAGCACAATCTTTAATACACACAAAAAGGGCTCTGGATTCCCGCTGCGGCGAGAATGACGGGGGATTTAATGACAATTGAAAGACCTTGGGGAGTTCAGGGGTGCGGTCCAGCGGCCCCTGGCTCGCCAGTCAAAGATTCCGTCCCGCGTCAATTCTGTGTCGCCGCGGGTACCATACCTAGGTCTCGCTGCCTAGGTCTCGCTCCGGGCCTGATTGCAGGCGATGCAGGTGCAGACGGAACGCAAGAACCGGAAGGGATACAGGCCGGTGTAGTGGGCATCGCTCCAGAGGAACTGCACTGCGTAGTTGCCTACCGGCATCTGGTCCACCGCCCGCACATCCTGTGGCACCGAATCGGGGTCCAGCCTGGGGTTGCCGCTCATTTCATCGACACAGTTGGCGCACTGGCAGCGGAGCCGCAGGTAGCGGTGGGGATAGATGCCACGATGGCCGTCGTTCCACAAAATAACGATGGCGTCGCCTTCGATGTCCACTTCTTGGGCCAGTATCGGTTGTTGCAAAACTTTTGCGTCCCCTAAGGTCTGTTTGTCCCCAAGGGTCTTTTGTCCCCAAGGGTCTTTTTGCCCCCTAAGATCCGGGCTGGGGGGCCTGGACGTCGGCCAACCTGGCGGGGCGGGGCATCTCGTCGGGGTCCGTGGTAATTTCGATGATGCTCGGGCCGTCCGCCTTGAGGGCCTCCAACATGGCGTCTCCGATGTCCTCGGGTCGCTCCACGAAAAACCCGTTGCCGCCGAAAAGCTCGGCATACTTGTCGAACCGGGGATTAACGGTGTCGGCTCCCACGTACCGCTCGTTGAACGCGTAGCGCTGATAGGCTTTTTCCGACCCCCAGCAACTGTTGTTCATTATCACGGTCACCACGTTCAGGCCATAACGCACCGCGGTTTCGAACTCCTGGGCGTTGAACAGAAAGCCGCCATCGCCGTTGAAGTTGATCACCGGACGGCCGGGGGCGGCAAACTTGGCCCCCAAGGACGCCGGGAAGCTGAACCCCAACCCTCCCAGGTCCAGAGAGGTCATCAGGCTGCGGGGCTGGTAAAAATTCAACCGGTCCTGACCGAAGTTTGGCGCCAGGCCAGCGTCGAGGGCGATTATCGCGTCCCGGGGAATGACTTTCCGGAGTTCGGCGTAAACCCGCTGCGGCTTTATGGGCAGAGATGACAGCCGGCCTTCGGCTTCCAGGCGGGCTTGCCGGCGGGCGGACCAGTCGCGAATCTCCGACACCCATTCCTGGTTGGGCCGGGGCTCCGCCGCCTTCAACTGGCCATTCAATTCCGCCATCACGGCCTTGGCATCGCCTTCGATTCCCACGGCCACCGGGTAGTTGCGGCCGATTTCCCTGGGGTCGATTTCAATTTGGACGATGGGCACGCCCGGTTGAATGAACCGGTGGTCGAAAAAGGACGTTGACTGGCCCATCCGTGTGCCGACGGCCAGAATCGCATCCGCCATCCGGATAGCTTCGGCGCCCTCTTCGGAGCCCAACCGGCCCAAGTGGCCGAGGAAGTTGGGATGGTCGCTGGGCACCGCGTCGGCCCGTCCGTAGGATGTGACGATGGCCGCGCCCAAGAGCTCAGCCGCGCCGGTCACTTCCTCGGCGGCGTTGCTCCACTGGACTCCGCCGCCGGCGAGAATAACCGGGTTCCGGGCAGACAGCATGACCCTGGCCGCCTTTTCGACAAGATCGCGGTCTCCCCTGGACCGGGTCTGCCCGGAGCGATAGGTGTCGGGCGGCGATAGGTCCACGTCCAACTCGGCTCCGGGCAGCAGGTCCCTAGGAATGTCCAACAGGACGGGGCCCATTTTGCCCGAAGTAGCGACCCGGAACGCGTGGCGCAGGGCGTCGGGCAGGCGCTCGATCTTGTTGATGGGGAATGCCGCCTTGGTGATGGGTGCGAATAGCGCCACCTGGTCAAATTCCTGGGTTGAGTCGCGGTACTGGTGGTCCCGCGATGCGGAGGGCGCCAGGACTACCACCGGCGAATGGGCTACAAAGGCGGAGCCGATGCCATAGGTCAGGTTGAGCACGCCGGGCCCGTTGGTTACTAAACACACGCTGGGCGTACCGGAAACCCGGCTGAACCCGTCGGCCATCAGGGCAGCGCCTTGCTCGTGCCGCACACTCACGAACTGAACATCGTCACGGTCATAGAGAGGGTCGAGGATATCCAGGAAGGACGACCCCACAATGCCAAAAATGTGGGTGACGCCTTCCTGGCGAAGAAGTTCGATGACTGCCTCGCCGGCTTTCATTCGTTGGGGCAAGGGAACAACCTCCGTTACGAGGGTAGCTACGATGGGTAGGAATTTCGGGAACACTGCGCCACAAGGCGGCGCAGCCAGAAGTTTATCACAGCCGGGGGACCGGTAGAGGCAAGCAGGGCTGCTGCTGGCCGACGTCAATTGGGAGCGGCCGGTTGGCAGGTTTGGGAGTGCGGATATGTTCAAGAACGCGGGAAGTCGCCAAATCAGCGCTGGACCTATCTAGACGGCCCGGCTCATTGATTGTGGTGGGGCGAGAGACATGCAACGGCCGGAGACCAACAGTAGCTGTATGCTAGAATAGAACCGGACACCAAGCACAATCTACCTCGCCGGTGCAACGCCAGTGACTACCAAGCAGAAATTGATAACCGCCGACGAACTGTTGCTGATGCCCCGCGACGGCAGCCGGTACGAGCTCATTCGCGGAGTGTTGGTTGAAAAGATGCCTCCAGGATACTCTCACGGCGTAGTAGTGAGCCGAATCGACTACGCTCTCGCCCACTATGCCGAATCCCACGACTATGGAGCCACTGGCTCCGGCGAACCCGGCTACCGTTTGGACCGCGACCCCGACACCGTCCGCGCTCCCGACATTTCCTGGATTGCGCCGGACCGGGTCCCCGTTGGTTTGCGGGGTTACCCGGAATTCGCTCCCGACCTTGCGGTAGAGGTGAAATCACCGAGCAATTCCAACCCGGAAATGGCCGCCAAGGCCGCGATGTGGCTCAGTTACGGCTCACGGGAAGTATGGGTCGCCGACCCCGAGTCCACCTCCATCACCGTACACCGGCCAGGCGCTATCCCCGAAACCCTTGGCGAGGACGAAACGCTCGACGGCGGAGATTTGCTTCCGGGCTTCACCACCCCAGTCTGGCGCCTCTTCCGCAGGCGGCAGTAGCCCCCGCCGGGCCCCACCGCTCTATACACTTCTATGCAATTGGCAAATTGACGGCCTGAATACCAGGCCATAAAATCCCATTGTCATCCGGCGGGCCTTGTTCCGGCGTTCAAGGCGGTATCTACGCCGCTTTTTTGAGGCAATTTCTAACAGAATTGGGTTTTCAGGAGGAGTCCATGGCCTACGAAAACATCCTGGTGGACCAAGAGGACGGCGTCGCCATCATCACGCTGAACCGGCCGGAAGTGCTCAACGCCATGAACTTCCTGCTGACCTACGAGCTACACAATGCCGTCAAGGAAGCCAACTCTGACGATGCCATTGGCTGCATCGTGATCACCGGCGCCGGTGACCGGGCATTTTCCGCCGGCGGCGACATTCACGAGCAGCGGGAGGAAGCCAAGGGCAACATTTCGGAGGCCCGTAAGAAATTCGGTGGTGAGTTCAACCAACGGTCCTACGACATTGCTGCCTCGCCCAAGCCGGTAGTCGGCATGATGAACGGGTTGGCCTACGGCGGCGCGGCGGTATTGTCCTCATCGTTGGACATCCGGATAGGGTGCCCCAACACCAAGTTCCGGTTCCTGGCAGTGGCCTATGGGCGGATAAACTGCACCTGGACACTGCCGAACCAGGTCGGCTGGCCCATCGCCAAGGAGTTGTTGTTCACCGGCCGCGTGGTTGAGGCGGAAGAGGCATACCGGATCGGCTTGCTAAACCACCTGGTTCCCGTGGATGAACTCAGAGCCAAGACCATGGAGATTGCGACCATGATCGCCAATAACCGCCACGAGTCGGTGATGGGGATCAAGGAGTTGCTGCTGCAACACATGACAAGCGACCTGCACCAACAGTGGGAAAACGAGCGGGTCTTTACGACCGAGAAGGTGGTGGGTTACGGCGTGGAGCAGGCTTTTCCCGAGTTCCTGGCTCGCAAGGGCCGGTCATAGGTCCAGGCGGGGCCAAGCCCAAAGGGTTCCCAGTTATCAGACCTCGCGTCCAAACACGTACACCGGCAGCGACCCGGCCCGACCGGGAGCTGCGCCAAGACTGGAACGGTTGGGGGGGTCTTTACCCGGTAATGGTGCCCTTGGTGCTGGGAACCTGGTTGAGGGCCCGTGGGTCGGGCTCCACTGCGTCTCGCAATGCCCTTGCCAAGGCTTTGCACAGGGCCTCCGCCTTGTGGTGGGAGCTTTCGCCCCAAAGGATCTTGGCGTGGAGATTCAGCTTTCCCTCAATGGCGAACGACTCCAGGAAGTGGCGGACAAGGTCCCCGGGCAGGGTTTCGACCATTGCTCCCTCCAGGGTCGTGTCAATCACGGCATAGGGGCGCCCGCTGCAATCCACCGATACCAACGCGAGGGTCTCGTCCAAAGGGACAATGGCATGACCCATGCGCCGGATTCCCCGGGCATCTCCCAGGGCCTGGTTAAAGGTCCGGCCCAGGAGAATGGCCACGTCCTCCACCAGGTGATGCCACCCGGTGTGAAGGTCTCCCTGGGCCTTGAGCGTTATGTCAAACAGCCCGTGGCGCGCCACCTGGCTTACCATGTGGTCCAGGAACCCGTTGCCGGTATCCACGTCATACCGGCCCTGCCCGTCCAAGTTGACAGTCACCGAAACCGTGGTCTCCCCGGTCTCCCGGGCAAGAGAGGCCACACGCTGGCCGGTGTTGGCAAGTGTGCTTTCCTGGTCGGCCTTTGCGTCCCTGCCGGTCGTCAAATCGTTTAACTCCCTGCCAATTCGGCCAGGGCTTCCACCACGGCGTCGGTCTCGTGGGGCAGCCCCACGCTGGCCCGAATGTAGTCCTTCAGTTGGCCCGATCCGAAATACCGCAGGAATATGCCCCGGCGGCACAGGCCGTCGAATATCTCTTTACCCCTGCCTTCAGGCAGCTTGAAGAGAATGAAATTGGCCTGGGACGGCAACGGCGCAACCTGCGGGATTTCCCTCAACAGTCCCATCATTCTATCGCGTTCCGCAACAATCTTATGGACTCGTTCCAGGAGAGCGGGGCGGTCTTCCAATGAGGCCAAAAGCGCAATTTCGGCGGCCAGGTTAACGTTGTACGGCGGCTTCATCCCCATCATGGTGGACGCCAAGTCCGGGTTCATGACACCAAGGCCTATGCGCAGACCTGCGAGGCCAGCCCATTTGCTGAACGTTCGGAGCACCACCAGGTTGGGGTACTCATCCAGCAGGGGCAATGTCGTGTGGCCGCAAAACTCGTAATAGGTCTCGTCCACCACCACCAAGATTCCTGTTTCCAACAGCTCCCGGATTTGCGCTTCCGAGGCAATGTTGCCCGTGGGGTTGTTGGGCGACGCAAAAAAAGTAGCCTTGGTACGGGCATTGACCGCGGTCTTCATCCCCTCTATGTCGATTTCAAAGTTGCCGTCCCGCTCCACCGACAGGGTTTCGCCGCCGCATACCTCGGCAGAAAAGGCGTACATCCCAAAGGTGGGGGTCGGCAGGATGATATTGTCGCCCGGTCCCACGAACATGCGAAGCAGGAGGTCGATCAACTCGTCGGCGCCGTTACCGGCGACTATCTGTTCCGGGGGCACCCCCAGGTAGTCCGACAGAACCTCCCTTAGACGGCGTTGATCGGGATCGGGGTAGTGGTTGAAATGGGGGAAAGAGCCCAGAGCCTCGGCCACCCGGGTAGACGGCCCGTACGGGTTTTCATTCCCGTTGAGCCGGATCACCTGGTCCGTGGGCATGCCCGCCTGCTCCGCCATCGCCTCCATAGGGTCGACGCCGGAGTATGGCTTGATGCGGCGGATGTGGTCTAGCAGCAGTTGTCGCAGGTCTTGTTGGTTTGGCATATCAAATCGACTGGTTCCAGGATTCCACGATACCGGTTACGGCTTTACCGGTTACGGGCCACGGTTTGCGCCTGCCATGAGAGCGTGAGTTTCCCGTTTTTGGAGCGTTCGCGCGTCGTTTCCGGCGTTCTCTAGCTCTCCAGGGACTCCAGCCGCACCTGGATAGCGCCGGCGTGGGCGTTCAGGCCCTCGGCGTGGGCGATGTCCATTGCCGCAGGCCCCAGGGTTCTGAAGTCGTCAGGGCTGAGTCCCACCACCGGCATCGTGCGCAGGAACTGGTGGACGCTCAGGGCGGAACTGAAGCGAGCGGTGCCGCCGGTGGGCATGACGTGGCTGGGACCGGCAACATAGTCGCCCATAACTTCGGGGGAAAATTGCCCCAGGAACACTCCACCGGCGTTCTCCACTTTGCCGGCCCACGCCCAGGGGTCCCGCACCATCAGGCAAAGGTGTTCCGGCGCCAGCCGGTTACCCAGCGCAATCGCCTGCTCTATGTCATCCACCAGCACCACGCGACCCCGGCTTTCCAGCGATTGCCGGGCAATGTCCCGCCGTTCCTGCCGGTCCAGTTGGAGATCAAGTTCTGATTCCACCTGGTTGACCAACGAAGGCGAATCGGTGATCAGGATGGCCGTGGCCAGCGGATCGTGCTCTGCTTGGGCGATAAGATCGGCGGCGCAAAATTCCGGGTTGGCAAACTCATCGGCTATCACGATGGTTTCCGTTGGGCCAAATACGCCGTCGATGTCCACCTGACCCTGGACCAGCCTCTTGGCGTAGGCGACGAAAATGTTGCCGGGCCCGCAAATCTTGTCAACCCTGGGGATGGTTTCGGTCCCGTAAGCCATGGCGCCGATGGCCGGCACACCGCCGACCTGGTAAACCGCGTCAACCCCGGCGATTTCCGCCGCCACCAGCACCGCCGCATTCAAAGGCTCTTCCCCGCGGCGAGGGGTCGCCAGGATTACCTGGCTGACGCCAGCCACCCGGGCAGGGATGGCAGTCATCAGTACGGTGGAAGGATAGGCGGCGGTGCCTCCGGGGGCGTAAAGCCCCACCCGTTTCAACGGGCGCACCAGTTCCCCCAAACCCTTTTCCAGGTCCACCCAACTGCGGGGCAGCACTGCCTGGTGAAAATCCTTGACCCTTTGGGCGGCGGTCTCCAACGCTTTCCTCAGCGCTTTGGACACACTGTCACTGGCCCGTTTCATTTCCCCCGGACCGACTCGGAAATCGTCCAAATCCACGCCATCCAACAGCTTGGCGTAGCGCCTCACCGCAGCATCGCCGTCCGCCCGGACATCCCGCAGCATGTTGACAACCGATTGTTCCGGCGTGACGTCGGGGCCGAACGCCTCCCTGGTGCGGGCTACAACGGCATCGGGCAGCGCCGACATGTCCAACGGGTCGGTCCGGTCCAGAGCTTTTTCGGCGTTGTCCATGCCTTTGATGGTCTTAAGTTGCAACAAAGAACTCCTGCGCCAACGCCACCGTCGCTGCGACGGCCCGCTGATGGTAGGCCGTCAGCTTCTCTTCCGGGATTTTGGCGTAAATTCGCTCCATGCTGTCGGGCAAGTAGTCCAAAAACAGGTCCACTTCCCCCTGGACGGCCTCATTGTCCCGAAACATGCGGTTGAGAGCACGTTTCAGGCGCTCCCAACTGAACTCCCGGTTCAACGCCCATTGGACCCAGGTCCGCCACTCCTGGAGCGCCTCAGTTTCCAAAAACCCGACACTGACGCCCGGGTCCGAGCAATCAATCTTTTGGCTGGCGTCGGTGAACCCGCCCATCGCCTCGGTAACCTTGCGATCCATGTCCAGTTGCAAAGCGCGGTCCCAGATATGGGTTTCCACGTCAGACTCGGTTACCCGCCTGCCAGGCGGCTCCGGGTCGAAATGAGGCCGGAACATGGTCGTAATCCACACCTCGTCGGATGCCAGGTGGGACACATATCCCAACACGAAGGCCCGGGTGGCCGGGTCGAGGCTCGAAGGGTCACTTAGCTCCGGGTGCAGCTCGAACATTCGCCGGGCGCCTTCGCCCACGTCGGTCACCGACAACGGAGCAAAGTGGGTCCGGTCGCGGGGCCATTTGGTCATAGCGCGAATATCGGGAGCAGTGGAACCCAGGTAAAAGCTACCAAAGCAATCGAAGGCAAAGCCCCAGTCCAACTGTTGGGCCGCCTGATGGGCCATGTAGATGTGCATTGGCAGGTTTGGCATATTCCCGCTGCGCTTATCCGGCCGGCCACCGGGTTGGGTCCTGTGACCCCCGTGCCAGTCGTTGCCCTTTCATTCTCCCTGGCCGAAGAGCTGCCTAAAGGATTTGGAGCCTCCGTCGAACAGGTAACTCAACTGAGACGCGGCAATGTCCAAGGCGCCGGCATCTCGCAGATGCTCCACGGCTTCCAGCAGCATGTCTTTTTTTACCAGCAGGCTCACACTATACCAGTCTTGCTCTTCGAGGTTATAGACCCTGGCGATGGTGGGACCCCTCAATCCGGCCAACTGAGGGCGGGCCAGAATGGTGGCGCTCACTTGTTGCTCCGACGCGCCCTGAACGTTGGCGGTTAGCCGGTAGTAGGGTTGGGCCCGAAGGTAAGACTCCATCGTTTCAGCCAGGGAACGGGCCAAGCCCAGGGCTTTGCCGGACATGGCCAATTCAATTGGATTCGCTATCAGGCATGCCTGGGATACCAGAATGGTGCCTTCGTCCAGGGTTTTAAGCCCGTTTTCCCGGAGGGTTGTACCCGTGGCGGTGATGTCGGCAATCAGGTCGGCGTAACCGGCCGCCGGCGCCGCCTCCAACGATCCGGACGTCGGGACCAGCGTGAAGTAGTTAATTCCCTTTTGGAACAGGTACGAGCGCAGCAACCGGGGGTACTTGGTGGCGATGCGCAACTGCTTGCCCTCTTGGTGGAACTCCAGGGCCAGGTCCGCCAGATCGGCCACGGAAACCACGTCGAGCCAAGAATCAGGAACCGCCAGGACAAACTCACACCGGCCGAAACGCAAATCATCGATGATTGAGGTCACACGGCCCTCATCGCTGCGGTATTCCAGCAAACGGTCCAGACCGGTGATGCCCAACTCGGCGCTGCCCTCTTCCACCTTCATAGTGATGTCTGCCGTACGTTGAAACAGAACGGCAACTCCCGGCAGAGCAGGGACGGTACCGGTGTAACGGCGGGAACTGGGCCGCCGGACGTCCAGTCCGCAGGCCCTCATAAATTGCAGCGTCGGATCGTGAAGTTCGCCGTCGCTGGGCAGGACCAACCGCACTTCCATGTTTGTCGAATCAGCCATCGTTTGTTTATCGGTCATCCAACTTGGTGGACCGTCTGCGCACCGTTCCGGTTCACGGAAACCACCCGCTTGATCCCCGATCGTCCGGCGCGGGCGATGGCATCTTGCAGGCTCAAATACGAAACGTCCAGCTCTACCACTTCACCGCCATCGCGCAGCCTCTGGGCCGCGTGCATTAACTCGGCCTCCAAGCCGGGCCCTTCGGCGATTACAAGAACCGCAGGAATCTCCGTTTCACTCCCGGCGCCGTCTTCTCGGTCCGGAACCAGCTCGATCAGCGATTCCAGGTTGAAGGCAAATCCCAGAGCCGGCACCGGATGCGGACTTCCCAGTGCGCCGGCCAACCGGTCATACCTACCGCCGCCACCCAAAGATTCCTTACGGAGCGGACTCTTGACCTCGAAGACGATCCCATTATAGTAGGCCAGCCCCCGCAGCAACCCCAAGTCTATCACCACGCGGCCAGCCAGATCATGAGCCGCCTGCAACAACTCCAGGAATCCTTCCAACCGGGTCAATGCGGTGGCGCTGGCTCCGGCGTCTTGGACCACCGCGCGGGCGGACTCCAGGGCCGAAACAGGCTCACCCCGGATACAAGCCAGCCGACCCGCCAGTTCCAGGGCGTGTTGCAGGCTGGATGCGGTGTCTCCGCCTTTGATTTTACGCAGCATCCGGTCCACGACCTGGTCTGGGTCCCGTTGGCCCAGCCGGCCATTGGAACTCCATTGGAGCATGCCCTGGAGAACCTCGCGCGCCTGATCGTCATTCAAGCCTTGAATCCCGCGGCTCAACTCGTCGGTTTCGGCGCCGTCGGAGATCAATCTCAAACGGTCGGCCCGGTCCATTGCCTCCGGGATGGCTGAGGGTCCCGCCCGTAACTCGGGCACAGATTCAATCACCAGGGACTTGGCCCGTTCCGAGATACCCGTGGTTTCCAGGACGCTGTCCAACAGGTCCATGTCCGCAAGGTGGACCTGGAAATCTTCTATCCCCAATTTGGCTGGAATGCCGGCGGCCAGGACCACCAACTCCGCGTCGGCCGTCACGCTGTCGGAACCCAACAATTCGGCGCCGACCTGGGTGAATTGGCCGCCGGTCCCGCCGCTGTCTTCGTATCGGAACACCGGGCCGGCGTATTGACGCCGCACCGGCAAGTCCAGTTCGGCCGCGTGTTCCAGGTAGTGACGCATGATAGGAGCAGTAAACTCCGGCCTCATGCTGACGGGAGTGCTCCCCGAATCGATGAAGCTATAAAGCCGCGAGGCGAGCTGGCCTCCTGATTTCCGGAGAAACAACTCGGTGGATTCCAGAATAGGGGTTTCAAGCAGGCGGTATCCCCGGCTGCCGATTAACGCCTGGACCAAGTCTTGAACCTGGCGCCGGTTATACCAGGCCCTGGAGGAGAGGTCTTCCATCCCCCGCAGGCGAGATACTGGTTTTGTGGACGTTGCCCGGCCCCAAGTCACTTCCAACTCCACAAGCCCCGATGAGCTTCAATCCAGATTCCTGTTGGCGCTTTGGTATTGTACACCCGGCGCCGAGACCGCTCAACGAGATTCGTAGCCCCGTCAGGGCCCTTTTCAACGTAGAAGGCGCAGGGCAGAGAGCTTAGAGCAGAGGGAGCAGAGTCAGGGCAATCGCACTTACAACACCAATACTCGGGGCCCCCCACCCACCATTCCAGCCGCAGCGGGAATCAGAGCCCTTTCCCGCATCTGATTACGTGGGGCGATGAGGAAGTGCTCCGCGTGGGACCGGGTTGCTTGGGTAAGACGCGCCGCGTCCTGCGTATCCTAACCAGGTCTATTGAGATAAAGGGCTCTGGATTCCCGCTGCGGCGAGAAAGCCTGGGGTGGGATTGTGGTCCCATCCTGACTTATTCTAGGATCGGGAAGGAGGACATTTAGCACGCTCTGATTGCAGTTTGTGATGCGATTGCCACGGGCGCAGAGTTGTTGGATTTGGACCTCTCCAACAAAGAACCTCTGCGCTCTCCGGGTTCCCATGTTGCCTTTGCGTTGATGCCCGCGCGCTATTCCTGCCTTCTGGCACGGGGGCAGAAGACAGATGCTCGTTGACAGGCCAGGAGACGGTTACCAGAACCGCCGTGCCTCTCGGGAGTCCAGTGTTTGGTCTGCTTCGGGCCTTGCAGCGAGCGCCGGTTTCCTTCAATATTCTCCTGCTATACTCTCCTGTATTTCCGCCCCTTAGCCATTCCCTGAAAACGGAGACCGGTATTGGCGGTAGGACCACCCAACAGGCGCCGGGACTCGGTTCTACGCCAGCCGCGGCGTCGAGAGCTTACTCCGACGACTGCACCAGCCCCCCCGCTGCGCGAGCCCGGTCGGACCACCAGCGCTCACCAGATGCTTCTGCTGGGTTTTGTGCTGATGATCCTGGCCGGCGGCCTGCTCCTGGCCCTCCCCATATCCAGCCAAGCCGGTGGTTTCACGCCCATCGAGGTTTCATTTTTCACGGCGGTGTCGGCGGCAACGGTAACGGGCCACACTGCCGTGACCACCAGCACTTACTGGAGCGGATTCGGGCAAGCCGTGATTTTCGTTCTGATGCTGGTGGGCGGGATCGGATTCATGGTAGTAAGCACCTTCCTTCTCCTGGTTATCGGCCAACGCTCCACCTTGCGGGAACGGATGCTCAGCAGCGGATTGTTGCAGGACACCGTGGGCGTGGAACGGTTCCAAGGAATCCGGGGCATCGGCCGCCGGGTGATCGCCATGGTCTTCACCTTGTACGCGCTGGGGATGTTGGTCATTCTGACGCAAGTGCATGGGTTGGACGGGCTTGGATTAGGGCAATCACTGTGGCACTCGCTGTTCCTATCCGTTTCCTCGTTCAACAATGCCGGGTTCAACATTTTGCCAGAGTTGCGGGCGGGGTCCAGCCTGGCAAGGTTTGCCACCAATCCAATTCTCCTTGGAATTACGGGCGGCCTGATTGTCCTGGGCGGCCTGGGCTGGACGGTCCTGGTAGACACCGTCCACCAACGCCGGTTTGCCCGGTTGAGCCTGGACACGAAACTTGTCCTGATTACCAGCCTATCCCTGTGGGCACTGGGGGCCAGCGTGTTGCTGCTGGCAGAGTTCTCCAATCCCGCAACCATAGGCGGGCTGGGTTGGTTCGATAAGACGGTTAACGCCGTCTTTCAGTCGGTCAGCGGCAGGACTGCGGGATTCGCCACTATGGACTTTGCCCAAGTCCAGGACTTCACCAAGTCAACCTACGGCGGGCTGATGTTCATCGGGGGCGCCGCCGGCTCGGTTGCCGGGGGAATCAAGGTGGTCACATTCGCGGTGATTGTGGCCGCGGTGGTGTCTTCGCTGCGCCAGCGCTCCCGGGCCGAAGCCTTTGGCCGCGAGATTGCCCAACCCCAGATATACCGGGCATTAACCGTAGCCTTGTTGGGGTTGGGCATCATCGGCCTGTTCGTGCCGATTCTGACGATTACCGACCCAGAGGTCCCCTTCCTGCACCTTTTGTTCGACACGGTCTCGGCCCTGGGGACCACCGGAGCCACCACGGGAATCGTGCCCGACCTGAGCCTGGTCGGGAAGTGCTTTTTCATGGTTGCGATGTTTGTTGGGAGGCTGGGACCGATCACCCTGGCGTTGTCCTTGGCGCCGGGAGAAGAGACTTCGATATATCGTTTTGCCAGGGAAAGGGTTAAAATAGGGTGACGGAGGGACGGTGTGAAGAAACAAGTCTGCGTCATTGGCTTGGGCCGGTTTGGGCGCACTATAGCCCAAGAGTTATTCCAATCGGGCCACGACGTACTGGCCATTGACCTGGACGAAGGGGAAATTCAGGACCTCCTAGGGCACGTCACCTACGCGGTCCGGGCCGACGCCTCAAGCGAGTCGGTCTTGCGAGAGTTGGACGTGGCCGACTTCGACGTGGCCATCGTGGCCCTGGGCAGCGACAACGTGCAGGCCAGTATCCTGATAACCGTCCTCCTGAAAGACCTGGGCGTACCATACGTAATTGCCCGGGCCGCCAACGAGTTACACGGGGAAACCCTGGAGCGTATTGGGGTGGACCGGGTTGTATATCCGGAGATGGAGGCGGCGCGGCGCGCGGCGCACGTTGGGTTCGAGACCGGCATCGTCGACTACATGTCCATCGTGCCGAATTTCGGCATCAGCAAGGTCCATCCGCCGGAACAGATGCTGAATCGCACGCTGGAGGAAGTCGGGTTGGCCGGTTCGACCGATAACCACGGTGTCTCGGTGTTGGCGATTCGCCGGGCCCGCAGCTACATCCTACATCCGGCCAGGGATGAAGAGATCAAACCGGGCGACATCCTGGTGGTGGCAGGGACCAACGAGCAGGTCGGAAGGTTGTATTCCATAGCCAAGGAACTGCCGCCGCCGGTTGGCGTTTCCAGATCGTAGGCCGGCAGGACACTGCCACCCCGCGCGACAGGAGAATGTCTTTTTGCCGCCCGGCCCAAGTTCCGATTGAGATTGCCCATTCAATGATCCATTTCCGAGAATTGCCGGTAGCTCTGGCCGCTTTTTGATGGCCCGCCAGAACGCGCGACTGGAGGCTACCCGGATACTGGTGCCGGTCAACGGTAAACCGGCCACGGAACGCACTTTCCGCTGGGCCTGCCGGCTTGCCAAACAATCCAGAGCGGAACTCCACGCGGTCTACGTAATTGAGGTCCCACTCGATTCTCCCCTGGAGGTCGAGTTGGAAGAGGCGGTCAACGAAGGGGAATCTATTCTCAAACGGATAGAGAGCATCGGCGAGGAAGAAAAGATCAGGGGCATCCAGGCCAAATTCCTGCGGGCCCGGTACGCGGGCCCGGCCGTGGTCCAAGAATGCGAAGACCGGCACATGGATATGTTGGTTATGGGGATACCTTACCGGCGACGTTTTGGCTCGTACCACTTGGGAAACACCGCTTCCTACATCCTCAACAACGCCTCCTGCCGGGTGATTTTCATCAGGGACCAGTCCGGCGAAACGTTTTTCAGCTGAGGCCCGGTTAATGCGGATCATAATTTTGGGCTGCGGGCAACTGGTTTCGACACTCTTGTCTTCCAACAAATTCGACCCCAGCGAGGTCACGTTAATCGGTGACGACATCGGCTTCCTGGACGACGAGGCCAACACCCACGGGGCCAACGTCGTGGTCACGGTGGACCCGTTGCTGCAGGACTATCTGCAACAGGCCGGCATCGATAACGCAGAGGTATTCCTGGCGTTAACCGAGAACGATCACTGGAACGCTCTCAATGCTCAAATCGCCCGGCACATATTCAACGTCCCAAGGGTGGTGTGCCGGTTGGAAAACCCCCGGTTGCAAGAGCTTTACGCCAACCTGAACATGGAGGTTGTGAGCCCCACCATGGAACTGCTACAAGACCTGAGTAACGTCTTCGAATAGCCGGAGATTGCTCCGATGTATATCCTGGTGATTGGGTGCAGCGAGGTTGGCTATCATTTGGCAAAGGCGCTTCTGGCGTCCAGTCACGAAGTGGTAGTGGTAGAAAAAGACCGGGCAAAATTCCAAATGTTGACCGAGGAACTGGGCGACGTAGCATTCCACGGAGACGGGACCGACGATAAAACCCTCCAATTGGCCGGAGCCGCCCGGGCCGACGTTTTGGTCGCGGCGACCAACCGGGATGAATTCAACCTGGTGGCCTGCCAGGTGGCAAAGCACGTTTTTCAAACGCCGAACACCATAGCATTGATCAAGGACCCAAAAAACGAGCCGGTGTTCCATGTCCTGGGCGTAGACACCGTGGTCAATGCGACCCACTTGATCCTGGAGGATCTTGAAGAGCGGATACCAGGGCATCCGCTGTTGCGTCTGATGAACCTGGCGTCCCCGTCGATGGAGTTGGTGAGCATTACCGTGCCGGAGGATGCCAGAGTGGTCGGCAAGCGGTTGGGGGAGGTTGAACTGCCGCCCCGCAGCTTTATCTCCGTGGTGGTAAAGAGGAGCGGTGTGGAACGACCGACGGCGGACCTGGTCCTGGAGACGGACGACCAACTGATCGCGGTGACCTCCTCGGCCGACGGGCCTATTCTTTACGAAATCTTGACCGGGATCTAGGTATGGCTCAACGCATCGGTTATTTGGGCCCCGTGGGCACTTATACGGAAGAGGCGGCCCTGTTGCACACGCGGGGGATGGAGGCAGACCTGCAACCCTTCCCTTCCATTCCCGCAGTCGGCTCGGCCGTAACCTCCGGCATCACCGTGGAAGGGGTTGTTCCGATAGAGAACAGCCTTGAGGGTTCGGTCAACTTCACCCTGGACCTGTTGATCGGACAGCCGGGCCTGTCGGTCAAAAACGAAGTGGTGGTGCCCATCGAGCATTTCCTAATGGCCCAACCCGGCGTCGCCCTCTCGGACATTCAGGTGATTTACTCCCACCCGCAGGCGCTGGCCCAATGCAAGGGTTTCCTGGAACGCTGCTTCCCGAATGCCGACCAAATGGCGTCTTTGAGCACGGTGGCGGCGGTAGCGGATATGAAGAACAGCCCCACCCCTGCCGCGGCCATCTCACCACGCCGGGCCGCTGAACTGAATCCCGACGTGGAAATCATCGGCCGGGACATTCAGGACAGTGTCAACAACGTCACCCGGTTCGTTGTGTTGGCGATGTCGGACCATCCACCCACCGGAAACGACAAGACGTCGATTTGCTTCTCATTCCAGGAGCAAGACACTTCCGGGTTGCTTTACCACGCCTTGGGAGAGTTTGCCCGGCGCGAAATCAACCTGATAAAGATTGAGTCGCGTCCCACGAAGCAGTCCCTGGGGGAGTACATCTTTCTCGTTGACTGCGCCGGCCACCGGGAGGACTCAATCATCAAGGAAGCCCTGGATTCCCTGTCCGACCTTTGCCGAATGTTGAAAGTATTCGGCTCCTATCCTTGTTGGATCCCTTAGTCTTTGTTGGAACCCCCTAGCCGGGACCGTCCACGAAAAAATGCTGGCCCTCCATTAGCGGGTCCTTACCAAGAGCCCTTCCAACACACGACAACCACACTCTCTTGGCGCAGACCCCGCCGCCGAAAAGGCCAGCAAGCGGGGGTTTTTAAGTTGTAGGCGGGCGGGCTATCGGCCCGAGCGCCGGCACCAGGGTTTAGCGGATCTCCACGTTTTCTTTGCTATAGCCATCCCGGTTATTGGCTTCGTTATTGAGTTTTAGGCCCCATGGGGTTTTTCGGCGGATGACCGAAAAATACTTGCCAGCCTTGGACTTGGCGGACCGCGACTTCGCCGCCAAAGCCTGCCGGGTCTTTTTCCCGGAATCAGGCGAGAACAGTAAACCGACAGCCACGCCCACCGCTGCCCCGGCAAGGAGACCTTTTACTACCCGCTTACGTTTCATCGTCTTCGCTCCTCCGCTGTTTGGCCCGATATTCCCGAATCCAACCCAGAAGGTAGTTTCCCAGTTCTGTCAACGTATGGATTGGGTTTAACGGTGCCGTTACGAACGCCCGGATTGAGCCGGAAATAACTTCAGCGTTTTCTGCGGTCCGGTGAACCGTCCGGTAAAGCCGGACCATCAACACCCCGATTACGACTGCCACTATGGAAAATATCGAGGTGAAAGCTATGATGGCAATGTCCCGGATCAAGGCCAGGATTTCGATGTCGACAACCCCTTGACTAATTTATGATTATGTTCATCGCCTGAACATAATCTAACAGTTATGTCAAGGGCTTGTCAATGCTTTTAGGCGATAAAATTAGTATTATTTTAAGATTCACAATAATCAATTTACAGATTTTATTTTATGGTTGTACATGAAGATCTTAACCGCGGTCATCGGGAGTATCAGCTGCGGGTCAACGCATTGAGTAATTGATGGCAACCCCAAGGTCTGTCTTAGCTCGGAATGGCCCGGAATATTATCACGCCGCTGCTTTCATAAACTCGCCGCAGTCGGCCGCGCTGCTCCATAGCGAGGAACTTGTCCAACCCCGGCGCGTCATAGTAGATGCGTTCCAGTTCTCCAATAACGATGTACTCCACCTGGTAACGCTGCAAAAGCTCACCGGCCAATTGCAGATCGTTGGTGTTGTAGATGGTCGCCACGTCCCGGGCCCTTTCACCCACCTGTCCAGAGTAATCCGTCCGCTGTTGGATCTGGTGCCAGGGCCACCCCAACACGGTCGGCAGGCCGGTGTAAATGGAGATGCGGCCGTTCCACCGGTACTGGTCACCGTGGGCTTCCAGGACTACCGGAGAGCCTTCCACGTTGTCCTGGAGCCACTCTATCGCCCGCAGGTCCGGCTCCAGTTGAAACGGTTTCTCCAACTCACTGTGAGTGGCGGTGTTCATGTACGCCGTTCCGTCGAGGGTAAGGGGGGCCGGCTCAAAGCGGTCTGCCAGACGCACGCGTGTTCCGAGCACGGTATAGATGAGACTCGAACCCAGCAAAACCACGAGCGCAGCGGTCCATACCCAGCGCACCGGCGGAGCCAACCGGCGCAAGGCACCGGAATCGATCACAAGCCACAGAAAGTACGCCCCGGCCAAGCCGAACAGCACCCATACTTCCAGATAGTACTTGAACAGCGTGTTCATCCGGCCAATGTCACCGGTCACCCTGATGAAATCCACGCCGATGCTGATACCCAAGCCCATAGCCAACCAAATCAACGGCATCAGGGCGAAGGCCCGGTCTTCCCGGTTGGACGGAATCAATGTCCAACCAACCCAGCCAACGCCCAGAACACATAGCAGCAACACTGCAGGGGTCCAAAACCCTGCCGCCGCCATCAATACTGCCAGACCGAAACCTGCTGCCAAGACGATCAGGCGTCCGCTGGGATTTGATAGCCTTGGTATCCGCCCTCCGCGGATTGAGGAATATAGTCGGGCCACGCCCCCGCGGATTTGCCAGAGCACGAAAGTACCGGCGATGAATAGGAACAGTCCGTGGATCCACAAGTAGCGCATCAGCGGTGTATGCCACTTGGTGGGTTCCAAACCGCTGTTGAAGGTCTCGTATGCTTGGTGGAACGGGAGGAACGCGACTATGCTCCCGGCACCCACCAGCAACAACAGGGAAACTGCCAGCCGAGCCCTATGCTGGTCCGACCCTGGTCTCAAGTAGACCCCCACGACCACTAACCCCAGCGCGAGCAGTCCAAACGTGGGGTAATCCCAGCTATTGATGACCCAGAGGGAGCCCAGGGCCAGCGCCAGGGTCGCCGCCGCCAATGAAATCCAGCGCAAGCCCTGGCGACGCAACCCTACGGCAAGGTTCATCCCTAGCGCGAGGACCAGGAGGTAGTACGGTATGACCATCATGTGGGCGTGGAGGTCGGCGAATAAGAAGGTGAAAAATGGGAACTCCGTGATGTGAGGGGTTGTTTCGGCAACACCCGCCACCTTGTCCGGAACCCAGAATGCGAGCGGGGACGGGTCGAAATTCTCCTGAGCGGGGATCACTCGGCTGCTGCGCCAGAAGTCAAACGCCGGGTAGCCGCCGGTTTCAAACAGCTTATGCCAAAGCCCCCGCACGACCTGAACTGCGCCGTCGAGGTTGCCAATGACGCCGACGAACGCGGCCCCAAGCAACCCGGCCGCGACCGGGCTTCTGAAGCCTGACCACCACGGCCCGCCGCGCCTTCCCGGTGAAGGACGTCTCCCACCACGCCTGGAGGCGTGCACTCCCTGGGCCGCGTTGTAAACCAGGGAGAAGGCCGCGGTTACCGTCAATGCGAAAAACAGGGGAACCGCAAGGTTGAACGCCGTGGTGGGCAGAATGCCGGTAATGCGGACGAGGGCCGCCGGCATGAAATATCCCCAGTAGTAGTAGTTCAAATACCCGCCGGAAAACCATGGGTCGAAGGGCGGCATGATTGAAGACTTGATCACCGCGCTGAAGTAGGCCAACTCCATGGGTTTTTCGCCGCCACGCCAGGGGTGCCACAGGTCGGGATTAGCCGCTCGGACCAATACGAAAGCCAGGAACGCCAGCAGGAACAGCATTTCGGCGCCGAGCAAGAACCGCCATCGCTCTCGCAAGAACCCCACGATTTCTCTCCGCAACACAGCCAAGGCCAGCCCGGATGCGGCGCACAGGGCCAGAAACCCCCAAACGATCGCCGTTTTGGAGAATTCCACCCATCCGAGGCTCACTGCCATCCAGGCGATATAGGAAACCAGCAAGAGCCCCAAAATTCTGGCCAAGATGATGCCCCGGTCAGGGAGGGGGCGGAAGACGAAAATCGACAGGGGCAGAGCGGCCAGGAAGACCAGTTCCACCGCCAACAGCCAGGCCAGGACGGGCAGCCGGTTGGTCCAACTGTCACGCGAAATCAACTCGGACCAGGTCCCGCCGTTTCGCTGCGTCAACAGGTCCGCTTCCGAGAGCATCAGGCCGCCCGGCCCAGCTTTCCTCTCCCACTGGACTCCGTCCGGCGACGGCCCGCCGGCCAACAGGCCCACCAATTCCTCGAAGGGTCGTCCTTCGATGTTTCGAAAGAGCAAGACCAGGGGATGGTCATAGCCAACCACGTTGTCATCGGCGTAGCCCAGGTTGAAGCTCAACGCCCCGGGCGCAGCCGAGTTGACCGACTTTGGCTGCGGCAAACCGGCGGCGCCAATGGGGTCATCTCTAAACTCCACTCCCCACAGGCCCGGATAGGAGTGAAATGACTGCTCCAGCTTGTATCCCAGATCGCCCGCAAAGAGGAGTTCGTAATAGCGGGCGCTGTTGGGAAACCGGTTTGGGTCTCTGCTGACGCTGCTGTATGGGCGGTTGCTATAGAAGACCAGGTATTCCGAATCGGCCAGCCGACCGGCCAGGGTTTCCATCTTGACCTGGGTATCAGTTTCGTAAACCGGGTATTGCCAAACGTCGAATGTGTAGAGGTTTGGCACGAATTCATCCCAGTGGTTGTCGCTGATGATGGCGGTTCCCGGAGCGATGTTGCCGTTAATCCATTGAGAAGCCGTCACTGCCGGGTGCTGCCGCTCGTACACCCGTTGGAACGCCAGGGCATAAAAGGCGGTGGCCGCCACCACAAAAACCACCGTCCCAACAGCCGCCCACTTCAGCGTTTCACGGCGACGTCGCCAGAGGACCATAACCCGGTTCGTTCGGGGCATTCTCCTTTGTCGCCTGCCGCTATCGGCCACCGGTTGGCCGCCGAAGCGTTCCACCGGCCACCATAACATCCTCGACCCCAACAAAATCATCAGCGGCATCAACGTAAACAGGTACCGCTGGAAACGCACTTCAAAGCTTTCCTGCACAACCAGGGTAACGAGTACAAAGACCAGAATGATGGAGTCGGCGCGGAAACGGCCGGTGGTCCAAAAGAGGGTTGCCACCGTCAGGGGGACCGCCAACCACGCCACTATCCCCAGAGGCAATCCCAGGCCCCATACAGCGGTCTGCTGAATGTGGTACAGGTAGGGAGCCGTCCCAACGTATTGGATGGTGAACGGCCACACTCCGGCGTTGCGCACCATGTGTCCCTGGGCCGTCAGATCATCTTTGAACGCGGCGAAGTCCAGCAGGGCGTATGGCGAAGTAAGCGCGAACACCACGAGTCCGCCGGCCAGCGCCGCCGCGCCGTGAGCTACGATCCGGAGCCAAGCCTCACTATCCTGGTCGCGGTTTGAGCGGACTGCGTCCCAAAGCCGGTAGCCGTAGGCCAGCCCCACGGGGCATAACACCACTATCCCGCTTATTTTGGGCGCAACCGCCAGACCCGCAAAAACGCCCAGCAGCAACGAGTCCGCAAACCTCTTACGTTCCGTCATCCGGAAAATGGCCCAGAAACTGGCCAAAGTGAACAGGGCAGAAAAGGTTTCCGGCCGGTAGAAGTGGCTGTTTTGAATGTGGATCACCGCCAGCGCAGTCAACCCGGCGGCCAGCAGGCCGATTTTGACTCCGTATATCCGTCGGCCCAGCAAAAACACCAAAAAAACCGAGCCGACGTCGGCCAGCGCAGAAATAGCCCGGCCGGCGTAGCGCATGTCCATTGACGAAAAGTCGGTGACCAACTCAAAAATGGAGCGGAAATACACCAGGACATACAACAGGACGCTTCCCAAGGGGAACCAGTGGGGGTTAAGAGGGCTGCGCTCGGGGTCTAGAAAAACCTCCAGCGAGGGCAGACCCGGTGTGGTTTCGGGTTGGGCCTGAAGGTAGCCGCAGTTTTCAAAGCCGGGGTGGTTTGCCAAAGCCTGGTACATGCAGTCGGACCGCATGTATATGTCACGTTCGTCGGGATGAAATCCAAACCCATCGTCCCAATTCAGGCCATTGAGGCGCAGGGCCAGCGCCACCGCCAAAATCAGGGCCAGGATTACTGCGGTTGAGGTTAGATTCTTCCGAAAACGGGCCGCGAGGGAATGGGCGGGGTCACCGAAGGAAGGCAATTGGAAGCGGAGCCGGTTCATGTGATGCGAGTCCACCCCGGAACGCTACATTCCGAGATTTCGGCCAAAGGTTAAACATGGCGGGGTGACCCCGGTCAGCCTGGAGCCCGGGGATTGGATCGGGAGACAGTATCGGGATACCGGGCCGGGGAGACGAAGATACGGCAAGGTCCGCGCTCCCGCCGTACTGACCCGCCGCCCCGGAAATCCCTGGATCAGATCCCTTTTTCGCTCATGAGGGAGCACAAGTCGGCAGTGCGGCAGGAATAGCCCCACTCGTTGTCGTACCATCCCAGGGTCTTGACCATCCGGCCTTCCATTACGATGGTGGACAGGGAGTCGAAGATGCAGCTGTGGGGGTTGCCCCGGAGATCCGAACTGACCAACGGCTCGTCGGTGTATTCCAGGATTCCCTTCAACGCGCCATTGGCCGCTTCCAGGTACGCCTGATTGACCTCTTCAGGGGAAACGTCGCGGGATACGGTGGCCACGAAGTCGGTGGCCGAGCCGGTGGAGGTGGGCACCCGGAAGGCAATCCCGTGGAGTTTCCCGTTAAGCTCAGGCAACACCAACCCCACGGCCCTGGCCGCTCCGGTATTGGTGGGGATAATGTTCATGGCCGCAGCCCGGGCCCTTCTCAGGTCAGAATGCCGCTGGTCCAGAATCGCCTGGTCGTTGGTGTAGGAATGAATGGTAGACATCAAGCCGTGTTCGATGCCGAAGGCGTCGTTCAGGACCTTCACCATGGTGGCGAAACAGTTGGTGGTGCACGAGGCGTTGGAAACGATGTTGTGTTTGTCGGCGTCGTAGAGGTGGTCATTGACGCCCAACACTACCGTAATGTCTTCCCCGGTTGCCGGGGCGGAGATGACCACCTTCTTGGCCCCTCCGGCCAAGTGGCCCCTGGCTTTCTCGGAGTCGGTGAAAATCCCGGTGGACTCCACGACGAGGTCAACCCCCATTTCCCCCCATGGTATCTGGGCCGGGTCGCGCTCGGAGAAAACCTTGATGCTGCGGCCGTCAACCACGAGGTCGCCGTTGTTGGCTTCGACAGTGCCGTTGTAGGGCCCGTAGTTGGTGTCGTACTTGTAAAGGTGGGCGTTGGTCTTGGCGTCGGTCAGGTCGTTGACCGCCGCGACTTCCAATGAATCGGGATGGAGTTCGTTAGTAGCCCTAAGCACCAGACGGCCGATGCGCCCAAAGCCATTGATTCCCACCCTGGTAACCATCTTTCGCCTCCACGGAAACCCAGTTCTGGATTCGATGTCAATCGAGACCGCCCGTTGCGGCCTGAGTCCGGCCCATAATATACCGGACGCCGCGGGCGCTCACAAGGGGATAATGCCTTTGATTCCGAGGTACAGGCGACTGGCAAGTAAGATCGCTGGTTAGCCCCGATCCACCGAAGGATGGGAAGTATCGGGGTCCTGAAGAGACCAGAAAGCGCTCCTGTGAATCTGGGCGCTCCTGTTTTGAAACCGAGAACCTGTCCCAAAACAGGAGCGCCCAATCCCAGCCTGACGGCGCCCGTCTGCCACTGACCCGCCATCCGCCCAACTGAACGTCTCCGTCAACCTCCGGTCTACCCGAATTCGAGCCTGTGTCATCGCGCCGGTAACTCCCTCACCCCCTTACGCTGTCCTACGCCGTCCATCGGTGGATTGGCGGTAAGGCCCCTGTTTCAGATGCACCCGTCCCAGCGGTCCGCCGTCCAGGGGATCGAATGAGCCCGGTTTGTTCGGGAAATCCCCTTGAACCGGAATCCAAGCCGGTTCGCGACCCTCCGGGGTTGCTGGGCCTGCCGCGGCAGTCCTAGCTGCACACATGGTCTCATCTCGGGAGCCAGTCTGGAGTAGCTGGCCACCGGCCACGCTGCCGTGAGAAAGAAAGGGCTGCTTCCAAGACCGGCCCGAAGGGCTTCACCTCTTCCGTCCCCGGCCACTTGCCCCCTGTCCGAGGCGATGCAGGCAATTTTCCGCCGTGTGCTATGTTCAGCCCCGCAGCGCCGTCCCACCGCAGCCCGGCAAACGCAGGGAGTGAATCGATATGAGGACGCCACGGCTGTTCCACGGAGTCCTTGCCCTTGCGTTGATTCTTCTGTTGCTGCTGTCGGCCTGCAGCGGCTCCGACGAGCCGGAGAGCAGGGCATCCTCTGGACAGACCACTGCCGAGCCGACAACGGAAGGCGCCGAACCGACGCCCGCGCCCAGGGCCACTACCGCGCCCACGCCCAAGGGCACCGCCGCGCCCACGGCCACCGCCGCGCCGACAACGGAAGGCGCCGAACCGACGCCCGCGCCCAGGGCCACCGCCGCGCCTGCGCCTGCGGCCACCACTGCGCCGACGATGACGCAGACCTCGACCGAACCGGACCGGGAAGCGCTGGTTGCTCTCTATAACACCACCGGCGGCCCGAATTGGGATAGCAACAATAATTGGCTGAGCGACGCGCCGATTAACAATTGGTACGGTGTCACCACTGACGACAATGGCCGCGTCACGGAACTGTACCTACCCGTGAACCGGTTGAGCGGGAAGATACCGCCGCAGTTGGGCAACCTCGCCAATCTGGATTGGCTGGGCCTCGACCGGAACCAACTGAACGGGGAGATACCGCCCCAGTTCGGCAACCTCGCCAACCTGAGATCGCTGGACCTCCGCGACAACCAGTTGAGCGGGGCGATACCGCCGCAGTTGGGCAACCTCGCCAACCTGTCAGGGCTGCGGCTCAGCTGGAACCGGTTGAGAGGGTGCGTCCCAAGCAGTTTGTCGGGCCGGTTGAATATGAATCACTCAGACCTGGGCGGTCTCCCGTTCTGCCCGTGAGCCGCCCTGTCTCACCCCGCTTATCACAGAGATATATTCTCCGCGGAGCGCACAGGGGGCGAGGCCCCGTGTCTTCGGTGCGCTCCGCAATGTCCGCCGCCCACCGGTAACCCCGGAGCAGTCCGCGGTGAATGGCCTGACGGGTGTGACGCCTGAAGGCGAAGATGACCGATTCAAGGATGCCGTCGCCGCGAGCCAATTCTACGGCCTTGCTCCGCCAGGGTTTGGGGTCCATGGAGCAGGCGATCTGGAACATGACGCGGTCGATTGGGATCTTGGGACGTATGACAACGGCGAGGTCGCCGATGTTCACCGCGCCGACGTAAGACGACGGCGTGAGTATGTACCCGCCAACTCGTTGAGCGTGGACAGCGCCTGATGGCCGCATCTATTGGACGAATCTTGTCTGGGGTCGGTTTCGTGTTTCAAAAACCATTATCCCAGAAGCACAGGAGCGCTAACTTACCCCTTCAACCCGCCGCGACACTCATCTGTTCGGTGGATTGGGGTTTAGGAAGAGAGCTTTAAGTGGGCGAACGCTTCCAGCCCGGCGTACCTGGCTGCGTCGCCAAGCTCTTCCTCGATCCGCAACAGCCGGTTGTACTTGGCCACCCTTTCCGACCTGGCGGGGGCACCGGTCTTGATCTGCCCCACGTTCCAACCCACTGCCAAATCTGCGATGGTGGTGTCCTCGGTCTCTCCCGACCGGTGGCTCATCACGGTCCCCCATCCGGTATCCCGGGCCAGCTTGAAGGCCTGGTAGGTCTCGGTGACCGTGCCAATCTGATTTGGTTTCAACAACACGGCATTCCCCGCCCGTGTGTCCACGCCTTTCCGGATGCGTTCCAGGTTGGTTACGAACAGGTCGTCGCCCACCAGTTGGACCGAGTCTCCGAGCCGGCGCGCCAGTTCCTGCCATCCTTCCCAGTCGTCCTCATTCAACCCGTCTTCAATGCTGATAATGGGATACTGCCGGTGCCAGGTTGAATATAGCTCCACCAGTTGATCAGATCTCAGCGTAACGCCTTCTCTTTCCAGGACGTACCGGTTCTGGCCGGCGTCGTAAAACTCGGAAGCGGCAACATCCAACGTTAAATACACGTCCTTCCCCGGAGCGTAGCCCGCGGATTCAACTGCCTTGAGAATCACATCGATGGCGGCGCTGTTGGACGGCAGCGTAGGCGCGAAGCCGCCCTCATCGCCCACGTTGAGGTTGTGTCCCTGTTCCCGCAGCAGCTCCCGGAGGGCATGGTAAATTTCGACGCCGGCCCGGAGCGCCTCTCGGAAAGTCGGCAAGCCTACCGGGGCCACCATGAACTCCTGAACGTCGGTGGAGTCCGAGGCGTGGCGGCCGCCGTTCAAGATATTGAACATCGGCACCGGCAGGGTCACATCCCCGCCTTGAGCCAGGTAACTCCAGAGGGAATTCTTCCCGACGTTGTGGCCGGAGTTGCCGGCCGCCAACGCGGCCCCGGCCTTGGCTACCGCCAGGGAAACCGCCAGCACCGCGTTGGCTCCCAGTTTTCCCTTATTAGGGGAGCCGTCCAGCTCGATCAGACTCCGGTCCACCGAGGCCTGGTCCAGGGGTGATTGTCCATGCAGGGACGGCCCGATGATGGTGTTGACGTTGTCGACGGCCCGGCTAACCCCCCGGCCAAGGTAACGGCGGCGGTCCCCGTCCCTAAGCTCCACTGCCTCATGGGCGCCGGTACTGGCGCCGGAAGGGACCGTAGCCAGGGCGGAAATACCGTTGGACAACTCAACCTCGGCCTCCACCGTGGGGTTGCCCCGGGAATCCAATACCTCTCTACCGCGAACGCCGGCGATGGTCACCTGCGGGTGTGTTTGAGCCATGTTTGTCGTTTCCTTTGTGCGAGTGATTATGATTGGGCGAGGTCGAACCCGGGCGGCGTCCCGAAGCATTCACGGATACGTCCAGGGATGCCGCCAGGGAGCTGTCTATGGCTGAACCTGGTCTCGTTTTTCGGCGGCTGCCAGGGCTTTGTCCACTGCGTCTACCGGGTTGTTTGCCCGGATCATGGCATTCTCAACTGAAGTCCCGTCGCCGTTCCGGGAAAACTCCCAGCTTCTCAACCCCACCACCGGGATGCCGTCGCCGAGGGCATGGCCGATTTCCGACAGAGTCCCCCATGCGCCGCCAATGGCGATCACGGCCCTTCCAGTGTTGACCACGATTACATTCCGGGAATAGCGCATTCCGGTAACGATGGGAATGTCGACGTAGTTGTTGGCATCTCGCGGAGACTGGCCGGGGAGAATCCCAATGGTCATGCCGCCTTCCGCCCTGGCTCCCCGACAGACCGCTTCCATGATGCCGGACAGGCCGCCGCAAACCACGGTGGCGCCCCGCCTGGCCAACTCCCGCCCAACCTGCTCGGCCAGGTCCAAATGCTCGTCGAATGCCGGATTGCTACTGCCGATCACCGCAATAATCATGACCTCAACCAGTAATCCCCCGCCGCGATTTAGACCCCGACCAGCCCGACCTGGGCGGCGCAATTATACCAAGTAACCGGTCGTAACCGGCGCCGGCCTTCAGGTATCCCCACCCGGCAACGCCCGGCAACCGGCTCACCCGCTCCGACGCTGCCTTGTTTTTGCTAGAGGTTGTCAGACGCCAGGTAAAATCGCCCGACTGGCGGCCGCGATCAGGTTGAGCAGCGGCCGCGGATATACGCCCACAAACACGACAACCAGCAAACCCACGGCCAGGACACCCACCAGCGAAGGGGACGTTCTAATGGCCGGAGCAGACAAAAGGGCGGCGCCGGCCGGGTCGTTCAATTCTCCAACCGCTCCCGGTGTGTCTGCTCCTCCAGGTGAGGGCGAGTCGTTGGACTCCGGGATCCCAGGTTGCGGGAGCGCCGGTTCGATGTACATCTGCCGGATAACCTGCAAGTAGTAGTACAACGAGATCAGGCTGGAGAAGATTGCCAGGCCCGCCAGCCACAGCAGGCCTCCCTGGGCAACCGCAACGAAAAGGTAGAACTTGATGGCGAATCCGGCAAAAATGGGCAGTCCCCCCAAGGAGAACAACCCGGCGGCAATTGCAGCCGCCACGAGCGGCTGCTCGTCAGCCAGTCCGGCCAGATCCGTAATTTGCTGCCGTCCCGTGCGGTTGAAAAAAGCGATGATGCCGGCGAACACCACCAAGTTGGTTGCCGAATAGCCTACCAGGTAGAGAATGACGCCGTTGGTCGCCAGGTCCGAGCCGGGAGCCAAAGCGGCGATCCCTGCGAGGATAAACCCCGCGTGGCCTATGCTGGAGTAGGCCATCAACCGCTTGATATCCCGCTGGGCCAGGGCCACCAGGTTGCCTACCAGCATGGTCAAGGCCGCGATCACCGCCAAAACGATCTGCCACTGGCTCCACCGATCGTCCGCCGGCAGGAATCCCTCGGCGACCAGCCTGAGAATCAGGGCGAAGGCCGCCGCCTTGGAGCCAATCGCCAGGTACGCGGTCACCGGCAAAGGTGCGCCCTCGTAGACGTCGGGCGCCCACATGTGAAAGGGGACCGCCGAAATTTTGAACCCCAACCCCACCACCAACAGGGCAATACCCACCCACAGGGCGGGCGGCAGTTGACCCGGCGCGGACAGGGCGAGGGCGATTTCGGGGTACTGGGTTACTCCAATTGTGGAGTAGACCATACTCAGGCCGTAAAGAAGCACCGCCGAAGAAAAGGCCCCGATCAGGATGTATTTCAGGCCGGCCTCATTTGACCGTGGGTCCCGGCGGGCATGAGAGGTCAGCACATACAACACGAAGCTCAGCAGTTCCAGTGCAATGTAGGCGGTCAGCAATTCCCGGGCCTGAACCATGAGGTTCATGCCAAGGATTGACAGCGCCAGGAGGCCGTAGTACTCGCCGGGGTTGTCCAGGTACCGGTCCACGTACTCCCATGAGATAAGCACGATGAATACGCCCAGCCCCAGGAAAAACACCTTGAAAAACAGGGAGAACGCATCCACCCCCAGCAGGCCGCCGTACAGCAACTCCTGCCGGTCCCACAGCATCGCAATCGCGAGAGCAATTATGCCCAGCAGACCGGCTGCGGTGAACCAGGGCGTGATGGCCTTCCGCCCGGCGGGAAGGACCAGGTCAATAGCAAGCACCACCAGGGCCAACCCGGCCAGCGCGAACTCGGGGGCCAACAGGTAGATGTTTTCCGTTAGTCCGGTCATTTGGATTCTAGAATCCCACCGATTCAGGTTTCATTTCGATTCCGGGCTTGGATTCCGGCCTTAGATTCCAGGCAACGAGGCGACACCGACATTGATCACCCGCATCAATGGCTGCGGCCAAACTCCAACCACTACCAAAATGGCCACGAATACTCCGCCCACCGCCTTTTCCACCGGGCTGGCGTCGGTCAGGTGGTCCCACCGCGGGTCTAACTCTCCCAGGAAGGTCCGCGCCAGTAAGCGGAGGATATATACGGCGGTTATCGCTGCCCCCGCCACCGCCAGCACCGCGAGGGGCAGGTAGGTGCGGAAAGCGCCCGTGAAAATCATAAACTCGGCAATGAAACCGCTCAGCCCGGGTAGGCCAAGAGACGCCAGCCCGGCTATGGCGAAGTAGAAGCTAGTCACGCCCATGCGGCCGAACAGGCCGTTCAAAACGTTGATGTCCCTGATGTGGGTTGCGTCGTAGATGGCCCCGACCATCATGAACATCAGGGCCGTCATGATTCCATGAGAAAACATTTGGAGCACTGCGCCGCCAATACCGATGGGGTCCAGGGTAGCGATGCCCATCAGGACATATCCCATGTGGCTGACGCTGGAGTAGCCGACCACATACTTGAGGTCGGTTTGCGACATGGCGGAAACCGCCCCGTACAGCACGTTCACCGTGCCGAGGATAATCAGCACCGGCATCCAATTGGCGGCCCCTTCCGGCAGGAGGACCATGCCCACCCGGATGATGCCATAGGCGCCCAACTTCATCAGGACGCCGGCGTGCAGCATGCTGACCCCGGTCGGCGCGGCCACGTGGCCGTCGGGTGACCAGGTGTGGAAGGGCCAAAGTCCGGCCAGGACGCCAAACCCGATCATGAACAGCGGAAACACCCAGGTCTGGAACTCGATGCTGAAGCCCCCGCTCAGCGCGAGCGCTCCCAGCGCGTCCAGGGAAAACGTGGGTGTGCCAAGGGAGGCAGCCTTGACGTATACCGCGAGAATTCCCACCCAAACCAGCACGCTCCCCGCCACCAGGAACAGGAACAGCTTCATCGCGCTGTATTCCTTGGTTCTCAGAAAAGACCCGAAGTCGGTGCTGCTGCCCCATACGCCAATGAGCAGGTACATCGGCAGCACGGCCAACTCGTAGAAGAAAAACAGGAAGAAAAGGTCTCGCACCACGAAAACGCCGAAGACCCCGGCCCCCAGGGCTTGGAGCAGTACGAAAAAGTCCTTGCTCCGCTGTTGGATTTTCTGGGAGATCAGGACCGCCCCGAGGAGAACGATGCCGTTGAGGAGGACGAGAGGGGCCCCTATGCCGTCGATTCCCAGCGCGAGGTTGATGTTGACGGGAGATTCCAGCCATTGAAAAGACCTTGCTAGTTGGAAGCCTCCCTCTCCATAGTCGTAACGGCCAAATATATAGACCGACAGGGCCAGGCAAATAACTCCGACGCCGGTGGCGAAACCCCAGGCATCTCCGGGCCGCTCCCTGGGCAGGAACATGGTCAGAAGAGCGCCCAACAAGGGTGTGAAAATCACCAGGGCCAGCGCGCTTTGGTCCAAGACGAGCATCAGCGGTCCGGCCTGTTCAGAAATTCAGCTATCACGCCGACCGAAACCACCAAACGGCCGCCAGCCCAATGGTCCCCAAAACCATGGCCAGGGCGTAGCTATAAACGTGCCCGGTCACGTGGAGTCTGAGCATGGCGCCAAGCCGGCGCACTGAATTTGCGGGGCCGTTGACGCCAAGGTCGTTGACCACAGCCCGGTCGAACAGGGCGAGCAACCTGGAAGCGCCCAAAACCACCCGGTCCACAAACCATTGGTAGACTTCGTCGAAGTAGTATTTGTTTTCCACCACGGCAATCGACCGCCCAAACACACGCCGGACCCTTTCGGCGGAAATGCTTCCCTTCACATAGGCCAAATAGGCAAGGCCGAACGCCCCCACTGCCAGAAGAGCGGAGAGTATCCCAAGCCACCAGGTAAAATGGAATTTCTCCCGCTCTCCGAAGAAAACAAAACCGCCAAAACCGTCAAAGCCACCCGGCCAGTTGAAGCTGATCAGCCCAAAGCCCAACGCCAACACCGCCAGCAAGGACATGGGCAGAGTCATGATCCAAGGCGATTCGTGGGCGCTGCGGTTTTCGGCTTTCAGTCCTCCGAAGAAGGTGATGCACATGGCCCGGGCCATGTACAGGGCGCTGAGCAAAACCACCGGCAGGGCTATCACGATGAACACCGGATTGCGGCCCAAGGCTACGGCGGTCAGGATTTCGTCCTTGCTCCAAAATCCGGCCAGGATGGGGATACCCCCCAGGGACATCGCGCCGATAGAAAATAACGCGGCGGTCAGGGGCATGCGTCGGGACAGCCCGCCCATCCGGCGAATGTCCTGTTCTCCCGACCCGTGCATCACGCTGCCCGCTCCCAGGAACAACAAGGCCTTGGCAAACCCGTGGGCCAACAGGTGGAATATCGCCGCCGTATATCCGAACGCGCCCAGCGACAGCATCATCAGTCCCAAGTGGCTGATGGTCGAATAGGCCAGCACTCGTTTCAGGTCCACCGACACCAGGGCTACCGTTGCGGCCAGCAGCGACGTCACCAAGCCCACCGCAGCCACCACCACCAGGGCATCTCCGTCATAAGCCTGGAAAATGGGGAAGGCGCGGGCAACCAGGTACACGCCGGCCACGACCATGGTGGCGGCGTGAATCAACGCGCTGACCGGGGTAGGACCCTCCATGGCGTCGGGTAGCCAAACGTGGAACGGGAACTGGGCCGACTTGCCCATTGCGCCCAGGAACAACAGCAAAGCGGCGGCGGTGGCAACCCCTTGGCTCAAACCTTCGGCGCCCTGGGTAATCGAACCCAAATGGGCTTGGGTGAAGGCGTCGTGCATGCTGAAGCTGCCCACCTCTCGCCAGAGCAGGAGTATCCCCAGCAGCATTCCCACATCGCCGATGCGGGTAACGATGAATGCTTTTTTGGCGGCCTCTTTGGCTGCCGGCCTTTCGTGCCAGAAGCCGATAAGCAGGTAGGAGGAGATGCCCACCAACTCCCAGGCCACGTAGAGCAGCAGGAAGTTGTCGGCCAGCACCAAAGTCAGCATGGAGCCGGCGAAAAAAGCGTGCACCGCGTAGTACCAGCCGAGCCGGGGGTCCCCACGCATGTACCCCAAGGAGTAGACCTGCACCATCAACGCAACAAAGGTGACCAGGCCAATCATCACGATGGTGAGAGGATCGATGAGGATGCCCCAACGCAGGGCCACGCTCCCCTCCAGCCGGGGCAGGCCTGCTTGAAACCAATCGCGATCGTAGTCGCAGACCAGGGTCTCAGTGGTCTCACTGATGGCACAGTTCGGCGTGTCCGGCGCGGCATTGAGGAAGCCGAACAACACCACCCAGAACAGCACAAACCCTGCGCCGATGGCGGCAATTGCGGGCAAACCGATCAAGAAGCCGCGCCCGCGCGCCAAATTCGCCGACACCATCACCAACGGCGCCGCGGCAAAACTCAAAACCGGAATCAGCCAGGCGAATGCCACTCTATTTACCCGCCACGGTTACCATTTCATCAGGTCGATCTCGTCCACGTTTGCCGTAGCGCGGTTGCGGTACATCCGTAGAATGATCGCCAGGGCGAGGCCAACCTCGGCTGCGGCGATGGTTATGACAAAAATGGCAATGATTTGCCCGTCAAACCGCTGGAATGCGCCGCTGCCATCCAGGTGCGACGCGGCCGCTACAAGGTTGATGTTGACCGCGTTGAGCATCAACTCGATGGACATGACGATCAACACGGCGCTGCGGCGCGCCAGCACCCCATAGACACCAATGGCGAACAGACCGGCGCTGACCAGTTGAAAGTAGACCAGCGGCGCCAAAGGCTAGCCGTCCTCCCGGTCGCCGCGGGCGATAACGATTGCGCCGATCAATGCAACCAACAGGACCAACGAAGCAATCTCGAACGGTATGGCCCAAATGGTAAACAGGGAGTTGCCAAGCTCCGTGAACGAGGGGCTCTGCGGCGCGGTCAACTCTGTGGGACCGGCCAGGAATGCGACCGAAATAACTCCCAGAAGCGCCAGGGCGGTCACTGCCGCCAGCGGCCATTGGCGGTTATCGCCGGTCCTGGGATATTCTCCGGAGCGGGTCAGCATAATAGCGAACAGCAGAACGATTACGATGGCCCCGCTGTAAATGAGTACCTGGACCAACGCCAAGAACTCGGCAAATAGAATCAGGTACAACCCCGCCACCGCAACCAGGGAAACCAACAGGAAAAGCGCGGCATGCACGACGTTGCGGGTGATTACCACGCCAAGGCCCGCTCCCAGGGTCAACCCGCCCAGCAAAAAAAATAAAATCCAGGACATGCCTATCCAACAACTTCGTGAATTGGGCTACGCCGGGCCGTTCTCACTCAGCGGCCATTAACATCAAAACCGGGAGCAGGCCGGCGCAACCACCCCCAATGCGACTCCAGCATAAGGGGGTTGGCCCCCACCAGGATTAGCCGCCGGCAGGAGGGGGAGACTCAGTTGCAGTCGACTCTCCATCCGCCGCACTCGAGCCCTCACCCTCCGATGTCGATGAGCCGCTTCTCCGGGGTGTTCGGGCAGGCGTTGGCGCCCACGCCACCTCGTTCTGGAATTTCTTGCCGATTTCCAATAACGCAGGGAGGTCAACCCGGTCTCCGTCCCGCCGGTAGGTGCTCATTTCATGCTCGTGGCTCATGACTATAGCGTCGAAATTGCAGACCTCAACGCAAATCCCGCAAAGTATACACCGGTTCAAATTGATTTCGAAGCTATCGACGATCTTCCTGCGATGGCTCCGACCCTCGGCGTGCGCCGGGTTGTCCCTCATGGTGGCCGACATGCAATGGGTGGGGCACTGGCGGACGCAAACCATGCAACTAGTGCAGAATGGTTCTTCAACCTCGGCATCCCAGGTCAAGGCGGGAAACCCCATGAAACGCGGCTGCACCGGGGTTGGCCTGGCGCTTCTCTTCCAGGCTTTGCCGGTGGCCGGATACTGTCTAGTGACGGGGTCCCGCAGCCCGTTCACGGTGGACACCAGGGTCAGCCACAATCCCTTGACGCTATTCAACATTCGCAGCCGCCTGATCCCCGGATGCCGCCAGTGCTGCTGCGGCCCTCCGACGCTGATTCAGAGCCATTTGCCTGGCCTTCACCTGGGCTACCCGCTTTGCCGGTCCGGACAACCGCCGGTAGATAAGAAAAGCGACCACCAACAGTCCAGCGCACGACATTAAAGTCAAAGACCAGGCAGGCCAATTGTAGAACTGGTACACCGCGGTGATAACCACCACGAAGAATGACATGGGGGCCATAACCTTCCAGGCAAACGCCATTAGCTGGTCCACCCTCAACCGCGGGAAGGTCCCGCGAATCCAGAATATGACCAGGATCACCGCATAAACCTTGAGCAGGAACCACACGATGGCCCAAGCGCCGGACAACAGCGGCCCGGACCACCCCCCCAGGAACAGCAACACGGTCAGGGCGGCAATGGCGAAGGTGTTAATGTATTCGGCCAGGAAGAACACCGACCAGTGGGCGCCGCTGTATTCCACAAAGGGTCCGCCGACAATCTCTGACTCGGCGAAATAAATGTCAAACGGTGTTCTGCCCACTTCGGCCAGCCCGGCAATGAAGAAGATCACTAACCCCAAGGGCTGTAAAACTACAAATGGCACCGGCTGCTGCCGTCCTACAATCTCCCGCAAGTCCAGGGATTGGGCCAGCATGGCCACTCCAATGACCACCATGATCACCGGGATTTCATAGCTGATCAGCTGGGCAGCCGCGCGCAATCCTCCCAGGGCGGCGTACTTGTTGGCCGACCCCCAGCCGGCCATCACCAGCCCCAAAATCCCCACCACCGAGAACGCGGTTATGTATAACAACCCCAGGTCTAGATTCTTCACGACTGCGTTCTGGGCGGCCGGAATAGTGACCCAGATCATGAAGGCGGGCACAACCACAATCACCGGCGCCAGCCAGAACATCGATTTCTCCGCAGACGCAGGGAGTATGTCCTCCTTGATAATCAGCTTCAGGGAATCGGCCAGCGGTTGGAGCAGCCCCATGGGGCCGGTGCGCGTGGGCCCGAGGCGGCGCTGCAACCGGCCCAGCACTTTGCGTTCCAGCCAGACCAAAGACAAAACCACCGTGGACAGGGCAGCGAATAGGACCACTAGCGCCAGGGTGTCCCACAGGATGCCCGTGACGCCGACGGCTATCGGAACCAGGGGGGCGCTCACCGGTCCACCTCTCCCAGCACGATGTCCAAAGAACCCAGAATCACCACCGCGTCGGCCACCCAAGCGCCCTGGACCATGGTCCGGATAGCGGAAAGGTTGCAGAACGACGGCGGCCTCACCTTGACCCGGTAGGGCCGGTCAGTGCCGTCGCTGACCAGATATACGCCGATCTCTCCCCGAGGGTTTTCAGCCCTGACGTAAATTTCTCCAGCCGGAGGTCGGATCAAACGGCGACCCAGGGATGACGTCACGCTGCCGCCGGGCATCTGGGCCACGGCCTGCTCTACGATCCTCAAGGACTCGTACATCTCCTGGACTCGCACGTAATGGCGGTCCCAGGAGTCCCCGTCAAGTCCCACCGGCACATCAAACTCAAACCGGTCGTAGACCGAGTACGGTTCCTGCTTTCGCAGGTCATAGTCCAGGCCGCACGCCCGCAGGCACGGCCCCGTAAGCCCGTAATCCAGGGCGTCTTCGACGGAGATAGCGCCGACGTCCTTCAACCGTGCCAGGAAAATCTCGTTGAAGGTGAGCAGCTTGTCCGACTCTTCGATATCCTCCCTAAGCAGGGGGATCAGGTCGGTGACCATTTCGGAGAAGTTGTCGGGAAGGTCCTCTTTCAGGCCTCCCACCCTCAGGTAGTTGTGCATCATTCGAGCGCCGGAGACGGCCTCGAACAGGCCTTGCACCCGTTCCCGACCCCGAAAGCAAAACATGGACGGGGTCATTGCGCCTGCATCCAGTCCCATGGTCGCCACGAAAAGGAGATGGCTGGCGATGCGGTTCAGCTCGCACAGGATAACGCGGACATATTCGGCCCGCTCCGGCACTTGCAGCCCCATCAGTTTTTCCACCGCCATGCAGTACACCAACTCATTATTGAAGTTGGCGATGTAATCCATGCGGTCAAAGAGGGTGATGACCTGGTGGTACTGCTCCCCTTCGCACAGCTTTTCCGAACCGCGGTGGAGGTAGCCGATGTGGGGTTCCATGTCCACGATTTTCTCCCCGTCCACCCAGAGCACCATGCGAAACACGCCGTGGGTCGACGGGTGTTGCGGACCCATGTTGAGCAGCATCTCCACCGGCTCTCCAACGACCGGTTGGTTGGAAGGATTTTGCATCATCTGCTGGTCATAGTCCGGTCTAATCCGTAATTCCGGTTCGCTTGAGCCGATTACCTTTACCCTCTGATTGGGTAGCGGAGCGCCCGCGGCCCACGGACGTTGGTTAATCTACACGCGGCCAAAACCCGACCGCGGCGAAACAGCCTGGCTACTCAACGAACTGCAATTCGATCTCGGTGTCCTCGGTCACTCCGGCGAACCCGGCCGCCGAGAGGCTGGTTTCCAGGGCGTCACTGCTGTCCTGGACCTGAATCCAGGACCGGACCACCTCCGCCAACTCGTCCTGGGCTCGCTCGGAGGAAGTCCCGGTTGCCTCAACGGACAGTTGGTCCACTTTGGCCAGGTACACGCCATCGTCGAAAGTAACCCGGGCGGTCAATTGGACAACGGTCAGCCGCTGCAATGGCGCTAGAACTCCTGATACTCGTTGAGGGGGAATTCCTTCCTTCCCGGATACCCTTCGAACCCCTCGTAAAGCAGGAGAGGCGAAAGGTTGGGGTGACCCTCAAAGGTTACTCCGAATAAATCGTGGGCTTCCCGCTCGTACCACTCCGCGGCCCGCCAAACCGAAACCACCGACGGGGCCCGAGGCTGGTCGTAGGGAACAACGCCTTTGATTACCATGGTGGGAGCCCGCTCCCCGTTGTCTTCCAGTGAACGCAGGAAATATACGAGCTGAAAATTTTCCTGGTAGTCCACGCAAGCCAGGCACATCAACTGGTTGGCATTCAACAGCGGGGAGTCTTTGGCTATGCGGCAGGCCTTGTCCAGCTCACCGGCATTGACGGTAACCTGGGGCAAGTCGTGCAGGGTCCCCGGCTGGGGATGCAACTCGCCAAGAGCCTCCACCATGCTTTGGAGCAGCCGGCGGTTGGACGGGCTCAGGGAATCCAGTTCCGCCAAGTCAGCCGGTTCGGGTTGAGGGTTATCAGGCGTTGGCACTGCGGCCCGCGTCATCCATGATCTTCTCTTGCAGTTTCATGATGCCGTACAGCAAAGCCTCGGGGCGGGGCGGACAACCGGGGACATACACGTCCACCGGGATGATGTGGTCCACGCCCATAACCACCGAATAAGAGCGGTAGTACGGGCCGCCGTTGGTGGCGCAGCTTCCCATCGCGATGACCCATTTGGGTTCGGGCATCTGCTCGTACAGCAGGCGGATCGGCTCAGCCATCTTTTTGACCACCGTGCCCGCTACGATCATAACGTCGGATTGACGGGGAGAAGGCCAGGTCACCACGCCAAACCGGTCGAAATCGTGATGGGCCATGTAGGTGGACATCATTTCAATTGCGCAGCAAGCCAACCCGAAGCTCAGGGTCCAGAGGGATGACTTGCGGGCCATAGCAAACAACTGCTCCGTGGTGGTGGTGATGACCCCCGGGACCTTCCCGGCGGTCGCCATGTGAAGCGTGCTGGGGCCGGGCTGATTTCCGCCGCTTGAGCTTATCTCTGCCAATCCAGCGCCCCCTTCTTCCAAGCGTAAGCAATCGCGAAGACCAAGACCCCCAGGAACATCAGCATGGCGTAGAACGGCACGGCGTTGGCCTGCAAAACTTTCTGGTCCAGGAAAATCACTGCCCAGGGGAAAAGAAAGACCGCTTCCACGTCGAAGATCAGGAATAGAATTGCGAAAACATAGAAGCGGATGTTGATGTTGGACCAATTGTACGGCGTGGCCGGTATACCGCATTCGTAGGCGGTCACCTTTATGTCCGACCGTCGACGAGAGGACAGAATACGGGAAGCGGCAAACATGCCGACGATTGCCGCGGTCGCCACGATTGCCGAAATGGCCACCGCGGTCCAGTTTTCCGTAAAGACGTCCGGGTTAAACGCCTGTAGCCCGACCGGGAATAAACCCCACATAACCACCGCGACACGCGTACCGAATGTCGGTCAATGAACGATAAAGCCGGAGCCGGAACAAACTCAGACTCCGGAAGGTAATCATACAACAAGGGCACTGGGTAGCGTCAATTTCGGGCGAATGGTTTACTACAGCTAAAGTACGGTTCCCTACGAAATTCCCGGCTGTTCTTGAAACGAGTCTCGGCTTGAATCTCGACGGGTATTCCTGGGAAGGTCTCAGGATGAAGGTTTCAGGGTTCGGAGCGCAGGACCGTGGATGAAATGTCCTCTCGGAACTGGGACTCGGGGATTTGGTCGAAGATTGGCGAGAAACCCTCGGGGATGGCCACTTCTTCCAGGGTCCTGAACCGGCCGTCCTCCCATCGACCGGCCACGAGGAACCGGCAACCGACCGCCCAGATTTCAGCCAATGCGGTCAGCATGCCCGACCGTGAGTTGCCGTAGTACCTTTCCGCCACCAAACGCTCCGCTGTGTCAGCGCCAACGACAAAGGGGCAGTTTGGAAACAGTCCCGCTTTCTTGCGGAAGGTCTCGGCCCGAGTGAGCGCCACCGTGGCTTTACCGGCAAACTGGGCCAACCGCTGTTTAACGTCGTCTGCATCCAGCGGCGGTTTGTCCACGTTTAACACCGAAAGCTCGAACAACACCGGGCGATCGAGTATCTGCTCCGCTGCCTTGGCCAATTTTTCATGGCCCTGGTGATAAGGGCGAAACGATCCGGGCAGCACCGCTCCTTCCCAGGGTTCGTCGACGACCATAGTGCCGTCCGGGTGGACCAACACGCAATCGGCGTCGCCGGACAGCAGCAGGTCTACCGGGTCCGGATGGTTGGCCCGGAGGACTTCCAGCGAGTCCTGCCTGGTGATCTCCACAAGGTCCAACACCTCCAGGGACAATACCGAGTCAACCCCGGATGCCTTGGCCAAAGCCTGGACCAATAGCCGGCTGACCAGCTCTTCTTCTCCATCCCGGTCCCGGAGTCCCTTGAACAGGTTCAGGTTGTATTGAGTGCAGCCGGTCGCGTCCCAAACCGCCACGTGGGCCCGGTGTTCGCCCCGCTTGAGCCGGTCGGTGGCAATCGTCGCGGTGCAGGACAGACCCAGGGCCGGCCCGGCATCCTCTCTTAACCTCACGGCCTTTCGATAGGCGGAGCGGGCCATAAGCCGCGCGGTTTCAGCAGACACAAACTGGGCAGGTTCGCTGCCCAGGAAATCGATCATCGACAATCTTCCGTATGGGACCAGGGCCTCCAGGAGGGTACGGGAGGCTCCGGCCACGCCCAACAACCAGGCCAATGCCTGGCTGCCCGCGCCGGCCACCGCCACCACGGCCTGGGGCGGTGTGGCATGTATTTCTTCGACGACCCTGCGGACCTGTTCTATCGGCTCTTGTTCGGGAGACATGTTGTCAACCGCACCTGAAATCCCCGCGTACCGGGGCAAATTAACCGGGCTTCCAGGGTGAATAATTAACCGGGCTTCCATGGGGAATAATCGATTTTATCCATAGTGGCCGTAGATACCTGGATCTCGCCGGAAATTTTCCGGTCCCACTCCTCCATCCAGCCGGCGGGAATCTGCCTGCGAGCATCTCGCCACCACAGTGGCTCCCCCTCGCCCAATGTCGCTCCATCAATCACGTCGGCCAGAAAGCAGGTCATGTCGCCGCCGTCCATTCCGTTGACGACGCGGCAGTCCAGGTACCCGAAACAATCTTCGAGCAAGGGACTTCCCGACAACCCCGAGGAAAACGGCACATTCGCCAGTTTGTCCTGGTCCCGGCCGGAAACAAAACCGAAGTCTTTGATCAAGCCCAACTGGGTGGGCTTCAGGAAATTCAGCGCGAACGCCCCGCTTTGCAGGATCATGCCGTGGGTGTGGTTGGTCTTGTAGATTTGGAGCAGCACCCGAGACTTGTCCGGGACAATGGACGCAGCGGCGATAGCCACCGCTATCTGGGCGTTGGGTTTCCCATTCCAAGAAGTGGTGACGGCAGCAATGGGTGACCAAAGGGCGCCCATCATCGGGGCGATGCGGCGGTAATCCATGTTGACCAGCAATTGCCCAGGGTTATCGGTGTTCTTCGGGGTTTGCGGAGCCTGACCACGACGGCCGGACAGCGTTGGGGAAGTTTAACATTCGGCTCTTTTGGAGTCTACGATTCGAGTCTACAATCGACCAACTTTTAGCGGACTCGGCGCCGCCTCCACCGGCTTACCAGTTGGGGTCGTAGTCTTCGGCAGAGTTGTTGGTCAAACGCCGCTGGTCGGACCCGTCGGCGTTCATGACAAACACTTCCGATTGGCCGTACACGTAAGAAACGAACACGATGCGCCGGCTATCGGGCGACCAGTCGGGGGTCACGTCATCGGCTTCGTTGTTGGTGAGCCGGCGTTGTTTTGACCCGTCTGCGGCCATGGAGTAGATTTCGCCGTTGCCGTCGCGGTAGGAGACGAACACCAGGTTGAGGCCGTCGGGGGACCAATTGGGAGATTGGTCCTTGGACTTGTGCTGGGTCAACCGGCTGATCTCGAACTCCCCCGGCGTGGAGCCCCCGCCCAGGAAGCGCAGAACAAAAATGTCGTCGGAGCCGTTCTCCCGGCGAACGAAGGCGATCCTATCACCTTTGGGTGACCACGCCGGGTCCCGGTCCAAGCCCGTGGTCAGACGAAGTATGTTCACGCCGTTTGGGTTCCTCAGCCACAGCCCTCTTTCTTCTCCGGAGCCGTCACCTGAACCTTCGCCCGAGCACTCGCTGAAGAACACCAGCCATTCGCCATCGGGAGACCAGTCTCCCAGGATAGGCTCACCGGAGTTGCCCGCATTGATGGAAATGCGGTTCGGTTCCCCTCCGGCCAGGGGCATCACGTACATATCAGACCTGTCGCCGTGCTCGGACATGAACGCGATCCAGTTTCCGTCGGGCGACCAAAGAGGAGTCCGGTCATCGCCTCCGTTGTGGGTCAACCTGGTGACGGTGCGCTCCTTCACGTTCAAAAGGTTGATCTCCAACTCCCCGGACTGGTCGGAAGAAAATGCGATGGTTTTGCCGTCCGGCGACCAACGGGGAGAAAACTCTTTGCTTTGGTTCTCAGTCAGGGTAGTTGCTTCCCCGGTTTCGACGTCCAACACGGCTATTTCCGGGTCGCCACCCCCAGTGGTCACAAAGGCGATCCGGTCACCAGAGGAACCACCGCAGGCAGCGGCCAGAGCCACCGCCATCAACACAACACACCACGCAATCAACCGGACTACCCGAACATTCCTCATTCCACCACCACACCGCACAGTTTCAACACCAGAGATTGCCATATAGGTTGGGGTTAACAATTTTGGTTGAGATTTTAGGAATCATCCAAATTATAGCGACTCAACAGAGAATCAAACCATACGGGCAGGGCGTCATTTTTAAGAAAATTCCAATTGACGCCAGCCCGGCCTCTACTCAAACACTGTGGGTGGATGGGGTCGTACGCCGTGATTTACACAGTCTCGGAGGGCGCATGGGCCGTCTTGACAACAAAACATGGGTTACTTAGCATCCCAGCTAGTAGTGGCAGCAATTGAGAGGTGGGCAATGAAGGCTTTGATTGGAGCCAACCTGATCGACGGCACCGGCGCGCCGGCGGTGAAGGATGCCGCGGTGCTCATTGATGGACAGTACATTGTCGACGTAGGCCCGAGAGCGGCCGTGGCCATGCCCGAAGACACTGAAATTCTGGACGCCACCGGAATGACGTTGCTGCCGGGGTTGATCGATTGCCACGACCACCTGGCGTCCAAGAACTACGACCTGTCCGGACGCTGGGGGTTGACTGAGCCTGCCTCCCTGGACCACCTTCGCACCGCCAAGGCGCTGGAAGACACGCTAGCGGCCGGTTACACCTGCGTCCGGGACGCCGGCGGGTTGGACATTGGGTTCAAGCAGGCCATTGACCAGGGTCTGTATCCCGGCCCGCGCCTCATGGTCTCGGTGAACATCATCTCGCCTACCGGCGGCCTCGCCGACCGCGCCAGCGGCTCGGGACACCGCAACGCATTCCGCGGCGACCCGCGCTTGCCCGAAGGAGTGGCCGACGGTCCCGATGCGGTCCGGGCCAAGGTCCGGGAAATTTCCATGGCCGGCGCCGACGTGATCAAGTTCGCCACCACCGGAGGGGCCAGTTCCCGTCCCGGCCACGGACCCATGGACATTGAATTCGGTCCCGATGAGGTCAAGGCGTTGGTGGATGAGGCCCGGGCTTTGGGCCGCCGGACCATGTGCCACGCCGTGGGCGGACCCGGGCTGGCTATGGGGATAAAAGGGGGAGCCGGGTCCATTGAGCACGGGTGCTACCTGGCGGATGACCCGGACCTGGTTAAAATGATGGCCGACCAGGGTTCTTTTTTCGTACCCACTTTTGAGGTGTACGAGTTTCATTCCACGGTGAGCGCTCCCCACATGCGGGAGCGGGCCGCGGCGCTGATGCGCATCCACCAGGAAAGCCTGCACCAAGCGCTGGCCGCCGGGGTTAAAGTGGTGGCCGGAACCGATGCGGGAGGTTTTGTCCACGGCGACAACGCAAGAGAGGTTGAGTTGCTGGTAGAGCGGGGCATGACGCCGATGCAGGCCATCCAGGCAGCCACCGGCTGGGCCGCCGAGTGCGTCGACCTGGCCAAGGAATTGGGAACCATAGAGGCCGGCAAGCTAGCGGACATCCTGGTGGTGGACGGCGACCCCTTGCAGAACATCGGGGTGCTGCGGGACCGGGAGAAAATCATGCTGATTATGAAGGGCGGCGCCGCCTTCAAGAACCGGATCACGGCAAGGGAGCCTCAGCCGGTGAGTTCTTAAGGGCCGCTGCAGAAAGTGCACTTCCGGTTAATAGCTCGGACACCGGGGATGGTCCGCGGGGAAAAGGAACGCTCTTGGGAGTCCTAAGGGGTCCATCGGAAAGGCGGTCATCTTGGGCGATCAGCCCGCAGACGAGCCCCCGGGCGTAAGACTTTGCGATTTCACGTTTTAACCCTGTTCCCGGAAGTGTTTCCGGCCATCATTGGGCACAGCATAGTGGGCCAGGCCTGTGAGCGCGGGGTGATTTCCGTCAAGGTCACTGATATCCGCGACTACACGCACGACGCCCATGGCACTGCCGACGATTACCAATTCGGCGGCGGGCCGGGTATGGTAATGAAAGCCGAGCCTGTGTTCGAGGCCGTCGAGGATGCGGTATCCAGCCTGCCCGCGGAGGAACGGGCCTCGGCGGAGGTCATCTTGCTGACGCCACAGGGCCGGTTGTTGGACCAGAAAATGGCTGAGGACCTGGCGAAGGCGACGGCCCTGGTGCTGATTTGCGGACATTATGCTGGGGTGGACGACCGGGTGCGGCAACACCTGGTCACCCGTGAGGTCAGCATCGGCGACTACGTTCTGACCGGCGGCGAGCTTCCGGCGATGATATTGATCGACACCGTGGCCCGGCTCGCGACAGGCGTCGTCGGCTCTCCCGAAAGCGTGGCCGAAGACTCCATCACCTGCGGCCTGCTGCAACACCCCTTGTTCACGCGGCCAGCCAAGTACAGACACATGGAAGTGCCGGAAGTGCTGCGGTCCGGGCACCACGCCGAGATCCTGCGCTGGCGTCGCCGTGAATCCTTGCGCCGCACTTTCCAGCAGAGGGCAGACCTATTGGAAACCGCCGACCTGACCCAGGAAGACCTGGATTACCTGGCAACACTGGGTTACCGCCGGGACTCCCCGGCATGACTGGGCCGTGCAACATCGTGGGCCCGCTGGGGGAGGCGTAGTGGCGAAAAACCAGTTCAAGTTTCAGACCCCGGTCCGGGTGCGTTGGATGGAATGCGATGCCCAGGGCATTGTTTTCTTCGGCGCCTATATGAACTATTTTGAGGTGGCCCAGTCCGAGTATTTCCGCAACCTGGGATTCAGCATCTACCGGATAGCGGAAAACGGCTACTTCGACACCGCGGCGGTCAAGCTTACCGTGGAATACAAGGCGCCGGCCCGGGTGGACAATCTCCTGGACGTTTGTATGAGAGTGTCCCGAATCGGCAACGCCAGCATGAATTTCGACTTGGAGATTTATCTGAGCGGCACCGACCAATTGTTGACCGCCATGGAAACGGTGCATGTTGGCTACGACGCAGGGTTGGGACAAAGCAGGCCGGTGCCCGACGAAATTCGACAATTGGTGGACCACTTCGAATCGACGGGCGAGGCCCTTCCCCTGGACCGGTTCCCCGCCCTGGCACAGGCGGCGGCATAACCGGCTATATTAACGGCGCCGACTCTTCGCCATTGACGGCTATCATGGCTGGAATTAGACTGGGTCGGCCGCGAAGAAGGGATTGTATTGGCCCGGCTTTTTGACCTACATATCCACACCACCAAGGGAAGCAGCGACAGCAGCCTTTCCCCGGAAGACCTTATTCTCGAGGCCGACCGGTTGGGATTGCGGGGTCTCTGCATCACCGAGCACAGCGGGCCCTGGGACCGCCATGAATTCCAACGTTTCGCCGCCCGGCATAACGTGGTCCTGGTGCGCGCCGCCGAGGTTGAGACGGATATGGGCCACATGCTGGCTTTCGGGATCGACCAGTACCAGTCCGGCTTTCACAAAGCAAACGTCCTGTGCAAGACCATGAGGGCCATGGGCGGCTTTGTCGTTTCGGCCCATCCGTTCAGAGCAGTGTTGAGCCGATCCACCCGCATGCGCCCACTCCTGTACCAGTCCCCGGGCGAAGAACTGCCCGCCGGCCCAAAGGATGCATCCCACCATCCCGTTTTCAAACTGGCCAACGCTGTGGAAGTGGCCAACGGGGGGACGGCCGACAACGAGAACGAAATGGCTATGGAGGTCGCCGGTCTGCTAGGGATGCCGGTCACGGGAGGCAGCGACGCCCACTCGGTCCACGGCATCGGCAAGTTTGTCACCGCATTCCGCGACGAGATTAACAGCGAGGCAGAGTTCCTGGCAGCCCTCCACGCCGGCGCATTCTACCCGGCGACCGGACTCCGCACCGGGAACCTCAGGCCGTACGCCCCTGACGTACCGGCAGCCCAAGAGCAGGGGTGACCTCAAGAAAACAAAGGCATTCCCGGGCCGGCGGACCGGGCCGTAAACAACGCCAACCGCTTGCGCCAACGACATGCACAAACGCGCACAAGCGAGACTCCGCAGGGGTCGTCAAGGGTGGATGCGGGTCGGACAACCGCTCGGATTTGAGCGGAGTACAAATGTCCCCGGCAGGACAGGTCAGGAGCACCGCCGCTATGGGAAGTCGGGATGGGTGAAACATGGGGCTGAAAACAACCGGCCTGGACCCGTTTGATCAGGTCCACGTTGCTCTGGATTTGGAAACCACGGGGCTGGACTCGGACCGGGACAAGATCATCGAGGTAGGCGCGGTCAAGTTCCGGGGCGGCGAGAGCATTGACACCTTCCAGACCTTCGTCAATCCCGGCCGCTCGATTCCGGAATTCGTCCAACGCCTCACCGGCATCTCGCCGCGTCAGGTGGCAAACGCCCCATTTTTCCCCAGCGTAGGAGACCGCCTGGCAGAGTTTATCGGCACCCATCCGGTAATCGGCCACAATATTGCCTTCGACCTTCGCTTCCTGGGGACCCACGGCATGCCGCTGGTCAACCCTGCTTACGACACCTGGGACCTGGCCTCGGTGCTGCTGCCCACAACGTCCCAATATTCCCTGGGTTACCTGGCCGCCCACTTCGACGTAAGCCATGACCACGCACACCGGGCCCTGGACGACGCGGAGGCCACCAGGCAGGTGTTTTTGGCGCTGCTGCGGCGGGCGGCCAAACTGCACCCGTCGCTACTCTCCTACCTGGGCAACCTGGCCCATCGCAGCGCCTGGTCCATTGGACCGTTGCTGGCCGGATTGGAAAATCCAAACGGGGCGGACTCTCGGGCTCAGGCGAACCCGTCAGTGTTCGGTTTTACCGGTCTGGACCTGGAAAGCCTGGCGTCCCGGCTGGGAAAGGTGGAGCGGCGGCGAGCGGATGCCGATTCAGGGCATCTGGACGAAGACAAGATTAGCCGGCTACTGAGCCGAGACGGTCCCTTCGCCAAGGTATTCCAGGGGTTTGAACACCGGCCCCAACAGGAAGAAATGCTGGCCGCCGTCACTCGAGCCATCCACCATGGGGAGCACCTAGTGGTGGAAGGCGGCACGGGCGTAGGCAAATCCATGGCCTACCTGTTGCCGGCGGCGCTGTTCGCACTGTCCAAGGGGCAGCGCGTGGTTATCTCCACCAACACCATCAACCTTCAGGAGCAGTTGCTGCACAAAGACATTCCCGCCATGATCGAGGTGTTGGACCAGGCAGGATTGGCGCCTGAGGGGTCGCTCAAGGCGGCGTCTCTGAAGGGGCGAACCAATTACCTGTGCCTGCGCCGGTGGAGTTACCTGAATTCCGCCGATGGACCGAGCGTTGACGAGGCCCGGCTGCTGGGAAAAACCTCGGTTTGGCTGCAGGACACGACGACCGGAGACCGCGCAGAAATCAATCTTTCCGGTCGTGACGCCTTCACCTGGAGCAAGGCCTCCGCCGGGGAAGGCGGCTGGTGCCCTGGACTGAGGGACGGCGGCGCCTGCTTCCTGCGCACCGCCCGGGAGCGCGCCGAGCAGGCGCACATTGTTGTAGTGAACCATGCCTTGTTGATGTCGGACTTGGTCCGCGACGGAGGTTTAATCCCGGAATACCAGCATCTGATCATCGACGAAGCCCACAACCTGGAAGACGCCGCAACCCGCCAGCTAGGCTTCCAGGTTGTCCCAAGCAGCCTCGACCAGGCCCTGGAGCCCCACGCCAGGCTGATCACCGAACTCCGGCTGGCACTTGCCGGAGAAGACCTGGCCTCACCCATCCGCCAACATGGGGAAGAGGCAGTGAGAGGCGCAGAAGGCTCCGGCCCTCGCTTGAAAGAGCTGTGGACCCGGCTATGGGCCGCCGCGGACCGGTTGTTCAACGCGCCAAGAGAGCGCAGCGGCGATGGACAAGCTCAACTGCTGCTGGACCATTCGCCCAACGGGGCTATCGGCGGACGGAATTCCGAACTATGGTCTGAACTGGCGCTGGCCTGGGAAAACCTTGAGGTGGTTTTAAGGCAGTCCGACCAGGAAATTGACCGGCTGATCCGGTTTCTCCAAACGTCGAAGCTTTCCGTGTCCTCCGACCAACAGGCATTGATGATGGAAGCTGGAGGCATTCAAGACAATCTCCAACAGCTCCAGGGCCATTTGAGAGCAATCCTGGGCGGCGCCGACCGGCGCGCTATCAACTGGCTGGCGCGAGGCCAGTCCCGCAACCCACCGGGAGACGATCTGTCCTTTAATTCGGCGCCGCTGGAAGTTGGCTCGACTTTGCTTGAGCATTTGTTCGAGCGCAAAGAAAGCGTAGTGATGACCAGCGCGACCCTTCGGACCGAGTCCACCTTTGACTACATCCGCCAACGAACGGGGATGCCTGACGGCAGCAGCGAGTTGTGGGTGGGATCTCCGTTCGACTATCAGAAAGCGGCCCTGCTGCTGATCCCAGAGGATATGCCCGCTCCAAACCAAGAAGGGTACCTGGACGCCCTGGCCCGGGTATTGGCGGACTTGGGTAAAACCCTGGGGGGCCATACCATGGCCTTGTTCACATCCTACTCCGCACTCCGGGGGGTGTCGCAACGGATACGGAACATGCTGGTGGCCGACGGCATTGACGTGCTGGCCCAGAGCATCGACGGGTCACCGCAGCAATTGCTTTCCCGGTTCTCCGATAACCCCGCTTCGGTACTGCTGGGAACCAGCAGTTTCTGGGAAGGCGTGGACCTTCCGCACGGCGTGCTCAAGGCCTTGGTGTTAACCCGGCTGCCGTTCCACGTCCCCACCGACCCCATCGCCAAGACCCGGTCGGAGCAGTACCAAGACCCCTTCAAGGACTACTCAATACCCCAGGCCGTGCTCCGGTTTCGCCAGGGTATCGGCCGGTTGATCCGCAACAAAGGCGACAGGGGCGCCCTCATTGTGTTGGACCGCCGCGTGACCGGCATGTCCTACGGTCACTCTTTCCTGAATTCCATACCGTCATGCACGATGAAACCCAGCAGCCTCACCAACGTGGCGGACCTGACAGCCGAGTGGTCCGACCCGAGACGGAATTAGGGCGGCATCTACTCTGGCATCTGCTCTGTAGAAGTGGTTCCGGTGAAATAGTTCCGTGCCGGTGGCGGCGGAGCGGCTCCCAAGGCCGCCGTTGCGGGAACACCAGAAATGGTGGGGCAAGCCGCTCCCACGCGGTGGTGCGAGCGGCAACAACATAGGGCCGCCGGCAGCGTTTCTAGGGGTGCTCCAGCAGCAGCTTGCCGAAAAAGGCGGTTTCTTCCATGGTGCGGTGAGCCGCCTCCGCCTCTTCCAGCGGAAAAACCCGGTCCACCATTGGGTTAATCGCGCCGGCGTTGAGCATGGCTACGATCTGGCGCATGTCCTCCTTGGAGCCCATAAAGGCGCCAAAGACCTCCACTTGCCGGCTGAACAACAACCCCAGGTGCAACTCGGTGCGCAGGCCGGTGGTGGCCCCGCAGATCCCGTACCTGCCGCCGGGTTTCAACGCGCTGAACGCCTTGGGGAAAAAGTCGGCGCCCACGTGGTCCACGACCATGTCTACACCGCCATCGGTCAGCTCCCGCACCCGTTGGGTTATGTCTTCCTCGTTGTACAGGATCACTTCATCCGCGCCCAACTCTTTCGCCTTTTCCGCCTTTTCCGCCGTGCTGGTGGTGGCGATTACGCGAGCGCCGATAACATTTTTGGACACCTGAATCGCCGCGGTGCCGACGCCGGCCGAGGCCGACAGCACCAGGACCGTCTCCCAGGGCTTCAACTGGCCCCGCCGGACCAAAATGTTCCACACCGGGAGGAATGTAGTCGGAACGGCGGCTGCCTTTTGGTAAGACACCCCTTCGGCAATCTGGTGGGCGTTGGCCGCGGGCAGGACCGCGAACTCGGCATAGCTCCCATCGATGGCGCTGCCCATAAACCTGGGCCGAGGGCACAAGTAGTCCTTGCCGGCAAGACATCCGGAGCACTGGCCACAGGTGAACTTTGGGTTCACCACCACGCGGTCACCGGCCTGCAGACCCGTCACCTCGGCGCCAACTTCCGCCACGTCGCCGGCGCAATCGCCGCCCAATATCAACGGGGGAGGGAACTCGCGGGCCAAACCCCGGTCCCCGGCCCGGGTATACAGGTCCAACCGATTCAGGGAAGAAGCCCTCACCCTGACCTTAATCTCGGTGGGGCCCAGAGAAGGTTCGGGGCGCTCACCGTATATCAAAACCTCGGGACCGCCGTGGGATTCGATGTAGACCGCTTTCATTTGTTCTTGAACACTCCGGTTTGTTGTATATCAGGCTGGAAATGAAAGGCTGGCAGACCGACCGTCAAGGCCTCCGACCATAGTAACAATCGTCGCAAAGGAACACGATTGCCAGCGCCTCTTCATGACTGCCGATACGTCCACATTGGGGGACCTCGGCGTCCTGGGACCAGGGTTGATGGAACTTGCCGCCGCACAACTGGCACGTTGCCTGGTGGACCTCGTCCAAACCCTCATCGCAGATTACACACACTTCCGCGTCAAGGTCGTCAGTCATGTCTCACCTCCTGGCAGGAATCCCCGGCGTAAGCGCCGCCGGCCATCAGGTCCAGGACCATTTGATGCTGCTCCTCTTTGCTGGTGACCACGCCGTCGAGCTTGGCATTCTTCAATTGGTCCAACATTTTCCCCAGTTCGGGCCCCTCAGGGATACCGAGAGATCGCATGTCCGATCCGTCCAGGTCAACTCGGAGAAACTTCAGGTGGTCCAGATACTCGGTCAAGCGGCGTCTTGCCGTTGCAGACTCGCTGATTGTCGCAACCGCCGCCACCGCTTCCTCTGCACACCTGTCAAGGAGGCGCACCAGGCCGGAATTACGCAACCCCGGCGCCTCTAGCTGTGATGAGATTTCCCTAAGATAGATGGAATCTCGGATGGCCCGTTGCCAGGCACTTGGCAGATTCAAACGCCGGGTAACCGCGTCACCCTGGGCCCTTTCCATCCGGTAACCCATCACGGAGAGCCAAGCAAGCACTCCGAAAGACATTCCGGATAAATCACGCTGCCGGGCCACGGCACGGAATCCGCCGCGGGTGTCTTCTGTCGCCAGGGCCGGGTGTACGGCGGCCAATATCCCCAAATCCAGCGCCCGCTCCAGAGCCAATTCCGGCCTTGATTCCTGGAAAATCCGGTCCAACTCGTTTCGGATCCGGTCCCCGTTCAATCCGGCAATGCCATCTGCCGCCACCGCCCGGTTCAGGCATTCCAGAGTCTCATCTTCTATCCTCAAGCCCAACCGCTGCTCGTAGCGAACCGCTCGCAGGACGCGCGTGGGGTCGTCAACGAAGCTCTTCGGGTGAAGGATGCGCACCAACCCGAGTTCCAAGTCTTGCTGCCCGTTAAATGGGTCCACCAGGCTACGCTGGGAAACTGCCAAGGGCAAAGCCATGGCGTTGATGGAAAAATCGCGCCGGGCAAGGTCTTCATCAATGGATGCCGGCGTCACCCGGGGCAGGGCCGCCGGTCTGTCGTAATGCTCGCGGCGGGATGTGGCCAGGTCTAACCGCTCACTGCCGAAATACACCGAAGCCGTTCTGAACCGACGATGAAGCACCAGCCTGCCGCCTAATTCGTGCGCCAGATGCCCGGCCAAGGATGGAGCGTCGCCTTCAACGGCGAAGTCCAGGTCCTTGATCGGCCGGTCTAGTAACAAATCGCGCACCGAACCGCCAACCAGGTATATCGATAAATCCAGATGCTGACTGGCCTGACGCAGCGCCCGGAGGGCTGCAAGGGGCGCGCCGGCGACCCTATCCTCGATCACGTCCATGAGAGCGCGGCTGTGCTGGAGCTTGTCCGTGGAAAGCCTCCGGTGGCGGCTATTATATCATGGCGCGCCCGGTCGGGCTTCCGGATGCCAGCGGACGGGCCACTTGCCGGTTGCACCCGCAGCGGCAGCCTGGGGGTCCGGGAGGCCGCTATTGACCCGGATTAGCTTTGACATGGCGGCGGTTGGTGGATACAATCATGCCAAATCCATTGGGGAGGCGCGAAAATGGCAGAAGCTCATTTTACGACCTATTACGATTTCCGTTGACCCTTCGTGTACAATGCCGCCATGTGGCTGGCAAAGGTGGAGGCAAACTCCGACATCACGGTTGACATCGATTGGCAACCTTTCTCATTAGCGCAGGTAAACAGCGACCAGAACGCGGAACTCAAGACCTGGGAACAACCCGGTGTGCTTGACGGCTCCGACAAGACCTTCCTGGCCCACATGTCCGGGTTGGCTGCCAAGCGGCAGGGCCCCGACTCCTTCAAGTCCTTCATGATCACGCTGCTCAAGGCCCGCCACGAAGAGAAGAAGGACCTGAACGACCCCGAAGTAATGCGGGAGGCTGCGGTAGCGGCCGGACTGGACGTGGCCCGGTTCCTGGAAGACCAGGCCGACCCGGACCTGCTCCAGGACATCGCCGCTAGCCATACCAAAGCAGTGGAAGAGCACGGGGTCTTTGGTGTGCCCACGTACGTGTTCCCCGGCGGAAACGCCGCTTTCCTGAAGATGTTCATCCCTCCGGATGAGCAGGCGCCGGAGATTTTCGAATCCGTAACCAAGGTTATGGGCCAGTTCGAACACGTGGGAGAATTGAAGCGGCCTCAGCCTCCGTGGCCCCACGGCGTCATCAGGGGATAAATCTTGGCGACCCATCCCCTGGAGTCGATACTTAGTGTGACCTTTTTGGACCAGGGCCTGCTGGAGCGGGCCTTGGTTCACCCATCTCATGTAAACGAAGTAGGCGGCAGGCCGTCCGATTCCTATGAGCGCATGGAGTTCTTGGGCGATTCTGTCTTGGAACTCGCGGTATCGACCCACCTCTATCAACTTCTTCCCGACCATTCTGAAGGAGACTTGACCAAGGGCCGCGCCTCCCTGGTGTGCGGGGAGTCACTGGCCGGGGTGGCCAGGCGCTTGTCCTTGGGCGATTTCATCGTGTTCGGCAAGGGCGAAGGGTTGAGCGGAGGGGGCCACCGGGAGTCTACACTGGCCGCGGCCATGGAAGCCGTGGTGGCAGCGGTCTACCTTGACCAGGGTTTCCTCGAAGCGCAGCGGTTCGTCTTGCGCGTGATGGCCCCAGAGTTGAAAAACTATCTGGAGCGAGGCGTTGCACCGGCGAACGCCAAGTCATTGCTCCAGGAAGAGGTCCAAAGCAGGGGCATGCCCTCTCCCTTGTACAGAATGGTGGACAGCCAGGGACCTCCCCACAACCCCGAATTCACCGTGGAAGTGTTGGTGGACGGCCAGGTGGCCGGGCAGGGCCGTGGAGGAAAAAAAGCCGCCGCCGAAAGGGAGGCCGCCCTGAACGCTCTAGCCCACCTCTCTGCATAACCCTTGACGCCGGGCCGCGCGGTGGCCTTTGGGGCAGCGCCAAACCCCTGACCAGACTTCCGTTGGCCAGTAGTTCCGCCGGGCTCCACCCTTGGATAATCCCATAGCAGTTTCAATTGCAGTCCTCGCGAAATAACCGTGTGCAGTCCTCGCGAAATAAGCCTGAATGGTGGGCACATGTTCGGTATTTTCAAGCGTGACCGAGCCGAAAACCAGCGCCAAACCCAGGTGGGGGTCAAGCGGAGCCAGCAGCGTTGGTTCGGGCGGATCATGGATTTGCTGCATTCTGGGAAGCCGGGCGACGCCATGTGGGATGAACTGGAAGAGATCCTCATCTCTTCAGACGTGGGCGTGGCCACTTCCCAGGGTATTATCGAGGACCTCCGTTCCCAGACGAACCAAAATAAGCTGGAAACTCCGGAGCAAATCTTTGGGCATTTGAAGGCTTGCCTGGCCCGAGATTTGGACTCCGGCAGCGACCCGAACCTCTGGTTAGAGGACAGCGAGTCGCCAACTCCCTACGTAATATTGATGGTCGGGGTCAATGGAGTTGGTAAGACCACCAGTATTGCCAAGCTGGCTTACCACTTCAGCGGGGCCGGTAAGAAGGTCGTACTCGGCGCGGCGGACACCTTTCGCGCGGCGGCCAGCGAACAGTTGCAAGTCCTGGGCGAGCGGGTTGGCGTGGACGTGATTAGCCACCAGTCCGGCGCAGATCCCGGCGCGGTGACCTACGATGCCTATCAAGCCAGCAAGGCCCGCGGCGCCGATGTCCTGATAGTCGACACCGCCGGCCGTCTTCACACCAAGACGAACTTGATGGAGGAACTCAAAAAGGTCCGGCGGGTGTTGAGCCGGCTGGACCCCACTGCTCCTCACCAGGTGATTCTCACTCTAGACGCAACCACCGGTCTCAATGGACTGGCTCAAGCCGAGGCGTTCCAGGACGCTGTTGGGTGCACGGGTGTTTTCCTGGCCAAGCTGGACGGCACTGCCCGGGGCGGCATCGCGTTGGCCATTACGCAACAACTGAAAATCCCCATTCTTTTCATCGGAACCGGTGAAAACCTCTCGGACCTGGCTCCTTTCGACACCCGGGATTTCGTCGACTCGCTGTTAGCCCCGGTTTCTTAGTCCATTAGGTTGGAATTTTGCCGGCTGGCCTGCGTCTGAATTCCCGTGCCTGAATACCTGTGCCTGAATACCTGTGCCTGAATACCTGTGCCTGAATACCTGTGCCTGAATACCTGTGCCTGAATACCTGTGCCTGAATACCTGTGCCTGAATACCTGTGCCTGAATACCTGTGCCTGAATACCTGTGCCTGAATACCTGAATACCTGTGCCTGAATACCTGTGATTGATCTTGTCACCTGGTTGTTCGCCGTCCAAGTTCTTGGGCTCTTGGCCTTCCCAATCACCTTTGTGCTGCTGGGCCGACTCCCAGACCGTGGATACACCGTCACCAAGCCGTTGGCCCTGGCGCTGTGCGCCTACTTGCTCTGGCTTCTTGGCCTGACCCGGGTTGCGCCCAACACCTGGTACACGATTGCGGGCATAACGGCGGGTCTTCTGGCCGTCTCGGCGTACTTTACCGGGCGTTACTTCCAACAAATCAAAGCCTTTTTACAAGCCGAATGGAAGACTGTGGCAACGGCCGAAGTCCTCTTTGTGGGATTCTTCCTGCTGTGGGCCGGCATAACGTCGGCATTTCCCGCCATCGACCACACCGAAAAACCCATGGACTTCGGTTTTCTCAACGCCGTGTTGCAGAGCAGGTTTTTCCCGGCTGAGGATCCGTGGTTGGCCGGACATCACATCAGCTATTACTACTTCGGCCACTTCATCATGGCGATGCTGGTCAAGCTGACGGCGGTCTCTCCCAGCGTCGGTTATAACCTTGCCATTTCCCTGGTTCCTGCCCTCCTGGCATCCGCCGCGTTCGGGCTGCTATATAACCTGGTCCGCCTATCGGGAACCGGTGTGTCCAGGGCGATAAAATTCGCGGCCGCTTCCCCGTTCCTGATAATCCTGTTGGGCAACCTCGAGGGTGTCCTGGAGTTCTTGCGGGCACAGGGTTGGGGTTCCGGCGGGTTTTGGGGATGGGTTGGCATCAAAGGATTGACCGCCAACCCCGACCCCGGCTCGAGGTTTTTCCCAGACGAGACCTGGTGGTGGTGGCGCGCAACCCGGGTCATCGACACCCTTTCCAATGGCGAAAGCCTGGACTACACCATCACGGAGTTTCCGTTTTTCAGCTTCCTGCTGGGCGACCTTCACCCGCACCTGCTAGCCCTGCCCTTCGTCATGCTGGGGCTTTTCTTTTGCCTAAATCTCCTGTTGTCCAAAGAGGTCCCCGGCCTAGGATGGATCAAGCGCAACCCCTTGGAATCGCTGGCCCTGGCTCTGTTTATCGGTTGCCTGGGATTCCTCAACACCTGGGACCTGCCCATGATTGCGGCCATCTTCGCAGCGGTGGTCTTGGTCAAGTGCTACGCGGCCAATCAGGACCAACCGGAGCGCGTACTGCTGCAAGCCGGGCTGATGGCCGCGCCGATTCTGGCGGCCGCGGTGTTCCTGTTCCTCCCCTTCTACGTGACCTTTACCGCGCAGGCGACCGGGGTCCTCCCATTGTTGGATCACGGCACCCGTCCATTGTTGTTTTTCCTAGTAATCGGGTTGTTTTCACTCATCGCAGTCTCCTTCTTGCTTCGCCAGTTGGCCGCCGTGGGCCGTCCCGAACCCGAGGACCGGCAGCCCTTAGCGGCGGTCCTATTGATTGTGCTGGCGCCATTCTTCCTCTGGGCTTTAACCGCGTTGATTTGGGGGTTATTGGCGGGCGGAGCCTGGGATTACCTATCGGCGTTCCAGCGGGTCGTATGGATGTTGGGTGGGTTGACGGTGGTCGCCCTGGCCGGATATAGCATCGCCCGGCGGGTGCGGCTGGACCTCAACCCGGAAACGGTGTTCCCGTTAATTCTGCTGGCGACAGGGTTTTACCTGCTCTCCGGAGCGGAAATGTTTTACGTGTCCGATTCATTCGGCGGGGGTCTGCGCCGGATGAACACGGTTTTCAAGGTGTACTACCAGGCCTGGCTCCTGTTGGGCCTTGCGGCGAGTTACGGTATCTACTATTGGGTTTCCCGCCCGGTTAAGTTCCCAAGAGGCGCCAGGTTCACGGACAGGCATTGGGTCAAAGCGGCGGGCCATTATCTCTGGATGGGCCTCGTGGCCTCACTGGTCCTGGCTTCCCTGTATTACCCGGCGGGGGCAGTGTTGGACCGGACCGGCCTGTTGCGTCCCGGGTATTCGGTGAGCGACAACACGCTGGATGGCTTGGCCTTTCTGCAGCAGGACCGGCCCGGTGAGCACCAGGCAATCCTCTGGCTGAGGGACGCGGCCACGCCGGGCCGGATCGTGGAGGCCGTGGGCGATGATTACTCGGAATACGCCCGGGTTTCTTCCAGTTCCGGGTTGCCTACTATATTGGGTTGGCCCGGCCACGAACTGCAATGGCGGGGAGGCAATTCCCTTTTTCACGACCGCGCCGATGAGGTTGCCGACATATACCAAAGCAATAACGGCCGGGTGGTGCAGGACCTCCTGGACAAACACCGGGTAAAATATATATACCTGGGCCACCGTGAAGTGGAGAGCTACGGCGGGGAACATTTAGAAGGCTTTGGATTTTTGGAGTCCGTTTTCTCCGCGGATGGCGTAATAATTTTTGAGTATGTCAACTAACCTGCCTTGTTTGCCTTAGACTCCCGGCCACCCAACCACCGGCCCGACCCCAGCGACCGGACAACCTGAACATGCTGCGTTTTGGTCTCATCCGCAATAGGGGACGCCGTCCGCCGGAGTTGTCGCTATCCCTGACCTTGGGCTGGGTGGAAGCCGGATTCCTGGCCATTATGTTGGTTGCCCTGGTCCTGCGCCTCTGGGACCTTGGCGCCCGGACAATGCACTACGACGAGGCGATCCATCTCCAAGAGGCCTGGCGCTTGGCCCAGGGTCACGGGTTTGATCACTCTCCCTGGATGCACGGCCCGTTCCAGATCGAGTTGACCGCGCTGATACTCTTCGTAGTCGGCGATACCGACTTCACCTCCCGGCTGGGCTATGCCCTGTTCGGAGTGGCCCTGGTGGGGCTGCCCTACTTCCTGAGAAGCCACATGGGGAACGCCGGCGCACTGATTACGGGCGTCATGCTGGCGCTGTCCCCATTGATGCTGTATTTCAGCCGGTTCGGCCGCAACGACATCCTCATGGCCGTTTGGGCGTCGGCGCTCCTAATCCTGATGTGGCGGTACATCCACGAAGGGCGGAACCGCTACCTGTTTCTGGCCTCAGCGGTGCTGGCACTGATGTTTGCCACTAAAGAGACGGCCTATCTGGTGACCGTGGCGCTGGGCGGGTTGGCGTTCCTTCTGGCGCTGCCTCAAATCGTTCCCTGGTTGCGGGGGCGTGACTCCCTGGCCGGGGCGGCGGGACCAGCGGGATTTTTCCTGCTTCTGGTGACGCTTACGCTGCCCCAATGGGCGGCCGTTTCCAGCATTTTCCAGGATATTTTCGGGTTGACCCTGGCCGTGAGCGATTCAGCCAGCAGCGGACTGGTGGGTGTGCCGGAATGGGAAGGGCCGTTCCTGGCGCTCCCCGTGCTCCAGTTCCAGTGGTGGGGCCACGTTGCGGCTGTTTTGGCGGCGCTAATCGGTTCGAGTTTGTTGATTCCCCTCAACCGGCCGTCGGTCAGGGATATACCGGTTCTCGCGCTAATAATTGCGGCGTCCATAGCCGCCGCGGGCATGGTGATGTTACGGCCAATCGGCGAATTTACCGGCAGCCCGGCGGGCGCGGCCGCCGATCTCATTTTCGCGATAGTCCTGGTGTTGGGTTCGGTTCGGGCCACACGCCAATTCCATATAACCTGGCGTCCCGGCGTCCTGCTGCTGGTGATTCCGGCAACCGCTACCGCCGGCTACCTGGCGCTGTTTACTACAGCGATAGACCTCCCGGCCGTGATCCAATGGTTGGCGCCCGTTAGCGCGACGGCCGACATCAACAAAAACGGGATACCGTTGAACTTTTTGGTGGCCGGAGGAGTGATCCTGCTGGCCCTGAGCATTTCAATTTACCTGGGCGTGCGTTGGCTGGGGAAAACCTGGCTGGCTATGGCGGGCGTCTTTTACGCTATTTGGGTCACTTTATACACCACGTTTTTCACGAATTTTGCCGGGATTTTCACCGGCATGTGGCAGGGCATGGGCTACTGGATAGCCCAGCAAGAGGTGGCCCGGGGCAATCAGCCCTGGTACTACTACTTCGTGGGGCTTTCGGTCTATGAAGCGCTCCCGGCAGCGTTCGGGATCGCCGGGGCGGTGTTTTTTCTGCGCCGGGGAGAAATCCTGGGCATGGTGTTGAGCCTTTGGGCGCTGGGAACCTTTTTGGCCTACACTATTGCCAGCGAGAAGATGCCATGGTTATTGGTCGGCGTGTCTTTGCCCCTGATATTCCTGAGCGGGATGTACCTGGGGCGGTTGGCGGAACGCGTGCGATGGCGGGAGGCGATAAACCGGGGTTACTGGTCCCTGGGAGTGTTGGCGCCGGGCCTACTTGCCGCCGGAGTCTACCTGCTCTGGCGCTTTGTGGATTCGGACACCGGGTTGGACGTTGGCGGATGGACACTCCTGGCGATAATCGCAATCGGCGCCATTCTATCCGCCTACCTGGTCCGGTTAGCATCTCCGGGGCGCGGCGCGGCGCTGGCCGCACTGGGGTTGGGCGCCCTCCTGTTGGGGTTCGGTGGATGGGGAGCCATTCGGGCAGCCTACACTTACGACGATTCCAACGTCGAAATCCTGGCTTACGCCCAGGGAGGGGCCGACCTGCAGGATTCTTTCCTCGAATTGAATCGCCATGTGTTCCAACGCGATTTGGACGCCCCCGTGGTGGTGGATTACGAGGCATGGTATCCCTTCCAATGGTATGTGCGTCACGTACAGGAGGAAGGCAAGTTGTCTTTCCGGTGTTTCAAAAGCGAAGACGAGGACGGCTATGTACCGAGCTGCAAACCGGTTTCCGACTCCCCAGACGCTTCGGCGTGGCTGATCGACAAAAAGCACGGAGAGCGAGACCAGGAATACCTGGAGGAACTTCGCCGCGAGGGGCCGTTCCGGAACCTGATCTGGTTCCCCGAAAGTTACCGGCGACCCGGAGAAGACCGCCCGGCAGAAGGCTCGTTCTTGGGCCTCAAGGGAATCCCCAACCGGGAGCAATTCGCCAAAGACGTCCGATTCTTCAAGTCCGTGGTCGGAAGCCGGGATTCCTGGCGCGAAGGACTGGACTACTGGATTTTTCGCCGGCTGGAGGACCCCTGGTACGACTCCCTGTACTACACCTACCTACCGCAACCGGGCGCGTGAATCATTGTGAGCCCCCCGCGGCCGACCTATACTGGCAGGGTGAATCACCGCTTGGCTTCGTTAGAGGGACCACCCCTGCGGCACATGCCCCAAGGACCTGCTTGATTGTTCACCAATGATTGGCGCTTTTGGTTTGGGTTGGCTGCCAGTGCGGCGTTCCTGGTGGTCCTGGCTTTCCAGGTAGACCTCCAAGAACTCCAGGAATCCTTAAGCTCTGCCAATTACGTCTACGTAGCCCCGGCAATCGCCCTGTACTTCGTCTCCCTTTATTTCCGGGCGCTCCGGTGGCGATACCTGCTGTCGCCCATCGGCGCGTTCAAGGTCGGCAGACTCTACTCCGTGGTGGTCATCGGCTACATGGTGAACAACCTGGCGCCGGCCCGGTTGGGAGAGCTGGCAAGGTCCTATCTTCTGTCGCGCCGGGAGGATTGCAGCGCCGGCGCGGCGCTGGCAACCATAACAGTTGAGCGGGTCTTTGACGGACTGACACTGCTGGCCTTCGCCGCCCTGGCCGCGCCCTGGCTGGTCGCCATGGGGTTGTTTCGAGGTTACGGGGGTCTGTCTCAAGGCGCTGCCGGCTTCCTGGCGGCGGCCATCGTGGCCCTTTTTGCGGCAGGACTGCTGGTCCTTACCCTTCTGGCCAAACAGACCACGGGACACCCCCTCATCACGTTCGCGCTCCGTTTCGTGCCCGGCAACAGGGGCAAGGACCGGGTGCAAAATCTGATAGATGGATTCATTCAAGGCCTGGCGATTCTTAACTCGCCCCGCAAACACCTGGCGGTGTTTCTGCTGTCCCTCCCGGTGTGGTTGTTGGAAGCGGCCACGTATATGCTGGTGGGTTACTCTTTCGGGCTGAACGAATTCTTTTCCTCTACCGGGCAGGTAATTCTGGCAACGCTATTGGTGACGGCAACCTCAAACCTGGTCGGCGCCATTCCCACGTCTATCGGCGGAATTGGGCCGTTCGAGTTGGCGGCCCAGCAGACACTGGTTGCCCTGGGTGTTGGGGCGTCTTTGGCGGGCGTGTACGGGGCGTTCGTACACCTGGCGGCGCTGTGGCTGCCGGTGAACCTGGTGGGATTGGTCTTGCTCTGGCAGCACAGCCTTTCCTTCGGCCGGCTTATCCGACAGCCTGCCCAGCAGGACGAGGAACCCGTTGCAACACCTCCGTTGAACCAGGCCCCGGACCATACCACGGCAACACAACCGGAAGCAGTTCCCCAACCGGGTAAGGAGACATCGTGAGAGTAGGCATAATCGGGGGAGGCGCGGCGGGGTTGGCGGCGGCCTACGAACTGGCCAAGCGCGGCCACTTCGCCGAGGTCTTCGAGCGGGCCCCCTTCCTGGCGGGACAGGCGTCGACATTCGAAGTTGGCGGCGGGCAACTGGAGAAGGGCTACCACCACCTGTTCGTCAGCGACGTAGACATGGTAGGCCTCATCCAGGAATTGGGGCTGGAAGACCAATTGGCCTGGCTGGAATCCAAGGTCGGCCTGTTCTACGGAGGCCGAATCTGGGATTTTGCCACCCCCATGGACTTGCTCCGCTTCCGGCCGTTGCCGTTGTTGGCGCGGTTGCGGGTAGGTTGGTGGACCCTTGTGTTACAGAAGACCCTCAACTGGCGCAAGTTCGAAGGCGTTACCGCCAAGGACTGGCTGCAACGGCACATGGGGCGGCGGGCCTACGAGGTAATATGGGAACCACTCTTGCGTGGGAAATTCGGCGATTATTTCGAACAGGTAAGCATGACCTGGATCTGGGGCAAAATATATTTGAGGGTGGCTTCGAGGGGCAAGGGCCTGCAGAAGGAACGGTTGGGGTATCCCATGGGCAGCTTCGGCGAGGTGTTCGAGACCCTGGCCCAACGCATCGTGGAACTGGGAGGCCAGGTGCACTTGGGAGCGGGCGTCAAAGGCACTGTAGTAGAAGGTGGGACCGCCACGGGGTTAGAGGTGGAACTGCCGGGCCAGGCGCCGCAAACCAGGGAGTACGACGCGATTATTTCCACGACCCCCTCCTACGTCTTCACCCGGCTGGCGCCCTCACTGCCTGCCGAGTACCGGGAACTGTTGGAAAGCGCCGATTACCTCTCGGCGGTATTGGTCGTGCTGGAGTTGAGCCGGCCGTTGTCCGCCAAATACTGGCTGAACATCGCTGACCGAAGTCTCCCATTCGTCGGGATAATCGAACACACCAACCTAATCGACAAGTCACTGTACGGAGGCCGGCACATCGTCTACCTCAGCAACTACCCGGACCCCAAGAGCGAGCTTTATCAGAAAAGCGGGGCGGAACTGCTGGAGGACTTCATTCCCCACCTGAAGAAGATCAATCCTGAATTCGACCGGTCGTGGATCCTAGACTACCACCACCACAAGGTGGACGCGGCCCAGCCCATCATCGGCATCAACTACAGCGGGCGCATCCCTGACCACCGCACACCCATCGCCAACCTATACCTCGCGAACACGACCCAGATTTACCCTGAAGACCGGGGCACCAACTACTCGGTGCGAATGGGACGGCAGGTGGCGCGGATGGTCCTGGAAGACAACGGGTTGGAGTAAGCGCCGGCACCGGCCGCCTTGAGCTAAAGGTCACAGGCCGACGACCGTTGTTGCAATTTCTATCGACTGGGTTAAAATTTACTGCGGGTCGGGATGTCCGCTTGTGCATGGTTCCCAGACCCTGGACTCCGGATCTTTACTTAGGAGCGCCACGTGTCAAAAGAGAGTTCCCCGAGCCGGTTGCCGGCGGAGTCCCGCCGAAGCTTTTTGGCCAAGCTGGGATTGGGGGCCGCGGCAATGGCCCTGGTTTCTTCACCCATTTTCCACTGGGGCCAGGGCAAAGCTGACCGTATCCAACCGGGCAGCCAGGATATTGCGGAAGGCGACTCCATTTTCCGTCCCCGCTCCGGCTAGCTTTAACCCGCAACCAATTTCTGAATCACGGCAGGCTGCAAGGCCGATTATCCGGGGAAAGCCTCGGGGCACACGGCACGGCGGATGGGTTGTAGGGCAGTGATACCTGCAGGGGGGTTGTTAGGCTTGGTGCTGTCCATGAATCCACCTAGCGGGGCCCGCAAGCTAACGTCGGCCGAATTCCCTTTCCATCTGGTAGGAACTGAAGTGGACCATGGTTGGTCGGCCGTGGGGGCAGGTGTGGGGATTGTCGGCGCCTTCCAACTGCTCCAACAACGCTTGCATTTCTGCCTCGGTTAGCGACTTCCCGGCGCGGATGGCGCTGTGGCAGGCAATGGAGGCGGCCACCACGTCGTCCTGCCGGCGCAGCAACCCCTCAAAACCCACCATATCCAACACGTCAATCAACGCCTCGTTCGGCGGCCGCGGGCTCTTGTCGGCCAGGACCGCCGGCACCCCCCGCACCACGTAGCAGTTATCCCCGAACGGCTCAAGGATAAACCCGTAGGCGGCCAGCTTCTCGGCGTTATTTTGGAGTATTTCCATTTGTGCCGGGGTCAAGTCCACGGCTGCCGGGTCCAGCAGCGCTTGCGACTGGGGATTCCGCCCTTCCCAGTCCCGGACCAACCGGTCAAAAACCACCCTCTCGTGGGCGGCGTGCTGGTCCACCAACAGCATCCCGTCCGGGCTCTCCGCCACGATGTAAGTCAGCTTGACCTGGCCCACAACCCTCAGCGAGACGGCCCCCGGACGCAGCGCAGGGTTGCCCCACCCAGCAGTCTGACCTGCCGGCGGGGCCGGCGTGGATCTATCACCGGCCCGGCCAAACGGCGATGGCGGAAAGAAGGATGGGCCGGTAGGCCCGGCCGCAGCGGGTGCAGCTGTTCCCCAGGGGCTTCCCATTGACGGACCCATCTGGGGCACCGGAGAATCGGCCACCAATACCGCCCGAACCGCCCGCTGGAGAGTGGAAAAAGCCTTTCCTTCCTGGTGGAACCGCACCTCACGCTTGGAGGGATGGAAATTTACGTCAACGCCGTCAAAGGGAATTGACAGGTTAACCACCGCCAAAGGGTATCGCCGCTCGGGCAACAGGCCGTGGTAGGCCTCTTCCACGGCGAAAGAAAGCATACGGCTCTGTATCCACCGGTGGTTGACGAAGAAGCTCATGTGGGTGCGGTTGGCCCGGTTTAGCCCTGGCGGACCAACAAACCCTTCGACTTCATATCCCGACTCGGGGTCTTTACCTTCAACTTCAAGCATTTGCCCGGCGGCCTCCGCTCCGTACACGGCGACCAAGGCATCCCGGGGATTGCCGCTGCCGGGGGTCTGCAATATACGGCGCCCGTCGTTGCTGAGCAGAAAACGCACCTGAGGATAAGCCAGGGCGTACCGGCTGACCAGTTCCTGGACGCGGCCCGTTTCGGTGGCGTTGGACTTCAGAAATTTGCGGCGGGCGGGCAGATTACCGAAAAGGTCGGCGACCCTCACCGAGGTCCCGACAGCCGCTCCCACGAAACCCAAACGCTGGATTGCGCCCCAGTCCAGCTGCACCGAGCGGGCGGCATCGGCGCCGGCAGTGCGGGTGGTCATGGTCATCTGGGACACCGCGGCGATGCTGGGGAGGGCTTCCCCGCGAAACCCCAAGGTGGCCACCGCTTCCAACTGTTCGGAGCCCTCCAGCTTGCTGGTGGCATGGCGTTGGAAGGCCAATTCGAGTTGGTCGGCGGCGATACCGTGGCCGTCATCGGTGACCCGGATCTCCCGGACGCCTCCGCCCTGAATTTCAACCGTCACCTGGGATGCCAGGGCATCCAGGGAGTTTTCAAGCAACTCTTTGACCACCGACGCCGGACGTTCCACTACCTCGCCGGCGGCGATTTTGTTGGCTAGCTCCGGGGGAAGGACCTTTATGGGCATGCGACCCGGCTTTAAAACAGCGGTACGGTGGTCCCTTTGGCGCGGTACTGACGGTCTTCAGAGGTCCCGGTGGTGATGAAATCCCGGACAATCCGGTAGATGCGCTCCATTTCCTGGTCAAAACTTCGCTTGAAGAAATATGGCGGCACCCAAACACCGCCGAAAGCGGCGACCACCTCGGGGTAGTCGTCGATCACGAATTCCGGTTCGAAGGGAACGCCCAGTTCTTCCAGGCGCTCGTGGAAATGGTGAGTGGGCTTTTCGTAGACGCCGCTGACCAGGGGGGTCAGATTATGCTTTTCCACCACTTCCCAACGCTGGCCCATTCCAGACCAGATATAGATTTCGTGGCCTTCTTCTCTCAGTTGTTCCAGGGTTTCCATAGTTCCGGGCCTCAGGGTGTCATCCAAGCCCAGAATAGTGTAATCCACGTCAAAAAATATCTTCATTAACGGGGCCAATTCCTTTCAGTCAAACCGGCTACCACCCTGCGGAAAATGACAACAAGCAATCCGCAGGTCATTGTATCGTAACCTGTGCGACGATAACACTACCCCGTAACCGGCGTTTTTGTTTTTGTGATGCGGATCCACCGCTCAGCAGCGCTTGAAGTCGGCGGTGACCCGGGGTTGTCCTCCGATCAGACTGCCGCATCCAACGCCGCCTCAACGGCCTTGACGCTGCCACCGATCAACAAGTTGCCGCCCATGCGAAGGATCGGACGTCGAATCAACCGGGGTTCCTGCTGCATCAACTCCAACATCCGGTCTTCGGATAAATCCTCCCCCGCCAGACCCAGTTTTTTCAGGCTGGGGCTACGCCAGGCGAACAGTTCGCTCAGGCTTCGGGCGCCGGCCAATTCCCGGATCTCTTCAGGGCTCATGGGATCCCGGAAAAAGTCGCGCTCCTCCACTTCCAGGCCTTTTTGTGAGAGCAACTCCCTCACCTTCCGGCAGGAGGATCAATTGCGCCACCAGTAAAGAGTGACTGTCTCGTTCATAGCTTCCTCCTTTGATTGCCTTCCCTCTTTGATTGCCTTCCCTGGCATCGGGTGAATACCGCAACAGGGTGGCATTTGGGCCTAAACCTTGGACGTTGTCGCTCGGGTATCGGGCTACTGATTGGCCTTGGCTTGCTCTTGAAGTTGGTACAGCTTGTTGATCGCCTCCAGGGGTGTGAGGTTGGCGATGTCCAACCGGCGCACCTCTTCCACGACCGGACTTTCATCCTGCTGGAACAGGCTGATCTGCTGGGACCGGGGCCTTTTTGTGCTGCGGGAACCGGCTGGCTTGGACCGCTCGGAACCGCGCCCTTCCCGCTCCAAATCTTCCAAAACTTCCCAGGCCCGGTTGATCACTCCTTTGGGCAGGCCGGCGAGGCGGGCCACGTGCACTCCGTAGCTTTTGTCGGCGCCTCCGGGGACAATGCGGTGCAAAAACACCACGTCGCCGTTCTCTTCGGTTACCGCCACCGAGAAGTTGCGGACTCCGGGCAGAATGTTGGCCAACTCGGTCAACTCGTGGTAGTGGGTTGCGAAAAGGGTCTTGCACCCCAGCCTGGGGTCGTTGTGCAGGTGTTCGATCACCGACCGGGCTATGGACATGCCATCGTAGGTGCTGGTCCCCCGGCCCATTTCGTCCAGGATGACCAGGGATTTGGGCGTAGCCTGGTTCAGGATGGCGGCGGTTTCCACCATTTCAACCATGAAAGTAGATTGCCCTGAACCCAGGTCGTCCTGGAGCCCGACACGGGTGAAGATCCGGTCCACCAGGCCGATCGACGCCCGCGTCGCCGGAACGAAACTGCCCACCTGGGCCATCAGGGTGATAATCGCCGCCTGGCGTATGAAGGTGGACTTGCCCGCCATGTTCGGCCCAGTCAGCACGACGATGGGGCATTCGCTTGCGTCCAAGTGGACGTCGTTTGACACATAAGCGCCAGGGTCCAGGACCTGTTCCACCACCGGGTGCCGGCCGTCGTCAATCGAAATAACGTCCCCCGTATCCAGGCTTGGACGGACGTACCCATTGTCCGCCGCCACCTGGGCCAAGGCGGCGAAAACGTCCACTTGAGATACCGCTTGGGCCAGGACTCCGATACCCCTGGACGATTCGCCGATCTGGGAGCAAACCCGGCGATAGACGGCCCGTTCGGTTTCATCAATTCGCTCCCTGGCGCTGAGGGCCAACGATTCGTACTCCTTTAGCTTTGGGACTACAAACCGTTCGGCGTTTGCCAGAGTTTGACGGCGGATGTAGTCCTCGGGCGCTTGGGCGGCGTTGGCCTTGCTGATTTCAATGTAGTAGCCAAAGACCTGGTTGTAACCAACCTTGAGGTTACGGATGCCGGTGCGTTCCCGTTCTTGTTGCTCCAACCCGGCAATGAAGCCCCGGGCGTCGCTGGCTGCCGCTTTAAGTTCATCCAATTCGGGAGCAAAGCCCTGCCGGATCACGTTGCCCTCGCCGGGCATCCCGGAAGGCTCGTCGGCGATGGCCTGCCGGATAAGTGCGGCAACGTCCGGCAGCGGGACCAACATGCGTTGGAGCCAGGCCACAGGGCCTCCAACGCTTTGAGACCGGCCCGGCCCTGGCGTGGTCCCAATATGTTCCTTGAGAGAGTCAGACGAGCCTTCCTTGGTGGGGTCGGCGGCGCCTCCGTATCCCTCGTGGAACGCCACCGGCGCAGTTCCGCCTGCGACAGTTCCGCCTACGGAGGTCGCCAGGAGGGTTGCAAGCTCAGCGGCGCCTTCCAGCCCGCGGCCCATGGCCACCAGTTCCCGCGGCATCACCGTGCCCATTTTGACCCGGCTCAGTATTCGCTCCAGGTCTGGAATCCGGCGCAAAATAGCCAGGGTTTCGGCCCGGCGTACACCGTCCTGAAAAAAGAACTCGACGGCGTCCAAACGCTGCTCCAGGGGCTCGACCTCCAGCAGCGGCTGGCCCAGCCAACTGCGGATCAACCGGCCTCCCATAGGTGTCTGCGTTTGATCGAGGATGGACAGCAGGGCCCGCCCCCCGCTGCCGAAACGCCCTGCCTGGAATAGTTCCAGGTTGGTGCGGGTCTGGGCGTCCAACACCATGAAATTCTCAGTGGAGTAAACCCCAAGGGGGGATAACGCCAAACCGCCGCTCTTCTGAGTCTGGGCAAGGTAGGAGATGATTGCGCCGGCCGCCTGCACCAAAAGGGGCTTGTCCTGGCAGCCCAAAGACTCCAGGGAGAGAATGCCGTAGAGGTCCAACAGGCTCCGGGTCCCCTGGTCCAGGCCAAAGGAGGATGTCTCAATCGGCGTTTGGACGTATGACTGGCCCGGCTGTTGTGAAGCGGTCCGCAGGTGGCTCCCAGCGGAATCGCCGAATTGTTGGAATTGTCGGTCGGGTCCTGGAGTCAGGACTTCGGCGGGGCCGATCCGCTCCAACTCCGGAATCACGGCCTCAAGATCAAGCTGGGTGGCGCGAAATTCCCCGGTGCTGATGTCCACGTAGGCCAGTCCGGCCATTGTATCGGTCTCGATCACCGCAGCCAGGTAGTTGTTGGACTTCTGGTCCAGGAGGCCAGCCTCGAACACCGTGCCCGGCGTGACTACCCGAACCACGTCCCGGTCGACCAGGCCCTTGGCGGAGGATGGATCGGAGAGTTGTTCGCAGATGGCTACCTTATGCCCTCGCTTTATCAGCCGGGCCAGGTAGCCTTCCATGGCGTGGGCGGGGACCCCTGCCATCGGGACCTTCAGGTTTTTGCCCATGCTGCGGGAGGTGAGGGTTATCTCAAGTTCCTGAGAGGCAAGCCGGGCGTCGTCATCGAAGGTCTCGTAAAAATCCCCCAGACGGAACAGCACGATAGCATCGGGGTAAGAGTGCTTGATTTTCAGATATTGCCGCCGGATCGGCGTCACGTACTACCCACCACAGGAGGCTCGCCACCACAGGAGACTCGCTCCGGCAATTTTAATCCCGCAACGCCCTCCGGGGGAACCACCTGCTCGCGGGAAGCAGCGGCAGTGGGGCGCGGGCGTCAAATCGAATTGTTCCGGAGATTATTCTTTCCAGAAACGCTCTTCTTTGAGCTTCCAACCCTTGGCAGGCAACTTGTCTCGAACGTCCTCGATCATGCCGGGATGGCCGCAGGCGTAAACCATAGTGCTTTCTTGAGGCAGGTCGAACTGCTGAAGGTATTCCTCTGCGATTGTGTTGACCCTGCCCCTGACCCCGTTCCAGGCGGCGTTTCGGTCTTCATTGGGGCGGCTGACCGTGGGGACAAAATGGATCGCGTCGGGGAAGCGTTCCGAAAGCTCTTGCAACTCATGGTCGTAGGTGAATTCATCGTCGTAGCTCGCGCCCATCAACACGTAGAACTTATGCGCGGGCTCCGGATTATTCGCATAACTTCGGACCATGCTGATGTATGGAGCCACCCCGGTAACCGTAGCCAGCATGAAATGGTGGCGGCGGCGGCGGTCCAGCGTAAAGATTCCCTTGGCCGTTGGTCTAAGGGACATCTCGTCGCCCAGCTTCATATTCCACATCAACGGGGTAAGTCCGCCATCGGGGACCAATTCCACAAAGATCTCCAGGAATCCTTCGTGGGGAGCGGAAACTATAGAATAGGCCCTTTCGATGCCGTTAAGCCCCAGGGTACAGTACTGGCCCGGTTTGAAAGTGTAGGATTGGCGTTCGGGCTCAAGCTTGATGACCATCAGGTCTTCGGTTAGGTCCCTTCGTTCCACCAATCGCGCTTTGGGCAATATCAATGTGCTGGTCATGCTGAACGATCACCTGCCCCTCAAATGCTGGATTCCTCCGGAACCATACCCACGCGCCGGGTCTGTCGGGAAACCAACCGGTTTCAAATTATTCTAAGTCATTCGTTAACCAGGGTCCCACGTTGCCGAATCCCGGGTTCGCTCGGTTTCGCGCTTTCTGGTACTCCCAGCCGGATGAAGACGCCCGAACAGTTTGGGACCTACCGCAACCGTCCTTTATAAGGGCAAGCCGACCAGCATATCGGCGGAGAGCACGCTCATCCTGCGGCGCTTCCCGCGGATACCTTGGCGATGCTTGCCGGAGCTATTTCCAGGCGGGGTGATTCAGCGGCCGGATTCCACTCCTCGCTGGCCTGCAGGTCTATTGCCAACTGGCCGAAAAGACCGGTGACCGCGATGACGCCGGCTGGCACCTCAGGGACCAAACGCGCCACTCCGGACAAGAGCCGTGAGGCAGAAGCAACTTCTACTTGATCACCGTCGACAATGGACAACCGGTTTGCGTCGGCGGGGTTCAGCTCCACCCATTCTTCCCGGACGATCTGGTTTGTCCGGCCCTTGACCACCTCCAGGTCACGTTCCCGCTGAATGAGCACCCGGCCCGGAACCAGCCACATTGGATTTTCCGCCTCGGCGGTCCCGGATGCGGCCCTGAATTCCGGGGTAATCGGCTGACCTTTCTCCAATGGGAACCCATCTTGGTACAAAACGCCGACCCCGGGGGCCGCGTCGTCGGGGCAAGGCCACTGGATTCCCCGGTACTCCTTGCGGGAATACAGGACCTGGGTGGGTTGGGGGCTTTCCGGGTTGGTTGCCAGCACCAACCTGCCCTCCCTTTCCAGCCTCCGGTGGGAAATCCCGCCGTAGATGGGTGTTACCTGGGCTATTTCGTCCATAATACCGGCGGGCGACCCAAAGCTGAAACCATCCGCGCCCATGCGGCCGGCCAACTGCTCGATAACCCAGGACTCGGTGCGGGCGCCATCCGCATCGGCCTTGGTATCGGCCTTGGTATCGGCCTCGGTATTGGAATTCGGGAAAACCGGCCGGAGCAGTTGAATTCGCCGTTCCAGGTTGGTGAAAGTGCCGTGCTTTTGAGCGAAGGTGACTCTGGGCAGGACCAGGTCGGCCCGCTGTGCGGTGGGCCCAAGATGACCGGTCTGCACTGCCAAAAAGTCCAGGCCTTCCCAGGGCACGACCCCCTCGCCAATCACCAGGGCGGCCCGGACGCCGCCAGCCTCACCCGACAGGGCCTGGGCAAAACTCACTCCCGGAGTCGTGGGCAGGCTTGCTCCCCAAACCGTTTCCAACGTCTGCCTGGCCTCGTCATCGCCGACCAACCGGTAACCCGGCAAACGGTCGGGATAGCAGCCCATATCCCAAGCGCCCTGTTCGTTGGCTCCCCGGCGCATGGGGTACAAACCGCATCCGTCCTTGCCCAGGTTGCCGGTGAACATAGCCAGGTCGGCAAGGGCCCGAACACAGTCCCGCTGCAGGTCCGCGGCAACGTTGTCCAACCCGTAGACAATCGCGCCGCCTTCGGCTTCGGCGAAAAGCCGGGCCGCTTGGTTCATGCTGTCCAAGGACACGTTGGTCACCCGGACAACTTCATCCAAGTCTATGCCCCGCAGCGCGTATCGCAGGGTTGCCGGATTCTCAGAGTGTTCTTCCAGCCAGTCCGTTTGCTCCAATCCCTGGTCGACAATCGACCGAAGGATACCTCCCAACAAAAGGAGCTCGCTGCCCGGGGCCGGCCGCAGCCAGATATCGGCATAGCGGGTCAATTCGACCTCTCGGGGGTCGATCACCACCAGTTTACCGCCCTTTTGCGCCGCCCTCTTGATGGGAACCGCCGCCACGTTCTGCTCTTCGGTCACGTTGGTGTTGAAAACCAAGGTGCATCCGGCTTGCTCCAGGTCCCAAATGGGGTTGGTTGCCGCCGCATACCCCAAGGTTGATTCCAGAGCCAAGACCAACTCCGGATGGGTGTTGCTGGTCTGGTCCACGTTGTTGGTCCCCATGACCACCCTGGCGAACTTCTGGGCCAGGTAGTGTTCCTCGTTGGTGCTGTCGGGAGCCGTGAGAAAGGCGAACCCATCGCCCTTGTACTGACGCAGCTTTGCCGCCAACAGGTCCAGGACCTCATCCCAGGCAGCTTCGACCAACACGCCATCGCGGCGAATCAAAGGAGTGGTCAGCGAGTCCGCACCGTTAATGAATTCCAGGCCGAACTTGCCTCGGAAACAGGCCTGACCCCGGTTGGCCGGCGAGTTAATCTCTGGTACCGCACGGACAAATTGGCCCTTGGGGCCCACTTCCAGGTTCAGCTGGCAGCCTACCGGGCAGTGGGGGCAGATTGTCCGCTCAACCCTCGCCGGCTTTTCCCATTTGTGGTCCCGTTCGGTCAAGGCTCCGACCGGGCAGACGTCGATGCAGGCGCCGCAGAATTCACAGCCGGATTCCAGCAGCGACGTGCCGAAGGACGTTCCCACCAGGGCCGACCCGCTTCGCTCTGTGAAGCATATTGCATCGTCGCCGCGGAGTTCCTCGCAAGCGCGAACGCACCGCCCGCAGACGATGCACAAGTTATAGTCCCGGTCATAGAAGGGATCGCCGGTCTCAAGGGGGATGTTCCGGTACTTGTACTCCAGGGGCGATTCCAAGGTCATTCCCAAGTAACGAACGGTGTCCTTCAATTCGCACCGTTCGTTCTTGGGACAGGTTACACACCGGTCGTTGACCGAAACGTGGCGAAGGCAAACGTCATTGGGACCGCAGATCTCAACGCGATGGCAGGTCAGACACCCGTCTGGATGTTCCGCAATCAACATCTCCATGACGGACTTGCGCAGTTGGTGGACTGCGGCGTCCTCACTGTGGACTATCATGCCGTCTTGCACCGGCAGGGTGCATGCCGCCGGGAATCCCCGCCCGCCGTCAACACTCACCACACACATCCGGCACGCTGCGAAGGGCTTCATGCCCGGATGGTAGCAAAGGTAGGGAACGTAGACGCCGGATTCGATGGCGGCTTCTAAAACCATCTTTCCGAGCTCGGTTTTGATTTCCACACCATCGATGCTGATGGTTATTTCATCTGCCATGTTAAGGCCCCCGGCCCCTAGCGTTTAATTCGTTTGTTTTGCTCAAGACCGGTCCGGTCCCCGGCAGCGCTCGGTGAGGCTCGATTACCTGCGGGTATGCCGGGGAGAAAAACGAGCGGCGCGGCAGACCCCGGTGGGGCACCACCGGTCGTTGATGTGAGAATCAAACTCGGCGCCAAAGTATTTCAATGCCGAAGCCACCGGATTGAACCCCAATTGCCCATGGCCGCACAGTGAGCCGGCTTGCATGTTTTCGCCCACGCTGCGCATCAGCGTCAGGTCTTCGGGTTGCCCTTCCAAGCGGCAGATCCGCTCCAGCACTTCCAGCAGGTGACTCATACCCATGCGGCAGGGAAAGCATTTGCCGCAGGACTCGTACTGGCAGAAGGCGATGAGGGACCGGGTCAGGTCCACCACGCAGGTGTCTTCGTCGGCCGCAATAATGCCCCCGGAACCCAGGATTGCTCCGGCGTTGCGGAAGACCTCAAAATCCAGCAGCAGGTCAACGTTGTCTGCGGAAAGCACCCCACCCAGGGGGCCGCCGGTCTGGACCAGCTTGAGGGCCTTGCCGCCGGGGACGCCGCCGGCTACCTGGTACAACACATCTGTAAGGTTGACCCCCATGGGCAACTCGACCATGCCGGTATAGTTCAGCGCGCCGGTCAGGCAGAGGATGGCCGTGCCCGTGCTTTGTTCGTGGCCGATGCCGGAGAACCACTCGCCGCCCCTGGCGACTATTTCCGGCACGTAGGAGAGGGTCTTCACGTTATTGATATTGGTGGGTTTGCCGAACAAGCCCGACTGGGCAGGGAACGGCGGCCGGTATCTGGGCATAGCCCGGCTGCCTTCGATGGCCTCCATCAGGGCGGTTTCCTCTCCGGCCACGTAGGAGTCTCCCGTAAGAGCAACTTCCAGTTCGAAATCGAAATCCGAGCCAAAGATGCTGTGTCCGATGAGGCCCTGCTCATAGGCCTGCCGGACCGCTTCCCTGGTGGTTTCAATGGGTCCGTCGTGGCCGTGGCGAATGAAGATGTACCCGTAATTGGCCCCGGTGGCGTATCCGCAGAGCAACAGTCCCTCAATCAGGGTGTGGGGATCGCTTTCCAGGATTGCCTTGTCGTTGAAAGCGCCGGGATCGCCTTCCTCGCAGTTGCACAGGATGTACTTCGTGGGGGCATTGGAGCCTGCCAGGAATCTCCACTTGGTGGCCGCTGGGAAAGCCGCCCCTCCCCGTCCCCTGAGGCCTGAGGCAGCCACCTGCTCCAAGGTCTCCGCGGCGGTCATTTCGGTCAGGGCCTGGTGCAATGCCCGGTACCCGCCGGCTGCTATGTACTGATAGATGTCGGTCGGGTCGATAGTGCCGGCGTTTCGCAGGGCAATCCTGGTTTCCATGGCCCGCATGGGGTGGAGGTCCAGGTTAGGAATATTTTCCGGCTCCGAGTTTCCCCCGGACGCCGCGCCGTCACCGGAAACGGGCGCCAGGTATCCCAGGGCCAATTCCGGGACCGGGATGCCTCGCCCCACGTGGGACTCCAAAATCTGTTGGACGGCCTGGGGGGTAACGTTGCCGTAGAACACCCGGGGGCCGTTGGGCATCTGGATATCCACCAGGGGTTCGCCAAAACAGAGGCCCAGGCAGCCGACTCGGCTCAGGTTCGCCGTGAGGCCGCTCTGGGCAAGGGCGGTTTCAATCGCCTGTAATACTTCCTGGCTTCCCGCCGCTTGGCCGCACAGGGCGGTCCCAACCCTAATCCAGGGCCGGCCTCCCCCGACTAACGATTCCCAGCGTTCCCTGGCATGGGAGCTAATCTGTTGGTAGCTGAGAGCCATGACCTGCCTTGGAACCACAGCCCATGCTCTTGTAAGCCAGACCGGTCCGTTGGAATCGGGTATCGGAGTTGGGGGCGCCAACTTGGTAAGCCAGGCAAGCCGAAGCGCGCAGAGAGCCCCGAAGGTCCAGGGTTTCCGGGCTAGGCATTCGGCGCATCATGAGTCCTTGGGGCGGAATTATGGTCCGTTGATGTTTGGTCGACAGACAGCAAGGCGGCGACTATTTCCCCGGCGACACCGGGGGACATGCGGCCTTTCAACCCGTGGTCCACCGAAATCACCGGAGCCTGGGCGCAGGCGCCCAAACAGGTATTGAAACGCACCGATAGCTCCTTGCCCTGGGTGTCCCCTTCTGTCTCCAATCCGGCGGCTTCCAGTACGGCCTGCATGAGCGGCATGGCGCCCACCAAATGGCAGGACGCTCCCCAGCAAACTTCCACGTCATGGGCGGACAAAGGCTCGAAGCGAAAGTTGGGATAGAAGGATGCCACCGCCCACACGTCGTTCACCGTGGCCTTATTGAAAGCGGCAACCTCCTCCAAAGCCACCTTGGGCACGTAGCCAATGGCGTCCTGGATCGCCAATAGACTGGACAGTATTGTTACCGTTGGCTGGGGTTGTCCTTGGACCGCTTGGGTAATGCGCTGCTTCAGCCCATCCATGGGCAAGGCTCCCTCCAGCCGTTGGGCATAGATGCTCGGGAGGTCCGGACCTGTCCCGGACCGAAACTCAACGCGGCCGGGACGGCTTAACGAGTCCTTGTACCGGAGCCGTACCGGGAAGGAGGTTGGTCCAAGGACTCTTTTTCGATTACGTGAACCGGTGATTACACCGCTTGTTTGGCGGCGCTTTGGACCAGTATCCGCTCCACTTCCGGAGCGATGGTCTCCGCCCTCTGTCTGCACTCGTCATCGGTGAGGCTGGAAAGGGGGTGGTCGGCCACGACGAATTCGTAATCCGGCACACCCATCATCCGGGTCATGCCTTTGGCGGTGTTAAGAAAGACGTGAGTGATTATGGACGCGGTGGGAATCCCCAGCCTTTCCATCTCTATTCCGTCGTGCACACTGCACGAGCTGCAAGAGCCTCAATCACCAATCCCGGTGATCAAGACGTCCACCTGATCCAGAATCTCCTGGACCGTTTCCCGCTTGGTGGGCAAAGAGGCGCTGTGCTTGCTCAAGTAGACCACGTCTTTCAGGTCGTATTTTTCTTTGAGCAGGCTGCCCAATTCGTGGAGGACCTTGTCCGAATTGGCTTTGTGGTTTTCCAAAAGCCCGAGAGTCTTACCGTTCAAATCCGTGGGACGTTGGTTGAGGCGAAACTCGTCGGAGCCCAGGCTGACGCCGCTGGGGTCCACCAGTCTCATGTTTCTTACCGTGTAGGTATCCGCCATAATGCCTCCCAGTCCATTGCCTAGGATTATGCGGGGGTTTTGTTTCCACCAGGTTTCCGAGCAGTTTCCAACAAGTTTCCAAGGCTCGGAACAAGTCTAATGATACACGCCGCGGCTCGGGTTGAAAAGCATCGGAACCTCCCATACAGCGCCTTTTTACTCCCCCGTCTCCTAGGGCGAATCGACAATTGGGTGAAACTCGGCTGAGGAAATAGGGCAGGAGCTTACTAGAGGAGGATAGAGTGTAACCCTGAGAAGTGACGTGCGGTGGAGGGGATTTGCGTGGAACGTTGTGAGTTGAGCGCTGCTCAGTGGCGCCGGATAGAAGGCTCTTTGCCCGGGCGTCCCGGCTGGGTTGGGTGGGCGTTACGGCCAAGCATAACCGAACCTTCGTCAACGGCGTCCTGTGGGTGCCTCGCAGTGGAGCCCATTGGAAAGACCTGCCCCCTGGGTACGGCAACTGGAAAAGCGTCCACAAGCGATTCACCCGTTGGGCCAAGACCGGAATCTGGGAGAAAATCTTCCAGGTGTTGCTGGATGACCCGGACAACAGATACGTGATGATTGATTCCACCATAGTCCGGGCCCACCAGCAGGCAGTCTGCGGGAAAGGGGGGGCCAAAGTGAGGCTCTGGGCCGCTCCCGGGGTGGACTGAGCACCAAGATTCATCTGGTGGCCGATGCTCAGGGCCGGCCGGTGCGCTTCTCTCTCACCGGCGGTCAGAAGGCGGACGTCTCTCAAGCCATACCCCTGCTGACCGGCCTCGAGGCCGGAGCTGTCATCGCTGACAAGGGGTATGAGAGCAACCGGGTGCTGGCCTTTATCAGAGCTTCGGGAGCCGAGGCGGTCATACCGCCCAAGTCAAACCGCCGGGACCCTTGGGAATATAACCGGGAACTGTACCGTCAACGGAACCTGATTGAACGGGCCTTCAACAAATTGAAACAGTGGAGGCGAATCGCAACCAGATACGACCGCAGAAGTCTCTACCTCCTGTCGGCCCTGTATCTGGTCTCCTCAGTCATCTGGGGCTAGCAATTGTCGATTCGCCCTAGTGAACTGTGAGGCGAATTAGCGTTTATTCGACGAAGCGGCGCGGAGATTCTGCCGGCCCACGCAAGTCCTCTGCGCCCTCTGCGTTATTCTCGGCGAACTCGGCGTTAAAACGGGGTCCAGCGGGAGGGTGAAAAATCCCGGGTACTAGACGGCAATTAACTTGAACACCGGTGGGGATTCTGGGAGAAAGTGGGTGCTATCCGGAACCGAAACGAAGGTCGCTGAGGAGTTGATCATGTCCGCACACTGGACGCGTCTCTTGATTACTCTGCTCGCTCCCCATGGTCGTCGCCGTTGGATTGGCGGCGTGTGGCGGTTCTAGCGAGCCGGAACTGCCTGATACAACGGCGGCATCGGTAATAGCAAATCTGGAAGAAGCGGACTACGCTGAGTCCTGGGAGTCGTGGCCGGGTCTGGGCGAGAAGTACGAGGGCGGCGACCCCCACGGTATCCTCCTGACCACCTACTTAAACCCTGCCGCCTATGATGCCCTCGACGGCAAGGAGGGAGTCATCCCCAACGGGGCCATCATAGTCAAGGAAAACACACTCCCCAAGGCGTTTTAGCCGCCAACACGGTCATGTACAAAAAGTCGGGCTACAACCCCGACCACAACGACTGGTTCTGGCTCAAGGTCCTGGCCGACGGCACGGTCGAGAAGCAAGGCAAGGTGGAAGGCTGCCAGACCTGCCATGGCGAAGTGGCAGACAACGACTATGTCTGGACCGGGCGGTTGAAATAGCGCGGTCCAGACCCTGGATATCAGAGCCTGCGGGAACCGCACCCACTGGGTAGAGACGGGCGGCACCCTGGCCTGCGGGGTAACAATGAACACGGTGAGGCCGCACCGCCCGCCAGTCCACGTGGGACTAGCAACCCGGCCCGTCGGACCTTACGCCTACATCAGTCCGGGCATGAAGCGTGCCTCCGGGCTTTGCCCTCCGACACCCTCGGGCGTCGGTCCGGCAACAACGGCGGGCGGGCATCACCATTAGCGGGCCAACGGTCTGCGTCTTTCTCTGCTGCGCCCGTCAAATGTACGTACTACTTGCTGAAGGCTCGCCCGCCTGCCAGGGCGATAACGCTTCCGCCAGGCTTCACTCCCGGCAGGGCGAGTTGGTTGGATACCTCAGCGGCAGCAATCATGCCTGCACGTTGCCCTTGGCGGCGCTCCCATCTGCTGAGGCGACAACAACGCCGGATAGGACGTCCGGCGACTGGACGGGTTCGAAAACCCCTGGAAGGGCGACTGAGGATGAGTCATCCCCGAGTCAAAGAGGGCTGCTAGTTCCAGCATTTTTCACATTCCACGACAACCCTTGAGCCACGTGGTCCAACTCCGGGGTTGCTGACGGACCCGTTACCTCCATCCCCAACTCGCCGGCACTTTCGAACTGTTAACGCAGTGGGGTTGGGTGACGCCTCCAATTCATGTGGGAACCGGAGGCATCGACCGGCCGTTTAAAAAACTTCCCTTAAGAGGACGGTATCTGTGCGTCGGGGTCCCACCAGATGGATTCCCATTGCTTTAAGATTTGTTCCGACTCCGGGACCACGTAACCCTGGAGGCGGTAGTCCATCAGCGCCCCGGAGTTGCCCCAGGATATCGGGACCCAGTGGCTTTCTCCTTTGCGAAGAATCTGGACAGCCTCTTTGAACAATTTCAGCCTGGCCGCGGGATCCCTTTCCATGGCCTGTTCATCCATGATTTCGGTCAACCTTGGATCGGTCCAATTGTCCGGGTTTTTCTGGGTTCCGGTGGTGAAATGCTGGTTAAGGTAGTCCGAAGGGTCGGTGATAATCACTCCCGACGCTCCCAGGTCCATGTTGTGGGTTCCTTCCCTGGCCCGGGACCCAAAGGTTGCCCGGTCCACCACGTCCAGAGTTACATCCAGCCCCAGTTGAGTCCTCAGTTGCTCGGCCAGAAGCTCGGCGGTCTGCACACCAACCGGGGAACTGGACAGGTTGAAAGTGACCTTCATCCCATCCTGGATTCCCGCTGCCGACATCAGCGTTTTGGCTTCGGCGATATCCTGGTCCTTGGGCTGGCGCCAACCGGGCTCCTGCGCCAACTCATCGGAAGGTTCCACGTTAAACCCGCCCTTCTGGGGAAGGAAGGTTCCCTCCGAGCCAAAACAGCCGAATTCCTCCCGGCACATGATTGTGTCCCGGATCTCTTTGCGGTTGACCGCCAGATAAACGGCTCGCCGCATCCGGGGGTCGTCAAAGGGCGGCTTGTTGGAGTGGAGGACCAAGTAGCGCTGCACCGCGTCCGGGATCATTCTGGACCTGATCCGGCCTTCGGATTCCTGTTGCAACCTCAGGGCGTTCTCGTTGCCGTAAGAGCCGATGCTGGGCCCCGCGGTAGTGAAGGCTTGACCTACCTGGAGAGCAGCCAGCGCGCGGTTGAAATCTCGGATGATCGTGAAATTCAATCCGTCGAAGAAGGGACGACCTTCCTTATAGTAATCCTGGTTTCTTTCGTAAACGATGGCAACTTGGGGTTGGAAATCCACGAGCTTCCAGGGCCCCGACCCCACCAGGTTGCCCGGCGCGTTGGCATCGTCACCCGAAAGGTTCTCCGTGGCGTGCTTGGGGTACATTTTCATATATTCGGAAGAAAGGTTAATCAAGAACAGGGGGCCCGGAAACTTCAACGGTATCTCCACGGTCTTGTCGTCAATGACCGCGGCGGTTTGATACTCGTAGAAATTCCGCAGGGGAGCCGTCCTGGCCCGCCCCGCGTCGGGGAGAACAATCCGGTCAAAGGAATACTGGATGTCCGCGGCGGTCACCGGCTCTCCGTCGTGCCACACCGCGTCGCGGATTTTGAAAGTATAAACGGCCCCGTCCGCGCTGACTTCCCAGCTCTCGCAAAGGTCGCAAACTATCTCAATGGGGTTGGAAGGGTCGTGATGAACCAGTCCATTGAATTGCAACGAAGACGGGTGCAGGCAACTGGAAAGGCTGCCGCAGGAGTGGACATCCCACTGACCCGGATTGGTGCGGTTCACCCCTTCTAGCACCATCGCTTGGTACTTACCCTTGGAAACCCATTCCGGCACCAGGGGAAACTCGAAGGTCAGACCTGCTATTTCGGGGATGGCGGTAGGAACGCTGGTTGGCGGGACCGCCGTAGGCGCGACTGTTGCCTGCACCGCCGGAGCCGCATCCCCGGAACCGGCGCTATCCGTGGAGGTGGTCGATCCGCCGCAGGCCGCCGTCATTATAAGGGAACCCAGAATTACCACAGCTACCAACCAACGACGTTGGGCCAAATGGAACAGATTACTTGGTCCCATGTTTTGCTCCCCTTCAGTTTAATTAAGGCTTGTTATCCGTCTTACTCTTGGCTTGCACATTCTCGAAAAGTATAGTCGCTATCTCGGACAGTACTGGACCCCTTTTGGGATTGCCCCGCTAAAGGGTGACTCAGGTGTAGCAGAGGCACTCCTGAATTGTCAACTAATTCAGGAGACCTCAAATCCACCTTCCAATCCGAAGTGAAAGACCTGGTTGCCGGTCATTCCGGAGCCAATTGCGCAGGCCATGGTCAGGCCACCAAATCTGAAACGGGACGCTGCCATTTCCGGCGACTATCGGGCCACGCACCTTGCGTAAACGCCCTGTCTGACCCCGCGGCCATTAACCGAGGTTGTCTGCTATCTTTCGCGTTCGGATTTGGAACCCTGCCGTGTCCAGGATACTGCTGTTGCGTCCGCCGGTCCCTCCGCCCATGAACACCAGGATATCCCCGGGGTCTCGGGCGCAGTGACGTATCAACTGGTCGTGGCCGGGCTGCTCCGGGCCCTGCGCGATGCCCAGACGAATTAGTTCTACGAGCGGACGGCTGGCGTGTTCCAGGAGGTACTCCTGAATATTCCTCCTGGTCCACCCGTCATGGTGCAGGGTGATGGCATGCTCGGGTCCGATGGCCAGCACCCACTGGGATGGAAACCTGAAAGCTAAAGCCGCAGACTTCAGGGTGTCGGCTATGGAGGAAAGGATACTCTCTCCGGTATGCCCATAGGCATTGTTGACCGTGATCGGGTTGTAGGCCACCGCCACGGTGACGCAGCTATCCTCCGGCGCAAACCCCCGGCTGACGTGGTTGGGTTCCCACGGGGAATCTTCCTCGTTTTCGGCCACGCACAGGGTGTATTTGCTGGGATTGCCCAGGGTTCCCCGGTCCATGCCGCCGGGCCGGGCTTCAAACCCGTTCATGAAACAAAGGCGGATCGACCTTCCCAGGCAGGCGTTGGCCCGAAACCCCGGCCCAAACAGGCCGTCTTTGGAGTTGATGCCGATCTGGTGGCGAATCGGGCCGTTCACCAACATCAAAATCGCAGGGCTGCTGGTGGAGGCCGACGCCACGTGAACGAAATTCTTCTCCTCTTCCAGCGCTTGTAGCGTCGTGACCAGCACCGGAAAGTATTCGGGTAGGCAGCCGGCCATCACCGCGTTGGCCGCGGCGTTTTCCGAGGTCAACACCCGGTTACGCATCTCCAGGGAAAGCAATTCCTCTTCTCCGGTCATACCGGCGTATTCCAGCATTTCCCGGACCTTGTAGTCCACGGGCGGCACCACGGGGAGGCCATCGCTCCATCCCAGGCGAAAACACTCTTCGATGGCCTCCAGCGTATCGCTAGTTTCAACCAGCTTGGACCTTTCGGAACCCGTGGTCATAGGGGACCTCCATACCAGGCAGTTATCATCTATGCGTTGGCGGGCGACGGTCGACCGGGTTCTGGTCTCGCAGTCACGGGCCTAATACCGCTCTAAATGTCGGCAAGCCTTAGCTGCACTCCGGCCTTTTCCTCTTGGATGCGGGCCACTGCGTCGGAATCCTCGGCGCCCCAGCCACGCAGCATGGCCTCAACGTGGCGTTGGTCAACCAGGTTGGACAATTCCAGGGGAATGCCGTATTCCCGGCCCAGATCGGTGGCCAGACGCACGTCCTTGGCCGCCAGGGCCGTGGCGAAACCGGGCTCGAAATTCCCCTGGAACAGGAACCGGGGGAATTTTTCGCTGAGCCGCTTACACCCTCCCGAACTGTTGGTGATCACGTCGGACAAAACGGCCAGGTCAACCCCGGCCTTAACTCCCAGTGTCAGCGCCTCCGCAAGGAGCACGCCGGTGCCCATACTCAAGAGGTTGTTGCATATCTTGCAGACCGCGCCGCTGCCGATGGGGCCGCAGTACACCACGTGAGTCCCGATGGCGTCCAAAGCCGGCTTGACCCGGTCGAACACCTGCCGGTCTCCTCCAACCATCACCGCCAAAGTGCCGGCGGCAGCCCCGTAGACTCCGCCGCTTACCGGCGCGTCCAGCACCGAAATACCCCTGGCGGCGAAGGTCTGGTGGATGCTCCGGATCATAGTTGGGGAGTTGGTGGACAGGTCCAAGTAAATGGTGGAGGGCGACGATCCTTCCAAAATGCCCGAATCGCCCAACGCCACCGCCTCCACGTCTCTGGGGCCGGGCAGGGAAGTGAAGACTATTTCGTTGTCCCCCACCGCATCCTTGGGCGTGTCGGCCCATCGAGCGCCCATTTCCAGCAGGTTTGTGGCCGCCTCCCGGCGCAGGTCATGGACCGTTAACTCGTGACCGGCCTTGATCATATTTGCCGCCATAGGGTTGCCCATGTTGCCGGCGCCGATAAAACCAAGCTTCATATCGTTTGCTCCACGTCGTTAATTGAACAAAATAACTGCTGGCTAGTGTATAGGGGCAGCCACCACGTTTGGAATCGGACAAGGACTACCAAAGCCTGTCAAATTCAAGACGGGCCGGTCCCAACACCGCGCCCGTCTTTCAGTGTTTAAATTTGGCAGATTGACTTCGACCCAGGTTTTACGAGTGACCTTCTTACCTCACAGCCCTTGCCAGTAACGCCGTCCTTCACGCCTTACTATCTTCCCCAGGTTTTCCGAAGGATGGAAATGGCCAGCGGCGATCACCGAGCCTTGCCGCTCTGCGTTGTCCAGCAGGGCTTCCCGGTTGTTGGCGCTGGCGGTCTTATCGATGTCTACTCCGGCGCACCAGCTCGGTTCGTGCACCTGGACCTTGCTGTGAAGAACGTCTCCCGCTATGACGGCCGTCTCTCCCTGAGAACTGATGACGATCGACTGGTGCCCAGGCGTGTGGCCCGGCGTGGGGATGGTGCTGACTTCGTCGGTGATGCTGTATTCACCTTCGATCAGTTCCATCTTGCGAAGGCGGCGCAACGGCATAACCTGGGTTTTCACGTGGGGCGCCGAATCGATGATCTCGGGTGAAGTGAAGTGGTCCCAATCCAGCTTTGGCACCAGGTACGTGGCCCTGCGGAAGGTTGGAGCGGGCATCCCTCCCTGGTAGCGCAGGTTCCAGCCCACATGGTCAAAGTGCAGGTGGGTGTGCACCACAATATCGATCTGGTCCGACGGCGAAACGTTGGTATTCTGGGAGTTGTCCGGGGGGGCCAGGACCGGCCGCAGTTCCTCATACAGATTGCCGGTCCGGTTTCCCCGGTCTGGGTGCGGCCCGGGCCCCATGCCGGTATCCACCAGGATCAGCTTCCCCTGGGAACGCACAACCCACACGCCGTAGTAAAGCTGCAACTGACCCTCTTCCAGAATGTCCTGGTACTGGGACCAATCAGCCTCGGTGGTCGTGGGGAACATCATGGTAGCTGGCCGGGGAGGAGGCACCATGTCCAGCACCGCCGTAATCTCCACGTTTCCTACAGAAATTGTCTCAGCCATGGGTCACCCCCTAAACGCTAATTGCGCGAATGTCTGTCCAAGATCCTGTGTTAGCTTCCCGGCGTCGCGTCAGTACTGCACCAGGGAGCGCACGTCATAACCCTTCAACAGGTCTCGCCCGTTCAGGCCGCTAAGCTCAATCAGCACAGCTATGCCGGCCACCGACCCGCCTCCGGTCGCCACCAGCCCGGCGGTGGCCGCCAGGGTTCCACCCGTCGCCAACAAATCGTCCAGAAGGAGGACTCTCTGACCCGGCTGGATACCATCGACGTGTATTTCAATGGCGTTGGAGCCGTATTCCAAGGTGTATTCGGCGGAGTAGGTGGCCGCCGGCAGCTTTCCAGGCTTGCGTACCGGGACCAGAGGCTTCCCCGTCACGTAAGCCAACGGCGCGCCGAACAAAAACCCTCTCGATTCCACCGGAACAATGACGTCGAAATCGTCTGCCGGAAACAATTGGCTGAGACAATCGACGGCATGTGAAAAAGCGCCGGCGTCCCCCAGAAGAGGCGTGATGTCCTTGAATAAGATCCCCGGTTCCGGGAAATCGGGAACGTCACGGATAAAGGATTTCAGATCAATCATTGCCACCAAAGCAGTTCAAAATAGTTGGCCGGTTAGGCATGGACTTAGAAGCCCGGAAAACGTGTGTTTTCATTCAAATCGGGATGGAGAGACCGGGGTTGGAGTGTAGAATAAGGGTACTTGGCCGTCAAGTTCCGGTTGGAGAACCTTCTTGCCTGCATCGTAGCCTCTGGGCCCCCTTTTTCCGTGGTCTTCACCGACTGGCTGTCGATTTCAGCCTCGTGTCCCTCAGCCTCCCGAACCCTCAGCGCCGCCTCAATGCTCTCCCAGGTCCCATCTCTGCGCCACTTCCGAAAATACCACCAAATCGCCCCCAGGGCGGCAGGTCATGGGGCGCCATGCGCCAGGGTATGCCGCCGCGCAGCACATACAGAACGCCATTTACTACTTCGGCAAGTCCACGGTCCGAGGATGCCCCCTGGGTTTGCTTGGCGGCAGTAAGGGAGCTAATGGAAATCGCTGGGATAGATACCCCCACAATAGCAAGATTGCTGACCCACTCCCCAAGAGAAATTGGTGCAGGTTTAGCCCTTTCTCACACACCCTCTTAGAAGCCCGGAAAACGTGTGTTTTCATTCAAATCGGGATGGAGAGACCGGGGTTGGAGTGTAGAATAAGGGTACTTGGCCGTCAAGTTCCGGTTGGAGAAGGAGAAGGCGTCGGCAGCTCTAGGGTATGGTGATGCCTGAGCCGTTGCCGTTCAACTAGTCGGTACTCAACGTGTCGGCAAAAGTACAAGGTGTATGCCTTGTACCGGCCCGACGGTCCGACGGTTCCCGGCGTCAACATCGCCTAAATCACCGTTCAGTCACATTCGGCGATTATTGACAATCCATATACTCGAATATACACTTATCGGAGCTATCAAGCCCTTCAATTGAAACGGCCCCGATTCCGCGGGGCCTTTTTATAGTGTGCTTGCCACCCGGCATATTCCGTGCCCCGGTGGCGCAATGGCAGCGCAGTCGATTTGTAATCGACAGGTTAGGGGTTCAAGTCCCCTCTGGGGCTCCAATTGGCTCTGAGTCTCCAATCTCCTGCCTCACCAATTCAGGTGCGGCCGCCGACGAGGGGGCATCAGTTTTGGAGGGGTGGGTGAGTGGTTAAAGCCACCAGACTGTAAATCTGGCGTCCGGAAGGGCTTCGCAGGTTCGAATCCTGCCCCCTCCACCACACGAATTAGCGGTCCAACAGCAGGCAAAACAAACTGGCAACCAGCCCAGATAGCTCAGCGGTAGAGCACGTTCTTGGTAAGAACGGGGTCGGCGGTTCAATCCCGCCTCTGGGCTCCAGCATGAGAATAGGAGAGGACACCCAAATGGCCAAGCAGCAGTTCGACAGGACCAAACCCCACGTTAACGTCGGCACCATCGGCCACGTAGACCACGGTAAAACCACCCTGACCGCAGCTATCACCAAGGTCCTGGCGCAGCGCGGCATGGCCAATTACCGAGACATGGACAGCATCGACAACGCCCCCGAAGAAAAGGCTCGCGGCGTGACCATTGCGATTGCCCACGTGGAGTATGAAACCGACCAGCGGCATTACGCCCACGTGGACTGTCCGGGACACGCCGACTACATCAAAAACATGATCACCGGCGCCGCGCAAATGGACGGAGCTATCTTGGTGGTCAGCGCTCCCGACGGCCCAATGCCCCAAACCCGAGAGCATATCCTCCTTGCCCGCCAGGTGGAGGTGCCTCGTATTCTGGTGGCATTGAATAAGGTAGACATGATGGAAGACGAGGAGTTGCTGGAACTCGTCGAACTGGAAGTAAGGGATCTGCTCAACCGGTACGATTTCCCTGGCGACGACACGCCAATCGTCCGAGTCAGCGGTCTGAAGGCCTTGGAAGGGGACCCGGAAGCCGAAGCCGGAATCCTCAAGCTAGTGGAAGCCATGGACGAATATGTTCCCGTTCCCGAGCGCATAATCGACCAGGCGTTCCTCATGCCCATCGAGGATGTGTTCGGAATCAAGGGCCGCGGCACGGTGGTGACCGGCCGGGTGGAGCGGGGCCAGCTTAAACAGGGCGAACCGGTGGAGATCATCCGGTTCGGCGACGTTCGGGAGACGGTGGCCACCGGCTTGGAGATGTTCCACAAAACCCTGAGCGTTACCGAAGCCGGCGACGCGGTGGGCATTCTGCTCCGAGGCGTGGACCGGGATGAAGTCGAGCGCGGCCAGGTGCTGGTAAAACCCGGCTCCATGCGGCCGTACACCAAAGCGGAAGCCGAGGTTTACGTGTTGAGCCGGGAGGAGGGCGGGCGTCATACCCCGTTCTTCAACGGTTACAAGCCCCAGTTCTACATCCGGACCAGCGACATCACCGGCCAGTGCGAGCTGCCAGAAGGCATCGAGATGGTGATGCCCGGAGACAACGTCAAGATGACCATCTCCCTGATAAGCCCTGTGCCGATTGAGGAGCAAATGCGATTCGCCATCCGCGAGGGTGGACGGACCGTTGGCTCCGGCGTAATCACCAAGGTGTTGGAGTAACAGATGGCGAGGAAAACTGCCGACGTACGCCAAATTATCACCCTGCAATGCACCGACTGCCGGGAACGTAACTACACGACCATGAAAAACCGGCGCAGCGATCCCCAGAGGGTTGAGTTGCGAAAGTTTTGTTCCCGTTGCCGGGGACACGTGGTACACCGGGAAGTGAGGTAAGTCCCCATGGCCAGGGTCTCAACGCGGGGTTCTCGGCCTCTAGCGGGGGGCGCCGCCGGTCGAGTCAGCCCAGGCGCCTTTATCCAAGAAACTATTTCCGAGCTCAGGAAGTCGGTTTGGCCCAGCCGCGAAGAAACCACCCGCCTGACCGTGGTTGTGATCATCCTGGCTGCCGCCGCCGGATTCTTCCTGGGTGGGTTGGACCGGATCTTTGCCGAAGTCTTCGGCAGATTCATCCTTTGACCGCGGTCCGGCCGGAACCCGAATTCAATGCGCGTCCTGATTCACGCAGCTGTGGGAATATGCCATGACCCTTAACACAAGCACCCAATTGGACGAGGACCAAGGTCCCCGGTGGTACATCATCCACACCTACTCCGGGCAAGAAGATCTGGTCAAAAAAAACCTGGACTTGCGGATCCAAAGCCTCGACATGCAAGACCGGATTTTTGACGTGTTGGTTCCTACGGAAGAGGAAGTGGTCTTCAAGGACGGCAAGCGGCGCTCGGAACGGCGCAAGCTGTTCCCCGGTTATATCCTGGTCCAAATGACCATGGACGACGAGAGTTGGCACGCCGTGCGGAACACCCCCGGGGTTACCGGGTTCGTCTCCAGCGAGGACGAATCAGACAAGCGGGCCAAGCCGGTGCCTCTGGAAGAGAAACAAATTAACGACATTCTCAACCAGGTCGATTCGGCTCCCACCCGCATCAAGATTGGCTTGGAAAAAGGCGAGACCGTCAGGATCACCGAAGGCCCCTTCGTGGACTTTATCGGCGCCGTCAACGACTTTGACGAGGGTAAAGGCAAGGTAAGGGTGTTGGTGTCCTTCTTTGGTAGAGAGACACCGGTGGAGCTGGACTTTCTACAAGTAGAGCGAATCTAGGCTTCCAGAATCTAGGCTTCCAGAGGTTAGTGGGGTAATCATTGGCCAAAAAACTAAGAGCCATCATTAAGTTACAGCTCCAGGCGGGCAAAGCCACACCGGCGCCGCCAGTTGGTCCCGCTTTGGGGCAACACGGCGTGAATATCATGGGCTTTGTGAAGGAATACAATGCCCGTACCGCCGCACAAGCAGGAACGATAGTCCCGGTTCATATCTCGGTTTTCGAAGACCGGTCTTTCACCTTTCTGACCAGAACACCCCCCGCCTCAGACCTTTTGAGAAAGGCGGCCCAGGTGGAAAAAGGCGCAGCGGATCCTGTACGCGGCAAAGTTGGCTCCATTAGCCAACAGGCCCTGCGCGAGATAGCCACCCAGAAACTGGTGGACCTCAACGCCGGTACCGTAGAACAGGCAATGTCAATAATTCAGGGCACGGCCCGCAGTATGGGGATCGAGGTCTCCGAGGAATAGCATGGTGAAACACAGCCGGCGTTACCAAAGCGTAGTCAACACCGTGGACTCCGAGCGGCTCTACGGCCCGCTGGAAGCCATCGACCTGGTGAAGGAAACGTCCAACACCAAGTTTGATGAAACGGTCGAAGTCCACCTTCGGACCAATGCCGACCCCCGCCACGCCGACCAGATGATTCGCGACGTGGCCGTGCTGCCCCACGGGTTGGGCAAGCCCATCAGGGTCCTGGTTTTCGCCACCGGTGAGGCGGTGGACATCGCCCGCCAGGCCGGGGCCGACTACGTGGGCGAGGATGAGCTCATAGCACAGGTTGAGGGCGGATTTACCGACTTTGAAGTCGGGTTGGCGATTCCCCAGGTGATGCCCAAGATTGGCCGGTTGGGACGAGTGCTGGGACGAAGGGGGTTGATGCCCAATCCCCGGTCTGGCACTATGGTCCAACCTCAGGACTTACCCCGAGCAATTCAAGAGGCCAAGGCGGGAAGGGTGGAATTCCGCACCGACCGGACCGCGATCATCCACAGCCCAATCGGCAAGGCCAGTTTCTCCACCGACCAGTTGGCCGAGAACCTGGCGGTGCTCACCGACTCGATCGTCCGGTCGAAGCCTTCAGCGGTTAAGGGCTCTTTTTTGAAATCGGCCTTCTTGGCTTCAACCATGGGTCCCAGCGTTCCACTGGACCTGGTGGCCCTCCAGGCCCTGCAACCACCGGAGTAGGAGTTAGTTTAACCGGCGCAGCCGATCGAAAATATCAACGAAACCAACGCCTAAGACCGTGGGTCCCCGTATTTGCCGGGGTTAAGGATTCCGAAAAATCGGTTTCGCCCGCCGAGGCGCAGCACACAAATTAACCGTGTTGCTCGCTCCCCGTGGCCGATCTTGGCGCGGGGATTTTTAATGGAGGTGAACCAATTTGCCAACCCAGGAAAAGATAGACCGAGTCCAAGAGATGAAGGACAAGTTGGAGCGGTCCACCATGGCTCTTGCTACCGACTACACCGGGATCTCAGTGAACGAAATGACCGACCTGCGCAGCCGGATGCGCAACGCGGGCGTTGAGTTTACGGTGGTTAAAAACACTTTGATGTACCTGGCGTCGGAGCAGGCCAAACGCCCCAACGTCAAGGAAATCGTTCAGGGTCCCACCGCCATGGCCCTGGGGTATGATGACCCGCTGGACGTGGCCAAAGCAGTCTCCGACTACATCCGGACATCCCGCTCAGTTCTGGCCATCCGCGGGGCCGTCATGGGCGACGGTCCGGTGATGAGCACAGCCGACGTTGTCCGTCTGGCGGCCTTGCCCTCGAAACCCCAACTAGTAGCCAACCTGTTGGGACAATTGCAGTCCCCCATCCAGCGGCTTCTGGGTGTGCTCAACGGCCCATTGATAAATCTGGACCGTTTGATGCAGGCTCGGATAACCCAATTGGAGCAGCAAGAAGCCGGAGCCTAAGCCGGGCGGATGCCCAACCCCTAATCCGGCCTATAACGGAAATACGGCTAACTAATCAGCCAATTATCAGGAGGATTTCATGACCAAAGACGAGATGTTGGAATCGATCAAGCAGATGAACGTCATTGAGCTTTCGGACTTGGTGAAAGCCCTGGAGGAAGAGTTCGGGATCACCGCCGCGCCGGTGATGATGGCGGCAGCAGCCGGAGGAGTATCCGGGGACGGAGAATCCGCTGAAGCCGTAGAGGATCAGAGCGAATTTGACGTCACCATCACAGAGATCGGCCCCAACAAGATCAACGTCATTAAAGCGGTCCGGGAAGTCACTTCTCTGGGCCTTCGCGAGGCCAAAGAGTTGGTGGAAGCCGCTCCCTCCGCAGTTAAGGAGGCCGTGGCGAAGGACGAAGCCGATTCCATCAAGGCCAAGCTCGAGGAAGCCGGAGCGGTGGTAAACATCAAGTAAACCAGGCCGGCCGATCCGCGACAACACCCATGGACCAATCCAAATACACGTCTCCAAATCCGGCGGCCAACGCGCCGGTGGAGAAGAATATGAGCCGTCGCAAAGACCTGGACAGGTTTCTTCGCCTGAAGCAGCGGAACCCCGACTACACGGGGTTCCGCGGTCCCAACACCATCACGGCTAAACCGCAAGCCTTGCTGGAAAGCGCCACTTGCTCGGTTTGCGGCCGCAAACGCAACGTCGCCAGCGATTCCTTGCCCGAAAACCGGGACGAATACGTCTGCGCCCGCTGCCAGGGAAGTGAGGCAGTTCCCACGTAAGCAAGACCGCGGCGAATGCTCGCGGCCGGGGCCAATCCATCAAATGCTACCGGGTTGCACGACCACGACCGGTGGTATCCCGAAATCCATGCCCGCGAACGCGAGGGCCGACTTGAGGGTGTCCGACTCTTTCATCTTCAAATCACCCGGGCCAAAAAGGGAAGCCGACGTTGTGTTCCATACAGCCTTTCGAAGGCTCAGCGCGTCGTAAGTATCCGTCGACTTATCACCTTTAGGCGTGAACGACACAAACCCCTCAAACAATCTCACTTCCCGCTGCCTCTCACAGTCGACCACAGCACGTAGCAGGTGGCCGGTAGCAACAATTAGAACACCTCCAGCATTCTCATACCAATACGGATGCTGTCCGTCCTCACTTTTTTCAAACGACCGGCCTGTGGGATTGCAAGCCTCGTTAAACGCAGCCGAGAGCGGAGCCTCGAGCAGTAAATTTAGAGGTTCGCCTATTTTCTTGGCTTTCTGAACCACCAAATCCACGAGACCTCCAAACGTCTTCGCCTCGGGTGTTCTTTCGCCTTCTACAACGCCACACGTCAGGCCTTTCGATGAAAACCCGACATCGACGAAAAGCCATTCGCCCGGTTCCTTCTTAACCTCACTTACCTCTCCTGCGCGTATCCTGAATTCATGACTGTTCACGTGCTCCTTCGCTCAAACGATTTGGCTGAACAACAAGGCTTCAAGGCCGTCAGCCGTTAAGGAACGTCGATCGGTGGCAACCCACTCAGCCGTCCAACCTGCGTCGAGAAATAGTACGGCGAAGTCCTGTCAACCGTCCACAGACCGAGTATCCCGTCCGCATCCGGTCAACATCAAACCGACCCCGGGTGGCATACCGGGTTTTCTCCGGCAAATGCCGGCGACTACCGCAGATACGGTCCTCATCCACCGTCATTCTCGCCGCAGCGGGAATCCAGAGTCCTTTCTCAAATCCAACAATGTACAGGGGATCTGGAATAGACCGAGCGGGACTGGTTCGATTGGACGAGCCTGGCCGCGTCCTCCATATCCTAACCAAGTCTAATGATAACAAGGGGGCTCTGGATTCCCGTTGCGACGGTAGTGCCGGTCAGTGGGGCGCGTTCTGAAGAATCGGAAGCACTTTGTTCCGACTAACGGCCGTGGGTAGTTTAGGTTGGAATGTAGCTAGGGTATCCCGGTTGTTGTAAAATGGGCCGGGCCCAGTCACCTAGCTAGCCGGCGGGCGTCAACCAGCAGGCAGCGAGCCCAAGACGACAGTTACCCCTAACAGGCAGGAGGAAACGATGATAAAAGTCTCGCTCTTTTATCCCCACGACGCAGAGAAAAACTTTGACGTAGACTATTATGTAAACACCCACCTTCCTATGGTTCATCGCCTATTGGAACCCATGGGCCTGCAGGGCAGTGGTCTGGACAAGGGTGTGTCGGCTCCCGACCCCAAGCAGCCACCGGCCTTCGAGGCAGTGGGGCACCTGCTGTTCAACACGGTGGAAGAGGTGCATCAGGCGTTCATTACCCACGGCAGCGAAATCATGAGCGACATCAAAAACTACACCACCATCACGCCTCAGGTTCAAATCAGCGACGTAGTCAGCTAGGCAGGTGCCTGATCGTGATGGGTTGGACGGTAGGCGCATGACCGAAGACAACGCGCAACATCAAGCCCTGGACCACCTGGCCCAGGGTTTAATCCAGGATTACTGGGATTTCTATCCCACCGCAGGTTCGCGCATCGGCCGGCATGAGTATGACGGGCGGCTGCCCGACCTATCTCCGGGGAAAATAGCCGGCCGGGTGAAGGACCTTAATGACGCCTTGTCTCAGCTGACCAAAATCAGCCTTGACGACCTGGACCCGGAGCGCCGTCTGAGTCATCGACTCCTGGAAGTCTTTCTCAAGCGTGAGGTATTCACTCTTACTGAAATGCGCTCGCTGGAGAACAATCCCATGCGGCAGGTGGGATACCTGAACGTGGGATCCTACGTGCGCCGGGATTACGCACCCCTGGCCGACCGGGTACGGTCCGCTACCGAGGTCCTCCGGCAGGCGCCGGAGTTCTTGAACACCCTGGACGCGGCCCTGACGCAAGAAGTCGGCGGCCCGGTGCTGGACATGAGCATACAAGCCTACGCCGGTATGGCCCGATTCTACCGCGTGGACTTGGCTGAGCCGGTTTCCGGACTTGACGACGCAACCATCAAAGGCCAATTCGACGCGGCGCGGGAAGCGGCGGCGGGCGCTCTGGACCGGTTCGTTCAAGGACTGGAGTCCCGCAAACAGCAGGCGTCTTCCGAGTTTGCCATTGGGGCCCGGTTGTACGAGTCGATGCTTTCCAGCGGCGAGTTGGTCGACATTTCAATGGAGCGTTTAGAAAGGGTTGGTCAAGCCAACCTGGAAGACAACCTGTCACGGCTGGCGGAAGTGGCCGGGAAGATTTCCCCTGGCCGCAGCGTGCCCGACATCGTCGCCGACATCAGCCGGAACCATCCCGACGCCAATGCCTTAATTCCCGACACCGAAGCGATGCTTGAGGAATTGCGCCAGGACCTTCTAGACCTGGACGTCCTGTCCGTTCCTTCCGAAGACCGGTGCCACGTGCTGGAAACTCCGTCCTACATGAGGTACGCCTTCGCCGCCATGGACTCCGCAGGCGCCCTGGAAGAGAATGCCACCGAGTCCTTCTATTACGTGACTCCGGTGGAGACCCACTGGACCCAGGGGCAAAAAGAAGAGTGGCTATCCAACTTCAACTACGACACGTTGCGAATCATATCTATCCACGAGGTGTATCCGGGCCACTTCGTCCACCACTTGCACAACAAGTACGGGCGGGAGTTGCCCCTCGTGAACCGGGTAACCTCATCTTACGCTTTCGTAGAAGGCTGGGCCCACTATACTGAGCAGATGTTCCTGGAATCGGGATTCAACCGAGGCGGGTTGAACCTCCAACTGACCCAAATATTGGAAGCGCTGGTCCGCAACTGCCGTTACCTGTGCTCCATACGAATGCACACCCAGGGGATGTCGGTGGACCAGGCAACCAGGTTCTTTATGGAGAACGCCTACATGGGAGAGCACCCGGCGCGGCAGGAGGCGCTCCGGGGGACGTTTGACCCGGGGTACCTGAACTACACCCTGGGCAAGCTGATGATCATAAAGCTGGCCCAAGATTTGAGAATGGAACGGGGGCCCGCTTTCTCCCTGAAGGGGTTCCACGACGAGTTATTGTCCTACGGCGCGCCGCCGTTGCCCCTGATGCGGGAAGTAATGCTTAAGGATCCGGGAGACTCGCCGTTGTAGTCGGGTTTAGCCGGCTACACCCGAAAGGTGATCTTCCGGAACGACTCGGCCATCTGCAGTGGCTCGGAAGCGGTGGACCCGGCATCCCTGGCCCGTTCCGATACAAATCCCCTGACCTCCGCCAGGGACCGATTCCTCATCTGGCTCTTGTGGGCCATCACGGCTTCTACCTTGGTATCGAAGCTGTCGGAAATATCCACATAGGTATCGGCCCCCTCGGTTCCCCAGAAGAGGACCATCGCGGTCTTGTGAGGCTCCAAGCCCTCGTCCCTCCACAGTTCCACGAAGTTCAGGTGGTCCCTGGCCGCAGGAAAGATCGCATCGAGGGTTACCTGGCCGGTGATTCTATGGTCCCGGTGCCAGGCCAGGTTCCGGCGATAAGGCTCCGGGCATATCACCACGTCAGGCCTCAGCAACCTGATTTGCCTGACGATCTCCTTGCGGAAGTCGGTAGTGTCCTCCAATTCCCCATCGGGGTGGTGGAGCATGACAACGTCGGAAACACCAAGAACCCGCGCGGCATCCAGCTGCTCCTGTTCCCGCACCGCACCTAGCTCTTCGGCAGTGACGTCAGGGTCGTTGGTGCCTTTGCCGCCATCGGTGCACAAAACATAACGCACGGTCGCCCCTTGACCAACCCAACGGGCAATGGTGCCGGCGCACCAGAATTCCGCATCATCGGGATGGGGCGTCACCACCAAAACACGTTGCGGGGTCTCATCCATGCGGGAGTTCCTCCAGCCCCAATCCTACCGCAGTACCTGCAGATGTGGGGCATTCCAATCAAATCTATGTTTATCGTGTGCGGCCTGATCGCGAAACCGTGCCAAGTGGCACAGAGCGTGCGGGTACTTCAAGCCGTTCGCGCTGAGTTCGCTGGGATTGTGAGCCGTTGGCTACTCTGCTACAATCGGCCTCGCGTGTCAAGAGCGCCCTTTACCAGGATATTACCGGCTGGTTCCAGCAGGACGTTGCCTGCCTGACCGGCGATTACCAACCGCCCCTTTGGCGGGAGCCGCGCAGGAGCCCTCCCTTGCCCGTTTCGATGTTCTCCTATACCCGTTTGCCCGACCTCGTGGACTTCGTTGAGTCGCAAAACGACTGGTCACCCCAGAGCCGCAGCCTGGGTCGCCAGACATTCCAGGAGGTGCTGATCCAGCCCTGGCTGGACCCAGAACACAACTGCTGGCTGCTGGAAGACGGGGGACGGATCAAGGGGTTTTGCCTGGTCCACCGGGAGCAGCTCATAGGCCGGGCGGTCCTGCAAATGGTAATAGACCCATCCTTCCATGACGCTTCGAAAGAGAAAACCATGCTCAGCCGGGCCCTGAAGTGTTGCGCAGGTTGGAAAGCCCGGGTAGCCCACGTGTGCCTGCCTGCCGGATCCGACCGAGGCATGCTCTTGGAAGGCCTGGGGTTTTCCCAAGTGCGGGCCTATTCGTTGATGTTATGCCGGAAGGAGTCGCTCCACTTCGGAGATATCGCCCCAGGTTTCACCGTCGCACCCTTTGTGCAAGGCGATGAAGCCCTGCTTACTCAGGTGCAGAACGACGCTTTCAACGGCAGTTGGGGTTTCTGCAGCAACACGGTGGACCAAATTGAGTATCGAACCAAGATGGCCAACACCGCCCACGAAGGGATTTTATTTCTGCGCCAGGGAGACAAGACGGCCGGGTACTGCTGGACCTGCATCGTCCCTACACCGACGGGTGTCAGGGGCATTATCGGGATGATTGGGGTGGTCCCGGAGTTCCGAGGTCAGGGCATTAGCAGTTCCATCCTGTCTTCCGGCATGAAACATCTCAAGTCCATTGGCGTTGAGGACATCGGGTTGGAAGTGGATTCGAACAATACTCCCGCGATCCGTCTATACACCTCGGTGGGGTTCACCCACGTGGGCGACATTCACTGGTTTGAGCTGGACTTGTCGCGATTGGGAGCGGGCAGTTTCTGAAACCCGCGCCCTGACAGTAACCCCCCGGAAACAATCACCTTCATCGCATCATCCACACCCATTTCAGTAGGCACCGCGTCTTTCTCCGGCACAATAATCAAGAATCCCGACGATGGAATGGGCGTGGTGGGGATGTAGACGGTCAACATCTTTTCGCCATTTTCATTTTCTATCCGTGAAGTTACCAACCCGATGGATTGCATGCCCTCACGGGGGAATTCCACCAGCACAACGCTACTATAGGATTGCTCGCCCGCGCTGGACAAAGCGGCAATCGCCGTGCGGGTGGTGCTGTATATTGAATTAATCACCGGCACGGACTCCAGCACCTTGTGACCCAGTTCCACCAAAGCCTGGCCCACTACGTGAGTAGTAATCAGTCCCGCAAGGTACACCAATACCAGCAGGGCCAGCACACCCAGGCCCGGGATTTCCGGTCCGGGAAGCCGGCGCAGCACCGTTTCCTGCAGTATTGGGTCCAAGAGGTCGAAAAAGAACTTGAGCACCAGAGCGGTGACGCCGATGGGCAGCACCACCAGGATTCCGGCGCCCAAGGTCCGCTCGATGTGCCCGGCGGCCCTCCGCAGCAACCTCTGCGGGTGGGGCGTGGGGGGTGTCCTTTCCGGGTTCGGGCCCCCGAGTCCTGTGGCCACGTTTTGCCTTCCTTTAGGGCCTCTCCGGAACGGCGGCTCGGTACACGTCAATAATGCGGGCCGCCACGTTCTCCCAACTCATGCCCTCAGCCCGTTTCCTGGCGGCCTTACCCATGCTGTCCTGAAGGTCTTCGCTCGATATAATCATGTCCAGGGAATTCGCAAATGCTTCCGGGCAACGCCACGACTTGAGAAACCCGGTGTGGCCGTGGTGTACCACGGTAGACAAGCCGCCCACCCGAGAAGCCACCACCGGCGTGCCGCAGGCCATTGCTTCCAGCGCCGCCATTCCAAAACTTTCATAGTATGACGGCATGACACAAACATCGGCGGCGTTGTAGTAAAAGGGGAGTTCGTCCTGATCTACCCTGCCCACAAACTCGATGACCCGGTCGACTCCCAGTTCCCTGGCCGATTCCTGCAGCCGGCAAACCTCGGTGTCGCCTTCCTCAATGCCGCCTACAACCATTACTTTCACGGTTTGGTGGGTTTCCATTTGAGCCGCCGCTTGCAGCAACAGGTCCAATCCTTTCAGGGGCTCCACCCGGCCTACGAAGAGCACAACCTTTTCACCGTTCAGCCCCAACCGCTGCCGAGCCATCTCCTGGTCCATTGGCCGGAATAGCGACAGATCCACACCGCAAGGCGCCAGGACGATGTTGTCTGAGTCGGCGCCGTAAAGCCGGACCAGCGCATCCCTTTCATGGGGGCTGAACCCCACGATTTGGCTGGCGGAAGACGCCAATTCTCTTTCCACCGACTGCCGGGCCGCCGGCTCGACTTCTCCCGACCGGGACTGCTGTTTAATGAGACTCAGGGTGTGGAATGTTAAAACATGCGGGATGCATAGGGACCTGGCCAACTGACGACCCACCCACCCGGACAACCAGTAGTGAGAGTGGACCACCTGGTACTCCAATTGGTTTTGCCTTTGGAAGGCGTCCACCTCAGCCAGGAACTCGGGCAATGAATCAAACAACCGGTCCATCGGGACGTCCGGGGCGCCTCCGGGCAGGTGAATCACACGGGTGTTAGCAGCGATTTGCTCGATTGGATTCTCCGCGCCGTGGTGGCACCGCGTGAACACATCCACTTCGATGCCCTGCTTACCCAGGGCGGCTGCCAATTGACGCACGTATACGTTCATGCCCCCGGCTTTGCCCTGGCCGGGCGCCGCCAGCGGGCAGGCGTGGAAACTCACCAGAGCGGCCCGTTCGACGTTCAAATCCGGCTTACGACCATCTGATACAGGGTGTGCTGCTGCCCCCCCAGATGCGCTTTGTAAGGCTCGTCGCCGCGTAGGAAGTCAAAGTAGTCCATGTCCGACTCAATGGCATCCTTGAGGCAAAACGCGTCCAGCAACAACCCAACGCTGTAGTAGCTGAATTCCGGATTGTAGCCGCTGTTGTACAACAGGCGGGAAGAAGCATAATCGAAACAGAGGCTGGTGGCCACCGTAACGCCATCCAACTCCATGAAGAACAATCGCAACATTCCGGCTTGCGCCATTCGCTGGGACATCCGGTGGAAGAACTGCTCCCGCCCCGGCGTCATCCACTCGTCCTTATCGGGCTTGCTTAGCCGCATCAGCTCGATGAACTGGCCCAACCGGTCTGCCACCTGGTCGGGTTCCTGCAGACAATACCATTTGAGGTCCGGCAACGTTTCCAACCGCCGGAATTTCCGCCGCAGTTCATGGCGGTCTTTCTTGGATAGCACCCCCAGGTAATCATCCCAGGAGTCGGGCAAGGCTATGCCCGAGGCCACGTCTTCTTCTTGAATCTCTACGGAAAATCCCCTCTCCCGGGCCAATTCCGGGAGGTGTTCCAAGGTCGGTGACGTCTGGCGCAGCGAAGCCAGTCGCAGGGTATTGCACCGCTGCTCATCCATCGAGAGCAGCAAGGCGTGGTACAGTTCAGCCTCGTGCCCGGGTTTCACCATGAAATCATTGTAATCGACCGTGTCTTGGTTGCCCACGAATGACAGTGTGTCGCCGCTCCTGGCCATGGGAGCCACCGCTACCACGCCTTCAGGACCAGCCAGGTAGAACCCCGACAAACTTCTGCCCTCGGAGAATATCTCCCACCAGGCTTCCTGCCATTGGGGGGTTAGGAACAGGGTGTTCACCGCGGAATGGGACAGCACATCCTTCCATTCGTCAGCCACCTCTACAAAGGAGGTGAGGGGAAGGGCGTTGACCGAGGATAAGGCCATTGATCTAAATCATCCTCATGGTAGACAACAGACCTTGGGGATCCACCGGGCAGTTTTTGAAATCTCCCCTGACCGCCGTGGTCACCACCCGGTTGCCCGGTTTTTCGATTCCGCGCATGGACATACACAGATGCTCGGCTTCCAGTTCCACCACCACGCCCTTGGGGTCAAGCGCTTTGCAGATGGAATCTGCCACTTGCCCGGTGAGTCTTTCCTGGACCTGGAGCCTCCGCGATGCCAAATCCAAGGCCCGAGCCAGCTTGCTCAGTCCGGCGATTTTACCATTGGGAATATAGCCCAGCCGGGCTTCTCCGAAGAACGGGAGCAGGTGATGCTCGCAAATCGAGTAGAACCGCAAGCCTTTCAGCACGACGGGGTCCTGGCTATCCGTTTCAAACACGGCGTCGATGGCTTCGCTTGGGTCCGCATCCAGCCCGCCTACCAAGTCGGCGAACATCTCAGCAACCCGGTTGGGTGTGCCTCTCAAGCCATCCCGACCCGGGTCCTCCCCGATTGCCGCCAAGAGCGACTCGATGGCGGCTTCTACTTTCGGCTGCTCAACGCGTGTTTTGCCCCTGGTCATCTTCTGTGCGTCGATGCGATCTGCTCCAGGGCCTCCATCGTGGGCTCCGCCTCAATGGTATGGGCAATGGTGCTGGTCACGGCCAGGTCAGGGTCCTTCAATCCGTTGCCGGTAATGATGCAGACAACCTTCCGGCCTGAAAGGTCCAATCCCTGGCGATGCAGCTTGAACAACCCGGCCACCGAGGCCGCCGAGGCCGGCTCGCAGAAAATGCCCTCGATGGACGCGGTCATTCGATATGCCTCTAGTATCTCGTCATCGGTTACGGAATCGATAATTCCACCGGACTCGTCCCGCGCCACCAGCGCGGGTTGCCAACTGGCGGGGTTGCCGATTCGGATAGCGGAGGCAATGGTCTGGGGGTTCAATATCGGGGTCCCTTTAACAATAGGAGCCGCCCCTTCCGCCTGAAAACCCATCATCTGGGGCAGCTTTGTGCTTCGTCCGGCGGCCTTGTACTCTTTGAACCCTTTCCAATATGCAGTGATATTCCCGGCGTTACCCACTGGAATGAACACGTAATCCGGTGCCTCGCCAAGGTCGTCCACCACCTCGAAAGCGGCCGTCTTCTGGCCCTCAATCCGGTCCGGATTCACCGAGTTAACCAGCTTAACTTCGTGCTTAGCGGTGAATTCCCGAACCAGGGCCAAGGCGGCGTCGAAATTGCCGTTGATCATTATGATGGTGGCGCCGTAGGCCATGGCTTGCGCCAGCTTACCCATGGCGACTTCGCCCTTGGGTATCAACACCATCGCCGGAAGATCGCAGTGGGCCCCATACGCGGCTGCGGAGGCGCTGGTATTGCCCGTAGAGGCGCACATTATTGCACGGCTGCCGTCCTCCAGGGCCTTGGCGATCGCAACCACCATGCCCCGGTCTTTGAAAGAGCCGGTGGGATTGCATCCTTCCAGCTTGAAGTACAGGTCGGGGCAGCCAATAACCGCGCCCAGGCGATTGGTCTTGACCAGGGGCGTCTCCCCTTCACCCAAACAGGGCAGCGGTGTTGCGTCCGTAACCGGCAAGAACTCTTTGTACCTGCGTAAAACGCCTACGCCCATCTATCTCTGGCAAAGGGTCTGCGTAAGGGTGCCCCTTCTAGGATTCAATGCTCCAGGTTTCGATGTTCTAGGATTCAATGTTCTAGGATTCAATGCGTAACATGTTGTTGACACGGGCTACCACTTCCAGGCGGTCCAACTGACCCAGGGATTTTTGCACCGATGCTTCCACGGCCTTGTGGGTGGTGATAACCAACTCAGCCGTTTTATCCGCGGGATTGGTGTCTTTCTGCAAGACCGATGCCAAGCTGATATCGCAATCCCCGAACACTCTGGCGATTTGGGCCAAAACACCCGGACGGTCGGCGGCAGTCAAACGAATATAGTACCTGCTCTCCAGGGCGTCGATGGACTCCACGCGTAACTGCCGCCAGTGCTCCACCCGGGTCGCCGGCGGCCCTTGGGAACTGATGCGGCGTCCCACTTCGATCACGTCGCCCACTATGGCGCTGGTGGTAGGCTCGCGGCCCGCCCCCATTCCATGGAACAGAATCTTGCCGCACAGGCTGCCTTCAACCTCAACCGCATTGTATACGCCATCCACGTTGGCCAACATGTTGCCCTGCGGGACCAGGGCCGGGTACAACCTGGCCTGTATTGTATCGCCCTCCAGGGTGGCAACGGCCAGGGACTTTATGGCGTATCCCAATTCCTCAGCGTACTGGAAATCCTTCGGCTCCAGAGACGCTATTCCCTGGCGGTAGATATCCTCGGGGGCCACCCGGTGGTGATAGGCCAAAGAGGAAAGGATGGCCAGCTTGAACCCGGCGTCCACCCCTTCAATGTCGGAGGTTGGGTCTGCTTCGGCGTAGCCAAGTTCCTGCGCTTCGGTTAATGCTTGGTGGAAATCCGTGTGGTGCTGGGCCATGCGGGTAAGGATGTAGTTGGTGGTGCCGTTGATGATGCCGCGGATTGAAAACACGTCGTTTGCCACCAGTTCGTTCATCAAGCAGCCGACGATGGGGATTCCACCGCCGACGCTAGCCTCGAACAACAAATTGACCCCATGCTTTTCCGCCAACCGCACCAATTCCGGGCCGGATTGGGCCATGACCTCTTTGTTCGCCGTGACCACGTGTTTGCCGGAAGTCAAAGCGCGTTTGAGATACCCGCCGGCCGGGTTGGACCCGCCGATCGCTTCAACGACCACCTGAATCCCATCGTCGTCCAGGATGTCATCCGGGTTGGTGGTCAAAAGTTCCAGGGCCGCTGAAGCGTCCCTGTGTTTGCCGCCGTCCCGCACCAGGATCCTTTTAACCTTAACCGGGAGCCCTGTTTTACGGCGTATCGAATCGGACTGGGCTTGGAGCGTTGCGGCGACACCGCCGCCCACTACCCCGAAACCCATCAAACCGACATTGATTGTCTTGGTATCGCTCAACTAGGCTAAATCCGGCAGTAATTTAACGTTCGGGAAACCGGTCCCGGGGTGTGCTGATGTTCACCTGCTCCGCTACCCACGCGTAAAGGTCGCTATTGAGGTTCACAAGCCGCCAACCCTCTTGGGCGCCTCGTCTCGTTTGGTCGGCATACCACATGGCCAACAATTCATTATTGAGCTTGGCCCGCATCAGGTTCGAAAGGTCCCGGACTTCCGGTGCTGAAATCACGTGAACAATGTAAAATCCGGTGCTCGTGAAAATCGGGCCGAGAGTACTATCCGGCTCCGGGGGAGTGAGTTTCTCCCCAGCTATTTCCCTCTCCTCATTGCCAAAAAGGAAATCATCCAACTCGGGAAAGGCGCCCCGGGGCACCCACCCCACGTAGCCATTGCTGTTGGCGAATCCACGGGGAACTCCCACTTCCGCAGCGACGACCCCGAATTCCTCGATTTCCAAACGCTCCAGCACTTCGTCCGGTTCCACCTCTCCCCGGGTTTCCATGCGGATCCATTCCACCTCCACCTGTTCCTGCTCGGCTTCGATAGTTTCCCCCAGGATCTGGCGCAAGCGTAATTGGGTTATCTGTTCCCGCATGATTCCTCGGAGATCGTCCTCAGACAGGCCCGTACGAGTCAGGAACTCGCTAAAGGTCTGGCGGAACTCCTCATCCAGTTGGCCCGGATCCGTGTCTTCTCCCTCAGCCGCTTGGGGCATGAACTGGGACCTTATGGCCTCGTCTATCTCTTCATCGGTTACGGATAGGCCGAGTCCTGGAGAGGCCTGCCGCAACACCTCTGCGTTGACCATGTCATCCAGGTACTGGAATGGGATGATGCTCAGGTCGACCTCGCCGGTGATCCCCTGCAGCACTCTGATCCGTTGGACCAGGTCCCCCATTGTGAACTCCACGTTCCTGACGCTGCCGGCCCATACCCGTGGAGGCTTGAGGAACTTGTCGTAAAACCCGAAGGCCACAACCCCGGCAACGACCAAAAGCAAAACAGCCCCAACCGTCCAGACCAAACGCTGGTGCAATCTTTCTCGGTCCGACCGTGAGGGTTCTCTGGTTACTACTGCCTGACGGTTCCGGCGGGAGCGGGAGCGCCGGCGGCGTTCCGAGGGCGAGATTTGCTCCGGTTCGTCGCGGCGGGTCCAGGGGAATGCCATAACCCAACCTCGGGTATCTTGATGCCGTTAAGTCCCAAGCCCCCAAAACGCATTGCTCTGTGGGGACTCAGGAGGCGCGGGGAGCCGCGCTGGTTGTTCCCGGCTAATCCAGGCTATCGGCGCAGCGCCGCCGCACTGGCTTGGTAGGGCACGAAGGGGAGCAACGCCAGGTGCCGGGCCCTTTGGATAGCGAGCCGCAGCGCCCTTTGATGCTTGGCGCACACGCCGGTACGGCGCCGGGGTTCTATCTTGGCCCTATCGGAAACAAAGCGTCTGATCCTTTCGACGTCTTTGTAATCGATATCCTTGATGTGCTCGACACAGAAGCTGCATACCCTACGACGCGGAGGGTATCGTCCCCGGCCGCGACCTCCGGGGCGTCCTCCACCGCCTGGTCCGCCTCTTCCAGGTGGGCGGGATCCTCCAGGTGGACGATTGCCGGGTGCTGGAGTTGTCATAGTTGTGGATATCCTTTGGGCATTAATCTGCCTGGGTTAACATTGAGCCTGAGAATCATGCCGAACCTTAGAACGGCAAGTCGTCAGCGTCATCCATGCCGGAACTGAAATCGCCGGAGCCGGCCGCCTCTCCCACGTACCCATAGCCACCGTCGTCTTCCGAGCCCATGGCCTGGGGCCGGTTGAGAAACTGGACATCGGTAAGGGTGATATCGTTGGAAAACCGGGTCTGTCCGTCGCGGGCCTGGTAGGTACGGCTGCTCAACCGGCCCTCTACGTAAACCTGTTGCCCTTTGGTCAAGAACTGGTTGCAGGTCTCGCCGAGCTTGCCCCAAGCGCTAACGTTGAACCACTCGGTCTCCTCTCGACTTTCCCCCGCCGCCGTGGTGTACTTCCGGTTGGAAGCCACCGAGAACGAGGTTACGCTCTGACCACTGGCCGTATACCGCATTTCGGGGTCCCGTCCCAAATTCCCGATAACGATAATCTTATTCACCCGTCCACCTCACCTCGGCGATTCTTCCGGGGCCGCGGTTTCCAGTTGGTCGCCCTCCTGGGCTCCTGAAGCTTCTGCCTCGGGAGCAGCCCCTTCGGCCACATCTTCCAAAACCGGTCCCTGGTTTTCAGCCGCCGGACCCTCAACTGCTGCCTCAGGAGCTTCAACTGTTTCCACCGGAGCTTCCCGGGCTGCTTCTGTTTCCTCCGGAGCTTCCTGGGCTGCTTCAACAACCGGTTCTTCCGCGCTTGCTACCGGAGCCTCGGTTTCGCCGGGAGCGCCGCCGTCTTCAGATGCTCCGCTCACATCGGAGGCCTCGGTTTCACCGGAGATTTCAGTCTCTGCCGGGGCTTCGCTCACCGCTTCTTCAACCACGACCGGGGCCGGGGGAGGCTCAACCACCGGTTTTGGCGCTTCAGTTGCTACCACCATCGACCGCAGCACCTGCTCGTCCAAGCGCAGGAAGGTCTCTAGTTCCCGATTGAACGGGGTTTCAGCACTGAAGCGAGTGAGGTGATAATTGCCTTCTTGAAAGCGATAGGGGCCCTTTCGAATTGCATAGGCTAACCGGCGGGTTCCCCAGTTCTCCTCGTGAGTAATTTCTGCTTCCCGATTATTGATGAATCCTTTGATACGGGACCAGGTGTCCGCTGCTTGGTCCTGGTTCAACATTGGGCTTAGTACAACTACGAGCTCATAATGGCGCAAAGGTTGATCCTCTTTTTCCTAATAAGCGATTGGGAAGATTATAGCATCGAGGGTGTTGCCTCTCAACTAAAGGTCGATTCCCGGCACCGGATAGCTCGAAGCAAACTCCCTGACTTCACCGGTCACCGCGCGTAAGGCATCCTGGTCCTCCATGTTCGCCAGGGTCCTGACAATCAATTGGGCGACGCGCTTGACCGCGGCTTCGTCAAAACCCCGGCTGGTGATTGCCGGTGTGCCCAGCCTCAGCCCGCTGGTAACCCGGGGTGGTTGGGTGTCGTAGGGGATGACGTTTTTGTTGGCTATTATGCCCACGCTTTCCAGCGCCGATTCCGCCTGCTGCCCGGTGATATCCAGCGGCGTCAAATCCACCAGGACCAGGTGGTTCTCTGTGCCGCCGGAGACGAGCCGGAAGCCTGCCTCCGACAACTCCTGGGCCAATGTTTGGCAGTTGTCGACCACCTGAGAAGCGTACCGGGCAAATTCCGGCCGCAGGGCCTCACCAAAGCATACTGCTTTGGCGGCGATGACGTGCATGAATGGTCCTCCCTGGGTGAAAGGGAAGACGCCAAAATCCGTTTTCCGGGCCAGGTCTTGCTGGCACAGAATAAGGCCGCCCCTGGGACCCCGCAGGCTCTTTTGGGTTGTGGATGTCACCACGTGGGCGTATGGCAGCGGTGAAGGGTGGACGCCGCCGGCCACCAGCCCGGAAATATGGGCCATATCAACCATCAGGGTGGCGTCCACCTGATCGGCAATTGCCCGGAACCGGGGGAAGTCCAAGATGCGGGAATAGGAGCTACACCCGGCCACTATTACCTTGGGACGGTGTTCCAGGGCCAACCGTTCAACTTCATCGTAGTCGATGGCCTCGGAATCCCGGTCAACGCCGTAGGGCACGAAATCGTAGAGTTTTCCGGAAAAATTGACGCTGGCGCCATGGGTGAGATGGCCTCCGTGGTCCAGACGCATCCCCATAATGGTGTCCCCGGGCTCCAGCAACGCAAAATACGCCGCCATGTTGGCCTGGGCTCCGCTATGGGGTTGAACGTTGACGTGCTCGGCGTCGAAAAGCTCCTTGGCTCGTTGGATAGCAAGGTCTTCCACCACGTCCACGTACTGGCACCCACCATAATAACGCCTACCGGGGTATCCTTCGGCGTACTTGTTATTCATAACGCCGGACTGGGCTTCCAACACGGCTTGGCTAGCGTAATTCTCCGACGCGATGAGGACTATACTTTCGCGCTGGCGCCGGTCTTCACCGGCCAGCGCTTTGGCAACTTCTGGGTCTTGGTCAGCTACCCGGGACATAGCGTCCCCCTTCTTAATTTCAGGCCCTGCCAAGCCCCTGACGGTTAGCGACCGCCTATAGAGCGGTAAAATAACCGCGGCAAAAGCAGCGAGTGAGGCCGGGAGCCTAGTTTACCGCTGGCCCTTAAGGGTGTCAACGAGACTGCGTCCGTCTCCGATTCCCCGGGCTACGTGACCCAATCGAGACGCTTCCAACCAGGAGATGGGTCCCATCTGAGTTCTGCAGCAGTCTGAGTTCCGCAGTAGTCCTCCGGAATGACCCTAAACAACCCCCTGATACACCAATCGCGGCGTAGGGCGAATGAAGTTGCCCGCGCCGCGCCGTTGCGCCTGGCTTGACCTTGATGTAAATTGTGCTGCGGACAATCTCCGGGGCAGATTGCCGCGGCAACCATTGATGTGCGGATGTCGACTGAAGAACACATAAAGCAGTTGCTCTCGCCGAGCCGCGTCGAAAAGACGGATCCCTTTGTGGTCTTGAGCTTTTGCCCCATCAACGTTCACGACACGGTGGCGGACATTGGGTGCGGTCCGGGATTTTTCACAATTCCCCTGGCCAAATTCCTGGTTAGCGGGCGCCTGTACGCCCTGGACTTGGACCAAGAGATGGCGGCAGCCTGCCGCCGCCGGGTCGCCGAGTCCAGAATGGGCAACGTTGAGGTCATGGAGTGTGACGCCTTCGAGTTTCCCCTGGACCCCGCTTCCCTGGACGGGGCATTTTTGGCCTTTGTGGCCCACCAAAGCCCTGACCCGGTGCGGTTTTTGGGAGCGGTGCGAAGTTTGCTTCAACCCCATGGATGGTGCACGGTGCTGGAGTGGCGCCGGAAGGAAACAGGGGAAGGACCGCCTATGGAGCGCCGGTTGGACCCGGCACAGCTTCGGGACCTGGCGACGCAGGCAGGTTTCAGGTACCGGGACTCGCGGAACCTCAACGACGAGCAGTACATAGTAACCCTGCGCAACCCTTAAGCGGCTTTCCACCAGAAGTCCTGCCAAAGACTCTCCCGCCGAGCACCTGAGTTGTCATTTGCGTGACAACAGCATCTACGCGTCCTTACCCTTGTTCACGCTTGGGGCGACCTTTTGCAAAACAATCATTCAGTCTCCTCGGGCAGACAGAAACCGAGGGTATAGGACCGCGTGAATTGACTCACTGCCATGATTCGCCTCCCTTGGGCGGCAACCCTGGATTACCGTATGCTGACAATCTCCCTCGAATCTGAACAGTTATCTGCACCGGAACGAGGTAGCACGGCATCGAAACCTCGCGGCAGCGGATGCCGGCGAGAGTTGCGACGGCAATACGGTTGGAATTACCCTCAACAAGCGGTTGGGGCAGCGCCGGCATTTGCCTGCTCGATTCAACCGGCTGCCATTCCGTGGCGCGCGATTCCGAAATCAATGCTTTGTATTCTTAGCGTGCCGACCGTGCAGGTTTAAGTGACTCCTTCGATACGGCAGAAGCGCATCATGTTGCTGGCAACCGCAGCGACAGTGGTCGTTACGCTGATTGTACTGTACCTATTGGGCAGCCTTCTTCTGGCAATTGGCCTCAGCGCAATCATCGCCTACATGCTTTTGCCGGTGATCCATTTATTGGAATGGGCCATGCCATGGAGCCGGGGGCATCCACTGGTGAGTCGCATTACCGCTATCGCAATCATATCCATCGTTGGCGCGGGAGCTGTAGCCGGGGTTCTATTATTGGTCGTTCCTCCAACCATCCACCAAGCCGGTTTGTTCATCGAACAATTTCCGCGGTTTTTCAGTGATGCCAGGGTTACCCTAGAAAACTGGGCGGCTATCTATTCCGACAGGATTCCAGAGGAACTAAAACATGACATCGAGAAATCGTTGGCCGATGTTGGGAACGTTTTGGCTGACGCGGTTTGGCATGGAACTCTAAAGACGCTTAACCGTATTACCGGTTCCCTGAGTCTGGTCATAGGCTTTGCCACCCTTCCGATGTTGGTTTATTACTTGATAAAAGACTCCGGATCGATTAATTCCGCAGTGCGTTCCCCTTTCCCCCCGGCAATGCAACCGTACGTGCAGGACGTACTGGACATTGTGAGCCGCACAGTGGGCGCGTACCTCCGGGGACAACTCACTCTGGCATTGGTAGTCGGGACTATAGTTGGGGTAGGGCTGTTGCTGTTGGGCGTACCCTTCGCGTTTTTCCTGGGCATAGTTGCCGCGTTAACCGAACTGGTGCCCATCATCGGCCCTTGGATCGGAGGAGCCGTAGGAGTCCTGGTAACCCTGGCTACGGCACCGGATAAGGTGCCCTGGGTGATCTTGCTTTACGTGATAATCCAACTTGCGGAGAACACCGTTCTAGTCCCACGGATCCAAGGGCAAGCCCTGAAGCTGCATCCCATCGCAGTGATATTGATCGTTGTGATTTCCGGCCATTACTTTGGGATCTGGGGAATCATCCTTGGCCCGCCCCTGGTGGCGATGGGCAAAGACATGCTGGTGTACTTCTTCCAACAGTGGAATCTACCGGAAGAGGAGCAAGGGAGTCGGCCACAACCGGAGGAGTCGGGAGAGGTTTAACAGCCCTCGAAACCAATGCCTACCGCGGGTACGGTGTCGGTCCTGGACCCGCCCAGATTCAGGGCATAGGCAGGAGCGGCAGCACGACATGGGAGGGGTGGTCGGCGTCATGGTAGACGCTGTTTTCGGCGACTACTTTCACTGTAGACCATGCCGGGTTTTCCCCGGTGTTGCCATTTACGTCGAACCGGGGGAAGTTGCTGGAAGATAGGTCCAGCCGTATCCGGTGCCCCGGAGCAAACAGGTTGCTGGTTGGGAAAAGCTCAATGGTCAGCGGATAGACCCCGCCCGGTTCAAGAAGCGAGGGAGTTTCCCAAGAATCCCGGAACTTGGCCCGGCGGATACCATCGGTGATATTCAATGCGTAGCCTTCGGGGTAGTCCGACGAGGGTGGGTAAACATCCACCAACTTCGCGGTGAAGTCAGTGTCGGGCGCGGTGGATTCCACCCAAAGGTTCACGGCTATCGGCCCCGTGACTTCAGTTCCTTGAGCCAGCGGCTCGGTTTGGAACACCAGCACGTCGAGCCGCGCCGCCAGGGGCAGATAGGGCTCGCTGCAGCCATAGAAGCCGGGGACCTCCTGCTGGTGGAATCCCCCCGGGAACATTATGGGCTGGCCCGACGATATGTTGCCTCCAATCGTAGGCGTCGGGTTGTCAGGGTCGAACCGGTAGCGGCTCGGAGGGTTGTCGCCGGTTGACAACTGAGGAGGGTCCGCAGCCAGGACGCCGCCCGGGTGCAGGTAGAGGGCTGTTGGCAATGCCCGGGCCAAGGGCCACTCTTGCTCCACGCGCCACGCGCCTCCGTGGTCCAGACGTCCCTGGGGATTGCGCCGTCCCGTTCCGCCGCCCATGACGAAAATGCGGACGGAAGACCCGGTGTCCCAATCGGTCTCCAAATTCTTGAGCCACCGATCGAAGAAGGACAGGCGCAAGTGGTGGTAATCGCGGGCCAGGTTGCCTTCGATGATTGACTGGGTTCCCAGGTCGACGTCGCCGGCATAAGTGACCCCGTGACCGCCATGAGTCCAGGGCCCCATAATCAAGTATGATGGGGCCTGCCGGCCTCCCTTCGAAAGCTCAATAAAATTGTCGGTGGTGCTGCGGGCGTAAGGGTCATACCAGGCACCCATATGTACCTGGGGAACATCCGCAAACTGGGCCAGGTGCGCGCTGACCGAAAGGCCCACCTGCCGCCAATACTCACCGTAGGCCTCGTTGCCCCACAATTCAAGCAGATAGCTCTCGTAGTCCGGCGCCCACTGCAAAGGGCCGTGGCCCCGCTTCCACGGCATACGCTTGAACCAAGCGAAAATGTCCTGGCGGTCCATCGCCTGGAAACCGAACTGGGCTTGATTCGACGGAGACACCTGCGGCGTGGACGCCTGGGACGGGGACGCCTGGCCGGCGGCGGTCTTGAGGGACTCCAAGGCCTCTCGAAACGCCCAGGTTGCCTGCCGCAGCTCGAAGGCTCCCCCATTGCGGCATCCGGACAGGAAGGCATCGGAGAAACCGCCGCATTCGAGCCACATACAGCCCAGGTGGGGAGGGTTCAGGCAGGCCAACGCCGCCTGCACGTGGGCGGCATAAGACAACCCGTAGGTGCCCACCTTGCCAAGGCACCACGGCTGCCGCGCCAACCACTCTACCGTGTCAAACCCGTCGGCGCCGTCGCTCACGTACTTGGTGAAGCTGCCCGGTGAGGCGTGAGTTCCCCGGCAGTCCTGAACCGCGACGACGTATCCGCGAGCCGCAAAAAAAACGGCTTCCTGGACGCGGGCCTCGGCTGATTTGTCGTAAGGAGTCCTCTGCAGCAGCACCGGAAAAGGCCCATCCAGGGGTGTTCCGTCAGTCGCCGGCCGATGGAGGTCCGTGGCCAACTCTGCCCCGTCCCGCATGGGAACAAACACATCCCGTTCAATTTGAACCTGGTAGATTGAGCCGGTGGAGAGTTCTTCTGACGGCATGAGTTCATTGCTCCAGGGACCGTGATGGGCTCCGGGGACCGTGATGGGCTCCAGGAACCGTGATGGCAAAGCCATATCAGGATGAGATTCTACGTAGCCGGTCGGCGTACCGCAACCTCCGCCGGTTGACACCCAAATCAACACGCAACTATAGTTGAGCGCAATCTGGAGGGATCAACCTGTGCCCGCGGGGTAATGGTTTGGCGGACGAATACGACGTTTTGATTGTTGGGGGCGGACTGGCAGGCATGACCGCCGGAATGTACGCCGCCCGTTACGGCATGCGCGCCGCCATTGTCGAACGGCTGATGGGCGGCGCCCAGATTATCAACATCGAAAACATTGAAAACTATCCAGGCTTCCCCCAGGGAATCTCCGGAGCGGAACTGGGACCAGCGGTCCAGGAACAGGCTCTGGACGCCGGGGTAGAGTTCATCATGGCCGAGGCAACGTCGGTGACCCAGCGGGACGGCCGGCTGGTGGTTGCCAGCGACGCTGGGGAGCACCAGGCCAAGGCTCTCATCGTGGCCGCCGGATCAAATCTTCGTCAGCTAGGGATCCCGGGGGAAGAAGAGTTGTTCGGGCGAGGCGTTTCCCACTGCGCCACCTGCGACGGTCCGTTGTACATGGGCCAGGTGGTTGGGGTAGTCGGCGGTGGTGATTCGGCGGCTGACGAGGCTTTGACCCTGTCGGAATACGCCGAACGTGTGCTTTTGTTCGTGCGCGGCGGCAAATTTCGCGCCCAAAAGGTTTTGCAGGACCGGCTGGAGGCCAACCCCAAAATCGAGGTGGTGTGGAACACCGTTGTGGAGAGGGTCGTGGGTGAGGACACCGTGTCGGCCGTCGCGGTGCGCAACGCGTTGACCGATTCCGAGGGACAGGTTGAGCTAACGGGACTGTTCATCTACGTGGGTTTGGAGCCGGGGTCGAAGCTTGTGAGCGACCTGGTGGACCTGGACAACGCCGGCCATATTCCAGTAGACATCTCCATGAAAACCAAGGTTGCCGGGCTCTACGCGGTGGGCGATATCCGCCAACACTCGTCCTCGCAGCTCATTTCCGCCGCGGGCGACGGCGCCACCGCCGCCATCGCTGCGCACAACTACGTCAGGAGCCTGGGCCAAGAATAGGCATCTTCGCGTGCCGAGGGTTCCGGCGTAAAGCCGGGCTGCGGCAGGGCTTTTTCGAATTTGGCAAGGGGAGGGATTATGGACCTGGTTGAAGAACAGTTGGTCAACAGCAAGGTTATAGCCGTCGTGGGCCTGTCCAACGACCCGGACCGCATAAGTTACCGGGTCTCCGAGTACATGCAGGGCCAAGGGTACCGAATCATCCCGGTCAACCCGATGATCGAGGAATCCCTGGGAGAAAAAGCATATCCGGACCTGCGGTCGGTGCCGGAGCCCATCGACATGGTGGACGTTTTCCGGCGTTCGGAACTGGTGCCCCCGGTGGTTGACGAGGCTATTGAGGTGGGCGTCAAGTACATCTGGATGCAGGACGGCGTCATCAACCCGGAGGCCGCCGCCAAAGCGGAGGCCGCCGGAATCCCCGTGGTTATGGACGATTGAACCCTCCGGGTGCATCGCCGCCGGTTCGGCGGCTCACAATCCGCAAACAACCCGGGTTAACCCCGTACACGTCGCGGTGACGGCGCGTAATTCCAAAAATCGGCTTGACCCGTGGGGCAATCAACGGGGTTTTCCAGCCGTTTTCTAGTGTTGACGATTCTCGCGGAGGCGCCACCACTCCGACATTCTGGACGCTGCGGGAATCAAGACCCCTTTGTCCCATCCAACCTGACGCGGGTCTGTAGGCATGGCTCAGGTGGGACGTTGACCCGCCCGCCCGGCCCGTGTTAGTTGGCATAACCGTCTTGGCCCGGAATCAGGGCTCTGGATTCCCGCTGCGGCGAGAATGACGGGGTGATTAATGGCCCCTGCAAGACCCGGCTGGCAATCAATCCTCGTGATTGACACCCGGCCCGGCATCTCTTAGCATTGAGTACACTCCCAAGCTCAATTACGCGGCAACCTGCTGTCATATTGGATTTAACCGATGCACCACCGGGGCCGTGACGATTCGGGCCAATGGTCCAACGTGAGGGAGGTGTGTGAGAAGTGACTACTCAAGAAGAGCTTTCGGTACGGTTGAGGGAACTGGGGATCCGGCTGACGCCCCAGAGATTGGCCATAGCCGAAGTCGTGGTTAACTCCGGAGATCATCCTTCGGTCAAACAAGTATTCGAACGGGTGAAGGCGTTCTTCCCCTACGTGACGCTGGCTACCGTCTACTCCACCTTGGATGTCTTGGAGCGGGCGGCTATCGTTCGGCAGCTTCCCTTCCAGCACCAGTCCCGCTATGACGCCAACCTATCGCCCCACGCCAACCTGGTGTGCATCAGCTGCGGCAGCGTAGTCGACGCCGACGTTGGGCAGAGCATGGTGGCCGAACTGCAGCAGATTCTGGAAACCGAATCGGAATTTGAGGTCGCCGCCAACAGGGTGGATTTCTATGGTTGGTGTTCCTCTTGCTCCAGGGCCGGCGCGGCCCGGGTTCCAAGTTCAAGCGAATAACCCGAGCACAGGGTTTCCAACTGGAAGCCCGACGGTCTCCGGATAATACGCGGCAGCCTCCGCGCCCGCGCCTTTGGGAAGGCCGGACACCAGCACGTCAAGAAACTTAATCTCCCCGGTATCCGCGGCTGCTCTGGTTCGCTTCCAGGTATTGGCGGATCATCAACGCCGCTGCGGCGCCTTCCCCCACCGCAGTAGCCACCTGCTTGGTGCTACCTTTCCGGGCGTCTCCGGCAGCGAACACCCCAGGAATGTTGGTTTCGAGGGTCGGCCCGGTCTGGATGAACCCCCATTGGTCCAACTCCACCGAGTCCTTGATGAAACCGGTATTGGGGGTCAGGCCGATGAAGACGAAAACCGCTGCCGGGGCCAGTTCTTCCGTAGCCCCTGATTTAAGGTCTTTGACTATCACCGAACTCAGGTGTCCATCCCCCTTGAACTCCACGACGCTGGTGTTCAGGCGCACCTCCATTTGGGGATGGCCGGCCGCTTTGTCCCGGAGTATTTGGCTGGCGCCCAGGCGCTCATTTTTTTCCAGCACGGTCACTTTATTGGCGAATTTGGTCAGGAACAAACCCTCTTCAACGCCGCTGTTCCCGCCGCCCACCACCAGCATGTCCTGACCTTTGTAGAACGGGCCATCGCAAGTGGCGCAGAAGTGAATGCCCGCGCCGATCAAATCATCCTCTCCGGGGACGTCCAGGCGGCGGTAGGTGGTCCCGGGGGATAACAGCACTACATTGGCGTAGTAATCGTCGCCGGTTTCGGTGGCAACCAGTTTACGGTCGCCCTGGGTTTCGATTCTGGCGACCGCCTGGGCCGGCAGAATCTCAACGCCGAAGCCCTCTGCCTGGAGCCGCATTTGATCGGCCAATTGACCTCCGCCGATCCCGCCCGGAAAGCCCGGGTAGTTCTCGATGCGTTCGGTTGTACCCGCCTGACCGCCAACACCGCTGCGCTCGATGATGATGGTTTCAATGCCCTCCCTCGCGGCGTAGATGGCGGCGGTCAACCCCGCTGGTCCGCCACCTACTACGATCAGGTCATAGAACTCCCGCTTGGCCCGGGGGTTGATTCCCAGTTTAGCGGCCAATTCGGCGTTGGTAGGCTCGACCAGCGTGGAGCCGTCCCGGAACACGATGGTTGGGATAATATGTTTCCCGTTGTTGACCTGCTGGACGTAAGACCGTCCCGCTTCGTCCTGATCGATATCCACCCAGTCATACGCGACGCGCTGGTCGGCCAAGAATTGCTTGGAGCGCCGGCAATCCGGGCACCAGGGCGCTCCATAAACAGTGATTTCGGCATCGGGCATAGGTTATCTCCCAGGTATGGTATAGACGCGTTTCAACGGAATTGCGGCCCTCGTCGGTCGGGGTTATGTCAATGGGTTAAAGGTTGTCGATGTCCACCGGCTCAAGGTCATCCGCCGGCGAGAAGCCAAAAACCTTGGAATAGAAATAGAACTCTGCATCCAGGACCCGCTTGACGTTGGCCGCCTGGCGAAAGCCGTGCTGCTCTCCCGCGAACGGCAGGTAAGCCGTGGGAATTCCCTTGGCCTTGACCGCCAGATACATGACCTCGGCCTGCTCGGGAGGCACGATTTCATCTTCAAGTCCCTGGAACAGAATCAGCGGACAGGACATGCGGTCCACATGGTTAATGGGTGAGCGCTCCCGGTAAAGTTCCCGCTCCTGCGGATAGGGTCCGATCAAGCTGTCCAGGTAGCGGGACTCAAACTTGTGGGTATGCTTGGCCAACGTTTCCAGGTCACTCACGCCGTAGCTGCTGGCTCCGGCACGGAAAACGTCGCGGAAGGTCAGGGCGGCGAGGGTGGTAAATCCACCGGCGCTGCCCCCGTCGATGACCAACCGGTCACCGTCCGCCCGTTTCGTGGCGACCAGGAATTGGGCGGCATTGACGCAATCCTCCACGTCAACTACACCCCAGCGGCCGCGCAGCCGCTCCCGGTACTCGCGGCCGTAGCCCGTGCTGCCGCCGTAGTTTACGTCAACTACGGCGAAACCCCGGCTCGTCCAGTATTGGATCACCAGGTCAAGCGAGGCTCCGGCTGCGCCCGCCGGCCCGCCGTGACTCTTGACCAGCAGCGGCGGCAACTCCCCCGAGATAGGGGCGAAATCACCGTTCTTTGGTGGATAGTACAAGGCGTGGGCGGTTGCGCCGTTCTCTGTTGGGAACTCAATTGGTTCCGGAGTTGAAAGATATGCCGGGTCAACGACGTTGGATGTCGCCCGGCGCAACACGCTGGTCATCCCGGATCCCAAGTCGACGCGCACTACCGAATACGGTTCGCTGGGAGACCCTGCCACCATTACAGCCTGGTTGGAATCCACGGCCACGTCGCCGCGGTTCATCTCGGTGTAGTGGGTGGGCCAGGGTTCAACGGTCTTGGAATCGGCTTCGTTCTTGGGTCCCTCGTCGTTCCTGGGGTCCGGGTCGATGACTGCCTGGCGCCAAACGCCGCCCTGGGTATAGCTGCAAATGACGCGCCGGTCGGACTGGAAGCCGTAAGTGGCTGTACCGAACATCCACTGCGGCCTGGCGAACTCGGCGGCCATAGGGGCTACCGGCTCGATATCGCCGTTGCGTTGGGCATAAAGGTTCCACCAGTTGGTGCGGTCGGAAACAAAGTAGAGCACGCCGCCGGGGGACCAATTGGGTTGAAATATTGACTCGCTGTCCCCTCCGGCCACCAGGACAGGAGTTTCCAGTGAGCCGTCCTGCCGGAATCGGGCCGACCAAAGCCGGGCGCCGTCCCAGGGCATGTTCGGGTGGTCCCAGCTCAACCAGGCCAGGGCCGAACCGCCGGGGCTCAGGCACGGCGAGGAGCAAAAATCGGACCCGGAGAACAGAGTAATGGGCTCTCCCCTTCCGTCCAAGTCCAGGCTGACCAGGGAATTTTCCGCCTCCCGGTCCGGGGCGGAATGGTCTTCCCGTATACAGAGCAGGCGCCTGCGGGCCCGGTCCACACACAGGTCGGCGTAGCGCATCTCCCCGGCGGGGGTTATCGGCTCCGGCGCCTGTCCGCCTTGAAGCCGGTAGACCCTCTGGTCTACGAAATTGCAAAAGTAAGCCACTCCGTCCGCCACCGTAACCGCCCCCCCGCCGTACTCGTGGACCCTGGTGCGGACGTTAAATGGCGGAGGAGTGACATCGGAGATTTGGCCGTCGGATCCATGGCGCACCAGGACGTTGCGTCCCCCTTCGGCCGGTCGGGACTCCACCCAATAGATGTCCTCCCCATCCAGAATGACCTGTCCCAAGCCGATGGCACCGGAAACGATCATTTCTGAGGTTATTGGCGACTTCCACGAACCGTATGAGCAATCGTTCGGCATTGCGGTTTCTACACCTGGAGTTTGTTGATGATTGGTAAAACCACTGGAAGGCCCAGCGCGCTTGCGCTGATAAAGGGCACAACAGGTAAGTTAGTCTTGGGGCGTTGGCGTGTCAAACTGTGGGCGTCTTTCTATTACCTTCCGTAATTTCCGCCGCAGCGTCCGCCCCGGTCATTACTATAGAAATAGCGTGTTCAGGCTGTTTGTAGTGTGACTTGATGTCCGAGGCATCCGGCGATTCAACAATCAAAACAGGGGTCACTGGCGGGGCAGGCGATACACGTGGAATGATTTCGAGCACAGAAATTTCCACCGTGTTATTGCATGGTGACTATGCAATTCAAAAAAGGGAACCAGACGGCAATGCCTGGAAGTGGGCGGGACACTCCAGGTGTGGGTGGGCTTGGTTGCTGACCACCAACGGCCTGGATTTCCGCTGCGGCGAGGATCGCAGCCAGCGAGATTTGGGGGTGTGGGACCCGCTTTTGGAAAAGCTGCGCAAAACTTTTTTTCGTTGGGCGTGGGGGTATGAGGGTGAAGGACCGCGGCGCCCCGGGTTGGGGCGTCACGGTATTATGGGGATGGTAACCCGGTCATAGATTAAGCCGGGCGGGTCATCATCCCAGTTATTCCGGTCGTTCCGCGCGCGCTCCCGGTGGCGGTGGATTAAATATTCCTCAAGCATGGTTAGCTTGGGCGCATCGGGAGCGTCAGGTTCCGGGTCCGGCGGCGACCGGTCTTCCCGGTACAGTTCCTCCGCCGGTTGGTCCCAGATGGTGTCCGGGGGCGGGGGCCGGGCCGGGGATTCGGGACCAAGGCCGGCGGCCAGGGCGGCTTGCTTCCGGTGGTAGCCGGCGACGGCCCAAGCGGCTATCCGGGCGGCCTGCTCGGTGCCGAATATCTGCCGCAGGGCCTGGTAGCCGTAGATGTTTTCGGGCTGGGGGCAGTCGTCGGGGATCTTGATCAGGTGGTCGCAGCGGTCGCGGTCCTGGCCGGTGGCCTTGGCAAGCTTCCAGGCAGCGAAGCGGAAGTCGAAGACCGTCTTGTGGACTGCGCTGGCTGCCTCCTCACCGCCGGAGATGTGCGTCAGGGCCCGAGAGCCGTGGGTGTCGAAGTGGTATTCCTCGTCATCGTAGGACCGGAAGTCAAAGGGGCCGTACTCCGTTTCGTAGCGGTTATAGCCGGCGGGGTAGCCGGCATAGCGGCCCTCCAGGATGTGGGTCCAGGAGCGGGACGCCGCGGTGGTTTTTTCAGCCGGAGCGGATTGCTCCGGGTCGGATTGTATACCGGTTAAGGCGGCTGAGCTACCGGCGTCGGGATGGACAGGCGTGTCGAAGCCGCGGCGCAGGAGTTCCTTAGCTGCTGACAAGCGGTGGTGGGGCTTGAAGTCCGGGATGTTGCCCTGCATGACGTCGATTAGGAAACGGACTGTTGTGCGGCCGTTGTCGGTCTCTTCCCGGATGAGGGCGGCTAGCTCCTGGTGCAGGGGGGTTGATTCAACGCCGAGGACGCCATGGGCGCGGAGATTTTTATGGGTTGGGGAGGCGGGGGTGTTGGCGTCGATGAAGGTTTGGGCCGGGTGGAAGCCGAGGGTTAGCAGTTGGCAGGCGGCGTCGAGGCGGTGGCAGGGCTTGGATTGTTCGAGGAGGCCCTGCATCACTTCTACGAGGAAGCGGACTATTAGGCGGCCGTCATCGGTTTCCTCGCGGACGATGTCGGCGAGGGAGGGGGTGGGGGCTTCCGGGTTTTCTGTGTTAGCGAACATTGGTGCGATAATAGGGATATGCATCCGGGGGTGTCAAGGGGCGGGTGACGCCAGGGGGCGGTTCGGTTTCAACGCAGAGGGCATGGAGATTTTTTTGGGTGGGGGACCCGCTTTTGGAAAAGCTGCGCAAAACTTTTTTGTTGGGTATAGGCTGGGAGCATGGCCTGACCCCAAACGTTTTTTTGACGATACGGCGTATAATTTAGTAGCTATAATGGGAAACCCGTAGGGGTGAAATCGGTGACACGGGCTAAGGGGGTTTGAGTTGGAATTCTTGGGGAGCATCGAGCGGTTTTTCGCGGAGTTATACCCCCATCGATGGCCAATTCTGATTTTGGTTTTCCTGGCGCTCACCGGCGCAGCGGGCCTCGGCTACCGGCGGGGGTGGCATCAGGTTTTGTGGCGCCACCGGGTGGGGTTGGCTATCGTCGGGACTCCGGGTCTGGCCGCGGCCGTCGCCATCGGCCTCTGGCTGGGGTTGCCCCTGTTTACCAACACCACGGTGAATGAGGAATTTCCATTTGCCGAGACTGCCGTCGTTCCGCCGAGCATGACCATGGCCGACGTGGAAATGATCATGGAGGGCATGTCTCGAATGGACCAACCTGTGCAAGAGCCGATGCCCGACTCCATGGCAGATTACCTGTCGGATGTCATGCCGGATGCCATGCTGGATGTCATGCCCGAGTCCGGGGTAGCCGCCACACCGGCAGCAACCGCCGGCGGGGAGGTCGCTCCAACCGCCGCGGTCGCGACGAGCGCGCCGGCCGGGCCGTTGGCCCTCAAGTCCGGCTCCTTCCGAGATGCCGACAGTTTTCATAGGGGGAGCGGGCGGGCGACGATTTACCAGACGCCCGATGGGGCCCACCTGCTGAGGCTGGAGGATTTTCAGACCACCAACGGGCCGGAGCTTCACGTGGTCCTCAGTCAGAGTCCCAATCCCCAATCATCGGCGGAGGTCAAGTCACCGGGCTATCTGGACTTGGGCAAGCTCAAGGGGAACATCGGAAACCAGAACTATCCGATCCCCAACGGGACCGATGTGGGGGCCCAAATGAGCGTGGTGATTTACTGCAAGCCGTTCAGCGTGGTGTTCAGCGTAGCGTCTCTATCGGCCGGCTAGAATAGGAGTGGCCCGGACAAGTCGAGGTGGTCCGAAATCTTGACCAAGCCGTCGTAAACCCGGTGGTGAGTCACGGTCAATGGTCGGGATTCTGGACGCGGGGCCTTTTAGTTGGCTACCGACATTCCTCGTGATATTCCTGGCGCATGGATAATCCAGTGCTCCGTCATTCCTGTCGCAACGGGAAACCAGGAACTTCGCATGAGGAGCCAGGACTGTCCATCCGGAAAGACGTTGCCCCCTGGCCATTCCTGCCATCTGGCACGTGGTTGAATGACGAAAGGGGCTCTGGATTCCCGCTGCGGCGAGAATGACGGATGGCTTTGGCAAAGCGACCAACGAGGATGAAAATACCCTTTCCATATTAATTGCGGATGGCCTGGCCGAGCCCACGCATGGGGATGAAAATGGCCTATTTTCATAATAATGCCGGCTAGTAGTGAAAGGCCCCTGATTCAGGATGGGTACAACGCAAATGTGGCTAGGACGGAAATGCGCCGGGGGAATGGTCTACGCCAGCTACTCGGGTGTGACCAGGGATTCGGGTTCTTCTCCGGCCAAAACTCTGACGATGTTGTAGTAGGCGAAATCGGCGGCCCGTTGGGTTGATTCTTCGCCCGGTCCAGCCATGTGCGGCGTGATCACCGCGTTGTCCAGATCGAAAAGCGGGTTGTCTGCAGGGGTAGGCTCAACTTCCAGCACGTCCAAGCCCGCTGCCGTGATGGCGCCCGTGGTCAGGGCCCGGTGCAGGGCAGCCTCGTCCACGACCGGGCCGCGGCAGCAATTGACCAGGAAGGCGGTCGGTTTCATCAGCCCGAATTCCCGGTCGGACATCATTCCCCGGGTCCGGCGGGTGAGCGGCACGTGCAGGGTCACTATATCCGATTCCATCAACAGTTCATCGAATCCCACGGGTTCCGCGTTCAAATCCTGCCGCACGTCATCATCGATTTCAATAACGTCGTGGTATATCGTCCTGGTGTCAAAACCCTTCAACCGCTTGGCCACCTGTTTGCCAATGCGGCCCAAGCCAACTATGCCGACGGTCTTGTTGGTGATTTCCAGGATCCGGTACTGGTCTAATTGCGACTTCCACTGGCGTTGGTTCATGGTGACTTCGTACTGGCGCCACAGCCTGGTGCTGAGGCTGATCATCATTGCGATGGTGTGCTCGGACACCGCAATGGCGTTGGCGCCGCCGTTGTTGGCCACGGGGACGCCCATTTCCAGGATGGTAGGGAGGTCCAGGCGGTCGTAGCCGGCGCTGAGGGTTTGAATCAGCTTCAGGTTGGAACACTGGCGCAACACGTCGTTGGACACGTCGCTGGAGATGATTGCGTCGACGTCCCCGCACAGGGCGGCCTTTTCGCCGTCGGGCAGGCTTGGGTCAACCAGGACCAACTCGATTCCGTCCGGGGCCCGCTCCGCCATGAACTCGGCTCGGCTCCCGGCAGGGCTAAAGAATGCTACTTTCGCTGGCATCAGACCAGCCTCCTCTTGGGAGATTGGGGGACGACTTGGGAGATTTAGGAACGGTGGGTAAATCCGGAATCAGGCCACCGGCGGGTTGCTCCGATACCAGTCGATAATCTCGGACCCGGTAGCGACCCATACGCCATCACGGTGGCTTATGTAGTTGAGGGCCTCGTCCAACCCGCGGATGCGGAAGGCCTGGCCGATCAGGAATGGGTGCAGATTGAGCACCAGCAGCCGCCCGTTGCGGCCCCCTTCCTGATAGAGCACATCGAAGGCATCCTTGATGATTTGAACGTAGCGGGTCATACCAAGGTTGCGGTCAACCAAGGCGCTGACGTCGTCCAAGGGCATGTTAACCGGCAGGGCGTACAACTCACCCTGGGGCGTTTTCATCGGGAATGGTTGGTCATCATTGGTCCAATCGCAAACATAGCGGATTCCGGCTTCACCCAGCAGTTGCGGGGTGCGGGCCGACTCGCCGAATTCGGGGCCAAGCCAACCCATTGGAGTGACGCCGGTGGTCCGGTTCAAGGACGTGAGGCAGGTCTGGATGTAGTCCCGCTCCTCCTGCTCCGACATCCGGCCGGTGATCATGCGGCTCAGGGATATGCCGTGGCCGATGATTTCATCGCCCCGGTCAACGTGATGCTTGACCAACCAGGGGTAGTTTTCGGCCGTCAGGGTGTCCATGGCCACCGTGGGCTTGATGCCATGCTTGTCCAGAACGTCCAAGACCCGGAAGATTCCAACCCGGTGCCCGTACTCCCGGCCCGACCAGGCGGTGATGTCGGGATACGACCCCGGGCCGCTGGCCAGGGTGGGTGAGCGATAGCCGTCCTCCGGCTGGGCCCATTCCATCTGCTCCAGGTTGACTATTACGCACACAGCGATGCGGGCGTCGTTGGGCCATTTGAGGATGGCGCGGCTCTCATTCAGCGGGTTCCAATCGTAATGGTCATGGTCCATCCCGTAACGAAGCTGGGGCAGAATATGTTCGCGGTCCACGGGCATGAAGCAATCTCCTTATGGGGTCAGGCTTATGGGGCCAGGCCTATGGGGTCAGGTTTTGGGTGTAGGCAACTGCGTCGTCGTAGCAGTTGGCCATGTAATGCTCGGCTATCTCGTCAGTGGTGGCTTGCCACACGCCATCGTGGGACATTATGTAATCCAACACCCGGTCCATGTGCTTGATACGGTGGGGCCGGCCGGTCATCAGGGGGTGGTACGCAATACAGAGGGTGCGACCGTTCTCGGCACCCTCTTCGTAAAGCTGGTCGAACTGGGCCTTCACAATATCTGCGTGGTAATCGGACTCATAAGACAACCTGAGCAGCCTGGCGTCGTTCAACTCCGCGGTGTACGGCACGCACAGCAGCTTGCCGGACCTCACCTTGACGGGAACGGGTTGGTCGTCGAATTTCCAGTCCGTCTGGTACATAAACCCCGTTTCGGCCAGCAGGTCAGGCGTCCGGTCGGTGTTAGAGGCAGCCGGGCCGGATTGACCCTTGAACTCCATCCCGGTGAGCCGTTTGAAATTCTCACGGCAGGCAAGGAGGAACTCTTTTTCCTGCTCCTCAGAATAGGTCGTAACGTAACGGGTGTTGTAGAAGCCGTGGTTCACGAAAATCCAGTCCCGCTTCAGCATGGCCTCGGCGATCTGCGGGAAATGCTCCAAGACGCCCACGCTCAGGGTGGTTGAACACTTGATGTTGTACTTGTCCAAGACCTCCATCAAGCGCCAGACGCCGACCCGGTTGCCATACTCATGCAGGGAGTAATTCTGCACGTCCGGATGGGGTGTTCGCGGCCAGGGGTTGCGTTGGCCGTCGAGCGCCGGCATGTACTCGTAATGCTCAATGTTGGGCGCAACCCAAAAAGCCACCCGGGCGTTGTTGGGCCACTTGACTTTTGGACGGTCAATAATTGGGCTGTAATCTATTCGATCCGGAGCCAGAGCCATGGTCTCCAACCTCCTCTATCGTCTATTCGTTGGAACTATTCGTCGTAACACCGGGAAGGAACCGCGGGCCTGAACCGATCCCAGATAAAGCGCCTCACGCGGCGGCGAATATCCCGGCCTGGACACCTGTGAGCTAGAAATGGACCGGGCGGCTATCGAACTACGGCCCGCCAGACTAAAACCAAAAAGTCCAGGGCAGGCCAATCGCCGAGCGCCGCCGGCCTATTGCGTCAGTAGGACCGCCAGGGCCTGGTTTCCGCCGAGTCGCTGTCCTCGGGGTCGGTAAGCACGTCAATGATGGCGGGTTTGCCGGAAGCGAGGGCGGCCGCAATCGCGGAGCCGATGTCCCCCGGATTTTCCACCCTGATGCCAAAGCAATCGTAGGCCTGGGCGATTTTGCTGAAGTCCTGGGGGCTGAAGTTCACCGCTTCCGGCGGAATCTCGCCGGCATAGGACAGGTAGCCGCGGCGTTCCATGCCGAGGGTGTGGTTGTTGACCACCACGCACACCACCGGCAACTTCATCCGCATGGCGGTTTCCAATTCCATGATGTTGTAGCCATAGGCGCCGTCCCCGGAGATGCTGATAACCTTCTTATCGGGTGCGGCCATCTGGGCGCCAAGGGCCATCGGGAATGCCGAACCCAGCGCGGCATAACCCCGGGGATACAACGCCTGGTGTTCGGGTTTCAAGTCCAGGTAGGCGGGCGCCCAATAGGAACTGCTCCCGGCGTCCACCACGACGATCGTGTCGTCATCCAGGATCTTTTGAATCTCCCGGAACAGCCTCGGGGTTTTAATCGGAGTTGCGTTGGACTCCATTTGCGGAGCGAATTCGGCCCGCCACTCCTCGGTCATCGCCGCGATCTCCTGGGCCCGGGGGCTCTCCGCCGCCGCCTGCTGCCTCTCTACTCTGCCTTTCAGAGTCTCCAACAGGGCTTGCAATGCGAGCTTGGCGTCGCCGACAATGCCGACTTCAACGTCGCAGTTGCTGCCGATTTCTTCGGGGTCGGCGTCTATTTGCACCACCCTGGTTCCAGGCGTGGGCAGAGTCCAACCGTTGGTGGTGCGGGCGTCCATCCTGGTTCCCACCAGCAAAACGGTGTCCGAATCTTCGATAATTCGGTTGGCGATGCGGCCGCGGTTACCGGCGTTGGGGCTGCCCAACACGTGAGCGCACAGGGGGTGAGTGGTGGGAAACGCGCCGTGGGCCATATGAGTCATAGCAACCGGCATGGCCATAAGCTCGGCCAATTCCTGCAGCTCAGAGGTCGCTCCGGAGAGGGTTACGCCGCCCCCGGCGATGATGGCGGGCTTGGAGGCCTCCAACAACACCTTGGCCGCCGCTTCCAGGGGGGCCGGTCCGGGCGCAGCCCGCAGGGCCGGGTGCATGGCCGGCTGGGACGGAGTTGGGATCTGGAAATCACCCTCCTCACCGAAGAGGTTGCCCGGAACGATAACCGCCACGGGTCCGGGGGCGCCGGTGGTGGCCACCCGGAGGGCGCGTCCGATCATATCGGGCAGGCTTTGGAGGACCTCGGCCTTGACCGCCCACTTGGTCACCTGCTGGAACAGGGCCAATTGGTCCAGGTAGGTGCCGCCGGGTCTCCAGGCACTTGTGGGCGCTGAATCACTGGAGATGACCAAGATAGCGTTTGAGGAAAGGTTGGCTTCATACATGCCCAGGGCTGCATGAGCGGAACCGGCCCCCGAAACCAGGCAGACGCCCGGCTTGCCGCTGATTTTGCTGTAGCCGGTGGCCATCATGGAACCAGCGGTTTCGCTGCGGACCGTCATCATCTTGATGCCCGATTGGATCAGGGACATGGTCAGCGGGACCTCGGTGGTCACGGTCATTCCGAACACGCACTCCACCCCGTAGGCCGCCAGGGTTTTTCCGATAGCTTCTCCCCCGGTCATCCTTGGCATGATTAAAATGCCTCCTTTTTGCTCAGGTCTTAACGCTTGAAATTTGCGCCGTAGAAGGGACTCCGGTCCCTACATAAACCCATAAATTGCCGTGAAACGGGCATGCTGCGGTCTCCAAAAATGGGCGAACGCAACACGTCCGCGGTTGTGGAACGCAGCGATGCGGCCCAAGTTATCACCTGCCCCTAACACTGTCAAACCTACAAGACGCGCCGCGGCGGGGCAGCGGGAGCGGTGGTTTTGGCCCGCTGACCGGGAGTTCGGAAAACCGTCCGCCGGGCAACTGGAGAATCCGCGGTAGGCTTAACATGATAAGATTTCGGGCATCACCCAGGTTTGGGAGCCGAGATATGCCCAAGGTTAGAGAAGCAATGCTTCTCGTCGAGCGGGACGGTTGGAGAATCGCCCGTATGCGCGGCAGCCACCGAGTGTAAAAACATCAGGAGAAGCCAGGCATAGTCGTCATCGCAGGCAATCCGGGAGTCGATTTGCCCCAGGGAACATGGAATAACATTCGGAAGCAAGCGGGTCTCAAATGAGGTGAGTCCACAATGAAGTATGCAGTCATCATCGAGAAGGGGCCAACCAGTTACGGAGCACAGGTCCCGGACCTGCCGGGGTGTATGGCTGCCGCGGAAACCAGAGAGGAAGTGTGCACTCTCGTCCGCGAGGCGATCGAACTCTACGTCGAGACGCTTAGGGAAGACGGGCTGCCGGTCCCAGAACCGCAATCCTACGAATTGGTAGAGGTGGCCGACTAACCCCTACGGGCTGCCGTATCGCGTTCATGGCGGACGGGATGCAAGTGTTCCGGATGCAGTGGTCGCAGCGCGCCTGGGCGGGTCAACCCGGGCGGATCAACCCGGAATTCACTGACCCTGGCGGACGATTCACTGTTAGGCAAAGCCGAAAATCCCCTTGTGAGCACGTTGAAGATCAGAGACCTGCCCGGCGGTGAACGCAGGGAAATCCGCGCCTGGTGCATGTACGACTGGGCGAATTCGGCATTTGCCACGTCGGGCGTTGCCGCCGTCTTGCCGGTCTACTTTGTGCTCCTGTTCAAGGATGCCGTGGGGGAGAGCGGGTCGTTCCTTGGCATTACGTTTACCGGAAGCTCGATGTGGAGCCTGGCGGTCGTAATGTCGACGGGAGTCGTCGCCCTTGGCAGTCCGATCCTGGGAGTGATTTCAGACCGTATTCCGATCAAGAAGGCGCTGCTTGGGATATTTACTGCCCTTGGCGCCCTGTTCACGGTCCTGGTTTTTTTCTCCGCGTATACCCCCCAACCGTGGGTGTGGTTGTTTGTAGTGTTCACCCTAGCCAACCTTGGTTTTGCGGGGTGCCTGGTCTTCTACAACTCCTTCCTGCCACATCTGGGTCCCAGGCATCTGCTGGACGCCATCAGCAGCAGGGGGTTTGCGTTTGGCTACGCGGGTGGCGGACTGGTCCTGCTGGTGCACCTGGCGTTGATACTACCAACGCGGAATTCGGACATCGCGGATCTGGTCACCAGGGCCGCAATTGCGTCGATAGGGGTGTGGTGGTTTGGGTGGAGCATATGGACGCTGCGGGTATTGCCGGAACCGCCGGTACACCCGGTCGACGGCCGCCTGACGGTTGCGGGAACATTGGTCATGGCGGTCCGGGAACTGCGCCGGACGTTCCGAGATCTCGCCCGGTTCAAGGTGGTGCTCATTTACTTTGGCGCCTACCTACTGTTCAACGACGGCCTTCAAACGACCCTAGCCATTGCCGGAGCGTTCTCCGCCGACACTATAGGTATATCCCTGGCGTTCAACATGGCGACGATCCTGATCATACAAATCGTCGCTATACCCGGCGCGATCGCCTTCGGATGGCTCGCTGAAAGAATCTCCACCAAGCGGGCTTTGATAGTCTCTCTGGCCGGCTGGATTGTGATTGTCTTTTTCGGCGTCGCTATCGTCCCTCTGTCTCCGAGCGACCACGAAGACTATGACTTTCAGCTGAGCTATCGTCAGGACTCCAACCACTACGTCATCGACGTTGCCCCGGCGTTGCCGGACTCCGGTTTCGAGCTGCGGTGGGGCGATGAGCAGTGGATCCTCGCCGAAGGCGCTGCCCTGAAACGGGGTGCAGTCCAGAGCTTGACGGAGGCGGTGCGGGGGTCGGACGGCGTGGCTTACAGCCTATCGGTGCAGGGCGGCGACTTGGACGGCCAATCCGCCGTCGGCCCGGCCCACCCAAGCGTTCTGGGCCCTGGCCCCATGGATTGGTGGCCCTCGGCTGTCCGAACGGCGGTGTGGGCCCCACTCGGTTTGGACGCCGGGTATCAATGGCTGCTGCTTGGCGTTTCAGTTGGCCTGGTGATCGGAGGCAGTCAGGCGTTGGCCAGAAGTCTGTTCGCCCAGATTACGCCCCAATCCCGCAGCGGAGAATTCTTCTCGTTCTTTGGCTCCATGAGCCGGGCGTCGTCCGTGTTGGGGCCGACCTTGTACATCGTGGCTACGGCAGTGTTCGACACCCGCGTGGCCGTGACAGCGATCCTGGCGATCATTGTGGCGGGCACCATTGCGCTACGCTGGGTAGACGTGGCCGAGGGGTCACGCGTTGCCGAGGCGGAAAACCGGCGTTCCGGGAACGGAGCGCTCAACCCCAATAATGAAGCCTCTTCGCCGGACGTAGGCGGGCAGTAGATTTACTGCCCGGAGTAACCGAATGCCACTGTTGAACGACGTACAGTCCCAGTTGAACGAAACGGAAGTGGTCCGAGTGGTTGCGCCGGCAACGGTACAGGAAATCGGCGCGGTGATAGCGAAAGCGTCGGCTCAAGGGCTCGTAGTCTGCCCGGCGGGCGCGCTGCACTCCATGGGCGGCCAGCAGTTTGCCCGTGGTGGGATCTCAATCAGTTCATCGCGGCTCACGGAAATCGGTCCGCTCAATCCGGACTCGGCAACCGCGTGGGTGCAAGCCGGCGTGAAATGGCCGCAGTTGGTGACATGGCTCCGGGCCGCGCAGGAGGGGTTGACCGACGAACTTACGATCATCCAGAAACAGACCGGGGCGGACGAGATGACCCTCGGCGGGGCGTTGTCTTCCAACATCCACGGGCGCGTACTGGGCCGCATGCCGATCATTGCCGACATAGAAGCGTTCTACCTGACTCGGCCCACCGGGGACAGGGTCCGGTGCAGCCGCGGCGAGAACGCCGAACTCTTCAGCGCCGCGATTGGCGGATACGGCCTGTTCGGAGTGGTCGACTCAATTCTGCTCAGGCTGGAGCCGCGGCGCCAGGTGATTCGGCGTGTGCGGGAGATAAAAGTCGGCGACGTGATACCTGCCCTCGAGGACCAAATCCGCCGCGGCGCAACCTACGGAGACTTCCAGTACATGACCGACGAGAATTCGCCGGACTTCATGGCAAAGGGAATCTTGTCCACCTACACGCCGACCGGTCCGGCGGTAGCGGCCCCCAAAGACCAGGTTGGGCTTTCAACGGAAGATTGGGTGCGGCTGTACGCCCTGGCGCATACCGCCAAATCCCAAGCCTATGCCGAGTATGCCAGCCACTACCTGCAGACCGACGGTCAGATCTACTGGTCGGATGAGCACCAGTTCAGTCCCTACCTGCCCGAGGCGGGACAAACGCTGGCTCGAAAACTGGGATGGAGCACCCCCGCGTCGCTGATGATTTCGGAGCTTTACGTCCCGCGTGACCGGTTCGACAAATTTATGTCTGCCGCGCGCCGGGCCGTACTGGAAACCGGCGCAAACGTGGTTTACGGAACGGTGCGCCTCATCGAAGCGGAAGACCAATCGATACTCCGATGGGCCAAGCAGGACTACGCCTGCATCATTTTTAACCTGCTGGTTGAACACTCACTGCAGGGTATCGACCGCGCCAAGAGGCAGTTCCGGTCACTGATCGACAGTGCACTGGACGAGGGCGGCTGCTACTACCTGACCTACCACCGGTGGGCGAGGAAAGACCAGATCGAACGCGCCTATCCCGAGTTGCGGCGGTTTATGGATTTGAAATCCCGGTATGACCCAAGCGGCGTGTTCGACAGCGATTGGTACCGGTCGCTGCGGGGCTGTCTGTTAGAGGATGGCGGATAAGCTTAGCGGGGCTCTTAACTGGGATTCAGCAAATCGCTATGGGACCGGGGATGTTCCCCCGAGACACAGCTCCAGGGTTTTCGCTCCACCTTGGTTCCGTCCGCCCTGGTGATAGTCCAGCCAACGCTTTCCGGCTCAATGTCGGCACAATGCTCAATCTTAGCCGTGCGTATGCACTTCCCGTCGAGCAGGTAGCTGTGGGCCGATGCAACCTTGTGCATAGTACCGTCGCCGGCAATTCGGTTAATGGCGAACATACCCTTCTGGATGTGTCCATCCATTTCGTCATCGAAGGGTCTCCCATATTCGGCCTCTGCCTCGGCGACATCGTATAGCAATAGTTGCTCTACCGTGTGTCCCGCGATGACTACAGTCAAGCTGCGTACGTTTACACCGCGAATTGTTCCGACGTTTTCCTTAACCTCTGCTACCATTGCTCCCCCCAGGAGACCATCTATTTCCACTGGCATGCTTTCCAGGGGCCACCACCGGCAGAAAGGACGTTTTGGCTGGACAAGCTCGAATAAAATTGAAGCGTTCGATGAAGGGGCACCGACGATTCGCAGTATGCAGTGAGTGGACGCTGACCAGGCGTAACCACATGTTACAAACGATGCTCCGTAAGCACGATGTAACGGCCAAACCCAGGGCAAACGCAAGCAAACGCGAGGGGCGAATCTTGCATCCAAAGTAATGCCTGATCACATTTTATCTGACAGCGCCCACTCTGGTCGGCCTTGCTGCCATGGCAATCCAGAGCTTTCTTTGGGCATTGTCTTGCGGCAAGGTCGACTGGAGGGGCGCGGCGTAGCTACGACCCGGCTGTTCCCTGCTGGCATGAGCGCGTTGGCGCACGGAAAGGGTTCTGGATTCCCGCGGTGGCGAGAATGACGGGAGGCCTTTCCAAGGCCACCCAATACGATAATATTGGCCTGTTTTCATAGTAAGGGTGGGGGTGGGGGTGGGCTTGCCCAGGACATGCGAGAAGTTGACGCGTCCAGGCGGCCGAGTATCCGGCCCAGCTGGTGAATCAATAAGACCAACGGTGACTCTGACACGACGATTTCGAGATGTTCCTGATGGTTGTAGAACTATCCGATGTTGGATGTAGGTTTCGAATCGACTATCCCTTTCCGCCTGTATTGCCTGGTCCATTTACGGATTTAGTGGTGTATCTGTACATGAATTGCCGTGCATCGAAAGTATAAATCCAGGCAATAAAACCCTACGAATGCTATTATAAAATGTAGGGTGAAAAGATTTGAGTGAATACCGAAACTACGCCATCCGCAATCTGGCAATCATTGCACACGTCGACCACGGCAAGACCACCTTGGTCGACGCCCTTTTGAAGCAGGGGCACGTCTTCCGGGCCCACGAACAAGTGGGCACCTTGATCATGGACACCAACCCCCTGGAACGGGAGCGGGGCATCACCATCCTGGCCAAGAATGCCTCGGTCTCCTACGGCGGCGTCAGGATCAACATCATCGACACGCCGGGCCACGCCGATTTCAGCGGCGAGGTGGAACGGGTCATGAATATGGCCGACGGCTGTCTTCTGTTGGTGGACGCCGTGGACGGGCCCATGCCCCAGACTACCTACGTGTTGCGCAAAGCCCTCCAGCAGAACGTAAGGCCGATGGTGGTCATCAATAAGATCGACCGCCCCGAGGCCCGGGTAGCAGAGGTAGTCGAGACGGTCCAGGACCTATTCTTGGAACTGGCCACCAGCGCCGAACAACTGGATTTTCCGGTGCTGTACACGTCGGCCCGACACGGCTACGCCACTACGGACCCGGACAACCCGGCGTCCGACATGCAACCGCTATTTGAAGCGATCTTGAATTCGGTGCCGGCCCCAACCGGGGACCCCAACGCCCCGGTGCAAATGCTGGTTGCGGCCCTGGACTACGACAATTATCTGGGCCAGGTGGCCGTGGGCCGGATCTCCAATGGCACACTCAGGCTGCGGGACAACGTGGCCCTGTTGAGTCGCAACACCGAGACTTCAATCCACAACCTGGAGCGTCTCTTTGTGTTCCGCGGTATGGAGCGGGTAGAAGTGTCGGAAGCCCATGCCGGTGACATTGTGGCCCTGACCGGCCCCGAGGGAGTGTCTATAGGCGACACCATCGCCTCTCCAGAGAACCCGGTGGCCCTGCCTTCTATTGATATTAACGAACCGACGGTGCGAATGACCATCGGCACCAGCACTTCCCCCTTCATGGGCCGGGAGGGCCTTCACTGCACGTCGCGCAATCTTCACGACCGTCTGATGCGAGAGTTGCGCACCAACGTCAGCCTGCGCGTGGAACCAACATCGAGCCCGGACGTGTTCGTCATCGCCGGCCGGGGAGAGTTGCACCTGTCCATTTTGGTGGAAACGATGCGCCGGGAGGGGTACGAATTTCAGGTTTCTCGCCCGGCCCCCGTTACCAAAATCATCGACGGGAGGATTCACGAGCCCTATGAAATCCTTAACGTCAGCACCCTTGAACAGTACGTGGGAGTGCTTACCGAATACCTTTCCGCCCACATGGCCCAACTCCGGGACATGCGGTACGACGAGAACGGTTATGTCCACATGGAGTACAAGATACCCACCCGAGGCCTGATCGGGTTCAACGCTTTCTTTGTCCGCACCACCCGGGGAGAAGGAGTGAAGAGCAGCATCTTCACGTCATACGAGCCGATGCAGGGTGAGATCAAGTCCAATCGGAGCGGGGCGCTCGTGGCATCGGAGGGCGGTGTGGCGGTAACCTACGGGCTGCTCAACGCTCAAGGCAGGGGCGACACGTTTATCGACCCTGGCGTTATGGTTTACCAGGGCATGATAGTGGGCACCCACCGGCGGGACGGCGACATCGAAATCAATGTCTGCAAAGAGAAGAAGTTAACCAACATGCGTTCGTCAACGGCCGACGTGGCCGTACGCTTGAACGCCACCATGAGGATGAGCTTGGAGGAATCGCTGGAGTTTATCGCTGACGACGAACTCGTAGAGGTTACTCCCCAAAACTTACGCCTTCGAAAGGCGGTGCTCTCCCCGCTGGCCCGCAAGCGTCAACGGCGGGATGGAGACCGGGCCCGCGACTGAGCGCGGTCCAAGGCGGGCGTCAGGATAGGAATCGTCTTTATCCAAGCGCCCGCGTCCGCCACGAGGACTGTCCTCTTTTTCGGACCAACTTCCGCATAGCCGGTTCCAGCGCCGGCGATTCTCCTAGCCGCACGTAATATCGCCCCACGGTTACCAAGCCTGCGCTTTTGTCATCCTGACAGGGCAACCGCATCCCAAATCGGTCATACATTGTCCGAAAACATGGTCCGAAAATTCCCCTCTGCCGCCGCATTGATCAGTTGCGCGGCCATTCCCCGCCCCCGGCTATTCCGGTCGCGACGGGAAACCAGAGCCCTCTCCCACTTCCGACTGGGTGAGGCAATGCCGGAATGGTCGGGGTGGGACCGGTCCAGCTTGCTGATGCCGGACGATTGTCTGCACACCGGCACCGGGTCTAATGACGAAAAGGGCTCTGGATTCCCGTTGCGACGGGAATGACGGGGGTGGGATCTCTGGATTCCATTTGGGATGGGAATGGCGGTGCATGGGCGTTAAATTGTCTGTCAATCTTTGTCGGATGACGGTATGCTTGGAGCGGGTTCACCAGCTTTCAACGCCCTGGTGACGGGTGGGGTTGGGTAGGGGATTCAGGACTCTTGGCATCGATCCCTCCCGAACCCGCCCGTTCCAGCCGGTAGAACCGGGGCCCGTTAACCTGAAGCATCGGAGTTTTCCGAATGGCTGGAATGCAGGTCTATCTGGAGCGGTTTGGTGTGGTGGCGCGGGAGCGGCTGCAGAGGCTGGTGCAAGAGGCCAAAGCGGCCAACCCGCTGGCTCCGGTTACCGTGGCGCCGCCCAACGCCTATGCCGGAATCTCCCTCCGCCGCATCCTCGCCGGAGAAGGCGGACTGCTCAACGTCCGTTTCATGGTGACTGCCCGCCTCGCCGAGTACCTGGGCGCCCCGGCAATGGCAGACCGCGGGAAGCGCCCGTTATCCCCCCTGACCGAAGCGGCCACAGTCCGCGCGGCCGCCGGCGAAATCGCCGGGCGAGGAGTCTTGGGGGATGTGTCCCACCACCCGTCCCTGCACCGGTCGCTGAGCAGTACATTTCGTGACCTCGCCCGCCTTGATGATGCGGACTTGAGGATTTTGGTCGGTTTGTCGCCATTGCAGGCTGAGACGGTCCAGTTGTTTCGCCGTTTCCGGGAGCGGACAAGAGGCTATTACCACCGGGAGGAAATGGCCGCCGTGGCGGCTGAGGGTGTGGTTACCGGTGCAGCCGACGCGGCGCTGCGGGACATAGGGGCCGTCATTTTTTACCTGGCTGCGGACCTCTCACCGGCTGAAACCGCGCTGGCGCGCGCCCTGGGCAACCGCGGCCAGTGCAGCCTAATCCTGGGTCTGACCGGCGAAACCGAGGTTGATGAGGCGGCTTTGGCCTTGGCGAAGTCCTTCTCATCAACTCCCCATAGCGAAATGGGCACACACTCCGGGGGGAAAGAAGTCCTTAACGGAGCCGGTCCTGGAGACGAGTCCAGTGGGGGCGACGAGCCAGGCGGGGAGTTCCTGGCGGACGGCATCGTTTCCGCTCCCGACGTGCGGGAGGAAGTCCGCCGCGCGGTCCGGGACATGCTGAGGGAAGCCAGGGACAGCACGCCGTTTCACCGCATGGCGGCACTCTACCGGCAGGCCGACCCCTACGCTCACCAACTGCGGCTGGAACTCAGTTTGGCCGGCCTGCCGATGGCCGGACCGGACCCAACCACGTTGAAGGACTCGGCCGCCGGACGGCTGCTGATGGGCCTGCTAAGCGTAATCGAGGACGACTTTGGCCGGAGCCAGTTGATGCAGTGGCTCGCCGAGGCCCCGGTGCGTAACGGGCCGGGTGGGTTCGTCGCCTCGGCGGAACTGATGCATTGGGAGGCACTTTCCCGGCAAGCGGGCGTCGTACGCGGCTTGGACCAGTGGCGAGAGCGTGTGGGCCGCAGCGTCGAGCAGGCGGAGGAGCGGGCCAGGTCGAGCGCCCTGCAGGATGAGGATAGCCCCGCCCGGGTCCGCGCTATGGAGGAACAAGGGCGCAGGGCTGCCAGGTTGGTTGATTTCGTCGAGGGCCTGGCCGGGCGTCTGCCCCCGGAGGACGGCAGTAGTTGGAGGCAGTTCGGGGAGTGGGGAAAAGGCGCGCTGGAATATTACGCTGCCAGTCCGGCTGACTGGCCGGAGCAACAACAGTCCGCCCTTGACCGGGTGGAGGAAGTCCTGGGGCAGTTGTCGGAACTGGACGACGTAGAACCAGGGACGACTCTGGCTGGGTTTCGACAAGCGCTGGAACAAGCCCTGGACGCGCCGTCCGGGCGAACCGGAGCCACCGGTTCCGGCGTATTTGTCGCCAGCCTCGGAGCCGCCATCGGAATGGAGTTCGACGCCGTCTGGATTTTGGGGATGGCCGAAGGGGCGTTTCCGCCAAGGGCTGCCGAGGACCAACTGCTGCCCGACGACGCCCGCCGGAGTCTGGGGAATGGGAAACTGCCTCTTCGCCGCGACGCGGTACTGGAAGAACGCCGCCGGTACCTGGCGGCGATGGCAGCGGGGAAGCGCCGCCACCTGTCTTACGCCAGGACAGACCCGGGGGCCCGACGGGGACAGCGCCCGGCTCCCTGGCTGCTGGATGCGGCTGCGGCTGCGGGTCGGCAGGGGGACGGCGGCCCGGGACTGCGCGTTACTTCGCAAGAGTTGACCCAAATCTCCGCCCCCTGGCTTTCGGTCATCCAATCCCCGGAGGACGCTCTGAAAGACGCAGCCGGCGGGAGGGCCGCCGACAAGCATGAGTACGACCTGGTTGACCTTGCCGAATGGCGGCAGGCGGGCGGCAGCCTGGACCGGCACCCGCTGGCCGCTGCCGGTTCTTCTATCAATTCTCCCATCGGCAATTCCCCTATTGGCACTTCATCCATCGGCACTTCAACCATCGGCCGGGCCCTGAACATGGAAAGGGCGAGGGGCAATCGGGCGCTGACCGAATGGGACGGCTATTTGGGCCCGGCGGCCCAGGGGAGCGCCCGTCTGTCGGGAGCGCTGACCCGCGTGGTTTCCCCGACCAGACTTGAAAGTTGGTCGAAATGCCCCTTCCAATTTTTCCTGGGCAACGTCCTTTCCCTGAGCGCCTGGGAAACGCCCGAAGATGTGCTGACCATCTCAGCTCTGGAACGGGGCACGTTGGTCCACAAGATACTGGAGCGTTTCATCAACGAAACGCTGGCATCGGGGCCGTCGCCAGATGGGGATGGCTGGGGAGCAACTGGCATCCGCCGGATTGAGGCCATCGCCGAGGAGGAATTTCGCGAGGCCGAGGACCGCGGCGTCACCGGCCGGCGCATCCTGTGGGAGGCGGTAAGGGAGGAAATCATCCGAGACCTTGGGGCTTTCCTGGAGAAAGATACGGAACGGCGGACACAGCACGGGGTACGGCCCTGGAGCACCGAACACCGCTTCGGGTTCGAAGGCCCACCGGTCACGCTGGACTTGCCGGATGGCGACCAGGTGAGTTTTCGCGGCCTTATCGACCGGATTGACGTGGACTCCGGCCTTTCCCGGGCAATGGTCGTGGACTACAAGACCGGCAGCGCAACCCCGTACCGGGGTATGAGCGAGGACCCTCTGGGTAGCGGCACCCGCCTTCAGTTGCCGGTCTACGCCCTGGCGGTGCGTAGCGCCCTCCTCCCGGACGCCGAGGTTGAAGCCGAGTACTGGTTTGTCTCGACCCAAGGGGGATTCCAACGCGAAAAGGTCCAATTAGCTGACGTGGAGGTTGACTTCCGGGCAACGGTGCAGGCCGTCGTCCAGGGCATCCGGCAGGGCGTCTTCCCGGCCAATCCCGGTCCTCCGGGCCAAAATGGGCCGTCCAACTGCGCTTTTTGCGACTTCGATCGGGTCTGCCCCGCCAGCCGGACCACGCTTTGGGAACGCAAACAGGCATCACCCCAGGCGGAGCCCTACGTCAAGTTGGTCCAAGTCGCAGGGGATGATGAGGATACCGGAGACGGTGAGGTGCAGGAATGAGCCAGGCCTCCTATTCCGTCAATCCGGTCGAACCCGTCGACCAGGAGCAACGTCTCCGCATCCGAACCAGTCTGGATGAAAACCTATTTGTCGAGGCCGGCGCCGGCACGGGCAAGACCACCGCGCTGGTCAGCAGAATTACGGCGCTTATCGCTTCGGGCCAAGCGGAAATGAACGGCTTGGCCGCCATCACTTTCACCGACGCCGCTGCCGGAGAACTGCGGGAACGAGTGCGTCGGGAACTCGAAGAGGATGCCCGAGATGACCGGCAGACGTCGGTGGAACGGGAGCGCTGCGAGCGCGCGGCCCGGGAGATGGAGTCGGCCTCTATCCAGACACTGCACAGCTTCGCCCTGTCTTTGCTTCGTGAACTGCCGCTGGAGGCGGGGCTGCCGCCGGGTTTCGAGGCGGTGGACCAGGTGCAGTCCGACCTGTGGTTCCAGGATGCTTGGGAAAAGTGGCTGGACCAAGCTCTTGATTCCGAAGACCTGGGCGGCAAAATTCTGCGCGCCCTCCGGCTGGGGCTGCGGCTAAACTCTCTGCGGCAGGTGGCAGTCATTCTTCACCAGAACTACGACCTGGTGGAGCAGGCTCCTTTCTCCGAATCGCCGCCGCCGGACCTTGCCATCCTGCAAGAATTGAGGGGCGCCGAATGGGAGATACGCCGACTGCTGCCCCTGGCCTCCCTGGGCGCCGATGACCAGCTTTACGATCACGCCCTGGGGGTCGCCGACCTGGGCCGCCGGATCGAGGCGTCCGGGAGCGAGGACGCAGCCATTGCCATGGTCGCGGCAGCGGGAAGGTTATCCACCAGCCGAGGCAGGCAGTCCGATTGGAAGGCCGACCCGGCGTCCGGCGTCAACGGCTGCAAGCTAATGAAGGACTTGCTAAGCGGTCTGAACGACACATGCATGAAGGACCTGGAGCAACTGCGCCAATCGGCTCTAACGCCGCTGCTGGAAGCCCTGCGGTGTTTTGTCGTCGACTTGGCGGCGCAACGCAAAGGCGAGGGAAGGGCCGAGTTCCAGGACCTGCTGGTGTGGGCCCGGGCACTGCTGCGGGACAATCCCCAGGCCCGGCAGCACTTCCAACGCCGGTTCCACCACATCCTGATTGATGAGTTGCAGGACACCGACCCGATACAGGCGGAGATTGCGTTTTTTCTGGCGGGCAACCCCGACGATGCAGCCGGTTTTCCAACCACTGACCGGCAAACGCAGGACCGGCAAACGCAAGACTGGCGGGAAATCACGCCGGCGCCGGGCAAGCTGTTTCTTGTGGGTGACCCCAAGCAGTCCATCTACCGTTTCCGCAGGGCCGACATCGCCACGCTGCAAGAGGTGCGCCAACAACTGGGCAGAGAGGCGGTTCCGTTACGCCAGAACTTCCGGTCGCAGGCAGGAATACTCGATTGGGCCAACCACGTTTTCCAACAGTGGATGAGCAGCGGTGACTCCCCCGGTGACGGTGGGGACCAGGGTGGCCCGACGGTCCAGGCAGATTACGAGGATTTGGAGGCCCGCTGGCAACCACCGGTGGCGACGCCTCCCCTCGGCGTACACCGGATGGGCGAGGCGTTGGAGGGGTCTGCGAATTACGTGCGGCGGCAGGAAGCGAGAGCAATTGCGGCTTTGGCCCTGCAAATCAAGGAGGACCGGTGGCAGGTGCGGAAGGACGCCGCCGGGACCCTGGGCGATGCCGAGTTCCGGGACATCTGCCTGCTGCTGCCTACCCGAACCGGCCTGGACATTCTGGAACAAGCGCTGGAGGAGGCCAACGTCCCATATCGAATCGAAAGCCAGTCCATGGTGGTGGCGACCGAGGACGTGCGGGAACTGCTGAACTGTCTCCGGGCCATCGACAGTCCGGCCGACCAGGTGGCCGTGGTGGCTGCGTTGCGGTCGTCGGCCTTCGCCTGCAGCGACGTGGAGCTGTTGGAGTTCGTCGATGACGGCGGGCGGTTCGACTATTTCCAGCCCGGCGCGGCTGCCGGTCCGGTGGCGGAGTCCTTGGCGGAGCTCCGGAAGTTCCATGACCGGCGGGTTTGGACCCCGCCCGATGAATTGATTGAGCAGTTTATACGGGACCGCCGCATGGTGGAACTGTCGTTTGGCCGCCGCCGGCCCCGGGAGCGGTGGCGCCGGTTGCGGTTCGTTGTGGAGCAGGCCCGGGAGTTCATCAACGCCGGCGGAGGTTCCCTGCGCGGCTACCTGGACTGGATGGAACGGCAACTTGGAGAAGGTGCGCAGACGGTGGAGGTCCCGGTGCCGGAGACCGACGACGACTGCGTTCGGATTATGACCATTCATGCCGCCAAGGGGCTTGAGTTTCCCGTGGTCATTCTCACGGGCCTGGGCAGCGCGCGCCGCCACCGGCCGGCCCCGATAATCATTGACCGGGCGTCGGGCCGGGTCGAGGCGAGGGTGTCGGCGTCGGGACAAGCCCGGTTGGAAACGTCAGGATTCGACGCCGCCAACAAGCTGGAAGAGGCCGCGGATGCCGCAGAGCACGTGCGTTTGGCCTACGTAGCCTGCACGCGGGCCCGGGACCACCTGGTGTTGAGCCTGTTCCGGAAGAACCAGCGCAACGACAACACGCCCGCCGGGTTGATGGAGCAGTTCTGCGCCTCCCGGCCCGACTTGTGGCGGGAAATCGACGTGGATTCCTTGAGCACGCCCACGGTCTCCCCGCCCCCCGCATCAGCCTCACAACCGGAGCCCAACGCCGCCGAGTTTAACCGGCGGCGCGGGCAGTGGCAGGAGGACCGGGCGGCCACCATCGCAGCGGCTTCCAGGGGAGAGGCCCGGGCCGTTACCGGCATAGCCCGCCTGGATAAAGACGAGGCCGAGGGCGGTGAGGTGGTGTATCGCCGGGGCCGGGGAAGCAGCAACCTGGGTCGGGCCGTCCACGCCGTGCTGCAAAGCATTGACATCGTCACCGGTAACGGGTTGGAAGCCGCCAGCCGCGCCCAGGCGGCGGCCGAAGGGATTTCTTCCCAATGGGAGGACGTTGCTTCCCTAGCCCGTACCGCCGTTGATTCCGATGTGGTCCGGCGGCTGGCGTCGCAGCTTGCGGCGGGCCGGGCCAACTACTACCGGGAAGTGTTCGTCAGTGCGCCGCTGAACGGGGGGCTGATCGAGGGATTTATCGACCTGCTGATTGACGGGCCCGACGGCATGGTTGTGGTGGACTACAAGACCGATTCGTTGGACACCGCCCGAGAGGTTGACGATGCGGCGGACCGGCATGCCGTCCAGATGGGCCTCTACGCCTGGGCAACCCAAGAAGTCACGGGCAAACCGGTCACCGAGGTGGTGCTGCTCTTCCTGCGGCCCAAGGCGGAGCAGTCGTTCACGGATGTGGAGGGGTTGGTGGCGAGGGCCAAGGAAGCGGCGGCTGGGGCGGGGTGAGGGGGAGGCTAAATTGTGTTCTGCTGGAATTGGACGACGGCTGAAGGGCTGCGCTGGGTCTGCTTGAGTGTTCGGAAAGAAGGGCTTGGTGGGGGTAGGGATGGGTTGACATTCTGATCGTCTCTAGTCCGGGGCGGGGGCACCATTAGTGGCGGGCATTGCTTGCGTGGTAAAGCTTGGCTCCTACCGGAAATTTTCGGGATTCCCACTGCGGCGGGAAAGGCGGTGCCGGGACATGGTCTGCATTTGCGGGAGTCAATCCTAGATCGGCTACATAGTGTTCAACGGCAGTCGATTTTATAGCCATGCGTCAGGGCCCAAACAGCGGATCGATCAACTTATCAGTCCAAATGCCATCGGGCCGATAAGTACGCTTTGGGAGTTCCAGACAGCTTTCTTGACGCTTTGTGCGGCGCCTGCCGAGAGGCCAACGGCAAGCTTTAAGGCACATCCATACAACGGCTAAAAGTGCTCAACCGTTTGTGAAAGCAAGCCACCAGCCGGGGGAGGGTCGGTCGCCGGCAAATGTTGTTTCAGACTTCCCGGGCTCCACCCAACTCCAGTTCCTGCCCCACCAACCGGTGCAGGCGCTCCAGGGCTTGGCCGTGCTCTTGGGTGGTGAAGCCGTCTACGAAGGGTTGGGGGTTGCCGGTGGTGCCGTCTACCAGGCCTAGTTGCACCAGTTGGTTGATGGCGCCGGCCTCGTGTTCTATGGATGGCAGTAGGTTTTGGGCGGTTAGCAGCGATAGGGCCGCGACGAGGCCGTAGCCACCCCAGTTGGAGACGCTGGCGACAATTAGGCGGTCAACCCGGGTGGTGGCGGGGAGTTGGGGCAGGCTGGGGAAGGTGGGAATAACTTGGGCCAGGTTGCCCATGCCGATTTCATTTCCGCCGTCGCCAATGCCCACTGAAGGAATATCGGTCTCGAACAGGTAGTCGATGCGGGCGGTCTGATCGGAAATGTCCGCTGACCGCATGTTCAGGTAGGCGTCGTTCCGATTGCGACCGCAACGCTCTATGGAAATCAGCAGGTCCGGCTTCAATTGGTCCAACGCCCAGGACGCCCCGGATTGGCTGGTGGCGGGGTCGGTAATGCCAAACTCGACCACCTCAGCCTCACCGGCGACCAACTCTCGCAATGCCGGGACCGCGTGGGAGTCGCTGACGTAGGTGACGTTTCTGCCCAGCTGCTGCAGGGCCCTCCCGATGGCCAATGCTCCCGGCGGGCCGTCGGTTTCGGCGCTTCCCGACATCAGAATGTAGAACCCGGTGGCAATGACAACGTTCCCCGGATGCGCCAGGGTGAACTGCGCCGCATGTGTGCAGTAGTCGACCGGCAGGTAGGGCCGCAGCTGGGCCACGCCCCGCTTGTCGTTGGCCAGGATAATGTCTTCGATGGACTCGCTCATTCTCTGTCCTGGTTATAAGGTCGAGAGACTTCGGAATCGAGGCCGGATGTCCGGGTCAGGGGCAGGGATTGTTGACAATCAGGGAGGAAGCCGGAGCCCGGGGACAGGGTTTGCTGGACTCGCCGCACACTATTACAGGACAGAATAGTCGGCGTCCCGCTGGTCGGTAATGAACATTTTGCCCGGTGCGTGGGTAATCATCAGCGGCGGTTTGCAGTTTAAAGCCACGGCCTGGGGGGTGACGCCGCAGGCCCAAAATACCGGCTCTTCTCCCGGAAGCACGTCAACCGGGTCTCCGTAGTCGGGCTGGGACAGGTCTTCGATGCCAATGGCCGCGGGGTCGCCGATATGCACCGGCGCGCCATGGGTGCTGGGGAAGCGACTGGTCACCTGGACCGCCCGGACAATCTTATCGCGCCGAACGGGCCGCATGCTGACCACCATGGGCCCGGAGAAAACCCCGGCGGGGCTGGTCTTGATATTCGTGCGGTACATTGCCACGTTGCGGCCTAACTCCTGATGACGCAGCGGAATGCCAGCTTCGACCATTGCGGTCTCAAAGGAGAAACTGCAACCCAAAAGGAAGGACACCAAATCGTCCTGCCAGTGGTCCACCAACGACTCAACCTCGGCCGCCAACTCCCCATTGCGGAAGATGCGGTAACCGGGGACTTCGGTGCGGAGGTCGGAACCGGGCGCCGTGGTCACGGCCTCCGAGTTCCCGGCGTCGACGACCTCCAGCAAGGGACAGGGCTTGGGGTTTCGCTGGCAAAAAAGCAGAAAGTCGAACGCCAGGTCCCTGGGTAAAATAGCCAGGTTGGCCTGAACGTAGCCCGGCGCCACGCCCGAAGTCACTCCGCGCCACTGCCCGGTGCGAATTTGCTCCCTTACACCGCGGGGAGTCCCGGCCAAAGTCAGTAAACTCATGCTTTCATCCCGGCGTGGTGGGATAGATACCGGAGTCGGGCCTACCGGAGTTGGGGCCGTTGGTCGGGTCCGGCCATTACGGCCGCCGGTTCATCATATTCAGGCTAAGGAACTGAGTCAATCCTTGGGTCAAACGCAGCCGTTGGGTTACAATCTGCTGGAGCACCGTTGGGGTGTTGTGAGATCGCGCCGTAGCATCCGGCCACCGGCGGGGCAGAGCGTTTCATTGTCCCCCGTCATTCCCGTCGCAACGGGAATCCAGAGCCATTTCTCCCATCCAATCTGGTGTAGGTCGGGAGGAATGGTCCACGTGGGACATCGGCCCGCCCCTTGGCGTGCCATTGTTGCTGTTATGGTTTGGGCGCATAGCAAGGACTCTGGATTCCCGCTGCGGCGAGAATGACGGGGGATTCAATGACAACTGAAAAACCTGCACCGTGTGAGTTCCCGCGGTGCGATAGTTGGAGCGGGTTGTTATAATTGCCCGGTAGGTTGGACTGGTGTACAGCGTTTACCTGTTAACGAATCAAGTCAACGGCGCCTCGCCCCTGCGCGACAGCATTGACCGCGCCGGGTTCTCTTGCGTGTTCGGCGCAGAATTAGACCTGTTGAACCAACCGGAACACTTTCGAAACTCCCAGAGTCCCGAAGCGGTAATCCTGGACGTAGACTCGGTGAGTTTGGGCGCCGCCCGGCAGATCATCAACCAATGCAAGCAAAAGAAGATGCCGGTGCTGGCCGTGGTCGACCGCGGCCGGATGGCCGACTTTGACCCTTCCATGAATCCCGACGAGGTGGTTTTCAGCCCGGTGGGCGAAGGCGAACTGGCCGCCCGGGTAAAGCAGGCGATTTACCGGGTGAAGGGACCCACCGGCGCTAATCTACTCAAATCCGGCGACCTGACGGTGGACCTGGAACGATACGAGGTGACGGTGGCCGGACGGCGCGTGACCCTTACCTACAAGGAATTCCAACTACTGGTGCTGCTCGCATCCAACCCCGGCCACGTGTATACCCGGGATGCGTTGTTGAGCCAGGTTTGGGGCTATGACTACCTGGGCGGCACCCGCACCGTGGACGTCCACGTGCGGCGGCTCAGGTCTAAGGTTGAGGGTCCGGGGAGGTCATTCGTGGAGACTGTCCGCAACGTGGGCTACCGGTTTATCAACTCCACCTAAGCGGTATCGTCGGTCACCCTGGCCATGAACCTTACCACTTGGCTTGCCAGCGGCGCGTGCTGCGGGCTGGACAGGTCCGGGTCTTCTTTCATGATCCGGTTGGCCTCGGTTCGCGCCATCTCCAACAAACGGCGGTCGGAAAGCCGGGCCATCCTCAGGTTGGGGAGTCCACTCTGGCGGGTGCCGAAGAAATCCCCCGGCCCTCTCAATTCCAGGTCTGCTTCGGCCAGCTTGAAGCCGTCGTGGATCCGTTCCAGAGCTGACAGCCGTTCCTGGGCGGTCTCGGATGGGGAATCGGAAAGCAACAGGCAGTAGCTTTTGTGCTCCCCCCGGCCCACCCTGCCTCGGAATTGGTGAAGCTGGGCCAGGCCGAACCGGTCGGCGCCTTCAATCATCATGACCGTGGCGTTGGCTACGTCAATTCCAACCTCAACCACCGGGGTCGAAACCAGCACGTCCAATTCCCCGTCCCGGAACTCGCGCATCACCCGGTCTTTGTTTTTCGGTGTCATGCGGCCGTGCAGCAACCCCAACCGCAGTTCGGGGAATACCTCCTCGGACAGCCTCCGGTATTCTTCGGTGGCGGCCTTGGTCTCAATGACCTCGGACTCGTCCACCAAAGGGCAGATGACGAAGCCCTGACGCCCGGCCTGCACTTGCTTCCGGACGAAACCGTGCGCAGCATCCCGGCGTTCCGGAGGGAGCCAACGGGTTTGGATTTCCTGGCGGCCGGCGGGTAGCTGGTCGAGAGTGGAAATTTCCAGGTCTCCGTAAAGGGTCAATGACAAGGTGCGGGGTATGGGAGTCGCCGACATGAGCAGAACATGGGGCGTCTCCTCGGTCTTTTGACGCAGGGCGGAGCGTTGCAGCACGCCAAACCGGTGTTGTTCGTCCGCTACGGCGAGGCCCAGCTTGGGCATGGTGACGCCCTGCTGGATCAACGCCTGGGTGCCGATGAGGATGTCCAGGGTCCCATCGGCGGCCATCCTCGTGAGTTCCCGCTTGCGGGCGGCCTTGGTGCTGCCGGTAATCAGGCCGGCCGACACGGGCCTGGATAGGGAGTCCAGGTAGACGGTAACCTGGTTTTCTTCCCTCACCGGGCTGGCCAAACCGCTTAACAGCCGGGACACCGTCTGGAAGTGCTGCTCCGCGAGCACTTCAGTCGGTACCATGAGGGCGCCCTGGTAGCCATCGGCGGCCACCATGAGCAATGCGGCCAGGGCCACCACCGTCTTGCCGCTGCCCACTTCACCCTGGAGCAGACGGTTCATGGGCGGAGAGCCCTTCTCCAGGTCTCGGGTTATCTCTCCAATACAACGCTTCTGCGCCCCGGTAAGATCGAAGGGCAAAGACTCCAGGAACCCTTTCAAGACCTGGGGGTTGGACTTGATCGCGATGCCGCCGGATTCCGCGCCCTGCCGTCGCTTGCGTGATAGGACCGCCAACTGAAGCGTCAATAGCTCGTCAAAGGCCAACCTACGGCGGGCTTCGGCCTGCAACTCTTCGCCATCGGGGTAATGGGCCTGAGCGATGGCCCGCTGCAAGGGCATCAGCTTGGCGCGGTCCAATATTTGCTGGGGCAGGGCTTCTTCAACCCCTCCCAGCCACTCCTGGAGCGCCTGCCAGATAATACGGCGTAGGTTCCTGCCGGTGAGACCTTCAGTAAGGGGGTAAACCGGAACCATGCGCCCGGTGTGAATCGCAGCCTGGCCCCAGTCCAAAAGCTCGTACTCCGGGGATTGGAACACCAGCTGCCCGTTGAAAACTGTGACCCGGCCGCTGACGGCAATCCGCGTGTTGGGTTTCAAGGTCCGGGCCAAGTAACGCTGGCCGAACCAGGCAACCCGAACGTTGCCCGTGTCGTCGCTGAGCACCGCTTCGCAGTCCTGGCGTTTGCCCTGGGGGCCCCGGGATACTTCGCGGGCCTCCCAGACCGTGCCTACCACCGTGCATTCAATCCCCGGCGATAGGTCTGCTATTTTGGTGGCTTGGGAGTAGTCCGTGTGGCGGCGGGGGAACAAGTAAAGCAGGTCTCGGACGGTAGTGACTTCGAGCCGTTTCAGGCGGGCCGAAAGTTTGGTGTCGACGCCTCGCAGCTTGTCAACAGTCTCGTCTACGCTTAACGGACCCGGAGGCGTGGTTCGCTGCGCCGCTTTGGGCCGGGACGGGGTTTTCGAAGGGTTTGCCTTGCGGGCCGCCGGTCTGGCCGGAGCCTGCTGCTCCGTGTTCCCGCTCTGGGGGGCCTTCCCTTCGGCGGACAGCAGCGTCAACCATTCGCCGGTCCAATTGGCCCGGTGTTCCGGCGACAGGTCGCGATAGGATGCCCCAAGCAAGCGGCGGACCAATCGCACGTTGCCTGTTTGGCTGATGATTTCCTGGGACCAATGACTGGTAAACCGGTCCAATCCGCCAATAACCGAACCATCGTCGAAGCCCCGGTTCTGCTCCATCCGGAGTATGTTGAGCAGCGGCCCGAGCCAAGGCGCGCCGGTTTCGGGGGGCGTCATCGGCGTCTTGGCCTCTGGGCTGGGTTCCCGTTTACGGGTCATAGCCTTCCAGCGTAGTTCAAGTGGTGGAAAAGACGGTTTAAGGCTACACGGGTCAACTGAGTTTGTCCTGCATGGCCCAGCATGGAATGCAGCCGGTCGTAGGTCAAGACCCTGGGGTCATGAGACTGGCCCAGGTAGTCCGGGTGCGTCTCATCGGGCCGGGGTCATCCCCTGGAGGCGCCACCTGGCGTTGACCGGGTGAACGCGATCCCCAAGGCGTTGGGGCCCACGTAGACGCCCAGGGCCGGGCTGAACCTCGCAACGGCTATTTCCTCACGATCCGCCAGGCCCGATAGGGCAGTCCGCAGCCACACCGGCGCCTGGAGGTCGGTGCTGTAGATGATTGCTACTCGCTCCAGGGGCGCCTTCTGGGACACCAGCTCGATCAGGCGCTCCAACGCTTTGGTCATAGTCCGGGGGCGCTCCACCGGGTGAACCTCTCCGTCTTGCAGGGTCAGGATAGGCTTGATGCTGAGGATGGAGCCCATAAAAGCGGCGGCCTTTCCGACGCGGCCCCCCTTTGCCAAATACTCCAAGGTGTCCAGAACGAAATATGCCTGATGGCTGTCCAGGCGGCTGCGGACCGCGTCGGCCAATTCGGTCAGGGATTCCTGGTTCTGCGCCAATTCGGCGGCGTCCAGCACGGCTAACCCCATGGGCAGCGAGGCCAATTGCGAATCGACTATCTCTATCGGCGCATCTTCCCCCAGGGCGGCTTTGGCTTGATGGGCGGAATTCAACGTTCCGCTCAACTTAGCCGAGACGTGAATTGAGAGGATCTGGTGGCCCTGCTCCAATAGGTCCCGGTAGACCGTTTCGAAATCGGCGGCGGTGGGCTGCGAGGTGGTGGGCAGCCGGGTTGCTGAGAGCAGGCGACGATAAAATTCATCGGCGGATATGTCGATGCCATCCCGGTAGCTGACGTCGTCCACAATCACGTAAGCAGGGACCACGGTGACGTTCCACTGCTGAAACAAGTCGGCGGGAAAGTCGGACGCGCTATCGGTGACGATTCGTAATGCCATTCTTTCAACCTTGCCGGCTCGTACTCTGGATTCCCTGCTGCCGGAGATTGTGTGGGACGGACAGGGCGTCTGCCTCCCGATTCACGGCCGTTACTCCACCGACGCCAAGTAGTGGTAGTGGGGCTGGCCTCCGTAGATCAGGTCCACCTCGATTTCCGGGGTTTCTTGTTCCAGTTGGGCCGCCATTTCTTCTGCGTTCGGACGGTTGGCCTGCTGTCCCAGGTATAGCGTAACCAGCGAGCCGGAAGCCAGGCCGATTTGGCGCAGCGCCCCGAGCAATGCGTTTTCGGGCGAGTCGTCCGCCGCCACTATTTCACCGTCGGTCAAGGCGAGGCATTGCCCTTGGCGCACCGCAAGCCCGTTGATTGTGGTGTCTCTCACGGCGGTCGTAACTTCCACCGACATGACCTCCGCAATGGCCCGACCCATGCCATCCAGATTGTCCTCCAGGGAGTTGGTCGAGTTGAACGCCAACAGAGCGGCTATGCCCTGAGGAATCGAGCGGGACGGGACGACGTGCAGGCGGGGATCGCGGCTTGCCGCCTGCTGCGCGACCGCAACAATGTTGCCGTTGTTGGGCAGCAAAATGACCGAGTTGGCGCGGGTGGCGTCCGCCGCGTCCAGCAATTGCTGGACGCTGGGATTCATGGTTTGTCCGCCGCTTACCACTGCGGAGCAACCGGTGTCCCGGAACAACCCATCCAGACCGTCCCCGCTGACCACCGCCACGATGGCAATCTCCGGCGGCTCGGCAGTCCTGGCTCCGGCGTCCCGGATAAAATCCGAGTTCTGCTGGTCCATGTCCTCGATGGAGATCCGGTGCAGTTCTCCCAGGGACCGGCCGTAAGCCAAAAAGGGTTCCGGATCGGCGGCATGCACGTGAAGTCTGACGACGCTTTCGTTGCCCGCAACCACTGCGGAAAGGGATTCCATGGCGGCGTACCGTTGCCGGATCGCCTCGGGGTCCAAACCCTCTCCCTGAATCAGGAACTGAATACAATGTCCCCAAGCGGCATGGTCTCCGCCTTCCGAGCCGCCACTTTGCTGCAGACCGGCCAGGGCTTGGGGCGCCGGCGCCGCCGACTCGAACCGTTCCACCAGAGAGTCCAGCCGGTCCGCACCGGTCAATTGGTCCAGGGCCCCACCCAGAATCACCACGATGCCCAGGCCGCCGGCATCGACTACACCCACTTCCTTGAGCACCGGCAGCAATTCCGGGGTGGATTCCAGGGCGGCCAGCGCGGCGTTAAACCCAACTTCCCACAAACCAACAGGGGTTGCGTCGTCTTGTTGCGCGAGCTTTTCAATCGATGGAAACACCGCACCCAACACGGTCAGCATCGTCCCTTCGACGGGATTCCCCACCGCCTGGTAGGCTGATTGTGCGCCCATTTGGAAAGCGCGGGCCAGGTCCGCGGCAGCGCATACCTCAACGGTCTTGAGAGCGTCGCAAAACCCAGCCAGGAATTGGGACAAAATTACGCCGCTGTTGCCCCGGGCTCCCCAGAATGCCCCGTCGGCCACCTGGGCGGCCACCCCGGAGACAGCGGCGTCTTCGCCGTCCGGCGACCCCGGAGCGTTTTCTACCGCCGCACGCAGGGTCAAAAGCATGTTGGTGCCGGTGTCTCCGTCGGGCACGGGAAACACATTCAACGCGTTCAACGCGTCCCGGTGTTGGTCCAAGCACTGGCAGGCGGCGGAAAAAGCGTCCTTGAGTTCCCGTCCGCCGATAACAGCGTTTTGAGGGTAGGCCATTAGATGACCAATCTCCCGGTGGCAGGCCGCCTGAAATTTGAACAATTATACAACAGGCGATTCCCTGGCAGCATTCCAGGATTGAGAAGCTGGTAAGGAACGGGAAGCCGGGTTGCAGCGACTCAAGGAGGTCTACGGTAAGGGCGAAGTGTTCAATGAAACTCCCAATCCAGGAAAGCCCACCATACGGTACGGTGATGGTGTGGCTCCCACCAGATAACCCAGTAATGAAAAGGGCCCGTCGTAACAATCCGACGGGCCCTTTCTTGGCATCGCAGTTGGGCGTTTGGCAGGTAGTTAGACCCCAGCCAGCATCTCGGCGTCTTGGATGTAATTAGCGGTATCGCGAATTCTTTCCTCTATATCGTCCACCGGGTCACACAATCCAAGGTAGAAACACTCCCCGTGCAAACTACCCATGCGAGCGTAATAACGATTGATTAAGCTGCGTACTCGCTGGTCTTGACGAGCTAAAGCTCGCAGTGCTTTGGAGGTAGCCGGGCTCTTTTCCGGCACATCCCCTGTTCGGGCTAAGATCAAAGCGTGGGTTGACCGTAACGTGGCGCACCATGCCTTTTCAGCAGCGTCCCGGATATCCCCTGCCTCGAACCGTTCCAAGGCGGACGAATGCAACGACCGGGCATCGGCAAAAATTTGAGATGCTTCCCTCATAGCTACCAAGTGATGGCTCCTAGCCGCGCATGTACTATAACGTTCATTGGGATCAATGTAAGTCTGTATGTGCAGATATGTCAAACGGTTGGACGTGTGTGAGCGGAGTTTTGCACTCGTCGCGGCAACAAATTTGCCTTGACACTCTAGCCGCGCTGATTTAGCATATCAGGTCGGAGAGTTGATGGATTACGCAGTTTTCAAGACAGGTGGCAAACAGTACCGGGTTAAGCCCGGTGATACTCTGGATGTGGAAAAACTTCCGGTGTCGGTGGGCTCGATGGCCGAGTTTCCCGAAGTTCTGGTGGTTTCCGATGGTGCAGACACCAAGGTGGGCGCTCCCTACGTAGAGGGGGCCAAGGTGCTGGCCGAGGTAAAATCCCACTACCGGGACAAGAAGATAATCGTCTTCAAATACAAGGCGAAAACCCGCTACCGGCGTAAGAGGGGCCATCGCCAGGCATACACCAGGCTGCAGGTCCAAGAAATCCAGGTAGGATAACCGGCTTGCGGTAAGGGCGCCCGTCCCACGGCGCCCACCCCCGAGGCTGAGGATCGACGATTGACGATCAAGGAGGCGCCGCTTAATGGCCCATAAGAAAGCCGGAGGCAGCACCAGCAACGGCCGAGACAGCAACCCCAAAATGCTGGGGGTAAAGCGGTACGGCGGCGAACGCGTAACCGGAGGTTGCATCATAGTGCGCCAACGGGGGACCAAGATCCGACCGGGAACCAATGTCGGCCTAGGCCGGGATCACACCATTTATTCCAAGATTGAGGGTCAGGTCAAATTTGAATGGGCAGCCAAAGGCCGGCGTCGGGTCAGCGTGTACCCGGCTGAGACGGTCTAGGCGGCCCTAAGCAATAACATGAAAACAGACATACATCCCAAATTTTTTCGCTCCACGGTGACCTGTTCCTGTGGCAACGTTTTCGAAACCGGCGGCACCAAGCCTGCGGTAAGGATAGAGGTGTGCAGCAAATGCCACCCTTTCTACACCGGCGAGCAGCGCATCGTTGACACCCAAGGCCGCATCGAGCGGCTGCGCCGTCGCTACAATCTTACCTAGCTTTCACACCACGTCAGGTCTAGCGGACGAGGGGCCGGGACTTCCGGGGCCTGACAAGCCGTTTGGTCGATTTTCAAGCTGGCCAATGTGGTCGAGCGCCGGTGTTCGGGCTTTCGACGTCGTGGGCCCGTCCCGCGCCGCCAAGGGCCAAACCCGGTCACCTGCTCCGGGACGGCCAGATATGTTTCCTAACTGGACAATATCCGGCCAGGCATCGTTGTCTGCTTGCCCCGTAATTTCCGAAAGGTTGTAACGCCAGCGTTGTCGACTCAACCCAAATTCAATTACGGCGGGCAGGCCGTAATCGAAGGCGTGATGATCCGGGGCCGGGAACATCTTTCTCTTGCCGTCAGGCGTCAAGACGGCAGCATCACCCACTATTCCGAGCGGCTAAACACCCTTTATACCGGCGCGGTCCGGCGGTTTCCCCTGCTGCGCGGCGTGGTGTTGCTTATCGAAACCCTGATGTTGGGGATGAAGGCGCTCAACAAGTCGGCCACCATGGCGGCGTCGGACATCGAGGGGGAACCGGAAAAAGAAATCTCAGGGTGGTACCTGGGCGTAACCCTGGCAGTGTCATTGGCGTTGGGCATTGGAGTATTCTTCCTGGGGCCGCTGTTTATCGTCCAATGGTTGGACCCAATGATTCCGTCGGACCAGCTCAGCAACCTGGTCGAGGGAGGGATCCGGCTCATTTTCCTGGTGGTCTACGTTTGGGCGATCGGCCGGTTGGGGGACATCAAGCGAGTGTTTGCGTACCACGGCGCCGAACACATGGCCGTGCACGCCTACGAAGCCGGTGTGCCGCTGAACATTGAAAACGTGCGGAAGTTCCCAATGCCGCATCCAAGGTGCGGCACGGCGTTTCTGTTAACTGTCCTGCTGGTATCGATACTGGTATTTGCCCTCTACCCAAGGCCTTCTTTGGAAATGAGGATTATCTCCCGCATCGCGTTGATCCCGGTTGTGGCGGGCATCAGCTATGAGGTGATCCGGTTTGCCGGGGCGCATCAACAGGGAATAGTCGGCCGGGCAGTGGCGATTCCAGGGTTGCTGCTGCAAAGGCTGACTACCCGGGACCCCGACGATCAGCAAATCGAAGTGGCGATCCACGCCGTTGAGGGGGCCATCTTCGCTGACGACGGGCGGCAGTACCCGCCGCCGGTCGAGGTTAAGTAACCGCCTCAGGGATTTGCGCCAAGCAGGGGCGGGTTCATTCTTCTAAACCGAGGCGTCTATACCGAGGCATCTATCCCGAGGAACCGGGGCGCAGAAGAATCGGCAGGCAGGTACTGGAACCCGGAAATCCCCGAGTAGTACTCGTCTAGGTCCGAATCCCCAATGTGGTAGTACTCGTCCGCTTGAAACTGGGCCTTGACGTCGTTCAAGCGGTGCTTCAACACCGTGAAATCCACCCTGATTTGATGCTCCCGCCAGAGCCGTTGCTGATTCCCTACCGTCCGGTCGGAACAACTGCCGATTAGATAGCCCAAGCTGCGGGCTCTACGGACCATTTCCAGGGTGATGGCGCCCGGAGGCTCACCAAACTCCATGGTCCCGTCAATGTCAAAGCTGATTAACTTGGGCAATAGTGCACTCGCCTAAATCTGGTGCTGCCAGACGGGGCCTTGGGGCGGTTCATCGATCAGCCGGAACTGGGGTAAGGAGAACCCGTCTTCGCCGTCGTAAAACACTGCTTCCACTCGCTTGCCGATGGCGACGTTCTCCTCCTTTTCCGGTTCCATATTGGCATCCACCAGGTTGGAGATGATCCGCAGGCCATCGTTGGGGTCGGGTTCCCCGCTCTGCTCGTCCAGCTCGACCAGGACAATGGCAAAAGGCGCCCAATCCCTGAAGCTGGGGACCACGGTGTGGGCCACGATCTGATCGCTGTAGATGGTCCCCTTGCCGCTAACCTCGTGCCACTCCCACTGCAAAGACGTGCACCAGGGGCACCCGGGGCCGGGTTCGCCGCGCAGAAGGCCGCAGTCAAGGCATTTCTTCACGAGTAACCGGTGCTCTGCCGCACCCTCGAAGTACCCTTTGTACTCGCTGTCATTGTCAGAAATGTTGAGCTGGATCCCCCGGTATTGGTAAACCGGCACGATGTTACCTCCTCATGATAAGGGAGCTTCCCACCGCGGGGGTGCCCCAGCCCATGTTCATGCTGATGTTGGCGTCGCGTACCTGGCGGCACCGGCCTTCCGAATAGTCGTAGCTGTGGACCCCGTCGGCGGCTCCGGGGCAATAGTCGTCCACCGTTCCCCGCAATTGCCTAACGTTTTCAATCACCATGTTCATTCCGTGGGTATAGCCTTCGCAAAGGTGGCCGCCGCTGGTGTTGTTGGGCCTCCGCCCGCCCAGGTTGATGATACCGCTGGAAACGTAGTCCTTGCCCTCCCCCTTTTCGCACCAGCCGTAGTCCTCAAACTGGAGCAAGGTCGTGTAGGTAAAAGCGTCATAGCATCCGGTCACGTCAACGTCGTCGTGGGTCACCCCTGCGTTTTCAAAAACGCGGGGTCCAACGTAGTGACCGGCAACCCGGGAAATGGGACCATGCTGGTAGTGGAAATCCCCGCCCGGCTTGGTTCCCCGTCCCTGGACTCCCAGGATGTGGATCGGGCGTTGCCGGAGGTCTTTGGCCCGTTCCGCGGAGGTGACGATGACGCAGGTGGCGTTGTCGGTTTCCAGGCAGCAGTCCAACAGATGGGCCACCGGGCGGATAATCCAGCGGGAGTTGAGCACGTCTTCCACGGTGACCCTTTGCTTCATCAGGGCCTTGGGATTGTTGCTGGCGTGGTTGCTGTGGGCCACTTTGATTTGAGCCAGTTGCTCGCTGGTGACGCCGTACTCCATCATGTGGCGGGTGAAGGTAAAGGAGAACTGCTGCACGGCGCTGATCATGCCGTAGGGCCGTTTCATCAGGTCCAAACCCGTTATCGGCGCGGACGCTCTGGCGCCGGTCCCCCCGATACGGATGTTGGAGTAGCCGTTCATGGAACGGAAAACGGCGACGGTGTCGGCCATGCCGGTTTCGATGGCGCCCATGGCCAAGCCCACCAGGGCCTCGGTGCTGGAACCGCCGCCGGAGCAGTCCATGTAAAAATTGGGGCGCAGACCCAGGTCATACATTATCGACGTGGAGGGTGTGGAGTCCCCGCCGTGGTAGCTAAGCATGCCGTCCACCTGGTCTTGAGCCAGACCGGCGTCGTGCATGGCGTTTCGAATTGCCTCGGCGCCAAGGGCGCGGGTGGTGCGCCCCGAGCCGCGGCTGTACTCGGTTTCACCCACTCCCACGATGCAATACTTGTCCCTCAGGCTGGTTTCCAAGCTTATCCTCCAACAAGCATCTGAATCGGCGGGCCCGGCCCTTCCCGACGGATATTTCCGCTACATCAGGTTCCACCGGGGATTTTGGGCCGCCTGTTCCTTGAGGTAGTCGACTATCCAGTCCTTCACCGGCTCCGCCAGGTAAAAGGTGGGCTCGATCAACTCGCTTTCGTCGGCTATCAGGCCCTCTTCCAGCGCCAAAGCGGCCACCGGCGTTCCCGGCATGATGCTGACGCCCACCCGCAGATTTGCTACCGCGGGTTTCAACCGGCGCAGGAATGCCAGCTTTTCTTCCACGGTCTCCCGGGTGTCGCCGGGTTCGCCGAAGGTCTGGGCAACGGTGTAATGAATGCCCTCGGCTTCACACAAGCCTGCGGTTTCAACCATTGGCGCCAGTTGGGCGCTCAAGCCCGAACTGCTGCGCGGTTCGGCCTTGGCGTTGCCCATAATGACCAGGGCGCAGCCGGCTTGCTTCATCAAGCCTACCATTTCAGAGTCGCAGGAGAAGGGGGCCAGACAGGTGTTCCAATGGAGTTTTGGGCCGCGGTCGATCAAGGCCCGGCACAAATCCTTGGCATGGTCCATTGGAATGTTGAACCCGTTGTCGATGAAGAAAACTTTCCGCAACCCGAAGCGTTCATCCATGTCCCTGACTTCCTGAACCACGTCTTCAATGGGACGAATGACCCGCCAAGCGCCGTCTTCCTGGGGACCGGAACCGCCGCCGTTCCCGGGAGATGTTGGATATTGGAAGTCTCCCAGCTTGGTGACAATTCCAATGCCGAAGCCGGCCTTCCGGTACTTTTCCATGTCCAGGTCTTCCAGCCGGGGCGGGGTCGAAAAGCTGGACGCACACCGGGCGCCGGTAAACACTATTTCATCCCCATCCCGGTAGACCAAGCCTTCCACCGATCCGAGACGGGAGCCGATTCCCCTGGAATCCGCTCCGGGAGCGGCCGCTTCGGATTCCAACCGGTCAACCAACTCTGCAAAGGCCTCTGCCGCGTCGCCCGCCAGCGCCAGGTCCGGATCCAGGTACCGAAAACACTCTACCGGCAGTAGGCTGACCGCAGGGCCGCCGCACACGATAGTTGCGCTACTGACCTCGCGAACTTGCCGGATAACCGCTTTGCTGGCCGGCAACGCCCACTGCGGGTCAAGGTAGCTGTGGTTGCTCAGGTTTCGTATGGATACTCCGACTACGTCGGGTTGAAACTCTTGGACCACCTGCTTGACGTCAGCCAGGGGATCCTGGGAAAACATGAGGTCCAACACCTTCAAGCTATGGCGGGAGCGGTCGATACTGCCGGCAACGTAGGCCAGTCCTATTGGCAACGGCCGGGCGTCCATGCGGCTCATCAGGCGGTGGTGTTGATTAGTGGCGATCAGCAGGACACGCATGGCTCCTCCAGTACGAATGGCCCCCGACTATTCCCCGGTCAGCAGCCCATCCCAGGCATAGTAAACCCGGCCCATTATCTCCCAACCGAAGGGGTATGTACACCGACAACGGCATCTGAGGGAAGTGCTAAACTCCCCGGCCAACAGCTCGCGTTACCACCCAAATACTGGGTGCACGAAAAGGCCGAATGGCAGGAGTAGAACGTCGGCAGTTGGGTGACAGAGGTGGAAGAGGGAGCGGGGAATTGGGTGGACTCCGAAAGGCACGAGGTAAACTACCTCCACACCCTCAACCAAAACGTCATCCTCAATGACAAAGGGGGCGCGTAAACAATTAACTCAGATGCATAGAAAATGGCGTATGCCTTGACGTTGATAGGCACTACATAGGGCGCGTCAACCGCCATTACCTTCGGTGAAAGGGCGGCCCTCAAGCGTTGCCTACCCGGATCTCTCATGTCTAGCCGGGGGTACCCCCCACCGTACAGGTTCCGGAGGTGACCATATAATTATCAAGTGCTTACAGTCTTCGTACTCTTGGCAGCGACGCCATTCTCTGGTCCAAGGTTAGAGTTTCCAGACCGGCGCGTGAGTATTCGTCGCCAATCAGCCTGTCAAAGAGGCCCGGGCTCGTGGTGTTTTGAAGGGCGATAATGACCGAATGACCGTTTAGTGGCGAAACCAGGCCGCTGGTCAATAGATCTATCAGTGAGGCGCGGGTATCTGAGTCCGATACTCCATAGTGATGTTGAATGGCTATATATGCCTCTCCGATGACTTGGTTAGAAGCGAAAATCTCGTTGCCTTGGTCTTCAATCAGGGCGCGGAGTTCCTCGACGCAGTGCTCAAAGTCCCTTTCGGGCTCCCTGGTAGTCAGTCTGACCAAGACCGAGGTATCAATTCCGAAGGGCTGAGTCATACGTGTGTTCCCGGAACTTTTGGATGTCGAATGGTGGGTGCCCGGGCGGTATTTTGTCCCTTAGGGTTCCCAGGCGTGAATAGTCGATTCGTCTGGGGCGGATTATGTATCCGTCGGGCCCTTCGGTTAGCTCGAGTTGGTCGCCGGGTTTTACGCCCAGCGCGTCCAGCACGCGGGCCGGGAATGTGACCTGGCGCTTTGAAGTGATTTTGACGATCATTGAGATGCTCCTTACTGTAATGGTATCAACCGTAAGGCATTAAGGTCAAGCAGGCGATGGTGTCTGGGAGGCGGTCAGGCTCATTCAGCGTTCTGAGGTGGCCACGGTTAGTTGGACAGAATCAAGGCGGGGTTAAGTGAGGGACCCATCGGTTGTGTATATGATGTCAACGCCCGTGGTTACTCAGGTCAACGCAACGCATACTGGCCAAGTCGGTGCCGGCCTCGCTCGAATCCCCAGTTGGCGTGCATTTCAGACCGAACCTTGCGGGGGTCGCCCCACAACAAAGCACGCACTCGAAGAACCTTACGGGGGAATTATGCTTGAATGGTATGATTTGAACGTTCGACACGGGCACCATTTCATGGTGGATTCAGCAAAGCTGTGTTACAAGTTGGGTCCCGTATTGGTGGAGTTGAATGGGAAGAGGTTTGGGATGAACGGACCTGCAATGCCGATGTTGCGGAAGCACGGCCGCGTGTTCCTCGACCCGAACGAAATTTTGAGGGACCCGCCTGACAGGTGGAAGTGGACCGAAGTCTCGGAAAATTGCGGCGTTGAAATGAACTGGAAAGTTAGTGCTTACCGTTTGCCCCGGGATGCCCTTGCCCTGGGGCATCAGCCATAGGTGGACCTATGACATCGGCATCGACACTACAGGATCAGGAATCGAAGGTAGGTAGGTAGGTGTTCACCGGAACCAGTGATGGATGGTGTGAAGGAGCGGCACGGCTCTAACTTAAACCTACCTTAATTCTGTCCAACTAACAGGCTCCGCCTCAGTGGCGGGCAAGCCTTCGAGTCTGTCGGCGGCTCTCGTCTCATCAAAACTAAAAGCAAAGAGCCGATCCATGTAATGGATCGGCTCTTTGCTCCGCACCACCAACCTTGTTCTTATCTGACAGGTCCGTTCATCTCGTTAACCTCCCGCAGCCTAGGCCGATAGAGTTAATGCTACATTCGAACGTATCACTTGTCAAACCTGCTTCTACAGTAGATCGAGTTTCCGAAAGAGAATCAAGCACCTTCTGCCGCGTTGGCGAATTTGAGAAAGTCCGGGTCGTCCTGATAGTCTTCAAATACCGGGAACGTTCTTAGTTGTTCGGCTGAGATAGTCTTATGCATGGCCTCCTTTAGGGCTAAGAACATCTCCTCCTTGTCTCCTTTCAAGGCTGCTATACCTGCTCTGATATTGGATTCCGATCTGTCTGTGTGTTGCTCTAGGAACGCAACATCGTCCATCATCTGGTCAGTGAAACCCATTCTCTTAAAGGCTATAGCACGATTGATCCTGGCTATAGCCGCTTGATCGGGCTTGGTTCTGCCCGCGCTTAAATCTGTCAAAACTTCAGTCGCTAAGTCTATAACTTCTTGGTTTCGTCCTGCTCTCAAGAGAAGGTATGTCTTGTTGTGCGCAAGCACAGGCGCTTTTTGGAGGAATTCAACCAGTTTGTCGTACTCGCCGGAGTCGGCTAAAGCCTCACCATACCCATATGCAATAGATGGATCATCTGGGTCTTCGTTGTAGGCTGACTCCCATATAGGAATAGCCGCATTGAATTCGCCCATTGCGGACAATCTAATCGCCGCGAGTGGAAGTGGTATTTCCGGGCTGTGGGAATTGATACTTCCTAGCACATCCCTGATGTGAGCGCTTATTACCGGATGGGACTTAAGAGGTGCATCGACATTAACGAAAAGCCTCGTGCGGTCTCTTGCGATGTCGAAGGGTCGAGCAATTGGCTTTGGCAGCGCCAATTGAGCCGCCCTATGAAGTTCTGCCATGAACTCATCAAATCCATCGACCTCAACCAGATACACTCGGTCCCGTCTGACCAAGGATTGCAAGCGGGCTGATAGGGAGTCTCCGCGCCGGAGGCACCAATACACTCCTTGTTCAAAGTTTTCTTCATCCCTAAGCAATAGATCGAGGGTATCCATTACAGATCGATCACGCCCACTGTAGCCAGCGACAACAAGCCCATACTCCTGTGCGAACTGGCGTAGTTTTCTTTTGGTATTTGCTTCCAGGGTATCGAGCTCGGCAAGTGTGTTTTTGATGTTATCGTAAAGAAAATCCCCGTGAAGCTTGATTATCTTTGGACGTCTTGCCGTTACGCGGATTCCCTGAACCGCTGAATCGTGTGCCGCTACTATAGGGCGCAATCCATCTGAGTAGAGATAACAAGCCTCATTTATCAAGTCGTCGAAATTCGTGGTGAAAACGACATCGAAAAACCGGCTTGAGAGGAGATTGGTGAGGTATACATACCCCCAGTTTGGATGGCCATCTTTAACGCATTCTTCGACATACACACGTCGTTGAGACGGCTGATCGCATACCGTCTCGAAGAGTAAGGAATACTCGTCCTCATGCTTGAACCAATCCTGGGTGGCAACCCATGCTGGATAACTGTAGGTACTTCCGGAATGGTTGTAGAGAAGGCTTCGCCATTCTTCAATCATATCCTGAGCAGTTCTGACCCCTGACGTAGCTGAGGCCCCGGATCCCAGCAGTAAGGCAAAATTGGGGACATCTCCGTTGCGTGTCACTACCAAATTCATTAAGTGGTCAGCGGTCTTTTCGTTGGACCCGATGCTCATAGGCGCTCCGATTCACAATTTTTGCTTGCTCTAGTCTAACAGAATCTAGCGGACGGACAGCAAGCAAGTCAGATTCTACGACCGGATCCACGGGGGTCATAACCAGAACACGCCTCGGTACTGGTGGGAACTTCCTGACGCCCCAAAACGCCCGTTTTCGGCCATGGGCCAGCACTCCGACTGTTGAACACCGTCAAGGTGCCCAAACGAGCATCTGGTAATGGAAGCGGAGTAATGTTGTGGGGGGCACCAGTTTCTCTCTTCATCAGCCCGTCGGGCCCGCTCCCGTACTCTCTTCACGCCACCCCATTCACCGCAGGGAGCACAAAGAACGCAGAGGCCTTGGGACAACGGGCCAAATCCAAAAAACCTCGCACTGTATGCGCTCTCTGTGGCGAAAAGGGTTGTGGCTTCCCGGTGCGGCGACGGCCAGAGCTTGTTGACAGGCGGTTGGCCCAACACTACACTCCCCGTGTTTCCGCGGGTCGCGGAACGCCTGCCGTAGCTTCATAAAACTGGTCAGCGGTGGTAGAAAATGGGTTTGCCCCGTCCATTGGAAGGTGTGCGTGTCGTCGACTTCACCTGGGTGAGGGCCGGGCCCTGGGCCGCCCGGTGGCTCGGCGCATTCGGGGCCGAGGTCATCAAGGTGGAATGGCCTCAAAACATGGATATGCTCCGTCAGAACCGTTTTACGGTCCCGGAAGGCGTGGAGCCGGGACCCAACTCCACCGGCCAGTTTGCCGACACCAACGCCAACAAACGGGGCATCACGGTCAACGTGCGCACCCCCCGGGGCCTGGAGTTGGTGAAAGAGCTTATTTCGGTTTCCGACGTGGTCATCGAAAATTTCAGCTCCCGTATCATGGAGAACTGGGGGTTGGGATACGATGAACTGCGGAAGCTGCGCCCCGACGTGGTGTACGTGTCCATGGCCGGCTTCGGTCACGTCGGGCGGCATCACCATTACGGCACCATGGGCCCAGCCGCCCAGGCCCTGTCCGGCCTGACGTTCCTGTCCGGGCTTCCCGGCGAGCCGCCAGCAGGCTGGGGCTGGTCCTACCTGGACGACACCGGCGGGATGTATGGCGCAATGTGCGCTCTCACTGCCCTGTACCACCGGAGAACCACGGGCAAGGGGCAGCACGTTGACCTTTCCCAGATGATAACCGGTATCACGCTTACCGGGCCGGCCCTTTTGGACCGTACGGCTAACGGCCGGAAGGCAAGAAGGGAAGGGTACCCGCCGGGCAACCGGAGCGTTTGGCCCGGCGCGCCGTTGGTGAATAACTACCGGGGACCGACAGTGGCCCCGCACAACTCCTACCGCACCAAGGGGGGCGGCTACAACGACTGGTGCGTGATTACCTGCGCCAGCGACCGGGAATGGCAAGACTTGGTGAACGTCATGGGGAGTCCCGCCTGGGCGGCCGACCCCAAGTTGGACGTCCTGGAAGGACGCATCCGGCATCAGGAAGAGATGGACCGGGGGATCGAGGCCTGGACCAAGAATTTGGATAAGTACGAGCTGATGGAATTGTGCCAGGGCGCCGGGGTCAGGGCTATGCCGGTGCAAAGCTCCGAGGACCGGGTGGAGCATGATGAACAGTTGCGGCACCGGGGGATGTACACCCAGATGCCGCACCCCATGCTTGGGCCGTGGAAGTTCCAGAACGCTCCGTTCAAGATGTCCAAAACGCCTCCGATAGTCAGCAGCCCTCCTCCGATGATCGGGCAGCACAACCGGGAAGTTTTGGAGGACCTCCTGGGCGTCTCCCACGAAGAGGTGCTCAGCGGACACGAAGACGGCGTACTTTGGCCCAAGGGTATGCCCACGTTCCCCTATATCGAAGAGGCGCTCGAATGACGGCGGACCGGCTGGAAGCGCCGGGGCCGCTCTCCGGGCTTCGGGTGTTGGAACTGGCCGATGAAAAGGGCCAGTTTTGCGGCAAGCTCATGGGAGATCTGGGCGCGGACGTGGTCAAGATAGAGCCACCCGGCGGGGAAAGAACCCGGCGCGTTGGCCCGTTTCTGGACGACGTTCCTCACCCGGAGCGGAGCCTTTCCTTCTGGCACTACAACACGTCGAAGCGCAGCATCACCCTCAATCTGGAAACGGGCCCCGGATCGGCGTTCTTTCAACGCCTGGCGGCCAAATCGGACATTGTCCTGGAAACCTTTCCCGCCGGTTATTTGGAGTCCCTTGGCCTGGGATACGAGCAATTGAGCGGGCTCAACCCGGGACTAATCATGTGCTCGCTGACCCCGTTCGGCCAGACCGGCCCCTGGCGCGACTATCAAACCTCGGACCTGCTTCATCTGGCGGCCGGAGGCCAGATGGCGTCTTCGGGATATGACCCGGAAGACGTTCCCGACGCGCCTCCCATAGCTCCCGGAGGGGGCAACGCCTGGCACATCGGCGCCCACTATGCCTACATGGGAATTCTGTCGGCCCTATATCACCGGGCAATGTGCGGGGAAGGCCAGTACATTGACGCCTCGATTCACGAGGCCTGCGCCCTCACCACCGAGGGGGCCATCGCAATATACCTGGCATCAGGCACCGTCGTCAGACGCCACACCGGGCGGCACGCCGACCCCGGCCAATCCACCAGAATTCAACTGGCCACCCAGGGCGGCGGCTGGGTTAACGTCACCCGGTCCGGCAGCAACATCACCCCGGCGCGCCTGGCTGCCCTGGTCCAGTGGATGGACGAATACGGCCTGGCCGACGACCTGAAGGATGAAAAATACCGGGACCCCCAGGTGCTTCAGGACAATGCGTTCCACGTCACGGACGTCCTGACTAATTTCTTTGCCAGCCTGCCTCAAGACGAGGTCTATCACGGGGGACAGGAGAGAGATTTCCCCTGGGGAGCCATACGTTCGATGGACGAGATTCTGGACGATGGACACCTGGAGGACCGCGGATTCTACGTGGAAGTGGAACATCCAGAGCTGGGCCGGAAGTTTATCTATCCGGGAGCCGCGGCAATCTATAACGGGTCACCCTGGAAGATCTCCCGGCGGCCTCCGTTGATCGGCGAACACAGCCAGGAAATCCTGTGTGGCGAGTTGGGCCTGAGCCTCAACGAACTGACAATCCTGGCGGAGTCCGGAGTAATCTAGCCGGTCCAATCCCATGATCCGGCCGTCCTTGCCGCGGGAATCGCCGGCTGACAAACCAATTGGCATGGCCGCCGACGGTCGTAAGGAGCGCCTCAGTTGAGGCAACTGATAACCGGATGTTCGGAAAAGTGCCCTGATGGTCGACTCATACTCCAACCTCGCCGCGATACTGGAAGAAAACCTGGGGCTGAAGCTTCCGCCGGTGGCCCTGTGTTTTGTGAACGAACGCCCCCCTGACCTGCCCGTGCTGGAGACCAAGGTTCCCTCGGCTTGCGCCGTTTGGAGGTTGGCGGAGACCGACGTTTTCTACGCCCCGGCTTCGCACCACTTCAATTGCCCGTTGGGAGCAATGGTAATGGGGTTTGACCTGCCTGAACCCCAAGCCGCCGGCCTTCAGGAAGAATTGGGCATGATGTGCGGCATTGAATACGTGCGGGAGGCTGAGCTGCCCCACGTTCCCACGGTTCCAAACTCCCCGGCCGGCATTGTTTACGGCCCATTGGCCCGGTTCCCCCTGCAGCCGGACCTGGTCCTGCTTTGGACCACCCCCCAACAATCGATGATGATGAACGAGTGTTGCGGCTTGATTGACTGGTCCGCGCCCACGGCGGGTCTTTTGGGACGGCCCGGCTGCGGGGCCTTGGCGGCGGCGGTGCGGGAGGACCGGCCCACCCAGTCCCTGGGTTGTGTGGGTATGCGCACCAACACCGGAGTTTCCGGGGACTTGTTCCTGACGGCGCTTCCCGGAAGCAGCCTGGAAACCCTTCACCTGGATTTACCCAGGTTAGCCGCCATCCACCGCCAAATGGAGTCGCACTACCAGGAACGCATCGCCGGTCTGGAGGCGTCCGGCCAGTAATTCCCTCCCGTCAGGGCGCTTGCGGCTCCAGTTGGCGTATCGGTTCACGACCTGGCTCTCATGTTCGGGAAAGACCTTGGTCTGGGGTGGGCCCCGATGACGGGATGGGAGCGCCGACCATGACGTGCGGATGGTCAATTCCTAAGAGTAGGGCCTGCTCGCTCACGTTTTGCGCCTCTGCGAATTATCTTGAGCACCGCTCCTGCCCGGCTATGCTAGGATCAACGGACCGATAGATGGGTACATCCGTGTGCGTGAGGTGGATGGGTAAATGGTAGATAGACCCGAGTCGGTGCGGATTGGCGAAGTGGTCGAGGCAACCTCGACCACTTTTGTTGCCCAGTGCTATCAGCTATACGGCGCGCCGCCATTGGGTTCTCTGGTCCGGACCGGCGACCCGGCCATACAGGGCGTGGTCTACCGTGTGGTCACCGAACCGTTGGACGCCAGCCGTCCGGTGTTGGCCCGGGGAGAATCCGCCGTTACTGAGGATGAGGTCTTTCGCGCAAACCCTCAGCTTGAGCGGCTGCTGACATCCAGGTTCGAAGTGCTCATCCTGGGCCACCGTGCACGCGGAGTCGACCTCCCGGTGCTGCCCCCACTGCCTCCCAGGGTCCACGCCTTTGTCTATGCATGCAGCCCCGAGGAAACCGTGCGCTTGGCCGAAAGCCCACGCTGGCTGAGAACCTTGCTCTCCTCGAATGTCCCCGCCGCCGACCAGGTGGCGGCTGCTTGCCTGCGGGGCGCGGCCGTATCTGCGCCTGAGCCGGAGAAGTTCCTGCTCCATGCCTGCCGGGAAATCGCCGGTGAATTGGCCGGAGATTGGCCCCGGGTCAACGCTATCTTGAGGATGGTGAAAGAATGACCGGCGGCCCGCAATCCGACCAGCTTTACCAGGACGACCGGCTATACCGAGAAAGGAACGGGGAAGCCGGAGCGGCGGTTCCCTTGAAACCGGGCGCCCAACTCGGCCTGGTGGTGGATGGATCGCTGGCCAATGGGGTGGAGGTCCGTCTCAACCGGCAAACCTCGGTTGAGGCCCTGAAGGTCGGTACATTCGTGACCATAAAGGGCGACCGGGGAAACTTTTTCGGGGTCATCACCGAAATTGCCCTGGACAGTTCGGACCAACGGCTGAAGCACACGCCGCCCGACGTGGACGACCCTTTCATTGCCCAGGTTGTGACCGGCACGGTGGCCTTCGGGAAAATCTCGGTGCTGGCCAACCTGGTTATCCCCTCCGCGCTGGGCGACGGCGAGGCCCCAGCAGCATCTAAAACCATCCCTCCCCATTTTGCTCGGGCCTTCTCCGCCACGGAACAGGATGTCGCCCCGGTTTTCGGCAGTGAAGACCAGCGCCAATTTTGGATCGGCAATCCGCTGGACATGGAGACCAAGGTGTGCCTAGACCTGGACGAATTGGTCAAGCGTTCCATAGGCGCCTTCGGGAAGAGCGGCACCGGCAAGACATTTTTGACCCGGTTGCTGCTGGTGGGAATACTCCAGGGTGGACGGGCGTCCTCGTTGATCCTCGACATGCACAGTGAATACGGGTGGAACGGGCAGGACGCCGACCGGAACATCATGGTCAAGGGGTTAAAGCAGCTTTTCCCATCCAGGGTTTCCACCTTCACCCTCGACGCAGAAAGCTCGTTGCGCCGGGGTTCCTCGGTGGATGAAGTGGTCCGCATCGGTTACAGCGAGATCGAACCCGAAGACGTGGAATTGCTGCGGGAGACCCTGAACTTGTCGGACGTCGCCGCATCCGCCGCGTTCAACCTTCAGCAGAAATTCGGGCCGCAGCGCTGGATGAAGGAATTCCTGGATTTGACCGGACGCGACGCGGTGTTTAATTTGGCCTCGGAAATTCAGGCCCAACCCCACGCGTTGGGCGCTCTACATAATCGGCTGACCCGGCTCAAGCGGTTTGGGTTCCTGGTAGATAAAAGTGATAGTGACGCCGCCGCCCGGATTATTGAACACCTGGAAAGAGGGCAGCACGTCGTGTTGGAATTCGGCCGGTACGGCAACGACCTAACCGCCTATATTCTGGCCAGCAACCTCCTTTCGAGGCGTATCCACGACAGGTACTTTAACTCGACCGAAGCCGCGGAGGGCGGGAGCGGCAAATCGCCGCGGCCATTGGTAATCGTCATTGAGGAAGCCCACAAATTCCTGGCGCCGTCGGTGGCCTCCCAAACTATATTCGGGACCATTGCCCGGGAAATGCGCAAGTACAACGTTACGCTCATGGTCATCGACCAGCGTCCCAGCGCCATCGAGTCCGAGGTGATGAGCCAGGTGGGCACCCGTTTGACCTGCCTCTTGGATAACGACCGGGACATTGATGCCGTGCTGCAGGGCGCGTCCGGCAGCCGCCAACTCCGGGGCGTTCTGGCCCGTCTGGAGCCCAAGCAGCAAGCCCTGATCTTCGGGCACGCATTGCCAATGGCACTGGTGGTCCGCACTCGGGAATACGGCTCCGCCGAGTCCTACGCCAGCCTCAGCCGCACGCCAGGCGTCCCGGTACACCAGGGCACGGAAACACCGGAACAGCGTCTGGAGCGGGAATTCGAAGAGCTTTCGAGGCTGTTTCAGGCTATTCGTAGAGGCGTCCCTATCGACCCATTCGTTCCCACCACCCAAGACCGCTACCGGGCTACCCTTGACCGCTAACGGGCCAGGAAAGTTTGAGAAGTGTCGGAGTTGACGCTTACCGTGTACTCTTGGCCCGGCTCGAAGTCGGAACCCAGGGGGATTGACGTTTCCAACGTGGGATAGTCGGCGGTGCAGACCACGAAAGGGTCGGCAACTTCGTGGTGGGTCACACTTACGTCGATCTTGTCCGGCTCGCTCCGTCTAACTTCGTACCCGTTGAACCTGGAGCAACCGCCGCCTTTGGGCAGGCCGGAAACGACGCGGAGCTCGTATTGAACCGGTGCGCTTTCCAGAGCAACGACTTCTACCTTCTCGATCGGCGACACGCCAATGAACGAATCGGGGAATTCCGGTTCCGGCGGGGTGAAAGCCGTGGTTTCCTGGCCGTTGACTACCACGCGATAGGTCTGGCACGGCGCAAACGCCGAACCGATGCGGACCACGGTTTCCACCTCCAGCAAGTCCTCCGAGCAGGGGATGGCCCATGGGGAGGGCGGCGGCGCCATCAGAGTTAGGTTGACAATGATGTCGGCACCGTCCAATTCAAACACATGGCCCCCGGGCCGTGAGCAGCCGTCGATCGCCGACTGATGAAGAGCAACCAGCAGCAGGTACTCCGAGTCATGTTTCATCACCTTTGCCCCAACAACCGGAACCAGAACCTCAACCCACCTTGGCCGCCTCGAACCGGACGCATCACCATCGCCGGCAGGGTCCGGCGGTGGCTCGACCATTACCAGCACCATGTCCAATTTGTTGGGATTGCCCGGGTGATCACCTCGTAAGCAGTATCGTTAGTAAAGGCTAGGCGGCCGTCGGATTCCTTTATCCGAGCGGTTATGGGGTAAGTTTTCCTCTGGACCAGGTCGTCCCGGTTGTACTTGACTTTGAACTTTATCGGCCACCTGGCCGGAGTTGGGCATAACCTGCTCTGCGATGAGTATGGACGAGGCATCCTGCAGGGATACGTCCCTCAGTTGTACCACCAGCGTGGCGCCGGGGGAGAGGGCAATTCGCTCCCGGTAGGTGACGGTCCCGGTTACCGAGGCATTGGCCCGGGCGCCCGTCGCCTGCGTAGGCTCTCTGCGCGGCTCCGGGGAAGGGCTGTTCTGACATGCGGAGACGGTCAACAGGACGATGCAGATGCACATGGCTGAAAGCAGAGCGGCCTTGATTCTGGCGTTCATAAAAGTGACCTCGGCTGCGGGATATGTTTGGGCCTGCCTCTTGTTGATGTCCAGCCCTCCGAAGCCAATGGCTTGGGCGAACGCTGGTCAGCGATTTTCAAACCACTGAACTCAATAGTCAAGGACGAGGACAGAAGACTCAAAGGGACACCACTGACAGCGCTCCCGCTGTTATCAAGTCCAAAGTCCCCTCTCCCCAAAAGGCAACGTTCCTTCAGACGGAGAGATGGAAGGCGATTAGGAAAGCCAGGCGCAAGGGGATATCGCTCCGAGCGATCGAGCGGGAATTGGGAATCCACAGGGCCACTGTCAGGAAATACCTGGACGCCGATGATCCTCCGACACAGCGATCGCAGGCGGGTCCCACGACTTCATCATCTGGTACCCTGGCAGACGGACCGAGTGGCATTTATGCCGGCCATTTGAACGGACATTTATCTTGAACGGCAATATCCCGGTGGCACAATTTCCAGGCACCCTCGACAGACGGTATGATGTCCACAACGAGAACCGCAAGGAGTCTGCCCATTCCAGTGGTGAAACCCAAGATGCTGTGCTCATACTTGGCCCTGCTAGGCGTCTCGCTTTTCCTCCTGGGGTCCTCCCCCTGCGGCGGCTACGACCAGAGCCATGAATACTCCTCCCTCTGGCACAACGCGCGGGCCGTGCTGACTCCCCGCTGGACCCCTGACGGCTCCAGCATCGTGTTCGGCTACCAGGGACGGGTCTACGTCGCCGACGCCCTGGGCCGCGACCTCCGCTCCCTGTCGGGCTCCTTCGAGCCGGCCAGCCTATTTGACGACACCAAGAAGCTGGACTTCTCGCCATCCATCTCGCCCGACGGGTCGCGCGTGGCCTACTCGACCCTGCGCCATGCCCGGGGGGACCTGCGGGAACACACCTACGAGATCGCCCTACAGAACATAGACGGCTCCAAGCGCCGGAGGCTCACCGAGAACGACTGGAACGACGTGACCCCAGCTTGGTCGCCCGATGGCGCCCGGATCGCCTTCGTCTCGACCCGGGAGGACGGCCCCCGGCTTTATACAATTTCCGTGGACGGCTCCGACGAGCGCGCAATCGCGCCGTCCCTGCAAGTTTCCTTCGAGCCGCCGGCTTGGTCCCCGGATGGGAGCAGGCTGGCTTTTGTGGCCTGGGAGTCCGAGCCGGCCAGCATACCCTATCTGGACACCCGCCACTCAGACCGTACTCCCACTCCTGGGGTCCACGAGGGGGAGATAAGCCGGCTGGTGCCCTACGCGGCCATGTCCGATGGCTCGGGCCTTACCAGGCTGGAATGGAATCATGACAGGAGTCCCCAGCCCACCGAACGCATCGGGATGCGCAACCTGAGTCTCCCGGAGGAGTCTTCTGGGCAACCGGTCTGGTCACCGGACGGCAGCCGCCTGGCATTCGGGGCCGCCCGCTACAGGGAGTCCTGGGCGCTGTACTCGATAGCGGCGGACGGGACGGACCACCGCATAGTGCTCGCCCCCGATCCCACCGACCCCATCCCGTATGGGACGGCCGTCTCGATACGGCTCGCCCCCGGTCTCTACGAACCCATCACGGGCAGTTACGACAGATACGCAAGGATCTTCGGCATCAGGTGGGAGCACGGGGGAGACAGGATCGCCTTCGCCTCCATCGGGTGGGTCCGCACTCCCGGCAGGGACGACATCGTATTGGAACCCATCATGGAGTTCACTGTTGCCCCGGCGGACGGCGGCGGCGTTGAGGACGCCACCCGGCTGGACTATGAAAAATATGGGCCGACTGGCAGGGGAGGCCCCCCAATAGACCCAATAGAGTGGGCCTGGCATGGTTCCAGAATCGCGGTCCACCGTGAGGGGTCCATCCATACCATGGAGCCCGACGGGTCGAACCTCAGGGAGGTCGTGAGGAACTCAGGCGAACGGCTCGCCGCATCGAACTAGGTCCTGAACCGGGGCTATGGCTGCATCGGAAAATGCTCCGACGGCAGCCCAGTACCCCCGGTTCGGAGGTACTGTGGCCTCGTGGAGGACTGCCTGGTTCTCCTGCCCGTCCGGTATGAACTTGCGAGGGACGAGGTCCGATAACGGTCTACGGACTCCCCCATCGTCGAGTGGCCCGGAGTGACTGTCGACGGGGATCCACCGCGGGTACACGCCCTGGCCGCAGTTCCCAACGTGAGGTTGAACGCCATCATCCTCCACCGTAGCAGCGACCTGGCGGAACTGCGGACGCTTAACTTAGAGGGCAACGAGTTTCATGGCGTGGTGCCCGTTCAGCTATACAACATGGCCAACCTGAGGGTGCTGGACCTGAGCCGCAACGGATTCGAGGGCCCGACTCCGCCGGAGTTGGACCGACCCGAAATCCTGGAGGAACTACACCTGGAAGACAATCCCCCGCAAGGGCAGATCCCGCCTGAGTTGAGTGACCTGAGGGACCTTCGGGTGCTGAGCCTGGTGGGTTGTCGGAGCCAGTTGACCGGGACCATTGCAGGGGAGCTAGGCAATCTCGAGAACCTTCGGGCGTTGGGCATCTCTCATCCCGCCGGAATCGGAACGATCCGGGCCCTGCCTCTCACCGAGAATTACTGTCTGAAAACATCGTATCCGCCGGTACCATGGCAGACTGACCGCGTGACATTTATGCCGACCACTTAAATGGACATTTATCCTGAACAACGACAGGCCTCTGGTAAGGATTGCCGGGCCTGCACCTATGCAGACGCAACCGGGTTGGCGTTTGTTCCACGCATGGTGAGCCTACCTACCCCCCGACCGGGGCTTGCAGCATGGGCCAGAGCTTGTGGGCGGTTTCTCCCATGATCCAGCCTGTGTCTTCCTGGGAGAGCCAGGGTAGGGCCGTCTGGCCTAGCTGCACCTGGCCGAGGTAGCCGCCCTCTCTGGAGGAGGGGAAGTTGGAGCCCCACATGACCCGCTGCGGGGTGAAGGCCTCAATAACGCGCCGGAATAAGTCCTTTTCCGGCTGGGTCAGGCCGGCGTAGGGGCCAAGGCTGGTGCTGGAAATTCGGAGGTAGGCGTTGGGAAGCCGGGCCAGGTTTTCCAGGGCCAGGGTCATGGCGGCCTTGTCGTCGGCACCGCTCCAACCGGCGAAGTGGTCCGGGGCAAACAGGACGTTGGGGTGCCGCGCTCCCACGTTCCGCATGCGGTCGACTTTCTCAGGCTGGCCGCCGCCGCCGATTGAAATTGGGACGCCGAGGCTTTCGGCGCGCTGCCACAGGGTGTCGCAGCGGGGATCGTCCGGCTCGGCCTGGCTTTGGAGGCGGACGCCCTTCATGCCATGCTCGTTCACCCAGTAGGAGAGCTTGTCCGCGGCATCGGGCGCGGCCGGGTCCAGGATACCAACGGACACCGTGCGCGGTGCGTACTGGTTGGCGCCGTCGCACTGGTAGGTGTTATCGAGGCCGTAGGTGCCGTTGGGCTGCACCAGCGTGGCAGCATCCACGCCGGCCAGGTCCATCTCCGCGATCAGGTCCTCGACGTCGTTGCTAACCTCGGTGGACCATCCCCGAGCTTCGGGGTCGAGAGGGTGCTTGACCTTGTCGCTGCTGACCACGTGAGTGTGAGTGTCGATAATCATGATTCAGCTCCCGTAAGGATTAAGCCGGACATGCGATGGCAGTCTGCCAAGTGTATCACTCGCCCTTCCAAGTCCTGCAATACGTTTCGGGGCGACGCCGCGCGCCGCGGCCAGGGTTACAGGGACTTGACTGCGTTCTCGATGGCCGATGTTGCGTCCTGGTAGTCCGTTCCGGGTGAAAAGGTGATCGGCTCTCCCAAGCGCACCTCTACGTTTCCCCGTCTGAGGATGGGGAATCTCGCCGGGAAGCCCAGGCTGTTGATGTGTAATCGGAGCGGGACGACGGGAATCTGCCCCTCGACAGCAACGAGGCCGGTCCCGTTCATAAAGGGCTTGATCGGCCCTCCCACGGTGAGTTCCCCCTCCGGATAGATCAACACCGACCAACCGTTGTCCATTATCTTGCCCATGTTCTCCAGGCTGGGCCGGACTGCTCCTTCCTTGGCCACGGGAAAGCCGTTGCCCAACAGCGGGTTCATGATCCACCACGTCGGATTTCGCCAGAGGTCGGCGGCCCCGGCGACCGCCATGCGGCGACGCCACTTGAGGGGTACGGCCTTGATGATCAGGGGGTTGTCCAGCCCAAGATTGTGGTTCGACGCAAACAGCGCCGGCCCGGTTATGCCTTCCAGTTGCTCCCGACCCGTTACCTTCAGTCGATAAGGAATGCTGACCAACGGGAAGACGACCGCCCGTTGCAGAAAACCCCGGAGCATACGGCACCACCAGTGCATGCCCCATCCCGGAAAGCTCATCATTGGGGGATTCTTCGAACCCTCTTCGATCAAATCGGATAGCTGCCGGACCGTTGTCTCCGGCCCCAATTGGCTTTCATCCAGGTAGACGCCGAGTTCCGTTTCTATTGCCGACAGCAATTCGACGCGTCCGAGAGAGTCGAGATCGAGGTCGTCGCCGAGGGTTGCGTCGTCCTTAATCTCCTCGACGCTTCGCCTGCTCATATCAGCGACAATGTCCACCAATCCCCTTGCCGCGCCCGGCGAGCCGCTGCGGTTCATTTCGGCCGGGCCGACCGGCTGTATCTTGCCGAGAATCGTATCGATTACAATCCGTTTCTTTACCTTGAGAGTGTGGGTCCGCGGGAAGTCCTCGTCCGGCCATACCGTGAATCCCCTGATCCGCTGCTGTTCGGCCAACTGCCCGTTGGTCCATGCGACGGCTTCCTGGGCCAAATTTGGGTCGTCCAGGATCAATGCCGCATGGACTTCGACCGATGAATCCCTCGTCAGGCCCACCACGGTTGCATCGGTAACGTTCGGGTGCTTCGTCAGCACCGCCTGGATGTCCTCCGGGTAGACATTCTGGCCGCTGGGCAGCACGATCATGTCTTTGATCCGGCCCTGGATGTGCAAAAATCCATCCTCGTCGAAATATCCCAGGTCGCCTGTCTTGTACCAGTCGCCGTCAAAGGACTCCGCGGTCTCTTCAGGTGCGTTCCAGTAACCCGGAGTGATGCTGTCCCCGCGCGCCAGGACCTCACCGGCGTCGCTGATTTTGACCTCTACGTTTGGCAGTGGGCGGCCGTTTGAGTCCAGCCGCCTTTCCCAAATGCTGTGATTGCTGATGACCGGTGATGCCTCGGTGGTCCCGTACCCCTGAACGATTTTTACTCCGAGCAGCTCCCATTTCCTTCCAAGGTCGGGGTCAAGGGCCGCCCCACCGGACACTATGAAGTCGAGCTTGCCGCCGAATTGCTTGTGGACGCGACGGAACAGATGCCGCCGCAGCCCAAACGGCGTTCGGCCGGCTACCTGGAGGAGTTTGTTCCACAGGGCCTCTTTGCCCTGGCGTTTCACCTCGCGCTCGATTCCGTTCATTAGCAGCTCCAATCCCTGGGGAACCAGCAGCATGATTGTGACCTTGCGCTCACGCATTGTCCGGGCCAGGACCGTCGGCTGGCGGCTGGTCGGATAGGTGACGCTGGCCCCTGAGTACAAGACCAGGAACAACCCTCCCATTTGCTCGTACATGTGACTCAGCGGAAGGATTGAAAGGAGCCTGGCCGAGGGCCGGCAAGAGATGTATTGAGACACTCCCTTTATGTTTGCGGTCAGGTTACGGTGGGTAATCATCACGCCCTTGGGGTCGCCCGTCGTACCGGACGTGAACATGATCTCGGCAAGGTCGTCCGGATCAATGGGCACGTCCTCCGGCTCGGGCAAACCGGCGATGGCCGCTTCCAGATCTTCGAATGCTATCTCGGGAACTCCCAGTTCCACCTCGCCTTTCGGGGTAAACCGGGACGTGAAGGCCAGCTTTGGCGAGGTCTTTGACACCACCCGCTCGACGTAATCGGGGGCGCTGCGAAGGTCTAACGGGACCAGGGTGATGCCGGCCCGCATGCAACCGAACAGGATGAGCGCCCAGTGAGGCGAGTTGGGGCCCCAGAGGATGACCTGGTCTCCCTTGACCAAGCCGCGGCGCTGGAGCATGGTAGAGACCTGGCCGGACTCATTCCATAGCCGGGAGTAGGACCAACGAAGGTATCGAAACGCCGGCTTGAACAGGAGGGCGTCCCGTGGTCCGTGTCTTTCCACTGCTCCACGAAGAAAGCTGACCACGGTGTCACCCACCGGGGCGCCGGCGGTACTAGTCCGTGCCATGATTACCTCCTGGTTGGCGTGAACTGTCCATTTAGTTGGAAATTGAGCGGCGGCGAGTGCGCCAACCGGGTGGCAATGCCTACGTCCATAACGTCAGACCGGCGTCCGGCCGGACTCCTGTTGCTCGATCAGCCTCCGAAGGGCCGCTTTGGGATTGTCCCGCATCGGAGGAAAGTGCCCGAAGCACATGATACTGAAGTCCAACTCCAGGAGCTTCTCGAGGGAACGCATCGCCTGCTGGGGTCGCTGGGTTACCCCGGCAGCAGGTGGGCTGAGCCTCCGGGCGAACTTGTACTGGAGAGCGTCTCCGACAATGATAGTCCCTTTCTCCGGCAGGTAAATGGCGATGCTGCCTTCCGTGTGTCCCGGAACTTGTACCACACGTACATCGGTCCCGAACGGGATGACTTCACCGTCCTCGAGTGGTTCGACGGGGACGGGGTCTCCGTTGAGCGTGGTGAGCAGGGGCTGTGCCATCATTGCCAACATTCCGTTTTGCAGCGGGTTGGGCAGGGGAGCGTCGCCAGCGATAATCCCCGCCTCCAGCCGATGTGCGGCCACCGAGATCCTCCTGCTGCCGACGAGTTCACCGAGACCGCCGGAATGGTCCGGGTGGGCGTGGGTGACCACAACCCGCGCCAACTGGTCAAGAGAAAAGCCAAGAGCCTTGAACCCGCCCGCTATTGCGCTCCGGCTGCCACGCAACCCTGCATCGACCAGAAGCGCCTCATCGTTTTCGATCAGCAGCGTTACCCGGGCGCCGATGGCCCGGATTTGAAACACGCCGTCGGTAACTCGTACAGGCCTGCCGAAAATCATGGGTGCATCGGGGGGCCGGAGGATGCCGCCGGGCAACCTGCATCTCGGTTGACGCAGGTACCGCGCTGCGCGGCACCCTTCGACTGTCCCTCTTGGGACTTATCCTCTTGGCTGCGGAGCGAGTCCGCGTCAGGTGCGGTTGCTTGAGGATGGGACATGACGGCTCCTTTGTAAGGGTACTCTACCTTAAACTTCAGGCGCTCACACCACCAAAAACTACCGAGTTTCCATGCTCTCATAGTGTCCCAACCCAGTGATTTCCGCCGCAGCCCCTCCCGTCTTTCCAGTTGGGACGAGAATCCAGGGTCCTTTCAGTGGTTCAACGTGGTTCGGAAATTGAGGGCGTCTCCCGCCTCTTCCGCGGCCCGTCCAGTTGGGAAAGCCCGGTTCTTAAAAAAAACATTCTCTGGATTCCAGTCACGGCAAGGACGATGTAAATTGACGCTTACCGGGCGATGGCATTTTGTTGAGACCTATGGGAAACTCGCATCTCCGAAGCGACAATGCCGCCGCGGGAGCGGGCCCCTGGCCCCCGGCGAAAAGCGCTGGGTCTAGGAAATGGTATCCCATTAGCGCGGCCTGTTTCGGACGGGCAAAAGTATCACCCGCTATCTTCTCAATCTTGTTGAACGTTGGAACGAATTTTTATGCCGAAGCTCCGGTTCGTACACGCCGCCGACCTGCACTTGGACAGCCCCTTCCGGGGCATTCGCAGCCAAGCCCCGGAATATGTAGCCCAAACGCTTCACCGCGCCACCTTCGACGCATTTGAAAACATCATCAACCTTTGCGTTCGGGAACAGGTCGACGCGCTTCTGGTGGCCGGCGATGTGTACGATGGGGCCGACCGCAGCCTGCGAGCGCAGTTGAAGTTTGTGGATGGGCTGAAGCAACTTGACTCGGCCGGCATCCGTTCCTTCATCTGTCACGGCAACCACGACCCGCTGGACGGCTGGGAGGCGCGGCTGGACCTGCCGGCGGGATGCGTGCGATTCGGCCCCGACGTGACCGCCGAGCCGGTGTTTCCGGATGAGCCGGAGCGAGCCACTCTGTACGGAATCAGCTATCCCCGGCGTGAAATCCGTGAAAACCTGTCGCCACTCTTTCGCCAGGTAGTGTCCGGCAGCGGCTTCAAGGTCGGCCTGCTCCACGCCAACGTCGGCGGCGACCCCAACCACGACTCCTATTCCCCCTGCTCGGTCGCCGACCTCGAAACCGCCTCTATCGATTACTGGGCGTTGGGCCACGTCCATACGCGGCAGGTGCTGCGAGAGCAAGGGCCGGCCGTGGTCTACCCAGGCAACCCCCAGGGCCGCCATCCCGCCGAAACCGGCGCCCGCGGCGTCTACCTAGTGGAAGCTGAAGACTCCGGCCCCCCGCGGCTGGAATTCCACGCCGTGGACGTGGTGCGATGGGAGACGCTTTCGCTGGACATTGCCGGGCTGGAAACAGAGCAGGCGCTGATCGACGCCATAGGTGACCGGGCCGAGTCCGTCCTGGAAGCATCCGACGGGCGTCCGGTGGTGTTCCGGCTGGCGCTGACGGGACGGGGGACAATGCACCGCTGGCTGCGTCGCGAAGGGACGGTGGATGACCTGTTGGAGCAGCTTAACAGCCGCTACGCCAATTCCCACCCCTGGTTGTGGTGCGAGCGGATCCAGTTGGATACCGCCTCGCCGGTCGACCGGGAGCAGGCGGCCCGGCGCGAGGATTTCACTGGAGACCTGGCGCGCCTCTGCACAGAGTTGCGGGGAAATCCCGACGGCCTTGCCGAATTGGGGAAATCGTTGCAAGAACTGTATGGCGCCAACCGGGCCCGGCGTTATCTGGGCGGCTTGCTGCCCGAGGGCCCGGAACTCCTGGAAATATTAACCGCCGCCGAAGCGGAATGCCTGGCTGAACTAGCGGGTGACGAGGACGAGGCATGAGGCTGGAAGAGCTTTACCTGGACGGCTTCGGGAGATTCCACCAGCAAACGATAGGAATCTCCGAACCGGTAACCGTTTTCTACGGCCCCAACGAAGCGGGCAAGAGCACCCTGTTAGCCTTTGTGCGCGCCATTCTATTCGGATTCCCAACGCGGGGCCGCACCGAACACTACCCGCCTCTCGCCGGCGGGCGACACGGCGGCCGCATCCGGTTTTCCGACGACGCAGGAGTGCTCTACATATTGGAGCGATTCGCCGGAGCCCGCGGCGGTGTGCCATCCCTCTTGACTGGCGCGGGTGAGCCTTTGGACGTAGCGACCACCCTGCCCCGGCTCACCGGGCAGGCCACGCCGGACCTGTTCAGGAACGTGTTCGCGTTCAGTCTGGACGAACTCCAGAGCGAAGGTCTGATGAAGGATACCGGAATCGCCGACCGCATCTACAGCGCCGGGTTGGGCGTTTCGAAACTGCCCGATTTCGCCCGAGCATTGGCAGACCGGAAGAGAAAGCTCTTTCTCCCTGGGGGCAGCGCACAGAAAATCGCTGAATCGCTGCGTGACCTGGCAAGCATAGACCAACAATTGCAAGCAGTGCTGGGCAACGCGGATGAGTACCGCCGCCTTGTCAGCCGACAGGACGAGATTTCGCAGGAGTTGGCCGAATCCAACGCGGAGCTTTCCCAGCTTAACGCCCGCCGGACCGAAATCACCGGCCTGCAAAACGGGTGGGACGACTGGCTGGCGTTGACGGACTGCGAAACGCGGCTCGGGGAAATTCCTCGATTCGAGCAGTTCCCGGAGAACCCAATCGCCCGCCTGGAAAGCCTGGAAGAACGGGGCCGGCAGGGCAATGAAGACCTGAAAGATGCCGCCGAACAGGTGCGGCTGGACGGGGAAGCTGCCTCCGTCGAAATACCGGGCGAAAACCTGCTCGATGACGCAGGCAGTATCGAACACATCCGCCGGGCCCGCAGCAGTTTCGATGGTTCGATCCACGATTTGCCGGAGCGGCAAGCGGAACTGCGGGGGCTGAAAGCCGTTTTTGACAAAAACCTGGAGGAACTCGGCCACCGATGGGGCACAGCGGAATTGCAAGCCTTCGACACCTCGATCGTTGTCCGCGATCAGGTGCTCCGCTGGAAACAGCAGCTATCCGATGGTCTGGACGGCTCCCAACAAACCCAACTGCGGCTGGAGCAGAGCCGTTTGGCGCTTGAAGGCTTTCAAACGGAAGCGCGGCAAGCCCTGGAGAAGTTGCCTCCGAAGCCGCCGCCGTTGGACGCTAAGGCGTTGACGGAACGGCAGGATGCCCTGCGGGCGTGCCGGGGCCGGCTGGGGGACTATGAAAGGGAGCGCCTAAGGCACGAGTCCCTGCGCGACCAGCTAAACCTGGTGGCCGGCAGCAGCGGCCCGGAGAGGGCGTCGTCGGGACGGCCCAATTTCGCATTGCTAATCGTGCTGGGACTGGTTGGGGTTGCGCTGATTGCAGCCGGGATATTAGTTGGCGGAGCAGCTTTGCCTTTGGGCATCGTCGGCGGACTAGCGCCCCTGGCAACGGTCGCCGCTCTCTTGTTCTTGGGGAAGACACGCCCTTCAGTTGCCCCGTTGCCGATGGTTGCACCGCTGGGCCAACAGACTGCTCAAGCGGAAGCCGCAGCCAATGCTGCCCGGCAGATTTTGCTGGAATCGGCGGCAGCGCTGGAATTAACCGAGCAGCCCAACGCCTCCGATCTGGACACCGTGGAGGCGCATCTGGCATCCGCCCGGCAGACGCTGGACGCCTGGACTGCCGCCACGGCGCGGGTTGAGGAAACGTCCCAGCGGGAGAAGTTGCAGCAAGAGCGCGTCGAAGCCACCGCCGCGGAGCACGAAGTGGCGGAAACGGCCGCGCAGGAATCAAATCAGGAATGGCGGCAATGGCTGCGGGACCGCGGCCTCAACGAAACGTTGACCGCGGACACGATGACCACATTCCTGCCCCGCGTTGATCTGACCCGCTCTTCCCTGGCCGAGGCCCAGCGCATGGGCGGCCGGGTGGCGGCTATCGAGCACGACATAGACGAATTCCGGGAGCGGGTGCAGCCCCTGGCCGTCCGCCACGGCATTAAACTTGACCCGGCCGACCAGCGGCAACTGGCGGCCGCGGCCGACGAGCTCATCAAGAGTTTGGACGAAACCCGGACCAGCGTCTCTGACCGGGAGCGGGCCAAGGAGCGGGAGAAGGAAAGCCGGCTCCTGTTGGAACGGCAGGAGGAGCGCCTGAAGCAGGTTGCGTTAGAGATCGACGCTTTGATGACGGCTGGCGGCGCCGCCGGCGCCGAGGATTTCCGACGCCGGGTGCGGATGCACGAGGACCGCCAGGAATTGGAACGGCAGCGCGACGAACATCTCCGCAGCCTGGAGCGTATCAGCGGCCCCAACGACAAGTTCGACGCTTTCCGTGAATCATTGGCCAACTCCGACCCAGGCCAACTTGCGGAGGAATCTGAGCGGTTGTCAGACAGGCAAACAGAGGTGGACGCCCAATGCAATGCGTTGCGAGAAGAGCGGGGCGGCATCGACAACGAGTTGGCGCAATTGACCGGCGAGCAAGAATCATCCGCCCTGCGCACCCGCCGGAACACCCTGCTGGAACAACTGCAAGAGCAGGCCCGCGAGTGGTCGCGGCTCACCATCGCGGAGTCGCTGTTGGAAAAAACGCGGTACAAATTCGAGCGGGAACGCCAGCCCAGCGTGATCCGCCACGCCCAGGAATTCTTTTCCACTGTCACCGGGCAGAGGTACACCGGGCTGTACGCGCCTCTTGGGGAGCAGACTATATCGGTGACCGATGCCACCGGCGGCCACCGGCAGCCCTCGGAACTGAGCCGGGGCACCCGGGAGCAGCTCTACCTGGCGCTGCGGTTCGGCCTGATCCGGGAGTTCGGCGAACACGCGGAGCGGCTGCCGGTCGTTGTCGATGAGGCGCTGGTCAACTTCGACCCGGAGCGGGCCCACCTGGCCGCGGAGTCCTTCGCAAGGCTCTCCAAAACCAACCAGATCTTAGTCTTTACCTGCCACCCCGCCACCGCCGAAACCTTCGCCAAATCCGCCGGAGCGCAGGTGGTGAACATCAGCCAGGTGAAGGGTGCCAACACGTAGCCAGAGATACCCACCAAGCAGCCCGGGCAAAACCCCATTCACCACAAAGAGGAAAGAGGACGGGGAGTTTTTTCGGATTTGGCCTATCGGCCCTAGAATCTCTGTGTTCTCAGTGGTGAATGGATTGCAACCCAATCGCGGCGACGGTTCGACCTAGGATTACGTTGACATCGCCAGCACGTCGGTGATTTGTTGCACTGCGTAGCTGTTTATTTGATACAATGGACGCTCATTGAATAAACACGTTTGATTACTGCACCTAGGTTCCTCACATCAACGGACCTTCGTCTCTCCCTCTCTCGTCTTATTCACCGTAGTTTTCCACTTTGGACCAAGGAGTCTGTTCCCCTATGCCTGTAAGACCTCTTTCCACGCGCGCGCGTTTATCTTCCCGCACACAGCCCAACCATGCACGATCCAATCGCGGACAACTCAACCGGACACAACCCAACCGTGTGCAACCCAACAGAACGTCACCCAGCGGGATACGGCCCGACAGATCCCAACCCGACGCTGCACGGCCCAACCGGACCAACCCCCACCAGGTGATTTGCGCTGACTGCGGCACGCCCACAACCGTCCCCTTCATGCCGACGTCAGGCAAGCCGGTTTACTGCCGCTCCTGCTTCAGTGAACGCCGTGGCGGCCCTGCCCCGGCGTTCAACCAACCCGTCAATGAGCCGTTTGTTCAAAACGAAACCCCTGTTGATACCGTATACGGCAGCGGTCCCGTATTTTCCGAAATGCCTTTGAAAGACTCTACGCGGGCAGCAATATCCCGGATGAACATTTCCCAACCCACGCCTATTCAGGAGAAAGCTATCCCTCATCTCCTGGAGGGACTGGACCTGAAGGGGCAAGCGCGGACGGGTTCCGGCAAGACTCTGGCGTTTGCGGTGCCCCTAGCCGAGAAGTGCGACCCGTCGGTGCGGAGGGTCCAAGCCCTTGTGCTGGTGCCCACCCGCGAGCTGGCCATCCAGGTGGCTGGAGTTGTGGAGGCCTTGGCTTCGCCACAGAAATTGCGCGTGACGCTTCTATACGGCGGCCGGTCGCTGAGGCCGGAGTATACGGCGTTAAGGAACGGTTCCCACATCATCATCGGGACTCCGGGGCGCACCCTGGACCATCTGCGGCAAGGCACCCTGGACCTTCAGGCAGTCCGTTTTCTGGTGCTGGATGAAGCCGACGAAATGCTTGACCGGGGTTTTACCCAAGACGTCGAAGCAATTCTTGACCGCACACCTCCCGAGCGACAGACGGCGCTCTTCTCTGCAACGATGCCTAGCTGGGTTGCCAAAACCTCCGCGAAGCACATGCGCGAACCGGTCACTGTAGCACTGGACGCGAGATTGCAGGCCCCGCCTACTGTGGAGCACCTGATCTATACCATCCAGAAAAGCGATAAGTTGGCGGCTCTCCAAACACTATTGGACCAACGGGAAGGCGCCCCGGTTCTAGTTTTTGGCAAGACCAAGCACGGCGTCAAGCACCTGGCACAGCAGCTTGCAGCTTCGGGATATCCGGTAGGAGCGCTGCAGGGAAATCTCAGCCAAGTCGCACGGGAACGCGTGATGAAGGACTTCCGGTCGGGCTCAGCGCCGATCCTGGTGGCGACCAACGTAGCCGCGAGGGGATTGGACATCGAAGGCATTGGCCGGGTGATCAACTATGACCTGCCGGACTCGACGCAATTGTTCACTCACCGGGTTGGACGGACCGGCCGCATGGGCCGCGCTGGCGAGGCGGTAACATTCATCACCATTGAAGAAGAGCGGAAGTGGCGAGAGATAGAGCGTGGCCTGGGCGGCCGGTTTACACGAAAGCCATGGAGCGCTGCCCGTAAGGCAACGCAGCCCAGAATAAAAGGCTCTTAAAGAACCTTGAACCAGCCGGGATCAGCAGGGTTGTCAAGTTGACGACGCCGAGCGGGCTCGGCTGGCAGGAGTCCCCCTTCGGCATGGCGCGGGCAGTGGCGAGAGCGGGCCTTAACTGTATCGCCTCTTGACCGTCCCTGGACGCCCTGCCTAGAATGGCGGCATTATGAGTCAATTCGTATTCATCCACGGTCCTGGCGCGGGCGGCTGCGCCGATTCATATGTAAACCAACTGGAGCATTTCCCCGGAAGTTTGGCGCCCACCCTGCCGGGGCACCTGGAAGGCGAGCCATGCGCCGACGTGGCCCGGTACACCGAATGGGTCCGTGGCTGGCTCTGGTCCCAAAACCGGCCCAAAGACCTGGTGCTGGTGGGATTCACCCTAGGGGCCAGCATCGGTCTGCAATACGCTCTCGACTACCCTGAAGAAGTCAAAGCCCTGGTGCTGATGACCGTGGCCATGCGCCCCAAAGTGCGGGCACCAGGGACGCTCGACATGCGTCTCGACGCCGCCAAAGACCCCCAGGTGTACCAGGAATGGCTGGAGTTCCAACGCCATGCCATGATGTTTGTCGAACCGGAACTGAGGGAGCATCTAATGGAGTGCCACGTCAAAGTCGGGCCAATCTCCCAGTACCGGGACCTGGTCACTATCGACGAATTTGACGTTCGAGACAGAATTGACTCGCTGCGGGCTCCGCTGCTGCTGATTCGGGGCGTGAACGACCCGGGCGCCCCGCCCGAGTACGAACTGGAAATTCACCAGGCGGTGCCCGGATCCCGGTATCTGAAGCTGTCCCAAGCGGGACACTTCCCGGCCGCGGAACAACCACGGCAGGTCAACCAGGCCATCGAAGAATTCCTCCAGTCCATTCCCGATTAGCCAACGCCCATTTCCCTTCCCCAAGCAGCCGGCCGCCGGTCGGCGCCTCCGTAGCCCTTCATTACCCATTGCCATCCTAGCCCCGCGTTAACCCAGAGTCCTTTTTGCCATAGAGAGCGCAGAGAGCACGGAGTTTTTTGGATTTGGCCTACTGCCCCAAAGACTTCTGCGTTCTCCGGGTTGTCTGTGGTGAATGGAACGTAATCCAGACGAGGCGAGCAAGACAGGGGACAACCAAACGGCCCTCCGACGCCTCGCATTGCGGCGCGTGACAAATTATGCGTGGGTTATAATGGGCTACCGAATTTCGCACAAAGCATACCGTTTTCAGATACCCGGAGCGGACGCAACGTCCCGTAGCCCGGTCACGCAAGGATGTGTGCAATGGGGAGATTGGATGGCCAGGTGGCGATCGTCACCGGAGGCGCACAGGGCATTGGCGGCGCTGCATCAAGGCGGCTAGCTGAGGAGGGGGCCAAGGTCCTGATTGCCGATATCGACGTGAGCACCGCTGAGGCCAACGTTGAGACGGTTCGCAAGGCAGGGGGCACGGCCGAGACCTTCGGAGCCGACCTGGGCAAGCATGAAAACATCCGGGCTATGATCGAGAGAGCCTCGCATCTGTGGGGGAGAGTGGACGTGCTGGTGAACAACGCATACAGCCCGGCCCACGGCACCGGCGGCGGCACTGCGCTGGACGTCTCGGAAGAGGAATGGGACGTCGGAATGGGCATGCTGGTGAAATCCATCTTCCTCGGCGCCAAGTACGCGGTGCCCGAGATGCGGAAGACCGGAGCCGGCAGCATCGTCAACATCTCGTCGGTGCATGGCCTGCTAACGGCCCCCGGAAAGCTGGTCTACGAGGCGGGTAAGTCGGCGGTCATCGGCGTGACTCGCCAGATGGCGACCGACTTCGGGCCAATGGGCATCAGGGTAAACGCGATCTGCCCCGGGCACATCGCCACCGAACGCATCCTCGCCGCCGCGCAGGAAAATCCGTCAGGGGCGCGCTTTCTTGCGGACCAATACCCCTTGAGAAAGGTCGGCCGGCCGGCCGACGTAGCCAACGCCATTGTGTTCCTAAGTTCGGAGGAGGCCTCGTTCATCACCGGTCACGCTCTGGTCGTGGACGGCGGCCTCACCGTGCAGATCCAAGAAGATTTCGGCGTTCGGCAGGCCCACTATATCCAGGACAATCCCGATACACGGCTGCCCTACTAGCAAGGACATTGAATCGACAGGTTGCCCAAGGTTAGCCCACGATAGACGCCTATCCACGCCCCACCGTCACTCTCGCCGCAGCGGGAGTCCAGAGTGATTTTTGTCCCCTACTCCCGTCATTCTCGCCTCAGCGGGAATCCAGAGCCCTTTGTCCCATCCAACCTGATGCGGGTTTGCAGGAATGGCCCAGGTGGAACGTCGACCGGTCCACCCGGCGCGTCTTGGTTGGCATAACCGTCTTGGCCCATTCGTGGGACATTCGCAACATACAAATGACGGGGGACAATTGAAAGGCACTGGTTGCGTCGCCCTGCGGCTTGTCTACGCTGGGGCATAACTTTATAATGGCCCGTGGTTCAAACTCCCAGATATATCCCGTTGGTTTGCCCTTCAATTGAGAAATCCCGTGGCTCTGGCCAATTCGGGGGGCCATCCGTTGCAGATTAACTCCCCAGGAGGACGACATGGTTGACCAACTAGCCCGCCCCAAAGACAAAGTGGAAGTTTACTGGTTTTCCGAGCAACCCCAGGGCTACGTCAGCGACGCCCAATTGGAGCAATTCGACTCGGGACGGTTGGGATTCCCCAATACGTTCTTCGACCCCGCCAAGGCCCACCTCCTTTATAACGAGTACCACGACCAGTATGCCCTGGCCGACGAAGTGGGCTTCGACGGGATCATGACCAACGAGCACCACGCGGCGTACTGGTGCGGTAAGCCCGCAGTCAACCTGGACGCCGCGATTATCTCCAAGGTCACCAAGAAGGCCAAGATCGCCATCCTGGGCAACGTAATCGCTATCAACGACCCCATCCGAATGGCCGAAGAGATAGCAATGTTGGACTGCCTATCCGGCGGCAGGATCATCTCCGGTTTCGTTCGCGGCGGCGCCGTGGAGAGCCTCCAGGGCGGCATCGACCCCACGGAAAACCGGGAACGGTTCGAAGAAGCACACGACCTGATTGTGAAGTGCTGGACCCAGCCGGGACCCTTCCGGTACGAGGGGAAGTACTACCATCATCGGGTGGTCAATCCGTGGGTATTGCCCATGCAGAAACCCCGGCCCGACATCTGGTTCCCAGGCACCGGCAGCCCGGAAAGCGTGGTATGGGCGGCGAAAAACGGCCATCCGTACATGAACTTAGGCGCGGTGATGGAAACCACCGAATGGCTCAAGAATATCTACATCGACACCGCCCTGGAAGCCGGCTATCAACCCGGCCCCGAGCATTTCGGCTACCTGCTCAAGGTCCTGGTTGCCGACACCGACGAAAAGGCCCAGGAGATCGGCCGGAATTTCGTGTGGACCGAGGGACACCGTCAACGCGGTCCACGGGAGCACATCGACCCGCCGGGCTATCAGTCACGGGAGGCCCTCCGGATCAAGCGCAGCCGTCCCAGCGGCGTTTTCGCCGGCAACGCCGGAGATCCCCAGTCCTACGAGCTTCAACAGAACGCCAGGACCATCATCGTCGGTACCCCGGAGACGGTGATCGAACAGTTGACCTGGGTGGTGGAGAAGCTCAACCCCGGCTACCTATTGATTTACGGCAACGAGGGCCCCATGACCCACGAGGACTGCATGCGGTCCATCGAGCTTCTGGGCAAGGAAGTGATTCCCGCCCTGAAGGAGATACAGCTGCAGGCCTACGAGGCAGCGTAGCCTGATGTCGGCCCAATAACCCGGCCAGGTTACCCAGAAAACGCGGCGGAGCTGCCGCTCCCATAACGAGGAGACACTATGGCATTAGCCCCTAGCAGCTCTCAGATGGACCCAAAGGCTTTGGAAGACGTTCGGGAGCTTTTCCAGGATCAGATCGCCAAGGGGTTGCATCCCGGAGCCGCCCTAGCCGTTTACCGGCACGGAAATCTGGTCCTGGACCTAGTTGGGGGGCAGGCCAACGATGAGACGGGGAAGCCGGTGACCCAGAACACCATGTTCGTGCTGTTCTCCTCTACCAAACCCCTGGCGGCCTCCTGTCTCTACATCCTATGGGAGCGCGGCAAATTCCAGTGGGACGATCGGGTAGCAAAATACTGGCCCGGGTTTGCCCAAAATGGCAAAGAAACCGTGACGATCCGCCACATCCTGAACCACCAGGGCGGGTTCCCGGACACGCCTCAGGAAATCACGCTGGACCAATGGAGCGATTGGGACGCCATCGTCCGGGCGCTGGAGCAAACCCGGCCCATCTACCAACCCGGAACGGTCCTGGCCTATCACGCCCGCAACTTCGGATGGATGATTGCCGAGTTGGTTCAGCGCATCGACGGGCGTCCTTTCCGCCAATTTTTCCAGGAGGAGTTGACCGTCCCGCTGGGCATGTCGGACACCTACATCGGGCTGCCCGAGGACCTGGAGGACCGGGTGTCCCGCCTTCATGCCACGGAAGACTGCGACAGCCCCGGCCAGGTATACACCTACAACCAGCCGGCGGCCCACCGGGCGGTGCAGCCGGCGGGCGGCGGGATTTCCACGGCCCGAGACCTGGGCAGATTCTTTGCCATGATGCAGGGTCAAGGCTCCGTGGACGGGACGCGAATCCTGGCCCCGGAAACGGTTGCCGAAGTCACCAAGGTGCAAATTGAAGCCCTGGACGTGACCAACGACCGGGAGGTGCGGCGCTCCCTCGGGTTGGTGGTGGGCGACCCCAGGTCCGCGCCCGACGATCCTCCTACCAGCACCACCTTCGGCCACGGCGGCGCCGGAACTTCCATCGGCTGGGCCGACCCCGAATCCGGCCTGGCCATGGCCTATATCACCAACGGCTACCGCTCCGACGTGACCAACTTCCCCCGTCTGGCCGCGGTGTGCCGGGCCGTCCGCGCCGCCTGCGCGTAATCCCCGGCACACCAATCTCCCCTTTTGGCGCCGGCGCCGCGGGGCCGCCACGCTCGGCTTTTCGCGGCTGCTTCCCGACTGATGGCCTGGCTGGTCCAACCCATAAATCTGGATTTCGATATCAATCGCCGACACCGGACGCCTATCCACTCCCCTAACCTTCCGTATAATGACTTGGGATCCCGCGGGATTAAGGGACGCCAACTACTCGTGTCCAAACCATCCTCGGCCCTTAACGTGGTCCGCGTTTCGGTCCTGATTTAGAAAACAACAGGCTTTCAAGAGATGAAAAGCTCGGCCCTCCTGCTCCTGGCGGTCGCTATCTTGGTGTTGGTTGCCTGTGGCGCAGAAAACGCCAGCCCTCCACCAACGCCAACCGCCGACATTGGCGCCACGGTGCAGGCCGCCGTGGCCGCGGCCCTGCCCACTGCCACACCTAAGCCAACGCCGGACATTGATGCCACGGTGGAGGCGCGCATGGAGGCCACGCGGGCGGCTATGCCGACACTCACACCCACGCCAACCGCCACGCCTACACCCACTTCCGCGCCTACGCCTACACCTGCTCCCGAACCGAACCCGACCCTAACACCAACGCCCCAACCCACTGCAACACCGCGGCCGACCGCGACGGCCACACCGCAGCCCACGGCCACACCCCAACCGACAGCCACGCCAACACCAACCCCGCGGCCCACGGCAACGCCATCGCCACCGCCGTTGAGCGCTATGATCAGCCGGGTCAGGCCGGCGGTAGTCAAGATCCAGACCAACTTGAGCACGGGCACTGGAGCGATTTTCGACACGCAAGGCCAGACCGGTTTCGTTATCACCAACCATCACGTGATAGAGGGAGCCAGCCTCGTCCGCGTGGTTGTCAACGACTCAACCCCATATCGAGGTACTGTGCTGGGTTCCGATCCTATCCGAGACCTGGCGATAGTCAGCATCTGCTGCGATTCCTTTCATTCCCTTTCCTTAGGTGATGCGTCTCATCCTGACCCAGGTGACGCAGTCTTTGCTTTGGGATACCCCCTTGGTATCGCCGGACAGGCCACCCTAACCCGGGGAATTGTTTCCGCTATCCGCTACGACTCGAAACGTCAAAGCGAAGTCATTCAGACCGACGCTGCCATAAACCCCGGAAACAGCGGCGGACCGATGCTTTCGGTTTCCGGGGAAATCTTGGGAATCAATACCTTCAAATATTCCGAAATAGGAGTCGAGGGGTTGGGCTTCGCGATATCAAGCAAGACTGTGAGGCAACGAATCCCCGACCTTATGGCCGGCGCACCCAAACCTACAATCACCTCAACCCAAGCTCGCCCCACGTCCACACCTTCCGGTGGCAGGACCGCCAGATTCGGCCCAATCAACGGTGACCTGCAGCACGACCCGACGGATAGTTTCATCAAGAGCGAATATGCGGGTGTAACATTTGCCGACGTGATCGTAGAGGCTACTTTCGTCAACCCATACTCGGCCGCCACCAACTCTTGGGACTACGGCTTCATCATCCGTGATAGCGGACGCGGATCTTCTGACTTATTCCTTCAAGCCATAGTTACCAGCAACCAACGCTGGTCACTGGCTTGGCGTGAAGGGACAAACCCCCGGAATCAGATTATCGGAGGAGGAACGATCCCCAGATTCGACACCACCGCCGGAGGACGTAACCACTTGCGCATCGTCGCCATCGGGGAAAGAGGCTGGCTTTTCGCGAATGGAGATTTCGTCTCCACGCTAGACTTCTCGGACGTCATCGCATCCGGCGACATTGCCGTCATTACCGGAGCATATTTGGGGCATGCAGTGGCGGGGGCCGTCACCCGGTTCGAGAATTTTAAAATCAGTAGTCTGGCCCGACGCTACGGTCCCATTGACGGTGCACTGGAAAAGAAACCCGGGTCCATCGGGCTGCATAACAGTAGCGTGAAGTCGCGCGATTTAATGGTGGAAGCTGTTTTTGATAGTCCCCCAGGGACGGCATGGGATTACGGATTCGTAATCCGCAATCCCATCCGAGATCGGCTCGAAGTCATCGGCGTGGATGGGGAAGGATGGTGGTTCCACCACACCAGTAGTGCCGGGGACCTAGAGTACACCAGAATGGGTGCAGACTACTTGACTCACACCTTACTGGACAGAAATCATCTCCAGTTAATCGCGATCGAAGAGTCCGGCTGGTTCTTTGTCAACGACCGGCTCGTGCACAAACTCGACCTGTCCCACAACCAGGATTCCGGCTCCGTGAGAGCTATGGGGGACCTCATTTCTGACCATTATGCGTCCCACAGTTTCAAGAACTTCAACGTCTGGGCTCCTTAACCAACCCACAGCCCCACCCTCCGCCTCCCCTCCCCGTCCTCGGCGTCCAAGAACCCCGCCTGTTTCCATTGCCCGGTTTCTCGCTTAGAATAACGCCTGCAACCCCACCAATAGTCTATGGAGGCATAAACAATGGCAGCGTTGACCCTGGCAGAAGCAGAGCAGATTCTGGTGGCCGCCAAGGCAAAAGTGCAATCGATGGGCGCCAAGATGAGCGTTTCCGTAGTTGACCCCCGCGGGGACCTGATCGCAATGTTCCGGACCGACGGCGCATCCTGGCGTACCCCTCCCATTTCCCGGGCCAAGGCGGTAGCCGCCTCATGTTTCGGGCGTCCCAGCGGCGAGCTTACCGAAAACGCCCTGGCGCCGGTGTTCCGAGGGCTGATGGCCATGGAAGGCGGACACATGATCCCCGGCCAGGGTGCGCTCCCGGTATATCGAGACGGGGAATTGGTCGGCGCTGTCGGCGGCAGCGGCGGCACCGCCCAGGAGGACGAAGACGCCTCAATGGCCGGCATTCAGGCCTTGGGCCTCGGCACGTCTCCATAAAGAACTTGGCGAAAGCGGCGTTTCCGTAGCGGGACGCCGCAAGACTAACCACCCGGCCAATACCCGGCCCGAGAGTTGCCGAAGTTTGCGGGGAACCAGGTTCCCTGGAGGACATCGTATGGCGGCCTTTACTACCAGACCCGTGGTCATGGGCACCCGCGGCGTGGTCACGTCGGGACACTACCTGGCCACGGCGGCCGGCTTCCGCATCATGGAGCAAGGCGGCAACGCGATAGACGCCGCCGCCGCCATGTGCTTTTGTCTGAACGTGCTGGAGCCCGCCAGCAACGGCATCGGCGGTGAGGCCCCAACTTTGGTCTACTCCGCAAAAGAAGGCAAGACGTTCGCGATCAGCGGTATGGGATGGTCGCCTCAAGATTTCACCATAGATTGGTGCCGGGAGAACAACATAGATTTAATCCCTGGCGATGGATTCCTTCCCGCCTGCGTTCCCGCGGTCGTCGACACTTGGGCCACCGCCGTAGCCCGGTTCGGCACCATGAGCCTGTCGCAGGTCCTCCAACCGGCCATTGAGTTGGCAGAAAACGGGTTTGGCGTTTACTCCCGGCTTCACGAGCGCCTGCTGCCCATGGTGGGGCGGTTCATGAGCCTGTACCCCACGTCGGCGGACATTTACTGCCCCAACGGCCGGGTCCCCGAGATTGGCGAGGTCTTCCGAAATCCGGACCTCGCCCAGGTAATGAGGACCATGTGCGAAGCCGAGGCTCGCGGGAACGGTAAGGGCAGAATCACCGGGATTGAGGCCGCCAGGGACGCCTTTTACGAGGGCCCCATTGCCGACGCCATCCTGGAATTCGCCACCAACAACCCGGTGGAAGACGCCAGCGGCCGCGCCCACGCCGCTTTGATGTCTCACGGGGACCTGGCCGAATGGCGCGCCTCAGTTGAAGCCCCGGTGAGCTGCGATTACCGGGGCCTCCAGGTCCACAAGTGCCCGCCCTGGACCCAGGGGCCGGTTTTCCTCCAGATCCTGGGAGTGGTGGAAGGCCTCGATCTGCCGAGCTTGGGGCACAACTCGTCGGCCTATCTCCACACCGTCATAGAGTCCACAAAACTGGCTTTCGCCGACCGGGAGGCCTATTACGGAGACCCGGAATTCGACCAGGTCCCCCTGGATACCCTGCTATCGAAAGAATACGCGTCAATGCGGCGAGAAATGATTGAATGGGAAGCGTCCCAGCAATTGCGGCCCGGCGACCTGGGACAGGGTGTGCCCCAGTACGCCCTCCGGGGCGTGGCTGAAGACAACCGGCTGGCCCTGGGCGTGGCGGCGGGACAAATTCAGGACCTTGGGCTCGACCATGCCCATACCGGGGACACCACCCATTTGGACGCGGTGGACATCCAGGGAAACATGGTTGCATCCACGCCTTCCGGCGGTTGGATCGGGACTTCCCCGGTGATCCGCGGCCTGGGATTCCCTTTGGGGACCCGCGGCCAGATGTTCTACCTGAACCCCCAGCGTCCCAACGCCCTGGCCCCGCACAAGCGGCCGCGGGCCACCTTGACCCCCACTCTGGTAACCAGGGACGGCGAGCCGTTCATGGTGTTCGGCACGCCGGGGGGAGACGCCCAGGAGCAGTGGACCTCCCAGTTTTTCTTGAATTACGTGGAATTCGGGATGGACATCCAGGAGGCGCTGGATGCCCCCACGGTCCACTCGGTCCATTTTCCGTCGTCGTTCTATCCCCGCCCGGCCTATCCCGCCAGGGTCATCGCCGAGTCCCGGGTATCCCCCCAGGCGGTAGAGGAATTGAGAAAGCGGGGGCACCAGGTACAGATGACCGATGCGTGGTCCAACGGCAAGGTCATGGCTATTCGCCTCGACAAGGAACGCGGAGTCATCCAGGGCGGTGTTTCCCCCAAGGGTAACATCGGCTACGCTTTCGGCTGGTAATCCACACTGGATGGAAATCCACGGTGAATATTAGGACACCTTTGGTTTGCGGGACGCCCGTGTCAGGAGCAGCAATTTCATGACTTCGCCAAAATTGACCTTTGGTTGCAGCCTGGGCGTCGAGGGTTATTGGGATGTGGCCGAATTCGCCCGCCGGGCCGAGTCCCTCGGCTTTGACCGCATATCGATGGGCGAGCACCTGATGGACGGCAATCCCCCGCGGCCCACGGTCCTTAACCTCCCCGCCATGGCCGCCGCCGCCGGAGCCACCCGGTCCATCCGGGTCATGACCGGAATTGTCATCGTTCCTCTGTACGATCCCGTGCTGTTGGCCAAGATGGTGTCTACCGTGGACGTCGTTTCCGGGGGCCGGCTGGACTTCGGCATTGGCATCAGCGGGCAGCGGGGCACCAAGGTGGAGTTCGACGCCGTAGGAGTTTCCATCCGGACCAGGGGACGCCGCACCGATGAGATGCTCCGGGTTATGAAACGCCTGTGGACCGAAGAAAAGGTGGCCCATCACGGCGACTTCTTCGATTTCAACGACGTCACCCTGGCCCCGTTCCCGGAACAACAACCTCACCCTCCAATTTGGGTGGCGGGCCGAAGCGAGGCCGCCATGCGCCGCGCCGCCGTCTTGGGAGACGGCTGGTACCCTTACCTGTTCACCGTGCGCCGGTTGAAGTCCAGCAGAGAAACGATAGAGCAGTTCGCAGCCGAAGCCGGCCGTGACCTGGCCGAATTCCACTGGGGTTTGAACCAGCCCACGTCCATCGGCGCCAACCGGGAGGAAGCGCTTGCCGTGGCCGTGGCCAACGTGGGCCAGCGATACGTTACCGCAGAACGCAGCGCTGAGGACATTGCCCAGGCCCTTTGTGTTTCCGGCACGCCCGACGACTGCATCAAAGCTATTGAAGAGCGTGTCGACGCCGGTGTCCGGGATTTCAACTTCGGGTTTTTAACCTCCGACGCCGCAGGTTTATTCCAACAAATGGAATTGTTCGCCAACGAAGTGCTGCCCAATTTCAAGACCTGATCCGGAACGGCCCCCCGAGTTGACAAGGGTTTCCGCCGGGCTAAAATGGGCGTGACCCGTAGACGTTACGCTGGGCCGCGGTTGCTGCCAAGGTTGCTTCAGAGAGGATTTAGATGATTACCAGATTCGGAAGCCTGTTCGCCGGGAACGTTGACCTGGACGACATTGGGTTTGAAGGAACTCCGGTCAACGACCGGTGGCTTTCCGACCAACACCTGACCACTGCATTCGACAAGTGCGTGTCCTTCACCCAGTTGATGGACGAATTGGGGTACGACACTTTCTGGTCCGCCGAACACCATTTCCAGCGGGAAGGATACGAGTGCATTCCCAACCTGTTGATGGTCTATGTCCACCTGGCGCACCTGACCAAAAACATAAAATTCGGCTGCGGATTTAACATTGCGCCCATGTGGCACCCACTGCGCCTGGCCGAGGACTTCGCTACGGCCGACATCCTTACCAACGGCCGGGTTATTTTCGGCGTGGGGCGGGGGTACCACTCCCGCGAAGTTGACACCTACGGCGCGCCGAGCACCATTACCGACAGCGACGCCAACCGTGAGTTGTTTGAAGAGCAGGTGGAAATAATCCTGAAGGCCTTCAACAGCGACACATTTTCCCACCAAGGCAAATACTACAACCTTCCGCCCAACGTGCCCTACCGGGGGTACGAGTTGGAGAATTTGACGTTGGTGCCCCGCCCCCGCACCCTGCCGGTGGAATGCTGGCAGCCCATAGTCAGCGCCGGCCAACGGGCCATGGATTTCATGGTCAAGCACGGCATCAAAGGCATAGTGGGCGGCGGCGCGGCTTCCGGCGGAGCCGGCGACGAGGTCGTCACCCGGTGGCAGGACACCCTCGCCGCAGCAGGCCGGGAGACCGAGCTTGGCGCCGACCTGATAGTGGGGATCTCCATCCACCTGGCCGACTCCGAGGAGAAAGCCAAGGAGGAAATCCGCAGCGTCTACGAAGAAAACATGAAAATGTTTGGCGCGTTGGGCTTCGTCCGCTCTCTAACCCCGGAGCAGATAACCGCCATGGGAGACCGTTCCAAGGCCAGGGGCGCCGGCCTGCCCACCTTGGAGGACGCCATTAACACCGGCCAGTGGGTTTGCGGCCCGCCGGAGTTGGTCACGGAAAAGTTGATGGCTCTGCAAGAGCGCTACCCCGGCTTGGAGGAAATCAACGTGGGCTGCACCTCCATGGGCATGTCGGAAAAGCGCACACTTGAGCAGCTGGAGTGGTTCGGCAAAGAGGTGATGCCCACCTTCAAAAACCAGGTGAAAACCGCCACCCCCGCCGACTAACCCGCCGCGCCCAGAGCCAACAATCAAGACATCTCAGCCTATTGTTCCGGGGGCCGTCCTGTTTCGGCCGGCCCCGCCGCAAGGCTGACTAAAATCGCCGGCATAACAACCCCAACGCCGCGGTGGCTTCCACGCTGGCGACCCCAAATCTTACTGATAATGCTCTTGGGGTCTTGGCTCAAGGCCGGGATCGTGCCGTAGGCAGCGCTTGCCGTAGTGCTGGCCGCCGCGTTGTGATTCCAATACCAACACCTTGACCAGTTGTTGCGTTTCGTTTGTTAGTTTAGGGATTCCAGAGCCCATTGCGTGGGTCAACACACTTGTCCGAACGTAGAATGTTGCGCCCCAGGTGCGCCCGTTGGTGTTGCCGAAAGACAGAACATACCGGTTCTTCATCAAGCTGGAACCCCCCACCAGGGGACGGAAACCTGCAAGACCATCAAGCACCCGCAAGCCCATTGCCAAAAAGCTCGGCAAAGCAACGCCCGACCAATCTAAGCCAAACGATCATCGAGTTAAGCGCCGAGACCTCGGAGATTATCAACGCACCTACTGGTCAAGGACCTAAAACGGCGCAAGGGACTTGGCATATGCAAAGATTGCTCGGAACTAGCGATACCCGGAAGGAATCGCTGCACCACGTCTAGAGAGAAGCACATCGAGTCATGTCGTGCCTATCGACAGGAATGCAGAACCCAATCTCAAGAATCCGGACGCAAAAACATCCTGAAGAGACGATTCTCCAACGATTTTCTGGAGCAGTAACCTCCTCAGATTCGACGAACTGGGCTTCTCCCCCCTTTCCCCCACCGGGGCGGGACTTCTCTTCGAGGTCTTCAAGCAGCGCTACGAGTGGGGCTCCATGCAAACGACCACCAACCTGCCCTTCGATGAGTGGACCGGGGTGTCGGTTGGGAGAGGCTGACCGGAACGTTGCTGGACAGCCTCACCCACTACGTCCACATCCGTAGTCGTCTCCGCGAAAACCAAGGCGGAGCTTGAGCGTAGAGCTCTGATCGCTTGCCAACGAACTTCGGTCCCAATAGTCTCTAGTGGCAACAACGGTCACTTGTACCCGCAATGCTCATCATATTCATGGGTCTCGACCGCCTCCAATGGTGCAAAAAAGACACACATCGGCAATTCAATGGTCAGAGGCATATTCCCATTGTGGTAGAACCACTTCCCGCCAATCTCAACGGCTCCCGTCCTCCTGCCCTTCTCGGGGCTGTAGAACTGCTCCGCCTTGAGGCCAATGGCCCGGAACGCCGACACCGTGAGCCCCGTGGACGATGGGCTGCCGGCTTCGCCAACCACAAGGATGTACCCCGGCTCCGGCGTGTATGGGGTCTGGGAATACGGCCTGAACAGGTTGGCGAACTCCTTTGTGCCCCCTGTGAAATGAATCAGGGCCTTGTTTATGTGGCCAAACCACCGCTCCGCAGCCTCCCGCTGGGTAGCCCCGTCGCCAATGACCTTGTAGACAACGGTCGGAAAGGTCTCCAAGGTTCCGTCAGGCAAGGTAATCTGCGACATGAATGACTTGTTTTGCCAAGCAAAGGAAGTATCAGTAAACAATTGCTCTACTGGAAGAACACGCCTGTACAGCATTTCAAAGTCATCGGCAGCATTCTCCGTAAAACTCCTCATCAGAATGCCTTCACCATCAGCCTCTGCAAAATAGGCGAAAGTCTTCAGCATTTCCCTGTGAACGTGCTTTTGATCATTGACAATAGGGTACTGATGCTTACGGACTTCATCTATCGAAGCATAATTATCCTTCCCGTAACAGGAGACGCATACACCCTCGTAAATCCCTAAGTCGTCCAGCACCCGGTCCAGGCTGTCCACCCTCCAGTTGACGACGTGCTTGCCATCGGGCTTCTTCTGAATGTCGATTTCCAGCATCAGCAGGGGGATGGCCTGGACCGAGGCGGTCTTCACTTCGGAAGGCCAGTTGTCCGGGCCCCACTTGCTGGCCAGGAAGGCGTGGTTGCTGAAAAGCCGGCCGTCGGCCCAGTCCAGGATGTTTTTCTCCTCGGCGTTCAGCCCGTCCCGGACGAAGTCCATCCCCGCCACAGCCTCCTTCAGGATCGGGGCATACCCCTTCAGTGCTGGGTCCGTCGCGGGCGCCCGTGTGGGCGTGGGGGTGGCCGTCGGACTGGGAGTTGGACTGGCCGTCGGCCTCGGCTCGGAGGTCGGTGTGGCCGGTGGCTTTGGCGCCGGCGTAGGAACTGACGTCGGCTCTGGTATCGATGTGGGTTCAGGTGCTGGTGTCGGGATTAGAGTAGGAATGGCCGACGGTTGCGGTGTCGAAGTCGGGGATAATGTCGGGGAAGCGGTGGATGCCTGCGTCGGCTCCAACGCGGGTGTTTGTGTGAGTGTGGCAATGGGAATGGGTGTCAACTCCGGCGACGGGGTGTCAGTCGGAGCTTGGGTCGTCCCCGGTTGCGCCAAGGTGGTCTGATCGGGCGTCGGTAACGGAACCGTTGTGGCCGTGGGTCCGGCGGGGACCGTGGTGGCCGCTGCCGGAGACGCCTGCTCCCCACCGCAGGCTGCCAGGGCGATCAGGACCGCCAGATAAATAACGGCCAAGGTCGGCGCCGTCCCCGTGCCGAGAAATCTGATCTGCCTCCCTATCATGGCCACAATTGTGGCTTTCTCAATTCTGAGTGTCAACGAAGGAATTGCAGTTCGGGGAAGGCCAGCCCTCAGGGAACCGCCGCGGGCTTACCTTCCAGGCCTTCTGCAGTGTGGCTGGCGAACACCTCATCATTCTTTAGGTTAGGGAACTCAGCGCGGGACTTCAATGGCTTTCACAGCCCCGGCGGATGACTCCCCGGAAACCACGGCCCAGATCCGAACCGATAAACTCGGGCCGCAGCCTTGTCCCCGGCGACGGCGGCGATCCCGGGCTTCAGCCACCATTCTAAAAGCAGGCTTTATGGCATGCCGTTTTTTCATTGTCGGAGTAATTCGGCTTGTGGTCCAGCGAACACCTCAGATTTTTTTTCGAACTTTACGCCCGTGGGTAAAATGATGACACATTCCCTTAGAGGGTGTGTGAGAAATCCGGTTCAAGCTGGCTGGAGTCTTTTGAGCATGAGATGGATCATGGCGACATAAACCCAAGCCTCGCTGGTTTCCGGTAGGGCTTCATAGTCTTTGCTCAAGCGCCGGCAGCGGCCCAGCCACGCCAACGTCCGCTCCACCACCCACCGGCGGGGCAGCACCTCAAAGGAGTGAGTGTCCGGCCTCCGCCGGATCACGGTCAGCAGCCAACCGCCAGTGACCCAGGCCCAGGCTACCAACTTGCCAGCGTATGCCCCGTCAGCCCAGATCACTTTGAGCCTGGGAAACCGGCCCACCATTTTGCTCAACACCAGCTTGGCTCCATCCCGGTCCTGAATGTTGGCGGCATGTACCACGACGGCCAAGAGCAGTCCTAAAGTATCTACTGCGATGTGACGCTTGCGCCCAGTAACCTTCTTGCCTGCATCGTAGCCTCTGGGCCCCCTTTTTCCGTGGTCTTCACCGACTGGCTGTCGATGATCGCGGCGCTGGGCGTAGCCTCGTGTCCCTCAGCCTCCCGAACCCTGGGACGCAGCGCCGCCTCAATGCTCTCCCAGGTCCCATCTCTGCGCCACTTCCGAAAATACCACCAAATCGTCCCCCAGGGCGGCAGGTCATGGGGCGCCATGCGCCAGGGTATGCCGCCGCGCAGCACATACAGAACGCCATTTACTACTTCGCGCAAGTCCACGGTCCGAGGATGCCCCCTGGGTTTGCTTGGCGGCAGTAAGGGAGCTAATTCCGCTGGGCGTCGGTCAAATCGCTGGGATAAGGTTTTCTGTTCATACCCCCACAATAGCAAGATTGCTGACCCACTCCCCAAGAGAAATTCGTGCAGCTGTGGCGGCAGTAAGGGAGCTAATTCCGCCCACTGGGCGTCGGTCAAATCGCTGGGATAAGGTTTTCTGTTCATACCCCCACAATAGCAAGATTGCTGACCCACTCCCCAAGAGAAATTCGTGCAGGTTTAGCCCTTTCTCACACACCCTCTTAGATAACCCTTTGAAACGAGAACGTCATTTACTTGCAATTTCTGCTGTCATATTCGAAATAGTCAACCTGCCTCAACGTTCTAAGAAGTCCACACGGAAGTAAATCGACAGTCAATGGATGCCAAAAGTCATTACCATTGTAAAAAAATACGTTCCCATTGAATTCGACAGAGCCGGTACGCTTACCAGATTCCGGGCTAAGAAACTGCTCAGCTTTAATGCCTAATGAACGAAATGCCGAGGTGGTGAGGCCTGTAGAAGACGGGCTGCCAGCTTGTCCTTCCAGGATAAGGTAACCCGGCTCGGGAGTATAAGGAGTCCGAGAGTATTTCCTGTAGATGTTTCCAAAATCCTCCGTGCCTCCAATGAAATGCCTCATATGTTGGTTGAGGTGATCAAGCCAGGTTTCAACCGCTTCTCTCGGATTTCCGGAATTGCCAACAACTTTGTAAACCGTGGTCGGAAAGCTCTCCAACGTCCCGTCAGGCAACCTGATCTGCGACATGAATGACTGGTTTTGCCAACCAAAAGACGTATCAGTAAACACTTGCTCTACTGGAAGAACACGCCTGTACAGCATTTCAAGGTCATCTGCGTCGTTTTCCATGAGGCTTCTCATCAGTATCCCTTCCCCGTCTGCCTCTGCAAAGTAGGCAAAGGTCTTCAGCATCTCCCGGTGAACGTGCTTTTGATCATTCACAATAGGATACTGATTCTTACGGACTTGATCTACCGAAGCATAGTTGTCCTTCCCGTAACAGGAGACGCACACACCCTCGTAAATCCCCAAGTCGTCCAGGATGCGGTCAAGGCTGTCCACTCCCCAGGCGATGACGTGCTTGCCGTCGGCTTTCTTCTGAATGTCGATTTCCAGCATCAGCCGGGGGATGGCCTGGACCGAGGCGGTTTTCACTTCGGAAGGCCATTTGTCCGGCCCCCACTTGCTGGCCAGGAAGGTGGGGTTGCTGAACAGCCGGCTGTCCGCCCAGTCCAGGACGTTTTTCTCCTCGGCGTTCAGCCCGTCCCGGACGAAGTCCATCCCGGCAACAGCCTCCTTCAGGAGCGGTGCATACCCCTTCAGTGCCGGGGCCGTCGCGGGCTCCGGTTTGGGTGTTGGAGTTGGTGACGGGGTCGCTGTTGGTGTGGGAGTTGGAGCCAGCGTAGCGGTCGGCGGGGGTGTTGAAGTGGGTTCCCCAGTCGCGGTGGGTTCAGGCGTTGGCGTGGGAATTAGAGTAGGAATGGCCGACGGTTGCCGTGTCGGAGTCGGGGATGATGTCGGGGTAGTGGTGGGTGCCTGCGTCGGCTCCAACGCGGGTGTCTGTGTGAGTGTGGCCATGGGAGTATGTATCAACTCCGGCGACGGGGTGTCAGTTGGAGCCTGGGTCGCCCCCGGTTGCGCCACGGTGGTCGACTCGTGCGTCGGTGCCGGGGCGGTTGTGGTCGTGGGGCCGGCAGGGACCGTGGTGGCCGCTGCCGGAGACGTCTGCTCCCCGCCGCAGGCTGCTAGGGCGATCAGAACGGTCAGGCAAATAAGGACCGGTGTCAGCACCGTGCCGGTACCTGGAAATCTGACCTGCCTTCGTAACATAGCCACAATTGTGGCTTTCCCAATTCGGGGTGTCAACGAAGGAATTGTGGCTCGGGGAAGGCCAGCCCTCAGGGAACCGCCGCGGGCTTACCTTCCAGACCTTCCGTTGGCATGACCGTGTTGACCCACCCCATGGCCTCTGGATTCCCGTTGCGACGATAATGGCATGGGTGGGTGCGGGGACTGCGACGAAAATCACGGGAACCATTTGAACGGTTCAGCCTGTGACATCCTTGAGCTATCGCTAACCGATAAGATTTGGTATGCTAGAACTATTCGACTCACGACGACTATTAGAGTGACCTTTTGCAATCCGACAGGGAGCAGCTAACTCAAAGCCTGCTGGGCTTGGTCCAACGCATCTCCACTCAGATCCAGTCGCAGACAAACGAAGAATGGCCTGAGTTGGAAGTCACGATGGCCCAATGCCGCACCCTTACCCTTTTGGTGCAGGGCCCCGAACGCATGGGAAACATAGCCAGCCACTTGAATATCAGCCTGTCATCGGCCACCAGTATGATCGACCGGTTAATGGAAAAAGACCTGGTCGAAAGGGCCCCCGCCGCCAACGACCGCCGGGTGGTCATGTGCCAGCTGACGCCCAAAGGCCGCGACGAAATGGACCGGTTCCTCCGCCTCCACCAGCTTCAATTCAGGGACATCGCCCAACGGTTGTCCACGCCACAACTGGAACTGGTTGTTCGGGCGATGGAAATCCTTTGTGAAGCCGCGCAAAGGCCGGGCAGGGACTAAGCGGCAATGAGCTTTATTACCGGCCTGGCCATGCGCCGGCCAACGGTTACCATCCTGGCAATCTTGCTGATTCTGGCCGGAGGGGTCTACACGTTCCGGACGCTGGAGCAAGAGCTATTCCCCGAGATTGAATTCCCCAACATCACCATCACAACCACCTATCCCTCGGCCGACCCCGACGCCGTGGTCCGCGACGTTACCGATGAAATCGAAACGTCAATCGAGGGCATGTCCGGGCTGGTGGAAATCCAGTCGACCTCCTCCGACAACCTCTCCGTCGTAATTGCCACCTTTGAGTTCGGTGAAGACATGGAGGACGTCGAGCGGACAATTCGCAGCAACCTGTCCGGCATTGACTTCCCCGAAGGTGTGGGAACGCCCTTTGTCAGCCGAATCGCCAACGACGTATTCCCGGTCCTGCAGCTCGGCGTGTTGGGCGACCGGGACATCCCTTCCCTTCAGAAAATTGTCGATGACTTGATTGTGTCCACCATCGAAGGCGTCCCCGGGGTCGCCGAGGTCAACGTTCTGGGTGAATCCGAGGAACAGGTCCAGGTAACAATGGACGTCCAGGCGCTCGAGGACCTGAACCTTCCAGCCTCCCGGGTGGCTGCGGCGCTGTCGGACACCAACGTGAGCATTCCTGCCGGGACCATCGACGACGGGGCCACGGTGTACTCGGTGCGCACCTCCCACCGGGTCGGTTCGCTGAGTGAAATCCGGGATTCGATCGTCGGCTTCGAGTCCAATCACACCGGGATGCTGACCGACCGCCCCATCCTGGTTTCAGACATAGCCGAAGTGGGAATTGGGACCAGGAACGAGGCTCTGCTTTCCCGCACCAACGGCAAGCCCAGCCTGACCCTGTATGTCCTCAAAGAACCCGACGCGAACACGGTTGCCGTGACTAAGCAAGTTCTGGCGGACCTGGAGGCATTGGAGGGCCTGCCGCCGGACATAGAAGTCGTAACTATCACCAACGATGGACCCGAGGTGGAGGCTCAGCTGGACACCCTTCTGCAAGAAGGCCTCCTGGGGTTCCTGTTCGCCATCTCGGTTGTTTTCATCTTTCTAGTCAACTTTCGATCTGGGTTGTTTCGAGGGGTTGCCCTTACCCTCCGCCCGACCGCCATCATCGGAATTTCTATCCCACTGAGCATCCTGTCCGGCGTGTTGATCATGGGCTTCGCCGGTTTGAGCCTCAACTTCATGAGCCTTTCCGGTTTGGCCATCGCCGTGGGTCGGGTCGTCGACGACAGCATCGTAGTCCTGGAAAACATCTACCGCCACATCCAGGCCGGAGATGACCGGATACAAGCCGGGATAACCGGCACGCGGGAAGTCAGCGCTGCGATTGTCGCGTCCACCCTGACCACGGTGGTCGTGTTCATACCTCTTGCCTTCATCCAGGGACTGGTTGGGTCCTTTTTCTCTCCATTCGCCTACTCGGTCAGCTTTGCTTTGCTAGCCTCAACGGTGGTGGCCCTGACCGCGGTCCCGGTGTTGGCGGTGACGCTATTGCGCCGCGGAGACCTCCCGGACGGCGTTGACGCGGGCTCTGCCCAGGCGGAAGAAACATTCCAACTGAGGTTGCTGCAGCGAATTTATCAACCGGTGTTGGCCTGGTCGCTGCGGCACAAGTTGCCCGCCGTACTGGCGGCGATTGCCATCACCGGCTCCAGCCTGGGGTTGGTTTTCGTCATTCCAATCACCCTGTTCCCTTCGGCCGCTCCCCAGTTCGTCATAATTGAGGTGGAACTTCCCACGGGCGCGTCGATGGCCGGCACTTTCCGGGAGGTCCAGCGCGTGGAAAGTGTGTTGTTCGACCTGCAGGACCAGGGATTTGTGGAAACCTATCAGATATCTATAGGCAGCCTCTACGGCGACTTCGGCCCCGGGAGCGCACCCGGCGGCACCCACCTGGCCGGAGCAATTCTCCGCATGACCGACGATGTGCCCGGCGACATAGCAGACACCATCAAGGAATTGCTGCCGGACACTGAAGAGACGACTATTTCTGTAAAGGCTCTTAGCAACGGGCCTCCATCCGACAACCTGGAGGTTATCGTCACCGGTGGCAACTACTCGGCAATTTCGTCCGTGACCAACCGGCTGGAGGCGGCGTTTTCCGCGGTCGAGGGCGTGGCCAACATCCGCAGCGACGTATCGGAAGCCAGGGAGGAGTTGGTTATTCGGGTGGACCGGCAACTGGCGGCGGAGTACGGCCTCACCGCGCTGGTTGTGGCGCTTCAAGTCAATCGTTACCTTGTCGGCGAAACCGTAGCCTCGGCCGACTTGGACAACAGCACGATTCCAGTGGTGCTCAAGGGGGATCCTGAAGACTTCGACGACATCGAAGAATTGCAGTCTCTCAGCATCGAATCACCCCTGGGCCCGGTGCAACTTGGCGCCATCAGCCGCATAGCCGTCGAGCAAGGCCCCCTGAGCATCAGCCGCTTCGACGGCGAACGCTCCGCCAGCATCACGGGAGACATCGTTGCCGTTGACACCCAGGCCGTGGGCCGGGAAATTCAATTCCGGATCGATTCGGTAGACACGCCGCCCGGCGTCCAGGTGAAGTCCGGCGGCATCTTCCAACAGGTGGCCGAGGGCTTCGAGGACATATTCACGTCAATGGCAATCGGCGTCATTCTGGTCTACCTGGTAATGGTGGCAACGCTGGGTTCTTTGAGAAATCCCCTGGTGATTGTCCTCAGCCTGCCGCTCGCCGTGGTTGGCGCCCTGGTCGCGCTGGCCGTCACCGATAGGACCCTCAGCCTGTCGGCGCTGATGGGGTTGCTGTTGCTGATCGGCGTGGTGGTGACCAACGCCATTGTGTTACTGACCTTCGTCGAGCAGTTGCGGGAAGAGGGCATGAGCGTTTACGACGCCTTAATCGAAAGCGCCAGGGTCCGTATGCGCCCAATTCTGATGACGGCATTCACCACCATTTTTGCCCTGGCCCCGTTGGCCTTCGCCGGTTCGAGTGATTCCGGCATTATCGGGGCAGAACTCGCCACAGTGGTTATCGGGGGCCTCATCAGCTCCACCTTTTTGACTCTTATCGTGGTTCCTGTGATCTATACCCTGGCCCACGTGACCATCCCCAACGGATTCGGCAGATTGATGGGCGCCATTGCAATGCTCAGCCGGCTGGGCTACCGCTCGGCTCCTAATCCACCGGAGAGTGAAACACCATAATGCCCGTGCTGTCTGTGCTCCATGAATAAATCGAGGCTCCCGCTGCCCAAATCACGGCGCCCGGGATCGCCGCGGCTTTTGCCGGTACCAGCCGCTCTCAGGACCTGGTTGTTGGGCCTTGGCCTGATTGCGCTGCTAACTGCGGCGGGATGCACCCGCTCCGAAGAAGGTCCCGCCGGTGAAACCGGGGCGACGGAGCAGCCAACAGTTGCCGCCCTCGGTCCCGAGGTGGTCCACGTAGCCGGGAAATTGGTGTTTCCCCGGAAGGCGGACCTCACGTTTGGGGTCGGTGGAACCGTTGGCGAGATATTCGTTTCCCCGGGTCAACGGGTGGAATCCGGCGACCCCCTGGCCACCTTGGATGACCTGGCAGTGACTGAGCTTACCCAGCGCAGGGCCCAACAGGTCCTGGCCCTCGACAACGCCAAGGAGCTACTTGAAGACTTCCGCCGGAACCACGAGCAACAACTGGCGCGGGCCAAACAGGCCGTTGCGCAGACGGAGTTTGCCTTAGACTTGGCCCAAGACCGGCTGGACGATTTTCAACGCGACTACAACACCAAGTTGGCCCGTGCAACCCAGGCAAACGCCGCCGCGGGGCTGACACTGGACCAAGCCATCGAGAACCTGGAGGATTTCCAATCGGAGCATTCCCAAAAACTGGCCTTTGCCGCCGAGGCGCGGGCCGCCGCCGAGTTGGCCTTGGACCAAGCCCTGGACACCCTGGCCAATGCCGATTTCAACTACGGCCAAACCCTGGCAGCCGCCCTACAGGCCGTCTCCAGCGCCGAGTTGGCCAGGGACCGGGCTCAAGAGGACCTGGATGAATTTCAGCGGGAGCACCTGAGACGGATTGCCCACGCCCGCATGACGACCGCAGACGCCGCGCTAGCCCAGAAGAGGGCGTTGGACAATTTGGCCGATCACGCGCCGGCTCATGCCCAAGACCTGGCCATTGCACTATCGGCTAAAACCAGGGCCGAAGAAACGTTCAAGAACGCCGAGAACGCTCTCGAAGACTTTGAGAATGACACGACCGCCCAGTTGGCGCTGGCCACTCAGGCCGTGAACACCACAAGCCGAGACCTGGAAGACGCCAAAGACACTCTGGATGACTTCACCCTCCGCAGCAAAGCATTCCCCGTGCCGAAGGACCAAGAAGCCGCTAGGTTGGCAGAGTTTCATCGGGCGATTAACGAAGCCACCGACCGGCTGACCATCGCACAGTCCACCGCATTCGCGCTAACCCTCACCACCTCCGGTCGAACCTGCCGGGACGAGGGGCCGGACCCACTGGTGCAGCGGTGCCAGGAACTCTACGCCGGCATAGAAGCCGCCGCCGGGAGGCTGGTCAACGTCACCAGGGAGTTGGAAGTCCTTCAGAACCAGGGCGACGAAGCAACATCTACCAAGAGCCAGTCCTACCTGGAACTCCAACTGCTGGAGGCCGCCGTTGAAGTAACCCAGACCGCGTTGGACCAAGCCCGGGAAGACTTGGCCGAATTGGAAAGAGGGCCGGACGCCCTCCAGAAGGGGTTGTTGGACTCCGCATTGGAAGTCGCCAGGACCCGGCTGGACTCCGCCCTCAAAAACCTGCAAGACACCAAGACCGGGATACAATCGTTGAACAACGACGGCCAGCGAACAGACGGGCAGCCAACAACAGTCGCGGCGGCGCGATTGGAGTTGGCCGCGTCCCGAGACGCCCTGGCAGCATCCCAGGCGGCAAACGACCAGGACGAGACAGCGGCAGGGCGGGCCAGAGTCGCCGTTGCCGAGGCCGCCTTGACCGCGGCCCAAGAGTCGCTTGAGGCCCGGACCGCCGGCGTCGATCCGCTGGAAGTAGCCGCCTTGGAAGCCCGGGTCAGGCTTTTGTCCGAATCGTTGATCACCGCAGACCGGGAATTGGCCCGGTTGTCGGAAGGGCTTGACCCCCTGGTCCAAGCAACTCTGGAGGCTGCCGTTACCACCGCCCAAAGCGAGTTTTCGCAAACCCAGAGCCAGCTGGTGTCTTTACAAACAAGCCGGGACAGCCTGGAACTGGCGCTGCGGGAACAACAGGTGGGCTTGTCCCGGCAGGACGTCGTCAAAGCGCAAAAAGACCTGGCCGAGTTGGAACTGGGCCCGGACCCCCTGGAAACCGCCCTGCTGGAAGCCCAGATTTCCAGCGGGAACTCAGCGCTCAAAGCCGCGTTGGAAGACATAGAGGGAACCAAGGTTCGGGCGGAATTTTCCGGTGTGGTGTCCCGGGTTAACGTGGACGTGGATGACGTGGTAACCGACAAATCCAGGATAATCACGTTGGTGGACCCCAGCCGCGTGGAAGTCCACGGTTTCCTGGATGGAACTAGAGTCCAAAGCGTCCAACCGGGTGACCCGGCACAAGTAGCCATCGACTCGGTGGCCGGCGTCCCGCTGACGGGGGTTGTCGCTGCGGTGTCGGCGTCGCCTCGCACAGATCGCGGCGTTTTGACCTTTCCAATAGTGGTCCAGGTGCACGTGCCTGCGGGCGTAACGGTCCCGCTGGAATTGAGCGGAGCTTCTTTCAGTATCGGCTCCGGCGCCTAGCGGGAGCCCATTGTGGACTTGACAGGGTTTTCGGCTCAAAATGTTCACTCACCGTGAGTGGGCCAGCCAAACCGTTGTCCAGAGCCTGGAGATTCTACCGGCGGGAGAGTCATTATGGTCAGAATGGGCGGATCGGCATCGTTGCCGCACCTCACCGCATTTCAAGGATTGGAGCGGTTGTTTCGCGCCCGGGGCATAGACCTGGACTGGGTGCTCTACTCCGACTATGACTTGATGGTTGATGCCTTCGTTTCCGGGGAAATCGACTTGGCGTGGAACGGGCCCCTGGGTTATGTAAAGATAAAGCGGCGGCTCGATGAGCCCTGCCGTGTTATCGCCATGCGCGACGTGGATATCAATTGCATTACCCATTTCATCACCCAACCCGAATCGGAAATCACCACCGCGGAAGACCTCAAGAACAAGGCCTTCGCCTTTGGCCGCAGGACCTCGGAACAAGGGGGATTGCTGCCCTATTACTTCTTGAAGCAGTTGGGAATAGACCCGCGGCGCGACCTCTCGGAGGCAAGCTTCTTTGAAGACCGGCCCCCCGGCCACCGGTCCCACGAAAGAGACGTGGTAGAAAGAATTGTGAACGGCGATTTCCCAGCGGGCGCGGTGAGCCAGCAAACCCTGGAAGCCATGGCCGGGGATGGGTCGCTGCAACCGGGACAGGTGCGGATTTTTTGGTCCAGTCCCGGTTACAGCCACTGCTGTTTCACAGCACAGCGAGCCACCGACCAGGAAACCTACCGGCAAATCCAGGACGCCCTATTGTCCGTGAGCGCCACCGACCCGGATGGCCAGGCAGTTCTGGACGCCGAAGGATGCGCCAGCTTTGTGGCCGGCATGGAGACGGGGTGGGAGATTTTGGAGGAAGCCGCGGTCGCTGAGGGCTTGGTCTAAAACGGCTGCCCGCCCCATAAGACGAGTAAACTTTCTCACGCCGGGTCCGACTCGTCAGGCAGGTTTTGCAGAATCTCTTGCAGCGTCTTGTCCAGCTGAGGGTCCAGCTCAACCGACTCCTCGAACGGCGTCACCTCATATTCATCGCGGGCACGGTCGATGATGCGCTTGGCTTCGGGATTGGTGGAGCTGATGCGTTCCAGCGTTTCCCGCAATCGCTCCGACTCAGCTTCGCCCAGGGCCATAAGCTCGGCCAGGTCCAAGTCTAATTTGAACATAGCTTTTAAACGTTTCATGATGTCATAGAAGGCCCGGTGGTCCCTGGAGATTCCGACGGGATCGTTATTCTGACTCATGAAGGGGAACATCGGCGCCATGCCGCCCAGGCGCAAGACGTCCAGATCGGGGTAATCGTGGTGAGCAATAGTAATCAGGGCCATGCCGATAGTGGGCCCATTTCTGCCCCGGCTGCCATAGTTTGAGAACCGGAGGCCAAAACCGTCCAGCTCTTCCTTCATACGCGATTGGCTGTAGGTGCAGCTGATATTGCGTTCCAATTCGGGAGGAGCGGCGCCGTTGTACCCCTCCACGGCCACCGTCCGGGTCACGCCAAGCTCCTGCACGGCCTGGAAGAATGCCTGTCCGTAAACATCGATCCTGAACCAGGGTTCCTCTCCCAGAAAAATTATCAAGCCGTTGCCCGCGTCGTAGAAAAAGTTTCGGCGGTGCATGTCCTGGCTGGGAAACCCGTCTTCGTAGGCCACCCGTGGGCGATAGGCATCATGGGTGCCCGGAACCTGGAATGGAAAGCACTGCCGCGACACTTCCTCGCCGAGCGATCCAATCTCTTTGGCGTCCAGTTTGTCGATCAAGTACCTCGGTAGGCCGCTGGAAATTGAACCGCCGTCGGACCACTGGCGGCGCCACCCGGCAATCAGGTAACGGGCTTCGGGCCTTTCGCGTAAGACGAATAGCTGGTTATCCATCTGCGAATCTCCTTCCTAGCAGCGCCAGTAACCAGAAACGTTCCAATCAGGCTCAACTTCATCCATTCTGACAGAGGCGCTAGGCGAACGCAACGCAATATCCGGGAGGGGCGGCAATCGAATTCTGAAATCGGAGGACTATCGGAAGCCGATTTCATCTAAGCGTTGGCGCTACGGTATCCGGCGGTCCCATCCCTCATCTTTCTCGCCGCAGCGGGAATCCTGAGCCCTTTTTGGCCTTTGAGACGGTTTCGTTATCCAGGGCACTGTATAACGGTATGGGCGGTGAAAGGGGCCACGCTGCGGTAAGGGCGACAAGATGGGCGCAGTTTGTCCACACTTGGCGTTTCCCTGTTGCCATAAGCGTGTCAACCCGCAGAAAGGGCTCTGGATTCCCGCTGCGGCGAGAAAGACGGGGGTAATAGCTTATAATTGCCCCCGACTCCTACCACCGCTCGACCAAGGAGAGGGTTCCCATGGCGTACGACGAGGACCTGGCTTTCCAGGTGCGCGAGATTCTGGCGGACCAACCCGGGGTGATCGAAAGAAAGATGTTCGGCGGCCTCTGCTTTATGGTGGACGGCAACATGTGCTGCGGCATCAGCAACGACGACCTGATGGTACGGGTAGGTCCTGCCGGCCAGGAAGAAGCCCTGGCTCAACCCAATGCCCGGCCCATGGACCTTACCGGCAGGACGATGCGGGGGTTTGTCCTGGTGGGCGGGGAAGCGGCCCAAGCCGACCAAATCCTAACCCAATGGGTGCGGCGAGGGCTGGCCTTCGCCAAATCGCTGCCTGCAAAGTGACCGGAGCATCAGATAGGGTAAAATACCGCTGAGTCAATTGAATCAACCGCTTGGCCCGGAAATTTCGGCTAACCTACAGGAGATAGCAATGCCAGACCTGAGTCCCTTAGCGGCGTCCGTCGCCGCCCTTTTGAAAGAGCGAGACCACACCCTGGCGCTGACCGAGTCGTCTTGCGCCGGGCTTATTTCCGCATGCCTGGTCTCGGTGCCCGGAGCCTCGGCCTACTTCAGGGGCGCGGCAGTTTCCTACACGAGGGTGGCCCAAAAGGGGCTGTTGGGAGTGCCCGACAGCGACATGGAAGGCATACGCGCCAGTTCAGAGCCCTATGCCCTGCTCAACGCCCGGACCGTTCGCAAAAATCTGGGAACCACGTGGGCTTTGAGTGAGACCGGGGCCAGCGGGCCTACCGGGAATCGCTACGGCGACTCTGCCGGCCACGCCTGCTTCGCGGTTGCCGGCCCCGTGGAGCGGTCTATGACCCTGGAGACCGGGTCGTCGGACCGGGAGGCCAACATGTGGGCGTTCGCCAAGGCCGCGTTGGACCTGCTGGAGCAGTGTATCCGGGAGGCAGGTTGATCTCCCGTATCCGGCGGTTAGACCTTCACACGCTGGCGGACGCGCCCGTCCAGGACACTCATGCCTGAGATAGAAGCTAAATTGGAGCAACTCGGCTTTGCGCTGCCACCTCCCCCGGACCCGGTGGGCAACTATCTGCCGGCCAACCGCAGCGGCAATCTGATGTGGCTGGCCGGAGTGGGGTCGCGCCAGGCCGACGGTTCCATGATTTCGGGGCAGCTTGGGGCGGAACTGTCGGTGGAACAGGGGTATGAGGCGGCTCGACGGTGCGCCCTGAACTTGCTGGCGCGCATGAAAGCGGAGCTCGGCGATCTGGACCATGTGAGCCGGATTCTCAAGGTGGTCGGCATGGTCAACAGCGCCGCGGGATTCACGGGGCAGGCCCAGGTGGTGGACGGCGCGTCGGACCTGTTCGTGAGCCTTTACGGAGACCGGGGACGGCACAGCCGGTCTGCTCCGGGCATGGCGGCGCTGCCGGGTAACTCCGCGGTCATCGTCGAATGCGTGATCGAGGTTGCCGGGGACTGACCGGGCGGCAACCCACGGTGCCCCAGCATGGAAAAGCAGAAACGCAATGGATCCCGCACCCCAAAAGAATCGCTTGTACGATGACCTGGCTTACCTTTGGCCCATCATAAGCCCGCCGGAAGACTACGCTGCAGAAGCCGAATACTGGCGACGAGCGTTGCGGGATAAACTTGGGCCGGGCCGTCACCATGTCCTGGAATTGGGCGTGGGCGGCGGGCACAACCTCTCCCACCTGACCCGCGACTTCCAGGCAACGGCGGTTGACCTGTCTCCGCGGATGCTGGCCCTGTCGAAACGGCTCAATCCGGGCGTGGAGCATCACCTGGGCGACATGCGCACCGTGCGCCTTGGACGCAAGTTCGACGCCGTACTGATCCACGACGCCATCTCCTACATGCTGACCGAGGACGACCTGCGGGCCGCATTCGCCACGGCCAACCATCACCTGCGGCCGGGCGGCGTACTGTTGGCGGCCCCGGATTTGGTGACGGACACGTTCCGGCCCGGAGTCCTGAGCTGGCCTTCGAGGCCCCCACCCTATGCCGGCGGTCCCGAAATCAGTGTGGAGGAGCATCTCAGCGATCCAGACCCGTCGGGCACGGTTGTCGAATCACTCTTTGTCTACACCATCTCCGAGAACGGCCTGGAAAGGGTCGAGCGGGACCTCCACCTGGGCGGGCTGTTCCCAATAGCAACCTGGATGGAGTTGATGGCTGAGGCGGGTTTCGGAGTGGCGGTGATTCCACTGCCGGGCGATGGGGACGGCTGCGGTGAGCACCTGTTTTGCGGCATCCTTGGCGCCGGTCAGACCGACTCACTATTAGTGAAATAAACGGAGTGAAAAAAGGGCTGCAGCGAGGAGTCCCTGTGTTACGCCGTTTATCGACCGGCTCCGCCGCCCGGCCGCTGAATCTTGGAAATCGCGTCCAAAACCCGGCTTACGCCGAGGGTATCCTCTCCGGGCACGGTGTAATCCAGGAAAAATTCCAGGTCTTCCCTGGCATCCTGCCAGTGCTCCATGACAAAATGAACCAACCCTCGGTCGCGCCGCTCCTGGGGCCTGGCGGGCTGCAACGCCACCAACAGGTCTTCCACCATCAACAACTTCGGGTATTCTTGGGACTGCTGATAGATCCCCTTCAGATTCCTGAGAACCCTGGACAAAATCTCCCGGTTGCCTACCGGGTCCAATTGTTTCGGGTCCCAAATGAAATCGGTTTGGACCATCCGCTCCAACCGCTCGGCGCACTCTTCAGGGGTCAGCAATATTCCTTTGTGAAACGGGTCCAAGAAATGGTCCTCCTGGTCCCGGTGCCTGACCAGAAAATGGCCCGGTATGCCGATCCCTATGATGGGAACCCCCAACCGTTTCCCAACTTCGATGTAGACCAGGGCCAGGCTGATGGGAATCCCGAGGCGCAGTCGGAGCACGTCGTTCAAAAAGCTGTTCCTGGGGTCATAGTAGTTTTCCTGGTTGCCCTGGAATCCCACCTCGTCGAATAGGTATTCACTCAAAGTGTTCAGGCAAAATAGAGGATCTTCGGAAAAACTCCCGGGACTGCCAAGCCGCCGTTGGGCCCCCGCAGCCAGGGCGTCGATCACCGCCAACTCCTGGTCCACGTCCAGCCCTGGGTATTCCAGCGTGCTGATAAGAAAAGCGGTCCGGGCCAGGTCTATATCCGGTTCCGGACCCTTTAACAGCCCCCGAAAAAGATCGACGGTCGACTGCCAGGCATCCATTTCCCTAGGCCCTCGATTCCGGGAATCCAGAGGCTATAGGAGCGGCCTGGTCTGGCGCTTTGACAGTCATTCGCATACCCCGTTTCAGCCTTTCCGGATGAAATCGGCTATGCGTTCCCCGATCATCATCGTGGTCACGTTGGTATTGGCCCGGACGCAGTTGGGCATGATGGAGGCGTCGGCCACCCGCAACCCTTCCACGCCGTGCACCCGGCCATACTGGTCAACCACTGCCATGGGGTCGGAATCCGGGCCCATCTTGCAGGTGCAAGAGATGTGCTGCCCGGTGGTAACCTCGCGCAACAAATACTCGTCCAGCTTGGCGTCGCTGGCCAACTCTTCGTCGGAAGGCTCCACTCTCGTCTCTATGATGTCCTTGAAAGCTGGATGTTGGCCCAGGCGAACGCACAACCGCACGGCATCGCGCAGCCGCTTGCGGTCGAAATCGCTCTCAAGGTACCGGTAGTCCAGTGTTGGCTGCACCGCGGGGTCGGCCGAAGCCAGGCGCAGCTCACCGACGCTCTCGGCCAGGTTCAGAATCACCAGGACCCTGACCCCCAGGGGGTCCATGCGCTCCCCTCCCCGGTCCACACGCTCCGTGGCAAAGGACTGCATCAGCAGTTGGATGTCGTTTCTCAAGTCGGACCCTTCGGCGGTTATGCGGGCCGCCATCTGGATTCTGGGGGCCATGCCATCCAGGGGAAAACCCTCCTGGGTTTTGAACGTGACGTAGATGATCGGATGGTCTCTCAGATTTTGCCCCACTCCGGGCAGGTCATGGACCACCGGAATGCCGAACTGTTGGAGTTGGTCGGCTGGCCCGACGCCGGAAAGCATCAGGGTTTGGGGGGATCCGATGGCCCCGGAACTCAGGACTATTTCATTGCCTTCGACGGTGAAGGTCTCGCCACCGCTTTCCACTTCAACGCCGGTAGCGCGATTGCCCTGGAAGAGTATCCGGCGGACCATGGCGTTGGGCCGTATCGTCAGGTTGAGCCGGTGCCTGCCCATGTTCAGGTAGCCCAGCGCCGTGCTCCACCGGATGCCATTGGGATTGTTCACCGGGCAGGGGCCGACACCCGAGGCGTCAGGAAGATTGTGGTCCGGGCTGTCGGGGATTCCTTCGGCGCGGCACGCCTCGAGAAACGCCCTCTGGTCGGGCAGCCAGTCCTGGGGCTTGAACCGGTGGACGATTATTGGCCCGTCGGCATTATGGAAGTCGTCGGTGCCGAAATCGGTATCGGCTTCAATCATCCTCAAGTATTGGAGCAGATTGGGGAACGCCCACTGGTCGTTTCCCTGAGCGGCCCAGCCATCGTAGTCCTCGGGCACCCCGCGAAGAAACACCTGCCCGTTGATGGCGCTGGAGCCGCCGGTAACCTTGCCGCGGGGCACCATCATGGTCGGAGAAGTGGCGGTGCCCCTGCCCGTAAACTGCCAATTATGGTCGCTGGTCATGATATCGGTAGCGGTTGCGTAGCCGAACTTGACCTCGTCGGGCAGTTGTTCGAAGTCGGGGTAGTCGGGACCGGCCTCGACCAACAACACCGATTTGCTTGGGTCTTCGCTCAGCCTGGTGGCCATAATAGACCCGGCGGAACCGGCGCCGAGGACGATGTAGTCGTACTTCATAACAGAGACCTCCCGTAGGGTTTGAGCAGGGTTGCTTAGGGGTTGGGTTGCTCGCCGGCGCTACTCCGGGGCTGGCGCCGGGCGAAGTCATCGGCAATATCCTCAAAGGTGCAGAAGCGGACGCCGGGGTGGGACAGCAGATAGGCGGCGAAACGCTCCAGCATGAGCAGGACCTGGGGGCGCCCGCTGACATCGGGGTGAATGGTGATGGGGAAGACCGCGTCATCGTACTCGCGGTAAACGTAATCGAACTGGTCCCGCCACATCTCTTCGATGTCCCTGGGGTTGACGAATCCGTGGCTATTGGGGGACTTTTTGATGAACATCATGGGAGGCAGATCGTCCAGGCACCAGTTGGCGGGAATCTCGATCAAATCGGTTTCCCGTCCCCGGACCAGGGCGCTCATCCAGGATTCGGCCGGGTCGGAGTAATCTATCTTGGTCCACCGGTCGCCCACTCGCACGTAGTAACATTCAAAGTCCCGGTGCATCAAGCTGTGGTCGTACTTGATCCCGTGCTTGAGCAGCAACTCGTTGGTTACGTGGCTGAATTCCCACCATGGAGCCACGTAGCCCGCCGGGCGTTTACCCGACAGGTCGGTGAGCAAGTCTATGCACCTGAGGAGGACGGCTTCCTCCTGTTCCGGTGTCATGGAGATGGGATTTTCGTGGGAATAGCCGTGCATACCCACTTCGTGCCCGGCGTCCACAATCATCCGGGACTCTTTGGGGAAGGTCTCAATCGAATGGCCGGGTATGAACCAGGTGGTTTTCAGTCCCAGCCGGTCGAACAGCTTGAGCAATCGCGGTGTTCCGACTTCCCCGGCAAAAATACCCCGGGAAATGTCGTCCGGGGAGTCCTCGCCGCCGTAGGAGCCCAGCCAACCGGCCACCGCGTCAAGGTCCACCCCAAAGGCGCACTGTATCCTCTTTTCCGCCATTTCGACCTCCTACGGCGTTTCTCCGCGGGTGCAACGGGCGCCAAGTCCGGGCGAAACATGCCCTCGGCGGTATGATAGCACAGGGCGCAGCAGGGGTTCCCCGGAGGTCACCCGCGCAATCCCGGCCACCATCTCGGGCCGGGCGCATACCCGGTCCAGCTTGACACCCCCAATGGGCCTGCATACACTCGGCTTGGATGGGCGGCTGGGTTCCCAGGCCATGGACACCCTAACTTATCAACTAATCCCGGAGGACAACTATATGGCGTCTGAAACTCTTCAGCGCAGTGCGGCGGACCACATGGCCAAGGCCTGCGCTTCCTTTCTTGCGAGTCTCTCTGACGACCAGAAAGCCAAAGCCTGTTACGAGTACCTGGACGGGGAGAGGATTTTTTGGTACTACCCGCCCACCAACCGGCATGGGCTGGTGCTGCGGGACATGACCCACCCACAACGGAAGCTGGCGTTTGACGTTATGTCCACCGGCCTCACCCCGAGATCCTCGGAGCAGGCCAAGCTGATCATTGACCACGAATTGATATTGGGGCCGCTGGAGAAGGAGCAGGGACTCGAAACCTTTGTGCGCGACCCGGAGCTTTACTATTTCACCGTTTTCGGGCAGCCGGGAGGCGAGGACCCTTGGGGTTGGCGCGCCGAAGGGCACCACGTATCTCTCCATTTCAGCATTTGGGGAGACAAGGTAATATCGATGACTCCCTTCTTCTTCGGGGCCAATCCGGCAGAAGTCCGCAAGGGGCCAAAGGCCGGGCTTAGAATTCTGGGAGACCGGGAAGACCTGGCGTTTCAACTGATGGACAGCCTGGACGACGGACAAAAGAGGAGCGCCGTAATTTACGACCGGGCGCCCCTGGACATCCTCACCTACAACAGCTCCAAAGTGTCGCTCCCCATGGAAGAGGGACTGCCCGGCTCCAAGATGTCTGGAGTCCAGCGGGAGATACTGCTGTCTTTGATTGGCGAATACGTTGGGCAGGTTCGAGACGACCTGGCATCCGAAAGGATGGACGCCATTAGGAGCCAGGGCTTGGACGGCTTCCATTTCGCCTGGGCCGGACCATCCGACAAGGGCAAAGAGCACTACTACCGGATCCACGGCGGGGACTTCGTGGTGGAGTTTGACAACCGGCAGGACGGAGCAAACCACATCCACTCAGTCTGGCGAGAGGTGGAAAACGACTTTGCCGCCGACGTCCTGAGGCAACACCTACTACTCTTCCACGTAATCTGACCGGAGTTCTACCCACAGACGCGCCAGCGGCTAATCCCTTTGGCGCAGACCAACGGGCGTCCGCCGGCAATGCTTTCGGCAGTCCGGCGCTTCCCCTTTTTCACCTGCGCAAACCGCCCTTGGGTGCAACAACATTTGTGTTGACGGAGACGCGCCGGGAGCGGGTCCGCCGTGTCTGTGCCCGACCGGTTCCCCCATGCCCCAGCCAGGCCTAATGACGACAGGAGCTCTGGATTCCCGTTGCGACTAGAATCACGGACTGGGCCAATCCCCGGATTACCCGCTGTTTCCCCGGTCGAATTGGACCAGGATGCCATCCGGGTCATACACGAACACGGTGCTGATGCCTCCCGCGCCTTCGGTGAAATCCTCGCGCTTGCCGGCGAGGGGCACGCCCTTGGCTTCCAGATCTGCCATAACTGCCGCCACGTCGTCCACGGCAAACGAAAGATGGGTTATGCCAACCTGGTCCAGCTTTATCGGTTGTCCTCCCACGGCATCGCCGGGATGGGAAGTCAGCACCAGAAACGGGTCGGCTCCGGGTTCGCCGTCGAAGTAAACGTTAGCCACCGTTCGGCTTTCGTGAGGGCCGGTGTACATGGCCGACGATTCAGCCCCGGTCCGACCAGCCATTTCTTGCGTAGTGTGCAGCTTGACCGTCATACCCAAAATGTCCCGGTAAAACTCCAGGGACTTTCCCAGGTCCTGGACACAGATAGCGATGTGGGAAACCGTCTTTACGTTCATCATAAATCCTTGTATTTCCAAGTAGCGGCTACGGGGCCAATCCCCCCGCCGTCAATATAATGCGGCCTTCCAGGAAACACCACCGCCCGGCCCCGGTTTCCCCCGGTTTCCATCGACCGGATTTTTGTGGCAGAATTGGGGACGCGTCGGCGGAGCTACCAATTGGATTTGGGTCCGCGGCCTTGCTCCCGAAAGAATGACGCCGGCTACCCTTTCTGCCTCCTCCGGAGTTTCAATGATCCGAAGCTACCCGACCCCGGAGGTTCCGGATTGCCGTTAGGCACCGGTTGACGACCAGGGGACTAACGGTGACACGATGGAAAACAGCCGCCGGGTTTTAAACGACATCCGTGTCCTGGACCTGAGCCAGGGTGTTCCTGGACCCTTCTGCGCCAAGCTCCTGGCCGGGATGGGAGCCGAGGTGATAAAGGTTGAGCCGCCCGGGACCGGCGACTTTTCTCGCAGCGCGGGGCCGTTCCTTGGCGCCGGGGATGACGCTCAACCCCAAAACAGCGCCCTGTTTTTGTACCTGAACACCAGCAAGAAGGGAATCACCCTGGACCTGGAGCAGCCGGCCGGCCAGGCGGTTTTCCGACGTCTGGTGCAAGAATGCGACGTATTGATTGAAAGCTACCCTCCAGGATTCTTGGACCGGTTGAACCTGGGTTACTCCGCTCTGGAGGAATTGAACGCAGGGCTGGTCCACACCTCGGTCACACCCTTTGGCCAGTGGGGGCCATACTCTGATTACGAGGGGTCTGACCTGGTGGCCCAGGCAGTAGGCGGTCTGATGTGCACCATTGGACTGCCGGACCGGGAGCCGGTGAAAATCGGCGGGGAGACCGCCCTTTACACCACCGGCATGAGCGCATTCTCGGCCACGATGATTGCGCTGTACGTCAGAGACGCCTCCGGAATGGGGCAGCACGTGGACGTATCGGCCATGGAGACCATCGCGGTGGCCCAAATCCACTCGTCGATCCACTACCAGTTCGGGAGGACGCCGGCCCGGCGGGAGTCCAATCTGGTTCAGGCGCAAGACGGTTGGGTCAGTCCTGGGCTGGAAACCGGCGCCCCGGACGGCACCTGGCCCAGGGTGTGCGAACTGATGGGAGTCCCTGAACTGGTGGACGACCCCAGGTTCAGCACGTCGGAGGCCCGCCGGGAAAACCAGGGGGAACTGCGGGAGGTGGTGGGCCGGTGGGCGATAACCAGGCCCAAGGAGGAGATTTACCACACGCTCCAGGGACTCCGAACGATCAGTGGCTACGTGGCCACCGTTGAAGAGTTAGTAAACTCCGGGCAACTGAAGTTCAGGGAATTCTTTCAGGAATTGGAGTGCCCGCCGCAACTGGTGGCGACCTATCCCGGACATCCGTTCAGAATCGATGACCAGCCGGTGCCCCACTCACCCGCGCCGGGCCTGGGCGAACACAACCGGGAAATCTACTGCGGCCGGCTGGGCATGGACCAAGCTCAACTTGACGAAATGACGCTCCAGGGAGTTGTTTAACGTGGAAGCGCTCCCCGGAGAGCGGTCTCCGCGCCGGAGGACCCGGTGACGGGCAGGACAACGTCCCCGGCGTTGCACGGGCTGCGGGTCCTCGACCTGACGCAGGTTGCGGCGGGTCCCTATACCACGCTGTTGTTGGCGCTGATGGGAGCGGAGGTCATCAAGTTGGAGTCTTGCTCCCGCATGGACATCAACCGGGGCCGGGCAAACCCAAGCCCCGGCGACCCCCGGCTGTATCCCAACGGGGAACCCGGTGAAACGCCGTGGAACCGCACCGCCCACCACGTCCACCGGAACATCAACAAATTCGCGGTCACCTTAGACTTGGCCACGGCCCGCGGCAAAGAACTGTTCCTGGATTTGGCCCGTATCTCCGACGTCCTGGTGGAGAACTACCGGGCGTCGGTCATGGACCGGTTGGGCTTGGGTTACGAAGTGATGTCCCAGGTCAATCCCCAGTTGGTTTACGTCAAAATCAGCAGCCAAGGTGCCACCGGACCTGAGAAAGACTACGGTTCGCTGGGATCAACCCTGGAGCAAACTGCGGGGCTGGCGTCGGTAACCGGCTATGAAGACCAGCTCCCTATGATGAGCAACGAAACCTTCCCAGACCCGGTGGTGGGGATACTGGCGGTGGGGGCCGTGATGGCGGGCCTGCGCCAGCGAAACCAAAAACGCCGCGGCTGTTTCGTCGACCTGTCCCAACGGGAGGCCACCGTCAACCTCATGGGTGAAGCCTACCTGGACTACTCGGTCAACGGCGTGGTCGCCAAGCCAGCGGGGAACCGCCATCCCGAGATGTCCCCCCAAGGCGTCTACCCCAGCCGCGGTGAGGACGAGTGGTTGGCAATTTCGGTGAGCAGCGACGCCGAGTGGCAAGGAGTATGCCGGGCTTTGGGACAGCCGGAGTTGGCCCAGGACCCGCGGTTCAACAGCGCTGAGGCCCGCGGCCGCAATCGGGACGACTTGGACGCGATTATCACCGCCTGGACTAGTCAACGGGACCACTACCGGGCCATGCACCTGCTGCAAGCCCAGGGTATTGCCGCCGGCGCGGTCCTCAAGGGCAGTGAGCTGATAGAAGACCCCCATCTCACGGCGCGGGGATTTTGGGACGTGGTGGACCATCCCGAGGCGGGCAGCTACCGCCAGACCACTACTCCGTGGAAACTGTCCAAAAGTCCCAGGCTCAGGGCCGTGGCCGCATCCGGCCTGGGAGAACACAACAGTTACATTTTGGGCGACCTGCTGGGGTTAACCCCCGGCCAATTGGCCGACCTGGAAACCGAGGGCGTTATCGGGACTCGTCCCACGGAGTGACAAACGGGGAGCGGCTCCGTTGGCCCAAGGCCGGAGGGGCTAGGCCACCAGGTACCGCTCAACAAATTCATGGTCGATCTGGATGCCAAGCCCCGGCCTGTCCGGTGGGCGTATCATGCCCTGGTAGGGCTCGGGGTGGTCCAGGTACATCCGGTGCCAGACCGGGTCCCGCTCGGGGTCCTGAAAAAGCTCGGCGCAAAAGCTGTGCGGGATGGCGGACAACAGGTGAATCGCCACCTGCGGTTCCTCGTGGTGGACCATGCCGACGCCGAAGTAACTGGCCGACGCCGCCACACGTCTCCACTCGGTGATGCCGCCGGATAACGAGGCATCGACATTCAGGAAGTCCACGGCGCCGGCCTTCATCAGGTCCATGCAGCCGAAGCCGCTCATCTCGCTCTGGCCTGCGGTAACCGGGATTGCGGTGGACTCCCTGACGCGGTGCATTCCGTCAACCTCGTTTTGCCAGCGCACCGGCTCTTCCAGCCAGGCAACGTTCAGGTCGGCGACGTTTCGGGCAAAATACAAAGCCTGGTCCACCGTCCAAGCCCGGTTGGCATCGCAGGCGAGGATGAAGTCGTCGCCCACCAACCGCCGGATGGCCTCCACCCGTTTCACGTCTCTCGAGACCACTTCGTCCCCCACCTTCAGCTTGGTCCCGGCGTAACCGTGTTCTTTCTGTGAAAGGACCAATTCCGCTTCGGGCGCCGTGTCCGTTCCATCTTCGAAGTAGGTGTAACCGATGATTGGTATCTCGGTCTTGCATCCCCCCAGTAATCGATGCAGCGGCGTATCCAGAGCCTTGCCAATAAGGTCCCAAACCGCCAGGTCAATTGCGGAGATTGCCTGCATGGCGACGGCCTTGTTGGCGATGTAAGGGGTCAACCGGAACATCCGGTCCCAAATGCGTTCCACGGCCATGGGGTCTTCCCCAATGTATGCCTCTCGGAACTCGCCCAGAATCAAAGCCCGGATCTGGTGGTAGTCTGTCCGTTCGTCACCGGAGTAGATTTCGCCCACAATGCCGTCATCGGTTTCCAGGCGAACAATAACCGTGCAACGGCTGGGCACCTGGTAAGTGCTGCCACGGAATACCCGGCTTAGCGGCGCTTCCACCAATTTGACCGACACGTCCCGAATTATCACGGCTTCCCTCTTGCTTATCGTAGAATCTCCAGTCCCCGCCGCCGGCCAATCGATCGTCGGCAATGCAGACCGGGCCCAAGGCCGGCCAAGGCCCATCTTTGCCTAAGTGTTTTGGGCGGCAAAACACTTAGGGCAATCAAGATGCCTGGCAGAGGCAAGTGTAGCACCTGGCAACGGATGTAGGGGAAAGAGCTATCGATGAAGCAACAGGACCCGGTTCCAGCCTTGCTGTCCGCCGTGCCGGGACCGGGGGTTATCGACTGAAGGGCGTATGCCGGGCCTTTTGAGGAATTTCAGAAGTCGTAGCGGAAAGCCGCTGTTGGCTTTCCGCTTTCAAGGACGGGAGAGCAGCGCGCTGGACCAAAAAACCTGCGGTCTACAGCCCAGACTCGCCGGTCCGAATTGTGTAGGCGGATTCCACCGGCGTGATGAAGATTTTGCCGTCTCCCGGATAGCTGGTGAAAGCGGCCTCTTCGATAGTGCTGACGACCAATTCCACGTGATCGTCTTCGGCTACGATCATCACCATGGACTTGGCCAGTTCGTCATAAAGCTGGCCCCCCACCTGGATGCCCTGCTGTTTGCCGCGTCCCAGCACGTCCCACTTGGTCAGGTCTGGGAAATTGGCCTTAGCCAAGGCGGTAGTGACCACCGTTTCTTTCTCTGGCCTGATGATGGCGCGAACCATTTTCATGGCGGCAATACTCCTGGTCCCTTACTTAGACGTTGGCTGCCAGGCTCAAATCCTCACCCTCACCGGATGGAATTGTCTCCGGGAAAATAGATGCACCCCTGCTCGCGTGAAACTTACACGTCGCAGCCAGCTTCCCCGTTAAACGGTCTGGCCACTACCACGCCTGCTTTTTCCTGGCCGGTGGCCCCCAGGACGGAGGTGCGGCTTTGGCCCAGCAGTCGCTTGATACCCACCGGGTCTTTTCGGAAAGTCCTGATCGTTTCAACCCACTTCACGCTTTTGTAACCCTGCAAGAAAGGAACCCACAACCGCAGAGGACCGCCGTATTCCAGGGGAAGCGGCCCGAAATTCAATCCAAAGACCAAGAGTGTTCTGGGGTCCCGGGCGATGGCCCGGGGCAGCCCCTCAAAGTACAACCCGTCTGCCGAGTAGAAGGCGAAGAACCCGTCCTCGGGGGCGTCGATTTCCTCGGCATCCAGCAGGTCCACCAACCGGACGCCTTCAATCCAGGCCTCCTCGGACCAATTGAATATCTGGCATACGATGGACGACTTCTCCCGGACCCGGGGTAGTCCCATCAGCTTCTGGCCGCTGATGCTGAGACGTTCTCCGCCCACGCCGGTCAACGTGACTCCCCATTCCGCCAACTCCCGCAGCGCCGGCAGCGGGAACAGGGACAGGGCTGGCAGGAGCTCGGCCTCGAAGTCCATAAGAGCGAACTGGTCCTTGAATTTGGGGGAATTCACGCCTTCACGTTTCATCTTCATCCATTCCTGCTTGCTGAATTCGAGACCGCCTCGATCCTGCCAATGCTGGAAATTTCCTCCACTGGGCAAACGAAGACCTTGCCGTCCCCGTAACTGTTGGTGGCGTTTGCCCGGATGATAGCGTCCACCAGAGCGTCGGCTTGGTCGGCGTCGATGAGCCAGCCGGCCATCCACTTGGGCAAAAACTGCATGCCGCCCTCTTCACCACCCGACAGCGGCCGGACGTACCGGAGACCCCGCTGGTGGCCCCGCCCCAGCACTCTCCAGTGCATCACTTCCTCGGCCCCCAGGGCGCTGGCAATATAGCGGGTGGACTGCCACTTGTCTGGCCTTATAACGGCGATGACTTCTTTCAAAGTAGTTGCCAAGGTCTCATTCCTTCCGGCCTGGCAATTGAGCCATCCTTGGATAGGTGTTCGCTTGTCTCAGAATAAGGTGGGTTTTTTACAGGAAAATGACCGGCGGGTAACCGTTGAGGAAATCCTAAGTAAACGGTGTGTAACGGGGCCGGTCGGCCGAAATTTGGTGGAGGGGAGCTGGGAGGCGCGGGGTCCTGGGTCGGCCGAAGGGGTGTTTAGTTCTCAACCAGTCCGTAGCCGACGTTGGCCACGGTCCTGATGTTGGTGTTCCCATACAATCCCAACTTTTGCCGGAGCCGGCGAATGTGAACATCCACCGTCCGAGTACCGCCCAGGTTGTCCACACTCCATACACTGGACAGCAATTCGTCACGGGTGAAAATCCGGCCCGGGTGTTCCATCAAAAACCTGAGGAGTTGAAACTCCATCCAAGCCACGTTCACCCGTTTGCCTTCCAAGCAGACCTCGTAGACTCGCGTATCCAGGGTTATTTTGCCGTGGCGTAGGACGTGGCTGGGACTCTCTGCCTGTTTACACCGGACCAACCGCGTCAAACGCTTGTACAATTCGGCCGCGGTACAGGGAATCAGCAGGAAGTCGTCGGCAAACTCAAACAGTTCCTCGGTTTCCAGACCGTCGTCATCAACGCAAAGCAGCACCGGCGGAAACGACGGTTCGTCCCCGGCGGGGCGGTGGATTGTGGGAACAACACCGCCGGGACCGCGGACAGCCATGATCGCCGCCGCCCCCGTCTCGGTTACTGCGTCAGGAATCTCGCGCACGAGCGGCCCAACGAATTGGACATCGCCTCTACCTGCGAGGGACTCAAACGTTGGCCGGAGGCGGTCCCAGTGCTCGCCCATTAGAAGCACCCTGGTCGGTGATTTCACGACCCCGCCGTCAAAAAATACTCCAGGCTCCGGCAAATCCCCAATCTACCGGGTCTCCCGTAGATACCCGCCCAGTCCACGGACCGGCGGACGCAGAGCCTGTATCCTTATGCTGCCGTTTCGATATTTCCCGTCGATTACGAACGAGTAAACAGATTGTAACTAAACACAACGGCCGCAATGCCTAACGGTCTATGCCATTCGTTATTCGCCGGGCCACCATCCCGTCTTTCTCGCCGTAGCGCCAACACTTAGATGTAATCGGCTTCCGCGTACCCTCCGATTTTAAAATCCGATTGCCCTGTTTACCCGAATCGCTTGAATTGATTCTGCAGGTCCGTTCCTGTACCCTTTTTCTCCGCGGTGCACGAACCAGTTAGTGTCCCAAGAACCCTTTCGGAACATTAGACGCGAGACTACGATCACCGTAACCCCCATTGCGTACCAGCGATCGTTTTGGGTCAACCCGCTAACAAAAAGGAGAAGTGCCGAACGTGAGCAACGAAATTCTGCGCACTCTGAGTCCTATCGCGGAATGGCAAGAGCAACGGCTGGGAGACCTGGAACTCACCGACGCTAAAGACCCGCTCCTGCCAACGCCTTTCCGAATCGCCGAAGCCAGCTCCGCCGCGCTTGGGGCCGTCGGCCTCGCCGTCTCTGACATCTGGGAAACGCGTAGCGGGAGAAGTCAGAAGGTCGCGGTCGACGTGCGGCAGGCAACCGCCTCTCTTCGCAGCGGGCGTTACATGAAGTTCGAAGAAGACCACGTTTCGACCGAACGCAACCCGGTGATGGGTGTCTACCCGGCCAGGAACGGCCGTTGGAGCTACCTGCACTGCAATTTCCCGAACCACCGCGCCGCCACACTAAAGGTGCTCGGCGTTCCCGAAGAAAAGGAGGCAGTGCGGCAAGCGGTGGCCGGTTGGGACGCCCAGGAGTTGGAGGAGGCAATCATCGCGGCCAATGGCGCCGGGGGCATGGTGCGGACCATGGACGAATGGGCCCAACACCCCCAGGCCGCCGCCATTGCCTCACTTCCCTTGCTGGAGATTATCCAGATCGGAAACAGTCCCCCCGAACCGCTGCCCGCCGGCGACCGACCTCTGTCCGGGGTGCGGGTCCTGGACCTCACGAGGGTCTTGGCCGGTCCGACCTGCGCCCGGACCCTGGCGGAACACGGCGCCGACGTTTTGAAAATCACCGGGCCGCACCTGCCCTCCATCGGCTACCAGGAATACGACACCGGCCACGGCAAGCTGTCCGCCCATCTAGACCTGCGCGAGCAAAGCGACCTGGACACACTGCTTGGGCTGGTCGGCCAAACCGACGTGTTCTCCCAAGGATACCGGCCCGGAACCCTCGGCAGCCGCGGCCTATCGCCGGAGGCGTTGGCGGAATTGCGCCCCGGTATCGTGTACGTCTCGCTGTCCGCTTTTGGCCACGTGGGGCCGTGGTCGTCCCGGCGGGGATTTGACACGGTGGTGCAGACGGTTAGCGGCATAACCAGCCGGCAGGGCGACTTGTTTCCGGGAGCCGAGCCGGGGCCGCAATTCTACCCGGTCTCGGCCATAGACTACCTCACCGGCTATCTAATGGCATTCGGCGCGCTGGTGGCCCTTGGCCGCCGCGCTCGTCAAGGGGGTAGCTGGCTGGTGCGGATCTCGCTGGCCCAAACCGGTCGCTGGCTGGTTGGACTCGGCCAGGTCCCGGAATCAGACTTGCAAGGCGTTGCCAATGACTTCACCGAGGCGGAAATAGAGCGTTGGTCGTTGACCAGTGAAACTCCGGGCGGGCGGCTGCACCACCTGGGTCCGGTGGTCCAACTCTCAGAAACGCCGCCGCACTGGGCCCGGCCGGCAGTGCCGCTTGGGTTCCATCAACCGGTTTGGCCGGACCGGACGGGGTAGTCGGAAGACAGTATACCCAATCCCCCCGGCCACCAATTGGCGATGCCCACTGCCGGCGTCGCCTACCTAACCTGGCGCGGCAACCTCAAGGTTGTCCCGGACCTCCTGAAGCAAATCCACCAGGGCTTCGATGGAAAAGCGCCCGGTGTTGATGTTCAGGGGGCTTGGATGGTAGGAAGCCACCAGCGTCGGAAGATAGTCTCCGAAGTGAAACCAACCCCCGTGGCCGAACTTGGCTTTCAGTGGTTGCGGAGCTTTTTGACTCAACGCTCGTAGGCAGGACATAAACGCAACGCCACCCAACGCCAACACGGTGGTCAGCTTGGGCAGGATGTCAAATTCCTCGGCCAAAAATGGCAGGCAGTCGCGCTGCTCCTGTACCGACGGCCGGTTCCCCGGCGGCACGCAGCGGACGGCGTTGCTAATGTAGACGTTTTGCAGCAACAGGCCGTCATCCCGGTGTTCCGAGGTTGGCTGGTTGGCGAATCCGGTCTGATGCAGTGCAGCTATCAGGACCTTGGCCGAAGCGTCGCCCGTAAAAGACCGCCCGGTGCGATTGCCTCCGTGGGCGGCCGGGGCCAGCCCCACCACCATCAACCGGGCTTGCAAATCGCCAAAACCGGTAACCGGTTTAGCCCAGTATTCCCAGTCGCGGTATTTAGCCTGCTTCTCCCGGCCGATTTTTTCCCGGTTCTCCACCAAGCCGGGACAATGGCGGCAGCCAATGATCCGCTTCTCCAGGTCCATCAGCCGCGTCTTGGCGCGTGACATGACCGCTGCGCCATCGCCGGTAGTCACGCCGCTGTTCTAGCCTCGCGGGGGATCGACGCATCCCAATCGGGGATCAACTGGTGGTCCGTGGCCGGAAGGGCGAAAATGGAGATCACGCCCACCAAACTCAGACCAAAAGACAGTAAAACCGCCCCGGTGTAAGACTCATAGTAGGTCCAGAGAAACCCTGCCAGGAGAGGCCCCAGGGCCATACCAATTCCGCCGCCCAGGGTCTGCCAACCGTAGGTGGTCCCAGAAGGCGCGCTCCCGTAGTACTGACGGTTGATAATCGGGAACGCGCTCATCTCTCCACCCAGGCCAATTCCGAACAGGACTGCGAAAACGTAAAACACCCATACGTCCTGAGCCACCAGCAGCATCAAAACCGGCGCTGTTTGCAAAATAAAGCAAACGGCCATCACCTGTTTGCTCCCAAGCGTGTCCGACACCACCGGCACTCCGAAACGGGTGATGGTGCTTACCGCGGTTAGAGCAGCGTAGATTCCCGCCGCCATTGCGGTGGAAATCCCTCGGTCCACGGCCATGGCAACCAGGAAAATCAGGATGACGTTGTGGCCGGCGCATCCCCAAAAATGGATGCCTACCAGGTTCCAAAAAGCGCTGGTTTTCCGGGCGTGCTTCAAAAACGTCCGCGTCCTGATCTTCGATAGCTCGTTGTTTTGCAGCCTTCTTACCGGCTCCACTTCGTCCGCACCGAGTTGCCGCAACCCGATGTCGGCCGGCTCGTTGTGGAAAAAACCTATGAACAGAAGCAGTATGACCCCGCCGGCCACTCCCGGAATCCAGAACGTCCACTGCCAACCTAACCAAGCGAACAGCACGTACACCATGACGATGGCCAGCACGGTGCCGAGGCCTTGAAAACCTTGAAGAAGGCCCATGGCCAACCCCAGGTTTTTCTTGAACCACAGTGACACGCCGGTTATCAAGGAGACCTGGAATATTGCCATGGCGGCGCCCATTAACACGCCGAAATACAGCAGGAACTCCCACAATTCGCTCATTGCGCCGGTGAGCAACATGCCCGCAACGAACAGCCCTGCCCCTGCCAGCATGATTTTCCGCACACCGTACCGGTCTCCCAACCAACCAGTCGCCGGAGAAAGCACGCCGGACAGGACCCACTGCAAAGTGAATGCCGAGGCAATGGAGAAGTAGCTCCAACCAAACGGACCGCTCGGGTCCTGCAACTGGGGCACCAACAGGCTGATGGCGAACCGGATGGTGGAGCTTGTTATCCACATCACGGAAGCTACGCCCACGATAACCCAGGCATAGTGGATATGGTGGTTTGCCAACACCAGGTTGGACCTACTCAGGCTGAGCTTAGACATCCAGACTCCGTTTCAAGGCTTTGCACCGGAGTGGGTTCGACTGCCGGACACCGCAAAGGGGGCGTCCTTCGCAGGCTCCCGGGACCCACAAGCGGTCCTGTCAATCCGGCTGGCCCCAAAAGACCCACTGGCCTACGGATCGATCAAAACCCCGGGGTTCAACACGCCGTTGGGATCCACCGCGCGCTTGGCGGCCCGCAATGCGTGGGCAAACAGGTCCGGGCGCTGCGCATCGTACCAGGGACGGTGAACCCGGCCGACAGCGTGGTGGTGGGTGATGGTGCCTCCGGCGGCAATCAGGGCCCGGGAGGCCAATTCCTTCAGTTCATCGACGATCTCGATCTCAGCGCCCCTGGTCCCCAAGCCTTCAAAGGTGTAGTAGGGGGCCGGGCCGTCGGGGTAAACGTGGGTGAATCGACAGGTGACAGTGCCTCCACCACACAACCGCCGCAGGCCTTCTTGCAAAGCCCCCCGGATTTCCTGGTCCAGGTGGGGCCACCGGTCCCAGGTTATGGCCGTCTCCAGGGTTTCCGCCACCACCCCCAGGCCCATGGTAAGGTTGCGGGTGTAGGGCGCGTTGATAAAGGAGTCCCGCCAGTTTCCCACCGCTCCCTGCCGGCCCGCCCCGCTTGCCGGTTCGTCGGATATCATCACCTCGTCATCGTTGACCGTGCCCCCGGCTTCCCGGGCGATAGCGATTGCCGTTCGTACCAGGTCTCCTTGGGGCGTCTCCGCCGACTCAAACCCCAAAACCAGCAATGATTCCTGCCCGTTTAGACCGGCGGCAGTTCCCGCTTCTCCGGGGTCCAGCACCCGGCAATTGGCCGGCCAAAGTTTGGCTTGGACTATGTGCCGGGCGGCATCAGCTCCAGCCTGGAAGGTAGGGAAGGTGGCCCCCGCCGACCCGCGAAAGACCGGCCTCGCCTGGATGCGCATCCAGGCCTCGGTGATGATGCCCAGAATCCCTTCGCTGCCAATGGCCATACGGTCCGGGCTGGGCCCGGCGCCGCTGCCGGGAAGCCGGCGGGACTCCCAAACTCCGGAAGGCGTAATCATCCGCACCGATTCCACGAAATCATCGATGTGCGTATGGTTGGTGGCGTAGTGGCCCCCCGACCGGGTGGCGATCCACCCGCCGAGGGTGGAAAACTCGAAGCTTTGGGGAAAGTGGCGCAGCGTATACCCCCGAGGCCGCAGTTGGTCCTCCAGGGCGGGTCCGAAGACGCCGGCCTGAATTCGAGCCGCGCGGGACAGGTCATCGATTTCCAGCACCTGGTCCAGAGCCGACACGTCAATGGACACCACCGGGTCGGCGTCTTTTGGAGGCTCTATTCCTCCTACCACCGAGCTACCCGCGCCGTAGGGTATGGCGGTCACACCGGCGGTGGAGCACCACTCCAGCACCCTTTCCACCTCCGCTTCATCGCGTGGGTGAGCCACCAGGTCGACCGGATTGGGGAAATCGGCGTTGAAGGCCCGGACCCGGTCCCGAAAGCTACGCCCGTAGGTATGGACGGCGCGGTCGTGGTCGTCAGCCGAGCAAATTTCCTTCAAGGCGTCCGGTGGAGAAACCCGGGGGCGCCTCAGCTTCAGGTCGGCCTCCGTGGGCATTGACGGCGACTCCAGCGAGGCGCCGTACTTGCGGGACATGGTTCCAGCCATCTCCTTGCGCTGTTGTACAGTGGGTTGGGAGGACTCCAGTCCCCATGCCCAAAAACTTCTTCTCGCCATGCCGCCTTTCTCCACAATGAGCCGCTCCCGCCGAGCCGGTCCAACCATGAGTGGGTGAATGGCCAGTCATATTTGACGGGCCTTAATACCCGCGAGAGCTAAAATTCTTAACGGTGAGATTCAGGGATTCCGGACCAATTTCCCGCCGGTTCCGCAGCGGAGTATACCACGCACCGCCGGGATGACCCTCCGACCGCGCCTGTGAATCAGGCCTCCGCCGGGCCGCCCGCCGTGGGAGTTATGTCATCCAAGCCGGTTAGCTCCAGGCTGGATTGCCACAGCGCAAGGGCCAATTCCCGGTCGTAGGAGGACTCCGAGGATAACGCCGGTAGGCGGTCAATGAAATATTGGCCGCTCACGCCCTCCACCTCGCGGGAAGACGCCAGGTAGACCGCGGTGTCGGCGCCCCGCTCCGGGCTGACCCCTTTGACCAGCAGAAACAAGCGGAGAATCCTGCCCATCAGCCCGTTGTTGCTCAGGAAGTTGGTGGCCACCAACCCCGGATGCAGCGCGTTCACGGTAACGCCGGCCCCACCCAACCGGCGGTCCAACTCGTAAGTGAACAAAAGATTGGCCAGCTTGGACCGGGCGTAGGCCCAAAATCCCCGGTACTCGTGCTGGCACTGTAGATCGTCCAACTCCAGGATGGCGCGTTGATGGGCGTCGGAAGACACGTTGACTATCCGGGCCGGCGCACTGGCCTTGAGAGTGTCCAGCAGCAGGAAGGTAAGCAGGAAGTAACCAAGGTGATTCAACGCAAAGGTCAACTCGATGCCATCGGCGGTCCGCTGCCGGCTCAGCACGATGGCCCCCGCATTGTTCAACAGAACGTCCAGCTTTTGATGGCGGCTTTGGAATTCCTGTGCCAGGTTCCGGACGTGGCCCTGGTATGCAAGATCTGCGAGGAAATACTCAACCGAGGTGTTCCCGGTCTCCTCCGTAATCTCCTGAACGGTCCTTTCACACTTCCACTGGCTCCGGCCCACCAGCGCCAACGTGGCCCCCTGCCGGGCCAACTCGAACGCCGCCGCCTTCCCGATTCCAGACGTGGCGCCGGTAATCAGGCATACCTTGCCCTTCATGGATCGGTCTTCTATACCCAAGTTCTCCAAGCGTCTACCTTTCCAATATCGGGTTGGCGCCGCGGCCCAAAGCCAATCTGAATCATACGCCGGAGACGCCACGGATGGAATCGGGACAAACGCATTCCAATTGGACGGGCGAATCTTGCACCCAAAGTGATGCTTAATCGCCCTTTATCCGACGGCGTCCACTATCCCCCTGAGCCAAACCTTCTGCCAGCCGCGGCAGGGGGAGATTTTGGGCCGCTGTGCCAACGGTTTGAAATGCAGATTGCCCTGCCAACCTCTAGCGCCCATGTTAGAATGTTGCTGCCCAGCCGCGGAGAGGCTGGCGGCGAATAATCAAGGAGGGGCAACCATGCCTTCACAATGGGTAGATATCGACGTTGGTGGCCAGCCTATGGAAGGATACTTGACGAGGTCAACCGACGAGGCCCCGGCCCCAGCGGTGGTGGTCATTCAGGAGATTTGGGGAGTCAATTCCCACATTCAATACGTAGCCGACCGTCTGCCCTCCATGGGATACGCGGGCCTGGCGCCCGCAATGTTTCACCGGCAGGGCCGCATGATTCAGGGCCTTCACGAGGAAATGGACACCGCCTTAGGATGGATGAGCGCGAGTAAAGACGATGAGATAGTGGCCGATGTCCAAGCTGCGGTGGACTACCTGAAAGCCCAGCCATTTGTGCAATCCGACCGGATCGGTATTGTCGGGTTCTGCTTCGGTGGCAGGGTTTCCTACCTCGCGGCATGCAGCGTCTCGGATTTGTCGGCCGCGGTGGTGTTTTACGGAGGGCGCATCATGGCCTCTCTGGGTGGAGACGGCCCGTCCCCCTTTAACCAGACGGCCAACATTTCTTCACCGGTACTGGGGCTTTTCGGTGAGGAGGACCAAAATCCCACACCTGAGGACGTGGACAAAATTTCCGCCGAAATGACCAAGCACAACAAGCTTCATGAATTCCACATGTACCCCGGTTGCGGGCACGGCTTTCATTGCAACGCCAGGTCCAGCTACCGACCAGAGTCTGCTCGCGACGCTTGGGGCAAGGCCATGGCCTGGTTCGACAAGTACCTTAAGGGTTAAACCCCGAAACCGCCGGCCGCAGTAGCGGTCGACAACCCGGCCCCAACAAGAAATCCCCCAGATTGAACCTCTAGTCAGGTCGATCTGGGGGATTCGTTTGCCCGGTTACTCGCAGTGGTTAGCTCAGGAGCCTTCGCGGATAAAGTCCGAGATTCGCTCCCCTATCATCATGGTGGTGACGTTGGTGTTGGCCCGAATGCAGTCGGGCATGATCGACGCATCCACCACCCGGAGTCCGTTCACGCCATGGACTGAACCGTACTGGTCCACAACGGCCATGGAGTCGGTGCTCGGACCCATCTTGCAGGTGCAGGAAATGTGCTGCGAGGTGGTCACTTCCCGCATCAGCCAGGCGTCCAGGGCCTCGTCTGATGCCAGGTGTTCATCTGGGGGATCGACCCGCTCCTGAATAATGTCCTTGAAACTCTCGTGCTCACCCAATTTAATGCAAAGGCGGACCATCTCCCGAAGCCGTTCGCGGTCGAACTCGTCCTCCAGGTAGCGGTAGTCCAGGTAGGGTTGAACGGTGGGGTCGGTTGAAGTCAACCGCAGTTCCCCGGCCGCTGCCGCCAGTTGGATGCCGCCGGTTATGCGAATCCCAATTGGCTCCATCCGGTTCCCGCCCCGGTTGACCCTTCCCGTTGCGAAGGACTGCATCGATATTTTCATGTCGTTGCGCAAGGGTGAACCATCAGCCGTATATCTCAGGGTCAACTGCATCCGGGGCGCCAGGCCATCCAGTTCAAAGCCCGGTTTGGTGCGCCAGGTGACCCACACGCCGGGATGGTCCCTCAGATTCTGGCCCACTCCCGGAGCATCCACCACCACGGGGATGCCCAGGCTGGACAACTGGTCCTTGGGCCCCACGCCGGACAGCATTAGCAATTGGGGCGACCCGATGGCCCCGGCGCTGAGGATGATTTGGTCCCCTTCAAGCACAAATTTCTCGCCGCCGCTTTCCACCTCCACGCCCGTGGCCCGGTTGCCTTCAAAAATAATGCGGTGCACGGTGCAATCCGAACGCAGGGTCAGGTTCAGCCGGTGCCTGGCTTGGTCCAAGTAGCCCAACGCCGTGCTGAAACGGATGCCGTTCGGGTTGTTCAGGGGGATCGGTCCGATGCCGGTGGAATCCGGGTGGTTGTGGTCCGGCGAGTCGGGGAACCCGGCGGCGCGGCAGGCCTCGTAGAATGCCACCTGCGCCGGCAACCAGGTCTCCCGTTTGAACCGGTGGGCGATAATGGGGCCATCGGTGCCGTGGAAGTCGTCGCTGTAATCGGTGTCGGACTCCAACTTGCGGAAATAGGGCAGCAACTTCTGAAAATTCCACTGGTCGTTGCCCATCTCCGCCCAACTGTCGTAGTCCTCTGGCACGCCCCGCAGGAACACCTGCCCGTTAATGGCGCTGGAGCCGCCGGTCACCCTGCCCCTGGGCACCAGCATTTCCCCGGCGGTGTCGGTGGCCTTACCCACAAACTGCCAGTTGTGGTCGCTGGTCATTATGTCAATTTCCGTAGCGTACCCGAACTTTACTTCCTCGGGCAGTCGCTCGAAATCGGGATAGTCCGGGCCGGCTTCCAACAACAGGACCGACCTCTGTGGGTCTTCGGTCAAACGGGTGGCTAAAATAGACCCCGCGGACCCGGCTCCAATTACAATTGAGTCGTATTTCATCAAGCTACTCCCGGCGGATTAAGTTTCCCTGCCGTGCATGGGTTGGTCGTGTCTCTCCGGCGAACGAGGCCCTGCGGCGTCGGAGTGAACATCCTGACATCAGCGCGGCGAGTAGGACGTGGGGCGCAGGATGATGTTCCGGGCCTGTGTGACCAAAACCCCGTCCCGGTGCGACTCGGCCACTGCTTTCTGCCAGTCCGGGTCGGCGGCAAAAGCCCGCCAATTCTCCTCTCTCTTCGCCAGGCTTTCGTGGCCCACCAGGTATGTTAGCCGGTTGCTGACGCCGATCTCGTCGGTCCAGTAGCCGATGACGTCTATGTCGTACTTTTTGAAGAATCCCGTTGTATGGTTGGCGAACCGGTCGTGCAACGCCTGCAGTTTGCCCGGGACCGCATCATAAATCCGCAGCTCCTGCAAGTTGGAAGAAATTTTTGGCTCTGGGGAGTATGAGGTGAGCCGCATGAACGTATTCTGAACCGTCGCGGCCAAGGGCCCTCCGGCCTCAGTCTCGGCCTGGACCTTGCGCCAGTCCGGGTCGCTGGCAAACTCCCGCCATTTCCGCTCCCGGTCTCCCATGTCCTCATAGCTCAGGATAAAGGTCAGGCGGTTGCTGGTGCCGATCTCTTCCGTCCAGAACCCCAGAATGCCAATGCCGTATTTTTTGAAAAACCCCACCACGTGATTTCCGAACCGGTCATTCACCGCGGGCAGGTTGCCGGGAGTAGCATCATACAGTCTAAGCTCGTAAAGCATGTCCATCCTCAAAATAGCCGTTCGCCTGTGCTTGCTCCGTCCCCAACGCCGCGTTTAAATCAGCGCGGTTGGCGTCACGATGCCGTCCAAGTCGGATTCGGTAGCCGGTCGGTCCAAAGTTAACCCCCGGTTGTTTTCCAGATGGTGGTAAACCTGTTTCAGGTGGTGGGTGCTGTGGCTCAGAATGATATTCAGCAGTTCCACCACCGTCACCTCGCCGCCATAATGGGCCGGCACTACCCGGTCGAATGCGACGTCATCGCCCCTGTTCAGGAATTCGACAATATCCTGGCGCACCTTGTCGCCATAGCTGGAGATTTCCTCGGCGGTGACCAGGTGGCGCAACCTCTGGTTTGACGCCTCCATGTCATCGGCGCTCATGCTTCCCGTTTCGTGGCTCATAAACGCCAACTCCGGGAAGGAAAGAACGTGCATGATGGTGTCCCGCAGGCTTGCCGGACGCCAGGGCACCTTTTCATCCAACTGCTCTTGGGATGCCTGGTGCGCAGCGCGCATGGCGGCTCGCAGCACAATGTCGTATTTCTCGGCCATCCAGGCCGTCTTGCCTGAAAGGTCGACATTGATGTCCAAGCGTAGGGCCGGGACCAGTTTCTTCGGGTAATACCCAATGATCACCTGTTCGTCATCGACAATGGTCACCGGGACAGACTTGATTCCAAGTCCTTTCAGGTGCTCCACCGCCTCTTGGTCGGTGGCCAAATCATGGTGCACATACTGAACACCATTGGACGACAGAAACTCCTCCACCGTCCGGCAACTGAATCAACCAGGGTGCGTGTAAACGTGAACGTCCAAAATGTCACCACCTGAGTTTGATTGCGTCGGGTCCAACCTGGCCGCCGGTAGCGTAAATGCGCGGTTGTCAGGCTGTCAACCCGCACCTCCCCCACGCCTCACCCCGTCATTCCCACCGCTGCGGGAATCCAGAGCTCCGATTTACGCCGAGGACGCATAGCTTTCTGGGATATGAGCAATCGGCCCAAACCCTCAACACTCTCCGGGCTTTTCTGCGCTGATACCGAACGGGGCGGCTCGGACTGGTTGCTACGCTCTCTCGGCGGGACTCCAGCTAAGCACCAACGGGGGTACAGGAGTATCGCCTTTCAGTTTCCATGCGCCCTCCAACTCCTCGAGCTCCGACTCCAGTATCCGGGCCAACTTCTCCCGTTTAGGATCCTCAACGGCCAGATAAAGACGCCGGCTTATCTGGTCCAAGGCATGCTCCGGGCTGTCGTATCCCCGGCCCGGCGTTCCGGGAATGACGTCCTCGCGGCAGGAAATCCCCAACTCCTGCAGGACCTCCCGCAACTGGGGCGCGGCGGGAAGTGACAATCTTTCCGAGCCGTGAACCTGCCGCCACAGGGGGTACAGCCGGGACATGGGAGCGGACTCGTACAGGACCACCAACACCGCGCTGTTGGCGTGGGCATCCATCTTGCGGATAAATGTCCCGATGTCTTGGACCACGTACACCACGTGGACGGACAGAACTACGTCGGCGGGATCAACCACCGCGTCCTCCCAACGGGCCTGCACCGCCGAGACATTGTTGATGCCGTGCTGCCGGGCCTGGCTATCCAGCACGTCGACCATGCTCTCCGACGGCTCGACCGCCGTGACGCTCTCGCAGTGCAGGGCCAGGGGCAAAGCCAGGCGCCCCCCGCCCGCCCCCACGTCGATGAGGGTTTGGCCTGGGGAGATCTGTTGGAGCAGGTAGTCCAGAAGGGGGTCCGCGGAACGGCGGGGATCAGTCCGGAAGTTTTCGGCGTAGGGACGCCAGTGGTCTGCCGGGGGGGCCTCGTCGGAGGGCCGCATCGCCTCCGATTGGGCGTGCTCATCCCGCACCATTTGGGTCCAGCGGCTAACGGCAGACATATACCACTCCCATCATTTTCCCAACATTTTTTGCAAAAGGGCCGGCGGTCCGGCCGGAATAGCTCCTGGTGAAAAAAAGTCCCGGAGGACTCTCCGGGACTTTTCTAACGCGCTGGAAGGGTTGCCGGTTAGTTGGGCGTCAGGGTTACCGTTCGAATTTCTCCGAACTCCTTCTTGATCTTGCGCCAACTGATGCCGCCGTCGTCGCTGAGGTACACGTAACCGTACAGGCTTCCGGCGACGATGGAGTCAGGAACGGCCTTGTGGGTTCCGAACCAGTACACCACCGAGTTGGGGGTCACCGGCAAGTCGGTTTGGATCCAGGTCTTACCGCCGTCCCTGGTCTGCTGGATCGCTCCCTGGTCCCCGGGAATGGCGTTGCCGTGGCCCACAAACATCACGTCAGGGTTGTCAGCCTTGATGACCACGCCCCGGCAGTAGGACCTGGCGTCGGACTCCTGGTACTTCGGGTATTCGTGGTATTCCCAGCTTTCACCCTCGTCGGTGCTGGTGGCCAGGCCAAAGGGGCTGGTGGCGTAAACCGCAGAGTCCGGTCCCGGCCGGACTGCCATGCCGTGCACGTCGCCGTGGAAGGGGTCCGGCCCCAATTCGCTCATGTGGAGCCAGCTATCTCCGCCGTCCAGGCTCTTGTAGACGCCGTCAACCTCAATCCCAGCCCACACCGTTTTGTGGTCCCGGGGGTCCACTATGATGTTGGTCGTCCGCGGGGTGCCGATGGGGCAGTTGAGGTTCACGCCCATATTCATTTCTTGCCAGGTCTTGCCGCCGTCCTGCGAGCGGAATCCCCCGGGCCGCGTACCGGCAAAGATGGTGTCGGTATTCTCGGGGTCCACGGCCACCGACCAAATCTGCAGATCTTCGAACGGGGAATCCAACTTGTTCCAGGTGGCCCCATTGTCCTCGCTCCGCACGATGCCGTTGTCAGTGCCGGCCAGCAGACGGTGGGCGTCGTCGGGATACACCGTCATGGTTCGGATGTTGCCCTCGCTGGGCACGTTGTCCCTGATTCGGTTCCAGGTGTCGCCTCCGTCGCGGCTGTAGGACAAGCCGCCTCCCACGGTGCCAACGCAAATGGTGTAGTTCGCGCCCATGGCTGTACCCTCCTTACTAGATCGATGAGTAATCCCTGTGCAGCATCTCAAGGGTTGCCCGGATGTCTTCCTATAATAGCCCGAATGTCAAGCCAATGCCACACGTCTCAGGGCAAACACATTCTAATGTGACGGGCGAATCCTGCATCCTAATCGATGACTGCAAGGCTCAAACTCTTACAACCGAGGGAAACCCCGGATGTTTGGTAGATGGCCCTTACTGGCTGCGGTGTTGGCGGTGGCGGCAGTTGTGATTGTTGCGGTTGTCATGATAACAAGGGATGCGCCGGGGAGAACCACTCCGAGTAAGGACGACTCGGCTGCATATACCCGGGCCTTTGTGCAAGAGGCAATCCACCGTTACGAACGCGATGGCAAGCAGGCGACGGTCGACTACTATAACCGTGTCGAGAGTGTCGACGGCGAGTGGTACGTGTTCATCGTCGGCCCGGACGGCGTCACCATCTCCCACCACAACCCAAAGTTCAGGGGCCGGGACCCCAGCCTCCGCGTGGACGCCACCGGTTACTTCTATGGCGATGACCTGCTAGCGGCTGACGAGGATGGCCGGTGGGTCGACTACGTTATTTTGAACCCGGAGACGGGGGAGAACCGGCAAAAGCACACGTGGATTACTCGCCACGACGGGTTGCTGTTCGCCTCCGGTTGGTACGAGTAGCAAAGGCTACCGGGCCGGTCAGCGCCGGAGACTGGGGGCGCCACGAGGCCCCGCGCTCCGGACATTAACTACCCTGCCCCCAACTACCTATCCTGAGATGGCCCAACCGCGATTAACGCCGCCACTCGGCGATGTTCCACAACTCGCTATCCCAGCCGATGATGCGAACGCCCTTTAGCGTATTCAGGTGTGCAGAAACAAAGCCCCGTTCCACCAGGGGAAGCTCGTAATAGTTCTGCACATGGGTGTCGTTTAGCTGCTTGACCAACGCCTCCCGCTACGGGCCGATACGGCTTTGTTCCAGTTGGGCGAAGAGTGCATCGTACTCCGGGTCGCAGGAGCGGGCCGAGTTTTCCAGGGCCCAGTTGTTATCGCGGGTCTGGATATGTCTGCACAGGGGACCGGATAGATACCGCTGCGGGTCTTTGTCGGAACCGTCAGTGTACATCTGCATGTCGGCGAAGAACCTGCGAAGAGAGGCTTCCTTGTCTGCCACCGGATCGCCCCCGAAAAAGATGCCTGCGTCGTGTTGCACCAGTTCGGTCTCAATCCCTATCTGACACCACCAGTCACGAATCAGTGCTTGAGTGCCTTCCCGGACAACATTGGCTGAGGTCTGGTAGGTAATCCGCAGGGGAACTCCATTGTGTTCCCGGATGCCGTCGCCGTCGGAATCGACCACGCCGCTCTCGTCCAAGAGCTTGTTGGCACCGGCGATGTCCTGGGGTAGGCACCCATCGTTAGCGGTCGAAACAAACCTCGGAGGTCCCGTCACCAGGTTGCACGTGGGCATTCCAGCGAAACCGTAGAGCTCCTCCGATATGACCCCCCGATCAATCGCCATCGACATGGCTTGAGGAATCGGCTTGTAGGTAAGAAACGGATGGAGATTCTGTCCATCCAGGTACTCGGACCGGTTGTCGCCCAACGCCGGATCGGGATTTGTCTGATTGACCACGATGCGTTCCACCAAGCCGGAGAAGGCTACGATTACTTTGCCCGGTCCGGCCGCTTCCATTCCGGTAAGAGTCTCCGGCTCCACTTGCAAGTTCCAGGCGTAATCGGCTTCGCCCGTTTCCATAGCGGCGCGGGCCGCCGAAATTGCATCCCCGCCGCCCTTGAGGACCCCCCGGTCGAAGTAGGGCCTATCCCCGCGGAAGAAGGTGTTGCGCTCGTAAATTACCTGATCGTTGGCCTTGAAACTAACGATGCGGTAGGGGCCGGTTCCCAGGGGGGCAGTGTTTTGCGTCTCACAGGTCGCGGCAGCCGCGCCGACGCAGTCGGCAAACTGCGTCCTGCTGATGCCGGGCGTTCCGGATCGAACGAAAGCCCGGTAGGGATATGGAGTGGGGGCTTCGAAGTTGATCTTGACAGTGACATCGTCGGTGGCCTGCACCGATGCGACACCGTCAAATGCGCTCTCAGCGGTACATCCCGTGTCTTCATCCACGCATTAGAGCCAGGTAAAGACCACGTCATCGGCCGTCACGTCGCTGCCGTCCGACCACTTGAGGCCTGGTCGCAGCTTCCAGGTAATCGACATCAGGTCCTAGTATTACAACGACGGTTCGCAATAAAATGATCTTGAGCACATCTCCATGGCTACCTGCTCACGCGCTTGCCAGCCTTGTGGCCTTTCCTCCCGCGGAGCGATTTCCGACCAAGAACTGGGCAAATTGAGGAAGCGTCGTTGTAATACTAGGCAAAGCCTCCGTTCTCCAGCGTCGGGATCTCGGCGGCCAGCGCCGGCGTCAGGTTCCCGTCCGGATCGTACCTGGCCAGGGGCTCCAGAGTAATCGCGCCGGCATCGCTGTCTTTGGTCCCGGAGGACAGATACGGGCCGGGCAGCGTTGGAGCCTGCCAGTACAGGATTGTCAGGACCTTTTCTTCAGTTGCGTCCGCTGCCTCTTCAGTAGGGGTTGCTGCTTGAGCCGGTGCAGGGCTAGGCTCAGCCGTGGGCAACTCCCCACCGGAGTCCACTGCAGGCGGCAAGCAGAAAAAGCGCCGCCAGGGCCGTTGCAAGTCTTAGGAAGGTATATAGAGGAAGTTTCAAGGGCTTCCTTGGTTCAGTGGTTGTAGATTAGAGGGAGTCCTCTCGGTAAACGCCAGGAAGAATCCGGTACTTCACTCGTGCCTGATACTCTGCCCACTTTTCGGCGTCGCATTTCCCGGCACAGAGACTGTCGTCAAGTCGTTGCCGCCAGGTGCACAACGAGACGAAAAAGACAAAGCAGGTCCATGCCCAGGCATTGGTGAAATAGCCGAAGATCACCAGTGGGGTGCAAAACGCCGCAATCGCTTCCGACCGGGAAAGCTCGAAAAGGTGGCCGATATCAAGCCACTCAATCAAGACCGAATGCCCCTTACTCCACTGGCGTGGTCATTATGGGAATGGCCACGGAGACGGTCAATCACACACAACGCAACACAAGGTGCGACAGAATCAACGTACCCACATGGGCCACCGGCTGGCCTCACGAAGGGGGTCGTGGTCCACGCTTTCGAGGGGTCCGGCCCCCACGCCTGGCGCGGACAAGGCCGATTATCGCGCGCTGGGCGTTAGCGGAGTGCTCGTACAGCGCTGCACCGTGGAATTTGCGTTCGCAATCCTACGAATAGGCTGGATTTATGTCAAGGATGTTCCACACGCCAGTTTTGCAAGGACGCGCGGGCAGCGGAACGGTCGGGTGTCCTAACACTGCACCGCCGCGCCGACTATGGACGCGTGCCGCGCGACGTACGCCGGACGGGCCAAGACGATTCGGAACGCATCCGCCTCTCTTTGGGGCCATCTTGCCCGAAAAGCCCCAAAATACCCCAACTCCCCACACGGCGGTTGGTAGTATAGTGGGACGTAGGAACCCTACCTCGCTGGGAGTGAAATCACCTTGCATTTTTGGGGCCCGGCGTATGCGTTGAATGCAGAGCGCGGCCCGGCTGATGCCGGATACGTGTACCTCAAATTCTGCTGCGACAGCGCAAGAAGGCCCCGTTCCCGGTGAGGTTGCCGCCTCCCCGCTGCATGCTGGGTCAAGGAGATGAGGAGATGAACTTGTCCAGGACGCTTCGACGCGGTTGGTCAATTGCCGTATTGATGTTGGCTTTCCTGTTCTTGGCCGCCGCGTGTGGAGGGGAGTCTACGCCCGTTCCCACTCCAATGCCTCAATTGAGTGATGTGCTGGCGAGCGCGGGCGAGAAACTGGCTGCCATGTCGACGGCAAAGTTCAAGATGGTCGACGAACTGGAATCGGGAGCCAAGTTCTTCGGTACGACATTCAAGAGAATGGAAGCGGACGTAAAAGCTCCCGACAGCTTCAGAATGCTGGTGGAGGTGGTGGCGCCGGGTTTCGGATTTGTTGAAATTGAGATGTTGGCGGTCGGAGACCAGGCCTTCATGAAATTTTCTAAAGACGCGCCTTGGACCCCCTTGCCCCTGGACCAGGTCCCCTTCAATTTTGCGGGGTTGGGCATGACTTTGCGCGATTTGCTTGCCACCATCGAGGATGGAACTATCACCGGTAGGGAGTCCCTGCGGGGAGCCCGGGCCATCCGCGTTGAGGGGACCCTTGGGTCGGAGGAGTTATCGAACCTCATCACCTCTGTGGAGCCGGGGTTTTCAGTGGCCTTGACCCTATGGATCGACGAAGCCGAGCATTCGTTGCGGCAGATCAGGATAGCGGGCCAAATCTACACCGACGACGCGCCGGAAACCGTCCGGATTCTAACCATTGAAGACATTGACCTTCCCGTTGACATCCAGCTTCCGGAGGCAGGTTCCGGGCCGTGATCGGAGTCAGGCATCGCCTAGCCGCCCTGGGTTCTTCCCAGTCGGTTGTGTTAGGGATTCTTTGCCTGGGGGTTTTCTCGACTGCCTTGGACCAGACCGTGGTAGTCGCCGCGTTGCCCAGCGTAATGGTGGACTTGGAAATCCCCCTCACGGACCTGGATAAGGCGTCTTGGATCGTGACCGGGTATCTGGTCAGCTACACCGTGGCCATGCCATTGGCCGGCCGCCTGTCCGACGTCTACGGCCGCGTAAAGATGTTCCAAGCGGCCCTGGTCTTGTTCTCCGTAGGGTCGGCGTTCGTGGCGCTGGCCCCAAACCTCCCTTGGGTAGTATCCGCCAGGGTGCTCCAAGCCATCGGGGGAGGCGCCACGGTTCCCATAGGTCTGGCTATGGCAGTGGGAGTTGTCGCTCCGCACAAAAGGGGAATTGCAATAGGACTCGTGGCCGCCTCGGCCGAAGCCGGGTCCGTTCTGGGCCCTCTCTATGGAGGAGCCATTATCGAGTGGATCGGCTGGCGGTGGATATTCTGGCTGGACATACCCCAGAGCTTCATTCTGATAGCCCTCCTGGCCATTTTGCCGAACCGACCCAATCCCGGGGCTAAGATGGACTACTTCGGGGTGCTGGCGCTGGGAGCAACGCTCACTGTTCTTTCTATTGCGCTGGCGCAAAGAAGCATCTTCACCGGAGAGTCCATTTATCCGTATTTGTTGGTGGCCCTGGGAGTCTTGCTGGTCGTCGTATTGATTCTGGTGGAGAGACGCGCCGTCCAACCTCTTTTGGCATCTTTCCTGTACAGCTCGCGGGCTTTCTTGTCGTCCAACACTACCCAGTTCCTGGTGGGGGTCGCCTTGATTATTGCTTTGGTAGCAGTGCCGGTCATGGCCGCCACCGTCATGGAGAAGAGGGCATGGGAGAGCGCCCTCCATTTGGTGCGCCTTACGGCCGCAATTCCGGTGGGGGCCGTGGTAGGTGGCTACCTTATTCGTTGGACTGGAGTGAGACCGGTGTGCATAACCGGCCTCGCGTTTATGGGAACGGGCCTCCTGATCATGAGTGGTTGGGAGACAAAGGTGGAAGAACTCAGGCTAACCTTGCCCTTGGTCGCGGCGGGTTTGGGATTTGGGCTGGTCATCCCTCCTATAGGCGTCAGCGCTTTGAGCGCAGCGCCTGGCCACTATTGGGGAGCGGCGGCCGCATTGGTCACGGCATCGCGAATGGTCGGCATGGCGTTGGGGCTGGCGGCCTTGTCGGCCTGGGGCATAGAGCGTTTCTACAGCCTGACGGCCCACGTGACCCTTGGACCGAACTTCGAGCAGACCGAGGCTGTCTTGATCGACGCCGGCGTAACCGTGTTTCAGAACCTCTTCATGATCGCGGGGTTCGTGTCTCTGGTGGCCATTTTGCCGGCCCTGTTGATGCGAGTGGAAAATGACGAAGAATCGAATGGCTCGGCCTGAGGTTGTGATTGCCGGAGACGGCCGGCTCGACTCTCACGGCATCAGCCATCGCGGCGTCGCTGACCTCTCACGGCTACCAATTCAGTGGTGAGACATCGCCGGATCCGGGAAATCTCTCGCGTGGTCATCACCCGGTCCTTTCCGGCCTTGGGAAAGTTGCTCATCCCAGGCCACTGGCACTTCGGGCAGTCAGCAAGCCAGAGCGTACAATATGCCCGGCCATAGAAACCCGGGCGTAGAAACAGGCTGTATCATAGATAGACGCAGCCACACCAACGAGGAAGGGAGCAAATGGTATCGAAACTGATCGGGGTCCCAGCGTTGATTGCCCTAGTAATACTCCTGGCATGCGGGGGCGGGGAGCCCACCGGGGCCGCGGCCGACGCCACTGTCTCACCGGCGACGGAGGCGCCGACGGCAACTGCCATGCCCTCGCCAACGCCGGAACCGACTGCTACGCCCAAGCCAACCGCCACAACAGCGCCCACGGCGACCGCGGTACCCGAACCTGAAGTGACCCCGGATCCCGCGGCCGCTGCGCAAGCCCCCGGAACCGGGGCAATAGCGCCTCTGCGCCTGAATGACCCGTTAATGGTCGCGTCTGAGTTGTCAGAGTCCGAACTGGCTTGTCTGGCAGGAGTAGCGGATATCGCGCGCCTGATGGAGATCTTCGCCGCACCGGAACTGGCATCACCCGAAGAACGGACCATGTCTATTGGCTGTCTTGAGGACGAGACGGTGTTGCGCATCTTCCTCACCGGTCTCATCGAGGGCTCCGGACCGCTGAGCCTGGAGACCTCTGCATGCATCCGTACGGGGATGGGGGGAGTCGACCTGCGTGCATTGATGGCGTCGGGACCGGACGGCGGCGAAGAAGCAGCTATGGATGGCAGCATGTCTGCGTTCATCCTGACGTTGATGTGTCTGAACGAGGAAGAGTGGCAGGGCGCCGCTGCCCGCCTGGGCGCCGCTCCGGAAGAACGGGAAAACCTGCAGTGTCTTCTGGAAAAACTGGGCGGACCTGAAGGCTTCGCCGAAACCATTGGCGCCGGCGACGAAAGCTCATTTGCCGCGCTGTTCGGGGCGATATCGGAGTGCGGAGTGCAGATGGAGGGCCTCCCGGGAGGGTAGACGGGGTCAGAAGAGAATGGAGCTTGCGGCGGCCAGGCTCGCTGGTTGGGGATAAACTCACTGCCGTAAAGGACAGTGTCCTGGAGCGGGTTGGAACCGAGGACCGGGTTGGTGGTGCGTCCCGCTTTGCAGCATGCCGGCAGAGTTTCAGCCACCTGCCGGGAAGCGATGGTCCGTCCAGCGGATTTCTTCAACACGGAAGGAAGACCGCCTCGAACTCCAGCGGAGGCTGCGGTGCGCCGAGTGTCGTGGGGGAAGCCCCTGGACAAAGCCTTCAACGAGGCATTCACCGGGTTCTTCCGTCGGGAGCGCCTTTACGACAACTGGTTGCTGTTCCCGGACGACTCCGGGGAAAGGTGGAATCCTGGCGGAGGCATTACAACGGCGAACGGCCCCACAGTGCGCTGGGGAACCTGTCCCCAACGGGGTTCACCGTATAGGCATAAACCGTGGATTGACCCGCAAAACTCGCGCTAAGCTTGGCACACAAAATGGGGCAATGTGACCTCGGCCACCGGCATCCGGAAGCCGGCGCGCCGTTTGGTGAAGAAGCAGGTGGGGTTGTTTGCTCCTCACCCGGGTTGCGGCGGAGCCTCCTCCCGATGGCTCGCAGGGGACCCGAGCCGGTTGATTGATCCTGGCCCCGGCGTCGTCGCAGCTATTGGTCGTGGGTCACTGCCCATCCGGCGTTGGCGGGGAGTCAACACCCACCATAACGTCGTCCACCAGGCCGTTCCGCACCGCCCAGATTACTAGTTCCTGCTTCGTCTTGATTTCCAGCTTGTCCTGTATGCGGTAGAGGGTGTTCCGGACGGTCACGGTGCTGTTGCCCCTCGCCGCGGCGATTTCGATGTAAGACCTCCCGCCGGCGAACAGCGTCAGGACCTCCCGCTCCAGCGCCGTCAACTTGTCCAAAGGTTGACGGTAGACGGGCTTACGATCGCCGCGGACCATCGCGAAGCGCCACATCGCAGTAGATACTTTAGGACTGCTCCTGGCCGTGGTGGTACATGCCGCCAACATTCAGGACCGGGATGGAGCCAAGCTGGTGTTGAGCAAAATGGTGGGCCGGTATCCCAGGCTCAAAGTGATCTGGGCTGACGGGGCATACGCTGGCAAGTTGGTAGCCTGGGCCTGGGTCACCCGCGTGGCTCAAACCAGCGAGGCTCCAGCCAGCTTGCCTCGTCGGGAATTCGCAACCGGCCTTAGGCCACATCCAGAACGGCTCACTGCCTCGTCACGCCCAGTGGGCGGAATTAGCTCCCTTACTGCCGCCAAGCAAACCCAGGGGGCATCCTCGGACCGTGGACTTGCGCGAAGTCCAACTCCTCCGGCCGTGAATACTTCTCAAGGTAGCCCGTCGCGCCGGCGGCGACCGCCTCAATCACCGCATCCTCTTCCGTCGAAGCCGTCAGCATCATGACCCGCGTGTCGGGCAGCAGCTCCATGATCTCCCGGCAGGCATCAATGCCGTCCTTGACCGGCATGATCACATCCATGACGATGACCTCCGGTTTCAGCTCCTCGACGGTCCTCACCGCCTCCTCCCCATCTCCGGCCTGTCCCACCACCTCAAAGCGGCCCGATGCTTCCAGCACGTCCCGCAGGCCGTTCCTCATTACGGGATGGTCATCCACCACCATCACCCTTATCCGACCTGCTGCTGACAACCTACGCTCCTCCTCCATCCGCTTTTTGGGCAACCGCTTTTTGGGGAACTATGCAGGTAATGGTCGTTCCTACCCCCTGGCGCTCTCCACCATGAGCGCTCCGCCCATATGCTCAGCGTCCGACCTCATCCCGTTGAAGCCCCGTCCGAGTTCAGCGTGGCCGTCGGGCAGACCCACTCCATCGTCCGAGACGGAGAGGCTGATCCGGCCGGCCTCAAAGCTCAACCTGACCTCGACTCTCCCAGGCTGGGCGTGCAGGAAGGCGTTGGTCAGCGCGTTGTGCGCGATGGAGAAGAGACGAGCCCGGGTCTCCGTGGTAAGCGGGGGCTCCGTTCCCGACTGGGACATCTCGGCGGGGACGCCCGTAATCCTCTCAAATGTCGCACAGTGCGACCACAAAATCCGTCCCAGTTCCCTGCCCTCCAGGATGTGCCCCGCGTCGATGGGGCCCCTTACCTCCCAAATAGCCGACCTTGACAGCGCAGAAGTTGCATCCAGAGCGGCCACCAGGTCCTTGTTCGAATCGCCGGCCAGCGTCCTGGCCCTGTGAATCCCCAGGCCAATCATGTAAGCGGTCTGAGCGGTCGTGTCGTGAATCGTCTGGGAAAGCTCGATGCGTTCCCGCCGCAGCTCTCGCTCCCTTGAAACCGAAGTCTGCCACCTGATGCGTTCGAACCGGGTTAAGCAACTGATGCCCAGCACGATGGTGTACATCACCGCCAACCTGGTCAGCAGCACCCTCTCGTTGCCCGCATCCAGGTCTAGACCGGAGCCCACCCTCAAGCACACGGTAGCGTAAGCAACGGCGGCCGTCGTTGTCCAGGCGAGACTGAGCCAGTGGGACGAGAAGACCACGGCAAAAAAGGCGAGGGACGGATAGTAGGCCAGGAAGATGAAGCTCCTGAATCCGCCGGCCATGACGATGCCGGCGGTGATCAGGGCTATTTCCCCGGCGCTGAGGCACAGCAACCAGCGCCACGTTACAGGCCTGTTCGTCAGGAGCCGGTGGTGCACCAGGCCGTTGAGCGTCCCCAGCAACACGGGTATGGGCAAGAATTCGATGTACTCGGGGTACCAGAAGCCCGGCCGGTAGGCCAGCAGGAAGATACAGACCAGCCAGATGAACCAGCGACCCCAGATCGAGACCCTTGCCGCATACAGAACTACGTCCGGGTCGGTCAAGGCGCCTGGCGTAACCCACTTCTGTATGGCTCCCACGCCGGCCTTCAGCAAGCCAGTGCCCCCAGTCCCGAGTCACCTGCCGGGATGCGCTTTGCCATTACAGACCGCATGCCTCCGCCTACAGCCGCGCAATTCAGCGGCGTTTGACGTTGACAACTTACATCAATTGCCCGCGGGCTCCGAGATGAATATGTACCAATGAGAATGGGCAAATTGATGACTCATAAGTGAGCAAAAGACAAAGGCAAATTGATCACTTCTCACCTATCGCATCACCGTAGTGGAATGACACTATTGGGTCATACCGCCTCTGGTTGAAGTCCCACTGGCTTGGCGCTTGACAGATGCGGTGGCGTCCGCCCATTCCACGACAAGGCGGAGCTGCCGTAAGCTGCGGAAGTAAAGGCGGCCCATTGAGCCGCCACTGACAGTAACGTCATTCCCGCGTAGGCGGGAACGGGAACTTGCAAGTGAGCGGGGGCGGTCTCCTTCGGGAGGCCTCCCCCGCTTTCTGCGTTTCGGAACCTGGTGAAACGAAGGCGGCCATACGACCCGCCACTGAAAAGCTACAAATTGAAATTGAGCGGGGGTCGTCCTTCGGGCGGCCCCCGCTTTCTGCGTTTTGGAGGAAGCGACATGAAGGCGACTGCCAACATCGACATGACCGAGGCAAACAACCATCCCACGACTGGATTCGAGGGCAACGAGAACGCCGCAGCGCGTGCGGGGAATATCCAGGGACCGCAGGCCGTGGCGAAGGAACAGGAACAGACCAAGGACAAGCCTGAAAGCGAGCTCAGGGCGGCGGCCAGGCGGCACGGCCTCACCCTTAAGGAACTGGTGGCGAAGATGGGCGTGAGCTACGGCTACCTGTCCTCGGTCTCCGCCGGGCGCAGGCCCGGGTCTCCGATGCTGCGGGAAAGGGTGGCGGCGGTGCTGGGCGAAGTCCCCGGCCCGGGCGTCGTCTACCGCCAGGGCGGTGTGATCAAGGGCGAGAGCAGCTACGTCCGGGAGCTGGCCCGGGAGCGGGGCATGAGCCTGATGGGCCTGTCGGAACGGGCCGGGGTCTCCTACGGCTACCTGTGCCAGGTCTCCCGGGGCCAGAGGAACATGGGACCGGCGGTCCAGGCAAAGGTGGAGACGGCGCTGGACGGCCCGGCCAGGATTGAGCCCGCCCAGCTTCCCACCGTGGACCCCCGCGTTCTGTGGGAGCGCATGGAGATAATAGGAATCAGCCAGAACGAGACGGCCCGACTGGCGGGCATCAGCTCCGGTTATCTCTCCCAGATCATGAACGGCCAGCGAACTCCGTCGGGGGCGTGCTGAGGCGGCTGCACGGGGTCCTGTTCCAGCCGACGGCGGCGGAGCTGGTGGTCCCCGCCGAGGTGAAGGTGATGGCATGGAAGAAGGGTTCCCGCAACGGCGTGGTGGTGCGCGGCGCCGGCGGGCCTCATAGCGGCAGCAACCCCGGCCACGGCACCGTGCGCATCGGCGGGCGCGTGCCCTGGGGCGCCCAGGTCGAGTACGCCTACCGCGCCGGGTACGACAGCCGGGGCCGGGTCTCCGTGACTCACCTGGTTGATGAGAGGGGCTACTCCGTCATGCTGGCGCAAGGGGAGCCGGAAGGTGCTTAGTCGGGTGTTGCAAAAATGCGAAAACCGCTGCCGGTTTTCGTGGGATGATGATGTTCCGGGACCTGGCTTTCGGCCCCGGAACCCAAATTAGGAGGCGGAAGATGAACCAGGCAGAGTACCGGTTTCAGAGTACCAAGGTCCGTGAGGCTGAGCTTGTCCTGCTCGCCACGTCCAGCGAGCAGGCTCATTTCGGAGCGGGGGAGAGGTCTTTGCCATGTGCTACGGCATAGTCAGGATATGGGTCTGGTGGGCCTTCCGTTGAGGGATTGTCTTCTTAAAGTACCATGCACAAAGTGCGGCGCGGTCCGTCCTCAAGTTCCCGAGGCTCCCGCGCCATGGAGTTGAATTCCCAGGCCCTTCGGCCACACCGCGGAGTTACGGAAAACCGACTCTACAATCTACCACTACGCCAGTCTCCAACGGCGCGGGACCAGAAGGCTGTAGGGGTATATATCGTCGGCTTCCTTGCTGTGAGCGCGGAATGGAGTCGGCAGGGGAGTTGGGTTGGCGTGCTTTTTGCGCCGGAGCGGATGCAGGAACAGGGGTTAGCGCCCTGTAGTGGAAGTCTATTCCGGTGCCCCGGTCTGCTGGTCTCCGAACTCCTGCCAGGTTGCGATGCCGTCGCCATCGAAGTCAACTTTCAGGACCGGATACTGGTTGGATGTGCCAAAGAACCAAGGGTCGTCGACCCCGGTCGCGGGGTCGTCATCTCCATCGGCGTCATCCAGGTCTGCGTTCCAACTACGGTATATACCGGTGTATCCGTTTGGCGACTGCAACTCGGTGGTCGTCTTCCCCTCGACCCCGGCGGTGTCCCCATATCCGATTCCAATTGCCAAGGCGGAAGTTCGAGTGTCCCAGTAGCTGTCGACGACTCCGCTGGAATACTCTGAACCTGCCCCGACCAGCCCGCCGACGAACTCATCGCCGGACACCCTTCCTGTGGCATAGCTGGCAAAGACCTTTCCGCCATATCCGGCCAGCCCACCGACTTCCCGGCTGCCCGACACGCTGCCGCTGGCATAGCTGGCACGGACGATTCCACCACTCCCAACCAGTCCACCGACCAACTCATCGCCCGACACGCTGCTCGTGGCGTAGCTGTTGCTGACCGAGCCATTATTCCTTCCGACCAGCCCTCCTACGGTCCGGCTACCGGACACCTCACCGGTGACAAAGGCGCCGCTGACTGCGCCATAGTTCTTCCCAACCAGCGCGCCGACATCGCCGACTCCGGTCACTTCCACATTCATCAGTCCTATATCACGGATAACGCTTGTTCCGTCGGCAAGCCCGAACAGACCGGTTGACCCAGGGTCGACGCGCTTCGTGGGGCGGCTGATATACAGGTTGCTGATAGTATGCCCGTTGCCGTCGAAGGTGGTGCAAAACCGGTTTCTGTTGCCATCGCCGGAATCCGCCTGGCCGATGGGCAGCCAGCCGCTGCGGGTGACCCAAGCGGCGTTGACTGCGCCGGCAGCGTAACTGTCAGTCCTGTCGAAGTCCAGCGACTGTACCAGTTCGTAGCCGCTGCAGCGCTTTTTGCAGACCGCTTCCGACTCGGCCATGGGAAACGCTGCCATGTAGACCGCCTCGTCGGATTCGTAGTCCCGGCTCCCGTTGCCGTAAAGGTCGTAGCGGATGGCGTCCAACTGCTCCAAGGTGGAGACTTCTATGAGGCGGTCGCCATCGGTATCGTATTTTCCGTTGGCTGCCGCGTCGCTTTCATAGACAGAGGGCACAGGCGAGTGTTGCCTGCCGAACTCCTGCCAGGTTGCGGTCCCGTCGCCATCGAAATCGACCTTCAGGGCGGGATACTGACTGCCGGTTCCAAAGTCCCAAAAATTGTCAGCCCCGGTCGCAAGGTTGCCATCCCCGTCCGCATCGTCAACGTCGGCATTCCAGTTGCTATATATTCCATCGTAACCGGTGGGTGACTGCAACTCGGCCGTTGTCTTGCCCTCGTAGGACCCTTGAACAGATCTGGTGTTCGAGCCGGAAGTTTCGGTATCCCAGTAGGAGTAGCTGATTGGGGCGCCGGGTCTGGACATACCCAGCCCACGGACCTTCCCAGTGCCGGTGACGCTGCCAGTGGCGTAACTGGCGATAATCGTACCGTTACTGATTCCAACCAACCCCCCGACAGTATTACCGCCTGACACGGCGCCCGTGGAATAGTTGGAGCCAATGATACCGTCTGCACTGGTGCCAACCAACCCGCCGACGCTATGGCGCCCCGTCACGGCGCCCGTGGAGTAGCTGGCGACGACCGTGGCAAAATTGTTTATTCTCCCAACCAGCCCGCCTACATTTGAATCGCCCGACACGCTGACCGAAGCGTAGCTGGCCCGGACCGTGCCTTCACTCTGGGCGACAGGTCCGCTGACGAGAACCTTGCCCGGGCCGACATTCCAGCCGATCAACCCGCCCACGCGATCTACGCCGGTGACCCCGCCGGTGGCGTGGCTGGCCCAGACGACGCCCCGATTCACGGCGACCAGCGAACCCGCATGATCACCCCCGTACACCTCGACACTCTCCAGGCCTGTTGCGCGGATCACGCTTGATTTGCCGGTAAAGCCGAACAGGCCAACCGAGCCTCTGATCCGGTCGATGTACAGGTTACTGATTGTATGTCCGTTGCCGTTGAAGGTGGTATTGAACCGGGTCTTACTGACTCCAAAGGGCCGCCACCCGGTGCCGCCCGTCCACGCGGGGCTGACCGACCCGGAGGCGTAGCTGCCGGCTTCGTCAAAATCCAGCGATCTGGCAAGTTCGTAGCCACTGCATCCCTGTCTGCAGACCGCTTGCCCTGGGCTGACGGGGAACGCGGCGGCATAGGCCTCGGCGCCAGAGCCGCTGTCCGCCTCCCCGTTGCCGTCGAGGTCGTAGCGAATCGCGTCCAGTTGGTCTAGGTTGGAGACTTCGATGAGGCCGTCCCCGTCGGTGTCTTTCTTCCTGAGGGCTGGATTCAGTGTCGGAAGTGGAGCCGCTGCGGTCGCTGTAGGACTCGCCGCAGGCCCTGACGTCGCTGCGGTTTGGGAAGCCGGTTTAGACGCCCGCTCCGGAACGGGCGTACCCGCCGCCTTTGCGGCCGGAGAGGCTGACCTGGAGGCTGCGGGCGTATTGGCCGTGGCCGGGGTAGCAGGCAGCGTAATATACGTGCCGCGTTCTCCCTCATCGGTATCGCTATCGACGCCGGCCTGGTAAGGTTCAATACCTCTATCGCCTTCGGCACCGGCCTGGGAAGATTCATTATCTCTATCGCCCAACGGTAGTAATTCTTCTATGAACCCGGGTAGGAAGCCCTGCCAGTATGCCACCGCTCCAACTATGATTACGACTGCAAGGAGCAGGACGAAAATCCCGCAGCAGCACCCAAAGCGGCCCTTTTTAGATTCAGGTTCCGCCCCGTCGGGATCCCATATAACGTCTTGATTGTTGGTATCCCTGGCCATGGACCTCTCTATCGGTCATTGCCGCGCAGTTATTGCATCTCAGTTTACCAGGACAGCACCTCTCAGCTGGCCCCGTCGGTCAGAGGTACGGCCGGTCGGGAAGCAGGCTGCTTTAATTTACTTCTGGCCCAGATGCCTGCTCCGGGTAATCTACGGGCTGTTCTTCCAGTTCGGCATCGGCGGCAACGCCCCGTCTATGGCCTCCCCAGCGGGATTGCTTTCGATGAACCCGTGGGCCATCGGCCACCGCATGACAGTGCGGATTCGCTGCCTGACTCGCCTGGCGGTCTCCGGAATAGCGGTCTCCCGCCGGCCGCCCCAAATGGGAGTGAGGACCTCGAGCACATCTGCTCTGCTTATCCTGTCAACCGGCATATTCCCCAAAATGGGGAAGGCGTGCCTTTCCAGGGTTTGCAACCAGGATGAAGCATGCCTCTGATTGCGCCAACGCGGAAGGTTGGCCTGATGGGTCTGGCGGGCCGCTTCCCGAAATGTGGGAATGGCGGACCTACGTTTCTCGATCACCGGGTCCAGACCCTTGGCTATGGCGGTCTGGTTGCCAACCGCCAGGCTTCTGGCCTCGGCCAAACCAACAGCCGGGTATCCTCCCAGGCCGATGTCCCTTCGCCGCCCGTCAATAACGATGCGTTGAACCCGAGACTTTGAACCCGCGGCGGTGACGTTCAGGTAAAGACCGGCCCCGTCGCCATGTCTCCCCGGCTTGGTTATTGACCTAACCTTTGTCGCAGTAAGCTGGGGCATCTTTCCCACACTCCCATTCCCACATTTATTCCCACACTGTGAGTGGGATTGTACAGGACATGGCGAGAACTTCCAATCCCAAGTGAGACTGGACTCAGATATAATTCGGGGCTAAATGAGACTGTGTAGGACTTGGTTGGAGGAGTAAATTGTGGAGCTGGGGGGACTCGAACCCCCTACCTCTTCAATGCCATTGAAGCGCTCTCCCGGTTGAGCTACAGCCCCATGAGGTCGCTTTTGAAAGCGTACGGCCCAATATACCAAAACGGCATATCGGGCCGCAACCGGTTTCGGACCGTTTCTAACCCTGCCGGGTGAACTTTACGACGCGCCGGGGACGCCATTCGCCTGGCGCTACGAAGTACAGGTCCTTGTGCGAGTCGGCCCAGACTCCGTGGCAAGACCGGTGAATCTCGGAACCCCATTGGGCCAACCGTTCGCCTTCTATAGTTAGAACGCTGAACAGCCCGCCGTTATGCTCCGGAACGTAAACAACATCCTCGTCGTCGACGTAGAGAACCGCCGGGCCGATCAACTTGGACGGCCAGGTCGAAATGTACTCGCCATCCTGGGTGAAAACCTGTACCCGGTCGTTCTCCCGGTCGGCGATCAAAACCCGGCCCTGGCGATCGATCCACACGCCGTGGGGAAGGTTGAACTCCCCCGGCCCCGTGCCCGGCCCTCCCCAGGACAGGAGGTGCTCTCCGGTGGATGAGAACCGGTGAACCCTGGCGTTGCCGTAACCGTCGGCGATGAAAATGTCACCCTCGGGATTCAAGCCGATGCCCGCGGGGAGGTTGAACGGATCGCCGCCCTTGGCAACGTGCTCCCACCCGTCGCCCACGTATTGGGAGTTGTCGTAACCAGCGTCGGAGCGGAACCCTTTTTCGCCTATGGTCATAAGCAGTTCGCCATCGGTGGTGAACTTCATAACCTGGCCCCGGTCTCGGTCCACGAGCCACACGTTGTCATCCTTGTCCAACAGGATGGCGTGGGCGAACTCAATGATCCCGGCACCCCAATGCGACAAATAGTTGCCCTCTCGGTCGAATATCACCACCGGATGGTCCGGGTCTCGATTGAAACAGTAAACCCGGTCCTGGGAATCGCCATACACCGCCGCGGCGGGCATTGCCCAACCCTCTGGCAATTTTGCCCAGTTCTCGTCCATTTCGTAGGTGTATTTGCCCGAGCCTACAGTCTTGGTTGTTGTCACGATAAACTCCTCAATGGTAGTCTGACCCGATAGTAACCCAAACGCTCAGGAAAGCAAAGGCAGCGCAGAGTCAGGACAACCGCTTTCTAAAATCGGAGGACTCCCGGAAGCAGACCCCATGAAAACGTTGGCGCCGGAATATTCCGCAGGACCCGCCCCCGTCATTTTCGCCGCAGCGGGAATCCAGAACCCTTCCCTTGCGCCAACAGGCTTGTGTCAACTGGGAAACGCGTCCTACAATCGGAGGACTCGCGGAAACAGAGCAAATCAAAGCTTGGGTGCTGCGGTATCCGACCGCACCTATCCCCCCGTCTTTCTCGCCGCAGCGGGAATCCAGAGCCCTTCCCGTGCGCCGACAGGCTTATGGCAACAGGGAAACGCCCGGAGGGGCAAGCCGCTCCCCTGCTTTCGCTCTTGCCGCACGGCCATGCCTTGGACGCCGGGGACACAGAGTTTTTTTGAATCCATCTCCCGCTTTGGAGGGTCGCCCGCAAATGGCTGAAGAACAATCTGAACAGCAGATTTTGGTAGACCTAACCCACCGCGCCGAACAACTCTGGGGCTCGGAAAGGGCCGCAGAGCTTCGGGCGTCACTGCAGGACACGGCCCGGCAACTCGCGGAAATGCGCCGCAATCCGCCCGCAGCCGATGTGGAACCGGGATTCTTTCTTTGACCCAGGAATAACCGGCTGCCTTAAAGCAGGGTCTAAAGGATAGTCAACTCTGTTCGCTTCTCGATAGCTTTTATTGGGAACAAGGAGCGAGGATGCAACAACCATATCAAATGACATTGGCACAGTCGGCGCAGGAGATCCAGTCTGGAAATCTATCTCCGGTGGACCTGGCGCGAGACCTGCTGGACCGCATTTCCTCGTTGGACCCTGCCCTACAGGCGTGGGTGACCGTTGACCAGGAGGCTGTGCTAGGCGCGGCCGAGGACCGGGAGCGAGACTTGCAAAACGGGACTACCCTTGGGCCCATCCACGGAGCGCCCGTTGGCCTCAAGGACATTTTCTACACCGAAGGAATGAAGACCACGGCCTGCTCCCGGATTTACGCCGATTTCGTGCCCAGCTACGACGCCACCAGCGTTGCGAAAATCAAGGCTTCCGGAGGCATTGTCCTTGGCAAGGCCGTAACCACCGAGTTTGCGACCTCTGACCCCTCGCCCACTCGCAACCCCTGGAACCCGGCTCATACGCCGGGAGGCTCCAGCAGCGGGTCGGCGGTGGCGGTTGCCACCGGAATGTGCAGCGCCGCCTTGGGCTCTCAAACCGGTGGGTCCACCTGCCGGCCCGCAGCCTACAACGGCATTGTGGGGTTAAAAGCAACCTACGGAAGAATCAGCCGCTACGGCGTGATTCCCGTCAGTTGGTCTCTGGACACCGTGGGCATACTGACCAGGGACGTGCAAGACGCCGCGATCATGCTGCAGGTACTCTCGGGCCACGACCCCAATGACCCCGGGTCGTCCCCGACTGCGGCGCCGGATTTTCTCTCCCAGGTCGACGCCTACGAAGGGCCCCCTCGCGTTGGCCTGCTTGGCGGCTTCTTCCGGCAGCATGCCACCGGAGAGGTTTGGGAGCACACCCGGCAAATTGCGGAAAGGTTGGCCCAGGCTGGCGCCTCAGTGGTTGAGTTGGAGCTTCCGGCCAGCTTCTCCACGGCCCATAGCTGTCAACGCGTCGTAATGAACGTGGAGTGCGCCGCGTTCCATCAAGAGACATTTCGGGAGCGCGCTGACGACTACGGTCCCCGGATTCGGGCGGGCATCGAGATGGGCATGTTAATCCCCGGCGCCGACTACCTGCAGGCCCAACGGCTGCGCCGGGTCTTTCGCCAGGACATGGTGGAATGCCTGGCCGGAGTTGACGTTGCCTTGACGCCCGCCGTCCCCGCGCCGGCCCCTCGGGACTTGAACACCACCGGCGACGCCGCCTTCCAATCGCCTTGGACCTCCAGCGGCCTGCCCACCGTGGTAGTCCCGTCAGGCCTCAACTCTGAAGGACTGCCTCTGGCCATTCAGTTGGCCGCCGCGCCCTGGGAAGAGGGCAGGCTCCTCGGCGCAGCCAAGTGGTGCGAAAACGTCCTCGGAGTCCGTTTAACGCCGCCGGACTTTCCCTAAGTGAGGGGTTTCCCTAGCGGCTGTCCTCGAACACGCTACGTTGTCGTGGCCTTGACCAAACCCGCAATTAGTCTGATCGCCTAATCTTAGCGAGTTTGTGTCCCGTACGTTGATTCGTGGCAGGAAGACCAGGACGGGTCCGGTTTGCTCGTAGGAAATGACTTCCCGACGATCTTTGCTACCTGCCCAAAAGGTCACTAACCGTGTGCTCAACCTCACTGGCCATCTCCACAACCTTTTCGCGTCCAGATCGATGTCCGACGGCGAGAACTGTGCATTGACCCCCGCCGGTTCAACATCAAACCTCGCAACGGGGTTCCCCGTGCCCGCCTCCTGGCTGGAGTGTACTCTTCTATACCTCCACTAAGGTCGCTCCTTCCACTTGCGCCAGACGACGATCGAAGGTGTGCAGCGGCCGCGCTCCCACACGTTCGGCTGCTGCGAGAATCATCAGGTCTGAGAAATCGGGGCCACCTTGACGGTAGCCAAAGGCGGCGCGTGCCATATCGTCCGCAGCCTCCACTACGAGGCTATTCGTAGCGATCAATTCCACCAGCACGTCCGCAATCTGAACGCGGGAAAACCGGTAGGCCCGCTCCAGGACCCAGACCAACTCAACAGCGACTTCTCGGCAGATGAAACCTGGAACTTCAGGGGTCAATGCCTCTAGCAGCCCCCGAGCCGCCTCCGCCTGCTCGGCGTCGTCTCGCACCAGGTATCGGACCAGCACGTTCGTGTCGACGTCGATCACGCTTTGCATGCTCCATCCGCGATGGCGCGCTCTATGTCCTCCAATGTCGCCGGGGGCCCGTCATACCTTAGGACACCAAACAGCCTGTCAATGGGCTGCACTCTCAAAATTCGTACCTCACCGGCATGGATGACGTAACGCACCCGGTCCCCCGCCTCAACCGATAGGGCTTCCCGAACGGCCTTGGGTAATGTGGTCTGCCCCTTTGCGGTGACGCCCGATTCGATCATAAAAATCTACTACTCGCATTACAATATTGAATCCTTCCTTACATTTAGAGAATAACAACACAGAAGGCCATATTGCAACCTATGTGAAATATTCCCGGATTCCGGATAGTTCCGGATGGCTCCGGATGGCTCCGGATGGCGGTGGAGTGGTGGGCGGGCCAAAAAAATGCCGAACCCGGAACATTCTGGTGCCGGCTCAGAACACCGCTATCGGATTCACAGGCGAACCGGTGGCGTGGTGCAGGCGCAGCGGGCCGATGGAGACCAGGAATTCCCAGCGGTTGCGTTGGCGGCAGGCTTCGGCGGCTTCTTCCAGGTTGGCGTTGTCCAGAATCCAGAGACCCATGGCCGTGATGCCCACCTGGTGAATCGGGCTCGGCACCTTGGCGTACTGGGAAGGGTTGACGTCGTTGCCGGTGTCCGACCCCAGCATGGCGATGCCGCGCTGGTGAAACAATGGCAGGCAGGCGGCCTGGCAGGCCGTCGATCCTTGCGAGCGGTCCACCGGCCCTTCAACGTTCCGCCGGTGAAGTTGGCCCGTTCGAATCAGCAGCAGGTCGCCTTCTTCTATTTGAAAGCCGCACTGGGCTTCCGCCCGCAGGATGTCGTCCGGCATAACGCCCTCGCCGCGTTCCATCCAGTCGACTCCCCGGACCAGGGGAACATCCACCATTACGGCGCGGGTAACGATGCCGTTTTTCGCCTCTTCGACCGAGCCCACCGTGGCCCCCATGCTGGTCGAGACGAGGTGGGCGGGCTTGCCGTTGTAGGTCTTGCCCTCCCAAAAGAAATGGGACAGGCTGTCCACATGGGTAATGGTGACGCCGTGGAAGACCATGCCGAAGTAATCCATGGCCACGGCGTAAGGCCGGGCCGAAACTTTATCGCCCCCCGCCCAGCCTTCCCCGCTTTCGGTCATGAAGTGGACCGGTGGGTTCGGAGAGTCAACCGTGGCTTCGAAAGAAACGGTCCGGGACAGAGAGATGGTCAACCCCTCTTGGACCGTGGAGAGAGCCGCCTTGGTTTTGGCGGGAGTGATCAGGTTGGGAGCGCCCAACTGGTCGTCGTCACCCCAGCGGCCCCAATTGGACAGGGACTCGAAATAGCCAAGAACCTGTTGTTCGGTGGGTATACCGGCCTGCATGACATTCTCCTAACTAGGCTTGAATCCAATCCAACGACGGCGATTGAAACCCGTCCAAAACCAACTCGCACCACCGGGCCGCCGACAACAACCGGGCTTCCTGGTAATGGCTGGAAGCGAGTTGAATCCCAAGCGGCATCCCCGATTCAGCCAACCCGGAGGGGACCGATATAGCCGGTAGCCCGCAGGAAGTCCAGGGCCCTTGAAACATGGGATTGCCTGTGTTGGTCAGGTCCGGCTGGGCCGGTTTCGGGGTGGAAGGGGTCAGCAGCACGTCCACCTGTGCCGCCGTTCGGACCATGTCGGCTATGAACTGCAACCGCCGTTCCAGGGCCCTGGAGTAGGTGATCGAGTCGATCTCCAACCCCCATCGCAGCATTTCCCGCAACAACGGCTGGTATTCTTCCGACCGGTTCCGGTACATCGGTTCATGGAAGGCCGCCGCCTCCACCGCCATTATGACCCTCTGGTCCTCGGAGGCGGTTTCGATGCTATCAGGAGGACTCATATCAGTAATCTTGGCGCCGGCCCCGGCCAGCTTTTCCACCACGTCCCGGGTATGGTTTCGGGTCTCGGCATCGGCGTTGTCGTGGAAGTAGCCGCCCAGAACGCCGATCTGGGGCGCCGGCGGTGCATCCAGGTTGGCGGTGTAATCCGACGCCGGCAGCATCGAAGCCACCGGGTCCCGGGTGTCTTGCCCCGCCATAACGCTCAAAAGCAAGGCGGCATCCCGGACGGTCCGGGTCATCCACCCCGCGGTGTCCAGGGACCAACTAACCGGGATAATCCCGTAGCGGCTGACCCGCCCATAGGTGGGTTTAAACCCGACCACGCCGTTGTAGGCGGCTGGCCGCAGCACCGATCCCACCGTCTGGGAGCCCATGGCTGCGGCGCACATGTTGGCGGCCACCGCCACCGCCGAGCCGCTGCTGGAGCCGCCGGGGGTGTGCGCCGGGTTCCACGGGTTCACCGTGATCGACGGGTCGAGGCAGGCGAATTCAGTGGTGATGGTCTTGCCCAACATCAGGGCGCCGGCGTCCCGGAGCCGGGCCACGGTGGCGGCGTCGTACTCGGGTACGAAATCGGCGTATAGCTTAGAACAGGCGGTAGTTGGAATACCGGCGGTGTAGTAAATATCCTTGAACCCGATGGGAACTCCATGGAGCGGTCCTATTGGCCGCCGTGCCGAGGCCACTTCTTCCGCCTTGGCCTTGGCTTCCGCCAGGACGGATTCGCGGTCCAGGTAAACCCAGGCCTTGAGGCTGGGCTCCAACGAGTCTATCCGTTGGAGCAGAGACTCCACCAGGTCAACCGGCGAAAGGTCTCCCACCACTATTTGAAACGCTGATTCGGAGAGGGACAACTCGTAAGGCTTGGGCATTAGCATTGTTCCTGTCGCTAGATTACCTGGGGTTAAGCCGGTTGGATTACAGTAACTCCCTGAACTCACTTGGCTCCAATTCCGCATCTTGCAAAATCCGACGCAGGATGCTCCGTGTTACCGGATTATGTGCAGGCACTGTGATGTTCAAAGAATGGGATTCAAAATGCTGCGTAGCCTGATATGACTTCCTCGTTGCCTCACCACCACCCAACCATCGCGGTTCAGTACCCGGATAATGTCACGGTGAGATAAGAGCGGAACCTGGCTCACAACACTAAGTTCACTACTTCGGCGTTTTCTACTTGCACTAAGAAACTATCTCAAAACACCTACCCTGGCCTCCTCTCCCTCGATGAGAGAGGATTGAGGTGAGGGTGACAGATACAATCCCCCTCATCCTAACTTCTCCCACCAGGGGAGAAGGGACTTTTGAGATAGTTTCTTAGTCATCATCGATGGGTTCCAGATACAACTCCAGTGCCTCCCGAATGTTGGCCAAGGCATCCTCCCGGGTGTCGCCCTCACTGATACAACCGCGCAGAGCGGGAATGTAAGCCGTGTAGCCACCATCCTTGGATGGAGTTATGACTACTTTTAGTTTTACAGGTTCACATCCCTCCATACTCTACGGATAACATCCTATCCAGGTTCGGCGGCCTCGGTTACAAAAAGCTCATAGGGTTGGGGCATGGGGACGCTCCTGTCGAAATTGACTGCCATCCGGGTATGATACTATACGGTTAACAAGTTGCCACGGGGTAGAGATGACCACCACCGGCGACGCGGACATAGGGCGCACGTTGGGCTACCTGGAAAGCCGAATGGACGAGCAATCGGCCTTGTTGCAGTAAATCGTCGCCCAGATGGAACAATTCAACGCCCGATTAGACGAGATTAACGCCCGTTTCAACCAGATCGACGCCCATTTCAACAGAGTCGCTGGGAGGATTGACCGGCTGTACTTTGCAGCGTTTGGTATAGGAAGCGGCATAATCGCCGGGCTTATCGGCGTGGTGGTGACGCTGATAGTCCAAGGGTAGAAGTCCAACAGACTGTTTGAATTGTGCGGGGGGGGGGGCGAGGTTGAGCAGCCCCCTTACGTCCGCAGGCCCTGCAAGAACTGGGGCATTAGGGTCTCCTATCCTCAATGCTCAAGTATTTTTCCGAATACCCGAACCGGGCTAACATATCAACACACACTTTCTTAATGTGGCTCCTATCACCACCGGAAGGAACGTAGATACCTGTTCTACCTATTTGCCGCCTGTACTGAGCGTCGGCCTCAAAAAACCACTTCGGATTTTCGTCGACGACCTTGCTGAAGGTGTCAGGGTGGCGCTCCTGCATTAACTCACAAACACCCACCCGCACATCCGTCCAGTCCTTGACTGGTCTATAAAATGGGTCTTTACCCGTTGTCCGGATGGTGAAAGAAGCGGGTTTAAGGTGACTTTGGCCTTTACGTTTGTCCCCTTCGGACGACTGATTGACCAAAGGCGCGTCGGAACTTAGGAATTTCTGAACTTGGCCGGTATTCGGTTGCTACACCGGCGGGCGACGCGTGTGCCAATCGTTGGCCTGTTCGTAAGCGTGAGCCAGGCGGAAAAGAGTGGCCTCGTCAAATGGCCGGCCCGCCATTTGCAGCCCAATCGGCAGGTTTTCCGACGTGAACCCGCAATTCACGGAGAGCGCCGGCACGCTGGCCAGGTTGAAGGGGGCGGTAAAGCTGCGGCGTCCCCGAAAGCTCTCCAACAGTTCTCCCTTACTGCCCAAACCGTCGTGTGTAGGCAGGGGCGAGGCAGGTATGGACGAAGTCGGCATCACCAGCACGTCCACCTGCTCCAGTGCGTCCAGGATTTGTTGCCGAAGGGCCTGCCGCAGCCGCAATGCCTTCTGGTGCACGTGCGCTGGCATTATGCTCCCGGCCAGTAGGCGGACCCGGTTGTTGTGGTCGTATTGGTCGATGATTTCTTCAATTCCCTTCCGGTGCGTGTAAGCCGCGTCCGACCAGATTATCGCCGTGGAAATTGGGGCCGATTGCTCAATCAGCGGGATCGAAATCTCCTGCACGTGGGCCCCCAATTCGCCCAGGCCAGCAATGGCTTTGGTTACGCCCTCCCGAATCTCGGTGTCCACGGCATCGGTGTGCACCCGCTCCTGGACCAGGCCCACCCTGATGTCGTCGACCTTTCCCGTCAATCCTGCCGCGTAGTCAGGCGTTGGCACGTTCCAGGTGGAAGGGTCTTTGGGGTCGTAACCCGCAATTGCCCCCAGTGTCATAGCGCAGTCTTCCACCGTCCTGGAGATCGGCCCGACAATGTCCATGGACCATGAAGCGCCCAGGACGCCGTAGCGGCTCACCCGGCCCCACGTAGGCCGGATGCCCGCAAGCCCGCAGAACGCCGCCGGTCCTCTGATGGAACCGCCGGTGTCCTCCCCCAGAGAAGTTGCGCACAGAAAAGCCGCCGTCGCCGCGCCCGAACCGCTGCTGGAGGTGCCGGGACTGCGGGAGAGGTCCCACGGGTTCCTGGGCCGCCCGTAAGGATGATGAAAAGCGTCTCCCATGGCGAACTCGCTCATATTGAGCTTGCCCAACAACACCGCCCCAGCGGCCCTCAAGTTCGCCACAACCGTGGCATCTTCATCCGGGACCAGGTCTTTAAGTATGTTGGAGCCTCCGGTGGTCAGGACCCCCTTGGTATAGAATTGGTCCTTTACTGCCACCGGTATGCCGTGCATGGGCCCCTTGTATCCCCCGGTTGCTATCGCCCGCTCGGCCTGGCGGGCCTCCTCCAAAGCCTGTTCCCCACAAACCGTGATGTAGGAGTTGAGCGTGGAGTCAATCCGGTCGATCCGGTCGAGGTAAGCCTGGGTGGCCTCCACCGGCGAGACTTGCCGAGACTTGATCAAGCCCGCCAAGGCGGCGGCGGTAAGAAATGGGACGTCTTGGTTGTCCATTTTCCCCAACTCCAACCGAAAAATCGGGATCGGACGCCGAGTGCGAATCCGCGCCATTTTGCCGGGGCAGGTAAGCCTTGTCAACGCCAGCAGGTTAACGCAGGTTGGGTCCGGTACGGTTGTTATAATGGACCGGTGAGAGCCAGGGTTGAGCCAAGTCTCCAGGTGTGCCGACAGGGTCAAATCTCTTCAACAGAATCGATTTCAGAGGTGCCGCCGTGAATGAATGGGCCGGAGTGATATTGGCTGCGGGGAATGGGGAAAGGATGAAGTCCCGCATCTCCAAACCCCTGCACAAGGTATGCGGCAAAGAGTTGATCAGATACCCGGTGGAGTTGTTGGCCCAACTTAACATTGGCCGCGTTGTCGTAGTCGTGTCTACCGCCAACCGCGAGGCCATCCGCGCAGTGTTGGGTGATGACGTTGAGTACGTTGTTCAGCCCCAGGCCAGTGGCACCGGGGACGCCCTGCGGCTGGCCGCCGAATCGCTGCCCGACGAGGCGCAGCGCCTGTTGGTGCAGGGCGCAGACGCCCCGCTGGCCCGCCCGGAGGTAGTGAAACACCAGATGGAAGTCCACCGCACCAATGAGAACCGCATGACGGCCCTTTCCGCCAAAGCATCGGCGCCCGGTGACCTGGGACGGGTCCAACGGGATGCAGACGGGCGGATGACGGCAATAGTAGAGTCGCGAGACTTCCGGAATCTAGATGAAGCAATCGACGCACCGGCGGAGGTCAACGGCGGCATCTATTGCTTCGAAAACCGTTGGCTGCGGGAGAACCTGCCCCAAATCGAGCCGAGCGGCGGCGGAGAAGTGTACTTGACCGCGCTGGCGGCAATGGGAGCCCGCCAAGGGGAGAAGATTGATTCCGTGCTGGCCTCTGACCCGGAAGACATTTTGGCGGTCAATGACCGCCGGCAATTGGCCGACGTCGAGGCCGTGCAGCGGCGGCGCATCTGCGACCGCTGGATGATGGCGGGCGTGACCATCACCGACCCCTCCTCGGTGTACATAGACGCTGACGTATCCATCGGGCAGGATACGGTGATTAAGCCCAACACAATGCTGTTGAGCGGTTCCCGGGTCGGGGAGGACTGCGAGATCGGTCCCAACACCACGGTCTCTGAATCCCGGGTGGGAGACCGGTGCCGGGTTACGGCGTCGGCCCTGGAGGGGGCCACCCTGGAAAGCGACGTGCGGATGGGTCCGTTTTGCCACCTGCGGCCCGGCGCCTACCTGGAACGGAACGTCTACCTGGGGAACTACGTTGAGGTCAAGGAGAGCCGGTTCGCCCAGGGAGCGGTCATGGGCCATTTCGGTTTCATCGGCGACGCATCCATCGGCGCTAGGTCAAATCTCGGCGCCGGCCTGATTACCTGCAACTATGACGGAATCGATAAACACCGCACCAACATTGGCGATGATTCTTTCATCGGCTGCGACACCATGCTGGTGGCCCCGGTTACCGTGGGAGCTGGAGCCGCCACCGGGGCCGGCGCGGTGGTAACCAAAGACATACCGGCGGGTTTGCTGGCGGTTGGCGTTCCTGCTAAAATAATCCGAAGCAAAGCGAAATCCAATTGACATCCTAGACGCAAACGCTCGGAGTCGCACCCCTGCTCCTTAAGCGTCCGGGATGGTAAGGGTTTTGGGTACAGACAGCTTACCTGCATTACCGATTTTCGTCGGGTTTCTCCTCCTCTTCTCCTACATCAGCCTGGTTCAACACTCGACGATGGCCGCCACCCTTTCTACTTGGAGAGGTAGGGGACCACGGTGGCTGATCGCCATCTTCTCTTCCCTGCGACACGCCTGCATCGTGGCCGTGACAGTGTCGGGCTTGGCCTTTCTGCAAACAATAACCGGCATGGGTTGGTGGTTCCTTTCGTTCCTCTCGTTAGGGCTTTGGGCGATTCTCGTCGTCATCGATAGGACCTGCGCCGCTATGTCTCCCCACCGCCTGGCCTGGACCACCACCTGGATCAGGTTTGCCGTCGGAGCCCGTAGCTTTGTAATGGACGGTTTGGATGGGAGTTCTGAAAACGGCGCGGGTGATGAAATAGGCAACGAAGTTGCGATTTTTGACGGAAGTCCGGGCGTGGACGGGCCGGTGATCACCGAGGAACAGTTGACCGGTCTCGACCAGCGGGACCGGGAGCGGCTGCGGTCAATGCTGCGCTTCTCCGTGACCACTGCCAGGGAAGTCATGGTCCCCCGGTTGGACATGGTCGCGGTGGAGATGGACAGCACTTTGCTCCAGGTGACTGCCTCCATGCTGGAAGGAGGACACAGCCGCCTTCCCGTGTATGAGGAGACTTCGGACAGGATCATCGGAATCGTTCACTCCCGGGATGTCATGGGGGCCCTGGCTGGACGAAAAGAGACCGCCTCACTCAAGGAGTTGCTTCGGCCGGCTTTCTTTATTCCCGAGACCAAACGCCTGGACGAACTGCTGGACGAACTCCAAGACAAACGCGAGCAAATGGCCATAGTGGTCGATGAGTATGGCGGCACCGAAGGCCTGCTCACCATGGAAGACCTGCTGGAAGAGATCGTGGGGGAAATTGAGGACGAATTCTCCCGGACCAGAGACTCCGAGATCATAGACTTGGGGGAAGGCACTGTACTGGTCGAAGCCGGGATACCCACCACCGAGATCGAGGAGTTATTCGACATTCGCATCCAGGTGGAAGGAGTCGATACCGTGGGGGGATATGTTTACCACGCCCTGGGTAGAATCCCTCAGCCCGGTGACGTTGTAACCACCGGGGACGTCCGGCTAGAGGTGGCCTCGGTCCTGGGAAGAAGGCTCAGAAAGCTTCGTATCAGCCGGATTGACCGGGAGGCCCTGACCCAAAAACCGTAAGGGTCACCAGTTCGGGTTTTTCGTCGCCGCGTCCCTTGGATTGCCGGCAGACGAATTTATCGGGAAACCCTACTCAAAGGAAGAGGACCGCTGGAATTCAGCGGTCCTCTTTGATTTCGGCACAGATTGCGTTCAGAGGCGTCCGACCGGCGAACCCGGACTCCCAGGCCGCGTCGGGCTATGTCCCGAGACGCCGCAATTACGCTGGTGGTGACTATTGGCGGCCATAACAGCCTGTAGCGGCTGGGTTGCCGATAATTTAGGTGCAGCCCGCCCGGTTACGGGCACAGTCGAGGTTTAACCGCCGCCGCCTTGCGGCTGGTTTGTGTCGAATTTTGAAGCGGCGGCGGCTATACCAACCCGACTAGCCGCAACTAACGTCGTGGCGATTGGCTGCTACCTTGCGCCCCGGGGCAGGTTCATGCTGCCGGGGGTGATGGGCTCGTTAAGGTAGATGTCCCCGTTGCGGATCTTGATGTTGAATCCGCACGCGGGGTTGGTGCAGACCCAGGCCTTGTAATGTACCGCAGCTCCCTGACCACCGTAGTCGGACAGCGGTACCAGTTGCCCGACTTCGCATTTTTGGCACTTGGGGATTTCACACGTTTCCACAGGTCCCTCCTCCCAGCCTTGACTGAGGCGAAGTATAACACCCAGGATTCGTCAATTCCAAGAACTATACGAGCCTGTTTTGGTGGGTTTTCGACACCTCAATAGGCAGTATGTATCCGCATTCCATCTTTATGTTATGACAACTCGACGTTCTTCGATGCGTTATGTTATTCCAGGAAATCCTTGAGCTTGCGGGACCGGGTGGGGTGGCGCAGTTTTCGCAACGCCTTGGCTTCAATCTGCCGGATCCGTTCCCTGGTCACTCCGAATTCTCGCCCAACCTCCTCCAGTGTCCTGCTTCGCCCGTCTTCCAAGCCAAACCTTAGCTGAAGCACCCTGGCCTCCCGGTCGGTCAGAGTATGCAGGACCTCTTCGACCTGTTCCTTGAGCAATTGGAATGAGGCGGCGTCGGCCGGCGCCGGCGCGTTGCGGTCTTCAATAAAGTCACCCAGGTGGGAGTCCTCTTCCTCCCCAATGGGTGTTTCCAGGGAAACCGGCTCCTGGGAGATCTTGAGAATCTCCTCAACCTTTTCGGGCCCGATTTCCATGGCCTCCCCGATCTCGTCGGCGGTGGGTTCCCTGCCATATTCCTGAAGCAGCCGCCGGTGCTGCCGCATGAGTTTGTTGATGGTCTCAACCATGTGCACCGGAATCCGGATGGTCCTGGCCTGGTCGGCGATTGCGCGGGTGATTGCTTGCCGAATCCACCACGTGGCATAGGTGCTGAATTTGTAGCCCTTGCGATAGTCGAACTTCTCGACCGCGCGAATCAGGCCGATGTTGCCCTCCTGAATCATATCCAGCAGCGCCATTCCCCGGCCGATGTATTTCTTGGCCACGCTGACCACCAACCTGAGGTTGGCTTCGGTCAGGTGGGATTGCGATCGTTCGCTTTCCGCATGAATCCGGCGGAAATAAACGCGAAACAACGGTTCAAGCCTTTGCATCTGCTCTAGGTAACTGGGACGGGTCAGAGCCTCCTCCAATCCCGACACCTTGCAGTCCTCCAGCACGTCAATGGCCTCGGGCGGAACCAACCAACTCGTCAGAGACAGGTTGATCACCTGTTTGTAGAGGTCGTCCGGGTCTTCATTCAGGATGTCCGACAGAACCGCCAGCATCTCAACGGAAACTTTGGCGTCAATGGCTTCCCGCAGTTTGGCCAGGTTGGCCACTTGGGATAGCGTCATATCTCTAGGCAGCTCAAGCTGTCCGCCCAAGCCATTCAGCAGGGTCGCAAAGCCAACCATGCGATGAAGCAGGCTGGTGGTAAGCTCCCAGGCCCTGGGTTGGCGGCCTTCCAGGGCCAGTAACTCGGCCTCCAAGGCCTGCAGGTGTTTCCCGCCCTCGATTTTCCGGGCCAAAATCCTTTCGTCCTTGGATGTCAGCAACCGCACCCGGCCAATCTCCCGCAAGTACATCCGAACGGGGTCGTCCAACACCTCCATGGACTCGGATTCCGGTTCCCATTCCGGCTCTTCGTTCTCCGATTCCAGGCCGTGGCTATCGGGAGCGTTGGCCAGCTTGTCCTCGCTGCTCACCTGGTCCCACTGCTCGTCGGGACTCTCCGTCGCCAACTCCCGGGATGTCGCCGGCAGTGTTGCCGTCTCGGCCAGGGGATCATCACCCTGGCTGCCCTGTACCCCGCGAATGATTTCCAGGAGGTTTTCCCGGTCTTCGGGTTCCTCCCGGTTTTCCAAGAACTCTTCGGGGTTCAGGTCATTATTGTTTTGGCGTCTTACCATTCGTTTTATCTCCTTGTGCCGGCAACTCTTGGGTCCACCGCACGCTTCGCGCTTTGGTTGTCTTTGATTTTTTTGTTGATGTCCAGGACGTTCTGATGAGATTCTTCCAACAGCTCCGGCGGACACTCGGAAAATCTCAGTCCTTCCTCTACCTTCATCTCCCTGAGGTGCCTCTCCTCCAATCGGGACACCGATTCTTTAAAGGCCCTCGTCCTCGTAGGGCCGTCCAGGGCCGGCAGTGGTTTTTGGAGCAGGAATTCCAACTGCCCCGCCACTTCTTCCTCCAGGCTAAGGCGGAGCCTTTCCTGCATTTCGGGCTCGGCATTCAGCGTAGTTTGCCTGTCGGCATCGCCCCATTCATCCTGTTGGATATTTGTCAGTTGAGCAACAATCTGGCGGTTTTCGTGACGCCGGAACAGTTCTTCGCGCAGGTTCTCCGCAATATTCGCCAGTTCCGGGTGCTTCAACAACAGGGCCAGGCAGTAGTCTTCAATCGGGTCATGGTCCAGTTTGGCGAATGGCGAGGCCGTCGCTGAGGCTGGCCTGGATGTCCGGGGACTTGCCCTTCGCGCCGAAGTAAGGCTCCCCACGCTGGCCCGGAGCGTTTCCTGGGTTACGTCCAACCGGCTGGCCAGCAACTGGAAATACTGGTCCTGTTGGACCGGGTCGGGCACCGCCGCTATCAACGGAAAAACCAACTCTACCAGCCGGGTCTTTCCCTGGGCAGTTGTGGTGTCAACCTGGGTTGCCAGGGTGTCCAAAAGGTACTCCATCAACGGCCGCCCGGCCTTGGTCAACCCCTCCCACTCTTCGGGCGACCGGCGGATCAATGTGTCCGGGTCCTCGCCCTCAGGCAATGTTGCAATGGCTATTTCCGTCATTTCCGGCCTTTGAAACAACGTGGTGGACCTGTATCTTCCGGCCACCGTCGACTGAAACACCCGCCAGGACGATTCCAGGCTGCGCAGGATTGCCTGTTGGCCGGCGGCGTCGGCGTCCAACGCCATCACCACCCGGTTGGTCAGACGTTTCACCTGGCCCACCTGCTCTTGGGTCAAGGCCGTCCCCATCGACGCGACCACGTTGTCGAACCCGTGTTGATGGGCCATGATGGCATCCAGGTAGCCTTCGACGATGACCAGTCCCTTTCCCCTGGCCGCATCCTTGGCCAGGTGCATGCCGTACAGAATACGGCTCTTGTCGAAAATTGGACTTCGCGGCGAGTTCAGGTATTTGGGTTGGGAATCGTCCAGGGACCGCCCTCCAAAACCGGCCAAGGCGCCCGCCGAGTCTCGGATTGGAATGATCAGCCGCCCTCTGAACAGGTCTCCGGTCCAGCCGCTATCGCTGGTGCGCAGGACGCCGGCTTCAACGCCCTGTTGGTCGGTGAACCCCCTTGCGGTCAGATGAGCTTTCAGTCCCCCGCCCGAGGCAGGGTTCAAACCCAGCTCAAACTTTTCGATAGATTCCCGGGAAACCCCCCGCCGGTCAAGATAGTCCCGGACCGGCTCCCCTTGGGCCGACCTGAGCGTTTGTTGAAAAAACTCCAGGGCCGCCTGATTGGCGTCCGTCGCCGCTTGCTGTCCCGCCCTCTTTTGACGGGAAGGCAGAACCACCCCGGTCTGTTGGGCGAGGCGCTGTAAAGCCTCGCCGAACTCCAGGTTTTCGGCCCGCATCACAAAGGAGATGGCGTCGCCGCCGGTGGCGCAGGCACCGAAGCAGCGCCACGATTGCCTCTCCGGGAACACATAGAAAGACGGCGTCCTTTCCTGGTGGAAGGGACAATTGGCCTTGTAGTTGCGGCCGGACCGGCTCAGGGCGACGTGTTGGGAAACAACGTCCAGAATATCCAGCCGGGCTTTGACGTCGTCAATTGCCGTCATCTGGATTCCGGCCCGGGCATGCGGTGGGCGCTCCGGAGGGTGTACCGTGGATTCAAAGGCTGCTTCGTGGCAATCCTCCCACGCGGCGTCAAAAAGTCGTCTATGCGCACCCCAAAAGCCGGGCCTTATCTACCAACACACCTGAATTTTGGGCGAAATATTGCCAATCTATATTGTAAACCATGAGATGAGATCAGGTCAAATCCAAAAACCTCCGCCCCCCCTGCGTTGAATCGAAAGTGGCTCATTTCGTAATGTTGGGCTATTCCGCAGTGTTGGATCTCAGGAACTCGCGGACCTGTTCCATCAAGGGACCTGCGTCGTAGCGATTGAATAGGATCGAGGCGTTCCGCATCCAGTCACCCTGGAAGTACCGCTCGTAAATCACCTGTCGGGACCCAAACGCGCTGGCGCACAGGTCCCATGCCAGGTGGAACAGCTCCACCCGCTCCCGTGCCGTCGCCGTGTCCGTGTCCAGGTATTGGGTGATGTCCTCTTTCAACGGGCCGTCAAAGTCCTTCTCCGAAGGTAGCGCCATCAGGCTGCTGGAGCCGAGCAGTTGGATGATTTCCACCATTCGGGGGTACATCTTTATGAACAGGTTGCGGCCTACGGTGATGGGCGTTAGCGCCGGCCGCATCACGCCCCACTCGTCGATTTCCGCATTCACCTCGGAGACGCACAACAGGGCTTTCATTATCTCCAGGTTCTCGATCAATTCCGCCAGGAGCGTTTGCACCTGGGGGATGCTTTCCGACCCAAGGGTGGTGACCATGAGGTTGGCCACCCCAACCACAAATTCACACTTGGCTACGTTCTTGGTCACAACCTGGTGCCCGGAGTGGTTGTACTGCCCGGACATGGGGCTGAGGTTGTTGCACAGTTGGACGTCCCCGTAGAGGAAAACCCGCTCCCAGGGAACGAAGACGTCGTCCATGAAAATGATGGCGTCCATCTCTTCGAATCGGGAACCCAACGGGTGGTCGAAGCTGGGACGGCCCAGGTCGAAGCTCTCCCGGCACAGGAATTTCAGGCCCGGCGCGCCGCAGGGGATTGCAAAGGCGAAGGCATACCGCCAGGCATCTTCGGCGTTTTCCAACTGGGCGTTCCTCACCGGGTAGACCGCTATTTCGTCGGACAATGGCCCCAGCGTGGCCAGCACCCTGGGCCCCCGCACCACAATCCCGGCGTCGGTTTCTTTCGTCACCTTAAGCGCAACGTCGGTGGAAAACGCGTGGGACGTGGCCGACGGTCGCCGGTTGCGTTGCAGGTTCACCAGGGTATGCGTGAGGGTCAGGTCGTTCTCTCGGATGTACTCGTAGTAGTTGATGATGTTCTGCTTGAATTCCGGCCGGTTCCCCCCAAAGTAGTCCCCTGCCCCGGCCATTGCCATAATGCTGACGTTCAAGAAGTCCGGGGTGCGCCCCATCATCCCGTAGCTCGCGTGGGCCCAATGAGACATCATCACCCGTCTTCGAGCCAGGTCATCGACGGTCGTAGGCGTTATGAAAGAGAGGCCCACCGGGTCGCCCGTGCTGGGGGATTCGTACACCATTTCGGACCGCAGCTTGGGGTCGTGCTGCATGTCATAGAGTTGCGCCACCGACGCCGCGCCTCTTTCCAGGCCTGGGAAGCTGGTTACGTCCTCCACCCGTTGCCCATCCATGTGGATCTCCCTGGGCTGTTCCTGAAGACCTTTCAGGTACTGTTGACCGGTGCGTGCTGGCATAGAGAAGACCTCTAATTCGACAAGTTGATAATCGGAAAACGGGGGGCCACCGGTAACCTGCAAAGCAACGGTAGTCCCCAACGGGGCAGGGAGGTTAGCGCAATAATACTACAACCGCTAGCCACGGGCGCGAACCGGACCCGAGATGGCAGAGGTGCACCGTGTCAGTGGCTTAAGCCCCCAGGTATCGCCGCAGCCACCCCATCGCGTGGGCGTTGAAGTCGGAGCAAGGTGTATGGACCAGTTCCGGGTAGACGTAAACGGCTTTGACTGCCGGGATGTTCTCAAACACCGGCATAATAGTATGGGAGGGGCATGTCTGGTCCTTCATGCCAATGTTGACCAGCGTGGGGCAGGAGATGCTGGCGGCGAGGTTCAAGGGGTCAAAGTAAGCCAGAGTCTCCAGGACCTGGCCCCGCTGCTCCGGGTTTTGGGCCGCGTAATCGCGCAATTCGCGGTACGGATTGGTCTCTATGTCGATGGACCTGGGAAAGTTGCAGAGGAAAGGCTCCTCGGCTACCGCGGCGCGCAACCTGGAATCCAGCGCCGCGGTGGCCAGGGTAAGGCCGCCGCCCTGGCTTCGGCTCCACATTCCCACCCGGCTTGCGTCTACGTCGTCCTGCTGGCAAAGAAAGTCCACACCCCGCACGCAGTCCATGTATGCGCCCCGGTAGTAATACCGGTCCCGGTCCAACACGTGATAGGTCAGTTTGGTGTCTTGCTCCAGCTCCCACTCCTTCCGGCTTTCGCCCTGTCCTCGGGGAAACAGGGTCAGCACCGCAAAACCGGATAGCACCAGGTGAGTTGGGATTGCCTTGTCGCCTCCGTAGCCCGGCACGGCCAACACGGCAGGGAAGCGTCCTCCCGGAGGCGGGTCTTTGGGGACTGAATACCAGCCGCGCAGCCTGAACCCCTGGTAGGAATCCAAGGCCACTTGGTAGGTTTCAAATTCCCTGCCGCTCAGGTCGGGATCATGTTCCAGAGACGGGTTGAGCGGTGTGCGTCCAAGTTCATCCCTGGTAGCGTTCCAAAAGGCCTCCAAGTCATGAGGGGCCATAGCCATACCTCCTTTCCCAAGAGCCGGTCCAAACGGCCGAACCAGTAATCCGGTGATCGCAAACCTAGCCGGCCGCGGCCACCCCTCCGGCCGAAACTTCGGTCCGGGCTGGTCCGGCAGACCGGCCCCGTTTTTCACGGACCAACCACGCTACGTCGTCGGTTACCACCGCGTCCACTCCCGAATCCACAATCGCCTGCCAGTCTCGGTTGAAATCCAGGTCCCAAGCCAACACGCGCTTACCCTGTCTTTGAAATTTGCGGTGTGTGTTTAAGTCGTAGGTATATTCAGTAGGATCGTACCAATCTGCATCCGCAACGTGGCTAAGCCAACGGGCTCTGATGGGGTATGGATGAGACCTGGAATAAATGTAACCCCTGGCGACTCTCGGCTCAATCTGCCGCAAGTGGTACAGGGCAACCGGATTAAAACTGGCGACCAATGTGGAATCCCAACGCCCGTAACGCTGCACGACATCGGCGACTTTCTGAGCAATCAGCTTCATGCCCTTGATGATTACCTTCATCTCAACGTTGATCAAAACATCCCGCGGCAGGGCATCGAAGACCTGCTCCAGCGACGGCGGCGGCTCGCCGGAGAAAGCGGGGCTGAACCAGGAGCCCGCGTCCAGACGCTGCAGAACGTCAAGGTCCTGGTGGTCCACCATACCCCTGCCGTTGGTCGTGCGGTTCAGGGTGCGGTCATGGATTGCCACCAGCCGGTTGTCCCTGGTCAGACGCACGTCCAACTCCAGGCCGTCGGCGCCTGCGTCTAGCGCGCTCTCGAAGGCCGCCAGGGTGTTCTCGGGCGCGGCGGAAACGTCGCCCCGGTGCGCGATGATCAGCGGCGCCGGAAGCTTTTCGGCCATCCAGCCGGACGCAGTGGTTCGTTGAGATGCCGTAGCTTTCTCCTCTCGTTTGTGCCCGTGGTCCCAGTAATCCAGCCGTTCCAGGCGTGTTTTTCGTCCCGTCTACAGCTTCAAGCCAGCCGAATGCCAGTTAACTATTCCCCGTTATGGGTGTCAAGCCGCGTTTGGGGTACGCTGGGCCGGGCGCGGGCGTGAAGTAGAATAGCGTCCAAGTTCCGCCCTTACCCGCTCGGCGGCGGTCCCTTCACCGCGGGTAATGAATCTCAAGATCCTGGCCATACACGATCGTTTTTTCGATGAACTTGCGGCATCCCAGCCGATCTACCGCACTAGCCTTGCTGGCAAATCGCAGCTTCCGGACCATCTGGTTCATGGGGAGTGTGGGGGAATTTGCTCGCCGCACCGAGTTGCTGGTTCTAAGCTGGTTGATCCTGCAACTAACCGATTCCTACCTGCAATTGGGGCTGGTACTGGTTTTCAACAACCTGCCCCGGCCGGTCTTTTCCACATTCACGGGCCTGATCGCCGACCGGTTCGACCGGCGGATGGTCCTGATTGTTGCCCAAACGGTCAACACCTGCACCGCCGGCGCGGTCCTCGCGTTGATGGTGATCGATATAGACGCCGTACAGCCGTGGCATGCCTTCGCCGCGATTTTTATCCAGGGCGCCGTACGGGCGGTTGAAGACCCTTCGCGTCGGACCGGGATCCTGGACATTGTGGGTCCAACCCGCCTGGTCAACGCTCTTTCCCTGGAGATTTTCACCAACACCGCCGGAAAGATGACCGGGCCGCTGCTGGCCGGGATAGTCCTGGCCGCCGTGGGTTTCCAGGGGTCTTACGTGCTCGTGGTGGCCATCCACCTGGCCAACTTGGCGCTGGCGACCCAGCTCAAAATCCCCCAGTCACAAGGCAGTCCGCCCAGAGAACCGGTGTGGCGCAGCCTGGCGGTGGGCTTCCGGTACGCCCTGGGCAGCCGGGAACTGCTGGGGGTGATGTACGTGACGATTGTCATGAACGCCCTGGCCTTTCCGGTCCAGCAATTCGTGCCCGCGGTGGGACGGGACAACCTCCAGGTGGGGATTGGCCTCGTGGGGCTGCTGGTGGCGGCTGAAGGCTTTGGGCAGTTGGCTGGGGCCGGCACGCTGGTCTTTGGCCGCGGTCCCGGCAACCGGGGGGCGGTATTTGTGCTGGGATCCTTGCTGGTGCTGGCCGTAGGGTTGGCGTTCGCCTGGGCTCCCTGGTACTCGCTGGCGCTGCTGGTCCTGGCGATTGGCGGAATGGGGCAGGCGGGCTTCGGCGCCATGCAGAGCGCGATCACCCTGCTGGCCGCGCCGCCGGAGATGCGGGGCAGAATGATGGGCGTCCTCTCTCAATGCATCGGGATAGGCACAATCCTGGGCACGTTGGAAATGGGTTTAATCGCCAGCCGGTTCAGCATCCAATGGGCCATATCCGGCAATGTCCTGGCAGGAATGCTTCTGGTGGCCCCGGTGCTAGTCTTCTCCACCCTGGTCCGCCCGCGGGTTGGCAACCCGCCACCGCCGGTGGCGGCAGGCGCCCACGGGACCGAGAATCTCCCGGTCGACCGGCCAGAGTAGCCGCGGCAATGCGCTGCCTCCCCTACCTGGCGGCAAGTTCCGGTTGCCCGGTTTCCCAATAGGCCTTATATTCTCGTTGTTCCCACAGGCCCGGCCCCAATATCCCAGGAAACAATCACGCAATCCAACAATCGTGCAATCCTCAGTGGCAATCTTCGGTGGAGAAGGCATGGCGAGAATAATCGACTGGCCCGCCCGGCTGAAGGAAATGGCTGACTTCGTCGGTCTGGGCCAGGATGAATTGGACCTGTTGCAGGCCACCTCCGGTCCCATTCTGGAGCATGCCGAAGAGTTGACCAACCAGGTCTACGACAATTTCCTGCGTTTCCCCGAAACCCGGAAGTTCTTCCTCGAACCCGACGGCGAAGTCGACGAGGACCGGCTCACCCGCAGAAAACACAGCCTTGCCCGGTGGCTGCTGGGCTCGATTGAGTTCAAGATTGACCAAGACTATCCCATCCGCGTGCTGGCCACCGGCATAGTTCACAGCCACCCGCCCAGCCACCGGGCCCATCTTGGTCCGGTGCCCGGCCGGTTCATGGTGGCCTCCATGTCATTCATCCAGACCGCAGTGGCGCAGATCCTGGAGGCCGGGTTAGATGACCCCGACCTGGCGCTGCGTGCCTCGGTTGCCTGGAACAAAATGCTGATGGTCCAGCTTGACATCCTCCTCGCCGGGTATATCAGCGAAACGCCCGGCTAGGCTGAATCCGGTGTCAAATCCGGCGAGTCTAGCTTTACGGGGGCCGGCCCAAGAAGGTCCGGCCCAACACAATCCCGCAGGCAAATAAGGCAAAAAGGAGGGAATCCATGGCCAAAGTGCTGGTGATCCAGGGCGCAGGCATGAACATGCGCGGCAAAGCCCAGGTGGAGATTTTCGGCCCCGACACCCTGGAGCAAATCAACGGCCAGATCAAGGCGTACGCCGAAGGGCTGGGCGTTGACCTAGAGTTGTTCCACTCGAACATCGAGGGCGAGGTGGTCAACGCGTTATACGACGCCCACGAACGGGACTTCGATGCCGCATTGATCAACCCCGCCGGCTACACCACCGGCACGGGACCTCTCGTGGGGGCAATCGGCCAGGTCAAGTTCCCGGTGTACGAAGTCCACGTCTCCAACCCAACGGCCCGGGGAACCGTGTCCAAAGTCCTGCCGGTCTCCAAGGGCTGCGTGTACGGCTTTGGCGTCTACGGCTACTATCTGGCCCTGGAGGCGGTCAAGCGGTCGGTCGAAGGTTAGTGGAGTCGAAAGTTAGCGGAAAAGTTAGTCGCAGCGATTGCAGCGGACTTCGCCGAACACCGTGTTGTGGATGTCCCTGTTGGTCTGTATGTAGTCCAGAATTATGCGCAGGACCTTGCTTTCGTCGGGGACATCGTAGGTTTCGCGGGCCGACTTCAGGAATATGACCTGGTCGGGGTTTAGCTGGACTTCCAGGGATTGTTTATCGCCGGCCATGAGTACAACACCTCTATGAAAAAATTCGCAGATGCTCCCGAACGGCGCCCCGCCGCATGTAAGGTTGACTCCGCGCCTCCTGCTGTACGCGACCGGGACCCCGGCCCCGCGTCAGTGCATTTGCGCGCCGCCGTCCACGACAATGGTCTGCCCGGTTATAAAATCGCTGTCCGGCGAGCACAGGAAAACCGCCGTCCCAACCAGGTCTTCCGGCTCCTGATCCCGCTTGATCGCCCTGGCCTGCGTCCGGTTCCGGCTCATCTGCAGGCGGTCCTCGGTCATTTCTTCCAGGCTCAGGGTTAGTCCCGGGGCGATGGCGTTCACGTTGATATTGTGATCACCCAATTCCCGCGCCAGCGACCTGGTAAAGCCGATAACCCCGGCTTTGGACGTAACGTAATGGGCGGAGTTGGCCGACCCGTGAAATACCGTCCCGGAGCTTATGTTAATAATCTTGCCCCGTCCTTGAGCCTTCATGTAGGGAACTACCGCCCGGCAGCCCAGGAAAACACCCCTCAGGTTTACCGCTATCAACCGGTCCCATTCGTCGATCGGAATCTGCTCGAAGGGGACCCGGGACATGGCCGGAACCTGGAACACGGCCGCGTTGTTGATCAGTCCGTCCACGCTCCCAAACCGGTCCGCTGCCGCCTGGGCCATCGCGTCAACGTCCTCCGCTTGGGACACGTCGGCCCTCACCGCCAGCGCGTCGCCTCCCGACTCGCCCAGGCTGCGGACCACCGCCTCGGCCGCCCCAAAGTCCAGGTCGGCCACCACCACCTTGGCGCCTTCCGCGGCCAGCCCGCGGCAGTAGGCGCGTCCAATGCCGTGGGCCCCGCCGGTGACTATGATTACCCGGTCCTTGAGTCTGTCCATACTTCCCCCAACATGGGCCGCGCTGCCAGGATTGCAACCCAATTGCCCGGCCCAGGCGTAGACGCGAAAACGGAAGCCGCGAAAACGGGGCCGACCGTGCTTGAGTTTCGAGTGTATTATTGGGCTTATTAAAGTGTCAAACCTTTCGGATAACAATACAAACGCCACTGCGAGCAAATCGGCGCGGCGCACAACGCTAACGTTCAACCGCATCATCATGGTTTCCCTTGTAGTCGCCCTTGGCCTGGTTTTCCTGGCCTGCTCCAGTCCCGAGCCGGACGCCCCTGCGATCGACCAGGAACCCACCGGCGCTACCCACCGGGAAACACCCATCACAAAAACTGGTCCAACCCTGGAGATCGGCGGGGAAACACCCACAACCCAGCTTGGTCCAACGCTGGACGCGGGTCTGCCAGAAATCCGCTTGCCAGAACTCCGCTTGGAAGAAGCCCGCTTGATAGACCGCTCCCTCCAACCCGGGGAAGCATTTACCCAGGCAGTCCTTGAAATGGGCGATAGCGGCAACGTTAGATTCGCCCCCGTGCTGGTGGACCTGATGCGATTCAGCTGGTCCGGGGAGACGCGGTCGCAATTGGCCGCGGCCCTGGTCAAACTTACCGATAGCTCCGAATCAGCGACGGTCAAACCCCACCACCTGCAATGGGACTGGTGGGTCATCTGGCTGGGAGAGAATCCCCAGGTCGAGGCTGTTGATGGGTACTCCGGATGGAAAGGCCGCCTGTTCGAGAGGACCGATGAAGACATGGGCGCGTTGCTCTACCCGCATATACCCGCCCGTATCCGGCTGGAGGAGGTGGTCTGGGGCGGGGTGCCCAAGGACGGAATCCCCTCGCTGGACAATCCCCCGGTGCTCCCGGCGGACCAGGCCTTCTACCTGAACCCCACCGATAGGGTCTTCGGAGTGTCTTTCAACGGGGAACACCGCGCCTACCCCCTGCGGGTGATGAACCCCCACGAAATGGCCAACGACGTGGTCGGCGGCGTCCCATTTGCCCTGGCGTATTGAACTCTGTGCGGCTCGGGAATCGTGTATTCCACAAAGATCGACGGCAAAACAACCGAGTTCGGGACCTCTGGCCTGCTTTACCGGAGCAACAAGTTGATGTACGACCGGGGCACCGACAGCCTCTGGATACAGTTCAGGGGTGAGCCCGTGATCGGCCGTCTCGCGGAGAGCGGATTAAAGCTGAAAATTCTCCCGTCGACCGTCACCACCTGGGGTCAGTGGGTCGCCGAACACCCCGACACCACCGTCCTCGACATTATCACCGGCGTCTATCCCGAGAGTTTCTACCCCCCGGAGTATGAAGTTCACTCTTTCTACTACGACTACCGCGCCCAGCCCGACACCATGTTCCCGGTGTGGCAGCAAAGCGGCGCTCTGCCGGCCAAGTCCCAGGTCCTGGGTCTGGATCTGGGAGGCGAGGCCAAAGCGTACCCATTGGAAGTCTTGCGGTCCCAGCCGGTGGTCAACGATGCCGTCGGTGGGCAATCCCTGGTGATTCTCACCACCGAGGGCGAGGTGGGCAGCCGCGCCTACCGCAGGGACGGCCGGGAGTTCCAGGAGTTGTTCGAAATCGAAGACCCGCCACCCGGTGAACTGCCCGTGGTCGTCGACGCCGCCGGCAATCGCTGGCTCCAGGAAGAGGACGCTCTGGTGAATGAAGCCGATCCCACGCAGCGGCTGGCCCGGCTGCCCGCGCGCGTGGCCTACTGGTTTGGGTGGTATGCTTTCAACCCGGACACGGCGATCTTTGGTGGTGAGTAGCTTGGGTTCGACCGGCGATCGGTCCCGGGTCCCGTCCCTTGCGGCAGCATATTCCGCCGCATATCGATTTTGGAGGATGCGTAACATGACGACGGAACTTGACGATGTCAGAAGAGAAGTGGCCATAGCCACCCGGGTTCTGGCCAACGTGGGCTTGGCCACCGGAGTAACCGCCGGACTCGGCCATGCCAGCATGCGGCTGCCCGGCAACCCGGACCGTTTCGTGGTCAAGGGTCGCCAGTACGCCATCGACTCCCTGTCCACCATGCGGCCGGAGCACATGGTCGTCTGCGACACCGACGGGTTTTTGGTGGACGGCCCCCCCGGAGCGATGCAGTGCCTGGAGATCAAGATTCATTCCTGCATCTACCAGGCCAGGCCGGACGTCCAATCCGTGGTGCACGTTCATCCCAGGTTCACCGTTTTGATGAGTGTCCTGGGCCAGGAGTTGGTCCCCATGTGCGCCGAAGGGTTGGACCTGGTGCGAAACCCGCTCCCCGTGTGGCCGCACATGAAGATTATCCAAAGTCACGAAGAAGGCGCCGACGTTGCCAGTCACCTGGGCGCCGGGCCCGTGCTGCTCCTCTTTGGCCACGGCGCAGTCACCGCCGGGGCCAGCTTGGGTGAAACCGTGCTGGGAATGTTGCAACTCGAAGAGCAGGCCCGCATGAACTACTACGCCTTCTGCGCCATGGGCAGCGACCATCCCAGAATCCCGGAAGCCCTGATCGATGAGCGCACTGACCGCCCACCCCTCTGGGAACTGGACCATTTCAAGGACATTCTAAACGGAGGGCCGCCCCAGATGGACGGGCTATGGAACTTCTTCGTGGACCAGGCAGCAGCAAGCCTTTAGGTCTCCTCCGGCTCCGATGCGTCGGCCCAACCGGGCGGGACCCGCTGCCCCACAAAAAAGTTTTGCGCAGCTTTTCCAAAAGCGGGGCCCAAGTCCCCAACTCTGAACAATTAACGGGCTAGACGTTGAACTCTATCCCCACCGGGCAATGGTCCGAGCCCAGCACCTCCGGCATGACGAAGGCGTTGCTCAGTTTGTCCACAAAGGGCTGGTCGACAAAGAAGTAGTCGATGCGCCAACCCACGTTCCTTTCCCGGGCCCGGCTCATCTGGTCCCAGTATGAGTATTGCCCGGGTTGGTCGTTGAACACCCGCAAGGTGTCCACGTACCCGTGGTCAATCAACCGGTCCATCCAGGCCCTCTCCACGGGCAAAAACCCGGAGACTTTCTCATTGGCCTTGGGCCTGGCCAGGTCGATCTCCTTGTGGGCGGTGTTCAGGTCCCCGCAAATCAGGACGTTCTTTCCCTGGGACCTGGTGGACTGGGCAACTTCCAAAAACGCATCGTAAAAGTCCATTTTGTACTGCAGCCGCTCATCGGACCGCCGCCCGTTGGGGAAGTAGATGCCAAAGACTACGTATGTCCCGTAGTCCGCCATCAGCACTCGACCTTCGCTGTCAAACCGCTCGATTCCGAAGCCTCGAGTCACCGACTCCGGCGCCTGCTTGGTGTACAGGGCCACGCCGCTATACCCTTTCCGGTTGGCCGAGTTGAAATAGTTGTGGTAGCCATCCACGTTGACCAGTTCGGCTGGAATCTGCTCCTCGGTCAGCTTGGTTTCCTGAAGGCACAGAATGTCGGGGCTCTCGGCCTCGAACCAGTCCATGAATCCCTTGCGTTGCACCGCCCTTAGGCCGTTGACGTTCCAGGAAATCGCTTTGATAGTGCTCATGGCGGCCCCTCGACCTCACCCGAATTTGGCACGGATTGTGCCACAGGCCCCTACCGTTGGCAACTTTCCGAGTCCTCATCCCGGGGCGGTCTGACGCTAATGCAGAGATCGCCTGACCGGCGCCAAGGACTTGTCAAAACACCCACCGCCAATCAAAATCCATCCAGCGCGCAGCAAGTGAGGAGTTTCTTGGGAGTCCCAGGGGGCCTTAACCTACCCGGAGGGATACATGGACATTAAAGCCGCGGCGTTGACCGGTTTGTTCGCCGTCGCGTTGGCGTTTGGAGTTGCGTGCCAAACCGGCCCGGTGGCTACACCCAGCGGCAGCGGTTCCCCCGACGCCTCCCCAACGGAAACAGCCCCGGCCCCAAGCGTTGACTCCCCAACGGAAACGGCCTCGGACGCTGGCTCCCCGACAGAACCGGCTCGGGCCCCGGCCACTCCCTCCCCAACGGAAACCACACCAGCCGCGCCCACTACCTCCCCAACAGAAATGACCCCGGCGCCGACGGCCGCTCCATCTCCAACGCCGACCCTCGTCCCAACACCAACCGCTGCGGCCGCAGCGACTCCCACCCCAAAGTACTCGGTGCAGGATGGCACACCCCTGCACCAGGCGGCGCTTGATACCGATGCGGCAGAGGTCGAGCGGCTGCTGGACCAGGGCGCAGACATTAACGCCAAGGCCGGCATTTTTTACGTCAATGTCAACTTCCTACACACTGGCGCGACGCCCCTGCATGTTGCTACTGCTCTTAACCCGGATCCGGCGGTGGCCGCACTGCTGATCGACCGGGGCACAGACATAGAGGTCAGGACCGATCACGGCGCCACGCCTCTGCACTGGGCGGCGTTTAACAACGGGCCTGCCGTGGTCGCCATGCTGCTGGACCGTGGTGCACCCATCGGCGCCAGGGACTATTCAGGTGATGCGCCTCTGCATTTTGCGGCATTTGACAACGACCCGGCGGTGGTCGCCCTGCTCTTGGAACGGGGAGCAGACATCACCGCCAAGAGCAAATCAGGTGATACGCCCCTGCATTATGCAGCCTTTAGCAACGAGCCGGAGGTGATCACCCTGCTGTTGGACCGGGGGGCTGACATCGCCGACAAAAACCAATCAGGTGATACGCCCCTGAAATTGGCGAGGAATAATCCGCACCCAGGGGTAATCGCCCTGCTGCTGGATCGTGGCGCCGGTGTCCCAGCCGCAGCGACCCCGACAGCCGCGCCGACCCCGGCGTCTCGGGCAGCCACTCCAACCCCGGCTGAAACCCCATCTTTCCCATGGACCTTCGCTGAGGGGGAGAACCTCCTGCATCAGGCGGCGCTCGACGCCACGCCTACGGATATCGAGGACCTGCTGGCCCAGGGCGCGGACATCAACGCCAAGGTCTCAATAGCGGACAGTGGCAGGGGCATCTTTCTGACCGGCTGGACGCCCCTGCATTCGGCAGCGGGGTGGAATCAAGATCCGGCAGTGGCCGCCCTGCTCCTGGACCGGGGCGCAGACATCAACGCTGTGAACAGCAACGGCTCGACGCCCCTGCATTTGGCGGCGCAATATAACCCCAACTCAGCGGTGGCAGAACTGCTGCTGGACCGGGGCGCAGACGTCAATGCCAGGGACCACATACCCTTCACTCCGTGTCAATGGGCCCGGATAAGTGGCTATTTCACCGCCACCCCACTCCTCGAGCGCTTGTGTGGCTCCTCTTAGCGCGTAGCGCGCCGCAGCCCCACCCCAGCCCCGAGGGCTGCGACCCGCGTCTTTACCGAGCAACCACCCGCCAACCCCCGACCTGCCCCCGTCATTCTCGCCGCAGCGGGAATCCAGAGCCCATCTTGTCATTGAACACCGCACGGCAACTGCGGGCGCGGTCTGCCCTACCCAACAAAAAAAGTTTTGCACAGCTTTTCCAAAAGCGGGTCCCCCACCCAAAAAAATCTCCATGCCCTCTGCGTTGAAACCGAACCGCCCCCTGGCGTCACCCGCCCCTTGACACCCCCGGATGCATATCCCTATTATCGCACCAATGTTCGCTAACACAGAAAACCCGGAAGCCCCCACCCCCTCCCTCGCCGACATCGTCCGCGAGGAAACCGATGACGGCCGCCTAATAGTCCGCTTCCTCATAGAAGTGATGCAGGGCCTCCTCGAACAATCCAAGCCCTGCCACCGCCTCGACGCCGCCCGCCAACTTCTCAACCTTGGCTTCCATCCCGCACAATCCTTCATCGACGAAAATAGCCCCGCCGCTCCAACCCGAAAAAATCTCCGCGCCCATGGCGTCCTCGGCGTTGAATCAACCCCCCTGCACCAGGAATTAGCCGCCCTCATCCGGGAGGAAACCGACAACGGCCTCACCACAGTCCGCTTCCTGGTCGACGTCATGCAGGGCACAATCCCTGACTTCAAGCCCCACCACCGGCTGTCCGCCGCCAAAGAACTCCTGCGCCGCGGCTTTGACACCCCTGTCCATCCCGACGCCGGTAGCTCAGCCGCCTTAACCGGTACAAAATCCGACCCGGAGCAATCCGCCCCGGCTGAAAAAACCACCGCGGCGCCCCGCTCCTGGACCCACATCCTGGAGGGGCCGCTATGCCGGCTACCCCGCCGGCTATAACCGCTACGAAACGGAGTACGGCCCCTTTGACTTCCGGTCCTACGATGACGAGGAATACCACTTCGACACCCACGGCTCTCGGGCCCTGACGCACATCTCCGGCGGTGAGGAGGCAGCCAGCGCAGTCCAAAAGACGGTCTTCGACTTCCGCTTCGCTGCCTGGAAGCTTGCCAAGGCTACCGGCCAGGACCGCGACCGCTGCGACCACCTGATCAAGATCCCCGACGACTGCCCCCAGCCCGAAAACATCTACGGCTACCAGGCCCTGCGGCAGATATTCGGCACCGAGCAGGCCGCCCGGATAGCCGCCTGGGCCGTCGCCCAATACCACCGGAAGCAAGCCGCCCTGGCCGCCGGCCTTGGTCCCGAATCCCCGGCCCGGCCCCCGCCCCCGGACACCATCTGGGACCAACCGGCGGAGGAACTGTACCCGGAAGACCGGTCGCCGCCGGACCCGGAACCTGACGCTCCCGATGCGCCCAAGCTAACCATGCTTGAGGAATATTTAATCGACCGCCGCCGGGAGCGCGCGCGGAACGACCGGAATAACTGGGATGATGACCCGCCCGGCTTAATCTATGACCGGGTTACCATCCCCATAATACCGTGACGCCCCAACCCGGGGCGCCGCGGTCGTCTATCCTCACAACCCCCCCACGCCCACCGAAAAAAGTTTTGCGCAGCTTTTCCAAAAGCGGGTGCCCCCCGCCCCCAAACCCTCTGCGTTGAAAACGTTTCCCACGCCCCGCTGTCACCCGCGCCAGGACGTTGACTGCCGCAAGACCGGATGATAGATTCAGCCCAAGGTGTGCTTTTCCGGTTCCCGGGCTTGCTCCGCGTAGTCTTTGGCCCGTGTGCCGCGGCGGGCAACCCGGAACGTTTAATCAACCTTGAAAGGGTCGGAGGTTGCCATGGCCGAGCGGGTTTGGGACAAATTCCTTACCGAGCAAGACAAAGCGCATCTGGCATTGGTTCCCCGCAAGGCTTCGGGGTTTGGCGACAATCCGGCGTTGTTGCTGATCGACCTTTATCGCTGGGTCTTCGGCGACCATCCCCAGCACGTTCTGGACGCCGTTGAAGATTGGCCCAGCAGTTGCGGATTGGACGCCTGGGAATCGGTTCCCCACATCCAAACTCTGCTCCAGGCGGCGCGGGACGCCCGTATACCGGTGGTCCACATGACCAGCCTGAATGAACCCGCTTTAATTGGTTGGTCCGAGGTAAGGAAGTCGACGGCCCCCGTCTCCGGCCCGGTTGAGAAAACCGACGAAGCCCAGGACCGCTGGGACCGCCGGGGAGACATCATCGACGAGGTCGGTCCGCTGCCGGGTGAGCCGGTGCTCTTGAAATCCTCTCCCAGCGCATTTTGGGGTACTCCACTCATGGGGCACCTGAATTACCTTGGAATCGACACCATCATCACCTGCGGCGAAAGCACCAGCGGTTGCGTCCGGGCCAGCGTCGTGGACGGCTGCACCAACCGTTACCGGATGGTGGTCGTGGAAGAATGCGTGTTCGACCGGCATCAAGCGTCTCACGCCGTCAACCTTTTCGACATGCACCAGAAATACGCCGACGTGCTCCCCCTGGGCGAAGTCCTCGAATACTTGGCCGAATGGAGGGCCCGAAAAGACCTGTCAGCCAGCGCCTAGCAGACAGTCCCAGGTGCCCCGTTATGCAGGTGCTCCACTATGCTGGTGCCCCGTTGTGATAGTATAAGTGGCGCAATTAATACTGATGCCCCGCCTGACCCCTCGTGTAAGGCGAAGACCTGACCCCTCGTTTAAGGAGAAAAAAGAATGCTGACCGTAAAAGAAAATGAAAGGATGACCCAAGTCGGTCCCGGAACACCGATGGGCGAGTTGATGCGCCGCTACTGGCAACCCGTGGCCTCCGCCGTTGAGCTGGAAGAAAACCCGGTGAAAGAGGTCCGGCTCCTTGGCGAGGACATGGTCCTGTACAGGGACCGCAAGGGACGCTACGGAGTCATCGACAATGTTTGTCCCCACCGGAGAATATCATTGACCTACGGTATCCCCGAGGAGGACGGGCTGAGATGCCCCTATCACGGCTGGATGTTCGACGCGACCGGCCAGTGCCTGGAAATGCCGGCCGAATCCCCGGAGAGCACCTTCCCCAGCCGGATTAAAATCCGGGCATATCCCGCCCAGGAAATGTCGGGGTTGATTTTCATATACATGGGGCCGCTGCCCGCGCCCCTGCTGCCCCGGTGGGATCTGTTCGCCTGGGACAACGTGCTCTGGGACATCGGGACCGCGGTTCTGCCTTGCAACTACCTCCAGATCATGGAGAACTCCATGGACCCGACCCATACCGAATGGCTGCACACAGCCTTTGCCAACTACGTTTTGGAAAGGCTGGGCCGCACTGACCTCAAGAGAATGGCCTACCGGTTGGGCGACGGGGCCAATTCCGGGTTGGGAATCGGCAACTCCCATGAGAAGATCGGATTCGACGAGTTCCGCCACGGGATCATCAAGCGAAGAGTGGTGGAAGGCCGGACCGAGGAGGACCCTGAATGGCGCATCGGTCATCCCGTGGTCTTCCCCAACATTCTGCGTATAGGCATCAACTTCCAATACCGGGTCCCCATCGACGACACCCACACCCTTCACGTCTGGTTTAGCGCTTACCCGCAGGACCCGGACGCCAGGGTCCCTGTGCAGGAAACCGTTCCCCACTACTCGGTTCCCCTGCCAATCGATGCCGGCGGAAAGTCTGATTGGTCGCTGATGGACAACAACAGCGGCCAGGACATCATGGCTTGGATCACCCAGGGGCCAATCTCCGACCGCTCGCAGGAGAAGTTGGGCGAGTCGGACAAGGGAATAATCATGTACCGGCGAATGCTGCGCCAGCAGATGGCGGTTATCGAGGACGGCGGGGAGCCGATGAACGTGTTCCGAGACCCCGCTGCCAATGTATGTGTGGACCTGCCCTGGGAAGGCCGGGAAGACCCGTGGGGATTTGTGAGCCGTAGTTTGGTGCGGCGCACCGGCTCGGCCGGCAAATACTCCCCGGTTTTGCGGGATATGGTGCAGGCGTTGGAGCCGGAGAGAGCCTTGGACCAGCCGGTTTTCTGATAACGCCCAGTCGCTGGGACGGGCCCCGTATTCTGCGTGGCCCGGTCAACACGTAGTGGTCAAGTATTCCGGCGCAGATTTAACCTGCGCCGGACCAAATCCCCGGGCGCTGGGGGCATCCATCGGCCGGCCATCCGCCGGCCATCCGCATAGCGGTCTTGAGTCCCAGCGCGAAAGATATTCAGACAGCGGAGGAACAACCGTGAACCCAGCAGACATTCGATTGGAGTCCACCGTAATGCTTTCCTCGGGAGACCGGGCCGAGGTCTTGTCCATAGACGCCGCCGCCTACACTGTCCAGGTGCGGCTGCTGGACTCCTTGGGAGATCCCGGACTGGTCGGGAGCGAGTCCTGGATCTCCGCCGATGAAGTCATTGCCGTAGACGAGGGCGGCCACGTAGAAGGGCGCACCTAAAGCCACAGGCCGCTGTTCCCGCGGCTTTCCGCCGCGCCCCGGCAAACCGGGCCCGGCTAACCCAGATGGTTGAACCAGGGTCAAAAAGGAGCACACGGTGGCGCCCGAGTTTTTCAACCCCGAAGGAATCGCCCCCTCGCCCGTCAACCTGTATAACCACGTGGTGAAGGTCGGCAATACCGTCTATATCGCCGGGCAGGTATCCAGGGGTCTGGACGGCAACACCATCCACAAAGGCGACGCCGCGGCCCAGATTCGAGTGGTTTGGGCGAATCTGGAACTGGCAATACAGGCGGCCGGCGGCACGCTCAATGACATCGTCAAGACCACAACCTATGTGGTCGGCGCCGACAACCTGGCCAAGATCCGCCCCGTGCGCCTGGAACTGCTTCCTGATGCAGGACGCCCCACCAGCACTACAATCCTGGTGGCCGGTCTGGCCGATCCCGACCTGCTGGTCGAGGTGGAGGCGATAGCGGAGATCGGCGGCTAGGAGCCCTGTCAGCCGCCCGGAAGCCCGGCGTCGATTATTCCGCGGAATCTGCGCCCACGTAAATCAGCGTGTCGGGCTTGAACGCGGCCCACGCAAACCAGAAATGGTTGGCGTGCACTACCGGTGTAAGGCTCGCCCCTGCCAGTGGTCCGGCAGTCCCTTTACCCAATATGTTCCAATAACTCCCGGTTTCGTTGTCCCTGAAGCCGTCCATTTCGGTTGCATCCGTAGCTGCAAAGGTCAATTTTCGGCCGTCCAGGTTCGCATCGAACACTGCGGCGGCGCCCACGTCCCTGGAGTCGCGGATCGACGACAAGTCCAGCGCCGACGTGGTCCCTTTCTTGAAGAAAACGGCTATGTCCGCATCTCCCATCGAATAGTTTACGGCCCCTTCTTTCTCCAACGCGCTGAATGGAATCGCAACGTCCATGCCGTCCAGGGTCAAGGCCACCACACGCTCCTTGGGCAACAGCCGCCCGTCCAGGTCGCCGAGGAACAGGAAGGGTGGCTTCCCGACTTCATCATAACCCGCATACGGGTTGCGTCCGTAAGACCTTCCGAAACCCGTTTCCTTGGATAGTACCTGGCCCGTTGGGTGAGCGGCCTTGAAGTCTGCCCAGGACACGATTGGCGCCGGCAGAAATTCCAGCGTGTTCCCGGTTAACTTCCCGATGATGGCCTCGCCGGTCAACTGCTGCCACCACGATTCGGTCTGCCGGTCCCACATGATCAGGTCGCTGTTCCGAAGGCGGCCCGAGGTGCCGAAGTCGAGGACCGCCCCGTCCAACCGGCGGTCGAACACAATGGCCGAGTTGCACAAGGGGCAAAAGGTGACGATGACCGGGACCCCTCCGACCTCGTCATTGACGATTTCGTGCCAGGTCAGAATCTGGAGAGGGTAGGCCTTGGCCTCACCGTTTAACTCAAAGGAAATCACCGGCTCCTGGTTGGCCAGCCATGCGTCGGCATCATCGGGACTGACAAAACTGGGAGAGTCCAGCGGGGGAATGCCATCCCTTTGAGGGCCGCCGGATATAATCTCATCAAACGCCACCGAGTGCAGGCTGAAATCGGTGTCCCACTCCAAAGTGGAAAGCCCGCTGTTCTCCAGCGCCTCCTTGTAGTCAGGGTCGGGCACAATCCCGGGCGCCGGGCCCAGGTCAGCCAACCGCTTCGCCTGGGACTGCTCAGAGGCCGCAAGCGTCGGCTGACCCTTCCCTTGAGAACCCACTGGTTCCGAAGGGGCCGCAACTGCGTCGTTGCGTGAAGATTCCTTGCCTGCCGCGACAGTGTTCGCGCCCGACGAATTTCCGGGCGCCGGAGATTCCAGGGCCGGCGGCGCAGGTTGAGAGTCTACATCTGCAGCGGATGGTTCAGCGGACGCGCTGCCACAGGCGGCAGCCAGCAAGGCCAACCCTATCACCAAGGCCAAGGGCCAACGCCCTGGACGGTCCCAAAAACGCTCTATGAATATCACCTGAATTGCTCCCAACTTGGTTGACGCCGCGGATTCTGACGCCCCTGAGCAATGTCTCCCAACAAGGTATCCCACAGTATCGGGGCCGGGTCACAACAGCCCGCCGATGGTCAACCAGTAAAAAACGATGTATGCCCCGGCCACCACCATCAGCCAGGACCCCACGGGTTGAACGTAGGGCATAACCTTGCGAAGGCCGCCGACCATTGCGCTGCGGAAGAAGGCTATGCCCAGGGTCAGCGCCAGAATCACCAGCCCCATCCCCAAGGCATAGAGCAAAAATTGGCCAAGGGAAACCAGAGCGCTGGATACAGCTAGGCTGGTTCCCACTACAGCCAGGAAAATGGGCAGGGTGCAGCTGAGGGAGGCGGTCCCGTAGCTCAGTCCGAAAATGAAGTACCCTTTGATGTTGGTCTTGCCCGGGTCTCCCAACCGGGACGCCGTTCGGGCGGCCAACCCACTGTAGAACTTCCCTCCGCCCACCATCCAGGCTCCGGCAACAACCAGGAATACGCCGATGCCGAGGCCCAGCCAGGGCAGAACGCCGACCACAAAAGTCCGGGCGCCAAAGCCGATTACCATCCCGACGGCGGCGAACAACACCACAAAGCCTGCGGTTACGGACGCTCCGACCAGCAGGGCTTTACCCAGCTGTTTGGCCGGATATGATGGTCCCGCGTTTTCCTGGTCTGATCCAAGGTACAGCCCCAGGTAGGCCGGGAGCATGGCGAATCCGCAAGGGTTAACCGCCGACGCCATGCCCGCCGCAAAAGCAAACCCCAACGGCGCCAGCAATCCAAAGCCCAGACCCGCCAGCCAGGAACTGGAATTGCCCGATAGGGATTCAACAAACCCGTTTACTCCATCAATGCCGCTGCCGCCACCAATGATAACGGCCCCCACCGCGGGTATGACCAGGGCCGCCACGGCCAACAGGACCGACAAAACCAGCCCTCGGCGGACCTTCGGGTCCTGCAATGATGCTGGAATTCCCCGGGCTTTGGACAGGAACATGCTGCGGGTCTCCTGAATTTCAAGCTCGCGGCCGCAACCCCTCAAAACGGTTGGCGGCCGCGGCATACCGTTTCAAGTTGAATATTATACGTCCCTCGCCCGGTTTTGGTTGCCCGCCTCGGCTACTCGCCAGGTCAACCCCAAGCAGAAGGACATCACCCGCGCATTCCCACCACAATCGAGAATCGGGATGCTGTCCCCTCCCACCCCCATGTCACTATTATGAAAGCAGGTCATCTTCATACCCATGAATGGCCTTTTAACCAATCGCGCCTACCTCCCGTCATTCTCGCCGCAGCGGGAATCCAGAGCCCTTTCCGTCGTTCTAACTCCTGCGGGAAAACAGAACATGGCCCGGCATCAACAAGACGTCCGGCACCATTGCAATGACAGGGGCCAATTAGATGACCCTCGCCGATTCCGATCCGAAACGGAAATTGGTAAGATTCACAGAGCTTCGAACTGTCGCGCTGGCCTCGCATATCCAACCCCGAGTCACTATCGACGCCTCTATAAACGTCAGCGGGCAGTCATCCCATCGCTGGAAGAAGTGGATCATTGACAACGCTGGCGTGGGAGAGACGCTCGCCGAACATTGGATTGGCGTTGGGTAGCTCCACGGGTAGTTTCAACAAGCATCAGGAGGGTAAACGCCATGTCTCTTGACGGAAAGGTGGCCATTGTCTCAGGGGCCGGACCCAACATCGGCCGGCAGATCGCCGCAACCCTGGCGGAGAACGGGGCCAGGCTGGTCTGCCTGGATGTAAAAGGCGACGCGGCTCAAGCCACCGCCGATGCGCTCACAGCCAATGGGTTCGAGGCCCTGGCCGTGCAGGCAGACATCACCGTGCCGGAACAGGTGGGCCGCGCCGTGGACCAAGCCATCGAATCATTCGGAGCGGTAGACATCCTGGTAAATAACGCCGCCATCACCCACCGGGCCGGACTACTGGATGCCGACGTGGACAGCTGGAGAAAGGTGGTGGACGTGATCCTTACCGGAACGTTCCTCTGCACCCAGCGCGCGGCTAAACAGATGATAGCCCAGGGAACCGGTGGGGCAATCGTGAATATCGCCTCCACTTCCGGGCATCGGGGCAAGGCCGGAGCCATCGCGTACCAGACTGCCAAGGCCGGAGTTCTAAACTTCGCCCGGGGCGCGGCCATGGAACTGGCGCCCTACGGCATTAGAGTAAACTCGGTAACCCCCACCCAAACAGGCACCCCGGTGGGAGGAGGTCCGGCTCGCAGCGATGAAAACGTCCCGGGGTCGATCCCCCGGGGCCGGTGGGGGCGCCCCAAGGACCAAGCCCAGGCTGTGCTGTTCCTCGTCTCGGACACTGCCGACTTCATAGTGGGCGTGGACCTGCCCGTGGACGGTGGCAACCTGGCCCAGCGGGACAACGGGTAACCGCTTGCACTCCCGGCGTTGAATTCCCGGCGTTGAATTCCCGGCGGCGGACCCGCAGCTACTTGGCCTTCGTTTCGGCCGGCAGGACCTCGTTCATGCTGCCGGAGCGGAACCCGTCCAGGTCTAGCGTAACGTAAGCGTATCCGATCGACTTGAAGTGCTTTGAAATTCGTTCCCGGTTGCCCGCATCCAGAATTATCGCAAAGTCCTCCGGAGCCACTTCGATACGGGCCACGGTGTTGTGATGCCGCACCCGGAGTTGCCGCAGGCCCATTTCCCGGAGAAAGGATTCCGCCTGCGAAATGCGGGTCAACGCCTCCACCGAAACCGGTGTGCCGTAGGGTATCCTGGAAGACAGGCAGGCCTGGGCCGGCTTGTCCCATACCGGCAACCCCATTTCTTTGGAATACTCCCTGATCTCTGCCTTGTACAGGTCGGCCTCAACCAATGGACTGCGGACACCGTACTGTCGCGCAGCCTCCAGGCCAGGGCGAAAGTCTCCCAGGTCGTCACAGTTGGCGCCGTTAGCAACCCAAGGGACCTGTTGGTCGGCGGCCAGGGCGTTGAGATGGGTGTAAAGCTCATCTTTGCAGAAATAGCAACGGTTGGGGTTGTTGGCCAGGTACTCGGGCCGCTCGACTTCCCTGGTTTCGATTACCAGGTGGCGAATCCCCAAGTGTTCGGCCAGGGCCGTGGCCTCATCAAACTCCGACGGAGCCAAGCTCGGCGACTTGGCGGTGACCGCCAGGGCATTGGACCCCAGGACCTGATGGGCAGTCAGCGCCAGGAACGCGCTGTCTACCCCGCCGGAGTAGGCCACGATGACCGAACCCATTTCCTGGAGGATAGACTGAAGGCTGGCCAATTTGGAATCATGGGGCGCCGGATCTTTCGGCTGGGCCGTTTGAATCATTTCCGCGACTCCCTCATAACCGCGACACCCCGGTATTTGACACTCGTGTTTGACACTCGTGTTCGGCGGGGCTGCTGCCGGCCCGAAACTAAGGGCCGCAAATCCCCCAAGCCATACCGGCATCGGGTCGGATGTTCATCAAATTATACGTCCGCCGGCCATCACCGGCTACTTTGTGGATTCTATGCGTGAATTCCAGCAGGACCCGCGCGTGGAACGGATTTCCCTGGATTAACCTTTTCACCGGAATGCTGTATTCCTGGGGCGAGCTCAATCTCAAATTGACACCCAGGTTTCGCGTTCATACAATCGGGCCGTTGATGTACCGGCGGGCCGTTGATGTACCGGCGGGCCGTTGATGTACCGGCGGGCCGTTGATGTACCGGCGGGCCGTTGATGTACCGGCGGGCCGTTGATGTACCGGCGGGCCGTTGATGTACCGGCGGGCCATTGATGTACCGGCGGGCCATTGATGTACCGGCGGGCCATTGATGTACCGGATTGATGTACCGGATTTTACTTTTCCTTTCGACAGTCGGGATCCGGCGGACATCGTGAAATATATGCCGTTAGGCCGGGCAATCCCAATTGTTCGTAGCTACGCCAGGAGGATGTAATGTTAACTGCGGAAGCCAATGAACGGCTTACCAGGGTGGGCGCAGGCACCCCAATGGGTGAATTGATGCGCCGGTACTGGTTGCCGGTCCGGCCCTTCGCCCAATTGCTGGAGGAAGAAGTGCTCCCGGTACGCATCCTTGGGGAAGACCTGGTGTTGTTTCGTACACCCCAGGGCGACTTGGGGTTGGTGGGTGACCGCTGCCCGCACCGGGCCGCCAAGCTGGAGTTGGGGATCCCCGATGATGGGGGTATACGGTGCAGCTATCACGGTTGGAAGTTTTCACCCGACGGGCAATGCACCGACACTCCGTTGGAGGCCCCGGAAGCCACTCTGAAAGACCGCATCAAGATTCCAGGATACCCGGTGCAGGAAATGGGCGGACTGGTCTGGGCTTACTTGGGGCCCCTGCCGGCTCCTCTCTTGCCGCCCTGGGACCTGTTCGTCATGCCCAACGCCATCCGCCAAATTGGCATCACCGAATTGAATTGCAACTGGCTCCAGTGCCAGGAAAACACCGCAGACCCAATCCACAACGTCTACTCCCACGGCTACCTCTTCAAGTATGTCCTGGAAAAGCAAGGGAGATTGGAGCAACGGGCGCCGGACCCGGAGGTGCATACTTTTCACGGTCGTACCAGGATGGGAGTCGGTATAGAGTCGATCTATGGCCGCACCACCCAATACGGCATGGAAAAAGGGGTGAAATACTCCAAAGCCCTGGGCGCTGAGAAGGACACTACCTCCCGCCATTCCACCGTAATTTTCCCATTTTACACTCAGACCGGCGGTGCGGACCGAGTCCGCCAGGAGTTTCAGATCCGCGTCCCGATAGACGACACCCACACCTACCACATCTGCTATGGCTGTTTCCTGGCGCCCTCGGAGATCCAGGTCGAAACCCAGGAACCCGTCCCCTGGTACCAAATCCCCCTCTATGACGATATGGGAAAGCCGATACTGGATTTCGTCCTCGCCCAGGACCTCCACATGTGGCTGTCCCAGGGAGAAATCTACGATCGCACCCACGAACACCTGGGGCGGACAGACACCGCTATCGCCGTCATGCGGCGTCAGTTCGAGGAACAACTCCGAATCGTTGAAGACGGTGGCGAGCCGATGAACGTCTTCCGAAATGCGGACGCGAGGCCCACACTGATCCACGGAGGAGCTTGGGACGAGTCCGTGGAATCCGCCGGCGTTTCCCAAGGACAACCCCGTCCGCTGCACACGTCTTTCAGGTTTAACTACCACCGTGGCTACAGCCAGGACGATGCGGACCGGTACGGTCCGGCGATGCCCCAGATCTCGGAACTTATGCGGAGGTTAGAGGAATTGGCGACCGCTTCACCGGCCGGCAAAGATTAGACGCTGCTACGAACGTCCGGGACCCCACCTTTGGGCGGCGAAGCCCCACTCAACACGCCGTGCTGGCCGGTTTTGAAATTGCTCATCCACCGGGATTTGTTCCAACCCCGGTGGATGATTCTGATTGGTTGACGCGTTAGTCGGTGGCGGCCGGGGCGTTAGCCCACATCTCCTCTATCTCGTCGATGAGGGCGCTGTAGGGCGCTTGGCCGGACCCCAACCTTCCGTTCCGGGCTATGTCTATCAGGTCGGTTTCCACCGGGATTTCCAGGTACTGGTTCCGTTGGGGGTCGCGGAACACGTTGATCGGGTCCCCACCGTCCTCGACTATCGCCATCTGCTCCCGCAGCATCCGGCGGTACATTATTATCCCCTTGTCCGACTCTCCCAGCTTTTCCTTGTTGCGTTCAGCTACCGGTCCCTGGGTGACCCAGGCCATAAGGTCTTGACCCAACACGAAATCAGTAATGAACCGGCCGTTTTCGTCCTTGATCGGGATGTCATACACCGGCACCTTATCCTGATTGTAGTTGGTCTCCCCCGGAGGGGCTGGATAGACGCCGTACATGAAGTGACTGGTGTGGGTGTCGTCCATGGGGACCCGAATCTGGAACGTCCAACCAACCCGGAGAATATTGGGGAACAGGACCGGGTGGCCCACCCTCCAGTCAAAGTCATCCTCCGAGCCGCCCTCCCGGACCCGCCGCTTGATGATCCCGTGGTCGAACACGCTAAAACCTATCTTGACGTGGTTTGGCAGGAGTCCCCTGGCGGAGCGTACAGCCTTATCGGTTTTCTCGGTCTTCAGGCTGTTGACGTAGTTGTAGTAGTACCCGTGCAGCCATTCCGCGTGGGTCGGGTCCATGGAGTTTTCCATCGGCGCCAACCAATTGCACGGAATTTGGGTGATTCCAACGTCCCTGGCAACGTTGTCCATTACCAACAGGTCCCAACGGGGAATGAGCGGCGCCGGGTCCGGGCCAAGATAGGCGAAAATCAATCCCCCCAGTTCCTGCACCGGGTATCCCGCCACCTTCACCCTGCTGGGGAAAGTGCTTTCCGGCGATTCGGCCGGCATTTCCAGACACTGACCGGTACCGTCAAACAGCCAGCCATGATAAGGGCATCGGAGGCCTTCCTGTTCCGGGATGCCGTACACCAGGGAAATCCGGCGGTGCGGGCAGGTGTCATCTATCAGCCCGTACCCACCCTGTCGGTTCCGGTAAAGGACCAGCGACTCCCCCAGGATTTTTACCGGCTTCACCGGGTTGTCGTCCAATTCGGCGGCGCCGGCCACCGGATGCCAGTAACGGCGCATCAACTCGCCCATGGGGGTCCCGGGGCCAACCTTGGTGATTCTTTCGTTTTCTTCAACCGTCAGCATCGACCACCTTCTCCTGTCGGTATATCAGCGCCGGTTGGTGCGGCGCCACCGAAATTATAACCGAATCGCAACCCCAGAGACACCGGATTCAAAAAAATGAAACTTCAAGCTAGTCTGCAAGCCTTGCCCCTGATACCATGAACAAAACACCCCGGAAATTGCAGGGAACGCTGCAGTAAGTCACACCCCGTTATCCTGGCCGCGGGCAGCCATCCGCCCCGGATGCCTGCACCATTTTATGGAGGAACGAAAATGACCGACATTATGCCTCCAGATGACTTCATGGCCGAAATGTGGGGCTACGCCAACGAGGTCCCAATGGAGCAGCACCCGTGGTTCGATGGGATACTGCATCACCGCTGGACCCCGGAGCAAATAATCCTGGGTGAAATACAACACTATCACCGCGTGCGCACCAACCCTATTCATTGGGGCTACATCCTGGTCAACGCGGTGGCGGAAAAGCGCTACGAACACATGGACGCTGTTTTGGACAACTTCGCTGAGGAGTTTGCCAGGCCTCGCACCCACGTCGACGTCATGCTCCAGCTGCTGGAAGAGGGTGGAATTTCCCGGGAGCAGGCCGACGCCACCGACTCCGCTCCGGGGACCATGGCGGCTATTGAAATGATCAACGGCTGCTGCCAGCACCGCTCTTCCCTGGAAGGGTTGGCCATGCTGAGCTTGGTGGAGTCACAGCATGCCCTGGTGGCTGCCAAGGTGTACCGGGAAATGACCGGGCATTACGGTTTTTCCCCGCGGGCCGCGGAGACCTACGCGGTACATGGGGAGCAGGACGTGGAGCACGGAGCCAGGCAGATAGAAGTGATTCGGGCGGCCGCCACAGACGCCGACACCCAGGAGCGGGTCCGCCAGGCCGTTAGATTGGGAATCACGGCGTACACGTTGGAATGGGATGGGCACGTTCAGGCCATGACCGGCCGCCGGGAATTTTGGACCGGCACCGGCAGCGTGAGATTGCGACAACCCACGGTGCGGTTGGCCAGCACGATCAAGCCTTTGGGGGGCGCCGCCGCGTAGCCATTGGTTTAGGTGGAACTACATCGGCCAGTCCGCCGGCAGGTTGCCCCTTAGCTCCTTGTATTCGTTGTTATCCGAGAACTCGCTTCCCATCCGCTTGAGCAGCGACATAAGGTCGTCGTGCTCCATTCCCAGGGTGTTGGAGACCATCCCCGTGGTCTCTTCGAAGCTCCCGCTTCAACGGCGGTGTCAACCAACCATCCGCCCCAAGACACTCTTGTCCTCAACAGTCATTTCCATGATTACGATCTCCCTAAAATAAATAGTACCAACCCGGAAATTGGCCTGACGCCCGCGGACAGAACCGGTTGCCAAGCTGCCGGGGCACCCCTGAGGTTCGCGGTAAGCATTAGCCCGTGGAGTCTGGGTTTCCGACGGGCTGACAGGTAACCGATTGGCAGGTTGCCTGGGGCGCCCCCTGATTATCCACGCGCACCTGCTGCCGGGCAAATACCCGCCACTCGCTTCCGCGAAAGGCAACCCTCAGAATAACAAAGGCATTTTCAATCACGGTGCCCGCCGCTTCGGAACACCTGACCACTATTTCCAGATCGGTGTACCCGAGCGCAGGAAGGTCCAGTGGCGGTTGGTGTTCTTGGTTTTCGCTGATGAACTGGTCGTGAGGAAGCCAGGTGGTCAGGATTTTTGCCGGAGCATCCTCCAGGTTTCGAATGCGCCAAGAGCAGGTCCAGTTGAACGGCCGGCGCGTCGGACGGCAACCTAAACCCTCCAGTTCAATCCTTGGTTGAAGGTTTGCCGGTCCCATCGGGGCGTCTTCTCCTGTCTGCCGCAAATTCAGAGGCCCTGCACCAGACATATCCCGGTGACGGTCGTTTCCTCAAGATAGGTGCAGAGCCAGGTACTACACGCGGGGTTGACCATCGCCGCCCATGGTACAACCGGTTCAAACCCGGCGCTAGAAATTCTGCGGGGGGGGGGGGTTCGCGATTTCCCGCGGTCGAGACCTGCCTTGGAAAGTTGACCTTGGAAAGTTGACATAGAAACAGCCCATTGCTAATGTTGGAACCCACCCACATTCAAGGATAAGGGGTTGTTATGTTAACCGTAGAAGAAAACGAACGTCTAACCAGGGTAGGCCCGGGCACTCCTATGGGCGAACTGATGCGCCGTTACTGGCATCCAATAGCGGCTATGTCCCAACTCGAAGAAAACGGGACCAAGCCGATTCGACTGTTGGGAGAGAACCTGGTGCTCTTCAAAGACCTGAAGGGAAGGCTGGGACTCATTGCCGAATCGTGCCCACACCGCAAAGTCAACCTGGTCTACGGCATGTGCGAGGATGAGGGTCTACGCTGCCCCTACCACGGGTGGCTTTTCGACACCGAGGGCGCATGCCTGGAACAGCCCTATGAAAAGGCCGAGGATCCCCTGGAATTGTTCAAGGAAAAGACACAGACCACGGCTTATCCGGTGCAGGAATTGGGCGGTCTGATTTTCGCGTATCTCGGACCCCGACCGGCTCCCCTGCTACCCCGGTGGGACCTGCTCGTTTGGGACAACGTGTACCGGGACATCGGCATGGCAGTGCTGCCCTGCAACTGGATGCAGATAATGGAAAATTCGGTGGACCCGGTCCACGCCGAGTGGCTGCACGGCCACTTTGCCAACTACGTCTGGAACAAGTTGGACCAGCCGGAGCGGACCAGGCGAATCCCCCCGCACCAGCTCATCGGATTCGACCGCTTTGAACACGGCATCATCAAGCGAAGGATCCTGGAAGGCGAAACCGAGGAAGACGTTAATTGGAAGCTGGGCCATCCCCTGGTCTTCCCCAACCTGTTGAAGGTCGGCGGATTCCAGTACCGAGTGCCCATCGACGACTACCAGACGCTTCACATTTGGTATTACACCTACGCTCCGGCCCAAGGTTCGAAGGTTCCCGAAAATGAAGCGATTCCTTTTTATGAAGTGCCGGTGCCCGAGCTCAAGCCGGGCGGAATGCCGGACTGGTCTTACCTGGATTTCACCGCCGGGCAGGACATCGTAATGTGGTACACCCAGGGCGCCATCGCCGACCGGTCGACGGAATCCCTGGGCCGCTCCGACAAGGGCCTGATTCTATATCGCCAAATGCTGGAAGAAAACGTGGCCAGGGTGGAGCGCGGCGAAGACCCCCTGAACACCTTCCGGGATGCGGGCTCCAACGAGTACCTCCGGTTGCCCACCGAGGAATCGGAGGGTATGAGCCGGTCGGCGCGCAACGCCAGGTTCACCCAACTGGCGGCCAGCGCCGGTCCCGCGGGCGGAGCGACCAAGTTTAGCCCCGTCCTGAACCGGGACATCGGCGCCGTAACGGTCACCGCCGAAGAGGTGTTGGCCGACTGACCGCCGCCCAGACCAACGCGGCATGAAGAAGCCCCGCATGAATCACGCGGGGCTTCTCTTTTGCCTAAAGCCGGGGGCTACCGGACAGCCGAAGGGGGTTGGCCCGGGCTGCCCCTACCGGCTGCGGGTCAATGCGTACAGTATCCCGTCTTTGGATGTAGCCAGAATCATGCCATCCGAAACGATCGGTTTGCTGGATATCTCGGAGCCGCCGGCCTCGAACTCCCACTGGGTTTGGCCCGACCTGGCGTCCAGGCCAACCACCCTCCCATCGTTCGTCCCCACCAACACGGTGTCGGCGGCCACCGACGGGCCGGTGGTTGTGCGAGCGCCCACTTTGGATTCCCAAGCGAGGTTTCCGGTGTCCGCATCCAAGGCAACAACCCGCCCATCCTGCACCGATGCGTAAACCATGCCGTGAGCGGCGGCGGGGGTGCGCACTATCCGGCCGCCCAAACTGCTGATCCAGACCGTTCCCTTTTGCACCGGCGGGCTGAACAGAGACCACCATACTGCCAGTTTGACCCGAGCGGCCCACCACTTGCGCTCCAGGGGCTGATTCGTAAGGCCTCTTTCTATCGCCGTTAAGACGCCCCGGTGGGACGGTACGAAGGCCTTGTCGTCCAGTATTGCGGCGCCTCCGTAAAGGTTCCGTATTCTACCGGTGTCGTAGATGAACTTTTCCCGGCCGTTTTTGGCGTCCAGTAGGTGAACAATGTTGCCGGTGGTCGTCACCACCAGCGTGTCGTCGGCGTAGGCGGCGCTGGAGATAATCCAAGATGACGCGGTGAAATCCCAGAGCGGTTCACCGCTGGCAGCTTCCAGGGCGTGCAGCTTGTGGTCCGCCGTCCCGATGAAAAGCCTTCCCTGTTCTACGATGGGAGACCCTACGATGGCGCTGCCCTGGTCGGCGAACCACCTGAGTTCCCCGGAGTCCCTGTCCACCGCGTACAAATTGCCGGGGCGAACCCCAAAAAACAGCAACCCGGCGCCGATCGCCGGCGATGCCGTTCCCGGCAACCCGCTTACGTACTCCCAGATAACCTCGCCCGTCGCCTGTTCCAAAGCAACCGCCCGGCCATCTTCCGTTGTCAGGTAGACTCGACCGTCGCTAATCACTGGGGGTGATATCAACCTGGGGGGCGCCGGTTGGGACCGGGCCCCGGGTACCGCGAAGGTCCAAGCAAGCGTGTCCGGGGCCGGAGCGGCCTCCGGAACGAACGACGAATTCTGAGGATTTCCTCCGGCCTGTCCCCAATTCCCGGGGCCCGCGTCAGCGCTTACGGAACTGACGGGGGTTGGCGAGGGAGTCAAGAGGTAGTAGACATCCCAAGCTACAAAAGCCTGCCAAATCACCAGGGCCAAGACTGCGACTGCCGCCAAGAGCAGCGGTTTGTTTCTCAACCACCAACGCCGCCGCTGCAAAAACCGGTACCCGGCCACATCTTCGGGCAGTACAGCGGAGCGGTCCAGGCGCAACCAGCAGTTGACGCAATAGTTATTGTCGTCTTGAGGGTTTGGGCTGCCGCAAATGCGGCACACCCTCACCGTCACACCGGCCGGCCCCACCTCTTCCATCGCGTTGTTTCGAGCTTCGCTCAACTAAAACCGCCTACTGGTTGAATACATGAGGACCATATGGAAACCCCGTGAGAAAAGAATTGGGCAAAACTCCGGGAAGCGTTTGCTGTAGTTACGGCAGTCGAACATGCCGCTTCATCAGTCGCTACCAATCCAGGCCCCGCCGCCAAGCATGCTTGATTGTCTACCGGCTGCCACTTTAGGACGGGACGCTCAATCTTACTATTATAACCCTAGTTTGCTGCAAAAACGCAGGCGGATAATGGCCAGTCCGAGAATCGGCGCCGGCCCACGGTCAAACCACCGAATCAACCTCGTACGCCCCACAATCCAACAAGCCTTGGTTCATGGCCTTGGCAGCCGTTGAAGGCAAGGCAACCCAGAATCCGCTCGCGGGCTCAATTCAAGAGTTTCTTTGGGGTTGACACGGTATCTTAGGATGGTCAAAATCGGTTGCGCTCGGGGTTCTACTCCGGGGAATACTGTCCAAACACAGGCACGACGGAACCAAAACGAAGCCGGCTCCAAGGAGAGGCGATATGGCTAGTAATCAGGGAGGATCTCAAGGCGGCCCAACTTTGAGGGTGGGCATCATCGGCCTGGGCGGCGGAGCCAGCGCGATGATACCGAAGTTCGCTCGAAATCCTGTCTACCACGTGGCGGCAGCCGCGGACATCGACCAAGGGCAGTTGGACGCCTTCAGCAGCCAATATGAAGGCAAGACCTTCCTTTCGGCGGAAGGATTGTGCAACAGTTCCGAAGTTGACATGATTTACATCGCCACACCAAACCAATTCCACACCGAGCATGTCCTTATGGCATTGAACGGCGGCAAACACGTTCTGATTGAAAAGCCGATGACCCTTAACTTGGAAGACGCCGACGCTATGATCGACGCGGCCGACCGGAATGATCTTCGGTTGGGGGTGAACGTCAAACACAGCTTCGCTCCCCGTGTGCGAAAAGTTCGGGACATGGTCCGCTCCGGCGAGTTGGGTCAGCTTAGAATGCTCAACTGGTGGTATTACAACGACTGGTTGTACAGCCCTCGGACGGTGGAGGAACTGACTCCCGAGTTGGGCGGCGGCGTGCCCTGGCGCCAGGGACCCCATATGTTCGACATTCTGCGCACGATCGGCGGCGGGGTGGTCCGCAGCGTAAGGGCTATGACCGGGACCTGGGACCCTACTCGCCCGGTGGCCGGGGTTTACTCCAGCTTCCTGGAATTTGACAACGGTGCGGTTTCCAACGCGGTGTACAGCGGAAACGACCACTTCAGCTCCCGTGAGTTCACCCACCGAGTGGATGAAGGGGACGCCTGGCCCGACCGCCCGGAACACGCCAAAGCCCGTATAGCCCTAATAGAGGCCGGCGATAAAGATTCCGAAATCGCCATGAAGCGCGCCCGCCGGTTCGGTGGTTCCGGAAGGGCAGAACAGGAGTCCAGGGCCCAGGGAAGACCGTCAGGTTGGCTCCTGGGAGGGCCGTTCGTGGCCAGCTTTGACGAGGGGGACGTGCGGTTCACCACCGACGGCCTCACGGTCTACGGCCAAACCGAGAAGTACGATATACCAATGCCGACCGACCTGGATGGCCGCGAGGGCATCATCGACGAGTTCTACCACGCAGTGCTGGAGGGACGGCCGCCGGTCAACGACGGCAGATGGGGCAAGGCCACCGTCGAGGTGTTGCTCAGCCTGTTCCAGTCCAGCCGGGAACGCCAGGAAGTATTTTTGTCTCACCAGACGCCAACGGTAGACCTTAGCTGAAGCCGGAGTGTGTTAGCGCCTCGGTCAGGGTTCCTGGAGTGTGTCCTAGCCACGAAATCAGCTATAACAGCGGGCCCCTACCGGATAGGGTGGACTATTGACATTGCCAAAGGAAATACAATATATTACCCGCACTTTCCAAGGGGTACGCTTTGGAAGCAGGCTTACCCCATGGAAACTTTAAATTGAATGTGCAACCGTGGCTTGGTTGACACGCTAGGTCACAGCCGATTCGGCGCACAAAGCTGATCGGCCTGTGGAGTTCCTGAATGAATCAGGACAGTCTGGTTTCCCGGCGCTGGTCCAACGGGCGCAGCGTTCACAACTAACGGAGGTTGGCAAACATGCGCGTCAGTTGGTTCAACAGTCCCCGGAGTTTGATTCTCGCATGCCTCGTAATCGCCCTGGCTTTGGCCGTAGCATGTGGCGGCGCCACCCAGAGCCAAGAGCCCCGAGTAATTGAGAAAGAGGTTATCACCGAGGTCCAGGTGACCAAGGAAGTCGTCACAGAAGTCCAGCAAGAGCAAACCAAAGTGGTGATTAGAGAGGTCGTGGCAACCGCTACCCCGATTCCGGTTTTGATGGGCCAGACCTTCATGTCCCCATTGACCCCGGATTGGGTGGCTGAGGGCAAATATCAACCCATGGTGTTGGATATCGTAGGACGGACCGCCAGCGGCCAGTGGGACGTCCATTATTGCGCCAGCCTTTTCAGCTGCCTCATCGGGTCCGCCCCCAGGTTCAACGGCCTGATCCAATACGATCCGGCCAATCCCAGCGAAGTCACCGGGGACCTGGCCAAGGAATGGGAAGTCAGCCAGGACGGGTCTGTCTACACCTTCACCCTGCACGAGGCCAATTGGCATGACGGGACTCCGGTAACCGCCGATGACGTCGTGTTCACCCTCGACCGCATCGCCCAGCCGGGCGCCATACGAAGCAGGACCTCCGCCTTGCGCACGTTCTACGATCAAGGAAACGCCCGAGCCATTGACCCCCAGACGGTGGAAGTTAAACTCAAATTCCCCGGGGCGACCTTCCTGACCAACATAGCCGTCGACTATTTCAAGATCTATCCTGAGAAGTCGGTTGCTGGCCTGAGCCAGGAAGACGCCAACTGCTGCCCAGAAAACATAATTGGTTCCGGGCCCTGGAAGTTGAAGAATTGGGACCGGGGCAGCGTGCGCGAGTACGAAAGGAATATCGACTACTTCAAGCCGAGTCGGCCTTTCTTTGACGGCATCAAGTTCAACGTCATCCGAGACATCAACAGGGTGTACGCCGCTCTCCAGATTGGTCAGGCTCACGTAACCGACGGTCCCTGGAGTTCCTCGTACCGGCCCGAGGACATGTTCCGGTTGCAGGACGACACCAACGGCAGGCTCCGGGCCAAATTGTTGCGCGGCGGCTCCGGGACGTTCTTCATCCTGCACCAGAACAAGCCTCCCTTTGACGACCCCAGGGTCCGCCAGGCGTTCAATCTGGCCTTGGACCGCCAGAACGTCGTAGACATTATCTACTGCACCGAATCCTATGGGTGTTTTGCCTCGCCGGGAACATTCTTCCCCAAAGGCTCCGTCGCTCTCGAGGATGACCTCACCGATGTCCCCGGATACCGCAGGACTGCTGACGGACTCAAGGACCCCAGGGACATAGCCGAAGCCAAAGGTCTCTTGGCAGAAGCCGGTTATCCCGACGGCATTCCAAATCTCGACTTGAACGGCGGAAACTCCGCCACGGCAGTCAAGGTGGCGGAAGTAACCACCCAGCAATTGCGGGAAGACCTAGACCTCGATTTCAAGCTCAACCCGGTGGACACCGCTACCTACCACGTCAAAACACGGGACGGTACTCATCACGCCACGCTGGTGGGCGGTATCGGATTGTTGACGCGGGACCCGGCGGACATCCTGCTGCAGGTCTACGATGACGATATTGAAAAGAACCCGGACAACTGGACCCTGCCGCGGTTCAGGGAGTTAAGGATTTCCCAGGCCGGCGAGTTGGACCGGGAAGCCCGCAAGGCCCAATTCACGGAAATGACCGAAATCCTCCGGGAAGGAACGGGGCACTGGGTGCCCAACACCTGGGTGGACCAGGGAGCGGCCATAGACTACCGGCTCCAGGGCTTCAACACCCCCGAATCCATCCAGCACCTGCACAAGTGGGAACACGTTTGGTGGGATCCCGACGTTGCCTGCCCCGACGAGCGGGGCTGCGTCGACAACTAGCTGGCTGATCGGAGTCAAACCTAGTCATCGTGTTCGCGCCACCGACATGACGGGAAGCGCAGTGAGTAAAAGGAGGAAGGTATGAGGGAGTACACCATCCGGCGTTTGGCCCTCTTCCTACCCACGATTATTCTGGCGACCATGCTCGTGTTCGCCCTCTTCTGGATCGTGCCGGGCGACGCAGCCTACATGATCCTAACCGGGGGCGACGATGACGCGGGCAAGGTCTCCCTGGAACAACTGGAGCAGCTAAAGGAGGAGTTGGGCCTCAACCGCCCAATCTACTCCCAGTACGGCCACTGGCTCTGGGACATCATGCGCGGCGACTTGGGCACGTCCATTTGGTACAAAGTCCCTGTGTGGGATGAGTTGGAGAATCGGTTCTACGTAACCATTGAGCTCGCCATCATGGCCATCGTCATGGCCATGGTCGTAGCCGTACCCCTTGGCGTCATTTCCGCCGTCAAGCAGGACACCTGGGGCGACTATGCCAGCCGGATCTTCGCACTCATCGGCATCGCCTTGCCCACATTCTGGCTAGGCATCCTGATGGTCTATGGGTTGGCCTACATCTTCAACTGGTTGCCCCCCCTGGGGTATGCCAAGATATGGGACGAGCCTTTTACCAACCTGCAACAATTGTTCTTCCCCGCCTTAGCTTTGGCGTTCCATGACCTGGCATTCACCTCCAGGGTCACCCGGTCCTCCATGCTTGAGGTCATGCGGGAAGATTACATGAGGACCGCCCGAGCTAAGGGCCTTAAAGAGTTGGTCGTCGTCGGTCGCCACGCGTTGAAGAACGCCCTGTTGCCGGTGGTGACAATCTCCGGATACCAGTTCGGCCGCCTGCTCGGCGGGGTCATCATCGTGGAGTCCATTTTCGTGGTGCCAGGCATGGGTACTCTGCTCATCGACAGTATCACCCACCGGGACTTCGTAGTCCTGCAGGGCATCATTCTCATAATCGCCGCGGTGACACTGTTGGTTAACCTCATCATAGATCTCCTCTACGGCGTCCTGGACCCTAGGATCCGGTACAGTTAAGCCCACCTTAGCAGGAGAGAACCATGTTGGATCAAACTGGCGAAGCCGTACTCGTCAAAGAGCAATCGCCTTGGTTAAGCGCATCGGGCCAAATTAGCAAGAACATCCTGAACTTCTGTCGACGCAAGCCCTTGGGCGCTATCGGCGGATCAGTGGTGCTTGTGCTGGCCTTTGTTGCGTTGGTGGCGCCGGTGCTGGCGCCTTACGGAGACCGCGAGATAATCAGGGAGGAGTCCGGTAAAGTGCCGGTGTACCATTCTCCCAGCTATGACTATTGGCTCGGCACCGACCACGTGGGCCGAGACACTTTGAGCCGGGTCATGTACGGGGCCAGAATCTCCCTGTACGTCGGCGGCATGTCCGTGGGCATCGGAATCACCGGGTTCTTCCTCCTCGGCGTTTTCTCAGCGTACGCCGGCGGAAAAGTCGACTTGGTGATACAACGAATCATTGACGCCAAAATGGCGTTACCAGGCTTGGTGATCGCCCTGGCCATTGTGGCCGCATTGGGGTCATCACTTAACAACGTGATCTTGGCAATTATCATTGGGTTGGCTCCTGCGGTGGTCCGCACCGTCCGGTCCCAGGTGCTATCCCTCAAAGAAATGGACTACGTTTTGGCGGCAAGGGCTGTCGGCGCTTCCCCGGCGCGGATTATGATCCGCCATATAGCGCCCAACTGTTTTGCCACCTACCTCATCCTGGCCACTTACTACCTGGGATTCGCCATCATCCTTGAAGCATCTCTGAGCTTCCTGGGCGTAGGCTCTCCTCCCGACGTGCCAAGTTGGGGTGGGATGCTGACCATGGCTTCACAGGCCCACATCAAGACCGGACCATACACGGCCATCTTCCCGGGGTTGGCGATATTCATCGTGGTGCTGGGGTTCAACCTGCTTGGAGACGCACTGCGGGACGTGTTCGATCCCAGGCTGCGTGGAACGGGGTCATAAGCGCCAACCACAACTGAGGATCTGCAGCTCTTCTACAATTGAGGAATCTAGAGCGGTCATGCCCGTGGCCGCTCTACCCGTTTACAGCAATCCTGTTCCCGCGGCGCGGGCCAAAGCTCAGTAACGGAGGTCCCGTATGAAGCGCACAAGTTGGCTCAGTAGCCCCAGGTCATTGATTTTCCCCTTCCTGGCAATTGCCTTGATTTTGGCGGTGGCCTGTGGCGGCACTGCCCAAGCCCCAGATCCGGTGGTGGTAGAGAAAGAGGTCATCACGGAGGTCCAGGTAACCAAGGAAGTCGTCACAGAAGTCCAGCGAGAACAGACGAAGGTCGTGGTCAAAGAGGTTGTGGCGACGGCTACGCCAATTCCGGTCCTGATGGGCCAGACCTTCATGTCCCCCCTGACCCCTGATTGGGTGGCCGAGGGCAAATACCAGCCGATGGTTTTGGAGATTGTCGGTCGGGGCCGCAGCGGCCAGTGGGACGTTCACTACTGCGCCAGCCTGTTCAGCTGCCTGCTGGGCGCAGCCCCCAAGTTCAACGGGCTGGTCCAATACGATCCGGCCAATACCAGCGAAGTCACTGGGGACTTGGCGAAGGAATGGGAAGTCAGCCCCGACGGCAAGCTCTATACTTTCACGCTGCACGACGCCAATTGGCACGACGGCACCCCCGTAACCGCCGACGACGTGGTATTCACCTTCGACCGCATCGTCCAACCCGGCGAAATCCGCAGCAGGACCGCGGCATTGCGACCCTTCTACGAGCACGAAACAGCGCGAGCCGTGGACGCCACAACTGTGGAAGTCCCTTTGAGATTCCCTGCGGCGACCTTCCTCACCAATATAGCCGTAGACTATTTCAAGATTTACCCCGAGAGTTCGGTAAGGGGCCTATCCCAAGAAGACGCCAACTGCTGCCCCGAGAACATCGTCGGTTCCGGCCCCTGGAAGCTGGAGAGTTGGGACCGCGGCACCACGAGAATCTACGAACGGAACACAGACTACTTCAAACCCAGCCGCCCCTTCTTCGACGGTTTGAAGTTTAACGTTATCCGGGACATTAACCGGGTCTACGCCGCCCTGCAGGTAGGCCAGGCCTTCGCCACCGACGGTCCATGGAGTTCCGGATTCCGGCCTGAGGATATGTTCCGACTGCAGGACGACACCAATGGCAGGCTACGGGCGCGGCTGCTCAAGGGAGGTTCCGGCACGTTCTTCATACTGCACCAAAACAAACCTCCCTTCGACGATGTTCGCATGCGGAAAGCCCTCTACCTGGGGCTGGACCGTCAGAACGTCGTAGACATCGTCTATTGCACCGACGCCTACGGCTGCTTCGCCAGCCCGGCCACTTTCTTCCCCAGAGGGTCGGTGGCCGCCGAAGAAGACATGAGCGACGTACCGGGATTCCGCCGCACCGTCGACGGGTTAAAGGACCCCAGGGAGATCGCCGAAGCCAAGCGCCTCATGGCCGAAGCCGGCTATCCCGACGGCATCAAACTGGACCTGAATAGCGGAAACTCGGCCACCGGTATCAAGGTGGCGGAAGTGGCTACACAGCAATTGCGATCAGACCTTGGCATTGACTTCACCCTTCACCCGGTGGATACCGCCACATACCACGTCCACACCCGTGAAGGCACATACCACGCCACCCTGGTCGGCGGCATAGGCCTGCTGACCCGGGATCCGGCAGACATACTGTTGCAGGTGTACGTAAGCGACATCGAAAAGAACCCGGACAACTGGACCACGCCGCGCCTCAGTGAGTTGATGGAGGCCCAGGCAAGCGAGTTGGACCGGACGGCCCGCCAATCTCAATTTACAGAGATGGTGGACATCTTGCGCCAAGGGGAAGGACATTGGGTGCCCCAGACCTGGGTGGACCAGGGAGCGTCGATAGACTACCGCCTCCAGGGTTTCAACACCCCTGACTCCATCCAGCACCTGCACCACTGGGAGCACGTCTGGTGGGATCCCGACGTGGCTTGTCCCGATGAAAGGGGCTGCGTCGATAACTAGCCAGTCATCTCGCAAATAACAGGTCATCCTGGCCTTGATCCGGGATATCGCAGCGTCAAATTAACCGGCCGCTCCACCGCAAGTGCGAGGAGCGGCCGAAAGCACAAGGGGGAAATACCTAGCCAATCTTCTCACGTACGGTACCTGGTCCCGTAGCACGGTAATAGCCGGTAACGGAGGTCCAGTATGAAGAGCATCAGTTGGCTCAGCCGACCCAGATTCTCGTTTCTCACGCTGTTGGCGTTTTCCCTGATTCTGGCCGTAGCTTGTGGCGGCGCCGCTGATGTCCCCGAGCCTCGCGTGGTGGAGAAAGAGGTCATCACCGAGATCCAGGTGACCAAAGAAGTGGTCACCGAAGTCCAGCAAGAACAGACCAAAGTCATAGTTAGAGAGGTTGTGGCGACTGCAACGCCGATTCCGGTCCTCATGGGCCAGACCTTCATGTCCCCTCTGACACCCGATTGGGTGGCCCAGGGCAAGTACCAACCGATGGTGCTTGATGTTGTTGGCCGGGGCGCTAGCGGCCAGTGGGACGTCCACTACTGCGCCAGCCTCTTCAGTTGCCTCATCGGGGCCGCCCCCAAGTTCAACGGCCTGGTCCAATACGACCCGGCCAACACCAGCGAAGTCACCGGCGACCTGGCCAAGGAATGGGAGGTCAGCCCCGACGGGACCCTCTACACCTTCACGCTGCACGAGGCCAACTGGCATGACGGGAATCCCCTCACCACCGATGACGTTGTGTTCACTTTGGACCGCATCGTCGAGGAAGGCGCTATCCGAAGTCGGACCGCGGCCCTCCGGACCTTCTACGACCACGGAACGGCGCGAGCCATTGACTCCCAGACGGTGGAGGCCCCCCTGAAATTCCCCGCGGCGACCTTCCTAACCAACCTGGCCGTGGACTATTTCAAGATCTACCCCGAACAGTCGGTCAAGGGCCTAACCCAGGCAGACGCCAACTGCTGCCCGGAAAACATCGTTGGTTCCGGGCCGTGGAAGCTGAAGAATTGGGACCGGGGAAGCGTGCGGGAGTACGAAAGAAACACCGACTACTTCAAGCCGAGCCGGCCCTTCTTCGACGGCCTGAAGTTCAACGTCATCCGGGACATCAACCGGGTGTACGCCGCCCTACAGGTCGGCCAGGCTCACGTGACCGACGGTCCCTGGAGTTCCACGTTCCGGCCAGAGGACATGTACCGGCTGCAGGACGAATCCAACGGCCGGCTCCGAGCCGGGTTGCTTCTGGGCGGTTCGGGGACGTTTTTCATCCTGCACCAGAACAAGCCTCCATTTGACGACCCCAGAGTACGTAAGGCGTTCCACCTGGGGCTGGACCGCCAGAACGTGGTGGACATCGTATACTGCACGGAATCCTACGGATGCTTTGCCTCGCCGGCCACCTTCTTCCCCAAAGGCTCCATTGCCATTGAGGACGACCTGAGCGATGTCCCCGGATACCGCCGGACCGTTGACGGACTCAAAGACCCCAGGGACATAGCCGAAGCCAAGCGCCTCCTCGCGGAAGCCGGCTACCCCGACGGCATTCCAAATCTCGACTTGAACGGCGGAAATGGGGCCACCGGGATCAAGGTGGCGGAAGTAACCACCCAACAACTGCGGAAGGCCATAGGCCTTGATTTCAAGCTCAACCCGGTGGACACGGCCACCTACCACGTGAAAACCCGGGATGGTACTCACCACGCCACGCTGGTGGGCGGTATCGGACTGTTGACGCGGGACCCGGCCGACATCCTGCTGCAGGTCTACGTAGACGGCATCGAAAAGAACCCGGACAACTGGAGTATGCCGCGGCTCAGTGAGTTGATGGCGTCCCAGGCCAGTGAGTTAAACCGGGACGCCCGGAGGGCCCAGTTTACGGAAATGGTAGAGATTCTTCGGGAGTGGGAAGGCCACTGGGTACCCAACACCTGGGTGGACCAGGGCGCGGCCATAGACTACCGGCTCCAAGGGTTCAACACCCCGGACTCCATCCAACACCTGCACAGCTGGGAATACGCGTGGTGGGACCCCGACGCTGTCTGCCCCGATGAGCGGGGTTGCGTCGACAACTAGGCGGGCGGCCAACTCCCGTCCAAATCGATCTGCCCGCCTCACCGGAGAGTACGGCGAACACGGGTGGCGAAAGGAGGACACACACCTAGCCAATTTTCGGACGGCCGGTAGCCTGGTCCCGTGGCACGGTATTAGCCCATAACGGAGGTCCAGTATGAAGCGCATCAGTTGGCCCAACAATCCCAGGTCATTGATTCTCTCATTCCTGGTTATGACCTTGGTTTTCACGGTGGCCTGCGGCGGCTCCACCCAAGGCCCAGACCCGGTGGTGGTAGAGAAAGAGGTCATCACAGAGGTCCAGGTGACCAAAGAAGTCGTCACAGAAGTCCAGCAAGAACAGACCAAGGTCGTGGTCAAAGAGGTTGTGGCGACTGCAACGCCGATTCCGGTCCTCATGGGCCAGACTTTCATGTCCCCCTTGACCCCCGATTGGGTGGCCCAGGGCAAGTACCAGCCCATGGTTCTGGACGTCGTAGGACGGGGCGCCAGCGGCCAGTGGGACGTCCATTACTGCGCCAGCCTGTTTAGTTGCCTGATTGGGGCCGCCCCGAAGTTCAGCCAATTAGTCCAATACGACCCGGCCAACACCACCGAGGTCACCGGCGACCTGGCCAAGGAATGGGAGGTCAGCCCCGACGGGAAGCTCTACACCTTCACGCTGCACGAGGCCAACTGGCATGACGGGACTCCCGTTACCGCCGATGACGTGGTGTTCACCCTCGACCGCATCGTTGAACCCGGCGCCATCCGAAGCCGCACCGCGGCTTTGCGACCCTTCTACGAGCGCGAAACGGCCCGAGCCATTGACCGCCAGACGGTGGAGGTCCCCCTCAAATTCCCCGCAGCGACCTTCCTGACCAACATCGCCGTAGACTATTTCAAGATCTACCCCGAACAGTCGGTCAAGGGCCTGAGCCAGGAAGACGCCAACTGCTGCCCTGAAAACATAATTGGTTCCGGGCCCTGGAAGCTGAAGAATTGGGTCCGTGGAAACGTACGGGAGTACGAAAGGAACACCGATTACTTCAAGCCGGGCCGGCCCTTCTTCGATGGCCTCAGGTTCAACGTCATCCGAGACATCAACCGGGTGTACGCCGCCCTCCAGGTTGGTCAGGCCCACGTAACCGATGGCCCCTGGAGTTCCACCTTCCGGCCGGAGGACATGTTCCGGCTACAGGACGAGTCCAACGGGAGGCTCCGTGCCAGGTTGCTGCTAGGCGGCTCCGGGACCTTCTTCATCTTGCATCAGAACAAGCCTCCCTTCGATGATCCACGAGTGCGCAAAGCGTTCCACCTGGGGTTAGACCGCCAGAACGTGGTGGACATCGTCTACTGCACTGAATCCTACGGGTGCTTCGCCTCACCGGCAACTTTCTTCCCCAAAGGCTCCATAGCCATTGAAGATGACCTCAGCGACGTCCCCGGATTCCGCCGGACCGCTGACGGACGCAAAGACCCCAGGGACATAGCCGAGGCCAAGCGCCTTTTGGCCGAAGCCGGTTACGCCGATGGCATAGAACTGGAGCTAAACGGCTCCAACAACGCAACCTCGGTCAAGGTTTCGGAAGTAGCCATGGCACAGTTACGGGACGATCTGGGGATTGATTTCACTCTCCGCCCAGTGGATGGCGCCGCTTACCACGTTATGACGAGGGATGGCACTCACCACGCTACGATGGTGGGCGGCATTGGGCTGCTAACCCGGGACCCGGCGGACATTCTGCTACAGGTCTATGTGGACGACATCGAAAAGAACCCAGACAACTGGAGTATGCCGCGGCTCAGTGAGTTGATGGCGTCCCAGGCCAGTGAGTTAAACCGGGACGCCCGGAGGGCCCAGTTTACGGAAATGGTAGAGATTCTTCGGGAGGGGGAAGGCCACTGGGTACCCAACACCTGGGTGGACCAAGGAGCTGCGATAGACTACCGGCTCCAGGGGTTCAACACGCCTGACTCCATCCAGCAACTCCACGGTTGGGACTACGTTTGGTGGGACCCAGACGTTGCCTGTCCCGATGAGCGGGGTTGCGTCGACAACTAGTTCCCGGTGAACCTTTAAATTGAACGGATACACGAGGTAAAATATAGGCCTGCCGCTAAGGCTGGTGAACGGCGGACTTATACCGACACGTACCAAAAGCCAGTGTGTCTCAATGGGCCGGGCGCCAAAGGAGCATTGGTCGCCCGGCCCAATTTCGCCACCCGTAACGTGGCGAACACAAGCCGGTCGAGCTTTTAATTGAACGAATCCATGCGATAAAATATAGGCCCGATGCTATGGCTGGTTAACGGCGGGTTTATAAAGACGCTTACCAACAACCAGCGGGCCTAAATCGGCCGGGCCCCAAGCGAGCATTGGGCGCCCGGCCTAATCTCGCCGCCCGCGCGGCGGCAAACGCAAGGAGAAAGGCTTGAGGGAGTACACTATCCGGCGGTTGGCCCTCTTCATACCCACGATAATCCTGTCGACCATGCTGGTCTTCGCCCTGTTCTGGATTGTGCCGGGCGACGCCGCCTATATGATCCTGACCGGCGGCGACGACGACGCTGGCAAGGTTTCCCTTGCGCAACTGGAACAGCTCAAGGAGGAGTTGGGGCTCAACCGCCCAATCTACTCACAGTACGGCCATTGGCTTTGGGACATCATGCGCGGCGACTTGGGCACCTCCATCTGGTACAAAATACCTGTTTGGGAGGAGTTGGAGGACAGGTTCTACGTCACCATTGAACTGTCGCTCATAGCCATCGCCATGGCTTTCATCGTCGCAGTTCCCCTTGGGGTCTTATCCGCAGTGAAGCAAGATACCTGGGGTGACTACGCCAGCAGGGTATTCGCGCTCATAGGCATTGCCACGCCTACGTTCTGGCTCGGCATCTTGATGATCTACGGCCTGGCCTACTTCGCAAACTGGCTGCCTCCTTTGGGGTATGCCAAGGTATGGGACGACCCGTTCATCAACCTCCAGCAACTATTCTTCCCGGCCCTGTGTTTGGCGTTCAACGACCTGGCCTTTACATCCAGGGTTACTCGCTCCTCCATGCTCGAGGTGATGCGGGAGGACTACATGAGAACCGCCCGGGCCAAAGGCCTTAAGGAGATGGTGGTGATAGGCCGCCACGCCTTGAAGAACGCCTTGCTCCCCGTGGTGACCATTTCCGGTTATCAATTCGCCAGTATGCTGGGCGGGGTCATCATCGTAGAGTCCATTTTCGTCGTTCCTGGCATGGGCACTCTGCTGATTGACAGCATAACCCACCGGGACTTCGTCGTCCTCCAGGCCGTCGTCCTGCTCATCGCTGCGGTGACCTTGGTCGTTAACCTGGTGATAGACCTTCTCTACGGGGTTCTCGACCCCAGAATCCGGTACCGTTAGGGCCGCATTGGAGCAAATTGAATGGCGGGAGGTCCCGGCGGCGGAATTGAGCCTGCCGCCGGGACCTCCCGCCATATTGCGTGGTGGGGGGTTACCCTAAGTGTCTAGGGTAGTGTGGTGGTAGATGTCCTTAAACTCCAGGGGCTTTCGAATCAACCCTTGCTCCAGGGAGCCTTTGATCGCCCTGGAAACGGTCGTCCCCATGGCCTTCAGGCCGAAGGGGTAGGGGTCCTCCCCGAAAACGGAAGCCTCTTCAGCGTAGGACTTGCTTGGAAAGTAGAAGTAGCTTTCCAGGTCCTTCCTGGCCCTCTCGTAAGCTACCTCCTTGGAGCGTTGGAAGGTGCGAAAGAGATCCATCGCGACCCACGGATGATCTCTCAGTATACGGTTCTGCACGATAACGTGATGGTTGGAGTGGTAGGCGCCGGTCTTCTTAAAGAATTCGGAGATCACCGCCTTCCCGTTGTCGTCCGAGACGGGTTTGATATTAGGATTGCCGACCAACGGCGTTCCGCCGTAACGGTCCATAGCGACTGTTTCCCCCGGATGCAACGCCGAAGTGGATGTCATGATAGCGGCGTCAAGTTCTCCCCGGTCCAGCATGACATCCAAGAACTGGTCTGACGTGGTCCAGTGATGCTCAATTCCCACCGGCTCCTGCCCCTCCAGGTGCAGGCCCAATGGGCCGCCGTGGCTGAACTCCTTGGTGCGGCCGTTATACCAGACGTTGTCGCTGGCCTCAATGCCGTAGAGGTCTTTCAGCAGAATCCGCATCCACAGCGTAGCGGTCATGTCGTAGTCCGGGACTCCGATGCGCTTGCCCTTCAGGTCGGCGAAACTGTTGATGCCGGACTTTGTGTTTGCGTACATACCGGCCCAGAACTGGCCGCGGCTTGGAAACACCGGGATGGCCGACCAGTCCCACTTCTTCGTGACCTCTCTCCGTTCCATAGCCAGCATGGTCTCGGAAATAGACATTTCAGAACAGTCGAACTCGTCGTACTTGAGATTGCGGAAGAACAGCAACCCACCTTCAACGGTTACTACATTTAGGTTGAAGTGTTCGGGCTGGACCGTGCCATCAGCTATAGGCGCTATTCTTGGATTGGCCGAATATGCCATGGTCAATGTCAGTGCCATCAGTTTACCCCCTTAGCCTGAATCTATTTGTCTTCAGGAGCGATTTTTGGGCCGGTTTGAATTGACTTCGGGCCCATTGCCAGGCGCCACAGGTTAAGTGTCCAGCGTTGTGGGATGGTAAACGTCTTCCAACCGCAACGGCTTGGTGAGCAGTCCTTGCTCCAAAGAGCCTTGGATTGCCCTCTCGACGTTCTTTCCCATTTTCAACAGCCCAATGGGATAGGGGTCTTCCCCAAGGGCCTGGGATTGGTCTGCCATGTCGTTCGCTGCAAAGTACAAGATTGTTGAATCGTTCTGGGAGCGGCCATTTAGCTGCTTGGCAGCCCTTTCGTAGGCCACTTCCTTGGACCTTTGGAACGTCTTGAACAATTCCATTGGCACCCAGGGGTTTTCCTCCACGATGCGCCTTTGGATTATCACGTGGTGGTTGCAATGGTAGAAGCCGGTCTTGGCGTAATAGTCGTAAATGACGCCCTTTCCGTTGTCGGGCAGCAGTTTTTTGATATTGGGGTTGCCCTGGATTTGAGTGCCGCCGTGCCGGTCGATGACGGTCGGATCGCCCAGGGTTACGGGGGCGCCCGGCCTGATGGCGGTGGAGGCGTCGATTTCCCCGCGGTCAAGCATTATGTCCATCGCCTGGTCTACCGTTAGCCAGTGGTGCTCCACGCCGACCGGGGGCTGGCCGTCCAGACCCAGAGCGCCGCCGTGGCTAAGCTCCTTGGTGCGTCCGTTGTACCAAACATTGTCGCTGGCATCTATGCCGTGGAGGTCTTTCAGAGTGATGCGGAACCACAACGCCGCCGTCATATCGTAGTCCGGCGTGGCGATACGCTTACCCTTGAAGTCGGCCAAAGAGTCGATGCCTGAGTTGGAGTTCACGTACAGGCTGCCCCACACGTGCCCCCGGCTCAGAAACACCGGAATTTTTACCCAGTCCCAGATAGCCCGGTCGCCGCGACGCTCGATGGCTAACAGAGATTCGGATATGGACATTTCAGAAACGTCAAACTCGTCAAAAGTCAGGTTCCTTTGGAATAGTCCGCCGCCGCCGTCATCGATAGGAGCGAAATCCAATTCGATGTTTTGCGGTTTGACGGTGCCGTCACGCAACGGAAGGATGCGCGGGTTGTCGGAGAACGCAATTTTCAGACGTAGAGCCATAACTCTCCCCTTAACAAACATTGATCCGATGGAAACGAGACGGACGTTACCAGGACATTGGGCCGGAATTTGCCCACCGCGGTGGCGCCCGGTCTGGGTGCAGATGTGTCGCAAATTAAGACGGTTGCGGCCATCAAAGCAACCGCAACCGTCCTGACATCTGAGTCTATCGTTGGGAGTGGTGCAGGTCTATGGGCGGTATACCGCCAAGCACTTCCCGGAGTTGAAGATCATGGTCTCGATGTAGTCCAAAACCTGGGGTTTCTGGCCCATCTCGGCCATGGCGCCGGCCAAGCAGACCCAGTTCAGGAATTCCTGTTGACCCGAGTCTTCAATTTCCTTAACCGTGATCTTGGTCCACTCTTCTTCCCGGTTCTCCTGGAGCTGCTTGGCCCGGATCCGGTCGGAATCAATATCAGGCCAGAGGTAGTCGTTCTCCTCAACCAGGAACCCGTGGGACCAGCCGCCCGACGCGTACATGCAAACCCGATAGGGGCTGTCTTTCAGGATCTGAGCGACCTTGCGGCCTACTTCGTAGCAGCGCTTGGGGGTGGGACCTGGCGGATCAGCGGCAGCGCCGTTGCCCAGAGGAGCGCCGCCGTGGTTCTGGATTACCTTGCTGCCGTAGCAGTTAACCTGGATCGGTATGATCGGGAAGTCAAAACCCTGACGGTCATAGTCAAGGAACATCTGGATGTTGACAAAGGCGTGGCCCAAGCCTTCCCAATGCAGCGGCTTGTAGGAGTAGGCCATGTCCACTCCTTCCTCAATCAGCCGGCTGGTCAGCCACTTGGCAACTTCGGGCTTGCCGCGCATCTTGATAGCATGGTCTTCCGGCTCTCCCCAAACATTGCCGACCGGCATACTGCGCTTGAAGGGATAGCTCACGTATTCGTCATACGCCATGACGCAGAACGGGGGGATGATGTCCTCTTTGAAGTTCTCGTATTGGTCATCGCCGAACATGACGATGAAGTCAGGGTTGAAGGCCTCAATTTCAGCTTTCATGACGCGGAAGGACTTGAGAAGCCTGGCCCGGTGCTCTGCGTGGGCCGAGACTCCCTCGTCTTCGCCAAACTCTACCCGCGCAGCCTCCGGCCAAGCGGAGATGGGCTTCTTTTCTTCCGGAAAGTCCTTTAGCCGGTTCATCGTCATCTGGAAGGGCCACAGATGTCCCTCATCGGGCTGAATCAGCAGCGGCCAGTGAGTTGAAGCCATTCCCAGTATCTCACCCATGGTTCGCCTCCTAAATTATCCAATGCTCAGAGGCCAGTTTGGCTTCTGCCAGGCCAGCCAGCATTATGGGATTTTTCCTACTCGTTTCTACCATCGGGAAGGCATATTGTCAACTGAAACCTCCCAGCGAAGGCGTTATTGCGGCTGCGGTTTCTCCGTTTTTGGTTGCATGGGCCGCCGATTGGGCTTATTCTTAACCGGTAGAAGGTTACTACTCTCAAAGTGGCACACGCAGAAGCCGCGGCGCCGGTTTAGACCGGAGATTGGACGATTCAGCCACTACCCACCCTGGCCAATAGACCCACTGCTGCGGTCTAGAACACCCAACCAAAACGGAGGAGATTATGGCAACCAGAGCGTACCAGTGCATTTCCGGCGACTCCCACCTGGAAGTGGATTCCAAAAATTGGGTTCCGCGCATACCCGAGAAGTTCCGGGAACGTGCGCCTCGTCTGATTAGGACCGCTACCGGCGGCGACGCCTGGGTTATCGAAGGAACTGCGGCTCGGGAAGTGCCCTCCGACCTGTACGGCGGAAAGGGACGGGAAAACTGGGCTCCATTCGGGCAGACCTATGAAGGCACTGCCGGCACCGGGCCGGGGGAGCAGCGAATCAAAGAGCAGGACCGGGATGGCATCGACGCCGAGGTGATGTACCCCTGCCAAGTGGGCGGACCTTGGCTTTGGCGCAACGTGCCGGATGACGAACCCTATCTCTCCATTGTAAGAGCCTACAACAACTGGCTGGCGGAAGATTACTGCTCCGTGGCGCCCGACCGGTTGATCGGCCTGGGCATAATCCCCATGTCAGGCGTGCAGGACGCCGTTGCCGAGTTGGAACACTGCAAGCGCCTGGGCCTACCGGGGGTATTGCTGAGCGCCTTCCCCGACAATAAAGGCTATCCTTCGCCCGCGGACGACCGGTTCTGGGCCACAGCCCTTGACCTGAACATGCCGGTAACCGTCCACATTGAACTGAACCGCCAGGGCGATAGGTCGGGGCCGCTGTTGAAGTACCCCAACGAGAATAGGGAAAACCTGAAGAAGCTGGGATCGACCGGGTTGGCCGAGCAGGTTTCCCGTTTCCACAGAGTGGGTGGATTGAACGTGGTCCAGATGGTGCTGGACGGATTGTTTGACCGCTTCCCCAACCTGAAAATCTACTTCGCAGAGACCCACGCCGGTTGGCTGCCCTTCTTCATGTACATGGCCGACCTCCGGTACACCCGCCATAACGAATGGGCGACCGAACTGGTTGGTTTCAAGCCACTAAAACAGCTTCCCAGCGAATACATCAGGGAGCACATCTACTGGGGCTTCCTGGACGACCCGATAGGCGTTGAAATGCGACACCACATAGGTGTGGACCGGCTGATCTGGGCCACCGATTTCCCCCATCAGGAGTCCGACTGGCCGGATTCCAACCTGGTGTTGGACCGGGTCTTTGCCGGCGTTCCAGAGGATGAGCGGCAAAAGATGGTAGTGGACAACGTGGTCAAATTCTTCAACCTGGCGTAGGCGTAAAAACCGCCCCGCCCGGTAAAATCGGAGGAATAATGTCTAGATCCAGTGGCATTCACCACGTGAACGTGGCCATCAAAGACAACGAGGTTACCAAGGAGTGGTACCAACGGGTGTTCGACGCGGAGCTAAAGGAACATCCCAGGCAGTTGGAGTTGTATCTTGGCAACTCGGAAATCCATTGTCACGTAACGCCAGAACCCGCCTTTCAACCCGTCAGCCACTTCGCGGTTGAAATTCCCGATTGGGATGGGATGATGGCCCACTTGGCCGCAGTAGGAGTGGAATTCGATGGCGGCCGCGGCCCTCAGGTCCGCGACTATGACGGGCACCACTTCGCCTACGTCCGAGACCCTGACGGGAACCTCATCGAACTGATGAACCACCCGAACAAATACTGACGGCTGGTGCCGGTTGAGCCGGTCCATTTGCCGCCAGGATTACCAGCCAAAGAAAACAGCCGGGGCAATGATTGCCCCGGCTAACTTTTTGTTGCCCGGAGGTTTCTGTACCTTTACTTAAGGGACCAGCAGCACCTTGCCCATCGCGCCGCGTCCAGACAAATGAGCGTGGCCCTTGGCAGCCTCATCCAAAGGCAGAACCTGGTCTACGATCATTTTAATCTTGCCGTCCCGCATAAGTCCCAAGACCTCAGACATAGCCCCGGGATTATCCCAGGTGGGGAAGGTGGAAACGAGGCTGAACCCGGTGGCCCAACGTCCTTCCCGGAAGTCACTCATCGGCATCGAGGCAGGGCTGTTGCTGGCGTTGCCGTAATTCACCAGGCTTCCTCCGGGAGCCAGGCACTTCATGCTTTTCTCGGTGACTTCGCCCCCGACCGCGTCCAGCGCCAACTGGACCCCGGCGCCGTTGGTCAGGCGCATGACTTCGGTCTGGAAATCGACGGCGGTGTAGTTGATGGTCTCATCGGCCCCCAGTTCCCGGCACAGTTGCAACTTGGCTTCGTTTGAAGCGGTCGTGATGCTCTTGAAGCCCCATTCTTTGCACATTTGAAGCAGGATGGAACCCACACCGGACGCCCCCGCCTGCACCAAAACGGTATCCCCCGCGTTAACCTTGACCAAGGACCGGAGCAGGTGGTAGGCAGTCAAGAAGATAATGGGGATGCCACCTGCCTGCGCCATGTCCAAGCTATCGGGGCAGACAAACGCGTTGGTCACCTGCGCTATGGCGTACTCGGCGTTGCCGCCCAGCGACCTGGCCGTGATGTTTTGGCCTACCTTCAGGGCAGTGACGCCCGGGCCGACCTTCTCAATGGTGCCTGCCGCCTCCCGCCCCAAGGTGGTGGGTAGCGTTGGATCTCCGTTTCCCAACCTCCACTGGACGTCGGCGTAGTTAATGCAACTGGAAGTCACTTTAAAAAGGACTTCGTCCTCTTTGGGCTCTGGGATGGGAATGTCCTCAATATTAATGACATCCGGGCCGCCGTGGGCATGAATTCGAACCGCTTTCATAACAACTCCTTTGTGTAGCGAAGAGTATTTTACGGCCCGACCGTTTGGGCGTCAACGCAAAAGCTCCGGGTAGCGGCGTAGTGAACGAGGAGCTCGTGATTCCCATGATGTGTCCGTCCCCAAACACTTGCCCTGCATTGGCCCACACCGTCGGCGGTTGGGCGTCAGTTGATTCGGACAGCGCGGAGACTGGCCCGCGGGGCGCCGCCAAACGCCCCTAATACAAAGGCAGCCTACCTGGACCGTTTTTGGTTGCGGCTAGACACCCTCGATGGTAGACTGCAAGCGTGATGTTTGGTTGATTCGCGGGTCGGCGCAGTCAGATTTTTGCCAAGAACCACGGTGTCATCTCTTTGATTGCAACAAAGGTCTTTCTAGCATCTATCCGGGCCAATCCCCCAAGCCCGGTTCAACAAGAGTAGCAACGATACGGATCAACACTTCGTTGTACTCACGCGGCCCTGTGCCCGATTCGGTTGACCGGAATTTTCCGCGGCTGTAAACTCCCCGAGTGAGACCCTATCCTCGTTAGGAGGCAGACAGGTTGGCAACTACAAAACCAGGTATTGATTACTCCTATCTGGTCCAGGAGGACAGGGTTCACGGCAGCATATATACCAGCCAGGAAATCTTCGAAGAAGAGATGGAGCGGATTTTCAAACGGATGTGGGTCTACGTTGGCCACACCAGCGAAATTCCGCAAACAGGCGACTACCGCGTCACCTGGATCGGCGACGAATCCGTCATCATGACCCGGGATGAGGACGACCAAATACATCTGCTGGCCAACCGTTGCCGGCACCGGGGCAGCGCCGTTTGCCAATACGAAGCCGGGAACGCCAGCTACTTCCGGTGCCCATATCACGGCTGGACTTACAGCAACGACGGCAGCCTCACCGGAGTGTCGTTCCCTTCGGGCTACGACGAACGATTCCGAAAGGAAGAATACGGCTTGAGCAAGTTGCCCCGGATGGGCATCTACCGAGGCTTTATCTTTGGCAGCCTGAGTCCCACCGGCAATTCCCTTGACGAGCACTTGGGAGATCGGGTCAAGGATATGATCGACCTGTTCGTCGACTTGTCGCCGGAAGGTGAAATCGACGTGCGGGCCGGCGTCCACAAGAACGGCTACCATGCCAACTGGAAATTCGTCGGCATGGATGGCTATCACGGAAACTTTGTTCACCAGTCCATAGGCATTGACCGGGCGGCCCGAAAGGGTCAGCGGGTCAGCAGCCCCGAGCGGAGCCCCAACGTGACCCGTTCCTTGGGCAACGGTCACGTGATGCTTGACGGGCGACCGGCCAGAGCCAAGCAACCCAGCCGCCGACCGATCGATTGGCCGGAAGACTACGTCCGGACCCTGGAAGAGAAACATGGCAAGGAGCGAGCGGCGGAATTGATAGGGTCCCGCGGCGATCCCCACATGGGCGTGTTTCCCAACCTGCAGTTGATCGACGTTCACATACGGGTCACCCGACCGCTTGGCCCATCGGAAACCGAGGTGTTCATGTACCCGGCGCTGCTGAAAGGCGCCCCGCCTGAGGTGAACGCCCAGCGCCTCCGGCACCACGAGTGGTTCTACGGGCCGGCCGGCATGGGCAGCCCCGACGACAACGAGGTGTTCGAGCGCAACCAGATCGGCCTCAGCGCTCAAGTGGACCCGTGGGTCCTTTTGTCTAGGGGGCGTCACCGGGAGCAAATAGACACGGACGGCTCCCCCATTAGCAACTTCACCGATGAATTGACGCAACGGCATCAGATATTCCGATGGCGTCAGGAAATGATTACCCCCTGATTGGAGCGACCGGGCTTGCCGGCCAACAGGTTTCAACGGAGCCGGGCGCAACAGGCTTGATTGGATTGCCCGGCGGGGCTACCGGAAATAAGGAGGGAAAGATGGCAACGACAAAACCGGGCGTCGACTACTCCTATCTAGTCCAGGAGGACAAGGTCCACGGCAGCGTCTTCACCAGCCAAGACATCTACGAAGAGGAATTGGAGCGGATCTTCAAACGGATGTGGGTCTACGTTGGCCACGCCAGCGAGATTCCACAACCCGGCGACTACCGAGTCACCTGGATCGGCGATGAGTCCGTCATCATGACCAGGGACGAGGACGACCAAATCCACCTTCTGGCCAACCGGTGCCGCCACCGGGGAAGCGCCGTTTGCCAATACGAAGCCGGAAACGCCAGCTACTTCCGGTGTCCTTACCACGGCTGGACCTACAGCAACGACGGCAGTCTCACAGGCGTGTCCTTCCCCTCCGGGTACGACGAACGCTTCCGGAAGGAAGAGTACGGCCTGAGCAAATTGCCCCGCATGGGGTCCTACCGCGGCTTCATCTTCGGGAGCCTAAGCCCCACCGGCGTTTCGTTGGACGAGCACTTGGGAGACCGGGTCAAGGAAATGATCGACCTTTTCGTCGACCTGTCGCCCGTGGGTGAAATTGAGGTGAGGGCCGGCGTACATAAGAACGGCTACCACGCCAACTGGAAGTTCGTGGGCATGGACGGCTACCACGGCAACTTTGTCCACCAGTCAATCTCCCTGGACCGGGCTGCCAGGCAAGGGCAGCGGCCGCCAACCCACCCGGACCGCAGCCTCAACCTCACCCGTTCGCTGGGCAACGGCCATGTAATGCTCGACAGCCGCAAAAGCCGCGGTGGCCGCCTGAGCAACCGCCGCGTCGCCGAGTGGCCGGAGGACTACGTCCGCGAGTTGGAACGGGTGCGGGGCAAGGAGCGGGCCGCCGAGCTTATGCAGGCTCATGGGGACCCGCACATGGGTATCTACCCCAATCTCCAGTTGATCGACGTGCACATCCGGGTAACGCGGCCGATAGGTCCCGCCGAAACCGAAGTGTTCATGTACCCCGTGTTGCTCAAGGGAGTCCCACCGGAAGTGAACGCCGCCAGGCTACGCCATCACGAGTGGTTTTACGGGCCGGCCGGAATGGGCAGCCCCGATGACAACGAGGTCTTCGAACGAAACCAGATGGGTTTGACCGCCAACGTTGACCCATGGATCATCCTGGCGCGGGGATTGCACCGGGAACAGACCGACACGGACGGAACCATCATCAGCAACCACACTGACGAGTTAACCCAGCGCCACCAGATATTCCGGTGGCGGGACGAGATGCTGCAGGGTTAACCGCCGTTAGGGAATTTACTTGGCCCGGGTGCGTTGCGTCCGGGCCTTGTGTGGAGAGTGGGACCGTTTCGGGTCTCAAGCTTGACCGGGGATTTGGGATATGGGTGTCGACGAAAAAAAGGTGGAACACTTCATCTACACCGAGGCGCTCTACATGGACGAGAACCGCTATGACGAGTGGTTTGCTCTTTGGGCCCAGGACTTGCTGTACTGGGTGCCGGCCAATATCGACGACGCCGATCCCGCGACCCATGTACAGATAATCTATGATGATAGACCCACGCTGGAAGACCGGATTGAGCGCTTGAAGGGCGGCGTGGCCCATGCCCAGGACCCCAAGTCCCGGATGCGCCGCCTGATCAGCAACATTGAGGTGGAGGTGGAGGCCAACGGTGATGTTCAGGTCGCCTCCAACTTCAACCTCACGGAGATTCGCCACGGCAAGCAGGATACCTTCGCCGGCCGTACGTTCCACCACCTGAGACCCGACGGCGACAGTTTCAAGATGGTATCCAAAAAGGTCTTGCTGGTGAACAACGACGAGGTCATCGACAATCTGACCTTCCTGATTTGATTCAGGACTTGGAGAGAGGTGCCAGTTTGGAGTTGGAAAGCGAATTCGGTCACGTGCAAGTAGAGCTGGATAACTCGGCCAACGGCTCCAGATTGATGATCAGAGACCTTAAGACGGGGCAAACCATCTTCCTGGACCCACTGGAGCTCGAAGGTCTTGCTTGGGCCCGGCATGGTGATCTGGCCCCGTTGTTAGATCCTGGTTTGTCGGTCGCCCGAGACAGCAGCCTGGACTCGTTGCAGGTTGACACTTACCTGCGGGAGTACGACGTCACCGAGGAAGGGGCCTGATTAAAGGCAGCTCCGCAAACCTGCCACTAGAACCCGCAGAATTCTGGGACTGAGGAGAAATCTATGCCTGAGAAAGCACAAGCCGGGGTGTTGGTCGGACCTCGCAAAGTGGAGATTCAGGAGTTCGACCTTCCGGAAACTAACGACGACGACGCCCTATTGCGAATTGAGGCCTGCGGCATTTGCGGGTCGGATGTCCCACCGTATCAGGGCGAGATTCACGGTGAGGTTGGCCCGTTGCCGGTGATCTTAGGTCACGAGATAACGGGGAGGGTGCAGAACCTCGGGAGAAACGCCGCGGCCCGCTGGGGCGTGGAAGAAGGCGACCGCATCATCCTGGAAAGGTGGCTCCCGTGCGGCAGTTGTGAACTCTGCCGGAACGGGTATTACCGCATCTGCCGTCCCACAACCCCGACCGGGGGTGCTCTGAACTACGGCGGCACTTCTATCAATCACCCGCCCTACCTGTGGGGCGGCTACGCTGACTACATGTACCTGGCATCCAACTCAGTAGTGTTCAAGGTTTCCAAAGATATTCCGGCTGAGTGGTTGCCCTTGTTTACCCCCATCGCCAACGGCATATCGTGGACCCAGCGCACCGGCGGAACTATCATTGGTTCCACCACCGTGATCCAGGGGCCTGGACAAATGGGCCAAGGGTGCGTCATCGCCGCCAAGGAGGCCGGGGCCCGACAGATCATCGTCACGGGGCTGACCAACGACGCCAAGCGCCTGGAACTGGCCATGGAAATGGGCGCAACCCACACCATCATGGTGGATGAAGAGGACGCCGTGGCCAGGGTCAACGACATTACCGAAGGCAAGATGGCCGACGTGGTGCTGGATGTGACTTCCGGCAGCACGGAGCCGATAAATATGGCTATGGAGTTGGCCGGGTTCAATGGGACGGTGGTTCTGGCCGCCGGTCATGGCGGTCCGGTGCCGAATTTCAACGCTAGGAACATCAACCGCAAGATGCTCACCGTCAAAGGGGTTTCCGGGAGAGACCGAAATTCCATACTGGTTGCCCTACGGCTGATCGAGTCCGGCAAATACGATCTGGACAAGCTTTGCACTCACGAATACCCGGTGGAGCAAACGGCGGAGGCGCTAGCCACAACCGCCCGAGAGGTAGACACCGGAGTAGAGCCGGTGCACGTCTGTGTCGTTCCCGGCCACCCTGCCGCGTAGCACAGCAGTTCACCCGGCCTCAGAGGGCCCCTGCAGTAACCGAAACCGGGCCCGGAGAATTGCTTCTCCGGGCCCTAATCTTGGTCCCAGTTATAAACTCCAGGCGACCGTTACAGAGCTGTTCCCAGCCCATTCTTAATGCTACGCCTCCGCAGGTCCACTGCCGGGAAATGGGCAACTTTGGAAGCGCCAAGCCCCAGCGTCCGGTGGCAAACATTGGGCCCGGTTGATCATCACAGCCGGGCCCAAAAATATCGGTCAATGACTGCCGGTTACTACCCGTTGACTATTCGGGCCTCTCGGGATACTCGAACGCAGCCTGGCCCTGGCAGTGGGGTGCAGGCCTAATATCGTCGGGGTTCTTCTCATAATCGGGCGCCCCTCTCGGATATAGGCCGGCGCGGCTCCTACCCTGGGGGTCGCAGAAAGCAAATGGTGCAGTGGTCAGGACCTCGGAGCCCTCAGTATCCAATACAATGATGCTCCAAGCCTGCTCGGCGCTGTAGCGCTCCATACGGCCAACCTGAAACTTGGTGGCAAAGTTGCCGCTATCGTCGGGAACCGCCGGCGGGTCCAGCAGTGCAGAACTGGCGCCAAGATCGGTTAGTACGCCCAAAGAGTCCCCAAGGAGCAAGCTTATCTCCTCTCCGGGCTCGAACCCTGAACCCAACAGGACCAGCGCGGTGCTGGAATGAAGTTCGGCGACAGCCGGGAAGACGGCAATGGCGGGCACTGAGGACCTATGTTCGTCCGAGCGGACAGTAGAGACTCCGAATATCACGCCACTTACGACTAAAATCAAGGCCAAAAGCCCCAGGACTGGTACCGATAAGCTATGCCTAGTTAGTGAAACCATGCCCGCAAATCTCCCTATTCCCAAGATTTCAACACACTAATTCGACGCCAAAGCCATTTGACGCTGACGCATCGGCCAACGGTGTTTAACCGTTTTTCTGCGAGGAAACAGCGGTAATTCTACGCCTTGCAAGAAGTCTGAGTCAATTCGAAAATTCCGGGGCCGAATTCTAGAACCGTATCCATTCCAGCGCCACCCTGGAGGGCCATTCAATGACCATCAGGTTCTGGAACACGAGGTAGATAAGCGCCGCCATGATGAACCCGGGCAACAATCCCCAAGCTCGCTGTTTGCCACGTAGCTTGACCTGGGTAAGGCCGAAAATCGTCGCAAACCCGACGGCGGCAAAGGGCATTCCAATCACTCCGATTGAGAAAATGAACCCCGACAGCCACGCCAAAACCACCGCCAGCTTCTTCACTGATTCCCAACTCGTACCGGTCCGCATACCCAAGTCCATGATTGCCCCCTGCTGGCCGGAGGCGAACAACCGCCCACCGATCTGGAGAACCAGCAGCGGCGCCAAGGCGAAACCAAGCCAAGTGGGGAGGAACCTACCCTCGGTGTGCCTGAATGTCTGGGCTTCAAAAAAGAACCAGGCCACCACGGCCAATATGACCATGGAAAAAGCTGCATCCCACCGCCAGATGTACCTCAAGGCCGGCCAACGGAGCCTCGACAAAATCGAGCCCCTGCCTGTGTTGAGCGCTCTAGTCGAAGGGAGCCCGAACGCTATCCCGTTTCCTTGGTCAATCGAAGGCGCCGCTTCCGGGGAGTCTGCCAGTTCGGCTTTGCCGAGCGCCCTAGTCAAGTAGGTCACCGATATCACCGCCGCAACCACCAGGGCCACCGTCAAGGGTCTGGACACGAAACCCCAACCCCAAAGTTGCACCGAAGGCCAAAGATTCTGCTCGATTATCGGGCCAAGAATAAAACCCAACAGCAAAGGCGGCCTTGGCCAACCTAACCATTTCATCGAAATGCCCAGGGCGAACATCGCACAGACGGTGATGATGTCCCCCCAGTGGAAGGTGTTCAGAAACGCCGCGACAAACGTCACCGGCAACAGCACCGCGGCAAGCAGCGGGAATGGAATCAGCGTTAACTTGGCCAGTTGCCCGGTAGCCACCATCCCCAAAATGGTCACGAACAGGTTTCCCAAAGCCAAGGTCACGATAATGGATACCGTGATATCTAAATCGCGGCCCAACATGGTCAAGCCGGGGTGGACGCCGTATATGGTCATGGCCACCAATACCAGGCCCCATTGGAGGCCACCGGGAACCCCGAAAGCCAAGGTTGGGATGGCCTGTCCGCCCTCCTTGGAATTCTGGGCGGACTCGGCAAAAAGCACGCCGTCGAGGTTTCCCTTGCCAAACGTAGACTTGTCCTTGGCAAAAGCAATGCCAAAGGCATACGCCAACCAGTCTATGACCGCCGCCCCGATTCCCGGCACCGCACCCAGAAAGACGCCGAAAATGCTCTGCCGTATGGTCATGCGCCACCGCGTCAGGCCATACTTAACACCTCGAAACACTTCCCTGTTGGAAATGCTGCCGGAAATGCCTACGGGCTGTCCCCGCATAGTCAGGTCCACCAACTCCGGCAGAGCAAACAAACCGATGGTTGCCGGAACTAACGGAAGACCGTCAAACAGGTACAGGAGACCCATGTCAAACCTGGGTAGGCCGGAAATGTATGAAGTTCCGATGGTGCCCAGGAGAATGCCGAACAGGCCGGCAATCAGGCCCTTCAACATGGCCCCGCGACTCAGCGCAGAGACCATCAACACTCCGAAAAGCCCCAGCGCAGCGACTTCTGGAAAAGATATCTGGTTGAGGATAGGGCGGATGAATGGAAGTGCGATGAGTAGGGCAATCGCCCCAACCACGCCACCAATAGCGGAAACGGCGTAAACCGCCCCCAACGTATAGGCCCCCTGACCCCGCATCGCCAGTTGGTGGCCTTCAAGAAAAGTTACTTGGGTTGCGCCGGAGGGGTATCCCAAAAGCACCGCGGGCACCGAATCGAGTGTGTTGGCCAATCCATTCATCGCCGCCAGGAATGTCAGACCGATGAGAGGATCGCTGACTTCGAATACGAGGAATGGCAGCGCCAACACCATGATCGTAGTGGCCCCGACGCCCGGAACGAGGCCCACGGCGCCGACCAGGAAAACGGCAATAAGGAGGGTGGCCCAATAGACCGGGTTCCCCAGGAACCCGAGCACGTTCAGGAAATCTATCACTCCGAATAGACCTGCCACGCAGCTCGATTGATTGTACGCAGGTCTATTGGCCCGGTCCGCGACCGGCGACAATTACTAGGAGTGGGCGAGGTCAAGCGGTCAATCAGGAACTACGGCGACGGGAGCAACCAGCCCGGCAAATGCCATATTCCGCTGAAACAAGCTTGGCCAATGGTTTGAAATTACCAATGAGGGCGGGTGTACAGGACGTACATTGTAGGCCGGTCGCTAAACATTAAACCACTCAAGGACGAATCTGCTAGGCCACTCGATAACCATAAGATTACCGAAGACCCCGAAAATTATGATGGCTATTACGGCCGCCGGTATCAGGCTAAATATCCGGGTCCACCCACTCCCTCCGACGTGAAGCACACCGAAAGCTAGGGCGAAGGCGACGGCGACGTAGCGCATCTCCACTATTCCGGACAAGATGACCAAGCCGGCCAACCACGCCAAAACGTAACCCAGCCTCTTCAGCGCCTGGAAATCAGTGCCGGTACGCATCCCCAAGTCCATAATGTCTGCCGGCCTTTCCTGGGTCAACAAGCCCGCCAGGAACTGCCAGGCCAATAGGGCCAACAGAACGCTACTGACCCATGTGGGCAAGAATTGGCCCTCAGGATCCCGAAGCTGGCTTGACTCCCAGGCGAACCATCCCACAATCACCAGCAACACCAACGTGAAGATGGTTTCCCATCGCCAGCCAAACCTCAATCTTGGCAGGCTAAACCCGCCGAACAGGCCTGCAGCTGTAGTCCTGAAAGATTCCTGGACCCCCTGCGACCCGCCGGGAGTGGTGATTACACCTTCGGTAGCCTCTGAACTTCCGGCGGTAGACGGTCCCGCAGCCTCGGCGACGCGCGACGAGCCTGCCACTTCCGGTACGACTCCTCCGGTAACAATTTCCGCCGTGGCCCCGGCTCTTCCTATGGAGCGGGTCAGGTAGAACACCGAGGCGACTGCGGCAAGGATCAAGCCAATGGTCAAGGGGCGGGCGGCGAATCCCCAGCCCCACAACTGCCAGGACGGCCAAAGGTTTTGTTCAATGATGGGACCCAAAATAAACCCCAGGATCACCGGCGGACGGGGCCAGCCGAGCCATTTCATGGTCAATCCCAGGGCACACATGGCGGACAAAACAATAATGTCTCCCCATGATTGCGTGGTAAGGAACGCGGCCATAAACACCAGAGGCAGAAGGACCGCCGCCAACAAGGGGTAAGGGATCAATGTTAGCTTTGCCAGTTGGCCGGTGGCTACCAGGCCAATCATCGTCACCATGAGGTTGCCCAAGGCCAGCGTCATAATGATGGCCATGGTAATGTCCAAGTCCCGTTCCAGCATCGTGAGCCCAGGATGGACCCCATAAATGGTCATAGCAACCAGAATTATTGCCCAAGACAGACCACCGGGGATACCGAAGGCCAAGGTTGGAATGGCCTGGCCACCTTCCTTGGAATTCTGGGCCGACTCAGCGAACAGTACGCCATCGAGGTTGCCTCTACCGAAAGTTGACTTGTCCTTGGTGAACGCAATACCAAAAGCGTAGGCCAACCAGTCAACTACAGTGCTGCCTATACCAGGCACAGCTCCCAAGAATACGCCGAAAATACTCTGCCTGACGGTCATTCGCCACCGGCTCAACCCATACCTGGCTCCCCGGAACACTTCCCTGTTGGAAATGCTGCCGGGTACCCCCACCGGAGTGGCCCGCATGGTCAGGTCTATCAACTCGGGTAAAGCGAACAGACCGATAATGGTTGGTATTAACGGCGGCCCATCGAAAAGGTAGAGTGCCCCCATATCGAACCGGGGAAGCCCCGAAATATAAGACGTCCCGATGGAGCCTATCAGGATTCCAAGGAAGCCGCCGATCAACCCTTTGAGCATGGCCCCCCGACTGAGGGCAGACACCATCAGTACCCCGAACAGGGCCATAGCGGCGATCTCAGGAAAGGAAATCCTGGTTAGGATCGGCCTTATGAAAGGCAAGGCGATTAATAGGCATACGGCGCCTACGATGCCGCCCACTGCCGACACGGCATAAACCGCCCCCAGGGTGTGGGCCGCCCGACCTTGCATGGCCAGCTGGTGCCCTTCCAAGAATGTGACCTGGGTTGACGCGGAGGGATAGCCCAGCAGGATTGCCGGAACGGAATCCAGAGTGTTGGCGACACCACCGACGGCCGCCAGGAACGTGAGGGCAATTAGGGGTTCATGGATGTTAAACAACAGGAAGGGAAGGGCCACGGCAGCGACGGTAGTGATGCCCACGCCGGGGATGAGGCCGATGGTGCCCACCAGCAAAACGCCGGCGCAGAGGGCAACCCAGTACTGCCACTGGGCAAGGACGCTAAGGGCGCTTATGTAGTCCCCCATCCTTGTCCCTCCGCTAGAGCGTTCGGCTGAATCCCCAAAACCGGCGTAGCCAACTGGATCCAGTCATTCGCCTACGGCGGTTCCAGACTGAATCACCGCTGTGGGATTAGAACACTTGGGCCGGAAAAAAATTGGGGCCCTTCCTGCACGAGATTGGGGCCCCAACTAGGCAACCAGCGGCCTTCCCGTCCTAACTCCGGCAGCTACACCCTAGCCGCTAAGGGTCCACCGGTTGAAGTTAGCTAAAACCCCGGCGACTGTTCGATTGCGTAGACCAGGCCGGGGTTAAGAGCGGGACCCAATTTCAACCTACCAAGCGCAGAGCTGCGTATCCTCGGCAATTGCCTCGATTATCATTCCGGCAACCGGACCGGACAGTTGGGTAGGAACTTCTGGAACGCCGAAACTATGGGGTCCAAGTTGGCAAAGATGTCGGTGAGGTATTCATCCTCCAGGTAATCGCCATGGTTTAGGGTCAGTACGTCACCAACTATCCTGGTGAAATCGTCCTGGAATTGCTGAGAATTCAACATTTCCCAAGCCGCTTCCCGCAGCGCTGCAGTGATGTGGTCCGGTGTGCCCGGGGGCACCCACCAACTTCTCCACATAGGACCGTCGTCGGCCGATATGCCTTTCCACACAGCTTGTTGTTCCGGCGTGGCATGCTTTTCCAGCACTTCCACCAAGTTAGGAACCTCTTCGGGCATTCCATCCAGTTCGCCATTCGGGTTGAAAACCTTGGACGGGTCGACTTGCACCATCCATGGTCGGATGTAACCGTCTTTCAACCAACCCGGTCGGATTTTCGGCCAGTCGTACCAACCGGTGTGCCCCATAACGCTGTTCACGTCTTTGCGGTCCAGCGCCTGGGTGCTTTGGATGTGCCCGCTGGGAACACCAACCTTGATGTCAACCGGTAAGTCCAGCGCCTCCCTGGTAAACCGGTGCTTAAGCGTGGTGGTGTTGCATTCCCTGGTGGAGTTGACAGTTAACATGGATGCGTTCGGGTCGCTGCCCTTGCCAACCGCATCCCAGATGGTCGGGTAAGGGATTTCATCCAGGACGTACCAAACTCCCAGCGCCATCTGCCAGCCCGCCACCGGCCGCATGCCGACGCCCGGCCGGAGATCGAACGCCGCGCCTGGGGTAATAATGGACGCCGGCACATTCACCCCAGTGAACACGCCCATATGGAATCCATCAGGTTTGGCCCGGAAAACGTAGTTTCCGCCGATCATCCCGCCAGCGCCGTGTTTGCTGACAACGATAACCCGCGGGTTGCCCGGGACGAAGTCACCAAAGTTCCGCGCGATAACTCGAGCGTTAAGGTCGGCTCCGCCACCAGGAGGATGGTTCGCGTAAACGCGAATCGTCTTGCCATTGAAATAGCCTTCTGCGTCGAACTCCGGCGCCGGTGTATTTGCCGGTCTCGCTGGGACCGCGGTCGGCGCCATAGCGGCTTCCGCAGGGGTGATCGCGGCTTCCTTAGGAGCCATTGCGGCTTCCGTGGGCTCCATGGCTGCGGCCTCTGGGGTTTCTGCGAGCATGGCCGGGGCTTCTGTGGGCGCGGCCGCCTGCGTTGGCTGCGCCCGTTGGGGCTGGTCGGAGCCGCCACAGGCGGCAGCGCCTAACGCCAGCAGGGCCATAATCATGAGAATAGGGAATAGGCGGATTCTATGCATTACCCGAAACCTCCTGACTACCACTACTATGGTTGCATCCTGATACGCTATGGAGGCAGGTAGGCGCACCCGCCAATCCCCGACTCGGAGCGTCGCTGTTGGGTCCGGGGAGCGCTCCCGGCTGGCGCCATTGTCAACCGGATGCTGGTTGAGGGTTGATGGGCCCAGGTAATACTCCTAGTAGGGCCCTTTGCTGCCAGACACTTCACGCCATTCTAGCGCTATGTCTATGATTGCGATATTCTAGTCAGCGGTTTCCAGCTTTGTCAATAGCGCGCAAGGGTAGCGCAGACCGGACAAAACGAGGCTAAAGCCAAGGTTTCAAGGGGTCCCGCAAAGGAGCCGGCACAGCCGATAAATCCACCCGTTGAGTTTGACGCGCGACGGTGATTCCGCTCCCATCGCTGGGGACCTGCGCTGGCTAGCGGCTCACTGTTCCAACTGCCGGGCCGCGTTCAGACCGGTCAAAGCCTTCTCAAAGTGGTCTGAGTTCAGCCGGCACTGGCCTTCGAAACCCGCATCAGTCAGGGCTTCAAATTTTGCCTGCTGACAAACGAATGCAATATCCGCGCCGGACAACCCCTCTGTAAGGGGCGCCAAGCGGTCCAACAGCTTGTCCACGGTCAGGCCGTCCACCAAGGGAGTGGCGCCAACGTGAATGCGAAGGATATCGCGCCGCTCGTCTTCCTGGGGTAAGCCGACGTACAAGTGGACCCCAAAGCGCCCAGGGCGCAATACCGATGGGTCGATCAGCGACACGTTGTTGGTCGCGCCGACGACCATCACCTGGCTGCGTTCTTCCATGCCGTCCAACTCTGACAGGAGTTGGTTCACCACCCGTTGGGGTGCCCGGGTCCCCTCGAATTCCCCGCCGGACCGCAGGGCTGCAATGGCGTCCAATTGATCGAAGAACACAATCGCAGGGGCGGCGCGCCGGGCCACGTTGAAGATATCACGCACGGTTTCTTCCGATTCTCCCAGCCATTGGGACAGAAGCTCCGGCCCCTGAACGGAGATAAAGTTGATCCCGCACTCCCGGGCAATGGCCTTAGCGAGCAGCGTCTTGCCAGTTCCCGGGGGCCCGTAAAGTAGGATTCCGGCGCTGGTTGCCAGGCCCAGCCTGGCGAAAGCGTCGGGGTGTTGCAGGGGCTTCTCGATGAGGTCCCGGAGCCGCTGCTTGGTTGAGTCCAACCCTCCAATATCATCCCAACTGACCGTGGGAAAGGAAATCAACGACCCGCGCAGCGACGCCGGCCGGACCTTCTCCAACGCTCCCGAGAAATCGTCCCTGGTGACCACCAAATCCTCGGAAGCCGGATATGAGACCAGCGACGGGTTTTCGATGAAACGCTGGGACGCCCGCCGCAGCGAGTTCAGCCCCGCTTCCCGCGCCAGTTCCATTAAGTCCGCCCCAACGTAGCCGTACGCCTGCCGGGCAACGTCGGGCAGGCCGTCCAGGGCGTCTCCAGACAGGGGCATTTCCCTGGTATGCACGCGCAAAATCTCTTCCCGCGCCTGGGATGAGGGTGAAGGGAAATTTACTTCACGGTCGAAACGCCCGGCGCGGCGCAACGCAGGATCGATGGCGTCGATCCGGTTGGTGGTTCCTATGACCATGACCGACTCGGTGCGTTTCAAGCCGTCCATCAACGAGAGAAGTTGCGCCACCGCCCGCGCGTCGGAGAAGGTGCCGGTGGTGCCGCGCCGCGGTGCGATAGCGTCCAGTTCGTCCACGAATATTATGGAAGGCGGGTTTAGGATGGCCTCGTTGAACATCTTCCGCAGGTTTTCCTCAGCTTGGCCGCTGTAGAGCCCCATGATTTCCGGTCCGTTGATGTACTGAAACTGGGCGTTTACCTCGTTGGCGATGCCTCGGGCGAGCAGCGTTTTCCCCGTTCCCGGAGCGCCGTGAAAGATGACGCCCCGGGGAGGAAAAAGTCCCAATTGGCGGTAAACCTGCGGGAAAAGGAGCGGCAACTCCACAAACTCGCGAATCTCCCGAATCTGCTCTCCAAGCCCGCCCACGTCTTCGTAGGTAGTGTCCAACACGGTTTCGGCCCGGGCTGCCCGGTGCGCGTGGCTGCCGTCGTCTTCATGGTCGTGGTCGTGGTTGCTGTTCAGGTGTAGAAAGAGGACAGTGTCGTCGGTACACAGGCCTTCACCCTCGGTAACGTGGTGCACCTCATAGGTTATCCCGGACAGGGCGCCCGGTTGCTTAACGTACAGCAGCGTACCTTCGCAGAGGGGTGTCTGGTCTTGACACAGTAGGGTCTTAAGTTGGGCGTTGAGGCTGGCGGTGTCCAGCATTGAGATGTCCATCCCCGGAACCAGGATGGCCCGCGTGGCCGGCGGCAAGTCCGCCCGCTCGATGGACACTTCCTCGTGGGGGTACACCTTCAGGCTCTGGCGGGTCAGCCGGTCGATGCGTATGGTGCCGGGCAGTCCTTCGGGATGGTGTCCCGCAACCCTGGTTAGCGCACTACGCGACCGCCCGGTGGAGATGCGAAGCACGTCCCCCAAGCCGACACCGACCTGCTGCATAAGTTCTGGATTGAGGTACGAGGCCAGCATGGACTCGTCGCGGTAATCGCTGGGCCTGGGGTCTATTAAAGCGGATGGAGCCAAAGCCGTCTTCTCCTCCACTGGTATCGAGTTGCCGATGCGGTTGACTGGTCAGGCGCGTCTGGGCTGGAAGCCTACGCCGCTACATGGAGCCGTGGTCACCTTGCTTTGGGCCCGCCGCGTTGGTTCCGGAGTAGGTTGCGATACGTCTTAAGGGGCACGGGTTACCGTGCCCCCTGGTTACTGGCTGGTTGTCGGCGGAAACTGACCGCCGCCCGGTACGGCCGGCGTTAATGCTATCCGGGATGCTGGGCTTGCCATTCAGGACACGGTTCCAGGTCCACGGTCTGGTAGCCAAGCCACTCGAAGGCGGTGTTGCTGCCCGAAAGGAACTTGGCCGGTTTGTTGGGATCGTTGTTGAAGTGCTGGAAGGCCATGTTGGTCGGGATCCACATGAAGTCTCCCGCCTTCCATTCCCAACGGGTGGGTTCCAGGGCCACCCTGGCATAGAACTGGTCGTCAATCTCCACTGCCACATCCCAGTGGAGGGAATAGCCGCTGCCCTCGGTGAAGTAGATACACTCGTCGGCCATTTGCCAGCGCTTCCCGGTGTGGCTCCCTATCGGAATTTCGTGCAGGTGCGCCGTGGTCGCCTTCAGGCGAATCGGGACTCCGGTACCGGCGATCTTTCGGGAATAGCTGTGGGGCGTCCATTCCCAGGGAGTATCTCCGGATTTTAGCACCTTTTTCTTGCCTTCTATGTCTTCGGGGCGGCGAGCCACAGTCCATTCTACTCGTTCGCCCCGCTGCTCAACATCCGGAGGCACGTAGCCAATTTCGCCCTGCTGATTCATTCCAAGGAACAACCACATGGGCTTAGCTTTCATCACTATGGCCAACGTCCAGTCGTTGGTTGGGTTGCAGTGCCAGTGAACCGAATCGTTGTGCACAGCAACGGCGTCGCCTGCCTCCCAGGGGTGCTCCTCACCGTCGTGTTCCTCCCACCCGTTTCCCTCCAGGATGTAGAACATGGCCTCGTTCTGATGGCCGTGGCCCTGGTTCCTGGTCCCGGGTTCCCCGGCGGAGAGGTTGATATGCAGGCTTTGACTCCGGAAAGGTTCGTCGTCCGGCAGGAGCAGGTTATGGTCGCCCTCTCCAAAAATGCGCCGGGGATCCGTGGAATCGTAGTTGAACTTAGGGCTGAATACCCTGGGCACTTCTGTCAACAGTTGGTTGCGCTGGTCGTTAAGGTTGTACTCCAGGCTTTGCACCGCATGGACAAAAGTCCGCGCCTTGTCATAGGTGGCAGGACGCCGGTCACCCCGGATTCTGATCTGGTCCCGTTCGGACCTGAGTTGTTGCCGCTGCTGGGTCATGTTGGACCTCCTGCAATTGGTTAGTGTTTAATCTAATGCAACTACGGCGTTCTAATGCTCGTCTGTCCCCGAGTAGGCCCACTCGTAATCCATTTCCTGGTAAGCCTCTTCCGGCATGACGCTGCTCAAACCCCTGTCGGATAAATCGCCCTCGAATTTTTCTCGGATGAAGCTCTCTTCCTGGGGATATTCAATCTGGTCTCGGGCCCGGTCCTCCACCTTCTCTGCGTGACCCCGGAACTGGGGCATGGGGTGTAGGGCCAGGTAACGGGCTGGCGCTTCTCCCAGGTTGAAGTGCTGGTGGAACCATTTCTCGGGAGGTGTGAATACGCTAGCCTCCTGCCAGGGAATTACTACCTTTTCACGGCCCTCCTCCCAAATGATGGAGTAACCCTCTCCGCCCGGTATGACGATGACCCGCCCCGGGCCGTGACGGTGGGCCTTTTTGTACGTCTTGGACGGGAACACCGACATGTGTGCGGTCAGCTCCGAGACCGGAAAACGGATCTGCACGCTGTGGCCGCCCGCCCCTCGGTACTTAAGGGCGTCGAGTTTGTCCCAAGCCTGCATGTCCGGGAAGAAGTTGCCCTGCCAGTAGTTCCGTTCCACCCCGTAGTTGTCCGGCGACAGTACCGCCTTGGCCTCGGAGTAGAACTCATCGCCGCCGGCGGCCAGAGAATCAGGGCCATCGAAGGGATTGTTGAAGAAGAAATCAGGGTTGGGGACGGCCGACATTGCCACCGGCAGGTAATTATAATTCAACAACCGCGCGGGCTGGTCCGACCGCATGTTGGTGAACTGGTGGGTATGACCGCCTGGGATCAGAAACAAGCTGTGGTCCTGCCATTCAAAGGTCCTCTTGCTGCCTCCGCCCACGTGTTCGATGGTCGCAAGGCCCCTGCCGGACACTACGTAGACCATTTCGTCCAGGGCGAATTTCATCGGGGGCAAGGTGGCTCCCGGAGGGATCTCGGTCACTCGGGCTTCACTGACGCCCTCCTGCCCGTGGAACTGCAAAAACGCCGTCTTGCACTGGCGTTCTTCCCACCATTCCAAGTCCACGGTGCGCAGGTCCGCGATGAAATGGCCCCTGTGGATTGGCACGCCGATGGACTCCATCCACCTGATATAGGAGTAATCCGGAATCATCCGGTCTTGGGCTGCGGCTGAACTCTGCACCATAAAGACACCACCTTTACATTCGGGAATCTTAACGGGAATCCAATAGAAGCCGGCTGGCAAGGCCCCTGAAAACCACTATCCGCCGACAACCCGAGGGCGGTTTTCTATGCCCGCCCCGGTTGATACCAAACCTAATCGCACAACAACTGGTTGTCAACTCAAGCACGCTCAAATTCGGTCATAAGAAATTCGTAACGATAATGGCCATATTTTGCCTGACCCGACAGCCCGTCACACTATCGCCATCACCATTGTCGACCAATATTACGACAAACGTCTACGTTGTGATAAATCCAAGCTGGAATCCCAAGCGTATTGACACACATAGGGTAATAGTATAGATTCCCAACCTGAATATTGGGGTGATTGCCACGGCCTATGAGGCAGAGTTGTAGCTGGCCCGACTCGCAAAAAGCAATGCCATCTAGCCGCGGTTATCCGTCTAAAAATCGTCCCAAGGTCTTCAAAACTGCCCTATTGTCCTTGTTGACACGATCCACTCCAAACTAAAACCCAGGAGGCTAGGCATGTCGAATCCAAAACGGTTTTTGTCTCGTTGGTGGTTGCTATTAGCGCTGCTATCTCTTGCGATTGTGGCGGTAGGCTGCGGAGGCACCACCACGGCCCCGGTCGAGCCGGCGGCAACCGACGTGCCGGCCTCCACCGAATCAATGGCCCCCACAGAGGGCGCTGCCGTAAAGGACGACGCCTCTACCTCAAAGGAAGCTGTGACTGCCGCCACCCCAGTTCCTATGGAAAAGCCCGTCGAGGCCGTGGTGCATCCCGGCAAGCTCATTTTGCTAACGGGGACTTTCGGCAACGAGCGCTTCGTGCGGGCTATCGGGTCAGGGGGCAATGCCCACATCGGCCGGATTATGGGCGGATACCTGAGCGGGACGAACAACAAGAACGAGCTGCTGCCCGGTATCGCCACGGCATGGCGGGTTTCCCCCGACGGCCGTACCTTGACTTACACCATAAGAGAGGGTGTCAAGTTCCAAGACGGCTCCGACTTGACAGCCGAGGACGTGCGGTGGACGCTGGCACATACCATGAGCCCGGAGGCCATAGAGGCGGGCGTCCCTCTACGCGGCGCCCCTAGAAGGTTGTCCGCCGCCATGGAGAGCGTGGTGCTGAGCGCTCCCAACGAAGTTAGTCTGACCGGCATAGAACCGTTGCCCTCGCTCATAGAGGATTTTTCTGAAGCGAGTACGGGCTGGTACCACATGGTCCCCAAGCGGGACAAAATATGGGACGAGGAGGCCGCGGCGGCCTACGACAGGGACCCCGTTGCAGCGGGAAAGATGAGGATGGTCAAGCACACTCCGGCCTACTCGCTGGAGTTCGAGCGATTTGACGATTACTACTACCAGCCCGCCTACGGCCTCCCTGAAGACCAGAGGGTGAAGTTTCAATACTTGGACATGTTCCTGGTGCCCGAAGAGGCTACCAGGGTGGCGGCCCTGGAGGCTGGGGATGCGGATATTATTCCGGTTAGCCTGGCCAGCAGGAAACGGATTGAGGGCGCAGGCGGACGTTTAGTGTTCGCCCAGTCTGGCGCTGTCATTGTTGGGTGGTTCTTTGGGTGTGACCGTCCCGGATCGAATTACCCTTGCAGGGACAAGCGGGTACGCCAGGCACTGGACTATGCAACACCTAAGCAATTGCTCCGGGATACTCTCTGGGGGCCCGACGTGTTCGAAATAAGTGGTTGGTACGATAACCAACCAGGCACCTGGGCCTATTTCCCCGAGCTTCACCCGCGGTCCTTCGACGCGGACAAAGCCAGGTCCCTGTTGGCGGAAGCAGGGTATCCTGGTGGGGAAGGATTTGAGAAACTGGTCATTCACACCCGTCCCGCCGCAGTGGCGCCCTTGCTAATAGAGTCGGCCCAACTCGTCGCCGACTTCTGGCGAAGGGAGTTGGGAATACCCGTAGAGGTTCTAGTGGGAGAGCACGCCGCCATTGCCCAGAAGCGCGTCAATCTTGAATTGGATGGCCAAATGTGGTGGCGTGAAGCTAGTGTCCCATTGGACCCAACCGATACGCTGGATGCCCGGTGGGGCGATCCGGAGAGTTCATGGCGCGCTACCGATGACCCGGAACTTTTGGCAAGAGTGCGGAAGCTGACTTCGATAGTGGATAGGGATGAGCGGATGGCAGCCTTCAGACCGCTGCTCCTAGACCTGCAAGAGGAGACACACTATATCCTTCCGGGATATGTAAACGTGCCATTTGGAGTGGGGAAGCGTGTCTTGACGTGGGAACCGTATTCCCTGAAACGGCACTTCTCGGCCCTTCATACAATAACCTTGGCCCCTTAAAGTAGCTGAGCCTCGGCTAAACCTAGAGCTGTCCGGCAGCCCCCGAGTGCTACCGGACGGCTGGAGTTATCGGATAGGGAAGTAAGCCCTGGTGCTCTCGAGGCGAATTTGGGCCGCGCCAAGGAACGGGTGAAAAAGTGCAGCGGTACATTATCAGACGGGTGTTCCAGGCCATATTCACGCTGCTAGCCCTTAGCCTGGCAGTGTTTCTGGCCGTGCACTCCACCGGGGACCCGGCCCTTTACTTGATCGGCGTTGAAGGGGAAGGGGAGAAGGAACAATACGAGTCCCTGAAGAAGGAAATGGGCCTGGACAAGCCCATAATGGTGCAATATGGGTACTTCCTGAGCCGAATCATCAGAGCCGATTTTGGGAAATCGACCATCAACCAGAAGCCGGCCCGAGAGTCCCTATTCGAACGCTTCCCGGCAACCGTCCAACTCGCCGCTGCCGCATTCGCACTGGAGATAATAGTAGGCGTCGCACTTGGCATCCTTTCCGCGGTGAAACGGGATACCCTGATAGACCTTTTTGGCAAGTTCTTCGCCGTAATAGGTATTGCCACCCCAAATTTCTGGGTGGCCATAATGTTAATCCTGTTGTTCGGGGCAATATTGGGGTGGCTTCCCACCTTCGGACGGGGCGGCCCCGAGCATCTTATCCTGCCCGCCTTCGTGCTGGGTACGGCCGGGATGGCGGGTATGACCCGCTTGGTGCGCTCCAGCATGCTGGACGTCCTGGACAGCGAATACGTTAAGTTCGCCCGGGTCAAGGGGTTGCCCGAGCGGCTGGTCATCTACAAACACGCCCTGAAAAACGCCGCGATCCCGGCCCTAACCTTTGGCGGGTTAAGCCTAGCGGGGTTGTTGAACGGCTCGGTCGTAATTGAGGTGGTATTCGCCTGGCCAGGCATCGGACGCCTGCTGCTTGAGGGCATCCAACGGAGGGACTTCCCGGTGGTCGAGGCGGCGGTTTTGGCGGCCGGGACCCTCTACATCGTGAGCGCTCTGGTCGTGGACATTCTTTACGTCTACATCAACCCTAGGATACGGTACGGGTAGAGAGGAGCAACCATGGCAACAGTCGCGAGTGTGGCTAGAGCCGGAACCAATTGGTTGAGGGGAACAAGCGTATCGGGAGCAGGGGCGCGACGACTGCCTTGGGTGTCTCTCATCATCGTGACCGTTTTGGTGGCGTGCGCCCTTTTTGCCCCATTGCTTGCACCTCACGACCCTACTCGGATACAAATGCTGGAGGCCAGGCAGGCCCCCTTTGAGAACCTTAGCTTCCCCTTGGGCACCGACATCATGGGGCGGGACATGTTGAGCCGCCTGATCTACGGCGCCCGCTCTGCCCTGTTCATGGCTGCCGTAGCCCTGACAGTGGGGACCGCCTTCGGCACAGTGCTCGGCTTAGTATCCGGCTATCGGGGCGGGTGGGTTGACGCGCTTATCATGCGGACAACTGATTGTTCCTTAGGATTTCCCACCGTCCTGGTGGCCATGATCCTCTTCATATTTCTTGGCCCTGGAATGCAGATTATAATCTTGGCGGTGGCCCTTGGGGTTTGGGACCGGTACGCCCGTATGATTCGCGGCGAAGTGCTCTACTTAAAGGAGTTGGATTACGTCACGCTCGCCAAGATTGCCGGCGTGCCCGGGTGGCTCATTGTATGGCGTCACATATTGCCCAACACCGTCAACGTTCTGATGGTACTGACCAGCCTGAGAGTGGGACAGGTTATCCTGTTGGAGGCATCCCTCAGCTTCCTGGGCCTGGGTCTGCCGGTCGGCTCTCCCGCCTGGGGCATCATGGTCTCAGAGGGCAAAGAAGTCATACTTGACTTGTGGTGGTTGGCCCTACTACCCGGATTGGCCATAACCGGCGTAGTCCTATGTTTCAACTTCTTTGGGGACTGGATGCGGGACTACTTGGACCCCAAGATGCGCCGGGCATAACCGGACGGTGACACCAGTGACCGAAACTCCCCTGCTCGACGTACAGGACCTGAAGACGTACTTCTTCACCCGCACCGGGGTGGTCAAGGCCGTAGACGGGGTGAGCTTTACCCTGGAACCGGGCGAGACCCTGGGGATAGCGGGGGAATCGGGCTGCGGCAAAAGCATAACCGCTCTGTCCATTATGGGGCTCGTGCCCAAGCCCGCGGGGCGAACCGTGGGTGGAAGAGTTCTGCTGGAAGGGGAGGACCTGTTAACCAAGTCCTCCCAGGAAATGCAGGCCATCCGCGGGCGGGAGTTGGGCATGATACTCCAGGACCCAATGACCTCCCTGAACCCGCTGTTCACCGTTGGCAACCAGGTGTTCGAGACCCTCCGGCAACATTCCAGCGGAACCTCCAGTGGGTTGAGGGCGCGAGCCCTGAAACTGTTGCAGCAGGTGAAGATAGCCTCACCCGAGACCAGGCTCCGAGACTACCCCCACCAGATGAGCGGTGGGATGCGCCAGCGGGTCGTGGGAGCCATCGCGATGTCGGGGACTCCCAAGGTGCTGATCGCAGACGAGGCCACCACTTCCCTGGACGCCACGATTCAATACCAATACCTCCAGTTACTCAAGGGAATTCAGCGGGAAACAGGTCTGGCTATCATATTCATCACCCACGACTTTGGGATCGTCGCCAAGATGTGCGACAAAGTTATCGTCATGTACGCCGGGCGCGTCGTGGAGTCCTCCAATACTCGCGACCTATTCAACGAACCGGCCCACCCGTACACGGAGGCCTTGATGCGGTCGGTGCCCGACGTGGATGAGGATGTTGACTTCTTGTATTCCATAGAGGGTCAGCCCCCCGCATTGGACCAACTGCCCGAAGGATGCAGCTTTGCGCCTCGCTGCCCCTATGTGTTCGACCGGTGCCTCAAGGAAACCCCGGTTCCGCTGCGCGCTGGCCCCAATCACCTCGCTACCTGCTGGAGACTGGCATGACGTTAGACACGCGGGCGCCGGCCGTCACAGATACTATTATCGAGGTAGAGGACTGCCAGAAGCACTTCCCGGTGACCCGAGGCATCCTTCTGAGAAAAACCGTGGGAACGGTCAAAGCCGTTGACGGCGTATCGTTCCAGATTCGCAGGGGGGAGACCCTCAGCCTGGTTGGGGAGTCAGGCTGCGGCAAGACCACCACCGCTCGGATGATCCTGCTGGTGGAAAGTCCCACCACCGGCAAGATCAAGTTCAAAGGGGGCGACATGGCAGAGTTCACCCCCGCTGACTACAAGGAATACCGCTCCTCAGTGCAAGCCGTTTTTCAAGACCCGTGGAGCTCCCTGAACCCCAGGCTGAAGGTTGGCCAAATCATCATGGAGCCCTTGCTGACCAACCAACGGCTTTCCAAAGGCGAGACCAAGGAACAACTGGAATCGTTGTTGCAGGATGTGGGTCTCCACTCGTTCCAGGCCAATTATTATCCGCATGAGTTCAGCGGCGGGCAGCGCCAGCGAATCGCCATCGCCCGGGCCCTGTCCCTGCGTCCCCAGGTGATAGTGCTGGACGAGCCGGTTTCGGCTTTGGACGTGTCTATCCGGGCGCAGATCATGAACCTGCTGCGCGGCCTCCAGGAGCGGTACGGCCTGAGCTACCTATTGATTGCTCATAACCTGGCCACCGTGCGGTACATGAGCCACAACGTGGCGGTAATGTATTTGGGGAAGATAGTCGAAGAGGCCCCGACCCAGGAGCTTTTTACCAATACTCAACACCCTTACACCAAGGCCCTAATCACCGCCTCATTGCCTTCCCACCCGGACCGTCAGCGCGAAGAAATGGTTATCTCTGGAGAGGTGCCCTCCCCATTGGACCCGCCGAGCGGATGCGCCTTCAACCCCCGCTGTCCGTTTGCCATGGACCGGTGCACCGAGGAAACGCCGGAGCTGCGGGAGCTTAGCACGAGACACAAGGTGGCCTGCCACCTGTACTAGCGGTTTCCCGGCTACCGGTACAACCCGGTTGAATCAAGAGTTGCCGCGCCGGCAGAACCACATCCTCCCCCACGGCGTCTAAACGCGGCGACTACTCCAACCGCCTCACGTCGGAAAAAGCTGCGAAGGCCCAGATAGCCAGGGCCAGGCCAGCCGACCCCACCAGCACTATCACCAGGTTCACGTCCCAAAACTCGGCCATCAACCCGATGCCCATGCTTGCCAAGGGCGTCAACCCGTGGTCCAGGTGGTAGATCGACATGACCCGACCACGCAACGTGTCGGGGATAGTGGTTTGAACATGGGTGTTGTTGTTGATTTTGAATGTAAGCCGGAAGAATCCCATGCCGAACATGGCGACCATCGAAACCCACAGCCACGTCGAGACTCCCAGGGTAACGGCGGACAAGGTGAGCAGGATCAACGCCACGAAGCCGAATGACCCCTTTCGCATGGCACCTCCGAGTGTGGCGAAAGTGAACGTGCCAATGATGCCGCCCATTCCCATTGAAAGCAGCAGGAATCCCAACACCTTGGAACCGTGTCCCAGTACGTCGTCGGCAATGACCGGCATGAGATGGACGATGGGCGCTATGAACAGATCCGAGATGCAGACGACCAGAAGCAGATGCAGGACCCGCTGCTGCGTCACCACGTAAGTGAACCCCTGCTTGAGGTTGGCAAATACCGACGCTCGGACCGCCGTGATTTCCTCTCGATATGGCAGACCTATTTTGACCACAGCCGCCACCATCAGCAGATGAAACACGCCTTCGATGAAGAAGTTCACCGCAGGACCTAGCCAGGCGATGAGCACACCGCCAACGCCGGGCCCGATAACCCGCGCAATGTTCCCGCCAACGGAGTTCAGGGCGATAGCGTTCCACAGTTCATCGCGCGGCACCGTATTGGCTATCATGGCCTGCCGGACCGGTTGAATAAGTGAATTCAACAACCCGGCGATAGCGGTAAAGACCAGAGCGATGGCCACACCCAAGTCTCCGGTTACAAACCCGCGGTGAACCCCTAAGGCAAACGCCAGCACCACCATCGACAGAACGAGTTGCACCACCACCACCATCTTCCGCCGGTCGACCCGGTCGGCGAAGACGCCGGCCAACGGGCCGACGAACAGGAAGGGGAGCGATCGCATCCCGGCCGATACGCCCACCAATAGGGGGGAGCCCGAAATTTCCCAGACAACCCAGGGTATGGTGATTTGCTGAAACCAGTTGGCGCAGGCGTGGCACAGGTTGCTGACCCAAAGCAGAAAGAAATCCCGGTGCTTCAGCGACGAAAAAGTGTTGAAGCGCCGGGGGCTGCGGGGAATAGTGCGAGCGGGGGTTTCCACCCTGGACATTCCCATCTCCTGCAGTAGCCGGGCCGGTTACGCCGGCCTGCTGCCGAGTCCGACGGCGGCCCTGGGTGGACCACCGGACCCCAGCCCATGAAACAGGCTCAACTTTGGGAGTCCCAAGTATATATCTTTTACGTCCCTACCGCGCCTGCTTCCTAGCTCCACTCCATTCCCTGTGCCAAGACCGGCCGGACCGCGGTCTTCCAGCCCTTGCCCGGGTTCGCCCCGTATTTGACAAGGGCATCAGCAGCGCGTATCTTGAAAAACCGTTAGACCTGCCACGCACGCGCCAACGATTTTCCTTGAGGTGATGGCTTTCGATGGACCACGACGATGACGATGAGTTTCACTACCACGGCGAGGACTCGGATTCCATGGACTCAACCTCCGAAGAAATCGAGGGTTTGGAGAAGCTCACCATCAACAGCGTGGGCATCGACATCGGCTCATCGACGACCCACTTGATATTCTCCCGCTTGATTTTGAGGCGCGAGGGTTCGGCTTTTTCCAGCAACTTCACAGTGGCCGAGCGTCAGGTCATTTACCGGTCTCCGATTATGCTTACACCCTACCTCTCCGGCGTACTGATCGACGTCGATAAAATCCAGGAATTCGTGCAGCAAGCTTATAGGCAAGCCGGATTGACCCCTGAAACAATCGATACCGGCGCGGTGGTCATCACCGGCGAAGCCCTGAAGAAGGAAAACGCGCAGCCTATCTCCGAGTTGTTCGCCAAGGAAGCCGGCAAGTTCATTTGCGCGTCGGCCGGCCCCAACCATGAAGCCCTCCTGGCCGCCCACGGTTGCGGCGCGGTTGCCCTCTCACAGGACCGGGGCGCGACCGTTTTGAACGTCGACGTTGGCGGCGGCACCACGAAGCTGTCCCTGGTTAAGGGCGGTGTGGTCGTGAATACGGGCGCCATAGAGGTGGGCGCCCGCCTGATTGCCTTTGATGAATCCAACTTGGTTACCCGCCTGGAAGAGCCGGGTAAGACCATGCTGGAGTCGTTGGGTTATTCCATTTCACTGGGCCAGCAAATCGACGACGACCAAAAAGACGCCGTGGCCGCATTGATGGCGAGGTTATTGATGGAAGCCGTGGGCGGGAGACCTATGTCCCAACTGGCCCGGGACCTGATGCTCACCGATCAATTGCGGGACTATAGCGGCCCCTCAGACGTCGACTTTTTGATGTTTTCCGGAGGGGTATCCGAGTACATCTACGGCCACGAGGCCTCCACTTTCGGCGACCTTGGGGCACACTTGGGAAGGAGCCTCCGCCGGGAACTGGCCGGAGTATTTGAGGACAAGGTGTTGCAGGAAACGGTCAACGGCATCCGGGCCACGGTCATCGGCGCCGGCGAATACACCATTCAGGCCAGCGGCAGCACGAGTCACCTTTCGGGCGTGGATTCCCTACCGGTATTCGGCCTCAAGGTAGTGCGCCCGTTCAGAGAACCCGCCGGTTCGGACGGGACGTCAATGGAACAGTCCTTGCAAACCGCCTTGCAGAAGTTTGACCTGAATGGGTTCGGCCCAGGCCTGGCACTGGCGTTATCCATCGATGAAACCCCAAATTACGCGTCCTTACGGCGTATGGCTGACGCTGTTTCGTCACTGATCAACGGTGCCGACTCAGTAAGCGCCCCGGTGTTTATAGTCGTGGATATGGACGTGGCCAAGTCTTTGGGCGGAATACTGAAGGACGAGTTGCACGTCAAAGAGGACGTGGTGGTAGTCGATGGAATTGACGTCGGGGATTTGGACTTCGTTGACATTGGCCGCCCGATGGGCATATCGGACATTGTCCCCGTCACCGTGAAGTCCCTGGTTTTTCCAACGGCACCTGGGGGATAAACCAGCACCACAGCCAAGGCGCTAAGCCGCACATCAACCGTGGTCTTGGGATTTGTCGTCTACGGGTTGGCCTCTGGTTAGTTCAGACCCATCGCTGGCAAAAGACCCGTCGCTCGGCCATCGCTACCATTGGACAAACATCGGCATTACCACGTGAACGTAGTCCTCGCAGTCAATCGGCCTGAAGACCCCCGGGCTGGATGAAGTGCTGGTTTCCAAGGCTACTTTGCCCCGTTCCAACACGCCTAGCACGTCCAGAAGATACTTGCTGTTGAAAGCGATTTTCCCGCCGTCGCCCTCCAATTCCTGGGCGTCAACTTCGTCTTGGTTGTCCCCCACTTCCTCGGACCGGGCGGAAATAGTCACCTTGCCCGGAGCGTCCCCGTTGTCGCCATGTTGCATCTCCAAGCGGATGATGTTGCTGCCATCGCGGGCGAAAATTGCCGCGGTGCGGGCTGCCCGCAACAGTGGGGGCAAATCGAATACTGCCCGAGTTTCAAAGCTCTTGGGAATCAACTGCTCGTAGTTCGGGAAAGTGCCCTGAAGCAGTTGAGACACTATCTCCACGGTCTCGGCCCCACGGACCCTGAACATGGCTTGGCGATTGGAAGGCGCCATCATCATCTCGACGGGCTCCTCGTGGTCACCCAGCAATCTGCTCAGCTCGTTAAGAGTACGTGAAGGCACGATCACCGTGGTCTCTGTGTCCACGCCACGGAGCAGAGTTCCATTGTGCACCGCCAGCCGGAAACCGTCGGCGGCCGCCATGACGAACCGGTCACCGTCCAGCTTCATCTCCACGCCGGTCAGCACAGGCCGGGATTCCTCGGTGGCTGCGGCAAAAGCCACACGGGTGATTGCGGTCTTCAGAATCTGCGGGTCTATCTGGGCCGCCAACTCCTCTTCTACGGTTGGAACCGGGGGGAACTCAGAAGCGTCGGTCCCGTGAATGTTAGCGTGGGCCCGGCCGCAGGTGACCTTCAGGACCTTGGAATTTGGCTCAATGTCCAGGTCGACCCGCTCCGGTGGCAGGGAATTGATGAACTCTCCCAGGAGTCGCGCCGGGACAGTGATGGACCCTTCATCTTCCACCATGGCGCCGATCCAGGTGGTCATGGCGATTTCAAGATTTGTAGCCGACAGCCTCAACATCGATTGGTCGATGCTGAGCAGCACATTTTGGGTTACCGGCAGCGTCGCCCTGGTAGCCACCGCCCGTCCCACCGTCGCTAACCCCCGGCTCAGGTTCTCTTGCAAACACGATAGTCGCATTTTCCGGTCCCCGGTGTGAATTATTGAAGTCGAATCGCCAGCTTGCCTTTCCCTTGGTGTACGGGCAGTTGGAAGCATACCACATTATGTCACCCCATCCCGCTAAAAACAACGCAGAGCCCGCGTGATTCACAGCAGCCGCATTTGAAACGCCAGCCACAGCATCTGAAAAATCACTCCTGCACCCCATGCCTCAGCCAACCCACCGAAAGAGCATCCCCTTGGGATAGCCGAGGATCGGGTTGGGGAAATACCCCGGTAGAATTCGAGCTTCACGGGGGATACAGAAGTGGCAGCATCCTTCAGAGGCTTTCACCGGCAGCAGATTTTGCGTCCCGGTTCACGGCGCCCCCGCGCGGCTAGGCCAAAGTAACTGACCGCAACCGGGAGTTTGCTATAATGCGGGCGAGATCTTCGGTTGCCGCTTTGGCCGCCGGGACGCTTATCGGACATTTGAGACAAAAATACAATGACCGAACTGCTGTTTCACCAGGACAGCTATCTCAAGGAATTTCAAGCCACCGTCCAAAGCGTGGATGAAAACGGCGTTGTGTTGGACCGCACCGGGTTCTACACGGGCGGCGGCGGTCAGCCTCCGGACACCGGGGAGTTGGCCGAAACCTCCGGGGAGGCGAAGGTCTACCGGGTAACCGGCATGGGCAGGTCCCAGGGAAACGTCGTCCACAAAATCGAATCCGAACGGGGCGAACTGCCTCAAATCGGCTCCCGGTTAACAGGGCGCATCGATTGGGACCACCGTTACTCCTTGATGCGTACCCACACGGCGTTGCACATCCTGTGCGGCGTGGTCTGGCGCGACTACGGGGCGCAGGTTACCGGCGGCGACATGCGCCCCGGTGAAGCCCGGATGGATTTTGAACTGGAGCAAATGAGCGCCCGGTTTGCCGAAGAGATTGAGGAAAAGATCAATCTTGAGGTTGCTGCAGCCCGTGATGTGCTGGCCGCGGTAATCAGCCGCGAGCAGGCCGAAGGGACTCCCGACCTCATAAGGACCAAAATCAATCTGTTGCCGGCCAACATCCAGGAAGTGAGGACTATCGACATCACGGGCCTTGACCTCCAAGCCGACGGAGGGACCCACGTGGCCAACACCCAGGAGGTCGGTCCGATCCGGGTGGTCGGCCACGAGAGCAAAGGCCGCATAAACAAGCGTTTGCGCATCGCTTTGGCGGACTCCTGAGCCTCCGCCGTTGGATTTCCGAATGAACGACCTCATTTCCCTGGTCAGAGAAGACATCACTCTGCTTGACGTGGACGCCATCGTAAACGCCGCCAACAACTCCCTGCTGGGCGGCGGCGGTGTCGACGGGGCAATTCACCGTGCCGCAGGCCCCCAACTACTGGCGGAGTGCCGCGGCCTGGGAGGCTGTGAAACCGGCGACGCGAAGATAACCAATGGTTACAACCTGAAAGCCCGTTGGGTAATCCACACGGTGGGACCGGTATGGCGCGGCGGCGGCCACGGCGAAGAAGAATTGCTCGCCCGGTGTTACCTGCGCAGCTTGGAACTCGCCGAACGGCGCCACGTTAAGACAATCGCGTTTCCTGCTATCAGCGCCGGGGTTTATGGATTCCCAATGGCGCAGGCAGCGCAGATCGCCGTAACCCAGGTTATGGCTTACCAACAGAGAGAGGTCAACCTGGAACTGGTCATTTTAGTGTGCTTCAACGATAGGGCTTACCAGGCTTATTCCAGAGCGCTGCAAGAAGCGTTCTCGACCTCCACCGAGTCCGCCTAAACAATGCCTAATAAAATCGTCGGCATTGACGTAGGCGGCACCTTTACGGACATCGCTCTGTTGGAGGACGGTGAACTTACCGTCCACAAACTGCCGTCAACGCCTGACGATCCAACTAGGGGAATTCTCCAGGGCATAGCCGACATTGGAGTCAGCGAGGCAGACTTCGTTCACGGCTCCACGGTAGCCACCAACGCCTTGTTGGAAGGTAAGGGCAGCCGCACCGCCCTGGTCACCACCTTGGGGTTCGAAGACGTCCTGGAAATTGGCCGGCAGGCCCGGTCAGAGCTATACAACCTCAACCTGGAACGGCCACCCGCCCTTGCTCCCTGGGAGTTAAGGTTCGGAGTCGCCGAGCGGGTCGACCACACCGGGACGATCATAGATGACCTGACATCCCAGTCGGTTGATACCCTGGCGGCGCTGATCGAGCAGGCCCAAGTCGATTCCGTGGCCGTGTCGTTCCTGTTTTCCTTTCTGAACCCCGTCCACGAAGAAATGGTGCTGGAAGCCCTGCAAAAGCTGCCGGGGCAACCCTTCATATCCATTTCCAGCAGGGTGCTGCCCGAGTTCCGAGAATACGAGCGCACCAGCACCGTGGTAGTAAATTCCTACGTCGGAAAGCTGATGTCCCAGTACCTCAGTGGACTTGAAAAATCTTTAGGACGTGGTGGCCGCGGGCTGCGCATCATGCAGTCATCCGGAGGCAGTATTACGTCCCGTTTGGCGTCGGAGCAGCCGGTGCGCACAATTCTCAGCGGCCCTGCGGGCGGTGTGGTGGGCGCGTTTCACACCGGGACGCAGGCTGGATACCCCGACATCATCACCCTGGACATGGGCGGCACTTCCACCGACGTTTGTTTGTGTCCCGGTGAGATCAAGTCCACGACCGGACAGGGCGTGGGCGGATACCCCGTCAGCGTACCCATGATCGACATTCACACCGTGGGGGCCGGCGGCGGCTCCATCGCCCGGGTGGACAGCGGCGGCGCTCTGGCTGTGGGTCCTCAATCCGCCGGGGCCGCGCCCGGCCCGGCGTGCTACGGCGTGGGCGACCAATTGACCGTAACCGATGCCAACCTGGTTCTGGGGCGCCTGCTCCCGGAGCAATTCCTCGGAGGCCGCTTGGAGCTGGACAAGGGCCGGGCAGAAGGCTTGATGGCCGAGTTGGCTTCCCAAATAGGCGCCGCACCCCGAGAAACGGCCCTCGGCATAATCCGCGTGGTCAACTCCAACATGGAGCGGGCGATTCGAGCCATCTCCCTGGAGAGGGGTTATGATCCGCGGCGGTTCACCCTGGTGCCCTTCGGCGGCGCCGGGCCGATGCACTGCTGCGAACTGGCCCAAGAGCTGGGGATCCCACGAGTGCTGGTGCCGGGACGACCGGGCATCCTGTCTGCATTGGGTGTGGCCATCGCCGACGTGGTGAAAGACTACTCCCGCACGGTGATGCTCCGGGGCGAGGACTTGAACCGTCTCCGGATGGATGAAGAGTTCCTTGGGTTGGAGGGATTGGCCCGCCGTGAGTTGGAATCTGAGGACCTGCCGGTAGAACGAATGACAGCCCGCCGTTTTATGGACGTTCGCTACTTGGGCCAGTCTTTTGAGCTAACCGTCGATTATCCCGGAATCAATCGGTCCAACGACCAGGGCCAGGCCCTGCGGCGGAGAATCGCAGACAGCTTCTACCGCGCCCACCTGCAGCGCTTCGGTTACGCCGACAAGAACCAACCGGTGGAAGTGGTCAATTTACGCTTGAAGTTGGAGTTGAAGGTGGACAAACCGGACCCGGCGGCGGAACCGGCGGGGCCGTCCGACCCGGCTCAAGCCCGCGCCGGCCGGACCCACGTCGTTTTCGCCCAGGGCGAGTTGCCCACCGACCTGTACCAGCGCGGCGAATTTCGCAGCGGCCACCAATTCCCGGGGCCCGCCCTGGTGCTCCAAATGGACACAACCATAGTGGTGCCGCCCCAGTGGGTGGCCACTGTGGACCCCTTCCGCAATCTGCTGCTGGAACCGGCATAAACAGAGAGAGAACTAAATGGCAGTCCCGACCCAGAATCTGGAGAATCTGAAGGTATTGGCCGCCTTTGCCCACCCCGACGACGAAGGATTCGGACCCGGAGGAACCCTGGCACTGCTGGCCGCTGCTGGCTCTGCGGTGACGCTGGTATGCGCCACGAATGGGGACGTGGGTGAGATCAGCGACCCCGCGCTGGCCACACCGGAGACCTTGGGCCAGGTCCGGCAGCAGGAGTTGCGTGACGCCATGGCCGTGACCGGAGTCCCGGACGTCAGGTTTTTGGGCTACCGGGACTCGGGCATGCAGGGTACAGATGACAACAACAACCCCTCTTCTTTGTATCAAGCATCCCCGGAGGAAGTGGTCGGCACATTGGTCGAAATCATGCGTGAAATCCGCCCGAATGTGGTGATTACCCACGACCCTTCCGGTGGGTACGGCCACCCCGACCACGTAACAGTGCACCACCGTGTGACGCAAGCGTTTCAGGCAAGCGGAGACCCGGCGTGGCAGCCCACTTCCCCGGATTCCTCCCGCGCCTCAGCCCGGCAGCCCTGGCCGACGGGCCTGTTGTACTACGTCTGCTACCCTCGGAGCAATTTTCGCCGTATGTGGCAGCAAATGGTAAACAATGGCATCACACCGCCCTTTGCCAGCTTGGAAGTTGACAAGATTGGCTCTCCCGACGAAGAAGTAACCACCACCGTTGACGTTTCCAACTACGTCGAAACCAAAATCGCTTCCCTGGCCTGCCACCGCAGCCAGATGGACCCCAACGGGCCATTCGCTCAACTGCCAGAGGCCTTGACGCGGGAGATCATGAGCACCGAGTACTTTACCCTGGCGCTGCCCCAGGGATGCGACACCGGTTCCGATATTTTGGCGGGCCTGGCGTAAAAAGAGGTAAGCAATGGCTGTCGACGCGATAAGCCTCGAAGTCTTCAAGAATATGTTCATCTCGGTGGCTGAGGAGATGGGAGTGGCCCTACAGCGCACTTCCTACTCTCCGAACATCAAAGAGCGCCGTGACTTCTCTTGCGCCGTTTTCGATCCACTGGGACGGATGGTCGCTCAAGCCGCCCACGTCCCCGTGCACTTGGGGGCCATGCCCGCGTCGGTGCAAGCCGCCCTGGACACGTTCCCGAAGGGCTTGAAATCGGGAGACCTGGTAATCCTCAACGACCCATACCTGGGGGGAACCCACCTGCCCGATATTACCCTGGTAGCTCCGGTCTACTTGAAGGAGGATGGAAACGACCTTCTGGTTGGCTTCGTCTCCAACCGGGGGCACCACTCCGACGTAGGGGGGATGACGCCGGGATCGTTGCCTCTGTCCACCGAGCTTTACCAGGAAGGGACCATAATCCCGCCGATCAGGCTGGCCCGGCGGGGCAGGATCAACCAAGAGGTTTTGGAACTGATCTGCCGTAATTCCCGAACTCCCGAAGAGCGGCGGGGCGATTTGGCCGCCCAGATTGCGGCGATACGGGTAGGGGAACGCCGCATGCAGGAGGTGGCCCAACGGTATGGCGTCGCCCTGGCATTGGAGCACATGTCGGCCCTCCTGGACTATTCCGAGCGGGTGACGCGGCAGGCCATTCGAGACATACCCGACGGCCTTTACCGGGTGTTGGATTACATGGACGACGACGGATTGACCGAACAACCGGTGCCCATTCAGGTGGCGATAACCGTTTCCGGTGAAGAGATGGTCATCGATTTCACCGGCACTTCACCTCAACGGCCCGGCTGCATCAACGCCCCCAAAGCGGTGACGTTGTCGGCCTGTCTGTACGTGATCCGCTGCATCGTTGGGGATGACGCTCCAGCCAACCAGGGGTGCCTCCGACCCGTGGAGGTCATAACTCCCCTGGGCACCCTGGTTAACCCGGAGCCCCAACGGGGAGTGGCCGGAGGAAACGTTGAGACCTCCCAACGCATCACCGACGTGCTGTTTGCAGCCTTGTCCCAGGCCCTGCCAATGGTGATTCCGGCCTCCAGCCAGGGCACAATGAACAACCTCCTGGTGGGTGGGCACGACCCGGTGCGGGAGAAACCGTTTGTCTACTACGAGACAATCGGCGGCGGCATGGGCGCCCGGCCGGAAAAAGACGGTATTTCAGGCATTCAAACCCACATGACCAACACGATGAATACCCCGATCGAAGCCCTGGAATTTGCGTTCCCCATGCGCATCAAACGCTATGCCATAAGACGGGGAACCGGCGGCGACGGTTTGCACCAAGGCGGCGACGGATTGGTCCGGGACGTGGAGTTCTTAGCGCCGGCCAGGGTGACTATCCTATCCGAGCGCCGCAAACTCCCTCCGCCGGGATACCATGGCGGCCACCACGGCGAGCGGGGAGAAAACGTCCTGCTCCGCGGCGGGTACGAAGAGGTCCATCTGGCCGGCAAGGAAACTCTGGACGTGGAATCCGGGGACATCCTGAGCATCCGCACTCCGGGAGGAGGAGGCTGGAACGAGCCTGAAACCAACAATTGACATTCCCATCGCAACCGGGACTGCCGATTTGTCCCAACTTGGGAGTGGCGCAACGGCGGAATTATCGTATAATGACCGCCATTGATATTTGTCCAGCGGTTAGTCAAACAAAGTAACGGGAGGACAGCCACATGGTAAAATACGCCCGGTGCAACGCAATGCTGTCGTTGGCTTTGGATGAGAACGGTCAGCCTTGCCGTTTCATGGCCAAGGCCGAAACCGAGGACGAAATAGTTGCAGCAATGAGCGACCACCTAAGCAAGGCCCACGACGTGGACCCGGGCGAGCTTATCGCCAACATTAAAGGCATCACCAAAACTACCCGCCGTTAGCCGGATCGCCGCGACTCTCCGGCAGTTAAACCACCCATAGTTAAAGCCCCGGTTTGACTCGGGGCTTTTCCATGTCCGTTCACACTGTCGGGCGCACTGGGCCCGGCGCGTTAGGCAATTGGGAGATTGCAGGTCGGGCTTTCCAGCGGCAGGCGACGGCCCCGGGCCGGGTATCCCGTTTCCGAGGGCCCGCGGCGCCACCCGTTCAAGCTATTTCCCGTCGTCGAAGCTGACTATCACCGCCGCATTGGCGATGACCATGGCGTCGTCCCCCGCGTCATTGGGAATTTCCAGGCCGCCAATCACCGATTTAACATGGGCGTGGCCATGAGGCAGGCTGGCGGCCACCGCATCGCCGTCCACCGCGTCCGGATTGGGTATGCCAATGGTGACGTCCACTCGCATATCGTCGGCGGTCTTGCCGATCATGCGCTGGAATCCCAGGCTGCTGTGGTGGATAGCGTCGAACACAGCCCGCTTGGCCGCGTTGGTGTAGTCCCTTCCGTGTACATCCACACCCATGCCCATTTCCATGATACATCGAACCAAAGCCATGACATCCTCCTCAAATTAAACCCGGCGCGGGTCAGCTAGAACCGTCTGCCGATGGGGGCCAAAGTAAATCTGAAACCCTGAATTGCCAGATAGACCCATGCCATTAGACCCTACAGTCCCGGACCCGTCAAGAACTTAATTCAGTGAAACGGGGGCGCCCATGCCCGACACGTCGTACCCGGCCAGGGCTTCGATACGGCGGCCCAATCCCGGAGCGCTCAACAGGTCCAACAGGGCCTGAACCCCGGGTGTGTCCAGAAAATGGTTGGGGATGGCCAGGTCGTACCGCTCGTCCTCCAGCGGGAGGAATTCCAGCCCAAGGGCGGTTGCTGCGGCATGCACGCCCACCCCGGCATCGGCAATGCCGGTTGCCACGGCGGCGGCCAGGTCGAGGTGTCCCTGGAATTCATTCTCGTACCCTTCGACCTGCACGGGCGGTATGCCCTCAGAGTCCAGCAGGCGGTCCAGCAGATCTCGGCTTCCCGATCCCTTCGGGCGGTTGGCGATTTTTATGTCGCGCCGGGCCAGGTGGCCGGGATCGGAGATGCCCTTGGGGTTGTCTCGACCAACCATCAAGCCCTGCTGCCAGGTGGAGAAAGTCACCAACGTGAAGGGGAAGGGCAGCAATCGCCGGGCCCAGGAAACATTGTAATTTCCCGTGTCGCGATCTCGGAGATGGCACCCAGCGACGTGGGCTTCACCCCTGGACAGGCCGGCCAAGGCTTCGTAGCTGCTTTCCTCCTGCCAAACGAATCTGATCCCCCGCTGCCTGAAGCCGTTCTCCAGCAGGACCATGGCCGGGTCGCAACCCAGCAAGGACAGGCAGGGCATCTGGATTTCGCCCTGGTCGAAGGGCCGCACTTCCACCTGGGGAGGACCTTCACTCACGGGCCGGGCTCCGGGCAGAATGACTCCGTCGGCCTCGACCAACCCGTAGCGGGCGCCCATTGCGTCCGGCACGGCGCGGGCCCATAACCGCCCTCCCACCGGGATTAGCTTAACCATCCGGCGCGTTCCGCCGGACTGGGACTCGGTCCGGGTTCCTTCCCCAACTAGTTGGGCCTGTAGGGATGCCGATGGCTGGTCAGCCAGGCTGAACAGCGATTCCACCTTTGTACCCAATGCCTGGGCCAAGCGGAGTCCCACCACTGTGGACGGGATAGACCGACCGGACTCCAATGACGCGTAGGCTTGGCGGCTGATCCCCGCCTGCCGGGCAAGGTCCTGTTGGGATAGCCCTCCCTCGACGCGCCGGCTTTTGAGGCTGTTCTTCAGAGTTGTCATTGTTTCCGATAGCTCAAGGTTTTTTGGCTGTCTTCCGTCATTCTCGCCGCAGCGGGAATCCAGAGCCCTGATTAAGCGCGAACACGGTTATGGCAACGTAGACACGCGGCGTGGGCAGCGGGGACCGTCTCACGCACGGCGTGTCTCCGTCAACATAACCCTTATTTCCCACAAAAAGGGCTCTGGATTCCCGCTGCGGCGAGAATGACCGGTGGATTCGATGCCAACTGAAAGGTCCTGTTGAAGAGTAGCCTAAACTTGTTAATATGACAAGTATACTTTACAATACTTGACCTTGGCGATTCCTGTTGACAATTCCGGTTGGGGCACGAGGCGGCGACGGACGCTGGTCTCCGGTTTGTTGACCACAATGCTGTTCATCTGTGGTGCGGCTTGTGGCCCGGGGAACGCGGCGGGGCTTTCGGAGCCCCAGACCATAACCGTGTTCGCCGCTTCTTCCCTCACCGAAGTTATGACAGACATCATCGAGGATTTCCAGTTGGACCACCCCAAGGCACACGTGGAACTAAACCTGGCGGGCAGCCAGGAGTTGCGTCTACAACTGGAGCACGGCGCCCGAGCAGACGTTTTTCTATCGGCCGACCCCAGGCAGATGGAACTGGCAGCGGCGGGAGGCCTGGTAGCGGGCCCGCCCGTGGTTTTTGCCACCAACCGGATGGTTGTGATAGCCGCTAAACCAAACGGAGCCAACCCTGGGTCCGAAAAGGTCCAAGACCAGCGCTGGATCAGCGGCGCAGGGGGGTTGGCCGCACTCAAGCACTTGGCGGACCCAGGTGTGTCGCTTGCCCTGGCTTCGCCCGAAGTCCCTGCCGGGGCCTATGCCCGAGAGGCAATTCAAAGGCTGGACGGCCTCTTTGTCTCGGAAATGGACCGTTACGCCGACAAAGTTCTGGCCAACACGGCAACCGAGGAAGCGAATGTTCGGAGCGTCGCCATGAAGGTTGCCCTGGGTGAAGTCGACCGCGGCTTCGTGTACGCCACCGACGCCATGACGCCCTTTGTGTCCGAAAACACGGTCCAAATCCCCATTCCCCCAGAGGCCAGTCCGGAAGCCACTTACCTCGCCGCCACGATTGAAACGTCCCGTACTCAGGCCCGGTCGCCGGGGCTGGCGGACCGGTTCATACGTTATCTCCTGTCACCACCGGGGCAACAGGTTATGCAGTCCCACGGTTTTGGGCCGCCCCCGGCGATCGACAGCGGTTTCGTTCCAATCGGGCCTGAAGGCTTGCCGGCTACTGCTGCCTCCATCGAAGGACGCCGGGAAGGGAATTGATGCGGATTTTGACGTCAACCGGCGCGGTCCTGGGGGGAGGAGCCGGCATTCTCTATGTCCTGTTTATCGGTTTGCCAGTCGTTGCCCTGATTGTGAAAGCCGCGCAAGGCGGGGGGATCTTGGAAAATCTCTCCGGCGATTTCGCCTTGACGGCCTTGAAGCTATCACTGGCTACGTCGGCAATCTCAATGGGGCTGTTGGTCCTGGTAGGCACTCCCTTCGCCTACCTGCTGGCCCGCAGCGATTCCAAGGCGCTGCGACTGGTGGACAGCTTCATCGAACTTCCCATCGTTATGCCGCCCGTGGTGGCCGGCGTGGCAATGCTGATGGCCTTTGGCCGCCAGGGGGTTGTGGGATCGGCCCTGGCGGATTTGGGAATCAACCTGCCTTTTACCGCCGCAGCAGTGATTTTCGCCCAAGTCTTCGTGGCCGCTCCCTTTTACGTTAGGGCAGCCAAGCTGGGGATTCAAATGGTATCCAGAGAGTACGAGGAGATTTCCCAAACCCTAGGCTCTCCGCCTTGGGCAACATTCTTCCGGCTAACGGCGCCCCTGGCGGGACCATCGATTGTGGCCGGGCTGGCGTTGGCCTGGGCCCGGGCGATTTCCGAGTTTGGAGCGACGATAATTTTCGCCGGCAACCTCACCGGCAAAACACAGACACTACCCCTGGCCATCATGACCTCGCTCCAAAGCAACCTGGCCGAGGCGTTAGCATTGGCGGTGCTGCTGATGGCCGGGGCATTCCTGATTCTCTTGGTGCTGGGCGCAGCTACCCGCCGGGAATGGCAGGGCAGGATATGAGCGGGCAGCCGACTGAGGGGTGGTTTCGGCACAGTGTTGGAGGCTTTTCCCTGGATTTCCAATGGTCTCTATCGCCTTCCCGGGTGTTGGTCCTATTCGGCCCGTCGGGCGCCGGCAAGTCCACCGCCCTGAAGCTTATGGCCGGTTTGGCGAAGCCCAGGGAGGGAAAGATCGAGATCGGCGGCCGGGTGGTCTTCGACTCGGCGGCTGGAGTTTGGGTGCCGGCCCACCGTAGGAGGGTCGGCTACTTGACCCAACAATGCCACCTTTTCCCGCATCTGAAGGTCAACCAGAACATTGGCTACGGTCTGCGGAGGTTGCCCGCAAGAGAACGGGAGGAAACGGTACGGTATTGGTTGGAAACGCTCCACCTGGACGGTCTGGAAAAGAGACAACCTTGGGAGTTGTCGGGCGGACAGCAACAGCGGGTGGCTTTGGCCCGCGCCCTGGCTCCCGGGCCGGATTTGCTGCTGTTGGATGAGCCTTTCAGCTCGCTGGATCCCGAACTGCGGCGAATCCTGCAACGAGAACTCCGGTCCATGTTGACCCAGAGGGAGATTCCGGTGGTAGTGGTCACCCATGACCGGGAGGAAGCCCTGGTGTTGGGAGACTGGGTGCAGGTGTTGGACGAGGGCCGGGTGATCGCCAACGGCCCGCCGCTACAGGTCCTGGGCCAACCAGGCCAGGGCCGGGTGGCCCGGTTGGTGGGAGTGGAGAACCTCTTGGAGTTGGAAGTGGAGAGCCGTAACGCCGAAGACGGCACCATGTTCTGCGCCGCGGGAGATTTCAGGCTGGAAGTGCCGTTCAGCGAGCCGGACCCTGGCGACCACGGACATCCCACCAGCTCATTGCCCAAGGCAGACCGGGTCAACGTCGGCATCCGCGCCTCGGACATTATCCTGGCAGAAGTCGAGCCAACCGGGACATCGGCGCGGAACCGCCTACCGGGTACAGTCACCGCTGTAGAGCCGCGGCCCCCCGGTTACACCGTGACGTTGGATTGCGGCCAGAACCTTCAGTGCCACATCACCCGGGCATCGCTGACCGAAATGGATGTCACGCCTGGAAGGCGCATGTGGGCGGTATTCAAGGCATCGTCCTGTTTCTTGGTCCAAGCCGACGGTTAATGCTGGATAGTCGGTCAAACTCAGACAGATCCATTCCAAGGAGCCGGCTGTTTGGATAGAACATTGATGGTCCAGGATTCGTGCTTGCCGCGGGCTAGCCAGCTGGTTTCGTCATCGGCGACATTCGTCATCGTTTGGAGCAAGTTCGACCGATTACACACATAAACCAGATTTTATATCCGGCCACGTTCGATGGTTGTATATACGATGGTTGCATATATAGGTTCTCTATGTATAATATCAGCCTTAGGCGCAGGTCAGGTTATCCCAAGCACCTTTATCCTCCTGGTGGCAAGATTCTTTCCAGGCGCTGGCTGCCCGACTGAGCCATGTCAATTCCGCGTTGGATCACTGAGGAGGTCAGCCCATGGCGCTATCTGACAGGACATTGATCTGTGTGGAGTGTGGTGGTGAGTTTATTTTTACCGCGGGCGAGCAAGAATTCTTCAACGCCCGGGGATTTTCCAACGAACCGAAAAGATGCCGGAGTTGTCGAGCAGTTCGACGCACCGAGCAGCGGGGCGGCTCGTTCTCTGACCAGCCGCGGGAAATGTACCCAATTGTCTGCGCCGATTGCGGCGCTGACGCCATGGTCCCCTTCAGGCCTCGCGGGGACCGTCCGGTATACTGCAGCGACTGCTTCAGTAAGACCCGGACGGAGCCGTCCGAGTTCTGACACTAACCCATCGCATAGGACGACATGGGGGCCGTAGTCCAGGCGGCCCCCGGTAACGCTGAATCCCCGTGCGCCTCAGGTAATATCCCCCTTTGGCTGCCCACCATTCGGTCAACGCCTCAGTTTTCATTCGCCTCGCTCCCGGCGGGCTGTGTTGCGCCGTTTTTGGTGATAAATCTCCACGCATTTATGCTGGCCGCAAGCGCCGCGGGACCAGCGTTTCTTCACGATGAATTTTAAGGACTTACGGGAGTTTATCTCCTTCCTGGAGCAGCGAGGGGAACTTCTCCGGATCTCCACGGAGGTGAGCTGGGACCTTGAGATTGCCGAGATTGCCGACCGCCTGGTGAAACGCGGCGGACCGGCCTTGTTGTTTCAGAACGTGAAGGGATACGACACCCCGGTTTTGATCAATATTTTCTCCTCCGACAAGCGGATGGCCTGGGCGCTCGGCGTGGAGCAACTGGATGAGGTGGTGGAACGGATTCACGGCCTCCTGGGCCTGATGCACGGCCCGCCTCAGGGACTGATCAACCGGGTGCGGACTTTGGGGCAATTGGTACGCTTGGGCGGGTTTCAGCCCAAGACGGTGAGCCGCGCCCCCTGCCAGGAAGTTGTGCTGGCGGGTGAAGATGTAGACCTTTTTAAGTTTCCAATTTTGAAATGCTGGCCGGAGGATGGAGGGAGGTACATCACCCTTCCCTTGGTCATCACCAAAGACCCCCGAACCGGTGTCCAGAATTACGGCACCTACCGCCTCCAGGTTTTCGACCGGAACACGACCGCGCTGCACTGGCAGACCCACAAGGTCGGCGCCAGCCACTACCGGGCTAGCGGAGGCTTGCAGCAGGAGCGGATGCCCGTAGCGGTAGCCCTAGGGGGTGACCCGGCGACCATCTGGACCGGCTCTGCTCCCATTCCACCCGACATGGACGAAATGGCCGTAGCCGGATTCCTGCGGGAGGAGGCCGTTGAGCTGGTCAAAGCCAAGACCTGCGACCTGCTGGTGCCGGCCCACGCCGAAATCGTACTCGAAGGTTATGTAATCCCCGGAGACGAACGCCCGGAGGGCCCTTTCGGTGACCACACGGGATATTATTCGGCGGCGGAGCCCTACCCGGTGTTCCACGTTGACGCCATCACCCATCGCCGGGACCCCATATACCCCACAATAATCGTGGGTCGGCCTCCATCGGAAGACTACTGGATGGGCAAAGTCACGGAACGCATCTTCTTGCCGGTGATTCAGGTATTAATGCCGGAAGTGGTAGACATCAACATGCCGGCGGAAGGCGCGTTCCACAACCTGCTGATTGTTTCGGTGAAAAAAGAGTACCCGGGTCACGCCCGCAAAGTGATCTTGGGACTATGGGGATTGGGCCTGATGAGTCTAACCAAGACCATCATTGCCGTGGACCATTTCGTGGACGTGCAAAACGTGTCCGAAGTTGTCTGGAGGGTCACCGCCAACATTGATCCGGCTAGCGACGTTTTCTTCACGACCGGACCGTTGGACGACCTGGACCACGCATCGCCAACCCCCAAATTCGGCAGCAAGATGGGCATCGATGCAACGGAAAAATCTGTTCTGGAAGGCCGCCAACGGGAATGGCCCCCGGAAATCGTGATGAGCCCGGACATAAAGGCCCTGGTTGACTCCAAGTGGAGCGAATACGGTCTTGGCGGTTAGAGGCGCAGACCAACCGCCCGAGGCCATGCCGGGTCCCGCCGGGGTTGTTATCGCCAAAGTCCCCCTTTACTTGAGCTTCGTTCGTATCCACGAAGCCCTGTTTGCCCTGCCTTTCGCCTACATTGGGATGATCCTTGCGGCGGGCGGTTGGCCCGGCTGGCACGATTTCATCTGGATCAACCTGGCAATGGCCGGCGCACGAACTCTCGGAATGGCCGCCAACCGGCTGGTGCACCGGCGTGAAGACTCCATTAACCCCAGGACTCTGAACCGTCACCTGCCAATGGGGTTGATCAAGCCCTGGGAAGTGGGACTTATGATGGCCGTGTCCACCGGGGTGCTGGTTTATTCGGCCTCCCAATTGAACACACTGGCCTTGGTCCTGTCGCCGGTGGCCGCCGCTTACGTGGTGGTCTACTCCTACACCAAGTATTTCACCTGGATCTGCCATTTCGTTCTGGGTTGGGCATTGGCCATTGCGCCCTCTGCGGCATGGATTGGCGTCACGGGTAGGCTCGACCTTCCCCCGGTATTGCTGTCGTTGGCGGTCGCTGCTTGGGCCGGGGGGTTCGACACCATTTACGGTTGCGCTGACGTCGACTTCGACCGGAGCCAGAACGTCCACTCTATTGCCAAACGTTTCGGCGTCGGAGCCGCCTTGACTACGGCCAAAGCAGCCCATTTCATTGCCGCGGCATCCTTGCTGGCCCTGGGAATCTGGCTGGACATGGGGGTCTATTATTTCGTGGGTTGGTCCATTGCCACGCTGCTTTTGATATACGAGAATAGCCTGGTGACTCCGGCCAACCTTTCCAAGCTCAACTCGCCTTTCTTCAGGTACAACAGCGTCATTTCCTTGGTATTGCTGGTCTTCACCGTGCTGGACATTATCTTTTGATCCCAATAGTGTGTCCCCGGTTAAGCAAGTTCCACAAACGATCCATCCCGACCAACGAATCCATCCCGACCAACGAATCTACTCCTTCATGACCGGAATCAACAAAACATTCAACCCGGCAATGGTAGGCCCGGTGGTTGTGGGCATTTCGGGCGCCAGCGGGTCCTTGTTGGCCCAGCGAACCGTTGACGAGTTGCTGCGGCGTGACGCGCCGACGGCGTTGGTGTGCTCCAACAGCGCTAAGCTGGTGTGGCAAGAAGAGATGGCTGGTTCCTTTAACGAGCACCTGGTGGTGTGGCAGGAGCATCCGGGATTCACCTTTTACCAAAACACCAACTTGAGGGCGCCCATCGCCAGCGGCACCTACCCCACGGCGGGCATGGTGCTGGCGCCGGCCAGCATGAACAGCATCGGCGCCCTGGCCAACGGGCTATCGGGCAACCTGTTGCTGCGAGCAGCAGATGTTTGTTTGAAGGAGAAACGCCCTCTGGTGATAGTGCCGCGGGAAAGCCCACTCCACAGCATTCACCTGGAGAATTTGCTAACCCTGAGCCGCATGGGGGCCGTCATTATTCCCCCGGAGCCAGCTTTTTATCTGAAGCCCCAAAGTGTGGAAGACGTGGTCGATTTCGTGGTTGGACGCATCATGGTGGCCCTGGGATTGGACCAAGCATTGCCCGGAGGCATGCAATACCGGGGAGACTCCGGCTGATGAGGACAACTTACTCCGGAGAACCCGGCCCGTCTCCCGATTCCTTGGACCTAAAACTGCCGCCGATCCAAAGTTTCTCGGCCTGAAGCCATGGTCACGCTCAAGGGAGAGGCCAAGCAACGGTACGTAGCCGACCTCTTCTCCGGCATCGCCGGGCGCTACGACCTGATGAACGACCTGATGACCGGGGGGCAACACCGGCGCTGGAAGAATGAAACAGCCCGCCTTGCGACGAATGGCCTGCCCCCGAGCCTCCCCCCGCTCATCCTGGACGTGGCAACCGGCACCGGCGACCTTGCCCTAACTACGGGGAAACGACCCGGAGTTGACCGCGTGGTAGGTGTGGACCTGCTGCCGGAGATGATCCGCCTGGCCCGGTCCAAATCAATCGCCAAGGGTCTCTCCAGCAGAATTGAGTTTGCCCTGGGGGATGCGCTTGCCCTGCCCTTCCCCGATGGGGCTTTTGCCAGCTGCATTGCTGGGTTCAGCCTCCGCAACATGCCCGGGACCGGTGGAACCGAGGGGATTCAAAGCGCACTGGCTGAAATGGCCCGGGTGGTGCTGCCCGGCGGCCGGGTGGTCACCCTGGAGCTTACTCCAATGTCCAAAACCCTTGGCGCAGGTTTGATCCAGTTTTACTTTCACCGCGTGGTCCCCTGGCTGGGGCACCTTGTGGCCGGCAACCGCGCTGCCTACACCTACCTGCCCCAGTCGGTCGCCAATTTCCCTAACGCGGGCCGGCTTGTGGAATTGTTCCAGGGCGCTGGGTTAAATTCGGTGGGATTCAAGACTATGGGATTCGGCGCCGTAGCCTTACATTGGGGATTCAAGCCCACCGACTGACCGGTCCCGGACCGAGGTCCAGCGGGGGTTGCAGGAATACGCTCGGGAGTTAAACCGTTTTCCGCCGGAGAATTTCATCTTGTTACGCAATATTGCGGGGAGTACAATGGATTACGGCATCCGTTATCCGAACCGGCTCACGAGTCTACCCGGCACCAGGTGCATACTTGGACGAGATTTTTAACAAACTAGGTCCCATCGTCAAGCGCTACGAGGAGATCGAATCCACAATGGCGCTCCCTGAAGTCGCCACCGACTTCGAACGGGTTCAAACGTTGGCCAAAGAACGCGCCGCCCTGGAAGAGCTCGTGGGGATATCCCGCCGATGGCAGAAATTGGCCGAAGAGCATCGGGGCCTGGAATCCATGGTCCGGGCGGAAAACGATCCCCAGTTGGCGGCAATGGCCAGGGAAGAACTGGAAGAAGTCGACACGAAAATAGAGCAGTTGGGGCGAGCCCTGAGGGTCGCGTTGGTGCCCAAGAATCCCAACGATGAACGAGACGTAATCGTCGAAGTCAGGTCGGGGACCGGCGGAGACGAAGCCAGCCTTTTCGCCGCCGACCTCTACCGGGCCTACTCGCGTTATGCCCAGTTGCACAACTGGAAAATCGATATCATGGACTCGTCAGCGTCTCCCCTGGGTGGTTTCAACAAGATGGTATTCGGGGTGCAAGGCAAGGGCGCCTACAGCCGCCTCAAGTACGAGCGGGGAGTCCATCGGGTGCAGCGGATACCTGAAACCGAGACCCAGGGGCGGATCCACACCTCCACGGCTACCGTTGCCGTGCTGCCGCAGGTCGACGAAGTTGAGATCAAAATAGACCCGGATACCATCCGCATTGACATTTTTCACGCCGGCGGGCATGGCGGGCAGAACGTAAACAAAGTAGCCACTGCGGTCCGGATCGTGCATGAACCCTCCGGGTTGACTGTTACCTGCCAGGACGAACGTTCCCAGTACAAGAACAAATCGAAAGCAATGGCCATGTTGAGGGCCCGCCTGTTTGACGCCGAAGAGGAACGCAAGTCACAGGAGATGTCCCAAACCCGCCGCTCCCAGGTGGGCACCGCCGAGAGGTCCGAGAAGATTCGCACCTACAACTACCCCCAGGACCGCATCACCGACCACCGCGTAAACACCAGTTTCCACGACATTCCCAAGGTCATGGACGGGTTTCTGGACGATATTATCGACGCCCTGTCCACTTGGGAAGAGGGGAAAGCCCTTGGGGAGGCCGGGGCTTCCTGACTCCGGAGCAACGACTGTTCATGCCGTCCTTGAGGGAGGCCCTCCAACAAACCCACCAAACACTAGAAGCATCCGGAATTGCCGATGCCCGGCTCGAAGCCGAGGTGATGGTGATGAACGTGATGCAGATGCCCCGCCAAGACATTTTCGCGCAGCAGGAGCTGGCAGTTTCTTCTCAACAGCAGGAAACGCTATCTCAGGTAATCGACCGGCGCAAACAGCGTGAACCCCTAGCTTACATCCTCAACTATAAAGAGTTCTACGGCGTAAACCTACTGGTCACTCCCGACGTTTTAATCCCCCGCCCGGAAACCGAAACACTGGTGGAGCATGCATTGTTCATGTCCCTGATGGGCATGGAGGTGGCTCACCTGGTCATAGCCGACGTTGGGACCGGGACGGGGGCCATCGCCCTGACTCTGGCGATTCACCTACCGGCGGCCCGGATTTACGCCACCGACTCCAGCGAAAAAGCCCTGATGGTGGCCAACTACAATATTCGCCGCCACAATGTGGCCGACCGGGTGACCCTGTGCCACGGCGATCTATTGGAGTCATTGCCGGAACCGGTGGACCTGATCGTGGCCAACCTGCCTTATATTCCCACTGCCCGCATACCCACGCTTCAGCCCGAAATCCAATGGGAACCGGTGGCTGCCCTGGACGGCGGAGAACAGGGCATGGACCAAATCACCCGTCTAATCGCCCAGGCGTCGGAAAGGCTAAACCCACAGGGGTCGATTCTGCTGGAGATGGACCCGGAGCAGGTCCCGCTGGCCGAGGAACTGGCCCGCCAGTATTTTCCCGAGGCCGAAACGGGGGTTGAGCGGGACTTGGCCGGCTTGGACCGGGTGTTCACCATCAGCCGGGGTGTAGGGGAAGAGGGGTAGGAAGCCCGAAGGCGGCGGTTGACGCTCAATCACCTGCGGGGCGACGGGCATTTACGAGCGCCCATCGGATCCCCGACCTTTGAGGGCTAAAGGCCGGTTATTTCCAGGGTAGAAACATCGCCGGATTCCAGGTCCGCAACCCTGACGGCGTGGTTGTTGGTGTCGGCGATAAACAGCTTGCCATTGGCTACGCTCAGGCCGCAAGGCTCGGAAAACTGGGCCTGCTTTCCCGGGCCATCCTCGAAGCCGGCCCGGCCGGTCCCCAGGAACGTAAACGAACTGCGAGTCTGCGGCAGCACTTTCTTGATTTTGTGATTGTAGGTATCGGCCACCAGCAGACCGCCGTCATGGTAGGCGATTCCGATGGGGTGTTGCAGACGGACGTTGTGGTCGGTCCCGTCATGGTCGCCGAACACGAACAGGTCCAGCCCCACGATGGTCTGCACCCGGCCCGAAGGGGTGAGGTCGGCGGAGCGGACGGAGCTGGTCTCGCTATCGGCGAAGTACAACTTCCCTCCGCCTGCGGTGATCCCACTTGGCTGCGCCAGGGTGGCCGAACCCAGAGGGCCATCCGAAAGCGATTCCCGGCCGCTGCCGGCGTAGGGGCCAATCTCGTTGTCATCCAAGCTCATGGACCACAGTTGGTGAGACCCGGCCATGGCAATGTATAACCGGCCGTCATCGTGCGCCAGGTCCCAAGGGGAGTTCAAGGCCATGGTCAGCCCCGGCCCGCGGCCTTCACTCAGGTGCCCCTGCTCGCCGGTGCCGGCAATGGTTACAACCCGACCGGATGACAGGTCCACCTGCCGCAAAGCGTGGTTTTCGGCGTCCGCCACGTAAAGAGAATCGCCCGCGAGGGCCATCCCCTGTGGATGATTGAAGGAGGCCGATTCTGCAGCGCCGTCGGCCAAGCCTTCCTCGCCGGAGCCGATGATTTGCTGCACCAGACCGTCCAATCCGGTCACGAGGATGCGGTTGTGGTTGGTGTCAGCTATGAAAAGCCGGTTTGAGGCGGCATCGGCCAGGATTTTACCGGGGAAGGAAAGGCTGCCGGCGGGTTCCGGGGCGGGGCCCCCGGGAGGCGGTGAGCGCTTCAACAAACCCTTGGCGTCAAACTCGGCGACCATTCGGCTCATCAGATTTTCGAAGGAGGCGTAGTCCAACTCCCCTTCGTGGTTGCCGATGAGCTTGCCTTCCGGGTCGACGAACCAAAGGGTGGGCCACGCCCGGAAATTGTAGGCTCGGGCCACCGCCATATCCACGTCGTTGATCACCGGGTGGCCCAAGTCGAAGCGCCTAACCGCGTTTTGAAGGTTGACCGTTTCCTTCTCATTGGGGAACTTGGCGGCGTGGACGCCCACCACCACCAGCTCGTTCCGGAACTTGTTCTCCAGTTTCCGCAACTGCGGAAAAATATGAATGCAGTTAATTCAACAGTAGGTCCAAAAATCCAGGATCACCACCTTCCCAGCCAGGTCTTTCATGGAGAGGGGGCGTTCGGTGTTTACCCACTCCAGGCCAGCGGGGAATTCCGGGGCGGCGGTGGCGCCGGAAAAGGACTGTTCTGCCATAGCTGCTACTGACCACCGCCGTAGACCCCGGAGATACTGAGTTCTTTGTGCAGGTCGTTGATCGTCTGCGCCCGGGACCGCTGAGGCACCCGTTGCCGCATGCCAATCGGCTCGTTCTCCACTTCGGGGACCATCTTCATGGAAACAAAGACAGGCCCGGTTTCCTTCATGATGGCCTCAATGCTGTTGGCGAAGTCTTCCAGGTTATCGAAGTGGTGGGCCGAAGCGTAGCCTGCCTCTTTGGCCATCCCGGAGTAGTTAATCTCCTGGGAGTTGGGGACCGGCTGGCCGCCGGTGGTGGCGTAGCATTCGTTGTCCATGAGGAAGTGGACAAAATTCTTGGGCTTGGTCCCGGCAACCGTAGCCAGGGAACCCAGATTCATCAGCAAGGCCCCCTCGGAATCGAAAAGGCACACCTTTTCGTTGGGGAGGCCCAGGGCCAATCCCAAGCCGGTGGACGTGGTTTGCCCCATGGCTCCGCCAAGGGACATGTCCCGAGGCTCGTTTTGGGTGAACTCCCGCCAGTGGCGGCCAGCGGTGCCCGTGGGTATTACAATGGCATCGCCCCGGTGTTGGGCGAAAGCCTGAAACATGTCTGACGCGCTGAACATTAGTCAACTCCTGCTATCTGAAATTGGGCTTCAAATTTAACGGTTGAACCCGTGGTACTCGTCTCCAACGAGGATACAGACGGGACGCTTGGTTGCCCTGGCCTCGTCGAAAGCCAAAGATATTCGAGTGCCGTCTTCGTTTGATTCCACGAGGAAGTAGTTGATGCGGTAGGCGTTCAGGAAAGGCTCGGTGTACCTGGCGACCGAGTCCGAGATGACTCCGTGGCGGGTCCAGCCCCGGTAGCCGACAACCATCACCAGGGGGAATCCCGCATCCAGGGCCATACCCCGGATGGAGTCGCCGGATTCCATCATGCCCGTGTTCTGGATCAAGCACACCGGCACCTTGCCGCCTATGGTGAGGCCCAGGGCGACCGAGAAAGTCTCTCCCTCCCGGGCGGTGGGTATGACGGTGAGCCAGTCCTGTTCCTTCATCAACTCATAGAGATAGTTGGTTTCGCTGTCCGGTATGGTAACCACGTGGGTTACGCCATTCTTTTTGAACTCTTCGATCAGGGTTTCCGGCCTGAGAATCGCCGCCTGTTGCTCAACCATTGGCTGCTCCTTCGAAAATAATCCACCGCATAAAACAAGGCCCAAACGGCAATTCCCAGTGCGGCGGGACCGCCTCAACAGGACTACCGGGCCGGATTGCCAGACACATTATAGTAACGAGCGTCCCAAGGGTCAATTTGTGGCGCGTCCGAACGGTTACGTTCAGGTTTTGGGGTGGGGGACCCGCTTGTGGAAAAGCTGCGCAAAACTTTTTCGTTGGGCGTGGGGGGGTTGTGAGGATAGACGACCGCGGCGCCCCGGGTTGGGGCGTCACGGTATTATGGGGATGGTAACCCGGTCATAGATTAAACCGGGCGGGTCATCATCCCAGTTATTCCGGTCGTTCCGCGCGCGCTCCCGGCGGCGGTCGATTAAATATTCCTCAAGCATGGTTAGCTTGGGCGCATCGGGAGCGTCAGGTTCCGGGTCCGGCGGCGACCGGTCTTCCGGGTACAGTTCCTCCGCCGGTTGGTCCCAGATGGTGTCCGGGGGCGGGGGCCGGGCCGGGGATTCGGGACCAAGGCCGGCGGCCAGGGCGGCTTGCTTCCGGTGGTAGCCGGCGACGGCCCAAGCGGCTATCCGGGCGGCCTGCTCGGTGCCGAATATCTGCCGCAGGGCCTGGTAGCCGTAGATGTTTTCGGGCTGGGGGCAGTCGTCGGGGATCTTGATCAGGTGGTCGCAGCGGTCGCGGTCCTGGCCGGTAGCCTTGGCAAGCTTCCAGGCAGCGAAGCGGAAGTCGAAGACCGTCTTGTGGACTGCGCTGGCTGCCTCCTCACCGCCGGAGATGTGCGTTAGGGCCCGAGAGCCGTGGGTGTCGAAGTGGTATTCCTCGTCATCGTAGGACCGGAAGTCAAAGGAGCCGTACTCCGTTTCGTAGCGGTTATAGCCGGCGGGGTAGCCGGCATAGCGGCCCTCCAGGATGTGGGTCCAGGAGCGGGGCGCCGCGGTGGTTTTTTCAGCCGGGGCGGATTGCTCCGGGTCGGATTTTGTACCGGTTAAGGCGGCTGAGCTACCGGCGTCGGGATGGACAGGGGTGTCAAAGCCGCGGCGCAGGAGTTCCTTGGAGGCGGAGAGGCGATGGTGGGGCTTGAAGTCCGGCAGGTTGCCTTCCATGACGTCTACCAGGAAACAGACTGTTGTGCGGCCGTTGTCGGTTTCTTCCCGGATGAGGGCGGCTAATTCCTGGTGCAGGGGAGCGGTTTCAACGACGAGGACGCCGAGGGCGCGGAGGTTTTTATGGGTTGGGGAGGCGTGGGTGTTGGCGTCGATCAAGGTTTGGGCCGGGTGGAAGCCGAGGTTCAGGAGTTGACGGGCGGCGTCGAGGCGGTGGCAGGGCTTGGATTGTTCGAGGAGGCCCTGCATCACTTCTATGAGGAAGCGGACTATTAGGCGGCCGTCATCGGTTTCCTCGCGGACGATGTCGGCGAGGGAGGGGGTGGGGGCTTCCGGGTTTTCTGTGTTAGCGAACATTGGTTCGATATTAGGGATATGCATTCGGGGGTGTCAAGGGGCGGGTGACGCCAGGGGGCGGTTTCAACGCCGAGGACGCCGAGGGCGCGGAGGTTTTTTGGGTGGGTACAGGCGCGCCTGCTGTTTCCATGCCTTGTTCAATGACGGAAAGGGCTCTGGATTCCCGCTGCGGCGAGAATGACGGGGGGTTGGGGCTTTGGATTTCCGCTGCGGCGAGAATGACGGGGCGGAGTATGTAGGGGCGAAAGGGACTCTGGAGTTCCGTTGCGACGGGAACAATGGGGGTGGGTGCGCGTGCGGTTGGATAGGTGGCTGAAGGCATTGCGGCGGGTTTCAGACGGGAATCTGTTGTACAATTTCGGCAGGTACCTGGAAAACCCAGGAAAAACCGGAAAAGAGAAAGCCTTTGACCACTCAGAAAGAATACCGGTACGATCCCGCCGCAACCTACCCGGTGAAAGAGTTTGACGTGGAGCATCTCCGGGTCGGTGACGTCACGCGCCAGGCCCGGATTTACCAGCCGGAAGGACCGGGGCCATTTCCGGTTCTCCTGAGTGTGCACGGCGGGGCCTGGAGCCGGGGAGACCATACCAACAATCCCTTGACCAGCCGCCCGCTGGCAGCGAGCGGGATGGTGGTGGCGGCCATCGGCCTGAGAGTCGCCCCCGAGTTCCCTTACCCCATGCAGGTGCAGGACACCAACTACGCGACCCGCTGGCTCAAGCTGCACGCCGGAGAATTCAATGGGGACGCGAGTTCTCTGGGCGCCATCGGGTATTCCAGCGGAGGGCACACCGTTCCGCTTTCGGCCATGCGACCCGATGATCCGCGGTACAACGAGCTGCCGTTGGAGGGCTCGGACTCGGTGGACGGAACGCTGGCGTGGATGGCGGCTTGCTGGCCGGTAATCGACCCATACGACCGGTACCTGATCGCCCAAAAAACCAACAACGACGGGTTGGTAGGACGCCACAACGGCTATTTCCTGGGTGAGGAAGGCATGCACGAAGCCAACCCGGTGGAAATGCTGGAGCGTGGGGAAACGGTAACTCTCCCTCCGTTGCTGGTCCTGCACGGCACCGCCGACGAAATGGCGCCCATCGAGTTGGTGGACCGGTTCGCAGCCTTGTACAACGCCGCCGGAGGACAAGCCAAGGTGGAGAAGTTTCCGGGAATGCCCCACGGCTTCGGCAACGAACCCAGCCCGGAGTTGGACCGGCTGGTTGAAGTGATGAAGGAATTCGTCAGCAAGCAACTGGGATAGCCAATATTGGATAGCCAGGAAAGGAAGCGCCGCCGGGGCATTGCTTTTGCTAACCCCGGAGGCACGCCTGTTGCCCCAACAAATTTCACCAGGAGGAACACTATGGTAGTAAAGCTCATCATGGGATTCGGCAGCAATCCACGGGTCCAACCCCTGAGGGATGGGACGGTCAAACCGGACAGCATCGAATTGGAATTCGTGCCGTCCCGCAACCTGTTCTATCACAACCTGGCCATCGACGACCTGGACTGTTCGGAGATGTCGATTTCCGAGACCATACTCGCCCGGGAACGCACCGACGGCTCCAAGTGGGACTGGACGGTGGCGCCGATATTCATGAGCCGGGCTCATGGCTGGAATGACCTTTGCGTCAGAGCGGATTCGGATATAAATTCCCTGGCCGACCTGAAAGGCAAACGGGTGGCCACACCGGACTACGACATGACCGCGGCCCTCTGGCTCAGATGCCTGCTGAAAGACCTTTACGGGATTGAGGCCAGCGACATTGACTGGCACAACATCCGTCCCCGCGGGGAAAGCCACGGGATGGAGCTAGGGTTGGACAAGCAGCCGCCGGTGGGCGTGAACGTCACCTGGCACCCCGAAGGGCTGGACGCGGGCGCCGCGCTGGAGAGCGGAGAAGTGGACGCGGTCCGGGGTCTGCCCGCCTCCCAGGCCTTGGGGAATCCCAACGTTCGCCGGTTGCTGCCAGACAGCGGGAAAGCGGTAATCAGCGAGCATTATCAAAAGACCGGGTTCCACCATACCAACCACCACGTGATAATCCAGAACCACATCGTGAAGGAGAATCCCTGGGTGCCCATGGAGCTTTACAGGGCATTCCAAAGGTCCAAAGAGGTGGCCTTCCAGCGGGCCCGCCAGCAGGAATCGCCTTACCTGTACTTCCAGGACGCCGAGTTCCAGGAGCAAGCGGAGGTCTTTGGAGGCGACCCGTATCCTTTCGGCATCAAGAATATGCGGCCAATGTTGAACCGTTTGTTCCAAGGGTCATTGGAGCAGGGACTGATCACCAAGCCCATTACGGTCGAGGACGTTTACCATCCGACGACCCTGGATACCTAAGCCCTAACCCCGGTTTCGGGAGCGGATTGAGCAGGCCGGTCCGCTAACCAGTCGGTCTCAATATTTGGGACACGCCGCGGACAGGGCAGGCAGTTACAAGCAGTTGACGCCGGCTGCCTGCCTTCCGTGGGGGCCTCCCTGGTCAGGGCAACCACATTCTGACGTGACTGGGGGGTCTCTCATTCAAGGTGATGCTTGACTTCCCTCTTCTTTGACTGTGGCCAACTCCAGTCTTTGTCGCCGCAGCGGGCATCCAGAGTTCTTTCTCCCATCCAACCTGATGCGAGTCTGTAGGAATGGTCCAGGTGGGAGGTCGGACTGTGCACCCGGCGCGTGTTAGCTGGCATAACCGTCTTGGCGCATGACGGGGGCTCTGGATTCCCGCTGCGGCGAGAATGACGAATGGATTTGGCAAAGCCACCCGTGAGGATGAGGATAGCCTTTTCATAGTATGACGGGAGTTGGGGACGGAAGGGGCTCTGGATTCCCGCTGCGGCGAGAATGACGGGAGGTGGGAAGGGAGCCAGCGATTATTTGGGTTTTAGAATGCGATAGTCCGGCTTACCTCATCCTTTCCCAAGTCGCTCCGGATGGCATGGGGATCAAAACTCCCTGATTTGGGGGAGGACTTCCCGTCCGAACAACTCTATCTCGTTCATCACTTCCTGATGGCTGATGCCCGGCTGTTGGAAACCGAAGTCCACAACCCCGATGCCGCACTGGTCATGGAACTCCTTCAACTGCTGGACCACGGTGTCCGGCCCGCCGATGAAGCTTACCAAGCGCCTGGCATCCCGTACCGCGTCTCCTTGCACCGGGGCCGCGCTGGTCGACGGGTTCTCCGCGGCGCGCCGGTCGAAGGTCCGTCCGGCGCGGGCCGCCTGCACCTGCCGGTCGATGTTCCGGCCCATTGACGTGCCGCGTCCTCCGGCGCCCGAACCCATGAGCTCCAGCAGTCTTTCCGCCTGTTGGTCCGTTTCACCGAGACAGATGCTGCCCCGGTATACCACCTGATCGGGTTCAGGCTGCCAGCCTGCTTCCTGACACCATTGCCGATACTTGTCGGTGACCGCGGCAACATGGTCGACCCGGTCGTAGGAAACGCCCAGACCAAGGCGGCGGTCAGCGGCGAAACGGACCGTGTCTTCGCTCCGGGACGCCACCAGTACCTGAGGCATGGGTTGCTGCACCGGCTTGGGCCACACCGACACGGTGCGGTACTGGTAGTAGCGGCCTTCCCAGCCAAAGGGCTGGGGCTCGGTCAAGGCCTTGAACACCAAGTCCATCCCTTCAAGAAGCCTGGCCCGGCCCTCCGCGGGGTTCACGCCATACACCTGGTCTTCGGTCACGACGCCGCGCATGAACGCCATAACGACGCGCCCGCCGGTTAGGATGTCGAGCATCCCGATTTCCTCGGCGGCGCGGACAGGATTGAGCAGGGGAAGCAACTGGCCCAAGAGGGCGATTTTAGCCGTCTTGCAACGTTCTGCCACGGCCGCGGCCATGACCACCGGGTTGGGGGTGGTCCGGTTGCCGGAGTAGTGGTGCTCCGACAGGCTGATCCAGTCAAAGCCCACCGATTCGGCGAATTCGCACTCCTCCATGCCATCCCGGTAGGTCTGCATGGATATCTTGGGGTCTTGATAGCTGGGGGGAGCAGGCCAACCGGCGGGGTACTTATGCCGTTCCGCATACCCCATTGAACCGAAATAAGATGCCTTCATTAACTATCCTCGATACCCGGCCTCAATAACGAACCTCAATTGCTCCGGCGGCGACAGTTGCCGCTCACACGTTGGGATTGGCCCTCGCACCGAAAGCCCGGTGATACCGGGGTGAACATGGGCAACCACCGTCGCCGGAGGAGCCTTCAGCAGAACCCCACGCAGCAGAACCCAACACCGGGACCAGGTCGTCAGATTCCAGCCCATCGGCGGCCCCGCCGCATCGGGCTTCGTCGTCCCCGGTCCGTTAGCGGTCTCCGGTCTGCTAGCGGCCGAAGAACCGGCCCGGTATCGCCACACCGTCCACGTGGTGGTTTTCTACGGCGTTCCCAGCCAGAGGTTTTCCGTCAGGGCCGAGCCGAGAGTCGCCCTGCTGCCCTCCCCGGGCTCCTGCGCCCATCCGCAGCAAGAACAGGTTCTCGCCCCCGGTGTTCAGGTAGCGGTAGTAGGCGCCCTTGGGCAGCATGATACCTTGATACTTCTCCAGGACCGTTTCGTTGCCCTGCTCGTCGAAGAAGGTGACCTGCCCCTCAAGAACGACGAAGGCGTGGTCCTCCTTGACGTGGGTGTGAATGGCGTTTTCGCCTCCCTCAGCGTTGGTCTTCAAGCTAAGCCACAGGTCTTCGGTCTCCGCCAAGGGGATATTGATCCTACCCGCGGAGAGGTAGGGCGACTCGAGGGAGAAAACAGACGCTTTCGGGGCTGCTTTAGTTTCACTGGTCATGGCGCACCATCCTAAAATTTTATTGGGCCGGGCATAACGGCGGGCCGGGAGTGTGGCTGACTACTCCGGATTTCGGGACACCGGCGGCAAGTTGTAAAGGCGGACCACGTTGTCCCTGACCACTTTCCGAAAGACTTCGGGCTCCAGATGACCCAGGTCACGGGCAATGAGTTCCCGGGAATTCGGCCAGGTCGAGGCCCCGTGGGGATAGTCATTGGACCACATCCAGTTGTCCTGCCCCCAGAAAGAAACCGCCTGCGCACCGGGGAGGTCGTCGATAAACGTGGCGTAAACCTGCCGGTTAACATAGAAGCTGGGCGGTTGGTCGATGGGAACAGGGCGGTCGGAGCCGAAACGTTGAGCGTAACGGTCCCACTGGTAGGACAGAAATGGGATCCAGCCGACCTCGTTCTCCACCAGCACGAATTTCAGGTTGGGGAAACGCTGCAACGCCCCGGAGAACACCAGGTCAAAAACGGTGGTCATTGCGTCGTGAACCTTGGTGTTCACGCTGTTGCGGTGGGCCTCAATGGGTGTGCGGGGCCCGCGCTGGCTGCTGTAGTTGAACCCGCTGAGGATGTGCAGGCTCACCGGCATTTCCAGGTCTTCGGCAGCGGCCCACAGGTCGTCGTAGTGACCGGTGGTGAAACGCAGGTGCTCCGGCGGAACCTGCCAGATGAGGGCTCCCTTGAGGCCCATTTTCTTGCACCGTTCCAACTCGCGTATGGCGTTGGGAATGTTGTAGCAAGAAATCATGGGCGCTCCCCAAAGCCGGTCCGGAGCCTCTGAACAATACTCGGCCATGTAATCGTTGCCGATGCGAAAGGCGGTTTCCTGCGCCTCCTGGTTTTCCACGGCGAACAGCCGCAGGCCGAGGGTGGGATACAAAAACTCACCGCTAACGCCGTCGGAGGCCATCTCCTTTACCCGTTCTTTGGGGTCTGTGCCTCCGGGCTTATTACCCGCTGCCTGACGAGCAAATTCCGGGATTTCGGACCGCAGGTTTGCCGGCATTTGCCGAGCCCACAAGTCCACCGGCTCGAGGATGTGGGAGTCAGCAGAGATCAACACTGTTTCCGTAGGCTCCCAAACCCGCTCGGACTCACGCGTGGTAGTTGCCATGGAAGAAACCTCCTCTCCCGGATTTGCTCCGGCGAACGATCAGTCCCGGCCGATGGCCCGTTGAGGGCGGCACCATGGCTCGATTGACCGTCCGGGAGCCTCTGTTGGAACCGAGTATGCCCCATAAAAGACCGGCCCGCAAGAACAGGCGGGACCTGAATATGGTCTTTCGATTGTCCCCCGTCATTCTCGCCGCAGCGGGAATCCAGAACCCTGACTATGTGCCAAGACTGTTATGCCAACTAAGACGCACCGGGTGGACAGGTCGACGTCCCACCTGGAACATTCCTGCAGACACGCACCAGGTTGGATGGGGAAAAGGGCTCTGGATTCCCGTTGCGGCGAGAATGGCGGAAGTAGGAGTCAAGATGGGCTCCAGATTTCCGTTGCGGCAAAAGCGACGTGGGATTCGATGATAATCGAAAGACCTTAGGGGCCTGAGGCCCTTCTGCCACGCAGAGCGAAGTGTATGGGCGGATTGGCTATAATCTCGGGTGCGATTGCCCATCCCAATTCCGTGGGAGGTTTGTGAGACCCTGGACCATGTTCCAGACTTCCACGCCGCAATTGACGTAATTCACGACCCAAGCTAACATCCCGGCCGTACAACGCGCTGCTTCTGATAGGAGGGGTTCCCTTAATGCCCTACGTAGAGCTACCCGGAGTTGACCTGTGGTTCCAGGACACCGGCGGCAGCGGCGCGGCGGTGGTCTTCTTGCATGCCGCATCGGGGACCAGCGACTGTTGGATCAATCAGACGCCTGCGTTCACCGCGGCCGGCTTCCGGTGCGTGGCCTACGACCGCAGAGGTTGGGGAAGGTCCCGCCCAACACCAACGGGAGCGCAGCCGGGCGACCCTAGCGGAGACTTACATGGCCTGCTGGAACACCTGGGGCTGGACCGCTGCCACCTGGTGGCCACGGCGGCGGGCGGTATTGTCGGGTTGGACTATGCGTTATCCCATCCGGAACGGGTCAGAAGCTTAGTGGCCGCCAACACCATCGGCGGGGTACAGGACGCGGAATACCTGGAGGTCCAACAACGGCTGCGTCCGCCGGAGATTCAGAACCTGCCGGTTGAGCTGCGGGAGCTTGGCCCATCGTACCGAGGCATGAATCCCGAGGGAGTCCGCCGTTGGCTGGCGATTGAGGACGCCACCCGCCCCGATGGGGTTCATGGCGCCAGGCAACCGCCGCTGGTCCCGATAACCTACGAGCGGTTGGAGAGCCTGTCGGTCCCGACGCTGGTCTTGATGGGAGGCGCAGACTTGCTTTCGCCCCCGGCGTTGATGCGGTTGTTCGCGGCCCACATACCCGGCTGTCAAACGGCATCGGTCCTTGAGGCGGGACACTCCGCTTTCTGGGAGCAGCCGGAGACCTGGAACCGGTTGGTGCTGGAGTTCATCGGGCAGCGGTAGGTCGGCTTTGCCGTTCCGACCCATTGCTGCTTTTGGATAAATGGAAAGCCGGACCATTCAAGCGAGAGGGTCCGGCCACTGTCCTTGGTTTACCCGGCGCAATCCAGGGGTTTTGGTCTAGCTGGCTACCGCCGCACTCTTGAGGTGGGTAGCAAAAAACTCCAGCGTGCGGGGCCATGCAGCCTCACTGGATGCCTCGTGATAGCGTTCAGCGTTAGTGAAGTCCATGAAAGCGTGGCCTGCACCGTCGTAGGAGTAGAAAGTATGCTCCTTCCCCAAACGGGTCAATTCCGCATCAAGCTTCACCTGGTCGTCCGGTGACGGATTACCGTCGGTGGCGCCGAAGTGGAAAAGTATGGGACATTGAATGCCGGCAGACAAGTCGAAGGGAGAGACGGTGGCTGCGCCCCAAGGGTCCATGATGCCGCCGCCGTAGAAAGGAGTCGCTGCTTTAAAGATCGGGTTGGAGGCGGCCATCAACCACACGACGCGCCCGCCCATGCAAAACCCGGTTATCCCGATTCTGTCGCTGTCCACGGTGGATTGACCATTCAAGAAATCAACCGACGCGTTGATGTCGGCTATGATGTCAGGATCGCTCAGGTGTCCCAGCCGGTCCAGGCGAGGGCCAGCCATTACCTCTTCAGACAGACGATGGAATAGGTCGGGGACCACCGCCACGTACCCCTCACCGGCCAAGCGGTCTGCCATGGCTTTGTCGAACTCGTCAACGCCGCCTACGTGAAATGCTATAACCACCGCAGGATGGGGGCCGGACCCGCTGGGGATACTGGCGTACATCTGCATGTCCTCGCCGTTGACTTTGAGAGTGTCCGTGAACGAAGGCATAATGACCTCCCTAATTTTTCGCTCTTTGCCAGCGGGATTCTAGCAGAAAAGCCTGTCTCCGTCAGGCCTGAACATGGTTGAGGCAAGGCAATCGCATCTTGATTTGAGGGGCATCAGTCAATAGTGACTCTGCACGAAATCCGGAGGTGACGAGGGCCAGAAACGCGGCATTATGGCCTGTGCTAAAGCTGAGCCTGATTAAAGTGCGATTCCCCTGCCAGGCCAAGGTGCACATTGGCCCAAAGGCAACGAGAGGGGTTATAATTCACGGTAATCAATACAAAAACCCCATTTGCCATGGTGTTCAGTTCCGATGTCTAACCGGAAAAAAGGGCATATTGGGTTGGCTCACAAAAAATTGAAGAGGAGATAGATATGTCAGCGAAAGTCAACGGCCTCGGTCATATTGGTTTCTACGTTCATGACCTTGATCTCATGAAAGACTTCTATGCGAATTTCATGGGGATGACCCTGACGAAGGTAGGTCAGCTCGGGGCGTTTTTCAGTGCGGACCCGGAGGGCGTCGACCACGAGATAGCGCTGATTAGCGGACGGGCTTCGGTCGAGGACCCGCACTGGATCCAGCAGATCTCAATGCGCGTAGATTCCCTCGATGATCTACGTGACTTCAAGGGCCGCATCCTGGAGCGCGGGTACAAGCTGGACCGCATCGTTAGTCATGCGAGCGCTATCGGTTGCTACTTCCGCGATCCGGAGAACAACCCCACCGAGGTGTTCTGGCTGACCGGCCATCAGTCGTGGGCCCAGATCGGCATCCCAATCGACATTGACCAATCGGACGAAGAGGTTATGGCAGACGTAAGTCGGTCTTTCGAAGTGGCCAAAAACGTCGAGATGGGCAAGCCAGCCACCCCGGAAACGGCCAACGCTATTCGCGAGTTGAACGCGGTCGCAGTCGCCAGCCGGTAGACCGTCGTGTGAACCCGGACTTTCCCTTCCTAGTGGGAGCCGGATGAACTCTCAGGCATTGAGGCCCAAGCTTATAGCTTGGGCCCTTTCCTTTGGGGATTATAACCCAAAATAAACAAGCCTAAGCCAGCCCACGCGCTCAACCAGACCAGAGGCCGAGCTTGATAATAGCCCCGTTAGCGGGGTTAATGTCAACAGTTAGGGTGTACCCGCATGGTATCTCCAGCAATAGACGGCAAGTGCTTAGGGGCGCTCAATGACCATCACCAATCCCGCACAAGAGATTTTTGAAGATGCTCGGCAACTGTACCATGCGGTGATAGAGAGGCTGGAAGCTGGTGATTTTCGAGATGCTGCGGAAAAGGCGTGGTGCGCGACTCGGAGGGCTTCGGACGCTTGCATCTTGGCCCGGATGAACCTGGAGCCTGAAAAGAGTTCGCATACTACTGATAGGCTAAAACAGCTAGCGAAAATTGATGGGCGAATTCGGGATTGGCAAATACTTCCCCGTTATTACCATATCCAAGGCTCTTTGCATGGTGATTGCTTCTATCATGGCAAGTTTGACGAAGAGGACGTAAATCTTCTTTACTCTGTAGACCGCTACATCAATGACGTTACTGCCCTAGCGAGTTAAACCAACTTGCTAATGCGTAGCTAAAACACTTGGCAGTTTACTTTCTCTCAGGCGATGAGGCCCAAGGTCCAAACTTGGGCCTTTCCTTTACTCCCAAGATCAAGAATCTTTCGGATTGGTTTGGATAGAGTCCGAAAGTGGCACAGCCATTTGCGATGTTGGACCGCTCTGATCTGACAGTTTTCGATCCGACCCGCCGTCCCGCCGTCCCGCCGTCCCGCCGTCCCGCCGCACTAACGCTGCACTCTTTCCGCCGTGTTCCCATTCGTCGGGAATCCGGTTTCGTCCACCAGGAGCACCCCATCGGCATCACCCGGTCGCCCCAGCGCCCAGCTTCTCAGGTCGTAGCGGACCAGGTCCGCAGCCCAGCGGTATGTGGACAGAAGGCGCCGCACCCCGGCGTGGGTGGCGTCCCCCGCCTGCTCCGCAAGCTGCCAACCGTTCCCGCGCTCCACTGGGCTGAGCAGCCCTTTCAGATAGTCCAGCGCCTGCCGGCGTCGTTCGGGGCGCCGGAATCGTCCTGCAACGCACCGGTGCGTCCGTTCAATCCCCTCAGACCACCGGGCCACTTCCGCAACTTCCTCCTCATGCGCCACCACCGCCGCAGGTCGTCACCGCTCGAATGCCTCAATTCTACGTGCCTTTATTCTGCTGCTTAAATGCTAAGTACTCTCCCGAGGCGATTTGGTGGGAGAATGAATGAGGTTTGGGCACATTGGCCGATGTTCACGAATTAAGAAATCCCGAATTTTTTGCGCCTTGGAAGGAGCGTTGGATGTCAACCGAATCAAGAAAACAGGAAGATGCCGAGAACCTACGAAGCGTCCTGGTTCAAAACCTCCTTGAGCGGGGCGCTATTGGTAGCCGGGCAGCACGGCAAGCTTTCGAAAAAGTACCGCGTCACTTATTTGTCCCAAGGGTCGATATCGCTACTGCCTATTCAGACCAACCGGTTTTTATTCGTTGGGATGCCGGAACACCTATTAGTTCTTCAACTCAACCCCGAATGATGGCTATCATGATCGAGCAATTAGGCTTGGAACCCGGCGCTCGGGTGCTGGAAATAGGTTCGGGTACGGGCTACAACGCAGCAATCTTGGCTCATATCGTCGGCGAAAGCGGTAGCGTCATCACTGTGGACATTGACCAGGACATTATAGATGAGGCCGCCGGGAACTTAACCAAAACTGGGTACGACAATGTCAAGTGCATATGTGGGGATGGATTCGAAGGCTTTTCCGGAGACCAACCTTATGATCGTATTATAGTAACCGTGGGCGCCTACGATGTTTCACCTCATTGGGTTGATCAGTTGAAGGATGGTGGGATAATCGTAATCCCGCTATGGTTCAAAGGATTCAGTTTAAGTGTGGCGCTTGAAAAGCGAAACGGTGAGCTTAACGGCTTGTCTGCGGCACTATGTACGTTTATTCCGATTCGCGGGATTGGGCAAAGAGCCGAAGGATATTTCCCAATTGGCGTTCCTCCCGACGACTCCCTGCAAATGACTATAGGATTGGAGTGGGACGACCAGACTTACCGTCGGGACTTAAACCGGCTGTTTACCCATGATGTCATGCTCCGCGAAACCGGGCGCTCCCTAGAAGGGCAATTTCATACTCAGAACATCTTGTCCGGCCTCTACATGTTCCTTACGGTTGACCCAAGAATCTTTAGCGTTTTTTCATCGTCTCAGAGCAGTCTTTTCCGAGGTTTCGGTTATGGGCTTATTGACATCGACAGCATGAGCGCCGCTGTGCTATCGGATGGACACCCTGAACGAGTGGTGGTTTACGGGAATGATGCGGCTTGTGGTCAGTTGATTGAACTTCTTGATCAGTGGGACCAGCTAGGTCATCCTTCAATTCACGATCTACATATCCGTGCTCTCTTCAGTCCTCCGACATTCATTCCGGAAGGTGCTTGGATGATATCGAAAAGGTCAGCTTACAATTGGGTCCTTTCGTGGCGAAGCTGAGAATCTTGGACCTGGGTCCGGCTCTTGGGATTCAGCGTGTTAAAGGTTACCTGGAACCAATTAGACGAACGAAATCGCGGTTATCTCCAGCGGCAGTCCCGTCCCTGTGAGGCAGTATCTGAGCGCTCTGCGTGGGAACTATATTGCCGTCTCGCGATGGCGGGCGCACCGCAAACAGGGGACGGGGACACGGTCCAGTCCCGCTACTACATCAGCAGCCTGAGGGCCCCGGCCGAGAAGATGCTGGAGGCGGTACGGCAACATTGGAGCCTCGAGGATTCACTGCACTCGACCTTGCACGTGAGCTTTCGTGAGGAACAACGCCGGGTCCGGAAGGACCATGCTCCCCAAAACCTGGACACCCTACGCCAGATTTCCCACAACCTGCTCAAGAAGGCGTCCAGCCCCAAAACCGGTATCCAAGGCAAACGCCCCAACGCCGGCTGGCGTGGTGACTACCTGCTCAAAGTCCTGCCTGGTTAAGATGCGATTGCCCTGATGGTTGACTCACGGTATTCACATTCTAATGTGACCGCGAATCCCGGATACAAAGTGACGGTTGATCGCCGTTTAACCGGCCGCGCCCACCTCCCGTGATTCTCGCCGCAGCGGGAATCCGGAGCGCTTCCCGTGCGCCGGCACGACTATGGTAACGGGGACACACCAGGTTTGGGCAAGCCTCGCCCCTGCCGTTGCCTTTACCGCATGGCCATGCGCTGGACACCGGAAGGTGCTTCAAGGACAAAAAGAGTTCTGGATTCCCGCTGCGGCGAGAATGACGGGTGGGGGATTCAATGGCAACTCAAAGACCCTGAAGGTTGACGCCGTGCTTGTTATTGCGAATGGTACACTTGGCTAAAACTCCGGCGGCGGACAGCCGGGGTACTACGCTCCCCGACACCGGTCGAGCACGCCGAATCACGCAGTGATCCTGGATGGAGACTGAAATGGAACTTCCGGATTCCAGCCGATTTGACCTAACCGGGGACTTGAGCATCTGCCGAATACTTAACGGCATGTGGCAGGTCTCCGGCGCCCACGGGCGCATCGATCCCGAGGCCGCCGTCCAAGCGATGTTTTCTTACCTGGATTCAGGGTTTACCACCTGGGATCTGGCAGACCACTACGGCCCGGCCGAAGACTTTATTGGGGAATTCCGACGCCGCTTGTTGGCTGACCGAGGCGAACAGGATTTTCCGACTTTCCAGGCCTTCACCAAGTGGGTCCCGGCCCCAGGGCCCATGACCCGGCAGATCGTGGAAAACAATATTGGCATCTCCCTGCGGCGGATGGACGTGGATGCCATTGACCTGTTGCAGTTCCACTGGTGGGACTATCAGGATGAGAATTACCTGGACGCCCTGGCGCACCTATCCGACATGCGGGATGCCGGTAAAATCCGGCACCTGGGGTTGACCAATTTTGACACCCAACGGCTATCGCGGATTTCCGACGAGGGCATACGGGTGGTGTCCAATCAGGTCCAATATTCCATTATCGATCGAAGGCCGGAAGTGCGGATGGTCGAGTTTTGCCAAGACCATGAAGTCCACCTGCTGGCCTACGGGACGCTATGCGGGGGCCTGTTGTCGGAACGGTTCCTGGGGCAACCGGAGCCCGGCGCAAGAGAGCTTACGACTGTCTCATTGAAGAAGTACAAGCAAATGGTCGACGCCTGGGGAGGTTGGGAGCTATTCCAGGATCTGCTTGGAGTACTGAAGGCAATCAGCGACCAGCGCCAAGTTAGCGTGGCGAACCTGGCGGTCCGCTACGTTTTAGACCGCCCGGAGGTGGCCGGCGCGATAGTGGGTGTGCGCCTTGGGGTTTCCGACAACCGGGAGGCCAACGCCAGGGTGTTTGACTTCACCATGGAACCCGACGACCTGGCCCGGATTGATGACGTCCTGGCCAAATCCCGGAACCTTTATGACCTCATCGGTGACTGCGGCGATGAATATCGCCGGTAGCAGGGGCGGCGAACGGCACTTGCGTCTGTTGGCGCGCTCGCCGATACTTACATTGCCCGAGGAGCAGCGCACCTGCTCCGGTGTGACTGACCCCGACCCATCGTTTCTGCGAGGTGATTGGATGGACCGCAACGAAATCCCATTCTTGTCCGTTTCCCAGTTAGCCGCGTTGATCAAAGACCGAAGCCTGTCCCCGGTGGAGGTGGTGGAAAGCTACCTGGACCGCATCGATTCCCTGAACGGGCGGCTGTACGCCTACCTCACGGTCTGCCGGGACGAAGCGCTCCAGGCCGCCCGGGAATCGGAAGCAGCCTTGGCGCGGGGAGAATACTTGGGACCGATGCACGGCGTTCCGGTGGCGGTAAAGGACCAGCTGAACACCGCCGGAATTCGGACAACATCCGGCACGCCTATATTCAACGACTTCGTGCCCGACCATGACGCCACGGTGGTCGCCAGGCTGAAAGCGGCCGGCGCAATACTGATGGGCAAACTTAACATGACCGAGTTTGGCACCACCAGCCTGTCCCATGCGTTTGACACGGCCCGCAACCCGTGGGACCTGGAGCGTTTCACCGGCGGTTCCAGCAGCGGGTCCGGCGGCGCAACCGCGGCATTCCTGTGCGCGGCGTCCCTGGGTGAAGACACCGGAGGTTCGGTGCGGGGCCCCGCCGCCTGGTGCGGGCTGGTGGGACTGAGGCCCACCTGGGGCCGCGTGAGCCGCTACGGGTTGAGGCCGGGGATGTGGTCCATGGACACCATCGGCCCGCTAACCCGCACCGTGGAAGATTGCGCCATTACACTCGGGGCGATTGCCGGCCGGGACCCCAATGACGCCTACACCTGGGACGTTCCCGTGCCCGACTATGCCGCCGACCTGAACGGCAACTTGGCAGGAGTAAAGATCGGCTTGGTGCGGGAACTACTGTACACCGATCTGGTGGATGCCGAGGTACGGGAAGCCGTGTCCAGGGCGGCAGGCACCCTGGCGGACCTGGGGGCGGAGGTGGAAGAGGTGTCAATTCCCCTTGCCAGCCACGCCAACACAATCTCCAGCGTTCTGAGAGTGGAAGCGCCGACCATTTACCGGGATTTGATCCGAGAACGGCTGCAGGAAATCAACCACGACAACCGAATTTCCTACCTGACGTGGAGCCTGACGCCGGCGCTGGCTTACTACAAGGCGCTGAAGCTGAGGGAGATGCTGCGGCAGCAGGTGTTGGCGGCGCTAACCCAGCACGATGTTTTGGTGATGCCCACGATGGGGACAGCGGCGCCCAAGGTCGAACCGGACCCGGTCATCGACGCCAAGGAGAATGCCAACCGCAACCGTTCGGGGATGACGACTACGTTCAGCCTGGCCAGTTCACCGGCGCTGAGCCTTTGCTGCGGGTTCACGGCGTCCAATCTGCCCATCGGGCTGCAAATCGGCGGGCGTCCCTTCCACGAACAAACCGTGTTCAACGTCGCCTATGGCCATCAGCAAAACACCGACTGGCATACGATGAGGCCCCCGATCGGGTAGGAAGACTACCCGGAACTTGCGGCCGAGCCGCAGGGGTTACAGCACCCGCCGCCCTCCCAGGAACACAGCCCAGACGTTGCGCAACGCCGACGGGTCCGAATGCGGGTCGCCATCCACCAAAACCATATCGGCCCGCTTGCCCACCTCTATGGTCCCCGTCAAGTCCAGGATGCCAAGCAGATCGGCGGCAACACGGGTCGATGCCTCCAACGCGGCTTGCGGGCTCATGCCCTCCTGGACCATGAGCTCGATCTCCCGGGCGACGAAACCGTGGCGCACCGGCGAACCGCCGGCGTCGGTCCCGGTTGCTATTTTCACCCCGGCGTCCATCGCCCGTTTGAAGCTTGCCAGGGAATTCTCCTTCCGTTCCAGATTGTCGGTGACCTGGTCCCGGGAAGCCCCGTCCCCGCTATCCATACGCTCCCGAATATCCCAGGTCGAAAAGGTCGGCACCAGGTAAGTTCCCTGTTGGGCCATGAGGGAGACAGTTTCCTCTTCCAGGTGAGTACCGTGTTCAATTGAGTCTATTCCGGCCTCTACGGCCTGCCTACTGGCTTCGAAGCCAATGCAGTGGGCGGCGATTTTCAGTCCACCACCGTGGGCCGTACGAACTGCCGCGTCCAGGACTTCGGGGCCCAAGCTGCCGTAATACTCGCCGTCGGGACGGCGGCCGTTGGCCCCAACCTTGATCAATCCGGCGCCCATCTCGATCTGCTCCTGAATGGCCATAACCATGTCCTCCATGGTCTCCACGCGCCGGCTGAGCCGGGTGCCCACGCCGGGGACCCAGGTGGTGCCCGGAAAGGAAAGCCATTCGCCGGAAGCGACGATTCGTGGACCCAACACCGCGCCCGACGCAGTTTCCCGGGCAACGCGGATGGTGACTCCGTAGGGCGAGCCCACGTCACGGGCCGAGGTCACTCCGGACATTAGCGCCCTTTTGGCATTGCCGGCCACCATCAGGGCATAACCTTCCGGCGTATCGCTGCGGTTCCGCTCGGTGTTGACGGGGCCGCCGTCGCCGGCAAAGTGCTCGTGACAGTCCATCAGCCCGGGAATTAAAGTTAGGCCGTCGCCGTTGATGTCCTCATGGTGCAGACGTCTCGCCGGCCTGGCGCTCTCCTCTCCGATCCAACTGATCGCGCCATTGGCGACTTCGACGCTGACCCGCGGTATCGGCGCGGAACCCGTGCCATCGATTAGCCGCGCATTACGGATTACCAGGTCCATGGCAACCTCCCAGCCTTTACCGGCCGTGTCGTTGATATATCATGCTGGACCAATCACAGGCCTTATGCCGGGTCAGAACTCCCGGAGCAACCTGCCGAAGCCATGCAACTGGTCCGAAATATCGTTGTCCCGGAGGGCCATCCACCAAATGGCGGCGTTGATCGATATAACAGGTTTGCCCAGCCAGCGCTCGGCCTCATCGGCAAGGCGCACCATGTTCAGGTCGGTGCCGCACTGGACGATGGCCTCAACCTCCGGGGAGTTGACCTCCAACAAGGCCTCCCGGCACTGGTCCACCGTGACATGAGCGATGGAAACCGGCGTGGGGCATCGGAGGTCCTTTTGAGCCACCACTTCGAACCCGGCCTCGGTAAAGAATTGGACCACATGGGCGCTGGTCGTGGGCCAGTAGGGCGTAAGCACACCAAGCCGCTTTATGCCCAGCAGTTTAAGAGCCTTGTCGCAGGCCTCCGCCCCATTGGCCATGCCCAGACCGCCGCTATAGTCCTGCATCTGTGCCTTCCAACGGCGGTTGCCTTCTACGCCGCCAACGAAAGTTGGCGCGCTCATTCCCATCACCATGTAGTCCGGCTCAGCGGTCAGGACTCTTTCGATAGTGGGCTTCATCTCAGCGGCCAGGCTACCCTGCCTCCGCTGGGCCTCCACCGGGTCTTCGTTGTCGCGCCGGACGTTGCTCATCAGGATGCGGCTGATGTGCGCCGTGACTCCCGGCACCGCCATCATGTAGAAGTCGGGCTCCACGACGGTGTTGGTGCTGGGCGCCAGAACCCCGAATTTCTTCCGCCAACCGATAACGTCTGGCATGGTTGTCTCCTCAACGCAGTCGAATACTCAGGGGCCAAATTGTAGGCGTCAGCCGGGCAAGCGTCAAAGTTGACGTCTGGCGCACACTCTCAATCGCTATTGGAGCAGCATCACCTCTGCGTCTTCTGCAAAATCGAGAGTCCACGAGGGCGCATACTCGCCTTCTGCTACGCAGAGAGGAACCTTTAGGGACGCGCTGACCAAGGTGTAGGGTGCAACAGCCGCCTCCTCTTTATTCCTGCTGCGGCGGGGATCCAGAAAATGCTTTTGAGGAGCCGGGCTTGCATACACCGAACGCCGTTGCCGTTTGGCCGTTACTGCGTTCCCCGGACAAGTCGCATGATAAAGAGGGCTCTGGATTCCCGCTGCGGCGAGAGTGACGGGGGTCGGGGCGCGCCATCGGTCCACTCCTACGCTACGCACAGAGGAACCAGGATGGACGGGGTTGCTATGAAAATAGGCCATTCTCATCCTAATGTGTGGCCTAAGCAGGGTCATGGCGATTCTCTCCGGAGTGGGAATCCAGAAAATGCTTATGAAAAGTCAGGCTTACCTACACCGGACGCGGTTGCCGTTTGGCCGGTACTGCGTTCCCAGGACATGTCGCATATTAAAAGGGCTCTGGATTCCCGCTGCGGCGAGAATGACGGGGGTCGGGGCGCGGAATCGGTCCACTGCTACGCTGCGCAGGGAGGAACCAGTATGGACGGGGTTGCGAGGGTTTCATGGACAATGTTCCAAGACAACACCCAAGCGGGCCGGGGTAGGCATTGGGGTGAATCAAAGAATTGCAATTGGTGAGGGGAGCGTTCGCATATCCGGGGGCGTACCGCTACAATGCCTCGGGCGCAATGATTAAATCGGCAAGAAATCATCCTAACTATAAATGGTGGGCCTTCGGAGCCGTTGAGATCGGGAACGTCTCATCCTCGTTGACCCACAGCAGCGCCATAGTGGCACTGCCCACGGTGGCCCTGCACTTTCAAACCGACCTGCCCACAGTTCAGTGGATAATCCTTGCCGAGGTCCTGGCCACCAGCGCCCTGCTCCTGCCCATGGGCCGGCTTTCCGACATAATCGGCCGCAAGCAAGTCTATATGGCAGGGCTGGCAACATTCGCAGTGGGCGGTGCGTTAGCCGGGTCCGCGGCCAACATGACCACCATGATCATCGCCATGGTGATTCAAGGCTGCGGCGCAGCGATGATCCAGGGCATCGGCATGGCTTTGGTGGCCTCTTTGTTCCCCGCGAACGAGCGCGGCAAGGGCCTGGGGGCTCACATGAGCGCCATCGGGGCCGGGGCGGTGGTCGGGCCGGCGTTGGGCGGACTGATGATCACCGTGTTCGACTGGCGGGCCGTGTTCTTTATTCCCGTGCCCATGTCCATAGTAGCGACCGCGGTATCGGTGGCAATCCTACACGGCAACGTTTTCAACCGGGACACCCAACGGCCCCAGTTTGACTGGTTGGGCGCTTTTTTGTGCGCCGGCGCCCTGGTGGCCCTTCTCCTGGCGCTGACCCACGGATATCGCGCCGGACTCACCTCACCGCTAATGGCAGGTTCCTCGGCAGGGTTCGTTTTCTTCGTCGCCACGTTCATCTGGTGGCAATTGCGCACCGCGTCGCCATTGTTGGACCTCAAGCTGTTCCGCCGCCCCGTGTTTGCGTTGGGGGTATCGGCTGGATTCCTAACATTTGTGGGCGGCACCTCGGTGCGCTTCCTGATGCCTTTCTACCTTCAGACCATAATCGGATTCACGCCGGCACAGGTAGGACTGATCATGGTGCCAAACGCACTGTGCATCATCGCCCTGGGCCCGCTCAGCGGACGCCTTTCCGACCGCTACGGTTGGCGAAAGTTTACCGTGGGGGGACTGGCAATATCCACGGTTGGGATGCTTCTTCTGGCCGGGGCCAACCAGAGCACTCACCTGGCGTTGTTGATCTCGGCGATGGTGCTGCAGAGCGGCGGAATGGGGATATTCTTCTCCCCAAACAACAGTTCCATACTTAGCGGCGTTGAGAGGACCAGGTATGGCATTGTTTCGGCATTGGTGGGACTCACCAGAAACTCCGGCAACCTGATAGGCATCGCGGCGACCACCGCCATTGTCACGTTGATTATGGCTTCGATGGGCTACCCGCCCAGTCTTGCCGCAGCCGCCGATGGCCCGCACGCCTTTGTGTCCGGGATGCGGATGGCTTTCCTCGTGCAGGCAGTCTTCCTCGTGCTGGCAATGCTTATGTCATACAAACGGATCCAAGGGGACCCATCACCGGAAACCTCAGGGCCAACGGGGTCGGAGGCGTCGACGGGAGCAGAGGCGGCCACCCGCAGATCGTCGAATTGACGGGTGCCTGAGGCGCGGCAACCCATTCTAACGGGACAGGCGAATCTTCCATCCAAAGTGATGCTTGATCGCCTCCTACCGGACCGCATACACCTCCAGTCTTTCACGCCGCAGCGGGAATCCAGAGTCCCTTTTGTGCTTTCGGCAGGCTCCGGTGTCCAGGGCGGGGTCGTGCGGCAAGGGGGACCGGAGGGGTGCGGCTTGCCCACACCTGGCAGTTCCCCGTTGTCATAAGGGTGTCGGTGCAGGGAAAGGGCTCTGGATTCCCGCTGCGGCGAGAATGACGGGGGAGGGGGCCATCGAATTCCGCAGAACCAACGCTTTGATGCACTCGGATTCTGCGAGTCCTCCGATTTCAGGATGCGATAGCCTTGATAACTAACGCCCTCTGCCAACTTCCCGGTGGATGCGGCGGGTCTCCGGCCACCGCCATTCCCGCTTTTGCGGTGGTCGCTGGACTGGGTAACAAAAGGCCCCCGGTTTTTTTCCGGGGGCCTTTGTCGGTCTGGGTGGGTTAGCGGTTCAGATGTTGTATTGGGGGTCCTTGTAGGAGCGGTCCTTCTCGTAGATTTGAAGTCGGTTGCGCCAAGTGTCTACGATAATCAGCCTGTTGGCGACCTGGTCGAAAACGCAACTTGTGGGCATCCTCAGGTACCGTTCCGCTTCGGGGTTTTTGGCACGCAACCGGGCGCTGGCCACGTCCGGATTTACCGACACTGTGCGCTCGGCCCAGGGCCCCAAGCCATGAGCGTCGCCCCGGATTACCGATATGGGCTTGGTGTCGGCATCGAAGATAACCAGCCGGTTGTTCATCCAGTCCGCGACGTAAACGTCCCCATCGCCGTCCACCGCCACGTCGGTGGGATGGTTCAGGTCGTTGGGGTTCACCGGCACCCGGGCGGAAATCACGTGCTCGTAGGGAGTGCTGCCGTCAGGGGAGACGCCGGTCCGTTTCTCGGAGCCGAAGGTGAGAAGGTGTTCCCCATCGGGGCTGAACTTCTGGACGCGGTGGTTGTTCCAATCGGCAACGTACACATCGCCGTTGTTGTCCACGGTGATTCCCCAGGGCATGTCCAACTCCCCGGGGCCATCTCCCTTGACGCCGAATGCGCTGATAAACACGCCGTCCTTGGTGAACTTCTGGATGCGGCTATCCAGGCTGTTGACTACCAGCAGATTGCCTTCCAGGTCAAAGGCCAACCCTGAAGGACCGTTTAGTTTGCCTTCCTGATAGCCGATGGACTCGTCTCTCAGGGAGATCGTTTGAGCCGATGCCGGCTCGGCGGGGTCCCAGTTCCGGCGCTCCACGGTGTGAGGCGGTTCACCCCAGGTCGTTAGAAGCTTGCCGTCGCTGTCAAAAACGGTGATGCGGTTGAGCCATTCGTCGGCGGCGTAGACGTTTTCGTCCCCGTCCAAAGCCACGGAAGTGAGCCAAACGAATTCCCCGCTGCCCTCGCCGCCCCGACCGAACTCCCCCATGAAGTCATGGTCGGAGTTGGTCTTGGTGATGCGGACATATTTATTCCAACCCCAAGGCGTGGCGCCCCGGCTGCCCACGTAAATGGCTCCCGAAGGCCCGGCCGCTGCCGTTATCGGTTGGCTGAAACCGGCGCCCATCGCGTTGGAACGACCGATATACTGGCGGTACCGCCAACAACGACCGGCGGCTACTGTTATCTGCGCCATGTGTGACCCCTCCTAACCTGGAGTATTGGTATCCGGGCCGCTTCCTACCGGCTCGCACCGGAGATCGGCCCCAGAGCATTCTAGCCAAACTGGTACTCGGTGGTGGCGCTGATGAGAGCCAACATTTCCCCTACCCTCTGCCCGGCGGCGCGTCCGTCGCTCCAATCCAGGTTGCCGCCCGCGGAGGCGTGGACCATCAATTGTTGGCGGGTCTCGTCGCCCAACTCCAGGAAGCCCATGTGATCCAGGGAAGCGTTGACCAGGTCTTCGGGCGTGGCGACTCCATCGGCCTTCATGTGACCGATGATGGATTGGATGCCCGGCATGCTGGTGTCGGATACCTTGTCCGCCACATAGTTGATCCGCGCCAGGAGCGAGCCGCTGTTGATCCACTCCTGCCCCGTGTACCAGCCTTCAACGCTGGGCGGGTCCAGCAGGGCTTGCCCCATGTACCCGGTCTCGGGCGCAATGCTGGCCAGGTTGGGTTCCGGGAATTGGAGGTTGCCGATCATCCTCAGTGTGCCCACGACGACTTCCGCGGGGCTTTTGATCTTGGAGTAGCCGGCATTCTTGAAGAAGTCTGAATTGAACATGGTGCGCAGCACCACCTTCATATCGTATCCCGACTCCTCGAATGCTTTGACCATGGTGGCCAGCGCGTCCTCATCGGGCGACGGTTCAATCGTCCAAGCCGGCACCTGAACGTCGTCCGCGACGAAAAAGTTGTACAGATGGCGGCAGATAAACCTGGAGGTGGCCGGCTGCCGGACTATTATGTCAATAATGTCCTCGCCATCGAAGTTGCCGGTGTGGCCCAGGAAGGTCTTCTCGGTTTCGTCGTGGTCCTCCTCCAGGTATTCAAACTGCCAGGGGAACCGGCCAAAGGGCGAGCGGGGCAGGTGGGGTTGGATGGTCCAACCGGTGAACGCCCGGGAGGCCTCCCTCACGTCCACCTCGGTGTAATTGCTCACACCCATGGAAAACAGTTCCAGCAGTTCCCGGCCCCAGTTTTCGTTCACCGAGTCCCGGTGGTTCTCGTTGTTGTCCAGCCAGAAGATCATCGCCGGGTTTTTGGCCAACTCCACCAGCAAGTCCCGATAGTTACCCAGGCCATACCTGCGGAACATCACCAACTGCTCCATCATTTGGTCGCAATTGTCTATCTTGGAGTTGCCGGTGGCGAACACGTGATGCCAGAACAGCGCCATCTTTTCATGCAGGGGGCGCTTGGTAGTGATCATGTGGTACATCCAATTGAACTGGCCCGGATTGGTAGTGGCGCCAGGCAACAGCGCGATGGGATGGTACCGCAACAGCACCGCGGTCTTGCCGGCGGGCATCTCTTCCGGCGGGTCGATCAACTCCTCTACGGTGGCCTCATAGCCCTGGGCCGCCAGACTTTCCAGTTCTTCCTTGTCTGCGCCGAAACCGGCTCGGCGCATCAGGTGAGCGACCAGAGCCAAATCGTTTCTTTCGGACATCCTATTGCCTCCTAACACGTTCCCGCGGTCCAAGACTCAAGCTGCGCCAGAGCGGTAACACTAACAGGTCATCCCTTCCAGCGCTCCTGAAGCACAGGGGGGCTTGACCGCGTCGGGGTCCCACCAGGTGGCTTCCCAGTGTTTTACGGTCTGGTCCAGTTCAGGGATATTATAGCCCTGGAGCCGGTAATCCATCAGGCCTCCCGAGTATCCCCAAACGCCGGGAACCCAGTGGCTTTCCCCCTTACGAAGAATTTCCACCACTTCCCGGAACAGCGCCAACCGTTTCGCCGGGTCCAACTCCCGAGCCTGTTCCTCCATGATCTCGGTTACCCTGGGGTCAGCCCAATTTTCCGGGTTCTTTACCGTGTTGGTTATGTAGTGCTGGTTCAGGAAGTCCGACGGGTCAGGGATCAGCGGTGACGACGAAGCAAGGCTGATGTGGTCCTCACCGTTCAACAACCGGGGCCCGAAAGAAGCCCGGTCCATGGAATTGATGGTGACGTCCAATCCCAGGGTTGATTTCAACTGCTCGGACACGACCTCAGCCATGGACACCGTAGCCCTACTGGTGGAGATGTTCATGGCTATCTTCAAGCCATCGGCGAAGCCGGCTTCCGCGGCCAAATTCTTGGCTTCGGCTACGTCCTCTGCCTTGGGCGACCGCCAACCGGGAATTGTCTGCAACTCGTCCCTGGGTTCGGCGTCAAACCCGCCGATCCTGGGCAAGAAGGTCATTGGAGAACCCAGACAGCCAAACCCGCCCCGGCACCGGACAATCTGATTGAGCTCATCGCGGTCAATGGCCAAAAATACGGCGCGCCTCATCCTGGGGTCGTCAAAGGGTGGTTTGTTCGTATGCAGGATGATCGACGTGGTGAAAGCGTCGGGGTTCATGATGGCCCGCACCCGGCCATCGGTTTCCGCCTGGACTCTGAGGGTATCGGGAACGCCGTAACTGCCGATAGCGGGACCGGCGGTGGTGAAGGCCTGACCGACTTGCAGGGCGGCCAGCCGCCGGTTGAAGTCCCTGACGATTGTGAAATGCATGCCGTCGAAGAATGGCCTGCCTTCTTTGAAATAGTCTGTGTTGCGTTCGTACTCTATCGAGGCTTGAGGCTCGAAGTTCTTCACTTTCCAGGCGCCGGATCCCACCAGAAAGCCCGGCGCCGTGGCCTCGTCGGGGGTGAGGTTTTCGGTAGCGTGCTTAGGGTACATCTTCATGTATTCGGACGAAAGGTTGATGATAAAGAGGGGACCCGGGAACCTGATGGGCACCGTCACGGTCCGGTCATCAACGACTTCCGCGGTCCCCCGCTCGTAGAAGGTCTTCATGGCCCCGGTCCTGGACCTGGTCGCGTCCGGATCAACAATCCGGTCCAAGGAGAACTTGATGTCCTCCGCCGTGATCGGTCTCCCGTCGTGCCAGTTACCCTCGCGGATTGTGAAAGTGTAGGCCATTCCATCGGGACTCACCTTCCAGCTTTCGCAAAGGTCGCAAATAACCTCTATTGGGTCGTTAGGGTCGTGGTAGACCAGGCCGTTGAACTGCAATGAGGAAGGTGTCAGGCAGCTTCCCAGGCTGCCGCAAGAATGGACATCCCATTGGCCCGGATTGGTCCCGTTAATCCCTTCGAGGATCATTGGCTGATATTTCCCGTTTGCCACCCACGCGGGCATCGCCGGGAAAGTGAAAGTCTGCCCCGCTTCCTCCGGGGCGGCGGTAGGCACGCTGGTGGGCGGCGCCTCGGTGGGGCTGGCAGCGACGGTAGGCGGCGCCGTAGCAGCAGGAGCATCGGCTGCTCCACCGCAGGCCAGCGGAACTGCGGCGATCACCAGGATTAGGAACAGTGCTACCCAGGGACGTTGGAGCAACTTGAGACAACGCATTAAAGCCTTCCAGAAGTGCAGATTTTGTGTACCGGTGTAAATGCCGCTTGACCCGGCAGAGCCATTATAACCGCCCAAGACCATTCCCAACACGCTGCCCAAAGTTTGCCTGGTTTGATGGCAGCGCGAAGGGACGGGGGGAGGCTGTGGTCCGGAGGCCAAACCGCCGTCCTGCCAGCGGACATCTCTTCGGTAGGATTGATCAACTGCTCGACGGTGAACCCCTATCCCCGTCTGTCAACCGTTCCAGTTCTAACTTGACTGCGCCGAAACACCTTCGGCGCATGGGGTCAGCGACGGACCGACCCTCTCAGACATACCGTTGCGTCCTAGGGCACCAGTGTTACATCACCGTCGCGTCGCAAGATCGGAAACTCTAACAAGCATACCCTTCCAGGGCCCCGGAAGCGCAGGGTGGCTTGACTGCGTCGGGGTCCCACCAGGTGGCTTCCCAGTGTTTTACGGTCTGGTCGAGTTCCGGAACGTTGTAACCCTGGAGCCGGTAGTCCATCAGGCCTCCGGAGTAACCCCATATACCGGGGACCCAGTGGCTTTCGCCCTTGCGGAGGATTTCCACAACCTCCCGGAATAGCGCCAGCCGTTTGGCCGGATCCAACTCCTCGGCTTGTTCTCTGATTATCTCGTTGAGCCTCGGGTCCGTCCAGTTTTCCGGGTTCTTAACCGTGTTGGTCAGGTAGTGTTGGTTTAGGAAGTCCGAGGGGTCGGGGATCAGGGGTGATGATGACGCGAGGCTAAAGTGGTCTTCCCCGTTCAACAACCGGGGCCCGAAAGAGGCCCGGTCCATAGCATTTATTGTGATGTCCAAGTTTAGCGTTCCCTTCAACTGGTTGGACACTACTTCAGCAATGGCGATCGAAGTCAAGGTGCTGGAGATGTTCATGTCGATCTGCATACCATCGCCGAAGCCCGCCGCGGCCGCCAACTCCCTGGCTTCAGCTATGTCCTGGTCCTTGGGCGACCGCCAGCCGGGAATCTGACTCAATTCGTCCCGCGGTTCGGCATCAAAGCCGCCAATCCTGGGCAAGAAGGTCATCGGCGAGCCAAGGCAGCCAAACCCACCCTTGCACCGGACAATCTCGTTGAGCTCAACCCGGTCGATGGCCAAGAAAGCAGCGCGCCTCATGCGCGGGTCATCGAAGGGAGGTTTGTTCGTATGTAGAATGATCGACGTAGTGAATGCGTCCGGCTTCAAAAGGGCGCGAACCCGGCCGTCGGTTTCCGCTTGGACTTGCAATGAATCGGATACGCCATAGCCCCCAATCATGGGGCCGGCGGTGGTGAAGGCCTGGCCGACTTGCATCGCGGCCAGCCGCCGGTTGAAGTCCCTGACGATTGTGAAATTCATGCCGTCGAAGAAGGGTCTGCCTTCCTTGAAATAGTCCGTATTACGCTCGTACTCTATCGAGGCCTGGGGCTCGAAATTCTTCAATTTCCAGGCGCCGGACCCCACCAAAAATCCCGGGGCTGTGGCTTCGTCAGGGGTGAGGTTTTCGGTAGCATGCTTGGGGTACATCTTCATGTATTCGGACGAAAGGTTGATGATGAAGAGGGGGCCCGGGAACCTGATGGGCACCGTCACGGTCAGGTCGTCCACCACCTCCGCCGTTCCCGGCTCATAGAAGGTCTTCATGGCCCCGGTCCTAGACCTGACCGCGTCCGGATCGGCGATCCGGTCCAATGAGAACTTGATGTCTGCCGCGGTAACTGGCCGGCCGTCGTGCCAGTTAGCCTCGCGGAGCTTGAAGGTGTAGGTCATACCATCGGCACTCACCTCCCAGCTCTCGCAAAGGTCGCAAATGAGTTCGATCGGGTCGTTGGGGTCGTGATAGACCAGGCCATTGAATTGCAAAGATGAGGGAGTCAGGCAGGTTGCCAGGCTGCCGCAGGAATGCACGTCCCACTGGCCCGGATTGAAGCCGTTGATTCCTGCAAGGACCATCGGCTGGTATTTCCCGTTCGCTACCCATGGTGGCATGGCCGGGAACTCGAAGGTCTGTCCTGCTTGCTCAGGGGCTGCGGTAGGGACGCTGGTAGGCACGCTAGTTGGGGGTTCCGAGATTGCGGTGGGGGCAGAAGTGGCCGGCGCCGTAGAAGGAGAGTCGGATGCCCCACCACAGGCCAACGGCACCGCGGCAACTACCAGGACAAAAAACAGGGCTAACCAGGGACGTTGGAGCAACTTGAGACAACGCATTAAAGCCATCCAGAAACTCAGATTATTAGGGAGGGAGATAAACCCGGTGTGACCTGGGCGCAACCAAACCTTTATGACGGCGCGAGACCGACCTGAGGCTACTCTCAAAGGTTGTCTCAACGCACTTTTACCAAAGCTGGCGCTAGTATGTCAATGGGAAGCATGGGCGTATTCCCGTCCAGGCCAGACGGGAGATAAGCCTGGATAGCTGCCCGAGCCGTAGCGTCAGACGCCGGATTTTAGGACCGGTGCAGAAGCATCATGGGTCATGGCATTGGGGGAAAACCAACCAACGGGCGCAACCCAACGGTTTGGATCTCACGTCCGGACCGCCACCAGCGGTGTTCAGGCGACGGCGGGAATGACGACGGGTTTGACTTCCCGCAATTCGGCCATGGCCTGCAGCGCGTCGGTGGTCTTGTCCAGCGTGTACTCGCCGGTAATCAACCGGTCAAATGGAATGTCGCGCCGGGTTGCCAGGAACGAGAGTGCCTGGTAGAAATGCCGCCCTTCAGCGGCGCGCACGCTGATAAACTGCAAGAACTTGCCGGCTAAAGTGCCGGCGGGGACGGTGATATCACCCCCGCCGCCGCCGATGGTGACGTAGCGCCCCCCGGGGCGGACCAGGTCCAGTCCCTCGGGCACGGCAGCCGTGGTGGCGCATTGGATTACGACGTCGGGTCCACGGCCCGAGGTTTGCTCCATGACCCAGGACCGCCGTTCCGCCAGGTCCGGGTTCCCGGCCAGGCTCAGCGTGGCATCGGCCCCCCAGGCCGCAGCGACATCCAACCGGTTTTCGGGGTCGCCAATGACCATAACCCTGCGAGCGCCCCGGTCCTTGGACACTGCCACGGCGTAAAGCCCCACCGGCCCGCTCCCCTGGACCAGCACAGTTTCGTGACTCGCCAGGTTTCCGAGCCGTTCGAATCCATGCATCACCGTCCGCAGGGCGCAGGCCGCCGATGCCGCCAACGGCGAAGAAACCTCGTCAGGGATTTTGATCACGTCGCTGCCCGGCGGGACGTAGTGGAATTCGGCGCATCCGCCCAGCAGGTAAGGAGGTTCGTCGCACCGGACCCGCCCGTACCGAAAGCCATTGGGACACAAGGTGGGTTGGCGCGCCACCGTGCAGTAGAAGCAGTGGCCGCAAAACGGATAGGCGGAGATCACGCGGTCACCGATCTTCAAGGGCTCGCCCATAACGTCGCAGCGGTCCCCGGCAATCTCCACCAAAGTTCCGGCAGTTTCATGGCCTGGGATGTACGGGATGTTTTCGTCGCGTAAAGCTCCATGCCAGAAGTGGCCGTCGGTCCCGCAAAGAGTGGCCGCGTCCACCCGCATCAATCCCGCAGTTGGCTCCAACTCGGGGATTTGCACCGATCGGACCTGAAGCGGCTCGTTGAAACCGGTAACGACGGCGGCGAGGCATTCTGCCATTTTGCCAACTCCCCTCTTTTCGCCCCAGTAGCCGACCGGCCCTGAGCAACTACACGTCGCCAAGGGCCGGGATTCTACCGGGGGCTGTTAAGTCGCGGGTTCTCAGTCTGCCGGGTCTTGGGCTGTCATCTCTTGGTCTGCCGGGTCTTAGTCTATGTCCAACCCGAAGAGTTTGACGCTGTTCTCCCCGGTCATCTTGACCCGGTCTTCGTCGGGCACTCCCTGGAACATCAGATCGAGAATATCCTGCGACCCCGGCCAGGTGGTGTCGTTGTGTGGGAAATCCGAGGCGAAGACCATCTGCTCCACACCTATCTCGTCGCGGAAGCGTACACCCTGGTCGTCGTGGGTGAAGGTCACATATATCTGGTTGGCGAAGTACTCGGACGGCTTTCTCTTCAGGGTAGTTGGATAGGCCACCCGGTTGTGGTCGAATGAAGCGTCAGCCCGGCGCAGGAACATGGGAATCCAGTCGCACTCGTACTCCGCGGCCAACACCTTGAGTCCCGGGAACCGCTCAAACACGCCGGAGTAAAGCATTTCGTACAAGGTCTTTTGGATGTTGTACTGCATACCGCCCAGGGCGTTTCGAATGTACATTTGCTCCGGAGGCGGCAGCATGTCCATTTCCGGAACGTTGGCAGCGGTCTTCATGCGGCCGAACCGTTGCAGGACGCTGACGGGCGAGTGGGTCTGGCTGTCGAAATAACCGGTGAGAACGTGCAGGCACACCGGCATTTCAGCGGCCTGGCACGCTGCCCAGAGCGGATCGTAATGATTCGAGGTGAACGGCAGTTCCGCGGGCGGGGTATGCCAGATTATCGCCATCTTGTGTCCCATAGCGGCGCAACGCTCCACTTCCTTGGCCGCTTCCTGGGCGTCGTAGGTTGAAATGCAGGCGGTGGGTATGAGCCGGTTGGGCGAATAGGTGCTGAAATCGGCGACCCAATCGTTGAAAACGGTGAACCCGTCTCGCTGCAACTCGGCGTTCTTGAGAGAAAACATCCGGCCGGTGATGGTGGGAATCAGCAACTCGGCGCTCATGCCGTCCTGTTCCATCGCCTTCAACCGCTCGGAAGGGTCATAGCCGGCCGGAATGACGTCACGCTCGTAGTCAATATTCATCTGGATCTTGACGAACTGTTCGCCGGTTTTCCCGGCGCCGACGCCCTGGCCCATCTGGGCCGGCGGCAATCCGTCCATGACAATGTAATCACCGGGTATGGACCCGGCGTCTTTGACAATATGGGGAGCCCTGACGCCCCACTTCTTGCCAATGCGTTCTTGCCACAGGTCGCCGGGTTCGTTTACGTGGGAATCAGCCGAAATAGTCAGTGTGGTTGTCAATCCTATCCTCCTTGAGTTTGCCGCCCTGAAACTGTCGAGCTTCGCCTAGCGGCTACCCACCCGGATCGTGTGCGCCGGAACACAGGTGGATGCCAGCCGGCACCCGGTCCAGGCGCTCCGGCGGATTATTTTCCGTTGGGTGCGAGTTTGTAGAACCGCTGGGCGTTGCGGTGCAAAATCGCCTCTTTGTCCGCGGCGGTTATTCCATCATTTTCCAGGACCTCTTCGATTTCCTCTTTACAGGTCTCGTTGGTCACCTCATGCGGGTAATCCGAGGAATACAGGAAAGGCTCGCTGCCAACCTGTTGGATGGCGTAGGTCAGAGAGGGTTCGCCCCCTTCCACGCCAATGTAGAGCCTCCCTTCCCTGATGTGGCGGATCATGTACTCGCTCACCTTTTCGTGCATCCCCGGCCCCATCAGGTCTTCCCTGATCTGATACTCAGAGTGGGACAGGTGGGAGCTATCGAACCGTTCCATAGCCATCAGGAACCAGGCCACGCCACCTTCGAGAAAGGCGATTCTGATGTTGGGGAACCGGTCGAAAATGCCATTGAACACGATGCCGGCCAGGCCGATCATGATGCCCATCGGATGGCCCATAGCGTGGATTGGCGCGTACACGTTCAGGTGGTCAAACCCCATCCCGCTGTGGCACCCGCCGTGAATCGCCAGAGAGCAGCCCAACCGTTCGGCTTCCTGGTAGATAGGCCAATATTCTTTGGCCCCCAAGTGGTTGGGCAGACCCATAGACGGCAGCATCGCTCCGTGCATACCCAGTTCTTCGACGACGCGCCTGAGCTCATCCACTGCTGCGGCCGGCTCCTGCATAGGGATGAGTCCCATCCCGCCGAAGCGTGGACTCCGGGCCAAGTAGGTATGATGCAGCCAATCGTTGTAGGCCCGGGTAACCGCTATAGCCCAGTCCTGACTGACGATCTTGCCATAGGCCAACGCGGTGGTGGGGTACAGCACCGTGTTGTCAATGCCAACGTCGTCCAGGAACAGGAGCCATTCTTCGGGGCCAACCCGGCCTCGCCCCGCGGACGGCGTCTCGACTCTGTGGGCAAAATGCAGGTGATCGAGAGGTGGGAAAAGGCCTACCGGGTTGAAGGGGCCGGCCTTTTTATACAGCGGGGGTAAGAATTCCGAAATGCCTTCGCCATCCTCGTGAATATGGCCGTCAGCGTCAATTACAACTTCCAGGTTCGCGGTTGCCACGGTAAATCCTCCTATTGGGCTGCTCTTGGAATTTAAAGCTCTATTGCCTAATACCTGGGCCTATTACCTGGGCATTCGCCAAGGCTTGGAAATCTTGGCGGGACGTTTTAGATGCTTCCGAACGGACACCTTAGGGGCCGACTGGCCTCCCAAGGTGTCCATTTACATTGGCATCAGTTGTGCCACCGATTGCTCCGGCGATCTACACGCTGGAGGGCACGCTGTTCTCCTACTGCGACACCGGTTTGATCAGCTCGGGGTTGAAGTCATCTCCGAGACCCGGTGTGGGGCTCATCGATTCAATAGTCTTTTTATTGTAGCCGAAGGTCTGGTCGCACCACCACAGCGGTATCGATTCCATGCTCTTGGCTTCCAAGACCATCCACTCGCCGATCAATTCGGCGCGCCTTGCCGGGTCACCTTCGGTCTGTATTGCTTCGAACGCCGCATCGTAGTCATCCCTTTGAATGGCGTCTGACCAGGTGCTGCCACGGCTGAAACCTGACCCAGGTCAGACGACCGCCGTCCACCGGGTTGGTGCCGCCAAAGTTGTAGATGCCCGGAATAGTGTTGGACCGGTTCTCACCCCTATAAACCCCCACGTCCACATTGCGTCGGGTGATGTTCAGGCCTATGGCGTTCCAATACGCCACCATGGCCTCATACATTTGTACGGCGGGCATGTAGCTGGACCTGGGCGAAGCAGTAAATGTGTCCTCGAAACTGCCGTCCAGAGGCACTCCTGCTGCCGCCAGCAGTCGCTTTGCTTCTTCGGGATCGTATTCATAGTCTATGTGCGCCTCGGGGCCGGAATTGTAGCCGAACGCCGGGGGTGGTATGTAGCTGTTGGCCACCTCACATGCGGGAGCCAACCGTTCGGCGATCGCCGCCCGGTCGATCGCCATACCAAAAGCCAGCCTGACATTGGGGTCCTCATAGAACTTGACCTGCGCCAACCGGGCTGCCGACGCCGGTTCGATATCCTTGTCATCGGAGAATGTCGTCGCTCCTACGCGGCCCGCGATGATAGGCGAATTGGAGCGCGGGAAGAACAGGGAGGCACCTACAAAGGCGTGCTTGGACCTGGCCAATTCCAGCTCCGGGTCCTTGGCTACGTCACTCACCTGGTCTCCGGCAAGCCCCAGAACAATGTCGGCTTCCCCGCTCTTCAGCATGAGGAACCGGGTGGTTGGCTCTGGAATATCCAGGATGGTTATGGTCTTGACGTAGGGGCCCTCCCCCCAATAGTCCTCATTCGCCTCTAATACGTAGCGGTCACCCAGTCGATATTCCACAAACTTGAACGGCCCGGTCCCGATGGGATGCTGGGCGAAGCCCTCGATGCCCTCAGCTTCATAATAGTCCTTGGGGACTATCTCCAGGGTGCCGGTACGCATGCTCGAGAACAGGTCGGGGAAAGGCTTGCTCAGGTTGAACCGGATTTGGTGGTCACCAATCAGATCCATGGTCTCGATGGACCGGTGAGCGGATGCGTAGGTGTGGATGCTTTCTTCACCGCCGAAACCGTGCCCTACCGCGGTGTAGGTAAACTCCACGTCCCGGTTGGTGAAAGGGTCGCCGTTGTGGTAAGTGACGCCTTCCCGCAGGTCCCAGTCGATGGTCAAACCGTTGTTGCTAACTTCGAATCCGGTGGCCAGGGCGGCGTAGTGGCCGTTCGGCCCCAGGTTACGCAGGGCGTCGAAAGTGAAAACGTGCATCCGCTTGTCGGAGTTGGCCTTCAACCGCAAGGGGTCCAACTCTTCAGGCAGGGTATCGGTGACTATCGTTATCTCGGCGGTGGGAACGAATCCCTCAGGCGCCGGTTCCGGGACTGCCACGGTGGCCTGGGGAGCCGCCATAGCCTCGGTAGCCTCGGGCGCCGTCGTTGCTTCCATAGCGGGCGCCTGTGTTGCAGACTCCGCAGCGGGAGCTTCGGGGGCCGATGAACCGCAGGCAACCACCCCCGCGATGGCCAGAATCAGGGAAACCAGCACTGCTAATTTCACCATGTTTTGCACCTCTCCTTTTTGTGTTGCCAGTAACTGTTTTTGGGCGTAGCCATTAGTCATGCCGGCGCGTTGGCCCAAGCCTCGTGTATCTCAGGGATCAATGGGCTGTACGGGGCCTGGCCACTGCTCAAGCCGCCGTTCCGGGCTGCCTCTTCCATAGACCTCTCTTGGAACAAGTTGATGAGCTTGTTCTTTTCCGGGTCCCGGAAGGTGTTCATCGGCTCTCCGCCGTCCTCCACCAACGCCATCTGCTCCCGGAGCATCCGCCGGAACAGGATGATTCCCTTGTCCGACTCTCCAAGTTTCTCTTCGCGCCGGTCGGCTATCGCCCCCTGGGTGACCCAGGCCATCAGGTCCTGCCCCAAGACGAAGTCGGTTACAAACCGGCCGGTCTCGTCCTTGAGAGGAATCTCGTAGAAGGGTATCTCTTCCTGGTGGTAATTCTCAACGCCCGGCGGCGGCGGATAGGCTCCGTACATCAGGTGCCAGGTGTGGGTGTCGTCCATTGGGACGCGGATCTGGAAATTGGTCCCCACACGGAGCATGGTGGGAAACACGATCGGATGGCCGATGCTCCACATGGGATGTGTTTCGTCGTATCCCTCTAGCACCCGGCGCTTGATGATGCCGTGCTCGAACACGTCAAAGCCGATCTTCTTGTGGGTGGCGCCGGTGTTGGACGCACTGGCGGTGCGGCGGCCTCGCCCGGGCATTGGCTGCCCGGCGCGGCCCAGCCGGTCCCACTCGTAATCGAAATATTTGCCGTGGAGCCACTCCGCATGGGTCGGGTCGAGGGAGTTCTCCATGGCCTGCATCCAGTTGCACGGTATCACCGTCCAACCGATGTCCCGCACCACGTTGTCCATGGCGAACAGGTCCCACCGGGGCAGCAGCGGAGCGGGCAACGGACCTAGATACGCGAATATCAGTCCTCCCATTTCCTCCGCCGGGTAGCCCGTTATTTTGACCCGGCTGGGGAAGGTGCTTTCGGGGGATTCCGCCGGCATTTCCAAGCATTGACCGGATCCGTCGAACATCCAGCCGTGGTAGGGGCACCGCAGGCCCTCATTTTCGGGGATTCCGTATACCAAGGAAATCCGCCGGTGCGGGCAGGTGTCGTCGATCAACCCGTAACGCCCTTGCCGATCCCGGTACACCACCAAAGACTCTCCCAAGATCTTTACGGCCTTGACGGGGTTTTGGTTCAATTCGGCAACCGCGGCCACAGGGTGCCAATAGCGCCGCATCAACTCCCCCATCGGGGTCCCCGGTCCAACCTCGGTCAACCGTTTGTTCTCTTCAACCGAAAGCATCTAATTCCCTCTCTCCCCAGAATTCGGATTTGGGTTTCAGTACCAGGTTTCAGTATCGGCAGATGCAGGACAGCAAAACTGGTTTGTTTTTCTTCACGGAGCTCAGGCTTCTCGGAGCCAACATGCCGAGCGATGGTCGTCGCCCACGTCGAAGGACGGCGGATACTCAGCCGAGCACTTGTCAAAGGCGTGCTCACACCGCGCCGCAAACCGACAGCCCTCCGGCAGGTCATTCAGGGCCGGCGGCTGCCCGTCTATGGACCGGAGCCTCAACACTTGCTGCTCCAGTTTGGGTATGGAGTCTATCAAAGCCTGAGTGTAAGGATGGGACGGACCCTTCAGCACGTCGCGGGCCGGGCCCGTTTCCACGATGCGGCCAGCGTACATCACAGCGACGCGATCACACATTCGGGCCACGATTCCAAAGTCATGGGTGATAAAAATGATTGCAAAGCCCAGCTCTTTTTGTAAGTCCTTCAGGAGCCTCAGGTATTGCGCCTGGATCGTTACGTCCAAGGCCGTGGTCGGTTCGTCAGCGATCAGCACCACCGGCGAAAGGCTGGCTGAGATTGCGCCAACCACACGCTGTTTCATTCCTCCGCTCATCTGATGAGGGAAGGCGGCCAGACGGTCTTTTGGCGCCGGCAAACGCACCTGTTCCAGCACCTTGATGGCCTGCTCCAACACCGACGGGCCCCCTCGTTCGCCGGCGCCGCGGGCGTGTTTCAGGCGGAGCACCTCGAACAATTGCCGCCCGATGGAATAGACCGGGTTGAGGGAGGTGTGGGGGTCCTGGGGTATCCAGGCAATCTTGGCTCCCCGTACCCGCTGCATCTCTCCTTCGGTGTACCCCAAAATATCGTCGCCTTCGAGGAATATCTGACCGCCGACGTTTCTGGCAATCGGTTGCGGCGCCAACCGCATCAGGGAGAGCGCCGTCATGGTTTTACCACAACCGGACTCGCCGACTATGCCCAGGCTTTCCCCCCGGCGCAGTTGGAAACTGATTCCGTCCACGGCCCGCACGACGTTATCCTCACTGAACAGGAACGTTTGCAGGTCGCGCACGTCCAAGACTACGTCGCCAAATTCTCGTTGGGGAACAGCGGAAACCACTCTATCTCGCTTCTCGATTTGATTCCTGCTGGCGGCGGGAAGGCGCCGAATTTTTGGGGAGTTCGACGTTGAACGGGGCGACCGGTCGAAGACACTCCCGGTCAGCCACTTTGGGAATCGAATGGGCGGCTGCGCTAACGCCGACAGAAATTAGCACGACGGCAAACTCATTGTCAACCTGAGAGTCCGGGCGCTCTGTGTGAAACGGTGCTCATGTACACAAGCCTTTCTGTCCCTGGAATAGGCTCTGGATTCCCGCTGCGGCGGGGAAGACGGGTGGGTTAACCTGATTTGTTCCAGGGTAGGCACGGTGCAAATCGGATCGACGTAGACCGGCGTAAACCAACGCAGGCCTAAATGCGCCGGCGGAGCTTGGGGTCCAGCCGGTCTCTAAGCCAATCTCCAAGCAGATTCACGCTCATTACGGTGAGCAGTATGGCCGCTCCCGGGAAGGTGATAATCCACCAGGAAGTGGCGATGTAGTCCCGGCCCTGAGAAATCATCAGTCCCCACGTGGGAGTCTCGGCAGGAACGCCGGCGCCGATGAAGCTAAACGCTGACTCTGCCAGGACTGATTGGGCGAAGATCAGGCTTATGTAAACTATGATGGTGTTGCGGATGTTAGGGAAAATGTGCACCGCCATAATCCTGAAATGGCTGCAACCGTGCACCTTGGCCAAAGAGACATAGTCCGTCTCCTTGATTATCAGGGTCTCCCCCCGGGTCATGCGGGCAAAGTGGGCCGAATACAATATCCCCAGGATAAGAATGACGTTAACCGGAATCACGCCGAACAATATCGGGCCGCTGCCCACGGTGGCGGCGGCCACCAAGGCAACCATGATCGAGGGCAGCGTCAGTTTGATATCGGCAATCCGCATCAGCAACTCGCCGATAAAACCGCCGAAATAGCCGGCCGCGATACCGTAAGAGCTACCCAGGACCGCGGCAAACAAAGCCGCTGAAGCGCCGACCAATAAGGATATTCTCCCGCTGTAGAGCAGCCGGGTGAGAATGTCTCTGCCGTTGCCATCGGTACCCAAAACGTACGAGGTTGAGGGGGGATTCAGGCTCTCTCGAAGATCGAAGTCATCGAGAGAATACGGAGTAACCCAAGGAGCGAATATGGTCAGCAGGATGATTAACCCAAACAGGCCCCCGGATATCCAGGGCCAACGGCGAAATACCTTTCGGGCCTGACCCAGTACACTCAATGGGGACCCGGCGGCTCCGGGCTCGACCCGTTCGGTTACGACAGCCATTGTTGATCCGGCCTCGCACTTGAATTACATGTCATAAGTTTTGGATAGGCCCCAATTCCCGGTTACGCGGCGTTTAGCGAATCCTTGGCTCCGGCGCTATTTGGACCACGCCGGGCCATTATCTGTATCTGACCCGGGGATCGATGTAGGCGTATGACACGTCCACTAAGAAATTGATGCCGACGAAGATAACCGCCATGAACAATATGGTGGCTTGGAGAACCGGGAAATCCCTATCGAATGCGGATTGCACTGCCAGACGGCCCACGCCGGGCCAGGCAAACACCGTTTCGACAACCACAGTGCCTCGGAGAATGGCTGCAGTGTAAATTGCGGCCACGGTTACCACCGGGATGGCCGCGTTTCTCAGGGCGTGCTTAGTTATCACGTCAGAGTTTGAGAGGCCCTTCCCACGCGCAAAGGTTATGTACTCGGAGTCCATCACGTTGAGCATGCTGGAACGGGCAACGCGCATAATCGGAGCGCTGATCGACCACCCAACCGTGACGGCCGGCAAAATGATATGCAGCCAAGAGCCGCTGCCGGCTATGGGAAGCAACCCAAGATAAAACGCTATCCCCATCATCAGCATGAGGCCCAACCAGAAATCTGGCATGCCCTGCCCAGTAACGGCGAACAGCTTCCCAAACCGGTCGATAAAAGAGTCCCTCTTGACGGCGGAGAGCACCCCGATTGGGAGCGAGATAGCCAGAGCGATCAGCACGGCGACAGCGCCCAGCCTGAAGGTGTTGGGCATTACATCTATCACCCGGTCCATTGCGCCCGAGTTGGATTGGGTGGATGAGCCGAAATCGCCGCGAAGCGAACTCCCCACAAACCGCAAGAGCTGCTTATGAATCGGCAGGTCCAATCCGTGGTGTTCCCGGATGCGTTGGATGTCAGACTCTGCCGCATCTTCAGGGGCAAGCAACAGGATGGGGTCGCCGGTCAGCCGGCCCGCGAAGAACACCATCAAGACGATTACGATGATGACGGCAAAACTTTGAACGAATCTACCGAGAATGTACCGTTGCAATGAGACCCCCTCTCGTGGAATTGCCCATGCTGGCTGAGCAATGCCTGGCTAGCTGATCACCGTTGGGGGCGAAGCCGATTTACGACGAGCGGGAGAAGTGAGCCCGCTCCTCCAGAACTATTCACGCCGGGTTACCGGCGCGGATTGGGTTGGTTTCCACCCTACGAAGGAAGTTGGGTTCCAACCAACTTGGGAAATCGGATACACAATATCAACAAACCCGTTGATTGGCAAGCTGTGGCCTTCGGGGTCGCAGGGCAATCGAGTTTGGACCGCCATCATCCCCAGGCCCCAATCCACGCGGAATATCCTTCACCCAATGCTACGCAAAGAAGACCCTTTATGGATGGGTTGACCGGCGCTTGGGATGCGATAGCCGCCCCTCCATAGCCACAAAAATAGGCCGTTTTGGTGGCTAGTACTCAGTCAACCTGGTTTTAGCATTTATTTAAGAAAACGGACAATTAGGTTATCCTACCTGGTGGGAAGTGTTGTTGGCGGGGGTGGCAGTGATGGTCAGGGACAAGTACGCAGTGCGGCTGGCGTTGGAACAACGGGAAGAACTCCGGCGTCTGATTCGGGTTGGGAAACACCCGGCCCGAGTCACCGCCAGGGCCCGGATTCTCCTCAAGAGCGACGACGGTTGGCGGGCTCCCCAAGTGGCTGAAGCTGTGGATGTGGCTCTGGGCACGGTGTACCGGGTCAAGCAGCGCTTTACCGAAGAAGGGTTGGCCGGGGTTCTGAAGGACCGTCCCCAGGCCAACCGGCGCAGGAAGCTGGACGACCGGGGCGAGGCCCACCTGATCGCCCTGGCTTGCAGCCCGCCGCCGACAGGGCATGACCACTGGACCCTGCGCCTGCTGGCTGGCAAGGTGGTGGAGTTGAAGTTGGCCTCCTCCATGTCCCACGAAGGGGTGCGCAAGCGTCTCAAAAAAACGATCTCAAGCCCTGGCAGAAGAAGGAATGGTGCATTCCCAAGGTGAGCGCGGAGTTCGTGGCCAACATGGAGGACCTGCTGGACCTCTACGCCGAACCCTATGACTCCCGACGGCGGGTGGTCTGCTTCGACGAGACCTCGACCCAGTTGTTGGCCGAGACCATCTCTGCCGCCACGGCCCGGAATCGGCCATCTCTGCCGCCACGGCCCGGAATTCCGCTGCGGCAGGACTACGAGTACCGGAGGGAGGGTGTCCGCAACCTGTTCCTGGCCTGTGAGCCGCTGGCGGGCTGGCGTCACGTGGCGGTGACCCAGCGCCGCACCATGGAGGACTTCGCCCATCAGATGCGTTGGCTGGTGGACGAAGCTTACCCGGATACCCCGGTGGTGCGGGTGGTCATGGACAACCTGAACACGCACCGTCCGGCGTCCCTGTACGAGACGTTCCCGGCGCCAGAGGCCCGGAGGATTGCCAAGCGGCTGGAGTTCCACTACACCCCCAAGCACGGAAGTTGGTTGAACATGGCGGAAATCGAGTTCAGCGTGCTATCCCGCTCCTGCCTGAAGCAGCGACTCCCCGACGAGGAGGCGCTCCGGCGGGAAGTCCAGGCTCTGGTCAAGGAACGCAACGCCGCCCAAGCCACCATCAACTGGAGGTTCAACACCCGGGACGCCCGAACCATGCGGGACGCACCCTGATTGCCAGGGTGCCGGGCCGCCCAACCGGTCTCACTTCCGAAGGAAGACTTTCGGACTTCACCGCCTTTACCCTTTTGATTCCAAAGTTGACTGAGTACTAGGCGCCTTCCCGCCTTCCGTCATACTCGGGGCAACTGGAATCCAGAAAATTGCTATGCGCCAAGACACACGGGCTGACGGAGACGCGGCTGTTCGAGAACGTTCGAGGTGCAGTAAAGGGAGTCCCCTTATCGGGAACTCCCTTACTTTTTAGGACGATCTGGATACCCGCTGCATCGAGAATGGCGGATGGGCTGTTTCTGGCAGGGGCCGTGGAGGTTGGCCGGAGTTTTCAGTCGGGCGTCGCCTTTTGATGGGAAAGGTGGACCTCTTTCCGTTGCGCAGCCGACTCCAGCACGGCCAAACACACTTCCAGATTCGATTTCCCCCAACGCCCGTCATGCAGCGGTTCCCGGTCGTAGGCAACCGCGTCGTAAAGCTCCTGGATCACGTGGTCCCGCCCAGTTTCTGCGGTGGACAGGGGAATCTCCCGCTTTTCGTCCGGGCCGTACACAAAAAGGCCGTCCATCGACTGGCGGATGTCGCCCTTTTCACAACTGACGACCGTTAGCCCGTAGAAAGGCGGATGAGGCGCCTCTCCGGAACTCGGTCTGCGGCTGGCCCCGCCATACCGGACGGTTGAAGCCTTGGCCGCCGACTCTTCCTCGGGGCTGTTGAAAGAGGTCAGCCGTTTCCGGGCGCGGGCGTACTCTGAAATGTCTGCGGGTTGACCCTGCTCACCAACTCCGTAGGTAATTTCTGAGGTGTGGAACCGGTCATAGCCGCAATAAACAGCGGTGGCCGGCGTTCCATTTTCAAATTCCAGGTAAACCACATGGCTTCCCTGGGTGGGCCGGCTGTCATCCCACACTCCGGTCATGGCCCGGACGCTGCGGATCAAGCCGCCCCCGATTATCCTGATAATGTCGAATTGGTGGGAACCCTGTCTAAAGGTGACCCCGCCACCCAGGCTGGTATCCAGTTCTTCCCGGTTTCGGGGATTGTAAAGCCAGGACGTAAAGTACCAGTTGTTTACCATGCGAAGCTCGCCCAACTCTCCGCTCCGGACGATTTCCTTGATGCGCTGGATGGGCGTTTCGTAGCTGTGAGAGTGCCCCACCACCAGGTATACCCCATTGCGCTGGGCGGCCTCAATCATGGCGTCGGCATCGGCAAGGGTCAGGGCCATGGGCTTCTCGGTCACCACGTGCTTCCCATTTTCCAACGCCATCAGCACGTGCTGGGTGTGGAGCTGAGTAGGGGTGGAAATATAGATTGCATCGACATTGGGGCTTTGGCACAGCGCTTCCACATCACCATAGACTTCCGCTTGGAAGTCGCTGTGAAACTTATCCAACGAGGGTTCGTCCAGGTCCGCGGCTGCCGTTATCCTCACTTTCGGGTTTTTGACCATTGCGGGGATCATCATGCAGCCAGCGGCTCCGAGGCCGGCGATGGCCATCCTCAATTCAGGTGATGAGTTTTGCGCGCTTTCAACCACTTCTACTCCTCGCGTTGCCTTTCCTCGCGTTACCTTATCTTTGCCTCACCTTGATCGTTTCCGGGAACAGTCTTCACTTCCCGCCGCAGCGGCCAAGCGCAGACTCCGGGGTGAGAACCGGGCGGTTTAATCTCCAGGCTCGGCGGCGCTGGCCCAAGCCTCTTCGACTTCAGGAATCAATGGGCTGTAGGGAGCTTGGCCGGTGCTGAGTCCTCGGGTTCGGGCCGCTTCTTCCATGGTCCGCTCCTGGAACAGGTGAATAATTTGGTTCTGCTCCGGGTCTCGGAAGGTATTCATCGGCTCGCCACCATCCTCCACCAACGCCATTTGCTCGCGAAGAAGCCGCCGGTACAGGATGATACCCTTGTCCGACTCCCCCAGTTTCTCCTGCCCCCGGTCGGCCAACTCCCCCTGGGTGGCCCACGCCATCATGTCCTGCCCCAGGACGAAATCAGTGACGAAACGGGCGTCGCTATTTTTGAGCGGTATCTGGTAGAAAGGAATCTTTTCCTGCCGGTAACCGGGTTCCCCGGGAGGCGTCGGATACGCCCCGTACATAAGGTGCCACGTGTGGGTGTCGTCCATCGGGACGCGTATTTGGAACGTGGTGCCCACCCGCAGGACATTCGGAAACACGATGGGATGGCCGATCCGCCACATCGGGTGGCTCTCATCAAAACCGGCCCGAATGCGCCGCTTCACGATGCCGTGTTCGAACACGTCAAAGCCGATTTTTTCGTGGGAGCCCATGACCCGGGGCACAAACCGCTGATAGGTGGGGTCTGCCAACCCCTCCGCTCCTTTCTGTTCCATCACGTAGTTGTAGTAATGCCCGTGGAGCCATTCGGTGTGGGTGGGGTCCAGCGAGTTCTCCATGCACTGCATCCAGTTGCAGGGTATCACCGTGGAACCAATGTCCCGCACCACGTTGTCCATCACGTACAGGTCCCACCGGGGCAGCAGCGGCGCCGGCGCCGGTCCCAGGTAGGCAAACACCAAACCTCCCAGCTCTTCCGCCGGATAGGCCGTAATTTTGATCCGTGTGGGAAACGTGCTGGTGGGCGCTTCTGCAGGCATTTCCAAACACTGCCCGCTTCCGTCAAAAAGCCAGCCGTGGTAGGGACACCGGAGTCCTTCGTTTTCCGGTATTCCGTATTCTAGGGAGATCCGACGGTGCGGGCACGTATCGTCAATCAGGCCGTATCCCCCTTTGCGGTCCCGGTAGACGACCAACGATTCACCGAGGATTTTCACCGCTTTAACCGGGTTGTTGTCCAACTCGGCCACCGCCGCCACCGGGTGCCAATACCGCCGCATCAACTCTCCCATCGGCGTCCCTGGCCCCACCCGCATCAACCGTTCATTTTCCTCTGCTGTCAGCATGTATTACTCCTTTGTGCTGAGCCCCCGGTTCGGAGAATTCGGAAACTTCGCCAATGTGTTCATTAATCAAAGGCGTCCATAGTAATTGAACGCCGGTTATGCCGGGCGGCGCCGGCTGAAAATTTCGGCAATTCTAAGGGCATGGCCCGTTGGGGTCCACAATGGGTCTCAAACCGCTATTTCCATATTTCGAGCGTGGGTCATGTCCCCACTGGTTACAGGCCGGGCTTGTGATGGCAGGACAGTTGCAATAGCCACCATGTCGCCGCCAAGGGTCATGAACTCTACCACCAAGGCTTCCTCGTTTGGATGAAGGTGCACAATGGCGCCTACGTCACCCGGCTTCAGCTGCATTCCATCGTCTCCGAAGATTTCTTCCGTGAGGACGATCTGCTGATGCTCTTCAAACATTTTTCACCCCCTGAGCGGATGCGCAGTGATAAGCCGGGGATAATTGGTTCCCGGGTCAAATTGCCAGACCGTTCTGACCAGCGGGTTGCGCCCTTCGGGTGTGTCAATTATGCCATCGACGTAGTAACGCTAACCATAGGGTGTCTCCACTGTCCTGACTACTTCGTGAGTTCTCCCATGAAGCCTGAATGCTTCAGCCAGGTCTTCCCAAGATTCGAGCTCAAAGCCAAACCTGGAAAAGAAGAGCGCCTTGCTGCGACCTCTGGAGTTGGTTGTCGATAGCAAATACTCGGTAATTTTTTCCATTTCTACTAACGCCTGTTAGCGTTGGGTAGAAGCACTCTAAGGATTACGGAGTTGCGCGCTGAGATCCTGGTGCGGTACCAAGGTGTAAAAGCAGTGCATGTTTTGAGCGTCGCGAAGCACTCTAGTACAAATGGCAAGCCACATGGTGACCCGGCGCGACTTCCTTGGTCACCGGGCTCTCCTCCGAGCAGCGGTCCATTGCAAAGGGACACCTGGGGTGGAAGCGGCACCCGCTGGGAGGATTGATTGGGGATGGCACCTCTCCGGTCAAAACGATTTCCTCGTGGATCGAGTCGGGATCGGCTGGCAGCGACGCCGAAAACAGGGCCTTGGTGTAGGGGTGCAAGGGGTTTTGATAAAGCTCTTCGGTTTCCGAATACTCCACAATCTGGCCCAAATACATTACCGCGGTCTGGTGGGCCATGTATCTAACGGTTGCCAGGTTGTGGGCGATGAGCAGAAACCCCACGTTGAATTCAACCTGGAGGTCTTTTAGAAGGTTCATCACCTGGGCGCGGATAGAAACGTCCAGGGCCGACACCGGCTCGTCAAGAATCACCAACTTGGGGTTGGAAACCAGGGCCGCCGCCACCGCAATGCGCTGCCGCTGACCTCCGCTGAACTCGTGAGGGTAGTTGTTGCCTTGGGCAGAGTTTATGCCCACCTTTGCCAGAACTTCTTCCACCCGCTGGTCCACGTCGCTCCGCGAGGCAAGCTGGTTCACCAGCAGCGGTTCGGCCACAATGTCCCGTACCCGCATCCGGGGGCTCAATGAGGACCAGGGGTCCTGAAACACGGCCTGGACCATGATCCGAAAATCCCGCAGGCCGGGTCCCTTGAAGGTCTGGATGTCCTGGCCTTCCAACCTGATCTGACCTTCGGTCGGCTGCTCCAAGCGCAGGATAAGCTTGCTTGTGGTTGTCTTACCGCACCCTGACTCTCCCACCAACCCCAGGGTCTCCTGTTGTTGGATAGTGAAGTCAATCCCATCCACGGCCTGCACGTGGCCAATGGTCTTCATCATTATCAGACCCTTGGTGATGGGGAAGTGCTTTTTGAGGTTCTCTACTTGAAGCAGCGGAGGCGCTGCCGGCGGGGCTACCATAAGAAGTCCAGCCTCCTGAGGTGTGCCCGAGTTCCGGCCCGGTGCCGGAGTCGGGGAGTTATTTTCTTTGAAATGGCCAAACGGGCGCCGGGGGAATGATTCCTTAGATTATGCGACATTCTAGACTATGTCCCTATCTGCGGCAAACGCCGAGTTCCAGCATTCCTACAATATATAGTGACAGCGGGTGCGCGCCGGGTGAGGTCGTTCCGAGTATGTTAAAGCAAAGTTTCTAATTGGAGCTACCTGGGAGCTTCCCCGGAACCTCCTGGGAGCTACCTGGACACCGTTGCCATAACCATGCGAATGGGGAAACCTTCCGGTTTCCCGGTATCGACAACTTTTCGAAACATGGCTAGAATGTCCCGCAAAGTAGACTGCCCGTGCGTCTCACATCGCTCGAGAAGGCGGTTGCAGGCATTGGAGACCAGGTAAGAGGTGGAGATGGCGCAACAACAACTGAAACCGGAGATGGCAATTCGGTTGGAAGTGGAGGATTTTCTCTACCACGAAGCGGGCCTTTTGGACCAGTGGAAGCTGGACGATTGGCTGGAGTTGTTCACCGCCGATGCCAGGTACCTGGTGCCCACCACCGACCTGCCCGAGGGCGACCCGGAGATTCACGGGGACCAGTTGGTGTTCATCGATGACGACATCAGCCGGTTGAGGGGCCGGGTGACCCGGCTGAAGAGCCGGCACGCCCACCGGGAGTATCCCTGGTCGAGGACCCGAAGGTCGATCACCAACGTGAGGGTCATCAAGGTTGAAGGGGACGAAATATCCGTCACCGCCACCTTTACCGTATACCGCATACGGGGAGGACAGGCCGCCGCCTACGTCGGACGTTACGATTACCTGCTCCGGCGGGTGAATGGTGAGTTACGGATAGTGTTCCGGCGGGCGGTTCTGGACCATGAATCCCTCACCGACACGGCGGCCGTGAGCATCGTCCTTTAGTTCGACACTTCAATAATTGCAACTTCCGGCTGGAAGAGACTCCCCATGTTCATGATGGCGAGTCTGACGTTCCACAGGCCACAGGAGGGACCAGGAAAATGGCAGACGTTTTCACCGACTGGCTAATCGACCAGGTCCACCGAGAAGACGCCGTGGGCGCAGTGGCCCGGTACGTTAGAGACGATCCCTGTTGGAGCAAGCCCGGGTGGTCCCGCCCCGACTCGGCCCAAGAGGTAGACGACCACTTGTCGTTCCACCGGGCGCCTTACGAAACGATTGTAGCCATGAGGGAAGCCTGGCAGGAATGGGGCAAGAGCCGGGGGGCCGCTCCGGAAGACCTTCCTTAGTATCTCGAATATCCCGGCGTATCTCGACCGGGCCGTCAAACAGTCCGGCAGGCAACAGGTGTAGGCACGATTCTGAAACGGCATGCTAAATAGGGGGAAGTAATGGAGCTAAAGGACGCCATAATCGACGATTCGGCTAAAGGCATTTTCCGCGTACACCGCTCTTCAATGAGCTCTCCGGAGATCTACCAGACAGAGGTGGAGAGGATATTCGAGAAGTGCTGGCTCTACGTCGGACATGAGAGCGAAATCCCCAATCGCGGCGACTACCTGCGCCGCAACGTGGGCGGCTGGCCCGTCATGTTCGTCCGGGGCAGCGACGGCGAGCCGCGGGTCTTCCTGAACACCTGCCCCCACCGGGGCGCTTTGGTCTGCCGGCAGGACAAGGGCAACGCCAACCTGTTCCAGTGCTTCTACCACGCCTGGACCTTCAACAACAAAGGCGATTTGGTGGGAACCCCCGAAGAGGAGGGTTACGCCGAGGGTTTCGATCCCGCCGAGCGGTCGCTGCAGCCTCCCCCGCGGGTGGAGAACTACCGGGGCATGATTTTCTTGAGCTATAACCCCAACGTGGAAGACCTGAACACCTACCTGGGTGATGCCCGGGTCTTCATCGACACCTTCCTCAACCAGGCCGGAGAGGACGGGCTGCGGGTTCTACCCGGCAGCTACAAGTATTCCATCCGGGCAAACTGGAAGTTGATGGTCGAAAACAGCGTGGACGGGTACCACGGATTTCCAACCCACATCACATGGATGCAATACCTTGATGATTCCGGCAAAAACGCTTCCGCAATCCGCCGCGGCAACAAGACCTACGGCGTGGCGCTGGGTCGGGGCCACATGGGGTCGGTGAGGGCCACCGGCAGCACCGCCAACATGTACTTGGGCTCCCGAGTGCGGCCGACCTTCTCCGGGGACGCCAAGGAAAGGCTGGACCAATTCCGACAGAAGCTGGTCAAACGCTATGGCCCCGAGATGGAGCAGTGGGACCCGGCGATTGGCGGCGCCGGCAATTTCCTGATTTACCCCAACCTTCTCATCGTGCATGGCATGAAATCGATCCGGTTGGTTTGGCCGGCGGCCCAAGACCTGATGGAATTGACCGCTTGGGCCATCGCTCCCAAGAGTCAAAGCGACGAAACTGTTCGAGAGTTGAACCGTGACGAGTTCTTCGACGCCCAGGGACCCGGAGGGTTCCAGGGCCCCGACGACTACGAAGCGTTGGAGTCCTGCCAGCTTGGCTTCGTTGCCAAGACGGTGGAGTACAGCGACATCTCCCGGGGGATGCACCGTCTGCCCTTGAACACCGACGAGTTGCAGATGCGCGCCTTCTGGCGCCAATGGCATGCCGACTTGCAGGGCCTTCCCAAGATGGATAACACCGACGACTGGCCCAGCTTCGAGGCCTACCAGAGGGCCGTGGAAAAGGCCGCCGTTTAACCTTGATCGCCCAGCGGGTTGCCGGAATGTAATTGCGGCAACCCCAGGCTATTCCGAAACCCGGGGACCCACCGATCCCCCACCCGGCCGCGCCTCCAGGAGGCTCAGGCCGGGTTGCTTTTGTGGGACTACCGTAGTTCATTAGGAGGAGGGAGGCATGACTCAAGGTAAAGTATTGGACCCCAGGGCGGGAGGCGCCAGGCGCTTCGAAGGAAAGGTTGCGGTGGTGACCGGAGCGGGGCAGGGAATCGGCGCAGCCACCGCCCGGCGGTTGGCCCAAGAGGGCGCTTCGGTGGTCATCGCCGACCTGAACGAGGTGGGGGCGCAAGCAGTTTGCGACGATCTCCGGGACTTTGGGGCCAACTCCATCATCAAAATTGGCGACCTTTCCAAGTACGAAAACGCAGCTTCTCTGATGGAGCGTACCAAGGAGGAATACGGCAAGATCGACGTGCTGTGCAACATCGCCGGCGGGAACATCTGGTACCAGTCCTTCTGGCTGTACGAACCCGACCAGATTGAGGCCGAAGTCGGCAAGAATTTCTGGACCGCCGTCTGGTGCACCCGCGCCGTCCTGCCCTACATGATCGAGCAGCGTTCCGGCGCTATCGTAAACGTGGCGAGCCACGCGGTGGTAGGAAAATTCCGGGTCCCTTACGCGGCGTCCAAGGGCGGCAATATCGCGCTGGCGACTTCGGTGGCGCGGGAGGTTGCCGAGTTCGGAATCAGGGTCAACTGCGTTGCGCCCAGCGGCACGTCGGTCCAGGACCGGGTCACCCTGGGGACATTTGGAATCGAGATACCCGGCACCGAACTGCCCCCGGAAGAGATCGAGGCCCAGGAGCGTTACCGGGTGGACATTCGGCCCCGCGAGGTCCCCATGGGCAGATCCGGCCAACCCGACGAGCAGGCGGCGGCGTTCGCTTTCCTGGCCTCAGACGACGCCTCCTACATCACCGGCCAGGTGTTGCCGGTAGGCGGCGGCCAGCCCTATCCATTCTAAACGTCGTCAGAGCAGACCTGCGTCTACCCCTAGCTATTCACCACGCGGAGAGGGCACATGGACTTGCAGCAACTGATAGAAGACGACCGCGAGCGCGGGACCTTCCGAGTACACCGCTCCACCATGACATCGCCCGAGTTCCACCAATTGGAACTGGAGCGGATTTTCCTGAAGTGCTGGCTCTACGTCGGTCACGAGAGCGAGATACCCAAGCCCGGCGACTACCTGCGCCGCAGCGTCGGGGGATGGCCGGTCATGTTCGTCCGAGGGAAGGACGGGGTACCGCGGGTCTTCCTGAACACCTGCCCCCACCGGGGAGCCCTGGTGTGCCGCCAAGACCGGGGCAACGCCAACCTCTTCCAGTGCTTCTACCACGCTTGGACATTCAACAACCAGGGGGAACTGGTTGGGACCCCCGAAGAAGAGGGCTACGCCGCCGGGTTCGACCCCAAGGAGCGCTCCCTCGTTCCCCCACCGCGGGTGGAGAACTACCGGGGCATGGTCTTCCTGAGCTACAACCCTGAAGTGGAGAGCCTCGTTTCCTACTTGGGAGACGCCCGCCTCTTTTTGGACACCTTCCTGGACCAAGCCGGGAAGGACCGGATGCGGGTGCTCCCCGGCACCTACCGGGTCAACGTCCAGGCCAACTGGAAGTTGATGATAGAAAATACCGCCGATTTCTACCACGTGGTGCCCACTCACATCTCCTTCATCCACTACCTGAACGGCATGGGCAAGCGGCTGGCCAGCCAGCAGCCCAACTACAGGATGTTGGGCATCTCCCTGGGCCGGGGACATTTCGGCAGGTTCACCATCGGCGCCAAGGGCCAGGGCTACCCCGGAGCCAGGGTGGACCCGGTATTCGACCAGGACACCGAGCGGCGGATGAAGGAGTTCCGGAGCCGTCTCATTAACCGCTACGGCCCGGACATGGAAAGCTGGACCCCGGAGCGGGGCGGGGTAAGCAACTTCGTGGTCTACCCGAACCTGGCCATTGCCCACGGGATGCGGGCGGTCCGACCTTCTACCCCGTTTCGGCCACCGAGTTCGAGTTCACCACTTGGGCCGTCGTTCCAGAGAGCTACGACGAAGAGCAGGTCAAGGACGCCAACCAGAACGAATTCTTCGACGCGCAAGGACCTGGGGGCTTTCAGCAGCCCGACGACTTCGAAGCATTGGAGTCATGCCAGCAGGGATTCGTTGCCAGGGGAGTGCCTTGGAGCGACATCTCCCGGGGAATGCACCGGCCTTCCGAAGAGACCGACGAACTTCCCATGCGGGTCTTCTGGCGCCAATGGCACGCCGACATGCAGGGGCTTCCCCGCAATGTTCGGACCGACGACTGGGAAAGCCTGGAAGAGTTCGAAAAGGCCGCAGGCCTGGCGGGGGCCCCGGCGGCTGACTAGGCTGGAGTGGCCCAACTACGGCTAACACCCCGGGACCTCCCGGGGTGTTATGCTTTAGTGCGCCTGAGAGCCCCCACCCAATCGACCCTTAGCATTCAAAACCACCAGGAGGCGGCGCAATGGTCTTGGCCGAGCAACGAGTCCACCTGCTTAAGTCCGAATCCCAGCGATTCGTGGACTACATCTCCGCATTGCCAGAAGAATCCTGGGGCCGGCCGAGCGCTTGCGACCGCTGGCAGGTAGGCGACGTGGTGGCCCACCTGACCGGCGGCGTCGACAACTACTTCGGCAACATTGTCCGGGGCGTCGCCGGCGACAGCTCCCCTCCCAAAGGGGGCGCTCCCTCCGGCCCATCCGATCCCGCGGCCAGGCTGGAGGCTAACGCCCAACGGGCTATCGCCCTGCGGGAGCAACTGGACAAGGAACTGCTTACGACCTTCGCCAGTCGTTGCCGCGACCTGGACCAACTGCTGGCGGGACTGGGCCACCAGGACTGGGAGAAACCGTGCTTCCATACCGCCGCTGTTATCTCGGTGTCTACCTATGTCGACCTGCGCATCACAGAAGTAATGGTCCACGAATGGGACATCAAATCGAGGCTGGAAGCGACTGCCTCGATATCCGCGGCAGGACTGCCGGCCGTGTTGGACCTGCTGCCGGTCTTTGTAGTTGGGCGGCTCTTCCGGCCCGGCTCGACCCTGTCCGGCCCGGCCCGCTACCGCTGGGACTTGACGGGGGCCGCGCCCGGCGCCTATGACATTGTCGTGGAGGAGGGCAAAGCACGGATGGAGCCCGCCGGGTCCCCCGGGACCACTGCGGCTGACGTCACCTTCATCTGCGACGCCGGCGACTTCGCCCTTCTGGCCTATGGCCGGACCGATTTTGAGACCGCCGTTTCCGGCGGCCAAATATCCGCAGAAGGCGATAGCGAGCTTGCCGCCGCGTTTGCCCGCTAACCGGGACGGGGGCTCAGACCCTAAGTCGACCGACCGGCAACCCTAATTCTTCCGCCGCGAAACCCGCAGGAGCGGGCCCCGAGGGCTAACATTGACGAAAGGATTTCGACCAGCCCATACGCTACAGTTGTGGCGATTGGCGACCAGCAAAACAAAAGATGAGGTTTAAGGAATGGGAAGGTTTTTCGTGATCTACTACAGCACTCCTGCATATATGGAGTCGATGGCCGCTTCCTCCCCTGAGGAAATGCAGGAGGGCATGAAGAAGTGGATGGCTTGGGCCGACTCATGCGGAGAGGCTCTCATCGACAGGGGCACGCCCCTCAGCGGCGGATTGAAGATTTCGGAATCCGGAAGCGCGCCAAGCGATAAGGGTGTATTGGGGTATTCGGTTTTGCAGGCGGACGACATGGACGCCGCGAAAGCCCTGTTGCAGAATTATCCACACATAGGGGTGCCCGGTTGCGAGATTGAAGTTCACGAATGCCATTCCCTGCCCGGGTAAGCGCCCCTAACATTAGGGATTGAGGGTTGATTTTACCCGGAGGCGTGAATAGTGGGAATAAATTCGGAGGTGTTGGCGGGACTCCGGGCGGAATTATTCCCATATTTTGGGCGGCTGAAGCTTGGGCCCGCCGCCGGGCCTAGGACAGGGCGGCGGGCCGGGTTTATTGGTTCTGAGTAACCCGGGGGCCTAAGTTGATCTTCGAATCTCTAAGGTGATGTGCACTCCGTCGCCGATGTAATTCTCGATGGACATCCTGGAAATCGCGGGCATTTTGTCGAGAACTTCGCTCAGGTCCTCGGCACCCACAACATGGTGTACGCTGCCCCTGATGTCGTATGACTCTTCCTCCAGGTGCTCACAGGTCTCGGAGATTCGGTATTGGTTGCCCTCTTCCGGGTGGGGCTGAAGCTTGGGTCCGCCGCCGTCGTCGGGGGCAGGACGGTGGGCCGGGTTAACGTGATAGTCCTCGATTTGTTGGGCTAGTAGTCACATGCTTATGCCAGCGTTCCGTGTCAACGCCGAAGAACTTTTGACCAGTTTCCGCCGATGGGGACTTGACCCACCATGGGCTTGTTGTCTTGACCGTCGACTTAGAATTGACCCACTTGTTGGATATGGATACCTGTCGCCGGTTTAGAGTGGCGTTGGTCTGGACTTATAAACTGACGACTGTGAAAATTCGGGAAAGGCTTACTGGAATCCGGGGTCAATTCTTCCCAAAATCAACTGGAGTTACGATACGGAGAGCGCAGAGAACTTGGAGTGCCACCGCGCGCCGGGTGCACTCCAGAGCGATGTGCCCCGGTTGAGGACAGGGGGCGCCCGGCCTCAGGGACAGAACGTCAGGCCGCCAAGGTGTGAAACGCCAATGTCTAACTGGCCTTGCAAACTGCTTGGTACACACCCGATGAGCTGGTTTCCGTCGAGGCTCAGCTTCTGCAGGTAGGTGAGATTGCCCAACCCCGCCGGCACCTCCCCGCTCAATTGGTTCTCTTGTAGGTTTAGCACGTTCAGGTTGGCGAGGTTGCCCAACTCTGCCGGTATCTCCCCGCTCAACTGGTTTAAGCCAAGGTTCAGCGCTTCCAGGTTGACGAGTTTGCTTAACTCCGCCGGAATCTCACCGTTTAACTGGTTCTCGAAGAGGTTCAGCCATGTCAAATTGGCGAGGTTGCCCAACTCCGCTGGTATCTCACCGCGCAACTGGTTCTCGAAGAGGTTCAGCCATGTCAAATTGGCGAGGTTGCCCAACTCCGCCGGTATCTCACCGCGCAACTGGTTTTTGTAGAGGCACAGCGTCCGCAGGTTGGCGAGGTTGCCCAACTCCGCTGGTATCTCACCGCGCAACTTATTCCTGCCGAGGTTCAAACTTTCGAAGTTGGCGAGGTTGCCCAACTCCGCCGGTATCTCACCGCGCAACTCATTCCTAGCGAGTTCCAATTCAGTGACGCGGCCTTCGATTCTGTCAGTGGTTACGCCACTCCATTGGCGGAGTGACGCGTCGCTTAGCCAGTTATGGTTGTTGCTCCAGTTCGGGCCGTCCGTGGCATTGTAGAGGGTGACCAGCACTTCCCGGTCTGTTTCGCGCGAGGTGTTTGCAAATGCAGACTTGGGCCTGGCCTCTTCCGTTGTCGGAGTGTTCGGTACAGCCGGCGGCGTGGTCGCTGGCGTGTCCATGGCTGACTCCGATTGAGCCGTTGAGCTGGTTGTGACTCGGTCAGAACACAATATGTCCCCCGGTGCATCGGCGCTGCCGCAGGCCTGGAGTATGACCAGAAGAATCAGCCCAATGGCGAAGATTCTCGGAAAAGGTTTGTGGGGGATTTTGAGCACTGTTGCTACTTCAAGACCTTAATTCGGGTGTGCGAAGCTCTGGCTCGGCAAAAAGCCAAGCCATGATTTGTAGGGGACCGTAGGAGGATTTCACCTTCGTGTGCAGGTCTGGGGAAAATATGGAAACTCAGGGTGAATGCTCCGGGAAATGCTCCGGGAAATGTTCCGCCGAAATAGAGTCTGTGATCCAGGAGCGGCACTGAATTTCGACAGTGTTGCCCACACGTGGTCAATCGACTCGTTTCAGACCTTGCAATTGCTCTTTGTTATTGCCTGGGTCCTGTAGATATTCAGCATGGTCTTTGGAGGCCGATCTGGGGATAACCGGAGTTCGGGTAAAATCCAACCTCACCCCCCAAAAGCCATTGCTTCTAAAATCCGCGACCATGCTTACTTTTCGGACGGGTGTTCGTTCCAGGATTAGTCCATAGGCTTCTTCGCCCCCAGGATGCTACGGTAGCACTGGCATCATACGAGGACCAGAACTCGAACCTGGTTGTATATCGAATCCTCCTTCTCCTTCTGGGATTATTCGAATGTGGCCAGCTTCAGCGTTCTCTCTTGTGCCTGTCTCGCCGTCCACTGTGATTAGCATGCCAGCGGTAAGGTCTTCAAAAGTCAGGGATCGTGATTCATTGTTCGTTGTCTTATGAATATTGGTGTTTTCCCCCACCTTAGCGGTTAGCGAACCGTCGGGGGTATCTATCTCTAATGTCTGGCTCTAATGTCTGGCCCTCGCTGCGGTTTTGCAAAGACGTGATGCGCCCGGTGCGTCCGTAGCGACTAATAAAACCCCAACTTGCCTGTTCTTCAGATTTTCGCTTTATCTCTGCAATTTCGTCCCGGGTCATTAACTGTAGGCCTCCTCTCCGCCACCTGAGTAGGACGCCGCGGCAAATATTGCTCCGACGGTTACTCCGAGTATCAATACGACGATCTGACCAGCCCTCGATGGTTGTGCCACCTTCCATGTGAGCCTGACCAGCACCATGGCATGGTCCGGAAGGAGTAGCGCCCGGCTTGTCCCGCGTTTTGGCGTAAATCAGACAACGGGCAAAATCCCACGGCGCATGGCTGTGAGCACCGCGTCCAGCTTGGTGGCCGCACCCAGCTTCCCGCGGCAGTGACGGATATGATTCCGAACCGTGTGATAGCTGAGGCCCAACTCATCCGCAATTCTCGGGGTTCTCCAGCCCAGCGAGACCAGGCGCAACACCTCCAGTTCCCGCAGGGTCAACTCCCGGGGATTCTCCATTGGAGGTGCCACGCCTAGGCCCTGCAGGGTGGGGGCGCCGTTTTCCCGCAGCGTATCCTGCACTGCGCTGGCGACTACCGCCGACTCATTTTCGTCCGTGGCGTCGTGGAACAGGTGCGCCAGAAGAGGGCCATCTTCCAGGACACCAGCAACCACCATGGTAGTCAGAGCCACAAGCTTCCGTTGGCCCGACGCGCAGAGCGTGCGGAGTTGGATTGGGGTAGGCGCCAGACCTGCCCGGAAATCACAGATAGACGGACACCCATCCAAGCGCCCCGGGGTAAATCCTCCGAGAGCCAGCCCCGATAGGACTTCGTAGCACCGGCGCCCCAGGACGTCATTGCTCCAGTGCCCGAGAATTCGCTGGGCCCCCGAGTTCCAGAACAGGATGACCTGGTCCGCAGACATGGCGTAAGCGCCGAACCGGTCGGTGCTCAGTAGTTTGAAGATATCGTTTGGGCTCAATCGAGTTCAGCTATGCCGGCGGGGATTCGAAGGGGTGTCATGGTTGAGAAGCACATCTCGGGTTCAGGGGCTGGCCGGTTGGGTTTGCGGCCAACCTGCCTTGCCGCCCGGGGTTGCTCTCTCGTCAAGGATCCTTCTGGCCCTCTCCAGGTCTGTCCCAACCAAGTCTTCGGCCTCCTGCCACGGCGGGGCATCTAAGGCGAAGTAGGCCACGGTGCCGTCCACGAACTCGTAGAGATTTGCCGGTTTGCTACCAGTTGCGTCGGCCATTTCCTCGACGTTCCTGGCGATTCGTCTGGCCTCCTGGTGTAGGACCTTGACACCCTCTCTCGCGTTCTCCCACGCCCCGCAGTTTCTTTCCCCAGGATTCTCCAGGCAGTGGGGACAATTGCGGATGTCGTCGAAGTCGTATTGGACGGGCACAGTGTATAGGTGGGCGAGGGTCTGGTCGTTATTCCGGTAACGGGGGACTCTTAGGGTGACCGATTGCTGTCCCAGATTTTGCTGGCAGCTTGGGCACAGGGTGGCCTGGTATCTGGCCTCTCTGAGTGCTTCCAGGTTGATCGCGGAGATATCTGCTTCGCCGGCAGGTTGTCCGTCGCAGAGTCTCGTAGACTCGTATCTCTGGGTTATGTGGTGTTGGATGCGGTTGAAGTTGACCATGGTCTTCGACCCGATTGAAATGGTGTTATCCCGAGGTTTGGTCGCCATGCAGGTTTATTGTGGCGGGTTGGTCGATGGGCCCTTGGGGTTGTTTCCCAAAAGGGGCCGCTCATTCTCCCCACAGTTTGAGCGGCCATCGCCGTCGGGGGCCCAAGCTAGAGCGGTTCTCTCGCTGCCTCGTCATTTTAGGTGATTTCCGGCTCGGGCGTCGATCAATCTCTGTCAGGGAAGAGAAGAGGATTGCACTACTCATTCGAGTGCGCTTTTCGAACTTTCATTTCCCGGCGTATTCTAGGCAACATGGCTGGTGAACTCCTGGGGAACGGGGGGAACTTCGCATTTCTCACCCTGGGCCCGCACACATGCCCGGGCGTTCAAGCTTTCTTCGGATTAGGTTTCTTTCTCAAGTATCTCCCGGAATCTTCTTAGCGTATCGTGCAGCCATTCCCTCATCTGGGACCAGTTTGCTTGGTCTCGGGTATTTATTGAGAGGTTGGTGCCGACGTGTTGGGAGTTTGGCCCGGCGGTAATCCCTTGTTCGTTGAGTTTTACCTCGTGTGTCTGAATGCGCTCTCGGTCTTCGTCCGTGTACCGGCGGTTTTCTTTTTGAAGGTAGACTCCAACCTCCCCTTGGGCCAGGTACTGGGAGACGAACAGCCCGTTCATCCTGTGGTAGACGTTGCTGTCGATGAAGTTGGGGTTGAGTTGGATATCTTCCGGGTATTGTTGGGCGTATGACTGCCAGAAGTCGTGTCGGAACCGCTGGAGTTCGTTCAGTGCCCCATCTTTCGTGTCGGCGATCTTCCGGTCCCATTCGTTTGGCTTCTCCAGGACCTCGAAGATCGGGGATACGGGGGAGGCCTGGTCGTTTCCGATTCGCACTACCTTGACCTGGACTGCGAAGAACCAAATGGGTCTGAGGTGTGGGTGTTCAGCCAACGGACCGCGGAGAGGTGAGGTTCCCGGAAGTTCCGGGCTATCCAGATTATGGTCTGAGCATTGAGCCCTGCGAGGTAGGTTAAGATCTGACCAAGGTGCGTGTGGTCGGTCGGCTCCAGCTGGTTCTCGATCAGAATGAGAGTGTTGTCGGTGGGATTCCTGGCTAGAATGTCGGCCGAGAACTCTTGGACGGCTACTTCCGTGTCCTCGAGTTCCATTGGTATTCCAATGGCCTGGGAGAGGCGGTTCAGGTTCTGGGATAGCCAGGGGGTGAAGTCGTGGGCTTCGTCCGGCCATGCGGTGCGGAGGTTGATTTCATTCAGGTCTGCGAATTCCATGAGGCCTCTTGTTAAATCGAGACTTCCTTAAGTTCTCCCGGTCTTTGAGGTGGGGTAGCAGGCTCTGTGTTTTGGGGTGGTGAGGTCTTCCAGGTCGGCCTAAGGCTGAAAGTGTCTGGGAATCGTTCTGATTGCGTCATGTTGGGGCCGACTACCTGAGCTTGGTTCGCGGCTTACGGATATGTTCGGTGCGAAAGGTCAGCATCATTTGTTGGAGTGCCAAGTCTCTCACTTAATTCTGTCCAAATATCCGGGTCCACCTCAGAACCAGGATGGGAAGTAGCTGCAGGTGGGTCTTCTGACAGCTCATGACCCTCGGGCGAGTGATTCGGGTGGGTTCAACTCCAGGAGTTTCTCGAACAACATTTGGTTCCGTAACACATCCCCAGTGGCCCGATGCGCCCGGATTCGGGAAACGGGAATGCCCAGATCTTCGCAGGCCGCGGTCAGGCCGGTGCGAAGCCCGTAGGCGTCCCGGGAGATCACCCTCAGGGCGTAGTCCTCGTGGCTTTCCCCAGCCTGAGGGTACTCACCCAGGAGGTAACCCTTGTAAAGCCCCAGGGTATCTATGAACCGTTGGACCGGCAGGTTAAGCATCTCGTCGATGACCAATTTGGGATACAGGCCCTCGTTGGCGGCCTGGCGGTGCCGGCGGGCGGCCTCCAGCAGGTAGGCCCGGTCCGATTGAAGGACGTTGTGCCCGACCAAGGGGAGGCCGGAAGTCCGCTCCACGAACCAGCCCAGGGCATCGTCGATGGAAATCCCGCCCGAGGTCAGGTCCCTGTCGGTAATCCCGGTCAACCGGGCGATGTTCTTGGGGATGAACTGGTCTATCTTAACCAGGACCCGGTCAGTGATCAGGTTCTGCCCTGGGTGAGACACCCCGACCGCCATCTCGATGATGAGGCCGGTGTGGGGGTCCGCTCCGGCCATCTCGAGGTCGATCACCGCATAGCCGTCCTGTAAATCTACCAATTCGGTCCCCTGTTCTTACCTGCGAGTGGGGCTCATGGTGTCCACGGGGGACTGGATTGTCAACCGTCTCCATCGGTTATTCCACCGGGATATCCCATGTGGGAAACTCAGGTTACCCCGCGGCTTCCCAGAGCCCGTCAGCCAGCCTGACGATCAGCTCTTTCTGCCAGATTAGTTCCCTCCACTCGCCGGGTATGCAGGCATTGCTGTGCCGGGCTCCGGCGAACTGGCCCTAGAAATCCGGCCGGAAAGTGGCTGTGGGCGGGTAAGCGGCTATACTCGGGGTCAACAAGTGTAGCGAGGGCGGAGAATGTTGGGAGAGCGTTCGGACCAGAGGGGACTTTGGGAAGCGGACCGGCTGTATCTGGATCACGTGGGGCGGGAAAGCTTCTATGGTCTCCTCGCGTCGCTGCGGGGCCGGCTGTTCCGAGACGCCGAGTTCGCCGAATTCTACTGCCCCGACAACGGCCGGGACAGCGTGCCGCCCAGCCTGCTGGCGACGGCGCTGCTGCTCCAGTCCCACGACAAGGTGAGCGATTCCGAGGCCAAGGCTCGGGCCGACTTTGACCTCCGCTGGAAAGTAGCCCTGGGGATTGAGGTGGAGGACCGGCCCTTCGCCAAGAGCACGCTGCAGGTATTCCGCGCCCAGCTGATCCTGCACGACAAGGTGCGGGAGGTGTTCGAGGGCAGCCTGCGGCTGGCCCGGGAGTCGGGCTACCTGAAAAGGCGCGGCATGAAGGTGGCGCTGGACACGACCAATATCCTGGGCCGGGGCGCGGTGAAGGATACATACAATCTGTTGGCGGACGGGATCGTCAAACTGCTGCGGGCGCTGGCAGCCGTGGCGAAGACCACCGATAGAGAGTGGGCCAAGGCCCGGGGATACCATCGATACCTGGGCTCCAGCGTCAAGGGCGAAGCGGCCATCGACTGGTCCAACCGGCAGGCGCGGGCGGCGCTGTTGGCTGGGATTGTGGCTGACGCGGACCGGTTGTTGGAATTATCGCGGCAGGCGCAGGGGGAACTGCCCGAGGACCGCTCCGAGCGCCAACGGATTGTGGACGCGGCGGAACTGCTGGGGCAGTTGCTGCTCCAGGACGTGGAGCGGACTGATGACAGAGTGAGCCTCAAGGATGGGGTGAGCCGGGACCGGATGATGTCGGTGCACGACCCGGAGATGCGCCACGGGCACAAGAGCAGCAGCCGGCGGTTCGACGGACACAAGGCGGCGATTGTGGTGGACACCGGCACCCAGCTGATTACCGCCGTGGAGGTATTGCCCGGCAACGCTCCGGACAACCTGGGGGTGCTGGAACTGGTGGAACAGAGTGAGGCCAACACCGGCGTGACGGCGGCAGAGATCATGGGCGATGCCGCTTATGGCGACGGCAATACCAGACAGGCCTTCGCCGATGCGGGACGCACCCTGATTGCCCGAGTGCCGGGCCGCCCCAACCGGTCTCACTTTCCGAAGGAAGACCTTTCGGATTGACCTGGAGGCGGGTTCCTGCACCTGTCCAGCGGGGCAGGTTACCCGGACGATAGTTCCTGCAGGGCGGCGCACCGACCAAATGGGTCGACCTTACCGTTTGGAGGCCTTCCGATTCGACGCGGCGGTCTGTGGAGCGTGCCCGCTGCGGTCCCAGTGCCTGGCGGCAAAACCGGGTACGGGGCGGACGGTCCGGCTGCACCCGCAGGAAGCTTTATTGCAGCAGGCCCGCGCCCTCCAGCACAGCGAGGGTTTTGCTGGGTATCGGCAACGGAGGGTAGTGGTGGAGCACCGGCTGGCGCGGCTGGTCCAACTCGGAATCCGCCAGTCCCGCTACTTCGGCCGCATCAAAACCAGGTTCCAGTTGTACCTGGCCGCCACGGTGGCCAACCTGACCCTGGTGGCCGCCAAAGCCGGGTTGACGGGAGAAACCGGCTCCGGTCCCAGCGCCGGCAGCTCCCTGGCCGCTGGCATGGTCAACTCCGCCGCCAATTGCGGTGCCGCGTGGCTCGGGCAAATTTGGGCCCTCACTTTGCTCGCGGCGGCCTTACTGACTAAATTCCTCTTCCCAACAAGGGGTTTCCGGCCGGATTTCTAGAGCCAATCAGTGAAACTCAAGGCAACCAAAGATATTCAGGTACGAGAACCAACAGGGCTAAAAGCAAACCCCACACTGGAGCACAAAGCCAGGCCAATACAAAGTTGGAAAATAAAGCCTGAGGAGAAAACATGCCCAGACCACGAAGAAGTGTCCCCCAAGCACAGATGAGCCTCTTCAGCCAACCCCAAGGTTCAAGACGCCAAAACAACAGGTGGATTGCCAATGCCACAGTAGCCGTCGAGGACCTGCTGAAAGCAACGGAACGTACTGCAGAGGAACTCTACGGCCTCGAAACGGACTACCAGCGGCCGCTGGACAGAGCCCATTGCGCCGCAATTGCGAAATACTACCTGGATGCCAATAACTGGATCATACCCCCTTTTGTATTCACCGCCCAAGGCGAAAACCTGACCATCGAGGGAGGCGAGTTCCGGAACCTCGAAAGCGGCCTCCAGATACTGGACGGCCAGCATCGGGTGCAGGCACTGCACATCGTACACGACACCCTAATACAGGCCGAGGTAAGCAACAGCGCCGAGAAATTGGACAACCTGGTTAACTCCCACGTTGTCCTGGAATTTATGGAAAATTTCGGCAACCAGGACGCCGGACAGATGTTTGTGGACCTGAACAAGTCCAAAAGGATGAGCAGTTCCGAGCTGGCATACCTTGACGGTAGAGACCCGGTGGTCAATGTCATAAAGGAGACCCTGGCAAAGGTAAATTGGGTAAGAGAGCGCACAGACACCATCCGGTCCAACCCAAAGGCCGACAGCTCAGACATCTTCAGCGTCAACAACCTGAAAACAATAGTAAAGGCCCTTGAGGTAGGAGTTAAGCAGTCGTTTCCCAGAGCCAGAAAGGTTTACATGGAAACGCCGTCCGGTCACGAGGAATCAGCAGAGAAACTCCAGAACTTCCTGAATTGGCTACCCACAGCCCGAGAAGAATTCAAAAATCTAACCGACAACGACACGCTCAACGTCCCAGACGAGAAAACAAGACACTACGCATACGACCTGAGATTTATCGGCCTCATAGCCGAAACTTGGTCAACAAGCATGCAAGCAGCAATACCACAGGAGGACCTCGCCGCAACGGTAGCCAACCTGAACCTTTTCAAGAACGACGCTGCAAACCATCTCAAGAAAGATCTCATGCTGACCGACGACAAAGACAGGCTGAAAGCCTTCTCAACAGGAGCCTACGGGAACGCATCATACAAGATCAGGTCACAAGTGAATAAAAGCAACACAGGTTAATAAGGGCTCCGTTGGGAGCCGTGACCGGCATCTGTGCTGGAAATAACATCTCATTTACTTCTGATAATATTATCCAACAAACGCTACTGAGTTAGGGGAAAAAACTTGGGAACCATATACTTAACGAGCTCACCTCGTTTTCAACTTAGGTGATTTGCACCGGTTGGTATAGCGGGGAGAACTCTGATGAAGCGTAGAGACTCGTGGTCTACCGAAGAATGGATTCATGAGTTAGACAACGTTATCAGCATGGGCCGAGCGTGGTTGGGGGGTCTGCCGCCACGCTCGGAAGGTGAAATTCCGTCGGCCAACGCCGCCAAGCAGTTAGCTGAAGAGGCATGTGAGTTTGCGTCGTGCATCAGCGCTACTTGTATGTTGGAACTGTCCTGCGAATGGGCCAATTTGTGGGGCAGACGAGAGGGGCGCGTCGGTAGCTACCGGGTGAGCCGGGTGAGAACCCTGGGCTGCACCGATGGACAGTTTGACACCCCTCTCGCCACACTGGTCGCTCCGAACGGATACATGGGCTCCGGGCCCGCATTTACAAGTGTGGAGGACACAGAGGTTGGCACTTCAGGACGCTTCAGGAGGTTGGAACATGATAGTGGCGGGTATTGACGTAGGCAAGGCTAATCTGGAAGTCTCTGTTTCGGGGGGGGGGGCCCGTTATCAGGTTCGATAACACCGTGATGGGCATCTCCAGGTTGCTGGAACACCTCGTTGATAAGGATGTTGGCAAGGCGGTGTGTGAGTCCACCGGAGGTTACGAACGGCCGCTGGCGAGCCGCTTGCGTGAGACCGAGATACAGGTATACCTGGCCCATCCGCGCCGGGTGCGCGCCTTCGCCCGGGCCTGCGGTTATGAAGCCATAACAGACCCGCGGGATGCCCAGGTCCTGTCCCGCTTCGGCAGCGTGTTCCAAGAGAATTGTACCCGGAGACCGGAGCCGGAGCTCGAAGAGTTGCAGGACTTGCTGCGTCGGCGTCGGCAGCTTGTAGAACAGAAGGTCCAGGAATCGGGCCGAATGGACAAGGTAGTATCTCCGGCCGTTGCCGAATCCACAAACCGCCACATCGCCTGGCTTAAGGATGAAATTACAAAACTGGACAAGGATTACCAGGAGCTACTGCAGAACAGCGCTGCCCTGACCCAGCGGGCCGCACTCTACCGCACGGTGCCGGGTGTGTGGATATTGACGGCGGCCATCCTGGTGGCCCACCTGCCGGAACTGGGCCTGCTGGACCCAAAGGCCCTGGCGTCCTTAGTGGGCGTGACGCCTTGGTCCCGAGACAGCGGGAATAAGCGGGGACAGCGGTCTATTCGGGGCGGGCGGAAAGTGGTGCGCCGCGCTTTGTATATTTGCACATGGTCCGTGATCCGGGTCGATGGGGGAATGCGGAGCTATTATCAGGGCCTGCGTCAGCGTGGCAAACCTGGGAAAGTCGCCTTGGTGGCGGTGATACGCAAGCTATTGTTGCAACTGAACGCCGTGGCCCGTGGGGGCACACCGTGGGTGCCGATAACAGCTTAGTACAATCCGCTCCATTGCCCAACGAAAGGCTTGAAAACAAACACGGATACTGTCCAGTTTCCTGGGTCCACCTCAGTTTGGTCGGTAGTCGTGAGCATTTTCCCGGTCCGGTTTTTACTGGCAGTGCAATGAAATTTGGGGTTATGGGGTATTTGTTGAAGTTGTGTGTTCAGCGTCAACTACTTCTGCCGGTTCCGTCAATTATTCTTGCCGGTTCACCTCCTGTTTCTGGGTCCGTTTTTGAGCCACTCCTGTCCTGTAACTGGGGACGTCGAATTCCAGGATGACCGAGTGGTGGACCACCCGGTCGATGGCCGCCGCGGTTGCCATTGGGTTGGCGAAGATGTGCTCCCACTGGGAGAAGACCAGGTTGGACGTGATGCCGAGGGAGCGACGCTCGTAGCGTTCGGCGATGAGGGTGAAGAGCACCTCCGATTCCTCTGCACCCTGGGGCAGGTAGCCCAGGTCGTCCAGCAGCAGGAAGTCGTAGCTGTCGAGCTTGCGTAGTTGTCGCGGCAGCGCCAGGTCCCGCTTGGCCGCCAAGAGGTCCTGTACCAACCGGTAGGCCGGGGCGAAGAGCACCGACCTGCCCGATTCCACCAGCCGGTGGCCCACGGCGCAAAGTGCGTGTGTTTTCCCGGTGCCGGGCAGTCCGAAAGCCAGGACGTTGACCCCCCGCTCAACGAAGTTGCCGTCGGCCAGTTCTCCCAGTTGCTGTTGCAGGCTTAGCGGCACCCGGTCGTGCTCGAAGGTCTCCCAGGTCTTGCCCGCGGGCAGCCTGGACTCCTTGCGGAGTTTGTTGATCCGCCGCTGCCTTCTATCCTCGGCCTCCTGCTCCAGCACTTCCAGGAGGGTCTCCAGGGCGTCGCCGTGGCCGGCGGCGGTGAGGCGGGCCACCGACTGCGCCCCCATGGTGGGCAGCCGGTGGCACAACTCACCGATCCGGACCTGAATGGCGTTGGCGTCCATCATCAGGCCACCCCCACCAGCAAGCTGTCGTAGACCCTGAGGTCAGGCATGCTGGGCAGGTTGAGCACCGGCGCCCGTGGCGGAGCCGGGTTCGCCAGTTCCTTGACCGTGCCGTAGTCAAAGGGCTCACCGGCCTCCAGCAGCAGGGCCAGGGCGCTGTCCACCGTGGACTCCATAGTTGTCGCCGAAAGGTGCAGGATGCGCACGTACTCCACGTCAGCCCGTTCGCCTCGCCACCTCTTGAGGGCGTCGTAGGCCAGCCGGAAGGTCATGGTGGGAAACAACTGCTCCCGGAACCGGTAGCGGGCGAAGGCCCCTGGCTTACGGACCAGGGAGCCGATGATATGGCGATAGTCGACCCGGGCCTCCCGTTCGCCTCTGACGCGTTCCATCCGTTCCACCAGGTGGTCCTTGTAGTACACTTCCAGGTGTTCGGCGTACAGACGGATCTGCACCTCCTTCCCGATGAGACTGGAGGGCACGGTGTAGGTGCGGCCAGCTGCCTGGATGGTGCTCCACTTGCGCACCCTGGCACGGTAGTTGACGTATTCCGGCACCGGAGCTGGCGGCAGGGGCTGTAGATGAACTCGTTCCTGCTCCAGCTTTTCCTTTACCAGCCGGTTGCGCCGGTCCACCACCTTGCCGACGAAGCCCGTGTAGGTGTCGACGGAATTGAAATCGCGGCTGCCCCGCAGCATGAGGGCCTGGTCCAGGGCGTCCTTCAGCCGGTAGTGGGCCTGCTCGGCGACGCCGTTTTCGTGGGATTCCCCGGAATTGATCAGTGTGGAGCGCAGGCCGTAGTGGTCCAGAAGTTCGGAATAGCTGTCGTTGAGGGCCCGGCCGCGGCTGCGCTTTATCTCATGGGTGAGGGCCGAGGTGTTGTCGGAGCGGATCACCAGAGGCGCGCCGCCCAAGGCCCACAGGGCCTTCTGGAGTCCCTGCTTCAGGGCCAGGAAGGTCTCGCCGGCAACCACCTCGGCGTAGCGCCAGCCCGAATGACTCAGCACAAACTGGAACAGCAGGTGCCGGTAGGGTCTGCCTCCGATGGTGACTCCCAGGGAGTTGCAGTGGGTGAAGTCGATCTGGGCCTCGCGGCCCGGTGGATGCTCCTGGGGGAAGTAGACCTCCTGATCCGGACCGTTGAGCGCCCGCCAGTCCTGTAATCGTCGCTGCAGGGTGCGGAGTTGGGAGGCGCTGAAGCGGCCGGGAAATTTCTCTTCCAACCATTCGATAATTGTCGTTGCCCTGAGCCTGCCGGCGGCCTCGCCTTCAAGCAAGGGCAGGATCTCCTCCTCCCACACTCCGTCGAAGGGATCAGTCCGGGTCCGCCACCAGCGATCTTGCCCTGTCTCCGACGGTAAGGGTCCACACTGCCACTTGCGCGCTGACCGCACACTCATTCCGGCCATGGCCGCCGATGTCTGCTGTGTCTTTCTTTCCATTCGTCTCTGCCTCAGTAAAACAACTTGCTGGTCTGTAACCACTCCGGCACCTCCCATCCAGTACCGGATGATCACCTTCATTGACCGGCAAAACTAGTTGTCGCTACCGGCAAAGTTAATTGTCGTTAATCAGGCTCGATATGAAGATGGTTCTTTCCTCGCCGTTCTGACTTGGAATCAGGATGGTTCATTGTGGCATCACCGGACTCGGGAGGGGAATCCCTGTGTCACGCGGGTCAGTCGGGATGGCGGTCGGGTCTCCTGGGATTTGTTGCCCAGCGTGGGGATTTGCCACCATGGGGGAGAGTACCGTGGGTCGGACGTGCTGATTGAGATAAACGGCACGACCTATCTGGCGGTTTGGGTGGAGCTCAGCGATCCTCCGTAAATTGGCTTGGTTGTTCCGGACCCCCGTCTCTGCATCCGGGCCAGGTTGTAGGAGTGAGCCCGTGCATACCAACTTGGCCGGAGACAAATGCCCACCATCAACCTCCGCATCCGTTAGAGGATTCGGAAATCCAGGAGTCTGCTTCAACTAGGCTGGGGGATTCCTAGAGATGGCGGCTCGCCGCTCCTTCCTGATCCTGATGACCGGCACCGTGCTGTTTGCTCTTATTATTCTGACCAGTTGCGCGGCGCCGGCGCGAAGTACGTCCTCCGTTTCTACCTCCGGAAGGACAGGCGTCTGCGTTATACGATCTTCTTCGCCACCGGCAACCCGGTTGGCTGTGACCGTATGAAATCAGCTATTTGGAAGGTCATGCCAGGAGGTGACTTCGTCTGGCGGGGGGTTCATGCTCGTCAGATGTCTTTCGACTCGTTGTTGCAGGATTCTGGTCCTCTTCAGGCAGCCATCCGGGACCGCTTCTCCGGGCGCGGCTGGATTCCTATTCAAGAGGTTCTTGAGTTCGCGCAGTCGGATTTGGTTCCCTATCCCTCGTCTAGCTTGCGTCGCGATGGTTTGATTCCTCTGGAGGACACCGGTCACTTGGATGTTCGTATGCTAGGTCGCTCTCGCCGTAGGCATACTTATCCCAATGACAGTGAGCTCTCCTTTTCCTGAATAAACAGCCTTACGCCTTCCTTGGACGTCTCTTTTATCCGTTAGGCCTGCATAGTTCCATCCCGTGCGTAGTACGTGTGGGCCACCATTTCGCCGCCCCAATGGTAAGTTTTGTCCCATCCATTGACACTGCTGGTCTACCTCCGGTTCTACAGCGACCTATGGCACCGCCGGGCCCTGGGATACCTCACTCCGGCCAAGGTGTTCCATGGGAAGCAGGATGTCCCGGAGTGAGAGTCTAGTGAAAGGAGGTGTGCACCAGGACCCGCGTCGGTGTCGATGGCCAGAGCGGCAGAATTATCACTTAGTTCCGCACCAATCCTGTCCAACTGACCGTGTCCACCTAACTCGTTGCGGTTCTCTGTCGCATCTGACCATAATACTTCAGACGAACATCCCAGTGGGCCCATAGGTCTCAAGGAAGCTGAATTGTCGGAGAATACCCAAACCATCCCCGACCAGAGCCATATCAACAAAGTCCGTGATGCCTTGAGTATCCGTCCTATCTCAAGAGCTTCCGTCATGATTGGTAGTGGGTTCAGCCGAAACGCGCAGAAAACCCGATTCGATGCTCGTGACATGCCCTTGTGGATCGATATAGCTGAGGAACTCTTCCGCCAGTTGTATCCTGAGGGTGCCGGAGGTAGCTCCTACGGCGGAAGTGTAGTGCCTCCGTCGGTTGAAAACGCTTTGAGATTGGCCCAAGAGTATGATACTGCTTTTGGGCGGAGCGACCTGTACAGACTCCTCAACGAGCTCATTCGAAATAGCGAGTTTACACCAGGACAGGCGCATGTCCGGTTGTTGAAACTGCCTTGGCGCGACGTCTTCACCACTAACTGGGATACGCTATTGGAACGCGCGAGCTCGGAGACTTTGGAACATCCGTACCGCGTCGTTCAGAGTACGAAGCAACTTCCCATAGTGGACCATCCACGTATCATCAAGTTACATGGTTCATTTCCTTCGCAATTTCCGCTCATCGTTACAGAAGAAGACTACCGAACCTACCCCACCGAGTTCGCGCCGTTTGTAAATACGGTCCAGCAGGCAATGATGGAGACCGTTTTTTTCCTCATCGGCTTCTCAGGCGCGGACCCCAACTTCCTCAGTTGGTCAGGCTGGGTACGCGACAATCTTGGTGAAGCAGCCCCCAAGATTTACCTGGCCGGTTGGCTGGGTCTATCGCCTCATCAACGTCGCCTACTTGAAGCGCGTGGCGTAGTGCCAATTGACGTTGCGAACCACCCGGAGGCTTCGACTTGGCCTGTGTATCGTCGCCACGAATACGCGACCGAGTGGTTGCTCCATACACTGGAGCCAAGTCGACCCTACGACGAGACAACTTGGCCTTCACCACCAGAAGAAGAGGAAACCCCTATACCCAAACACCTACGGCCTGTGTATAGAATTGTTCCTGATGTACCTATAGGGGAGCCAGAGTACAGGAACGAACCAAGATAATGCAGCCCAACAACAGTGAACCGCTGGACCGCATCAGAAACGTTCTCGATATTTGGGCACACAATAGAAAACTCTATCCAGGGTGGCTAGTTTTCCCATCCGGCCAAGAACGTTCTGATCTCAGTCACCGCATAGTTGAATGGGAGCCGCCCATTCTAAATGCATTTTCTCACTTCACGCCGGTAGACCAGCTCAAAGCTATTCGTGAGTTGATGTGGCGCAAGGAAATCCTACTTGAACCGATCACACCTGACCTTGAGGCTGCTGCGAAACAAGCATTGCATGAGATCGATTGCGAGAAGCACACAATTGGGGGCTTTCACGCAACGCGTGACGACTGGGCCGAGGTACGTGAGGCTTGGATAGCGGTAGCGCTTGTGTTGGTAACGGATGCGCGTCTTGATTGCAATCTGTCCCTGTTTGAACAACGTCTTGACGCCTTGAAGCCATTCGTCAACGATGGGCCCGATATCGAACATAGGATCCAGCAGGAACGGTGTCTGTGGGCAGTCTATTCGCTGGAGTTTGGTCATCTGAACGAATTGCTTGATGGATGGACAGTCGAGAATTGTGATCCTGCATGGATGCTTCGCAAAGCTGCGTTGCTAACGGAGGCGCGCCGTTACGATGATTCAATCTCGTTGGTTGAAAGGGCACTCAATTCCCTAAGACAAGCCTCCGCAGAGGGTAAAAGCATCGCAAGCGCATCGCGGGAGGGCTGGGCTTTAGCTTCCACACTCACGATGAATAACCGGCAGAGCATCTTCAGAGAATGGTCTAAGCTCGCTTCCCTGAAGTGCGATTCGGGAGCTGAGACTGACCATGTCAGGCGAGCGATTATGCGTACTGATGGGCAAGATGAAGCACCATCGTTCGATGTGGGAGTGAGACAGGGCACCCGCGTTCGCTATTCGAACCTGAGTCGCTACCGCCTGATAGCCGCATATAGAGCAATTCGCTTACTTGAAGTAGCAGGAGTACCTCCAGTCAACAACCCTGGGCGCGATACGGACTTCCCTATGTCTATGGTGTCAGACCTTCTAACTTTGGCAGCGGACGAGTTGGTTACGACTAATCCAAAACTGGCAATAAGGCTGGTGCTTCGCGTATCTACTTATGACAAGGACAAGATGCTCCAACGGGTGCTGTCACGGACCCACCTTGCCAGGTTACCAGGTGAAACCGTGGCGGAGATTGCCCAGTTATGCATGGGTGTAATTAAGTATGCGCTTCCTCGCTTGTTTACGTCGGACGAACTCCGCGGTGGTATTTCGGGGGTTGAACGAATGCGGGTAGCCTTGGAGGTCTTGTCTCGGCTAGTACTACGCCTTCCCCCAGATATGGTGAATGATACTGTGGATCTTGGGCTTGAATGCTATCGCACTGATCGAGTTGCCCAAGATAATTGGCTGGGACCTCCTCTAGGAAACATGCTGGAGCGCGCTTGGGAAGCTCTCTCGAAGGACCGCCGCAGGGGTCGCGCGTTCGATCTGTTGACTGCACCAATGGTGGGATTGGACAACTTTGCGGCAGGTACAAATTGTCCAGACCCTGGAGATTTCATAGACGCCGACGATTTGCCGTCCGAACGCACAGCTATAAACGAAAATCGCTACCAGGAGGTCGTCAGTTTTCTGATACGTGGATTGCTCGCTAACGATGATGCACGTAAACGAGCGACATTCAGGTTAATACCACTAGTGATTTCACACAGTCTCACAGACAAGAATTCATCAGATATCGCCAATGCTCTTTGGAGCAACTCTGACCCTATCCTACAAAACTCAACAACACCCAACTCGCCATTAGATTGGGTTTATTTTACCCTGCCGGAAATGGAGGAAGGCGAAGCGGAGCGGTCATTCAGACTGAAGTGGCTAACTTCGAACCCTGAGAGTCAGGGCAAAGGATTGGATTACTCAAGTGATATGCTGGCCCAGGTTGGAGCTGCTGTTATCGGATTGAGAGGAAGGGGCCGGCCATTTGTGCTGTCGATTGAAGAGGAGCAGCAAATAGCAATCCACATAGAGAAACTAGTCGAGATGTTCTCTTCAAGTTCAAATAGGTTCAATTTAGGTGTTAGGTCTGCGATCAGGCATGTGGGTTCTGTAGCAGCCGAAATTACGATGCCCGAACATATTGCCCAGAACCTTTACCGACGACTGGAATTCATGCTTGGGACGCGGAGCCAGTCAAAAGATTCTCTACTCGGACCGATAAATGATATACGCATAGCTCTGGGGTTCGCAGTTATCCCGGGTTTAGTTAGGGCAATGCCACACCATTTCGACGATTTTTCCCTTTGGCTAAGGACAGGATTGGCGTCTGAAGATGACACACGTGTTAGAGGTACTATGGCAGCGATACGGTCTTGGCTTTCAGCCTCGGCAACTTCGACGTTGCGTCCGGTTCCAGATGACTTGATTCGCGAAGTGGGAGTCATAATTGCCTCTGATCGAAGGGTCGCACTTTTAGAGGCTCTGGTTTGCGCCGCGTTAGTGTTTGACATAGGATCCCAATCACATCGAGATACGATCGGGCCACTTGTGTTGCAAGGTCTTAGTTACCTTGCTGAGAAGCTAGAATATGATGCACAAGAAGACATTGGCTGGGATGTGCATACATTAAGATTGCTCTGTGCTCAGCTAGCGACAAAAATAGCGCCAAATGGGTTTGAGAACGACGCTGCCGTTGTCAAATGGTTGGACATTGGCAGGAGCGACCCATTTCCAGAAACCAGAAACGTGGTGATGTCTTACGAGTCGGAGCGATAGCGGCGATCCACTGCAGCTCTCAAGGCACGCCGTAATGAAGATGTCAGAAGCTGGCGCACATATGCGCACTACCCAACCGTCTTTGGAGATGCGTCGAAGAGCATCGACGCCGCCCGGACCCGGCCATCAGTTCGGTGAATCCCGCTAAGGCAAGCGTCTGTATTTAATGCACAACACTACGGGCTTACGAAAAATTGTCGCCGTTACTATCGATGATAGCGTACAAAACCCCCTTTGGTCACCTTGCCTATCAACGATGGGCCAGCAATGACTGTCGCGGTAAGGCAAGGAAGTGACGTGGGCCCGGTCTTTTGGACAACTGCCTAAGTGAGGGTCCTGTTCATCAACCAACCGGTCTAACGCCTCGGCCAAGCCGACCTCCGTTACCAGGGGTTTCAGGTGGCCAACCATAATTTCTCCTCTAATTGCCAACATTTCGTCTTCCCATCCGGCAACCCGCGCACTGGCCCGCCTGTTGCCCTAAGGGGAGTTGTGGTGTTGGGACCGCGGGAGAGTTGCGAGGCTGCCCGTTGCTGAGGGGTGTTGGAGAAATTCGTGCCTGGCCGGTTATTCCAGGTCCCGGTCCCATTTCATGACGTAGTGCCAGTGAAGACTTCCAGACTCTATGCGGGAGTCGAGAGCGGCGTTCTTCTTGACGCTGACCACGGCCGGAGTTGCCGGGCAACCGGTGAGCTGGGTCAAAAAATTGGTATTTCGGATGGCCCGTTCGGCATCCCCGGCGGTCCCAGTGAAGGATATTTCCACTGCGGCGTATTGAGTTTCTCCGTCCAGAGTGCTTTCGATTAGGGATTGAGGGCGAATTTTACCCTCAGGCGTGAAAAACGGGAATTAATCCGAAGGTGCTGGCGGGACCTCAACCTGAATTATTCTCACTTTGAAAGGAAGGTATCCGACAGAGCTTGCTATTTGAGGCTTGGGCCCGCCGCTGTCGTCAGGGGGAAAGTGGCGGGTGGGGGTTTATTGGTTGGGCCTCCGGTCGATGTCCCACCGCGGTAATCAGCAGCGGACGAACGTGTCAAGGTGGTTCGGGAGATGGAGAACCTATACGGGGTCGCTGGAACTCTGGGGAGGTGTACCTGAAATCCAATGCCAACGCCGCAGAGGCCCGCAGGGAACTGGGCGCCTACTTCAGGTTCTACAACGACCGGAGGCCCCGTCAGGCCCTGGGGTACCGGACCTCGGCCGAGGTGTTCCACGAGGACAGGAATGCCACGGGTGGTAGATAAAAGAGACGGAAAGTCCACCGAACAGGTGTTGGTATCATTGGTAGGAGCAGCGGGACTCTCGCTTAATTCCACCTAAATCCTGTCCAACTAATGGGGTCCACCTCAGTCTGTGTGGGAGCGGTTCAGGATGCCTGCTTTCTGGTGGCAGAAGGGACAGGGGCCGGCGGCGGAGCAGAGGAGGTTGGAGATGGGCATAGTTCCTTTCTTTCATTACCTGGACCGGGGAGGAGCTGGTTGCACCCATCTGCGTGGTTGCGACGTTTAGCTATACGGATGATGCGTAGCACTCCGAGTTGTTCTTCTGTCTTCCCCATATGCTCTCTCAGTGGCCTTATAACCATCCTAGATTTTGAAGGTCTGACGTCAACCAGTCATGCGCCCTCTTGGTCGCTGGTGCCTGCTCGTTTCCGTAGAAGATCTGAGTCGAAAAGGTAAACCTTCCCCTTTCTTCAAGGTATTCCTGTTGTGACCTTTCCATCTGGTCCTTTGCAGTCTGGCCACTAATCTGGTCCCAAGTTCCTAGTTCAAAGAATACTCCAGATTCGCTGTCAGCATTAGCTAGCCGAGGCCACCACATGAGACTCACCCTGTGCCAATCAGGTCTTTTGGGATTGCCCCCTGGAACCAATACTCCTTGGATCCTTACAGGAAGCTTGTAACTCATCTGGTGTCTCTTGTCGAAGGTTGTAAACCATCGGTCCACAATGTCGTTGTAAATTCTCAGGGCTCCATCGAATATTGCTGTGGCACGAGCTAACAATTGCTGATGCGTATAGATTTCATCCCACCATATTTGGGGCACACCTGTGGGTGTTGGTTTATCCGGGCCAGGCCAAGGATCCGATATAGTCTGATATCCGGCGCTTCGAAGGTGTGAGAGCATCGTATGAGCCAGTCTCAGATGGTTGACCGTATATCCATGGGGACCGAGGAAAACAACGTCATCAAGGCTGCCTCCCGGTTTGGTGGTCCATTGATTGATTAGACCGATTAGTTCGTCTATCTTTGGCGGGTCCGCTGTCGACAACAATGCCTTGGGTATTGTTTTTACAAATTCTGCTGTGAGTTCATGGATTCCTTGTGTCGAGTCTAGCGCAAACCTGTAGCCCTTCAGTTCTTTGGAAAGCGATTGGGATAACTCATCTTTGGTAGTTGCCCACTGCCAGACTCTCGTGGGTTCTATTTCCGTGCTGCGCCAAGCGGGCCAGTCCTCTCCTGTCGGAGCGAATGAGTGATTCACGACCTCGCGCATTTCCACTACCGGATCCATCTGCGATTCACCTTGATACCAGCTTGTGGTGATCAGTCGAGGTCCTTTGCCGACAAGAAGTGGAGGGATGGTTCCTTCGCGTGAAGTTGGTCCTATGGCCGCCATCAGCGGCCCGAGTCCTTCCTTCCAGTTGGTCATGGCTTCCCGAATGCGTTGTCCTATTTCTATGGTCGAGCCAGATGGTGTGGTTTCCTCAGCGTCCCCCGTTGACCAATTGTGTTTCACTTCCCCTAAAACCAACGTAGCTAGGATCGGATCCTTGACTGAGAGGGTTGCCATGATCTCCGGGCCAAGACCTTCATCTTCCGCGTTTATGGCGATGGCCAGAGGGACTACCCATCTGTCAGATTTTGGGTCAATCTCGGATGCTGAGACCGTCCTTTCCACGAGTGCCCTGGCGGCGAACCATTCTCTGAACAAGGCGATTGCGAAGTCAAAGTTGTCGTCCTGTTCAACTACCAGACGTGAATTGGCCACGTGGGCTTGCACTGCCGGCCTTCGGTCCACTGTTGATTTAGGTACAGGCTCTCCTGAGGTGATGGTCGCGACAGCCAATTTTTTCAGCAGTTCGGCTGTTTCCTCTGGATAATCTTCTGATTCTGCCAAAATCCTCTGGATCAGCAGGCTAACCATCTGACTGGGTGTAGATCTTGTGAAGTTTTCACAATTCCTTAGGTGTAATCCTGCTATCACTGCGAAGAGAGGGATCTTGGAAGAGGATATTCGGTGAGGGACCTCAAAGTAGTCGACCGGTCGACCGGCCATCGTTGATGCCAGGGAGAGGAACTCTTCATCGCTGCATTCGGGAAGGGTTGTGGAGTTCGGATCGAACTTTAGTCCCGGCAGGGGTCTGGCCATGACTATAGCCGCCACGTCTTGGTTCGCATCCGTGTACGACTGCACTTGGTCTATTATCTCGTTGCCCTTGTGCCGACCTGTTTCGTCTAGGGCGTCGATGATAACCAAAATCCTTTGGGTGTATACGGTTCCGTGTTCACGAGTGTCTCTCTCTATCTGGTCCTTCAAGTCTCCATTGATGTTCCGTGCGTTCAGGAAGATTGGGAAAGGTTGGAGGTGGTCCTGCAGTCGGTCCACGAGCGCCTGTTGGTACAACCGCTGTGCTGCCAGTGTTTTTCCAGAACCTTGTTGGGCGGTTACTGTCAGTGTTCCCGACGAAGGGAACTGCAGTTTGTGTCCGATCGAGTGGTCACCAGCGAGGTCACCCGCGATCTCGTCCGGCACTCCCAGCGTGGTCCAGAGACGCTTGGTTTCCGCGACGCTCTCTCGGTGTTTCTGCTTCAGGAATAGGTCGTGGTTGGCCGGGGCTGGGTCCCGGTACCTCCTCAACATCTCGTCAGTCAGGGCTGCCTTGATGTGGGCCGGCAGATCTTCTACTTTCTCCACAGTCTTCCAGGTGGCGTAGTCCGACACTCTTCTGATGAGGGTCTCTGTTTCATTGTCTCTGTTCCTCGCGGGGAGTTTGAAAGCCAGAAGGTTTCCTTGGGCCCTCATGCAGGCACTGATTTCCTCAACTATTGGAGTGGTGGTAGTTGAACCAATGAGCCAGATCACGAGGTCAGCCCTACCCGCGTTTCTGATATATCGGTCGCGGGCCCGTTCGGAACTGGCAGGGGCGTCCTCAAAGGCCCAGACCCTCATGCCTGGGTAGTTGTCCACCGTGTCGATGGCCAAAGTTCTGGCGCAGGACAATTCCTCGTCCTGCGTGCTGCTGATGAAGACCAGGAGCGGATTTTCACTGGGGCGGATTGGCTCTTCGGCCATCTTTTCGGTCCGGTTTTGGTCAAGCTGCTTCATTGCTTATCGTCGTCGGGTTCTTCTTTGGGGAGTTGTTCGTGGACCACGTCCATGGCGAATGTTCTTTTCATTCTCCGGTAGAAGGTGTCCCGTCTTGCGGTTGAAGTCCTGTAATCCGGTCAAGGTCATCCGGTCCCGCTTTTCCTTGTTGCAGGGCGGGCAGAGCAGGGTAAGGTTGTCGTAGGCATCGCTTCCGCCGTCTGACTTTGGCCTTATGTGGTCGACTTCCAGGACACGTGTGTCAAAGCTGTAATCTCGTCCGCAGCCCTGGCAGTATGAACCGACATCCAGTAACAGCCTTCCTTGCTGAGACCTTGGGGGTGGAAACCGCATTGCTCTTTTTCCGGTTGGAGTTTGTAGTTGAAGGACTGCCGGCTCACCATGGTCGGTCCGTTTCGGGGGATTGGTCTCGTAGTGGATGTTGGCAACGGTCAACGTCTGCTGTCCTGGTTGTGCCTCGGAATGTTCTACGATCAAACCTTCTTTGGCCATTCGGTTGAGCACGGTCTGGTAGGCGTCGTCCCAGATATCTATTCTGATCCATTGTCGTCCCAGGTGTTCGGCAGCCACTGGGGTTGAGGCGCAGCCACAGAATGGATCGAGCACGATATCACCGGGATTGCTGCTTGATAGTATGAGTCGTTCGTACAGGGTCAGAGGTTTTTGAGTGGGATAGCCGGTGCGTTCTTTCGCTTGAGATTGCAATGGTTTAATGTCTGTCCAAAGGTCCTGGAGTGGCACTCCTTGCATTTCGTCAAGGTAACGTTTGTATTGTGGGACTGCTCCTGGTTTGGTTTGAATGATGCGTCCTTCCGCCATCAATTGGTTCATTCTTTCCAAGCTGTGTCGCCAATATCGTGTGACGCCCATCAATTCGTAGTGTGGATTTCCCTTTGAGGCGCCACCTGGTCCGGTTAAATCTCCCAGACGGTACCTTCGGCTTGTTTCAGGCTCAGTGTACTTGTAGAAGTTGTTAATGTATTCCGGGTCGTATTCAGTGTAAATGGGGTTCCAAGTCCACTCCTCTGATTTTGTGTAGAAGAACAAGACATCGTGGACCCGCCCGTGTTGGTGGCGCCCTTGCTTGGTGTCATTGTGGGCGCTGGTCCGTTTCCAAGTGATTTCACTCCGGTAGTTTCTTGGACCAAAAACGGCATCGAGCAGGGCTTTGATGTAGTGGCTGGCGGTTGTATCGCAATGGAGGTATAAACTTCCGTCGTCTTTCAATACCCGGTGCATTTCCAGGAGGCGGACACTCATGAATGCCAGGTACGCTCCCATGTCATCGCCGTAAACGTCTTTGGTGGTTTTGACTATGCTCCAGACCTCTGGTTGGTCGCGCTGAATCTCGATCAGCCATTCGTCGTGGACATCGTCGCGCCAACTCCAGCGGTCTTGGAAGCTGGCGCCGGATGCTAGGCTGTCCGGAGTGGCGTGGAAGTCCTTGTTTTTGTTGAAAGGCGGGTCGGTTGCAATTAGGTGGACTGTCTGGCTGTTCATGCCCCGTAGGAAGTCCAAGTTGTCACCGTGGTACAGGGTCCGGTTGGCAAAGTTGGTCGTCACTGCTTTTGCTCCATGGGGGATCCTGCTGGGAATTTTAGCATGGGGTTAATGATGTCTGTGTTGGGGTGCTCCTGACTTGGTGAATGGATATCGGGGATTATTTCGCCAAGTAACTCTTAGGCGATTGATCGAAGCGGATTGCCAGAGGTCCGACCCTCTTGGTTCGATGGGCCTGGGCTGAGTTCCCGATAGCCCTGGAATCGGGTAGGATGGCCGCAGGTTCGACTGGTTGTAATCTCCGGTTCCTGTTTTTCTTGGAAGCTCCGCGGTGCAGGTCCGATTCGCTGGCACCGGCATAGGTTAGGGTGTCAGCCGGCCCTGAATCCTGTAAATTGCGGCAGACTTCCCGCGACACCCGACCATTTATGCCTTGCAATTTCTGCACTGGTGTGACATTGTATCGCCGGAAGGCCTGCAAAAGCAGCAATGATGAGCCCCGACCACTCGGAGCGAACGTTCTCCGAAGGGCCGGGGCTTTTTCTTACTCAGAGCACTTTTCGTGGCTGCCGGCGACGCCAGGTCGGGTGGTTTCGGGAACGGCGCAGAGGCCTGACAGGAAGCTTCGAAAATCGAAGATTTAAGCCAATTTCATAGGAGGAAATGGTTCGGAAAAACCAGGTTTTGTATTGAGATTTATAGCTGATTTTGGTAAAATAGCGCTAATGTTCTCATAAAAGAGAAGGACCGCCACAGCACCAACTGCGACGGCCCCAGAACCAAAACCACCACCCCGAACTTGCTGATTCAAAGTGGATGATCTTTATCATACGATAACCGCGGATACCTTTCAACCCTCGGGTAGTCCCGAGGAGCTCCAACCTTGCTCCAGTCTCTCTGATCTGGCCACGGCCATCTATCACGTCGATCTGGAGCCATTGCTCTCCGTCTTTACCTCGGGACCCAACGCGGCTCCTCGTCGGGGGCGCCCTACCATCCCTCGTACCCCGATGGTCAAGGCCTTCCTCATCGCCAGTTATCCGGATTCAGGCCTGTCTTTCAACAGGGTGCACTCTCGCCTGGAGGCCGACGAGGACCCTCTTCGTCAGCACTGTGGATTTGATGGACCGATACCCGATCGGAAAACTCTCAACTACGTGTTCCTGCGGTTGGAACGATTCCCCGACCAGGTGGGGGAGGTGCTTCGTTCTATTTCTGAACTGTTGCGGAATCGACCCTGGCGCGCTCCGGTCCAGCCTGGGTCCGAGCAGGAAAGCAAACGCGGCGATTCCGGAAATTATCGTTCTGAACGTGAACGGAAGAGGTATCCTCAGCGGCGCTATGAAAGGGACTTTCCAGATGAGGAATCGGCTGAGCGTTGGTTCATAAAAACTCTTTGGCCGGATGGCGTTCGCTGCCCCAGATGTGGTTCGGACGATATCGTGGATAGGAACCTCAAGCCGCGGCAGTGGCGGTGCCGTGACTGCCGGCGAGGTGGCTCAAGTTCCACTGATTTCTCTGTGAAATCCGTTACGGTCATGCATAGCTCCAACCTTTCCCTTCTGCGGTGGGTGGATGGCATGTATGACGTATCACAGGAGCCAACGGGCATATCCGCCCAGATGTTGTCGGACCGGCTGGGCGTCTGCTATGGAATGGCTCTTCATTTCTGGCATCGCTTGCGGCGGGGCATGGAAGAAGAAATGGAGTTGTTTCTTGGTCCCACCCAGTTCGATGAAATGTACTATGGCGGGCGTGAGGGGAATAAGCATGCCAAGAAGAAGTTGCACGCTGGCCGGGGTCCGGGTACCAAGACCCCGATAATCGGAGTGGTGGACGAGCGGACCAACCGCATGGATTCCCGGGTGATCGTTTCTACTGATGGCGCTACTGTCCAAAACTACGTCCGGTCCAGAGTTGTGTCTGGGGCAATGGTCTACAGTGATGAACATGCGGCTTATCGGAATGTGCCTGGAATAGCTCATGAGTCGGTGGCCCACTCTCGTGGAGAGTATGTCCGCGATTTCGTGACGACCAACTGGATCGAGTCCCATTGGGCAATAGTCAGGCGCGGTTTTATGGGGAATTATCACCAGGCGAGTTCGAAGCACCTGCATCGGTATGTCACGGAGTTCAAGTGGCGGCACAATCACCGACCGGAGACGGTTCTGGAGCGGATGCAGTTCATTGCCCGAAATATGCGTGACCGGCGGCTGACTCTGAGGGAAATGAGAGCCGGCGGGAAAGCGTCTGAGGGGGTGGTCAACGCGGCTGTGATATCCCAACCCCCTCAACTTGAGTTTTGGCCGTCCTGGCCTTAGCCGAGATGTTCATCCGGGTCATCACGTAAGCTCCCCATCGGGTGCTTATAGGTCAGCACGACTTCCGCTTGGTTTTCTTGCCTGAATGGACTGGATTTTTGGGATGCTGGCGTGGTCCCATAGGCTGTAGCACCATTTTGATGGGATCGGGGTCGTTTTGTGGGCCGGGATGTCCGGTTTCTTGGGGTTCTGGGGGTCTGGATTTGGTCTCGCTGGGCGGTGTTGGGTAAAATTCCTTCATGCTTTTTGGGGCGTTTTTGGCGGTCGAACGGGGGTTCGGGTAAAACCCGCCCTCAATCCCTAACATTACCCGGAACAGCCTTACGTTGAGCTTGTCGGGGTGAGGAACCCGGCCAAAAGTCACCCATCACGTTGGCAGGCGCCCGGATACCCCTTGGGCGCGACATGGACAAACCGACGGCTTTGCCACTAATATTTGAAGTAGCATTGATGGCATTGAACCTGCGGCGGGTCGGTATGCCTGGGGGACAGCCAAGAAACATGAAAGAGGTGGACCAATGAGAAATGGACTGAAGGTGTACGACTCGGATACCCACGTTCACGCTTCGGCAGAGGGGCTGGAACCCTACCTGTCTGCTTCGGTGAGAAAACTGTTGCCGGAACTAGAGAAGTACCGCCAGCCCATGAGAAGGACAACCGCCGGGGCTGTGCTGGAGCCGCCCTACTCCCACCGCTATAACCTGGGCGGGTTTGGCGGCGGATGGGGGGGCGACGCGCCCCGCACCCTGGGCCAAGCCGCTCCCGAAGCCGACGTCCAGCGTCGGAACCAAAAGTTCATGGGCACCAAGCTTCCCACCGCCGACGGAGAGTGGGTCGCCGAGAGCCGCTTGAAGGACATGGACGAAGAGGGTGTGGACGTCCAGCTTATGGTCCCCGGTGTGCCCCGGGGCCACGATGACCCGGCGGTGGACTCAGAGTTCATCCGGGCCAATCACCGGTTCTTGAACGACTTCTGCGGAACCTCCCCCCACCGCCTGAAGGCCCTGCTCACCTTGGACGCCAGGTTCGTTGAAGATTCGGTCCAAGAGATTAAGGAATATGGCAGCACTTCCTGGGCCGTAGGTGTATGGGTCAACCTGCCCTTGGACTTTCCCATGGATCACCCTTCGCTGAATCCCATCTGGGGAGCGGTGGAGGAAGAGGGGCTTTGCGTGGTGCACCATTCCTTTTCCGGCGGCTACCCCGGGTACCGGGACCTTTGGGAAAATCCCTTCATTGGCCGCACTGCATCTCACCCTTGGGCCGCCATGAGGGCGGTGGCCTCCTTCATGGGAGCGGGTCTGCTGGACCGCTATCCGACAATTCGTTTTTCCATCCTGGAGTCGGGTTTCGGTTGGTTGCCTTTCTGGGGCGCACGGATGCAGGACCAGGTGGAGTACATGGGGTATGTTGCCGAATTGAAACAGACCATGAACGAATACCTGACCGGCGGCCGCTTCTTTGCTTCCATTGTGCTTCACGAGGGGCCGGAAATGGTCAAAATGGTTTCGGACATGATGGGCGACCACATGTTGATGTACAGTTCCGACTACCCTCACCCGGAAACCCGATTCCCCAACTCGGTGGACCTGGTCTTGGACTGGGAGCCTATAAATAAAGACCAGAACCTCATGACCAAGGTCCTGTGGGACAACGCCGTTAAATGCTTCGGGGAGCCCTAGACCCGGGTCCCCCTTTGACACCAAGGCTGCGAGCAACCAGGCGGCGCTCCAAGCGCCCCATTGCAAAAACATGGGGGCCAGGCGGTTTGTATCTCCCGACGCAGGGTTTCCTCCACCGCGGGAAATCCCTGAGAAATCCTGTCCCGGCTTCTGCCCCGGGCGGATAACCATTGACCGACGCATCGGGCCCGGCATTCCACTCAGCCAACATTGGGATGCCGGGGCCGAATGGGGCTCTTCTCCGGTTCACCCAAAGCAACCTGGACCCCTCGAATACCCGCAACGTGTTTGGGTACGGCTTCCCCGGAGGTAGGTTCCAATGGGCAGCAAGCGGAAAACAAAGGGAGACCTGCTAGAAGAGCTGGAAGCATCCCGCCAAAGGATCGCCGAGTTGGAGCTTCCGGAGTTGGACCGGGACCGCGCATGGGAAAAGCTCCGGCAAAGCGAGGAACGCTACCGGATGGCGGTGGACAGCGTGCACGACGCTATCGTCATCAACGTCGGAACCACCCGGGTTTTCGTGAACCACGCGTTTCTTACGCTCCACGGCCTGGACGACATGTCCCAGGCCCACCAAGTGCCCCTGGACCATTTCATCGTGCCCGAGGACAAGCCAATGGTCGCCCACCATTCGTTGGCCCGCCAAAATGGGCAGCCCGCCCCGGGACGCTACGAATACCGCATCCAAAGGCCCAACGGAGACATACGGACCGTGGAAACCTCAGCGGTGGCCATCGACTATGAGGGCCAGAACGCCACCCTGGCAGTGCTGCGGGACATCACCGACCGCAAGCAGGCGGAGCAGAGGGACCTGGACCGGGGCCGGCGCCTGGCGGAAATCGGCCGGATTATCAGCTCGACTCCAAACGTCGAACAGGTGTATGAGCCTTTCGCCGAGATCGTGAGGCAGCTTATCCCGTTCGAACGGATTGTCATCACCATCGCCGACCCGGACCACCGTACCCTGACCACCGCCTACGTCTCTGGCAGCGACATCGCCTACCGGCGTCCGGGAGACGTGGCCGAACTGGCGAATTCGTTGACCCAAGAAGTGATGCGCACCCGATCCGGCCTGCTGATCCAAACCGAAGACCCCGAAGAGTTTGGCCGGCGTTTCACCGCGCCGCTTCCGGTATTCGAGGCCGGATTCCGCTCCTTCCTTTCGGTTCCCCTCGTGGCCCAGGACCAGGTCATCGGGGCCCTCCACCTGGAATCCACCAAGCCCGAGGCCTACACCCAACAGGACCTTAACCTGGCGGAAAGCGTCGGCGTTCAAATCAGCGGCGCAATTGCCAATGCCCGGTTGTTCGAGCAATTGGAGGTCGAGCGAGAGCGGCTGCGCTGGCTTACCCGGCAGGTAGTGGCCCAAGAAGAGGAAGAACGCCACCGGGTATCAAGGGAACTCCACGACGAGGCCGGGCAGGCGTTGACCGCTCTGAAAATCAGCCTGAGCTTGATCCAATCGGAGATGTCCCATGCAACGGGGGAAGAGGCCGGTCAACTGAACCACCGCTTGGCCGACGCCGTCGACCTCACGGACACAACGATGGAAAAAATCCGGTTGCTGGCCCGGGGGTTGCGGCCTCCGGAGCTTGACGCGGTGGGACTTAACGGCACTTTGGGCGGGTATTGCAGCGAATTTGCGCGTCGGACCGACCTGCCAATTCAATACACCGGCGTGGAGATTCCCAACCTGACCGACGCGGTTAACATTTCGTTCTACCGGGTCCTGCAAGAGGCTTTGACCAACGCCGCGAAACACGCACGCGCCAGCAGTGTGAAGGTGAAATTGAGCCGCCGCCGCCGCATGGTGCGGCTGTCCGTTGAGGACAACGGGCAGGGTTTCAACCCGCGAGCCCAGATGCGCCAAGCCAAGAATCATGATTTTCCCCAGTCGGGCGGCATTGGGCTGCTGGGAATGCAGGAAAGATTCGAGCTCCTGGGAGGCCGCCTGGACGTCAAATCCCGCCTGGGGATGGGAACGCGGCTGGTGGCCCAAGCGCCGACGGAGGAGAGCTGATGATCAGGGTAATAGTGGCCGACGACCACCACCTGGTCCGCCAGGGTATCCGTATGCTGTTGGAATCGGCTGAAGATATAGAAGTGGTCGGCGAGGCCGAAGACGGTATGGCCGCCTGCGCCCTTGCTGAGAGCCTGACACCGGATATCGTGGTGATGGACATTTCTATGCCCCGTCTCAACGGCGCTCAGGCCACCGAGTTGATACGTTCCCGTCTGCCGGATACTCAGGTGGTGGTGCTCTCAATACACGCCGACGAATCGGTCGTGAAGCGAGCGTTGAGGAGCGGCGCCCGGGCTTACGTGCTCAAACGCGCCGTCAGCGAAGAATTGCTTCTGGCAATAAGAGCCGCCAACCGGGGGGAAACCTACCTGAGCCCTCCCATTGCCGGTTCAATCCTGACCGATTTCTTAACCCGGCCGGATGGACCGGATGAGGCAAGCGCTCCGCAGCGTTTGACGCCAAGGGAGCGGCAGGTGCTGCAACTCCTTGCCGAAGGAAACACCAACGCGAAGATTGCCTCCACCCTGGTGGTAACGGTGAAGACGGTGGAAAAGCACCGCGCCAGCGTCATGAACAAACTGGACATCCACGACCTCGCCGGCCTGGTCCGGTTTGCGGTAAGGCACAACATAGTTTCCGCTGACCAATAACTTCAGGAATCACTCCCAATTCTCCTCCGGCTCCCTTGGGGGTATTTCCCCGCTACTGGTAGGGGAACAACCCATACCGATACAGCGAGGTTGGCCGTGATAATAGGGACACGGAGGGTGAACCGTTTATCTTCTCAGAAGGCAGATGGAGGCCACGATGACTCTAAATTTTGAGTGGCATCACCAGTGGAAATACCCTTACTGAGGCCTCCGCTGACTCGGACCAGGACAGAGGGAAGGTCTGGTGGCAGAGTCGGCGGGGGCCCGGTTGAATTGACGGCGCCAAGCCGGATTAGCAGTCCCGGCTAAAAATCCCCAAATCTGTCTGTGTTCGCAGGCAGACGAGAGGAAAAGTCTTCCACTACCCGGGTAGGGAACTAGGCGCGTACAAGGAAGGGCCAGGCAGAGACGATGCGCTCTGCCTGGCCCTTCCTTGTACGCGGCGTCCAACATTCAGTCGGACCGTTGGATGACCCGCGCCGCGCGCTTCCTACCTACCGGACTCCCCTACCGGACTCCGTTTATGGAATCCACCACGGCCAAGGCATCGCCGCCGACATAAAAATCCACTCCTATGATATTGGGCGACAAGCCCCGATCTTCGAGGCAAGCAGCGAGACGTTCGTTGAGGACCCGGGCGGAATTGGCCAGAGACCCGGCCTCGGCCAGGGCCGGGGTGACCCAGTGGTTGACCATGAACAACGGGCTGTCTTCACGGCCGCGATTGGGTGCGCAGTCGAATTCGGCAACGTCCTCAAAATGATAGGGCGTTTCCTGGGTGAAGGTGAAGGCGTCGTGATACCACGGCACGCCCCCGGTGTCGTTTTCGGCCATAACCACCAACCGCCGCCCCGAATCTATCATCTCCCGGAGCGTGGACCACGGGGCATCAAAAGCCTGGGTGTGCGTGTACCCGACCAGCCCGGCCTCTGCAAAAGCGGCGGCTATGTCCTCCGGAGGGGCGTGGTCTTCGATAATGATAACCAGCGCCTCCCGTGGGTTTTCCTCCAACCAGCCTCGAATTCGCACCAGTTCGGCGGCAAATGGGGTGGCGCCGCTCTCGCATTGAAGGTGGCAAAGGTAGAGTTCCCGCTTACCGCCGGCGTCCAGGTTGCGCTGGCGCAGCTCCTCAGCCGACCGCACGGCGGTCTCGCCCAACTGCTCAACCAATCGCAGCCGGTCTTCCGGCGTTGCAGGGGCCACGTCGGTCACCACCACGGGAGAGCGTTCCGATTCAATGCCAGGGTAAAGGTCAATCAGCAGTCCCCGGTATCCGGCTTCCAACTGGGGAATGATTCCCCTGGAATGGTTGGCCAGCACGAACCCGTCCTCGGCGCTGGACATTGCGTTATGAGCGGCGGCAATGGTGATGTCGTCCAGGCGCCGGTCGCACAACAGCAAGTGGCCATTGCAGCCGGAGCCTGCCGGGACAGCAACCGCGCTCTCCGCTGTTCCGGCGCTGCGGTCTATGGCGAAGTATCCCAACACAATGACTGCCGCCGCCGCCAATCCGCCGGCGGCCGCCAGCCACTTCAACACGGTCCGACTGACCCCGATGTCGCCGCCGGAGGCGACCTCCAACTGCCCGGGAGCAATCATCCTGAGGAATTCAGCCAGGGCGTTGACCAGGAACAACACGCCCAGCAGCGTGACAATCACGCGGACCGCATTCTGCCAACTCAGTATCAGGAATACGCCAATCAGTCCCCAGCCCAGCACCCACGTCAACCGGGGGATCGTCGCCGAGGGTGGTTCCAGAAACCGGCGGAACTGCCCCAACCGAGCCGTTACGTTGGCCGGTTCCGAGATCCACCAAACGGCAGCCACCATAATCGTCCCGATGGCGGCGATCGCCAGGGCCCACAAATACAGGTCAGCGGCAAAGGCGTTCCAAAAAGCGCTGGCTACATCTCGCGCCGCACCTTCCTCGAAACCGCGTACTATCAGCCAGCCCGCCGCCGACTCAATGACCAGAATTATCACGCCGATGCCGAAGGCGCCCATGCCCACGCGCACCCAAGCCTGTCGCCGGTTGTCCGCCAAGAATATCGAGGAGCCGAAGGCGGCAATAGCCAACAGCGGCAACGCGAATGCCAGGAACCGGATATTCTCGGCGATTTGCACCGCGTCGAGGACCTGCGGGTTGGACTGCACGTCAATCAGCGTGTCGATGAGGTCGTCGGGAATCTGCTCGGCCAACTCGGGGGACAGCACCGCGGCCTGCTTCTTCACAATCAGAATCATATCGGTCAGCTGCACGGTAAAGGTGTCAATGTCGCCGAGGAACACGGTCCGGTGTAGGTCGCGGATTGCCGACTCATAAATCCGGTGGAAAACCGGAGCCGCTATCACCCCCGACACGACCTCACTAAGCACCGGACGGGCCGCCAGCAGGTCGGGGTTGCCCTTCACCATCTGGTCAACGACGGTATCTGCAATCAACTGGCGAACCTCGGGCTGGGTCAGCGCAGTAATTGCGCGCTCCGCCGCCTCGTCGCTGTCGATCAGGGTGTCGCGAACATAAACCGACAATATCCCTGCCGCGCCAAAGATTATTCCTGCCACAACCAGAACGGCGGCGAGTGCACGCTTCCAAACCATCCGTTTCAATCCAAGTTACTGGGGAAGGATACAGAAACCCCCAGCGTAACATACGGGTTTGCCCCCCGGATTTAGCCCAACGCTGCAGTCCGACACTGTCGCCGAGATTTCCGGTCATCCGACCCATTCCATTTCCTACGTAGAGCCAGACCGGCCGGCCCCGCCGTTCCTGCCGGTCTCACCATTGCGAAAATGGCCCCTCTTGATCGTCTAGTGAGCCCGTGGCGCGGCTAGTTGGAATTCTCAGGGAAGAAGGCCGGCGAGACTCTCGGGCTGCGAATGGGGTCTTGCGCCGGTGGGAGGTAGGGTAAGGCCCCCTTCCGGTCGTAGCTGGTTTGACTGCACTCTATAGGTAGGTGATTTTCTGGGGAGTTGCACAGCCTTCAGGGGGCAATTCCCCCAAATGCGCCGGGCCAACCTGCCAGGGAAGTGAGCACAGTCTGGATGCGGCTCCAGGATTGGGTCAGTCGCCATCTGAGGTGCCGGGCTCCTCGACCCCAGGGCTATATACCGCACAGGGAGGTGTGACATGGTTACCGTAGACCAGCGACAGGGCGTTCTTCCAAGGAACCTAACAGTGACGTCTTATGCCAACCCCTATATCGACGGCGCCCATTGCGGAATTGTGTACCTGGAGTGTTCCCGGTGCGGACGCTACGTGGGGGCCCAAGACGGGGATGGGTTCTCCGGGAGCGTCGCATGTATTTGCATGGAGTGCCAAACCCGCTCGACCCGCCGGCCCGAAGCCGTTATTCCGGTCAAAGTAGGTCTTTGGTCCTACCGGGTCCCGTGCGCCGGCGTCAAATACTATTCCTTCGAATAAACCCTCACCCCGCGCAATCCCGGCGGCCTGGTCCACGCGCTCCACAGCCGCCGGGATTGCCATGTCGGCGCGAGAGGGAGGCCGCCAATAGGCTCCTTGAGTGCGGGCGATACTGCAAATGGCCGTTGAAAGGATGCGGTCCGAGGATTCTCGGCAACAACATGAAACCCAGAGGTGTCAAACCGTGGCGATTAAGGTTTTGATAGAGCGGACCGTCAAAGCCGGGCGGGAAGGACTCGTGTGGGACATGCTGCGCGACCTGAGAGGGGAAGCCGTCAGGCAAAGGGGTTATCTGTACGGCGAGACGTGGAGATCCCTGGACAACCCAAGGGTCTTCATGGTTTCGAGCACCTGGGGCCACGCGGACTACTTGGAAAACTGGGTCCGGGACGATTTCCGCATGAAAATGGAAGCCAAGATCCAACCCTACCTCCGCAAATTGGGCAGGATTAGGATTTTTGAGGAAATCTCAACCATTCGCGATGACGCCCCAGCGTCTAGAAACGGCACGCAGTAAATCCCACCGGTTGGCCGTTTTTCAGCCCCTGGCAACAAAACCCCGGTCCGGTCCCGCCCTCATCTTGTAACCCTTCGCAAACTTCGGCTCAAGCCACTCTCCGCTCGAACAAAGCAATGAACTCGTGAGAGCCGCGGGACCGGCGGGTAAGCCTTCGTCTATCTGGGAGTGGCCGAGATGGGGAGTTATTCCGTCGATTGGTAGGGTTTTACCCCATACTGCGAATAGTTTGCCCTGGGCCATCCTGTTGACTGAATTCCGAATCCGGCCAAGCTACAAGCAGGTGTTGCACGCTTGGCCTAATTGGCGTTACATTGTCTAAGGAAAGCCCGACAACGCCGAACTGGGGATTCAAGTCTGGGTTTACGTTTTACCCCCAAACTTGGTAAGCGGGTTTCAATTGGAAGGCCAGCGTCGAATCGAATCTGAACGTTCTCTAAATTGAGAAGTCCCCGCCTTTCCGGCCAAGAATCGGGCCACCCTTAGAATTCAATCCGCACAATGAGCCGGAGCCAGGGGGTCGACTTCCGGGTCGATCCAATTTCAGCGCAGCGATCTCCAAATAGGGAGGAACAAAATGAGTAGAGCCAAAGTAAGTTACTCCTTGGGCGTTCTGCTTTGCCTCGGGTTAATCCTGGGGCTGACGGCTGTGGCATGCGGCGGTTCTACTCCGGCGGCTCCCGGGGCTAGGGTGGCGCCACCCACCGCCGCCCCAGCTGAGGCAGCAGGTATAACCGCGGAAGAAGTTGCAAAAATGATGGAGGAGGCCAGGGCCGAATCCACCGGACTATCCGACGCGGAGGTCCAGCAACTGGTGGAGCAGCGGGTAGCTGAAGCTGCAGCAGCAGCCGCCGCCAGCATGGCGGCAGCCGCTGCTGCTGAAGAGCCCAAGGCCGTGGTAACCGATCCGGAAACCGAGAAGCCCTACTACGAGGGCAAGACCATCAAGGTGATTGCCAACCACCCGCCGGGCGGGGGCGCCGACCTGAATGCCCGGGTCGTCGCCCGCCACATTGGGCGGTTCCTGCCGGGCAACCCCAAGACGGTAGTGCTGAACAAGGTCGGCGGAGCCAGCCTGGTGGGGGCCCACTACGTCTGGAACGCATCGGACGACGGGCTTACCCTTGGGGTTTTCACCGGGGTCAACCCCGACCGCCAGCTATTGCAGCCGGGGGTGCAATACGACCTATTGGAGTTCAAAAACATCGTTGGGCTCCAGGTCAGGCCGGTGGTGGCATACGCCCACAGGGACGCCCCGTACCGCCGGGTTCAGGACGCCGTCGGCAAGGGTTCGGACCCCACCGCTCCCCGGTTTACCTTGGGGCAGGAGCTCATCTGCACCTCTAGTTCCATGCGCTACCGGGCTCTGAAGGAGTGGTTAGACCTGCCCATGGACATCAAGTACGGCCTTCCTGGAGGCCGGGTACCTACCATGCAGCAGTTGGAACGCCATGACATCGACGTCCGCGACGCCGGGATGTGGTACACCCTGGCACGGGACCGCCCAGGTTGGCAGTCGGACGACACCGGCGGCAACGGCCCCGACTCTTTCCTCCAGGTTTTCTTCGTCCTGTCCCTTCCGGAACTGCAGCTTCGCCACAACGGCGAGATAGACGTGCCGGAAGACAGCGTCCAGATTATGGACCTGCTGAACGACGAGCAAAAAGACCTGTGGAGAATTTTTACTACGGACTTAGGCCCCACCTATCGGGCGGTCCAGATGCCCCCAAGCACGCCTGACGAACTGGTCACATTGATGCAAGACGCCGCTTGGGAAATGGTCCACGATCCGGAATTCCTGGCGGACTACGACAAGATTCTGGCAGGGGATACGGTCACTCCGACCAAAGGGACCGACTTGAAGGAACTCTATGTATCCGCCCTGGGCCGGTCTGACGTCACCTTGCCCATAATCAAAGGGTTCCTACCGGAATGCGAGTTCAACCAATAATTCCGCAATAGTCCCGGCGGGGTAGGAACAGTGGCCGCTATTCAAACCAGGCGAGGCTGGTTGGCCTCGCCTGGTTTTTGTTGTGTTTGAGGCGTCACCAGTCCATTTCCCCGGTGGCGGGTATAGCCCGCATTGGGGTAAAATCCTGAGAAATCGGGTGAATCACTTCTGACGCCGGGAATGGCGGGCCAGGAATGTTTGACCGGGTTTCCGGGGGTAGAGAGGTCTGATATGGCTAGTGAGCAACAATCACCCGGCAATTTTCGGCTTCAAGACGCCACTATCGCCGGGATTCATGAGGCGTTCGCGTCCGGCGCGATTTCCTGCCGCCGCTTGGTGGAATGCTACCTGGACCGCATTGAAGCCTACGATCGCAACGGCCCAAAAATCAACTCCATCATAACCGTGAACCCCCAGGCGCTCGAGGATGCCGAGCGACTGGACCAGGTCTATCGTTCCGGCGGCCAACCCGGAGCCCTGCACGGCATACCGGTTATCCTGAAGGACCAGATCGACGTCCAGGGGATGCCCACAACGTTGGGCTCGGTGGTCTTCAACGACTTTTTCCCGGACAAAGACTCCTTTGTGGTCGAAAATCTAAAAAACGCGGGCGCCTTGATCCTCGCCAAGGCCACCTTGGGAGAAATGGGCCGGGGCGACTCCCACGGGTCATTGTACGGTTCAACCGGCAACCCCTACGACCCATCCCGGACGGCGGGAGGGTCCTCGGGTGGATCGGCCGCCAGCGTATCTGCCAATTTCGGGGCGGTGGCCATCGGCCAGGAAGGTTTCGCATCCATCCGCCGTCCTTCGGCCTGGAACGGGATTGTGGGCATGCGCCCCACCGCGGGACTGGTCAGCCGCACCGGGGTTTACTCGGGTTGGCCAAGCCTTACCGGCTCCCTGGGCCCCATGACCAGGACAGTGTCCGACCTGGCGACCCTTTTGGATGTCATGGCCGGTTATGATCCAGAGGACCCCGGCACCGCCCTAGGTTTCGGCAAATGTCCCGAGTCGTACACCCATTCCCTGAACCCGGTTGGCCTCAATGGCGCCCGCATCGGCATCCTGAGCCAGTCGATGGGCTTTGAGTGCCAACCCGACACCGACGATTTCCGCTTGGTGGCAGAGGTTTTCGACCGGGCGGTCCAGGAGCTTGAGGATGCCGGGGCCACGGTGGTCCTGATCCCGGAAATTCCCCGGTTGAAGGAACTGATGGCCACGCGGGCCAGCGAGGGCCGCAGCGACGAAGCCTGGCGCCTTTATTTCCTGCGCAACGAACGTCCCCCCTACGCGTCGCCGGAAGCCATGCGGCAGTCGCCGGATTACGACAAGGTGTACACGGTGAGGAGAACGGGCACGCCCCTGTCCGGGCCGCAAGCCTACGGGGAGTACCTCATCGCCCGGGAGGAGTTGGCGGTCAACGTCAGCAAAATTATGGCCGACTCCCAGTTGGACGCAATCGTCCACAAGACGGTGGAGCACCAACCCACGTTGATCAGTGAGGGAGTTGGCCCGCCCTACTACGATATGCGCGGTGCTACGCACATCAACACCTTTTTGGTCCACGTGCCGTCCATTTCAGTCCCCGCCGGGCTGACCTCCGAGGGCCTGCCCGTTGGGATCACCTTTCTTGGTCCCGCTTTTAGCGACGCGACGATGATCCGGTTGTCCTACGGCTATGAACAGGCCACCGGCCACCGGGTTCCGCCCACCACAACCCCGGGTCTGCCGGGAGAACCCTAACCGCCGGCCAGGAGGATTGACTTGGCTACAGACAACCAAGCGAAACCAACCGCAACCACCCTGGATGCTAATGGCGTATCCCGGACTATCACGGCGCCCGATCTGGAATCTTTTCAGCAGAGCTTCCAGTCCGACGGGTCCAAACGCCTGATGCAAAATGTGGTCACGCAGCACGACGTTAACGACGTTGCCCTGAACCACTCGATTGTCACCAATGCGCCTCATAGTTTTTCCACGGTATTGGATGATTGGTCGGTCACCAATCAGTCCCGGACCGGTAGGTGCTGGATGTTCGCCGGGTTGAACCTATGCCGCGCGGACACCCGGAACGTGCTCAACCTGAAGAATTTTGAGTTCAGCCAAAACTTCTTGATGTTTTGGGACAAACTGGAGCGGGCCAATTTCATCCTCGAAGCAATCATTGAGACGGCGGACCGGCCCTTGGATGACCGCACTGTGGCCTGGTTGTTGCAACGGCCGATTCAGGACGGTGGGCAGTGGTCCATGTTCACCGGCCTGGTCAGCAAGTATGGAGTAGCGCCCAAGACAGCCATGCCGGAGACGCAAAGCTCGGAAAACTCGGCAAGGATGAACACCAACCTGAACTACCAGATGCGCCAGGGTGCCAAGCAGATCAGGGACGCCTACGCCGCTGAGTCCGGGCCGGAAGAATTGCGCAGCATAAAAAATGAGGTGCTGAAGACCATCTACCACATGCTGTGCATCCACCTCGGCACGCCGCCGCAGGTGTTTGACTGGCAATGGAAGGACAAAGACAACGAATTTACCCGGACCGGCCCCATGACACCCCTGGAGTTCGCGGACAAATTCCTGACGACGCCCCTGGACGACTACGTGTGCCTGGTCCACGACCCCAGGGAAAGCAGCCCCATGGGCCGCACATTCACCGTCGATTATCTCGGCAACATTGTTGACGGTCCGCGCGTCAAGTATCTAAACGTTGATATCGAACTAATCAAGTCCATCACCATGCGCATGCTCCAGGACGGCAAGCCGGTGTGGATGGGTTGCGACACGGGTAAGCAGATGCACCGGGACCTGGGACTGTGGGACTCGGACCTTTTCGACTATGACAGCGTGTACGGAGCCGATTTCTCCCTGGATAAGGCTTCCCGGTTGGAATTCCATCAGACCAGCATGACCCACGCGATGATGTTTACCGGTGTGGACGTGGTGGACGGACGGCCGCGCCGGTGGCGCGTGGAAAACAGCTGGGCGGACAAGGTTGGCGATAAGGGGTTCTGCCTTATGAACGACTCCTGGTTCGCGGAGTATATGTTCGAGATTGCAGCCCCAAAGAGTTACCTGCCCGAGGACTTGCAGCAGGCCTTGGACCTGGAACCCATCGTATTGCCTCCCTGGGACCCCATGGGCTCCCTAGCCTAGGCGACCTCCGTTTTCCGGACGCGGTAGACACCCCGCAGCTAGAATTTCGCACGTCAGGCGGCCACCGCCTGCCGCTTTACCAGGGTCTCCTTGGCCACTGCGGCCAGTAGCAGCGCGGCAAACAATAGCAGGGGACCTACTACCAGGAATGCGCCCCCCGGATTGTAGGCGTTGGCGATAAGACCGCCCATTGCCGGCCCGCTGACGCCGCCTAGCTCCGCCACGGTCCGGCGAAGGGCCTGTAGCCGGCCCCGGCCGGCCGCGGGAATAACGTCATAGGTTGATGTGGCAACCGAACCCAACGATAAACCCTGGCCCATTCCAATCACCGCGCTTATGGCCAACAGGGCCGGGTAACTGTCATAAAAGGGTAGGGCGAGGAATGCGAGTCCGGGAATTGCGGTGCTGGGCACCGTTGCCCACTTTCTCCCGATCTTGTCGGTGATGAAGCCGGCCGGAACGATCATTGCAAAAACGAATATAGCGGTAATGAGGAACAAGGAGCCGACCCGGGTCGGCGAGTAGCCCAGATAGGCGCCCGCGTACAGGGGCAGCATGCTCTGGAGGACCATCCGGTAGAGCATCATGATCGTGGTGACGAATACCAACACACCGTAGGTCACCCGGTACTCGGGCACTATGCTCTTCAGAAGGCGTCCCCAATCAGCCAATTGCTCCCACACGAAAAAGCGCCGCAGGGCGCGGGGCTGCGGGCTGGCAGAGGACGGCCGGACATCTTCCGCCGGAATGTTTGCCGCGCTGACCCAGGCGACCACCCAGACGATAAGCGCCAGAAGCGCGTAGACCACGAACACGGCCCGGAAATTCACGAATTCGGTGAGCAGCCCTCCAAAGACGGGGCCCAAGGCCATGCCCGCGCTGGATATGCCCATGAAGCCGCTCATCAGGCGGCCGCGCTGGTCCGAACGCACCAAGTTGACCCCGGCCACCTCTCGGGCGCTCATCCACATGCTGTCGCCGGCGCCGGCCGTGAACATGGCCAGCAGCATCAGGTCAAAGCGCTGCGTGACGGCGGCAAGCACGGCTCCGGCGACCAGGATCCCGGGGCCGATAACCATGGCCGACCGGGTGCCCAACCGATCGATAATCATACCGGTCGGCAGAGGGCTTGCGAACCTGCCCAGGGCGTGGGCAGTCACCACCTGAGCCGCCAGCCCGATGGAAACTTCGAAGGATACGGCCATCACGGGGATCGTCGGTATGATCATGCCGTGGCCGAAGCTCATCACCAGGGAGGTGCTGAACAGGTTGACTATGCTGCGCGCCGTGTCGTTCAGATCTATTCTCGCTGGACCCGCCGTGGGAGCGGGAAATTTCCAAGAGTAGGATAGCACGGTATAGAAGTCGTTAACCAAAGTGCGGGCTCAAATATCCAGGACAACCGCATTCTAATGTGACCGGCGGATCTTGCATCCTAAGTAACGCCTGATCGCCCTATTTCCAAGCTCGGACACCTCCCGCCATTATTATTAAAATAGGTCATTTTCATCCTCGTGCGTTGCCTCCGCGAGCTCATCCGCAATTGTCATGAAAACAGGCCCTTTTCATTCTTCATACGTGGCAGTGGGAAAGCCATCCGCCATTCTCGCCGCGGCGGGAATCCAGAGCCCTTTTTGTCCTTTAGGCTCCCTCCAGTGTCCGGGGCGTGGTGGGGCGGCAAGGGTGACGGTGGTGCGGCTTACACACCGGATGTTTCTCCGTTGCCATAAGCGTGTCGGCGCATGGAAAGGGATCTGGAATCCCGCCCCGGTGAGAATGACCGGGCGGGGGTACGAGGTCATCTTCTCCCACGGGTGGAGATGAGGTTTTTCGGACATTCTGGCGGCGGTTTGAAATGCGATTGTGTGGGTTCAGGTATAATAGGCAAGACCCCGGCGGCGCAGTGAGACGCCGCCGGTGACAGGGCGGCCAGGCCAACATTCCGGCCCGCCAAATCTTACGCGGACCTAAATTGTGAGGTTGCCGACGTGCCAGAGAAATCCCTGAGTTACCACTATACGGGGTCGGGCCAGCAGATAATCTGCTCGGTTAACGCCATCTCCCAGCTTGGCGCCGTGGTCGACCGGTTGGGAGCCAAACGGGCAATGGTGGTCTGCGGGCCGAACATCCTGGCCCACAGCAACGTGGTCCAAAGGGCGCAGGAGGCCTTAGGGGCCAGGGCCGCGGGCCTGTTCTCCGGTATAGCGCCCCACTCACCGGTGGAGGTGTTGGCAGAAGCGGTCGCAGCCGCCAGGGAACTGGAACCAGATGTGTTGGTGGCAGTGGGCGGCGGCAGCACCAGCGACACCTGCAAGGGCATAGCCATGATGCTGGCCGAAGGAGGCGACCTCCACGACTACGAGGTGCGCTTCGAACCGCCGGACAAGGTCATCGCGCCGGACCTGCCTCACCCAAAGATACCGATTGTCGCCGTGGGGACCACCATGGGGGCCGCAGAACTCAGCGGCGGGGGCGGCGGCTTCACCGACAGATCCCAGGGGCGCAAAATTTTGATCTCCGGCCAGGGGACGCTGCCCAAGGTTGTGATTATCGACGGCGAGGCTCTGGCCACCACTCCCAAGCCCATCGCCCTTTCCACCGCGATGGGCCAGTTCCGCATAGCGGTGGAAAGCGTGTACTCCACGGGACACCATCCTATTTCTGACGCCCTGGCCTTGCATACCATCAGGCTGTTGGTGCAGCATTTGCCCGGATGCCAGGACGGAGATATCGATGCCATGCTCCAGGTCAAGACGGCGGCTTGCATGACCATGCTGGCCCGCCCTGGCTTGGGCCTGAACACTGGCATCGCCCACCAGTTGGGTGGCCTGTACAACGTTCCCCACGGGGAGGCCAACTCCATCCTGTTGCCCCACACCATGAGGTTCAACTCCGACGCATGCGCGCCGCGGTTGGGGTTGGTGGCTCAGGCAATGGGGATTGATTGCCACGACATCGACGACCAGGAAGCGGCAATTGCAGCAGCGGATGGCGTCGCCGAATTGTGCCGCCGCTTGGGTCTGCCCCTGACCCTGCGGGAGGTTGACGTGCCCGACGAAGGACTGGAGTTAATTGCTTCGGCCACCCTGACCGACCGGAGTCTTGCCACCAACCCCAAGCCGGTTTACGACGCCGGGCCCATAATGAGCATCTTGAGAGCGGCCTGGTAGCTTGAGCTGTACAGTGCCGGACTGGACCTCTGAAGCGCCGGTGGGGTAGAAACAGTAGCCAATTTTCCACCTCGCCCCGCCGGTCCGGCCCCGGCAATCGAAAGAACGCAGCAACCGAAAACTCAGCACGAATTGGAGGAATACCTATGCCACTGGACCCGCAGGCCCAAAAAGTAATGGACCAGATAGCCGCCCTGGGCTTACCGCCCAACCACACGGTATCGCCGGAAGAAGCGCGCGCCAACATGTTGGCCCGACCCCGCGCTGCCGGACCGGAGGTCGCCAAGGTGGCAAACCAGACCATTCCCAACGGCGATTACCAGGTGCCGGTCCGGATTTACACTCCAGCGGGCTCCGGTCCCTTCCCTATATTGTGCTGGTTCCACGGCGGCGGTTGGGTGATCGGAAACCTGGAGACAGCCGACGCCACGGCGCGCCATCTCGCGGTGAAATCGGAATGCGTCGTGGTCTCGGTTGACTACCGCCTGGCCCCGGAATCCAAGTTCCCGGTCCCCTTCGACGATTGCTATGCCGCCACCGAGTGGGCTGCCCATAACGCCGCCGCACTCAACGGCGACCCAGACCGCATTGCCGTAGGCGGCGACAGCGCCGGCGGCAACCTGGCGGCCGCGGTTGCAATTGCGGCCCGGGACCGCAGAGGCCCAAGCTTGAGCTTCCAACTGCTGGTTTACCCGGTGACCGCCCGGGATTACCAGACCGGCTCCTACCAAAAGAACGCCGATGGATACATGCTGACCAGGGATGCCATGAAGTGGTATTGGGACCACTACCTTGCCAACGACGCCGATGCGTCAAACCCTTACGCCGCTCCCTTGGCGGCGGCAGACCTGAGCGGCCTCCCCCCGGCCCTGGTGATCACCGCCGAATTTGACCCGCTCTGCGACGAGGGCGAAGCCTATGCCGGGATGTTGAAGGCGGCGGGAAATGACGCCAAGGCCAGCCGGTATGACGGGATGATCCACGGGTTCTTCGGAATGTACGGTGTCGTGGACAAGGCGGAGCAAGCGGTGGCGGAAGCGTCTGCAGCCCTAAGCCAGTCATTTGCAGCGGCGAATCCAGCAGCGCCTCGCTAGGTCCAAGCATTAAAGCGGTCGGGCGCCGGTGACCCGTCCAAAATTCCGGGAACCGGCGCCGCTGCGAGAGGCCGGGACTTATCCTGGGTGTTGGTCCGACCATAGAGCCTACGCCGGTTCTCGGGCAATGCGAATAACGAGAGAATGCCCGGCCGACGTGGCCGCCGGGAACCCCTGTGGAATCCGGCGGGTTTACCTGCGGGCAGCGCCGCCCAGGTGGGTGCCTGAGTCGACGATTATGGTCTCTCCGGTTATTTGATCGGCGCCCTCAAGCAACCACACCACCGGGTCGGCCACGGCCTCGGGGGTGCCGGCGGATTTCAGGGGGGCGGATTCCGCGTACTGCTCGATGAACGAGGTATAACGCTCCTCACCCAATCCTTCCCGCCACCACCGGGTCTGCATCACTCCGGGGCAGACTGCGTTGACCCGTATCTCCGGAGCCAACGCTCGAGCCAGGGATAGGGTCATGGTGTTCAGCGCGGCCTTGGACGCGGCGTAGGCGATTGAGCTTCCCGACCCGCTCATCCCGGAGAGTGAAGAAACGTTGACAATAGCCCCCCGGCCTTGTTCCTGCATCCGGGGCGCCACCGCCCGGACCATCTGGAACGGCCCGACCACATTCACCGAGAAAATTCTCAGGAAGTCATCGCCGGACAAGCCCTCCAGGTCTCGATGGGGAGTAATCTTGGAGAGGGCGGCGTTGTTCACCAGGCCATCCACGCGCCCCCATTTTTTCACCGCTTCCTCCGCCATACGGCGGCAGTCGGCATCATCAGACACGTCGGCGCGGCACAAGAGAGCCTCACCTCCCAGTTTTTCGCAAGCCGCCGCGGTCTCGCGGGCCTCATCCTCGCTCTTCGTGTAGTTGATCACCACCCGGCCCCCCTTGGACGCCAGTCGTTGGGCAACTGCCGCCCCTAACCCGGTGGCTGAACCGGTTACGATGACCACTGCCCCTTCGATATTCATATCCGCTCCATTAGTTCGCCGTTCGTGAGTTATGGTTACCTGTCCAAGGCGGGGAAAATGGTGTCCTTGAACGCGGTCAACTCCCGTTGTGGGAACTGATAGGTCTCGCTGGTCATCAGGTAAAGATGTTCAATGCCGTTCGCCTGGGCTTTCCGGAGCTGCCCGGCGCAATACTCCGGGGTCCCGATGATTCCGATGGCGTCGCACATTTGGGCCAGAGTCTCCTCGGGCAGGAATGAGCAAAGCTCTTTGGCCCGCTCCCAGTCTTCCGCGTGGGGGATGTCGGGATAGAGTTCGTCCAAGCCTGCGGGGACCTCCAGGTCGTCGGGGTTTATGCCCGCGGCCCGCAGGTAGGGAGTATGGGACTTTTCCACGAGTCGCTGGACACAAAGAGGGCGGGCGGCTTCCCGCGCTTCCTCCTGGTCGTCCATGATGACGGTGGTGGCGCAGAGTATCATCTCTAGTTCGTCCGGGTTGCGTCCGGCCCTTTTGGCGCCAATCTCCAGATGCTGCCGGGCCAGCTCCACCGAGCCGGGGTCGATGCCCACCTGGAGCAACACGCCATCGGCAACCTCACCCGCGGCCTCAATGGTTCGTGGACCGTGGGCCGCGATGATGATCCGAGGGATGTGGGAGTCACCGTGACGCATCCGGCTGCTGGCGTCCCCGAAAGATACGTCCTCCCCGGACAGAATGCTTTTCAGAGTGAGAACGCATTGCCGCATCTGGCGCACCGTCGCCGGCGGCGTCCCTATGGTCTGTACCGAACTGAACCCCCGGCCGATCCAAAACTCGGCCCTTCCCGGCGCCAATTCGGCCACCGTTTTGGCCGCTGAGGCAATCACCGAGAGATGCCGCGTGATCGGGTTGAGCACCGCTGAGGCAATCCGGATCCTGGAGGTTGCCATGGCGGCGGCGGCCATGCTCACAAACACATCCCGCTCCAGCATCTGAGAATCCAGGATGCCGACGCCGTCGAAACCGGCTTCCTCACACAACTCAATGAAACCAGCGACTTCGGACACCGGAGCGCACGGTGGGACTCTGAGATCGATCTGGAAAGGCATTTGAAACTCCGTTAGGTAGTATGGCCAGTCGAGGAGGGGACTGGCCGCCGGCCCGGTTTCCTGTTGGGCCGCTTTGCTATCTAGTGCGCCGAACGCCTATCGCTCGGCTTTTACGCCGGCCGACTGGTAAGCAAGCCTTTGGGATTCGGGGATTGCGCCCCGCAGGGCACGGATCTCCGGCGATAATAGCAGGATCAGCGCGGCGACTACGATGGTCACCACGGCGCCGGCCGCCACCGCCACCGATGCGTTGGTGTACTGGGCAACAAATCCGGCCTGGGCCATCCCCAGGGGGGCCAGGCTCCAGGTCATGCCGTACAGCCCCATTACCCTGCCGCGCAGCCGGTCGGGCACCAGGTGCTGCAGGACGCTGAGTCCCCCGGTGAGATAGAGGGAGTTGGAAATCCCGACCATCAGCAACGTCACCATGGAGACCGCGTACAGGCCCCGCCACGCCGCCAGCGAAAACAGGATCAGGAACACGCCATAAGTGATCGCCCCGCCGATAATTATCAGGCCCTTGGGGTGGTGGTCCTTCAACCTGGCAATGATCAAGGTGCCGATTATTGCTCCCAAGCCCGAGGCGCCCAGCAGGTAACCGACACTGCCGGCGTCCACTCCCAGGACCTCTTTGGCAAAAGACGGCATCAAATGCACATAGGCCATACCGAACAGGCTGTTGCAGAACGTGAGCAACATGATCAGGGAAAACACCGTGTGAGTCCGCACGTAGCGGATCCCTTCCAAAACCTGTTGAGTGACCTGGCCGGTAGCCGGAGCCCTATCCCTCAGCCTCAGAAGGGCTACTATCGCGCCCAAAACGTAGAACGTTGAGGCGCTGATGAACATTGATGCCTGGATGCTGAGCTGTTCGATCGTGATCCCGGCCAGGGCTGGAGCCAAAACGCGGACGCCGTTCCAAACCAGGCTCTCCATGGCTACGGCATTGACGATGTGCTCCCGCTGCACCAACCGGGGGAAGATACTGGAACGGCTGGGTTGATCGAAGGCCTGGACGGTGCCGATCAACACTGCGGCGATCAGCACGTGGGCCGGCTCCACCCGGCCCAACATCACCATCACGGCCAGCAGCACCACCACGGTCGCAGAAGTGGACTGGGCAACCGCCACCAGTACCTTGGGTTCGAAACGGTCGGCCAAAACCCCGCCGACCAGGTTGAGCGCGAGGGCAGGCACCGCGATCGCGATTCCCAGGAAGGCCAAGTCCCGCTCTTGGCCGGTGAGGTCGAACAGCAGCCAGCCCATCGTAAAGTTGAGCAGCATCTGGTGGCCGGTAACCCCGGCGAGCAAGGCCAGCCAGTAATACCGGAATTGCCCATACCTCATGGAAATGGGCACAAACCGGGTTATAGGATGCCATGTGTTCGAAACTACTCGGCTCAACGGGGCTGTCTCATTGTCCGATCATGCGGTCTTACCGGATTTAGGGAGTTGGCTCCCTCCCACAGGCACAAGTCTGCCGGATGACGCGGGTTGGTGATCCCATGCGAGTTGTTGCAGATTGAGAATTTGCGCTCAAACATCTATCCGGTACACTCTTGCCGCCGTGTCATGGAACATTTCTGCCCGCTCGCCAGCCGAGTAGTCCTTGGTCATCCGCTTGAAAGCGTTGTACATCACGTTATAAGAGAAGGAGACCTTGTCCACCGGGAAGTTGCTTTCGAACATCGACCGGCTGGGGCCGAACGCCTCGATGCAAGGGTTCATCAACGGCGCTATTGATTCCGCCATCTCTTCAGAGCCAACGGGTTGGTCCCGCAGGTGCCAATCGAACCCGTACCGGGGCATTCCGACGCCGCCAAGTTTGATAACCACGTTGTGGCATTCCGCCACGGCTGCCAGGCCCTGACGCCAAGCGGGCAACACCTCTTCCTCGCTGCCGGCGTAGGGGCCAACCAGCATTGGGCCGCCAATGTGATTCAAGACAATTGTCAGGTCTGGCACAGCTTTGGCGAATTCCGCCATTTGGGGCAACTGGTGAAAGTACATTGCACATTCCAGGATTAGGCCCCTGCGGGCGAGAGCCCTGGCCCCGGCCCGGTAGTTGTCATGGGCCAGCATCCCTTCCACCTCGCGACTCAAAACGTCCGGGTGGGGGTCCCAGCCAACCGAATGTCGGATGCCCCGGAACCGGTTGGGGCTGGCGGCCTGGAGGGCCTCAAGGACCGGCTCCACCCGGTCACCCAGCTTCAAGTCGGCATTGCCTATGATCGCCGCAGCGCCCCGGCCGGGACCGTATAGCCCGCTGGCGGAAGCGGAAGCCATGCCCTGAACGAACTCAACCTCGCCCACCGACCGCAACTCCGGGGGGCCATCGCTGCGATACATGGACCTGGCTTCAATAAAAACAGTCGAGCGCACGTTGTGGCCGCTGCTGATGTCGTCTGCCAATTCATGAAGCAGGTACCGCTGATAGGGGACTCGTTCAGTCCGGAAGTCCCAGAAATGGTGATGGCAGTCGCAGATGGGCAGGTCCGGTTCCAAGGTGGTTTCCTGGGTCAAAGCCAGCCAGTCATTGCCTCCGTATGGCATGATGGCGCCTCCAAGCTAGATTTTAACGGGCCAATCGTATCACACCGCCGCGCTTATCTTGAGGATATAATGGGCCCCTGCTGTATTTCCTGTGGGAGGCGGCCCCGTGATACGCGATCTAGTAGGTTACGGCCCCAAACCGCCGGTGGTCGAGTGGCCCGGTGGGGCGCGCATCGCCGTGTCCATGGTGGTCAACTACGAGGAGGGCGCCGAATATTCCACGCTGGACGGGGACTCACACCACGAGACGAACAGCGAGGTCCCCTCGCCGGTGCCGCCGGGCCAACGGGACGTGTTCAACGAGTCTTTCTTTGAGTATGGCAGCCGGGTTGGGGTTTGGCGACTGCTCGACCTTCTGGACCGGTATCAAACACCCTCAACCTTTTTCTGTTGCGCGCTGGCCCTGGAACGCAACCCGGAAGCGGCCCGGGAGATAGTGGCCCGTGGTCATGAGGTCTGCGGCCACGGTTATCGATGGGAAGAACACCACCTGATGAGCCGGGACGATGAGCATGAATCCATCCGAAAGACGGTGGAATCGCTAACCCGCACCACCGGGCAGCGGCCGGTGGGTTGGTTCACCCGCTACGGCGCCAGCATCAACACCAGGGAATTGGTCGCGACCGAGGGAGGTTTCATCTACGACAGCGGGGCGATGAACGACGACCTGCCCTACTACACCACGGTCAACGGCAATCCCTGGCTGGTGGTTCCCTACAGCATGGAGACCAACGACGCCCGGTTCTGGCGGGGCGGCCTGACCAGCGTGAGCGACTTCTACGAGTATCTGAAAGATACTTTTGACTGCTTGTTTCAAGAGGGAGTGCACACCCCCAAAATGATGTCCGTGGGACTCCACTGCCGCATCGCCGGCCGGCCCGCCCGCTCAATGGCCGTGCAAAGGTTCCTGGAATACGCCCGGGGATTTCCAGGCGTATGGTTCGCCCGGAGGGATGAGATTGCCCGCTGGTGGTTGGAGCATTACCCGCCGATCGGGTAATGCTCCGGGCACTTTGGCCGCCCTGGTAGGGTATCTCGGTCCAAGGGTTTTGGCCCTCCCGACGCCGTTCCCAGCGCCCCATCCCAAAGAATCCGCCCTGAATTTACTCTTATGTTAACGCCTGATATACTTCGGGAATCCTCCACTCAGGCGCATTTGACGCGTGCACCGGTCCCCATTCTCGGATTTACCATCGGGACCAACGGATTATTAGCCACAGATTGATAACCATGGAGGGACCTATGGTCAGTCAACAGAGTTTGGTCCACGATCCCGCAGCGTCATACGAAGTCGAGGTCCATGAGCAAGAGTACCTGCGCCACGGGGAAGAAGGCTGGCTGGTACGCATCTACCAACCCAAGGGAGCCGGCCCATTTCCGGCGCTGCTGGATGTCCACGGCGGAGCGTGGAACCGGGGCGACCGCACCCATTCGGATTACCGGGCTCCCCAGCTGGCCGCAACCGGCGTGGTCATTGCATCGGTCGACTTCAGGCTGGGCCCAACCCACCCTTATCCCGCCCAGGTGGCCGACGTAAATTTCGCCACCCGCTGGCTGAAGGCCCACGCCGGCGATTTCAACGCAGACGCGGCGTCGGTAGGGCTCTGGGGGTCATCCAGCGGCGGCCACACGATTTTCCTCAACGCGATGCGGCCCCGCGACCCACGGTACGCCGCGATTCCCCTTGAAGAAGGCGCAGGCGTGGACGCCACGGCCAAGTACCTCATTGGATGCTGGCCGATTGTAGATCCCCACGCCAGGTATTTCTTCGCCCAGGACACCGGCAACGACCGCCTGGTGGCCTCGTCCGAAGCGTACTTCCTCACGCAAGATGCGATGCAGGAAGGCAATCCCCACCTCATCTTGAACCGGGGAGAATCGGTGCTCCTCCCGCCGGCGTTGATCATCCAAGGCACCGAAGACAACAACCTGCCGGTGCCGGTGACCCGGACCTTTGCCGAAGCCTACCGCCAGGCCGGCGGCAGTTTGCAGTTGGAGATATTTGAGGGCATGCCCCACAGTTTTGGGTCGGGCGAGGGCGCCGAGGCCGACCGGGCCCTGGAACTGATGAAGGACTTCATCGCCGCCCAGGTCAACGGGTAGGGCTTGGCCGGCTGATCGTTCATATCTTTGTCCGCGAGCTCGTCGGCATTTATAGGCCCGGACAATCGCAATCAAACCCACGGGTTCTAATCACTCAGGGGAATAAGGCCTTTGGAGGTTGGAAATGGCGCTAAAAATGACCATTGCTTTCGGCGACAATCCCAGGGTGGACCCCATGCGGGACGGAACGGTCAAGCCTGAAGGCATCGACCTGGAAGTCCTGACCATAGAAGGGGGAATGCTCTTTTACCGCAACCTGGCGAACGACGAATTCGACGCCTCGGAAATGTCGATGTCCGAGACGCTGGTGGCGACTGAAAGGAAAGACACCACCGGCAATGGGAAATGGGACTGGTCTTCGCTGCCGGTATTCCTGGGCCGGGGCCACCCCTGGCCAAACTTCTACGTCCGGAACGACTCGGGCATCCAGTCTCCGGCGGACCTGAAGGGAAAGCGCATCGGATATGGCGACTACGACCAGACCTCTGCGGTGTGGCTGCGCTGCCACTTGAAGGACTTTTACGGCATTGAAGCCAGTGACAATAGTTGGTGGAACGGCCGGACCAAAGAGCTGAGCCACGGCGGCGGCCTGGGTTTGCACCTGCCGGGCCACGAGGTGGTGGGTGTAGAACACCATTGGCTAACGGCGGACCAGACCTTGGACCAAATGCTTGACAGTGGAGAGTTGGACGCCAGCGGCGGCATCCGCAGGCGGGGCCGGGTGACCGCAGGAGACGCCTCGGTCATTGACCGTTACGGCGGCACCCAGGTTGACGGAAACCCCAACTTCCGACTGCTCATGCCCGACGCCGGCCAGCAGGCGGTTTATGACTACTACCGCCAGACCGGGTTCTTCCACGCCAACCACCACGTGATAGTGCAGAACCGTATCCTCCGGGAACACCCGTGGGTTGCCCTGGAGCTTTACAAGGCATTTGAAAAGTCCAAGGAAGTTGCCTACGAAAGGGCCCGCGAGGCCTCCGCGGGGTACCTGTACTTCCCCGAAAACGCTTTCAAGGATCAGGACGCCGCCCTCGGCGCGGACCCATTCCCCATGGGGATTCAAAAAATGGGTAAGAATATAGAACGCATCATCCAAAGCAACCAGGAAGCGGGGTTGCTCACCAAGCCTTTGAAGCTTGAGGACGTCTATTTCCACACGATGATGGACACCTAGGAAACCTCTGAATAAGTTGTTTGATTGCCCCAGACCACGCCTTAGCCAAGCACGATTCCAACAGAGGATCGCCGTCGTTCCAGACTTGTTCAGAGGATTCCTAATTCCGGAAAGCGCCGGCATTGACGGACGACCTGACCTGACGACCAGCACTAACTAACGGGGGTAAAAAATGGGCCTGCATATGACCATGGCGTTCGGGGACAATCCCAGGGTGGCCCCGCTCAAAGACGGCACTGTCAAACCCGAGGGCATAGACCTGGAGATAGTGACCGTCCACGGAGGGATGCTTTTCTACCGCAACCTGGCTTACGACGAATTCGACGTGTCGGAAATGTCTATTTCCGAGACCCTGTTGGCTCGGGAGCGGCGCGAGACTTTGGGCAACGGCCGTTGGGACTGGTCGGCCCTGCCCGTGTTTCTGAGCCGCGGCCACATGTGGTCCGGCCTCTACGTCAATACGTCGTCGGGGATAAATTCGCTGGCCGACCTGAAGGGAAAGCGCATCGCGGTCCCCGACTATGACATGACCGCCGCCTTATGGATGCGGTGCACGTTGAAAGACCTGTACGGCATCGAAGCCGGCGACAACGTTTGGTTCAACGCCAGAACCAAGGAGTTGAGCCACGGCGGGGCCCTGGGGTTGCACATGCCCGGGTATGAGGTCCAGGGGGTAGATCATTCCTTCTATACCGTGGACCAAGCCCAGGACTCGGAGCTGGAGAACGGAACCATAGACGCCTGCACGGTCCTCCAGACCAGCGGCACGGTGACCGCCGGCGACACAACGATCATCGACCGTTACGCCGGAACCCAGATGACGAACAACCCCAAGGTCAAGCGGTTGCTGCCCGACGGCGGATGGGAGCTAATCCGGGAATACTACCAGAAGACCCAGTTCCACCATGTCAACCACAACATCATCGTCCAGAACCGCATCCTGAAGGACCATCCCTGGGTAGCGATGGAGCTGTACCAGGCTTTTGAGCGGTCCAAGCAGGTGGCTTACGAGCGCGCCAGGGACAACCTGTCGGGCTACCTGTACATGGGCGGCCGGGAATTCGCAGAGCAGGCTGAGGTATTCGGGGAAGACCCGTATCCCATCGGACTTAACAAGATGGGCAAAAACATCGAGCGGGCCATTCAAGGCTCTTACGAGCAGGGCCTGCTGCGCCGACCACTGACCCTGGACGAGGTTTACTTCCACACCACCTTGAACACTTAACGGACACCCGGTAAACCACCGGCGCCGCTGCTTGATGGTAGCGGCGCCGGTGGTTCGCACCCCACTGCGGTTATGTCCGCGAGATTCTGGACGAAGGCGACAGGCGCTGGCGCCATCGCCGTCCGCAACATCGAGGGAGTCTATAGAAGGATAAGACTCGTTTGACTTCTCTTTTTTTAGCTCAACCCGATGTGGCGTGATTTGAAAAGTCTCAAAGCTCATTCAGCAATTGTGGCCGTCGGCTTGCTCGCAGCCGCTATGCTTGGTTGCGAAACCGGGCCCGGCGGAACCTTAACATCCGCGCCAGTCAGCGGCGAAGCAACCCAAGCGTCAGCGAAGCCGGCGGAAGCGCCCACGCACACGCTAACCGCAACCTCGGCGCCAACACAGACGCCGAACCCGACGCCAGCCGCGACAGACAGGCCTGCCCCAACCCCTGCGCCGATACCTGCGGCGACGGCTGCCGCGCCGACGGCGGCGTCGACACAAGTAATCACGTCTACGCCGGCCACGCCAACGTCGACTCTTACGCCTACGGTCACGACCACCCCGTCTCCCAAGGCTACGCCCAAACCGGACCCCGCGCCAATGCCGGTACCTGCGGTGACGGCCGCCGCGCCAGCGGCGGCGTCGACACCAGTACTCACGTCTACGCCGACCACTCCAACATCGACTCTTGCGCCTACGGTTACGACCACGCCGGCTCCCAAGGCTACGCCCAGACCGGACCCCGCGCCAATGCCGACCAATGCTCCAACGGTGGTGCCCCTGCCGGAGCTCACATTAGGTGACTTACCTTGGGTACAGGATGGAGTCACAGGTCATGAAAGGGGAGCAATCCAATTCTTTTCCAGCATAGAACGGGCAGACCCCGCTTGGACCCGAACTATCCTGGGCTTCGAATGGTTCACGGACGATATCAATTCTGTCGAGAGAGATGCCATTGGTTTTTTCATGGCACTTGCCGCCCTGAACCCATCCGTGGCTCAGCCTCTGCTGGACTTCCGGTGGGTCGCCGACGACATCACTCGGGACGAGTTTGATGATCTCTTCGCTATCGGGGGCGACCGTTTCAGATACGCTTCCGTGACTCAGCTCCTGATAGGCTTGCCGTGGCTCGCCGACGGCATTAGTAAGCGCGAAAGGACAGCCATTGACAGTTTCTACAATTTGGCCCGGACAGACCTCTCGCTGGCGCAAAGTCTGATGAGTCTTCCTTGGATTACCGACGGCATTTCTAAACAAGAAGGTCTCGCCGTTGACTTCCTTTCGGCCCGGGCACAATTCGCCTGGGATTTAGACTCTGGAGTCATTTCGTATAGTGCAGATAAGAGGATAATCGTAGATGTTGTGCTTTCTTTGGAGCCCACGGTGGAGTACGCGGAGGCTAGTCTGGGCGCAAGTGTTATGCGTTCCTTGGAGTACATTCTCGCTTTGCCAGATCGTCGCCGATTGAAGCAACTCAACAACCAGCTGTGGCTCGGGAATGGATTGACCAGCGAAGAGATGGCCCTGATTGTCACGCTTCGGAGTGTCGCTGATCTTTCGAAAGCGTCGGAGACCGCCTTCCAAGGACTGATGGAAAGCGGTCCCGTGTACTCCGAAACTTTTTTCTTGCCTTCGGTAGGTGAAGTAAACCTGTTTGTCGTCGGGTGGCCTCCTTTCCGAGAGGACCGCGAAGTGTTTGAAGTCCTGCGCCGCGGGATTGAGGTGATAGAGGGTTTCATGCACGTGCCTTGGGATCAACCTAACGTCATTGCACTTCTGGCGCCCGAATTGAACCCCGATGGCAATGTTGGCAAGAATTTCGGCACTCACATAAATGCGAGATCCAACCTAGGGGCCCAAGCAGCCAAGGCGACACTTTACCATGAGCTAGCCCACTATTATTTGTCGTATGACAATGCGCGCTTCTGGCTAGCTGAAGGCGGTTCACATTTTCTTAGGGATTACGTTCTACATATCACCGAAGGTGCAAGTCTTGAATCCAGTTACACCACCGCGCAGGACGTGGTCGTTGAACGCTGTATACCCTATGGATTCATCAACATTCACGAGTGGAACGTGGCTAAAGGCGCAGAAACAGCCCAAGTGATTGTAGAAGATCCACGATCCAGGGATTGCCACTATTATCTTGGCGAGTCCTTTCTGTTGGGATTGTATAAATCCCTGGGGCACGACGTAGTTTCGTCCTCTTTGCGGGATCTGTACATGATAGGTGAGGCTAAAGGCTCCCGCGTTACTGAAGACGAGATTTACCAGGTATTTCTATCGAATACTCCACCAGCCCTAAAAGCTGAGTTCCTCGACCTGTATCGCCGTATGCACGGCAGACCAATCCCTGGCTCGTAACCCCGGTGTACGACGCACCTATCATTAGAGTAGTCTCGAGATTAGTGGTGGCATAAACAAGATGGGCAAAAACATCGAGCGAGCTATTCAAGGCTCTTACGAACAGGGCTTGCTGCGCCGTCCTCTGGCCCTGGACGAGGTTTACTTCCACACAACCTTGAACACTTAAGGCCTTACCGGTAGGGTCTTGCCAGGGAATGCCGGGTATTGTAACTGGGAAGCGTACCACGTATACTATGTTGGGTTATACGTATACGGTTTCAGCGGAGCAATAGAACCTCATGAAGCAAAAGCTTACAATCACCGTAGACGCCGATTTGCTTCCAATAGCCAAGAGGTACGCTCGTTCCCAGGGAGTTTCCCTTTCCTCGCTTATCGAAAAGGCTCTGAGAGAGACGGCCGGAGACTATGATTTATCCTTCTCTGCCAAGTGGCGGGGAAAGTTTAAAGCCGCCGAGCGTGACGACCCTCGCTACGAGGCGCTGGCCAATAAGTATCTCCAATGATTTTCCTTGACACGGACGTGCTTATCGATGTGGCCCTCGACAGGCATCCGCACTCGGTTCCTTCGTCGGAACTCCTGGACCGGATAGAAAACGGCTCAGAGGGTGCATCCATGGCGTGGCACTCGGTGTCTAACCTCTACTACTTGGTGTCCCCATCATTGGGGGGCATAAGCACACGTGACTTTATAGTTGAACTAACCCGCTTTGTTGGGGTGGCGCCGGCCGACGCCGAGTCCATTCGTTATGCGGCGGCGCTTCCCATGGACGACTTCGAAGACGCCATGCAAGTGGCCGCCGCCCGCGCCTGCGGCGCCAGACACATCGTGACCAGAAACCTCAGGGACTACGAACGGTCTCCAATTCCCGCGGTCGGCCCGCAAGAAGCCTTGGCCGGACTGTTCTGAGCTGTGCTCAAGCGGTCCAGCGTTCCATTTTCATCTTCTCAAGGCAGGATGGATTCCCCTACGAAACCATCCACCACGGGTCTTCCAGATAGCCCTTGACGGCCTGCAGGAATGCCGCAGCCGGCGCTCCGTCCACCACCCGGTGATCGAAGGTCAGGCTGAGCACCATCATCGTGGCCTTGACCACCTCTCCATTCGCTATTATCGGTTTGTCCACCGCCCGGCCCACGCCCAGTATCCCGACCTGGGGCGGGTTGATAATGGGCGTAAAGCCATCGATGTCGTAGGCCCCCAGGTTGGTGACGGTAAAACTGCCGTCGGCCAGGTCTTCGGGGGTGGCCCGGTTTTCCCGGGTCTTGGCCGCCAGCCCTCGGGCTTCCGCGGCGATCTGGCCAAGGCTCTTCGAGGCTGCGTCCCGTAGCACCGGCGTAACCAGGCCTTCCGGCAAAGACACGGCCAGTCCGATGTTTACCCGGTCCATAAGCCGGAAGCCTTCCTCCGTCTGGATCGCGTTCATCCGGGGGTAGTCCTGCAGGGCCCGCGCACAGGCCTTAACCACCAGGTGCAGCGGGCTCAATCCCGGACCGTCGGCATGGCGCGACAGTCCTTCCCGCAAAGTCATGGCCTCCGACACATTGGCCTCGGTGGTCAACGTAACCTGGGCCATCGTTTGCAGGCTGTTCAGCATTCGGGACGCAATGGTGCGGCGTATCCCCTCAATGCGCACCGTCTGGTGTGACGGGTCGGAATCTCCGGTTGGGGCAGGGGGAGACTTGGGTGAACTGATGGCTCGTTCCACGTCGGCGATAAGGATTCTGCCATTGGGCCCGGAGCCTCGCACCCCGGCAAGGTCTACTCCATGTTCGTTGGCCAACCGGCGGGCTGCCGGAACCACCTGACCGACGGGCGCCCGGGTGGCATCCCCTGGGGAGGCCGTAGACTTGGCGGCTTCAATAGCTCGCTCCACGTCGGCAATGAGAATCCGGCCGTTGGGCCCGCTGCCCTGAACTTGGGCCAACGCAACGTTGTGCTCCCGCGCCAACCTCCGAGCCGCGGGCACCACCTGGCCTGGGTACGCGGTCGCCTGGACTGAAGCAGCGGCCACAGGCTCCGCAACCGCGGGCGCCCCCGGAGATGGTTCCGGGGCGGCGACCTCTTCTCCGGGGGCAGTCAAGATAGCCAGTACCGCCCGGATCGGCACGGTGCCCCCCTCGGGCACCACAATGCGAGTGAGAATCCCCGAGGCGAACGACTCCAGTTCCGTGGTCAACTTGGCGGTTTCTATCTCCACCAACGGCTCGCCTTCCTGCACCTGGTCGCCCTCTTTTTTGAGCCACCTCACTACGGTGCCTTCGTCCATTTCCATGCCCCACTGGGGCAGCAGGATCTCCGTAGGCATTCTGCGTCACCTCAAATCTCGGTGCTGGTGCCTGCTCGACTTGGGGCCAAGGGCCCCGATTAAACCCATCTTCCGGTAAACCCCTCTGCTCGGCCGGGGAAGTTGACCAAAGCGAAGAGGACAATGGGAAGCGGGCCTAGCTCATGGTTGTGCGGGCTGCATCGGCTATCGATTCGGCAGTGGGGTAGCACAAGGGTTCCAAGGCCGTACTGAATGGAATGTGCACGTTGACGGTTCCCAGCCTTTGCACCGGGGCCTGGAGCGACCAGAACCCCTCCATGGCCACAATAGCGGCAATTTCACTGGCGGCGCTGCAGGTTTTGTGGGCCATGTCCACCGTCACCAACCTGCCGGTCTTGGCCACCGAGTCCAATATGGTTTGCTTATCCAGGGGAACCAGGCTGCGGGGGTCGATGACCTCCGCTGAAACGCCTTCCCGGTCCAGGGTTTCCGCCGCATCCAGAGCGCGTGGCACCATCCCACCGATGGCCACGATGGTAACGTCGCTACCCTCGCGTTTGATGTCGGCCACTCCCAGTGGAATGGCGTAGTCATCCTCGGGAACAAACGCCCTGGATCCCAGAATGGTGCGGTCTTCGCAAAACAGGACTGGATCGTCCTCTCGGATGGCGGTTTTCATCAACCCCTTGCCGTCGTAGGCGTTGCTGGGGAACACCACCTTGAAGCCCGGTATGTGCATGAAAATAGGATAGGAGCGGTCGGAGTGGTGGGCGGCCATGCTGCCGCCGTAGTACAAGGAGGCCCGGTAGACTATGGGAAGGTTCACCTGGCCGCCGAACATGTAGCGCATCTTGGCGGCCTGGCTGACCAGGGAATCCATCGCCACCCACATAAAGCAAAATGCGCTTTCCACAATGGGCCGCATGCCCACCGCAGCGGCGCCGACGGCGGCGCCCATAAACGCGTTTTCGGACAGTGGGCAGTCCCTCACTCGTTCGGGACCGAACTCGGCAGCGAGACCGCCAGATGCCCCGTACACCCCGCTTTGAATGTCTTCACCCATGATGAACACCCGTTCATCCTTGCGCATTTCCTCCCGCATGGCCTCATTGAGGGCCTGGGTCAGGGTGATGTCCCTGGTTTCGGTTTGGACCTGGGTCATAATTTCCTCCTGCCTCCGGCTCAATGCCGGTGGGGTGATCGGGGTCGCAATCCGCCCGTATAGAGGCCGCTTACCGGCTCACTCCAGAGGTATCGGGTTGGCAAACATGTCCTCGAACAGGGCCGACGGCTCCGGGTAGGGGCTTTGGCGGGCGAACTCAGTTGCTTCGTCTATTTGGGCCGCGATTTCAGATTCCAAAGCGTCAAGCTCGACTTGGGTGGCGATACCCTGGGAGAGCAGCAGTTTCGCGTGAATTATAATGGGGTCGCGCTGCTTCCAATGCTCCACCTCCTCGTCCTCCCGGTAAGGGTCGCGGACGATGCGATTAAGGCCGAGCGAGTGGTCGAAATAACGGTAGGTGCGGCCCTCGATGAGAGCCGGCCCCTCGCCCGCACGGGCCCGTGCAACCGCCTCCGACACCGCTTCGTACATTGCGATCACGTCCTGACCATCGACCAACACCCCGGGTATGTTGTAGGCCGCCGCCCGGTCGGAGATGTTTTCCGAGGCGACCATTTTCTTGAAACTGCTGGTCACGGCGTACTGGTTGTTCTCGCAGAGAAAGACCACGGGCAGCTTCCAGATCGCGGCCAAGTTCAAAGACTCGTGGAAAGCGCCCTCGTTGCTGGCCCCGTCGCCAAAGAATGGGACTGCGACGCGGTCGTTGCCCTGGAGCTGGCTGCCCAAGGCTGCGCCCACCGCGGTAGGGATGGATGATCCCAAGATGCCCGACTCACCCAGAATTCCGACGCTGAAATCCGCCAGGTGCATCGAACCGCCCTTGCCTTTGCAGAAACCGGTGCTTTTGCCCAGCAATTCGGCCATAGCCTTATTCACGTCGCCGCCCTTGGCTATGGGGTGGCCGTGGGACCGGTGGTTGCCGGTGATCCAGTCGTCGTCGCGCAGGGCCAGGCAAGCGCCCACGGCCACCGCCTCTTCCCCAATATAAGAATGGGCGGCTCCGACGATCTCGCCCCGTTCCACCAGTTGGATCACTCGCTCCTCAAACCGGCGGATACGCAGCATCCGTCGCTGCATTTCCATGAGCAGGTCATTGTTGTCCAACATGTTTCCCCCTAACAGTTACCGGGTGTCCGGCCCCAAACATCCACCGTCATCCACACAATCGCAGGGTTGTGGAAAGGCCGCGAAGCTGCGCCTCGCGGCCTGTTGTCACTCCCCACAACCCTCAGTCGGTAAGCGCCTTACCTTGGCTAACCCGCCGATTGGTACAGAGGCCCCCGGATGACCCGCCCGGGCAGGGCTCCAGTGTGCTCGTTGTTCTCCAGCAGAACTTCACCGTTGACAATGACGTAGTCGATGCCCACGGCGTCCCGCTTGACGTGCAACGACGTCGGGTCCGGGAAATCGAACACTGGTTCCCTGGGCTTGGAGGCAATGGTGTCCGGGTCGAAGATAGTGATATCGGCGGTCTTGCCCGGGGCGATGAAGCCGATGTCGTCCAGGTCGTGCATCAGGGCGGTCTTCCCCGTCATTCGGTAGACGGCGTCTTCCAGGGTCATCACCTGCTTCTCTCTAACCCAGTGGCTCAACAGCCTGGTGCTGTATTCAAAACGGTCCATCTTGTCGGGCCGGGCGCCGCCGTCGGTGGTCCCGATGACGGTGTAGGGCGAACCCAGAATCTGCCTTTGGGACTCGACATCAATGTTCCGGTCCACGCATATGAAGTGGGTCCTCAGGTCTTCGTCCAAGGATAGGTCAAGGAAGGCGTCCATCACACCCTTACCCTGCTCTTGGGCCAACTGCTCAATGGTCTTGCCTTCCGTCTTCCGGTTTCTCTCCTGGTAAGTCATGAAGACTTCCACCAGGTCCCAGCGCCGGTTGAATCCCCGCATACCCCGGCCTCGCCGGTCGGTGCCCGTGTCTCCCTGGGCGATGCTGCCCTCGACCGCCTCGGCGGCCAAGGTTGCCCGAATCTCGGCGTCCCGGAAGGATTGCATCCTCGCTTGAACCGGCAGGGACATCACCGAATCCCAGGTGGACATGCCCTGGAACATGATGTGGGGGCTGATCAGGTCTTCGTCCTGGGCGGTGTCCAGTCCTTGTCTGAGGTTGAAAATCGGCCCGGCGGTGACCGAGAGACAGGAGCCGTATGCCCTGGCGCCGGACTTGAATGACTCCTCCAGACGATTCAGGTGGTCCTTCCACTCGTCGGCCGGAGCGTTAATCTGCTGGGAGATCAGGTTGTACATGGATGGACGGCCGGTCTGGAGGGATAGGTCCCGGGACAACTCCAACGGTCCGTATAGCCCGCGGTCGGAGCCGCCGGCAATCTGGAAAACCCCGGTGCCCAGTTCGCCCAGGACGCCGGCCAAGGCGAATCTCTCCGTATCAGTGGCGATACCGCAGGGGGAGGTGTTTCCGGCGCCGGTGCTGAAGCCCAGCGCGCCGGCCAGCATCCCATCGCGCACCAGGGTGCGCATCGCCTCAATCTCTTCAGGGGTAGATTCGGCCCTGTGGGAGGCCTCCTCGCCCATCACGTAGCGCCGGACACCGGAATGACCGATTAGTATCCCGGCGTTAACGCCACGTTTCCGGCCCAGGGCGTCCATGTATCCGGCAATGCTCTCCCAGGAAAAGTCGATGCCGTTGCGCATCGCTGCCAGCGGAACGTCTTCCCGGTCGGAGAAAAATTCCATATACCAATCCTGGTCTCCGGGGCGGGCCGGGGCCAACACCTGGCCGCACTGCCCAACAATCACGGTGGTGTTGCCATTCTGTGCCGTGGAGCTGCACAGGGGGTCGTACAATGCCTGGGGGTCGTAGTGGGTGTGGTGGTCGATAAATCCGGGGGCAACGACCCGGCCATCGGCGTTAATCACCCTGGTGGCGGACTCGTTGAATCTGCCTACACCGACGATTTTGCCGTTTTGTACGGCCACGTCGGCGTAATAAGATGGGCCTCCAGTCCCGTCAACCACCCGACCGTTCTTGATGAGTAGATCGTAAGCCATGGTCCTCACTCCTTTTGCCCCGTTGCACCGGAGCTAACCTCAAGATATGGTGTGTTCCGGTTTCCGTAACCTCCATAATAGATTGAGGCGCATTATCGGCTGAACCAAGCCTGTTTCCATGATCTTCAGCCCTGGTTACCCCAAGTGTAACAAAACCCAACAACCCCTTCAATTAGTTGCCGTTGGGGATCCAGTTCCCTTTGTTGGCCGCATGCTGCAAGTTAACGACACCGTTAGGAGCGCCACATAGCCTGCGTAGTTTTAGCATTGGTTGAGGGGTAGACCGGAGCGAGTATAATCAAGGCAATTACCTCAGCCCCGCGCGGTTGAACGCTAGAAGCCGGTTCAACCGGTTGGCCTGGGCCGATGACCTGACCGTTTCGGTATTCCATAAGGAGGCCACCCCGATGCTCAAAGAGGGCGACACGGCGCCGGATTTCACGGCGACGGACCACACGGGCAAGGAATTCAAGCTGTCCGACCTGAAAGGCAGCAAGGTCTGGCTCTGGTTTTTCACGTCCCCCGGCGGCGGCAATTGAACCCGTCACAGTCACGGGTACCGTGACAACTACTCCGATTTCCAAAGCAAGAATATCCTGGTATTCGGGGTCAACAACCGGGGCCCGGAAGCGTCCCAAGCATGGGTCGAGAAAGAGGACCTCCCCTTTCCTGTCCTGCAGGACCCTGATCAGACCATAGCCGTGGCTTTTGGCCTTTCCAATGCCGATGACGACCAATACCTGGCAAACCCAGCGGAGGGAAGGCGCCCCGCGGCTATCATCGACGAGCAGGGATTAATAGTTAGCGTGCTGCCCGACCTGGCGACAGTCGAGCAGCAAACGGAGGCCCTGGCCAGCCTGGGGTGACCCGTTGGGTCGGGGGCTAGGGGACAACCCTTCGACAAGCCTTGGATGGAAGCGGGGAGTCCCCGGCAGGTCTACGGCGCCAGGGCGTCGATGACCCTTTGGTGGGACTCCAGTGTGTCGCCCACGGTGAACGGGGCAACCACCGGCAGTTGCAGCCCGGCGGCTCTTCTGACCTCAAACTGCTCCCGGCAGTGGTCGGGGTTGCCCACCACCGCTACCTGGTCTTGCATTTCTTCCGTCACTGCCGCCAACGCCTTGTCCGTGTCGCCGGCGGCCAGCGCCGTATTCACCGCCTCCATTTCCTCCTGGAATCCGGCGGCGGTGAACATGTTTCGGTAGAAGGGCAAGCCGGCCTGCCGGATGACCTGGCCTCGCAGCGCCGCCCGGAGCGGTCCCATATCATCTCCGACCGCGACCCGGACGTACCCACCGATGTCTATCTCTGAAATATCCCGGCCTGCTTTGTCCGCGCCCCGTTTCACGTACTCCACCGCCTGGGGCAAAAACGCGGCGGTTGGCCAGTTCATCAGGATTCCATCAGCCAGCTCTCCTGCCATTTCCAGCATCTGGGGGCCCAGCGCAGCGATGTAAATGGGCGTCTTCCCCGCTGGAGCCGCCTCACCCAGGGACGCGCCGGACACGTTGAAGTGCTTCCCAGCGAAGTCGACCTGCTCGCCGGTCAAGAGGCCGCGGACGATTTGGATGGTCTCCCGGAGACGCGTGATCGGTCGTTTAAAGGGCACCCCGTCCCAGGTTTCAACGCTGGGGCCGTGGCCCACGCCCAACCCCAGTATGAACCGCCCTCCCGATAGCGTCGCCATGCCCGCCGCGGCCATCGCGGTGTTGGAGGCCGTCCGGGCGAACACCTGGATAATGCCGGTTCCCAGCGTGACCCTTTCCGTGGCCAGAGCCATGGCAGCCAATGACGTAAAAGCATCCCGGCTGCGGCCCTCCGGGAGCCAAACCGATTCATAGCCCAAGTTTTCCGCTCTACGGGCCAACTGCTGGCAGTCCTGCAGGGTCAGCCGGGGGTCCGTTTCCAGCCTTACTCCGTAGCGGGCCATGGCTACTCCTCGCGAAACAGTTTTCTTGCGTTTTTCTTCGTCCCAGTATAGCAAGGCAGGCTCCCGTCCACTCAGAGGGCCTTCTTGAGATAGGGCCAACCCAAGCCACTGCTAGAACCTGAGAAGCATTACCGTTATACTCCCTCCGGCTTCACTGGTATCATAGAGTGAACGGGATTTTCCCAAAGCCGCGGGCTCTCCCGATAGCATTGCAGGCGTCGACGAAAGGAGTTTTCTGATGGGGTGGCTTGACGGTCAGGTTGCGCTGATCACCGGTGGCGGCTCGGGCATCGGCCATGCCATCGTCGAGCGTTTCATTGAAGAAGGCGCCAGGGTGGGCGTGATGGACCGTTTCGCCGAACGCGTTGGGGAATTGCAGAAAGATTTCGGAGAATCCCTGGTCGGAATTCATGGCGACGTCTCGCTTCTCGCCGACAACAAGAGGGCGGTGGAACAAACTGTTCGCTCCTTCGGTCGGTTGGACGTCTTTGCGGGCAACGCAGGAATCTTCGACAGTAACCTGAACCTTGATGAAACTCCCGAAGACCAGATCAGCGATTCCTTTGACGAGCTCTTCGGTGTCAACGTCAAAGGCTGCCTGCTGGGCGCCAAGGCCTCGCTTGCCGAGCTTCGGAAGACCCAAGGCTGCATGGTGTTTACGGCGTCGGTGGCCGGCTTTAACTCGGGGGGCGGCGGGCCGATGTACACAGCATCCAAGCACGCCGTGATGGGGTTGATCAAAGAGTTGGCCGCGGAGTTGGCCCCGGAAATCAGGGTCAACGGGGTAGCTCCCGGAGGGGTCATGACCGACCTGCGCGGCCTGGAAACCGCCGGCCGCGCCGGCAGCTCCCACTTTGCCGACCCAGGCACCGAGGAGCGGATGCGGGTCAACAATCCCCAACAAAGGGCGCTTCAGCCGCGAGACATTGCCAATTCGTTCCTTTTCCTGGCTTCCCGGGAAAATGCCGCCGGCATCACCGGGTCGGTGATCCCCACCGACGCCGGTTCCCTATTGCGGTGGCGGCGTCCGGGCAATTAGGACCCGGCGCCAAATCGCCCGCCCAAACGCCAGCAGGTAAAGGATGGCAGCTAAGAGGGCAAACAGCAGGAGGGTTGCTATGGTTACCGATGTAAGACCCTTGGTGGATGCTGAAAAAGGACTGATCAGCCGCCGTATCTTCATTGAAGACGACATCTACCAGCAGGAATTGGAAAACATTTTCGCCCGCTGCTGGATGTTCCTTTGCCACGAAAGCCAGGTGCCCAACCCCGGAGACTTTTTCGCCACCTACATGGGGGAGGACCCAGTCCTGGTGTGGCGGGACAGCCAGGGCAAGGTCAACGCTTTCTTGAATCAGTGCCGTCATCGGGGCAACCGCCTGTGCCGGGCCGACCTGGGCAACGCCTCTTCGTTCACCTGCGCTTACCACGGGTGGGCCTATGCGAACGACGGGCGGCTTCTGGCTGTTCCCAATATTGATGATGCGTACTTCGGAGAATTGAAGACCGACCAGTGGGGGTTGGTCCCGGTGGCGCAGTTGGACAGCTACAAGGGCTTGTATTTCGCCACCTTCGACCCTACTGCTCCGCCGCTGCTGGACTACCTGGGTTCGATGGCCTGGTACCTGGACGCCTTTTTCGACCGGCGGGAAGGCGGCATTGAGGTCTTGGGCGGAGTCCACAAGTGGGTGGTGCCCTGCAACTGGAAATTCCCCGCCGAGAATTTCGGCGGCGACGCCTACCACGTAGCCTGGACCCACCTGTCGGCCATCCGTTCCGGGTTCAGCACCGGCGTAACCGCCAAGCCCACTTCCGGCGGCGCTATGATTTCTCCGGGCAACGGGCACTGCATCATCTCAGTGGGACCCAATGATTCGGCCGATCCGCCCGTGCCTGAAATACTGGCCTACGAAGAATCGATACGCCCCGAGGTGGACCGGCGCTTGGGCTCCAGATACGGCCAGGTGAACCCAATAGTGGGCACCGCGTTCCCCAACTTTTCCTTCCTCCGGGGCACCTCCCGGGCCATGCGGGTGTGGCACCCGCGCGGGCCGGGCAGCATCGAGGTCTGGTCCTGGGCATTCGTCGACAAAGCCGCTCCCCCGGAGATCAAGGAGCAGTTCCGGCTGTCGGCGATTCATGGTTTCAGTCCATCGGGCACCTTCGAGCAGGACGACATGGACAACTGGCAGGAATGCACCCAGACCTGCCGGGGCGTGGTGTCCCGCCGGTTGGACCTGAACATGCAAATGGGGCTGGGACACGACCAGTTCGACCAGTCATTGGACGCCACCGTCAGCGATTTCCGGTTCAGCGAGTCCAACCACCGGGGATTCTATCGACGTTGGGCCGAGTTGATGAGCGGCAACGGCTGGTGAGCTTGGGGAGTCCGAATATTCGTTCCAGCCGCTAAGCGTGCCACACCAGCATGATTTCCAGCAGGACACAGGAGGAGCGTCGTGGTAGCCGAATTAACCACACTGGTGGATTCCGACACGGGCTTGCTCAGCCGGCGAATTTACCAAGATGAGGACATCTACCAGCAGGAGTTGGAGAACGTCTTCGCCCGCTGCTGGTCCTTCCTCTGCCACGAAAGCCAGATTCCCAACCCCGGCGACTTCTTCACCACCTACGTCGGAGAAGACCCGGTCCTGGTCTGGCGGGACTCGAAGGGCCAGGTGAACGCATTCCTGAACATCTGCCGCCACCGGGGCAACCGCTTGTGCCGGGCCAGCTCAGGCAACGCGGCCTTCTTCAATTGCGCCTACCACGGCTGGTCATACGGAAACGACGGCCGTTTGGCCGCCGTTCCCAACCAGCAGGACGCCTACTACGGAGAGTTGGACCAGAGCCAATGGGGGCTGATGCCCGTGGCCCAACTCGACCACCACAGGGGGTTGTACTTCGCCACCTTCGACCCCCAAGCCCCGCCCCTCCACGAATACCTGGGCGAAATGGCTTGGTACCTGGACGCCTTCTTTTACCGCCGGGAAGGCGGCGTTGAAGTGGTCGGCGGAGTGCAAAAGTGGGTCATGCCGTGCAATTGGAAGCTGCCGGCGGAGAATTTCGGCGGAGACGCCTACCACGCTTTCTGGAGCCACCAATCGGCGATCAGGACCGGATTCGCCAGCGACCGCCGGCTGCGGCGGCCTTCGTCGCCGGGGACGTTGGTGTCTCCGGGCAACGGCCACGGCATCATCGCCGCCCAGGCCGGGGAGATTACAGACCCGCCGGAAGGCAACATATTGGCCTACGAGCAGGAGATACTGCCGGAGGTTGAAAGCCGTCTTGGGCAACGCCGCGGCGTCATCAAGCCCACTGTGGGGACGGTGTTCCCAAACTTTTCAATGCTGATTTCATCCTCCCATACGTTCAGGGTTTGGCACCCGCGGGGACCCGAGAAAACTGAGGTCTGGTCCTGGATTTACGTCGACAAGGCCGCTTCGCCCGAGATTAAAGAAGCGTTCCGGCTTACCGGCATGCGGGCGTTCGGTCCGGCCGGCACATTTGAGCAGGACGACATGGACAACTGGCAACAATGCTCCCAGAGCGGACGGGGTGTTGTTTCCAGGCGTTATCCCTTGAACGTGCAGATGGGCTTGGGTCACGAAAGCTACCAGGACGAACTGGCCGCCTGGTCGAGCGACTCCCATTACAGCGAAATCAACCACCGGAGCTTTTACCGCCGGTGGGCTGAGGTCATGGACGCCAAAAGCTGGGGTGACATACCCTAGCCCTAATTGGCGTCCGGCCACCTCACCTTCCCGGTCCTCTCCATTCGCCCCCTCCGGTCATGCTGAGCCCGTCAAGGGACCGGAGGGGGTGCTTTTTCACTCACGCTAAACCTGTCGAAAGGTAGCCGGTTGTCCGGCAGGCCCCGCTTAGGCCTTCGCCGTCGAATTCCGACCGAAATGTGTGGCGGATTTCGATAATTAACAACTCCCGTTCGGTATTTTTCAATCATTGACATAGGGATTATTTAGCTGATATAGTCGATTTCCTAGCATATTTACACAGAATCATCAAGGAGATAGATATGGCGATGCACAAGATATCTCCACGCAGATTCTCCCTTTTGTTTCTATCTGTTCTGGTCATATCTGTGGGAGTGGCTTGCGGAGGCTCCGAACAGCCTGCTCCGGCAACGACTGAAGCGGCCGCCACTCCTCAGGAGGTTTCCGTCCAGGACACGCCAGAACCCACCACCGCTGAAGCAGCTCCGGCAGCCACCGTGGCGCCCACAGAGGTGGTTCTGCCTGCTTCCATAACCAAGGAATTTCCTCTGGTCCCGGAGTGGACTTCCGGCAGCAAATTCCAGCCCATGGTCCTCCAACAGATCGGCCGCAGCGCCGCCGGCCAGTGGGACGTCCACGCCTGCTCCAGCCTTTATAGCTGCAACATTCCTTCATCCAAGCGGTTCAACGGCTTGGTGGAGTACAACCCTGTGAATCCCACCGAAATCATCGGCGACCTGGCGTCGGGTTGGGAAGTCAACGAAGCAGGCTCTGAATACATCTTCACCCTGCACGACGCCTCCTGGCATGACGGCCAACCGGTCACCGCAGATGACATCGTGTTCAGCCTGGACCGGATCGCCGATCCTGACGCCATCCGGAGCAGGACCGGAGCGTTGCGCGACATGTACCAACAAGGGGAAGCAGAGGCAGTGGACGAAAAGACAATCAAGATCCCTTTGAAGTTCCCGGCGGCCCTGTTTTTGACCAACGTGGCCACCGACTACATGAAGATGTATCCCAAGCACGTAGCGGAGGGTTTGACGGCAGAGGAAATGGACCTTCCCTCCACTTTTGACGTGGGCTCCGGCCCCTGGATAATCAAGGATTTCCAGACCAAGATATCTGTCGAATACGAAAGAAACCCCAACTACTTCAAGCCGGGCCGACCCTAACTTCGACGGCCTAAAGACAACCTGGATCCGGGACGTCAGCAGGATAATGGCGTCGTTAAACATCGGGCAGGTCTTTACCATCGAAGGGTTGAGCCCGAGCTATCGGCGGGAGGACGGCTTCCAGGTACAAAAGGACACCAAAGGCAGGATAATTTTCCTACCCGGTCCGAAAGTATCCGGTCAATGGTTTTTGGTCTACCCGGACCAGCCGCCCTTTGACGATCCACGGGTGAGGCGGGCCATGTTCTTGGGGGTGGACCGCCGGAACGTGGTGGAAATCGCCTACTGCGTTGGTGAAGCCGGCTGCGGCGCAGTGGTAGGCACCTTCTTCCCTCCGGGGCTAGTGGAAGACCCCGATAGTCTGGAGGATGTGCCAGGCTACCGGGTTCCTAAGGCGTTGGACATAGCTGAGGCCAAGGCCCTGATGGCCGACGCGGGCTATCCAGACGGCTTTGACATTGACGCCAACATCGGCAACCAAGCACTTACCATCACGCAGTACGAGATAATTTCCGAGCAGTTGAGGAAGGACTTGGGGATAAATATGACGCTCAAGCCCGTGGATGGGGCCACGTATCAAGTGCATATGAGGGAAGGCACATATCCTTTCACCCAATCCCCATTCTCCATCCTGATCAGCGACCCTTCCGACATTCTGAACCAGGTCTACGATAAGGGCATCAACCGTAATCCCACCAACTGGAGCGACCCGCGGCTTGACGAGATCATCCAAGCACAAGCCCGGGAGGTAGACACCGAAAAGCGCCAAGCGTTGTTTGAAGAGGCGGTGGAGATCCTCCGAAAGGGCGAGGGTCATGCGGTGCCCTTCCTATGGCGCGAGACTGGCGGACTCATGGACTACCGGTTGCAGAACTTCCATATCCCCACAACGCCCCAGATTATCAACAAGTGGGACCACATCTGGTGGGATCCGGACGCCAAGTGTCCGGTAGATGGAGGGTGTCAATAAAGACCGCAAGCCGCTGGCTCAAGCCCCTTTCCCCCTAGCCTACAAAGACCACCCGAGTTGGCCGCTACGACTGGTAGGAGTCATGGCGGCCAATTCGCGCCCGAAACCGCCTTACGTTGTTGCTAGAATCCCATACCGACAGGAATTTTGCCCCTGCGATGCCATCCGCCCGTTGACACGTCTGTGTACCGGTTGATAAAGTACGATGGCCGGTTATTACGATTGCAGATGCACTTTTTAACTTTGGGAATTTCCATAGAGGTGAATATGACATCGCACAGTTTTTCTAAGAGTAGCTGGATTTTTGCAGTCCCCTTGATCCTGATCCTGGCCGTTGCTGCGGCCTGCGGAGGCGCTGAACCGCCTTCCGCTGGTCCGACCGCGGCGGCTTCGGTCCCGAACACGCCGGTGCCCAAGAACACCGAGCCTCCAGCCGCCACCGTGGCGCCGACTGCGGTGGTTGTGCCATCGTCCGTGACCGTTGATTTCCCCCTAGAGCCCGCGTGGACGGCTGGAAGCAAGTTCCAGCCCATGGTGCTTCAGCAGATCGGACGCAACGCCGCAGGCCAGTGGGACGTCCACGCTTGCTCCAGCCTTTACAGCTGTAACATCCCTTCATCCAAGAGGTTCAATGGCCTGATTGAGTACAACCCGGTCAATCCCACCGAAATCATTGGCGACCTGGCGTCGGGTTGGGCGGTCAATGCCGACGGCTCGGAGTACACCTTCACGATCCACGACGCCACCTGGCATGACGGCCAGCCGGTGACCGCCGATGACATCGTATTCAGCCTGGACCGGATCGCGGACCCGGACGCCATTCGTAGCAGGACCGACGCGCTGCGCGAGGTGTACGACCAGGGGACGGCAGAGGCCTTGGATGCCAAGACCATAAGAGTTCCCCTCAAATTCCCCGCTGCTCTGTTCCTGACCAACCTCGCCACCGATTACATGAAGATGTACCCCAAGCACGTGGCAGAGGGTTTAACCGCCGAGGAAATGGACTTGCCTTCCACCTTTAACGTCGGTTCCGGCCCGTGGATAATCAAGGACTTCCAGCTCAAGATATCGGTGGAATATGAAAGGAACCCGGATTACTTCAAGCCGGGCCGGCCGTACTTCGACGGCCTGAAAACCACCTGGATCAGGGATATAAGCAGGGCTTTGTCGTCACTCCAGGTTGGACAGGTATCCACCACCGAGGGATTGAGCCCGAGCTACCGCCGGGACGATGGCTTTCAGATCGAACAGGACACCAAGGGCCGAATAGTTTTCATACCAGGCCCAAAGGTCTCTGGCCAATGGTTTTTGGTCTACCCGGACCAGACGCCCTTCGACGATCCTCGGGTGAGGCGGGCCATGTTCTTGGGTGTCGACCGGCAAAACATCGTGAACATTGCCTACTGCGGCGGCGAGGCCGGATGCAGCGCAGTGGTAGGCACTTTCTTCCCCCCGGGACTGGTGGAAGACCCGGCGGCCCTGACCGACGTGCCCGGCTACCGGGTGCCCAAAGACCCAGACATAGCGGAAGCCAAGGCACTGTTGGCCGATGCCGGTTACCCCGACGGTTTCAGCATCGAGGCCAACATTGGCAGCTCGGGGCTTGCGGTCACCCAATGGGAAATCATATCCGAGCAGTTGCGAAAAGACCTGGGAATCGACTTGACCCTGAACCCCGTGGATACCGCCACCTATCAGGTGCACATGAGGGAGGGCACCTATCCCCTCACCCAGTCTCCGTTTTCAATCCTGATCAGCGACCCGTCCGACGTGTTCAACCAAATCTATTCGCAGGGCGTCAACCGCAACCCCACTGGTTGGTCCGACGCACGGTTGGATGAGATAATCGATGCCCAGGCACGGGAAGTAGACACTGAGAAGCGCCAGGCCTTGTTCGAAGAAGCCGTAGAAATTCTCCGCAAGGGTGAGGGACATGCCGTACCCTTCCTGTGGCGGGAAACCGGCGGCCTCATGGACTACCGGCTACAGAATTTCCATATCCCCACCACGCCGCAGATCATCAACAAATGGGACCACATCTGGTGGGATCCCGACGCGGCCTGCCCCATCCAGGGTGGCTGTCAGGAGTAGTCACGACCGGATGAAATAGCGCGCCTGGAATCAGCGTTGGCCACCAAGACTGTTGCCGGTCTTGGTGGCCAATTGACTTCAACCCTTCGACCAGGCATCAGCCGGGCCAAAGAGCCCAAGCGAAACCAAGAGGCGGTGACTCATGGATGACCAGTTGATTCGGAAAGTGGAGCAATTCTTGTACCGGGAGGCGCGGCTGTTGGACAACCGGGAGCTGCACCAGTGGCTGGACCTGCTCACCGACGACATCAAGTACTGGATGCCCATCAGGTCCAATCGCTACCCGGCTAACAGCAAAGCCATTTCCATCCTGGACGGTGCGAGCTACGAAGCGGGCGACGTCACCGGCGAGCATGAGTTGGCGCTCATGGACGAGACCAAAGACTCTCTACAACGCCGGGTTGACCGGCTGGATACGGGCATGGCCTGGGCGGAAGACCCCCCGTCCCGCACCCGTCATTTCGTCGCCAACGTAGAGGTACAACCGGGTGACAAAGAGGGAGAGTTAAAGGTCTATTCCAATTTCATCATGTACCGGAGCAGGGCGGAAACCGAAGAGGACTTCTACGTAGGCAACAGGGAAGACATCCTGAGAAAGGAGGGCGGCGATTTTAAGATCGCTTACCGGAAAGTAACCCTGGACCAGAACGTGCTTCTGGCCAAAAACATCAGCAATTTCTTCTGACCCAGAGCTTCCCATGCTCCCAATGTTCCAAGGGCGCGGTCATATCCTACGGTTAAGCCCTAAAACCCGTAGAGCGCCTTGGCGTTGCGGTCCAGGAATTTATCGGCGGTGGCGGCGTCAATCTTGCCGTCTTCTCTGAGTTTCCTCAGCGCCACTAGCTCGGAAGAGGTGTCGTTGTGCCCGTAATCGGTGCCAATGACCAGGTTTTCCTCGCCAACACAGTCCAGAACGTAGGGGATGTCGTCCGCGGTCTGGCACGCAACGTACATCCGGTTGTCCCGCAGGATGTCGCGGCCCGGCCAGTTTTCGCCCCGTCTTTTAAACCGCAGTTCCATGTCGTTAAGCGCGTACGGAACCCATTGCGAACTCACCTCGATGAATCCCCACCGCAGGTCCGGGAACTTTTCCGGAATCTTCTTCATCAGCAAGTCGTGGAACGCGCCCAACACGGTAAGCTTGAACTGGCTGAATCCTGAGTCCGGGCCAATGGCATCAAACATGCTGAAATTGCCGGCGCTGGCGTGGATGCAGATAGGCAAATTCAGCCGGGACGCCTCTCGATACAGGGGATAGAAGTATGGGTCGGAGGGACGCCGGTCTCCTTCGATTCCCCGCATAAACACGCCGCAAGCACCGTGCTCCTTGCCCCAGTGAAGCTCCTCAATCGCCTTGTCCATATCCATCATTGGCGGCACCGTCACCCACCGAAGCCGCTGGTCTCCCTTCTCCCAGATATCCCCCAGCCAACGGTTGTAGCTCCGGCACAGGGCCAACTCCAACTCAACACGGCGAGTCAGTGGTCTCAGGAAAATCGTTGGGTAAAGGACGTGCAAATCCACGCCCAACTCGTCCATGTGGGCCAATCGGGCAGCAATGTCCGACATTTGCCGCGCCTCATCTGGGGTATCCCGTCCGACGTTATTGTTCTTGCCGATAGCCCGGCCCTCGACCATCCAGAATTCCCTGCTGCCTCCCGATTTCGGGACCAGCACTTCGGGCTTGAGTTCGGCTTCCCATTCTTCCATGAACTCCCAGGTGAGCTCGGTTTCAACCACGTGGGCATCCGAATCAATAACGGTCATTTCCAACCCCCTCGCGCCAGACCGGCAAAGCCGGCCCCGACCTGCTTTTGGGGATACTAACATATCCACCAGTACAGTTCCTTTCCGCGCTGCATGTCCCAGGAGGTACCACTGGGAGCGCGAGGACCGGCCGTTCAGATTGACAGCGTATCCAGCGGAAAGTATGGTTTGCCTGTAAAGGCATTCCCGGGGGTAATCTCCAGTTGGCTTTTTGCTGGGGAACCGGGTCTCGAGGAGCGTTGTTATGGCGGACACTACTGTTGATACCAATGTAACCATCGATCAGGGAGAGCAGGAAGCTGCGCCCAATTTCGGCATTGCTACTTACACCTATGACCAGTGGATGCGCGCGACCGATGTGCCGGTCCACACCGGCTATTTCATTCCGGACCTGCGCACCGTGGAACTGGCTTGGTGGGAAGAGCGGGGTTGTCATTCCGCCTTCATGCAACTGTTGGGTCAAGAGGGCATTATCGAAGCACGAATCAGCGAGGTCCCACCGGGCCAGTCCTTGCCGCCGTTTAAGCTTGCGGTGGATGAGGTCGTGTACGTCCTACAGGGCAGGGGACTGACCAACGTGTGGGGACCGAACGAAACCGGACGGAAAACCGTGGAATGGCAGGAGCACGCCCTGTTCCTATTGCCCCGGAATCGCTACCACCAGTTCAGCAATACCCACGGACAACAGCCGGTCCGGTTGCTCCACTACAACTATTTGCCCCTCGCCATGACCACCATCCCGGACCCGGAGTTTTTCTTCAACAATCCCTACAATGCCACCGACGTTCCGGCCGGCGTCTCCGGGGCCAACGGGGAGGACTTCTACTCGGAAGCCAAATCGGTGCCTCGTATGGGGAGTCACGGAGACCGGGGGTTTTTATGGCAGGGGAACTTCTTCCCTGACATGCGGAGTTGGGACAAGTTGGACGCCAACCAGACCAGGGGCGCCGGGGGGCGCACGGTGTTCATCCAATTCCCCGGGTCGGAGATGTCCTGCCACATGTCCGTGTTCGACCCCTACCTCTACAAAAAGGCCCACCGTCATGGTCCCGGACGGGTCATCGTGATCCCGGGAGGAGACGGCTACTCCATCCTGTGGGAAGAGGGCAAGGAAAAAATAGTCGTGCCGTGGCAGGAGGCCAGCGCCTTCGTGCCCCCCAACCGTTGGTTCCACCAGCACTTCAACGTTGGCAAAGACAAAGCCAGATACCTGGCGCTTCACCCGCCGAAGCAGTTCCACGGCTACAGCGACGAGAAAGTGGGTGACATCTCCAGGGACCAGATTGAGTATGCCGACGAAGACCCCTGGGTGCGGGCCAAGTTTGAAGAGGAGCTTGCCAAGCGGCAGATCAGCAGCTTGATGCCCGATGGCGCATATCAGGACCGGAATTACCAGTGGGACTACCGCGCCGCAGTCGGCCAAACCGGCTGACCCTGCCGCCAAGGTCCGGGGCCGCTTTAGCCCGCAGCAATGGGGAGCGGCCCCTGCATTTCCCGGTTGTCCGACGCCGCCTTTTGCATTGCCACCACCGCACCGCCCAGGGTTTTGAGCCCCTCGATGGCTGCGGAGTCGGACAACCGGCCGTCCTGGAAGTGACGGGACTGGAGATAGACTCCCACCGGTGTCGTATGCGCGCCGAACCAGGCCAAGACCGGGCGAAGCTGGGTTTCAACGGCCAGGTAATGGTGGTCCGATGCCCCCATCGCAATGAGGCCGCACACCTTTCCCATCAGCCCCTCGACCGGGATTAGATCCAACAGGTTCTTCAGCGCGCCGGTGTACGAGGCCCTGAATATCGGCGTGGCCAATAAGTACATGTCTGCCGCCATAACCCGGCGCACCACGGCCTCGGTGTCGTCGTTGAAGTCGGCCAAGGGCCGTCCATCGGCAAACGAAATCTGATGGTCCCCAAGGTGCAACAAATCAGTTGTCACCGAAGGCCAACGTTCCGCCACCGACTCCAGGGTCAGCCCCAAAGCCTGGTGCAGCCGCCCAGGATAGGTCACCGACCCGTGAATACCCAACAACGAGGGCAAGGGTTTCCTCCCTGGTGAAACTTGAGGAGCGCTCCCGGGGTCCATCCGGAGATTTTGCCAGACGCAAGTAGTGGCCGGAAGCAGACGAAACCATGCAGACCGCCGGGTTGCTTTACGGCCTTGTGCTACCGTACTGAGTATACAGTATGCCAAGAGTTTAAACGGACCCTCTTGGGGGTTGGCGAGGAGCTAGTATCCGAGGAGGCAGAACGGTGGCAATCAAACAATTTACAGCTAGTGTTTGGCAGGAAGGGGAATTGTACGTAGCACAGGCGCTGGAAGTTGACGTAGCTAGTCAAGGCGAAACGACAGATGACGCTCTTGCTAACCTGCGCGAAGCGCTAGAACTCTACTTTGAACCGCCTGTTCCCACGACCATACCCGAGATTCATCATATCGAGGTAGAGGTTGCCACTCCTTAGTCCATTGTAATATCGGGATGTAACGTACAAGCGCGGTCTGGCAGGTTTTCAACAAACATCTCAAAGGGGTAGTCACGTAAAGTTTGAGAAAGAGCGTGAAGGAAGAGTACGCACGGTCATTGTTCCGCACCATAGAGAGATATCCGTAGTGACCTTGCGCAGTATCTTGCGGCAGGCTGGATTGACGCCCGCGAAATTTGAGGCGTTGCGATAGCCAATCCCAGAGGCGTCATACAAGGAAGCAAACCAGGCTAAGGTAAACGACCATTGCCCACCTAAAGAGCCGGTACTTACTTTTGCGACTATTTCGTGGAGGCGAAGCGGTTCCGGGGTACCGGCAGTCCCAGGTTGCCTCGCAGGGTTTTGGACTCGTACTCGGTCCGGAACAGTCCCCGTTCTTTCAGAATTGGCAACACTTCATCTACGAAATCGTTAAACCCGTCGGGCAAAACCGAACTGCTCATCATGAAGCCGTCCGCGGCGCCTGATTCAAACCAATTCTGCATGGCATCCGCCACCTGGTCGGGCGTTCCGATGAAAACGCTTTTGGGCGTGGTTGCCCGGAGCGCCAGTTGGCGAAGGGTCAGGTCTTCATCCTTGACCAACTGCTTCAACCGGTCGGTGGTGCTCTCCCACCCGTTTCTGCCGAAGTCACCCAAATCCGGGAACCTTTCGTCCAGCTCGAACTGGGTAAAGTCAATATCGTTGAAGTACCTGCCCAGATAGTTCAGGGCATCGTCCATGTTGACCAGCCGGGCAATCTCCTGGTATTTGGCCTCGGCCTCTTCCGGTGTTCTACCCACAATTGGGTTGCAACCCGGCAGAATCAACACCTCGTCGGGATTCCTGCCATGTTCCGCCGCCCTGGTTTTGACGTCCCGGTAGAACTCGGAGGCATGGGCCATGGTCGCCTGCCCGGTAAACACGGCGTCGGCCACGCTGGAGGCGAACCCGCGACCGGCTTCCGATGACCCCGCCTGGATCAGGACGGGGTGGCCCTGTTCCGACCTGGAGATGTTCAACGGCCCCTGGACCGAGTAAAACTCCCCCTTGTGGTTGATCCGATGCATCTTCTCCGGGTCGAAAAACACCCCGGATTCCTTGTCCCGGACAAACGCGTCGTCCTCCCAGGAGTCCCAGAGGCCCCTGGTTATTTCCAGGTATTCGTGGGCCATTCGGTAGCGCAGGTCGTGGGCAGGGTGCTCCGGCTTGTTGTAGTTCAGCGCCGAGCCTTCCAGCGGAGAGGTAACGATATTCCAGCCGGCCCGGCCGTTGCTTATGTGGTCTATGGACGAAAATTGCCTGGCCACGGTGTAGGGGTCGCTGTAGGAAGTCGAGAGCGTGGCCGCCAGCCCGATATGGGTGGTATGGGCGGCGAGGGTGGCGAGCAGGGTCAGGGGTTCGAACCGGTTGAGAAAGTTCGGGTGGGACTTCTCGCTGATATACAGCCCATCGCCAAAGAAAACGAAGTCCAGCTTGGCGGCCTCGGCCTTCCGGGTCAGGCCACGATAGTAGTCCAGGTTTATGGCGGCGTCGGTCACCGCGTTTGGGTGCCGCCACGAGGCCATGTTGCTGCCGGTGCCCGCAAGAAAGGTCCCCAAGTGCATCTTGCGCTGACTGGTCATGTCCCATCCTAAGCCATAAATTCGAGCAAAACCGGGTCCTAGGAAATCTGGAAACGCCTGCTAGGAAGCAGCCACCTGGGCAAACGCCTCGCTGAGAATCCGATAGGAGTGTAGCCGCTTCGGGAAGTCCCGGATTGCGGTGACCACTATCACTTCTTCAATATCAAAGTCGTGCTGAATGTCGTACAGCTTGCGTCGCGCCGAATCCGGCGAGCCGTGGACCACTGCTGCTTGACGCACCTGGATGTCAAACTCCTCGCCGGACTGCTTGCCAAACTCGTTGGCGGCCTCCAACGTGCCGGTGGTGAAGGTCTTACCGCTGGCCAGGGTGAGCCTCACCACGGTAATTTCAGAGGCGCGCTGCCCGGCTTCGTCATCGGTATCCGCCACAATTACCGGCAGGGCCAGCATGACCTGGGGTTGGCCGCCCTTGGAATAGTCGAACCGGTCGCGGTAGGTGTCCACGGCCAGGCGCATCATGGCTTCATCGCTGTTCAGGAAAAGCGCGAAGACGTAGGGCAGGGCCATATCCGCCGCCAGCACCGCGCTGGATGACGTGGTGCCCAGAACAAAGAGGTCTGCCGGCTGTGGAGGCAGGGGGCTGGCTTGCAACCCGTGCAGCGGATGGTCTGCCGCCAGTTGGTCGTGGAGAAACTGGTCCAGTTCCGTTAGCTTTTCCGCCAGCGTCCGGCCCGACGCATCGGGAGCGATCTTCAACGCTTGCGTGGAACGGGGCAGCCCTCCGGGGCCGCCGCCAATACCCAGGTCCACCCTGCCGGGGGCCAGGGAAGCCAGGACGTTAAAATTCTCGGCAACTTTGTACGGGCTGTAGTGCTGGAGCATGACTCCGCCGGAACCCAGACGGATTCGGCTGGTTTTGGCCAAGAGGTGAGAAACCAGGACTTCGGGCGACGAGCCCATAACCCGGTTGGAGCCGTGATGTTCGGTAACCCAAAAGCGATGGTATCCCCACTCCTCCGCCCTGGTCGCCAACTCAATAGTGTGCTGCAGAGCGTCGGCGGCGGTCTCGCCGGCGTAGAGGGGGCTTTGGTCCAGAACGCTAAGTCTTAAACCGGCGTCAGTCATCCGTGTTTCGTGCGGCCCGGCGGGGCATTTCGGTCTAGCCGAGTGGGCCGGGATTCCTCATCAATCATGGTTGAACCGGGGACCCCACTGGGGTGATTAACTGGCATTATCGCACAACCAACCGGCGTCTGGCACGGCTTGATTCCCGATTGCCAAGCCTCAGGCGACTCTGTAGAATCCGCGTACGACAAACCCACGAACAACACCAAAATCCTTTTGGAGTAACGAGATGGCGCTTACATTGGAAGAAGCTAACCGGATGGTCCAGGCGGGGATCGCCAAGGCAGTGGAACTGAACGTGAACATGAGCATTGCGGTTTGCGACGCCGGGGGAAGTCTGCTCGCGTTCAACCGCATGCCCGGAGCCAGCGCCGTCAGTGCCGCGGTGGCCCAGGGCAAGGCCGCAGCCGCAGCCGGGTTTGGCCGGCCCAGCGGTTCGCTACAGGCGGATTCTCCGGTAATTCAGTCAATCATCAGCTCATTGGGTGGTCGGATGCTTGCGGCCCAAGGCGCAGTGCCAATCCGAAAGGACGGAGAGTTGGCCGGCGCTATTGGCGGCAGCGGCGCCACGGGCGAGCAGGACGAAGACTGCGCCAAGGCGGGGTTGGCGGCCCTCTAGGTCACGCTGTCCCAACCACTCCGTCGGAAGCCAGCCCTTTTCCCGGACTTGCCGGAAACCGACGGATTCGCGAGCCGGTCTATCAGGCTGGGGCACTGTATGGCGTTACCAACTGACCTCGCTCCCATGGAGGCCTCACTCACATGGAGGATCTTGGCTGACCTAATACTAAAAAATGGCCTGATTATCGACGGCAGCGGGAGCGCCGGTTATCACGGGGCCGTGGTCGTAACCGGAGACACCCTGGCCATCCACCGGGGCGACCCTGCTCTTTTAGAAGCGCCCCGTGTTATCGACGCTACCGGATTAGTGGTTTGCCCCGGGTTCGTCGACCTCCATTCCCATGCCGGGCTAACCATCCTGGGCGAGCCTCATCACGACCCCAAGGTGCGGCAGGGAGTCACCACCGAGTTGGTCGGTATTGACGGCATCTCTCATGCTCCGTTCAAGACCCAGGAAGAACTGCACCGCTACATCTGGTTGGATTCGGGGTTAAACGGGTATCCGCCAATGCCCGCGGACTGGCTCACGGTGGCCGAGATGCTGGGGAAGTACGACGACCGTGTGGCAGTCAACATCGCCTACATCCTGGGCAATGCCCCCGTCAGGATTTGGTCGGTGGGATGGAACGACCGTCCGGCGACCGCCGCCGAGTTGGCGGACATGGAATCGGTGGTGCGGGAAGCGATGGAGGAGGGAGCCTGGGGGCTTTCCACCGGCTTAGATTATCCGCCGGGCTCGTACGCCGATACCGCGGAACTAGCCGCGCTGTCCAAGGTAGCAGCATCGTTGGGCGGGATCTATCACACTCACACCCGGGCCAGCCTTAGGTCCCAGGGGCTGCTGGCGCCCTGGGAGGAGGCGGTGGAGATCGGGCGCCGCAGCGGTTGCCCGGTGCATTTGACCCACTACCGGCAGGGCGCGCCGGGCGTCGGCAGCCACCTGGATTACCTGGGGTTGGTGGAGGATGCCCGGGACCAGGGGCTGGACGTCACCTTTGACTGTTACACCTACCCCTATTCCGGGACCACGGTCACGATAGGTCTGCCTCATTGGGCCAAGGACGGCGGCCCGGAAAGGTTGATGGCGGCGTTGCAAGACCCCAACGACCGGGCAAGAATGAAGATGGAAATTGCTGGGGACCGGCTGAGGAACAACTGGCTGACTAATTTTACCCAGCCGCAAAACCGCCAATACGACGGCCTCCTGATCACCGATATTGCCGAAATGCGGGGGCAGGACCCGGCAGACGCCCTGTTCGACCTGCTGGTGGAGGAGAACCTGGGCATTTCAACGGTGGGGCTGGGAACCAACGCCCAGACCCTCTACGCCTTCGTCTCCCACCCTCTTGGGATGATCGCCAGCGACGCCATCCTGTTCGGAGAATACCCCAACCCACGGACCTACGGCTGTTTTCCGATAGTGCTGGCCGAATTCGTTCGCGCCGAGAAACACCTGAAGCTTCCCGAGGCAATCCGGAAGATGACATCCTTTCCGGCCCAGCGCCTTGGACTCCCCGACCGGGGTCTGCTGCGTGACGGGTTCAAGGCGGACATCGTGGCCTTCAACCCGGATACGGTTAAAACTCACGCCACCCGGGAAGACCCCAAGCACTATCCGGTGGGAATCGATTACGTCGTGGTCAACGGGCGGTTGGTAATCGACCAGGGGGAAAACACCGGGGCGCTGCCGGGCCGGGCGCTGCGCCGCGGCCGTCCCGGTTGAGGAGCCGCCCTTTAGGACAGAGGAGCCGCTCTTTAGGGCAATGGTATCCGAGAGACTTGCGGCGGAGCGATGATCAGGACGCCGAGCGTCCCACGGCGCCATCGATGCGGCGGACCAACTCCGGGTCTAATTTCCCCCTGGCTTCCGCCTCAACACATTCTTGAAGCTCGGCCCGGTTTTTGACGCCGAGCACCACCGTGGCGACACCGTCCATCGACAGGACGTAGCGGTGCGCCAGGGAAGCCGGGGATTCACCCAATTCCTGGGCCAAGTCCCTGAAGGGCGCTGCTTTTCGCAAATCCAATACTTCCGGATGATCTTCTGGCAACTCCCGGTCCAACGCCGCGGTCAGGGCTCCCGCCTGCACCGCCCGGATGCCCATCACCGCCAATCCTCGGCGGTGCGCTGCTTCGATGATCTCCCTTGGCCGCGCCTCCTCGTCGTACCGCTTCAACGCGCCGGGGGAGTCCAGAAGGTTGGCAATCACCTGGATGGCCTGGGGCGCCGGATCTTCGGCCACAGTCTCCAAAACAGACTCCGGCACCCCAATTCCGGTGATGCCCCAGGCGCCAATCCGGCCCTGGGAAACTAGCCTCTGCAAAGCGGGCCGCACTGATTCGGTAAACCGGTCCCGCGTCGTGCCCTGGTATCGATCGGAGAATTCGTTGGGAATGATCAGATTGTGCAGAAAGAAAACGTCAACCCGCTCCAACTTCATGCGGGCCAGGCTTTCGGCCAGGCTCTGTTCCAACAAGGGTAAGACCTGGTCCGGCTCCGGGTTGCCGACGCGGCACTTGGTCGACACCATGACTCCGGAGGGAAGTTGGCCGTCGAACGCTGCGCCGACCACCGATTCCGCCTCCCCGTTGCCGTAGCCGGGAGCCACGTCTAGGAAGTTGATGCTGGCATCCACGGCAGCCCGTACCGTGGCAACCGCTTCGTCACGATTGGTGGGTCCCCAGACCTGGCCAATGCCGCCGCCGCCCAGAGTTAGAGAGCTGACTTTCCCCAGGGGACCGAAATCTCGCACGTCCATGAATCCAGGTTAGGTAGTCACGTTGACCTTGTCAACGCCAGGGTTGACTGCGAACGGGGGTTGGCAAGGCCCCGATGGTCAAATTGGACAAACCTGCGGCTGGAAGGCTACTATTCGGGTACAATAATCCAGGACAAGAAGCCACCGGCCGCCAGAATGATGCAGCCGGTTTAAGCATCTGGGCCCGAACCCATCCCAAGATCCCAAAACTCCTTGATGGAGGCTCTCAGTGAAGGCGTCCTACTTTGGCCCTATGGGTTACTCGGAACGGAGCAAGTTCCCGGATACCTGGCCCATACCCGCCAGCTATCACGAACCTAAGACTTCGGTCGAAAGCTATCAGGAAGGCATTGAAGAGTGCGAGTTTGCCGAGGAGATGGGTTTTGAATGGGTAAGCTTTTCGGAGCACCATTACTCAGGCAGAATCGCCACCGGCAACCCGGCTTTAATGGCGGCTGCCGTGGCGGAACGCTGCAAAAGGGTGAAAATCGCCCTGTTGGGCCAGTTATTGCCCCTCAATAACCCGGTACGCGCGGCAGAAGAAATCGGGATGCTGGACAACTTGACCAACGGCCGGGTGATCATGGGATTCCTCCGCGGCACACCAAACGAGGACCAGACCTACGGCGTCAATCCCAACGAAGGCCGGGCCCGTTTGCTGGAGGGCATGGACCTGGTGATCAAGGCCCTTACCGAACCCCAACCCTTCTCCTGGGAAGGACGTTATTACCAATACCGCACCGTGTCCGTTTGGCCGCCGCCGGTGCAGCAACCCATGCCGCCGGCAATAGTGGCTACCAGAAGCGACGACGCCGTGAGATACGCTGCCGAGAACCGGTTGGGTCTGGGGATTTCGTTCATCCCGGTGCAAACGATGGAAAAAATCACCAGCAAGTATTACCAATGGTGTCAGGACGCGGGTTGGCAGCCGGAACCCGACCAACGGGTCTATCGCGGCAGCATCTACCTGGCGGAAACCGACAAGAAGGCTGACGAATGGTTTGATTCCCTGAGTGGCCCCCAGAGTCGCCGCCGGTTGGGTATGAGCGCCGCGGTAGAGCAGGCGGTGCAGGCTGCTCGCACAGGAGACCAGTTTGACCTTCGCAATATCATTGCCGGCAGTGCCCAGGGGGACGTGGCCGGCGCGGCGCCCTCTCTTAGCTTCATGGGCGGTCCCGACACGGTGGTTAACCAGATGAAGGCGTTCCATGACCGGTGCGGGACCGGGGTGGTGGACCTGTTTTTTCAGCAGCCCCGGACCAGTCACAAGGAAGTAATGCGCGAAATCGAGCTTTTCGGCAAAGAAGTCTTGCCCAGAATCAAAGAGTTTTAGCGAATTCAAAGGGAAGCGGATGGCCTCTAAATCACCGGAAATCACCTCGGCGTTCCAGGAAACCCTACTAGAAGTGGACGGTCTAACGGTCCGCTCCTTTGAAGCGGGGCAAGGCGACCCGGTAGTCGTACTGGACACCCTTTCATGGGGATTGACCAGCGTCCATCTGGCGCTGGCCCAGTCATTCCGGGTAGTCGTGCTACAGTTGCCCGGTTTTGCCGCCGGCGCCCCCGGCGAAGCCTCCCAGTCGGTAAAGGACCTGGCGGGAACCATGGCTGAGGCCGCTGCCTTATCCGGGGTCGCGGAGGGCGACTCAACCGGGGCTGGCAAGTATTCCCTCATCGGCACGTCCTTCGCCGCCAACGTCGCCCTATGGCAAGCGATTCAGGCGCCGGAACAGGTGGAGGCGTTGATCCTGATTTCCCCGACCATCATCCGGCCAACAGGAATAGTCCCGTCCGGGGACCGGGAGCAGATGGGGCGTTCATTGCTGGCCCATCCCGACAACCAGGAAAGCCTGACCCGCATTGATGTCGCTGTTACTGCCCAGGAGCATGAGTTGGCCCAGCGGCTCCTCGACGGAGGTCCATCCCCGGTTTTGAGCCAAGAGACTGAAGACCGGCTTGGCGAAGTCCAGTGCCCCACGTTGGTAGTTTTCGGCCTGCAGGACAAGTTGGCGGCGCCCGAGGCGGGCAGCATCCTCCGCGAAAAATTACCCAACAGCCACCTTTCCTTCATATACGACGCCGGGCACGCCATCGCGCTGGAGCGGCCGGAAGCCCTGGCGGGGTTGGTTGTGGATTATGTCGCCCGCCAGGAAACCTTCATCGTCAGCCAGGACGACGGAGTTATTAACCCCTAGTTCCCGACCGTGAGTAGGGCTTACCCCGATATTGGCAGGCAAGGTCAGGTCCGGGAAGCGGGCAGTCCTGCCGCCCCGTTTGCAAGAAACCGGGCCTTGTCGAAATCAAAATCCAAACTCACTCACAGGAGGCCTCGTGGGAATTTATAGAATGTATCCCGGAGACGATGGGGAGACCCATATTGAGGAAATGACGTTGGAATCCCATCCGGATTTGCTAAACCTCCAGCCCGTGGAGGGACTGCGGATCTGGAAAGTGGAAGAGGGCCGGTTTCAGGACTTTCATCCCGCTCCCGACCGCCGGTGGATGATTCTCCTTGAAGGAGAGGTTGAAATCGGGTTGGGCGACGGCACCACGCACCGGTTCGGCCCAGGGGACATCAGGTTGATTGAGGACATCACCGGCCACGGCCACACCACACGCTTTACCAAGCCCTATACGGCCGTTCTATTGCCGGCCTCCTGACAGCTCCCATCGGTCACAATACCGGCCTTAATATAGGCTGTGACCCGGTCATCGGGTTATGTTTTGCATGCTGATCAATGATCCCGGGAATGCAGGCCCAGTCCTTGGCCTGAACCCGGGATAGGCTAAACAGTCTTGAACACCATCTGGGCACGCGGCGCGGCGGTATCCTTCGCATGGGTGTTGGTCTGGTCTTTGCTGGGCCCATCCTTAGATCACCACTTCGCTGAGCGTCAGCTTGGGCACAGCCACATATACCTGGCGCAGCACCACGTCGACCATCTGCACCCTTACCAAGACGCCCACCCGCACTCCGGTCCCGGTCAAGAGCAGACGACGCCCGTGGGATCTTCCGAGGATGGGCCTGCGGGAGGAGGGATCGTTTACCTTTCCTCCAATGATGGCTCGGGCCGGTCAATCGAGACTCCGTTGAGCCTTGCCATCAAACCGGCTACCTTCTTCCCTTACCGGGGAAACAACTCACTGTTTCTCCGAAAGATTCCTGAGTCGAATGCTTTGAATGAAGCATTCGTCGCCCCTCCCAAGAAACCTCCAACCATTTGACCACCTCCCCGCCGCGCGCTGGACCCAGATCGGCGGCGCCCCAATCCGGGGTGTTCCTCCGACCCTCTTTGCCGCCACATGTGCAGGTAAAGGAAAAGTCGCGGTCTCACGAGGTCCTTTGGGCTCCGGCAAAACGCCGGTTCTCCGGGAGTGTACGGAAGTTCTTGCGCGGAAGACCCTGGGACGAAATGCCCGCGCGGGGAAACCACGGGTTCATTGAAAACTTCTACGAGTGCGCTTGGGGCGACCGCGCAACAATTAGATATAGGTGACCGATTGGATCGTTGCAGGCATCTTCCGGTGAAGGGGTTAGCGCTGTTGCCGGTCTGCGTGTTGGGTCTGAGGTTTGGCATTGGCCTGACCTTGTTCGCCGCGGCCTGGTTGGTACTGGCCGGCGGACCGGACTTGGCTTTGGCCAACGGAGGTTCCCGCCCGCTGGTAACCAACGCCATCTCGGGGCCGTACGAGCTGCAAATTGGGATATTCCCGGGAGACCCCAAGGTGGGGAATTTGCACGTAAGCATCCAGGTGAACGCGGCCGACGGCGGTACGCCGGTCACTGACGCAACCGTCATGGTCTCGGCCTCGGGCCCCGTTGGCGCGGCCAACGTGCCCCCGGTCCAAGCCGTCAACATGCCCCAGAGCCCCCAGTTTTACGAAACAGACTTGCCATTGGATACGGTAGGAAGCTGGACTCTGACGGTGGAAACCCAATCCGGTCTCGGCCCGGCCAGCCTGGATGTCCCATTCCAGGTAACCGAACCTGACGGCATCGACATTATTTTCGTAATCGCCGGGGGGGTCGCCCTGATCGCATTGAGTCTGTGGATTTTGGAAAGAATCGGCAAGCGGCGAAATAGAAAACCCGCTAAATCTTGACGCGAAGAGAACATTAACATGAACAGCAATAAGCTGAAATTGAGTCTACCGGTTGCCATGGCGGCAATACTGGTTATCTCGCTGACCCCGGCCTGCGGCGGCGGCGGGGAACCCCAGGCGTTGACCATACCGGTGACGGTAGATGGGGAATCTATGGAGCCCGAAACGGTAAGAGTCACGCAGGGGGACATGGTTGCTCTGCAAATTCAAACGGAGCATTCCGGGGAGTTTCACGTCCACGGCTACGATGTCAAAACCGACGCCGAAGCAGGGAAGGTGACCGATTTATTCTTCCAGGCGGACGCAACCGGAAGATTCAGAATCACCTTTCATGAATCGGAAACGACAGAGGAGGAGCAATCCAACGGAGACTCTCACCATGAGGACGAAACCGAGGAGAAGGGAACCGAACACGACGAGGCCTCGGATGAATCTGAAATAGAACTTGGTTTCCTGGAGGTGGGTCCCCGCTAGGCGCGCAACAGGTCAATATCGAGAATGTCTACGATGCTGAAATTCATCCGAGTAGGGCTCCCCCTCTTGGCGGTGGCGGCGGCCCTGGGCGGCCGCACCGCCTTTGCCCACGGCTTTGGAGAGCGCACCGAATTGCCGGTACCTCTGGGGATTTTCCTGATTGGAGCAGGGTTAACGGTAGCGCTTTCCTTTGCGGTCATCGCTTTTTTCCTCAAGGGCAGTCCCGGGGGTAGTTCATACCGGCGGTACAACCTGTTCCAACACCGGTGGCTGGAGTCGGTGGCGTCGAGTCCATTTATTTGGTGGCCGGTAAAGCTGTTTTCGGTGTTCCTGCTGGTGTTGGTGATAGCCGCCGGACTGGCCGGCGACCAGACCTCGTCATCCAATTTTGCCCCGACTTTCGTCTGGATCATCTGGTGGGTCGGCCTGGCGTTTTTCGCGGCTTTGATCGGGAACCTGTGGGTCCTGGTTAACCCCTGGAAAGCGCTGTTTGAGATGGCGGAGGCGGTGTTCCGTTTGTTTCGGCCCGGCCGAAACCTGGGATTGAACCTCGCCTACCCCGTGAACTGGGGCATCTGGCCCGCCCTGGTCCTGTTCCTTGGCTTCCTCTGGATTCAGGACGCCTTTCCCCAGTCGGCGGTCCCCGATAGAGTCGCGGGCATGGCCATTTTATACACGGCAATTACCCTGACGGGCATGGCGGTTTTCGGCAAACACCAGTGGCTGCAACACGGAGAGGCGTTCTCGGTGGTGTTCGGCTTCCTGGCCAAGTTTGCGCCCACGGAAGTGCGCGTAAGGAATCCAGACCTGTGCCGAGTTTGCCCTGGCAAGTGCCTGGACCGGGATGGCCAGTGCACCAACTGCTACCAGTGTTTCGAAAAGTCGCCTGTCCGCGAGTGGAACATCAGGCATTTCGCCATGGGGCTTTCGAACCCGGAGCACATGACCTCCGATAAATTGGCGCTGGTCGTGCTGTTGCTGGCTTCAGTGACCTTCGACGGCTTCAGCGCCACGTCGGGGTGGGTCGATTTCCAGTCAGCCATGGTCAACACATTTTCGGGGACTATCGACCTCCCAGGGTTCGACAGCCTGACACTGGCTGACACGTTGGGGGTGTTGCTGTTTCCGTTGGCTTTTTTCCTCGCTTTTTTGGCTTTCTCCCACTTTATGTCCGGGACCGTTGGCCGAGAATTCGAAGCGATGGAGTTGGCCCGGGCCTTCGCCTACTCGCTGGCGCCCATCGCGGTAGCCTATAACCTGGCCCACTTCATCAACCTGTTGTTGATACAGGGTCAACTAATCGCGCCGTTGGCGTCGGACCCGTTTGGTTACGGCTGGAACCTCCTGGGAACGGCGGATTACCAGGTCAACATCGGCGTGATCAACGCCCGGATCCTGTGGTACCTTTCCACCGTCCTGATAGTGGTGGGCCACGTCATGGCGGTGTACCTGGCCCACCTGGTGGCAACCCGGCTGTTCAGCGACCGGTCAACGGCCCTGAACAGCCAATACCCGATGCTAATGCTGATGGTTATGTATACTGTGGTCAGCCTGTGGATCATCGCCCAACCGATAGTAGCCTGATCTGCAATCTCACGGGCCGCGCCGGCCGGAGGCCAACGGAAGGATATGGAAGCAGGAATTCAGTTACACCTCCCAACCTACAAAGACATCCCAATGCCGGAGTTGGTCAACCTGGCGAAGGCGGCGGAAAATGGAGGCATTTCCCAGATCTGGGCCACCGACAACCTGCAAAGCCGCAACGTTTTCGTGGTGCTGGCCACGCTGGCGTCCCACGTCGGCGTCAATCTTGGCACAGCGGTGACGGTGCAATACTTTCGCAACCCCGTCGACCTGGCAGATTCGGTGGCGGCCATCAGCGAAATCATGGATGGCGGTGAACTCAGCATCGGCATCGCCCGGGGGAACCCCTATACACCGAACCTGCTCAGCACGGCCAGACCGGTCAGCATGCTGCGACAGACCGCCCAATGCCTGAAGGCCCTCCTGGCAGGGGAGGCGGTAAAATTCAGCGATTACCCTGCCCTGGCTTCCTACTTCAACTTCAATCCAAATGAATCGTTCCGTTTGGGATTTGGCCCGAAGACTCCCATCCGCCTCTACTGCGGCGGCAATGCGCCGTTGAGCCTGAAGGTTGGCGGTGAATTCATGGACGGCTTGATCCACGGCGGAGAGTTCAAGGCCGTGGCCGGGGCCGGGCGACTGGCAGGCGCACTGAAAACCTTTGATGACGCCGCCGCCAGCGTCGGATCGGGGCCGGGTCTGCCCAAGATCGCTGAAATCAAGCTGTCAGTTTCCCGCGACGGGCAAGCCGCCCGGGATTTTGCCAAGCACACCGCGGGCCGAAGAATTTTGGGCCTGCGGAGGCGGGGATACACTCCGGAAGAGATGGGTAGACTCGGTGTAGCAGTGGAGGACGTAGACATTCTGGAGCGGGCGGACCAGGACGGAGCCTCGCGCACACAGTTCGAAGCGCTGGTTACTGACCAAATGGTTGACGCCATCTGCGTGGCCGGGGAACCGCAGTTCTGCAAAGAGCAGATGCAGGAGATTTACCGCACGGCCACCGACCACGGATTCAAACAGGTCATGTTTTCGGAGCTTGGCCCCAACGTTACCGAAAGCCTCAACCTCCTATGTGAAGAACTGATTCCAGCGATGTGATGCCGGTCTACGATGCGCGATTGCCGACTGGGGCAATCGCATTTCAAACCGCTGGCACCTGGCACTACACCGGGCAGTCTCCTAAGAACGTGGATCCAGGAAATCCCTAGGGGAGCCAGGATTACCTACGCGGGCCATTCCTGCCTTGCTGCACCAGCTTGGTTGGTAAAAAGGGTTCTGGATTCCCGTTGCGACGAGAATGACGGGTGGCTTTGTCAAAGCTACTTATGAGTATGAAGATGGCCTATTCTCATGACAATTGCGGATGGCCTAGCGAGGCCACGCATGAGGATGAAAATGGCATATTTTCATAATAATGACGGGAGTGGGGCCAAACTCGCACTTGGCGGAAATGCTCTGCGCAGGGACGGCTAGATTCCGTAGAACCGGGCTGGGTTGTCCACCAGGATTTTTTCGACGACCGACCCGTGGATTTGTTCCTGAGCCATCAGGTTGGCAATGACCTCGGGTTGGCCGGATGGGTCTCCGCCCCGACCCCGGCCCCCGTGGTGTCCCCAGTCGGAGCCCACTATGAGGTTGGCTTCTCCCACGTAGGTCAATAAGTAAGAAAGGTCTTCCCACTCCTCGTAGGAGACGTACAGCCGGGACTCCTGGAACAGCTTGGGGCCCCATTGGCTTGGGTCGCCGCCAAAGACGCTGCGAAGCGCGTGAAGGACATAGGGAACCCAGGACGCTCCGGCTTCAATGAACCCGAATCGCAAATCCGGGAACATCTCCGGAATTTTGTTGGCTACGAGATTGCGAAACGCCATCAACGGCAGGGTGCGGGTATGGGGAAAGGTATGGCTCCGGCTGACGTCAAAGACGGCGCTGAAGGCGGGACAACCGGCCCCGGTGTGGACGCAAACCGGCAAGTCAAGCCGGGCCGCTTCCTGGTAAACGGGGAAGAAGTAAGGGTCGTCCAGGGTCCGGTCTCGCTCGATTCCCCGGAAGAACAGGCCCGCCGCGCCGTTTTCCTTGCCGAAATTCACAGCTTCAATGGAGGCATCTATCGAGCGCAGGGGAGGCACAACCAACCACCTCAACCGGCCTTGACCCTGTTTATAGGTTTCCGCCATAAACCGGTTGTAGGCCCGGCAAAGACCCACCTCCAACTCGACGTCATCGGTGACGTAGGCTAGAAAGAGGGTTGGATAGATAACCTGGACCCCGGAGCCCATCTGGTCCATCGCCGCCAGCCTGCCGGGGATGTCGAGCAACTCCCGGGCGCGCACATCGGGCATCTTTTCGATTTGGTTGGGCTGGGTTGGGGTGCCCAGCAGAAATCCGCCCTTGCCCGCCGGTTTGGGGAAAATATTGCCATCGATAATCCAAAAGTTAGAACGCCGGTAAACGGTGTCCGCCGGCCCTTCCACTATGATGGGCCGCCTCTGGTACATGTCCGGGTCCAGGCGCTCCCACATCTCCGGGGGTTCAAAGACGTGGGTGTCGGCATCGATAATACCTGGCATGAGTCCCTCCTTGAGGTCAGCGTGATGGCTTCGGCTGGGGTGGTCTGGCGTGGTTGGCCGTTAGCACACCGGCGCCAAACCCGGAAACGGTCGGGGCGTCATTTAAAGTTTGGGACCACCTTTTCAGTGAGCAGGCGCACCGAGTTGGCGACCTGCTCAAATGGAATCAGCCCGCCGTAGTTGATCTCAAGGACCACGCCGGTGATTCCAAGCTCTTCCTGGAATTCCTGGAGCCGTTCGGTCACTTCCTCCGGGACGCCAAATATCACCCGGCTTTTCAGCACTTCCTGATAGGGCACAGACGCCATGCGGAGCATATTCTCACGCCCTTCCTGGTTGCGGGCGGTCTTGCTCAGTTCCGTCGCCGAGTAATTGATCTGGCTGAGAGCGCTTTCCCGGGGTTCTTCGTGAGCTTTCTCGGTGGTTTCAGCAACGTATACGGGCACCCGCATGTTCACTTCCCCGGGACCGGGGTGACCGGCGGCGGCGCGCGCCCGGCGGTACTCTTTCAATCTTTCCTTCATTGGGGCCATGTTGGTGTTGGCGGTGATAAAAATCGGATGGCCCATTTCCCCAATGCGAGGATAGGTGTCCTCCGAAGCCACGGCAATGCGGGTTGGCGGATAGGGCCTCTGGTAAGGCTGGGGCACCACTACAACTTCCTGGTAGGAATAGAACTCACCCTGGTGGGTGAAAGGTTCCCCTTTCCAGGCCTCCATTATGACGTCCAAGGCCTCGAAGAACCGGTCCCTGCTCTCGGCGTAGTCGACGTTGTAGCCCTCGTAATACCGGGTGAGGCCACTGCGTCCGATCCCAAAGTCGAAACGACCTTTGCTGATGTGGTCTACGGTGGCCGCTTCTTCGGCCACCCGCAGGGGGTTGGTCAGGGGGAGGACCTGGACGGCCAAGCCCACCCGGATCCGGCTGGTCCGGGAGGCAATGGAACTGGCGATGATCAGCGGCGAGGCCAACACCGACCGTTCAGGCGAAAAGTGGTGCTCCGCCAGCCATACAGAGTCCATTCCGAACTGTTCCGCCCGGATGATTTGATTGAACGACTCCTCAAAAGCGTCCGCCTGGGTTTTGCCCGGGCGGACGTGGAAGTCGGTGAACATACCAAAGTCCATTAGTTTCTCCCCTGCCCCGGTATTTATTCTCGGTGGCCATTTCGGCTTGGGCGCGTTCCGAGTGTAGAGTCCTGTTGGGATACCGTCAATCCTTGGTGGTTGATTGCAGGGGTCCAGGTTTTGGGGACGGGGGACCCGCTTTTGGAAAAGCTGCGCAAAACTTTTTTCGTTGGGCGTGGAAGAATGAGGGGGAAGAACCGCGGCGCTCCGGGCGGGGGCGTCACGGTATTATGGGGATGGTAACCCGGTCATAGATTAAACCGGGCGGGTCATCATCCCAGTTATTCCGGTCGTTCCGCGCGCGCTCCCGGCGGCGGTCGATTAAATATTCCTCAAGCATGGTTAGCTTGGGCGCATCGGGAGCGTCAGGTTCCGGGTCCGGCGGCGCCCCGTCTTCCGGGTACAGTTCCTCCGCCGGTTGGTCCCAGATGGTGTCCGGGGGCGGGGGCCGGGCCGGGGATTCGGGACCGAGGCCGGCGGCCAGAGCGGCCTGCTTCCCGTGGTACCCGGCGGCGGCCCAGGCAGCAATCCGGGCGGCCTGCTCGGAGCCGTATATCCTGAGCAGGGCCTTGAAGCCATAAATGTCTTCGGGCTGGGGAGCGTCGTCGGGGACCGTCCCAAAGTGGTCCGGGCGTTTTTCTGGGTCCTGGCCGGATGCGTGGGCAACTTCAGAGGCATCGCTGCGGAAGTTCAAGACTGCGTTTCCAGCTGCCCTGATTACTCCGTCACCGCCGAGGATGTACTTTTGGGCGTAAGCGCCGTAGCCATCGAAGTAGTAGTCCTCGTCATCGTAGGTCTCGAAGTTAAAGGGACCGGCTTCCATTTCGTAGCGGTTATAGCCTGGTTCGTAGTCGGCATAGCGGCCCTTCAGGGCACGGAGCCAGGCGTTGGGCGCCTCGGTGGCTTTTTCAGCCGGGGCGGATTGCTCCAGGTTGGATTCCATGGCGGTTGAGTTACCAGCGTCGGCAGGGACAGGGGTGTCAAAGCCGCGGCGCAGGAGTTCTTTGGCGGCGGACAGGCGGTGGTGGGGCTTGAAGTCCGGGATCGTTCCCTGCATGACGTCTACCAGGAATCGGACGGTGGTGCGGCCGTTGTCGGTCTCTTCCCGGATGAGGGCGGCCAGTTCCTGGTGCAGGGGGGCGGTTTCAACGCCGGGGACGCCGAGGGAGCGGAGATTTTTAAGGGTTGGGGAGGCGGGGTTGTTGGCGTCGATGAAGGATTGGGCCGGGTGGAAGCCGAGGTTTAGGAGTTGACGGGCGGCGTCCAGGCGGTGGCAGGGTTTGAAATCTTCGAGGAGGCCCTGCATGACGTCTATGAGGAAGCGGACTATTAGGCGGCCATCGTCGGTTTCCTCGCGGACGATGTCGGCGAGGGAGGGGGGTTGGGCTTCCTGATTTTCTGCGTTAGAGAACATTAGTTCGATGATAGGGAGGTGCATTCGGGGGTGTCAAGGGGCTGGTGACGCTGGGGTTGTTTTGATGCAGAGGACGCCGAGGGCGCGGAGGTTTTTTTGGTGGGGAGGCGGCTGGCTATGGTAGTGAGAGGAATGCGGCTTGCCCATAGCAGGCGTTTCCTCGTTGGTATAAACGTGTCGGCGCATGGAGAGGGCTCTGGATTCCCACTGCGGTGAGGATGACGGGGGTTGGTGGGGGTGGAGGCGAAAGGGGCTCTGGATTCCCGCTGGGGTGGGGATGACGGGGCGTGGGGAACCCGCTTTTGGAAAAGCTGCGCAAAACTTTTTTGGTGGGTATCGGGTGGGCAGATGTTGGGGCCTACTGCGGGTCGCGGCTTGGGTTGGTTGGGAACATGGTAGAATCAGGCATTGGGCGAGACCCGATGGCGATACTAACTTGAGGGCAATGGGGGCGGCACCTTGGCGGAAATCGGTTATTTGGTCGAAGACCGGGTGGCAATTATATCGCTGGAGGCCCCGGACCGGGGCAACGCCTTCACTCCGGCCATGCGCGGGGAGCTAAACCAGGTTTTTGAGCGATACCGGGTGGATGAAGACGCCTGGGTGGCCGTGATTTGCGCGGAGGGGCCGGACTTCTGCACCGGCTCCGAGGCTGTTCCCGCCCTTTCGCACGGAGAGCAGCGGGACCGGGCGCGGTATTGGGCGGGGGGCCGGTTAGACACGATCAAGCCCACCATCGCGGCGGTCCAGGGCGTGTGCCGCGGAGAAGGCCTGGCGCTTGCGTTGGGCTGCGACCTCCGTTTGGCCGGTGAGTCGGTCGCGTTTCAGGCGGGTCTGGACTCCCTGGGCAGCGGCCCGAACGTCGAGGCGGTCTGGTTGGTCAACCTGGTGGGGTTATCGGTGGCGCTGGACCTGCTGTGGACCCGCAGGACGGTGGATGCCGCCCAAGCCGCACGGCTGGGCCTGATCAACCGCTTGGTATCTATCGACGAAACCCCAGCCGAGGCACAGCCAGAGGAGAGACCTGCCGAGGGTCGTTTGCCGGTGCGGCCACTGGGGCAATCCATCGTTACAACCGATGGGTCCGCCCGGTCAGGCGGGATAAAGCTGGCCCGGGAGTTGCTCCAATATGCGCCGGTGACCCGGTCGTTCCAAAAAGAGACCGCCTACCGTTCCATCGGCGTGCCATTCCACTACGCGCAGACCCTGGAAGTTGGCCCCAACCCGTACGCCAGCGAAGACCGGATTGAAGGCACCCGCGCCTTTGTCGAAAACCGCCGGCCGGTTTGGCACAACCGATAAGTCTGCCGGGTAGACTCTAGAGGAAAGTAATGCAGCAATCCGATATACAACAGGCCGGCATTCAACAGTCCGGCGAAGTGCTTCTGCGGGAGCAAGACGGCGACATTCTCGTTGCCACCATGAACCGGCCGGAGCGAATGAACGCCCTCGACGACAACCTTACCAACGCCCTCAACGAGGCCTGGTTGGATTTTCGGGATGCACCGGACCTAAAAGTCATGATAATCACCGGCGCGGGCGACCGGGCGTTTTGCTCCGGGGTGGACCTGCGCCGGAACGACGAGCGCGCCAGGGACCTAGGGGCACAAACGGCCCAGGCCATTCTGGATGCCGACCGGTCCCGGGGTGTGCGCCTGTCTTTCAACGGCAATAACTTCGGGCTTTGGAAACCGGTGATTGCCGCCATCAACGGGTGGTGCCTGGCCGCGGGCTGCGAGATGGCCATGGCCTGTGACCTGCGGATCATGGAAGAACACGCCCAGATGGGGCTCCCCGAGGTGAAGCGGGGAATGGGCGCAAAGCAGACAACTCACAAGCTATACCACTTGACCAACCTGAACATCGGCCTAGAAATGGCCTGGACCGGAGATACTCTGACGGCGCAACGGGCCTACGATCTTGGGCTGGTGACCGAGGTGGCGCCCAAGTCTGAAAGCGTGGCCAGGGCCAAAGAACTGGCACGACGGATTTGCCGTTTCCCTTCCGGATACCTGGAGTACCACAAGCTGCGGGTCTTTCAGAGCCTGGGCCTTCCCCTGGACTACGGCATGTCCATCGACCAACGTTTCCCGCCCCAGGAGAGCGAAGATTACCGCACGGGCCTGGAACGTAGTTTGAGCCAGGGGATTCCGGGCGGTCCCGGCCAACACCTGGACTAAAGCCGAGAAGCATCACGCGAGGCATTGAATGTCACCTTTGCTAACAACTCGAACAGAGGGCCGGGTCCTGGTCGTGGAAATGGCGAGACCTCAAGAAGGCAACGCGCTGAACCGCGAGCTTCAAACCGAGTTGGCCGGCGCATGGCGTCAATTAGAGGCCGATGAAGAGCTGCTCGCCGGGGTTCTGCACGGGAGCGGCGGAGTGTTCTCGGTAGGTCATGACGTGAAGGAGTTGGCCTCGGGGTCCGGGGACCAAGCCGACCCGACTCCCGCGGACGGACTGTTTCCCCACTCTTTGTCCAAACCGGTGATCGCCGCGGTGGAAGGCGCATGCTTCGGGCTTGGTTTTGAGTTGGCGATGGCCTGTGATCTTCGCGTCGCCGGGGAGGATGCCCGTTTCGGATTCCCCGACACCAATCTCTACGTCAGCTACCGGCTGGCGTCGGCATTACTGCCCCGGCTAACCAATCTGGGCGCGAGTTTGGACCTGTTGCTGACCGGCAACCCGATGGGGGCGTCCCGCCTGGAGCAACTGCGGCTGGTGAACCGGGTGACTCCTGCAGGTCAAGCGCTGATCGCCGCGATGGACCTGGCACAGGACATGGTGGAGCATTTCGGGTCGGCGATGGCGTTTCGCAAGGAGCAGATCTGGCAGTTTTCCGGCCTGCCCCTGCCCACGGCGTTAAGCCTGGCACGCGCCTCGTATAACGGGGGTTGACCCCCCGCCTTCAGGGCAACCGCATTCTAACGTGACGGGCGAATCTTGCATCCAAAGTGATGTTTGATCGCTTTTTATCTGACCATCCCTACATCCAGTCTTCCTAGCCGCAAAGGGAATCCAGAGCCCTTTTGGTCAGTAAACCTGCCTTGGGGGATGCAGGACGCGGCCCGTATTACCCGGGCGGACCGGTCACACCCGGACGATCCCTCCGCTGTCCCACGTAGTTGGATGTGGGAAAGGGCTCTGGATTCCCGTGGCGACGGGAATTACCATGTCCTTGTCTAGGCCACACATGGGTATGAAAATTGCCTGTTTTCGTAGTAGCGCGACGGCGGGAGCCCGGCTTGCCAACACCCAGCGTTTCTACGTCGCCGTAAGCGTGTCGGCGCACGGAATGGGCTCTGGATTCCCGCTGCGGCGAGAATGACGGGGGTACGCGCGATTGGATAAAAGGCCATTCATGGTTATGAAGATAACCTATTTTCATTGCAATGACGGAGGTTCGGGGCGATTTGGAGCATGCGCCGGCGGTTTGTAATGCGACTGCTTGAGGTCCAGCTTCAATTGACACCTATATCAAGTCAACTTAACATTGCGGATAAATTCTGATTTGTAAGGTTGCCCGGGCAAAGGGCGGCTTCGAGGTCACTATGGCGGACGAGATAGGGTTGTTTGAAGCGCTGTATTCACAGCGCGCATTGCGGTATATCAAGCCGGATCCCATACCGGATGAATTGGTCCGGAAGGTGTTGGACGCGGGCATCAGGGCGCCGAACGGGGGCAACACGCAGAGATGGAACTTTCTGGTCATCAAAGACCTGGCGACCAAGCGTTTTATTCAGGAGCGCTACGACCAAACCGGCCACCCGGTGCACCCCGACCCGACCAGTGCGGGAATGGCCCGTTCCCAGTCCCGCAATGACGCGGCTGCACAGCATTTGGCCGAGCACATCCACGAAGTGCCGGTATTGATCCTGTGCTGCCTCGGCGGGGGCGGCGGCCCCAGCGACATCGGCCGGGGAGCGAGCATCTACCCGGCAGTCCAGAACATGCTGCTGGCCGCCCGGGGGTTGGGGTTGGCCAGTGTGTTGACCACCCGTCCACGCCGGGGGTTTGAGCAGGAAATAAAGGAGCTTTTGAACATACCCGACGACGTGGACACGGCCGCGTTGCTGCCGCTGGGCTACCCGGCGGACGGTGTGCATTACGGCAGGACCCGGCGAGCCCCGGTGGAGACGGTCACATTCAACGAGAAATGGGGGCAACCCTGGGAAGCCAAGGATTAAAGCCGGGTTTGGCGAATGCAGCGATCACCGCTGCTGCGCCGCCAAACAGGAGAAGGGCCTTTTCATACTCTCCTGTCATTCCGGGGGCAACGAGAATCCGGAGCCCTTTCGTGCGCCGACCCGCTTATAGCAACGGGGGAACGCCAGGTGTAGGCCACCCTCGCCCACGCGGACGAACGTTCCACACCGAGCCATTCCTGCCTTCTTGCACGTAGTTGAATGACAAAAAGGGCTCTGGATTCCCGCTGCGGCGAGAATGACGGGGGTGGGGGCGGTCTCGCGATAATGGCATAACCAGGGCTCTGGATTCCCGCTGCGACGAGAATGACGGGGGTGGGGGCGGCTCTCGCGATAATGGCATAGCCAGGACTCTGGATTCCCGCTGCGGCTAGGATGACGGTTAATACGGCTAACAATGAAAAGGTCCTGCAACCAGGAGCCCGGAAATACCGTTAGTGGGCCGTAATGGGGTATGATAAAGATAGTGCGGCTTTAGGATGAGGAGGGTTTGAAATGGTGTCCGGGGATTCTTCCGAGCGGGAATTTGTAATGCAGACAGCCCGAGACGCCGACGTGAAGTTTATTCGGCTGTGGTTTCCGGATATCCTGGGAAACCTCAAGGGATTCGCGATCAACGTCACCGATTTGGAAGACGCTATCGAAAACGGCGTGGGTTTCGACGGTTCGGCCATCGAAGGCTTTGCCCGGACCAACGAGAGCGATATGCGAGCTTTTCCAGATCCCGCCACGTTTACGCTGTTGCCGTGGCGCCCCCAGCAAAACGCGGTGGCCCGGATGTTTTGCGACATCAGGAGACCCAAGGGCGAAGATTTCCCCGGAGACCCGCGGCAGGTCCTGAAGCGCAACCTGGAAAAGTTGGCCCGACTTGGCTACACCTATTACGTGGGTACGGAGCTTGAGTTCTTTTACTTGCAAGATTCCCATAATCCCACGCCGCTGGACGGCCACGGCTACTTTGACCAGCTTTCCAGCCCGACCAGCAGCGACCTGCGGCGGGACACGGTGCTCAACCTTGGCGAGATGGGCGTTCCCGTAAAGTACTCCCACCATGAGGCGGCTCCCAGCCAGCACGAAATTGACCTTCAATACACCGACGGCCTGACCATGGCCGACAGCGTGATGACGGCCAAGCTGGCGATCAAAGAGTTGGCCCAGCAGAGAGGGGTATACGCTTCCTTTATGCCCAAGCCTATTCCAGGAGTGAACGGTTCGGGGATGCACGTGCACCAGTCGCTTTACCAGGGAGACCACAACGCGTTCTACGAAGCGGACGACGAGTATTACCTTTCAACCGTGGCCAAGAGATTCATTGCCGGATTGCTCCACCACGCCCAGGAAATTACCCTGGTCACCAACCAGTGGGTCAACTCCTACAAACGGCTGGTCGCGGGCTACGAGGCGCCGGTCTACGTGTCCTGGGCCCACGTCAACCAGTCCGACCTGGTGCGGGTCCCCGCCTACCAACAGGGTAAAGAAAGCTCGGTCAGGGTGGAATATCGTGCGCCGGACCCCGCCTGCAACCCATACCTGGCTTTCAGTGTCATGCTGGCCGCCGGGATGAAGGGCATCGAGGAGGAATACCCGGAGCCGCCTCCGACACACGAAAAGGTGTTCGAAATGCCCGCGCAGCAGCGCCAATCCCTGGGGATCAAGTCCCTTCCCAGCAGTTTGGGCGAGGCGATCCATCTGGCGGAGGACAGCGACCTGCTCCGAGGGGCTCTGGGGGACCACATCTTCAACAGCTTCATTGAGAACAAGAAAATTGAATGGGAAGATTACCGTTCAACCGTGACCGACTACGAGATTTCCCGGTACTTGCCCATCCTCTAGCCCGCGCTATTGGCGATGGCCCGACGGCTTGCTTAGACCGCCAGGGATTGTCGGCGCCGGTACAACGGCGTAAGCCGGTATCCTAGCGCTTTGCGTACAACCTGTTCCCATTCACTATTTCTCAGCGCAACGGGAGAAAGATTTGGCGTTGCAGTTCGGCGTTTTCGACCACATTGAGCCCGTTCCCGGGTTGAGCCTGGAGCAAATCTACCAGAAGCGGTTGATCCAACTTCAGAAGCTGGACGAGACCGGGTTCTACTCCTATCACCTGGCGGAACACCACACCCCCGCGGTACACAGCCTGGCCCCTTCCCAGAATGTGTTTCTCGCGGCGGTATCGCAACACACCACCCAACTCCGTTTTGGCCCCTGCGTTTACGTTTTGCCATTGCACCACCCAATCAGGCTGATTGAAGAGATTTGCATGCTGGACAGCCTGAGCGGCGGGCGGATGGAAATCGGCGTGGGCCGGGGCGGGGTTTTGGAGGCCTTTTTCTGGGGGCAGGACTCAGACGTGGAAGTGAACTACGCCCGGTTCCTGGAAACGTTGGCCATCGTCCAGGAAGGTCTGGCCCAGGAGGAATTGACCTACCACGGCGAGTTTTACGATTTCGACGAACTACCCATGCGGCTGAATCCCAAGCAATCTCCCCACCCGCCGTTGTGGTACATGCGGAACATTGCGACGTCGGCTTACCACGGGATGAATGCATTGCTGGATGTGCCCATGTGGGAGTTTGGCCCTTACGTTGACCGGTTCCGGGAGCTGTGGGAGGAGCGCCACGGACTCCCATTGGCGACTTCCCAAGGCCCCGAACCCAAGATTGGTTTGATAATGCACCTGCTGCTGGACGACACCGACGCTGAGGCCACTGCCCAGGCCGCCCCGGCGTGGGAAACGTACCGGTGGAACCTGGGTGCGCCCCGGCGATTGGAAGCCGAAAAGCGGGGCCTGAGCCAGTTTCTTGGCTCCAAGGCCAGGGTTCGCCCCAGCACGGCTCCATCGCGGGAAGCGCGCCGCGACCCCGACCCGCAGGCCAGCCAAGTCCAACAGGCCAACCAGTCCCGGCAAAACCCGGGTGGGCTGGGCACCACCTGCATCGCTGGCTCCCCCGGCTCCATGCGGGAGTACCTGGATGAATACATGGAGACCGGGGCCAACTACTTCGTCTGCTCTTTCCAATGGGGCGACTTGACTCACGAACAAGCGATGCGCTCCATTGAGCTTTTCACCACCGAGGTAATGCCGCACTACGCGGCTGCTGCGGGTTGATGTTACGCCGGCCTTCCCGGGACGGATGAACCGCCGCCAAAGGCGCAGAATCTCGCGCCGGAAAAGCGGCGGCGCCCGCCTGCCCTGGTGGTTGGTCTTGTTCCTGATAGTGATGGTAGCCGCGGTTGCTCTTGGCCGGAGCCTGGGTTGACCGGTCGTTCGGATATCCGGCTCGAAAGACAACGCCCCGGCCTAAAACAGCCGGGGCGTTTGGTTTTACTGCCGGTTCCGAATCAGGCGCGGGTCAATCCCAGATGGCAAGGGCCTTGATGGGGATTTGGGGCTGTTCGGTCAGAGAATCGCCTTTTTAGGCCGGGCGGTCACTGTTCCGGCGGATTCAGTATCATCGGCGCTTGAGAACGACCCAGTCCTAAGATTTCACCCATGATTCGCTGCTTGCGCTAGATTGTTGTTGGGCAGTGGACCGGACGGCTCTGAACCGGCGGGATACGAAGGCAACTAGCTGAATTCAATCAGCGGCGTTCAATACGCCGCGACCGCGGCTCGGGCACACTCCTGGTCCTGGTCTTCGGTGCCGCCGCTAACCCCGGCGGCGCCAACCACGTTGGGGGCGTCCAACACCGGGATTCCTCCTGCCACCGCAATCGCCTTGCCCTGGGTGGACACGATCAAGCTTTGGAACCAACTCTCACCGGCGGTGGCCGCCAACTGGGTAGTGGGCACCTGGAAGGTGGCCGCGGTGTAGGCTTTGCTGATGGCGATATCGACGCTCATCGGCTTGGCCCGGTCCATGCGTCCAAAGGCGATCAACCGGCCGCCTTCGTCGACCACGGCAACGCTCACCGCGATGTCCAACTCCAGGGCTTTGGCATGTCCCGCCTGGATCATGTTGAGGGCTTTTTCGATGGGCACGGGCATGGGCGCTCCCTTAGTCTTACGGTAAAATTCGGCATTGTGACCAATGTATTTCTGGAAATGCTTGGGGACTTCGATATCCAGGAAAATCGCCTCCACCGGACAGACCAGCTTGCATTGCTCGCAGGCGATGCAAACCTCGGGATCGATAAAGTACTGGTCGGAATCATCGGTGGTGGCGATGCAATCGACCGGACACACCTCCAAGCAGGTGGCGTCCTTAACGCCGACGCAGGGTTCAGTGATAACGTAGGTTGAGAATTGGGAAGTCATGATTGTTGTTTATTGCCCCGGCCCGGCTGGATTGTCCACCGCCAAGGGAAGGTTGGTGACTACGGCCTGGGTCACGTGAACGTAGCCGCGCTTTCCATCCACTTTGAGCTTTCCCTCCTCTTTGAGCTTTCCCTGCCGGTCCACCTTGCCCAAGCCGGCTGATTCTGCCAGGGGTATGGGATCGAATGTGGCCTTGGCGGCCCTGAATCCAGTCTCCCTGATGAATGCGCCCAAGTGCTGGACTACGACTGCGCCTCGCTGCCGCACGAATTGACCGCCCGTCCCTTTAGCAACTTCGGGGTCATACTCGGAAAACAGCGCACAGACCACCACGAACCAATTGGAAGTCGGGGCGCCGGCTCCGGAATCGGGTTGGGCATCGGACGGGGCGTCTTCCGGCTCGGCATCGCCCGACGGTGTAACGACCTGATCGTGACCGGGCGGCAGCGGCACAATCCCGACGAGATCGGCGCCCCACCAACGGGCTAGGTGTTTCAGGTTTTGGGACATGACGACAGGATCAGGCTCGTTGCTCTTGACCGGAAAGACCCTGCCTTCCCCGCCGCGGCCCAAGGCTGCAACCAGGTCGCTGTCCGGGTCAGCCGGAGGTCGGTTGATAAAGTGGTCCCACATGGGGTCCGACTTTTTCCGGTTGAACAATCCTGCCAACTGTCCTGCCTCTTTCGGGGTTAACGCCAACCGGTCATCCCGGTCTTCAGCCGGTACCCGGGAAGACGTTTCGATGTGCTCGTCTACTCTTTCGGGGCCGCTACTTGGAGCGGGCTGCCCTTTCCTGCCTTTCCTTCAATATCTCAAACCGGCGGGTGTTTTCCTTCAAGGGGTAGTAGTAGCCGATTTTACCATTGGGATCGGCCGCCTCTCCGTGGCCGTTGGCTTCAGCCGCAGCAGCACTCTCACCCTTCTTTTTCTTGACGGGCACGATGCCGGTGTCGTACCCCGCCCATTTAATCCGCTTGCGGGGGACCGTGCCCCAGAATGTGTCGTCCAGCCACTTCAAACCCAGTACCGTCAAAATCCGCAGGTTTTTGGGAGTCCGTTTCAGCGTTTGCACCGCCAGGGTGTGCCACCACGCTCTGGGCTTGGTGTAGGGACAAACCGTGACACAGGTCAGGCAGATTTCCCAGAATTCCATCACGTGGGCCCGCAAACGGTAACACTGCTCCCAATTGATCTTGTACTTCTCGACTCCGTTGTGGACCACCTTGTCTTCCACGCTGATGCTGTTGGTGGGACAGGTGTTGGCGCACTTCTTACAAACCTTGCAGAAATCGCTGACGCCGATGTCGATGGGCTTGTCGGCAACCAGTGGCATATTGGTGAGTATGGGGTCGCCGAGATGGACGCGAGCCCCGTATTTCTCGGTGATGACCATACCGTTCCGGCCCAATTCGCCCATGCCAGCGGCCAAGGCAACGGGCATCGGCTGGGCCTTGTTTTGCACGGCCTCGTAGCCAAGCTCGCGAATATAAGACACCAGGTTGGCGTAGATTAGCGACATTTGAGCCTGGCTGAAATGATACGCATGATCGCCCAGGTGATGCCGGTGCGCCTGGGCCATCTCATAGTCCCAAACGGTGGATATGCAGATGGCGTAAGGATACTTGGCGGCGGTGACCGCAGGGCTGTCTTTGCCCCCCTTGTCCCGGCCGATGGAGGCGCTGCCGTCGTCGAAGAATTGGTTGCCGGCGTACAACATGGAGGGGTGCACCTCCGCGATACCAACCACGCCGGCTCCCAGGAACTCTGCCACTCGCTTAATGTGGCGGCTCAAAGCCGCGGGGTCGGACCCCAAGGGCTTGAGCGGGTTCACCTTGCTGCGTGGCGCCCGGGCCACATGATGCTGCAAGGTGTTGCGCTGGTCGGCGGAAGATTGGGGGAAGGCAATCCTGGACAGGGCGTCAACGCTGGTCCGGTTGAAGTACCAGTTAAAAAGGGGTTTGCCCAGTTCGCCCCTTTTGTTTTTCTCGTGGGGAGACTCGCTGGCCGGAACCGAATCCCATTGGCCCACCACTCTGGCGGACCGGCCAAAATCCGGCGTCAACGGGATCACCGTGACCGGCCGGCTGGTACCATTGTCAGAGTCCAGGGGGCGTTCATGATCGCCCTGGGGAGCCGGTGACTTTTCTTCCACGTTGACGGCCATGAAGTCCTCCATTGGTCCAGAATGGGCCCGGCAACACAACCCGGGGAACCGGCGGGTAGGGGCTGACGGATAGAGTTTAGCACTACGGCACAGGCCCATCAAATGCAGCCGGGGCGACGGTTGTGCAATAATGCGCTTGGCACGGGAGCGACACAATGGTATCGTTGTGTTGTGATACCGCAGGTTGATGTGGACGGGCTGCTGCCGGCAGGAATCCATTGGGCAACTCGGGATGAGTTCGTCATCAGATTCGGGATCAGCCCGAGGAGACAGCAGATAATGGCCGGGCTCAGGGCCGCCCTGGATAGCCTCAAAGCAGCCGGCTGCAAAACCGTATATCTGGACGGAAGCTTCGTCACGAGCAAAGAGGTCCCAAACGACTTCGATGCCTGCTAGGAGGAAGCCGGTGTCGACCCGGCGGTCCTAGATCCGGTCCTGTTAACATTCGACCCGGGTAGAGTTACCCAGAAGGCTAAATACATGGGAGAATTATTCCCTGCATCCGCCATTGCGGGCGGAGACGGGTTCTCGTTTCTGGAGTTTTTCCAAACGGATAAGGAAGCCGGAAGGCCAAAAGGAATTATTGCAATAGACTTGGGGGGCCTCACATGATCAAGAACGAACGGCAATACCGGATAACCAAGGCGATGGCAGCCCGGTTTCAGAACAACCTCACCGCTCTCAAGCAACGGCCCGACGCCGACGGCGACGCGCATCCTCTTATTGCCAAGGCCCAAGAGGAGGCGCTGACCAGTCAATTGGCCGACCTAGAGAACGAGTTGCTGGAGTACGAATCTCTAAAGGCTGGTAAGTTCCGGTTGGATTCCCTCAAAGTGGTCGCGGATCTGCCGACTGTACTCATCAAAGCCCGTATCGCGCAAGGCTTGAGTCAGAAAGAGTTGGCCGAACGAATTGGGCTGAAAGAGCAGCAGATTCAGCGATACGAGGCCACCGATTACGCCTCAGCCAACCTGGCCCGAATTCAAGAGGTTGCCAGCGCATTCAATGTTGACATCGACAACCCGACTACAACCACAGACTCCCAGTGACTGAGTTTAATGAAAGTACACCTGGTTGACGGAACTTACGAGTTGTTCCGGGCTTACTTCGCCCTGCCTTCGTTTTTGTCCCCCGATGGAAGGGAGATGGCGGCAGTAAGGGGGTTGATGCGCACCCTCTTGAGTTTGCTGCGGCAGGAAGATGTTGACCACGTGGGATGCGCCTTCGACCACGTTGTTGAGTCATTCCGCAACCGGATGTTCCCCGGATATAAAACCGGGGATGGAATCGCGGAAGACCTGCTGGTCCAGTTTCCGCTGGCGGAGCGGGCGGCGGCGTGTCTCGGCATTGTGGTCTGGCCGATGGTCGAGTTCGAGGCCGATGACGCCATCGCCACCGCCGCGGTCCGCTTCAGTGAATCTCCGCAAGTAGACCAGGTGGTGATTTGTTCGCCGGACAAAGACCTGACCCAAGTGGTGCGGGGGCAACGGTTGGTCTGCCTGGACCGCCGGCGGGACATTGTCCTCGACGAGCCGGGAGTGTTGGAGAAGTTCGGCGTTCACCCAGAATCCATACCGGACTACCTTGGTTTAGTCGGGGATGCCGCCGATGGGATACCGGGCATTCCCAAGTGGGGAGCCAAGACCGCCGCAACTATTTTGAAACGCTACCGGCATATCGAAACGGTCCCCCCCGACCCATTAGAGTGGGACGTGAGAGTCCGCGGCGCCAATGGAATCGCCGCCAGCCTGGCCGAAAACCAGGCGGAGGCATTGCTCTACCGGGACCTGGCCACCCTCAGGCTGGACGTGGACCTGCCGGAAACGCTGGAACAGATGAAATGGCGGGGAATCCCGAAGCTACTTTTCGAAACCTTATGCAACGAATTGGGGTTTTCCGACCTGGGCGTCCGGCCCGAGGAGTGGGCCACGGACTGAAAGCTGTCCGACCGGCTCTCCACAGTGTTTGCCGCCCACGTCCGGAAGTTGCCCGCCAGCCCACAATGCGCAGGCTCAGGCCGAGGCCGGTTATAATACTCGGACCGCAGTTTCTAACCTGACCTGAAAGAGGTAATCATGGTGGAAGACGAAAGCAAGACTCTTCTGGACTGGGACGCTCTAGAGGTGGGCGAGACGTTTGAGAAGTACGAGTACACGTTGACTATAGACATGATTGACACCTTCCGCCGGGGAGTCATGGACCCGGAGGCCAGTTTCCCCACGATCTCCCACAAAGTCGACGTAAAGCAGTACAACGCAAAGTACCGGGACAACGGGTCGGTCAACGCGCGGTGTGCCTTCTACTGCTATAACGCTCCCAGGGCCGGGTCCAAGCTGACGGTCACCGCCTGGATTGCCGACAAATATCTGCGCCGCGGCAAGAATTACATCGTAACCGAGGCGGTTTCGGTGGATGAGGATGGACGCTTGATCGACCGGGTAATCACCCACGAGCTGAAGCAGCCATCGGAGGTGGGCAAGAAATGGGGCGGCTAGATCGCAACTACCAGATTGGCGACGATGTACCTCCCCTCACCAAGTCGATGACCCAGGAGGCAATCAACCTGTTCGAGGGCAGCGCCGGACAATCGGGGCCGTCCCAATTCACCGACGAGGAAACCGCCAGGGAGACCCTGGGAACTGAGGGGACGGTGGCGTCCGGGAGGATGTCGCTCACCTTTGCTATCGAGATGCTGCGACGATTTTTTGGAGCCGACGTATTCAACCGCACGGGCAGCGTCGACCTCCGGTTCCTCCGGCCGGTGCGGCCCGGAGACACCGTCACGTTCACGGGAAACATCACCGCGATTTCGCGGGAAGCTAACGGCAGCAGGGTGTCGGTAGAAATCATGGCGGTAAACCAGAACGGCAACACCACCGGCGCCGGTTCCGGCAGCGCCGTTGTTCCCAACGCCTACCTACCCGTTGAAGAGTAGGGACTGCACTGCCGAAACTTCGCGTTCCAAGCAACGACCGAAAACGCCCTCGCGTTCACAGAATCGGGTTGGCCCGTACGGGTTTCCAAGATACTACCGAGGTTAGTTGCCCCGCGCCCATTCCGGGAGATTTTGACCGGGGGCGGGTCTTAACCTATAGTGTCGCGTGGTCAGAGTCAGGTTGAAAATCCCTGCCCAGGAGGCCAAGATGCCCATCGAACAGCTTTCACCCGACCTGGAGCACATTGTTTCAGTAGACCAACCGGTGGAGGAGTTGGCCGCCGGATTTGGGAACGACAACGGCCCGGCAGAAGCGCCCCTATGGTGGCAGGAAGGCAATTATCTGCTGTTTAGCGACATCGGCAATGACCGCCGGATCAAGTGGACCCCCGAGGAAGGGCCGACGGTGTTCAAACAGCCCACGAACCACGGCAACGGGATGACAAGGGACCCACAGGGCCGGCTGGTGGTGTGCGAAAGGGTCGGCCGGGTGTGCCGCTATGAGCACGACGGGAGTCCCACCGTGGCGGCGGGCAGCTACCAGGGCAAGCGCTTGAACTGGCCCAACGACGTGGTCGTGAAGTCTGACGGAAGCATCTACTTCACCGACCCCAGCGCTCCGGCGCCGGGCTACCAGTTGGACTTTTGCGGAGTCTACCGGGTGTCGCCGGACCTGGGCACTTTGACGTTACTCGTCCGGGATTTTGTATTCCCCAACGGATTGGCATTTTCCCACGACGAGAGCATCCTTTACATCAATGACTCGCGCCGCAGGCACATCCGAGCCTTGGATGTACAACCGAACGGCTCCTTGGCCCTGGGATCGGACAGGGTGTTCTGTGACGTAGGCGGGGAGAGGCCGGGCGTGCCGGACGGCATCAAGGTGGACAGCGAAGGCAACGTGTACTGCGGTGGTTCCGGAGGCATCTGGATCATCGATCCCAATGGAAACCACCTGGGGACCATTGTTCACGGGGCTCCGATCACCACCAACATGGCATGGGGAGGAGGGGACTGGAAGACCCTGTTTTTCACCACACGGTATACCCTGGGTCGGGTGCAGATGAAGGTGGCCGGAGTTCCGGTGCCCGCAACGCGATAACCAAGGGGTGGGAGTGGCGCAAGGGAAAGAATTGCCGTAAGGAGCGGAGAAGTAGCGTAACGAAACCAAGGGCCCGACGCCATGATTCGACCGAGCCTGGGATTGTCCCTGGGGTATGGAGTTAAGAAGAGAGGCCGCCTTTCGGGCGGCCTCTCTTGACGCTCTGGACTTACCGACGCATCGCGCTGAAGCAGTCGCTACAGTACACGGGCCGGTCGCCCCTGGGCCGGAAGGGGACCATGGTGTCGGCGCCGCACTGGGCGCACACTGCCGGGTGCATCTCCCGGGGACCATAGCCGTCGCCCCGCTGCTGATTGCGGCGGGCGCCGCGGCATTCGGGACACCGCTTGGGCTCGTTGGTATAGCCGCGGGAGGCGAAGAACTCCTGCTCCCCAACGGTGAAAACGAATTGCGCTCCGCAGTCCGAGCACAAAAGATTCTTGTCTGCTAGTGCCATCTGGATGACCTCCAAGGTAGTTTAGGTTTGGCTCAGTCTAGGTCATCCGATGTTGAGGTTACTAACATGGAACCACGAACGGAGATCTTAACTTACACCGGGTCCGATTATAGCAGATTTTTGCGATGACAGATATTCCCTCCAACAATGGTCTGATTTTCGTCGAGACTTGGGTTTTTCTCAGAGTCAACCGCGCTCCATGGGGTCAATCACGCCGCAATCAGTGCGAAATCGTCGACAGACCGTTGTTTTGTTGATGGATTCTAACCCCTATGACGTTTCAGCTCCTTCGGCCTGCCTCCGGCTTCCCACCGGCCCGACCGAGATTAACAGCCCGGAGACCAACAACATCCACGCCGCCAGCCAGGAAATCAGAAATCCCGGGTAGAAAGAGTCGGAAGCATCCCTCAAAACCCCAACCAAAATGGGCGATGCAAACATGGCAAACCCGGAAAAGGTGATCAACGAACCCCAGACCACGGCCACTTTCGCCGGGTCGCGGTCTACCAGGCTCATGGACAGGGAGAGCAACGTGGGCACGTACAACCAAGAGCCCAGCCCCAACAGCGCCAAGCCGGCGTAGGTGGCCAGGGTGTTCTCCAAAAGGAACGACCCCAGTCCCCCCAGGATCACCATCACCCCGGGAACCAGCAGAAACGGACGAGGCGACGGGAAGCGCAGGGGCAACGCCCCACCCAACAGCACTCCAAACACGCCCACGAACGGCAGGAGTCCGGAAACCAAACCGGCCTGAGACAAGCTCATGTTCCTGGACTCGAAGAAAAACGTGGGCAACCACGCGGTCAAAGCAGTGTACTGGACCAGCACACCGGCATCGGCCATCAGCAACAGAATGATCGGCCTCCGGTTGAGGATCCCGGGCACCTGTCTCAGGGAGATTCTCTCCAGGGGAGACGCGCCCGGCGAATCCCGCCCAAAGGCAATCCAGGCGACGGCGCCCACAACGCCAAGGCAGCCAAATGCCGTCAACGCGGTTTTCCATCCTATGGCCTCGGCTAATGGGGCTACTGCTCCCACCGAGATTGCCACCCCCAGGCTCAAGACGGCGGTGTTCAACCCGTTCATCAAAACCACTTCCGTCGGGCGGAACCAGGCCACCAGCAGGGGGCCGGTGGCGGTCAAAACAAGTGCGCCGCCAAATCCGGACAGCAACCGGAGGATCAGCAGGGTTGAATAGTTGGGAGCAAACATCGATAACGCCAGAATACCCATGGACAGCCAGGCCAGGGCGAAGGAGACCTTCATTCCCAGGCGAATGGCGACTAACCCACCAGGAAGTCCGACGACCGCCGCCACCAACAGGGTGACCGCAACCAGTAGGGATGCCGCCGTGCTGGATATGGAATAATCCTGGATGATGAGGGGCAATACCGGGGAGACCGCAAACAGGTTTAGCCCGAGGCACAGGTGCGCCGACAGAATCAACCCAGCAATTACGTACCGGTAACCATCAGGCCGGTTTTGGCTTTCAGGCTGGTGTTGGCTTTCTCCGGGCAAACTAACAGCCCAAGGAGGCTTGGAATTCTTGGGCCAGGGCAATCAGAGCCGTATCGGATCCCCTGGGTCCCATTAAGGAAAATCCTACCGGCCCAGCGTTGGTTTCAGCCAGGGGCAGGCTGAGTTGGGGAACGCCACTTAGCCCGGCGACACTGGTCAGTTGGCTATTCCGCAGGCGAAGGGTGTGCCGGTCGGATACCCGCTGCGCCAGCCGGGGAGCGGGGGCTACCGTCGTGGGCAAACAGATTAATGCGCCGTCTTCAAGAATTTCGTTCATACGCTCCGAAACCGCCTGGCGTCCCGGAAGCGCTTGGGCCACATCGTCATCGGTTATCGCTTTGGCCTGAGTGTATCTCTCGGAAACCTCGAAACTGAACCGGGGGTTGACCTGCTCTATCCAGTCTCGCACCGAGTCCCAGGCCTCCCGCCCTTGAAGCGTCTGCTGGTAGGCCGACCAGCCGGCCAGGCCGCCGGGGGCAAGCCTTTGGGTGGATACGTCGCCCATCAGCAATGACAGGGCGCCCACGAAGGGTTGAAGCGCGTCCAGGACCTCCTTTTCCGCCAGTTCGAACGCGTCTTCCGCAATAACCAGTCGCTGCGGCCTGGTTGCCCCTTCCGGACCGCCGAGTAGGACCGCCGCAACCCTGGAAAAGGTATCCAAGTCTCGGGCAAACCAGCCAATCGTGTCAAAGCTGGGCGCTTGCAGCAGCATTCCGTCCAGGAGGATTGCCCCGTGGGTGGGCCGCATGCCGTAGAGAGCGCAAAAGCTGGCCGGAACCCGCACCGAGCCGCCGGTGTCCGATCCCAACGCAAAGTCAACCAGACCTCCGGCCACAGCCGATGCCGACCCGCTGGAAGACCCGCCGGGAACGCAGCCGCGGGCTTTGGGATTAGTAGGCGTGCCGTAATGGACGTTTTCGCCGAAAATCCCCCGGGTCAACTCGTCGGTCAGCGTCTTACCCACCATAGTTGCACCGGCGTTGACCAGCGTCTCCACCACCCAGGCGTTCTTTTCGGCAGCTTGATGAGTGGCCTTCCAGTCGGGGTTGCCGCACCCGGTGACGTGCCCGGCCACATCGAATATATCCTTGGCCGCGAAGGACAAGCCCGACAACGGCCCAGTCAGGGCGCCCGGCAGGTAGGCGTTGGAATCTTTGCAAAAGGCGTTTAAGGGGTCATCGTTGACGGGGCCGGCGTGAGGCAACGGCGAAGTCATTGGTCCCTCCCAAAATCAAAGTAGGCAATCCTAGTATAAGGCAAGGTTCGACCGGGGGTGGATGCGACCCGCTCGCACAACATCCGGAAAATCCGGCCTGCCATCGCAAGTAGTTGGCTTGACCCGATGGGCGGACAACTTTGATTGGGGGCGGTTACTATTTCATGGCCCGAGTTCATGGCCCGAGTTCATGGCCCGAGTTCATGGCCCGAGTTCATGGCCCGAGTTCATGGCCCGAGTTCATGGCCCGAGTTCATGGCCCGAGTTCATGGCCCGAGTTCATGGCCCGAGTTCATGGCCCGAGTTCATGGCCCGAGTTCATGGCCCGAGTTCATGGCCCGAGTTCATGGCCCGAGTTCATGGCCCGAGTTCATGGCCCGAGTTCATGGCCCGAGTTCATGGCCCGAGTTCATGGCCCGAGTTCATGGCCCGAGTTCATGGCCCGAGTTCATGGCCCGAGTTCATGTGAGTTCATGGCCCGAGCGTGAATCGGCAGATGTTGGTCGGGGCTTTCGCCCAATGATGACCAATGAAGGAGCTTACGAATGAAGGTGTTCGGCAGCATACCAAGGGACGATCTGGGCAAGATATCCGAAAAAGCCCGGTGGGTTGAGGAAATAGGATACGACGGCATCAACACCAACGAGGACTTTTCCAGCCCTTTTATGGCGCTAACTCTGGCCGCCGAGCACACGAAAACGGCCATACTGGGCACCTCTATCGCGGTGGTGTTTCCATTGAGCCCAATGAACATCGCCTACATGTCCTGGGAACTCCAAAAGTACTCCCAGGGCCGGTTCCGCCTGGGGATGGGGAGTCAAGTCAAAGGGCACATCGAGCGGCGATTCAGCGTGCCCTGGGTTGCGCCGGGGCCCCGGATGCGCGAGTACATCCTGTCGCTGAAGGCCATCTGGGAGAACTTCCAAAACGGCGGTCCGCTGAAATTCCAAGGGGACTACTACAACTTCAGCCTGATCACACCCCACTTCAGTCCCGGTCCGATAGACTATCCGGCGCCAAAAATCTTCATTGCGGCGGTCGGTCCATACATGTTTCGTCTGGCCGGCGAGCTTTGCGACGGTGTGCTGCCCCACGGATTTATGACCCGCAAGTACATGGATGAAGTGGCCCTGCCGAACCTGGAAATCGGCCTGAAAAAGTCGGGGCGGACTTTTGACGACATCGAGATCGGCGCCGGGGGATTCCTGGTGATGGGGGAAGACGAAGAGGAACTGGACAACGCCTACCAGGCTACCCAACGGCGGATCGCATTTTATGGCTCCACCCGCACCTACAAAGGGGTTATGGACGTTCACGGGTGGGGCGAAGTGTGCCTGGAGTTGAACCGGCTGGCAGCGGCGGGACGCTGGGATGAAATGCCCGCAAAGGTGAGCGCCGAGATGGTTGAGACTTTCGCCACCATAGGCACCTACGACCAGATAGTGGACCGAATACGAGACCGGTTCGGCAGCTACGCGACCCAGATAGGGTTCAACATGCCGGTTGAGACGGATGCCGCCCAGGAACGGTTGAGGAACACTATCGCCGAGATTCAGGAGATTTAAGCGGGATTCACGGCTTTTCGCCCGGTGAATCCTGGATTTACTCCCTGGCGGCGCTATTCAGGGTTGGAACACGCTGGGGTGATGTTATACTGGCAGAACGTCGCAACATAATCAGACCGGCGGGAGTTGAAATGAGCTACACACCAGACCACCTGGGGCACGTGAACATCTACGTGCGCAACGCTGAAGCATCTCAAAAATGGTATGAGGACATCCTGGGCCTGCACACCTACGACTTTATTCCCGGTCGGGCGGCTTTCATGTCGGCCAACCTGGACGAGTCCCATGAGGTTGCCCTGATGGAGATCGGCGAGACCGCTCGGGGTCCGGAGAAAGGCCAGGTGGGGTTGAACCACATGGCTTGGCGAATGAAGAGCCTGGATGACCTGGAGGAGTTTTACCACAGGATCAAGAGCAGAGGCGTGGCGGTCACCCCCCAGGACCACAGCCTCTCCCTGGGCTTGTATTTCAAGGACCCCGATGGCAACGGGATCGAGGTGTACTACGAATTGCCCCGCAGCCAGTGGCACTCCCAAGAGGGCATTTTCATGCAGGGCGAGCGGCCTCGGGGACAGTTCCCCGGCCCGTGGGATGAGGTGTTGGCGGAGCAGCAATTGGCCGCCCGTTAGTCCAAGGAATCCCGGAGCGAACCAGGCGGAGTAACCAGAGTGGGTGAGACCATAGAGTCCCACCCGCTTTTTTTGACCAGCGCGTTGACCACATTTGAGACTGGTCATATACTTCGCGTGGCGCACTGGGCGTGGCTCACGGCGCAATGGGCAGTCTTCAAACGGGCGTGGGGCCCAATCAAGTAGATAGCTGAGAAATAGCTGGCCGGGAGGTGGCGGCAAATGACTGCGCTAGTGGTTGGCGGCACCGGGTTTATCGGGCCCAGGCTGATCAAAAAATTGGTGGAGCAGGGCGAGAAGGTGGTGTGCATGGACCTCAACCCTTCCGCAGACCTGTTGAGCGGTTGGGAAAATGAGGTGGAAATCATCCGCGGGGACGTGACCCAATTCGAAGACGTGATGCGGGCGGTGATTGAGACCCAACCCGACCGCCTGATCAACCTGGCCTACCGGTTGGGCGGAGGGGAGGACAACCCCCATCACGCAATTCGCCTGAACATTCTGGGCATGGATAACTGCTTCGAGGCAGCGCGGCTTCAGGGAGTCAAACGGGTGGTCTACGCCAGTTCCATTGCGGTGAGCGGTTCGCAGAGCCATTTTGGAGACCGCGCCGCCACTGAGGATGACCAGAAGTACGGGACCAGCCAATACGCCGTTTGCAAAATCTTTAACGAGTTTCAGGCCCAGCAGTATATAGACAACCACGGTATGTCTATAACCGGCATCCGCCCGGCCAATGTTACCGGCCCAGATAAGGTCCGGGGTTCCACAGACCACGTGAGGTGCATCACCCTTCCCGCCCGGGGCGAACCCGTGCGGTTCCCTTTCAAGTCGCTGATGCGGCTGCCCATACACGTGGAAGACATTTCAGAGGCTTTCGCCAGAGTGCTTCTGTCCGATGCTCCGCACCACTCCCTGTACAACTCCGGAGGATCCGCCATCAGCCTGGGAGACCTGGCCGAGATTGTGCGCAGGTTCATTCCCGACGCCAGGATCGAATTCGATGACGATGGGGGATTGGAAGAGTCGGGGAACTACCTGGTCGACAACAGCAGGTTGTTGAACGAGTTTGAGATGGAATACGCTCCCTTTCCCCAAAGGGTCCTGGAAATAATCAACGACGTCCGCCAGGACATGGGCCAATCCCCGATCGATCCCGCGTGAAGCTTGCCCGCCTGAATCCCACTTGCCCGAAACCTGCGGGGGCTATCTCCAATCTTTGGCTTTGGGCAGGTGTTTAAGGGTCCTGGCGCTTGCCACGTGCTTGGCCACGATGTTCATGGTGCCGTCCCGGCGCGAGACCTCACCACGGATTATCAGCGCCGGCTCCCGCAGTGTTAGCCGGTATTTTTCATAAACCTGGGGCCACAACACCAGTGGAGTGTGGCCGAATTCGTCCTCCAGGGTAACGAACACCGCCTTGGCCAGGGGGCGTTGGCGGCGTATAACCAGCCCGGCCACGGTAACCTCGGCGCCGTCAGGCAGTTGCAGCACATCCTGGCTGGTGGAGACTCCCGGGGGAAGGTGGTCCCTCAACATGGCCATCAGGTGGCCCTGGGGATAAAGGCCCATGGTGCGATACTCCCCGGCCATGGCCTCCCAGGGGCTCTGCGCGGGCAGGTCGGCCATGTCCTGCTCCACGGGCAGGGGCAAAGGCTGCTGGTAGCCCCCTGGTCGGTAGCGCAGTCCCACCTCCCACAAAGCACTGCGCCGGTCTGAGACCAAGGAGTCGAAAGCGCCGGCGTTGACCAGGTTTTCGATGGCTTCCCGCTGCAACCGGGTGCGTTCCATGGCGTCGGCCAGGCTGACAAAGGGGCCTCCCGCGTCCCTGGCCCCGGTGATTGAGGCGGCGCCGGCTCCCCCCAAGCCCAGCACCTGCAAAAACCCAAGCAACAGGGATTCGTCCTTGATGACGCACTTTTCCCTGCTGGCGTTGATGTCGGGGTTGAGCACGGCAACGCCATGACGCTTGGCATCTTCCTTCAGGGTTTCCAGGTTATAGAACCCCATGGGCTGCTGGTTGAAGATAGCGACGAAAAACTCCAGGGGATAGTAGTATTTGAGCCAAGCCATGTGATAAGCGGTGGCCCCAAAGGCGAAAGCATGGGACTCGGGAAACATGTAGTGGCCGTTGAACTTCATAAAAATCTTTTCAGCCGCCTCCTGGGGGACACCCTTTCCGGCAGCGCCCCGGAGGAACTTCTCACGGTAGAAATCGATCAGCGTTTGATTGTTTCTCCGGGTGAAGGAGCGCCTTAGCTGGTCGGCCTCAACCGCAGTGAAGCCCGCCACGTCCATCGCCACGTGGTTCACCTGGTCCTGAAACAGGATGATGCCCAGGGTGCGCTCCAGAGCCCGCTGCTCCAGGGGGTGGTCGTAGCGCCAGGGGATGCCCGCGGACCGGCGTTGGATGAACTGAGTGACGCCGTCGTTGACTCCCACACCGGGACGCACCGCCCCCACTTCATAGGCCATGTCGGTGAGATTTCTCGGCTTAATACGGGGGACCGTCTGCATCTGGGCGGCGGATTCCACCTGGAATATCCCAACGGTATCGGCCCGGTGCATCATCTCGTACACTGCCTGGTCGTCGAAATCGACCCGACTCAGGTCGATGTAGCGGCCGGTGCGTTCTTCAATGAGCAGCAGGGTGTCTTGCATTTGAGACAAAGCGCCCAGGGCCAGGAAGTCGATTTTGACGAATCCGCCCTGGTCTATGCTGTCCTTATCCCAGTGACAAACGTACCTCTCTTCAATGGCGCTCTGTTGCACCGGCGTCATTTCTATGAGGGGCGCAGAGCTGATAATCATGCCGCCAGGGTGTTGTGCCAGGTACTTGGGAAAGCCGTCCAACTGGGAGGCCAGGTCAATGAGGTGACTCCAGGCCGGGGACCCCACCTTGTCCCGAAATTCCGGCAGCCGTAGCATTTCTGAGCGCAGTTCCCCGCCGTGATGGCCGTCCACCCTTTTAGCCAGCTTGTCCACGTCCTGGAAAGGCAGACCCAAAGCCTTACCCAAGTCGCGTATGGCGCCCTTGATCTTGTAGGTGGAGATCATGCCGGTCAGGGCGGCGTGGTCCCAGCCCCATTTTTTATGCACTCGTTTGATCAGCTCTTCCCGGATATTCCGGGGGAAATCCAGATCAATGTCGAGCGTTGCCTCCATATCGTCGGACAGAAACCGGTCCAGGGACAGGTTGTATTTCAAGGGATCGATGTGTGAGAGGCCGATGAGGTAACCCACGAGCATGGCCACCGACGAGCCCCGGCCCCGGCCCGGCGGGCGCTCTTCCAGGGGTATTTCAACATCGCTCAAGCCCAGCTCAATCATGATCTCCCGGGCCATCTGGATGATTTCATAGTAAATCAGCATGAAGCCGGCCAGGTTATGCTTCCGGATCAGCCGAAACTCTTCGTCAAGCCGAGCTTTGACCTTCCCCCCAACGCTCCCGTAGCGGCGCTGGGCAGCCTCGCGACACAGGTGTTCCAGGTAAGTCTGCGGGGTAAAGCCCTGGGGAGTCGGATACTCGGGAAATTCGTAACCCAGGTCTTTGGTGAGGTCGAAAGTGCATCTGCCGGCAATGGCCACGGTGCTTTCAATGGCCTCCGGGCAACTCTCGAACAGTGCGGCCATTTCCCCGGCAGACTTGAGGTAAAACTGGCCGTTGGCGCGGCGCTCCCGGTGGGATTCATCCAAACTAAGGTTATGTTGGATGGACACCAGGGCATCCTGAAGGCGGTGCCGGTCCGGCGCGTGGTAGTGAACGTTGTTGGTGGCAACCACCCCCGCGCCCGCTTCTCGGGCCAGCCGCGCCAACTGCCAGTTGCGGCGGGTGTCTCCCTGGACCAGGTTTTGCTGCAATTCCACAAAGACGTTGGACGCGCCGAACCAGTCCAGGTATTCCCTCAGCTGGTCCAGGGCTTCACGCTGCCGCCCCTGGCATAAAAGGCTGGATAGACACCCCTTACGGCAACCGGTGAGCAGAATTAAACCCTCGGTCATCGGAGCAAGATGCTTGGGGTCCAAAGCCGGATTGCGGCGCTCCCCGAAGATGTAGGAGTAAGAAATTAGCTGAGACAGGTTTCGGTAACCCTGCCGGGTTTCGGCCAGCAGAGTCAAGTGGGAGCCGTCTTTCAGGGTCACCTCGGCGCCGATGATCGCCTGGACCCCCACACTGCGGGCCACCTGGGCAAAGTGCATGGCGCCGCAAAGGTTGTCGTGGTCGGTAACAGCCAGGGCCCGGTGACCCAGTTCCTTGGAGCGCACCACCAGTTCCTCTACCGAGGAAGCCCCCTCCTGGAAGGAATAGTTGGTGTGACAGTGCAGTTCCGCGTAGGAAATATTCACGATTTATTTGCTCATTTCACCACCTCCCATCACTCATCACTTCATTTAAAGTATTTGCGGTTAGTTGTTCAGGGTCTTTCAGTTGTCATTAAATCCCAACGTATTTCTCGCCGCAGCTTCGTTGCCATAACTGTGTTGGCCATAACCGTGTTGGCGCATAGTCAGGGCTCTGGATTCCCGCTGCGGCGAGAATGACCGGAGGCGGGCGCGGTCGGATAAAGGGCGATCAGGCATCACTTTGGATGCAAGGTTAGCCCGTCACATTAGAATGCGCTTGCCCTAGCCCCTTTTGCCCTATCCACCTTGCCGGTACCAACGTCCGTCAGCCTGGTCGCGAAAGACGATGATGCGCCGGCCGCCCTGAACGGTTAGCTCATAGTAGGTCCTGACGATGGGGGTATCCCGCCACCACTCTTCGTCGATCTGCCATAGGTCCTCTACCGAGTCCACTTTGACTCTCCGGCCCTTCTGGTCCAGGACCACGGGTCTATGGTGGGGGTCTTCCTCCACTGATATGGGCATGGGTAGGTTCAGGGGTCGAATGGGACCAACGCCTGGCGCCGTTCGGGAATTCTTGACCATTGCTCTACATCCCTCATCTGGTATATGGGCGGACGGCAGCCCAGCAAGGCTTCCAACTGCCGCATCATCTCCCTGAGCTGCTCCTTCTTGCGTACATCGGAAAAAAGGCTGGACTGGATGCCCGACTCGCCGGTAAACCCGGCCAGGGTCAACCGCATGTCTTCCAGTGGGCCGGGCAGCTCCACGGCATCCAGACGCCCCTTCAGAATGAAAAGGGCCTTCTCCTTGCTGCCCACTGCATTCTTAAAGGCAAAGCGTCTAGTCCAGGGAGGACGTCGCAATATCTGGCTTTCAATGCCAGCGATGCGGGCATACTTGCCCCTGACTTCCGGCCGGGCGAAGGCCCTGCCCAGCAAGGCTTCCACCGCCGTCAGCACGGCATCGCGGGTGATGGTGGGAGAAGGGAAAGTAAGGAACTCCTGGACCACCTCTTCCCGCTGATGGGGCGCCAGGGGGCTATGGTCGATGCCGTTGGCCAGCTCCCAGGCCTTCCTCCCTTCGGATTTCAGCTGAGCTTGCGCCGCACCCACCGACAGCGACGCCAACTGGCCCAGGGTGTGCAGGCCGAAGCGGTGCAGCCGAGTCTTGCCGTCCCGGGAGAGGGGCAACAGGTCTACGGGAAACCCCTGCAGGAATTCGGCTGCGTTATCCGGAGCCTTGGTGGCCCGGCCGCCGTTGCTGGTCACCGCAGCGACGTAGGCCGGAAACTTGCCCGCAGCCACGCCGATGCGAGGATTGAACCAGTGGGGGACCGCCTGGAGCAACGTGGCAATAAGCCGGGCCTCGCCTCCGTACATTTCATCCAAGCCCCGCAGGTCCACGTAGGCGCAACCCAACTCTCCCTTTTCTACAATAGGGCTCCTGGATTCCAACGCCTCGATCAAGCTGTCAAAAACCAATTGATAATGGGACGTATCCGCCTGAAGCAGCGCCGCATCCTTACAACGGGACATGGCTTCCTGGAGAGACATGCCGGAGGCGACTCCCACAGCCTGCGCAGAGCTATCCAGCACCAGTTGCTTGGAGCCATAGCTTTCCGTTACCACCACGGGTTTCCCCCGGAGTTCGGGATACCGTATAAGCTCGGCCTTCACGGGAAGGTGAGTAACCAGCATGCAGGCGATCAGGCGATCAGTCATCGGCGGGCAGCGTTGGCTTCCAATGTCCGGATAAAAGCGGTGATCTCTCTTTCTGTCCCGGCTGTTTCACAAACTTTCCCGCTGCGGAGACTTCATCCACCGGGGAGGGGCGAAGGCTGGCGCGGTGGAGACGTAGAAAAACGTCATTGCGCCGGTGTCCAGCCACGCCTCAGGCCGGGCTGGGATTATATAGAACTTTTGTGCGTGTATTCAACCTGGGCCGGTCAGAATTTTGGGCATTTCAATTGTCCCCTGTCATTCTCGCCGCAGCGGGAATCCAGAGCCCTAATCATGTGCCAAGACGGTTATGCCAACTAAGACGCGCCGGGTGGACAGGCCGACGTCCCATTTGGACCATTCCTGCAGACCCGCATCAGGTTGGATGGGAGAAAGGGCTCTGGATTCCCGCTGTGGCGAGAATGACGGGAGTAGGGGACAAAAGGGCCTCTGGATTCCCGCTACGGCAAGAGTGACGGGAGGATTTAACGACAATTGAAAGACCCCGGGTCAGAATTTTGGAGAAGGGCAGGGGGAGAGCGATGATCAAGGGCATGGCTAACCGGTTAAACCGGTGCCAGGGGGAGAAGGCCCAATCCTATAGGCCTTCATGTTATGTAATCTCTAATGGGGTTATAATTAGCTGAAGCTCCGCACGACATTCAGGGGCGCGTCCTCCCTCACTCGCTGGTAAAGCCTGACGCGTGCAGATCGGCAGGCCAAATGATGTCCACACCGGTCGGCAACAATTCTCGCAATCCCATGGGATGTTCGAGGCCGGTCCGGCCCCGCCGTCTACTACGCTTGGGAATGGGCTTGGGAATGGGCTTGGGAATGGGCTTGGGAATGGGCTTGGGAGTGGGACTGGCAGTGGCAGCGCTGGTTTTGGTCCTGGGATTTGGGGCGCAGCCTGCCTTTGCCACCGATGAAGACATTCAGGTGGTCCGGGAAGAACCGCTGGTCAAGTTCCCGGATGCGGTGGATTTCGGCTTGACCATTGAATCTACCTCTGCAATAACCAAGGTGCGCCTGTTCTTTCGCCCCCTGGGCGCCCGGTCCTGGATTTACGCTTATCCATCTTTTAAACCGGTCCCTGAATCCGGAAATCGGACCACGGCGAACCTTCAGGTCAATACCACCGGTGACAGCTACCTGCCTCCGGGCACGCGGCTGGAATATTATTATGTAATTCAAGACGCTGCCGGGAATGTTCTGAAGACCAGTCCCTCTGTGCTGGAGTTCAACGACGACCGTTTCCAGTGGGAGCAGACTCGGATTGGGCCGCTGGTCTTGAATTATCACGACCTGCCGGCTTCCCGGGTTTCGAAGGTCAAGGACCAGGTGGACGGGGCGTTGGAGGAACTGACAGACCTGCTTCAGGTCACCCCGGAAGTCCCGCTCCAAGGAGTCATTTACAACAACCGCGATGAAACCCGGAAAGCGTTTCCCTTCCAGAGTGAGACAATCTCAGAGGCCGGTGTTTTTCAGGGATTCGCTTTCTCTTCCTACGGCATATTCGTCGGCGTGGGACTGGACCCCCGCCTAATAACGCATGAGACGGCCCATTTACTGCTTCACCAGGCTTTGGGACCTCGGGCGGTGAATCTGCCGGCCTGGCTGAACGAGGGATTCGCCAGCTACATGGAACCGGGTTCAGTGCCCTATGGCAGCAGCGGGCTGCGAGACCGCGGGTTGCCCATCAGGTCAATGTCCAGGGTACCCGGGACACCCTCGCACATTGGGCTTTTCTACCTGAAGTCGGAAAGTGTGGTGGGGTTCCTGATCAACCACCAGGGCGCCCCTGCTTTCCAACGTTTTCTGGAGCAGTTGCGACTGGGCCGGCAGGTGGATGAGGCCCTGATGCAGGTCTATGGGTTTGACACCGATGGCCTGGAAGCCCTGTGGGCCGTCAAGGCCGAGGGGCCGCAGGCTCCCGAGCCCAGGGTCAATGCCAAACCTTCGCCATTCCTCTACCTGGATGTCTGGGGTTTCGGCGGCCTGGTGTTGCTGGTTTTCCTGACTCTTGGCATACGGTCCGTGTACCGGCGGGTAAGGGGGCCGGCGCCTGCGGAAGGTTCGTGGGAAGGCGACTGGGCGCCGCCGGCAATGGACGATACGGATAATGTTCCTCCCAGGTAAACCAAGAGAGGCGACGCCCGGCCAATTGGCGTGGGGCCTTTCGGTGGAGCCGGTGTGGTCGGAAGAACGAGTGGGGCCATGACCGACATATCCCACTCATATCCCACTTTCGTCCGGCTCAAGCCCCGCCGGACGAAAGCCGAGGAATCCGCGCCGCGGATTTCTTGCGTTATACACTGTGATCGCCCTGTGCGTTTTACGCCGTGATTGCCCTATAATTGTTCGGGTTGGCGGCCTGCCCGGATTGGTCCGGGGGCCCACACTTAACCAACAAGAGGATTACGAATGCTCCGGTTACTCCCCGTACTCACTTTATTCATCGCCGTCGTCCTGGCAGGATGCGTGTTGCAACCCACACCGGAACCACCGGGGCCATCGCCAACCGCAGCCATGGAGACAACCGGGATTTCCAGCGGACCCGCCACCTCAACCACAGCGGAATCAACATCTTATACCGCACTGATCAACACCAATCAAGGGACCATCACCGTGGAGCTTTACGCCGAAGAAGCACCCCAGACCGTGAATAATTTTATTACCCTGGCTGAAAAAGGGTTTTACAACGGCGTGATATTCCACCGGGTTATCCCTGAATTTATGATCCAGGGCGGCGACCCAACCGGCACCGGCGGCGGCGGTCCCGGCTATCAATTCGATGATGAGATATCGCCCAATCTGTCGTTTGACTCTCCCGGCACCCTGGCTATGGCGAATGCCGGGCCCAACACCAACGGCAGCCAGTTCTTCATCACGGTGGCGCCAACCCCGCATCTGACCGGAGGGCACACCATTTTCGGCAAGGTCACCGATGGGCAAGACGTGGCCGATGCTATTTCCATAGTGCCCACTGCCGGCGCAAACCGCCCCCTCTCCGAGGTGATCATCAACACCATCGAGATCATCCAGGATGCGGGATAATCGTCAAGACCAGGACACAACCGGCGCAGGAACCGACCGGGAACCAGCGGCCGACGCGTCGACCCGGCGGGTGGGCCGCCGGTTCCCCGGTTGACTTGGTCTGGCCCCACGCCAACTCCGTGCCAGCCCCAAGAGCGTAGACGCGGTTATAATGGCCCGGCGGCTCCGCCAACCCGGACTGCTCATTGCAGCTTCGTCACCCAAACCATGCGATTTTAACCGGTAATAGGGAGAGCTCAGTGCCATTTCAGCACCTCATTTACACTCGGGAAGACGCGATATGTCACCTAACCCTGAACCGCCCCGAGAAATTGAACGCACTCGACGCCATTATGATTTCCGAACTTCGGGAAGCCCTGGAAACAATTGAGGCCGACCCGGAGATCCGGGTAGTGATCCTCACCGGAGCCGGGCGGGCCTTCTCCGCAGGGTTCGACATCGAGAGAGGCTCCGATCAGGACGATCCCGGCCGCGTGCCGGCCCATCAGTGGCGCGACCATTTGCAGAGCCACATCGACACCTTTCTCATGGTCTGGAACCTGTCCAAGCCGGTTATAGCGGCGGTCAACGGCTATGCCCTGGCCGGGGCCTGCGAGCTGGTCCAGGTGTGCGACATCAAGATAGCGTCGGACCGGGCGATACTTGGGGAACCGGAGATTCGGGCCGGATTGGGCCCGCCCCTGTTGATTACTCCCTTCAGCGTGGGCTTGGCCAAGGCCAAGGAACTGTTGCTAACCGGGGATACTATCGACGCCTACGAAGCGCAGCGGTTGGGGATGGTTGGCCGGGTGGTGCCCCACGACCAGCTGATGGAAGAGTGTTTGCGTACCGCCAAGAAGATAACCAACATATCCCAAGTGGGAATCAAGATGAGCAAGATAGCGGTGAACCGGGCACTGGAGGGGATGGGGTTTCTTTCCACTATCCAGCACAACCTGGAACTCATGGCCCAGTTCGACACCTCGATGTCTCCGGAACAGGAAGAGTTCAACGCCATCCGCAGAGAACATGGCTTGAGGGCAGCCCTGAACTGGCGGGACGCCAAGTTCAAGGACCTTTAGATGATGTTTCGCCGCTAACAAGAGCGGGAAACATCCTACACGCCACGCCGGCCACCCCGGCCACCATTTCAAGATTCGGGCCAATTCAAGGCTCGGCCCAGCCCATTGGGGGTCAGGCGCTCCGGTGGACCTCCACATCAGCCATTTGTTCCAGGATATGCAGGATGGCGGAGTGGTCGGCGTCGGCATCGCCGTGATTCACCAACGTTCCCAGCATCTGCTGGACCAACGCGGTAACAGGCAAAGGCACGTTCAATTCCTGGGCGGTTTGAAGCACGTTGCGCAGGTCTTTCTGGTGAAGGCGCACCCGGAAACCGGCCCGGAAATTACGGTCCAACATCATGGGGGCCTTCGCTTCCATAACCGCGCTGCCTGCCAGACCGCCGCGGATGGCCTCGAAGACGCGTGCAGGGTCTACGCCGGCCTTCTGGGAAAGCACCAACGCCTCGCTTAAGGCTTCAATGTTTGCGGCCACGATAACCTGGTTGGCCAGTTTGGTGACCCCGCCAGCACCAATGTCACCGGTCAGGACCACGTTGGCGCCCATGACCTTCATCAGGTCGTAGTTTTCGTCGAAAACGCTCTGTTTCCCGCCCACCATGATGGCCAGGGTGCCGTTGATAGCTCCAGACTCGCCGCCGCTCACCGGGGCGTCAAGCATTTCAACGCCTTTCTTGGCACATTCAGCCGCGATCTTTTGGGACACCAGGGGAGCGATCGAGCTCATGTCAATAACGTGGGAGCCGGGCCAGGCGCCTTCCAGTACGCCCTGGGGACCCAGAATCACAGCCTCCGAATCGGCAGAATCCGGCAGCATAGTTATAATCCTGGTGGTGTTTTCCGCAACCTCTTTGCTGGAAGATGCCCCTTGGGCACCCTCGGTGACCACGTCTTCTACGGCCTCGCCCACAATGTCGTATACCAGCAGGGAATAACCCGCTTTCAGCAGGTTTTTGGCCATGGGCCTGCCCATTATCCCCAGGCCGATAAAGCCGATTTTGTCTGAGCTGTTAGTCATTCCTTCGTTCCTCCGGAGCAGCGAAAACGGTTCACGGTGACGCTTCGACACTCTAACACACCGGGTTGGACGGCAAAAGGGCGCGGGTTCCGGGCCGGAAGGTTGACTAACGGTACAGAGCATTTCAATCGCTAGGCGGCCCTCACCCGGCAGGAGCAGGATTCCCTGCTCCCTTTTGTCAATGGCTGGAAATCTTACGCCGATAGCATGCAAGGCCCCGGACAATAGTAGGCACGGTGTCGTTGTTACCGCATTTGGCGAATGTTATGATGATCGCCGAATTTTGATTCTGTGGCGTAGAGGGATCCATGGTTCGGAGTAAGACCGCTTTGGTTACGGGGGGCGCGGGATTTATTGGCTCCCACCTGGTGGACCGGCTCATCGAAGATGAATACCGCGTCGTCGTAATAGACAATCTGAGCACCGGCAAGCTCAAGAACCTGAACACCGCGGCCACGCTCCACCACATGGATATCACCGACCACATGGTGAGCGAGGTGTTCCAACGGGAGCAGCCCGACCTGGTGTTTCACCTGGCGGCCCAGGCCAGCGTGGGCCAGTCTATGCGAGACCCGGTCAAGGACTGCGAAATCAACGTTTTGGGCACCTTGCGGCTTCTGGAGGCCTCCCGCCACTGCGGCATTGAAAAGTTTATCTTCGCCTCTTCCGGCGGGACCCTCTACGGCGACCCGGAGACCAATCCCTGCTCGGAAGACCACCCTATTGTCCCCATTTCGCCCTATGGCATGTCCAAGTACCAGGCCGAACTGCAGCTGGACCTGTACCGGCGCCTCCATCTGATGAGGTACACGGCGCTGCGTTACGGCAACGTTTACGGCCCCCGACAAGACCCCCAAGGAGAAGCGGGCGTAGTCGCCATCTTCTCCCAGGCTATGCTGGAGAAGGACCAGCCACGGATTTTTGGCGACGGGGAGCAATCGAGGGACTTCATATACGTGGACGACGTGGTGGAGGCCAACATTGCCGCCATTGGCCGGGGCGACGGCATGGCGCTAAACATCGGCACCGGCCAGGGAACCAGCATCAACGCCGTCTACAGCATACTCCAGGGCATCACCGGCTACGAATGGCCGGCGGCACACGGCCCGGCCAGGGTGTCTGACGTTTACCAAATTTACCTGGACAACACCAAGGCAATCCAGGAGATGGGGTGGATGCCCCAGGCGAGCCTGGAAGAAGGGCTGCTGCGAACCGTGGAGTCCATCGGCCAAGCCATTAAGGCCAACCGCTGACTGAAACCGGGACCGCATAGCCAGGGACCGCCCGGTCCAGCCTATAACCCAAACAGCTCCCGGGTAAGCAAGACCAGGCTGCCCGTACAAATCACCGCCACAGCCACCCACCGGAACTCCCTATGGTTCAGCCTCGACGCCAGGCGAGACCCCAGGACAAATCCCAGCAGCAGGCCCGGCAGCAACGCTCCAATGTTGATGAGCGTCGCCGGTTGGACCAGCCCGATCCAGGCGTACAGGGCAAATGCCGCTGCTTCAAAGCTCAGGAAATACAGGGCCATAGATGCCCTTACCTGCCTGGGTTCCCACCCCTGGGCAATGGCGTAGAAGGCGGCCAGAGGGCCGCCAATGCTCAGGGCGGTGATGGACAGGGCGGCCAAAAAACCCGATGCCGCTCCGGCCAATGGATTCTTCAGCCAGGGAATTTGGGCGTTGGAAATGATCAACGCCCCCAACCCCAGGACCGCCACCGCTACAGCGACCCTAAGTGGCCCAGGCCCGGCAGAACCCAGTATCAAGACCCCTATGGGGGCCGCGGCCAGGCCGGCTCCGGACATGATGAGGGACTGCTTCCAGGGAAGATACCGCCAGGTCTTGGCCAACAGCAACACCGTCAGAACGGCGATTTCACCGTTAACCAGGACCACCGCAACCTGGGGTTCCAGGAGCAGCAGCAGCACCGGGGTGACTACCAGCCCCAGTCCAAACCCCACCGAACCCATCACGGTGGCTCCCACTGTGATGATGGCCAGCGCAACAATGAATTCCGTGCCAGTCAGCATGACGGCGGCGGGAGTGGGGAAGTGACGGCGGAGGAGAAGCGGCAGGACCGGTCCTGGCGGCGGGGCCGCTGAAGAAGGTCCGGGAAATCAGTCGGGGGACTTCCCAGCAGGTTTGCAGCCAAGCTAATCGTCAGGAATTGAAAACGCCCAACTCCGAGGCAAGGCGCAGAGCGGCGTCAACTTGGACCACCGGCGGTCCGTTGCGTTCCAGGACGATTTCCAATTGCTCCTCGGGGGCGACTCCGAAGGCACGCTCCCCGTCGAGGGCCACCGTGCACCAGCGGCGCTCCACCGGGATTCGTTCTCCCAGGCCCATTATCCGCCATCCTGCGATGCTGACCCGAGGCACGATGCCGGGAGCGATAGGCGCCAACACCCGGAGTTTGGCGGAGTCGGGTTCAGCGGGCGGGCCTGCGGGGGTTGGGTCCAGGCAGCTGCCCACCTGGTAGTTCAGCCCAAGGTCCTCAGCCAGCGTCAGCGGTCGAAGCCTGGCGCCCACTGAGGAAAGCCCGATACTCAACGGCTCAGCGCGAGTGAGAAACACCTCATAAACACGGTTGATGTCCCAGATGGCCCGAGTTGCCACAAACCGTTCCCGGGAGAGAGCAACGTCGACCAGGGCCAGGTCCCTGAATTCGCCGTCGACGTAGACCTCCAGGGTTTTGCTGACCAGGGTCACCTGCTCAATGGGCAGACCGCCCAGGGCAATCAGTCCGGCAACCAGTCCCGCTTGGGTGCCTTCAACCATAGTGGGGAAAACATTGTTGGTGCCGGTGGATATAGGCACCAGGGGAACGGCGCAAGTGCCCCGGGCGACCGCCCGGTTTGTGCCGTCTCCGCCCAATGTGACCAGACAGTCAACGCCCACCTCTTCCATAAGTCCGGCGGCGCGAACGCTGTCTCCTTCCCCGAAAAAAGTCGGCATGTCCAGCAGTTCCAGGTCCAGGCTCAGGTTGGGGTCGTCCCGGGCCCGCTGCACCAGGTGGGAGCTGTCAGCCATGGCCCAAACCTTGTCTATGCCGACAGCCTCCAATCCCAGGAGGACACGTCTGACGATGTTGACTTTCTCCCAATCCGGGACCACGCGGCCTTGGGCCACCAACCTGCGGATGTCTTTACTGGCGGCCGGATTGGCAATTATGCCCACCGATGGCAATTGACGCCTCCTTGCTACTAAACCGAAAGCCCGGCTGGCTGAACCGAAGACCCGGCTGGCCAAACCGAAAGCCTGACTGGCCGAACAGAAAGCCCGACTGGAAACAAAAGACCCGCGTCCAGGGCGCGGCGCAAGCCCTTGGTATAATGAGCGGGATTGTAGCCAGAGCCGGGGACAGCGTCAAACTCCCGGCCCGCGCTCGGTCGGCAAAACACGTGGCGAAATTCAGCCGAATTTCCGGGAGGGACTACCAATGGCCGATGAACTCCATTTCAAGCCGGCTACGGAGCTTCGCAGGTTGATCCAAACCAAAGAGGTGTCCATTGTCGAGCTTACCGACATGTTCAACCGGCGCATCGAGGAATTTAATCCCAGGCTGAACGCCTACCTGGCTGTCTGCCCGGACCAAGCGATGGACCAGGCCAGGGCGGCGCAGGACGCGGTACAGCGCGGGGAAGAATTGGGACCGCTCCATGGCATACCGGTTTCGGTAAAAGACCTGGAGATGACCAAAGGAATTCCCACCACCGCCGGTTCCGCGTTGTTCAAGGACCGGACGCCAGACATGGATTCGGTCGTGGTGGAGCGTTTGCGCCGGGCCGGGACAATAATCCTGGGGAAAACCAACACCCCCGAATTCGGCCTTTCCGGGACCACCGAAAACCGGCTGGGCGATGCCTGCCGCAATCCCTGGAACACCGACTGCACTCCGGGAGGGTCCAGCGGCGGCGCGGGAGCGGCCCTGGCTGCAGGTTTGTGCACCCTGGCCACCGGCAGCGACGGCGGCGGGTCTATCCGGATTCCGGCCAGCTTCAGCGGCGTGTTCGGCATCAAGCCCTCCCAGGGCCGCGTGCCCCGGTACGGCGGCTACGGGAGTGGCTCAGCCAACCATTTCTCGCAGTCGGGACCAATGTCCCGAACGGTGGCGGACACGGCCTTGCTCCTACATGTAATGGCCGGCTCCGACTCCAGGGACCCCACCACAATGCGCGACGTTCCGCCGGATTATTCCGCCGGACTGGGGCAGGGGGTTCGAGGCTGGAAGGTGGCCTGGAGCGCAGACTTGGGATATGCCGCGGTCGACCCGGAGGTGGCGGCTATCACCCGACAAGCAGCCTGGGTTTTCGAAGAATTGGGCGCAGACGTTCAGGAAACCTCTTTAACCCTCGAAGACCCTTTCCCGGCGTTCTGGGACGTGTTTGCCACCGCGTCATACACGTCTTACAGCCACCTGGTGGACCAGCACAGGGATGATTTCACCGATTACGGGTTGAGGTCTATGGAGCACGGCGCCAGTGTCACCGGGGCCGCTCTTTCCAGGGCGTTGCTCCGGGTGGACCAACTCCGAAGACAGATGGAGACCTTCTTCGACGACTATGACCTGCTGGTCACCCCCACCATGGCGGTGCCGGCATTTCCCATTGGCCAGCGTCCTGCAGAGATTGGGGGAAGGCAGGTTGAGCCGTTCTGGGGGTTTCTTCCCTTCACCTATCCGATCAACATGACCGGGCAGACGGCGTCCAGCGTGCCCTGCGGGTTTTCCAGCCAGGGCATGCCCATCGGCCTGCACCTGGTTGGGGCAAGGGGGAACGAGGCCAAGGTGTTGCAGGCATCAGCGGCATTCGAGCAGGCCAAACCGTGGGCGGACCACCGGCCGCCGGTCTCCTAGTCCAGGGCGTCGCGTAGCACTTCAACCAGGTGGCGGGCGGGGCGACCAGTGCCATCCTCTATCTGCTGGCGGCAGGAAACACCCATGACCGCCAATTCCCAGTCGTCGTCCTTGGCGTTGACCGCGGGAAACAGGGCTTGACCGCCAATGGTCATAGAAATGTCGTAGTGCTCTTTCTCGAACCCAAAGGACCCCGCCATGCCGCAGCAGCCGGCGTTAACCAACTCCGCTTCCCAACCCGGCGGCAGGCGCAGCACGCTCATCGAGGCCGCGGTTCCCGCCAGCGCCTTCTGATGACAGTGGCCGTGGAACAAGACCTTCTTGGGACGGTCTCGGAACGGTAGGTTCAGGCGTCCCTGGCCGTGAAGCAGCATCAGGTACTCATCGATGAGGTAAGAATTCTCGGCCACCGTACGGGCCCGGTCATTCTTGACCAACTCCGGGTATTCGTCCCGCAACGTAAGCAAGCAACTGGGTTCACAGCCGACGATAGCCGCGCCCTGCTCGGCGTAGGCATACAGTTGGTCCACGTTGTGCTCGGCGTTGACCGCCGCCTGGTCCAAAAATCCCTTGGAGATCATCGGGCGGCCGCAACACCAGGCGTCGGCCAACACGACATTTAATCCCGCAGCTTCCAGGACTTCCACCGCGGCCCGGCCGACCTGGGGATAGTTGTAATTCATGAAGGTATCGTTGAACAGGACCACGGTCTGCTGGGCGTTGAGTCCCGCGTTGGCGCCCGTTTTCGACCCCTGATTGGCGGGGTCCTGGTTGGCGGGGGAACGCTGCCTGGCTTGAAACCACTGCGCCAGCGTGGGTGAGGCGAAGGGCGGCAGGGTGCGCCGCGGGTGAATCCCGGCCAGGCTGCCAAACAGTTTTCCAACCGGACTCCTGGCCGCCCAATTGGAGAAGGGCGCGAACCTGCTGCCAAGCCGGTTGATCCGGTTGATTTGGGCAAAGGCCCGGCTCCGCAGGGACGAGCCATGGACTTTCTGGTAGTTGGCCAAAAACTCATACTTGAGCTTGGCCATGTCCACGCCAGAATCGCACTCCGCCTTGCAGGCCTTGCACTCCAGGCAAAGGTCAAGCGCCTGGTGCAACCTGGGGCCGGCCAAATCCGCCTCGGGCAGCAAGCCTGACAGCGCGGCTCGGAGCAAATTCGCCCGCCCCCGGGTGGAGTGTTCCTCTTCTCGGGTAGCCATAAAGGAGGGGCACATGGAGCCGTCCAACTTGCGGCAGGCGCCCATCCCGTTGCACATTTCCACGGCGCCGGCAAAGTTGGTGTCCAGGGAAAAATCCAACCTGGTCGGGAGAGATCTGGCTTGGTAGTCGGCGCCAAAACGCAAATTTTCGGTCATCGGCGGGCAATCAATAATCTTGCCGGGGTTCATAATGCCCTGAGGGTCAAAAGCAGCCTTGACCTCGCGGAACATCTGATAAATCTGGGGGCCGAACATCTTCTCGGTCCAAACCCCTCTGACAATTCCGTCGCCATGCTCTCCGCTCAGAGAGCCGCCGAACTCCCGCACCAGGTCGCTGATTTCCTCGCTAATGGCCACCATGGTGGCGATGCCGTCGGCGTCCTTCAGGCTCACCAGAGGGCGTATATGCAGGCAGCCAACGCTGGCGTGTCCGTAATAAGCGGCCTCCGTGCCGTAACTGCGCACAATTTCGTCGAACCGGCGGACGAAAGGCCCCAGGTTTTCCGGGTCCACCGCCGTGTCCTCAACAAAGGGCAGGGGCTTGGCATCGCCGCGAATGCTCATCAGCAGTCCTAGCCCGCCCTTCCGCACGTTCCAAACGTTGGCCTGAGCGGCACGGTCCAGCAGGTTCACGCAGGCGTAGCCCAGGCGACGGCGCTCCAGGTCCGACTTCAGGCCGTTCATCTTGGAAGTGAGTTCGGCCTCGGATTCGCCGTAGAACTCCACCGCCAGGACCGCACCCGGGTCGCCTTCTATGAACGACATGCTGGCAGAGTGACCCATGGACTCGCGGGACCGGTCCAGCAGGATTTTGTCCATCACTTCTATGGACGACGGATCGTGCCGGAGAATCTCCCGGGTGGCCTCGCTGGCCTCAACGATGCCGGCGAAGTGAACCACGGAAAGGCCGGTCATGGTCGGCCGGGGCACCAGGTTGACCTTGGCCTCGGTAACCACGCAGAGAGTGCCCTCCGAACCGACCACCATCCTGGCCAGGTTGAAGGGGGAATCGGTAAGAAATTCGTCCAGGTTATACCCGCTGACCCGGCGCATGATTTTGGGGTACCGGGCCTCGATTTCGGCTGAGTTGTCCTGGGCAATACGACGCAGCCTCCGGTAGATGTCGGATTCCAGGTCCGAGCCACTGAGCTTGGCTTCCAACTCGCCGGTTTCCAACCCTTTGAGATGGACCCTAGAAGCATCCGAAAGGACCACCTGCAATTCTTGGACGTGGTCCAGGGTCTTTCCGTAGATGACCGAGTGAGCGCCGCAGGTGTTGTTGCCCAGGCCGCCGCCGACACAGGCCCGGTTTGACGTAGTGGGGTCCGGGGCGTACTGCAGTCCGTGGGGAGCCAATTGGCGGTTGAGTTGGTCCAGCACAATCCCTGGGCGGACCCGGGCCCAAGATTCCTCCGGGTTGACCTCCACCAACTGGTTCAGGTACTTGCTGAAGTCCACCACGATGGCGTGGTTCACGGTCTGCCCGGCAAGGCTGGTGCCGCCGCCCCTGGGAAGCACTGGAACACCGTTGTCCCTGGCTATCTCAACCACTGCCTGAACGTCGTCAACGCTCCGGGGGATGACGACCCCGACCGGGTCCATCCGGTAGATGCTGGCATCGGTGGAATATAGCACTCTGGAATAGGCATCGAAGCGCACCTCGCCATCGACGCGCCGCCTCAGCAACTCGGCCAGTTCTTCCCGCTCCCGGTCCTGTATTCGATTGTCCGGGGAAACTGCGGTGGTCATGGTTGGGCCTCCGCTTGGTGTCCGTTTTCAGTCATTGGCGCTGGGCCGCACAAGGCAAACAATTCACGTATTTTTGGTAGCCAAAGCCAGCTTATCCCAAAGCAGACCCCGCTTCAACTTGACCACGCAGGGCAGGTCTGCCGCCGTTTGTGGCAGGGCGATTCCCAATGTAAACTTGGACACGACGTATGGCCTGACCAAGGGCTTTTTAAGGCGTTGCCGGAGTGGTCGATGAAGATCGGGTTTTCCTTGTCCAACAACCAGGGTATTGAAGACGTGCAGTTGGTTCTGGGGTTGGCTACCAAGGCCGAGGAATTGGGGTTTGACTCAGTTTGGGCCGCCGAGCACGTGTTTAACGTCAGCTACGTCCACGACCGGATTGGCGACCGGCCCTACTACGAGCCACTATCGATCCTGAGTTACGCGGCCGCCACCACCAAGAGTATCGGCCTGGGCACCAGCGTTTTGGTCCTTCCCTACCATAACCCTATGCGGTTGGCCAAGACCGCCGCCACGCTGGACGTGATTTCCGGAGGCCGGCTGCTCCTGGGCGTAGGAGTGGGAGTAATCGAGCAAGAGCTGGTAGCTATGGGCAGCAGCATCAAGGACCGCGGGGCCTATACCGACGAGTGCATCGCCATCATGAAAGAGCTGTGGACCCAGGATGACCCCGCCTACGAGGGAAGGTTTCACAGTTTTTCCGGCATGAAATTCTCGCCGCGGCCGGTGCAGCAACCCCACATCCCTCTGCTTATCGGCGGAACCAGCCAAGCCGCAATACGCCGGGCCGCCCGGTCGGGCGACGGATGGCATCCGATGGCCATGGAGCCGGACCAACTGCGTCGGGGAATGGACTACCTGGCCGAGAAAGCCGTGGAAGCCGGCAGAGACCCAGGGGACATACCGGTTTCGGTCAGCGCCGCCATTGGCGAAACCGGGTCAAGGGGCCGCTATGCGTTGGGGGCCGGCCCGGATGAGATTTTGCGAAGGTCCAAAGAATACGAAAGCCTGGGAGTCCATCGGCTGGTGATTTCGTCCAGCACGCGGAATCCTGAGGAACTGGAACCGGCCATGGAAATGCTTGCAGAAAAGGTGCTGCCAGCTTTTGCATAGGCACTCTTTTTCCTGATACGAACAACCCAAGACCAACGGAGGGCACTATGACCGCACCGGCAGAAAACCGGTTGAAAGAATTGCAGGATACGGCCCTGGAGCACCTGTGGGTGTATCTTCGGGAGCCCAGCGACATGGCGGAAAAAGGGGAGCCCCAGATTTTCGTCAGCGGCAAGGGCGTTCACGTTACCGACGCTACCGGCCGGACCTATATGGACGCCATGTCCGGTTTGTGGCTGAAGAACGTCGGCTACGGTCAGACCGAGATTGCCGACGCAGCCTACCAGCAGATGCTGAACCTGTCCTACATGCCCATGGGGACTACCACCGAGGCCACCGTGCGGTTGGCGGAAAAAGTGGCAAGTCTGACTCCAGGGGACCTGTCCCGCTGCTTCTTCACCAGCGGAGGTTCCGAATCGGTGGAAACCGCCATGAAACTTGCGCGCGCCTATTTCAAACGAGTAGGCGAACCAACCCGGTACAAATTCATCAGCCGGCGCGGGTCCTATCACGGCGCAACCTTTGGCACCCTGGCCCTGGGAGGGGCGCCGCTATTCCCCAAGGGAGACTATGAGCCTTTGCTTCCCGGTGCGGTCCACGTGCCCCAGCCCAACCCCTACCGGTGCGAGATGGGAGGGACCACGCCCGAAGAGTGCGCCGAACGCTGCGTCGGCGCTATTGAAGCTGCCATACAGCACGAGGGGCCAAAATCAGTGGCCGCCGTGGTGGCCGAGCCGGTGTCCAGCCCCCACGGGGCCGTGGTCCCCGGCCCAAACTATTGGCCGCTGTTGCGGGAAGTGTGCGACCGGTACGGCTGCCTGCTGATAGCGGACGAAGTCATAACCGGGTTTGGGCGCACCGGCCGCATGTTTGCCTGCGAGCATTGGGGCGTAACCCCGGACCTGATGGCCGTGGCCAAAGGTATTACGAGCGGCTACATTCCAATGGGAGCCGCCATTGCCCGAAAGACCGTGGCCGATGCCTTCGTGGGCAGCTCCGGGGCCGCCTTCCGGCACGTCATTACCTTCGGGGGCCATCCGGTTGCCGCCGCGGCCGCGCTAAAAAACATTGAAATCATGGAGCGCGAAGGCATGGTGGAAAATTCCGCCGCGATGGGCGCGTATCTCCTGGAAGGGCTGAACGAGTTGAAGGAGAAACACGCCATCATCGGGGACGCCCGCGGGCTGGGACTGATGTGCGCCCTGGAAATTGTGCAGGACCGCGAGACCAAAGCGTATTTCCCGCCGGAAGCGGGACTGGCCGCCAGGTTGACCCAAGGGTTTGCCGACAAGAACGTGCTCCTGAGAGGCGGGGACGCGATCAACATCATGCCTCCGCTTTGCGTCACCGCCGGCGAGGTGGACGAGCTGGTCTCGGTGTTGGACGATGTGATTGGAACCACGACCCGGGCGCTGGGCGCCGCATAGCTTCAAGCTGTCAAGCAGATTCAACCCAACTTGGGGCGCATGCCGGCGATGACTTCATCCCAAACCGGAGGGTACATGGCGGAAATGAAGGTTGGATTCATCGGGCTTGGCCGAATGGGGTTGCCCATGAGCCGGCGGTTGCTCCAAGCCGGTTTCCCGCTAACCGTACACAACCGGAGCCGGGGCAAGGTTGGAGAAATGGCGGACCTGGGGGCCATTCCCGCCACGTCCGCCGGTGAAGTCGCCCGGGAGTCGGACGTCGTGCTGGCTTGCCTGACCGACGTGGCTGCTTCGGAGCAGGTGTTTCTGGGCGATGACGGGGTAATAGCCAACTCCCGTCCGGGCCAGATCTTGGTCGACCATAGCACCGTGGGAATCAGCACCTCTCGGGCTTGTGCGGAGGCCGCCCAAGCCAGAGGCTCCGTTTTCCTGGATGCCCCCATCAGTGGCGGTACGGAAAGGGCCGCCGACGGGACTTTGACCATCATGGCCGGAGGGCCAAGAGAAGGATACGACCGGGTTCTTGGCGTTTTCGACGCCATGGGGGAGACGGTCCGCTACATGGGGCCGACGGGGAGCGGAGCCGTAGCCAAATTGATCAACCAACTGCTGGTGGGAATCCACTCCGTAGCGGCGGCAGAGGCTATGCTGGTGGGGGCCAAGGCCGGAGCGGACCCGGCGATGATCTTTGAAGTGGTCAACTCCGGCTGGGGTCAAAGCTTCATGCTGGGACGAAACGCTCCGGTCATGCTGGACCGGGATTTCGAGGGAATTCGCACCCAGCTGACGGTGTTTCTGAAGGACATGGGCTTGATCAAGGACTTGACCACCGGACTGGGCATGGCCACTCCCGGCGCCGACCTGGCGTACGACGCCATCCGCCGGGCCGTGGAGCAAGGTCTGGGGGACAAGGACTCAGCGGCAGTGGTGTTGCCCATGGAGCAGGACGCGGGCTGCGAGATAAGGCGCAACGGGTAGGGTAGGGGAGCCACTTGACGGATAAGTTTCTTGGCGCAGGCGAATCCGGAGTCACAGGGAGATAAGAAGTTCTTTCAACGGGTCAAACGCAGCGTCGTCAAAGTTCCAGAGGCCCTTCGACGCAGCTTCGCCCAATCGGAGATCGGGAGGGTCTTGGGAAGCCAGAAAGGCGTGAACCTTCGCTTTGGCCTCAATCTCCCGCCTGGGCCAATCCAGCCTCTTGTTCCCAACACATCCTACAAACAGTTCTACACATTCCATTACAGGGTCGGATTTGACCGATTCCAAGCAAACGCTCTCGAGCATCCCTTGGTCACTCCAATGAGGGAGAACCAGAAAAACTACTGTTAAGTCCAGTGCGGGTGCTCTTTCCAAAACAAGTGGGGCGTCGGGCGCCGGTAATTCAACATCGCCGAGGGCGCCGCGTATGCGGGCGGCGGTGGCTCCGACCATAAAGTCGGCGTCTGCCACGACCGCGAGAGAGCGCACATCATAGAAATCAGCGCGGGCGGTAAAGGCCCGCAAAAATGTACGCAGCTTATCTTTTCCACCATAGTCCCGGAATTCAAGCTCACCCAAGTCCAGATGAGTTGCTAGAGAACGGAAGACCATTACTTCCTCCCTTCCCTCAACCAACACCTGCTTAGATCTGAGGAGTCGCCCCTTGCCTTGGCTTTCCTGATCCGCCCGGTTCCTTTCGACCACCTAGCGGACCTCCATGTCAAACTCGATGGCGGTTTCCAACATTCCGTGGTCATAATAGACCGCCTTGGAGTGTCCTTCCCGCTGATCTATCCGGTGGAAGGTAAAGTCCCCTTCATCCCCGTTTCCCAGGGCGTGGAATGCGGCTTCAATGCACTCGGCGCTGTGGGTGGTCGCCACTACTTGAACATCAAACTTGTTGGCCAAACTCAACAGATTTGAGAATATATCCTTCAATACCCTGTGATGCAATCCGTTTTCAATCTCGTCTATAAGCAGCATCCCGCCCCTTGCTCCTTCCATTGCTACTGAGATCGAGAAGATGCGGCTAAAGCCTCCACCAAGCAGGCGAACAGCAATTGGCCTATCCATTCCGATGTTGGCATGGATTATTGGAGTGTTCTTGATAAGAATGGGGGCTATTGAATTCAACCTGGGCTCAACAGTGCGTAGAATTGATAGGATTTCGCCATCTTTTCCTTGAAGTTGGAGATTGCCAAATCTCTGGGCGTCGGCTTGAAGATTCTCCCTAAAGGGAGCCGCCATAAACAAAGAGTCGGGCCTTCCTGGAACGCGCTCCATTTCTTGATGAATACCGGCATTGGTCAATTCGACGGGCACAGGTACAGGCGCCATGGGTGTAACAACCTGCTCGACCCACCAACCACGCGACGTATAATTTCTGCCATCGTCGTGGAGATAGTCGAGGATGATCTGGAATTGCCCCTCCGTAAGAAATTGCGTCGAACGTTCTAGATTCGGTTCGGACGGACTCACTGACGGCCAGGAACGGGCAATTGTTGAAGAGCGCTCCTCCAATGAAATTGTCAACGTCCTGCGTTTTCGGCCTGGCGTTGCACTTGCGGCAATCTCAATGGATTTATGGGGGTCAAAGTCATTGAATAGGTCGACAAAGACTGTTTCTGCACTAGGGGGATGAAGTCCCCTAAAAGCAGAGATTCTTGTCGTCAATTCAGGAATGTCCGGCGCTGAGAATATCCAAAAAGCTTCTAGGACTGAAGTCTTGCCGGCTCCGTTCTTCCCGGCGAGCAAGTTGATTCGGCCCAAGGGGTTAATCTCAAGTCCCTTCAGACCGCGAAAATTATTTATGCTGAGATTAGTAAGCACCGCTTCCTCCGGGGAGTGATGGCGTTGCGTATGGCTCCAATAAAGAGTCTATTGCATTATACGACGACGCCGTAGAAGCAACGTTGGGGGCGAATCGTGTTGTGGCGCGGCCGACCGGTCTACGCTGCGGCGCGGAAGATTTCCGCCATGTTTTTCACTCGTTCCAGGTCGAGCTTGTTGCTTATGATGCCGTCCTGTTTGAGGCTGGTGCCGATTATGGCTCCGTCGGCCGCGGAGAGGAGCTCTGCCGCGTTGGATTCATTGACGCCGCTGCCTACCAGGACAAACCCGTCGGGAGCCGCCGAGCGGGCTTCGGCAACGTCCGAGGCCGAGGTGGGTTGGCCGGTGGCCGGGCCGGAAATGATTACCCCGTCCGCCAGACCTCGTTGGAAGGTCTCCCGGACCATCAACCCCAGGTTGTCAGAACCAACGGGAGCAGCGTGTTTCACCAGGACATCGGCGAATATTTTCACATCCACGCCCAATTCCCGCCGGCGCCGCAAGGTTTCATGCGCTTCCCCGGTGACCAACCCCTCGTCAGCTGCCATCACTCCATAGTGAACGTTGACCCGGATGAAGGCCGCGCCGGTAGCCGCGGCGACAGCTAGAGCGGAAGCGGCGTCGTTGCGGAGCATGTTTACGCCCACGGGCAGACGCGCCGTTAGCTGTACTTGCCGCACCGCCAACGTCATCGCCGACACGGTCACTGGGTCGACCCTGTCGATACGAAACGGGGCGTCGCCGAAATTCTCCACAATGATGCCGTGGGCGCCTCCCTCAGCCAAAACCGACGCCTCTTCCACGGCCCGGGCGAGCACCGCGTCCATGTTCCCGCCCCAACGGGGCGAGCCCTGCAGGGGCGGGAGATGAATCACGCCGATGAAGACTTTTTTCGCGTCAAAGAGACTGGGGACCATGTCAAACAACCCCACTGTTAAGGGTCAGACCCCGTAATGCCGGCATATTTTCCAGGAAGGACCGGATTAGCGGCGGTCCGGGAAAGGGGTACTCCAAAGCGAGCCTCACAGTGCTAAAATGAACCTCGACACAAGAGGTGCGGATGAGGTTCAAATGCCCCAGGAATTCATACACGTCAAGGGCGCCCGAGAGCACAACCTAAAGAACATTGAGATCAAGATACCCAGAGGCCAACTGGTGGTGATCACCGGCGTCTCGGGGTCGGGCAAGAGTTCGCTGGCGTTTGACACTATCTACGCCGAGGGACAACGCCGCTATGTTGAATCACTTTCGTCCTATGCCCGCCAGTTCCTGGGCCGCATGGACAAGCCGGATGTAGATTACATCGAAGGTCTGTCCCCGGCAATCTCCATCGACCAAAAAGGCGTTTCGCACAACCCGCGGTCCACCGTGGGAACGGTCACCGAGATTTACGACTACCTGCGGTTGCTGTTCGCCCGCGTAGGTACGCCCCACTGCCCCAAGTGCGGCCTACCCGTGGAGCGGCAAACCGTTTCCCAGATTGTCGACTCCATAACGGCCTTGCCCGAAAACAGCCGCATCATGCTGCTGGCACCCAAGGTCCGCCGCAAGAAGGGGGAGCACAAAGAGATATTTGAAGCGGCCCGTAAGGCGGGGTTCGTCAGGGTAAGGGTCAACAATGAGATCCACATGCTGGACGAGATGGACAACGTAAAGCTAAACAAGCAGAAGTGGCATTACGTCGAGCTTGTGGTGGACCGGTTGATCGTCCGCCCGGATATCGAAGTTAGCCGGGTCGCCGAGTCGGTGGAAGCGGCGCTGCGGGAAGGGGACGGGTTGGTCCAGGTGACGGTTGAAGGCGGCGCCGAGCTCATGTATTCCGAGCAATTTTCCTGCGCCGGCTGCGGCACCAGCATGCCGGAGATTGAGCCCCGTACCTTCAGCTTCAACAGCCCCCACGGAGCTTGCCCCCAATGCACCGGCCTGGGCTACAGGCTTGAAGTAGATCCGGACCTGGTTATCATCAACCAAGATCTGTCTTTGAGCGAGGGGGCCATTGCTCCGTGGAGCCACGGCCGTCATTCCAGCGGATGGTATCTGAGCCTGATCGAGTCGGTGGCCGAGTCTCACGGGTTCTCGGCCAAGACGCCGGTCAAAGACCTGAACCCGGAGCAGTTGGACATCATCCTGTATGGCAACAAATCGAAGAAAGTAACGGTCAGCCACCGCACCCACCGGGGCCGGATTTATCGTTGGGAGACCACCTTCGAAGGTGTAGTATCCAACCTGGCGAGACGCTACCGGGACACACAGTCGGACTACACCCGGCAGGAAATCGAACGTTACATGACCGAGCGTCCCTGTCCAACCTGCAGCGGCAAAAGGCTGTGCCCGGAAGCCCTGGCCGTCCGGGTTTGCGGCCTAGGCATCATGGACGTGGGCGCCAAGAACATCGGCCAGGCGTTGGAATGGGTCCAGGAAATAGACCCCGACGCGCCCGTTGAGCACCGTGGAGAGACCCTGGGAACCAGGGAAAAAACCATTGCTAATCAGGTGTTGAAAGAGATTGAAGGGAGGCTCCGGTTCCTGACCAACATTGGCCTGGATTACGTGACCATGAACCGCACTGCCCGCACCCTCTCGGGGGGCGAGGCCCAGAGGGTCCGCTTGGCCACCCAGATCGGCTCAGGGCTTACCGGCGTGCTGTACGTGTGCGATGAGCCCACCGTTGGGTTGCACCCCCACGACGACCACCTGCTGATTTCCACCCTGTCTAACCTGCGGGACATGGGCAACTCGGTCGTGGTGGTGGAGCACGACGAAGCTATGATGCGCGCCGCCGACTTCATTGCCGACCTGGGGCCAGGAGCGGGAGAGCATGGGGGCCGGGTGATAGCCACCGGCACGATAGACGAGATCATGGACCACGAAGAATCGCTAACCGGCCAGTTCCTCAGCGGGCGAAAACGCGTCCCGACACCGGACCACCGCCGAGAGGGCAACGGCAAGGAGTTACGGATTACCGGCGCCCGGGAGAACAACCTGAAAAACGTGGATGTTGAAATCCCCCTGGGCAAACTGGTGTGCGTCACAGGGGTGTCAGGTTCCGGCAAAAGCACCTTGGCCTACGAAGTCCTGTACAAGCGGCTGGCACAGGTCATTTACCGGTCCAAGGACATTCCGGGGGAACACACCTCCGTTTCGGGGATTGAGAACATCGACAAGGTCATCAACATCGACCAGTCGCCAATCGGCCGTACGCCCCGCAGCAATCCGGCGACCTACACCGGCGCTTTTACGCCCATCAGGGAGCTGTTTTCCAACCTGCCGGAGGCCAAGGTGCGGGGCTACAAACCGGGCCGGTTTTCCTTCAACGTCAAGGGAGGGAGGTGCGAAGCCTGCCAGGGCGAGGGGTACAACCAGATTGAAATGCAATTCCTGCCCGACGTCACCGTGCCCTGTGAGATATGCAAGGGCCGCCGGTACAACCGGGAAGCCCTGGAAGTTACGCTGCGGGACGAAAGCATTGCCGACGTTCTGGCGATGACCGTGGACCAGGCGTTTGAGTTCTTTGCGAATTTTCCCAGAATCAGGCCCAAGCTGGAGACTCTGCGGGACGTGGGTCTCGGGTATATCCGTCTGGGCCAGCCGGCGACCACCCTCTCCGGAGGCGAAGCCCAGCGTGTGAAACTGTCCACCGAGCTTTCCAAGCGGGCCACCGGCAAGACCCTGTACCTACTGGATGAGCCCACCACCGGCCTTTCCTTCTCGGACTGCGCCGCCCTGCTGAAGGTACTGCATCGCCTGGTGGACACCGGCAACACCGTGCTTCTGATCGAGCACAACCTGGACGTTATAAAAAACTCCGATTGGATCGTTGACCTGGGACCGGGAGCGGGCGACTCGGGCGGGTACGTCATTGCCACCGGGACTCCCGAAGACATCGCCGGCAACCCGGACTCCTTCACCGGAATATACCTGGGCAAAGGTCTGGCCGCGGGCCGGGCAAATGCCGCCGTGGAGGCCGAACCCGCGGCGGTGGCCGCCTGACCCGGCGCAGCCCTGCCGCCCCACTTTGCTACAATGACCACTGGCTCCCAGTAAAGGAATGGAGGACAGCATGCCGCTTCACTACGACGGCGAAGTACAGATAACCAAAATCAACATGGGGCCCTATAACAACAACGGGTATATTCTCTCCTGCCCGGAGACCAACGAAGGCATTATCGTGGACACGCCGGCGGAGCCGGAAAAGCTCCTGGCGGCGGTTGGCGACGTGAAAATCACGTCAATCCTGATAACCCACAAGCACCAGGACCATTTGCTGGGATTCGACGAGATCACCGGCGCTATCCAGGCCCCGGTGGGAATCGGCCTGAACGACGTTGACGGGCTGCCCAGGAACGCCGACCTGGCCCTCAAAGATGGAGACGTCATCAAATTCGGAAACCGGGAGCTAAGAATTTTGGACACGCCGGGCCATACCGAAGGCGGCGTGTGCTTTTTGATCGGCAATCACCTGTTTTCCGGCGACACGCTTTTCCCCGGGGGGCCCGGCAAGACTCGGAGCCCCGAGGCGCTGCGGCAGGTCATCGACAGCATCACCCGCAAACTTCTGGTCCTACCCGACGAAACCGCCGTTTATCCCGGACACGGCCTCGACACGAGCATTGGCGAGGCGAGGCTGGACTACCAGGACTTTGCTTCCCGCTCTCACCCCCCGGAGCTATGCGGAGACGTGTCCTGGCGCGGTTCCTGACAACCTTTGTCTCCGCGCCGGTGTCTCCCCGCCGGTTGCCCACTGCTGCAAGTCCGTTTTGAATGCCGGCCCCGTGGCGCTTAAAGCGCCGCGGGGCCCAAATTATGAGGCTCTATGCACCAACGCCTGGTCCTGGACAACCAACTGCGCCTTTTGACTTCCTCAATGCCCCATACACGATCGGTCTCCATCCTGGTATGCGTCGGGGCCGGCTCCCGGTATGAGGCGGCGGAGACGGCGGGGCTGTCCCACTTCCTGGAACATCTGCCGTTCAAGGGCACCGAGCGATGGCCCACGGCGGGCGCGGTCAGTGAAGTCATCGAGGGGGTTGGGGGCGTGATGAACGCGAGCACCGACCGGGAAATGACCGTTTTTTGGTGCAAAGTGCCCCAGTCTCACTTCAAAACGGCGTTCGCCGTGCTGATGGACATGGTCCTTCATCCAATTTTGGACCCGGAAGAAGTGGAGAAGGAGCGTGAGGTCATTCAGGAAGAGCTGCGAATGACCCAGGACATTCCATCCTACCGGGTGGACACCCTGATCGACGAAGTCCTATGGCCGGACCAGGCAATGGGCCGAGACGTGGGAGGCACCGTGGAGTCGGTAAACGACATCACCCAGAATCAGATCCGGGAATACATGGAACAGCAATACAATCCGGCCAATACCGTGGTGGCGGTGGCCGGCAACGTTGCCCACGAAGAGGTGGCAGACCTCCTGGCAGACGCAACCAACCACTGGTCGCCCCGGACGGCGTTGCCCTGGGAACCGGCGACGGACGCCCCGGCGGAGGCGGCGGTGAGAGTGGAGCAAAAGCGCAGCGACCAATCGCACCTTTGCCTGGCGCTGCCGGCCCTGTCTCTGGGGCATCCCGACCGGTACGCGCTGACCATGCTCAACGTGATACTGGGCGACGGGATGAGCAGCCGCCTGTTCATGAACCTTCGGGAACAGAAGAGCCTGGCATACGACGTCAACAGCTCTACCAACTTTTTCAAGGATTGCGGCTCTCTGGTGGTCTACTGCGGAGTGGAGCCGAAGAAGAGCCGAGAAGCGGTGCGGGCGGTGATAAAGGAATTAGACGGGCTGCGAGAAGAGCCTCCGGCCAAGGAATTAACCAAGGCCAAAGAGTATACCAAAGGCCGGTTGATGCTTCGCATGGAAGATTCCCGGTCGGTGGCAAGCTGGCTGGGGTCCCAGGAAATGCTCCAGGGAGAGGTGTCTTCTCCGGAGCAGGTGGCCGACCGGATCGACGCCGTGGAAGCGGCAGACGTAGCTCGGGTGGCCCAGAACCTGTTTCAGCAAGAGCAACTAAGGCTGGCGGTAGTCGGCCCTCATCGGGGTGAGAAGGGGTTCTTGAACCTGCTACGGCTGTAGCGCCGCCACGTTCCTTCATTCGCCCGAGGAATCGAACTCCGCGGTCACCGGGTTGGAAAGGATGCCAATACCCGGTACTTCCACTTCCACCAAGTCCCCAGGTTTCATGGGTCGGGAAACCCCGGAGCCGCCAGAGAATACCAGGTCGCCGGGATACAGCGTCGCGTGCTGGCTGATGTAGCTGACAATCCCTGAAAAGGGGAAGATCATGCTGCTCGTTTTCGACCGGCTCATTTCCTGGCCATTGAGCTTCACCAACAACTCCAGTTGTTGAGGGTCAACATCGGTTTCAATCCAAGGGCCAACTGGGGAGAAGGTATCGCTACCCTTAGCGCGCCAAAGTGTCCGGTCTTCCTTTTGCCAGGTCCGCTCGCTGACGTCGTTGCCGCAAGTGTAGCCCAGGATGTATCGCCCAGCCTGGTCCGGGGCAACGCGGCGGCACTGTTTGCCAATGACGGCCACCACTTCCCCCTCAAAATGCACTTCGCCATCGGAGTCTTTGGGGATGATAATCGGGTTCCCCGGACCGGTTAAGGAATTACGTCCTTTCTGCCAAGGTTCGGGGAATTTAAGACCGGGAAGCGAGGGTTCCCCTCTTAGGGATGCCGCCGCATCCACCCGGTCCGGGAAATTAACGCCGGGCCCCCAAATAGCCGACGGCTCCGTGGGTGGCAGAAGCGTTACGTCGGCCAGGGCAAACCGGTTGTCGGTCAACCTGAACCGGGAATATATGCTTCCCCGGGTCTCCACAATTTCGTTGCCTTGCACCACGCCGAAAGCGGCCCGACGTCCGGCGCGGAATCTAGCGATCTTCATACGTTTACTAACTTTGGGGAGTAGTCGAGGATTGCCCGTAGACGCGTTGGGTTGATGTTTGGAAACACATCGCCCTGTTGCAGACCTGGGTTACCAAGCAACGGGGTTTCCGGCTTCGATGTGGGTGATATTGCCGGATCAACCGAGAGTTATCCGCGACCGCCAAGAAACCGGCCCGCGGCGGGAACCCATTGCGGCCCAAACCTCATTTCCAGGGCCGGACGTTGGAGTTGACACCATCATCGGCGGGGATTCTAGCTGGTTGAGAAAGCTATATCAAGGCAAAGCACCGGCAATTCGAAATCTAACTTCTCCCGAATTAACCTCGACTTCACCGTTTCAAACCGTCATCGGCCCAGCGCCAACCGGGAGTGGTTGCAACAACCCGTTCAGGCGGCCGGAGGGCGTGTCGTGTTAGACTAGTGCGGCAGTTTTATCCAGAGGTGGTAAGCGATAATGGTGCCTCCGGGAGACATTGGCCCAGTCCCAATCTGGGTAGGCGTTTACATTGCCACGGCTCTGGTATTGCTCTGTTCCAACTATTTGTTGTACTACCGCGTGGTCCGGCTGGTCAGGCAGGGCAATGACGTGGCCCGATTCGACCATCTTTGGCAGCGCACCAGCGGGGCCATCAGTATTGTCCTGGGGCAACGAAAGGTCTTACAGCGGGTGCCAAAGAAGGACTGGGCGGGAATTGGCCACGCCCTGATATTCTGGGGTTTCCTGTCCTTTTCTCTGAGCTACCTGATTTTCATTTTTGTCGGATCGATCTGGCACGCGTTCCCGGAAACACTACTGACCGCTACCGGCGTCAGGGTCTACAGCGCTTACCTGGATATCCTGGCGGTTGTCCTGTTGGTCATGTTGGCGTGGGCCTTGGTCCGCCGTTGGGTGGTCCAGCCACGGCGTTTGAGCTTCGACCTAACCCGAAACCTGGACTCGGTGATCGTAGTGGCGATGATTGCCGCGCTAATGGTTTCCACGCTGCTGACCCACGGGTTCTTCGTGGCTTCGGGCGGCGCCGGCCCGGAAGCCCAGGTCCTGGTTGGCGGTGCGTTAGGCCGCTGGTTCAACGCTGTGGGAATTAGCCAGGGCGCAGCAAATGTTCTGCAAGGCGTGTTCTGGTGGGTCCACCTGGGAATTATCCTGGGGTTCGCCATATATATTCCATTTTCCAAGCACATGCACATGATTGCCGCCCCTCTCAACGCTTTCTTCCGGTCATTGGAACCCCGAGGGGCGTTGGCATCAATGGACCTGGAAAACGCGGAACGCTTCGGAGCGGGACGGGTGCAAGATTTCACCTGGAAACAACTGCTGGACGGGTTCGCCTGCGCGGTTTGCGGGCGTTGCACCGACGCCTGTCCCGCCAACCTGACGGGCAAGATGCTTTCGCCGATGCACATAGTGGAGAACCTGAAAGACCACATGGTTGCCATCGGCCACCAGGGCGCCCGGAATCCTGAACACACCGAGCCGACGCCGCTGATCGGCCAGGCGATCCCCGAGCAAGCCATCTGGGATTGCGTGTCCTGCGGCGCCTGTATGGAAGAGTGCCCGGTAGTGGTTGAGCACATTCCGACGATAATGGACATGCGGCGTTTCCTGGTGCTGGAAGAATCAAAAATCCCGGAAACGGGGATGAACGCCCTGCTCAGCATGGAACAACGCGGGCACCCCTGGCGGGGCACCCAATTCTCGCGCACCGACTGGGCTGAAGGACTGGACGTGCCAACCATAGCGGAAAACCCTGGCGCGGAGGTGCTTTTCTGGGTGGGGTGCACCGGCGCCTTGGAACAACGCAGTCAGGGCATTGCCCGGTCTATGGTCAAGGTTTTGAAGTCGTCCGGAGTGGATTTCGCAATCCTGGGTGAGGAGGAGAGCTGTACCGGAGACCCGGCGCGCCGCATGGGGAATGAATACCTTTTTCAGATCTTGGCCCAGCAGGCCATCGAAACCCTGAACCGCCACAAGGTCACCAAGATTGTCACAATCTGCCCCCACTGTTTCAATACGATGCGCAACGAGTACCCCGAGTTTGGCGGCGATTACCAGGTGTTGCACTACAGCCAATACGTGGACGAACTTATCCAGGATGGGCGGGTAAAACCCATCAAAATGGTCAACACGACGATGGCCTACCACGACTCCTGCTTCCTGGGCCGCCACAACGGAGTTTATGATGAGCCCAGGAACATTGCCAAAGCGATTCCAGGTTTGACGTTGGTTGAAATGGAACCCCGCTGCCGGGAAAGAGGCTTTTGCTGCGGAGCCGGCGGCGGGCATATGTGGATAGAGGAAAGTCAGGGAACGCGAATCAACCACGCCCGCACCGATCACTTCCTGGCCACCGACGCCGACACCGTAGGGGTTTCCTGTCCTTTCTGCATGCAGATGTTGACCGAGGGTATTCAAGCCAAGGGCATGGACCAGACCAAGCAAGCCAAGGACGTTTTGGAATTGTTGGCGGAAAGCCTGGAGGATTGACCTAACGCCAATTTCCCGGCCAGCGTTAGGGGGTCAGCGCCAAGGAAGAGGAACCCGGGAGAAAAGCACCATGCCGCTTCCACTGCCCAAACCCGATGTTACGGTGTTGCGTAAGTGCGGCGTTTGCCATTGCGAGATTGACAGCTACACCGTCAAGCTGGACAACCTGCTGCTGGTAGCCCGAGAGGAGATTTGGTGCCCCGATTGCCAGTCCTCATGCCCCGAAGTGCGGGAGGTGGCCGGGAAAAAGGCGGCGGTGGAAAAGGAAACAACCTCCTATCCACCAAATCTTGCCCTCGAGCTGACCCCTCCCCCCAATAGCACCGCGTCGGGGAATCGCCCGCCGGGGTGACTTGGAAATCCACGGATTAGGCCGGCTTCTAATCGCACTGGGGCTGGCGCTGCTGGCCGTGGGAGTGGTCTTGGCCCTAGCCCCCAAGATCCCGCTGTTGGGTCGTCTGCCCGGGGACTTGTTATTCCGAAAAGGCGGCGTAACCATTTTCGCGCCGCTGGTGACTATGCTTCTCCTGAGCCTTGCCTTGACGGCGCTGGTTAATCTCTTTGCCCGGCTGTTCCGCTAGTCTCACGCCCGCCGGATGACGGCCCTCAACCGGCGCCGGTTGGCCCCATGGCTAGTGGCGACAGTGGGATTGGCTCTGACGCTGTGTGTGATTATGGGTTTCCTGTGGACCCAGTTGGAAAGCACGTTCATCTTCTTCCCCACTCGGGAGTTGATCGCTCATCCCGGAAAGGCCGGCTTGTCCTACGAGGAGATCAACTTCACCACCGTCGAGGGACGCAGGCTGCACGGCTGGTTTGTACCGAGCAAGACCGCGGAAAACTCGATTACGTGGCTGTGGCTGCACGGGAACGGCGGCAACATATCCCACCGGGTGGAAGAAGTGGCAATGGTCCACCACCGGTTGGGCGTTAACGTGATGATCTTTGACTATCAAGGCTACGGGCAAAGCGAAGGGAAGCCCACCGAGCAAGGCGCTTATGCGGACGCAAGGGCAGCCCTGAAATACCTGAAACAACGGCCTGGAGTTACGTCGGGGAAAATCGTGTACTTTGGGCGGTCCCTGGGGGCGGCGGTCGCGGTGAATCTCGCTACGGCCGAGCCTCCCTTGGGGCTAGTCCTGGTTTCGCCGTTCTCCTCGGTGGAGGACATGGCGAAATTGGGATGCCCGTTGCTGCCAGTGGGATGGTTAACCCGGGGGAGATTTGACTCCGTTAAAACAATTGCTCAGGTAATCCGGCCGGTTTTGATCGTCCACGGCGCGCTGGACGACGTGGTCCCACCGGCCCAGGCGGAAAAGTTGTTCGACGCAGCCAACGAGCCGAAAAGGTTTCTAGTTCTGCCCCAAGCGTCCCACAACGACACTTCCACCAGTGGCGGCGAGAAATACTGGAACACCCTGGAACAATTTATGGCCGACCTGAACAGTGGGGAACCCAGCGGCTACGAAGAGGCGCACCGAGCAGAGTAAGAGTTAAGCGGGGGAGGAGCCGGGGAATACCGCAGCGCCAACTCTTTGACCAAACCGGTTTCCGCGAGTCCTCCGACTTTAGAATCCGATTGCGCCGGAGGACCCGGCTGTCCGATTGACTTTGACATCCTACGGCCATATTATTCGGCCATGTGGCGCAATTAGGTCCGAATCGGCTTGGTTCAAGCGGTCATGGGCGCTGCAGGGAGGAAGATATGGCGACTGACAAAAAGATGGAGTTGGAAATTCTTTATTGCTGGGATTGAGGCCACGCCCTCCGTGCTGCCTGGATGGCAGGAGAAGCGTTGAGCCGAGTGGGGGAGCACATCAGCACCTTCAAACTCACCCCCGGCCCTCATGGAAAATTCGACGTGATCATTGACGGCGACGTGGTGGCAGAGCACCGTCACGAGCCCGACGCCCACATTTTCCCCGATCTTCAGGACCTGATGAAGGCAATTCAAGAGCGGGTGAGCTAGGCCCGGAGAACCGGAAGCATCGCCGACGTCCATCCCTAGAGAGAGCCCTTAACAAAAAGACGTCGGCCCACGTTCGGGGGCGGTGGCTCGCCGAAAAAGCCGACGGGTCCACTTCCCAAAGAGGCGACGTTACCTTCAGGAACGCGCTGCATTCCCGGAGACAATGTTAAGTCCCCCTCCCCAGATTTGGAGCGGGGGATTTTTCCAGTGGTTCCTCTGCGGTCCCGGATTGTTAAAGCCGGGGTTCACCCGCGGAGACAACTTTACGGTGCATTAACGGCAAGCCCGATACAACTGGGTGACGGGCAACCGGCGGGGGTTCACCGCAGGCTTCTAGTATTACAACGTCAGTTAGTTTGATAGGATAACTGTGTAGCTGGAGAGGGAATAGGCAGGTGAGGTGGGGATGTGGATGCGGCAGCTTTCGAGCAGGTGTACGGGTCATTTCGGGATTTTCACGCTTACTTCGCGCCGCTGTTTGGCCGCCGGGAGACGCGAGAGCACAGCGGTCATTATCTCCAGGCCCTGCTGGTACAGTCTGGGGAGCGGCGCAACGCTGAGAACCTGTCGGAGACGGTTCCGGGGTCAGCCCGAGGGATGCAGCGGTTTCTCACCGATTCTCCCTGGGACGATGAGGTGATTATAGGACGGCTGCAGGAGTACCTGGGAACCCGGCTGGAGCAACCGGAAGGGGTGTGGGTGCTGGACGGCAGCGACTTTCCCAAGCAGGGGAGGAAGTCGGTGGGAGTGGCCCGGCAGTACTGCGGGAGGCTGGGGAAGGTGGCCAACTGCCAGGCGGGGATGTTCCTGGCCTATGTCAGCCCGTTGGGACGGGCATTGGTGGACAAGGGGCTGTATCTGCCCGAGAGTTGGACCTCGGACAAAGACCGGTGTGAGGCGGCGGGTGTGCCGGAGGATAGGCAGGGCTACCGGTCCAAGACGGAGTTGGCCTTGGAGATGGTGGGGCGGGCACAGGAGCGGGGCCACCTGAAGGCTGGATGGGTCGCGGCGGACGACGCCTTTGGGATGTCGCCGTCCTTCCGGGAGGGCCTGGCGGCCTTGGGGATGTGGTACGTGCTGGACGTTCCGTCCGGCTTTACGGTGTGGCCGCCGGAGCCTGCCTGGACCAGTGCGGAGTATCAGGGATTCGGGCGTCCCCGCAAACCCAGGCTGCGAGACGGTCAGCGCCGGACCATGGAGCAGCGCAGCGACGAGTTGCCGGAGGAGGCCTGGCGTGAGATTACGGTGGCCGAGGGAAGCCAGGGGCCACGCAGCTACCTTTTCAGCGCCCAGAGGGTGCGACCGACCAGCAGGCGCAAGCCCGGCGAAATCCACTGGGCCGTCTACCGCCGGAACCGGGACGGCAGCGAACCCCGCTACTACCTGTCCAATGCTCCGGAGGATACCCCGTTGGAGACCCTGGCATACGTGGGAGGCTCCCGTTGGCGTATAGAAACGGAGTTTGAGACGGAGAAAAGCGACGTAGGCCTGGACGAGTACGAGACCCGCACCTGGGCTGGCTGGCATCACCACGTGGCCCTGTGCCTGCTGGGCGGAGCTTTTCTGCTGAGCCTGCAACAGGCTTGGGGGGGGAAAGATGCCCCGGATCACGAGGCCGCAGGTCTACCGGGTGGTGCGGGAAATGCTGCCCCGGGAACGGTTCGGGCCAACCGAGTTGCTGCGGTGGCTTGAGGATACGCAGGACAGTAACGAACGGGCCAAACGCTCCCATGCCAAGCGCCGCGCCGCCATGCGGGCATCACCCCACATCCCTCCCTGAACTGACGTTGTAATACTAGACTTGCTCCGCGAAGTCTAAATTGTGCAGGTATTTCTCACCCTGCCCTTCGCCCTCAACGATTACCACCTCGTGGACATGCAATTCGAGGTTTTCTATTTGCTGGCTGACTCCGGTGGTCTCGACGATCAGCCCGGCCCGAGTCTTGAATTTTAGGCCGGCCTCGACACTGTCCATTTCTGCATACATTGTGGGTCCTCCTTAAAGTGGTTTTATTAACTCGAAGCTGCCGCGGTCCGATTCCGAATAAGCCCTCGGTTGATCCTCCGCGGCTTGACGAGCCTGCGGCCCCTAGGGCCCGTACTCGTCTTGCTTTCGTCTTCGTCCGAAAGTCTACAAAGGCTGGTCTGGAGCGTCAAGAGTGTGCCTTCATGAGGAATCCGTTATCCGGAGAACCGGTAGCTGCTAATTATAGCCCGCTGTCTGCGGTTTCCACTACTAAATACCGGAGATGATCTCGGTATCGACGTCCAAAACCTCAAAATCCCCTCTCGCAGACTCGACAAAGGAAACAACCCTGGAGAGCATCTCATGGGCGTGGCCGGAGTCGTTGCTCACACAGCTAACGCCCAACGTCAGTCGCTGCCACAGGTCGTTGTCCTCTACCTCGGCCACAGACACATTGAATTGGTTCCGGATGCGGTCTGCCAATGACCGGGAGGTCTGGCGCTTTGCCTTCAGGCTGCCGGAGCCGGGCAGGAATAATGACAACCGGCAGACGCCTACGTGCAACTTGTCCCTCCTTCAATGGCGCCTATATACTCAAGGCGCAAGCTACCGTTTGTCCCCAAACCCGACGCCGAGCGTGATTACGAGTCCCGATTGAGCAATTCCCAAAGCAATACCATAATATCGGTTATAATGGCGTCAATCCAGGAAATCGACAGACGTTTTCCCAAGCGCAAATGTGCGCCGGCACTCAAATTCCCGCCGAAGGCGGGCCACCGACAATCTCCTGTGTTCAAGGTGGGTCCAATGCATGGCGGCTAACCCTTCAATTCGCCAACCGAGTCCGGTAGAAGTACCAGAGGTGGTTGTAACGCGCCTGCCACAATATGTGCGCATCCTTAGCCGCCTATTGGAAGAGGGGACCAAAGTGGTCAGTTCTCATCAACTTGGAGGTCTGCTGCAGGTTACACCGGCGCAGATCCGCAAGGACTTGAGCTACTTTGGCCGATTCGGCAAACAGGGACGAGGCTATGATGTTGTTCACCTTTTGGACCGGCTCAAGGAAATCCTGGGGTTAAACGTCCAGTGGAACGTGGCCGTGGTGGGAGTCGGCCGGTTGGGCCGGGCGATTTTGAGCTACCCCGGATTCACCCCAGACGGGTTCCGGTTGGTCGCGGCCTGCGACGGGGACCCCGGAGTGGTCGGAGAGGAAATAGCCGGGCTTACGGTCTTGCCGATGGACCAACTAGACCGGGTGGTGCGAGAAAAGCAAATATCGATAGCAATCGTGGCTGTGCCGGTGAATAGGACGCAGGAAGTGGTCGACCAGTTGGTCGAATGCGGAGTCCAGGCGATTCTGAATTACGCTCCCATCACCCCCCAGGTGCAAAGGGGCGTCAGGGTGCGAAACATCGATCCGATCCTGTCCCTCCAATCGATGACCTTCTACCTGAGCGGCAAACCGGATTAACCGGGCCGCGTTTGAGCCGGAGTTTCGGGCCGAAAACTCCGGAGGGCGCTTGGAATGGGCAGAGGTCATGAGGGCTGGCCGGCTACGCCCGGAGTGCTCCGGGCCCGCCGTCGCCGCGCCACGTTAAGTCTGACTTGGGCCCGCCGCATGGACACCGCCACCTGTTCCAACTGGATATCGATGTCCTGGCGCTCCAACCGCTCCCGGGCCAGGTCCATGGCTTCTTGAGCCCTTTGCTCGTCGATCTCGTCGGACCGCTCGCAGGCGTCGGCAAGGATGGTCACCGTGTTGCCGATGACTTCCAGAAAGCCCCCGGTCACCGCCAAGTAGGTCTCTTCGCCGTCTTTCCTGATAAGAAGCTCACCCGGCTGCAATGCCGTCATGAGCGGGGCGTGATGGGGCAAAATCCCCAACTCGCCCTCGATTCCCGGCGCAACCAGGACCTCTACCTCCTCGCTGTAAACCTGCCGTTCGGCGGTAATGATTTCCAACCGCATCTTAGCCATTGGGTTAACTACCTGGTTCCCTGCATTTGTTCGGCCTTTTCGACTGCCTCGTCTATGGATCCCACCATGTAAAACGCCTGCTCCGGCAGGCTGTCGTGTTTGCCGTCCAGAATTTCGGCGAACCCACGCACGGTTTCGCGGACCGGCACGTACTTGCCGGGTTGGTTGGTGAAGGTCTCGGCCACGAAGAAGGGTTGGGTCAGGAAGCGCTGGATTTTGCGGGCCCTCATTACCGTTAGCTTGTCTTCTTCGGACAGTTCTTCAATGCCCAGGATTGCGATGATGTCCTGAAGGTCTTTGTAGCGTTGGAGCACCTGCTGCACCGCGCGGGCCAGCCGGTAGTGCTCCTCTCCGACAATCCGGGGTTCCAGGATCCGGGAGTAGGAGGCGAGCGGATCCACCGCGGGATAGAGGCCTTGGGCTGACAGAGAGCGCTCCAGGGACACCACACCGTCCAGGTGCCCGAAGGTCGTGACGATCCCCGGATCAGTGTAGTCGTCGGCGGGGACGTAGATGGCTTGAAAGGACGTTATAGAACCGTCTTTGGTTGAGGTGATGCGCTCTTGAAGGGCGCCCATCTCGGTGCTCAAGGTCGGCTGATAACCCACCGCGGAGGGCATGCGCCCCAGCAATGCCGAGACCTCCATTCCCGCCAGGATGTAACGGTAGATGTTGTCGATGAACAGCAAGACGTCCTGATTTCGCTCATCCCGGAAGAACTCGGCCATGGTCAACCCGGTGAGACCGATCCTGGCGCGCACACCCGGGGCCTCGTTCATCTGGCCGAACACGAGGACGGTGTTCTCCAGCACACCCGAGTCTTGCATTTCGTGCCAAAGGTCGTTGCCCTCCCGGGACCGTTCGCCGACTCCGGCGAAAACCGAAACACCCTTGTGGACCGCACCAATGTTTCGGATCAACTCCTGGATGATTACGGTCTTTCCGACACCGGCGCCGCCGTAAGCGCCGATTTTGCCGCCCTTCATAAACGGGGTAATCAGGTCGAATACTTTGATCCCGGTCTCCAGGATTTCGATTCCGGGATTTTGGTTATCGAAAGCAGGCGGGTCCCGGTGTATCGGCCAGGTCTGGCCGGCTTCCACGGGCCCCAGGTTATCCAGAGGCGTTCCGGTAACGTCGAACAGGCGTCCCAGGGTTTCCGGCCCCACGGGCACCATCACCTTCTGGCCGGTGTCATTTACCGCGACGCCCCGCGCCAAACCGTCGGTGGCTCCCAGGGCCAGACATCTGACCCAGTTGTTGCCGACATGCTGTTGGACTTCCAGGACCAGTTTTTCACCGCCGTTGTCCAAGTCCAAGGCGTCAAACAGCTTGGGCAGTTGGTCGGGGGGAAACTCCACGTCGACAACCGTGCCGATTACCTGCGTTACTTTTCCGGTGGCCATTGCTTTCTCCCCTACGGGTCCCTGAAGTCTTGGGTATCTCGGAATTCTTGAATGGGCGCCCGCCGAAACCTCTTCAGGCCCGTTAGCCTTCCACGGCTATTTGGCCTCCGATCAAATCGAGAAGCTCGTTGGTGATGCTGTCCTGGCGCAACTTGTTCATAACCAAGGTTAAATCTTCCACCAGGCCGTTGGCGTTGTCGGTGGCGTTTCGCATAGCCACCATGCGGGCCGACTGCTCGCTGGCGATGGACTCCAACAAGGAATGGTAAATTTCCATCTCTGCAAAGCGCGGGAGCAGGCTTTCCAGCACTGAAAGGCTGTCGGGTTCGTAGATGTAGCCAACCCTTTCCGCACCGGTCAGCTCGGCGGGCGTTACCGGCAGCAACCGCTCGACCACCGGTTCTTGGGACACAGTGGAGACGAACTTGGTGTAAGCCAGGTACACCTCGTCAACCTCTCCTTCCATGTAAGCGTCGATGACCAGATGGGACATAGCGATCGTGTCGGCCAGGTCCGGGCGCTCTCCCAGATCGGTGAACACCGCCTGCACGTCCTGACCAGTACGAATCATGAAGTCCCGGCCTTTGCGCCCCGCGGCGATCACTCTCACCGGCGCAGTCTGGGCCACAATGAATTGGGCAACCGCTCGGTTCAGGTTAGAGTGCATGCCTCCGCAGAGTCCTCGATCGGGGCTGATTACCAGAACTCCAATCCTTTGGACCGGCCTTACCTGAAGCAGGGGATGCACCACATCGGATTCGTCAGCCGGTTGGGCGACCAGGTGGGTGATCACGTCCTGAATTTTTTCCGCAAAAGGCCGTCCCTGGGTTACCGCCTGCTGTGCCCGGCGCATCTTGGACCCGGCGATCAGGGACATGGCGTTGGTAACCTTGCTGGTGTTTTCCACGCTGCGGATGCGGCGGCGTATGTCTCTTACACTGGGCATTTTATCGTGGGCCTGGGATTATCATGTGTGCTCCGGCAACCGCATGACCTAGGCGTTGAACCCCGCCTTGGCCTCGTTGGTAACCTCGGTCAACCGGGCTTCCAACTCTGGCGTCAGGTTGCCGCTTTCGGTGATTGCCGGACCGATGTCCGGGTGAGTTGAAGCCACGTGGCGAAACAAATGGTCCTGGAAGTCGGCGCACCGGTCCAGGGGTATGTCCGACAGCAACCCCGCGTTTACGGCAAACAAAATGATCACCTCTTCAGCCAGGGACAGCGGCCGGTATTGGGGTTGCTTGAGAATCTCGGTGGCGAGTTGGCCCCGCGTCAGCTGCTCCGTGGTAGCTGCGTCCAAGTCTGACGTGCCGAACTGGGCGAAGGTGGCCAATTCCCGGTACTGGGCCAACTCCAACCTCAATTGGCCGGCAACCCGGCGAATCGCCCTGGTTTGAGCCGCGCCGCCAACCCTGGAGACGGAAAGGCCAACGTTAACCGCCGGACGAATACCGGCGTTGAATAGCTCCGGCTCCAGGTAAATTTGTCCATCGGTAATTGAAATCACGTTGGTTGGAATGTACGCCGACACGTCGCCGGCCTGGGTTTCAATGACCGGCAAGGCAGTGATGGAACCGCCGCCATGGTCGTCGTCCAGCCGGGCGGCCCGCTCCAACAACCGGCTGTGCAGGTAGAAGATGTCCCCGGGATAGGCCTCTCGTCCGGCGGGCCGGCGCAGCAGCAGGGACATTTGCCGGTAGGCCCAGGCGTGCTTCGTCAAATCGTCATAGACGATGAGCACGTCCTTTCCCTCATCCATGAACTGTTCCGCGATAGCGCAGCCGGCGTAAGGAGCTATGTATTGAAGCGGCGCCGCATCGGCCGCGCCGGCGTTGACCACAATGGTGTGGCCCATGGCGTCGGCCTCATCCAGCGTAGCGATCACCTGGGCCACTTTCCCCTGTTTCTGGCCGATTGCCACGTAGATGCAAATAAGGTCTCCGCCCTTCTGGTTGATGATGGTGTCCAGGGCGATCGCCGTCTTGCCGGTGGAGCGGTCGCCGATAATGAGCTCGCGCTGGCCCCGGCCAATCGGAATCATGGAGTCGATGGCCTTGATGCCGGTCTGGACCGGGGTATCCACCGATTTGCGGACCACCACGTTGGGAGCAATTCGTTCCACAGAGCGGGTCTGGTTGGTAATGACGGGACCTTTTCCGTCCAGCGGCCGCCCCATCGGGTCGACCACTCGTCCCATAAGGGCTTCCCCAACCGGAACCTCGATGATCCTTCCGGTTGAGCGGACCCGGTCGCCCTCTTTGACCGTGTTCGGGTCTCCGAGAATAGCGGCGCCCACCAGGTCGGCTTCCAAGTTCAGGGCCAAACCCAGTACATCGTTGCCGAAGTCCAACAATTCGTTGGACCCCACTCCCTGCAACCCCTGGATGCTGGCGATTCCGTCGCCCACCTGGACCACGGTGCCCACATCCACCAGGGTAAGGTCTCCGCCAAACTCCTCAATCTGGCGTTTGATCAGAGAAACTATTTCCTGTCCCCTAATGGCCATTCGCGGTTCTCCTTAGGACTTGCCGGCCTGATTAGAACTCATAAAACCCCAAAAAAGATCCAGAGACCCCGGCTCAAGAACCGGCAGTTGACGCCGGTGAGTGCAGGCGGGTGCGCAGCGATTCCAAGCGCGACCGGGTGCTGCCGTCCAGCAACTGATCGCCAATATTAATAACGACGCCGCCCAAGATGGATTCGTCCACCTGGGTAGACACCACCACTTCCTTGCGAATAAGACGGGATACGAACGCGGCGATGCGGTCCAATTCGACCTGGTCCAGGTCCACTGCCGAGGTAACGCCAATGCGTTGACGCCCCAAGTGCTGGTCCAGGAGTTCGGCATACGATTCCCGGATATCGGAAGCCAGGTCAACCAGGCCGCGGGCAACCAGCACGTGCATCGTGTTGCGGACCAATGGGTGAAGCTCGCTCAAAACCGTGTCGATGGACCCGGTTTTTTGCTCAATCGAAACATCGGCATGTTTCAGAAATGCGTTGAACTCGGGGTCTTGAAGGACCCCTTGGGCCATTTCAAGCTGGGTGGACCACGACTCTGCCTGCTCTTCGCGCAGAGCCAACTCGAATATGGCCTGGGCGTACCGCTTCCCTGAGACCTTTTGGGCCATAGGTGTTTAACCCCTTGGACCCGTGTACAGGGCGTCCCCTTCTTCCAAGACCTGAGAGACCAGGTCCTGGTGAGCCTGGCGGTCCAGTGACCTGCGGATAACCCGTTCCGCCGCGGTTATCGCCAGGTCCCCAAAGTTGGTGCGGACCTCCACGAGGGCAGCGTCCCGTTCCCGCTGGATGTCGACCCGGGCCCGCTCCACAAAGTCCTGCGCTTCCTGCCGGGCGCGGCCCATCTCTTCCTCACGAAACCGGTCGGCAGCTTCCCTGGCTTGGTCCAACATCCGTTGGCCCTCCCTCCGGGCCTCGTTCACCTGCTCTTCTATCGCCGCCCGAGAGCTGGCGGCTTCATCCCGGGCCCGTTCGGCGGCTTCCAAGCTTTCCCGGATACGCTCAGACCGCTGGTCCAACGAGCGCATCACAGGTTTATAGGCAAACCAGGACAGGATGGCCAGCAGGATCGCAAAGTTGAGCAGGTAGGCGACCAGGCTGGGTATATTTAAGCCTAGGGCTGTCATGTCACACCACGAACAGCAGGATTACGCTTACAATGAGGGCGTAGATGCCCAACGCTTCGGCGAAGGCGATGGCCAAAATCATGTTGGTGGTGATTTGGCCGGCGGCCTCGGGATTGCGGCCGATTGCGGACATGGCCCCCGAACCCAAAATTCCAATGCCGATACCCGGACCAACGACCCCAAAGCCAATGGCCAGGCCGGCGCCAATATATTGAGCAGCCTCCGTAGTGAATGCTTGCAATAGGACAGGGAGCATACCAGTTCATCCTCCTAGAATATTCGCGCTACCCCGAGCGGCATCGCTTTGCCGGGGCAAAGCTCCGGCTACAGTTTTAATGCTCTTGGTGGCGCACCGCCACCGACAGGAAGACCAAAGTCAAGCCTGCGAAAATTATGCTCTGAATCAGGCCCACCAACAACTCCAGGCCAAATACGAACTGGGTGGCGACGAACGGGACCAAGAAGGTCACCATCACCACCAGGATTTCCCCGGCGGTCATGTTGCCAAACAATCGGAAGGTGAAGCTAACCACCCGCACCAGTTCACTTATCAGTTCCAGGAAGCCGACAAAGACGTCGATCAAGCCCGAAGGCCGTAGCCGGAACAGGTTGCCCAGGGCGAAGAATTTCTTGAGGTAGCCGGCCCCGTGCACCCGAAATCCCCAGTATTCCACAAAGGCGAATGAAATCAGGGCCAGGGCCAAGGGCATGTTGAGGTCGGTGCCCGCCGACCGGAGCAGGTGGGCTTTTATCTCCCCGTCCTGAACGAACCCCAAGAATTGATAGAAAGGGAGCAATGCCAGCCAGGCGTTGAACAAAACGAAGAAGAAAATCGTCGCGATGACCGGGAAAGCCTTCCTGGCCAACTCCGGTCCCAAAACACCGCTACAGGAAGAGTAAGCGCCTTCCACCAGGATTTCGATCAAGCCCTGGAAGCGTCCCGGCACCAGGCTTTTCTTTCGGGCCCCCAGCAAGAAGAACAGGATCAGCACCAACGTGGCGAACCAGGCTGAAAGAAGGGTATTGGTGACAGTGAACCTGGTCACCGCGACCGGTTCCACGTGGTGCTCTTCCCCACCGGCAGCGGCCTCGTCGTGCCCGGAGGATTCCTCGGCGCTCTCGCTGTGTCCGGCGACCTCCTCGGCACCCTCTTGAGTTTCCGCGGCTTTTTCCGCGTCCGGGGTCAATCCCAGTTGTTGGTCACGGACGGATGCGGGAAATATGGGTTGGGGTGGCAGGTGAATTTCCGGTTTGCTAACGAAGGGAGCCTCTCGTCCGAACATGGCCGAGCCGATGGCTCCCACGACAAAGCCAACAATTAACAGTACGGCCAGGGCGAGACCGGAAACCAGGACCAATCGTTTGGCCAAAGCGCCCGACGGCACTAGCAGTCACTCCCCGGGCGTTTTGACCCTTGGGCGCCGCCGCCGTTGTTCCTGACGCTGTTTAGAACGGGAGTCACCATTTTAAGCAGGCCCCAGAACGCGACAACACTTCCCAAGACAGTACCCAGCAGAATGAACAGGGGCGTGGTTCCAAGGAGTCTATCTAGTCCCAATCCCCCAACTACACCCAGGATGATGCTTACTGCTACAAACCAACCCAGGCCAGTCAATCGCAAGACGATCAACCACGTGTCGGGGACTTTCGTCAAATTCAGCCCCTCACAGAGCGTCGGGAATCTTAGCAGCATGAATTTTAAATGTCAATCGACGTTGGAGCTACGAAATTCGGAGTCCGTGTCCGAAAACATACCCAGGCGCAAGGCGCCTCAAGCAAGATCGATTGAACCGGTGAACCGGCCTAGACCTACCGGTCGGTCATCGGGCCGGGTTCTGCTTTCCGAAGTCCTCTAAATCCAGGGAGTCAATGAAATCGGTAAAAGCAGACATACGTCGCAATTCCTCTTCTTTGACCTCCGGCGGTTTGGCCTCCTCAAGTGTCTCGCCGGTCAGGGGTTTGCCCGTTTCCTTATCCAGTTTTATACCGGCTTTGTCCAACACGGATTCTTCTACAAAGATGGGCACCTGGGCCCGGACGGCCAGCGCCACCGCGTCGCTGGGGCGACAATCGATTTCCTTGGCGTCTTCGCCGTACTTGATGGAGATTTTGGCGTAGAAGGTGTCGTTTTGGAGGTCGTTGACCAGAATATGCTGGACGGCTCCGCCAAGGCTGTCAATCACCGTCTTAAGGAGGTCATGGGTCAGGGGCCGCGGTACAGTCAGGTCCTGAAGCTTGACCGCTATGGAGTCGGCCTCGGCCGGTCCGATCCAGATGGGCAGGTAGCGGTCGGAGTCCTTCTCTTTCAAGATTACTACCCGTTGATAGTTCATCGGACTGACCCTGATGCTGTCAATAGTCATTTCCAGCATTCCTGACGCCTCCGTAAGCAGCCGTTGGCTGCGAAAATTGTATTCCTTGCGCAAAATCAATGTCAACCGGAATGCGCCCGGCGCCGGCGTTGGGTCAGCGAAGGCGGAAAGCGGGCGCAATGACCCTGGACTGCTTCCGGGCCGTAGCTCTTGCCGTAGGCACGGCTATGTATAATGGCGCCAAAGACGGGTGACGAGAACGACCCAAAATACAATCAATCCACCTAATCCACCGTCAATCCACCTAATCCACCGGAGGATTCGATGCTCGCAGCCAAAGACTGCCGCGTCCCTTGGGAAATGACCCGTTGGAAATGCGATGAGTCGGAGTTCCATTTCGAGTGTACCGACGACATACCGCCTTTGGACCGGGTTATCGGACAGGACCGAGCCCTGGAGGCCATCCGTTTCGGGCTAGAGGTGGACAAGCCCGGTTACAACCTTTTCGTCACCGGGTTGACGGGAACCGGCAAGACCAGCGCCATCAAGTCTTTGCTTCAAGGTATCATGGAAAACCGGGCAAGTCTGGAACGTAGAAAACCGCTTGAAGATTGGTGCTACGTTCACAACTTCGACGACCTTGACCGGCCCAAAGCCCTCGGCCTGCCCCAAGGCTTGGCCAGGACAGTCCGCAGCCAGTTGGTCAGCGCCCTGTTGGCGCTCCGGGAAGAAATACCCAAGGTTTTCCAGGGTGATGAGTTCCAAGCCCGGCGACAGGAAATAGAGACCTCCGGGAGGCAGACAACCCAACAACTGACCGAGGCATTGGAACAGGCTGCCCGGTCTGCAGGATTTGCAGTCCAGTTTTCTCCAGCGGGGCTGTCCATTTTCCCAGTGAAGGGCAGTCAACCCCTGTCCCCGGAGGAGCATCGAGCGCTGTCGCCGGAGCAGCAGCAGGAGATCGAGCAAGCCCGGACCATCCTGATGCAGCGCGCGCAGGTCACCGTGGCCTCTGTCAGACAGGCAGAGAACACCACCGCGGACCAGATTCTCCGGTTAGAGCGCGATTCATCCAGCATCCGGGTCAACCAGTTGTTTACCGAGCTCATGGAATCCGCTTCTCCCGCGCCCGACCTGGCGACGTACCTGACTCGCACCGTGGAGTACGTCCTGGACCACTTGAACCTGTTTGGTTCACCCTCGGCCAATCCCCCCGGCGACGCTTTACCGGTCCCCGCTCCCGGCGCTTCAGCACTGGCGCGGAATCCGTTCCTGCCATTTGAGGTCAACGTGCTGGTGGACAACTCCGGCGCAACCTCGGCCCCGATCGTAGAGGAACTGAATCCCAATTGGCGGAACCTTTTCGGGCGTATCGAACGGCCCGCGGCGACCGGGCCTCAATTCAGCGACCACACCATGCTGAAGCCGGGATCCTTTCACACCGCCAACGGCGGTTACCTGGTCATCAACGCCAGGGACCTGCTGTTGTACCCTGGAGTATGGGAAGCGATGAAGCGGGTCATCAGGAACCGGGAAATCGGATTGGAGGACCCGGCGGAGCAGGGCGCTCTGTTGTCCCCGGTATGGCTGCGCCCGGAACCTATGCCTTTGGACGTGAAGGTGATAATCATCGGGGACGAGTTGATTTACCGTACTCTGACCACCACGGACCATGAGGAGTTCAAAAGTTATTTCAAGGTAAAAGCCGAGTTTGACCACCAGGTGACGCTTACCGAGGAAACCATGGAAGCCTATTGCTCGTTCATCTGCGCCACCTGCCGGGATGAGAGGCTGCTGGCCTTCGATGCCGGGGCCGCTGCCCGGGTGTTGGAGCACGGCGCCCGGCTGGTCAACGACCAGTCCAAGCTGTCTACCAGGTTTGGCCAGATAAAAGACCTGCTGATTGAGGCCGACTATTGGGCCAGGAAGGATGGCTGCACGCTGGTTTCCAGCGCTCACGTGACCCAGGCGGTGGCCCAAAGGGACTACCGGCACAACCTGCCCCAGGAGCGATTGCGTGAATTGGTAACCCAAGGGTCGATCCTGCTGGACGTAACGGGCGAGACGGTGGGGCAGGTCAACGGCCTAGCCGTTTACGACATGGGGGATTTCAGCTTCGGCCGTCCCACCAGAATTACGAGCGAAATCTTCGCCGGCAGGGAAGGGGTCATCAACATCGAGCGGGAGGCGTCGCTGAGCGGCAACACCCACGACAAGGGGGTGTTGATTCTCAGCGGCTACCTGGGCGCCAAGTACGGGCAGGACCGGCCGCTGGCCCTGTCGGCCAGTGTGGCGTTTGAACAAAACTACGAAGGTGTCGACGGCGACAGCGCGTCATCAACCGAGTTGTACGCCATCCTATCCAGCCTGTCGGGACTGCCGATCAAGCAGGGCATCGCGGTTACCGGGTCGATAAACCAAAAGGGGGAAATACAACCCATAGGCGGCGTTAACCAGAAGATTGAGGGAATGTTTGACTTGTGCCGAGTCCTGGGGTTGACCGGAGAGCAAGGCGTGATAGTGCCAAGGAGAAACCTGCGGAACCTGATGTTGCGGTCTGACGTTGTGGAGGCCGTTAAAGACGGAAATTTCCACGTGTTTGCCATAGACAACATCGACGAGGGGATGGAAATACTGACCGGGCATCCTGTGGGAGAACGCGGAAAGGACGGCAGGTACCCTGAAGGCACGCTCAATCAACGGGTGGAGCAGCGGCTGGAAGAGTTGCGCCAGTCTATACGGGGTTACTACAGCGACCTGGCAGGAGCCCCGGAACCGCATCACAACCGCCGCGAGCCGTCGCAGGCGGTTGCCCCCAACTCCTGAATTCTAAACGAAACCCGGCGGGGCAGGGGCAACCGAAAAAAGTCAGAATCCCCCGGAGGGTCACCCGGGGATTCGGCGGTGGGTCCTTGGCCTAGTCGTTAGCCAGGGCAACCTCGGGAGACACCATGTTCCCATCGGACTGTCCAGCCAAATAGTCGATTCCTTTCCGGACGGAACCGGCGATCACGTTAATTTCCTGCTCCAGGGCACGCAGACTGCGCAACGCATAGGCGTCGGCATCGGCTCGGCGAGACCTGGCTTCTTCTTCTGATTGCCTCAGAAGTTTCGCCGAACGCTGCTCGGCTTCCCGGATGGTTTCTTCGGCTCGGGCTTGGGCTTTAGCCAAAATCTCATTGTCGTTCATGCGCGTGCGGTACTCATCGTCGGCCTGGACCCGGGTGCGCCTGGCTTCAACCATGGCCTGGTTAACGATTTCGTCCTTGCTCCCCAATACCTCTTCGGCGGCGCGAATCTCCTGGGGGATGGACAGACGCAACTGGTCGACCAACTCCATCACCTTGTGCTTGTCGACAATAATGTTGCCGCTGACCGGCACCGACTTGCTGGTGTTCATAAGTGATTCCATTCGATCTATGATACTTATAATGTCCACGTTCCCCCCTCTACCTGGCAAGTTACTTCTGGACCGGTAACCCAAATTTTTGGTTTACAAATTGCGCCACCAAGGGAGGCACCATACCGGTGATGTCTCCACCCAAGCGCGCGACTTCTTTCAGAAGGCTCGAACTCAGGAACTTATGCTCCTGGGAAGTCATAAAAAACGCCATGTCCACATCCGGAGTTAGCCTCCGGTTCATAAAAGCCATGTCGAATTCGTTCTCAAAATCCGAGCCGCTTCGCAGGCCTCTAACAATCACCTCTACGCCCAGGTCTTGAGCCAACCGCACCACCAGGCCCTCGAATGGTATGACCTCGACGTTGGCCAGATGCTGAACGGCATCCTGAAACAATTCCACCCGTTCGTCAACGTTGAACATCAGGTCTTTGGAAGGTGTGGCGTAGACGGCCACCACCAATTTTTCGAACAGGACCGCGGCCCTGGAGGCAATGTCCACGTGGCCCATAGTGACCGGGTCAAAGGAGCCTGGATACAGGGCGGTCACCATGCGTCGTCTCCTTTGTAATAGAAGTCCACCACGTTGTCCCCGTAGCGGCGGTTGGAGAACCGGTGCAGGTCCCCGTAGCCGGATTGGAGATCCAGGCGTTTGGAATGTCCCACAACCAACGTCCCTTTGTCCTCCAACAGTTTTTCGTCTCCCGCCATGGTTTCCAAGAGAGCCCCCAAGCCCTCAAACCGGTACGGGGGGTCCATCAGCACCAACCGGTACGGACCCGCCAGGCCGGAAAGACCCGCCAAAACATCGGCGCAGACCACCTTTGACTGCCCGCCAAACCCGGCATCGGCCAGGTTGGCCCGGATTACGTCGCACTGCCGGCGGTCTCGCTCAACAAAATCGCCCCACGCTGCGCCCCGGCTCAGGGCTTCAATACCGAGGCTGCCGGACCCAGCGTAGAGGTCAAGCACACGGGCATCCCGGAAAACATCCGGGGTCAAGATGTTAAAGATCGCCGATCTGACCCTTTCCGTCGTGGGTCTTGCGCCCGGAGAAACCGTTCCCCGCAGCCGCCGGCCCTTGGCCTGGCCTCCGACTACACGCAACGGGGGCCAAACTCGCCAGGGCGCCAGAGCCGAATTATACATAGCATGAAGTTATTTTCCCATAAATCCAGCATTGATTTTTTACGATTTTTGAATTTAAGACAAGGTGTTTGCCGTTGACGCTCCAAAACGCCTATGCTACCATCCGCACACTTTCCAAGAATCGATTTAGGCACCAGTAGTGAGGGTCGTCGCCTATACTGCGCGGTGGGTCTCCCCAATTCTACCGCTTTAAAGACTACTCACCGACCAACGGGAACACTTTCGCCATGAGTTTACGCCAACGGCTTGCCAAGGTCGCCCCCGAAAGGGAGACCGTAATAACCGTGGGCGTGTTTGACGGGGTACACCAAGGCCACCGCCACCTTTTGAACCGGGTCATAGAGTTGGCGGGGGACCAGTCTCTCCCCACAGTAATTACGTTCTCCAACAAACCCATTACCGTCCTCCGTCCATCAACCAAAGTCAACTATCTCACGACACCGGACCAACGGGCCGGACTTCTCAGAGAGGCCGGAATTCGACTGGTGGTCGGCCTGGAATTTACTCCGAGCCTTTCCCAGTTGAGTGCCCGGGACTTCACGTCGGTTCTGGTGGATTTCCTGAAAATGAAGGGCTTGGTAATGGGCCCCGACACCGCCCTGGGTCACAACCGGGAAGGAACGTTTGACCGCCTGACGGACCTGGGGCAAGAGCTGGGGTTCTGGGTGGAAACCGTGGCTCCCCTGGCCGACGATGGGGCTCCGATAAAGAGCAGAAACATTCGCGAGGCAGTGTCCCGGGGAGAAATCGCGCTCTGCAACCGACTGCTGGGCCGCATGCACTCCATGACAGGAAAAGTGGTGGTGGGCAACCGCCAGGGCCGGGAGTTCGGATTCCCCACGGCAAACCTGGAGTGGTTCCCGGACCTGATGCTGCCGGGAGACGCGATTTACGCCACCTGGGCTCTCGTCGATGGAAAGCGGCTTCCGTCGGCGACCAGTATTGGAATCCGCCCCACTCTGGGGCTGACTGAGCGGGTGGTGGAGGTCCACATATTGGACTTTGACAGGGACCTGTACGGCCAAGAAATCGGAGTGGAATTCGTGGCCAAGCTGCGGGACCAGGAGACGTTCCCGGACCTGGAAACCTTGATCACCCAGATAGGTCGGGATGTGGAAGAAGCCAGGCTGGAATTGGCCCGGGACCAAGGTGCGGCAATTGCTTGACCCGGTAGACATAGAAAACATCACCACCCGGGGCGTCAAGGAAATAATCTCCCTGGAAGAGTTTCTGCGGCTGCTCCAGTCCGGGTCGCCCCTGCGTTTGAAAATGGGGTTCGACCCAAGCCGTCCCGACATGCACCTGGGCCACGCGGTCGGCCTGCGAAAGCTGCGACAATTGCAAAATCTGGGACACCAGGTAATCCTGATCGTCGGAGACTGGACCGCCCAGATAGGCGACCCCAGCGGCCAGTCGGCAACCCGGCCTCAACTGACCCACGAGGAAGTGATCGCCAACGCCGATTCCTACTTACGCCAGTTTTTCAAGGTGGTGGACCGGGACCAGACCAAGGTAGTGTGGCAGAGCGAGTGGTTTGGTGATTTCAACCTAGCCGACGTGATAAGACTCACCGGCCGGTTCACCGTGGCACAATTCCTGGAGCGGGACGACTTTGCCAAGAGGTTTCGGGAGCACCGTCCCATTGCCATTACCGAGTTCCTTTATCCTCTGCTCCAGGCCTACGATTCGGTGGCCATCGAGTCCGACGTAGAATTCGGCGGCACGGACCAGATGTTCAACCTGCTGGTGGGACGCCAGTTGCAGGAAATGATGGGCCAGACGCCGCAGCAGTGTTTCCTGATGCCTATCCTGGTGGGCACCGACGGCGTCCAGAAGATGAGCAAAAGCCTGGGCAACTACGTGGCGTTGGAGGAACCGCCCAACGACATGTACGGCAAGTTGATGTCCCTGCCCGACGAGCTAATCATCCCTTATCTGGACTATCTCACCGACATGCCAGAGGCTGAGTTGGCCGAAGCGGCCAGGTCTCTGGCCGCCAACACGGTCAATCCCATGGAACTCAAAAAGATGTTGGCCTGGCAGATAACATCCCAGTTCCACAACGATTCCGCCGCCGCCGCCGCCCAGGAAAATTTTCAACGGGTGGTGCAGCGTCGGGACATACCCGAGGACATCCCCGGCTTTTCGCCGCCAACCGCAGGTTACTTCTCCGACCCTTCACGGCGGTTGAGCGCGCTGATTGTCGACGCTTCACTGGCCCCCAGCGCCGCCGAGGCCAAGCGATTAATTAACCAGGGAGCCGTGCAAATAATCCCCGGGGCAACCGGTGACGGGCGCACGGTCAACCGCGACCTCACACTACCGGAACTACACTGGGACGATAGGGACGTGCTCAAGGTGGGGCGGCGGCGTTTCGTGCGCCTGGTGTCCTCCTAGACTCCCGGCGCCGGTCATCGTCCGGGTGCAATGGCCCAGGTTCTCGGCGGCGTTGACACCCCTTTCTCAGCCTAATTACACTGGCAGTCGGACCTTGGCTCCAGTCATCCAGATTGCAGCCAACGTTTTGACACCGTTTTAACATAGTATTTAAGCAGCAGCAGACCCGGGACACCCATGGGAGGCCGCGTTGTCACTGTCCGATAAACAGGAGCAACCCCGGAAAGAGGACGCCGCGCGGCCGGAAAGTACAGCCTCCCGCCCCCAGCGACGCGAACATTTCGCCACGCCTTCACAGATCCCCGTGGGCCCAGTTTACACCCCAGACGACCTGGCGGGGGCGACCTCCCCGCATGACTCCGGTCTGCCGGGAGAATACCCCTACCTGCGGGGTATTCATGCAACGGGTTACCGGGAAAGGCTTTGGACCATGCGCATGTTCGCCGGTTTCGGCCTACCACAGGAAACCAATGCGCGGTTCAAGTTCCTGTTGGACAGCGGGCAGACCGGCCTCAGTGTTGCCTTTGACATGCCCACGCTGTACGGCTACGACACCGACGACCCAAAGGCGAAGGGCGAGTTTGGCAAATGCGGAGTGGCGGTTTCGTCGTTGGCCGACATGGAAACCCTTTTCGACGGCCTCCCCCTGGACCGGGTAACCACGTCCATGACCATCAACAGCCCGGCAGCCATCATCTGGGCCATGTACCTGGCCGTGGCGGAAAAACAGGGCGTGCCGTTGGACCGGCTGGGCGGCACCCTGCAAAACGACATCCTGAAAGAGTACATCGCCCAGAACGAGTACATTTTCCCGCCGGCGCCGTCCATGCGGCTGGTGGTGGACACGGTGGAGTTTGCCGCCGACCACACACCGCGGTGGAACCCCATAAGCATCAGCGGTTATCACATCCGGGAGGCCGGTTCCAACGCGGTGCAGGAGCTTGCCTTCACCCTTGCCGACGGTTTTGAATACGTCAGGCATTGCCAGGCCCGGGGGCTGGCGGTGGACCGATTCGCGCCGCGATTCAGCTTCTTTTTCAACGTCCACAACAATTTCTTTGAAGAGGTGGCCAAGTTCCGGGCGGCCCGCCGCATCTGGGCAAGGGAAATGACCGAGACTTTCCACGTCAAAGACCCCCGGTCCAGCACACTGCGTTTTCACGCCCAAACTTCCGGAGCGACGTTAACGGCCCAGCAGCCGGAGAACAACGTGGCCAGGGTATCGCTGCAGGCTCTGGCGGCGGTTCTCGGTGGCTGCCAATCGCTGCATACCAACGGGAAGGACGAGGCCTGGGCGCTGCCTTCAGAGGAAGCTGCCCTGCAGGCGCTGCGGACCCAGCAGATCATTGCCCACGAGACCGGGGTGACTGACACGGTGGACCCCCTTGGCGGCAGCTACTTCCTGGAAAGCCTGACCAACCAGGTGGAGGCCGGGGCCTACGACTATTTCCGCCGCATCGAGGACATAGGAGGCGTGATTCCCGCGCTGGAATCCGGATTCTTCCAAAACGCCATCGCCGAGGCGGCGTACCTCTACCAGGTAGAAGAGGACCGCGGGGATCGACTTACGGTAGGCGTCAACGCGCATCAGATCGAAGAATCCCTGGCTATTACCTTGCTAAAGGTGGACGAGGAAGGGGAAAAGCAGCAAATCGACAACTTGCAGTCTCTGCGCCGCCGGCGTGACAACCGGGAAGTCAGCGAAAAACTGAGGGCATTGCGCCAGTCCGCTAAATCGAACGACAACCTCATGCCTCCCCTGTTGGAAGCGGTAAAGTCCTATGCCACCCTGGGAGAAATGATGGGAGTCTTCCGAGAAGTGTTTGGCGAATACACGCCAAGCTGGGGATTCTAGACGGGCGTTTTAACCAAACAAGCGGAAGGCCCCGGATAACCGGGGCCTTCTTTTTGATTCGAAATAACCATTCGCCAACCGGCGGTCCCGCTACACCCTTTCCTGCTCCCGGGCACGCTTGGCTTCTTCGATGACCTTGGGTTCCAGGTTGGTGGGCACCGGGTCGTAGTGATCAAATTCCAACCGGTAGCTTCCCCGTCCTTGGGTCACCGACCGGAGGTCCTGGGCGTAGCGCTGGACCTCGGCCAAGGGTACTTGGGCTTCGATCAACGTTGAGTTGCCGCCGGGGGTCATGCCCACGATGCGGCCCCGCTTGGTGTTGAGGTCGCTCATCACCTCACCGGTGTAGTTGTCCGGCACCGTGACGTTCAACTTCATGATGGGTTCCAGGAGAATGGGATTGGCGTCGGAAAGGCCGGCCCGCAGGGCCATGCTGCTGGCGATCTCAAAGGACATGCCTGAAGAGTCCACGTCGTGATAGCTGCCGTCGTAGAGGACCGCTTTAAAATCGACGATCGGGAACCCGGCAAGGACCCCTTCATCCAGTCCTTTAAGCAGTCCCTTTTCCACCGCTGGGATGTACTCTCGTGGGACAGACCCGCCAACGACTTCGGTACCAAATTCGAATCCCTGGTCGCGTTCTCTGGGCTCCAGACGCAACAGGACGTGCCCGTACTGGCCGTGGCCGCCGGTCTGCTTTTTGTGCCGGTATTCAGCCTTGGTCACCTGGGTAATGGTCTCCCGGTAGGCGACACGGGGCAGCTTTGATTTGAGATCTGCGCCAAACTTTCGGCGGATGCGGTCCAGCGCAACGTCAATCTGCGCCTCTCCTAATCCGGTGAGCAAACTCTCTCCGGTGCGGGCGTCGCGAGAGAACTTCAAAGTGGGGTCTTCTTCCACGATCCGGCTCAATGACGAGGACATTTTGTCCAGGTCGGTCTTGGTGGCCGGGGTGATCGCAACGCTGTAATACCCCTCCGGAAACTCAATGCGTGCGAAAGTTATCGGGTTTTCCCGGGCACAGAGAGTGTCCCCGGTGACAGTCACGGAAAGTTTGCCAATCGCGCCCATATCGCCGGCGGTGATTTCGGCCACGTTCTCTTGCGACTTGCCCCTGGGGAGATACAGTTGGCCGATGCGTTCCGACTGTTCCCGCGCGCCGTTCCACACCTCCGAGTTGCTCTTTATCGTTCCTTGGTACACTCGGAATATGGAAAGTTTACCCACAAAGGGGTCGGCGGTAGTCTTGAACACCAATGCCGCCAGGGAGGCGTCGGAGTTGCAGGCCAGGTCTCCGGCGCCAACGGCCACGGGGAGTTCCGCATCATTGGGAGACGGCAAAAACTCCTGGACCATCTCCAGAAATTCGTCGACTCCCAGGTTTGCCGTGGCCGACGTGGCCAGTATGGGCACCAACTCTCCCGTCAGTACGACCTTGCGGATGCCGTCCAGGATTTCATCATCGGTCAGGGTTTCCCCTTCGAGGTACTTGTCCGCCAGTACGTCATCGCTTTCTGCGGCGGCCTCGATGAGCCGCTCCCGGGCTGCTTCCAACTGCGCCGCCACCTCGGCGGGCGGATCGGCGGGCGGATGGACCACGCTGACGACCCCGGTGAAATCCTGAGCGTCGCCGATGGGAATCTGGAACGGCACGCAGTGGTTGCCAAAGGCGCCCTGAATATCGGTAACGCAGCGGGCGAAGTTGGCGTTTTCCCGGTCCATCTTGTTGACCACGAGGACCCGGGGAAGACCGGCGGACTGACACATTTCCCAGGACCGTTCGGTGCCCACATCGACGCCAGACTGCGCCGTCAACAGAATGGCCGCGCCCTCCACCACTCTCAAAGCGCTGCCAACCTCGCCTTGAAAGTCGTCGTACCCCGGTGTGTCCAGGAAGTTGAACTTATGCTGGCCCTTGGCAAAGGAAATCAACGTGGTCTGGATACTGCCAGCCCGCTTCACTTCCTCGGGCTCGTAATCAGACACGGTGTTGCCATCTTCCACCCTGCCGATCCGGGTGGTGGCTTGGGCGTTGAATAGCAGAATCTCTACCAGGGAAGTCTTGCCGGCGCCACTATGCGAGAGCAACGCCAAATTTCGAAGGTTTTGCGCGGCGGAATTGGCCATGGAGTGCAGCCCTCCTGTCTATGACAGGAGCCGGTCTGGGAAGAAACCCCGGCCGGCCCCCGGTTGAACGTTACGCCAAAACGGGACCGTCCCGCAGGCGTCATTTTAGCCGCACCCACCAACACTTCGCAAGACTCGCCGGTTTCACCCAACGTCACACTACTTCGCTATGTGGGGAACGGGGCGCGGAAGAGGCTACACCAAAGGTTTGAAATTCACTGCCCCTATCTGGTCGGGCTCCGGTTTGACACCTTATGCGCTCCCAATATAATGGGACTGTTTCACCCTTTGCGGGCTTTAGGTCATTTCCCACGGGATGGGTGGGCGCTTGAAAATTACTGTAAGGTGGGTCTTTGATGCCTAAGAAAGAGATTATCACCTGTGACGCGTTGGGGCCGGGGCGAGGACTGCTTTCCCAGGCAACCAGGTTCGGCGACCTGGTCTTTGTTCAGGGGTGCACCGGGCGCGATCCCGTGTCCGGGGAAGTCGGCAAGGACATCCGGGAGCAGACCCGGTTTGCGCTTCAGAGGATCAAGATGATTTTGGAATCCGCCGGGTCCAGTCTGGACAACGTTTTGACCAACACCTGCTACGTAACCCGGCGAGAGGATCTGGAAGGGTTCAACGAAGTATACGGCGAATTCTTTACTGCCGACCGGCCCGCTCGCACTGCGTTGATCGTCGCCTTTGGCGCAGAGAACAACCTGGTGGAAGTCACCACCACGGCTTGCATTCCCAGTTAACCGGTTAGCTCCCGAACCCAAGGGGCGGCGCACCCGCCGGCGACTCCTTGATGCCCCCCTTACCCGGCGCAAGAGGGGCGCTAAAGACCAACCACTGCACATGAATCGCCCGGGCGTAGGAGTACGTTGTGGCCACTTCAGCGTTCATACTTATAGAAACTAGGGTGGGCAAAGTGAGAGAGGTGGTCATTCAACTGCGTACGATTGAGGACGTCCAGTTTGCCGATGCAATTACCGGCCCGTACGACGTCATCGCCCTCATAGAATCCGAGCACATGGGAGCGGTGGCCGACCTGGTAACCGGAAGGGTCCAGGCAATACCCGGTGTGATGCGTACGATCACCTGCGTCACTGCCGGTTAACCGCCTCCATGAGCAAACCCCCTCAAGCGAAACGCCCCGGCGCCGCAAATGGCCACCTCTGGTTTATTCCCTCGAACCCCTGCGGAACCCTGGCCGTACGCCTTCGCAGCGCCAACGTTCAGGAAATGTGCTCGAAGATGTGGTGGGAACGGTTGGTTGTGTGGGGACGGATCAGGGCGGGCCAGTCCCCTTTTTCGGATTCCGCCTTCCAGCCGTCGCTTTGGGGTATGTCCGGCGACTCTATCCCATAGACCGCGGCGTACCGGGCTACGCCGGGCGCGTCGGTGGTTTCCAACCGGTACCGATTACAGGATAGAACTCCGGGCGCGTTGAGGATGTTCGGAACGTGCTGTGTATCGTATATCCGGTTGAAGTCGTCCTCCAATTCCTCGGGCACGTCCATCTGTACCAAGTAAATGTATCCGGCCATAACATCATCCTCCGGGCTTCAGCGTAGTCTCCCTGGTAGTCTCCCTGAATGATAGCACCCGACGCGCCCGCCGGACGGGCGACCAGCGACAACCGCAAGCACCGGGCGAACACCGGGCTAACATCCGCCAAGCAGCACAAACACCGGATTGCCTGGCAACGACCTCTCTGGGCGGGTGATCCCCCGGTCCCCGACCGGGCCATGCTATACTCTGCCCACGGCCAAGCTTGACTCGCTCGAGCAACCGCTTCTGTTCTCGCACAGCCAGGAGTCAACCGGAATGGAACTTATAAGTCTGGCCCGATACCAGGCAGGAGCCAGGATCGGCACCGGAGCCGACTACGAGGTCAGGACTGCCCTGGACTTGGAAACCGGGGCCACGGTCGTGGTGAAGCGCCCCGCTCCCCAGATGATCAAGCTCAAACAGCACCTCAGTACCGAAGCCCGAACCGACCGGATGATTCAGGCTTGGCGGGACGTGGGCCGGCCACTGCCCGGCGTGTCGCCCATCCTCGGATACACTGAAATTGAGGCCCACGACGAGTTTTTCGGCGACGGTCTGGGAGTTGAATACCGCGTAACCGTGGAGCATCGGGCCAAGGGCATTCCCCTGTTGGGGGACCACATGGCCCGCATTACCGGCGTTCCCGTGGGCGTGGGGCAGAACCTGTTCGCGCTGCACCCGCTGGTGCATCCCAAACCATCCGACGACGTCAACGGCGACCAAGCCGACCGCGACCAGGCCGGCGGCGACCCGGAATATTTCCCGATACAGCGACAACTATTAGACGTACAGCAAGGGTTCTTTGAGGCCGGTTATTTGCTGTTGGACCTCCGTCCTCAGAACATTTTCTACCAACCGGCGACCCAGCGAATTACCATTATCGACTGCGGCGCTTTGGAGCCCTTGGAAACACCGAACCAGGAACGGCAGCGCCCTGGGTCCGTTCCCCATGACCTACACGATTTCTGCCTGGAAATGCTGAAGTTCTACGCCACACTCGAGGAGCCACCGGCAGAAGCTGCGGGATACAAAGACCCGCACGGTTTGAGGCCGGTGGTCCGCTTTGACCAGGAATTGGACGAGTTGGAGCAATATTTCAGGACCGGCGCAGACGACCGTTGCCTGGCTGCGGCGATGAAGGTAATCGGCAAGGTCAAGAACCGGGCTTACGCGAGCCTAGGGAGCTTTCGAGATGACCTGAACGCCTACCTCGAAGCGGTGGCTGGGCGCAACCGCGCCCTCTCAAATCGGGACCAGACTGAGCAAGCTTGGACCGAGGCTTTGGGTTGGCTGCGGGCAGACTACTGGAAGCGGTTTTTGTTCGACGCCGACATTGAGCTTGCGGCATTCGGCCAGTGACCCCAAAGCCGGGGATTTCGACGGCGACTCAGTGACCGGCCCGCGGTGTCGTCAATGTGGCGATTTCAGTCTTCCGAGTCATGGTTGACAGCCGTCAAAACGCCAGAGTAAATTGCAGCCATTCCGATGGTCGTCAGATAAACAGGGGGCGGCTACAGCCCGGGCCGTGAGTCTAGGCGGAAACGTCGTGAACCTCATGCCATGGGGCATTTCAAACATAGAGCAAGAGACGCGTGAAGCCGATACGAATCCCAGGAGGAGCAAAACATGACTACAAATAATGCGCTAGACCCACTGGCCCGGGGAGCGCGCCGGTTCGAAAACAAGGTGTGTGTTGTAGCCGGGGCCGGGCAGGGCATTGGTCTCGCCGTGGTGAGACGCCTGGCAACGGAAGGCGGCACTATGGTCATAGGCGACTGGGCTGAAGACATCGCCAAGAAAGCCCAGGATGAAGTCCTGGGTGTAGGAGAGAAGGCCTCGGTCCACACCGGCGACTACCGCTCCTGGGAAGGGTGTCAGAGCCTGATGGACTTCACCAAGGAGACCTACGGGCGAATCGACTCCCTCATTATCATTGTGGGCGGTACCGTCTGGAGCACGCCCTTCCAGTACAACACCCCGGAGCAAATAGTTGAAACCGTCAACAAGAATCTATGGCCCACGGTGTGGTGCACCCGCGCGGTGCTGCCCCACATGATTGAACAACACAACCAGAGCCAGGATGGCGTCGGCGGCAACATTGTGACCATCGCCACCCATGCGCTGGTCGGATTGAACCGGGTCCCTTACGCTTTCTCCAAAGGGGGCATCATCGGCCTTACCACTTCGGTTTCCAAAGAGGTAGGTCGATATGGCATCCGGATCAATTGCGTTGCACCTTCCGCCAACTCGGGCAAGGTGACCGTTTATCCCCGGAACTACCGTCTGGAGCACGTGGAATTCAGCGACGTGCCTGAGGAAGCCCTTATCGAGCAGCCGGTGGACTCGGAGGGGAACCGGGAGGAGCGACCACTATCGCTCGGGCTCCACAGAACAGCATACGTGGAGGAAGTAGCCTCAGCCATCGCCTTTGCTGCCTCAGACGACGCGGGGTACATCAGCGGCGAGATCATCTCGGTAGGCGGCGGGGAAACCTTCCCGTTCTGATCAAACCCATTCTAATCAAAATACGGGGCGTCCCTGGTATCGCTGCGGCAGGTACAGGCCGGCGTGCTTGATTCCACGGGCCCAATTCAGAAGTCTTGAGAGACTAGTTGATGCTGCCAAGCAACGTCGCAAATTTCTTGGACAATTCCACTCACGGAGAGGACGGATTCCTGGTCAGGGACCTGGGTGGCGGTGATTTTCTGGATGCCGTGATGGACGGCGTCACCGGTCACGGCGGGGGTGAAGCCAGCCAGTCCCTGATCGAAGCGCTGTCCTCCGCAACTCCGACCTCTCCCGACGACGTGGCGGCTATCCTGGAGGAAATCAACCAGGAGTTTTTTGAGGTGGGAGGAGGACGTTTCCTGCTCACCACCGCTTCCGTAGCCCTGGGATTGGGCGGTCAAATACACATCCTGAGCGCCGGCGACAGCCCGGTGTACGTGATTCAGGGCGATTCCGTTCGGCAGATTACCGGTCGAATCGGCGGGTTCCTCCACGTGGGGGTTGCCAAGGCCGTGGGCGCCGGCCCCGACCTTTCCAACCTGGTGCGAGTAGACTTCGCTGTCGAGCCGGGAACCCGCCTGGTCCTGGCGACTGATGGCGTCAGCGACAACCTCTACACCGAGGAACTCGCCGATCTGGTCAGATCCTCCGCTTCACCCGATGAGGCCCGCGAGAAGGTGAATAGCGCCATCAACACCAGGTTGGAGGCGGGAAGGGTGCCGGAGCAGGTGGGAAGGCGGTTTCGCCACGATGACCGCACGGCGATTTTCCGCTTTTTCGCTCCCTGATCCCAAGGGTGACCGCGGGCCCGCGAGCTCAGGTAGCGCCCATTCCGTAGGAGTCCGGGTTGAGCTTGGGGCTTCCCATCGAAAAGCTCGCGGAAGGCTCATCGGGGGGAAATCGGGTCCACCTTCCGTCACGTCCGGTTGGGCCGCCGCGCGGCGTCGGGACCGCCCAAACTCGAAGTGAGACCTACCCGAATACACAATACTTGTTGCAGCCAATGGGGTTTGCTACAATTCAGCCGCTTGCCCACGTTGGGGCAATAACGTTTTAGGCGAAAAAGGAGCCAATTCTGTGGGGAAGATCAAGGTAGCTATCGTTGGGGTTGGGAACTGCGCTTCCTCTCTGGTACAGGGAATAAATCATTACGTGGAGCTGCCAGAGGACGTTGACGTTCCAGGAATCATGCACTCCAAGATCGGTGATTACCGCATTGAAGACATCGAAGTAGTCGCCGCTTTTGACATTGACGAGAACAAAGTAGGTAAAGACCTCTCCGAAGCTATTTTCACCAAGCCCAACAATACGTTGAAGTTTGCCGACGTGCCGGCCACCGGCGTGAAAGTGGAACGCGGCATGACCCACGACGGTATCGGCAAGTTCGTGTCGCACCTGGTCAAAAAGTCCGACCACTCCACCGCCGACATTGCCGGGATTCTCAAGGAGCGGGAAGTGGACGTGGTGATCAACTACCTGCCCGTGGGAAGCGAAATGGCCACCAAGTGGTATGTAGAGCAGATATTGGAAGCCCGTTGCGGCATGGTCAACTGCATCCCGGTTTTCATTGCCCGGGAAAATTACTGGAGAAGCCGGTTCCAGGAACGCGGCCTCCCCATTATCGGCGACGACATCAAGTCCCAACTAGGTGCCACCATTACTCACCGGGTGCTTACGCGCCTCTTCGAAGACCGGGGCGTACATTTGGAAAACACCTACCAGTTGAATTTCGGCGGCAACACCGACTTTCTAAACATGCTGGAGCACGAACGGTTGGTCTCCAAGAAAATATCCAAGACGGGAGCGGTGACCTCCCAGTTGGACGAAGAGATCGAGCCGGACAACATACACATCGGGCCCAGCGATCACGTGCCCTGGCTGCAAGACCGCAAATGGTGCTACATCCGCATGGAGGGCCGGCTTTTTGGCGGCGCCCCGATAAACCTTGAAGCCAAGCTGGAGGTTTGGGACAGCCCCAATTCCGCGGGAGTGGTGGTTGACGCCATACGGTGCGCCAAGCTGGCGATGGACCGGGAAATCGGCGGCGCCATCTACGGGCCCAGCGCCTACTTCATGAAGTCTCCTCCCAAGCAGTATACCGATGATGCCGCTCGGGACATGGTGGAAACATTTATCGCCGGAGAGGAGTAGGGTGGCCTAGGGGCTGATCTCCCCAGCGCGCCGGCTTTGGCAGACTCCTTGAAAATCGCCATGGTTTCCCCATACGACTTCACCTGGCCAGGCGGAGTCACCGCCCATGTAGTTAACTTGGCTCGTGAGCTGGGGCGGTCCGGCCACCAGGTCCAGGTGCTGGCTCCCCACTCGCCATCCAGGAAGCTAGAAGAGGCGGAGAAATTTGTTCCTTTGGGCCGCTCGGTGCCTCTGCCCAGCGGGGGCTCCATTGCCCGGGTGTCCCTGTCCTGGTGGCTTTACCGCAAAGTTCGCTCCCTCCTGGCGTGTGAAGCCTACGACATCATCCACCTTCACGAACCAATGGCGCCAATTCTGCCTCTCTGCGTACTGGAGTGTTCCAACACGGTCAACGTTGGGACCTTCCACGCCAACAACAACCACAACCACATCTACAAGATGACCCATCCCATCCTCAAGCGTTGGCACCGGCGGCTCCACGGTGGCATAGCGGTATCACCCGCGGCTTACCGATACGTCAGCACCGCATTCCCCGGCGATTACGAAATCATTCCCAACGGCATTGATTTAGACCACTTCAGCGCCAGCGCGGAGCCCCTACCCCAGTACCGGGACGGCAAGACCAACATCCTGTTTTTGGGGCGGCTGGAAAAGCGCAAGGGTTTGAGATACCTCCTTGATGCATACAGCCGCATAAAGTGGGACTTGCCCAATATTCGCTTGCTGGTGGTGGGGCCTGGCAGCCCGGATAATGAATCGCATGGAATTCTATCCGCCCGGGCGTTGCAAGACGTGGAATTCATTGGTCCTGTCTCGGCCGAGGATTTGCCCCGGTACTACGCCACCGCGGACATATTCTGTTCTCCGGCCACCGGGGCCGAGAGCTTCGGCATTGTCTTGCTGGAAGCAATGGCCGCAGGCAAACCGGTGGTGGTCTCGGACATTGAAGGGTACGCCAACATCGTTACCGATCAACGCCAGGGCATATTGTTCCCGCCGAAAAACAGTGAGGCCCTTGCCGATGCGCTGGTTCGCCTGATAAAAGACCCGTCCCTGCGGCGGCGGATGGGCGCTGAAGGCAGGTTGACTGTCGAGCAGTACCGCTGGCCGGAAATCGCCCGGCGGGTGGAAGAATACTACTACCGGTGTTTGGAAACCGCTAATGGCAATTCCAGGTAGAGAACAATTTAGACAGGCGGCGCTCCGGTACGTCGAGTTGCCCGGCGCCCGCCTGCTCCGCGCGTTGCGGCTAACGCCCAACGCCGTTACGCTGCTGGGCTTTGCCGTATGCGCGGTCGCCTCCTTTCTGGTGGGATCGGGTTGGCTGCTGGCCGGAGGAATCGTTTTCCTGGCGGGCAGCGGGCTGGACCTGATGGACGGAGCCCTGGCCCGGCTGACGGGCACGGTCCGCCCATTCGGCGCCTTGCTGGACTCGGTATTCGACCGGCTTAGCGAAGCGGCGATGTTCCTAGGACTGGCAATTTACGGACTGAGGGCCGGCTTCAGCGAGGACTACCAGCTGTTCTTCATCACGGTCGTGTTTCTGGCGCTGATTTTCTCGCAGGGAGTGAGCTATCTTCGGGCCCGGGGAGAAGGGTTGGGAGTGTTCACCCGGGCAGGCATCATGACCAGGCCAGAGCGGGTGGTCCTGCTGGGAATCGGGCTCATCACGGGTCAAATCGTCTGGTTCGCATTGGCCATCGCCGTCGTCTCTTGCTTCACCCTTTTTCAGAGAATGTTCACCATTGGAGCCCAACTTAACAAGGGTGGATAACCGACCGCTTCCCGTGTAAACTGTTGCGAATGACCACCCGGCCCACCACCTTCGGTCACGGGAGCCTGCCATGGCGCAGCAGCCGTTAATATCCTCTTCGGACAGGTCGCAGCTTAAACGGAATTTCCGCAAGGACCTGAGGTCCTCCGTGGACATTACCCTGTTCGGACAGAGGGGTTCGGTGCTGACGATTCCGGGACGGGAGTGCCGGCTCTGCCCGCAGACGCAGCAGTTGATGGAAGAATTGGTTGCCCTTTCACCCAAACTGCAACTGAACACGGTGGACTTTTACCAGGACACCGACACCGCAAAAAGCCACGGAGTCACCCGCATCCCGGCAATTGTGCTGGCGGCCGCCCGCTCCGACGCCGGGGCATCGAGGATAAAATTCTATGGCATCCCGTCGGGGTACCTGATGTCCGTGGTCGTGGATGACATCAAAACCATTTCACGCGGCGTAAGCCCCCTGTCCAACGAGTCAAAAAAGCAGCTGCGCCGGGTGAATCAACCGGTCCACATCCAGGTATTCGCCACTCCCAACCAGATTGATTGTTTGGATATCGCCCGTTTGTCCCACGCCTTTGCCCTGGAGTGTCCCAGTATTTCCGCCGACGTGGTGGAGGTCCAGGAATATCCGGCTGTGGCCCAACACTACGGTGTGAGTTCGGTGCCGCTAACTGTTATCAACGAACATTACCGGTTCTCCGGGCCGGCTGCGGAGCCCCAGCTTCTGGACAAAGTCCTTCAAGCCGGCGTTAGGCAGGAAGCCGCGCCTGAGACCACCTTCAACTCGGTCGGCAGGTAGCAGTCCGGGATAATCCGGCGTCAGGAGAAGTTGATTTGCCCGAGGAACTGAAAGGAAACTTGAATGGACACGATCTTACCATCGCGGTGGTGGTGTCCCGGTTCAACGAAATCATTACCCGCCAACTGTTGGACGGCGCGCTGGATACCCTGGCCCGCCATGAGGTGGCCGACTCGGATATCACCGTCGCCTGGGTTCCGGGCGCGTTTGAGCTGCCGGTGGTGGCGAAGACCCTGGCCCTCACGGGCCTTTACGACGCTATCATCTGCCTGGGAGCGGTCATACGGGGAGAAACCGGCCACTACGACGCGGTGGCGGGGCGCGCATCCGCAGGCGTGGGAGCGATCAGCACCGAAACCGGCGTGCCCACAATATTCGGCGTGCTGACCACCGAGAATGTGGAACAGGCCCAGAATCGGGCCGGTGGCAAGTCCGGCAACCAGGGTAGCAACGCCGCTGCAGCCGCCATAGAAACGGCCCGTGTGTTACAGGCCATCAAGGCCAAAATGACGGACGACCACGGACAGCCACATGGACATGGTCATTAAAGAATAGGCAGGAACGCCCAGGCAGGAGCAGGCAATGAAATTCGGAATAACCATGCCCAATAGCTGGGGAATCGAAGACCCGCAGGAAGCCCTGGCCTTTGGGCCGCTGGCGGAAGACCTGGGTTTCGACTCGGTCTGGGTGATGGAGCACGTGTTCAACACGGGGTTCATCAAGGAACGGCTCCAAGACCGCCACTACTATCACCCCATGGCCACGTTGACCTTCATGGCCGCCACCACGAAGAAGGTCCAATTGGGCACTTCAGTGCTGGTGCTTCCCTACCACAACGCGATCCAATTGGCGAAATTCGCCGCAACTTTGGACCAGATGTCCGCGGGGCGGTTGGTTTTGGGCGTGGGCGCCGGCGCGTTGGAGGTAGAATTCAACGCCCTGGGCATCCCCATGAAAGGCCGCGGCGCTTGGACCAACGACTGCATCCGAATGATGAAAGAGCTTTGGACCAGCCATGTGCCCACGTACCAGAGCAGCCGCTGGAATTTTTCCGACAACTACTTTTCGCCCAAGCCGGTGCAAAAACCCCACATACCGCTGTGGGTCGGCGGCTCCAGTCCCGCCGCGTTCCGTCGGGCCGCCACCCTGGGCGACGGTTGGCATCCCTCCGGCATCTCCCCGGAGCAATTCACCATGGGGCGGCAAGAAATCGGGGAATTGGCCGCCGCCGCCGGGCGCGACGCCTCGCAGTTGGACCTGTCGGTGCGTATCGAAGTTGACGTACCCGGCGACGATAGTGTGCGCCGCGGGGACCCCCAAAGAACTTCCCTACCCGGCGACGACCCGGGGCGCATCGCCGCGGGCATCAAGGCCTACGAAGACGTGGGCGCCGAACACGTAATCCTGTCCACCAACACCGGCAACGTGGCAAACCTGACCCGGCAGATGGAAGTCATCGCCAGGGACGTGTTCCCCCAGTTCAACTGACCTTGCGTAGCAGGCCGCAGGCCGCGTCGTACCCACCGGGCGCTGACCCATGACCGGTGGAAGCAGCCGCGTTAGGCGGCGGGCGCGTCTAACCGGGCGGCTTGCCGGATTCTTGCCTCGCCCGCTCCCTTTCGGCCCGCTCTTGCTCGGCCAGGTGCTCCTTGATGCTCTGCCAGTCCAACCGCAGAGACTCGATCTCCGCCTGCCCGGCCTCCATGCCCCCATACCAGGACTGTTGAAACCCGTCGACTATGGCGGCCACGCAACGGTCCGGCATCATTCCCCGCAGGTCCCATTGGTGTTCGCGGGGTGTTTGCCAGGGTCGCCGAGGCTGGCCCATACCCTCCGCCGCGGCCAGTAGCTCGTGATAAAATTCCCTCGGTGTGGCGGGTTCCAACACACGGCCCCGTCCTTTGAAACGGTCCCCTCCCAGATTGTTCCACCAATCCCTGAATGCCGCCCCAAGATCGTCGTTGACCTTGCTCCAGCTAAACAAGGACTCCCGGGTCTCCTCAGCACCCCCCGACACCCGCCAACCTCCCCGTGAACGGAACAACCGGTAGACCACCCACCCGGCCAACGACCCGCCTATCAGGAACGCGGACCACTTGAGTATGTTGATCAATAATTGGGGTGGCCCGCCGTCCCCGACTTCCTGGCGCAGGTCATCCTGGAACTGCTCAATCCTGTCCACCGCTTGATCGAAGCTGCTGATGTCGCCGCCGCCAAACATCTGGGAAATCCAGTGAGCCAGATTGGCCATCAGCCCAGCCAGAATTCCGATAAGCATGACCAAGGGCTGGAGTATCAAACCGCCCATGGCGCCTACCGACCTCAATATCTCGCGGGTTGCGTCATCCAGGCCGCCGAGGCCGGCGCCGGCAACCAGGAATCCCAACAACAAGACTGCAAGCACACTGACCCCGATGGGTATTAACCAGTCCAGGGACATGCGTTGGGAGCCGTCCAGTTCCGAAGAGAATCTGGCCAAAGCCAGGCCCGATAACCCTACCGCAAAAATGCCGACCGTCAGGACTCCGTTTACCAATTCAAAGGAGCCAAGCCCTTCCACCAACAGGGCCCCGACCAACACACCGACACTCAATTGGAACGAGAATCGGACCACATCCAAACCCACCTCTTCCTGGGCCAAGCCACTGCCCCGCCACCAGATAACAACCAGGAAGCCCACGGACAAGGCAAGGCCAAAGGCGGATGGAGCGTCGCCGGTGACCGCAGCGCCCAGCGAGGCCAGGCTCAATCCCGAATCCAGGAACAAAAAGAACAGGAACGATACTATACTGATGGCCAGGCCCAACACGCCGCGCAGGTTGGCGGTGAACCTGAGGGTTTGAACGTAGAGTGAAAGGATGAAAACCCACAGCAGCGCCAGGAAAGCCACTCCGAAGGACAGGCCGGCCCCGGGCAGCCCAAGTAAGTTGGCTACCATGCCGAACAGCAAAAAGTAGGCGGAGGTCTCCAGGAAAAGAGCGGCCGCCGTGATGGCTGCAGTCCGGGACAGACGGCCCATGAGTTACTCCGCTTCCGTCATCGATTGCAGCGTTCGGCCCAGGTGAAACAGGGAAACGCCGGGCATGTCCCTCTCCGGGGCCCCGTCCCCAACGTATAGCGCCAGCACTCGGAACCCGTGAGCGCGCATGTCCTCCACTTCCTCCGCCAACGCCTCAGTTACGACCGACGTGACCAAAGCTATCGTCGCGCCGGCGGGTAGGCTGCCGCGTTCCCCTCTCATCGCCTCGGCCAGAGAGGTCAAGGCGTAGGGGCCGGCCTTGGCCAATGATTCCAGCACCTGGGAAAGCTGGGAGGGCGAGGCCCCCATGGGAACCCTCAACCACTTGCTGGAATAGGTTGCCACCGCATTGCTGGCCAGGCCGAAACTGTATCCCCTGCGGTCGCAGTGGCTGGCCACCGACGCCGCCGCGGTCACCGCCCGCTCAAAGAGCAGCCTGTTGGTGCCCTGCCAGGGGTATTGGCTGGTGGTGGCGTTCATGGCAATCAGGACGTTCAACGACACGATTGGGTCGAACACCTTGGTCTGCAAGACTCCCCGGCGGGCGGTACCCTTCCAGTGTATGTGCTTCATGGGGTCCGTGGGCTGGTAGTCCCGCTGCCCCAGGAACCAACTGGTGTCCTTGAATAAGGGGCGTTTGCCTCTGGTTGACCCCAGCGGGTTTTGGGCCGGGAACAAAAGGTCGTCCAGATCTATGATGCGGGGGTAAACCAGCACGTGGTCCAAGTCTGAAAGCCTGGCTTCGGTGGAATTGAAGCCAAAAATGTCCCCGCTGCGCAGCACCACCGGCCCAATACGGTGATAGCCGCGGCTGGAGCACTCCAGGGAATACTTCCAAGAGGCCTTTTGGTAGGGGAGCATAGAGGTGGTGATACTGTGGCGCCGGTTGCCTTCCAACGCGTTCCCCCGCAGGGTCGCTCCGTGCAACTCCAGGCCGGTGGGGAAGGGGTCGGAAATGTCCACCCAGATGAGGGGCCAAATTTTATCGTTGGACAGGCTGATGGTGTATTCCAGGGTATCGCCGATGAACCCCCGATTTCGGGAGATGGTCCGGACGTGCGCCACCCTTCGAAAGGCGTACCTTTCCCACAACCGGGCGGCCAGAGAGATGATGATAAGGAAGGAGCCCACCACCAGAAACAGGCCCTGGCTGGCAACCAGGCCGATGAACACCAGCACGGCGGCTATCAATATCCAAAGTTCGCCGAACACAATTGCCTTTGCCTGTAGGTTGGATCTCCAGGAAATTCGGCAAAGCCGTGCCGCGTCTACTGCCAGGGGTGATTAAACCGGCACCGGCACCTGGCTCAAGATTTCTCCGATAACCCGCTCCGAAGTTATGTCCCGCAACCGCGCCTGGGGCTTCAGGATAACCCTGTGGGCCAGGGCGTAGGACGCCAAGCCCTTCACGTCATCGGGGATAACGTAGGACCGGCCCTGGATCGCCGCCAACGCCTGGCTGCACCGGTAGAGACCGATGCTGGCCCTGGGGCTGGCCCCAAGCTCAACGTCTTCGTGGCGCCGGGTTGCCTGGACCACCTTCACAATGTAATCGCGCAACGCCGGGTCGACGCGCACCTCGGCGACCGCCGCCTGAATCTCCAGAAATTCCTGATCGCCCGTTACGGCCTCCAGGGAATCCAGAGGGCTGCCCAGGTGGAAGCGTTGGAGCATCTCTCCCTCTTCCAATTCATCCGGGTACCCCAGCCGGATCCGCAGCAAAAATCGGTCGAGTTGCGCCTCCGGCAGGGGGAATGTACCTTCCAGCTCTATGGGGTTTTGGGTAGCGATCACCAGAAAGGGTTTGGGAAGAGGGATGGTGATTTCGTCAACGGTCACTTGGCCTTCGGCCATGGCTTCCAGCAGGGCCGACTGGGTCCGGGGAGTAGCCCGGTTGATCTCGTCGGCCAGCACGACCTGGGCGATGACCGGGCCGGGCCGAAACTCGAAGTCGCCGCTCTTTTGATTATAGTAGTGGATGCCGGTGATGTCCGATGGCATGAGGTCGGGCGTGAACTGAATACGCTTGAACCGGAACCCCAGAGATTCAGCCAAACAACGTCCCAGAGTGGTTTTCCCTATGCCGGGGACATCCTCAATGAGCAGGTGACCACCACTCAAGATGGCGGCCAAGGTCAACTCGATGGCGCCGCCCTTCCCCACCAACACGCGTTCGATGTTGGACTTGATCCGTGCGGCGGATTCGGCAACTCGAGTCGGGTCCACTGAAATACGCTCCTCGCCTTGGTCTGAATAGCGGACCGTTCACCGGGGCGGCAAACAACGCTTCGGGGCCGGCGTTCCAGGCCAACCCGGTAGGTTAACGCCTCGAGTTAATACCCGAGGCTAATGCAATCTGAGATGGTCTTCGGCTTCCCTCAAGTCTTTGAAGGAGTCCACGCTGCGCCAAAAGGCTCTGGACTTGAGGGCGCAGATCTGGCCTGCCTGGGCCAGTCGGGGAAACGTCTCAGTCTCGTGGTCGCCGAGCTCGGGAAACTCCCGGGCGATCCGAGGGTCCAACGCGTAGACCCCGGCGTTAATCCAGTATGGTATCTCCACCTTTTCCCTGAACCCCATCACCTGGTCCCGGTCGTCAAGGTCCACAATACCGTAGGGACTGATCATGGGGACCACCATGATAGTGGCCAAGTGTTCAGGATTCGCCCGCCGGGCCTGTCGGTGGAGCGTCACAATGGATTCCGCCGGCTCTTCCGTAATCACGTCTCCGTTTAGAACCAACACCATTTCCTCGCCGGATGGCACACGGGACAGGCCTTGGCGCACCGCTCCTCCTCTACCCAGTGGAGACTCTTCTATGCTGTAGTGAGCTTTGATCCCCCACTTCCCGCCGTCGCCGAAGTATTCCTGTATTTTCTCCCACAGATACCCGGCCAGAAAAACTACGTCGGTAACGCCGGCGGACTTCAACCATACCACCTGGTGGGCCAGAATGGGCCGGCCGCCCACGGGCACCATGGGCTTGGGGAGGTCGTCCGTGAGGGGGCGCAGGCGTTCGCCCTTCCCTCCCGCCAGAATCAAAGCATACATCCTAGTGGTCTCCCTGGTGGTCTCCGCCGGGTGATGCTCGTCGGATTGAAGCGCCAGCATCAAGGCGCAAAGCAAACAAACGCCCCAAACCTCGCTTAATATAACATACCGCTATATATGGCCATGGCCGGGATTCGAAAAAACCGGAGACCCTGTCTGGCTAAATATGCGGGGCGGCCATAACATTCAGGGCATTTCCTAATCGTATTATGATCCCGGAAAAACAAGGAGCCTGAGTCTGCCTTTCAGGCGCAGGCGGAAGATGCTACACTTGGCCCAATTCCCCGGCACCCACATTTCCTTATCCTGACCGGGACTAAAGGAGGCGTCATGTACGGGAACCTGATTGATGGCATCAAACGGGCTTGGGCCGGCTACCCAGGGGGATACAAGAAATTTGCCCGCGGCAGCCAACCCAAGTGGCAGGCTGCACCCTTCCAGCAGCCCGACGACCCTGACGACCTGCGAAGCAAGATTCCGCCCCTGGGACACACAGAGTACTGGTACCCGGCGCTGCCGGACAAGGACGTGAAGAAAAAGCCCCAAGTCCTCCGCCTTCTGGGTCAGGACCTGGTGTTCTTCCGAGGCAGCGACGGCCAGGTCAAGGCGTTGAATGACGCCTGCCCCCACCGGGGAGCCTACCTATCCCTGGGAGACTGCTTCTTCAAAGGCACCGTAACCTGCCCATACCACGGCGGCACCTTCGACGGCGACGGCAATTGCGTCGCTTTCCTGACTGAGGGCCCCGACTCCCCGATGGTGGGACAGATGAAGGCCTGGGCCCGCAAGACCGTAACCCTCAAGGGGATAGTCTTTGTGTGGATGGGGGAAGGCGCGGCGGTTGATCCCGCGGAAGACATTCCTCCGGAGTTCTTCCAGGACCACCACAATGTCCGTTGGTCCTGCCAGATCTTCCACTGCAACTGGATCCTCGTGCTGGAAAACACGAACGACGCCCACAACGCCTTCTTCGTTCACCGCAACTGCATCAACGTCCTGTCCAGCCGGCTGGGAGGACGGCCCAGAACACCACTGGGGTACCGGACCACGATCATCAACGGCAAGACGGCCAACTACAACGCCGGAACCGGGATCGTGCCAACCGAACGGTATTACTACGACGAGAACGGCAACATCCCGTACCAGATGTATTACCCCGGAGTGGACGGTGTATGGCCGTTAACCAAGTGGCGGTTGCTTTGGTCCTGGATGTGGAGCCGGCGGGCGCGCAATACCCGAAACGCCAACGCGCGGTGGGGAGACGGCCGCAACAGCGGACGCATGGGAACCCCACGAGGGGACGACGAGTGGCAGGGAACTAGGCTGCCGGGGATTTCCGCCAAGGGCACCGGCGGCAAGGCCAAGTTCCGCAGTCACCGCTGGGCGGTGCCGGTGGAACGGGACATGACCCGCATTATCTATCTGAACATTGAACGATACGACCAAGCGCCCAGCCTGTGGACCAAGACTACAAAAAACATCACCTGGCCATGGCGCAACTTCGTATTCAACTATAATTTCCGATTCGCCGACTACGACGCCGAGCGAACCTGCCAGTACCACATCCCCGAATACCTGTCCGCCACCGACTCGACGGTGGTGGTCATCCGGAAAGTGCTGGCCGAGTTCGCCCGGGGCAAGAATATGCCGGATGAGGTGGAGTTGGACACCATCGAGGAACAAAAGGTTACGGCCCTCAACCTCGAGGCTATGGCCAACGCCAACAGCATTCACTCCGAGGAGATTAGGGAAGGTTTGACCCAGTCCGGCATACGCTGATTGGCCTCCCATCCATAAAGAAAAAGGCCCCGGCGCATGATGTTATGTCACCCGGGGCCTTTCGTTGCCCGGGAAATGGCGCCGGAAGCCACCCAACGATGTTGGTTTGGGGGACCGGGCAAAGGCGGAACTTGGAAGCGGGGCGCGTGGTTTCGTCGCTTCAGCGGTGTTCTTCAAAGAAATATACGGCGGATAGACGAGATTTTTGCATGATAGCCCAAGGGGCTATACGACTGCGAAAGCGGTGCTATAATCGTACACGTGCAAGTGGATTGGCGGGGTCTGGTTTAGGGTAAGTCAGCAAATCCACCGTGGCAATTTCATGCAACGACCCCGCGGGTATTGGCTGAGTGTGGCGCATACTAAACACGGGGTGTCCTCGCGCGGTGAACGGGCCACTGGTGGCGACGTCGAACTGGGGATAGCCATTTACTAAAGGAGAAGATCTCATATGGCGACAAACGGTCAGGAAGGCGAAGCGGCAACCACCTGGACGGTGGCTGATACCAAGAATTTGACGATACAGGGTGAGCAAAGGGCGGGGACCCTGGTGGTAAAAACGGCCGGGCGCGTCGACGGCGCCAACGCCAACGACTTCCAGCATGCCCTGGAATCCCTCTTGAACGAAAACGAGTCCCCACTAGTCTTGGACTTTGAAGATCTCGCCTACATCAGCAGCGCCGGTCTCCGGGTTATATTGCTGGTATCCAAGCAGCTTCAAAGGAAGAACACTAAGTTTGGAGTGTGCTCGCTTTCCAGTTCCATCAGTGAGGTATTCCAAATCAGCGGCTTCGACAAAATCATACCAACTTACACTGCTCAGGCCGACGCTATTTCCGCATTCGACGGTTAACCGGGGTGCACTCCCCAACGCCAAACCTCTTCATGACGACCGTCCTTTTTCCGAAGTCTTCCTAACAATCTGTGGAACGCACGCTTGGTCGGACCGACCGATGAAACGACCGGCTTGGGAGTACTTCAGCCTGTCTAACAACCGGCCCCGATCCCGGAAAATGCTTCACCAGACCAACCTGATTACCAAATGGGGACCAACGGGATGGCGACACCGCGAACATACAAAATCCTAGTAGTTGACGACGAGCCAGACCTGGAGCAGCTCATGTTGCAGCGTATGCGCCGCGATATCCGGGCCGGCCACTATGAGTTCGTGTTTGCCCAGAACGGCGTCGAGGCCCTGGAGCGGCTGAACGAAACCAAGGGAATCGACATGGTCCTCTCGGACATCAACATGCCCCGCATGGACGGCCTCACGCTACTTGAACAGATCCCGCAGGTCGATCCCGAAGTACGAGCGGTGATTATCTCAGCGTACGGCGACATGAAGAACATTCGCACGGCGATGAACCGGGGGGCGTTCGATTTCGTCACCAAGCCGGTTGACTTCGATGACCTTAGGGTCACAATCGAGCGGACTCTGCGACACATGGATGAGTGGCGCGAAGCATTGTCATTACGGGACAAGTTGGTTTCCCTGCAGAGGGAACTCGACGTCGCGAGCAAGATACAGCAGTCTATTCTCCCGACCGAGTTCCCGTCCAGCGCCGCCTACGACATTTCGGCGAAAATGGAGCCGGCGCGTAACGTTGGAGGCGATTTCTTCGATATCATACGCCTCGCCGATGGACAGATTGGCATCGCCGTTGCGGACGTTTCAGACAAGGGTGTGCCTGCCGCTCTTTTCATGATGTCGAGCCTCACACAGCTTAAGGGAGCAGCCATCGGCCTCGGCGAGCCGGGACCAGTGTTGAGCGAGGTCAACCGGCTGCTGAACGAAGAGAACGAGACCGCAATGTTCGTTACCGTTCTGTATGCCGTGTACGATCCAAGAGATGGAAAACTGACCTATGCCAACGGAGGCCATAATCCTCCAATCATCGTAAGCCCCGACGGGAACTCCACGATCCTCCCCATGACGGGCGGAATTGCCCTGGGCGTAGTACCCGATTTGGAATACGTACAGAACACCGCGACTCTGAATCCCGGCGACACGCTGATCCTATACACCGACGGGATAACCGAGGCTATCAATGACGCGGAAGAAGAGTTCGGCCTGGGCCGTCTGCGCGACCTTTTCGCAGGAGCTGCTCCCGGGACCCCCGAGGAAGTGAATGCGGCGATTTTCGAGGCCGTGCACGTTTTCGCAAACAACACTCCGCAATCCGACGACATAACTTGCCTGGTATTACGGCGCAGTGAGACCTGAACCTTGGGTAGGAACCTATCGCTAAAGGTCAAGTCCAACCGCGAAGAACTGGACAATATCACCGAAGCCATAGAAGGGCTCGGGCTTGAGGAGGTCTGGCCCTCCGAGCTCTTGTACCGAGTAAACTTGGTGATTGAGGAACTGGTCCTCAACATTATGGACCACGGGCACGAAGCCGATGACACCGAGAGTGAGATCGATATCACGCTGACATCGGGGCCGGAGTCGGTCACCATCGAGATATCCGACGATGGCGTTGAGTTTGATCCGGTCAATGACGCTCCTGTGCCCGACATTGAGGCCCCGATCCAGGACCGGAGCATAGGCGGCTTGGGCGTACACTTCGCACGCACCCTGATGGACGAGTTCACCTACCGCCGAGAAGACGGGAGAAACCACCTCACCTTGGTAACCCACAGGACTGCGTAAATCAGACGAGACGGTCACAAAGGTTGGATCGCGGACTTAGTCGCAACGTCGGTTCCCCGCGGAAGTGTCTCCGGCTGGAATAAAAAGATCCGAACCCGAACGAATCAGCGGCCGGATCCTGTGTGTGTGGCCGCTGGCTTGAGAGGGTCTACAAGAAGAGGGCAAACAACATGCTGAGGTTCGCCGAGGAAATAGTCCTGCTCTTGCTCCACGACGATGACGGGAGCTTCGCCAGAGTACCCGTTTGGTTGACCAATTATGCGCTCGCCGGCAGCGTACTGATGGACTTGGCGCTGGAGAATCGTATCGACACCGACCTGGAAAAGCTGGTCGTGATCGACCCTACGCCAACCGGCGAAAGCCTGCTCGACCGGGCGCTGGCAGACATAGTAGCGGGGGACGAGCGCGACGCCCGTTTCTGGGTGGAGCGTACGGCGAACCATGCTCACGAAATCCGTGAAGAAGCTCTGTCTCGGCTGGTCGCCAATGGCATACTGGAAACCCGCGATGACCGCTTCATGTGGGTGTTCAAGTCCAGGCGCTACCCCACAATCGATGGCAAGACCGAGGACGAAGTAAAGCTGCGCATCATGGAGGTCCTTTTCAGCGACGAGATCCCCGATCCCCGTGACGTGGTAATCATCTGCCTGGCCGAGGCCTGCGGCATCTTCAAGGAAATATTGTCCAGCCGTGAGTTGACCAGGGCGTCCGCCCGCATAGAGCAAGTGCGCAAGCTGGACCTGATCGGTCAAGCAATGTCCCAGGCCATCCGAGACATCGAACTGTCGGTCCTCGCCTCAGTACAACTGCACACACTGACCGGCCCCAACCGCCACACCCCTGTGCCCAATCCGGTGGCTCCCCGAGCCGCTGGACTTAATCACGCCCCACCACCGCCCACTGCAGTGTCAGCGCGCTTCACCCCGAGCGGGGTATACCGCGTCCGACCGATGTTTTGCGGTTACGCCTCCTGATCAAGGAGGGCTCGGGCCAGTACTCTCGCATCGTCCAAACTATCGACGAAACGGTCTTTGGGGACGTCCTTGAAGACATTCAGGGAATCGAGAGTGCTGCGCACAGATCCGGAAAGATGCATAACGATGCACTCGGTGTCCTCTGCAGCGGCGGTGTCCACAAGCTGCTCCATCACCAAGGCCGCGCTGTCGTCCATGTTGGTCGTCTCCGAGAAGTCAAAAATCACCACTTCGTGCTCTTTAATATCCGCACCGATGACTCGGGCTAGTTCGTTGGCGGAAGCAACTGAAAAACGGCCCCTCAGCGTCACTAGCCCGACCCGGGCTAGATATGGATCAATCTCTGGGCCGTCTTCCTGGTTTGCGAAAAATGTCTGTTCCAGCAGGGGCACCGACACCACGCTGTCCAACTCCGGAGCTGCGGACTCTTGTGCGCGCGCCAGTCCCGCTGCAATAAGACCCATGGCTACTGCGGTGACCAGGTCCACGAATACGGTGAGGACGAGGGTGACTAGCATTATCAGCAGGTAGTCTCGCCGGATGTGGCGAATGCGGGTTAGGAAACGCCAGTCGATAATGTCCCAGCCCACCTTCATCAAGATTCCGGCGAGGACGGCGTATGGGATCGGTTCTGTGATCTTTCCTATTCCCAAGACCAGGGCCAGCAACAAGGCCGCACGCAACGCTCCGGAGACTGGCGTGCGGCCGCCGGCGCGGATGTTGACCACCGTGCCAATGGTGGCCCCCGCCCCCGGGATGCCTCCGACCACACCCGCTGCGATGTTGCCCAGTCCCTGGCCAAACAGCTCACGGTTGGGGTTGTGGGGCGTGCGAGTGAGGGATACAGCCACCAACGACGTCAGCAGGCTGTCAATGGAGCCAAGGAGGGCGAGAATGAAGGCGGGCTGCAAGACACCGAGGAGGAATCCATGGGACAGCACCGGCAAATAAAAGTCGGGCAAGCCCGTCGGAACTGCTCCGATTACCGGGGCGTTGGTCATCCAGAAGAACCCAACAAGCGTGCCGGCAACCAATGCAGCCAGCGGTGGAGGCATAAACTTGCGGAATGGCCGGGGCCAGAGAACACCTACTCCCAGGGCAACAGCACCTACGACGAGGGCATCAAGGCTGTAATTCGCCACCGCGTTGGGCCAGGCGCGAATTGAGTCGAGAGTTCCGCCGGACACGGTGGCAGCGCCCAGAAAGGGTAGAACCTGAATCGTTATGATAATAATGCCGATGCCTGACATGAACCCGGAGATCACCGAGTACGGCGTATAGGTAACAAAGCTGCCGACCCGCAACGCCCCCAGGGCAATCTGGAGCAGGCCGGCCAGCATAACTATTGTGAAAGCTTCTTCTAAGCTGTGGGCGTGTTGGGTAACGACCACAGCCATGGCGATGGTCATTGGCCCGGTTGGGCCGGAGATTTGGGAGGGGGTACCTCCGAACACTGAAGCGAAGAATCCAACGGCGATAGCGCCATACATACCGGCAATAGGTCCGATGCCGGACGCTGCGCCAAAGGCCAAAGCCACCGGCAACGCCACCACCGCCGTCGTAACACCGCCGAACGCGTCCCCAAGAAGGCCTCGGAAGTTATAAGAGAAATTCACTTGAGTAGAATCTCAGCAGCCCAACAAGAAATTTCAGGTTCGAAAAATTTAGGTGGACCCCGTTGATTCGATAGAACTCAGGTCAGGTTAACCGGGGGTCCAAACAAACCGCATATAATACCGAGGCTGGGCCAATTGGCAAACTTAGTTGCCTGGCTCTCCATATTTGGGCGCCGAACCCCTCTGGAGCGCCTTGGACGGCGTTCGGTAACCAAAGCCGATGGGGGTCGTTGGGGGTAATATGAGCCGGAATTCAGACCGAATCCGAATTAACCGCTCCCCCAAGCCGGCAGAGGCTGTTCGGTACATTTCCCCGGGCTTCAGATGAGCCACAGGCGCTCCGCATAATGACGCCATCATTTCCGGATCCAAGGTGGAGTCCAGAATTCGAACCTGGCTACCCCCTCATGCCAACCCTTTTCTGTGCAAGAGGAGACTGAATGAACAGGCTAGCCAAGGTTCGGGCTACAACAGCAGCGCCTCCGCCGTCAGGGAGCGGTCGCGTACAGGCCGGAGAAAGCAGTCGCCTTACTCCCAACCCGTGGCAATTCGATCAGACCGTACCGGGGAGCGAAGGAGCCGGGAAGAATCTAAATTGGCTGCCCGGCCTGGATTCGAACCAGGGATTTCAGCTCCAAAGGCTGACGTGCTACCCCTACACCACCGGGCATTGCGGCATGGGCCGTCTGCGGAATTATTTATTCGCCGCAGCTTATTCTCGCTTTGTAGGCTATCAGCGTCAAGGGGCGGGATCCTAAGATGTCGATGCTATAATTAGCCGCGTTGAAGCAATGAAGCCAAAATCCCATCGTGCCTCTTCTTAGCTATGAATCCAATCAGAATTTCACTCCTCCACATGGCCCCGATCACCGGTGAAGTGGAGCGTAACCGCAGGGCCTTGGAGTCGGGGTTGCGGACCGCAGCGCACCAGGGCGCCCAATGGGTAATCACGCCGGAGTTGTGCGTGCCGGGCTACCTGTTTGCGGCCAAGATCGGGACCGATTGGATCTTGCCTCAACCGGACCCTTGGATGCAGCAAATTTGCAAACTGGCGGCGCAATTGGGGTTGACGGTTTATCTCTCGCATCCCGACCGCAATCCCAACACCAACAAGCTGTACAACTCGGTCTTTTTGATTAACTCCAAAGGCCGCATCACCGGCACCCACAGCAAAGTCAAAGCCCTGGGGGGAGCGGAGGCTTGGTCCAGTCCGGGCCAAGTGGTCCAACCCCTGGAGCAGGATGGGGTCAAGGTAGGTATCCTGGTCTGCGCCGACGCCTACAAGAACGACGTATCCGCCCTGCTCAAAGAACGGGGAGCCCAGGTCCTGGTGTCGCCAGCCTCCTGGGGGCCCGGAGAATGCGCTCCCAATGGAGAGTGGGAACAGCGGTCGCTAGACACCGGCCTGCCCATCATCGTCTGCAACCACACGGGCGTTGAGCCTGGGGAAATTGACTACCGCCGAGCCGAGAGCGTGGTGGCCCGAGACGGGCGCCGGCTACTGTCAGGATACAGCGACAGGCCGGTGCTCCTCTATTTCGACTGGGACATGGACCAGATGGCCCCGCTATCGTCGGATTTCCAACGCGTCTACCTCTAGGAACAACGGCCGCCTCACGCCTTGTTTTAATCGAGTTAGTGTTCCGCGCAGGGCTGGCGCTGGGATTGGTCCAAGGCCTATGACGGTGTCATGTCTAGGAACCGTTGCAGAATTAAGACCGCCGCCGTTTCATCCACCGCTGCTTTTTCTCGGGAGGGTTGGCGGCCAGCTTCTCGCAGCAATCCCTCCGCTTCTATGGAGGTGAAACGTTCGTCAACCTCATGGACCGGCAGGTCTCCGGCCCGGCGCAGCCTGCGGATAAACCCCAGGGAGCGGCTGGCCTGGGAGCCAACTTTGCCGGAAACGGTGTATGGGACCCCGACCACGATGGCTTGGATTTCCCGCTCCCGGGCAATGTCCAGGATCATCGCCAAGTCTTGCTTCAGGGTCGTGCGCCCAATATGGCCCGCTGGGAAAACCAGAGAGTTAGAGGCGTCGCCCACCGCCAATCCGATGCGCCGCTCACCCAAGTCCAACGCGAGCAGCTTCAGGTTGCCAACCCCCGGCGCACCAACTCGGCGACACCGGCCAGAGCATGACCCAATCTCTCCGGCTGGCGCCCGCCGGCCTGGGCCATGTCGGGCCGGCCACCGCCGCCGCCGCCCATGACCTTGGCGGCGTCGCTGACCAGGTTGCCGGCATGAAGCCCCCGGTCCACCAGGTCCCGGGTCAACATCGCCACCAGCAACGGGTTTCCATTCACCACGGCGCCCAATACGATGGCCACTGAAGACAGCCTGGCCTTGAGAAAGTCTCCCATTTCGCGCATGGCGTCAGGGCTGGAGGCTGAGGTCTTGGCCGCCACCAGCTTGACGCCGTCAACTTCAACCACCTGCTGCAACAACTGCTCGGCTTCGGAACGCAAGGCAGTACGTTCCATGACTTCCAAGCGGGCTCTAAGCGTTTCGTTGTCTTGGATGTAGCTGTCGAGACGGGCCTCCAGGTCCGCCACCGGCGTTTGCAGCTTGTTGGACAGGGAGGCCAACCGGTCTGATTGCTCCAGGAACAACTGCTCGGCGGCCCTCCCGCTAATCGCCTCGATCCGCCGCATGCCGCCCCCGATGCTCGATTCCCCCAGAACGCACAGCGTTCCCAACTGGCCCGTCGCCGCCACGTGGGTCCCGCCGCAGACCTCCATACTGAATGGATGGGTCTCCAGGCCGGGGTCGGCCATCGACACCACCCGCACCACGTCGCCGTAGCGGTCACCGAAGAAAGCCAACGCGCCGTCTCGAACGGCCTGGGCGTAGCTGGTCTCATAGGACGACACCAGGAGGTTGTCTCGAATTTTATCGTTGGCCAGGCCCTGCACCGAACGCAACTCCTGAGACGACATGCCGGTGACGTGGCTGAAGTCAAAACGCAGCCGGTCCGGGGAGACCAGGGAACCGGCCTGGCGCACGTGGGGCCCCAACACCGACCGCAGGGCGGCGTGAAGCAGGTGAGTGCTGCTATGGTTGCGGGAGGCATCCAGCCGGTTGGGCCGGTCCACCTGGGCGGTCACGGGCTCCCCCAACGAAATGTCCCCCTGACGGACTAGGCCCCGGTGTACGATCAACCCGGCCACCGGGCTATTGGTGTCTTCCACCAACACCTCGCCGTTGGGACCTGTTATCGTGCCAACGTCGCCTTGCTGGCCGCCTCCTTCAGGATAGAAGGGCGAATCCCGCAGCACTATTTCCACGCGCTGGCCCTGCACCGCGTGCCCTGCCGGAGTCATCAACCCGTCAGTGCCGTCCGAATTGGCAGCAGCGGCAGGCCCACCCGGTTGACCCACCAGAATCGCCGCCACCACTGTATCCCCGGTCAGGTCCTGGTAACCCACGAATCCGGTCCGTTCCACTCCCAGATTTTCGTAGGCTGCCTGTACCTCCATGCCTCCACGGAATACGTGGGAGGCCCTCGACAGTTGGCGCGCCGCCTCCATGGCATTGTGAAACCCGTCCATGTCCACGTCGAGCCCGTGCTCCCGTGCGATTTCTGCGGTCAGTTCCGGCGGGAAACCGTAGGTGTCGTACAGAATGAAGGTTTCGGCGCCGGAGAGGCTTCCAGCCAAGCGTTGGCGGCCCTGTTCTCCCGCATCGACCCATTCGGAAAGGACCTGGCTGACCCTTTGCAACACCCATTCCGGCATGGTGCCTGCCGCGTCTTCGCAGGCCGCTTGAACCTCGCTCGGGTCCAGATTGCCGCTTTGCGACCTGGCTTGAAGAGATTCCCGCAGCGGTATCAATCCCTCGTCCAACAGGCGCGAGCCGGTATCCATGGTCTGGCCAAACCGTTCCTCTTCCAGGTTCAACACACGGAGGATGAATTCTTGGTTCTCCGACAACTCACCATAGACGTGACGGAACCCGGCCAGCACTTCACCGGCCACCTGCGCCAGGAATGTCGACGCGTTGCCCGCGGGATCCGACGGGTCAATTCCCAACCGGTGCCCGTGGCGAATTGCCCTGCGGATGACCCGCCGCAGAACGTAACCCCGGCCTTCGTTGGCGGGAACGACGCCGTCGCCAATTAAAAAGCAGGCTGCCCGGGTGTGCTCGGCCACCACTCGCAAAGCATAGTCGGTGTCTGGGTTGTCCCCGTAGGTTGTGCCGCTGAGATTACAGGCCTTTTGAATGATGGGTTGGAACAGGTCGGTCTCGTAGATGTTGTTCTTGCCTTGCAGGAGGACCGCCGCCCGTTCCAGACCCATGCCCGTATCCACGCTGGGCGCCGGCAGTGGCGTCCTGGCTCCCTGGGTGTCCTGGTAGAACTGCATGAAAACCAGGTTCCACAGTTCCACAAAGCGTTCGCAGTCACAGTTAGGGTGGCAGCCCGGGACCTCCGGGGGCATGCCTCGACCCGGCTGCGCCGCCTGGAGGCCGGTGAGGACATCCGGGGTAACCATGCGTCCCCCGTTACAGCCTCTTTCGCGGCCTCCGTCATAGTGCAGTTCGGAGCAGGGCCCGGTGGCGCCTTCATTGCCGGCGGGTCCCCACCAATTGTCTTTGTCTCCATAGCGGTAGATGCGCTCCGGCGGAATTCCTATCTGGTCCCGCCAGATTTCAAAGGCCTCATCATCATCCAGATGGACCGTGACGAAGATCCGGTCCGGGTCCAAACCAAATCGCTGGGTCACCAATTCCCAGGCAAAGGCCACCGCGCCTTCCTTGAAATAATCGCCGATGCTGAAGTTGCCCAACATCTCAAAGAAGGTCAGATGTTTGTGGTCACCTACCTCATCGATGTCGGTGGTTCGGAAGCTTTTCTGGCTGCTGGTCAACCGGCGGGATGGCGGCGTTTGCTCGCCGGTGAAAAAGGGCTTGAAGGGCACCATGCCGGCGCTGGTGAACAACAAAGTGGGGTCGCCCGCGGGTATCAACGACGCGCTGGGCATGGGTTGGTGTCCCTTCTCCTCGAAGAAGCTGATGAAAGCGTTTCTAATTTCGTCGCCGGTCATTTCCCAGTCCGAAAGCGTACCTAGATTCACCGTAGCCCCGGCTATTGTTTACGAAATCCGCCTGCCCCAAGCTCGGTTTCAAAATTGTATGCCACCACCCCGAGAGCGTCAATTGAACCACGGTCGTGGTCCAAGGCAAACGCACGCGAGGATTGAGAAATTGTTTTCATCCCTGCCAGAAGGCGGGAGCGGGATAGCGCCAGGACCAGGGGATGAGGGAGCTAAGGAGGTCTTCGCGGTCGGGGAGGATGTTTTTGACCAGGCACCTCTCAAGGTAATTATGGACCGCCATGAAGGATGGGAGCCGGAAGCCGGCGGAGACTACCCGATGGATGAAGGCATGGGGCTGGGGTGGCGGTTGGCCGCCGGCGCGGACCGCCAACGATTGGAGGCAGAACTCCCCGGCCAACCGGCGGAGCCGGACGACGGCAAGTTCCAGGGCCAGGGTTCGTTGGAGGGCGCGGACGCGGGCTCTGAGGGCAGACATAAAGCAATCACCTCTTTTGCTTGACGGAGTGTTGGGCGTTGGAGAGAGCAAGTGCGTCTTCGAGATCCTGTATATCCTTTCTGAGCTTCCCGGTCTCGCAAACCCGGACTGCGAAAGACGTGGCGTAGCGGGCGGCGCGCAGGCTAATGGCCTTATCGGGGTCATCCATGGCCTGGGACAGGACGGAGACACTACGAAGCATCAGGCCCTGGAGTTCCAGGCGCGCGAGTTCGGCGGACTCCTGGCGGAGGCGGGTCAGTTCGCCACGGAAGTCGTCGTCATCAAGCCAGCGTCGCAGAGTTCTCTCGGAGAATCCGGATACGCGGGCGGCCTGGGCCAAAGAAGGGGCGGAGGCCATGACGGGCAAGACGGCCTGTTGGCGGTGGGAGAGGTTGGAATTTTCAATTCGCCGGACATTTCGGGGCATTTCCGGACATTTCGGGTCGGTGTCGGGTTTGCCGGGTGACGGGCTGCCAGGTGGATGGGGCCGTTGGGGGTTGGCACGACTTTTGGTCATTATGCGCCATGTTGCCTCAGTGGCATGGTTAGATTTTGTTTGCGTCGTTCTACAAGCTTTGGGATGGACGGCGGGAGGTTGTACCGGAAAGGTGTAATGGTAGGGAGTGGTTTCGCGGATTGGGAACCGGCAAGTGTCAGCAGGGGGGCGGAGGGGCGGTTTCAACGCAGAGAGCGCCGAGAGCGCAAGGGGTTTGGTTCCCGTGAGACGGGGACGAACCCTAGCAATCGCATTCTGCATCCGGACCCGTTTTCAGCGTAGAGTTCGCAGAGAATAACGCGGAGGGCCAGGGCATTTTCATTCTTCCCCGATATTCTCGTAGCAACGGGAGGCCAGAGCCCTGATCATGCGCCAAGACGGTTATCCTAACCAGGACGCGCCGGGTGGACAGGCCGACGTCCTACCTGGAGCGTTCCTCCAGACCTGCATCATGTTGGATGGGAGAAAGGGCTCTGGATTCCCACTGCGGTGAGAATGACAGGGGGTGGAGTTAATGACAATGAAAAGGCCCTGCGCAGGGGCGTCGTCGGACATGGGCTGTCCCCCGCCCTTCCCAGTTCGCCCAAATCCAAATGCGATAGCCCTGGGTCGCGGTCCAAGGCAAAAGCATCTTACTATGACGGGCGAATCTCGCATCCATAGTCATGCCTGATCGCCTCTTATCCGACCACCCCCTTCCCGTCTTTCTCGCCGCATGGGATGGGCCCGACGAATACTGTAGAGCCAACGCGTTAATGGAATCGGCTTCTGGGAGTCCTCCGGTTTTGGACTGCGTTTGCCCTGGGGTCGTGGTCCACTGCGAACTAATTCCGTAGAGTTGAAGGGCTGGGCAACGAATAATCCAGGCCCACAGGGACGGGTAATCACGGTTGAAGTGCCCCCCAGCCGGACGCCGCCGCTGTCAACCGCACGCTTGACCCTGAGCATGCCTGAGCCTACAATGAAAAGGCCGAAGGTTCCACCTTGGCAAGGGTTGGGGGTGACCATGGACTCCAGTATTATCGGCAAAATTGAAAAGGCCAAGCGATACGCCCAAGAAAAGGACCGGGTCCAAATCACCGGGTTGACTGTGACCTTCCAGGGAGACCACGACACCTATCAGCTAGGCCTGAGTTTCGGCGCTTGGACTTGTCAGTGCCACTTCTTTTCCAGCCGTGGGACCTGCAGCCACACCATGGCCATTCAACGGATGTTGGATGACATGCTGGACCGGGAAGCTAAAGCAGTCCCCGCATCCTGACCCGAGCCCTGGCCGCTTCGGCCCACTCCGGGAGCCACCACCCGGTTTGTCGGAAAAGTTAGCTCCAAACGGCTGGGTTCCGACCCAACATCGCGCTTATACCTCATAGCGGCATAACCGGCGCCCTCAAGGTAATTTCCGGATGCTCGGAGCAACCCACATGATCCTCGCCTGTCACTCAGGTGAGGGAAAGCCCTCTTTTAGGTGAGGCTTCCCCCGGCTCTCCGTTACCCCTCCTACCGCTATTACTGGCTGAGCTTGCTGGCATCCGTCGGCGGATACCAGATGTTTCGGCTTGCCCAAGCCTGGTTCGTCTACGAGCTTACCGGGTCTCCTCTATATCTCGGCTACGCCGCCCTGGCCAACGCTTTACCAGGCATATTTTTCAACATGTTCGGCGGAATTTTTGCCGACAAGCTGGATAAACGTCTTCTGGTTATGTCAACCCAGGCGACGAACGCCGGATTGATCGTCCTGCTGGCCGTCCTGAAGATGGCGGGCGTAATTGAAATTTGGCACATCATGGTGATTGTATTCCTGGCCGGCGCGGTTGAGGCCTTCGACACTCCAGCCCGCCAGGCCATTTATCCCCACCTGATTGACCGCAAAGACATGATGAGCGCAGTGGCGCTGAACTCCTCGGTTTGGTCCAGCACACGCATCGTGTTCCCGGCGATTGGCGGGTTCATCATTGCCCAAACCAACCTGGAAACCTCTTTTTTCGTCTCGGCCGGGGGGTTTGCGGTTATGGCCGTGGTCATGCTGTTCCTGCGGGTCCCGCCCATTCCCAAGGGCGGGAGGGGAAATCCGGCCCAGGACATGATGGAAGGACTGAGTTTCATCAGAAGGAATTCGATATTCTCCTTCCTAATCACGATGACCTTCTTTAACAGTTTCTTCGGCATGGCCTATGTGTTCATGATCCCGGCATTTGCCCCAATCCTGGGATTAGGACCCGAAGGGTACGGAATTCTGCTCAGCGCCAGCGGGGTTGGGTCCCTGCTCGTCACCATCTGGGTGGGTTCCCGGAGCAACTTCAGCGCCAGGGGGCCGCTCATCATTGGAGCGGCCTTCCTGTTCGGACTGTCGCTGATCACGTTCAGCCTGACCTCCAAATATCTGGGTAACTACTACCTGGCCCTGGTTATCTTGTTTTCCAGCGGGATTTTCGCTTCGATGGTTAACATTTCCATCCAAAGCTCCTTGCAGATGCTGGTGCCGGACGCGGTGAGGGGCCGGGTTATGGGGTTCTATGGAATGACCTGGAGCATCATGCCTCTGGGTGGAATGTTTGCGGGAGCATTGGCCAGCATTGCGGTGCTGGGGGCGCCTTTTGCCGTGGCCATCGGCGGCTTCAGCGTGGCCGCCTTTGCCCTGGGGCCGGCTTTGTTGAATCGTCAGGTTCGAAACCTTGGCGGGCTATTGGCCCAGCCGCCCGCGATGGACCTCGGCCCTCCGGTTACCCCGGTGCGCCCCAAAGAAAAGGCCCCTTCCACCGCCGGCGAATGAGCCTACCAGGACGAACAAACCCTATCGCCGAAAATAGTTGCCCATTGACAGTATCGTTAGGCCTAACTACACTCCCCGTAGCCCAAGGCCCCCTTTAGCAGGCTCAAACTGTGTCATTAGTCCAAAAATACGCCCTCCTGCCCGACGAAATAGACCGGAAAAGCCTCAGCATGGTTGAGGCCAGCCTACCCGGCTCCCTAACACTAAGCGCCGACGAAAAATTCGTGGTGAGCCGAATCGTTCGGGCTGAAGGCGACCCTCAAATATCCGAGGTGGTGCGGTTTAGTCCCGGCGCATTGGAAGCCGGGGTCAAGGCTCTCCAAACGGGCTCCAGAATTCTGACCGACGTTCGCATGGTGGAGGTGGGCATCTCCAAGGCGCTGCTCGCCCGCCAGGGTCTCGTCACCGACTGCCGCATCGACACCCAGGAAGTAGCCGACCGGGCCAAGCAGGAACAGACCACCCGGTCTGTGTCCGCGTTCCGGGAGCTAGCGCCGCTGCTGGAAGGCTCGGTGGTGGCCATTGGAAACGCCCCGACGGCCCTGCTGGCTCTGCTGGACCTGGTGGCAGAGGGCAGCGCCAGGCCTGCCCTGGTCATTGGCATGCCCGTTGGCTTCGTGGCGTGCGCCGAGTCCAAAGAGGAACTCCAACGCAGCGACCTGCCTTTCATCACGGTGCAGGGGCGGCGGGGCGGAAGCTCCGCAGCAGCCGCCACAGTCAATGCCCTGTTGATTCTCGCCGCCCGGACTATGACGGCGTGAGCGGGCCCCAGGATGGCGATCCGGCCCGTCTGACGATCACACCAGCCCCGGAAACCCCGGATTGGGGCGTGATATTGCTGGCCCATGGCAGTCAACGAGGCACCAGCCGGGACGAGTGCTCCTGCAGTTGGCAAAACGACGGCCCCAATCCGCCAAGTTGGTGCCTTGGCTGCACCGGCACCAACCAGGGACTCCAGACCGCGGTGGGCCTTCTCCAAAATGCCCTGGCAAGTCAGGGCGCAACAGTAATGTTGTCCTGCCTGGAATTCATCGAACCCCACCCCAGCCAGGCCCTGCAAATCCTCCATCAACAAGGCTTGGAAAAGGTGGTTTTGCTGCCCTTCCTGCTGGGAAACGGAAAACACGCAACCCTGGAACTCGACGAAATTCTGGCCGACGCTCGGACCGAGACGCCCGATCTGGAAATCCTCCTGGCGCAAGGGTTTGGCTCCGAACCGGAGATGGCCGAATTGGTGTTAGAGCGGTTGCGGTCAATGCCAGCCCCCGAACCACCACCGTCTTCTCCGGCCGACCTCACCGGAGTAATGTTGGTCAAGGCCGGCACCAAGTCCCAGTACGACGACTGCGAGTGGTTGGTCCGCCTGGCCGGCATGGTGGAAGCGCAGTTGGGAGAGGGATACGCTGTGGCTGCGGCCCAGTCCCACTATGGCGATCCCACCATGGACCACGCCGCCGCTGAACTGGTGGAGAACCGCCAGGTTTCCCGCATGATGGTAGTCCCCTACGTGTTTTTCCCAGGCATGATCCTGCGCCGAAACGTGCTCGGCGGCGTGGAACGCGTGGGAAAAACCTATCCGGGCCTCCCCATTTCGGTGACGCCCCCCCTGGGCGTCGACCAACGGGTAATCCAGGTAGCCGCCCACCGGGTCCAACAGGCCTGGAAGTCTGTGGCAGAACCTGGGTAACTACCCCAAACGGCGCTGGCGTCCATTCGGGGCCGGTTGGATGTAATCCAGGATTTTCCCTTACCGGCCTCCTCACCGGGATTCAATCCGACGAGATGTTGGCGCGGGGTTCTCCCAGGCAACCCCAATCTCGCTTTTTCCGGCCGCTACGCCGAGAATCCCATGGTTTGACCGAGGCCGTCGGCGCCCCGCCAATCCGTGTTAAACTGTCTACGCGGGGTCAAGTTCATTCAACCGGTGAAAAACGCACAATCGCAGCTATGGTAGAAAGCGATTACAGCCGTCAGACGGTGAGAGGAAAAGCCCTCAGGACCGGGTACACCACCGGGTCTTGCGCCGCGGCCGCGGCCAAGGCGGCGGTAACGGCGTTGCTGACTGGGAAGGATGTTTCTGAGGTCAGCATCCGTCTGCCGGTTGGCCGGGATGTAAATTTCTCGATGCACCGGTGCGATTGGATTGAACGCGGCCCAAGCCAGGGGCAAGGCCGGGTGCTCTGCTCGGTGATCAAAGACGGGGGCGATGACCCCGATGTCACCCACGGCGCTGAAATTTGCGTCACGGCATTCCCGTCGGCCGGCCCGGGAGAAAGGGTACGGATCGTTCGCGGGCCAGGTGTGGGCGAAGTCACCAGGCCAGGCACGGGCATAGACGTGGGCTTGCCGGCGGTAACCCGCGTGCCCCGCCGAATGATAACTCAATCGGTTTTGGAGGCGGCCCAGACCCACGGTTCCGGCGATGACTCCTGCTTCACTGTCGAAATATCGGTGCCCGGCGGCGAGGAAATTGCCGTCAAGACCACCAACTCACGCCTCGGTGTGTTGGGCGGCATCTCCATCCTGGGCAGCACCGGTGTTGTGCAGCCCTACTCGACGGCCGCTTGGCGCGCCAGCGTCCACCTGGCCATCGACGTGGCATCCAGCAACGAATTGCCCCACTTGGTGCTCGCCACCGGCACCCAAAGTGAAATCTTCGCCAAGCGACGCCTGGACCTGCCGGACATGGCCTACATTGAGGCCGGCATCTTCAGTGGACCCGCCCTGAAGCGGTGCGCCATGCGGGGTGTGAAAAGGGCCACCCACGTGGGAATGGTGGGCAAACTTTCGAAAATGGCCGTAGGTTACTTCGTCACTCACGTGGCGGGAAACCGCGTGGACACCGAATTCCTGGCCTCACTGGCCGCCCAATGGGGAGCTGGTCCAGAACTCCAGGAAGAGATTCGCCAGGCAAGCAGCGCCAGGCACTTTCAAGAGATCGCCCAGGCACATAACCTGCTGGGTGTGTTTACCTCCATGTGCCAGATGGTCTGCCAGGAAAGCCATAAGCTGCTGAAAACCGACGCCGACGCCCTCATAGTAGATACCCTGTGTTTCGACTTTGAAGGCAACCTACTAGGACAGGCTTCAACCGCGCCGGAGGGTGTGCCCCTCGTAGCTAAAATGGGCGCGGCTGAAATGGGCGCAGCCGGTAATGGCTAGGCAGGCAACGTCACTCAGCGCTTCCCTGAGCGGCGGTCGAGTCTTGGGCCTTGCCGACGACGCCTTTGAGCAGCGGCGTCCTCTCCGGGGGCAAATCACCAAGCGGGAAGTGAGGGCCGTGTCCCTGTATTCTCTGGGGTTGGGACACGACAGCCTGGTATGGGACGTGGGCGCCGGAACCGGGTCCATCTCCATTGAAGCCGGGTTGATCGCCAGGGACGGAAGAGTACTGGCGATTGAGCGGGACCCGGAATCCCTGCCTCTCCTGCGGCGTAACGTGGCCCAATTGGGTTCCGGCAATGTTGAGGTCGTCGTTGGGGAAGCCCCGGAAGTATTGGAAGAATTGGAAGATCCTGACTCGGTCTTCATCGGCGGCAGCGGCGGAAAGCTTGAGGCTATCTTAGACCTCGCTGCGGCGCGGCTGAAGCCCGGCGGACGGATTGTGATGAACCTGGCGGTTTTGGAGCGGGCCAACTGGGCGTACCACCGGGTCCGGGATTTGGGCCTGTCCAGGGACCTGGTCATGGTACAAGCCGCCCGAGGTAAAGACATGGCCGACGGCACTGTAAGATTGGAGTCCCTGAACCCGGTGTTCGTCGTTTCCGGGCGGCGGGAGGATTAGGCCATGACCTCCGCAAACCGAGAAGGCGGCACCGGTTGCTTGTATGGCGTGGGCGTCGGGCCGGGAGACCCCGAGCTTCTGACGCTCAAGGCGTTGCGTGTGTTGCAGCAAGCCCCAGTTATTTGCACACCCCAGTCGGAGACCAGCGGCGATAGTTATGCCCTGGAAATAGTCCGGCAATTCCTGGACCCGGCCAAACAAGAGACGATGCGGGTCACCTTCCCCACCGATGACGCGGAAGGCGCTGCCGGAGTTTGGCGGCATGCAGCCGAGGACATTGCCCAGCGACTGCTCCAGGGACTGGACGTCGCTTTCATCACCGAAGGCGACCCCATGCTCTACAGCACCTTCGCCTATATCCTTCAAGACATTACCCTGGCCCACCCGGAGATTCCAGTCGAGATCGTTCCCGGGGTCTCCTCGGTTATGGCGGCGGCGGCAAGCGCGGCGATTCCCCTGGTGACCCACGGGCAGCGCCTGGCCATTCTCCCGGCAGTCTACGGCATTGACGATTTGAGAGAGGCCATCGCCAACTACGACACCATAGTGTTGATGAAAGTAAATCGCACGCTGTTGTCGGCGCTGGCCAACCTCGAAACCCTCGGCTTGGCCGGCAAGGGCATCTACGTGCGCCGGGCTTCAACCCCCGGTGAAAGAGTAGTCAACGACCTTCGGCAACTGACCGACGAAGACCTGGACTATTTCTCCCTCCTGATAATTCGGAAGTGAAAGCATGACTGACACCGACCACTTTGGAAAGGTATACATAGTGGGCGGCGGCCCCGGAGACCCGGAGTTGCTGACCCTGAAGGCCAAGCGCATCATCGAAACCGCCGACGTGGTGATTTACGCCGATTCTTTGGTCCATCCATCTGTGGTGGATTTCGCCCGCCCCGGTGCGGAGGTCCACGGCAGCAAGACCCTGACACTCCCTCAAATCATGGACCTGATGGTTAAAGCGGTGAAACAGGGCAAGAAGGTGGCGCGGGTACAGAGCGGCGACCCCTCGATTTACGGCGCCGTTTTCGAGCAAATGCGCCTGTTGAACCAGGAGGGCATCGACTTCGAAATTATCCCCGGTGTAAGCTCCGCCTTCGCCGCCGCAGCGATTTTGAAAGCCGAGCTCACTGTTCCGGAGGTTTCCCAAACGGTGATTATGACCCGGGCGGAGGGAAGGATCTCCCTGCCTCCGGGAGAGCGGCTCGAGGACCTGGCGACCCACGGCTGCACCCTGGTGATCTTCCTCAGCATCACCAGAGTTCCACGAATCGTGCGGGAGTTGACGGGGGCCGGATACGCCAAGAACACACCGGTGGCGGTCGTCTACCGGGTCGGATGGCCTGAAGAGAAGGTCATCAGGGGGACCCTGGCCAACATCGCCCGCAAGGTAAGGGAGGCCAAGATCACCCTGCAGGCCCTGATACTGGTTGGTCCGGCCCTCGACGAAACTCTGACCAGCGTTTCACCCGGCCAAGATGAAGAGGTGGCCACGTCTCATCTCTACTCCCAAGACTACACCCACCTCTACCGAACGAGCGAAAAACGCGCCAAGAGGGCCACCAGGGCCAAGGCATCCCCGAAAGCCACGGCATCCCCCGAATCCAAGGAACCTGCGGTTGCCGCTAACGAGACGTAGCTCTGCGTCCACCAGGACCGGCCATGAGCAAGACCGCCATCATTGCCATCTCCCGCCGGGGATCGGAACTGGCGCGTTCTCTGCTGACGTCTTTCGACGCTGACGCAACCCTGTACCTGGACCGCCGGTTTATCCGGGACGGGGAAAACGCCACGCCCTTCGATCTGCCGGTGCGGCCGTTGGTACAACACGCGTTTGAAAGCTGCCAGCAGTTGGTCCTTTTTATGCCCGTGGGAGCGGCGGTGCGGCTGGTGGCCCAACGGCTGGAAGACAAGCATCAAGACCCGGCGGTCGTGTGCGTGGACGACGGCGGGAGATTCGCCGTTAGCTTGGTTTCCGGCCATACCGGGGGCGCCGACGCCCTGGCCGGAAAGGTAGCCTCCGCTCTCAATGCGACACCGGTGATCACCTCAGCCTCCCACGTCATGGGTTCCTTGGCCGTGGACCTGCTGGGCGAAGAATTCGGGTGGCGAGTGGAGGCCGACCCCCAGACGGTTACCAGGGCCAGCGCGGCAATGATCAACGGCGAGCCGGTGGGCCTATACCAGGAAGCGGGAGAGCCCGGATGGTGGCCAACTGGCCGCCCCTTGCCGGACAACCTCCGGGTGTACTCCAGCCTGGATGACCTGGCTTCCTCAGGCTGCGCGTCCGCGTTGCTGGTTTCCGACGCGGCACGAATTGCCGCTGAATACTCCGCAGCCGGCGGGGGTTCACCGGTCGTGGTTTTTCGACCATACAGCCTGGTGGCAGGGATGGGTTGCCGCAAAGGGGTCCCTGCTTCGGAGCTTGAAGACCTTTTGGCATCCACACTTGATGAGAATGGCCTGGCCCTGCAATGTTTGTCCGTCATCGCTACCGCCGACCTGAAACGGGAAGAGCCGGGAATCCTGGAACTCGCCGCCAAGTTGGGCGTGCCGGTGCGCTGTTTCACCACGGGGCAACTCAACGACGTTTTTGAACGGCGGGATGAGGATTTCTGCCAGCCTGCCTTTCAAATGGCCGGCAAAACCATACCGGGTTTCGCTCCAACCCCGTCGCCTGCTCCCCAACGCCTTGTGGGAGTGGCGGGAGTGGCGGAGCCGGCGGCCCTGCTGGCGTCGGGCGCCAACCGGCTGTTGGTGGCCAAGCAAAAGTCCGCCGGGGCCACGGTTGCAGTCGCCCGCCGGGTCTTCTCTTGATGCCGCCAACACTTAGCCTTGTCACGATCATGGCCACCGGCATGGCCGCCGAATTTCGCACAATGCTCCACAGGGTCTTTCAATTGTCCCCCGCCATTATTATGAAAATAGGTCATCTTCATACCCATGAATGGCCTTTTATCCAATCGCGCCTACCTCCCGTCATTCTCGCCGCAGCGGGAATCCAGAAGCCCTTTTGTCTACTACGCCCGTCATTCTCGCCGCAGCAGGAATCCAAAACCCTTTCTCCAATCCAACCTGGTGCGAGTATGCAGGAGTGGTCCAAGTGAGACGTCGTCCTGTCCACCCGGCGCGTCCAACCTGGCATAACCGTCTTGGCGCAGAACCAGGGCTCTGGATTCCCGCTGCGGCAAGAGTGACGGGGGGATTTGATGACAATTGAAAGACCCTGCAATGTTCCATGGGCCTGATCCAATGAGCGGTGTTCTCTACCTGGTTGGGCTGGGTCCCGGAGACCTGGGGTTAATGTCGCCGCAAGCGGTTGAGGCCATCCGGCAAAGCGATACTGTGGTGGGTTTCCGGGGATACATCGAACAGGCCGGCAGCCTGCTTGATGGAAAAGAGATCATATCCATGGAACTGGGGCAGGAGTTGGAGAGGGCCGTCAGGGCGGTGGAACTGTCCGAGGCTGGCCACAGCGTGGCCGTCGTGTCCTCGGGGGACCCTGGGGTTTACGGAATGTCCGGTCCGGTGTTTCAGGTGCTGACCGACCGCAACTGGGACGGCCAGGCCCCCAGGGTGGAGTCGGTCCCGGGGATCTCAGCCATGCAGGCCGCCGCGTCGCTATTGGGCTCCCCGCTGATGCAGGACTTCTGCGCCATCAGCCTGAGCGACCTGATGACCCCCTGGCAGACCATCCGCTTACGCCTGGAGGCGGCGGCCGGCGGCGATTTTGTGGTGGCCTTGTACAACCCGAGAAGTCGCAGGCGCCAGTGGCAACTGCTGGAAGCCCGGCGCATCCTGATGGGGCACAGACCTGGTTCCACGCCGGTGGGCATTGTGAAGGACGCCTACCGGGCGAGCCAGAATGTGACCATCACCGATCTGGCCGGCCTGCAAGACCACTACCCGGAAATTGACATGGTCACCACCGTGGTAGTGGGGAACTCCACGTCCTACGTCCACAGCGGAAGCATGATCACACCCCGCGGCTACGAAGCCAGGAAATAGGCAAGCAATCAGGCTGGCGGCTCAGGGCCTTTCGATTGTCCCCCGTCATTGCTATGTAAATAGGCCATTTTCATCCTCATGTGTGGCCTAGGCGGGGCCATGGTAATTCTCGCCGCCCCCACCTTCGTCATTCTCGCCGCCCCCACCCTCGTCATTCTCGCCGCAGCGGGAATCCAGAACCCATTCCCACATCAGCCTTGGCATGGGATGCAGGACGCTATCCGGCATCACCCCAGGCACCTTGTCGCGTGTCCACTGCCTCAACCGTGTTGACGCATAGGCAGGGCTCTGGATTCCCGCTGCGGCGAGAATGACGGGGGGGCTGGGGGGCGCTGGATTCCCGGTGTGGCAACAGTGACGGGGTGATTTAATGACAATCGAATGACCCTGGCTGGCGGCTTAGGCCATCAGCACAGGGCGAAACCCTAGGGAACAATCAGAAGGTAAGCGTGACGGGCAGGAACTGTTCCCTACCCACGATTCGACGCCGGCGCAGCGGAAGAAGAGACGCCGCGAATGTCAAACGTTTTTCAAGCCTTCCATTCGGCGCCTGCTGTCCCTCGGGACGGCGCACCCGCTGGGCGGGCTGATAGGATGCAGGGCGGTTCGGCAACTCAAAGCCTTTACCCTCCAGCATCTCTGAAACGGTGCGTAGTTGAATCTTGGGAAAGTCCCGCTGCCAGAGGTCTGAGTGATAGAAGCCGCCGCTGGCCGCTTCGGAACTCATGGGCGCTGTTGGCGGTTGCAACGTAATGAACAGCCCCATCGCCGCCTTTTCCCGCTCCACCACTCCCTTCAAGTCGCGGACCTGCGGGGCGGAGACATGGCCGCCCTTGACCTGAATCACAATCTTCCGTGGTGTCCGTTTCGATCCGTCGAGGAAATAAATCAGGCCGTCAATTCCTCCGTCCGCTCCTTTTTTTTGCTCCTGCTGCGGCTGCGCCTCTAACAGGGAGACCGCCCAATACTGGAACTGGTAAGGGTCCTGCTCCCATAAAGCCTTGGCGCCGCCCTCGTCTTGCGGCTCGCCGACAACGTCATAGTCTTTGACAGGGTCCAAGTCGAACGCGGTCTTAAGGCGGCTTTTCATCAGCGCCACCGCCAAATGAGTAACGTCGACGCCAATCCACTGACGATTTAGTTTCTGCGCCGCGGCCACGGCGGTGCCACAGCCGCAGAACGGGTCCAACACCACGTCCTCTTCGTTGGACGAAGCATTGATGATTCGTTCAATTAACCCCTCGGGTTTTTGGGTTGCGTAACTGAGTCGCTCTCCGCTTTGGAGCCATTTCACATCTTCGTCGATTGCCTCTTTACTTTCCCACAACCTCCCTTCTGTGTAGGGCTGATAAGCCCAGATGTCTTGTAAAGGTGTCCCCTCTCTATCTGAAAGGTAGCGCTTGATTTGGGGTTGTCCTCCAGAACGGTCAGGAAAATAAATCAGGTTGTGCTTTGCTGCGAGGTCCAACTTTTCTTGAGAGCTAAGATTGTCTAGGGATTCTCCCCTACGCTCTAAGCCTTCCCGGAGATACGCTGGAATTGCCCAATGTCGACCTGCCCTCGTCGGATTGTAACCTTGCCAAGGTTCCCCAGATTCCCCTAACCGTGTTTCCGGCGCAGTGGGATCAGCGTGTCGATAAACCCCCTGAGAATCATGGTGCCGAAACATGCTTGTGATATATGCTTTGTTATATGGCCTGACCGGGCAATTGAAGTGGTATTTGTCTGACTTCGCATAAAAGAAAATCGTATCGTGTATACGCCCGTAGTACCGAGTATTGTTATGGGCATTCGTGCGTCTCCATACAATCTCGTTTCTAAATCCCTTGTTCCCGAAGATCGTGTCCAACAAAATCTTCAAATAATGGCTGGCCGTAGGGTCACAATGCAGGTATAGACTGCCAGTAGGTTTCAGCACCCGATGCAGTTCTACGAGTCGGGGAGCCATCATAACCAGGTAGGCCATCATTGCGTTCTGGCCGATGAATTGCCGGAATGCGCCTATCATTTCCTTGACTGCCGACGGGACCTTGGGGTTTTGAATGATGTCGGTCCCAAAGGTCCATTCGGTTTCCTGCGTCCACTCCCAAGTGTCGGTGAACGCCTTGATCTGCGCCGGTGACTCTTCGCCGGTGCGCTCCTTGAACAGCACGTTGTAAGAGGCATTGGAGTTGAAGGGCGGATCCAGGTAGACCAAGTCCACCGACTCGTCGGGCATGTGCTCTCGCAACACTTGCAGGTTGTCGCCGTAGTAGAGGGCGTTTCGCATCAGGTCACCAAGAGTACGCCGTTGATGTATCAAGAACGTAACTGTACTCTAGTTTAGTCGAATGCTCTTAATATACCGATCAGAGGCGCAATGAGATTTTCACACCGTTACGGCTACAGGCCCGTCAAAGATGCAGTCCAGTTTGAATCGATGGATAACGATTTACGCAATACGTTATGGAATGCACTGTATGAGTATCTTATAGAGCCGTCAAGATTCTCACCGTCAATGCCAATTGCATTGTCGCTAGACATCCGCGACGTCACGTACGCCAATTTGTGGTCGAATTTCTTCAAGTTAACGCTTGACAACTTTGATCCGAGATACTCGGGAAATCTTCTTGAGCGTTTAAAGGCGCTGTTTTTCAAGGGGCCATGGTTCGATGTCTATGACGTTATCGAGTTCATCGTGATAGCCGACCCCATTGCATGGAGGGCAGAGAAGTTCCGTTCTCTTGTTAATTCTCACTTGGAAAGGGAAGTGTCAGCCTACCGGTTCGTGGGTGAGCACATCGCTCCAATCACTGACAAATTGGAACTTGGTGAAATAGAGATTGCTTTGTCCGGAGATAGTAGAGCTGTTTCGTTCCAATTGGAACAAGCTCTCCAATATCTTTCTGACCCCCAGAGCCCTGATTATCGGAACTCAATTAAGAAGTCCATCTCAGCGGTTGAAAGCGAAGTCAGATCCACTCTGGGTAGAGAAAAAGGAACGCTCGGACAACTGCTCCCAGAACTTGAAACCCGGCTTTCGGTGCACCCGGCTTTGAGAGAAGCATTCAGCAAACTGTACGGTTATACCTCCGATGCAGGTGGAATCCGGCACGCTCTCATGGACGATAGCCGAACGGCAACGTTCGAAGAAGCGAAATTCATGCTGGTGGCTTGTAGTGCTTTCATTAACTACGTTCGCGGCACGACCAAGGCTTGACGTTCATACCAAGGTGGCAAAGTGACACTCGCAGCGAAAGAGGCCGTCAGGGGCAACCCGAGAGCAAATCGCGTATCGCCGGAGCACAACCCTATCTTGCGAGAATTGAAGGCATCGGAAGGAGCGGCCTACCGATCTAGGCGAAAATAGAGAAGGTTATCGCCCGCGAATGCGCCCCGGTCGGTTACACCGCTCCGGGCAATGCCGCGCCGGTGGTCAAGCGGGGCGCGACTTCTTCCCCGAACAAGCGGATGGACGTGCTCAACTGTTCCTTCGGGACCTGGCCGCCCACGTTGGGAATCATGATCACCCCGGACAGGCCCAGTTCGTCGATAATCTCTTGCAGGCGGTGGGTGACAACGTCCGGTGTGCCGTAGGCCACCCTCTCCCGTAGCAGCATCTCGTAGTCCCCGCCTACCGGAACCGCAGATTGGGCGGCGCTCGTTTCATCGACCCAGGCCTGGGCGGTCTGAGCCGGAGCCCCGCCCATCCGGTCGTAGAAGAATAGGGTGCTGTCTTTGGGTTCGGATAGGGCCCGGCCCATGTCCTCGGCCACGTAGGTCCCAATTCGCAGCATCACGTCGCCTTCACCAGGATGCCCCGCTTCCTTCCATGCCTGCCGGTACTCGGATATAGCCAGGCCCAGGTCTGCTATCGTCGACCGGCCGATGCCGACGAAAATGGGCATCCCCATTGTTCCCATGGCCGCGTAGGTCTCCCGGCTGGTGGCGGCGTACCGCAGCGGCGGATGGGGTTTTTGGAACGGCTTCGGCACCAGGCACACGTCCTTGAAGTTGTAATACCTACCCTCGTAGGAAAACTGCTCCTGGGTCCAGGCCAACCGCATCACGTCGAAAAACTCGCTGAACCTCTCCCGGCTTTCCGAGTAGGGAATATCGTACCCCGAATAGGACCAGGGCAGTCCGCTGCGGCCTATCCCCAAGTCCAGGCGTCCCAAGCTAATATTATCGATGGTGGCTACTTCCTCAGCCATGCGGACCGGGTGACCCAACGGGAGTACTAGGACGGCCGTCCCCACGCGGATGCGGCTGGTCCTGGCAGCGATGGCAGTAGCGATAATCAGCGGTGACGCCACCACCGAAGGCACCGGCCTAACCCCGCCCGGGGGAGCGAAGTGGCGCTCCGCAAGCCAGACGCCGTCAAATCCGAACTCCTCGGCGCTGGCCGCCGTGGCGAAGACGTCCTCAAACGCCTCCTCTTGTGACCTGCCATTCCGGTAGTCACATTCCATCATCAACCCGATGTGCATTGGGAAACCTCCATTACCTGGTGGCCTGCTCGGGTCCATCCCCGAAGCAGCAGGCCCTTACTGACTGCCGCAACACTGGTTCGGATTGCGGCCAGTCTTGTTAATTAGTCAATGTCGCCCTTTGATTATAGTCCCGTGGGGGCCGGTGTTCCAGTTATTGAAGGGATCGCGGCCGGGGTATCGCATTCTAATGTGACGGGCGAATCTCGCATACAATGTAATATTTGATCGCATGCTATCCTACCCCACCGTGCCCACATCCCCTCATTCTCGCCGCAGCGGGAATCCAGAGCCCCTTTTGTGCGCCGACAACTTTATGGTAACGGGGAAACGCCAGATGTGGGCAAGTCGCGCCCCTCCCCCTTGCCACATAACCATGCTCTGGGCACCGGCGCGTGCTTAAAGGACAACAAAGGCTCCGGATTCCCGCTGCGGCGAGAATGACCGGGGATGGACCCGGCGAATCCCGCAGCGCCAACGCTTTGATGTAATTGGCTTCAGCGAGTCCTCCGATTTCAGAATGCGACAGCCCTGCCCCGGTGACCAATCTTGCTTTCGCCATCCACCATACCCTTATATAATCGAAGAACCTGTTGAGATGATTATTGCCTTGCTCCCGCCTTCGCCGGCCCCTCTGCGCACCGGCCGCTCTGTTCCCAATCCAACGGTCCCCGCAGACCGTAGTTAATCAAGCACCCTTTTCCCTCTGGTTGGAGAATATGACCAACGATAAGTACGCCATTTACACCCGGGGGCTGGTACGCGAGTTCGGCCCGGTAAGAGCCGTCGACGGTATCGACCTGGACGTTCACGAAGGGGAGGTTTTTGGGTTCCTGGGACCCAACGGCGCTGGGAAAACGACCGTCGTCCGCATGCTCATCACTCTGCTGTATCCCACGTCCGGTGAGATTTGGGTTGCCGGCCACGACGTGTTGCGCGAACCCAACGAGGTGCGCCTCAAGATAGGAGCTGCGCTACAAGAGGCGGCCCTCGACAACAAGCAGACCGGGAGGGAGTTGCTGCGGCTGCAAGGCAGACTCTACGGGCTAACCGGTAAGGAGGCGAACCGCAGGATCGAACAACTTGCCAGCCTGGTTGACATCGGCGAGGCGATGGACCGGATGGTCGGGACCTACTCGGGCGGCATGAAGCGTCGTCTGGACCTGGCGGCGGCCCTGATCCACAGTCCCCAGGTGCTGTTCCTGGATGAGCCAACCAGCGGTCTGGACCCCATCAGCCGGTCCCGCATCTGGGATGAGGTGCGCAAGATCAACCACGAACTGGGCGTTACGGTATTCCTCACCACCCAGTACCTGGAAGAAGCCGACGCCCTGGCCCACCGGGTCGGCATTATCGACCGGGGGAAGCTGGCCGCCCAGGGGACGCCGGCTGACTTGAAGCGGGCCCGAGGTTCCGACCTGATCGTGGTCAAGCTTGACGGCGAAACCGGCGGGGCAATGGAGGCCCTGAACCGAATCCCGCAAGTGTCCCACGTGGACGGTCACGGGCAGGAGCTCACTATCAGCGTCGCCAACGGGGCCGCCGTAATCAGCACGGTTGCGTTGGCGTTGGACCAGCAGGGAATCAGCGTACAGGAACTGACGCTGCGCACACCAACCCTGGATGACGTGTTCCTGCAGGTTACCGGCGGCCGCCTGCGGGACAGCGACCCCGCCAGCGCCGAAGAATCAGACTAAGCAGGCCGCTCGCGACCTGTTCTCCCCGGCAAACCCAGCATGGCAAATTCCAATGCAAACTCAACGTAAAGAGGCGGCAAAGAATGGCGTCGGTATCTATCACTGCGGCCGCGCGGGCCCGGAAGGCCGGATTTGCTCGAGACACGGGCAGCGTTGCCGGGCGGGCATTGCGGTCGGTGCTTCGGGACCCGGAGGCAACAGTTCCAGCGTTGGTTATCCCTGTTTTCATGTTCGTGGTGACCGTAGGAGCCCTCAAGGACTTTGCCGAGCGAATTCCCGGACTGGACTACCTGGCGTTCCAACTCCCTGTGGCGGTCCTGTTCGCCGTAACCGGTGTGTCACGGGCCATCACCGTGGTCACCGATATTCAAAGCGGTTATTTCGACCGCCTGGTCATCACACCGGTGAACCGGCTGGCGCTGTTGTTGGGGCTCATGGTTGCCGACTTCGCTTTGGTCATCGCTCTGACGGTCCCGGTAATCATCATGGGATTCATCGTCGGCATCAGCTTCAAGACCGGACCTCCAGGAATCGTGGTGTTCATGTTGCTGAGCGGCCTTTGGGGGCTGATTTTCACCGGGTTTCCCTATGCCATCGCCCTGAAGACCGGCAACCCCGCCGCAGTAAACATCAGCTTCCTGCTGTTTTTCCCGTTTTTGTTTATGACCACTATGTTCGTACCGCAAGAAGCCATGACCGGCTGGCTTGGCGCCGCGGTCGACTATAACCCGGTCACCTACCTATTGGCGGCGCTGCGTTCCCTGATCTCTGAAGGCTGGCAGCCCCTGGTCTTGATGAAAGGACTTGGGGCCATCCTCGGCGTTGGCGTCGTCAGCATCGGGCTGGCGCTGGCGGCGCTCAAGGGCCGCGCCACCAGGAAATAGTCCGGCGCGCATCACGCCAATGCCGCGTTGAAGCGGTCCACAAATTTCACGGCTATTCGGACACCCTAAACGTTGTCGCCGCGGCCGTTTTCCGGCGCGGTTGCTGTGTTATACTACCGCCACGGGCGGAATTGACGAGCCTGAGGCGGTCCCAACAGCGAGTCGAAACAGGCCTGGCAAACCTCGCCCAATGAATCCACAAATCCCCAGGCATTGTGGGCGCATTCCAGCCGGAGTCCGGTCAACCAAAGACCGTACCGCAATTCCGTGGAGCGTCCGGGGCCAACCGGCAGGACCCGAAGGCAAAAGGGCGCCGAGCGGTCGCAGCCGTGGGTTAGGAGGGAAGCATGCTAACCGCTGAAGTAAACCAAAAGTTGACTCAAGTCGGTCCGGGTACACCCATGGGCGATCTGATGCGTCGCTACTGGCATCCCGTGGCAGGCTCAATAGAGTTAAAGGATACCGCCACCAAGTCGGTGCGCATCTTGGGCGAGAACCTGGTGCTGTACAAAGACCGCAGCGGCACCCTGGGTCTTATCGACGAGTCCTGCCCCCACCGGCGCATCAACTTGCTTTACGGCATCCCCGAAGAAACGGGGCTGCGGTGCCCCTACCACGGCTGGCTGATGAACGAAGAGGGGCGATGCCTGGAAATGCCGGCGGAGTCGCCGGAGAGCACCTTCCCGGACCGGGTGAGAGTGACGGCCTATCCGGTGCAGGAAATGGGCGGGCTGATTTGGGCCTACCTTGGGCCCGACCCGGCGCCCCTGCTGCCCCGCTGGGACGTGTTTGTTGAAACCAACGTCCTGCGGGATATCGGCGTCACCGTATTGCCCTGCAACTGGATGCAGTGTATGGAGAACTCCCTTGATCCCACCCACGCCGAGTGGCTGCACTCCTACCAGTCCACCTACATACTCGAACGCGAGGGCCACCCGGAGGCCTGGCAGCGGAACATCCCCCGCCACGGCGAGATCGGCTTCGACGTGTACGAGCACGGGATAATCAAGCGCCGGGTTTACCATGGCGGAACCAGGGATGACCCGGCCTGGCAGGTTGGCCATCCCATCATCTTCCCCAACTACCTCCGGGTGGGCCCCGGCTTCCAGATGCGGGTTCCCATCGACGACACCCACACATGGCACGTGAACTACAACACCTACCACCCGCCGTATGGAAGCGGGGTCAAGGCGCCTCCCCAGGATGAAATCCCGATGTACGAGGTCCCGTACAAAGACGAAAAGACCGGTCGCTTCACGGTCAACTTCACGATCGGCCAGGACACTATGGCCTGGGTGTCGCAGGGCCCCGTGGCGGACCGCACTCAAGAGAAGCTGGGTGAGTCGGACAAGGGAATCATCCTGTACCGGCGGTTGTTGCGAGAGCAAATGGCCCTTGTCGAAGACGGTGGGGAGCCCATGAACGTTTTCCGGGACCCCGAAAAGAACAAGTACATTCACGTAGCCCAGGACGACGACCCCCGCGAACCTCGAACGGCGGGCCGGATGTCCCGGTTGGCTGATATGATCCCCATGTCGGGCCAGGTTCACGCCGAATCCGGTGACGCCGTCATGGGACCCACGGGGGCCCACAGCCCAATGGCCTGGCAAGCGCCAAAAATCTTCGCCAAGCTATCGGAGGAAGCCAAGTCCGGTTAAGACCCGGCGGCTTTTTCCTGTCACCTGCAGGGCAGGAATCCAGGCCAAAAGAAAGGGGCGGCGAGAACTTCGCCGCCCCTTTTTTGATACTGGATGGCTTCCGAGCCCGCCGGGCTTTCAGTATGCTGGGCTCTGGTGGGACATCATGATTTCCCGCCGCTCCCGGCCAGACTGCATGATTGCCAGCACCACCTCCAGTGTGGCCATGCCCCAACGGCCGTCATGGCGCACCGGGCGGTCTTGCATTATCGCTTGATACATCTCGTACAGTTCCGCCATACGTTCGTCGTGGAGTCCTTCAACCTCCACGTCCCTCTGGCCGTTGTTGTCATAGACCCACAGCCCGTCGGGCGATTGGCGAATGTCCCCGTCCTGGCAGCTGACAATTACGATGCCCAAGTCGCCCTGGAATCCCGTGTGACCGCCGCCTGTTGAGGAGGCTCCGTCACCGGAAGAGCTCTGTTCGGTACCGAACCTGACCGAGTCCTTTTCGGATGCGTCGTCGTATTCGCCCTTGCGCATTGCATTGCGCCTGGCAACCAGGGTAGGGTCCGTAAGAGGCCGTCCCGTCTGGGCCCACGGCACGAACTCGTAGGTGGAGAAGTAGCCGTAGCCGTTGTGGACAATGGTGGCGGGGGTTCCGTCTTCGAACTCGATGAACGCGGAATAGTAGCCCGGGACGGGCCGCTGCGGCACCCATTGCCCGGTCATGGCCCGCACACTGCGCACCATACCGCCGCCCAGCAGCCGAACCGTGTCGACTTGGTGGGGTCCTTGGCGGTAGGGCACCCCGCCGCCGAGGCTCAGGTCCAACTCCTGGGGCATGCGGGGCCGGTAAATCCAGTCGGTGTAGGACCAAACGTTGACCGCCCGCAACTGTCCCAGCTCGCCGGAACGGACGATGTTACGCATAGCCTGGTAGGCCGCCATCAAACTGGCGGTATGACCGCAAAGCAGCTTGACGTTGTTCTTCTCCGCAGCTTCAACCATCTGTCTTGCTTGGTCCAGGTTCAACGCCATGGGTTTTTCCACCACCACGTGCTTGCCGTGCTCGGCGGCGGTGATGGTGTGTTCGCAGTGGAACTGATTGGGGGTGGAAACCCAGATGACTTCCACTTCAGGGTCCTGGCAAAGCTTTTCCACGCTGTCGTACGCCCGCCCTTGGAAACGGGTCTGGAAGGCGTCCAAGGCCTCCTGCCGCACATCTGCGGCGGCAACTAGCTCAAGGAAGTCGGCATTCTCCATAGCGGCGATCACCTGGCGCGCCCCGGAGCCCAAGCCGGCAACTGCTACTTTCATCTTTCGTTGAGGAGTTTGGCCGGTTTGGGCTCCGGCATCCTGTTGCTGTGAGGTAGTCATGTTCAGACCCTCCTTATCCGTACCCTGAGGTCTAGCGAGTTGTAACGCCTTAATCTGCCGGTGTCAACGCCGTGGTACGCATGGCGCGAAGCCGCCCCCGGGGAAACTAATCTCCGGGACTGGGGTCTTTCGAGAGAGAATGACAGCGGTAAGAGTTAGCGCGGGAATTGATTGCGCGGCCAGCCGTGACCGATCGTTGATGGCAAGCCCGATTAGGGGAGACGCCTGGATTGAAATGTTGGCCGGTTGTTGGCTGGGGTCTGGAAGTTCGCCCGAAGTCCACCGTGGCTCGCACACCGAGTAGGTCTATCCCCGGGCGATTGTTCTACTGTGATCTAATCAATCTTGGCCGGGCCGGGGCAAATGTCCTGGCCCGGAGCCTTAAAGTGATCCTCTACTGCTCGCAGCCGGCTGGGTCGGGACACGTGGCGTCGGGGTCCCACCAAACGTGCTCCCACTTGAGAATCTGTTGAACGGTTTGGGGCACGTGGTAGTTCTGGATCCGGTAATCGTGGAGTCCCACGTTGCTTTCCCAGACAATCGGAATCCAGTGGCTGGCGCCCGTGCGGAGAAACTCCACCATCTCAAGAAACTGGCCCTGGCGCTTTTCGGCGTCCAACTCGGAGATCTGTGATTTATACAGTTCGGCGAAACGGGGCGCCGTCCAGTTGTCCGGGTTCTTCTCCACGTCAAAGGCGTAAACCTGGTTGAGCACGTCCGATGGGTCGTTAATCAGCAGCCCCATGCCGCCGACCATGGTGATGGGATAGGTGCTTTCCTGGATGTGGACGTGGTAGGTGGCGGTGTCCACCGGCTTCAGGGTAAGGTCAATCCCAATACTCTTGCGAAGCTGTTCGGAAACCAACTCCCCGACGTTGATGGATAGACCGGTCCCCATGTTCATATCGGCTTTGAACCCGTCCGGGAAGCCGGCCTCGGCCATCAGGGATTTGGCTTCGGCTATGTCCAGGTCCTTGGGGAGCCGGTACCCCGGCACGTTGGGCAATTCATCCTGCAACTCAACCCGGTCCACCTGGAAGAAGGTGCCCAGCTTGGCGTCGCAGGTATTCTCCACACAATAGATTGTTTCCACTACTTCCTGCCGGTTCAGGGCCAGGAATATGGCCCGGCGCACACGCAGGTCATCGAAGGGCGGCGTGTTGGTCAGAATGAAGAACTTGCCTGTGCCGCCAGGCCTGACAATGGTCCGCAACCGGCCCTTGGTCTCCTTTTCCATAGGCCCGGCCCTACTCGGGGAATAGGTTGGGGCCAAGCCGTCGGTGAGGTCAACCTGTCCCAATTGCAGGGCGGCCAGGAGCCGGGGGATGTCCCGAATGATGTTGAACTTGATGCCATCGAGGAATGGCCGCCCCGGCTTGAAGTAGTCGGTGTTCCGCTCGTGTTCCCAGGACACCTGCGGCTTGAACTCCTTGAACTTCCACGGGCCGGAGCCAATCAATGACTCGGGACAGCAGTTGGCCTCATCCTGGGTAAGTTTCTCCGCCACGTGCTTGGGGTACATGGCGTAGTAGTCCACGGCGATGGTCGTTAAGAAGGTCGCCCCAGGGAAAATCAACGGCACCTTCACGGTTTTGCCGTCAACCGCCGTGGCCGTCCCATGCTCGTAGAAATCCTTGAGGGCCGCCGTCCGGTTCCTGATTTCTCCGGGTTGCACAATCCGGTCCAAGCTGTAGACGATGTCCTCGGCGGTGACCGGCATGCCGTCGTGCCAGTTGGCATCGTGAAGCCGGAAGGTGTACTCCGTCCCCTCCTGGTTTACCGACCAACTCTGGGCCAGGTCGCCGATAATTTGCGTAGGTTCGACGGGGTTGTACTCCACGAGTTGGTTAAACCTGGGAGACGTTTGAATAGCGCAGCTGAAGAGGCTGCCGCAGTAGTGGGTGTCCCACTGCCCCGGGTTGCTCCGGCCCACGTACTGGAGGACCTTACTCTGATTCTTCCCCTTGTTGACCCAAGCCGGCTTCAACGGGAAGGCAAAGGTCTGGTCTTTCACCACCACCAGCGCGGTGGCCGGAGGCACTGCGGTGGGCTCTATGACTGTGAGTTGCTCTGAAATCACTTCCCTGGTCACCGGAACCACTTGGGTGACCTCGGTTTCGGTCACTACTTCAACCTGCCTGGTGACCTCTCTTTCAATCGTCTCAGGCTCAGTCGGAGTCGTTGACCCGCAGGCCGCCGCAACCGCGAGAACCAAGATCAAAGGTACCACCATAAACACCCTGGCATTCCAGAGCCAATGCCGCAACATAACCGATCCTCCTGCTTTGGAGCTCTCCCCGGGTTGGGGCCGCCTGCCGTTGGCTGACACTACGCTTCGGGCTAACGCGGCGCTTCCTAGAAATTTACACCTTTCTGAATCTGCGAGACTCAGAAAGGTGTTGAGATTATCGCACGGTTTCTCAATAGTCGCTGAGGGACCCAAATCACGGTTTTTTCCGAGATTCCGTAGCTCAGAGGTCAGTAAACTTCCATTCCGCCGTTGACCAGAAGCATCTGGCCCGTTACGAAATCGCTGTCTTCAGAAAATAGGAATACCACGGCGCCGGTCAAGTCTTCGGCGCGGCCGCGGCGGCCCAATGCCCGCTCGGGATCGAGCGAAGGATCTTGGTCCTCGCCAAGACCCACCTCGGTAGCCCCCGGCGCCAGCGTGTTGACCTTGATGTTGAATTGGCCCAACTCTCGGGACACGGAACGGGTCAGCGCCATGACCGCCGCTTTGGAGGCGACGTAGTGGGAGTTGCTGCTGCTGGCGGTGCGGGACGTGTGCAGCCAGGTGCCGGAACTGACGTTGATGATCTTGCCTGAGCCCTGTTCCTTCATGTAGGGAAACACGGCCCGAATGCAGAGCAGCGACCCTTTTACGTTTACGGCGAAGACCCGGTCCCACGTATCCAGGTCCAACTCGATGAGCGATGTCGCCCCCAAATTGCGCATTAGCCCGGCGTTGTTGAGCAGGCAATCTATTCGGCCATACTCCTCCATGGTCCGGCGGGCCAACTCTTTGGTCTGCTCCTCGCTGGTGACGTCCACCTGAAGGGCCAAAACCTCGGCTCCCGTGGCCTGCACCAGCTCAGCGGTTTCGGCGCAGTCCAGGACGTCGCATACCACCAGCTTGGCTCCCTCCCGGCCCAGACGCATGGCGTATTGCTGTCCCAGGTTTCGGCCCGCACCGGTGACTATACATACCTTGTCTTGCAACCGCATCGTCTTCTTCCTTATCGGGCAGCGTTTGGCGCTAATTTTAGGCGGGTCGAGCGATTCGGCGCTCTAATTCGTTTTGTTTATAGCAAGGGGAGCAATCCATCAACAGATGAGTCGCTCCCCGCGTTTAGCAGGTTTTTGCTATGGCGGGGCGTTTCCCCGGCCATGAGCCGTCCAGCGAGCGTCTACTGTTCGCAGCCGGCCGGGTCGGGACACACGGCGTCGGGGTCCCACCAAACGTGCTCCCACTTGAGCACCTGCTGGATGGTCTGTGGCACATGGTAGTTTTGTATCCGGTAGTCGTGGGCTCCTCCCATGCTCTCCCAGACAATCGGGATCCAGTGGCTTTCACCTTTGCGGAGAATCTCCACCATCCCTTCAAACTGTGCCTGGCGTTCGGCGGCGTCCAACTCGGATATTTGGGCTTCAACCAGTTTACCGAAATCGGGCGTGGTCCAGTTGTCCGGGTTCTTCTCCACGTCGGGGGCGAACACCTGGTTGAGCACGTCCGATGGATCGTTGATTAGCAGACCCATGCCACCCACCAAGGTCATGGGGTAGGTGCTCTCCTGTATGTGCACATGGTAAGTAGCCGTATCCACGGGCTTGAAGGAAAGGTCTATTCCAAGGGTGGTCCGAAGCTGCTCCGTAACCAACTCCGCCACCTGCACGCCCGCCTTGGAGCTTCCGGAGTTCATATCGGCCTTAAACCCATCGGGGAAGCCAGCGTCGGCCATAAGGGCCTTAGCTTCTGCTATGTCCAGGTCCTTGGGAATCCGGTAGCCGGGGACAGTGGGCAATGCGTCCTGTTTCTCAATCAGATCAACCTGGAAGAATGTGCCCGGTTTGGCGTCGCAACCCAATTCCTGGCAATATAGGACTTCCACTACTTCCTGACGGTTTACGGCAAGGAATATGGCCCGCCTCACCCTCAGATCGTCAAACGGAGGAGTGTTGGTCAGGATAAAGAACTTCCCCGAGCCTCCAGGGAGAGTAAGGACTTGTACCCGCCCCTTGGTTTCTTTCTCGATGGGCCGGGTGATATTGGGGGCGTAGGAAGGGGACAAGCCATCGGTGAGATCGACCTGTCCTATTTGCAACGCGGTAAGCAGCCGGGCCGTGTCTCTGATTATGTTGAATTTTAACCCATCGAGGAATGGCCGGCCGGGTTTGAAGTAGTCGGTGTTCCGTTCGTGTTCCCAGGAAATTTGCGGTTGGAACTCCTTGAACTTCCAAGGGCCGGAGCCTATCAACGAGTCAGGGCAACAGTTCGCCTCGTCCTGCGAAAGCCCATCCGCCACATGTTTGGGGTACATGCCGTAATAGTCCACTGCTATGGTGGTTAGGAAGGTGGCCGCCGGGAATATCAATGGCACCTTCACCGTCTTGTCGTCAACCGCCGTGGCCGTCCCGTGCTTGTAGAAGTCCTTAAGGGCCGCCGTACGGTTTCGGATCTCTCCAGGTTGCACAATCCGGTCAAGGGAAAACACAATGTCCTCGGCCGTGACCGGCATGCCGTCATGCCAGTTGGCGTCGTGGAGCCGGAACGTGTATTCCGTGCCGTCCTGGTTTACTTCCCAGCTCTGCGCCAGGTCCCCGATGATCTGCGTGGGCTCGACCGGGTTGTACTCCACGAGCTGGTTGAACCGGGGTGACGTTGCAATCGCGCAGCTGAAGAGGCTGCCGCAGTAGTGGGTGTCCCACTGCCCCGGGTTGCTTCTACCCACGTGCTGGAGCACCTTGCTCTGGTATTTTCCCTTGTTGACCCAGGCCGGTTTCAACGGGAAAGCAAAGGTCTGGTTCTTGATCAACACCAGCGGGGTGGCCGCAGGCGCCGCGGTGGGCTCTATGACTGTGAGTTGCTCGGTAACAACTTCCCTGGTTACCGGGACCACCTGGGTAACCTCGGTTTCGGTCACTACTTCAACTTGCCTGGTGACCTCTCTTTCTATCGTCTCAGGTTCCGACGGAGTCGATGTGCCGCACGCCGCCGCAATGGCCAGAACCAAGATTAAAGGGACGACCGTGAACACCCTGGCATTCCAGAACCGATTCTTCAACATGGCCGATCCTCCGATCTCGGGGATGCTTCCCGGTTGAGCCCGCTACCGCCCGCGTGCGCGGACCGTCATGGAAAATGGACGCCTGTCTGATCTCTTACAGGTTGTAAAGGGCCCTCGGGTTATCGTCCAGAATTTTGTTGATCGCCGAGGGATTGACGTCACCCTTCTCCCTCAGGTGTCGAAGGGCCTCGATCTCGCTGGACTGGTCCGTATGGCCGTAGTCCGTGCCGCAAACAATGTTGTCCTCACCGGCGTACCGGAGCACCCATTCCAGGTCATCATCAGTCTGGCAGGTAACGTACATCCGGTACTCCCGCAGCGGATTATCCGGGAACTGCCGGCCGACGGCCGGGAACCGTCTGCGCAAGTCGGACAGGACGTAGGGAACCCATTGGGAGCTGGCCTCGACAAAACCGAACCGCAGCTTGGGGAACGTCTCCGGAATGCCGCCCATTATCAGGGAGTGGAAAGCGCCAACGGTGGGAAGCCTGAATTTCCAGAAGCTCCCACCGTTGTTGTACTGCGACACCAGGTCGCAGTTGGCGGGGTTGGCGTTGCCAATGTGGAAGATCATGGGAACGTTCAGGCGGGACGCTTCCTCATATATGGGGAAAAAGTATGGGTCGGTTGGCAGCCGGTTCCCTTCTATGGGCCGCAGGGAAGCGGCGCAGGCACCGTTGGCAACTGAGGTTCGCAGCTCTTTCAGCGCCTCGTCCATTGCCATGTAGGGAATGGCGGCCGACCATCGGAGGCGGCCCTTTCCCTGATTCCAAATGTCGGCCAACCAACGGTTGTAGCCTCGACAAACCGCCACTTCCACCTCCGGCCGGTCCGCTACCTGTTCAATAAAAATGGTGGAGTGAAGGACCTGAGCGTCTATCCCCAGTTCGTCCATGTGCTGCAACCGGGCTTCGATGTCTTCCATGTCGCGGGCGGCCTGGGTGGTCACCACGTTGCGGCCGGTAGTCTCGGAAATGGTCTCCAACTTCTTGGTGTTGAGGACCGACCTCGCGAGGCCCCGGATCTTCCCGTCAACAAACCAGTACTGCCTTCCAGAATCCGGTGAACCCATCAGCGTAGGCCTGAATTTCATATCCGATGATTCCATGAAGTCCCAAGTGTGTTCGCTTTCAACAACGTGGGCATCTGCATCTATGACTGGCATGGGATTCCCTCCTTATAGGTTGTATCCGAGGGGCGCTCTAGGTTATGTCGACCGGTTCGCTCCGTTGCCAACCTTTGAAACAGTCTCTGGCCGGTTGGCAGTTGCGCCTGGCCAGTTGAGAAGGGTTGAAATTAGTGGAGGTTCAACCCTCGGGCAAAAATGATAGGGAATTCGGCTTTCGGTTACAGGGTAGAGTGTTTAGGAAACTTAGCACGTAGAAATCTTTAGTGTCAAGCGTAACGCTAGCGGCGGCCAGACTTCGAAATCAACACTTATTGCCGGGTCTTTCCATCGAAAGGGGCATCGGCACAAAATGCTTCGGTTAGAAATCCACGCGGGGCCTCAGAATGGCTGGGCCAGGTAAGCCGACGCCTACGCTGGCTGCTTTGCAAAAAGGCTGTTATTTCGGAATTATGGCCGAGTAGAGCGGCCTGTCGGGAGTCTCACCGCATCGATCTTATGCGCTTATACCCTGAAAGACTTGGAACCCCGCCGTAGGTCAATTTGTGCACGCCGGCCGTTTAGGCGTACATTATGGGGCGCTTAGCGCTAGGTTGCGGGGGTAGCTGGCAATAGGTGTTACCCTTTGACGGACCCATCTAAACCACAAGGCCCAGGAGGAAACCAAATGGCGGACACGACACTATTTCCGGTAACCGTGGTTGGGAGTTGGCCTCGCTCCACCGAACTGGTGCGGGCTTTGCGCCGGAAGGAAGCGGGGGAAATTACCCTGGCCGAATTTAACGCCGTAGCCGACGGTGAAGTGTTGGCCTGCATCCGGGCCCAGGAAGAGGCCGGCGTGGATATCATCAGTGACGGTGAGCAGCGGCGGGACAACTTCTACTCCTTCGCCGTCGACAAGCTGACCGGCATGCAACTGATGAAGGTCTCGGAGTTGTTGGACTACTCCAAGGACCGAGCCCGCATGGAAGAGGTGCTTCGGGCGCTGGACGTGCCATCCTTCGCCATCAAGAGTCCGATCGTGGTCGACCGTATCGGCAAGCGACAGGGCCTGGCGCTCGACGAACTGGCCTTCATGCGGGAGCACACCGACCGGCAAATCAAGATCCCACTGCCCGGCCCCTACATGCTGACTCGCTCCAGTTGGTTCGAGGGACTGTCCGACCGGGTGTACCCCGATCCGGAAGACCTTGCGAAAGACGTGGTGGCCATCCTCCGCGAAGAGATCATCGCCCTTCGTGACCAGGGTTGCGACTTTGTCCAGTTGGATGAACCCATCCTCAGCCAGGTGGTTTTCGGCGAGGAAAGCACCGAGACCTTCATGTGCGCGGCCCTGCCCAACCGCCGTGACCCCACCGACGAGTTGGAGATGGCGGTCCGGTTGATGAACGAGACAACCGAGGGTATCAGCGGCATCAAGACCGGCGTCCACATCTGCCGGGGCAACTGGAGCCGCAAAGAAGAAGTGCTGCTGACCGGCAACTACGGCCCGATGCTCCCATACCTGGTCCAGATGAACATCGACCAGTTGGTGTTGGAGTGCGCCACCCCCCGCGCCGGGGAGATGGAGGTATTCAAGGAATACAGCAACGAGAAGGAAATCGGGCTCGGCGTGGTCAACCCCCGCACTGACGAGATTGAATCGACAGAGCAAATCGTCGCCCGGGTCAAAGAGTTGTTACAGTACTTTGACCCCGACAAGATTTTCCTCAACCCGGACTGCGGCTTCGGCACCTTTGCCGAAAGAAACGTCAACACCCACGAGATGGCTACCCGGAAGATGCGGGCTATCACTCAAGCCGCCGAGGCGCTGAGAGCCGAGTACCGTTAGTCCCAGCGCTGTAGCCCACGGCATGAAGAAAACCCTCCACGACCTTGAACCGGTCTTGGAGGGTTTTTTGATGGCTTCCGAGGTAGGCCTGGGCCCCAGCGGCCCAAAGATTTAGAAGCGGCTACTGTTGGCAGCCCGCGGGATCGGGGCACTTGGCGTCCGGGTCCCACCACACGTGGTCCCACTTCCGCAAGAACTGGTTGGTGGGAGCAAGGGTATAGTTCTGTAGCCGGTAGTCCATCCCACCACCTTCCTGGCCCCAGACCAGCGGGACAAAGTGGCTCTCTCCCTTCTGGAGAAGTTCGGTTGCCTCCTTGATAAACTCCAGACGCTTGGTGGAATCCAATTCCATCGACTGGAGTTGAATCAATTCATCCAGTCTGGGGTCGCTCCAGCTTTCCGGGTTCTTTTGTATTTTCGGCAAGTAATGCTGACTGAGGAAAGTGGACGGGTCCGTAATAAGGGGTGAAGTCCCGTCCGTAGAAGCGTTAAGAGTGGCCTGGGACATTCGCATTACGGTGCCGGCGGTGTCTTGGGTTTCCAAGGTGAAGTCTATGCCGACGGCGGTCCTTACCTGTTCAGTCCAGACTTCATTTATTCTTACGGATACCCCTGAGGCGTTGCTGTTGAGTTCCACCTTGACGCCGTCGCCATAACCCGCTTCTGCCATAAGAGTCTTAGCCTCGGCAATATCAGAGTCCTTCGGCGTCCGATAGCCCGGCACGTTAGCCAGCACTTCAGGAGATTCATAGGGGTTATACGGGAGGAAGGTTCCCGGGGAGCCAAAACAGCCCCAGGGTTCCCGGCAATAAGTGACCTCTGCCAGTTCCTGGCGGTCAATGGCCAGGAAAAGAGCCCGCCTCATTCTGGGATCGTCAAAGGGCGGTTTATTCATGTGCAGAATCAGTACGAGTTGGAATCCAGGCTTTAATAGCAGGGCCCTTATCCTGCCATTGGTTTCTTTTTGTAGCTGGTAAAAGTCCTCGGGCCTGTAAGAGCCTATGGCAGGGAGATCGGTTGTCATCGCCTGTCCCAACTGTATAGCCGACAGGAGCCGTGGCATATCTCGAATAATGTTGAACCTCAGGCCATCAAAGAAGGGGCGGTCCGGCTTGTAGTAGTTGGTATTTCTCTCGTGCTCCCAAAAAATCTGTGGCTGAAACTCTTTGAGCTTCCAAGGCCCGGAGCCCATCAGACCAAACGCACGGTTGGCCTCGTCCTGGGCTAGATTCTCGGTGGTGTGTTTGGGGTACATCTTCATGTACTCGGTCGCGAGGTTCCTAAGGAATAGGGGTGACGGAAACTTGACGGGAACTCTGATCGTTTTCTCGTCCACCGCTGTGGCGGTCTGGTACTCATAAAAGCCTCGGAGCGCGGCAGTCCTAGTCCTAATAGCATCGGGCAGGGTTATCCGGTCTAAGCTAAACACGATGTCTTCAGCGGTGACGGGCTCGCCGTCCCACCACTGGGCGTCGCGTAGGTGGAAGGTGTAGACCATCCCGTCATCACTCACGTCCCAGCCAGCTGCGAGGTCGCCGATAACTTCGGTTGGATTCACCGGGTCATACTCAACAAGGTTGCTGAACTGGGGAGCGGCAGGGACGCTGCTGGCGGTGAGATGGCCGGCGTAATGTAGGTCCCAAAGCCCCGGATTGGTCCGTCCTACGAGCTGAAGGACCATGCTCTGGTATTTTCCTTTAGCCACCCAATCCGGCTTGAGAGGGAAAGAAAAAGATTCCCCGGACGGCACAATCATGGCTGTGGGAGGGGCGGCCGGTTCGGTGGGCTCGGGTGTTGACAACGTCTCGGCGGTGGGCGGTACGGCAGTGGACGGCACTGGCGTCGCTGAACCACCGCAGGCTGCGGCTAACATCAGGGCGAGGAGCAACGGGACGGTTATCAACCATTGAGGACCCAACCACCGGAATTGCAACATAGAGCGCCTCCACGAAATTTTCCCTAGACAGTGTCCTTATAAAGCAAGTTCAATGGTAAGCGCCCAAACCCCTCAAAGCCGCGGGCAGGCGGCGGGCAGTGGCGGCTTCACTAAGCAACGGCGCCTTCGTTGTATTCCACCAACGCGCCCGGAGCCGGGCAGTATTGCAGGCAGGAAGCGTCTCCGGTGCACTCGTCGGCCAGCACCTCAAACCAGTGATGAATATCCTGAAACTTGGGATGCACCGCGCCGACGGGGCAAACCTCACGGCAGAGCCCGCAGGAGATGCACAAGTCCTGACTTATGTAAACTTTCATGGCCTACCCTGAGATTTCACAGCGATACCAGGAGCCCACGGTTGAGGTATTTGGCATATGGGCACGGTATGACGCGCCCACGTTCACCAAATTCCCCTAATCCTCAGGAATCACGCCGCGGGACTCGATGAAGGGCGGCCACAGCAGAAAGTCCAAAGCCTCCTCCACCGGGCGCTGGTCCTCAGGAGTGAGGCAGAACATGTCCATCTGGTACTTGCCCTCGATGAAGTGCATCATTTCTTCGTAATGCTGGCTCAGGTTTTCATGGATGGACAACGGGTGGCTGTTGACCTCCAGGGAGCACCGTATTCCCAGGCAGGCCCCCGCCTCCGTGTGGTAGTTTTGTGCCGCCCTCGCCAGGGGGTGTATCAGGGGGAAAGTAGCAGTCAGACCGAAATAGCCGCGGCTCCCCCCGAAGTTGGCGCGGGCCTCATCCATGAGGTCATTTTCGGCATCGACGTGGCCGCCCCTAATCAACACGTCGCCGTGCAGGGAGCCATGCTTGACCTCGTCCCATAACTGGCGGGCCCGCATGCGCAGCAGGTCCAGGTATTCTTCCTGCTGGGCAATGGGGACCGATAGAAGCTGGGTCGACATCTGGTTCATGGACATACGGGGCCCTTCGGCGGAGTAGCCTCCCAGGGCCACGCTGTAATCCCCGGAATTGTAGCTTTCTTCATTCGCCTTGGCGCCTTCCAATGCCCGGATTACGATGCGGTTCCACATGGGGATGCAGCGTTCCTTGGTGATGCGCATTCGGAAGTCAACACCGGGTCCTTTGAATGGGGTCGGCCAGACCCAATGGTCCAACCACTCTTCCAGGATAGGATGTATGTCCATGACGTTCCCCCTTAATTGAGATTTACGGCGCGGGCCCCGACTTTAATCCTTTTCGGGTTCAACCACGCGCCGGATGGTACTGCCAATCAGCGTTCTTTCGGCACCAGGATTGCATCCCTCAGCCACTTCTTTGGCCGGTCGCGCCACAGGTCCGGCGGCGGCGGCACCAGGGACCGGCCGGTCTCATCCTCAACGATGGACCCCGGGGCCGGGCAGTACATGATGCAGACCACGCAAGTTGGGTAGGTGCACTTGTGGACGTCTATCTCGAATCGGTGCCTGGGCTCGAGTTCCATGTAAACGGCATTGATGCCGATTTCCTCGCAGGCCAAAAGGCACATTCGACACTCGGTGCACTTATCGTGGTCAATTCGTAGTGTCGGCATTTTTTGCTCCCGAGCCGTCAGCGTTCGGTCCCGCCAGGGGGTCCGCCGCTAACTGCTGGTTGACTCATTTAGAACGAAATCGGCGATGCCGGTCAGGGCGGTCACGTAGTCGGCCCTGGCCATGGGAACCAACATTCGACACAGGTCTGCGTCGACTTGCTCGGCCACGAACCGCTCCACGGTGAAACGGCCCATCAGAACGTGACTCCGGGTTTCCGGCACCTGGCTGGAAAAAAGTTTCGCCAGGTATTCGTCCTGGATGGCCTCGCCCAGCCTCTCCAACCAGCTCAATTCCAAGACCTTGGGGCCCAGGTTCATGGCGGCCATCCGCAGATTGTGGTCGTAGTTGGCAAGCCCTCTCATGGAGAAAACGTACAGCCCGATGCCGGAAGCTGGGGTGAATTGGCAGTAGGGGTGCCGGAGCGCCGACCGCTGAAACTTGACCCATCCCCGTTGCAGGATGGCCTGGCTGTAGAGCATTTCATGGGTGGAGTCGTCGTAGACCTGCTTGGCGAAGAGATAATCGACGGACGGCGGATACTGGTTAATGGTAAGACTCGATCCCCAGGCGCCGTACACATAGTAGAACATCCGGTTCAGGGCCCATAGCTGGCCGGTCAGCCGGAAAAACTGGTCTTCCGTAAGGCTGTTTGAAGCTGCGGCCTCAATGACCCGTTCCATGGGCGTACGCAACTCCTGCCGGCGGCTCTGTGCCTCAAGCTCCTGCGCCAGTTCCTTGCCGGGAAGAGTGGTGGACATAGGTCTCCCCACATGTGAGGTTATTACCGATATTCCCCAGACAGACCATGGGGTAAACGGCCGTTTCATAGCCGCACCTTAGGGAACGTTAACGATGGTATGTTCGGCCCGAGATAATGTCAATGCTAGTTAGATATAAACGACCCAGGGCAGCAAATTTTTGCGACGAAACCACGCCATTAAAAGGCGAACAACCAACACAATTCATTCACATATCAACGCAAAATTCAACAGCTCGGCGATACAGGGAAGCCTGGGGCTATCCTCTATTTCGGAGTAATGCAGCAGAGTCGCCCCAAGTATGGCGTGGTTCCTACTCTTAACGGACCGGATCCCTGTTTAGATGCGCCTGACTAAAATGTAGACGGGGAAGAGCCCCAAAATAATCGGCTTTAGAAAGCTCTCCCAGTTGGGCTTCGGTGATTATAGTTGCCAACGGTCGTTTGATATAATTGATCTGGCGTCACAAATCACCGATGTATCGGCGCCACCGAAAGCCGAAAAAACAGCGCATTTGATTGGAATCTGAACGCAAAGTCAAAAGTATTAACCAAACAAGTTCAGCCGTTGTGGATTGCCCGGCGGCGGCCACAGCATTCGTCGATTTAGTAAGTAGGTAGGAGGAATTCTAAATGGCGCAAGAAGGAAACCTCAATGGTCTGCCCCGGGAGAAACTGGTCGAGGTGCTTGACTCCTTCCGGGACCCCGACGTTTTCAACGCGGTAACCGGGCCCTGGAAGTCGCGGGTGGTCTGGCAGGACGGCATGCGGGCGCGGGCGTATATGCGCAATCACCAGGTGGACATGGACGAACCCGGCGACCTGACCGCTACCGACGTTGCGGCCAGCGCTCACGAACAATTGCTTTCAGCCATCGGCAGCTGTATGACCGTCGGCTTTGTGGTCAACGCCACCAAGCAGGGCGTACGCATCCACGACCTGGAAGTGGCCGTAGAAGGGTATTTCGACAACATCCGCAAGTGGGCCGGAGTCGAGGACACAGGAAACCCGGGTTACGGCAGGATCTCCGCAAAGTGCTTCGTCCGAGCCGACGCCGACGAGGCGACCCTGAAGGAAATCTGGCGCCTGGCGGTGGAGGGCTCTCCGGTCACGCAGTCGGTGGTCAATGCCACCTCTGTTGAGACCGAATTCGAAATGGTCGGCTAATTCATGGCCAACTTTGTGTCCGCCGATTGGGTTTCAGACCATATTGGCCGGACTGGATACCTGATCATCGACCCGCGCTCGGCCATGCGCTACCTCATGGGCCATCTGAAAGGGGCGGTGAGCGTCCCATTCAAGAGGCTGCAAGGCCCGGACGGACGCCTGGCCCCCCCGGAGCAACTGGCCGCCGCCTTTGGCGGAGTTGGGCTCGGCGACGGCGTAACTCCTGTGCTATACGACCACCAAGACGGCCGCAATGCAGCTATGGCCTCCTGGGTGCTGGAATACCTGGGCCGCGACGAAGTCCACGTTATGGACCAACTATACGAAGCCTGGAAGGCACAAGGCCGGGAGGTGCTCTACCGCCCCGTTGCCGTCGAAGCCAAGACGTTTACGCCTCGTCTCAACCCGGCCATCCGCGCCTCCTTGGCCGACGTAGCCGATCTAATTAAAGCCAACCGTGCTGCAGGCAGCCGTGGGGCGGCCATACTCCTGGACACCCGCTCCACCGATGAGTTCCGCGGCGAAGTGGAAATGGACCATCGTCCCGGCCGAATCCCCGGCGCGATTAACCTACCCCACTCGGAGTTGGCCGGGGCCGATGGCAAATTGCTCATCGAGCCCGGGGTGCTTCACCAACGGTTGTCGACCGTCGGCATCGCCACCGGAGACCCTGTTGTGGCCTACTGCCGCAGCGGTGTCCGCGCCTCCCTCGCCTACCTGGCCATGAAGCAGGCCGGATATAGCGTCCGCCTTTATGACGGCTCCTACGCCGAATGGATGGACAGCGCCCAGGCCGTGGAAGTTTAAAGTCCCACCTTTACATAGAATCAAGAGGAACAAAAAGCGGTCGGCGGGCCTTGGTGGAGATTTCTAAAGGCTAACCTCGGGCCCACTTTCCGCCTTGGTCACGCATTCCACGACAACGAGCGCATTCCCCCGTAACCGGCCCCAATAATGGCTGGCACACCCTGGCGCCGGCCGTTGCCGGTCTATCGAAAAATGGCCCCTCTCCCCCCATAGCAACCGAAAGACCCTACTGCCGGCACGTGTATTGCTTGACTTTGCCCGGAGATTTGCGTTTGAATCGGTAATATGAAGCCGTTAAGGCTCGCGATGCTGGTGTTAGCCGTCGTGCAGGCTCTCTTTGCCGGACTCACGGCCTTGGTGGGTGCGTTCGCGGACGGAGGTGACGTATGGTCCCGTCTGTTGATAGTTGGGGTCCACCCGGTTTGCGCCATCGGATTGCTTCTATTGGCAGCGCGGCCCCGGCTCCCCGGCGCCATAGTTCTGTTGATTGGGGGGCTATTGGCGGTTAATGTCGCCGCCGACCTATACGTTGCGTCGTTGATTTACCAAGGGTCCATCAAGGGAGATTGGGAGCTACCTCTGATATTCTCCGTGATTCCGGCCATTGGCATAGTTTACGCGCTCATGGTGCTCATCATGCGACCACGTTGGAACCCTGCCTAGTGCCTGCCATGATTGAGAAGCCACCGAATCACCACACGGCCCTCGTGGTTTGTAAGCACGCATGACCTCCCGCATACGTCCGGGTATAGCCTCCCGGTTTGGAATCGCTACGATTCTGACTATCCTGGTCGCTTGGAGCATTGCCGGCTGCTCGTTCGATAACAATGGCGACGGCGTGGCTACGTTATCGGTTGATCCGCAAACTCCGCCAACCCGTTCTGACGCAACGGAAGCGCCGCCGGCGGGAAATGGAGTCTCGGAGCAAGCGATCGTCTTTGGTCAATCGGCGGCGTTCAGCGGCCCAGCCCAGGAGCTGGGGCGAAACATGCAGCTTGGAATCTCGGCAGCATTCAATGAGGTCAACCAGAGCGGCGGCGTTCATGGCCGGCAGCTGCTCCTCACGTCCAAGGACGATGCCTACGAGCCTGAAGCCGCCATTGCCAACACGCGCGCGCTCACTGAAGAGGAAGGTGTCTTCGCGTTGATCGGCGCGGTCGGCACGCCCACGTCCCGGTCCGCCGCTCCCGTGGCCGCCGAAGCCGGGGTGCCATATATTGCCCCATTCACCGGCGCCGAGTTCCTGCGGGACCCGGAGCAGACCAACATCATCAACTTGAGGGCGTCCTACTATCAAGAAACCGAGGAGATGGTCGCCCGCTTGACTGACGACCTGAATATCCAACGCATCGCCATCATTTACCAGGACGATTCTTTTGGACGGGCCGGTTACAATGGCGCCCTGGCGGCATTGGAGCGCCGGAATATGGAACCCGTCAGCATCGGGTTGTACACGCGCAACACCACGGCGGTCAAGACAGCCCTGCTGGACGTCCGGCGCGGGTCTCCCGAAGCGGTCATCCTGGTTGGCTCCTACCGGCCCGTGGGTGAGTTGATCTCCTGGGCCCGCCACACCGGCCTGGATCCGGTGTTTATGACCGTTTCCTTCGTCGGCAGCAACGCCTTGGCGGAACAGTTGGGACCAGATGGGGAAGGAGTCGTCGTCACCCAGGTTGTCCCCTTCCCGACCAGCGATACTGTTCCGGTAGCCGCGGCCTATAGGCGCGCTCTTGCCAACTTAGGGCCTGACTACGAGCCCGGATTCGTCTCCTTCGAAGGGTATCTGGCCGGCCGCCTGGCGATATTCGGGCTGCAAAACTGCGGCAGAAACGTGGACCGGGACTGTTTCCTGAAAAGCCTCAGAAACGCCGGCGATTTCGACATCGACGGGTTCCAACTCGGCTACCGCGGCGAAGATGACAACCAGGGCTCCGACACCGTGTTCCTCACGGTCATTGACCGGAGCGGCCGTTACCAGTCGGTGGAAACACTGGGGGGCTTTCAACCTTGATCCACCAATTGCAACGACTCGCAAGAAGCCGCTTTCGCATTTCATCCCAGCTTTACGCCGCCATCGGCGGGGCCGTCGTCCTCACGATTGCGGCCAGTATTGTCGGGTGGTTTTCGTTTGACCGGGTAGGTGATGCCCAGAACCGGATCAACGAAGGGACGATACCGGAAATCGCAGCTGCATTCGGGGTTGCCCGGCATGCCGGCGCTCTAGTGGCCGCGGGACCCGGCGTGACCGCGGCGGCGACGCCAGAAGATTTTGCGATCGTCTCCACTTCAATCGACGAATCGCACGAGGAGTTCGAGGAGCAGTTGAAGGCGCTCGAACAGACTCGCGGAGACGATGTGCGATTCCAGGTCATTCGCTCCCATGCCGACTCCCTCATCAATAACGTTGAGGAAATCACCGCGGACAAAACTGCGCTATTCGAGCTGAGCCGGAGGAGCGAGGCGACGCGGGCCGAGCTAGAGGAAGTGCGTAACTGCTTGGACCGCGTGGTGGTTTCGGGGCTCGACAGCCAGTTATTTTACACCGTAACCGGTTACCGTGAGCTTGGAGAGCCGCCGGCGCCCCGGTCAGAGCACTTTTCCGAGGCTGAGTTTGGGCGTTACCGTTATCTGTCCGACATGCAGGTCGACGGCAACATCGCCACGCAGCTGTTAGCCAGCGCTTTCAGCCTTTCCGACCCATCGGGAATCGAACCACTGCGGGAACGTTTTGAGGCCGCCAAAGGGCGCATCGAGCGCAGCCTGACCGCTGTGGAAAGCACACCGATGAGCACCGAAGCCACAGACAGGCTTTTCAAACTTTGCACCTTGCTTACCGTCGAAGGCGCACCGCCTCGCTCAGAAAGACCGCCAATCTACCGCAGGCTATTCGGAATGCTGTTCGAGTTGGCGCTGGGTGAGGACACCGGATTCAACCTGCTTGACCAGGAACTGCGGTTGGTCCAACGTCAACGGGTGCTTCTGGAGCTCAACCGGGACTTTGCGTCCGCCCTGGGCGTCGAGGTCGATGACCTGGTTGCCGCGGCCCAGGCTGGCGCACAGCAGGCCACCGATTCATCGGCCCAGGCCATCTTTACCGGACGCACCCTGCTGCTGGGGATTAGCGCGATCAGCATCGGCGGGGCGCTGCTGATCGCCTACCTATTCGTCGGCCGGGTGATACTCAGCCGCCTCCAACTGCTCTCCGGTTGGATGCGCCGGATGGCCGGCGGAGACCTGGAATCTCAGGTTGAAATCGGCGGCCGCGACGAAATCGCGGACATGGCCGCAGCTCTGGAGGTTTTTCGCCAGCACGCGCTGGAGGTGCAGCGGTTGAATCTGGTCGAAAAGATGGCCGAGGAGCTGCAAGATAAGAACGACGAGTTGGAGACTGTCCTGGCGGACCTACGGCGGGCTCAAGACCAGATTGTCATGCGGGAAAAGCTGGCGGCCCTGGGCGAACTCACCGCCGGCGTCGCCCACGAGATCAGAAACCCACTGAATTTCGTGAAGAACTTCTCTGAGGCTTCCGAGGATTTGCTGGCCGAGTTGAAAGAAACCCTGGACGAAACCGCGGACAAGATCAGTGAGGAACAGAAAGCGCTAGTGGAGGATATCTCCGGAGAACTCGTAAGCAACATGGAGCGGATCCGGACCCACGGGGAAAGGGCCGACCGAATTGTCCGCGACATGCTGATGATGGGCAGTGGTTCGGGGGTACAGCAACCCACTGACTTGAACCGCTTGATCGACCAGAACGCGCGCCTGGCGTTCCATAGCGCCCGGGCCCTCAACTCTAACTTTCAGTTGGAAATCGAGCAGGACCTGGACCCGGAGGTGGGTGAGGTTTCCGTGGTTCCCCAGGACCTGGGCCGCGTTCTCCTGAACATGGTGGCCAATGCCTGCGACGCCACCGCCGAGAAACGGCTCGCAGTTGGCGACGATGATTCATACGAACCCACGGTGTGGCTCACTACCCGCCGCGGGGAGGACGAAATAACGATTAGCATCAAGGACAACGGGAGCGGGATGCCCCCCGAGGTCATCGAGAAGATCTTCAACCCGTTCTTTACCACCAAGCCAACCGATAAGGGCACGGGGTTGGGCCTCTCGATCTCCAACGACATAATTCGCCATCATGGCGGCGCTATCCGAGTCGAATCCCAACCCGGTGAGTTCACCGAGATGGTTATCCAGATACCCAGCGAGCCAGTGATGTCCGTAAACAGCGATGCGGACCAAGTGGCAGCGGAGCCGGCAGACGCTCCTTAGCCTGAGCTCCAAGACCGGGAAGTTGCACCGGAATCCTTCGAACCGAAAGCCTTCGAAGTAGAAGCCTTCAAATTCAAAGCAGAAGCCTCCGGGACTACTTGGGGTCTATCGTAAACCGGTCGATGAACTCCCCATCAGCGCGGACGCGGGGGAATCGGGCCATCGACAGCGATTCCGGCAGCACTATACCGCCCGAGAAAACCACCTTCATGGCGTCTTCCACAGTTAGGTCGGTCTCCATCACGTCGTCTTCCATGACGAACGCCAGGTTTCCCGATGTCGGATTGGGGACGGTGGGGATGTAAACTACCACCATTGATTGTGGTTCGTTCTCATCCATGGCGTCCTTCCGTACCCGGTGGGCTCGGCCCGTGACGAAGCCCAAAGCAATCATCCCCTCCCTCGGCCATTCGAGGAACACTGCTCGGGTGAACCGGAACTGGCCGCTTATGGAAGTGGTCGCCTGTTACGTAACCCCATATATGGTTTTTACAATAGGGACGCGGTGCAGAACGTCAAGTTTCCGGTCCATTATAATCTTACCGATTCTCGTGGAGACCACCAGTCCAACCAGGTAGAACATGATGACCGCAGCTACAACGCCGATACCCGGGACGTCCCAGGGCTTTCCGGACACAAAGGCCATGGGTCTAACGAATTGGTCGGCCCACCCGATGACAAACCAGATAACAATTGCTGAAACCAACAATGGCACCAGTTCCATGAACCCGCCCAAGGCCTTGCCCTGAACGTGACCTACAATCCGCTGTAGAAAGTTGACCCCGGAGGCTTCAGGGGGGTTCGATTTAGATTTCCGGACATTCTCGTTCCCCATTAACACGTTCCCGAAAAAATTCTGATTCTGAGTCAATCGGTCCGATTGAATTATTGGGGACCTGGAACGATGGCCTTCGCTCCTGCGCCGAAAGGCGGGGCAGGGGGCAAGCGACGATCGCCCCGTTCCACCCCTGACCGGCGCCATCCAACCGCCGGCTGCCCGTCGGCTACACAGTAGGGCCCAACCGTACGCTTACGAGACTCCAAAATCAGATGGGAAACATCAGCCAGCATTCCAAGTTTCACAAGTTTTCGTACCCCTGGATGAAAATAGATCAAGGATCCGTATTGCGGATGATGTAGCCTCGCGTGCCTGCCGGTGGTATCAGCTATTGAGGATAAGAAGGTGCGGCGTTGCTTGCTTTTCGTACCCAATTTCCAGATAATACAAGTTAGTGATGTGGGATGGTAACTCTTGGCGCCCGTCATTGAGTTGCCGAACGGTAGCCATCCAATAATCTCGAGGCAAAGGAGGCCTGACAATGTCATCTGACAGCAAGTTGATAACTGGATTCATCGCCGGTGCACTCGTTGGAGTAGCCGCCGCACTTCTGTTGGCGCCGGCTCCGGGCAGTGAGACCCGCGCCGTAGTGGCATCCAGAGCGAGCGAATTGCGACGCCGGGCGGGCGAACTGGGACAGAGGGCCAGCGGTTACGTCGGGAGCCTCCGTAACCGGGGCAACGACTCCGAAGAGGAGTATGCGGACTCTGACGGCGAACTCTCCCGCTCCAGCTAACCGGAAAACGCCCCGTCCTGACGCGGGGTGACCTCCCCGGTTCCCGAATCTTTTAAGACGCGGGGAACGCGGCCCCTGGAGCAAAAGTGGCCGAACGACTGTGCAAGTCGTTCGGCCACTTGGTTGTAGTCCTGGATACCGTGTGCCACTTGATGCCTGCCGAAAAATGCCCACACCCAATTCAGTGTGCTAGTCGGCTACATCCTGCGTATGCGCAGCTACGCACTGGGCAAGCAGGGAAAGGCGACGCTGACGAAGTTACGATGAAAACAGGCCATTTCCATCCTCATGGGTGGCCTTGGCGGGGCCATGGTAATTATCGTCGCAGCGGGAATCCAGGAAATCCTAATGGGAAAACCAGGCTGACCCACGCCGGCGGCCCGATGGAAATACGGGGGTGGTCCTGCATGCACCCACCTGGTTGGGTGGGAGAAAGAGCTCTGCATTCCTGATGCGGCGGGGATTACGGAGGAGGGACGGCTATCGAATCCCAAATCTTAGCCAGCCCGTCCATGCAGTTCTCCCTTTCAGCAGCATAGGGTCGGGGTCGAACATTGCAATGGATTCTGGACTTCGCGGGAGATGCGCAGTGATGGTGTCCTGAATGTTATTGCCATACGGCCTCCCCGGCTCCGCTTGACGCAGTCCGTGGCCCTTGGCTACACTCTCGCTATTCCAGCCGGTTAACCGATTTTGCTAGAGGCGGGCCCGGAGACGTTTTGGGACAATCTCCATAATGTGCGGCGTTAGCGGCATCCTTCACAAGACCCTTTCCTCCGAACACGGGCTTGCGCCGGTGGGCGATCAGCTCATCCGTATGCTGGAGCCTCTCACCCACCGGGGCCGGGATTCCAGCGGAGTAACCATTGTCGGCGAGCGTCCGGAGGGCGACCTGGTGGTCCGCATCTGGACCGACAACGCCGGCGAGTCGGACGACGCGCTGGCCCGCGCCGAGGACACCGTGCGCCGCGTTGGCGGAGTTGTATGCTCCAGTCGGCGCACCGGGCAGTTTCTGCGTTTGGTGGTCAACTACGAGGGCGAGACTGCTGAGTTGGCCGCCGGGTTGTTGGACACTGCCGGCCTCGCCCTGCACAGCATCGGCCGCGCCTCCGAGGTCATCAAGGACGTTGGCACACCCGTAGACATGGACCGGCGTCACGCCATTGGCGCAATTCGCGGCACCCACGGCATCGGCCACGTGCGCATGGCCACTGAAAGCCGTGTCGACGTCAACCATGCCCATCCCTTCTGGGCCTACCCGTTCCCCGACGTCTCGGTGGTGCACAACGGACAGTTGACCAACTACCACAAGCTGCGCCGTAGCTACGAAGACCGGGGCCACCACTTCCAAACCGGCAACGACTCGGAACTCATCGCGGTCTACCTGGCCGACAAGCTGGCCCAGGGCGAGGGTCTGGACGACGCTCTCCGCGCCTCTCTAGGCGACCTGGACGGTACGTTTACCTACCTAGTGGCCACTCGCGAGGGCCTTGGCTATGCCAAGGACGAATGGTCGGCCAAACCGCTGGTAACCATGGAAACAGACGACTTTATAGCGGTCGCATCCGAGGAAATCGCCCTGCGCGGAATCCTGCCTCCGGAGATAGCCGGGCGGGAGATTGACCGGGTGGAGCCTCAAAAAAGCGAGGTTATGACCTGGTTACTCTAGATGCCGCGGGACTGGACACCAGGGCGTTCAATTCCCAACTTAAACGGCTGGCCGTACCGGGCAGCGAAATAACCGTCCTCAACCCCAACGCCCGTCACAACCTGGCGGTGGGCATCCTCCAGAAATGTTCCATCCGCTTCGCCGGCAGCGTCGGCTACTTCGCCGCCAGCCTGCAGGACGGGCCGGAGGTGGTTATCGAGGGCAACGCCGGCTGGGCTGTCGGCGAGAACATGATGAGCGGCAAGATCACCGTGGCTCGGGACGCCGGCGCGTCGTCCGGCTCAACGATGCGCGGCGGCGAGTTGTTCATCGGCGGCGACGCCGGGGCCAGGGCCGGCATTTCCATGAAGGGCGGCTCCCTCGTAATCGGCGGCAACGCCGGATTCCTTACCGGCTTTATGATGCAGAAAGGCCGAATCATTATCTGCGGTGACGCCGGCGAAGCGCTGGGCGATTCCATGTACGAGGGCGCAATCTACGTGGCCGGCAGCATCGCCTCTTTGGGAGCCGATACCCGCGTGGAAGAAATGAACGAGGACGAACTCCTAGGCGTCCTGGCCACCCTGGAAGCCCGGGGCATCGCCGACAAACGCAATTTCACCAAGGTGGTGTCGGCCAAACGGCTTTACCACTACGACTCGCTGGAACGGCTGGAAAAATCGGCGCTCTAATTCGGCCCTCAAGGTAAAATAGAGACCTTCCAGGCCGATGCTTGGCCCGAATAAGTTACTACAGATACTTGGTCATGAGCGCCGGAGGAACGGCAAGGGGGACACAATACCATGGTGATGGGCAGCAGCCAGATCTGGTCTCCCTGGGTTATCGACGACATCCACGCCAAGGCAGAACTGGGCCGCTACCGCATACGCGGGTTTTCATCCTTCCAGAAAGTCACCCACTTCGATGACCTCACGTTTCTTTCCACCGGCCTCACGCGTTTTCCGCTGGAGGGTTACAAAGAACGCTGCAACACGCGCACCGTCATCGGCGCACGCCACGCCGAAAACCCGCTGGTCCTGGAGACCCCCGTCTACATCAGCGGCATGAGCTACGGCGCACTGTCGGCGAACGCCAAGGTCGCGTTAGGTAAGGCCGCCGCCTTGGTCGGCTCGGCCAGCTGCACCGGCGACGGCGGTATGTTGCCGGGCGAACGCGCCGCTTCCGACAAGCTAATTTACCAGGTGTTGCCCAGCCGCTATGGGTTCGATCCGCATCACCTGATGCAGGCCCAGGCCATCGAAATCGTGGTCGGGCAGGGGGCCAAGCCCGGCACCGGCGGGATGCTGATGGGCATCAAGGTACAGGACGACGTGGCCGAGATGCGCGACCTGCCGTTGGGCATCGACCAGCGCAGCCCGGCCCGGCATCCAGACTGGCTGGGCCCCGACGACCTGGCGTTGAAAATCGAGCAACTGCGCGAGGCTACCGACTGGCGCGTTCCGGTGCACGTGAAGCTGGGAGCCTGCCGGGTGGACGACGACGTGAAACTGGCGGCCAAGGCCGGCGCCGACGCGGTGGTCATCGACAGCATGCTCGCCGGCACCGGCGCGGCGGCCGAGGCGTTGCTGGAACACAGCGGCATCCCCACCGTGCCCGCCATCGTCATGGCTCGGGAGGCGTTGCGGGAGTTGGGGCTGTACGGCAAAGTCAGCCTAATCGCCTCGGGCGGTATCCGCAGCGGCGCAGACGCCGCCAAGGCGTTGGCCCTGGGCGCAGACGCCGTGGCCATCGGCCTGGGCGCGCTCATCGCCCTGAACTGCAACAAGGAAATCCCTGAGAGCAATTTCGAGCAGGAAGTCGGCGTTCCTGCGGGCTACTGCCGCTTCTGCCACACCGGAAAGTGCCCGGTCGGCATCGCCACCCAGGACCCGGAGCTGGTGCGGCGGCTCGACCCCGACGAAGGCGCCGAACGAGTAGCCAACTTCATCAACTCCATGACCATGGAAATAACGCTGCTCACCCGCTCACTGGGCAAGAGCGACGTCCACAGCCTGGAGCCGGAAGACCTGGCCGCCCTGACCCTGGAAGCGTCGGCCATGGCCCGGGTCCCCCTGGTAGGAACAAACAAGGTATTCGGCGCGTAGTAGGTTTCGCCGGGGCCGGCGAGGCATGGGAGTGGCGCATGAACATTGAACTTGACAGGTACCGGGGGGCTCTTCTCGGCCTGGCTGCCGGAGACGCCCTGGGTACGACCATTGAATTTTGTCCGCCCGGGACCTTCGAACCCGTTACCGAAATTGTGGGCGGTGGCCCTTTCCACCTGCGGGCGGGACAGTGGACCGACGACACCTCTATGGCCATTTGCCTGGCCGAGAGCCTCATCGGGTGCCGCGGGTTCGACCCGGTAGACCAACTGCAAAGATACGTGGACTGGTGGCGGAACGGGCATCTTAGCTGCAATGGACGCTGTTTCGATATCGGCAATACGACGAAATCTGCCCTGTCCGCGTTTGAGAGGAGTGGCCGACCGTCCGGCCGGACATCGCCCGACAGCGCGGGCAACGGGTCGATTATGCGACTGGCGCCGATACCAATGTTCTTTGCCAACAATATGGATGCCGCAGTGGATTTTGGCGCCCAGAGTTCGGCCACTACTCATGCCGCCAGCGAGGCTACCGGGGCTTGCCGCTATATGGCTGCCCTGATTGTCCGCGCCTTGCTGGGCGCCGCCAAGGAGGAAATCCTTTCTCTTCGGTTGCCGGGCGAATTGCCCGGTGGAATAGCGAGAGTGGCGAACGGGTCGTTCAAGACGGCTCATCCGCCGGAAATCAAGGGTACGGGCTATGTTGTTGACTCGCTGGAAGCCGCTTTGTGGGCCTTCAACAACAGCGACAACTTCGCCGATGGAGCCCGCCTGGCCGTGAATCTTGGAGACGACGCCGACACCACCGGCGCGGTGTACGGGCAAATCGCCGGGGCCTTCTACGGCACGAGCGGAATACCGGAGCGCTGGATAGACCTACTGGCGGAGAAAGACCTGATTATCTCCTTCGCCACGCAGCTATACGAATTGAGACCGGCGTCATAAGATCCCGGACCGGCGCGTCCCAAGCCATCTCGCAACTGTCCTGGACACACGCGCCTTAGGAGAAAACGGAATGACCGACAGGGAAGAAATCCGACAGCGCATGAAGGACGACGGCGTCCGGTTTCTGCTGGCCCAGTTCGTTGACCTGAACGGCTCTCCCAAAGTCAAAATGGTGCCGGTGGAGCATTTCGAGGACATATTGGACGACGGCGCCGGTTTCGCGGGCGCATCCCTGCCAGGCATGGGACAGGGGCCGCACGCCCACGACATGATGGCCCGCATCGATCTCGACTCCTACACCTACATCCCCTGGGACGACGGGCTGGCCCGCTTCGCCAGCGACCTGTTCGTTGACGGCGAACCGCACATGTTCTGCCCCCGCCAGCACCTGAAGGCGGCCCTGAACGAAGCCCGGGCCCAGGGCTACGTCTTCAACGTCGGCATCGAGCCGGAACACTTTCTGGTTACGAAGAACGCCGACGGCTCCATACATGTCTGGGACCCGAACGACGTGGATGCCCTGCGCAAGCCGTGCTACGACTTCAAGGGCATCGCCAACGTCATGGGCTACCTTCGCGACATGATGGAGGCGATGAGCAGCATCGGTTGGGACGCCTACCAGTCAGACCACGAGGACGCCAACGGGCAGTATGAGATCAACTTCCACTACTCCGACGCGCTGACCACCGCCGACCGCTACACCTTCTTCAAGATGATGACCAGCCAGTACGCCCAGCGGCACGGGGCCATCGCCACGCACATGGCCAAGCCGTTCACCAACCGGACCGGCAGCGGCGGCCACATCCACTACCACCTGGCCGACTCCGAAACCGGCGGAAACCTGTTCCTGGACGAAAACGACCGGCGCGGCCTGGGCCTGTCCCAAACCGCATATCACTTCATCGGCGGCATCTTTGATCACGCGGCCGCTCTCTGCTGCGTCATGTCGCCGACAGTCAACTGCTACAAACGGCTCCAGGTCGGGCCGGCGCTGATGGGTTCGTCGTCCGGCTTCCTCTGGACCCCCGCCTTCGTTTCCTACGGCGACAACAACCGTACACAGATGATCCGCACCGCCGGCCCGGGCCACCTGGAAGACCGCACCATGTCGTCGGCCTGCAACCCCTACCTGGCCTTCGGGGCCTACCTCGCCGCCGGGCTGGACGGAATACGCCGCCGGCTGGACCCCGGCGAACCCAACCTGGGCAACCTCTACGACCTGGGCATCGACGAAATCCGCCGCCAGGGCATTCGCACCCTGCCCCAATCTCTGGCCGAGTCGCTGGCCGAACTAAAAGCCGACCCCGTAGTCACGGACTCTCTCGGCGTCATCTACGACGAGTTCGTCGACCAGAAGGAAGCAGAGTGGCGCGAGTTCCACCGCCAGGTAACACCATGGGAGATAGAGCGGTATCTGACGTTGTTTTAGGGGACGGATAGCCCGTTCCAGGGAAGAAGGATGGTCTTTGCCCCGAAAAGGAACCCAGGCGGGATGTTAAGCTAAGTATGTATCAGAACCGTTGGGGCCGGAAATGACTGTACCGAACCGTAGGGACTTGCTTATCCCAATAGTAAACGCTCTCCGAGAGCTAGGCGGAAACGGTTCACCACGAGAGATTTTGCAAATTGTCGTTAGGCTAATGAAACTACCTGACGAAGTAGTTCAGATGTCAGCCAAGCCGCTTAACACTCGACTATCGTTTACACGGTCCTACCTCAAGAAGTGCGGGTATGTCACAAACCCCAAGCACGGCCTTTGGTCGTTAACGACCAAAGGCATGGAATCGGAAATAGACCCCGGCGAAATTATGGAGGCGGTCGGCCAGCGGTAATTTCATCCGAAGTTACAGACGAAGACCCTGGGTTATCCCTTGCCAAAAGTCGCTTATTAGAACATGAGAGAAAATCCAACATGAAAGCCTACGAACTATCTCTACAGATAACTGAAGAAGGCAAGTTCGACTTGCCTGCGGATCTGGCCGCTGAGTTGCCTAGGGGGCAAGGCCTACGGGTTATCATTCTAGTTCCGGATGGGGCTGATTCGCAGGAAGATGACGCTTGGGACCGCTTAACGACAGAACAGTTTTTAGCGGGCTATTCTGACGCTGATTCCATATACGACACAATCTGAATGTTGGAATCTTACCGCTTTGGCGAGATTCTGTTGCTGGATTTTCCATATACCGACGGCGCGGGCGCAAGCAGGCGTCCCGCGCTGGTCCTATTGGATACCGGAGACAACGATGTTGTGGTTTCGCGTGTCACCGGCCAACCGGCTAGAGACCAATACGACATCGAAGTGAACGACTTGGGATCAGCAGGGTTGCGGCTACAATCAATCGTAAGGTTGCATAAGCTGGCTACGTTAAAAAAAAACGATTGGTCCAGAGACGGCTGGGGAGCCTTTCCGAGGTCGACCAAAATCGTGTGCGACAGGCGCTAGGTGGCATGTGGACCGATGCTTAGCTTTACCTGGATGGCCAAATCGCAACCGACAGCGAAACGAACGCCGATATGTCCTTCCTTCTGAAATGCCCCAACTGCGGGGAGCGCGGTGTTGAAGAGTTCCGCTTTGGTGGGGAGATTGTTTCGCGGCCTGCTCCCGGAGCGGCGGCGAGCGAATGGAGCAGTTTTTTCTATTTCCGGCCCAACGCCGCCGGAATGCAACAGGAATGGTGGAACCACCGTTACGGCTGCCGCCGTTGGTTCTATGCACGCCGCGATACGACCACCAATGAGGTGCGGGAGACCTTCTGGCCAGGGCATTCACCCAACCCGGCATCTGGAAACGGGGGCTGACTCGGCATCCATCCCGGCATCCCGCGGATCCTCGGGATATGGCCGATTCGGCGCTCCTAATTCAACACTGGTACTCGATTGAGGCTTGAAAGAGCGAAAGCTCGAAGCGATATGCCCAGCAACAACTCACGCCAGCGCCGCCTCGAACCTCAACTAGGCGAGGCGATTGACCGGTCTGACCCGGTGGAGTTCGAGTTTGACGGACGCCGCGTCCAGGGCTTCCTGGGCGACACCGTGGCCTCGGCCCTGTACGCCGCGGGAACCCGCGTCTTCAGCCGCAGCTTCAAGTATCACCGGCCGCGGGGCCTGCTATGCTGCGCCGCCGCTTGCCCCAACTGCCTGGTGAACGTTGGCGGCGAACCCAACGTGCGCGCCTGCGCCCGTGCCGTGGAGCCGGGCCTGCAAGTGCGAAGCCAAAACGCCTGGCCGTCGTTGGGGTTCGACCTGCTGTCGGTGCTGGACCGGCTGCACTGGTTGATGCCCGTCGGTTTCTACTACAAGGCCCTGCACCGGCCCAAGGCGCTGTGGCTGCTGGCGCGGCGGGTCATCCGGCGAGTCGGTGGTTTGGGCAGCATCGATGTCAATGCGACCCACGAACCGGAATTCAGCAGCCGCAACCTGCACGTCGACGTCGCCGTGGTCGGGGGCGGTCCAGCCGGAATCGCGGCGGCCTTGGCGGCGGCCAGTGCCGGGGCCAGCGTTGCCATCATTGACGACCAACCCGCCTTGGGCGGTCACCTTCGCTTCAGCCGCCAGTCCGTCGATTCCTTCGGCGGGAGCGAACGCCGGCCGGCCGGCGAAGTGGCCCGAGAACTGGCAGAAACGGTTGCCGGGTCACCCAACATCGAGACGTTCAGCAACGCCACGGCATTTGGCCTATACCAGGGCAACCTGGTTGCCGTCCTCACCGACGAGGGCCTGATTCGGGTCCGGGCAACACAGGTGACGCTGGCAACCGGCGCCCGGGAAGCGCCATTGCTGTTCGAGAACAACGACCTGCCGGGGGTTATGTTAACCTCGGCAGCCCGGCGGCTTGTGACGCTGTACGGTGTCCGCCCCGGACGCGAGGCGGTGGTGGCTATCGAAATATCTGAGGCGTGCGAGGATGCCTACGAGGCCGCGCTGGAACTGCTGGACGCCGGAGTGCGCGTCGCAGCGGTGGTCGACGCGTCAGAAACGACATCCGGGGAAGCAGCCGAGGCGGTGCGAGAGCGCGGAGTAACCATTCTGACGGGCCACCGGGTCGTCCGGGCTGCAGGGCGGGGGCGCGTCAAGGCAGCCCTCGTCGCCTTCATTGGTGACGCTGATCTCTCCGCCGCACGCAAGATCCAGTGCGACCTCCTCTGTATGTCGGGGCCATCCCAGCCGGTGGATGCGCTGCTTCACCAGGCGGATGCATCCCGGCAGGGGATAACGCTGGCTGGCCGCGTCAACAGAGCTAGGGGGCTGGACGAAATAACCCACCAGGGAAGGGACGCCGGAGTCAGGGCCGCCAGCGCTTCCATTGGCAATTCTCCGAGCTTGTCAGCAGATGCCCCACTGTTGGACCCGGCAACCTCTACTCTGCCCGCCATGCCTCCTGGGAAGGGTGCACGCACCTACCTCTGTTTCTGCGAAGACGTTTCAGTCCACGACATCGAACAGGCCATCGACGAGGGTTTCGCCGACGTGCAGACATTGAAGCGGTACACCACGGCAACTATGGGGCCGTGCCAGGGGAAGATGTGCGGGGGTGCCCTGGCCGGCATCTGCGCGGCCCACGCCGGGCCAACAATCCCTTCAACTTTGCCGCATGGGCAAAGCGGCGGCGAAGAATTTTCTCAAGCCACCAACCAACGCATTGAGGAGAGCAGAGCCGGTTTCCATACCGGAGGCTTCTTCACCACCTCGAGGCCGCCCTATCAGCCAGTACCGCTGGCGGTCCTGGCCGGGCGGGAGCGGATGCCGCTCAAGCGGACGCCGTTGGACCGCATCCACCGCGAGTTGGGCGCTACGATGGTCGAGTCGGGGCCGTGGCAACGGCCCCACAGCTACGGCTCCCCCGCCGACGAATGCGCCTCCGTCCGGGAACGCGTGGGAATTATTGACGTTGGCACCCTGGGCAAGCTGGAAGTCCTAGGCCGGGATGCCCCGCAGCTGCTGGACCGGCTCTATACCCACCGTTTCTCCGACCTGCCCGTGGGACGCATCCGCTACGGCCTGATGACCTCCGACAACGGAGTGATCCTCGACGACGGAACGGTTACCCGCCTGGCCGCCGACCGCTACTTCGTCACCACCACCTCGGGCAATGCCGACCTCATTGAAGAGTGGTTCAACTGGTGGAATCCGCCACCTAAAGCCGAAGGATCAGATGGAACCGCCAACTGCGCCCACGTCGTCAACGTTACTGCCGCCTATGGCGCGGTGAACGTCGCGGGCCCCAGGGCCAGGGAAACCTTGTCACGGCTCACCGAGCTTGATCTATCCAACGACGGCTTCCGCTATATGCGCTCGGCCCGGGGCGAAGTTGCCGGTGTGTCATGCCTGCTGTTGCGCATCGGCTTCGTTGGGGAAACGGGTTGGGAGGTCCACTTCCCGGCCGAGTACGGCGAGCACATGTGGCACGCCATCATGGAGGCCGGGCGCGACTTCGGAATAGCGCCCTTCGGTCTCGAAGCGCAGCGGATTCTGCGGCTGGAAAAGGGCCACGTCATCGTCGGACAGGACACCGACGCCACATCCACGCCGCTGAACGCGGGTTCCGAGTGGGCGGTCCGTTTCGACAAGGAGGACTTCATCGGGCGGGACGGGCTGGCCATCGCCGCCGCGCGCGGTCCCCGAGAGCAACTGGTGGGCTTCGTCATGTCCAACGCGGATACGCCGCAAGACGGCACACCGGTGCTGAGTGGCGGCCGCCCCGTCGGACGCGTGACCAGCGCCCGCATCAGCCCCACGCTGGGCACGGGATTTGGCCTCGCCTGGGTGCCGCCTCACCTGGCTGAGGACGGGGCAACCATGGAGGTGCTGGTCGACCATCGTCCGGTCACCGCCCGCATTACCCTCCAGCCGGTCTACGACCCGGAAGGCCACCGGCTGCGAAGCTGACGCTATGACTGCCATTGTCCCCGAACGCCGCACGGCCATGTACCACGCCCAGTTGTCGATGGGGGCCGTCATGTCCACGGTTGAGGGGTGGCAACTTCCCACGGGGTACGGCGACGTGTCACAAGAGGCGGCGCGGCTGCGGGACACCGTCGGCGTCTCCGACATCAGCCCCGTTGGAAAGCTCCGGGTCGTCGGCGTCGGAGCTGCGGCGGCCGTTGGGGCGCTGCCCCCCCCGGCGACGGAACTGGCTGCCGGCAAGGCGAGCGAGGTGGGCTCGCTCGCCGAACTGAGCGGCGGCAACCTGCTGGCCGCTTGGCTGACCGCCGACGAGTTGCTGGTGCTCACTCCCACCGGCCAAGTCCAGGCGGCGTTAGATGCAATGCCCAACCTCGATGCCATTTGCGCCCATGTGGTTGATATAACCTCCGGTCTGTGCGGCGTCTCGATCATCGGCCCGGCCTCAACGCGGCTGATCAGCCGCATCACCGACCTGAACATTTCGCCTCGCGCCATGCCGGACCTCACCTGTGCCCAAGCCCGGTTCGCCGACGTGCAAGGTCTGCTGCTGCGCCGTAACATCCAAAGCATACCGGCCTACCAACTCTATGCCAGCAGAGAATTCGGCGAATACCTCTGGGATGCCCTAATCGACGCGGCAACAGAAACCGGCGGCGGCCCCGTGGGAACCGAAGCGCTTGCCAGATTCAGAAGTGGAAATTAACCACAGAGAGCACAGAGGGCACGGAGTTTTCCTTGGGGTATTGGGTCGTAACACATGGACGATTTGAACAGCATCACCGGGCGACGGTATCCAGCGCGTCATAACTGTTTGATTTCTCTGTGGTAAATCAAGCCTGCGGGACTGAGTAGTGTTTCAGGTTTTTAGGAAAGGCAGGATGTGGGAACGGCGGCCGTTGCGCGACCGGTACCGCGTGGTCATCATTGGCGGCGGCGTGCATGGACTGGCCACTGCCTACTACCTCACCAAGTTGGGCGTTAAGGACGTGGCCGTTTTCGACAAAGGTTATCTGGGCGGCGGCGCCAGCGCCCGCACCACGGCGATCATTCGCTCCAACTATCTCACCACCGAGGGCATCCCCTTCTTTGACGAGAGCGTCAAGCTCTACGAGGGATTGGCCAAAGACCTCAACTTCAACATCCTGTTCAACCAGATGGGAAGGCTAGACCTGGGCCACACCGATGCTGCCGTCTATGCCCTGAGGATGCGCACCGAGTTCAACCGCATCCTGGGCGTGGACAGCCGGATGATCGGCCCTGCCGAAATCAAGCGGCTGGTGCCATCCATGAGCCTGCGTGAGGGGTTGCCTTACCCCATCATCGGCGCGCTCTACCATCCCCCCTGCGGCGTGGTGCGGCATGACGCCGTGGTCTGGGGGTTCGCCCGGGGAGCAGACCGCGGAGGAGCGGAGCTTCACCCTTTCACGGAGGTCACCGCCATCGAGCAGGCTAACGGCTGCGTCACCGGCGTTGAGACCGACCGTGGCCCGGTCAAGGCCGAGGTCGTGCTCAACGCTACCGCCGGTTGGAGCAGCGAGGTGGCCCGCCTGGCCGGCGTCGATCTCCCCATCACGACCCACCCGCTGCAGGCCATGGTAACCGAGCCGCTCAAACCCTTCCTCGACAAGACCATCTCATCAGCCAACCTGCACGCCTACGTGTACCAGACCGACCGGGGCGAGGTGGTCATCGGCGGCGGCGTAGACCCGTATCCGTCCTACAGTATGCGCTCGACACTGCCGCCGATGGAGCAGTTGGCCGGGCACACGCTGGAAATGTTCCCGTGCCTGGCCAGGGTCAAGGTGCTGCGGCAGTGGGCCGGGCTGTGCGACATGACGCCGGACTACTCCCCGATAATGGGTCCGGTGGACGGGCTGGACGGCTTCATACTTTCCTGCGGCTGGGGCAGTTGGGGCTTCAAGGCCGCGCCCGCCGCAGGAAAGAACGTCGCCAGCCTGATTGCCACCGGCCGGACTCCAGACCTGATCAAGCCTTTTGCTCTGTCCCGGTTCCACGATGGCCGGCTGGTCAACGAGCGGGCCGCCGCTCCCGCCGGCGCCATCCATTAGAATCCCTTGGCTACAATCTCTTGGCGGCGCCGGGCCGCAGCGATGCTCACGCCCATTCCAGCCGGGAAATAGATCCCGGAAATCCGACCCGGAGGCACACCCATGAGCGAGGACATTTTCTACGCCGACGCCACAACTTTGGCCCACCGCATTCGCGACCGTTCACTGTCGCCGGTTGAAGTGGTGCAGGCGCATCTTGATCGTATCGCGGCGGTTAATCCCGGTTTGAACGCCCTCATCGCTTTCCCCGACGGCGTCATGGACCGCGCCCGGGAAGCCGAAGCCGCCATCATGCGCGGCGAGTCCTGGGGGCCGCTGCACGGCGTCCCGTTCACCGTGAAGGACTGCGTGGACACCGCCGGCGTCGTTACTACCCGCGGCTCCCGGCTTTTCGAGACCCACGTCCCTACAGCCGACGCCACGGTGGTCCGGCGGCTGAAGGAAGCCGGCGGAATCTTTATCGCCAAGTCCAACATGCCCGAATTCGCCCTGTGGTGGGAAACCGACAACCTGGTTTACGGGCGCACCGAGAATCCCTGGATGACCGGACGAACGCCCGGCGGTTCCAGCGGTGGAGAAGCCGCCGCCGTCGCCTCCGGTATGTCGCCGCTGGGCATCGGCAGCGATGTCGGCGGCTCCATTCGGGAGCCGGCGAACTACTGCGGCATCGTCGGACTCAAGGCCACCCACGGTCGAATCCCCCTGACGGGCCACTGGCCCGAGACCCTCCTGCGATTCATGCACGTCGGCCCCATCGTCCGCAGTGTCGGGGACGCCGCCCTGGCCCTGCATCTCATGGCCGGACCGGACGGCATCGACCACTACGCGCTCCCGGTGCCGCTCCCCGAGCTTTCGCAGTTGGGCCCGCCTGCCGGGCTGCGCGTGGCCTGGTGCGCCGAAGGCCCGTTCGCACCTGTGGACCAGGAGGTGCAGAACACGGTCGGCGCCGCGGCCGCAGCGCTGGGCGAGTTGGGCTGCGCGGTCGAGCCAGTGGAACTGGAAGGCTGGCAGGACTGGCCGGGGCAGCAGATTTCCGCCCGGATATTCTCAGCGGAAGGAAGCCGGTACCTGGACCCGATAATCGAGGGCCGCCGGGAACTGCTGGCCCAATCGATGCAGCGCCGCCTGAGCATCCCGCTGCCCGGCTACGATGAATACCTGGAGGCTATGGAACAAGTGGAGTCACTTCGGGCCGCGATGGCATCGCTGTTGACCCGTTTCGACCTGTTGCTGTGTCCCTCCGGGCCGGTGACCGCCCATCCCCACGACACCCGCCGCCACGAAATCGGGGAAGAGACTGCGCCGCCCCGCCACGCCTTGACCTGCACGGTCCCCTTCGACCTGACGGGCTCGCCCGCGCTTTCGGTGCCCTTCGGCCTCAGCAGCAATGGCCTGCCCATCGGCGTGCAGTTGGTGGGCCGCCACTTCGAAGAAGCAACCGTCCTCCGGGCCGGCGCCGCCCTGGAAGACCTGCACCGCCCCCACCGGACCCGCCCGCCCCTATAGGGAACCGGGCTAAACTTACTCTGGGATAGCTGTTTCCAAGCCTGGGCAACAATGGTGGGTGTTAGCGCGAAGTAGCGAAGAGCCGTTTGGGATTCCCTGCCCGTAACTGGGTCGGGTGAGACGGACATCACATTTTAGAGGCAATCTGAATCGGACGTCTCCGCACCACCATGGGCCTCCCGTAGGTAATAGGGTATAGCGCGATGCGGCTTGTGCCCGCGGGAAAGCTTGGCGTGGGGCCGACGTACAACGAGGAGGTAGCACACCGTGGAAGGCCTATGCCGGGGGAACCGGAGTACCGCCGATGCGCAGCGCCCAAATGACTAAACCGTTAATGATAATCACGGGGATAAATGAGATGAGGACCACGGCAAAGGCTCGGAGGGTCAACGTATAGTCCAAGCTCTGCCGTACCGCAATCACCATCGCAGCAAACTGCCACAACGCCGCAACCAGTTCAATAATCAACCCGACTACCGGAATGAAGATGAAGACCTTCAGAATTCCCGGTGTTTGTGCAAACCCGGTTCCCCGAGCCAACTGACCCCAATCTGCCTGGGTATCCCGGGTTCCCAGGATTTTGCTTCCGACGAACCAGGCCAATAATGCCCACACGGCCCAGGACAACAATGAGCGCAGCACTCCGAAGACCACATCCTTGAGCAGGTCGGCCTCGCCTGCCAGCAAGCTGCCGACACCGGTAGCGATGGAAACGACAATGACGACAAGCATCGCTTGCAGGGTGGCTCCGGAGTCGTGCTCCACGTCCTCGAAGGTGGCTACATTCAAACGGGCGGCGCCCAACATTCTTGCCAGCATCGAACGACCTCTCAATCCGCGCTTTCGCGGGCCGGTTGGATTGGTTCGGGAATTACATTTCCCGCCAATTCGGGCATGTTACCACGCAGGAGCGCCGTCATGACGCAGGTCCGGTTGCAGGATTTACCCAGTTTGACGCCCCTGAGTCCATACCAGGCAGCGGAGGTTGCCCCCAATGTCCGGCAACCGGTAGGAGTTCTACACTCGGATGGACCGGTGGTAAAGGAATGGGGCGGTTCGCACGGTGCGTGAGCGATAAAACCCAAAGTGGCCAGCCGCCGCCAGGTTATTGCGAGTGAAGCGGCGTCCTGTTTCTATTGGGAGTGGAGCGGCGTCCTGTTTCCATTGCACCGCGGGGTTAAGAAGCTGGAGCGTGTCCCGTCACCAAGTCGCCCAAGGTTACAATTCCGATGGGATTGCGATCTTGGTCCACGACAATTGCCCGGGATACTTCAAACCGCACCAGCAATCGCACGGCGTATCGGGCGAGCATGTCCGGCGGCAGCGTCAACACCGGCTTGGACATAATTTCATAAACATTGACCCTCTCCGGTGCGCGGTCCCGGGCAACCACCTGGCGCGCTATGTCGGATACCTGGACCACCCCTACCTCATCGGTGTCGTCGCGCCGGTTGACGACCAGCGAGTTTACATCGTGCTGCTTCATGAGCGCTATCGCTTCCGCGACGGTCGCCAGCCCGTCAATGTCGTGGATTTCGGAAACCATGAGGTCTCCGACCTTGATAAGCCCTTCGTCGCTCATATCTCGCGTTCCAGTTCCTCTCGAATGACAGGCATCTGAGTGGTGAGGCCAACAGCATCCTCAATGTCGATTTGGAATGCGACTCCGGCGCCGTGCTCTGTCTCCAGGTGGGCGGCGTCCCGGATACGTTCCAGGATGTCACGCGCTCGAGTATCGGCGACCAGGAACATGAGGACGTCTCGCTTGGCGGCCAGGCCCAGACCGAAGAAGGTCTTCTCCGGCTTCAATCCCTCACCGCGCACGCTGGAGACTATTGTGGCGCCGGTGGCGCCCCCGGCCCGCGCGGCATCGACCACGATATCCGTGTTATAGTCGTTGACCAGAGCGATAATCAGCTTCAATCTCACGGTTCAGCCTCCACGGACCCCTCGCTGGCATCTTCGCTGTTTCGCCTACGATTCCACCAAGATGCGACGATGGCGTATCCCAACACGGTAATTATAGGAAAGACGCTGGCGAAAGCAATGAGTCCGAACCCGTCAATCAGCGGGCTTCGGCCCGGAATGCTCGAGGCAAGACCCAGGCCCAGGGCCGCAACGACGGGCACCGTGACGGTGGAGGTCGTAACCCCTCCGCTGTCATAGGCTAACGGCACGATGGTCCTGTTGGACCGGAAGGTCTGCACTATCACCACAATGTAGGCAGCCATGATGTACCAGGGCAGCGGCGTACCGGTGACGATGCGGAAGCAGCCGAGCGACACCCCGAAAGCCACCCCCACCGCTACCGCGAGCCTCAATCCCCAAGCTCGGACGGCGCCGCCCGAGACCTCCTCGGCCTTGAGGGCCACGGCGATAAGCGAGGGTTCGGCCACCGTTGTAGCGAAGCCGATGGCCGCGGCGAAAGCGTAGACCAGCCCGTAATCGCGCCAGTCGACACCGCCGGCCAAACTCTGCGGCCCAATGGTCTCAGGCCCGGCGAGCTGGCGCGCCATGGTCTCCCCGATCGGGAAAAGCGCCTGTTCCAGCCCTACAAGAAATAGGGAGAGCCCCAGCAAAACGAATACAAACCCGGCGGCCATACGGCGCGGGTTTGGGAGACTGCGACGCAGCACCGCGACCTGAAACAAGACCAGTACTCCGGCTATGGGCGCCACGTCCAGCATGGTGGACAGGACCGTTCCTCCGACGGTGTGCAGGAATCCCACCGTCAGGACACCATGCCGTAGGCAAGTACGCAAATCATAGGCGTCAAGCTGGCAAAGGCGATAAGCCCGAAGCCGTCGATCATCGGATTACGCCCCCGGATTGACGTAGCGAGCCCAACGCCCAACGCCGTGACCAGCGGCACAGTGATAGTGCTGGTGGTGACCCCTCCGGAATCGTAGGCCACGCCAATGATTTCATCGGGTGCAAAGACGGTCAGAGCCGTCACGAGCAGATAGCCCCCGATAATCAGGCGATGGATTGGCCAGCCTTTCAGGATACGTAGTACACCCAATACGATGGCCGCTCCCACCGAGACCGCCACGACCATGCGCAACTCAAAAGCGTAGGAAGCGCGGGCCTCGTCGCTATCGGCTATCGCTCCGGCCTCCGCCGCAACCTCGGCCGCCTCTGCGGCAATGGCAATCAATGCCGGCTCGGCGACCGTGGTGCCGAATCCGAGGCAAAAAGCAAAGGCTAGCAGCGTCGTCAGGCTGCCCTTGGCCGCTAACCCACGCGCCAACAGTTCGCCAATGGGAAACAGCCCGCTTTCCAGCCCCTCGATGAACATGGCCAGCCCGACGACCACGCAGGCCAGCCCAATGACCACGTTCCACAGGTTGGGGAAAGGCTGCTGCAGCACCACGATCTGGAAGAACGCGATGACTATGATGATTGGCGCCAGATCCCGCAGCGAATCGACTATCCGCTGCAACATCGGGGCCAAGAACCGGGCGCGCTCCTTCATCCTAGTCCTTGGGGCCAGACCGACAGATACCGAAAACAACAGCGGGTCTAAACTACAGCGGGCCTAAAATATAGTTTGCTTCTGTAGGTGGGTCAAGCGGGGCCACCGCTCCGGGGGGCGGCATGGTCTCCGGGCGTCCGGCGTATCGCCAAACGCAGATCGCCCAGCGCGGCCGTCATTATGTCAGCAGCGGAATCCTCACCCATCCGGTTGACTGAAAAACCGGAGCAACCCCCGGTATTCAGATTTGTGGTAGCATTAAATTCTATTTACTTGCCGGCGTCATGGCGCTGCCCACCAATTCTAGCCTGGGGGTGACGTGGATGTGGACCACGAATTGGAACAGGGCCGGGAATCTGAGAGTTAATCGGGTTCCAAACCAGCCGCTCACCGAACGTCGGCCTTCCGGTTCCCAATGGATCGATTCTGCTATGGCCGCCCATCACGCTGGCCTGGGAATTACGCTTCGGAGGGAAAAGCAATGAACGTTTCGTCCATGAAGTGGATGCCCCTTTCCGGGTTATTGATGATTCTGGCGCTGGTTTTTGCCGCCTGCGGTGGCGGGGGATCGGCCCAGGACCAGCCCTTCAAAATCGGGGTGATGGAGTCGGTCACCGGTCCGGGCGAGACCTACGGCAACGTGGCCGTGCGTTCAAAGAGGATGGCGGTGGATGAGATCAACGAAGCAGGCGGTATCAACGGCCGCATGATCGAGATCATTGTAGAAGATTCGAAATGCAGCGCCCAGGACGCCATTACCGCCTACAGGAAACTTACCGACGTAGACGGGGTGAAGATCATCCTGGGGACTTCTTGCAGTGGCGCCATGCTGGGGGCGGCGCCCCTGGCCGAGGAAGACGGTGTTGTGTTGTTCTCCGGGTTAGCCACTAATCCGGACATCGCTCACGCCGGGGATTACATCTTCCGCACCGCCATGAGTGACCTCCAACTGGGCATCGACACCGGCAACGTGCTGTGGGCCGACGGCGCCCGCACCTTGGCTACCATCACCGAGGCCACCGACTACGCCGAAGGCGTGCGGCGAACATCCGTGGACCAGTTCGTCAAGCGCGGGGGCAGGGTGGTCGGTGAAGAGCGGTACACGTCGGACATTACCGATTTCAGGAGCCAACTGACCAAACTGTTCGGCGAGAACCCCGACGCCCTTCATGTCGCCGCCCAGTCCGAGTCCAGCGGAGGCACCATCGTTAAGCAGGCGCGAGAGTTGGGCTATGACGGGCCAATATACTCGGAAGTCATACCCGTTGGCGCCACGGCCCTGGAGATCGCCGGCGACGCCGCCACCGGCTTGAAGGCCATCACCGCCGAGTTGGACCCGGCTAACGACAAGGCCCAGCAAGTCCTTAGCAACTTCAAGGCCCGCTACGAATACGTCACGCTGCCCTGGTATCTGGGGTCGGCCTACGACGACGTATACATCGCCGCGGAGTGTCTCAAGCAGACAGGTGACGATCAGGACGCCGACGGTTTGCGGGACTGCTTGTACGAGATCAATTGGAGCGGGACTATCGGAGACGGCTACACCTTTGACGAGAACGGCGAGGTTGTCGGCCTGGCCAACGTGGTGGTAGAGGTCTTGCCGTTGGCCGAGCGGACCGACGACAACCAGGGTTATAAGGTGCTGGGCCCGGCTCCTTCGGAGTAGCCCCGGCAGAACCAACTAAGGGCCAATCCCGGAGGTTGGCCCGATACACATGAGGGCAACCGTCAGGGTTGCCCTTCCGTCAGGGTTACCCGTGTAGTTCGCCGAAATCCTTCTCGAGGTATCTCGTTGCTAAGACGTCGCGCCGGTGAGGGCAGGCTTACTCTACCCAGTCTTTCCCAGCTTTTGGCCGTGGCGCTGGCAGTCTCGGTCACGGCCTACATCGGGTGGAAGATCACCCAGTCCGGCGAGCAGGCACTCCAGTTTGCCTTCAATGGCCTGTCGGTAGGCGCGGTATACGCCCTTCTGGCCATGGGCTTCACCTTGGTGTACAGCACCGTCTGGTTCTTCGACCTGTACTACGGCGCGGCGGCCGCGCTGGGCGCATACGGCGTCTTCTACCTACGGTCGCAGGGGGCAGCTTACGGGTTTGAGGCCAACGACCTTTACGTCAATATTGTCTTTGCCGCGGTGACGGCGGGAGTCACCGCCTGGGTCCTGCACATAGGGCTGTTCTCCCGGCTGCGGGCCCGAGTCGCCCCCCTTGCCCTGCGCGTCATCGAAGGCGTCACGGCCGCTGCCGCCGGGGTCTACGTAGGATTTGTGCTGGCCTACCCCGATGCCCTGAACGTCACCCTGAGCCCCGCTGTCGGAGCAGTTACGGCCGTGGCGGCGGGCTGGGCGCTCTACCGGGGTTACCGGAGGACCGGCGCCAGCGCCCTCCCGCCGTTCATCGTCCCGGCGGCTCTGGCGGCGGCCCTCGGGGCCTATTGCGGTTTTCTGGTGGCCAACGCTCCCGGCGCGAGCCTATATCTGAGCTGGGTGGTGTCGTGCCTGTTGGCGGGGACTGTAGGGCTGGCCCTGTACCGCGGCCTGTACGTGTACATGCGCCAGCGGTCCAACTCGCCTCTGGTCATGCTGGTCGCCTCTCTTGGCATCCTGCTGGCCATCACCGCCTTCATAACGATAGTGTTCAGAAGCGCGCCGCGCCCGCTGCCGGAAGCGTTCGGCAGCGGCGCCTGGACCATCGCAGGGGCTAACATCAAGGGATTCAACGTCTTCGCCATCGGAGTTGCCATCACCGGATTCACGGGATTGCTGCTCCTCCTCAAAAAAACCGCCTTCGGGACGGCGGTGCGGGCCATCGGCGACGACGAAGAAGTATCCAAGGTGGTGGGGATAAACACGACCGTCGTGATCGCCGTCGTGTTCTTCATTGGCGCCGTATACGCCGCTATGGCGGGCCTTTTGAGCGGCCACGACACTTCCATCCAGCCCAAGATGGGCCTGCTGCTACTTCTGAAGGGCTGGATCGCCTCCGTGGTAGGCGGCATGGGCAATCTCTACGGCGCCATAGTAGGAGGATTCACCCTGGGAATGGTCGAGCAGTTCGGCATTTGGGACCTGGCCGGTGAGTGGAAGGACGCTATTGCCTTCATCCTCCTGATCCTGTTCTTGTCCTTTTGGCCCAAGGGCCTGTTGCCGAGAAAGTAGGTCATGCTGAACCGTTTGCATGCCTTTCGGAACGCGGTAGCCCTGGCCCGGAATCCTGGAACGCTTTTGCTCCTCGCCAGGGGCAACCTGGAACTGTGGGCCAACCTTTTTGTCATCACCTGGGCCGTGGCCTTTATGCTATGGCAGGGCTTTGGCTTTGCCGTAAGCATTGGCACCGTTTTCGCCATCTGGGCGATCCTCGCAGTCAGCTTGAACCTGGTGTTGGGATTTACCGGACTGCTGTCCGTGGGGCACGTTGGCTTCTTCGGCATAGGGGCTTACGCCACGGCTATCTTGACCTCAACCACTGCCTACGAGGAGCTCCGCACCGGGGCTATCCCAACTTTTGGCTTACCCTTCTTTGCCGCCCTGCCCGTCAGTGTGGCGCTGGCCGGACTGGTAGCCCTGGCGGTCGGGGTGGTATTCAACCGCTTCAGGGACGATATCTTCGTTCTGGTTTCCTTTGGCTTCGCCATCATCGGCTTCAACGTTTTTCTTAACTGGCGGGGCATGACCAGGGGCGCCTTCGGAATTCACGACGTGCCCAGGCCCGAAATAGGCGGATGGGTGTTCGACGGCGAGTTGGAATTCTTGGTCCTAACCCTGGTATTCCTCGTCCTGGTCATGGTAGTAGCCTGGTTTATAGTTACTTCTTCCTTCGGGCGGGTGCTGACTGCCATCCGGGAAGATGAGCAGGCAATCGAGGTCTTCGGATACCGGGCGACCCACTACAAACTGGCTATATGGGTCATCTCCGCCATGATGGCCGGGCTGGCCGGCAGCCTGTTTAGCAGCTGGACCACCTTCATCGATCCATTTTCGTTCATCCTGCTCGAGTCTATCCTCCTGGTGGCAATCGTGATATTGGGAGGGCTCGCCACCATTTGGGGTTCCCTCCTCGGCGCAATGGCCTTCGTGCTGTTGGAGGAGGGAATGCGCTTTCTGCCCCTGGTGCCTGCCGAATACACCGGGCAGGCCCGGCAAATCGTCCTGGGCATCCTCCTCGTGTTGCTCATGCTATTCAGGCCCCAAGGCCTGGTCGGGAGGTACAAGCTATGAGCTCTACCAGCAAAGACACCTCCGGGCTCTTTGCCCTGGAGACGGACAAGATATCCAAACACTTTGGCGCCGTCAGGGCGGTTGACCAACTCAGCCTCTCCATCCCCCGGGAGGGAGTGACCAGCATAGTCGGACCCAACGGGTCCGGGAAATCTACCCTGGTTAACCTCCTCAGCGGGACGCTGCCTCTAGACGGTGGGATGGTCATCATCGACGGGGTCGGCCTCAAGATAGTCAAGGCCTACGAGACTCCTAATCATGGCCTGACCCGGACTTTTCAAGAAGTGCGACTCTTCGATCAGATCAGCGTGTGGGACAACATTTTGGTGGTCCTAACCGAACGCCGCCTGCTTCCGGCCTTGTTGCAGCGAACCAAGCCCAGCCACCGGGACAAAGCCCAAAGGGTGCTCGAGACGGTGGGAATGTGGGAAAAGCGGGACTCCCTGGCAATGAACCTCTCTTACGGCCAGAGAAAACTGCTGGAAATTGGGCGCGCCTTGGCCCTCGACGTCAACACGTACCTGCTCGACGAACCCTACGCCGGGCTCTTCCCGCAGATGGTGGAGAAGGTAAAAGACATAATGAAAGCGATGCGGGCCGAGGGGCGCACCATCATTTTCATCTCCCACAATATGGATATTGTCCGGGAGTTGTCGGACCGCATAATTGTGCTGGAGGGCGGCTCCCTTCTCGCCCATGGGGACGTGGCAGCGGTCCTTAGCAGCGAAGAGGTCATAGACGCCTATCTCGGCGTTTAACCTCGATTCTCTTCGCTATCCCAACGCCCGGATGAATCGAATGGCTTCTGCAGACCAGGCCAACAACGGCGAGAATCTTCTGGAACTCGTCGACGTATCCGTGAATTACGGGGCCGTCGCCGCTCTGGACCGGGTTTCGATGGGAGTCCGGAAGGGTGAGGTGGTAGCGGTAATGGGGCCCAACGGCGCCGGCAAGTCCACGGTCCTCAAGGCCATCATGGGGCTGGCGCCGGTGACCGGAGGGAGTGTCTACTGGCGGCAAAACCAATTGGTCGCCGCCACCCACGAAGTGGTCAAGGAAGGCATCTCCTTTGTCCCCCAGGGCCGCCGGGTCTTCACCCACCTCACTATCCAGGAAAACCTGGAAATGGGCTGCCTTCACCTCAAAGACCGGGTTGAAAAGCAGAGCCGGTTGGACTCGGTCATAGAACTCTTCCCAATCCTGCAAGAAAAACGCCGCGACCTGGCCAGCCAGATGTCCGGCGGGCAGCAACAAATGTTGGCCCTGGGCCGCGGCCTCATGGCTGGACCGGAGATGCTGCTCCTCGATGAACCCACACTCGGGCTCGCTCCCATAGTCGTCAAAGAGGTATTTCAAAAGGTCGCAGAAATCAGCGCGAGGCTCGATACGACCATCTTCGTCGTTGAGCACAACATCAAGGGCGTCCTGGACATCGTGGACCGCGCCTACGTTCTTCAGAACGGACGGGTAGTCCACGACGGCACCCCCCAGTCCGTCCGGGACTCCGACATACTGACCCACGTCTTCCTTGGCAGAGTCGGCGACAACTAGCCGCGGCCGAACAGCACCTTTGCCGGGCCCATCCCCGTGGCGCTGGGGCGATGCCGGAAACCCAACCGAGCCCGGCAGATGCGGCCAACAGAGGCTGATAAGATTCGTTCCTTGATTGAGGACGCAAGCGTAATTTGGACTGTGGGATGTGAGTCATGACCACCAGCAAGGAGTTCTACATACGTCCGGCGGAGCCTGACGACGCTCCCTTGATCCTCAAGTTCATCCAGGGCTTGGCGGACTTCGAGGGTCTTAGCCAAGGCGTAGCGGCTACGGAGGACAGTCTTAGGGAATCGCTGTTTGGACAGAACCCTGCCGCGGAGGTGGCGCTGGGGTTTGCGGGAGAACATCCCGCAGGGTTTGCGGTCTTCTACCACAACTACTCGACGTTCTTGGGACAGCGCGGCATGTACTTGGAGGATATCTTCGTTATGCCGGAGTACCGCCGGAACGGACTGGGCAAAATGCTGCTGACGCATGTTGCGGGAATTGCCGTGGAGCGAGGATGCGGCCGCTTCGAGTGGGCGGTGTTGGACTGGAATCAAAATGCCGCCCGGTTTTACCACCAACTGGGAGCTGTGGCACTGAACGATTGGCACATCTTCCGAATGGACGGCGAGGCGTTGCGGAAACTTGCCGACAACGATACTAACCAGCAATAAAAAGGAGAGCCTCCGGGCGTTGGACAGCGGCAAGGTGGCATTTGCCCTCCCGGCGCTGAAATAGCGGAAGAAGGCGCGGACTCAACGGTAAACATGGTTTGAGCAAATTGTATAATGTCGCCCGGTCGCCTATTGGGCCTTGCCGATTCCGGGCGACTAACGTGGAAAGGAGTTCTTGACCATGCCAGACCAAACACCGGCAGAATCCAGCTACACGATGGGCTATAGCGAAGAGTTTCGGCAGCTGCTCAACCGGCGCAGCCTGGAGAGCCACGGCACACACTTGCTCCCGCATCTCAAGCCCGGCCTCCGCGTTCTAGACTTCGGTTGTGGGCCGGGAACCATCTCGGTCGGTCTAGCCAGGGCGGTAGAACCCGGTGAGGTCCACGGCGTTGATATGGAGGCGTCGCAGATCGACCTTGCCCGGTCCGCCGCAGAGGCGGGTGGGCACCGCAACGCAATATTCCACGTTGGCGACGTGACCAATCTTCCATTCGATGACGATTCCTTTGACATCGCCCACTGCCACACCGTTCTGACGCACGTTCCAGATACCCGCGCCGCGCTGGCAGAGGTGAAGCGGGTCTTGAAACCCGGCGGCATCATCTCCAGCCGCGAAATAATCATCGCTTCCTCGTTCGCTGAGCCCACCCTGGACACTTTAAGTACCGGATGGACCGTGTTCGCGAACCTTATTGCAGCCAACGGCGGCCATCCCCAAATTGGGAGGGACCTGAAGAAAACCTTCATCGAGGCCGGGTTCACCAACGTCCAAGCGACTGCTTCTTTCGACGTATTCAGCACGCCGGAAGATGTTGCCTTCTTTCACACCTTCACCAGGGACTGGTTCTTGTCGCCTGCGGTTATAGCTGCGGCGACGACCTGCAGATTGGCGACTCACGAGCAGTTCGATGGCTGGCGCGAATCCCTTGACCAGTGGCAGGCCAATGCCGGGGCCGTCGGGGCCATCGCCTTTGGCGAGGCCACAGCGTCTAAGCCGTAATCGAGTCGATTTACGATGTGGTCCGGTTGGCCACCGGATGACTTGGAAGCGCTGAGGCAAGCCAACCTCGGCGCTTTCCACCTTGCAGCCGGGGCGCGGGCAAACAGTGCGAGGAATGGGACAGCAAGGCACCCCCCCCGTCGCTCTGCTGACTGCTACTGCGCAGTGAACCCGCCGTCTATCACCACCTCGCTGCCGGTCATGAACGAGGATTCGTCCGAGGCCAGGAAAAGCACCCCGTTGGCAATGTCGTCCACGGTCCCGATGCGACCCAGGGGAGTCGCTTGGATACGCTCGTCTCTCATGCCCGGCTGGGACATCATCCGCTCCGTCATCGCCGTGTCGATGTAGCCAGGGTGGACTGAATTGCATCGAATGCCGTCCCCTGCATACTGCACCGCAGTGGACTTCGTCAGCAGCCGGACTGCTCCCTTTGAGCTTGCGTAGGCCGACCCGGCCCCCGAGCCTGGCCCCAGGCCAACCAGCCCGGCAATGGACGAAATGTTGATGATCGAGCCTCCGCCGGCGTCGAGCATGGCCGGAATGGCGGCGCGGGTTCCCAGGAAAACACCTTTGCCGTTCACGTCCATTATCTGGTCCCAGACTTCCTCCGGCGCGTCATGGATACGCGGCGCGTCGACGCCGCCGACGTTGGTGCTACCGACCCCTGCGTTGTTGACCAAAATATCCAGCTTTCCGTAGCGGTTAACCGCCTGCTCCACGGCGCTGGACCACTGCTCGGAGATGGTGACGTCCAGGTGAACGAAAGTGGCCCGCCCGCCGAGTTCGCGGATTTCCGCCTCCAACCGCATCCCTTCATCGTCGAGAATGTCGCCGATGACCACCGCCGCGCCCTCCCGGACGAACAGCCGCGCCTCGGCCGCGCCCTGACCCCGCGCCCCGCCGCTGATAAGAGCAACTTTTCCTTCCAACCGCATGATGCATCTCCTTCACTGAGCATATTCATGGTCCGCCCCTAATCAAATAGCCTGCCGCCGACAGTGTACTAAACCCTGCCATCTCCTTGCCCGGTTTGTGCAGCGGCCGGGAGGAGGCGCGGGCTGTCGTTTGGCCGCATGGGTATCTGGAAGGATGTGCAGCCGGTGGATGCGTTTGCTAAAGAGGTCAGGCCCATGGGGCAGACAACGCCGGACGCTCCGAAGTCTCCAGACCCGTCGCGTCCACGTTGAACCCCAATCAGAAATTGTGCGCTGGAATGCTCGACAGACCTCGGTCAGCAGGGTTCCAGTTCACCGGTGGAGAATCCCGCGGGTGGGCGGCGCCACGGTCTCAGGCGGGGACGGAGTCTACCTGGACTTCAACCTCCAGGCGTGCCTCGGCTCCGCCTTGCAGAACCCCGCGGACCGGGGTTACGTCCCGGTAGTCTCTCCCCACAGCGATACGAATGTGCCGGTGATCGGCGAGGCAATGATTCGTGGGATCAAATCCGGTCCAGCCAAGACCGGGAAACCAGCATTCCACCCAGGCGTGGCTCGCGGTTGGTATCGCTTGTTCGTCAGCCTGTCCGGTGACGTACAGGTAACCAGACACGTACCGGGCGGGCAATCCCCATGACCTTGCAATGGCGATCATGATATGGGTGTAGTCCTGGCAAACCCCCTCGCCCGACTCAAGGGTATGCTCTATGGGAGAGACCGCCGAAGTGCTGACCGGGACGTACCGCAGCACGTGAAATAGAGTATCGGAAAGGGCAAGGGCCGACTCCAACGGATCTCCGACGGGCTTGATGCCGGCTCGGTCGATGAAATCGGCAAGAGCAGGCGAGTGGCGGACAAATGCGCTATCGTGGGTGAAGTCCCATCCCAAGAACGATCCGGTACTCGAACGGACTTCTTCCCAGGAGCCTGGGCCCAGGGAAACCGGGAGCCGCCGTGAGGGCGACGTTTCTACCGAAGCGCGGGTGACCAACTCCAGGGTCTCATGGCCTCGATGGATGTTAAGGACATGCTTTGTGTTGGCGAAGGAGTCCACCTCGGTGTTCATAGAGGACGGTGGGTTCGTGGTGATGCTGAAGCTGCGCAGCCTCTGTCCCGAGTCATCGCGGGGCATCAGGCAAAGCGCCATCACGGAATTACGCACGTGGCCATCGTAGAAATATCGCGAGACGTGCTGAATCTCGTACCGAATCAAACCAACCATAAATCAGCGGACCGGCGAGTCTTCTATCGAATATTCAGAATAGGTGGACGTGATGAAATCGTGGAGCAGCCGGCACTGCCCGCTTACTTCCCGCAATAGTTCCTCCCGGTCTTCTCGGTCCGGCCACTCATAGTGTATCAATGCGCCCAACCGTCCTGCGAGCCGCCGGGCCACTCCGGTAGAGTGGGAGTTTGGACCGGCGCTGATGGACCCCAACTCCTCCGCAACGATGGAAACCGATCGGCTGAGGGAGTCTGGCAATTGAGGGTCCGTCGCAAGCAGGTCCGACGCCTGGTTTGGGCGCACCGTTACGCCGTAACGGCTGTTGTATGCTTGGAATGCACGGTAGAGGCGCAACAACGTCGTCCAGTCCTCCTCCGCATACTCCATCGCAATACTGTCGGCATATAATTGCGCCAGAAACAATGAAGCGGAAAGCTGTGCCCGTTCAATGAATCGTCCAAGCTGCATGAAGTGGGCCCGCTCATCCCGATACATGGTGGACGCCGCCACTCCTATGAACGTGTTGATCTCCGCCTCAACGTCGGCGTAGAAGCTCTCGCGCGGGGCGGACCAAACGTCCGGCATCGTGAGGTTGCGGAACCGCAGGTAAGCCAGGTTCAGGCAGGTCCACATCTCTGCACTGATGCAATGGCGCATTTGCCGGGCGTTTTCCCGGCCCATGTAAAAGCAGCTCCAGACAGAATTGGGGTTTAGGCGATCGAAGGTCAGGTGATCGGCAAGCGTGTAAGAGTCCGCCAATGCAAAATCATCGGTGTCGAGGGGCTCAAGACTCCCGCCGGGAGGCCGCTGGCTCACGGTGTTGTAGATGCGTATCCAGCCAAGGTGTATCTCCCTGATTGGACGGTCAACCAAGGCCTCCGTTTGCAGCCGCAGCAGACGGCAGAGATGTTCCGCCCACCCCAGGTAACGGCTCATCCAGTAGACCCCTTGCGCGCTTCTGGAGAGCATCGTTTCAGTCCCCCAACACCCACACGTCTTTGCCGCCGCCGCCCTGGCTGGAGTTCATAACCAAACTTCCCCGGCGCAAAGCGACGCGGCAGAAGGCTCCGGGAACGATGCGGGTCTCTCTTCCGCTAAGCACGAAGGGTCGCAGGCCCACGTGACGCGGTTCGAACCGACCGTCGATCAGGCACGGCGACCGGGAAAGGTCCAGAACAGGTTGGGAAATGAAATCGGCGGGATTGGCGCGGACCTGCTTGGCGTATTCCTGCCTCTCCTCGGGCGTGGAGTCAGGGCCGATGAGCATGCCGTATCCGCCGGACTCGCCAACCCGTTTGACCACCAGGTCTTGCAGGTTGTCCAGCGTGAACCCCATGTCTTCAGGCCGCCGGCAGAGGTGGGTTTCAACGTTGGATAATATCGGCTCTTCGCCCAGGTAGTACCGGACCATGTCCGGCACGTAGGCGTAAACACTTTTGTCGTCGGCCACGCCCGTTCCCGGCACATTCACCAACATCACCCTGCCAAGTTTGAAAGCTTACAGCAGCCCGGGCACGCCTAGCAAGGAATCGGACCGGAAAACCAGCGGGTCGAGGAAATCGTCATCCACCCGCCGGTAGACCACGTCCACTCTCCGGAGACCGATGGTAGTGCGCATGTACACAAATCCGTCGTCGACTAAAAGGTCGGGCGCCTCCACCAACTCGGCGCCAATCTCGTGGGCCAGGAACAGGTGCTCGTAAAACGCCGAGTTGTACACTCCGGATGTAAGCAGGGCTATGCTGGGATCAGACCTGCCGCCGGGGGCCAACTCGCGTAGGGTTTCCAGCAAGGCCCGCCCGTAATGCTCGACGTCGCGAACTCGGGAATTCCGGTACAAACGACTCAAGCTGGCCTTGACGGCTTTGCGGTTCGCAATCATGTAGGACACGCCCGACGGGACCCGCAGGTTGTCTTCCAGCACCAGGAAGCCGTCATTAGTCCTTACCAGGTCGGTCCCGCAAACTGCAACCCAGGAGCCATTGGGAACAGAAACTCCCCGCATCTCAACGCGGTATTGGGGACACCCCCGCACGATGTCCAGCGGAATCACGCCGTCTTCGACAATTCGGACGTCGTTGTAAATGTCCTCCAAAAACATGTTCAGGGTTTTCAGACGCTGGGTCAGCCCACTCTCCAGGAAACGCCAATCAGAGCCGGTAAGGATACGAGGCAGACAGTCGATGGGGATGACTCTTTCCTCGCCTTCAGCGTCGCCGTAGACCCTGAAAGAAATGCTTTCGTTGGAAAACGAGCGGGTGACTCGCTCTTGAATGCCGCCGACTTGCTCGGTAGACATGCCGCACAGGATTTCGTGAAGCTGTCGCCAGTGTTCCCTGGGGGTTCCATGCGGCAGGAACATTTCGTCATAGATGGAAGGATCAAGATCGTAATTATCGAATTCCACGGCGGTAACTCATCAACCTTGGACCGGCATGACCGACGCCGTCGTACTGGGTTCCCCGCCAACTGGTGCACGCAATCTAACGGAGAGCAACTAATACCAACGGGCCGCCTAGAATGTATTAGGAAAATCCAGCAGTTTCCAGGATTATTCGTTCCTCTACAACCCAGTTGTTAACATTGCATTGGATAAACGGCAGCGCGCTGGGTTGGCAAGTAGGCAGAAGTGGACCGAGCGGACGCCGCCCTCCGGGAAGCCCCGAGCCACTTAAGGTTTGGGAGCGACCCGCAACCCGGCGCGAAGCGACGAACCAGAGCGATGACGCTTGACGTCCGACGTCAAGAATGGGTAGACTCGTACCCACATGATTCTCGGATACAAAGTTCGACGGACCGAGCAGTTTGCTGTTGGCGCATTCATAGCAGCATTCCAGGGGTTTGACGAGCAGGCGGCGAAGCGGCCTTCAATCCTAAACGCCGCGCCGTCGTTGGAGACATTGAGAGTCTTGCCGAGCAACCGCCTGGAAGCCCTCGGAGGCGGGAGGGCCGGGCAGTATTCCCTTCGGATCAACCGGCAATGGCGTATCTGCTTCACCTGGCCCCCAGAGGTTCCAGGTCCGTCGGACGTGGAAATCGTCCACCATCACTAGCGACTGGATGGATGATGAGTATGTTGAAACGAGCCGTACACTCCGGGTCGATTCTGAGGGACGAGTTGGCGGAACTGGGCGTGACCCAATCAACCTTTGCCCGGCAGATTGACGTGCCTCCTAACCGGGTCAGCCAGATTATCGCCGGCAGGCGGTCGGTGACCGGCGACACCGCCCTACGGTTCGGGCACTGGTTCGGCGTGGATCCTCAATTCTGGCTTAACCTCCAAATCCAATTCGACCTCGCCACCGCCGACGAGAAAATCGGCGCCGCGGTGCGGGAATTGCCAACTGCCTACGATGGCGCGTAGCCCAAGCGGTTAGCCTGGCTGAAGCGGCTATGGCCTTTTGCTCTTAGCAGCCCCATCGATAAAGCTAGTACTCAGTCAACCTTCGAATGCAAAGGTTTGGAAGCGAAGTGCAGGACCATTAGGATTTGACCGCCGTTCCGTAAATGGGGTTGGCAATTATCATTTGGCGGTTGACTGAGTACTAGACGTCTTCCAATGCTGCCTGCAATTAGTAGGAATGCTTTGGAGCCGAGGCGCATCGTCCCGGTCACGGTATAATGCCGACCTCCCGGAGCAGCGACAGCGTCGTCCGCAAATCCGCCAAGTCCCCCAGGTCAATGTCAGGCTGCCCCAGCGACGCCATGGGTGGCAGGTCACCCTGGGGTTCCACGCCGGCGGCTAACGGGTATTCCTTGGTGGTTTCCGAGAAGTATGTCTGGGCCGAACGGGAAAGCAGGTACTCAACAAACTTTTCGGCTCCCTCTCGGTTATCGGTATTCTTGGTGATGCCCACGCCGGCTACCAGGATTAGGGATCCGGGGTCGCCGCTCCCCAGGAAGTGGTTGCGGGCCCCAAAGCCTTCCCCTTCTTCCTCCAGGAACCGCAGCAGGTAGTAGTGGTTCACGAAGCCAACGTCCACCTCCCCGCGGGCCACGGCGGCAACGATGGTGGTGTTGTTGGGATAGTCCTGAGCGTCGTTGGCCCGGATCCCCTCGAGCCAATCCCGGGTTGCATCCTCTCCCCATTTCAGACGGAACGCCGTAATGAAGGCCTGGAAAGATCCGTTCAGGGGCGCCCAGCCGATCCGGTCTTGCCATTCCGGGCTGGTGAACCCCAAAATCGACCCAGGCAGGTCCTTCTCCGGATCGATAGCCGAAGTGTTATAAACGACGGTCCTGACTCGTCCGGACACGCCAACCCACCGGCCCGACGGTGAACGGAATCTCGCGTCCACTTTAGACAGCAATTCCTCTGGGAGTTCCGCCAGGAGTCCGGCAGCTGATAGGCTGCCCAAGGAGCCCGGGTCCTGCAGGAAGACCACGTCGGCCGGCGTGCTGTCCCCCTCCTCCAGGACCGTGGCGGCAATAGCCGTGCTGCCGGCGTACTTGACGCGAATGTCCACGCCGTTCTCTTTCATGAACGCCTTCATGACCGGGTCTACCAGGCTCTGGGAGCGCCCGGAATAAACCGTGAGGCTGTCGCCCCCGCCACCACAGGCCAGGGAGACGGTCATAACCGCTGTCACCAAAGCGGCGGCCAACAGAATTTTCGCCGCCAGGCTAACCCAACGGTATCTTGTCATGTTGTTAACCTCCAGTTAATTCAGTTGTGATGATGGCGTCACTCTAACGCTACCGAGCATTCCCAAGTCCCCAATCTCGCTCCCGCCACCATCGGCGAGCAGACCCGTCAAGACGCAGGCTCATGCAGCTATTCCCAGCGCCGAAACGATGGGCGGCGCCGAAACGATGGGCGGCGCCGAGAGCGTGGTTGACTGGTGAATAAGGGGAGGCTGCGGCTGGTCCAAACTTGTTGACGCTAATACTGTTCTGTATGAAGTGTGCAATCAATTTACACGTTAGAGTGTTATAGTTACATTTAACAACGTATACCATTATTTTTTTTAGCATGTAAGGGTATACAAGGTAGATGTTACGGTGTCAATTCAATTATTCTGTTAACGAGCATTCCAACTTCGGCAGACTCTACAGCTAAAGTGACTGGCAGCGAATGCCCGCATGCCAGGTTATTATCCGCCGTGAAACGCTGAGCGTCCGTGCGCGGGGAGGGTGCCGCAAACGAAAACCCCCACTGCGTGGCCCGCTGTGCTCTGGCGGGTCTGAACAGTTTGCTATAGTCTTTAGAAGGCCCCATTTGAGATATTAACCGGGGAGACCCGTGGTTCGAACCGTTGTTCATCCCGACGACGAATTCGCCGGTCGGGCGCTGACGACAGGTCTACCTATTCACGAAGTTTAGCTGGTTTCACGCCTTCTCAAATTCAATCTCTGATGTTGACGCGCCTTCAAAAGTCTGCCCTGTACCATTCCACGGTAAATGCTGTCACCAGCGCCAGCCAGCCCGTTCGGGATTGGCTCGGGGCCAGATTCGTTGTGCGGCTCTTGGCTCGAACCATCCGGGAAATGTCGGCTGACGATGCAACGCACATGGCGGCGGGTGTGGCCTACTATTCGCTCTTCTCCCTGTTTCCTCTGCTTCTGTTCCTGATCGCGGCATTTAGCCTCGTTCTGGACCGCCAGTTCATCCAGTTAAGGGTCACCGACGTATTCTCCGGTTACTTCCCGGGTTCAGACCAGCTTATCGGCGCGAGCCTTGAGGGCGCGCTGGACGTGAGGGGAGCGCTGGGAGTCTTTGGATTATTGGGACTCCTCTGGTCCGGGAGCGCCGTCTTCGGCGCGGTAAGCCGGGCCGTCAACCGCGCCTGGGACGTCCACGCCGACCGGCCGTTCTTCATCAGCAAGCCGAGACAGTTGGGTATGGCCGCAGGGGTCGGCCTGCTGTTTCTGGCATCAATGACCATCGCCTGGCTGGCGGGGGCAACCGACCGGCTGGTAACCGCTGACGCCCGACAGGCCGCTCCGGTCCTCCAATTGCTGGAGCGGGGGATACTACAAGTCTGCTCTTTCACGTTGACTGCCGGGATGTTCCTGCTGGTGTACAAATTCACGCCCAACACCAGCACCTATTGGCGTTACGTGTGGCCGGGAGCAATGGTGGCGGCGATCCTATTCGAGCTGGCAAAGAACCTGTTCGTCTTCTACCTAAGCCGGTTCACCAACTTCGAAAACGTGTACGGGGCGTTGACGCCGGTAATCGTCCTATCCCTTTGGACCTACTTGAGCGGACTAATCCTCATCTTCGGCGCCGAACTCAGTTCAGAGTACGAACGCCTGTGCCGGGGTAGAGATCGCGGCGTGCTAATCCAGTTCGAGAACCTACCGACAGATGCCGGCGTATAAGCACACCGGCGATGAGTAAATGAAAACCTAGCCCGGGTGGAAAGGTTCAGCAGGTTCGACCCGTTCTGACAGCTTTATAGCAGCCCATCGTTCGAGCAGGAAGGCCAACAAACAAGCGGGCCGGACGCCGTAACTCCGCGTCGAGGCTTCGCCGGCGGGCCACGCTTGGGGTGTGGCGTCTCAGAAGCAGCGTGTTCTTTCCTGGCGCCGACTACATCCAACTCAGGCCTGGAAACGTGGTCGGCAGGATACGGTTCAGCATCCTGTTAAGTGCACGATTGCTGGACCGGCGGGCTTAAGAACAGAGTCGTGTTGCTCCGCTGCCCCCATGCCCGCGGTCCATGCATTGGCCGCTCCTTAGCGCGGGCTACCTCCCCCGAGTAACGGCGTACACCCCAATGCCGCCTATCGCCAAGATTGCTCCAGCAACCACCAGAACAATCAACCAAACCGGCGGTCCACCCTCCTCAACGGGTTCCACAGGCGGAGGCGTAGGCTCAGCTGTAGGAGTGGGCGTCGGCGTGGGCGTGGGCGTGGGCGCAGCCGCGAGCGCAGCCGTGGGCCGCGGCGCGAGGGTTGGAGATGGCGTCGGGGTGGACGTGGGTTCCGGCGTCGGCGTCGCCGTGGGCTCCGGGGTGGGAGTCGGAGTTGGCGTCGGCGTGGGAGTGGGAGTGGACGTGGGCTCCGGCGTTGGCGTGGCAGTGCGCGTCGGTGTGGGCGTGGCGTCGGGGCCCACCCTTATCCTGGAAGTCCCTGCCACGGATCGTTCAACTTTCTGCGCGTCATTTAGCACTCCGGAGAAAGTGTGCGACCCCTCCTGATTGGGGGCGGTAACAGTGTAAAAAAAGCGGTTAACCGCCAACAGCGTGAACTTAACAGTCCGGCCTTGGACCTCAACCGCATCGTCCGGCAGGCTGGACCCCGCATAGCTGAACCCGGCGGGAAGTGTCTCCACAACCTGCCCAAAAGGGCCGTACCCGGCAGCGGTGATTCTTACCTCCAGCCTGCCGCCCGGGACCACCGATGGCTCGGCGAAGGACCTGGTGGCCCTGGGCGTCTGTGCATCCACCGGACTGACGAGCAACAACTCCAACACCACCAAGGCTGCCCCGGCAACCACCAACAGCGCCAACGCCTTTCCGATCATGGCCCTCCCTTTTCCCCATCCCTAGTTTTGTAACATTCTAGACCATTGGATCAACTGGCAGAATAGAGCTTGATGACCCCAAATGCCCTTTCAGGCTAATGCAGCGCCCCAAGCCCCAAGTAAGCATCCAACGCTGGTCATGGATAATGGCGCAAATAGGAGCCATGCCGGGCCGTAATCAAGGGGCGTCCCCTTGATCGTGAAGGGTGTCGAGGATAGGGGCTTGCCCAACTTCCTCGGTCGGTTGCGCCGGCGGCGTACATGCTGTCCTTCACAAGAACCTTTGCTTTTGTGCAATCTTCGTCGGATTCATCAATCTCTCCGCCGGTGTAGTTCGCTTGTGTTCTGCACTCATCTCACTTCCTTACTTCGTCAAGAGGCCGACTTTCCCGACCGCGGACTACTACGAGGGCTCTACCCCACGTCCAGCATTTAGCCGCAGGCTGGCCTACGCCGGTTCTGCCTCTTCGGCAACTTGCAAGCCCCGGTGTGCTGCCATGCTGCACAAACGTCACGGTTAGGAAAGACCCATGCGCCGGTTCAAGGAATACTGGATCTACGTCCTCATAGGTTTGGGCGGCAGGATTATCGGCTACTTCGTGTCCGACAAATTCTTTTAGTTATCTGGACATTTCGTTCGTCCCGACGGTTATCCTTACGTCGGTCGCCGGAACCGTCACTGGTACGACTGGCCGGTTACTCAATCTGAAAGTGGGGGTTCCAGGCGATTTCCCAAAGGTAGCCCTCCGGGTCGGCAAAGTACCCGGAGTAACCGCCCCAGAAGGTGTCTTGGGCCGGCTTGACCAGGGTGGCACCGGCGGCTACGGCCACGTCCAGCAGGGCATCCACTTCCTCTCGGGTCCGGACGTTATGAGCCAGCGTGACGCCGGAAAAGCCACTGCCTTCAGTGGGAACACCGGCGTCGGCGGCCAGGGACTCCCGGGGGTACAGGGCCAGCCAGGCGCCCCGGTTCTGGAAAAAAGCAATGGACTCGGTGTTTTCGTCAAAAAGGGGTAGTCCCAATCCGTCCCGGTAAAACTCCACCGAGCGGGGCAGGTCGGTAACGCCCAGGGTAATAATGCTGATGCGCGGCTCCATGGGAAACCCTCTCTCATTCACGGATGGACGCGAACATTTACGGATCCAGGGATCGGCTTTAGCGGCCTTCCAACTCTTCCCTGGTCCGGTCCTGTTGCTCGCGCAACTCCGGGGTCATCGCCTCACCGAAGTCGGAGGCCTCGAACGGCGGGCGAATCTCGATTTCGCTGGGACCCAACATTGGATTGGGGCAGCGCTTCACCCACTCGACCGCCTCGCCCATGTCCTTTACCTCCCACAGCCAAAACCGGCCACCAGCTCGGAGGTCTGCTTAAACGGCCCGTCGATCACGGCGCGGTCCGAGCCGTCAAAGGCCACCCGCTTGCCAGTGGCTGAGGGCTGCAGGCCCTCCCCGGCCAAAAGGATGCCCGCGTTAACCAGTTCCTCGTTGTAATTGCCCATGGCCTCTAGGATTTCAGTCGAAGGAATGATGCCCGCTTCGCTTTTCTTAGTTACCTTCACCAGGACCATAACGCGCACTGTCTTACACCCTCGCATCCGAGTTGGCCGAGTCGACTTTCCAGTTCATGGGAGAACCCCTGTCGGCAAGAACCACAACCTATCGGAACTTATCGCCTGAAGTTGTGCGGGGGCAGTGGGTCCGACTCGACAGTAGGCAGCAACGTATTTGACCCGGTGATGGCTCTGTAGTCAAGCAGGTAGGCATCTCAATTCAATAATGTGGTACCGGATACCGGGCGTCACTCCGTTGGAGGTGGTTCAAGCTGCCCATCAGCGTGATCCGATTACGATCGCCTAGCGAAACAGGGGAGTCCTCCTGCATGATGAGGTGTTGGTAGAGTGGCGCAATTCGCGGTCCCCTCTGGGCCCTTAGATGAAAGTGGACGGCGCTATATGGCTCCACCCTGTCTTTGGTTTCCCGATGTGCCCGGTTTATACCGAACTACCGTTACATCTAACCGCTCCCGCCGCTTCCGGCAGTTACTTTGACCGCGTGAGCCATCTTGGGTTAGATTCAACGCCAGAATAGGCAGACGAAGCACAATCCCGTACAACACGCCGCCTCCGGATGTCGTGCCGTAAATTCCGGCCTGCCTGCTCGTTGGACATCAGGTTAGATTCGCAACTCGCTGATGGAGGATAACCGCCATACCGTTCTACGAAAGAGGCCCCAACCGTATCTACTACGAAGAGGTCGGTTCAGGATTCCCCCTGTTGATCATTCCTGGTGGCGGACTTAATTCCACGGTGGCATCCTTGAAGGCTTCTGTGCCCTTCAACCCCATGGAGACCTACAAAGACGACTTCCGCTGTATCGCCGCCGACTTACGCAATGCCGATCTGGGCCAATCCAGTGGCCCCCTGGAGATCGACCGCCCCTGGGATGCCTACTCTGACGACCAACTTGGGCTGATGGATCATCTCGGCATCAGGGAGTTCCTGGTCATGGGCTTCTGCATCGGCGGGCCTATGATCCACAACCTGCTTAGGCTGGCCCAGGAGCGCATTGTGGCGGCGGCGTTGATGCAGCCCAGCGGGTTCAGGCCGGAGATGCCGGATATTTTCTACCAGAACAATATTACGCGGTGGGGGCCGCCCCTTTGCGAGAAGCGTCCTGAAATCACAATGGACATGGTCCATGACTTCCTGACCAGTATGTACACCGACCGCGCCGACTTCGTTTTCACCGTTTCCCGTGATTTCGTGCGTGCCCTGCAGACACCACTGCTGATAGCGCCCGACGATGTGCCAACCCACCCATACGAGGTCGCGGTGGAGGTTGCCGGCCTCGCTCCGAACTCCGAGGTGACCATTTTCCCCTGGAAAGACACGCAGGAGCACATCGACGAGACCGTAGCCCACGCCCGGCGCTTTCTGAAGACCCATGAACCGGCAACCGCGACGGCCTGACAACTCATACTGCTAATCTATTAGGGCTCCGCTGGCTCCCCATCATCACCGGGTGATGAATAGAAGTGGCGGAGCCCTCGAATTTCTGCTGCCGGATCAGCTTCCAGTACGGTTCACGGGTCCTGCTCAGAAATGTGGCGTGAACCTGGCGGCAGTATGTTGCGGCTCTAACGCCAGTCCCAGGTCGCCAATGGTTATTGGTTGCCGGCCTGTTTCTGGTTTTTGAGAAAATGTCGCCTCAGGCGACCGGCAACTCCCGGCCCGTGTCCGACGCCTGTTTGATCGTATCGATAAAACGATGCAGGTCAACCGCTACATCGAACGTGGGCAGGCGGTTCTGCCCGGTCCGGACCGCCTCGGCGAGCAGGGCATACATCTGCCCAACGTTGAAGGGATCGCCGCGGGGGAAGTCGGACGGCACATAAACGAAACCCTCAGGTATATCCAGGTCCTGCAACTCATGGCTGCCCCGTGCGCCCTGCACCCGCAGCATCTCACCGCGCTGCGACGAGACACTGCCCGTGGTGACCAGCGTGCCTTCCCGCCCGTAGATCTCCATTCGAAAGCCGCTGCCGGCCCAGGGGACAGCTCCAACATGGACCGACGCTGCCGCGCCGCTCTCCAACTGTCCGCTGACTCGCACATTGTCCGGGGATGTGACCTCCACAAATTGCCGGGTATCGGTCTCGTACCATTGCTTTGCCTGGGTGCTGACCATGCACGCCACGCGGGTGAAGTTGCCCGCCACAAAGCGCAGGGCGTCAATCACGTGTCCGTTGGCGATGGTCAGGGAGTTTGCGCCAAGGGTGGCATCGCGCTGCCAGGTGCGGCTGGAAGGGCGTTCCAAAGCGCCATCGCGCATGGTGGTCACATGACACGAGAGCACCTCGCCCACATAGCCGGCCTCAATTTGTTCCTTGATAAACAGCAATGCGGGACTAACCCGCGATTGCAGACCTACTGCGGTCTGGACACCTTTGTACCGGGCCAGAGTTGCAAGTTCCTCGGCTTCAGCGGTATTCCTGCCCAAAGGCCACTCGGTGTAGACGTGCTTGCCAGCTTCGATAGCGGCCTTCGTTGCCTCATAATGCGACGGCACCCGCACAACCACGGCCACCGCGTCAATCTCCGGCGACACTACCATTGCTCGGAAATCATGGAAGGCCAGCTTCGCTCCAAAGGCTCGGCGAGCCTCCTCCGCGCTCTCGGGCCGGGTGGTGCAAACTGCGGTGAACTCGACATCCGGACTGGCCATTAGCGCCGGGAAGTGCGACTGAGAAGCCCGGGTCGAGTTTACGTTCGCACCCACAAACCCCAGGCGAATCTTGTTTGCCATGACGCGTGCTCCTTAGATTGCTGGATCTTGTACCCTTCTAGCAGCAATCAACCAGCAGCGCAACTGGTCGTTCGACTACTTCCAAATGGGAGGATTGATACCATCCGGACGAGTTCAGGCTCTTGAGAAAACCCCTCCTAAATTCGCGAAGACAGAGGTCAGAAACCTGCGTGACGACCATACATCGGTTGGCGCCCCAGAGCTAAAGTTTGCAATTTCGTATCTGAAATTGGGTTTTGGTGGGCCTTAGCAGACCGTATTGCGAACTTTTCGCTGGGAGGTTCCATTATGATTGGACGATCCTCCTTCTCCGGTCAGTTTAGATCATCCCGCAAAACTCGCATTTCCACTGGCTCAGTTTCCGGGGAGCAGGTCAATTACGGCGAGTGCCCTGCCGCTCCCGGTCCACCGCCGTCTGCCTCCTCATGCGTTCGAACCGGGTGATGAGACTGACGCACAACACAAGGGCGTACATCGTCGCCATCCTGCCCAGCAGCGCCTTCTCATCGCCCGCGCCTGCGTCGAGGCCGGCGCCCGCCGTCAAGCACACGAGGGCATAGGCGACGGCGGTCACCGTCGTCCGGGCCGGACCGGGACCCTCGCGGCATAGGCACTACAGCCGGGGTCGGCCCAGACGGCCGGTGAAAACCGATTTGCTGTGGCTCCCAGGTCAGCCTTGGGCAAGTCCAGGCTCCCAGTCCAAGGTTACGGGCCTGGATTCGCTTTCCCCATCACGGATTGAATACGTCCGCCTATACCCGGGAAATGATAGCGGCGTTTACCACCGACAATTTCCATCGATTGCTCAGTTGACTACGAGAGCACATGTATCAGTGTGACTGGGCAAAATGCTGCCTCAAAATGAGTAAAAGACAAAGGCCATCCTTTTCATTTTCATCTTTCGCAACACCGGGGGAGAGTGCAACACTCTTGAGTAACCTGGCCGCTAGGAGAGGGCAGTCTTGTTCGGCATGCAACGGACGCAAAAGTGTCCCGGAGCGAGTGGGCGGCGCAGCGTTCGACGCCGACGAAACCGAATTCACCCTGACCGTCGTCGTCTCAGCGTTGGTCAATTTCGACGCCACCCAGACCTACCAACTCAGATTCGGCTGCATATCCCACCGGGTCTCCGCCGGGAGTCCGGCAACGACGACCATCACAGCCGGCACACCGATCATAATCCAGGGCCATACAGGTGGAGTGAAATGAGAAAGCTCGTTGTCCTGCTGGCCATTGCTGCCCTCGTATCAAGCGTGACGGCGGTCCTGGCCGGGTGCGGACCGTCTGCACCGGGGGACCAACCCGCCGCAGCGCCCGCCGAGACCCCATCACCACTGCTGAGGGTTGAAGACGGGCCGCAACCCGAGCGACGCCTTGTTGCAGCGCCCACGGTGACCACACCGCCACTCCTGAAGACCACCGCCACCGAATCTACTCCTTTGGTGGATAACTCCGTGCCAACGCCGGTTCCCGCGCCGTCTGCCGGCGACGGGATTGAATTCGCGCCGGTCGACTCTTTCGGAACGTCCAGGAAGGAGGAACCCATAAGGGTTGCTGGTCCGGATTCCCCCTGGAAGGGCGTCCCCGACGCCACCGGCCCTGTCGAGGGTGACCCCTACACCTGGCAGGACGGCGACAGGGCCATGACGGTGAAGCTTCAGACAGACCTGGTAGTCGAGAAAGGCTCCGGCGGACTGCCCCGTGACGTCGTTTCAGCCAGCGAGGGTGGGACCAACGTTGTCAGGAGTGCGGATGGACAATCGAAGAGCGATACCCTGCCCGTCTTCCGCTCGGAGTCCGGCGGGCTGATGACCCTCCCAGGCGGCGTTCTGCTGGTGCTCAGTTCTGGATGGGGCCAGGCGGAAACGAACGCCTTTTTTCCAATAACGGGATCGAGATGGACCGCCTGTCGGAGTTGGACTACGTCGCCAACGGCTTCTTCGTTGAAACTGGACCAGGGTTCCCCTCGCTGGACCTAGCCAACGCCCTGGCAGTGCAGGACGGCGTGGAAATCTCCAGCCCCAACTGGGGAAGAGAAGTCACCCCCAAGTGATAGTTGCCTGGGAATACCACGGGTTGTTGTGACCCGCTGTTCCCGTGAAAACTAACGGCTCTTTGGAGTCGTCTATCCCATGAACAGGATGACCAGTATGACCAGTCCGGCCAGACTGCTGCCGGCTGCGGGACTTGCCCTGCTCTGCCTGGTGCTGGCCCTGGGCTACGCCAGCGCGCAGACTCCTCCCGCCGCGCCTGCCATCGACTCTGTATCCTCTGGCGATACCACACTCACCGTGACCTGGACCGCTCCCGCCGGCGCAACCGGCATCACGGCCTACGACGTGCGTCACATCGAGACCAGCGAGGATGCGACCAATGACGCCAACTGGACCGTCAGGGACAACGCCTGGACCTCCGGCACGCTGCTATACACCATTACGGGCCTGACCAACGGCACGGAGTACGACATTCAGGTACGGGCGGTAAACTCGAACGGAGACGGGACCTGGTAAGACACCAAGACCGGTACGCCGGCGCTCCCTGCTCCGACTATAGATTCCGTGCGTGCTGACGACCGCGCGGTACTGGTTTCCTGGAGCGCTCCCACCGGCATCACCACCGGCATAGCCGCCTACGACCTGCGCTACATTGAGACCAGCGCCGATGAGGCCGTGGACGCCAACTGGACTGTGGAGGAGGACGCCTGGAAAGAGGGCGGCGGCAGCCTGACCTACGCCGTCACCGGCCTGACCAACGGCACGGAGTACGACGTGCAGGTGCGCGCGGTGGACGAAGATGATGTCGACGGCGCCTGGTCGGCCACAACCGGCGCAACTCCCGAGGACCACGGCAACACTCTCGCCGACGCCACGAGCGTGACGGCGGGCGCCAGTGTGTGGGGAGCCATTGACCCCGCCGCCGACGCGGACTATTTCAGACTTAGAGTGCCACGGACGGCCGACTACTGGATATATACCCTGGGCGACCTGGATACCGTGGGTGAGCTGCTGGACGGCGGCGGCAATTATTTCGAGAGAAATGACACTGGTAACTTGCTGCCCAACCCGGATAACTTCTTCCTGTGGCGCAAGCTCCAGTCCGGGACGTACTACATCAAGGTAACCGGCTTCGGACCTGCTGACGAACCGTATATCCTCAGGATCAGGGAGTTCACGGACACCACTTCCAGGAGCAACGCTGCCACTCTGAATCTCAACGGCTCTGCGAGCGGCACGATTGACCCGCGGGGAGACGAGGACTACTTCAAGCTGGACCTCTCCGCGGCAACGGAAGTTGCAATACGCTCCACCGGACTAACCAACCCCATAGGTGAGCTGCAAAACAGCAACGGCACAGTGATAGCCTCCGACGACCATACATACCTACCAGGCGGATTCAGGCAATTTCTCTTTCGGGAACATCTCCAAATGGGAACCTACTACGTGAAGGTTGGCTCTAGCAGAAGGTCACGTGGGCCGTATACGGTGCACGCCGCGGCCATCACGGAGCCGGGCAGCGCCATTGCCGACGCTCAGCCGCTGACCCTCGGCGGTACGGCGGGCGGAATCATAGACCCGGCAGGCGACAAGGACTATTTCAGACTGATCCTCGAAGAGGAAGCTTACGTGATCATCGGGGGAGTGAGCCAAACCACTAACATCAGGGCCGATCTCACCGATGAAAACAACCTCAGGCCCTCTGTACAAACAATTCGCTTTAACAAATCATTTACCTTCCAGGGCAGACTGGATGCGGGCACATACTATTTGAGAGTAATGGGCCAGCTTGGTACAGCTACGGGACGCTACACTGTCAGGGCCATCGTAGATGGCGTCTACAGTCATTTCGTAGACCGCTGCTCCAGGATCCGCACGAGCAGCAGCATCAACGACCCGCTCTACGGCTGCCAGTGGCACCTGAACAACGATAACCAGTTTCCCAACAGCGCCGGTCAGGATATCAGGGTCGAGGAGGTGTGGCCCACGTACACAGGCTCCGGTATCAACGTGGCGGTGGTGGACGATGGAATCCACTACCAGCACGATGACCTGACCGACAACGTCCTCACCCGATTCAATCACAACTATGACCCCAACCTGACCGAGATCTACGATCTATTCGAGGCCCACGGCACCGCCGTGGCCGGTCTTATCGCTGCGAAGGACAACAGCCTCGGTATGCGCGGCGTAGCCCCCGGGGCCAAGATTTACGGATACAATTTTTTGGTAAAGCAATCCGACGCCAACGAAGCGGACGCCATGTCTCGCAACGCGGCAACCACGGCCATATCCAACAACAGCTGGGGCCCTAATAACTTCGGTCATCCTGAGCCTGCATCTGCCATTTGGGAAACGGCGGTCAAGTACGGCGTCACCACCGGATACGGCGGGAAAGGCGTTTTCTACACCTTCGCTGCCGGCAACGGAGGTGACAACGACCACTCCACCCTTAGCGAGCACGCCAATTTCTATGCCGTAACAGCCGTCTGCGCCGTCGGCCACGACGACATAAGAAGCAGCTACTCGGAAGCAGGCGCAAACCTGTGGGTGTGCGGGCCGTCCAGCAGCGGAAGGGTGGGCCAGCCCAGAATAGCCACCACCGACGACAAACACCGGTATAGGGGCACTTTTGGAGGCACCAGCGCCGCCGCCCCCATAGTCTCGGGCGTGGTAGCGCTGGTTCGAGAAGCAAACAACGCGTTAAACCTGGCGGGACGTCAAGCTCATCCTGGCGGCCTCCGCCCGCAAAGTCGACCCGCATAACACCGGCTGGGCGGACGGAGCTTTCAAGTACGGGTCCACCACGGACCGCTACAACTTCAACCATGAGTACGGCTTCGGCATGGTGGACGCCAAGGCGGCCGTGGACCTGGCCACGGGTTGGACCAACGTCCGCGACTTGAGGGAATCTACTTCCGAGTCCCGCGTCATCGATCTTGCAATCCCCGACCTGCCGTCGTTCGGTACGCCTACCACGGTTACTGCCAGCCTAACCGTAGAGCCATACGTGGACTTCGTTGAGTTTGTGGAGGTCAATGCCCACTTCATCCACCCCTCATTCCGGGACCTTACCGTTGAGCTGGTCTCGCCCTCAGGGGCCGTTTCAACGCTGTCCACTACCACCTCGAGATCAGGGGAGTGGACCAGCGAGTTCCGCTTTGGTTCGGCCCGGCACCTGGGCGAGGATCCCGCTGGCGAATGGACGTTGCGGATCAAGGACGCTGAGAGCGGAGATATCGGGAGTCTCAGGTCGTGGGGCCTCACCGTCTACGGCCACGGCTCCATTCCGGGCGCGCCCGGAATCGACATGGTGACTCCGGGGAGAGGCACGCTAACTATCGACTGGAGCGCTCCTACCGACACAGGTGAGACGGCCATCGCGTCCTACGACCTGCGATACATTCGAGACGATGCTACAGACAAGAGCGATGCCAACTGGTCTGTGGAGACGGGTGTGGGGACGCCGAGCAACCGGAGTTACACCATCACCGGGCTGGATGGAGGGGTGAAGCACGAGGTTCAACTGCGGGCCCACAACGATTCCGGACACGGCCCCTGGTCCCAGGCGGAAGCTGACGAGCCCACCACGGCCGCTCCGTCGGCGCCATCCATTACCAACGTCACTCGCGGCGACAGGAACCTTGCCGTTGTCTGGAGCGCCCCGTTGGTCACCGGTGGGGCTCCCATTACCGCCTATGACGTGCGCTACATTGAGACCGGCGCCGACGAGAATGTGGAATCCAACTGGACGGTCCGGGACAACGCCTGGCGTAGCGGCTACCTTCGATATGGCATCTCCAATCTCACCAACGCGACGGAGTACGACGTACAGGTGCGGGCCGTGAACTCCGTGGGCAATGGAGCATGGTCTGACACGGAGACCGGCACACCGCAGCCGGATGATATACCTATAACCCTGCAATGGAATGAGACTTCTTTTGAGGTGGCGGAGGACGCAGGGAGCGTCGTTTTGACAGCAGTCTTCACAACGACACTTGACACGGCGCCGCAGGATGACTTCACCTTCGATGTGACTCTGACCACCACCGATAGAGGCACGACCCCGGGCGACGACTACACGGCTCCGCCTTCGCCCGCGAAATTTGTCGCGAGCGACTTCAGCCAGACCGACGTGAACGGCCGGCAGCGATACCGCGCAACCAGGGATTTCACCGTAGCCATCATAGACGACACAGTCGATGAATCAGATGAAACCCTCAACGTGACCCTGGCCTACCTGACTCCCGGCCTTACGCATCTCAAAGGAGGCCCCTCCACGGCAGTAATCAAAATCAGGGACAACGAACACGTTCCGGTGACCATCAGCTGGGAACAGCCGGAAATAACGGTCGGTGAGAACGCCGGAAGCGTCACGCTGCGCGCCTACGCCGTCACCACTGTGGACAAGCGGCCTGAAGACGAGTTCTCCTTCGACGCCTCCATCCATACGTCTAACGGCAGCGCGGGCCAGCCCGGCGACTATACTCAGCTGAACGATACCGTCGTTTTCAGCCGCAACGACTTCAGCCGGGTAACCGTCAACGGCGAACGCCGCTATCGCGCCGCAAAGCAAGTGCTGGTGACCATTGTGGATGACGCATCCGACGAAGCCGAGGAGGGGTTCACGGTAACCATTGAGTACGCGAACCCCGGCCCGCCTCACCTGCAAGGCGGACCAGCCATTATGAGCGTAAAGATCACCGACAACGAATTCGTACCCGTCACGATGTACTTGTACCAGTCGTCCGCGAAATTCAACGAGTATGCGACGACGGTCACCCTGCAGGCCCGGGCCACCACCATTTCGGACAGAATGCCCGAGAGCGGTTTCACCGTGCCCCTGTCCGTGACGACGGCCAGCGACACCGCCACCGAAGGCTCGGACTATCAGAGGGTGAACAGCAGCTTCAGCTTCGGCCAGGGCGATTTCACGCGCAAAGATTTTCGGGGCCAATTCCACTACCAGGCAACCCGTAACATCGGCGTCTCCATCATCCATGACACCGAAGACGAGCCGGAGGAGAACTTCACGGTAATCCTGAACTACTCCGACCCAAGCCTTCCCCATCTACAGGGAGGTCCCGACACTGTGACTGTGACCATTGTCGACAACGACCACGTGCCCGTGGTCCTGAGTTGGGAGCAGACGGCGGCGACGGCCGAAGAAGCCACAAGCCCTGGGAGCACTCGCCCCGTCTCCCTGCGCGCCGTCGCCGTCACCACCAAGGACAAGATGCCGGAGAGCGGCTTCTCTTTCGACGTAACCGTCGCCACCGCAGACGGCAGCGCAATCCAGCCCGCCGACTACCAGCGGTTGTCCGACACGGCGACTTTCAGCCGGAGTGATTTCAGCCTGGCGACGGGCAGCGGCCAGCGGCGTTACCGCGCGGTGAAGACCTTCACGGTATTCGTCACTCACGACACCGTCCAGGAACCTAACGAGACCTTCACTGTGACCCTGGACTACGCCGACCCCGGTCTGCCGCACCTGCTTGGTGGAAGGGACGCGGCGACGGTGACCATCACCGACGACATATCATCTACCGTGGACTTGAGCACAACGGTATCCGGCTCGCCCTCCCGTGTCTCCCGGGGCGAGGAGTTGACCTACGACTACACAGTCATGAACTCCGGCCCGGCTGCATCGACAAACACGGTTGTGTGGAGCACTCTCGACCGCAGCGCGAGCTTCGTGTCCGCTACTCCCGCAGGCAAGTGCTCCCACGGGGGAGGAGCGACCGGCGGCGTGGTCGCCTGTAGGTTCGATACCATGGATGCGGGCGCAAGCGAGGCAGGCAAGATCCTGGTGCGGGTCGGGCCGGCGGCATCCGCGGACATCGCCATAACCTCCATAGCCACTGGCAACAAGCTCGACCGCAATCCGGGGGACGACACGGCCACCGAGTCCACCGAACTCTTTGTCCCGCCCGAGAGGGTGAGAAACCTGTCGCCCGTCCGGAGCAGCATCGCTTTCATCGAGATGTGGTGGGCCAGGCCTTCAGATAATGGCAGCCCCATCACCCGATACGAGCTGGAACGCAAGGAGGCCGGCGGGAGCTATGCCCTCGTCACTCCCAGACCTGGCGTCGCGGCTACAACGTACCGGGACATCCAGGTGTCGGCTGGAACGACCTACACCTACCAGTTGCGCGCCGTCAACGCCGACGGCGACGCCGAATGGTCCAACGAGACGACCGCAACCGCCAGGGAAACCTCACCGCCGCCACTGCCACCGCCTCCGCCGCCACTACCTGTAGTGGAGCCGCAGGCGCCGGCAACGCCGCTGCCGCAACCCAGCAGCCGCCGGGGTGGTGGCGGTGGTGGCGGTGGCGGTGGCGGTGGCGGTGGCGCTTTTGTGCCGGCAACCCTGCCGCTGGCCGGCATCTCACCGCGCAACCTCGTATTCACCGCATTCCTGGGTGAAGAGAATCCGCCGGGCCGGTCGCTCCAATTGTGGAGTCCCGCAGCGAGATACATGACCTTCAATGTGTCCGGCAATGTCCCGTGGGTGTCGGTAACCCCCGCGTCGGGAGCTTCCACCGGACCGCTTGACAGGGTGTTGGTGACGGTGGCGGTTGACGCAACGAGGTTGCCCGCGGGACGGCGCCAGGCGCTGTTGCAGATTTCCGGAACGGGATTCCGAGGCTCGCCGCAGAGGGTAGAGGTTGTCTTGACGGTAACATCGGCAACCTTTGCCGGCACCCTCGCCCCGCAGTACGACGTCAACAACAACCTGACGATTGAGTTTGATGAGGTCGGAAGGTGCCCGCGGTGCGTTCGACCCGGCCCTTGGCCTGAGGTGATCTGGCGAAGATCTGCTGAATTCCCAACTCCTCCATGGCGCGGGCGAACTGGGTGGGAACCCGCTGGGTACTGGCTGAGATCGCCGGTGAACTTGAAGACTGAGTGGCGGTCGCTGTAGAGGGCCAAGGGTATTCCATGTTCTCTGATCAGGCCGCTCATGAGCAGGAGGTAGCTCCGAGTATCCTCCTCTTTGGAGAACAGGACGTCGGGCACGGTACCGGTAGCATCGTCCACTGTCAGCAGCAGCGTAGACCTGGGACCTTTCTCCCCGAGCCAGTGGTGATGGCTGCCGTCGATCTGCAAGAGCATCCCCTGCTGGTGCATGCGCCGGCGGCGCACCCTGTGCTGTTGAGGGCGGCTGCGCGGGCTGCCGATGCCAGCCCTGAGCAAGATGCGGCGCACGGTGGGACGGCTCAGATCAATACCTTCTTGTTCTCGCAGCAGTTCGGTGAGGTGAGTATGGTTTGTTCCCGCGTAGTGAGTGCTGGCCAGTGGCACCACTTCTGCAGATTGGGACTCCGGGATAGCGTTGTGGGGCCGTCGGCCCCGGTTGCCATGGGCCAACGCGGCGGCTCCGTCCTTTTGGTAGGCATTCAGGAGCCTCCTAGTATGGCGCTCACTCACACTGAGAGTCTCGGCGGCCTGGACGATAGGGGTCTGGTATCCCAGGATGTTATTGAGCACGTGGAGTCTCGCTAATTCTCGCCGTTTCAATGTCACATCCCTCATGGATGGACATTTTCGCTGAACAGTTAACTACGGACCGAATCGTAGACCAACAACCTATATTGCCCCTGGAACTTGTCCCGGTGCGGTCGGACTAACATACAAGGTGGCACAACCTTCGGGGGCAGGTCACACAGATCGCAGCTTCACGAAATATAGCGGTTCGCTGGTGCTGTAACTCGTTGGCCAGGTCATGGGAAGCCTCTGCCAGTTTGCGGGCGTTAGCGTTTGAGCTACCACCTAGTTCGAATGCCAACCTATCGAGCATCCGCTTCGCGTATGTCTCGCTGATCTTTGCAATATCATCAGTCTTTGGATGCCTACCCGGGTCGAAGACCGTGTGTGCGAGCCAAACAATTGTGTCACGACACAAGAATCCCACAGTTGGAATTGTTCTTCGGTAGATGCGGATTCCAATCGTTCCCGCGCCTCTCCTAACTGTCTATCAACAAGCGGGCACCCTGTGGGTACCGGAAATAACTCCGCTCCACGGGATGACGGGCCTACTTTAAGACGCCTCTCGAGCAGTTCCAAGAGGCCACGGATATACTCTCGACGCGATTGATACGTCGGAAGGTCTCCACTGCTCCATTTTCCGTAACAATCCCACAGATCTGAGTAGGGTATGGGGTTCTGCAGACCCCGTGCATTCAATTGCTCTGACAGCAGTGAGTAGTCTTTCCTGTATCCGTCATTGACCGTATTGATTCTCGGTCTACCTGTGGAAACTGTAATCAAAGTGTCCCGAATGCGTTCCAATTGCCTCAAAATGTGATTAGCATCGCCTGGAGCATCATCTAGCGAATCTTTGTCAAGTGTGTATATGATCCGTAACTGTTCAGAGTTGGTGGGGCGAATTGGCCAGAAGTGGTTGGAAAAACACAGTGCGCCGGTTTTTCCGGTTATGTTAAATCTGAGGTATGGATACCGGTCTTGACCTGACCACCCCCAGCCTGGAGACCTTGCTGGCCCTCATCGCCCAGCAGCAGGCCGTCATCGCCCAGTTGCAGCGAAGGCTTGACCTGCTGGAAGGAAAGGCCAAGCCTGGTGGGTCGCCCCGAATGCCCGGCATTAAGCCGAAGTCCGGCCAGGGTCCAGCCAGGGATAAAGGTCCCAGGAAGCCCAGGCCCCACGGCTTTGCCCGCCAGCGCATGGGCCCCATCCACCGGGTGGAGCATGTCCTGGGATCCTGTCCCCAATGCGGTACCGGCCAGGCCGGGGGGTGCGTACAGCGGGCCCGTGAAGTCATTGACCTCCCCCTGGTTCCGGCTCAAGTCACCGAGCACGTCCTCATTGCCCGGACCTGTCCGGTATGTGAACGGCGCCGGACTCCCCAGGTGGACCTGGGCCGGGTGGTCCTGGGGAAGCAGCGGTCGGGAGTCAACCTGCTCAGCCGGATTGCCGCCCTGCGGGAAGAGGGCCGGCTGCCGTTGCGCACCATCCAGTGGTACCTGCAGACCGTCCATCGGTTGCCCCTGAGCCTGGGCGCCATCGTCCGGGCGATTCACCAGGTGGCCCAAAAGGCTCAACCGGCGCTGGCGGAGATCCGGGACCGAATCCGGGGCAGCCCAGTGGTGCACGCCGACGAAACCGGCTGGCGTCAGGACGGGGTCAACGGCTACGTCTGGACCTTCAGCACCCCCACCGACCGGTACTTTCTGCGTCGGGGTCGGAACAAGGAAGTAGTGGACGAGGCGCTGGGCGATTCCTTCAGCGGGGTCTTGGTCAGCGACTTCTATGCCGCTTACCATCATTACCCGGGCTTGAAGCAGCGGTGCTGGGTCCATCTGCTGCGGGACATCCGCGACCTGAAGGCCCTCTACCCCAAAGACCAAAAACTGGCCCAGTGGGCTGGGGCAATCCACCAAATCTACACTGGGGCGAAAGCCTTCACCCATCCCGATGCCCGGCAACGCCGGCGGGTCCAACAGCAACTGGAGCGGAAACTGCTGGCCCACTGCCGTCCTTTCCTGGAAGACCAGGCGGCGGTCCAGAGTAAGCTGTGCCAGCGAATCGAGAAGTTCATCAAGGAACTGTTCGTCTTTGTGGCCCACCCCGCCGTGCCATCGGACAACAATGCCGCGGAACGGAGCCTGCGGCCCCTGGTGGTCAGCCGCAAAATCAGCGGCGGCACCCGCTCGGCCCAGGGCACCGACTCCAAGTTGACCCTCGCCTCCCTCTTCGGCACCTGGCGCGCCCAGGGCCTGGACCCCCTCCTGTCCTGCCAGCTACTGCTCACTTCTCCTTAACTCTGAACGGTTACTATGATACCTGTTATCTCCGTATCATTCGGTCGATGCGGCCAAATCTCAAGAGTTGCGTCGAGCATCTGTTTGTTGTCCTTTGATGAGAGTGCGTCCAAGCGATCATATCCGGAAATGGGCGCATAAATTTCCGCTGTTGGGAGCCAAGCAAGAATGGAGATAACTCCCGTATGTGTTCGATTCGTTGAATTCGACCTATGCTCGTGACAACAAGTCTGCCAAATTGTTGCAATTCCGGTGGCGAAGAATTTTTGTGACACGATTAAGAGATTCCATAACACCTCTTTGTGCCGGCGAATCATAGATGCCTGGTACTCGGCACAAAATCGAGTGGGCCGTGTGGGGATCGAACCCACGACACCCGGATTAAAAGTCCGGTGCTCTACCAAGCTGAGCTAACGGCCCGTGTGGCTCCTCGTTTTGGTCCCGGCACAGGAGGCTGAGGTGAGGCCTCCTGGCCGCCGTATGTCCGTGGTTGGACCGCGGATGCCTGCTCCCTAGGTTCAGCCGGTTTGCACGGCTTAACCTGCGCCGGAACTCGGCAGACTATGTTGGATGCGCGATTCCGGGATCGTCAGGCGCCGGTTAAATTGTACAACGAATGCCCCGGGTTGGTTTACGGCACGGGCAAACCTGATTTCGGCATCAATTCCGGCGGGGGAGTTGAGCGACCCGGCCCTGGTTAGCCTATGGGCTAAACCAGCCAAGATTGTATCAAATCGGGAGGGTGATGGGAGGCTTTATTCTCGTTGACCCAAGGCCATTTAATTGTCCCCCACAATTGTCATGAAAATAGGCCATTTTGATACGTGGCCTGGGCCAGGCCATCTGCAATTCTCAGCGCAGCGGGAATCCAAAAAACTCTTATCAGGAACGCAACTTACTCCCGCTTGACATCTCTACGAGACGACAACCGTCATCACATACCAAAAGAGCTCGGGATACCCGTTGCGACAAGAATGGCGGGAGGGGGATGACAGTTGAAAGGCCATGCCTGGCCCGTTGCAAAAAAAACCGACCCATTCTAGTTGCGGTGCAACATAGGTGGGTCAGTGAAGTGATTCAGTTGGAGAATGTTTGGGGTTTACTTGGTAACCGGGAAAACCGGTTTACTTTCGTAGCAATTTGGAGGGAAGCACCACCCACAGTCCGAAGAGTCCTACGAAAACGCCCGCCGCTACGATGACTTCCATGGTTGCCTCCACAAACTACTTACATACTCTATTTTAGGCAGCGGTGTTACATTCACTTTTCTTGTTTGTTAAATCTTTGTTACAACTTCCCGAAATTTGGACGGTTCACGCGGTGTCTCGTTCTATTTTAGGTACCGGGCAAATGGGGTTGGGGCAGACAAATGTGACAAGGCGCTATGTCGCTGCCCTGCAGAAGAGAGCATTCGCTCGCCACCACGGCGGTGGGGGTCTGATTTGTTCCTAGCCAGGCTTGGCAACCAACAAAATCTCCACGTGGACTTCATCCTCAATGGACACCACAGACCTGGCGGTGGGCACCGGGATGCCAAGCTGCTGCCAGGTGAAAACGGTCCGGCCCAAGACGTTCAGGACATTCCCGTCGTTGCGGATTTCCAAGTCGAAGGATATCGGGAAATCTGCGCCGTTCAGGTTAAGGTTCCCGGAGACCGAGCGTTGGAAGGTATCGCCGCTGTAAAACCCGTCGGGCAGTTCGGTCACGCTGTCCACTGTAAATGACGCCGTGGGTTGGTCAGGGAACATTCGGGTCCGGACGTACCGGTCGCGGAACTGCTGGTCGCTGCCTAAAGAATGGAGATCGACCTCCACGATGGACGGTTGACCATCGAGGTTGATTTGGCCGGAAAGCTCGGACGTGCTCATCACGGCCGTTATCGGAGTCGGGAACCGGCTCAACACTTCACCGACTGCGAATGTGATCTTCGAACCTTCCCCCACTATGTATGACCCGCTTGTTCCATCTGCTGCGCCGCCTGGGGTCTCCGCCGGAGCGGTGGCCTCGGCTGGGGTGGATGGCGTTGGAGTGTTGGTAGAGACGGCCTTTGCAGTTGCCTCGGGGGCGGTCTCAACGGTCGCCGCCGACGTCGTTTCCTGGCTCGGCGGCTCCGTTGCAGTTGGGATTGGAGCCTCGACCCGTTCAGGCAGCGATAGCTCACCGCTTTCGGTGTCTCCCTGGCCCGCGAGGCCGATGCCCAGCCCAACCGATGCAATCAGCAACACCACGGCCAACCCACGCACCGCGGCGCCGGAGATGCCGCCAACCATCGGCGCCAGGATCCCGGAAAGTGCGAAGACAATGGCTGCCAGTGGAATGGTAAAGAGAGCAAACCTCTCCAACCACATGTTCCCAACTACTGCCACGACGGCCACCACCACGAACGCCCCAGCCAAGCCGCCGGCATAGTATTGTAGACGTCTGGGGTTGTCCGCCAGGAATCTCCAGAGCAACCCGGATGCGATTCCGACGACCAGCGACGCCACCGTGACGGTTAAAGTGTTAAAGACAATGTCCAGCGGAGACCGCAGCGGCAGAGACACCAAGGATGCCACTAAAGCGGCCACCGACCCGGCTATAAGACCGGCTAACATCGTTCCTCCCTATCCTCTAAACATTCCTGCGGCCATAGCAGTGCGCGGCTTCCGTCCAGGACTCGCCACACGCTGAACCAAGCGTAGCATTGTAGGCTAAAACACAAGGGAGTTGCCAACGCGAGCCAGCCGATAACGGTGCGATCTCATTTCAGGACGGTGGCCCAACGCCCGCACAATCACGTTCCCAATCCCATGCATTCCTCCCCGCGGCGGGAAAGACGGGGCGGGAGCCAGGCACGTTGCCCTGAGCGGAAAAACCCTGCCGAGTGGGCCAACCCGACGCGGCCCAAGGACTAACCGGCAGAGTCCCGCCACATTCGGCACCCCGTACCACCCATTACGATGGGCATCAGCGTATCGATTACGACCCAGAATTGGCCGTCGGCGCTATCGTTTGGAGACAGCGCGCTAAACCAGTTCCAGAAGAACAGGAGGAACACTACGGCCGCGGCGTAGAAAACGGTGTTGGCTTCCAAATACCGCTTCAGGTCCGCCGAACCGTCGGCATCGACACTCCGCTTCGCCGCGTAGCTGCCAGCCAGCGCGAGCACCATTCCCACTGCCATGAACCAGTTGTGGACCACCCAAGCGAAGAACGGCGCGTCCCCGCCGGGGTGGTACAACGGCGTAATTATGAAGTGCACCCCAACCGATACCGCAACCAACACCAGGTAAGCCGCAACCGCACGAATCAAAATGGACATGATTCCTCCTCGACGCGAAGCTAGGTAAACTCCTGAACCGGCGTAATTTCACGGTCAGCCCAAGGTAGCATTGGCGGTTCCCCTCTCGCTGCTGCCGGCCGGGACAGTAACCGTCAATCCGGAGCCTGCCGGATGGACTCCCGTCGTGTTGGGGATGCCCGGGCTCCGGGCATCCCCAACACTGTTTCCATTGAAATTCTGGGCGTCACCACCAGTCCCTCCGGTCTGACGGCCGGTTGTCGACCCCCTACCGTGTGGGGTAGGCCATCTCGCCGTGTTGGGAGATATCCAGACCTTCTTGCTCCTGCTCCTCGTCTACCCTTAGCCCAATCGTGTATTTCAGGATCAACAGTATCGCGAGAGTCGTGACGAAAGCCCACCCGAAAGACACGCCGACGGCGATTAGCTGCCTCAATACCTGCTCTCCCCGGGTCAGGTCCGTGAGGTCACCCAAAGTCATGAAGCCGACTCCGATGAAGAGCCCGGTGGCAATCATGCCCCAGATTCCACCCACTCCGTGGATGGCCCAAACGTCGAGGGAGTCGTCAAGCCTAACTCGGGTTTTTATCCAGACGGCGGTGTAGCACAAAGCGCCGGCGCCCAAACCGATGACCACTGCCGGCAAGGGGCCCACGAATCCCGAAGCCGGAGTGATGGTTGCCAAGCCTGCCACGGCTCCCGTCGCTGCTCCCACCACGCTGGGTCTCCGGTTTAATATCCAGTCAAGCCCAACCCATACCAACGCAGCGGTTGACGCGGAGATATGGGTGACCACAAAGGCAGAGGTAGCCCTTACTGCCGAGGACAAGTCACTCCCGGCGTTGAACCCAAACCAGCCAAACCACAGAAGGGCAGCGCCGAGCACCACGTAAGGAACGTTGTGAGGCGCCATCTCCACCTGGCCGAAACCCAGGCGTCGACCGAATATGATCGCCGCGGCCAGGGCTGCGGCCCCGGAACTGATGTGGACGACCGCTCCTCCCGCGAAGTCGAGGGCTCCAAGCTCGCCCAGCCAACCGCCGGTCCCCCACATCCAGTGCGCCAGCGGCGTGTATACGACGGTCGACCAGACAACGACGAAGATCACGAAAGTGCTGAATTTAATACGCTCGGCGAATGCACCGGCAATCAGGGCTGGCGTGATAATGGCGAACTTGGACTGGAAGACCATGAACGCCTGGTGCGGAATCGTGGCGGCGTAAGGCCCGGCCTCCGTGGCGGACACGCCGTTGAGTCCGGCCCACTCCAGATTCCCGATAAAACCCCCTACGTCGGGGCCAAACGCCAGGCTGTATCCCCACAAAACCCAGGTTAAACCCACAATGGCGAGAGCGATAAAGGACTGCATGATGGTGGACAGGGCGTTTTTGCTGCGGACAAGTCCCGCGTAAAAAAACGCCAGCCCCGGGACCATGATGAAGACCAACGCCGACGAGGTTAGTACCCAGGCGGTATCCCCACTATCTATCATGCTCTCTCCTCACCAATCCGAATGTTCCAGATGGGAGATCCAGGGCAGCGCCGCCGTAGTTTACACAGTTTCAAAAACACGAATGCTTCGGCTCGCCACTGTCGGCAAGACCAGGACCCAGCAAGAAACCCATGTCTGACCGGACCATGCACAAAGCGGAATTCTAGACCCAACAGTGCAACGCCGACAACCCACGCGGTGGGTGACGGCGCGATTGGCCTACCTGCTAATCAACCGGTTCCTGCTGATGACCACACAGGCTATGATAGGGGGCGGAAACGGCATGTGCACAGGAAGCGAGCCCGCGGCGCTGCCACACTATGGCGCTACCGCCAATACAACCATGAGGAGACCGGAGTGGGAATTCTTGATGATGACATGAAGCGTGTGGTTCGCCAGCAGCGGCTGGGGTTCGTCGCCACCGTCTGCCCCGACGGAACGCCCAACCTTTCACCTAAGGGAACGGCGGCGATATGGGACGACGACCACCTGGTGTTTGCCGACCTGGCGTCTCCGGCAACGATGGCCAACCTACGCCATAACCCGGTGCTGGAACTGAACGTGGTGGACGTGTTCTCCCGAAAGGGGTACCGCTTCAAGGGGACGGCCACTATTGTCGAGCCGGGTGAACTGTTCGACGAAATATGCCTGGCCTTCGAGACCGGCAGCCGCGGCGTGGCGCAGGTGCAACTACCGGCACGGGCCTACGTCCTGGTCAAGGTGGAGCGGGCGCTGCCAGTGGTTTCTCCCGCCTACGTGCCGGGCCGCACCGAGCGCGCCACCCGCGAGGAGTGGGCAGGGCATTGGGCCGCCGTGCACCAGGGCCGCGTGGAGCAACTGGAAGTAGAGGAATAGTAGAGCGATCCACAAGCTCGGCCTGGAAACGTCCCGAGGGAGTCTCGACACCAACAGATCCTCCGTCATTGTGACTGCAGGAGACCTTGGAATGACCTCGGATCAGAGTGGGATTGGGAGTTCATCCACGTTCAAACCCAGGTAGTTCCGCCTATCCCGGCGATTATGCACGGGTCTTCCAAAAGTTATAATCTCGAAGCCATTTGGGATGCCAGTGGGTTAATTCACCGGCCGGGCGATGTGTGATGCCGTTGAGATGTTTACAGGTATGAGCCGGACCGAACTGGTTAACACTGGACCTCACCTATCCGAAGTCGTCGATCGTATATCGAGAGCGCCCCGAGTCGCCGTCGATATCGAGTCGAACGGTTTCTTCAGGTACCATGAGCGCGTCTGCTTGGTCCAGCTCGCGGCGTACGAAACCGCCTTCCTGGTCGATCCGCTGGCGATAGACGACATCCAGCCGCTGGGGGACCTTCTTGGCGACCAATCAGTGGAGAAGGTCTTTCATGGCGCCGACTACGATTTGCGTAGTCTCGACCGGGACTGGGGATTCCGGGTCAACAATTTGTTCGACACCGGCATTGCCGCCGCCTTCGTTGGCTCGACACGGTTGGGTTTGCAGTCCGTAGTGCAGGAATACCTTGGGATCGAATTGGCCAAGCCCATCGAACTCCAGCGCTCCGACTGGACGCTGCGGCCTCTAAGTCTCGAAGCGCTAAACTACGCAGCCAACGACGTTCTGTATCTTTCGCGTGTCCGCGAAGCGCTGGTATCGCAATTGACAGAGTTATGCCGGCTTGAATGGGCGAAAGAGGAGTTCACGCGCCTGGAGAATGTGAAACATACGCCCGCCGACCGCGAGTCGGCCTTCCTTTCGGTCAAGGGCAGCCAGGGCCTGGACGGGAGAGGCTTGGCCATTCTCCGCTCGCTGTTCCAGTTTCGCGAACAAGAGGCCAGCCGGCTTGACCGTTCGCGCTTCAGGATAATACCGGACTTCGCTCTGGTCCAAGTGGCTTCTGAGCCCACGGCCGATCTCTCGACTGTCAAGGGTCTGGGCCAATTTGGGCGTTCGCCGGCCAGTCAAGGTCTGAGAGCCGCAATCGACCAAGGACTCGCGGCTCCGCACGTAACCCGTCCGAAGCCGGCTCGGAACGAAGACGCATTGGATCCAGCGGAGCGGAAGAGGGTCATGCTTCACCTGCGGGTTCTCAAGACCTGGCGCGGGCAATTGGGCCGAGATCTCCGAATGGATCCGAGCCTTCTTTGGCCGACGGTTAGTCTGGAACGCCTGGCCCGGCGGCCCGGCGACCTGGACTCTGAGTTCCTTAGTCCTGAAGTTCGGAGTTGGCAGAGACGCGAGTTCGGAGCCGCGTTGCGGAGGGTTCTAGCAACTCTGAATTACCCAGACCCGGAGACAGGCTAGACATGACCCTGTTCGAAAAAGAACATCAACACGTAGATGAGATTCTCAGCTGGCCGGGCACACCTTCAAGAAAACGGTATAACCAAGCGCAGGAACTGTACGAATCCAGCGCCAAGCCGACCGGCGGCACCCAGTCCACAGACCAGAATCCCGTCAACCAGGGGGCGTGGATCTCCGGAACTTGATCGAGTGCCTGCGGACCCCGGAATACGAGATGTCGGCCATATCCCAGTTTCAAAAAGAACTTCCCCAGGTCCAAGACCGAGACGATCTGGTCCAACTGATGCTCCGGATTGCCCGCGCAGGAGAGTCCTCAACCACCATTGGAGTGGCAATGGAGTGCCGCCGGATACCAGGCAGCTTTACTACGTCTTCACCAAGATGCGAAGACACCCGGACTGGATGGGATTCTGCGCTACCTTGCCCAACTTGGCAGAGCTGCAAGCCGCGGTCAAAGAGTTTGAGGAACTACCCGGAGAACCCGGCATTGTCCTAGCCCTCACCCCCGAGATGATGGGCAGCCCCTCGAGGAGCCGGTTTCCCAACGGCCCCGCCTCCCATCTCAGAAGGGCGCTGCCTTGTGCCAAGTCAGCATGTCACTGGCTCCCGAAGACCTGAAGTCCGGGCCACGACCTGGTCGGGATGGACTTTGAGGTGGCGAGCAGCCAACTAGTCCATTCTTTCCTCGCACTTGAACGCTTCCAGGGCCGCCTCGGCCCTGAATGATGGCGGCTGTGCTTCTTCCGGTCTTTTGACTTCACTCCCCCTGAAGGGCCACCTGCGTCATTGGTTGAGGAGCAGAGTTCTCACTTAACCGGTCTTCTCTGAAACCGGGTCCACCGCGGTCTTCGACTTTGGGCAAGTCGCGGCCGAGAATCTTCCCCAAGCCAAAACCGGAATGACGGATGGCGCGGCATTGGCCGCGCGCATGGCGGCGGAAATAACGCGCTGGGAAAGAGGAAGCAATCGAGATTGACGGATTGGGATGCGCGGGGCGTGGTTGGGTGTTCGCCGGGGCCGGCGCTGTTGTGGCGCGGGCGCCGGGCCGGCGGGTTAGACTTCTTTGTTCAAGTTGGCCAGGAATTCCTGGTTGCTGGCGGTTTTGGCCATTCTTTCCAGGACCCGCTCGGTGGCGTTTACCGAGCCCTCGTTGGAGATGAGGCTGATCATGCGGCGGAGCAGCCAGATTTGCTTGAGCGTGTCCTCGGAGAAGAGCAGTTCCTCTCGGCGGGTGCCGCTGCGTATCAGGTCAATGGCCGGGAAAAAGCGCCTTTCCGCCAGACGCCGGTCCAGGTGCAGCTCCATGTTGCCGGTGCCCTTGAACTCCTCGTAGATGACCTCGTCCATACGGCTGCCGGTGTCGACCAGGCAGTTGGCGATGATGGTCAGGCTGCCGCCGTCCTCGATGTTGCGGGCGGCGCCGATGAACTTCTTGGGCGGGTACAGGGCGACCGGGTCAATGCCTCCCGACAGGGTGCGCCCGCTGCTGGGCACTGCCAGGTTGTAGGCCCGGGTCAGGCGGGTGATGCTGTCCAGCAGGACCACGACGTTCTGGCCGAATTCCACCAGACGTTTGGCCCGCTCCAGGGCCAGCTCGCCCACCCGGCACTGGTCCTCCACCGAGTCGTCGAAGGTCGAGGCGAACACGTCGCCGTGCACCGCCCGGCGCATTTCGGTGACTTCCTCCGGCCGCTCGCCGATGAGCACCACCATCAGGGTGGCCTCCGGAGCGTTGACCGAGACGGCATGGGCCAGGTGTTTCAGGATGGTGGTCTTGCCGGCCTTGGGGGGCGAGACAATCAGACCTCGCTGGCCGAATCCCACGGGGGCGAAGAGGTCCACCATGCGGGTGGATAGGTTGTTGGCGTCGGTTTCCAGAAGCAACTGTTTTTCTGGGAAGATAGGAGTCAGGTGCTCGAACATGGGCCGGGAGCGGGACTGGACCTGGTCGGTGTTGAGCCCATTGATTTTTTCGACGCGGACCAGCCCGAAATAACGCTCGCCTTCCTTGGGAGGCCGCACCTGCCCGGTTACGGTGTCCCCAGTGCGCAGGCCGAATCGGCGGATCTGGGACTGGGAGATGTACACGTCCCCGGAACCGGAGTGGGAATTCACCTGCCGCAGGAAGCCGTAGCCGTCGTCCATGGTCTCCAGCATCCCCGAGGCCACCAGGTTTTGCTGGGACGATGCGACCTGGAACATCCGGCTGAGCAGTTCCTCCCGCCTCAGGCCGGCCAGGTTGCCGTTGTCGGCCAGGCCGACGTCGGGGGCCAGCGCCAGAAGCTCCTCCTTGCTCTTGGCCCCCAGTTCAACTACGTCCATGTGTCGCTGAGTAGTAACCACGATCACCTCGCTACAATGCAGGCCTACGCCGTTGGTTTCCTAGCGCCCTGCCGGGGGCTAAACCCGGCCCGGCGCCGCTCGATGGTGGATATAAGGGTACAGTCTTTCACTCCGTTGGGAGTGCCTGTTCGGATTGCCCGTTCGGGACAAAAACGTGAAATTGCGGTGAACTGCCCGGGATGACGGAGCAGGCCGGGAGGGTAAGCGCCCGGAAAATTCTTGGGCAATGCCGGGGTCGGGTGTTGAGCCGGGCACTGAAAGTGTGGGAAAGAAGGAGTGCTTAAAACATTGGAGTAAGGCATGAAATTAAGGATGGGAACCGTAAATTAGCTTCATGGCTTGCCCGCTTGGTCCCAATCGGACTGGAACCGGGATACGCCCGCGTCGGTCAGCGGGTGGTTGACCATCTGCCGCAGCACCTTGTACGGCACGGTGGCAATGTGGGCCCCGGCCCGCGCCGCCAGGGTGCAGTGCAGCGTGTGGCGGATGCTGGCGGCCATGACCAGCGTCAAAATATTGTGCTTCTTGAACACGTCAACGATGTCGGTCACCAGGTCCATCCCGGTCTCCCCGATGTCGTCCAGTCGCCCGACGAAGGGGCTGACCACCGTGGACCCGGCCTGAACGCCCAGCAAAGCCTGGTTGGTCGAAAAGCACAGCGTCTGGTTGATCTTAACGCCGTCCCGGGCCAGCACTGAAATGGCCTCAAACCCCGCTTCCGTGCTGGGTATCTTCACCCAGGGATTCGGGATCCATTCGGCGATCTCCCGGCCTTCGGAAATCATCCCGGCGGCGTCCTGGCTGACCACCTCAACCGAGATTGGCCCGTCAACCACCTCGGCGATGGCCTGGACCGCAACCTTGTAGCTCTCCCGGTCGCCGATACCCTCGCTGGCGGCCAGCGACGGATTGGTGGTTACTCCGCTGATTACCCCCAACCGGGCGCCGCTCTCGATCTCCTGGAAGTTTGCAGTGTCCAAAAACAGCTTCACAACGTCACCACCTGCACGTTTTAACGGCCTGAGCCTTTTTTACCACGCAGGGACACAGGGATTTTTGGGTTAATTGACCAAATTCAAAAAAACCCTGTGTTCTCTGCGCTCTCCGTGGTGATTTAACCATATTCGGGCAGAGGCAGCGGCGGCTGGCCACCCTCGCGGATGGTCTGCCGGGCGGCCGCAATGAATTGCGAGAAGAGGGGATGGGGCCGGTTAGGCCGGGACTGGAACTCCGGGTGGAACTGGACGCCCAGCATGAAGGGATGGCCGCCGATCTCCCCGGTTTCCACCAGGTTGCCATCGGGGGACACGCCGCCAATGACAAAGCCGGAGTTCTCCAAAGCCTCCCGGTAGGAGTTGTTCAACTCAAACCGGTGCCGGTGCCTTTCGTTGACCAGGGGCTTTTGGTAGGCGGCCATGGTTTGGGTGTTGGCCAAGGGTTGGCAGGGGTATGACCCGAGGCGCATGGTGCCGCCCATGGCGGTGACGGAGCGCTGGTCGGGCATGATGTGGACCACCGGGTGGGGCGTGTCCGGGTCCAACTCCGATGAGTTCGCCCCGGTCAGGCCCATCATGTTACGGGCCCACTCGATCACCATAACCTGGAGCCCCAGGCATAGGCCCAGGTACGGGACCTGGTGCTCCCTGGCGTACCGGACGGTTTCCACCATCCCCTCCACGCCGCGGGGGCCAAAACCGCCGGGCACCACAATTCCGCAGGCGTTGGCCAGCAGGCTGCCGGGCCCGTACCGCTCCACGTCTTCGGAGTGGACCCACTGGATTTCAATGTCCTTTTCGTGGGCCAGTCCGGCGTGGCGAAGGGCCTCCTTCACCGATATGTAGGAGTCGGGATACTCAACGTACTTGCCGACCAGGGCGATGGGCAGCCCCTCGTTCAACCCCTTCATTTTCTGGACCATCACCGACCAGTCGGACAGGTCCCCGGGCTCATCCCTAAGGCACAGGTGGTCGGTGATTATCCGGCCCAACCCGGCTTCCTCCAGAAGGAGCGGCACCTCGTACACATTGTCGACGGTGGTCATCGGGATCACGGCGTCTTCGGACACGTCGCAGAAGGAAGAAATTTTGCTCCGGATGGAGTCGGGCACGTCGTAGTCGCTGCGGCAGAGAATCACGTCGGGCTGGATGCCCGTGGCCCGAAGCTCCTTCACGCTGTGCTGCGTCGGCTTGGTCTTCAGCTCCGCCGCCGCCGCCAGGTAGGGCAGAAGGGTCAGGTGAACGTACAAAACGTTGTCTCGGCCCACGTCGTTCCGGATTTGGCGTATTGCTTCCAAAAAGGGCAGGCCCTCAATGTCACCCACAGTGCCGCCGACTTCCACCACGATGACCTCGGCCTGGGACTCGTCTGCCAGGGCGATTATCTTGTCTTTGATCTCGTTGGTGACGTGGGGTACCGCCTGGATGGTGCCGCCCAGAAAATCGCCCTGGCGCTCTTTGGCCAGCAGGCTCAAGTAGACCTGCCCGGCGGTGAGGTTGGAAGTCCTGGTGAGATCGGCGTCAATGAAGCGTTCATAATGGCCCAGGTCCAGGTCGGTCTCGCCGCCGTCCTTGGTGACAAAAACCTCTCCGTGTTGATAGGGGGACATGGTGCCGGGGTCCACGTTCAGGTAAGGATCGAGCTTCAAAACGGAGACGGAGATACTGCGGCTTTTGAGGATCCGTCCGATGGAGGCGACGCTAATCCCTTTGCCGATAGAACTGACCACTCCGCCAGTCACGAAAATATATTTTGTGGCCATGCACCTGCGTTAGAGGCATAGTTCGGGGAGAAAACCGTTGGGAAACAAAAAAGGAGCTAGAGCCGAGCAAAGAAACCCACGGGAGTGGCTTTTTGTCGGCAAACCTAATTATAAGAGCGCTGCTCCGGAAGTGTCAAGCGGCCCCGGAGCCTTTTCAACCACAGAGAACCCATAGGGCGCGGAGTTTTCTGGGATTGGCTTACTGACCCACAAACCTCTACGTTCTCTGTGGTGATATGATGCACCAAACTGAAAACAGGAGCGAATCATGGCCGAATACATGCCATCAACCTCCGACTGGGTGCGCGAGCAGGTGGAACTGTACGAGGGCAGCGGAGGCAAAGAGGGAACGACGCTGCGCGATACCGGGATGCCCGTCGTCATTGTCACCAACCTCGGGAACCAGACGGGGGCAATCCGCAAGACACCGCTGATGCGGGTAAAGGACGGCAACAACTACGTTCTGGTCGGCTCACGGGGCGGCGCGCCGAAGAACCCGGTGTGGGTGTACAACCTGCGGGCGGACGGAAACGTGGAGATTCAGGACGAGACTGAGGCCTACACGATGCGAGTCCGCGAGGTTGAAGACGAGGAGGAGCGGGTGCGGCTATGGGACCTGGCAGTGGCAGCCTACCCGCCCTACGAGGAGTACCAGACCCGGACGACGCGAAAGATTCCAGTGTTCGTAGCGGAGCCGGCGTAACGGGGGTCGTCTTCCCCAGCCCGCGAATACGGCGGCCAGAGACTTTGCTCCGAGCAGAGTACAGTACCGCGGCGCCACCCTGCCAGGGATAGCTATGACCTTACAGTGGGACGCGAACATAGTTCGGCTGCCACGCTCGATTCTACAGCTTACCCTGGTTCCCACCGGGAGTTAGGCGTCCCTGGACACGAGCTAGCCGTTACGGCCCAAGCAGCAAGCCCAGCACCCCTTCAGTATCGGATAGGTCCGGCAGAACATAGCTGGGGTTGAGTTTCGCCAGATCTTCCACCGAATAGAAGCCAGTGGCGACAGCCAGAGTCCGCACCCCGTTGGCGTTGCCGGCCTCTAAATCTGAAGGCGAATCCCCGACGAGGAACACGTCTCCAGGTCTGTAGGTCCGTCCGGACTTCCCCTGGCAACTGGCAATTGCAGCGGCAACAACCTGGCGCCTCTCAGTGCAATCTCCTCCAAACCCTCCATCTTCAAAGAAGGCATCGAGGCCGTACCTACGGAGCTTGATAAAGGCAGCCTCTCTGAAGTTGCCGGTCTCCAACCCCAGCTGGACCACCGGATTCAAGGCCAGAGCTTCGAGCAGGTCCACAACTCCCGGGCACACTACCCCCTCGTTCCAGGTCTCCAGAAGCCCGGTCAGGTGATCGAAATAGGCCGCTTTGAAATCGGACATATCCGGGAAATCCTCCAAGGCGCCCGTGATCATGCCCCACTTTTGGTAAACCTCAGCCATTAGCGGCAAGTCCATCCCACCGGTAAAAGCAACATCCTGAAAGGCATTGGGAACGCCATAGATTTGTTCAAAAGCGATGTCTAGCGCCTGCCGCTGCGGGCGGTTAGCGCCTCCAATGCTGACCAAGGTTTGGTCGATGTCGAAAAGGACCAATCTCTGCAAACCTGGCCCTCCCGGCCTCAAGGGTTAAAAGCTGGAATAGACCACCCCAACGGTTGACCGTCCAGCCCTCCGACCAGGCACCCACATCCCAGACAGGCTCGGAAAGCCGCTATGCCAGGTTGAAAAAGCCGTCGGTTGTGTGGGACTGGAGACCTCCCACGAATAGGGCACTCGGCTGCGGTCTATTGCTGCGTTACGGGGGGACTACGCGGACCGTGATGATGTCGGTATCGTGATACTGTTGATGCCGCACGGATGAGGCGTAGCTCCGCAGCAACAGGAGCGAGATTTCATGCTCCACAGGGGTTTCCGAGTCGTGCTGCTGGAGCTGCCGGACCTGGTCCTCGATGTTGGCCTCGTTGCCTCCGCCGATAAACTCCAGGTCCGCTACCGGGCCGTCGCTGGAAGCCAGGACGATCAACCGCCGGTCGTCCCGCGCATCGTCGTTTCCTTCCAGGTCGAGCGGGGCCAGCGTCAGCAGAGTTTCTTCCGCGACTGCGCTCAGCCGGTCCTTCATCCCGTCGTCCCAGCCCCGGCGAGCGGCGAACCGGGCGATGAACTCGTTGATGTCCGGCAGGGCGTCGACGTGGAGTTGCGACTGAAACCGCATGCGCCGCGGGCTGGTGAGCTCCGGGTACAGAATCATTGTTATGGCGGCCACCCCCCCGGTGGTTATGCCGCTCTTGAGCAGCGCCCCCCATACCGGCCCAAGGTTTGGCAGGTTGAACAGCCCGAACCGGAAAGCCGCTCCAATCCAGAAGCAGACTCCCGCGATCACCACCTTCTGCCGGTTCTCTTCGGTCTGGATGACCGTCCGCGCGCCGTCGACAAAGAGAGTCCCGGTGACCAAGATTAGGTGTCCCGTCATTACGGGCCCGGGGATGGTGCTGAGCAGCCCGGACACCTTGGGCAGAAAGGCCATCAGGATGAAAATACAGCCGATGCAGTAGCCAACCCGGCGGGAAGCGACGCCGGTTATCTGCGTGAATGAGACAATGCCCGGACTGATGATGTTTGGCACGGCTCCTCCCACGCCGGCAAGCAGGTTGGTCGCCGCCGCCGGCTAACGCCCCCTGCACCTGCCGGAAGTCCACTGTCCGGGCCTGGCGCTGTGAGACCCGCTGCAGGCCAATGGCTTCTCCGTTGGCCTGAATGGAGATGATGATACCCAGGAACAGGAACGCCGGAAGCAGCGTCCAGAATGGGATTCCGAAGCCGAGCCCTAGCCCAGGCCACTCGCTCGGAAGCCCGATCCAAGGGGCCGTCATCACCCTCTCGATGTCGTAGATTCCCAACACCGCCGCAACGACCCAGCCTACGACTATACCGACCACCGGGCCCCAAGACTCAGCACCGCAGAACCGCGGAGAGTGAGCGCGGCGACGACGGCCAGGGTAACCAACGCGGTCAAAGGCGCGGCAACCGGCTCGGCCTCCGATGCCTCGTCCAACAATCCGAAAACAACGGAAGCCAGGGTGATGGAGAGGATCATCATCACTGTGCCGCCGACGGTTGGCGTGACGATTCTCCTCAGAATGAACAGCCACTCGGAGATAACGATCTGAGTCGCACCCGAGACGATGACCAAGGTAGTTAAAGTTGCCGGCCCTCCGTCCACCACGGCCGTGATGCAGAACGGGATGGAGAAGGCAGCCGTAAACATGGGCAGAACCGCTCCCGCTCCAACGGGGCCAAGCCTTCGCGTCTGCAGCAGCGTGGACACGCCTACGACCACCAGGGAGGCGAAGACCATCCACACCAAGTAGGAGTCATCTCTTCCGGATGCCTTGGCCACGATGACCGGGGTTACCAGCAGCGTCGCGGAAGCAATCAGGCTGAACTGAGAGCCGAAACCGAGGACGGACAGGATGGGCGGATTTTCGTGGGGCTCATAACGCGGGTTCTGAGAAGCTGTCGCCATTAAGTTTGCCTCCCAGACTGGTCTCTTGAGGGGGGAGTACCATCATGGACCAGGCGGTGACACCGCAAAGGGTCGGCAAAATCGAGTAGCGGTTACGGGGCGAATCTCGATGCGGCCTGGGGCACTGGTCCAGTGTCGTAATCGTAGCGGTACGGCGGTGGGAGCCTGCATCGCATCATGTTGGTATGACTCTCAGGTCCGTCGTGACTTGGTCCGATTCTCCGTCTTTGATCTGATTGATGGTGGTAAAGGCCCAAGGGCGAGTTGACATCGGTCTCCCGGCTCCCATTTCGTCAACCTTGACGCTCATTGTTCAGCCGTTCTTCCAATCTTTGGAGCGCGGCTTGAGTGGCCCGGAGTTCACGCAACAAATCTTCTCGGGATACCGGGGTTTCCATATCCCTCAGCCGCTCCAGCTTGGCTTCGTCCAGGTTGTTGATGATGATGGCGATGAACAGGTTGATTACGACGAAGGTCCCCACTATCACGAAGCTGACGAAATACACCCAGGCCCACGGGTGCTCCTGCATGGCGGTGTACATGACCACCGTCCAGCCTTCCAGGGTGATGATGTTGAAAAGGGTCAACACCGATATGCCCAGGGTCCGCCAGTTTTCCGGATCGTGTTCGTGAAAGAGGTGGTAGCCCATGATGGCGTAGATGTATACGACGATGCTCATCAGCATGATGACGTGGCCCACGCTGGGTATTGAACGCACCAGGGCGGCGACAATTAGCCGCAGGTCTTTGATGGTTGAAATGAGCCGCACCACCCGCAGCAGCCGGGCGAGGCGGGTAATCATGGCGAACTGGCCGGTGGCCGGGACCAGTGCGAACACGATCACCAGGAAATCGAAGATGTTCCATCCGTCGCGGAAGTAGCGCTGGGGCCGGGGCGACAAGGCCAGCATCTTGAGCGCCGCTTCGACGATGAACACACCCAGGGCAACCTGATTGCCCAGATGCAGCCAGCTTCCGTAAGCCCGGTCAATTGCGGAGGAAGTTCCCAGTCCCAGCAGGGCGCCGTTGGCGATGATAACGCCGATGATGAAGAATTCGAACCATGGGGAGTTAACTAGCCGCCCGGAAAGATGGACCAGTTGTTTCATGGAGCTGTATCGCTGCGGCTAGTGATAACGAGATTACATCCGGAGATCGGCGTTTTTGACGTCCCCACGCGGCGCCTTACATCGGCGGAGCCGCGCCAAAGTCCGATGCGGCGGTCAGGGATGGCTGGAGGTCTTAACTTGGCGGCCGGCGGCGGCCCTGCGTTGTCGGCGGCCCCGTAACGCTCTAAATGTCTGTGACTGACATGTCATTATAGTACGGCGCGGTTAACGTCTGCCACCGGCGCTCACGGGTCGGCCGGGGTACAGGCCACCGCCGAATACTACAGCAGCGTCAAGGGCGTTGACAGGCAACGTTGTGTGTTCGTCTCCGACCGGAGCGGCACTATAATTGAAGCCTGCGGCCCGGAACATTCCGGGCAAACATCCTGGAAATGCTCGGGGCGGCACGGCTCAAGTTTCCAGGCAACGGCGCTGCCGTACCCTTGTTCTTGAGGCGGATTGGAGTCGACCCGGCCGTGGCCTCGGCAGTGGTGGTGACAACCAATACCGATGTGTTCGGTCTTCTACTGTTTCTCGGCATTGTTAGCGTCGCCATAGGTTTGGTCCGGTGATGCTATCGGAGGGAATTGAATTGACTTCTTAAGAGGGTGTGTGAGAAAGGGCTAAACCTGCACCAATTTCTCTTGGGGAGTGGGTCAGCAATCCTGCTATTGTGGGGGTATGAACAGAAAACCTTATCCCAGCGATTTGACCGACGCCCAGTGGGCCGAATTAGCCCCCTTGCTGCCGCCAAGCAAACCCAGGGGGCATCCTCGGACCGTGGACTTGCGCGAAGTAGTAAATGGCGTTCTGTATGTGCTGCGCGGCGGCATACCCTGGCGCTTGACGCCCCATGACCTGCCGCCCTGGGGGACGGTTTGGTGGTATTTTCGGAAGTGGCGCAGAGATGGGACCTGGGAGAGCATTGAGGCGGCGCTGCGTCCCAGGGTTCGGGAGGCTGAGGGACACGAGGCTACGCCCAGCGCCGCAATCATCGACAGCCAGTCGGTGAAGACCACGGAAAAAGGGGGCCCAGGGGCTACGATGCGGGCAAGAAGGTTGCTGGGCGCAAGCGCCACATCGCAGTAGATACTTTAGGACTGCTCCTGGCCGTGGTGGTACATGCCGCCAACATTCAGGACCGGGATGGAGCCAAGCTGGTGTTGAGCAAAATGGTGGGCCGGTATCCCAGGCTCAAAGTGATCTGGGCTGACGGGGCATACGCTGGCAAGTTGGTAGCCTGGGCCTGGGTCACTGGCGGTTGGCTGCTGAGCGTGGTCCGGCGGAGGCCGGACACTCACTCCTTTGAGGTGCTGCCCCGCCGGTGGGTGGTGGAGCGGACGTTGGCGTGGCTGGGCCGCTGCCGGCGCTTGAGCAAAGACTATGAAGCCCTGCCGGAAACCAGCGAGGCTTGGGTTTATGTAGCCATGATCCATCTCATGCTCAAAAGGCTCCAGCCAGCTTGAACGGGATTTCTCACACACCCTCTAAGAGAATGGCGTCTGCCCGGTTGGCTCGTCAAGCCCCACATCAACGGGTTTGCCTTTAGGGTATTTTTGGACCCCTAAAGAGATTTAAAGACAACTCAAAAACCTTGTATTGGGAATACTTGCGATTGACTCTCTTTCCCAAATGGAATATTTTAGGCAAGTGATAAGCAAGTTGACCCAGTGGCTCGTACTGACTCATACAACATATCGTTCAGTCAATTTCCGGCGTCACGAGCCCAAGGAACAGTTCCTACACATTCGTCCGATGTCACCCCGGCCGCAGACTCCATAAAGCGAATTCACCACCGAAATTGCCGGAGGCACATTGTCCCCGGCCGTCGATAGCCCAACCGCAGGCTTAAACCCCCGCTTACGGCCCCTTCTTCTTTTACGCAACTGGGACGGTGTCTTGACCGGCAAGCCGGGTTATTTCCATCGGCTTGTGTACCGGTCGGAGGAAAGTGTTTGGAATCTTCTAGGTCGCCGGATAATCTTGCACAAGGAACACATTAGCCGAGTATATCGAAGGAGATTATTAAGGAGAGCCGATTCACTGAAGCAGATACCGAGGCGTTTTACGACGCGGAAGACGCCCTGTATCGTTCATTTTGGGACCGGGAAGGCAGCCTGCATTGGGGCTGGTTCGACCAGGTGAGTGGGGACGATTTCCTGGCTGCCTGCGTCAACCTGAACCGGGTTATGCTGGAAAAGGCCCGAATCCAACCCGTAGCCCAGGTGTTGGACCTGGGCTGTGGCAACGGCAACGCCGCCACCTGGCTGTGCGAAAGCGCGGGCTGCCAAGTAATGGGGATAGACTTGAGCGGCGTCCGCATTAACAATGCGGTCGAGTCGCTCCGGGACCAGACCCCGGAGGTGCGCGCCCGCCTGACCTTTGAGAAGGCCTCGGCCACCGACCTGCCCTTCGACGCCAATTCCTTCAGTCACGTCTGGAGCCAGGCGACCATCTACCATATTCCCGATAAAGAAAAGACCCTGCAAGAAGTCTATCGGGTGCTCAAACCGGGCGGTCTGTTCATTTTTGACGATTTGGCCAAGCCAACGCCCAACATCGGCGAGGATGCCCGCAAGTATGTCTACGACCGCCTGCTGTTTGACACCGATTTCAGCTTTTCCGGCTATCAGGACGCTCTAGGTGAGGCGGGATTTCGGGTGTTGGAGGCCCATGACCTGTCGGAGAACCTGAACAAGAAGTACGCCTGCCTGTCCCAAGTGGCGTTGTCCCAGAAGGCACTCAACCCGGACACATTTGAAGCCCTTTCCCACGCTGATGACCAGATGGTGCACGCGATAGAGCGGGAAGAATTGGGTTGGGGAATGTTTCTCTGCCAAAAGTAACCGGAGGACAGAGACCCAGGATCAAGCCGACGGGTTTCAGCGGTTAACCCAAGCCAGGTTTTTCCGGGACATGAACCCCCGTTCCTTCTACTCCAAGGGGGTGCCCGACGAAGTGGTGCGGCCCATCGTGTGGCTGCTGTTCTACGAGGGTATGCACCTGGTCAAGCGGGGTCACGGATTCTTCGATGACGAACTGGTAGAGTCGGAGTCCGGCTTGGACTGGCTGGAGCAGCGGCAACGGGAACAGAGCAACGCCAACAGGTAAGACACCACCGGGCCGGGAGGCCTTCACCCAGATATGTTGATTCCCCTGCTGCTTGCCGTCGCTGGGCTGGCCCTGCTGACAATAATTGCCTACGGCGCCTGGGTCGCCCACAGACTCACCCTACAGGAGCGGATGCCGGTATCCGGCCACCCATTGCAGTTGGGGTTGCATTGGGAGGATGTCGCTTTCCCCAGCCGGGGGGACTCGGTGCTGCTGGCCGGTTGGTATCTGCCCGCGCCCGAAGACCTCCCCTGCGTTATCCTGATTCAGGGGACCGACCAGCATCGAAACGACCCGGCCATCCGGGCCCTGGAACTGGGCCGCGACCTGGTTGACCGGGGATTCAGCGTCCTGCTGTTCGACCTGCGGGCCCGGGGAGAGTCGGCCGGGGTACGCAGTTCCGAGGGGGACCGGGAACAGTGGGACCTGCTCGGGGCAATCGACTACGTGGAATCCCGGGGCATTCCGGTGGAGCGTATCGGGCTGCTGGGCTTCTCCCTGGGAGCGGGGGTAGCCATCATGGTGGCGGCCCAGGACCCCAGGATTCCGGCGATTGTCAGCGACAGCGGGTTTATGGACTACGTCTCGGACATTCGCCTGATTCATACCAACGCCTGGGGATTCTACCTGCCGGCCTGGTTCACCTTCTTTATCCTGTGGGCCGGGCGGGCCCTGTTCCGAGCCGATTTCCGGCGGGTGCGGCCGGTAGAAGTGATCGACCAGATATCCCAGCCCATCTACTTCTTTCACGGGCGGGAGGACACGGTGATTTCGGTGGATGAAACGGTGGCCCTGCACCGGACTTCCAACAACCCGGAAGACCGAATCTGGCTGGTGGCCGGGGCAGAGCACATCAACGTTTACCGGAAGAACCGGGCAGCCTATATCCGCAGGGTAGCTCTCTTCTTCGAGGAACACATACCGATGCCCCTGCCCTGAAGTGGTACGAGGGATGGCATCACCGGCGCAGCCCAGCTAGGACTTCAAATGCTCGTCAAACCACCCCAGGGTTTCCCGCCAAGCCGCTGTGGCGGCCTCTTGGTGGTAGCGTTGCCCGGTGTCGTTGAAAAAAGCGTGTCCGGCTCCAGGGTAGGTGATTACCCGGTAGACCTTCCCGTTTTGCTGCAACGCCGCTTCTAATTCGGGGACACCGGAGTTAATCCGTTGGTCATCGCCCCCGTAAATCCCCAGGACCGGCGCATTCAGGTTGGGGACCTCGTCCAACGGCGGAGCCGACCCATAGAAGGGGACCGCTGCCGCAATCTCTTGGTTCCGAACCGACATTAACCAGGTCAGACCGCCCCCGAAACAGAACCCCGTCACCCCAATCCGGTCTGCCCTGACGTGGGAAAGGGTCTGGAGGTAGTCAACGCTGGCGTTCAGGTCGGCCATAAAATCATCCTGGGTAATCTCCCGCAACGCGTCCCTGGCCTGGTTGGTGTCGGCGAACGCCGCGGTCCCGCCCCTCCGTGAAAGCAGGTCGACGCTCAGGGCGGTATACCCTTGAAGAGCATAGCGGCGGGTAATGTCGGGGAAATGGGGCTGCATTCCCCGGTTTTCGTGGATGACCAAAACCGACGGGTGGGGCCCGTCTTCTTTCGGGCGGGACAGGTATCCCAGCACCGTGGTGGCGGCAGTGGTGAATTCTACCGGGCCGGCCTCAATGCGAGGGTCGTCGGGAGAAACGGTTTCTCCCGGCCCTGGCGTGGGAACCACCATTTGCGTAGGAGCCATGGTTGGGTTGGGAGACATGGTTGCCGTGGGCGTCTCGGCGCCGCAGGCCAGACCGCTCAACAGCGTTCCCCCGACCACCGCGCCCCCGCCGATGATTGCCATCCGCCGGAGAAATTCCCGGCGATAGACCCGGGTGCTGAGCCAAGTGTGTCCCCGGACAACTCCGTCGCCCTTAACGTCGGGCATTGTCAGTGCCTCCTACTCTTTAGGAACAACGTTGGAACCGTGTCCCAACGTTATTTAACAAAGCCGCCCGGTTGCTCTGGCTACTTGTCGTAGAGTTTTACGTAGTGCAGGTAGGCGTCTGTTGAATCCAACTGCACATACCGAGTGAATTCTACGTCGTCGATTATCGGAGTTGTTTTGAAGATGCGGTTTTCCAGGTCCACCAGGGTTATGGCGTCCGGTCCCTGTTCCTCTGCGATTTGCTCAAGTTGTGCGGTGGTGATGGGGATCGGGTCGTCCGGTCTTAGGCCCTGGACCATATTTGGTTCCTCTCCTGGGTGCTCTAATGGGTACTCTATCAATGTAACGCAGTTGAGCAGTCTACTATCCTTCAGCTGATTTGTAATGTGGTTTCTGGCCCGGTCTGAGAAAGTTGCGCTGCCAGGATTGTGCTGAAGGTGGGTGCAAGGGCGTAATCTTCTCCCCATCAACCCTTATTCCATATTCTACTTAACCCGCTCACTGTTGGCGGACTCTTCTCTTACAAGCCCTCCAATCTGCCACTGGCGTGGATAGTGGAAGCAGGAAGATACTCAGGCGACACTAGCCGTGCCGACGGAAATGGGATAGTCTGCCGAAAAACCATTTGAGCAGAACGTCGCAACGAGGAGCCGGAAATGACCTTAGACGAGTTTATCGCGGATGCTTTGGCAAGGGAGCAGGAGTTGCTGTTGGAGGCGGTCCAGGACCTTACTCCCGAGGAGTTGGTCTGGCGGGCCGGAGCCGAAGCCAACCCCATAGGCTGGATTCTGTGGCACATGCTCCGGGTGGAGGACATGTGGTTCCAGTTTTTTGTGCAGCGGCAGACCGAAATATGGGAAAAGGAAGGCTGGAACGAAACGTTCGGCTTGCCCACCAGGGACAACGGCTTTGGCCACACCCAGGAGCAAGTGGCCAATTTCCCGGTATTGGACCTGGCAGCGCTATTGCGGTACGGCCAGGCCGTGCGACAGGCGACACTGGAATACCTGAATACCCTGGGTCCCGAAGACTATGCGGTGGTTCCCAGGGAACAGCGTCCGGAAATGTCGGTGGGGGCTATTTTCCGTCAGATCATCGGCGAGGTGTACCAGCACCAGGGCCACATCGCTTACCTGAAGGGCTTGCAGCGCAGCGGAACAGCATAGAGTAAACGCGGGGAATGCTATTGGGGAAAACCCCGGCCCGCCCCATGGAATGCGGGAGGTGGGGCAATTGGAGCTTTAGCCTACGATTCCCTGTTTTTGTGGGCTTTCAGTCCCTGCTCCAGGGCTACCCAGGGCAACAGCGCGCACTTGATGCGGACGGGGTAGGTCCGGACAACCTGCAGGGCCTCCACCTCACCCAGCCGCGCCATGATGGCGGGCGGTAGCTGCTTCCCCGCCATCATGGTCCGGAAGTCGGCCGCCAGCGACTCCGCTTCCTCCAGGGTCTTTCCTTCTAGCAGGCAGGACAGCATGGAAGCCGAGGCTTGAATAATGGAGCAGCCTTCCGAGGCAGCGCTGGTCTGTACGATCCGGGTCCCCGGGCCGAGTGTCAGGGAGAGGTCTACTCGGTCTCCGCAAAACGGGTTGAACTCACCGGCGGAAAGGTCCGCATCCAGCAGGGGTTGGCGGTTGCGAGGACTGCGGTAGTGGTCGAGGATGCAGTCCCCGTAGAGGCCGTCCAAGTGTACGTCTGGCGCTTGCGACATAGGTCTTGGGTTTCCAAGTTGAGGATCAGGTTGCCGGCTCACAGCGGGGCCCGCCGGTACTCCGTGGCTGCGGTTTGGCTGTCAATCACCGGCTATGCCGCGGCTATTCCGTGGTGACCGGATCGCTGCTGCCGTCCAGGGCGGAAACCATCGTGTGCCAAGCCAGTATCGCGCACTTGATCCGGGCAGGATAATCGATGACCCCGGCCAGGGTCTCGAGGTCCCCCAAAGTGTCATAATCGAGCTCCGCGTCCGGCTCGGTCATCATCGTATGAAAAGCCTGGAAAATCTCCTGGGCCCTGGCGACGGTCTGCCCCTTGATACTCTGGGTCAACATTGAAGCCGAAGCGCGGGAGATGGCGCACCCCGAACCCTGAAACCCCACGTCGGCCACGCAGCCGTCTTCCACCTTCAGGTAAAGGGAGACCCGGTCGCCGCAAAGGGGGTTAAAACCATCGGCTTGGGCGGTGGCGTCTTCCAACTCCCTGAAATTCTTGGGCCGGTTGTTGTGCTCCAGCAGGATTTCCTGGTAAAGGTCGCCCAAGTCGGACATTAGCTAAAAACCTCAATTACCCGGTCGATGCCCTTGACCAAAGCGTCCACTTCGTCTTTGGTGTTGTAGAAAGACATTGACGCCCGGGCGGTGGCTGGAATGCCGAAGCGGTCCATCAGCGGTTGGGTGCAGTGGTGGCCGGTGCGAATTGCGATTCCCTGGGAATCCAGGATTGTCCCGATGTCGTGGGGGTGGGCTTGGTCCATAACAAAGGACAAGATCGCTGCTTTTTTCTCGGCAGTCCCGATCAATCGGAGACCCTCAATAGTGTTCAAGCAATCGGTGCCGTACTCCAAAAGCTGGTTTTCGTAGGCTGCGATGCTTTCCAGGCCGATGTTGGTGACGTAATCCACGGCGGCGCCTAAGCCAATGGCCCCGGCGATATTGGGCGTTCCGGCTTCGAACTTGTAGGGCAGGTCGTTGTACAGAGTCTTTTCGATGGTCACCGATTTTATCATGTCGCCGCCTCCCTGGAAGGGGGGCATGTCGTTCAGCAGGCTGGACTTCCCGTAGAGGATCCCTATCCCGGTGGGGCCATATAGTTTATGGCCGGAGAAAACGTAGAAGTCGCACCCCAAGTCGCGCACGTCGACCGGCATGTGAGGGGCTGCCTGCGCGCCGTCCAGTAGCACCGGAATCCCCCGGCTGTGGGCCAACTCGATAATCTGCTTCACCGGGTTGATGGTGCCCAGCGCGTTGGAAATGTGGAGCATTGAAACCAGCTTGGTGCGAGGGCCCAGCATGGCCTCGTACTCTTCCAGCAGAAGCTCGCCGGCGTCGTTGATCGGGACTACCCGCAGGCGGGCTCCCCGCTCCTGGCAGATAATTTGCCAGGGAACAATGTTTGAGTGGTGCTCCAGGCACGAAATCAAGATTTCGTCGTCCTGGCCGATGTTTGCCCTGCCGAAGGACTGGGCCACGAGGTTTATGCCTTCGGTGGTGCCGCGGACGAAGATGATCTCCTCGTCCTTCTCGGCGTTAAGCAGACGCCGCACCTTGCTGCGGGCCCCCTCGTAGTCCTCGGTGGCCTCCTGGCTCAGCGTATGCACTCCCCGGTGCACGTTGGAATTTTCGGTGGTGTAGTAATTGACCAGGGCATCTATCACCGCCTGAGGTTTTTGGCTGGTGGCGGCGTTGTCCAAGTACACCAAGGGGTGCCCGTTCACCGTCCGGCGCAGTATCGGGAAGTCTTCCCGGATGCGGACCACGTCCAGCCCGGAGGACGACACAGGGGTTGCTCCCAGGGACTCGGCGGGATTGTTGGAGGTCATGGCGCGCTCCCGGGTTGGTTTAAGGCGGCAAACAGATTTTCAGAAAAGGCTTGGTCCAGAAAATCTTGCAGCGGTCCTACCGTGACTGTGTCCATTATCTCCCGAACAAAGGCGTGGACCAGGAACCGGTTGGCCGTTTCAGCGTCGAGGCCCCGGCTCCGCAGGTAGAACAGGGCGTCGGGGTCCAGGTGGCCGGCGGTGGCCCCGTGCCCGCACTGCACGTCATCGGCATAGATCAACAGGCTGGGTTTACTGTCAACCTCGGCGTACTCGGACAGCAAGAGATTCTTGTCGGTCTGGCGGGCCGTGACTTTTTGGGAATCCTTGCGCACCAACACGGTGCCGCCGAAGATCGCCTTGGACCTTCCGTCCAACACCCCCTTGTAGAAAAGGTCACTGGCGGTGTGTGGACTGGCGTGGTCAATGTTGATGAAGTTGTCGGTATGCTGGCGTCCGGTGGTCCGGTACAGACCCTTGAGGTCGCAGGCGCTGCCAGGTTCGTTCAGCGTCACCTGCAAATCGTTTCTGGCCAGGGCCGTTCCAAAGGAGAATGCGGATGACGTGAAATGGCTGTCTCTGGCTTGAGATACCCGGGTGCTGCCCACGTGGTAGCTCTCGGAGCCCTCTTTTAGCAGGCGGTAATGCTCGACCTGAGCCCCGTCTTCCAGGACAATTTCCGTGACCGCGTTGGTGAGATAACCACCTTGGGCCAGACTGACGTAGCTCTCGATGACCGTTACCCGGCTGTTGCGACCGGCCAGAACCAGCGTCCTGGGGAAGGTCGCCTTTGGCTGGGAACGGTCGGTGGTCAGGTAGACCAGGTTCAGCACCTTCGGGTATTCCCGGCCCTCGGGGACCTCAATGCAGGCGCCGTCCCGCAAAAAGGCCGTGTTCAACGCAATGAAGCCATCGTCCTCCACCGAGGCATATTTACCCAGGTGGTCTTGCAACGACCCGCTTCCATTGGACAGCACGCGCCGGATACTGGCGCCGCCGGTGTCCCCGTCGGGGCCGGAGCGGCTCGAAAGAGACGACGAGAATCGTCCGTCCACGAAAACCATGTTGACCCAAGAGTCCTGCCAGGGAGCAATAAGCCGAAGGGTTTCAGACGCCGCGCCATGTTCCGGATCCAGGTCCAACGGCACATCCAGTTGGGCCGACGCCACCGGCCTGACGTTGGTGTACTTCCACCTTTCATTGCCCCGCCGGGCCGTGGGAAAGCCAAGCTCGTTAAACCGGTCCCAAGCGTGGTTGCGCAGGTCGCGGACCCATGGCTCCTGGGGATGATCGGAGCTTTGCCCCAGGGCGTCAAATCCGTCGGCGTACCGTTCGTATCTAGTTGGTGTTTGTGTCATTGGCGAGAAGTTTGGGTCGTCGGCTCTTTTTCTTTACGGGGACCATTTCCCGCAGTCCCACCGGCTGGCCCGTCCGGTATTCTTGGCATTCTTCTGGGCTGCGAGTACCTTTTCAAACGGCCCGTGCCAATGTCCCTTGTCATTTATGCCGGCCTCATGTAGTCCCCGGCCGTCTTTGTAATAGGCGCCGGTCGCTTGGTGAACCACTGCCTTGTTGTGGGATAGTTTTCGTAAACCCGGTAAGTCATTGCGGAGACCAATGATTGCTAATCGCTGCCGGCCTCGACGGAGTCGCGGATCCAATCGTATCCACGCGATTCCAGTTGGCGGGCCAGGTCAGCGTCTCCCGACTCTGCAATGCGCCCTTCCAGCAGAACGTGCACCCGGTCCGGAATAATGTAGTCCAGGATGCGCTGATAGTGAGTGACCACCACCATGGCGTTGTCCGGGGTCCTCAACCGGTTGACTCCGTTGGACACAATACGTAGGGCGTCAATGTCCAACCCCGAATCGGTTTCATCTAGCAGGGCCAGCGTTGGCTCCAACAGGGCCATTTGCAGCACTTCGTTGCGCTTCTTTTCGCCGCCGGAAAATCCCTCGTTGACCGCCCGTCGCACCAGGTCCTCGCCGATTTCCACCATTTCGACCTTTTCCTTCAAAAGCCGGTCGAACTCGCGGGCACCCATCTCTTCCTCGCCCCGGTGCCGCCGTCGCGCATCCATGGCGGCCTTCAGAAATTGCCAGCTTCTGACGCCGGGAAGCTCGACAGGATATTGGAAGGCCAAGAACAAGCCTCTTCGGGCACGCTCCTCGGGCTCCAAAGCGAGCAGGTCCTCGCCTTGGTACAGGACCTGGCCTTGGGTGACCTCATATTCAGGTTTGCCAGCGAGGACATTGGCCAGCGTGCTCTTGCCCGAGCCGTTGGGACCCATGATTGCGTGTACTTCCCCCGGGCACACCTCAAGGTCAACACCCCGCAGGATTTCCTGGCCCGCGACGCGGGCATGGAGGTTGCGAACGGATAGCAAGGGTTCCTTGTTGCTCATCTTCCTCTGCGGCATCGATTCAGCATGTCAATATACAATCGGGACCGGAATCTCGCTTGGGATAAGTCCAAACAAGGGAATCTCAACGGGACTACTGCGGCTGCTGTAAGTGCGCCCACGCCGCGTCCTCTTCCGGGCGTGCCCAAACCTCGCCAAGGGACGGTTCGCTGATCAATGCCGAATGGGGCAATAACACCGCAGGCTCTTCGTCCAATATCGTTACCAATACCTTAAGCGCTGCGGGCAATCTGACCGGCTCGAGCAGACGCACGTTGCCATGCTCGTCAATCGTTGCTTTGAAAGTGCAAAGCATTGAAGGACTTCCCGCCCAACCAAACGAGTTAGCCGACGGCTCCTTCCAGGCTCACCTTGAGCAACTGGGAGGCTTCCATGGCGAACTCGAAGGGCAGTTCCTGGAAAATACCCCGGCAGAACCCGTTTATGATCATGTGATGGGCGTCTTCCACCGATATTCCCCTTTGCTGGCAATAGAAAAGCTGCTCGTCGCTTACCTTGGAAGTAGAGGCCTCATGCTCCAATTGGGCTGTCGGGTTGCGGACCTCGATGTAAGGAACAGTGTGGGCCCCGCATTGGTCGCCGATTAGTAGGGAGTCGCATTGGGTGAAGTTCTTGGCGCCGTCGGCCGACGGGTTGATTTTCACCAGACCGCGGTAGGTGGCGTTGCCATGCCCGGCCGAGATGCCCTTGGCCACAATCGTGCTCCTGGTGTTTTTGCCCAGATGAAACATCTTGGTGCCAGTGTCGGCTTGCTGGTGATTGTTGACTAGGGCCACCGAGTAGAATTCCCCAACGGAATTGTCGCCCTCAAGGACCACGCTGGGGTATTTCCAGGTGATGGCGGACCCGGTTTCCACCTGGGTCCAGGAAATCTTGGAGTTTTTGCCCTTGGCCTTGCCGCGCTTGGTGACGAAGTTGTACACGCCGCCGTTGCCGTCCTTGTCGCCGGGGAACCAGTTCTGAAGGGTGGAATACTTGATTTCGGCATCGTCCATAGCCACCAGTTCCACCACCGCGGCATGCAGTTGGTGGGTCTTGCGGGCCGGGGCGGTGCAGCCTTCCAGGTAGCTGACGTAGCTCCCCTCCTCGGCGATTATCAAGGTCCGCTCGAACTGGCCGGAATCGGCCTGGTTGATGCGGAAGTAGGTCATTAACTCAATGGGACACCTGACACCCTTGGGTATGTAGGCGAAAGAGCCGTCACTGAACACCGCTGCGTTTAGCGTGGCGTAGAAGTTGTCGCCGTAGGGCACCACCGAACCCATGTATTTTTGCACCAGGTCCGGGTGTTTTTGAATCGCCTCGCTGATGGGGCAAAAGATGATGCCCGCTTTTTCCAGGGTTGCCTGGTAGGTCGTGGCCACGGACACGCTGTCCACGACAGCGTCCACTGCCACGCCGGCGAGCCGTTCCCGCTCGGCCAAGGGAATCCCCAGTTTGTCGAAGGCCTCGAGTATCTCCGGGTCTACGTCGTCCAGACTCTTGGGCTGGTCGCCTCCGCTGCCTGGAGCGGCGTAGTAATGGATGTCCTGGTAATCGATGGGAGGGTAATCTACGTTGGCCCACGTCGGAGCCTGCTGGTTGAGCGTAACCCAGTAGCGGAAGGCCTTCAGCCGGTTTTCCAGCATCCAATCCGGCTCATTCTTTTTGGCCGAGATCAGGCGCACCACATCCTCGCTCAGGCCCTTGGGGGCGACATCTGACTCGATGTCAATGGTGAATCCCCACTTGTACTCGGCCTCCAGATCGCTGGAAGTAGTGGAGCCTCGCGAGATTACCTGGGGCGCGGCGGTAGGAGCGTTATGAGGGGTCTGGGTCATCCTTTCCTCGGGGGGTGGCTGAGTAGGCTAAACAAGGCCGTCCGCAATTGTCGACCTTTTAGGTAGACAATATGCTATCACCGGCCCAAGTAGGTGTCAACGTGGAAATCAGGCACGGCGCAGTGGAGATGGACTGGGGCACAGCCGGCGCCCGGCGGGCGCCTTACCCATGTGGGACCAGGCGAATGGCATCGGGCGGGATGGTTACCAAGACCTGGTCGCCGGCTCCGGGACCGGCCCGATCGGGCTTGAGCAGGCAGGTCAGGGTGCCACGTCCGACGCGGACTACTATCTCGATCTCCCCCGCGTGGAAACGGCGGCTTTCCACTACGCACTCAAGTTGGTTGCTGATTTTGTTGGACGCTCCGCCCCCCATCTCCCCCGACGGCGCAAGGACTATTCGTCTCTCGTCGATGAGCGCCAGGACCTCGTCGCCCCCGTGGAAGGCGGAGGCTTGTGGTTCGCTCGCTGCCAGCATTCCGACGGCGCATTCGAAGCCGGTCCCGCCGTCCTTTCCCTCGACAGTTCCGGTCAGGGCGTTCTTGATGCCCATTGACCTCGCCACAAGCTCGCTGCGGGGCGCCATGTACAGGTCGTCCGGTGTGCCGGACTGTACGACGGCGCCTCGCTCCATGACAACCATAGAATCGGCCATGGCGAACGCCTCGTCCCGGTCGTGGGTGACGTAGACCGCAGTCACGCCGACCTCCTTGAGAATGGCCCGGACCTGGGTCTGGAGCGACTCACGCAACCGCCTGTCGAGGGAGCCAAGGGGCTCGTCCAGCATGAGCAGCCGGGGCTCGGCCGCCAGCGACCGGGCCAGCGCCACCCGCTGGCGTTCGCCGCCCGACAACTCGTGGACCTTCCTCCGGCCGAACCCGGCAAGATCGACCAGGTCCAGAAGCTCGTCAACCCGCCGAGCGACCTCTTCCCTTGAGCGCCTTTGCGAACGTTTTTGCATGCGAAGGCCAAAAGACACGTTGCCGAAGACATCCATCGTGGGGAAGAGGGCGAGGTCCTGAAACATGAGGCCAAATCCCCTTTCCTGCGGGGGCAGGCCGTCAATCACGCGGCCCTCGAAGGCGATGAAGCCCGTGTCCGGCGCTTCCAGTCCGGCGATAAGGCGCAATAGCGTTGTCTTGCCACAACCGCTGGGGCCGAGCAGGCAGACGATTTCCCCCGGCTCGGCTCCCAGGGACGCGCCGCGCACGGCCGCAATGCCGCCAAAGCTCTTGCTGATCCCGGATACCTCCAGCAGCGGCATCAGAAGCCGCCCACATCCCGGTACCGGAAACGCTCTATTGCCGCGAACACCAGGGCCACTACCAACATTAGGAGGCTGCTCATCGCGAGAGCCTGGCCCAGGTTGGCCTCCCCGGGCTGGGACAGGAGACGGAATATCGCCACCGGCATGGTCGTAAGCTCGGGCCGCACTAGCAGCAATGAGGCCCCGAACTCTCCCATAGACACCGCAAAGGCGAAGGTTGCGCCAACCAAGAGGGCGCGGGAAATGATCGGCAGATCGACGTGGATGAATGTCCTGAAGGGGGAGGCTCCCAGGACCGCCGCCGCCTCTCTGAAATGGGCGGGCATACCGCGAAGCACCGGAAGCAGGCTTCTTATCACGAAGGGGTAAGCCACCAGGGAATGGGCAATGACTATGACCACCCAAGAAGCCCGGAGGTCGAGCGGCCCGCGGTTGAACGCCAGCAAAAAGCCGAATCCCAGGATCACGGCCGACACGCCCAGGGGCATCATGAAAAGGGCGTCGGCGGAACTCGTGCCGCGCCGCCTGGGCCGGCTGAGGAAGTAGGCCGCCGCCGTGCCGACGATCATGGATACTGCCACGGTGGCACCGGCGAAGCGCAGTGAATTCCATATTATGGAGGCTGGCGGCAGGTAGAAGTATGAGCCTCTCTCATTGGAGAAGAGGCTTTGGAAGTGGGCCAGCGAATATCCTCCGCCGGCAGTGGCCGCTCGTTCCACCAAAGCCAGAAGCGGCGAAAGGACGATCACCAACCCCAGGACCATCGTGACAATAAAGGCGGTGTCGCCGAAGCGTCGGGGCCGGCGCGCCGAAGCCTCGCGCGGAATGATTCCAACCGGAACCGAGACCCGCTGCTGGAACCTGGCGTAGACCAGCAGGAACCCGTAGGTGAAGAACATCTGGATGATGGACAGCGCAGCGGCCAACTCCAGCCGGAAGAGTTTAGCAGTCAGTTCGTAAATCGATACCTCCAGGGTAGCGAACTGGGGGCCGCCGAGGACCAGGATCACGCCGAAAGAAGTGAACGAGAACGCGAAAGCAAGCAGTGCGGAGGACGCAATTGCCGGGAGCAGGACCGGCAGCGTAACGTGGCATAGGGTCCGGACGCGCCCCGCTCCGAGCATCGCCGCGCTCTCCTCGATCTGGGGGTTGATGTTGGCCCAAAAGGCGGAGACGATCCTTACCACTATGGAATAGTTGTAGAAGGCGTGGGCAATGAGAATGACCGTTAGGGTGTTGGCAATTCTGATGGGAGGTGAACTCAGCCCAAACGCGTCCATGAGGAATGTGTTCACCAGACCGCGGGAGCCGAGAAGAGCGACGAACCCCATGGCCACCACGATAGTGGGCATGATGAACGGGACGGTGGAAACGGCCTTCAGGATGGTCTTGCCGGGAAACTCATGCCTGGCAAACAGATAGGCCGCGGGGAGTCCGACGGCGAGGGTCAGTACCGTCGAGACTGCCGCCTGCCAAATGGTGAACCAGATCCGGCCCAGGTAGTAGGAGTCGCCCAGCAATCTCCCGAAAGGGGCCAGTCCCATGGCGTCGCCTTCAAGGCCCCGGGCCAGGATGGTCAGGAGCGGGTAAACGAAGAACAGGGCCAGGTAGGCGAGCGGAACGAAGACGAGCAGGCGGCGAGCCATTGCCGGTCAACCTAACCTTGCCTTCGACGATTGCATCACCGCAGAACGACCTGTGTCCAGGCGTCGATCCACCCCTCGCGCTTCTCGTCTATCTCGGCGGGGCCGATGTCGGCCGGCTGAGTCGGTACTTCGGCGAACTTGAAGAAGTCGGGAGTCTTCGCGTTCGGGTTGACCGGGTAGACGAACATCTTGTCCGGGAAGTCCTCCTGGAAGCGTGTATCCAGTGCGAAGTCGATGAATTTGCGGGCCAGCCTCGGGCTGTTGGCGCCCTTGAGTATCCCTATGCCTTCAATCTGAAGGAAGGTCGCCCGGTCGATCAGGATGTTGCCGGTCGGCGGCTCGCTGAGCTCTACCTCCGAGAAAAACACCTCGGCTGCCGGGCTGGTGGCATAGCTCACAACCAGCGGGCGGTCGCCGCCGTACTTGGTGAAGTTGGTGTAGTAGGCGTCGGTCCAGCCTTCGGTTACCAGAGCATCGTTGGCCCTGAGGTCCCTCCAGAAATCCAGGTAGTCGTAGTCGTCGTCCTCTCCGAAATAGGAGACAGTCGCAATGAGGAAAGAGAGGCCGGGCGCGGATGAGGCCGGGTTCTCCACCACCAACTTGCCCTTCCAGTCGGGACCGGTCAGCTCCTCCAGGGTCGACGGAGGCGAGAGGCCGGCCTCTTCCAGGAACGCCTTGTCATAGTTGATGTTGACGTATCCGTAGTCGATGGGCGTTACGTGGTTCGTGTCGTCGAAGATGAACCGTTCGGGAACTACGTCGAGGTTCTCGGACTTGTAGGTGTCGAAAACCTCTTCTTGGAGCGCACGGCCGAGATAGGTGTTGTCAATGCCGTAGAGCAGGTCTGCGGAGGGATTGCCCTTCTCCAGGATAGCGCGGTTCAGTGCCAGCCCGGTGTCTCCGGCATCCTGGAAAACAACGGTTGCGTCGTTGGCAGCCTCGAACTCTTGGATGACATCCTCGCCGATGTCAAAACTGCCGTGGGTCATTATCACGAGCTCGCGGTCTTCGTCTTCACTGCCGCATGCCGTCATCGCCACAAGAATACTCATCGATAGAACCAGTACAACAACGCGCGTGATGACTCCGATTGTGCCTGTCATTAATTCTCCTTTCACCGTGCTCCAATTCTACAGCGAAACAAAAAAGCCGCCCCTATCCGGGCGGCTCACACATTAGCAGAAGGACCACGTCCCTTCGCTGGCATTACCCAGATCAGGTTCTCGGGGTCGTCCCAAGATATCGGGACCTCTCAGCCTGGCTTCCCAAGCTCCCCCCGGGCACGTATTCAATTGTGGCTTCAATTTACCGCGTGAGCCCGGCAGGTGTCAACGTCGCAGGCAAACGCCTATAGCGTTGTTACTATACTGGCTGATCGTCATTGCAGCGACGGTGAAGGAATTGCTGCTGCATCCCCGACCTTGGTCAATCCGGCTATGAGGTTCCCTATCTGCGTTCTAAAGGTTGAGAACGTAGTCCAGGTGGATTCTTTTCTCCTTGAGCGTTACGGGAGTGTTGGACTTTCTAACACGACTACCTTAGCGGTTGACGCTCCTCGAGGCTGGCTGTATAACGTTCGGCGAGGTACTGAAATATGAGCGCTACTGGTGACCAAAACACACTTCTGCTGGGTGACTGCCACACCCATTTGGACAAATACGCCCCGGCGGAAATGCCAGAGATTCTGGAGCGGGCCAGGGAAGCGGGCGTCGGTTGCATTATCTCCGCCGGAACCACCCTGGATTCAACCAGGGCTTGCATCCGGATGGCTGAACAGTATGACATGATGTTCGCCGGGGTGGGTATTCATCCCATGGAGGCCTTCGAGCCGGTGACCGATGAGGTGTACCAGACCCTGGAAGGGTTGGCCAAGTCCTCACCCAAGGTGGTTTGCATCAGCGAGGTGGGACTGGACTTTCTCCCCTCTTCTCCCGACCACGAAGTCCAATACCAGGTGTTCCGCCAGCACATCCGGTTGGCAAAGAGCCTGAAGCTGCCCATCATATTCCACTCCAGGGAGTCTCATCCGGAGGTTTTCCAGACGCTGCGAGAAGAGCAGGCCGGTGACGTCGGCGGCGTGATGCACTATTTTCAGGCCGATGAAGCTACGGCGCGGGAAGCCATCGACTGCGGATTTTTCATTTCCCTGGCCCGCCCTTTGTTGCGCCTGCCCGAGTTGGAAGAGGTGGCCACCGTCATACCTCTAGAGAACATTGTGCTGGAGACCGATGCCGCTCCCCAACCCTTCAAGAAGTACCGCCATAATTGGACCGAGCCCCGGCACGTGCAGGCCGTGGCGCAGCGGTTGGCCGACCTCAAGGGTATTACCCTGGAAGAGGTGACCCAGGTCACCTCGCAAAACCTGGCAACCGTGTTGGGCCTGGAAAACCTGGCCGTTTCCAGCTAACCAGCGCCGGTCTTTCATCAACTCAGCCCTGGCTTAATCCACATCGGCCCGCTGTCGGTGACGGCGATTAGTGTCGAACACAACACGCCTGCCGCTCGTCTGTCTGAGACCCTGCGATGCGGCTTTTGGCCCTTGCCAATGGCGCTCCAGGGTTTGAGCAAAAACCCTCCCGATGTTAAGATTATGCGATGCGGGGGAGGCGGCAGTTCTTAGGTAGCGGAGACTGATTTGAGTACGAATTGTCAAATCGCGTTGAAAGAGTGGGCAGTGACGGTGGACGCGTTGGCGCGAGGCCAGCAAATTCTCCTGTTGCGCAAGGGCGGCATTCACGAAGACAGCAAGGACTTTCGGGTCGTCCACCCGGATTTTCTGCTATACTCGACCTACGAGCACCAGCGCGAAGACCTGTTGAAGGAAGATTACCAGTCCCAGTTGGGAAGTCTTCTGGCCGAAGCTCACAACCCGGATGAGATCCGTTTCACCCACTGGGCCAAGGTGGAGGAAATGGTGGAGGTCTCCCAGCAGGAACCGGTCGACGCCTTGTCGCCGTTCTACATCTGGACCAACTCCTACGCCCAGTCCAGGCTCCACTGGAAGCCCATGGTCCCGCTCTCGATAATCCTGCTCCGGGTCTACCAGATGCAAAACCCAGTTGTGGTGCCATTCATCCCCGAGTACCGTGGGTGCACGTCCTGGGTGGACATCATCCCAACAGTTAACCTGGGCCAACTCCAACCGGTGCTCTCGGACGAAGAGTTCCAACGGCAGGTGGACGAAATCAAAGGAAGTTTGGCCGCGCCGGCAATCGGATAATCTCCGGGCTCGGCCCTGTGCTGCTGTGGTCCCTTGATAGTCACAACCGGCCCTCAACCCATCCTTGTTGCCTGCAGACCACCCCACCTCGATAGAACAATATTTTGGGACAGGTTCGAAACGTATGAAATTCCGTCAATTGCCCCGGACAGACCTGGTTTTGTCGGAAATCGGCTTTGGGGTTTGGACCGTGGCCACCGACTGGTGGGGCAAAATCTCCGATGAAGGCAAGGCGTCTCTGTTGGAAAACGCCCTGGAGATAGGCGTCAACTTCTTTGACACTGCCGACACTTACGGAGAGGGTTTCGGCGAAGATATATTGGCCAAAGTATTGGGCCACCGGCGAAGGGAAATGATTATCGCCACCAAGTTTGGCTACGATTTTTATGACAAGTCGATTCCCCGTGTTGGCCACCAGGAGCGGGTCCAACGGTTTGACCGGGAGTTCGTCACTTACGCCTGTGAGCAGAGTCTGCGCCGCCTGCAGACCGACTACATCGACCTGTACCAGATTCACAACCCGAAGATGACCGCCCTGGAGCGCGACGAGCTTTTTGAGACCTTGGAGCAGCTTCAGTTCGACGGCAAGATACGGTACTTCGGCTCGGCCCTCGGGCCGGACATTGGCTGGTTTGAAGAGGGCGAGGCTTCCATGCGCCAGAGGCACGTGGACAGTGTGCAGATCATTTACAGCATCATTGAACAAGAGCCGGCCCGAGACTTTTTCCCGATTGCCGGTGAGGAAGAAGTGGGGCTGCTGTCGCGGGTGCCTCACGCTTCGGAGGTGCTGACCGGCAGGTACATTGAGCCGCCAAGCTTTGACGAGGGAGACCACCGGGCCTCGCGCAAAGCCGAATGGATGCGCGAGGCCATCCGAAAGGCGGAGCAGATAAAGTTCCTGGTCCAAGAGGACACTCGCACCATGAGTCAGTCGGCCATCAAATTCTGCCTGGCCCAACCCTCCATCGTGTCGGTGCTGCCCAATTTAACCAACCTGGACGAACTGAAGGAGTACACCGACACGCCGGAAACTCCCGACCTGACCGACAAGGAACAGGCCCTTCTGAATGAACTTTGGGAAAACGACTTCTCCCTGGAAGAGCCGGCCCACCCGTTTCGCGAGATTTAGCCGGTTGCCGACACCTACGGAAAAAGTCCTCCGATCCCCTAATTTGTGTAGAACCAAAGCCTCTGGTTTCCTAATGATTGGGTCTTTCCGCAACTGAGCCGATTCGACGCACGGTTCCGGTATCCGGGACTCGTTGATTTAAGGGACTCGGCGATTATAATCGGGTCCACCCCACAACCCCATCGGGTTTACTCCAGACAACGTCGCTATGGTCGCCCCGCGACCGCATAGGAAAGTGTTATGGCACAGCCCGCCTCAGCCGCAAAACCAACAAAACTGGTGTACCGTTTTGATGAAGGGAACGGTTCCATGGCCGACCTGCTCGGCGGCAAGGGAAGCAACCTTTGCGAAATGGTCTCGATGGGGCTGCCGGTTCCCCCGGGATTTGTCATAACGACCCACGTCTGCGACCAATACAACGACTTGGGAAACCGCCTCCCGGCGGGCCTTCTCGACGACGTTAAGGCCAACGTTCACCTTTTGGAAAACTCCTTGGGGCGCACTTTCGGGGCTTCAACGAACCCGCTTCTGCTGTCCGTGCGTTCCGGTGCGAAGGTCTCCATGCCCGGGATGATGGACACTATTTTGAACCTGGGCATCAACGATGAAATCGTCCAGGGCCTGGCGTCCATGATGGGCGACCCGCGGCCGGCCTATGACGCCTACAGACGGTTTCTACAGATCTACGCCGACGTGGTCCTGGAAATACCGGGAGAGACTTTTGAGAACGTTCTGGCCGCACACAAGCGGAAAGCCGGCGTGGAGTTGGACTACCAATTGAACGACAGCCAACTCCGAGGGATCATTGCCGACTACAAAGCGGCGGTGCGTGGTGCTGTCGGGACCGACGTTCCCGAAGACCCCTGGCAGCAGTTGGCCGACGCGGTGGCGGCGGTGTTTCAAAGTTGGAACAATCCCCGAGCCGTATTCTACCGGGACCACAACGGCATTCCCCATGACCTGGGCACCGCAGTCACCATTATGAGCATGGTATTCGGCAACCTGGGTGAAACCAGCGGCACCGGCGTGCTGTTTACGCGAAATCCTTCCACCGGGCAGCCGGAAGTCTACGGGGAGTTTCTGGCCAACGCCCAGGGTGAAGACGTGGTGGCCGGTGTGCGCACTCCCCAACCGATCTCCAGCCTGGCCAACGTCATGCCTCAGGCACACCGGGAGTTGATGGACCTGGCCAAGTCCCTGGAGACCCACCACCGGGACGTCCAGGACGTGGAATTTACGGTGGAAAACGGCCGCCTCTTTTTGTTGCAGACCCGGAGCGCCAAACGGACGCCTTTGGCGTCGGTGAAGATCGCGGTGGACCTGGCCAACGAGGGGTTGATTCAACGGAACGAGGCCATCCAAAGGGTACAGGCTGAGGAGATAGTGCAGCTGTTCGTGCCTCGTTTCAAGCTGGAAGCCGAGTCACCCGAGTTGAACGACGCCCGGTTGGCCCGAGGGTTCGGAGCCTCACCGGGCGCCGCATCCGGCAAGGTATATTTCGAGGCCGATCGGGCCGCAGAAGCCGGGGCCCGAGGGGAGTCGGTGGTCCTGGTGCGCCCCGAGACCAAGCCTGACGACATCCACGGCATTGCCGCCTCGGTGGGCGTGGTCACCAGCCGGGGCGGAGTCACCAGCCACGCCGCGGTGGTGACCCGGGGCATGGGAATACCCTGCATCGTCGGCTGTGAAGGGATCCAGGTCAATCTGGAGATGAGGGTCTTTGAGGCGGGAGGTCAGACGGTCGAGGAAGGCCAGACCATCAGCATTGATGGGGCAACGGGGGATGTCTACCTGGGCGTCCTGGAGACGTTGGAGCCCGGCCTTGAGAGCATGTCGGAGTCGAATCAACTCTTGGCTTGGGCCGACGAAGTCCGTCGGTTGGGCGTCATGGCCAACGCCGACACACCGGCCGATGCGGCCCAAGCCGTGGCCTTGGGGGCTGGCGGCATCGGCCTCTGCCGCACCGAGCATATGTTCCTGGATCCGCAGCGACTTCCGGCGGTGAGGCAAATGCTGCTCAACGCAGTGGCTGCCCGGGACTGGTCGAAAGAAGACCCGGAAACCCGGGGTGAATCTCCCAGGCAAGTCAAGCTGTTCTACTCGGCGTTGGACCAGGTACGCCAGCTTCAGATCAACGACTTCACGGACATCCTCCGGGTTATGGGCAGCAGGCCGGTAATCATCAGACTGCTGGACGCCCCACTGCATGAGTTCCTGCCTCCTTATGAAGGAATGCAACACGACCTTGAGATGCTGCGCGGCGCCGGAGCGTCCGCCGAGGAAATACAGGACCAACGGGACCTATTGAGACTTGCCGACTCGCTGCGCGAGGAAAATCCCATGCTGGGCCACCGGGGCTGCCGCTTGGGCCTTACGTTCCCCGACATCTACCGGATGCAGGTTGCGGCCATAATCACTGCCGGTGCTTCGTTATTGAAGGAGGGTCTGCCGGTCAACCCGGAAATCATGATTCCGTTAACGGTGGACCGAGAGGAGATGACCCGCTTGCGGCGGGATCTGACCGCCACCGCCGCCGAGGTCCAGGAAAAACTCGGCGTCCAGGTGGCTTACAAATTCGGCACCATGATCGAAACCCCCAGGGCAGCCCTCACCGCCGGGGAAATCGCTCAGGAGTCGGATTTTTTCAGCTTCGGGACCAACGACCTTACCCAGATGACCTTCGGCTTCAGCCGGGACGACGCCCAGGGCAAATTCCTGCGTTCGTACATTGAAGAGGGTATTCTGGCCGAGGACCCATTTTCCACCCTGGACGCCGCGGGGGTAGGCCTGCTGGTGAGCATGGCGGTTGCCGCCGGCCGGAAAACCCGGCCAGACCTGGAAGTCGGCATCTGCGGAGAGCATGGCGGAGACCCGCCCAGCGTTGCGTTTTGCCACCGAGCGGGGCTGGACTACGTTAGCTGTTCCCCGTTCCGGGTCCCGGTGGCGCGGCTGGCCGCAGCCCAGGCAGCGTTGGAATAGCGTCAGGTTTGTTGCCGGGCAGACTGCTACACTGTCGACGGGTCAAGTCCTCGCAGGTCCAGCAATTCATTCATTAGGCTGAAAAAACCCTGCCGGTCCACTTCCGTTACCAATGCCACGTTGCCGGGAGTTGCCTCAATCCGGCATTCCCCCCAACGTTCCGGGTCGTGGAATTCTACGCTTAGCGATAACCGCCGGGTGGCGACCAAACCCGGATTTAACGCCACCGCCAGGGCCAATGGATCGTAAAACTGGAAGCTCTCGCGGTTGGGGTCCCGCTCGAACCAGCCCTTCAAGATTTCGATGGCCAGCCGGCCGTAGACGTTGCCGCCTCTCAGGCTGTTGCACTGCTCCCTGGTGATGGCCACCTGCCGGCAGCCGGCCAGGTCAACCAGGGTCGACGGAACACCGCAGTTTAGAACCCGATGAGCGGCCAAAGGGTCGCTGTGGAAGTTGAACTCCGAGTAGCGCGTAACGTTCCCCGGGGTATCAACCGCGCCGCCCATGATGGTCAAGGATCCAGCCGACGCGAGGGGATTTTCCAGGTCGCCGGAGATTGTTGAGACCAAACGCGCCAGATTGGTCAGCGGGCCCAACGCCACCAGGGAGACCTCACCCGGATAGTCCTGAAGTTGCCGGCGCAAGAACCCCAAGGCGCTTTCCAGGGACCCGCTCGACCGGGGATTGGGCAACCTTCGGGTGATTCCGCTGGCTCCGTGGAAGGGGACTGAGTAACGGAACCGTCCCCTCATGGGCCTTGAACTGCCTCGGCAGACCGGCACGTCGTCCCGTCCGACCCATTGCAGGACCGCCATGGCGTTGCGGGCTCCCCTAGCCTGAGGAACATTACCGCCAACAACGGTTAAGCCCAAAACGTCGGAGGAGTTTGATGCCAGCGCCAACAGGATGGCAATCGCATCGTCTACCCCGGGGTCGGTATCGATTACGAGTTGCGTCTTGGCGGGCATTCGGTCCCAGCAGCCGTTTTACTCGACGGAGGCTGTTAGAGAAGGTTGGGATTGGCGAAGGACGCCAGCGTCTCCATTGAGGTGTGCCAGAACTGGTAGCCCGTCGCTTGGCGCAGCGTTCCGGTGTTCATCACCATAGGATACCTGATTGGATTCAACTCATCGACGGCGTAACCACTTTGAAGGCGCATGTTCGAGGCTAGCTGCACCAGGGGATAGGCTAAAAACAATGGTAATCTTGCGAATTTACTACCGATGATGTCGGCCATTTCCCGGTAAAACACCACTCCGTCACCGGCCACGTTGAATACTCCTGGGATTTCCCTCTCAATGAAGAGATGAAGCACCCGGGCCAAGTCATCCTCATGCAGTAATTGGGCCGGCGCGTCGTAGCCCATGGGGCCAACCAGCCATTGCCGGGAAAAAGCCTGGATAGTGTGGGCCGGCGCGGTGGGACCCAGCACCCTGGCAGCCCGAAGGATTGTTACCTTGGTATTGCCAAGTTGATCGGAAAACTCTTGGATCTTTTGCTCGGAAAGCAACTTGTCATACCCCAATGGAGAGTCGGGCGTCGCACGCAGCGGTGACCGGACGGTGAGGGGTATGGGATTATCCGGCCGCGCGCCGTAGACCGTGTGGGAGCTGAGATGGATGATGTGTTGCACCCGGGCGCGGACGCAGCACTCCAGAACGTTCTGGAGCGCCGCCAAGTTGCTATTCCGGATTTCATTGACCTCTCGTGGATTCCGGCCCCGGCGGCCGATGAAGGCCAGGTGGACCAGAGTGGAAACATTGTTGTCCGCCAGGGCATGCTGGATTGACTCGGTGACATCCCGGCGGTAGACGACCACGTTATGGACCGGAAACGGCAGGGGGCGGTTGTCGATTGCCACCAGCTTGTCAAAAGCGCCGTACTCTTCCAGGTGACGCAGCAGGGTGGCGCCAACGTACCCCGAAGACCCAGTGACGGCGACTGTTTTCCGAGGAGTGGTCATGGGACCGCTACCTCAGCCGCTAAATCCAGTGCGAGACCGGTGATGGTCGAGATTTCAACTATCAAGGCTGGCGATACATCCACAAGTTGTCCGAAAAATCCTCGGCAGCGGCATTTGGGCAATTATGACGCCCCAATTCTTGAGCCGCGACATTTACGCTGACTGCAATTTGAACACAACCTAGCGGCGTGTCTCAAGGTTTTGGCACACAGGGTCAGGGGGGTCACAATTCATACCCAAGGTATGGCGTCTGAAAATCCCCTCTGCTTCGGCTGGTAGAAGGTTAGGATGAGGGCTCACCCACTCCCTGGCCCGCGGGGAGGAAGGCATACCAATAGTGTTATCTAGATTTTACTGTGGATGCGGGAGTGAAGGCGGTTTAAATGGGATCGCCCTGCATGCGCTGTAAGCTCGGAGGACGGACCGGTCGCGGCGATTTGGGGACCCGGGATATCGCGGCGGTTTCAAACTACGCAAGTCCACCGCCCGGTGGGAGCGCCTCCGAAAAAGCCGGCTGGGTTCGGTGGCAGCCAAGTCGTTGTCTCCGGCTCAGGCGCCGTGCACGCAGGTTTGGGGGGCTGTACGACGACTGGTTTGGGTTTCAAGGAAGCCGGACATTGGATTGTTGGATGGCGCTGGCCATGCAAAGGTCATCGCGCTTTTGGCGTTGGAAAAACACCGTGTAGATAGCTGCCCAACCAGGCTTGGGCCAGGAGGCGAAACTTTTCACCCTTGGTCAGACTTGCCCGGTAGTTAAACACGTCGTAACCATGCGACTCTATCCGGTCCAATATCCCGCAGTAGAGTCCACCCAGGACCGCCGGGCAGGCCCTGGAACGGTGAGAAAGATAAGGCAGCAACTGGAAGCCGCTGTGGAAATACTCTTTCGCCCGTGTCGCCTGGAATCGCATCAGTTCGACGAATTGTTGGTTCATCGTGCCGGCCTTGAGCTCCTCTTCAGAATACCCGAACTGCGCTATTTCATCCTGCGGCAGATAAATGCGGCCCATGTCCAGGTCTTCTTTTACGTCCCTGGCGATATTGGTAAGCTGCATCGCCAACCCAAGGTCAATGGAATGTTGGCGGGCGCGTAGGTCTTGGAAGCCGAAGATCTGGAGACAGATCAACCCAACCACCGAAGCCACCTGGTAGCAGTATTGCTGGAGTTCTTGGAAATCTGCATACCGGGTCTTGACCAGGTCGGTCTCCACGCCGGACACCAGGTCCTGGAAGTGCTGCTGAGGGATGTCGTACCTGTTGGCCACGTCGGCCAGCGCCACGAAGACCGGAGCCGCCGCTCCGGTGAGCGGAGACCCGGCCAGGTCCTGCCGGATTTGGGAAAGCGTCGCCAGCTTTTCCTCGATGGAACCCTCGGTGTCCACCGAATCGTCGCAGTGCCGGCAGAAGGCGTAGATGACATAGATGGCTCTGCGCCGCTCTGGGGGCAACGTTAGGAAAGCGTAGTAGAAGTTTTTGGCTTCCCGTCGGGTGATGGAGCGGCATTCGTCGTAGGCCGACTGTAGCTCGGTCGACGCTGAGCTCAAATGAGTCTACTCCCCAACCACCTGGAGCATGACTTCCCTGGGCCTGGGGTGGTCCAGCTCGACGAAGAACACGCTCTGGTAAACGCCGAACTGCATAGCGCCGTCTACCAGGGGGATGGTTTCACTGGTGCCCATCAACAAATGCTGCAAGTGAGCATGTCCGTTGGGAGACTCGTCTGCGTTCATATTCACAGTGCGGATGCTGAAGTCGTTATGCTGGTAGCAGCCATGCCTGGGAGAGAATTTCTCCAGGAAAGCCTCCATATCTTGAACCAGCAGAGGCTCATTTTCATTGATCTTAACGGCCGCGGTGGTGTGTTTGGAATAGACCACAACAAACCCGTTTGCGACCTCGGATTGCGCGACACATCTGCAGACCCAATCTGTGATGTCGATGAATTCCGGGGCCCTTTGGGTGTCCAGGTGCAGACAGAAAGACTTGGATTTCATAATCTTCAGCGTCCTTTTTGGTGTTCAACCGGTCCCTCAGCCCGGTTGGCTTGGGGGGCCGATTGGTCCTGGCTTCCGTTGTTGCCATGGGAGTTTGTTGTGTTTCGATACCTGCCCAGCGCCAACAGAGGCCAATAGTTCCGGTAGTGGTGATAGTTAATCATGAATCCGCCGGACATATTTGTGCCCTGGTACCCTCTTTCACCGGGTTGGGGTGGTCTATCGAGTCGCTCGCCGACCAGGTAGCCCGGGAAACCGGCCCCGGTGAAATAGGGCTCGTCCCAGCAACCCTCGGCGGTTTGGGTTTCAATCAAATAGGAAATGCCTTCCTGGACCGCGGCGCTGTTCTGTTCTCCAGATGCCAGCAACGCCAACAACGCCCAGGCCGTTTGGGATGCAGTGCTGGGACCCACGCCGTGCGAATCAGGGTCCACGTATGATGCGCAACTCTCCCCCCATCCCCCGTCATCGTTTTGGTGGTCCAACAGCCAATGGACGGCTCTGCGCACGTAAGGCAGCGCCATGTCCTCGCCAATTGCCTCCAGGGCGGGCAGGACCGCGCCTATCCCGTAGATGTAGTTGACCCCCCAGCGGCCAAACCAAGAGCCATCCGCTTCCTGTTCCTTGAGAATAAAATCGTAGGCCCGTTTGACTGGTGGAAAGTTGCGGGTGTAACCCACCTTCCCAAACATTTCCACCAAGTGGGCGGTTACGTCGACGCTGGGCGGGTCCAATAGTTCGCCGAAGTCTGAAAATGGCAGTTTAGCCAGGTATTTGCGGTTGTTGTCCTTATCAAAGGCGGCCCATCCTCCGTTTTTGCTCTGGAGCGCCAGGACCCAATCGATGCACCGTCGAATGGCCCGGTTCCGGCGGGCGTCCTGGTCCGGACTCAATTTGGCCTGAGCCAGAGCCATTATGACCTCGCTCGCGTCGTCGATGTCAGGGTAGTGGACGTTCTGGAACTCAAAGGCCCAGCCGCCCGGCTCGGCCGTCTTGGCCCGGACCTTCCAATCCCCGGGGTCCAGAATCTGCTGGTCCAACAACCACCGGGTGGACTTCTGAATCATAGGGGCGTTGGGGGCGATTCCGGATTCGGTCAATGCGATTTGCGCTAGGCATGTGTCCCAAACCGGGGAGATGCACGGTTGAATGATGAAGGTTTCTTCATCTTCGATGGCAAATCCCTCGAAGCCGTTGAACCCGGCGTCCATGATGGGGTCGTCCATGGGGAACCCAAGATGGTGGAGGGCGATCAAACTGTAGACCCACGGGGGTTGAATGCCGCCCCAGGAGCCATCACGCTCCTGATGCTCCTTGAGCCAATCGACGATAAGGCGCTCCGACCGTCCGCGCAGGGGATGTAATGGCAGCTTTTGGTACAGGGAGATAGCTCGGTCTACGTAGTAAAACAGCTTGGGCCAACCCCAACTGAGGTCGGGTTCGGGCAGGGAGTAATCAATCAGGGTTCGGGGTAGTGGGTAAATCTCGTCTATGTTGGCGTACTCGGGCACCCGGCAGATGGGCTGGTGGGTGAGGATTATCAGCATTGGCACAATCGTGCCCCGGGCCCAGCTTGAAAACTCGTAGATGTTGAAGGGCGCCCAAGTGGGCAACAGCATCAGCTCCGGCGGCATGTTAGGAGTGCCCTTCCAGTCCCACTGACCGAACAATGCCAGCCAGATTTTAGTGAACACGCGCGTATTCGGAACGCCGCCCAACGACAGAATGAACTCCCTGGCCTTCTGCATGGGCTCGGAGTCCGCCGGCTGCCCCGCTAACTTCAACGCGAAGTAGCATTCCACCGAGGTGCTCAGGTCTCCCGGAGCCTGGTAGTACTGGCTCCAGGACCCGTCTTCGTTCTGCTGTTGCAGGATGTACCTAACAATTTTGGCCCAACGTACCGGGTCGCCCTTGCCCAGAAAATGGGAAAGCAATAGGTACTCGGCTTCCATGGTCGGGTTGGCTTCCAGCCGGCCCCACCAGTACCCTTCTTGAAATTGGTTGGAGCGAAAGAACTCCTGGCAGCGGGCCACAGTTCGGTCCACTGCGTCTCTGGAAAGCGGGCGCTCGACCCGCGGGGAGTCAGAAATCATCTTGACCCTGCGTGTTTGAGGTTTACGTACCCGTTACCGGCGAACCACGCAATGGAGTCGCGAAGCGCGTTCTCCACCGGGCTCTGCGGCAGTCCCAGTTCTTCGATTGCTTTGTCGCACCTAACGTACATGGGTCGCTTGGCGATCCGGACGCCCTCCAGTGGGATTGTGGGGCGCCGGCGCATCAACTTGCCTTCGACCAACCCATCCAGGCGACCGGCGGCGACTACCAGCCAGAGTGGCGCCCTGAAGCGTGGGACCGGCAATCCGGTTAACTCCCCGAGCATAGTGAATACTTGCTTCAGGGATAGATTGACGTTACCCAAAACGTACCGCTGGCCGGTTCTCCCCTTTTCCATGGCCAGAATGTGCCCGGCGGCAACGTCTGCCACGTCCACCAGGTTCATCCCGGTGTTGATGTACACCGGGACGCGTCCCCGTAGGAAATCCAGCACCATTCTGCCGGTGGGCGTTGGCTTGATGTCCCAGGCTCCCACCGGTGCAGTGGGGTTAACCACCACCACCGGCAGACCCTGTTCGGCCTTGTCCAGGGCCAGTTTCTCGGCCTCGAATTTTGAATTCTTGTACACCCCGACCAAATGATGCGCCTGGACCGGCGTATCCTCGTCTCCCGGTTCTCCGGCGGAACCACCGTCAGGCAGCCCGATGGTTGACACCGTGCTGGTGTAAACAATGCGGGGAACCCCGGCGTCTCCGGCCGCGTCGAGGACATTCTCGGTCCCGGTCACGTTGGTCCGGTGGACCAGGCTCGGGTCCGGGCTCCAAAAAGTGTAGGCGGCGGCGCAATGAAAGACAGCCTCGCAGCCGCGGACCACGCTGTCCAGCGAATCCCGGTCCAGGATATCCCCGGCCACTTGCCGGATTCCAGTGTCCTGCAGCGCCCGAGCGTCGCTGCCCCTCCTGACCAACGCGCTGACTTCGTAGCCGCGGCTCCACAACATCCGCGCCAGGTTGCCCCCGATGAACCCGGTTGCGCCGGTGACCAGCACTTTCATGACCGGATGACCTCGGAGGAACCCATACCAACGGTCTCACCGGAGAATCGAAACCCACTCATACCGGGTATGGCCATACCGGGTTTGGCAGGGATGGCGGAGGTCCCGGTGGCCTCAAATTCGTGAACAAAAGCCTGGGCGAACCGGGCCAGGACGGATTGCGCTCGGCGCATCCGCGCGGACAGCGCCGCCAACTCGGTGATTCGCCATGGTTTCGTCGCCACGGCTAGGACTGACCGGGACACCGGACCCGAGAGGCTGGCGAGATATGCGGGTAAAGGTTGTTCGCAGGTGTCCAAAATCACTCGGGCAGAGAGGAACGGCACGCAAAACCGGTGGGCAATGGACGCCACTGCAAAGTCTTCCATGTTCACCGAGTTTGCGGAAAGGTCCCGATGAAGCTGCGCCTTCTCCTCGGCGAGTCTGACCACCGAATCCACCGTGAGGGAGGGTCCGTGGTTGACCGGCAGGCCGGCCTGCGCCGCGGCGCGGTCTGCCAACCGGCTCATACGTAGATCCGGAGCTAACGATTCCAGGTGCGCCGCGCCGGAGGAGCCGGCCGGATTGGACAGCCGGAGGTAGTTGGAAGCCAAAATCAAGTCCCCAGCTTTGAGCAGAGGGTCCACCGCCCCGGCCACCCCCAACATGAGGACGGGACCGCGGGGACCGGCCCCCACCTCCGTGGAAAATATTTGCCCCATGGCGTCGCCTGCCCGGTCCGGGCCAATTCCGACAACGCGCAATTCGTGCCCCTGACCGGGTTTCAACACCCGTCTCACGCCGAACAACTCGCGCTCCATGCTGGCGACTATCGTTAACATTTGTTCGTCAACATTTCCTATCGAAAGCCACCGCCCGGGTCAGGCGGCGGTAAGACCTCCGTTTTTCGCGGCCCCGGACTTGATCAACGTCACCCAATCCTTGGGGGTGGATACCGCCTGGAAGATGGTGGCCGACTCGAACCCGCAATGCATCATGCAATTTGCACATCGGGGGTCTTTGCCTACTCCGTACTTCTCCCACAATTCGGCGTCGTAAAGCTCTTGCACGTCTTCCACGTGCTCATCGGCCAAGGGATAACAGGGCTTGCGCCAGCCCATAACCGTGTAGGTGGGGTTGGACCAAGCCGTGCACTGATAGTCCCTTTCCCCCTTGAGAAAGTTGAGGTAGAGGGGGTTGTTGTAAAAGCGCATCCCCTCGGTCTTGGCCGGGTCCAGGAGTTTTTGGAACATCCCCTGGGATTCCCTTCGGGTCAGGAACATGTCCTGGACCGGCGCGTCTTCAAAGTCAAACCCCGGGGATATCATTGATCCTTCCACGCCAAGGCCGCCCACAAACCGGAACATCTCCCACAGATCGGCAACGTCGCTGCCCCGGAACACGGTGGTGTTGGTGCAAACCCGGTATCCCTGGTCCAGGGCGAGTTCTATGCCCTGGATCGCCTTTTTAAATACCCCTTTGCGGGCCACTGCCTCGTCGTGGCTTTCTTCCATTCCGTCAACGTGGACCACCCAACTGAAATACTTGGAGGGCGGGATTTTGGGCAGCATTCTCTCCAACAGGAGGCCGTTGGTGCAACAGTACACAAAGTACTTTTCTGCCACCAAGGTGTTGATAATCTGGTCAATCCGGGGATGAATTGTGGGTTCACCACCGGCAATGGATACAATGGGCGCCCCGGCCTGCCGGACCGCCGACAAGGCTTCATCAACCGGCATCAACTTGTCCAGCACCGGCTTGTATTCCCGGATCCGGCCGCAACCGGTGCAAGCCAGGTTGCACATTTCCAACGGCTCCAGCATGGTGACCAGGGGAAACCGCTTCCGGCCTTTAAGGCGGTTTTTCATTATGTACCACGCTAATCGGACCGCTAGTTCCGCCGGCCGTTTTGCAGTTGTCATATCACCTTCTAATTAAACTGGATCCAGGTAAGGGCCGATTTCACGCTGAGTTGATACTGTTTGATTGAACTCAAGAATTCGACGCCACAGCCTTAGAACTCCCGGTTGGATAGAAAATCCACCAACGACTCGGCTTCGGCTACGGCCCACTCGGGCAATTTGATGCGGTTCAACGCCTCCAGCGCCTGGTTTGCGCTGGCCTGGGTGATACTGCGGGACTGTTCCTGGGCGCCCACGTCGTCCAATATGCCCAGCACCTGCGTCACGTCGTCGTCGTCCGGTTCCTCGATGCCGTAGATACGCAGCAACTCCCGCCGGGCTTCCCCGGAGGTTTTCTCCAGGGCGAAAACTACCGGGAAGGTCTTTTTTCGTCGCCTTATGTCATTGCCGGCCGCCTTGCCGGTGGTGGCTTGGTCGCCCCAAATCCCCAGGTAATCGTCCCGTATCTGGAAGGCCCGACCCACGCTGTTGCCAAACCCCGAGAATGCTTCAAAGGCCGCAGGGTCGCCAGTTGCCAGCAGGGCGCCAATTTCCAGCCCGCTCCGAATCAACGCGCCGGTTTTGAAAGCGATCATCTGAAGGTAGTCATCAGCCGCTATGTCTGTTCTGGATTCGAAACCCAGGTCCAGGCACTGCCCCTGGATCATCTCCAAGGTGCTCTCGTTGAGGATTTGCGAAACCCTCAGGGCAGTCTCAGCCGCCACAGACGGGCCGGCCACGTAAGACAGGGCGAGGTTTGCTACGGATTGTAGACCGTCGCCGGCTACCAGGGCTCGGGGGACACCCCACAGGGACCATAGAGTGGGTTGGTGCCGACGTTCCACATCCTGGTCTTGAATATCGTCGTGAATCAAAGAGAAATTGTGGGTCAATTCCAAGGCCGCCGCTGCCGGGAGAGCCCGGGCCAAGTCTGCCTCCAGGGCCTCGCAGGCGAAAAGGCAGAGAGTTGGGCGGAGGGCCTTGCCTTGGGACAGGGCGGTTTCGACGGGCGCGCCCGCCTGGTCTACCCATCCCAGATGGTACCGCAAATGTGAATCGAGGTGGTTGTCCTGAGACTCGGGGACAGACCGTAACAGTTCGTTCTCTATCGAGTCTTTGTACCGGGAGAAAATGGCCGGCAGTTCCGGCCACCGAGATCTCTCGGCCACGGCTGGGATAGGGGAGTTAGTGGAGTTACGGCGCATTGTTGCAAACTCAGGCTGGGGAATCCATAGGGCTTGATTCCTTTACCCACACCTGTTGCCAGACTCTAGAAAGGCCGGGCTGATTACCAACGTTACATCGTTATCCGATGGCGGGCATCCTAGCTTAGCGACTTGCCGGTGTCAAGTAGGCACATCTTGGGTGTTATTTGCGTCGCCCTATGGGATTGTGGGTGTAGCGCGCATGCGCCGTTCTACTGCCACATCGATGTTGAATAGCCCGTGTGAGGAGACCATTGGGCTAGATGACCGGGGGAGAAGCTTTTTGAAACCAGGGGTTGGCAGCACATCGGAAGAACGGGGCTTCATCAGCTTGGCGCACTGAAGGTGGTTGAAGGGTTAACCGTGCTTCCGTTGCCGACAGAACATCAGGCCTGCCAACAGGACAAACAACGCCGTATCGGCGGATGCGAGGCTGGCGCCCGGTGATACGCCGCATCCCCCGGCGGTCTCTGAAGTTTCGCCGGTGAGCTTCGGCCCGGCCGACTCCCCCTCGCCCAAGGCGGCGAGGTCTTCCTGCGCATCACTCAGGGACCGAGTCCGGCTGCACAGACTGACAGTCTTACCGTCGCGGGAGTAGACGATGTATTCTTCCTCTTCCACGAAGGTAAAACCACAGCTGGCGCCGTAACGGGCTGTTTCGAGGGTCATTGTTTCCTTTGTATTCCCCTTCCACACTGTATCGACCTTGAACTCTAAGGTTGTCGGTCCGTTCGCCGGCAGCCGGTCGATCCCCAGAAACGGCTGGTCCTCTCGTATCGACACGGCGGAGCCGGCGAAGACCAGGGAAGAGTTGGCCAATTCTTCGGCAGGAGTTCCAGGCATTGCACAGGAGCACGCATAGACCTGGCCCAAATTTGACACGGGCCAGGCGATGAATAGCGCGGCCAGCAGGGCAATCCTGAGCATTGTCATATACCGATTATAGCGAGGATATCTTATTCGCTACACAGATCCTATGTAGACAGGAGGCTTTATCGACAGGTTGGCCAGGGTTTGGGATGCATTAGCCACCTCTCCTCAGTCATTCTCCACGCAGCGGGAATCCGGCAGGTTCCAAGGAAGTTCTTACGACGCGCCAAGCTCGCCCATACCGGAAACGCCTCTGTCGCCACTAACAACCTGCTCGACAACCAGGGTCTGGATTGCCCCTGCTGCGATAGCGACGGGGGCGTCTAATGACAACTGACAGGGACTGTTTCGCAGGCGTGTGGCCATCGCTACGGCGGTCTTGGCGTGCTATAATTATTCCGTTTCGATGTGCGGATATAGAGGGTTGGATGACAGGAACCACGGCAAGACTTTCAGGCACGCGGTCAAAGAATTTCACCGCCGACCAACTGATTGACACTACCGGAAGGTTATAATATCTTATTACATCGTAACCATTGTTACCAAAAAGCCTTGCCCAAATTGGAAGCCTAATCAGGTTGAGCGAAAACGACCGTCAACCGGCTTATAATCGGACAGGTTTTTTGGCCTAACATCATAGGGGTCAGGCGAGGAACATGGCTGGACAACAGAAAAATGTATGGAGGAGCATATGGCAGATCAAGAAGTAGCACTGATGGCCCACCTGATGCGGCGAGCGGGCTTCGGAGCGAGCCGCGAGGAAATCGAGGCTAGAGCGGCCAAAGGGTATGGAGCAACGGTGGAAGAGTTGCTGAATCCCAATGACCAGCCCAACCTGGAAGAAGACCTGATTCTTCGGTACAACCCTTCCTATCACCAGTCCGCCGGAATCGAAAACCTGGTCTTGGAATGGGTCTACCGGATGGTCAACAGCCCCCGGCAGCTCCAGGAAAAGATGGCGCTGTTCTGGCACATGATTCTCTGCGCCGGGCATAGCAAGATCGACAGCGGCCAGGAAATGGGCCGGATGATCCAGATGTTCCGGGAATATGGAATGGGCAGCTTCCGCGAGCTTCTGATGAAACTGTCCACCTTCGCCGGAATGATGTACTACCTGGACAACACCGAAAGCCACAAGGTAGCCCTCAACGAAAACTACGGACGTGAACTGTTGGAGCTCTTCTCCCTGGGCGTGGGCATGGATGAGCAGTTCAACTACTCCGAAGACGACGTGAAGACTTGCGCCAGGGCTTTCACCGGTTGGAGCGTGGAACCCACCTACCCGCCCTTCCCCTACGGCCGCAGCCCTTGGAATTTCCGGTTTGACCCCGCCGACCACGACGACGGCGAAAAGACTTTCCTGGGGGAGACCGGCAGGTTGAACGGCAATGACATTATTGACATCATCTGCAAACAGCCGGCCACCGCCAGGTATCTCGCCCGCCACCTCTATAACTACTTCGTGGCCGACGAGCCCCAGATCCCGGCATGGCGCCTGACCCCGCCCCGTGACCAGGAAGCGATCAAGGCCCTGGAAAAGGCCTACTTCGATTCCGACTACAACATAGGCGCAATGTTGAAGGTCCTGTTCACCTCCGACTTCTTCAAGTCTGATGACGTGCGCTACGCCAAGGTAAAGAGCCCTGCGGAAGTGGTCGCCGGCACTTTGCGGATGGTTGGCGAGCATCAGGAAGTCAAACCGGGGCTGTACGAGATCTCTCAGGAGCCCAAGTATATGGGCATGGACCTGATGAATCCTCCGACGGTTGAAGGTTGGCACACCGGCCGGGAGTGGATCGACAGCGGAACCCTGGTGGAGCGGATTAACTTCGCCTCCGAATTCCTGGGCAACACTGAAACGCCCGGTGTCAGGGACATAGTCCACAGGCTGGCGTCCCAGGGAACCAACCTCACTCCCACAGAGTTTGTTGAGGGTTGTCTCGACCTGGTAGGCCCCTTGCTTGTCTCCGACGAGACCCGCGGCGAGTTGACCGCTCACGCCCAGAAGGCCGGGAACCTGACCCATGCGTCGGCCGGCGAGCAGGCCGAGTTTAACCGGCGGACCGGTGAGATGCTCCAGATGATTGCCGCGACCGCTGAATTTCAGTTCGGTTAGACCCTGAACTCCAATCCAATGGGGACACAAGAACACCCGGAAAAATTCGCTAAAAATTCGATGGAGGAGAACTAATGGTTTCTACTAAGAAAGACCCGGTCTTGGCAGTTCTTTCGCTGTCGGGTGGCAACGACGGACTGAACACCGTGGTTCTGCGGAACAACGGTCTGTATCGCGACGCCCGCCCCACCCTGGGAATCCCGGAAGACCAGATCATCCCCCTCAACGGCGAACTGGGCTTGCATCCCACAATGGGCCCTCTGAAGAAGTTCTGGGACGAGGGTAAACTGGCCATTTTCCTGGGCATTGGCTATGGCACCCCCAGCTACTCCCACTTCCGCTCCATGGATATCTGGCACACCTGCGAGCCGGACACCGTGGGTACCGAGGGCTGGCTGGGTCGAGTTATCAAGGCCGTGGACCCTCAGGATGAGAACGTGCTCACCGGCGTGAACTTTGGCCGCGGCCTCCCCCGGGCTTTGGCCCTGGACGGCGTACCGGTTGCCTCGGTAGGAGACCTGGAGACTTACGGTCTGTTGACGGGAATCGAAGGCGAAGACCTCCGCGGCGAAGCGCTGGACGTTTTCGGCAGGATGTACTCTCCCGCCGTCGGCCGCAGCGCAGTGATGGACTATATCCGCAGCACCGGCACAAACGCCCTGAAGGGCGCCGACATCCTGGCCACCGCCCCGGAGATGTATTCTTCCAGTGTCGAGTACTCCGACACCACCGTGGGCCAGTACATGAAGAACATCGCTCAGACCCACCTGGCCGGTTTCGGGACCCGCGTGCTGTATACCACCTCCCCGTACAACAGCTTCGACACCCACGCCAACCAGGCCGCCCTCCACTCGGGGCTCTGGTCCAACGTGTCCAACACGGTCGAGACCTTCTTCGACGACCTGCGGGAGCACGACGCTTCCGACAACGTAACCCTGTTCATGTTCACCGAGTTCGGACGCAGGGTCACTGACAACGGCTCCGGTACCGACCACGGCGCAGCTGGGATCGCCTTCGCAGTGGGCGAAAACGTCAAAGGCGGAATCTACGGCGAGTACCCGTCCTTGGAGCCGGACAAGCGGGAAGCCGGCGGCAACCTCAAGGCGGGCATGGACTTCCGGTCCGTCTACACTTCCATCGTTGAGGATTGGCTGCAGTTGGACCCCGTCGAAATCGTCGGCGGAAAGTTCGAATCGGTCAAATTCTTCTAAGAGCCGAGAATCTACGCCGGGAGGGATATTATCAATCCCTCCCGGCGGTTGCCCCCATCCGGGGCCCAACGTGATGACGGAGGGTCCCCCAGTGGACGAATTCGGAAGACTGCTCCCGTGAGATCACCAGATTGGGAGTTGTCTCTTTCAGCATAACGTTGCGAGGAAAGAAGCATGAGCACCCATTTCTTTGGAGTTTCAAATAGAACCTTCTCCTACTCCCACTCTCTGGGCCGGGCGGAGTTCTCCGGAAACGGAATTCGGAACGCCGTAGACCTGGCCTTGAGCGACGACGAACTGGTTTACGCCCTGAACCGCTCCTATGAAAACCGACCGGATGGCATCCACGTGACCGTCTTCACCATGGATGAAGACTATGTCACCGAGTTCGGCTCTCATGGCGAGGGAGACGGCCAGTTTGTTTGGCCCACCGCTCTGGCTATTGACAGCAAGGGTAATGTGTACGTCGCCGACGAATGGCTCAACCGGATCTCCGTCTTCAACCGGGACGGCGACTACCTCAGCAAGTGGGGAACCGCCGGGTCCGGGGATGGCGAGCTTGACCGGCCGGCAGGGCTGGCGGTCGACGCCCATGACAACATCCTGGTTACGGACAGCCGTAACCACCGCGTGCAGAAATTCACCTTGGACGGCAAATTCATCAGCAAGTTCGGCAGCTTCGGCGACGGGCCGGGGCAGATGAACATGCCTTGGGGCATATGCCTTGGCCCCGACGGCTCCGTCTTCGTGTCCGATTGGCGCAACGACCGTATCCAACAATTCAGCGCCGATGGCCAGTGGCAGGCCAGCTTCGGACATTCCGGAAGCAACGTGGGTCAGTTCAATCGCCCCACCAGCGTCAGCGTTGACAAAGATGGCGAAATCTACGTTGCCGACTGGCTGAACAACCGGGTACAGGTTCTTAGCCCGGACGGCCGCTTCATCACCGAGTTGCGCGGCGACCACAAAATCTCCAGGTTGGGCCGGGAAAAGCTCCTCTCCAACCCGGACATGATTCGCCAGCGCTCATTGGCCTACGCCAACGACCCGGACTACGACCGGAACCTGACCCATCCCTGCGCCGTTAAAACCGACGCACAGGGCCGAGTAGCCATCTTGGACCACACTCGCAACCGAATCCAGGTATACCGAAAGGACTCGGAGCCGGTACTGGCCTAACCCTACCGCCGCACCAGAACCCAAATCCGCCGGGGACTAGCCCAACAAAGGGCAAACCCCGGGCGGTATTTTTTTGCACCGCAACCCGACGAAGCCGCTGTCGGCCGGCGCCTAAGGCCCCTCTGGCATCCCCGTATCAATCCAGGTGACGATTTCATCAACCTCCTCTCGGGACACGAACGGGCCGCGGAGGGGCATCCGGCCGTGGTTGGCAATGGCGCGAGCCAGAGAGCGGACCAGCGCCGTTTCCCGGCCTGGTGTTCCCGGCTCTATAGACCGGAACCCTGAAAGAACGCTGTCCTTTAGCTCCTGGGAGGTGTCCCAGTAATAGTCGTGGATTCCAGGCAACGGGTCCCGGCCCCATCGTTCGACCCACCGGTCCATTATTCCATCAAGTATCTCTTTCACCCGCGGCCAGTAAACCGGGTTTCCTTCGGCCGGATTTTGTGACATCAAAGTCTCTCCTGGTGGTTATCAGTCAGCCCGCCGGAGCGTTGGCGGTGTAATGGTAGAGCAGTCCCCTATCGCCGGTGACCTCCGATCAAGTCTACAGGGGATGCTCTGACACAGATTCCTTTTGAAGAAGCTCCAATGCGTGGGGAAGCACCGGCAGCACCACGTCCAGGCATTCTTTGACGCCCTTGGTGCTGCCCGGAAGCGTTATTATCAAGGTGGAGCCTCGGATGCCAGCGACTGAACGGCTGAGCATTGCCATTGGTGTGAACTGTAGGGTTTGGGCCCGCATGGACTCGGCCAACCCCGGCACTTCCTTGTCCAACACGGCCAAGCAGGCTTCGGGGGTCACGTCGTAGCGACCCATCCCGGTTCCGCCGGTGGTCAGGATCAGGTCCACCTCTCCCGAGTCGGACCACTCAGCCAGGCGGCTTTCGATTGTAGCCTTATCGTCCGCCACTACCTCGTACTTGACCGCCTCGTAATCGGGCGGCGGCAGCGCTTCCTGGATCGCCCTGCCGCTGGTGTCTTCTCTTCGGCCCTGGGACCCCGTCGTGCTGACGGTCAAAACAGCCAATCTAAACATGTGCTCCTCCGTGAATCATAATATCATAGGACCTACCAGGGCCGGACGCATAAAGGTACTTACGATGTCGTGCCAACGGTTTGGAATGCGACAGCGTTGGCCTTCCGCGGGTTTGCGTTGACAATGCGGTACCCTACGCTTATATTCACAGGGCGTCGCCGGGCGCCCGGCTTTTGCTCGGGTTGGAGCCGTAAATTCCACCTTCAGACAGTCCCAGGGAAGCCCGGTTGAACAATGTTTGACACCCGGCCGCATCTTTCATGAGGCAACTCGGCTGTTGACCACCGCGGCAAACTGCGTTTTTTGTGAAATCATCCAGGGCCGCTCTCCGGCCAAGATCCGCTACTTGGACGAAGACCTGATCGTCATCGTTAACAAGCTAACGTGGGTCCCCCTAATGCTCCTGGTGATGCCCAAGGCGCACCTGAGCCAGCTGGAAATGTGGAGCAGTGGCTTGATGCAGAAGATGGGGAGCGTCGCCTCGGAAATGGGATGCATGCATTCGGTCAACGGCTTTCGGATTCTTTCTAATTTCGGACCCGATGGCATGCAGAGCCAGAGCCACGGACACCTCCACGTTATCGGCGGCACCCACTTGGGACCCTACGCATAAGAGTCCTCATCTGCCGGCAATCAAGGCCGGGACCCACCGCCGCCGTCGACAGACGCGAAGGAGATAGGGATTTTGGCCGAAACGGTCCTTTACGACAAGCAAGACCACATCGTAACAATTACTCTGAACCGGCCGGATGCCCTTAACTCCATCAACCGCCAGTTGCGGCAGGAGTTCGGCGAGGCCATACAACGTTTCGACGGGGAGCAGGACTCCTACGTTGCAATCATCACCGGGGCCGGACGGGCCTTTTGCGCCGGCCGGGACCTCAAGGAGCGGGCCGCCGACAACGCTGAAGGGATCCAGGCCAGGGCGTCGGCCAGCATGTCGGAAGACCGCCCTTTCATGTGGCCCAATACCTGGAAGCCAACCATTGCCGCGATCAACGGTTTCGCCCTGGCCGGAGGTTGGTCCATCGCCCAGATGTGTGACCTGAGGGTCGCATCGGAAGATGCCCAACTGGGAATCACCGAAACCAAGTGGAGCTTACTTCCGCCCTTCGGCACGACTCTTCCCAAGTCGATGCCTTTGTCGGCAGTGCTCGAACTGGTGCTTACCGCGCAGCCGGTCACGGCGCAGAGGGCCTACGAGATGGGCTTTCTCAACCGGGTGGTAGCAGCCGACCAGGTCATGCCTGAGGCCAGGAAACTGGCGGAGCAAATCGCCGAAAACGCCCCCCTGGCGGTGCAAACCTTCAAAGAACTGGCTTACAAAGGCCAGAACATGACCAACGAGGATATTTGCCGGATGACCTACCTGGCCTACGAACGGCTGCTGGCCACCGAGGACTCCAAAGAGGGTCCCAAGGCCTTTGCCGAAAAGCGAAAACCCCAGTGGAAAGGCCGGTAACTGCCTCAAGCGGAGCGTAGGTCTAAAGGGAACGGCAGCGCAGGATTGAATACGCAGGAGGTTAACCCAATGGAACCACTGATCAAGAATTTCAGGAATTCGTTCACGCCCGGTGGGCCTGCCGTCCGGTTGGTCGGGCCCGAAGACAACCCACCCACCTGCACCATGAGCTACTCGGAGATCGCCCCGGACGCCACCAGCGCTCACCACATCCATCCCTGGGAGCATTCAATCTATATCCTCGCCGGCTCGGGGACCCTGGTGTGCGATGGCGACAACTACCCGATCAAGGAAGGCGACGCAATCTTCGTGCCCGGGGAGGTGGACCACTACACCCTGAACGACGGCGGTCAAGGAGCTATCCGCAGATTGGAGATTAACCCCCTATCCGCCCAGGCCGGCGGAGCCAGGACCACCGGAGAGAAGGGAACGGGCCCGCCGCCCATGATCCGAAATTTCCGTGACCTGGGCCAGAGCGCGGGCGTGCGCCTCATCGGCAAGGGGGACGGAGCGCCCAACCTGGTCCTGTTGTACAACGGGGCCATGGCGCCCGGGTCGGTCAGCCACTCGGATACCGGGGGACACATTCACCAGTGGGAGCACGTCTCCTACATTCTGGAAGGCCAGGGCGCGCTGAGTTGCGACGGAAAAGAATATACGGTTTCCGAGGGCGACGCAGTCATGGTGCCCCCCGACTCCCACCACCAGTGGCTAAACCCCAGCGATGCCCCCATGCTCCGCATAACCTTCAACCCCCTGTACTCCGACGAAGTGGAAGGCGGCGGGTAAAGCCGTTACCAATTAACCCCTGAGAAACCCGCCCAGGATAGCCATTTGGGGAGGGCCGGTGCCAGATAGGCAATTCCGGCCCTCCCTTCTCCGGCAGCCCTTCTGCTGTTATTGACGCTGAAGCAGTCCGAGACGCTGCGCATCATCCTCGGTCCATTGAGTATCCAATAGCACCCGGCGCAATGTTCCCGGGGGCAATGTTGCAACGGCACGGTGATAACCGAGAATGACTCGGCGACCGTCGGCGTGCCGTTATACTCTATGACCACCCCTACTGCGGCTAGAAAAGAACCCGGCCCGTTCCAACGCAACAATCCATTGGCGAATCGAGACGTTTCGGAGCCGAGAGACCAGACCGGATGGGACGGTCATAAATGAATAGCCACTTCCATACCGTCACCGGATTCAACCTCGCCTGGAATAGGTTCACCGCATTCGATTATGTCTTCCAGGACCAACACAGCGGCTTCGTGCAAGCACTGCAAGGCATCATCTTTGGTGTATCCCCAAGTAGCGCAACCGGGTAAAGACTCAATCCAAGCACTCCACCGCCCGTCACCTTCCTCTTGCAAGGAAACTTTAAAAGTGTAGGTCATTCGGCAATCCCTTGAATAACTTCTACATACCAGACAGTGCGATGAACCGGCGCCACTCCTGCCTTTGCTTTGCTATATTGTGGGAGGTCATCTAAGAATAGCACGGAGGACCCAGACCGAAGGCCCCTAGACCTGGTATTCCGGGCGGGCCAGGAGTTGCTTGGCTATGAGCAGGCGCATGATTTCGTTGGTGCCTTCCCCGATGATCATTAGCGGCGCGTCCCGGTAGTAGCGTTCTACGGGGGAGTCTTTGATGTAGCCATACCCGCCGTGGATCCGCACCGCTTCCATGGCGACCTCTCCGCAAACTTCGCTGGCGAAGAGCTTGGCCATTCCGGATTCCAGGTCTACCCGGTCCCCCCGGTCTTTCTTAGCCGCCGCGTCGTAGGTCAAAAGGCGGGCTGCCTGCACCTTGGTGGCCATGTCGGCCAATTTGAGCTGAATGGCCTGGTGCTGGGATATGGGAACGCCAAAGGTTTCGCGCTGCTGGGAGTAGCGGATGGCGGCCTCGAAAGCGGCTTGGGCCACGCCGACAGCCCGGGCGGCAACGTTAATTCTCCCTGTCTCAAGCCCACTCATCACTTGACCGAACCCGCGTCCTTCCTGTTCCCCTACGAGGTTTTCCGCCGGGATGCGGCAGTCCTCGAACACCAACTCGCAGGTGTCCAAGCCTCGGTAGCCCATTTTGTCCAGGTCGCGGCCTACTTTAATTCCGGGGTTTTCGAAACCGGGGTCTCCTTTTTCCACCACGAAGCAACTGATGCCGCGGTGATTGGGCTGGGCATTCCGATCGGTGCGGGCCAGCAGGCAAAAGGAGTCGCCGTAGCGTGCATTAGTGATGAACATTTTGGCGCCGTTGATTACGTACTCCTCGCCGTCCTTGGTCGCCGACGTCGCCAGGTTAGCGACGTCGCTGCCGCCGCCAGGTTCGGTCAGGGCGAGCCCTCCCCTCTTGCGGCCGGAAGCCAAGTCGGGCAGAAACCGCTCCTTCTGCTCCTCGGTGCCGTAGTGGACCAGCACGTAGGTGAGGATGTGGTGGGTCCCGATGGCGCCGCTAAGGCTCATGAAACCCTTGCTGAGCTCCTCGAAGATAGTGGCGAAGGTGGTGTAGTCCAGCCCCAGCCCTCCGTATTCTTCGGGGACCGTTATGCCGAACAGGCCCATCTCCTTCATCTGGTCGATCAAATCATGAGGGACCCGGTCTTCCCGGTCCAATTCCTGAGCGACCGGGGCCACGTCCCGGCGGACAAACTCCCGGACCAGGTTTACGATCTGGGTCCTGGCCTCTTCAGGCGTTGCGGTGGTCAATTTTCGCTCCTGTTGGGTCAACGGTTGGGGATTGGATGTCCGGCGACGGGTTGGGGTTACCAGCCCGTGACCACAGACTCTTTCCTGGGGTCTGCGCCGCCGACGTAGACACCGGATTCCGGATCGACCATGACGGGGGCGAATCCATTGCTGACGCCCCAAGGACCGACGCGGTCAACCCGATGGCCCAGGTCGGTCAGGCTTTCGGCAATCCCTTCCGGGACCCGGTCTTCCAGGTCAAGTTGGTTGGGGTAGGTCTCGTGGGGCCAGGGCGACCTGGGAAAGCTGTTGACGCCGAAACGGGGCGCTTCAACGGCCTCCTGCAGGTTCAGGCCAAAGTCGATGATGTTGTTCAACACCTGGAGATCACTGGGCACCTGGCTGTCGGCGCCGGGAGTGCCCAGGGTCATAAACGGCTTCCCGTCCTTCAGGATGATAAAGGTGCAGGGAGTGGTCCTGGGGCGTTTGCGGGGTTGCAGCGAGTTGGCGTTGTCCGGGTCCAGCCAGAAATAACAGCCCCGGTTGTTTATCAGAATGCCCGTGTCACCCAGTATCATTCCCTTGGACAACCCGGAAAAAGTGCTGGGCGTGGCCGACACCATGTTGCCCTGGGCGTCGATCGTCGCCAGGTAGGTGGTGCCGTCGGAGCCGCCAACCGGGGTCTCCAGTGCCCTGGGAGCCGACGCCGAACGGACCGGGTCGGCGACAGCCTGGAGTCCCTGGGGATCGCCGGCCGGATAGTCGGCCAGGGCGGCGTTAGGGTCGATCAGACTGCGCCGCAACCGGGCGTATTCCTTACTCAGCAGGCCGTCCACGGGAACATCCTGAAAGTCCGAGTCGCCGACGTACCGCTCCCGGTCGGCCATGGCCAATTTCAGCGATTCAACCTGGAGATGGATGGCCTGGACCGAGTTGTGGCCCATGGACACCAGGTCGTCGTTTTCCAGGATGTTGAGCGCTTGCAGCAGGCAGATGCCCTGGGTCCAGGTCCGGTTGGTGAAGATTTCATAGCCCCGGTAGGTGGTCGAGATTGGATCCTCCCAAGGGGATGCATAGTCGCCGAAGTCATCGACCGAGTACAACCCGCCCATGTCCTGCAAAGCCTTGACCATTCGACGAGCGGGGTCTCCTTTGTAGAAAAGGTCCCGGGCGGCTTGGATAGCCGCTTCCCGGCCCAACCCGCGGCCAAGGGCGCTCGTTTCCTCCTGGACCATCATGGATAGGGTGTTGGCCAAGTCGGTCTGCTTGAAAATGCTGCCCAACACCGGCGGTTTGCCGCCGGGGAGGTAGACCCGTGCAGAATCGGGGTACTTGCCGATGTTGTCCCGCCAACCGGTTATTCCGCTATTCAGCAACTGGTAGGCGGGGAATCCGTCGCGAGCGAAGGACAGAGCGGATGCGGCCACCTGGCTGAAACTCATGGTTCCATAGTCCGCCAGCATGGCGATCAGGGCGGAAATCACGCCGGGCACCGTGGTGCTGAGGACGCCAAAAGGAATTTCCCCCCATCGTTCCAGGTACAGGTCCATGGTTGCCTTTTCCGGGACCCACCCCTGGCCCACAACCGACCGGACCTTTCCGGCGGAGGCGTCGTAAAACAGAAAAGCGACCTCACCGCCCAGGGAATAGGAGGCGGTGGGTTCCAAAACACCCGCGGCAAGGGCGGTGGCCACGGCGGCATCCACGGCGTTGCCTCCCTGCCAAAGCACGTGCATTCCCGACTGGGCGGTTAGCTGGGTCCCGGCGCCGACCATGCCGCGGGTACCCCAGGTCATGGGCCGGTGGGAATACTCTCCCTGGGTTCCCCGTGTATGACTGCGGGTGTGGCTGCCGGGTGTCGTAGCCATGCGTTACGTCTCCTGGGCCGGTGGAATTGCATCAGGTCCGCAGGTTCCGTTATACCCTCATGGGCCTTTCGTGGCAAGGAGCGCGTCTTTTCACCACGGAGAGCACAGAGCTTGGAGGGGGTTGACAGGCCAAATTCAAGGATACGGCGGGGCGGAGGAACGGCGGCGGCATTCCGCGCGGCGCCCCCGGGCGGGGACGTTCCCACCGCCGAGATCGCCGAGGACGCAGAGTATTTTTTGCGTGAAGGACCGCGGCGCCCCGGGTTGGGGCGTCACGGTATTATGGGGATGGTAACCCGGTCATAGATTAAGCCGGGCGGGTCATCATCCCAGTTATTCCGGTCGTTCCGCGCGCGCTCCCGGTGGCGGTGGATTAAATATTCCTCAAGCATGGTTAGCTTGGGCGCATCGGGAGCGTCAGGTTCCGGGTCCGGCGGCGACCGGTCTTCCGGGTACAGTTCCTCCGCCGGTTGGTCCCAGATGGTGTCCGGGGGCGGGGGCCGGGCCGGGGATTCGGGACCGAGGCCGGCGGCCAGGGCGGCTTGCTTCCGGTGGTATTGGGCGGCGGCCCACGCGGCTATCCGGGCGGCCTGCTCGGTGCCGAATATCTGACGCAGGGCCTGGTAGCCGTAGATGTTTTCGGGCTGGGGGCAGTCGTCGGGGAACTCGATCAGGTGGTCGCAGCGGTCGCGGTCCTGGCCGGTAGCCTTGGCAAGCTTCCAGGCAGCGAAGCGGAAGTCGAAGACCGTCTTATGGACTGCGCTGGCTGCCTCCTCACCGCCGGAGATGTGCGTTAGGGCCCGAGAGCCGTGGGTGTCGAAGTGGTATTCCTCGTCATCGTAGGACCGGAAGTCAAAGGGGCCGTACTCCGTTTCGTAGCGGTTATAGCCGACGGGGTAGCCGGCATAGCGGCCCTCCAGGATGTGGGTCCAGGAGCGGGGCGCCGCGGTGGTTTTTTCAGCCGGGGCGGATTGCTCCGGGTCGGATTCCGTGGTGGCCGAGTTACCGGCGTCGGCAGGGACAGGGGTGTCGAAGCCGCGGCGCAGGAGTTCTTTAGCTGCGGAGAGGCGGTGGAGGGGTTTGAAGTCAGGGATTGTGCCCTGCATGACATCTACCAGGAAGCGGACGGTGGTGAGGCCGTTGTCGGTCTCTTCCCGGATGAGGGCGGCCAGTTCCTGGTGCAGGGGGGCGGTTTCAACGCCGAGGACGCCATGGGCGCGGAGATTTTTTCGGGTTGGAGCGGCGGGGCTATTTTCGTCGATGAAGGTTTGGGCCTGGAGGAAGCCGAGGTTCAGGAGTTGACGGGCGGCGTCGAGTTGGTGGCAGGGCTTGGAGTGTTCGAGGTTGCCCTGCATGACGTCTATGAGGAAGCGGACTATTAGGCGGCCGTCATCGGTCTCCTCGCGGACGATGTCGGCGAGGGAGGGGGTGGGGGCTTCCTGATTGTCTGTGTTAGCGAACATTAGTTCGATGATAGGGAGGTGCATTCGGGGGTGTCAAGGGGCTGGTGACGGTGGTTTATTAGCCACAGAGAACACGGAGGACACGGAGGACACGGAGGACACGGAGGACACGGAGGACACGGAGGACACGGAGGACACGGAGATTTCTTTGGGAAATATATCGCAAAATAAACAGGCCCCGGTTAGTCCGGGGCCTTTCTTCGTTTGCTGCTCCTTATGTTCCTTCAGGTAACGCCACTCGCTTTCCGGCTTGGGCTTCGTGGTCATTAGCAACCGTGCGACGTTTCCGGGGTGTCCGGTGAAGTTTCATGCCGGAAGTACCTTTGATGTCCGTGGTGACGATGTGGATAGCCAAGGCCCACTTGCGATAGCCCAGCTTGGATGTGCGGTACCGTGTTGGTCTTGGCCGAAAAGGACAACCGGCACTCCCGGCAGTGATAGGGCATGGCGGGATGTTTGGAGTCCAGCGACACATTGTCGCTGTCGCAATGGTCGCAACGCACCCCTTCTCGCCAGCGAGCATCTACGAACCAGGCTTCGGCGGTCGCATCATCTGGAAACACCTCGAATAGATCTATCAGGCTAATAGCATTGCGGAAGGACTTGCCAGGGGCGTTCTTGGCGGACATTGGGGTGTCTCCGTCGTCGATTTATAGAAGTGGAATAAACGACGGAAAGTAAACTGTTAAGAGTTTTAGGGATCCTCTGAACCAGTCGGGAACAACGGCGATCCTCTGTTGGAATCGTGCTTGGCTAAGGCGTGGTCTGGGGCAATCCAACAACTTATTCAGAGGTTTCTTAGCTATTTGGCTACGAATTGGTGAAATTGGCCGCCTTCTCGGCTGGAGAAGGTTCGGTAAATTCTATGCCTTCGGCTTCGGCTTGTAGCTTCCGCCGCTCATACTCTATCCATTCTCGATGTGCCTGTTGACGCCCCTCTTCCAATTTCGCACGATCTCGCCGCTCATTGATTCTTCTTGCTATTACCATCACTGTCTCCCACGATGCCAGACTGAGGATTGCCACCGCCACTGATGTGCTGATACCCTGCCCAATGGCGGTAACGGCATCCGGGAACGAGATCCTATTTACTCTACGTAGGCAACTTCGTACCACACTGTCCACCCAACGACCCATAAAGCGATAAGGACGGAGGCAAGAAGGTACGTGGCTTCATAGTCTCGGAACACCTTAGAGTCTTGCCACCTATACCAAGAGATACTATGTAGGTATCTCCCTAACTGTTGACATCATCTTCGCTAGCGAGTGAGTTATCAAGAAATCTCAAGGTGCGCCTTGGATATGGTTTGGCGCGTTTAGTAAGAAATTGCCCGACACGCCACAAGCCCCGGAACTATTAGAACCGGGGCCGCGTTTACTTTGCGATATTGTTCCCTTTCATTTACTACAGAGAGCGCAGAGAGCGCAGAGGGCGCGGAGATTTTTTGGGTGGGGCGGCCGCGCCTGCTGATTCCTTGTGGTGTTCAATGACCGGAAGGGGTCTGGATTCCCGCTGGGACGGGAAAGATGGGGGTGCCGGGTGGGTGGCCGGTGGTTGGTAGGACAGGGTGGGGTTGGGCCGGGTGATTAGTTTGGGGGGCGGGTTCTTTTTTTGGCGCCTTCTCGGACCAGGGGGATTAGCTCTTTGCCGAACTCTTTGGCGTCGGCCAGAGGGTCGAAGCCCCGGATGATGAATGCGGAGCAGCCGGCGTCGTAATAGTCCAACATGGATTCGGCGACCTGGGCCGCGGTGCCCACGAGGGCGGTGGTGCTTCCGGCTGCGCCGCTGGCCTGGGCTATGGGCATGTAGAGCCGGCGGTCGTGCACCTGTCCCTGGGCGGCGAAATCCAGAAGCCGGCGCGAACCCACCGACTGGAGACGGGCGGGCTGGCCCGGCTTTATCGAGTCTCCCACCGACTGCTGCACTGAATGCAGTATCGCCTCGGCCCGCGCCCAGGCGTCGGCTTCGGTTGGACCCAAAATCGGCCGTACCGAGAGGCTGAACCTGGGTTGGCGATCAAATTCGGACGCCAGTAGGCGAATGTCGGCGATCTGCTGTTTTATCGCGGCCAACGGCTCTCCCCAAAGGGCGAACACATCGGCGTGCCGCGCCCCCACTCTCTTGGCGTCCTCGGAGGCACCGCCGAAGAAAACAGGCAAGTGAGGTTTCTGCCAGGGCCGCACCTCGCTGTGAGCCTGCCGGAGGTGATAGAACTCGCCCTGGTAGTCGAATGGCTGCTCCTCGGTCCAGACCCGCCGCAAGATCTCCAGGTATTCGCCGGTACGGCGGTAACGCTGGCCGTGGTCCAACCAGTCGCCTTCCCGCTGCTGTTCAACGTCACTGCCGCCGGTGATCACATGCAAGGCGATGCGGCCGGAAGTCAGTTGGTCCAGGGTTGCGGTCATGCGGGCGGCCAGGGTTGGGGACATGAACCCGGCGCGGTGGGCGATCAAGTAACCCAACTTCCGGGTATGGTACGCGGCGTACCCCGCCACGGCAAACCCGTCCGCGGTGGAGGAAGAGTAGCCCAGCAGGACCTGGTCAAAGTCGCTGTCTTCATGGGCTTTGGCGAACTCTACGATGTAATCCGGGTCCAGTCCCTGGGAGACGGCGCCTCCAGGGTTGATGCCACCGCCAAAGGTGCTGAGGGATGCCCCGGCAGAGGATTGGGCCTCGCGGTTGACGCCGATCATGCCGATGATTTCCGGTTGTTTATGTCCGTTTGGCTGGACCAATTTCCTAACCTGTCCTGGAAAACTTGGCGGATGTAGCCGCGGGCATTGCGCGGTCTCTAGCGGAGGAGTGGTAAACGCCCGAGGGTTGGGCGGCGCGCAATTTGGGCCTACGCGTCAGGGCCATTTCATTGTTAGCCGCCAATGTCATGAGAATAGGCTGTTTTGATGACAATGGCGGAGGGTGGCGGCCACAGGGAATTCCGGCACACCCGCGCTTGGAGGGATTTGGTAAATGGCTCTGGATTCCCGCTGCGGCGGGAATGACGGGGGATGGTCGGGGCGCTGGCGTTTCCTCGTTGGCATAGGCGTGTCGGCGCGTGGAGAGGGCTCTGGATTCCCGCTGCGGCGAGAATGACGGGGGCTGGCGGTGCGCTGGCGTTTCCTCGTTGGCATAAGCTTGTCGGCGCATGGAAAGGGCTGTGGATTCCCGCTGCGGCGAGAATGACTGGAGGTAGGCGCAATTGGATGACAGGCCACCCTTGGGTATGGAAATGACCTTTGTTCATTGTAACCGGGGGCGCCGGATTACCGCTGCGGCGAGAATGGCGGGAGACAACTGAAAGGCCCTCCCTACGCGTAGAGGCGGTTGAGGTTGGAGTACCGGCCCGGGTCCAGGTCTTTGTCCTGTAATCCGGGATGGTCCGGGCCGTACCGGTGGGCCCGGAATACCGCGTTGTTGATGCTGGTAGGGTTGGCGGCGGTGGGGGCCTGGCCGCCCAGAAAAACCGGGTTGATGTACTCCCAGACAAGCTCTTTGCTTGGCGTCACCTCGAATATCCGGCCGGCCGCTCCCTCGCAGACGAGGGTGTTGCCGTTGGGCAGGCGTTGAGCGCTGCTGATGTTGTAGCTGTAAAAAGAGATGACGGGGTCGGCGGTGTAGTCCCAGGCGATTTCATTGGTTTCGGGGTCCACCTCGACGATTCTGGAGCGGTCGATTCCCCGGCGGTGGCAGCCATTGTCGAACAGCAGCACCCGGCCATTGTCCAAAAAGGTGGGATGGTGCTGGTGGGATACCACGCCGGGTCCCCACTTCCAGCGGAAATCGCCCGTGGCCCGGTTGACCAGTCCGATGGTGCTGGTCTGGCGATAGCTGACCAACAGCTCGCCGTGGGGTGTGACGCTGATGGCGTTGCCGTGGGTGAATTCCTTGCGGCCCTCCAAGGGGCAAATGACATCCTCTTCCACGTTCAGGTGAAGCCAGGACTCCCACCGGTGCACTGAAGCGCCGTCTGGGGTTATCTCCTCCACCACGTCGCCAAGCATCTGCTCCGGGTCGTCGTCGGCTCGGTATCCTCCGACGACCCGCCGGGTGAGTTCGGTGGGGATAGGCTCCCAAAGCAGCACCACAGTGTTGCCGTTCTCCAGCCGGTCAAAGTCGTGGTGGATCATCGGGTTCCGGTATTGCCACACCAGGTTGCTGTCCCAATCCAACTCCACGACGGCCCCCGAAGAGCCGCCGAAGCCACCGATGCCGGCGGCTTCGGGTTGGGGACGGGTGCGCAGCAACAGGTTGCCGTTGGGCAACAACCGCGAGTAGCCGATGCCGTCGGGCCAGCGCCAGCGGTGGCAAAGCCGCCCTTCCATGTCGATCAGGCGGGCGTCAACGGCGGCCCGGTTGTTGCACAACAGGGTGTACCCGCGGAAACTGCGCCGGGTGTCGTTGTGAATGAGCCCTACGGGGTGATGACTGGACCAACCCATACGTTTCTCCCTCGAACCTAAACTGAAGTCTACCCAATGTTGGGACGGCGGCACGGCAAAAGGGGCGGTGGGGCGGCTAGAGCGGAGGCCTTTTCATATTCTCCCGATATTCCCGTCGCAACGCGAACCCGGAGCCCTTTCCCAGATCCAACCAGGTGAGGGTGTGCCGGAAAACACTGTGGGGCCACCGCTGCCAATCTCGTCGCGACGGAAATCAAGAAACTCCTGATGAGGAACCAAATTCGACCACCCCGATGGCCATTGTACCCCGGGACATTCCTGCCTGCTTGCACGTAGTTGAATGATAAACAGGGCTCTGGATTCCCGCTGCGGCGAGAATGACGGTGGCTTGGTTAAAGCCACCCGTGAGGATGAAAATAGCCTTTTCATAGTAATTGCGGATGGCCTAGCGAGGCCACGCATGAGGATGAAAATGGCCTATTTTCATAATATGAGGAACCAAATTCGACCACCTCGATGGCCATTGTACCCCGGGACATTCCTGCCTGCTTGCACGTAGTTGAATGATAAACAGGGCTCTGGATTCCCGCTGCGGCGAGAATGACGGATGGCTTGGTTAAAGCCACCCGTGAGGATGAAAATAGCCTTTTCATAGTAATTGCGGATGGCCTAGCGAGGCCACGCACGAGGATGAAAATGGCCTATTTTCATAATAATGACGGCTAACAAACAAAAGGTCTTGCGTTTAAAGCGGGGGCGCCGCCTGCTCTCCCTCAAGGCTGGGCAGGGCCGTCCGTTTTACGCTGAGAAAGTGGCAAATTCCGATCATGATGGGGATCAGCAAGGCGTATCCTGCCTGGGAATTGGAGTATTCGAACACCGGCCACCAGGCCAAGACCGGCAACAGAATCAGGAAAAAGCCCAGGGACAATATGGCTTTCCTGGTGAACCACAAGACCACCAACGAAGTGATGCCCAGGGGAAGCGCCAACAAGGGGAACGTGGCCAACAGGACGCCCACCGCGGTGGCGGCACCGCGGCCGCCGCGCAGGCGCAAGAAGACCGGCCAATTGTGCCCTGCCACCACCAGGACGCCTGAGACCATTCCCGCGGCATCGGAATCCAGCGCCAACCTGGCGAGGACCACGGCGAAACCGCCTTTGGCAATGTCAATTGCGCCAACGGCCAGCCCGGCTCGAGGACCCACGTTGCGGAACGCGTTAGCAGCGCCGACGTTGCGGTCGCCCAGGTCCCTGATGTCCCGCCCCATGATGATGCGGCCGGCCAGGTAGGCGGTCGGTATGCCGCCGGTCAAGTAGGCAACCAGGAAAACGAGAAGCCAGGCTAACCCATCCCACATCATTGTGGAGCGTGAACCAGCAGCGAGAGTGTTGCCGTCAAATCGCCCCCAATGCCCAAAGTCGAATCCGAGTCAGGTTTTCCTCACTGGCCCTACCCCGGCGGGACTAAACGGGGGTTGACCGGGGTTTTTAAGGAATGGTGTACGCGGTGATCAGGCGGTAACCAACCGGGGGGAGGCCGCCGTGCACCAGTGCAGGTACTTCGGGTTACGGCCCAACACGATGTCGAAATACATTCGCTGGAGCTGGAGCGAAACTGGGCCCGATTTACCATCGCCGATGTCCCGGTTGTCCAGTTGGATCACAGGGGTCAGGTGAGCGGCGGTGCCGGTGAGGAACACCTCATCGGCCAGGTACAACTCGCTGCGGTCAATGCTACGCTCGACCACTTCCAAACCCAAATCACTCTGGGCCAGTTGGATTACCGTGTCCCGGGTGATTCCCGGCAGGACGTTGTCCTCCAAAACGGGGGTTATCAAACGACCGTTTTCTACCACGAAGATGTTTTCCCCGGACCCTTCGCAGACATGGCCGTCCTGGTTGAGAATGATTGCCTCGTCGAAACCGGCCATGGCCGCTTCGGTTTTGGCCAGGATGCTGTTGACGTAGATTCCGGAGATTTTCAACCGGGCCGGAATCATGGGGTCGTCGACGCGCCGCCAGGAAGACGTGCAGCACCTCAGAGCATCGGCCCCCAGGTAGTTCCCGAATGGTATGGTTATGAGGGCAAAATCGCTCGCCAGATTGGTGAGATTGAGATTAGCCACGACTTCGGCGCTCTTATAGGCCAAAGGCCGGATGTAGATGTCCTGCTGATGCTGGTTGCGCTCCACCAACTCGACGGTGATGTCGCAGAGGTCTTGAGCCGAGTAAGGGATGTCCAACATCAGCAAACGGCAGCCTCTGAGCAGCCGATCGTAGTGCTCCCTAAGTCGGAAGATGAAAACGGTTTTCTTCTCGTCGTTCCAATTCCCTCGGATTCCCTCAAACACGCCCGTGCCGTAGTGCAAGGCATGGGTCATTATGCTGACATTGGAGTCCTTGAGAGGAGCGTAACCGCCCCTGAAGAATGCCTGAAGCTCCGGTGCGCCACCGGCGGAGGATTGGGGTGTACTCACGTGTGACCTCTTTCGCCTTGAAGTGGGCTAAATTATAATCGGACAATCGCGCATGGCACAACTTTGGCCGTTTTTGGGGTCGCCACTCAATGGCTGCAACCGTATCAGTATATCCAAGACTCGCATTGATAACCGCCGCTCTCCTGGCGGCGGCGATATTGGCCGGGGCCGCCGTGCTGCTGCTCCGGGGCGATGACAACGCCGCCATACAGGTCGTAATTCCGACAGTGGAACAAAAACCGGATGCTTCCTCGGAAATGACGAATCCGGCGGTACCCGCGGTGGTTGAGGAGTTAAAGGTGTACGTTACCGGGGCGGTGCGCAAGCCCGGCGTGTACCAACTGGAGCACGGGGACCGGCTGGCGGACGCGGTGGATAGCGCCGGGGGAGCCGTGGAGGGCGCACAACTCGATCTGGTGAATTTGTCCTTAAGGGTGTCGTGGACCAAGGTCACTACCGTATTCCCCGGCTTGGGGAGACTCCCGGTGATGTTGTGACAATCCCGGATCCGTCCATCCAACGGGCCAGCGGCGCCGGGACGGACGGGAAGGACCGGACGGACGGAAGGTTGGACTTGAACTCGGCCCCCGCCGAGCTTCTGGAAACCCTGCCGGGGATTGGGCCGGTCCTTGCCAGAGCCATCGTGGACTACCGGGAATCCAATGGGGGATTCCAGTCGGTGGAAGAGATTACCAACGTTGCAAGGATTGGCCCCGTGACCTACGAGAAAATTCGTGACCTGGTGACTGTGGGCCCTTCACGTTGACCCGTTACCGGTTGCTTTTCCGCTACGAACCCGGATTGTCCATCGCAGCGTCGCTATGACGCTGGTATTCCTGGCCGCGGCCTGGCTGGCAGGGTTGGTCCTGGGGATTCTGGCGGACGCCCGGCCGATGGCCCTTCTGCTCCTCTTTGCCGCCTCCTTACCGTTGGGACTTCTTTTCCGGTTGAATCGCCGGCCGGTGATGCCGATTGCCATGATGGCCTTGCTGCTGCTGGCCTGGTGGCGGGTGGAAGCAACCGAGCAGCCGGTCCCGGAGTTAACGGTACAGGACTCGCAATCGGTGACCGTTGCCGGATGGATTGGAAACGACCCGGAAATGGTGGGAGCATCGGTTAGATTTGTCCTGATTGTTGATACCGTTGACCGGGGACAGGGTTCGACGCAGCTGCCGCTGCCGTCCCGCGTGTTGGTATACGCGCAACCACCGGACGAACTGGTCCAACGCCGCCGGCCGCCCTTTTTTTCCTACGGCGACCGGTTGGATATTTCCGGCCAGTTGATGCGTCCCAAACCCGTTCAGGATTTCGACTACCCGGCATACCTGGCTTCCAGGGGCATATCCGGGGTGCTTGGCAGCCGGGAAGCGGCGGTTGACGCGGGCTTTGAGGGCCGGACGCTGCCCCGGTGGCGGGGCTGGCTGTTCAAATTCCGCCACCGTCTGGCCGACAGCCTGAACGACAGCCTTCCGGAACCCCATTCCTCCCTGGCCCTGGCGATTCTGTTGGGGCTGCGGGGAGACTTCCCACCGGACTTGATGGAGGACTTCCGCCAGACCGGCACGAGCCACCTGCTGGCGGTTTCAGGACTGCACGTGGGGGTCTTGTTGTTGCTGGTATTGGGGTTTGCGGGTTGGGCCTGGGGCCGCCGCTCGCCGGTCTACGTATTGCTCCCCCTGGCGGCCATCTGGGGTTATGCGCTGGTGGGCGGGCTACCGGTTTCGGTCACCCGCGCCGCGATAATGGGCTCGATTTTACTTGCCGGTTGGGCACTGGGACGGCCCAGCCGCATTTTGCCCGCATTGGCGTTAGCGGCGGCGGTGATGGCAGGGCTGCAGCCAGAGGTCATGACCCAGGTGTCGTTTCAACTTAGCTTCGCGGCCGTGGCCGGGATAGCGCTGGCCGTGCCGTTGCAGCCCGGGCTTGCCGAAATGATCACCCGGAAGGTGACCGGCGGCGGATTGGGGAGGTACCCGTGGCTTGCCTCATTGTTGACCGCATTGGCGACGGCCGGGCTGGTTTCCCTCGCGGCTACCCTGGCGACCTGGCCGCTGGTGGCATTTTATTTCCGTCAAATTCCGCTGATGGGAATCCCGGCTACCATGCTGGCTCTTCCGGCGCTGCCAATCGCCCTGGTGGGAGCCATGTTTACGGCGCTGCTGGGATTGGTCCACCCCGTAGCAGGACAGGTGGTGGGTTGGATCACGTGGATGCCCCTGGCCTACCTGGTGAAACTGGTTGGCTGGATGCCCCATTGGACCGTTTCCGGGTCCTGGGTGGGACTGCCTCTGCTGGCGGCCTGGTACGGGTTGTTGGCGGAGCTGACCCTGGTGCCCGGCGGGTTGCGGAGGATTGCGCGGGCCGCCGGTTGGAAGCCCGACCCGCGCCCGGAGCCAAACGCGGATTTGTCCAGGACCGCCGCGGGGTCTCCTGTCGGGACATTGACCCGGATTGGACTGGTGTTGGGCGGGTTGGCTGTTGGGGTCGGTGTCCTGGTTTGGGGGGAGGTCCTGGGTGGTTCCGACGGCAAACTACACGTTCATTTCCTGGACGTGGGGCAGGGCGATAGCGCGCTCATCGTTACACCCACGGGCAGGCAGGTGCTGGTGGACGGAGGGGCGGGTTCAAGCGACGCAATGCGAAGTTTGATGGACCTGATCCCCCGGGGAGACCGGAGCATCGACGTGGTGGTTATGACCCATCTCGACGCGGACCATAGCCGCGGGCTGCTGGAAATTCTGGAACGGCTCAACGTGGGTGGGATTATGTATGGCGTCAATCACCCCGGATCCGGGTTGTATGCCCAATGGGCGGCGGCTTTGGATCGGTCCGGCGTGGACGCAATTCCGGTAATGTACGGCTACCGCATCACGCTGGAGCCCGGGTTGACGTTGGAGGTGTTAAACCCACAACCGGAGGGGCAAAGGTTTCCCGGGGAAGACTTTAACAACAACGCGGTGGCGTTTCGCCTGGTTTACGGGGAGGTTAGCATATTGATGGCTTCGGACATCGAAGCTGAAGCCGAGGCCCGTATGACCCAGAGCGGGGCAATCTTGGCCAGCAACGTGTTGAAGGTGGCGCACCATGGCAGCCAAACGTCTTCCACGATGGGATTTTTGACGGCGGTAGACCCGGACATGGCGGTCATTTCCGTGGGGGCGGGCAACCCGTACGGGCACCCGGCCCAAGGGGTGCTCGCGCGCCTGGAGGAGTTTGTCGGCCGGGAAAACATCTTCCGGACCGACCGCGACGGGAGCATCGAGTTGATCACCGACGGCAAGGAATTGTGGGTCAGGACCGATTGAGTGACTGCTGACGGGGGGAGATGCCCGGGGTGATCCTGATTTCACGTCGTTTGCCCAGCCGGGGAAGAGTCCTATCTCCAGCGGATGGGCGGGGGTTAGGGTAGGGGCGCAGCCCCACCCCCGCTCATTCTCTTCGCAACAGGAATCCGGAGGGCTCTTCCTGCGCCGGCACGGTTACCTCAACCGGCACACCCGAGGCGGAGCATCCTGCGTTTGGAGGAGCGTGGTGGCTCACGGAATGGGCTCTGGATTCCCGCTGCGGCGAGAATGGCGGGGGTGGGGGGCGAAAATCCGTGTGTGGGTGAACGTCATTCCTAACCAAAGGGCTTGGATTACTATGGAAATAGGCTACTTTTGACTTAATGGGTGGGTTTGGAAAGGCCATCCGCCATTCTCGTCGCAACGAGAATCCGGGGGACCCTTCCTGCTTTGGCACGGTTCCGTCAACGGATATTCCCGAAGGGGAGCATCCTGCGTTTGGAGAAACGTGGTGGCTCACGGAAAGGGCTCTGGATTCCCGTTGCGGCGAGAATGGCGGATGGCCTGGTCCTGGCCACACATGGGGACTACGATGGCCTATTTTCACAATAATGACCGGTGTGGTGGGGGTGGGTATTGCATCTCAATCTTTGGGCGGCCGGTCCTCCACGCGTGCAAACTGTCTCCGGGGTTGGCTGCGGGGTTACTGTATACTTAGGTAGAAGCGTTGTTGACGGTGTTTATTGGCTGTGGGCATTGACGGATACTGGGCGCTGCAGGGTGTGAAAGTTTGAACCGATCCGACGGACGGCGTTGGGACGAACCCCGACCGACCAAAATTACTACCGGGATCCAAAAGTTTGCCGAAGGATCGGCGTTGATCGAATTGGGGTCCACCCAGGTGCTTTGCGCGGCATCCCTGGAAGAACGGGTCCCCGGGTTTTTGCGCGGGCAGGGCAAGGGTTGGGTCACGGCGGAATACGACATGCTCCCGCGCGCCACGACCACCAGGTCATCCAGGGACAGGGATTCGGGACGCATCAGCGGACGGTCTCAAGAAATCCAGCGGCTCATCGGCAGAGCGTTGCGGGCCGTAACCGATTTGGAAGCCCTGGGAGAGCGGACGGTCACTATTGACTGCGACGTGTTGATGGCCGACGGAGGCACCCGTACCGCCGCAATCTCCGGCGGATTTGTGGCGCTGTACCTGGCCATGAACACTTTGGTCCGCCACCGGGTCTTGAAACGAATACCTCTGCATACCGCGGTTGCCGCCACCAGCGTGGGGATTTTGCAAGACGGGTTGGCGCTGGACCTGTGCTACGAGGAAGATTTTGCGGCTCAGGCGGACTTTAACGTGGTGCTTACCGACCGGGGAGAGGTGGTGGAAATTCAGGGCGCCTCTGAAGCCGATCCCTTCCCCAGCCGCCGGGTGGAAGAGGTCCTGGCCCTGGCCTCCCGGGGCCTGGAGAGCATGTTCGCGGCGCAGCGGGAGGCGCTCCGGGCCATTTGAAACGCGCCATTTGAAACGGGCGAGTGAAACGGGCCATTCCAAACGGGCAAGTGAAACGGGTAGGCCGCTAGCGGGAATGCCCAGGTGACCCGGTGGCCGCTAACCGTGATCCGGTACGTTTTATTTCCGGTGGCACTCCAACCGTGGTAGTTGGCTGATGGTCAGGGCAAACGTTTTGTAAAATCGGGGGACGAGCGGAAGCCGTTTAGATCAAGGTGCTGGTGTTGCGGTATTCGCCAGCCCCATCCCCCGGCTTGCTGGTGTCCAGGGCCGGGTCATGGGGAGAGGACGACGAGAGGGGTGCGGCAAGCCCACACCCGGCATTTCGCCGTTGTCTCAAGCAGGTCAGCGCATGAAAGGGGCTCTGGATTCCCGCTGCGGCGAGAATGACGGATGGCCTTTCCAGGCCACACATGAGTATGAAAATGACCTGTTTTCATAGTTGCGGGAGCCGATTAGATCAATGCGTTGGTGTTGCGGTATTCGCCAGCCCCATCCCCCGGCTTGCTGGTGTCCAGGGCCGGTTCATGTGGAGAGGAAACGAGAGGGGTGCGGCAATCCCACACCCGGCATTTCCCCGTTGTCATAAGCGTGTCGGCGCATGGAAAGGGCTCTGGATTCCCGCTGCGGCGAGAATGACGGATGGCCTTTCCAGGCCACACATGAGTATGAAAATGACCTGTTTTCATAGTTGCGGGAGCCGATTAGATCAATGCGTTGGTGTTGCGGAATTTGCCAGCCCAATCCTCCGTCTTTCTGGTGTCCAGGACCGGGTCATGGGAAGAGGACGACGGGAGGGGTGCGGCAATCCCACACCCGGCATTTCGCCGTTGTCTCAAGCAGGTCAGCGCATGGAAGGGGCTCTGGATTCCCGCTGCGGCGAGAATGACGGGTGGTCTTTTCGGCCACACATGAGTATGAAAATGACCTGTTTTCATAGTTGCGGGAGCCGATTAGATCAAAGCGTCGGTGTTGCGGTATTCGCCAGACCCATCCGCCGTCTTGCTGGTGTCCAGGGCCGGGTCATGGGGAGAGGACAACGAGAGGGGTTCGGCATGCCTACACCGGGCGTTTCCCCGTTGTCTTAAGCGTATCGGCGCATGGAAAGGGCTCTGGATTCCCGCTGCGGGGAGAATGACGGGGGGTCTTTCAGGCGGCACATGAGTAAGAAAATGGCCTATTTTCATAGTAACTCCGCCTAACGAGGCAGTGAACGTGCCGCATTGGGAACAAATGATTGGGGGCAAGTTCACTCGGCTGTGGGTCATGGTTGTTGCCCTTTTCTGGTTATGCCTCGCCTGCTCGGGCGGGGCGGCTCCCGGCGAACCCGAAACCCTGGCTGCTGATACTCCCAGCGTTGCGGTGTCCACACAAGAGAAGCCGGAACCGCCTGCCGTGGAAACACCAAATCCCCCGGTCGTTTCCCGGTTGCCGACAACCGGGCGTGAGGCTGTCCCGGAGGAACCGACCGTGGCGCCCGCGGATACACCCGAACCCGTCCAGACTACCCCGCCGGGCGAACCTCCTTTAGAGCCGGTGTTGCAATTGCCCAACGTGGCCGACACCGTGGAACGGGCGCGTCCGGCGGTGGTTTCGGTGTTGGCCGAGGTAGTTAATATTGGCGCCTTCGGTCGTCAAACCCGGCCGTCTACCGGCACCGGGGTAATTATTACCAAGGATGGGTTCGTATTGACCAACAATCACGTCGTTGAGGACGCTCAGGAGGTGATTATCACCCTCGACGACGGGACGCTTCTGGACGCCGAGCTGGTGGGGACCGATCGGCTGTCCGACCTGGCGGTTTTGAGGCTTCCGCCAGGTGACTACAGTTTCCTACCGTTGACCAGCGACATCGAAGTCAGGGTGGGTGAATGGGTCATTGCCATCGGCAACGCGCTGGCCCTTCCAGGCGGACCTACCGTAACCGTTGGCGTGGTTTCGGCCCTAGGCAGGTCCCGGGAGGCGATCGGCGGAACGACCCTAAACGACCTGATCCAGACGGATACGGTGATGAACGCGGGCAACTCGGGCGGGCCGCTGATCAACCTGCGGGGAGAAATCGTGGGCATCAACACGGCGGTCCTGAGGTCCAGTTTTGGGCGGAGTCTGCCGGTCGAGGGCATTGGCTTTGCCGTAAACATGGAAACCGCCGCCCAGGTCTCCACCCAGTTGATCAACCAGGGACGGGTTAAATGGGCCTACATGGGTGTTGGCTTGAATGACCTTTCGGCGGAGGCAGTCGCGCGATTCAACCTGCCTTTCCGGGAAGGAGCGGTGGTTTCCGGCGTGGGTCCGGGAACTCCGGCCCACCGGGCCGGGGTGCTGCCGGGAGACATCATCTTATCTCTGGACGGCAAGCAGACCGCCACGGTGACCGACGTGCTGCGGCTTTTGCGCCAGGACTTGCAGGCCGGACAGACGGTGGAGATGGAGGTCTATCGAAACCGGGCCACCGTCGACCTGGAGATCGTCCTGGGGGAAAGGCCGCCGGGGTAGTTGATTTTAACTGCAACGGTGTCCGGTATTACGCTTCGTTTAGCGAGGGGAATCGTGTCGGTCGCCGTAGCGGGAATCCAGTGCCCTTTCGACCGCAGAGAGCGCAGAGTTTCTTTGGTTTGGGTCCGTTTTACCCAAACATCTCGGCGTCCTCGGCAATATCGGCGGTGAAAACGCCCCCCAGCCCCGTCATTCTCGCCGCAGCGGGAATCCAGAGCCCTGACTATGCGCCAACACGGTCATGGCAACGAAGACGCGTCGGGAACTGGGGCAGACGTTCCACCCGGACCACTCCCGCACACCCATATCTGGTTTAAGACAACCAGGGCTCTGGATTCCCGCTGCAGCGAGAATGACGATGGCGGGGTGCGGGGGCTCTGGATTCCCGCTGCGGCGAGAATGACGGGACGCGGGCGCATCTGGGTGACAGGCGGTTAGGCATCGGCTTGGATAGAAGACTTGCCCGTCACGTTTGAATGGAGTTGCCCTGCCTGACGCCGCGCGGTCAGAGCCGGTTGCCGTTTGCGTCCAGGTGGACCAGGGGGATTCCTAATTCGGTCAGGCCGGGCTCGATGACCTCCCGGTCTCCGACGACCAGAATTTGCAGCCCCTCGGTCTGCAGGTGGTCCACGGCCATGCGATGTACGTCGGGGAGGGTGACGGCTCCGATGCGGGAAGGCATCTCCCGGAAATAATCGTCGGGAAGGTCGAAGAGCACCAACTGGAGCAGGTGGTTCAGCACCAGCCCGGGGCGCTCGAAGCTGGCCGGGTAACCCAACAGCAGGCCGGCTTTCGCGCCGTTCAACTCCTCGCTGGTCAGCGGACGCGAGGCCCGCATTTCGGCGAATTCCTTCAGGGTTTCCTGCAACGCTTCCCTGGTTACCGCCGTCTGAACGCTTCCGCCGGCGGTCCACATGGAGCGGTTTTTGTACCAATGAATCGCCGAATGGTAGCCGTAGCTGTAGCCCTTGTCCTGTCGTAAGTTTTGGTTAAGGCGGGCGGAGAACTGGCCGCCGAAGGAGTAGTTGAGCAGGGTCAACCCAAAGTAATCGGGATGGCTTCTGGGGACCGTGGTCTGGATTGCCCGGATTACCGATTGGGCCGAGCCGGGCCGGTCCACTAGGAATATGGTAGTTTCGGGGCTCCCGGCATCAGCGGCATGGGATGACTGTTTCGCAGCGGGGTTGTTGGCCGGCCAGTCGCCCAGAGCCGCCGACGCATGTTGCTGCACCTGGTCAGGGGTTACATCCCCCACCACGATCAGGGTGGCATCACCGGGCCCGTAGGTGCGGTCAAAATGACCTTTGATGTCCTCCCTGGTGAAGGATTCCACCGAGGACTCGGTTCCGTCCAACGGGTGGTCGTACCCGGAATGCGGCTCAAATACCAGGGCGGACGCCAACCGATCGGCTATTACGTTGGCCTCGTCCTTGCCCCGTCGGAGGTCGGTCAGGTGCTCTCGCTTGACCCGGTCAATCTCGTGCTGCGGAAAGGTGGGATTCTGGGCAACTTCGGCAATAAGCTCCAGCGCGGTGGGCCAGTGCTTGGACATGGTTTCGGTGGCCAGGGAAACGTATTCCCTTCGGGCGTCGGTGGAAAGGCGGGCGCCGATGAACTCGAACGCAATCGCCAGGTCTTGACTGGACCGGGTTCCGGCGCCTTCCTGGAGCATTTGAGCAGTGAAACTGGCCAGGCCGGGTTTGTCCAGGGGGTCATCGGTCGCACCGCCCTTCAGGAACACGCCCAGCGTCACCACCGGCATTTCCTTCTTTTCTACCACCACGATTTCCAGACCATTGTCGAGCTTTCTATGGTTCGGAGTTGGGGGAGTGAAGGCGGGCTCGGGTTGCGCGGGGGGCATCACCGTGCGGTCTACGGGAACGGTGGAAGCCTTGAACTGGCTTTCCGGGTACACGCGGAGGCGCACCTGGCGGTGGCCCAAGGCCGTTTGGGCCACGCGCAGCACGTCCTCGCTTTGCACGGCCATGTATCGCTCAAGGCCGGTGTTAATCAGGTCGGGATTGTGGGAGAGGACGTTATAGTGGTTTAGCTGGTCGGCCCGGCCGCCGAACCCGCCGATACGCGTTAGCTGGCGGTAGTGGCTGGCTTCGACACGGTTTCTCACCCGGTCCATTTCACCGGCAGTTGGGGGTTCCTGGCGGGCCCGCTCCAACACTGCATCGGTGGCGGCTTCCACCTCCTCCAGCGAGTGCCCTTCCGCGGGGGTTACCTGGACCACGAACTGGCCGGCAATCTCCGCGGGGTGGTACCGAATACCCACGCTCTGGGCGATCTGCTTTTCATAGACCAAGGTGCGATGAAGGCGGGAACTGAGGCCGTCGGACAGCACGGCCTGGAACACGTCCAAGGGAGCGTCATCGGGGTCCATGTCTGGTGGAGTGGGCCAGGCGATGTACAGCCGGGGCAGGGTAACTTTGTCCCGCATTTCCAACTCAACACGGCCGGCCAGCGCCGAATCGTGGCGCCCCAGCCGGGAGAGGGGCGGCCCCGGCGGCAGATTGCCAAAGTAGCGCTCCACCAGGTCCATGGCGCGCTCCTTCTCAAAGTCGCCGGCGATGGACAGGCTGCTGTTGGACGGGGAATAGAACCGCCGGAAGAAGTCCTTTACGTCGTCCAGGCTGGCGGCGTCCAGGTCTTCCTGCGAGCCGATGGTCATCCAGTGGTAGGGATGCGGCGCCGGGAACAGGGCGTCCTGAATGTTCCAATGGGCCATTCCGTAAGGACGGTTTTCGTAGGACTGCCGCCGTTCATTCTTTACAACGTCTCGCTGAATGTCGAATCTCTGCTGGTCCAAGGCTTCCAGCAAGAACCCCATGCGATCGGCTTCCAACCAGAGCGCCAACTCCAGGTAGTTGGATGGCACGTCCTCCCAGTAATTCGTCCGGTCCTGGGTCGTGGAACCGTTCAGGTTCGCTCCGGCCTTTTGCAAGGGTTCAAAATGGCTGCTGTTGTGGTGCTTGGAACCTTCGAACATCACGTGCTCGAAGAGATGGGCGAAGCCGGTCCGTCCCTGCTCCTCATCCTTGGACCCCACATGGTACCAAACGTTTACGGCCGCCAAGGGGATGGTGTGGTCCTGATGGAGGATGACCTCCAGGCCGTTGGAAAGGACGACTTTATCGAAAGAAATAGAAACCATGTGTTAAATTCCCTGCCGCTTAAAGAATTTATTGAGATGGTAGTTGCCGCTGCTGCCTTGGACAAGCTTTTGGGCTAGGCGAACGAGCCTTGTATGAGTCCTGCGCTGAGTGGCCACTACGCTGGCAGATTTTCTGTGGGATCGCCGAAAGAACGGGCCATCTGCAACGCTCCACGTCTTCTAGCATCGATCAAACGATAGTTCGCTGGAGTTCTGAAGAATTCCCGGTGGCCAGGGTAGGATTCGGCCTCTTGCCTCGTGTTTCTGATGGCAACTACCGCAATGTCGTAAAGTGGAGTGAACCATCCATCTATCTGCGCAGCGATGAGTTCCGATCTTGGAGCGGGGAGTAGGTGTTGGCCTTCCATTTTGTAGTATTCACGCAAGATGTCACCAATTAGCCAAATGAGGTGAAACCGGGCGTAATCCAACCAACCTTCAGAGTCCTTGTTTTCGGCCGTGTTTTTGACACCTGCTTCCAGACCTTTCGTTGGATTGTCGCAGGCAACAACAGTTGTTTAGCAGACAGTTTTTCGTTATAGAATCTGTTGTAGCTAAACTCCTCCTCCCGCGCGATCGATGATAAAGAGTCTTTGTTGAGAAAATTTCGAATTCTATCTTTCGCCTCCCCTGGAAAACCGGCAAAAGCTACCAGGGCCTGGGCCACTTCTTTGCTGGTTAGCTTACGGTAGCCACCCTCGGGGTCACGGTACACCCCCTTCTCTCGCTGCCCACCCAGCATTTTGCTCCATTCGCCTCGCTTGACCTCGTAGAACCAAGCCGGGTTCATCGCGGAAAACTCTTTCTGCAGCCTAAGCTGGACAGGTTCATTAGACGTGAAGTCCTCCGCTTTCAGCGACGATTGGGTGTTGGTGGCCTTTGCGATGGTACTGGCGAAATGCTCTGGGCACTCGGCCAGCTTGACTGTGACCAACACTTCCGATGAATCTTGTACCGCTGCCCGGGCATCCCATAACGTCACTGTTGTTTGACAACCGTTGATGACCTGGAAATTTTGGATGAAGAGTTTATCCCCCTCATCTACGCGCCATGAATCACAGATAGCTGTAATACCATTATTGAGTAAATGGAAACGCCGTCTATTTGTTTGGTCTAGCAGGGTTTGCTTGATTTGCGCGCTGACCTTGTTGCCCAGAGGGCCGCGGGGGTTTCGGCGGAATATCTTAAAGCGGTGCTTGGCGAAAGCGTCGATTATTTGTTTCGCTGCAACGGTCATCGCCAAAGTTCGGTAATCGGTGTTGGAGGGTATTTGGTGGTATGCGCCGGGCTGCAACTGAAACTCAACATCGCATTTCGCGGTGGCGTCATCACTTTCCTGTTGAGTGATGTGTTCTTGATGAAGGTCTTGCAGGTCCCAGCATTCTAGCGTCACCTTCAGTTCAACGGGGTCGCCGTCCACCTGAATCGTGATGTTTTTGGAGCTATTTTCGACGACATGTCGACGAGCCGAGGGGCTCAATGTCCCGCTTGTTACCCATACCAGATTCACCGTGCAACCAGCGGCGTCTTCCCTAAGGATTCTCAGGAATCTGTCATGCAGGTTTTTGGTTTCTTCGTTATGGCTGGCGGCCACTTCGTTGGCATTGGCGATGCGCGACGGGGCGTTTAGGAAAGCGGCCAGGTCACTTGCCCCCATTGTTGTCCCTGCTTGGCGGCGTTTGCTTTGGAACAGATGCACTACCCGGTCGTCATCGGCCTCTGGTATGAACCATCCATCGATTTCAAAATCGTCCGCGCCATCAATTGCCGTACATTCAATGACGTCTGTATCTTGGACACCGTGGCTGACGAAGATCAAGGAGAAAGCCCAGTGCCGGAATCCCTTATCGTGATTCCCGCCGTAATGTTGGTTGGCAACATCTTCGATGAACGGCAAGATGTGGTCGTAACGGTCTTGGGAACTCTGTCTTCGTGTGGACATACTCAGCCCCCAAGATGCAGCATTATCATGTTTTCTTTCCACGGTAAGTTGGCAACCCAAGCTAGCAGTGCAGCCCTGGCAGCATTACCGGCGTTCCGTCTATCCGCCCATTCCTTCACCCGCCTGTCCAAGTAACTTCGGGAAAACTCAAGGAAACCGTTGTTACTCCAGCCGCCTCCCCACGCCTCTTCATCCTCTTCCTCAGGGTCTTCCAGGGCCCAAAGCGATTCAATAAGCAGATCATTGAGGAAATCGGACACCGGTTGTTGTGGCCGATCGAGGTATTGGATAGTCACCACACCTACGTCCATAGCCATTCCAGGCCACCCCCACCGTTGGCAATTCCAAGCGTTGTGGATTGATGCCGATCCAGCGAAATCCCTTGCGGCGCGGTGGCGCAAGACGCGAGCAAGGGTGTTAGAACATGCCATACACTCCAGATATGTCGTAAACCTCGCCCGGGGTTTTCAGCGACATTAGGCCGCGGCGGCGCTTATTTCAGGGTTAGTCAGAGTTTGCCGGCCCCGGCATCCTAGACGTTGTTGGCTTTGTCGGGCATGGTGCGGGTGGTCAGGTTGGCGGTGATTTCCTCCGGGTCCCACAACTTGGAGAATTTGAAGGCCCGGGGACAGTGGGTATAGGCTTCCTCGACCTCAATGAGAACTCCCTGGAGGTGATGGGCGCGTTCGTCGGGGTTGTGCAGGGACACCTCGACGTTCCGGCGTGCCAAATCGTCCTTGGAGATAATGGTCGCCTTACCGTTAACCCGGACGGTGTCGTTGTTGCCGGGAATCATGAAGACCAAGCCCACGTGGGGGTTGTCGTCGATGTTCTGGTAGGACTGGAACAGCTTGTTGCCGGCCACGTCGGGGAACAGCAGGTGATGTTCATCTACGATGGTGACAAAGCCGGGAGCGCCGCCCTTGGGTGAGGCGTCACAATGACCCTCGGCGTCGCTGGTAGCCAGCACGGCAAACGGGGACATCCCGATGAAATCCTGAACGTACTGAGTGAGGCGGGCTTTTACCTTGGTAGCGGGACCCTGGGCCGCATCGCCGAATTCGTCGTTAAACCGGCTGCGGGGCGCACTGGTTTCGGTGGCCATGAAGAACCTCCAGCGCCGCGAAGGCGCGGATGAAATGTGGGGTTGAGAGGGTTCAATTCTAACCGGGCGCGGATGGAACGGCAACCTATGGCGAGTCATTTGCGCAGAGGGCGTGGAGGCTGAGTGGAGTGTCCCCGGATGCCCCCAGTCATACTCGTCGCAACGGGAATCCAGGTTCTTTGGCTAGGAACCAGGCTTACCCAAACGCGGAATGTTGCTGCTGGTGTATGCCCGTGGGAGACCGTGTTGGCGCAGGTAGGGGGCTCTGGATTCCCGTTGCGACGAGTATGGCCGGGGCTAGGGGAGTGGGGGCGTTGTCGCCCCGGGGGATTACTGCGTCCGCGGGTATGGATGGGGGATGGCTCTGCCTGGCGTACGCCCGTTGGCAGACCGTGTCGGCGCAGACAGTGGGCTCTGGATTCCCGTTGCGACGAGAATGACGGGGTCTGGGACGGGGACGGGGCGTTGGTCAGGCTTGGACCAGGCGGGTTATAGCTTGTATCAGGCGCTGGCAATCTGGCTGGTTGCGGATGCCTATTCGGATGAAGTTGGGCAGGCCGAAGGAGGAGCAGTCCCGGACAAACAGGCCGGATTGGGCCAGTCTTTCCCGCCAGGCAGCGGCGTCCGGCACTTCCACCAGCAGGAAATTGGCGGCGGAGGGCGGTACGTTGAACTCCAGGGTTGTCAGCTTGTCAATCAGGTAGTTCTTGGCCAGGGACACTTCGGTCCGGGCGCGGTCCAGGTAGTCCGGGTCTTGCAGGGCTGCTTCTGCGGCGGCTTGGGCGAGGCCGTTGACGCTCCAATCCGGTTGGTAGTGGGCCAGGCGGGCGGTGACCTCCGGAGGGGCGACGGAGTACCCGATGCGCAGGCTGGTCAGGGCGTGGGATTTGGTCATGGACCGCAGGACCACCACGTTTCCCAGGGACAGGAGCCTTTGGGTGTTCTCCGGGCTGTTCCAGGGCCGATCCACAAAATCCGAGTAGGCTTCGTCCAGCACCAGCATCGCCCCGGCCCGGCCGGCAGACCCGGCCAGGGATTCGACCTCGTTTAACGTTAAGTACGCGCCCGTGGGATTGTTGGGGTTGCACAGGAAGACCAGGGTGGGCTGGAAGGACTCGATAGTTCGGGCGGTTTGGTCCAGGTCCCACTGGAACGTTGGCGGGGGTCCGGCCTGAACTGACGCAACCGGAGCGCCTTGGATTTCGCACGCTCCGGTGTATTCACCGTAGGTGGGGGACAGAATGACTGCACCGCGGTTGGCGGTTGGGCCAGTTGGAGACAGGTAAGCCCTGGCCAGCAAGTGGATGATTTCTGTGGAGCCGTTCCCCACCAGGAAGTTCTCCGGAAAAAACCTCCGTGAATCGGAGCAATGGGGTGAATCGCTGCCGGGCGGTGAAAAATGGTCCGCCAGCGCTTGTTTGAGTTCCTGGCATTGGGGGTCGGGGTAGGTGGAAAGGTCCACGCGCCGCATGGCCTGCCAGACGCCCGGAGGCGGGCCGATGGGGCTGATGCTGGCGCTAAAATCCAGGACCTGTTCCGGGTCCAACCCCAGGGCGCGCAGTTCCGCAGGCTTTATGCCGCCGTGGACCGGCCGTTGAGGCAGCGCGCCGCGGTCGGGGTCAGGCATGAGTACACCGGCCCAGCGGTTCCAGTTGGCCCGTGATGGCGTTGGAGGTGCGCCGGGTTTCCCAGGGGAGCCCAAGGGTTAGGCGCGGCCGCCAGGAAGGGTGGAAGTTGCGAATTGCTCGCTGCACAAAGGCCCCGGCATACAGGGATGTATCTCCGAACCAGGGATGGGCGGCGGGTGAACCGGCCAACGCGGCGCGGCCTACCATAAGACCAGGGTCCTAAGGTAGGTCAGTCCCAATACGGTTATCAGGCCCAGGGCGGCCACCAGGTACATGGACTGCACGGCGCTGGTGATGTCGGCGGGGCGCAGGTCGCGCTCCGGGTCGCCCAGCCGGTATCCCCCTTGAGCGGAGACCTTTTCCAGCCGGACTCCCAGGGCTCCCGCCATAGCGCTCATGGGCCATCCGGCGTTGGGGCTTTCGGTGTTGCCGCGGTCCCGCCGCATGATTCGCCAGGCGGTCCCGGGGTTTTGGCCCGGAAGCGCCGCGCTGGCAGCGACTATGAGAAATCCGGTGAGGCGGGCCGGCAGGATGTTGACCAGGTCGTCGAGGCGGGCCGACGCCTTCCCCAAGTATTCGTAGGGCCCGTGGTAGCCGATCATGCTGTCAAGCGTGTTGATGGCCCGGTAGGCAAAGGCTCCCGGCAGCCCGAAAAGGGCAAAGGCCAACCAGGGCCCGATAAAACCGTCGGACATGTTCTCAGACACGGATTCCACGGCGGCGGCGCCGGCCTGCTCGTGGGTTAGCCGGGTGGGGTCCCGGCTGACCAGGGATGGCATCTGCCGGCGGACGGCGGGCAGGTCGTCCTGGTCCAAGAGGGTTTTAACCTTGGCGGCCTCCCGGTGCAGCATTCGCACGGAAAAAGTGGACTTCAGCAACAAACCGCCGACCAGTATGTAGGCGGCAGTGTGCAACGACTTCAAACCGTAGGCGGCGAACCAGGCCGCGGCCCCCCAGGAGGCGGCCAAGGCCAGGGCCATCAGGGCCCCGGCGAGCAGACCGGCCAGCCCCCGCCGCGGGGCCAGGCGTTCCAGCAAAGACGTCATCCGGCCCATCCAGACCGTGGGGTGGGCCCAGGAGGGGGGTTCGCCCAAGGTCAAGTCAAGGGCGACGGCCACCGCCAGAACGGCCAGTTCTTCATAACCGGGCCACATCAGGGGGAGTACACTCCGGCATCCAAATGATTAGTTCTCCTCGAGTAGTCCAAGACGAAGCTAAACGAGCTAAAACCCCAGTCCGATGGCCCGGCCGAAGGTCTCAAGCCAGCCATAGCGGGCCAGGGCCAGGGCGGCAACCAGAACTGCAACCTCGCAGACTTCGTTGGTGGCCCCGTAGCAATCGCCGGTAAGGCCCCCCAATGACCGGGTCATGGCCCAACCCATCGCCAAGGCCAGGGCGGTTACGCCGACAAACAGGACCAGCCCGCCGAAGCCCCCCAGGACAACGGCAAGAGCCAGCGCCATCAGGGCAGCCGCCCCCGTGGAAATTCCGATACCCCCCTGGTGGAAGGGAGACCCCAAGCCCTGGGTCCGGGCGTAGGGGAAAGCCCCCAGGGAAACCACCATCGACCACCGGGATAGCATCGGGAACAGCAGCAGTGTAATTCCGGGACTCAACAGGAGTCCCTGCACCTCCCACAAGGGGGCGTAACGTACCTCTACCGAGCTCCACCACCCCGGGGCGGAATTCGCGCCGAAGAAGTAGTTGGAATTGAGGGACGCCAGGGCGCCGAACTTTAACAAGAGGATGAGAACCAGACCCACCACACCGAAGGCGCCCACGTGGGGGTCTTTCATGATTTCCAGCCGCCGCTCCGGCGTGTGTCCGCCAAAGATACCGTCGCAGACGTCCATCAGGCCGTCCAAGTGCAAGGCCCGGGTGACGGCGCTTAGCACGAAAAGCAAGACCGCAGCGGTCAGGAATCCGGAGAACAGCTGGGAGGCCCCAAGCTGCACCAGCACCAGCAGGAAGCCGATGAGCAGGCCAACCAGGGGGAACCAGGCCCGGGAATTGCTGATATCCCGCTGGCTCTTCTGCCGCAGCCGGGCCCCGGGAAACCAGGCAGGGAACCAGGTGAGGAAGGCCAGAGATGCCAGGAATGAGTTCAGGGGTTGACTCCTCCCCCATCCCCGTCCGGAGGATCTTCGATTCGCTCGGAAACGCCCGCTTCGGCGAAGGTCGCCATTTCGGCCAGGCAGCGAGCCGCGGCGTCCACCAGATGCATGGCCAAGGCCGCGCCGGTGCCCTCCCCAAGGCGCATTCCCAGGTCCAACAGGGGACGTAAGCCCATGGCGTCCAAGCCGACCTGGTGGCCGGGCTCGACCGACTGGTGGGAGGCGATGAAGTAGTGACGGGCCATGGGGGACATGGTCCAGGCAATCAGGGCGGCGGCGCCGGAAATAAGCCCGTCCACTACCACCGGCCGACGTCGGGACGCGGTCCCCAGCATTGCCCCGGCAAGCACTCCTATTTCGAACCCGCCCACCTTGGCCAGCACGTCCAATCCGTCGCTGGCATCGGGTTGGTTGACTTCTATCGAGCGCTTGATGACGTCCACCTTGTGGTCCAAAGCGCTGTCATCGATCCCGGCGCCCCGGCCAGTGGTCACCGCGGGGTCGGTTCCGGTGATGACGGAAGTGATGGCGCTGGACGGAGTGGTGTTGCCAATGCCCATGTCGCCGCAGGCGACCAGGTCTGCCCCCTCGGCGATTTGCTCATGCGCAGTCTCGATTCCAATTTCGATGCATTGCACCGCCTGTTGACGGCTCATCGCCGGCCCTTGGGCCATGTTAGCGGTGCCCCGGCCGATTTTCACCGACCGCAGCATGGGATTGGGCGGCAGGTCGGCGGCTACACCGGCGTCCAGGATCACGATTTCGGCACCGGCATGCCGGGCCAGAACGTTGATGGCGGCGCCCCCGCCCAGGAAGTTCATCACCATGGCGGGCGTAACATCCTGGGGATAGGCGCTAACCCCCTCCGCAACCACGCCGTGGTCGCCGGCGGCCAGGATTATGGACTTGCGGCGAATCTGGGGCGCCGCCTGCCCGAAGATTCCGGCAAGCTGGACGGACAAGTCCTCCAGCCGTCCCAGGCTCCCCAAGGGCTTGGTCAAGGTATCCTGCCGGGCCCGGGCGGCGGCCATTGCCTCGGGGTCCAATTCCAGGATTTCTGCGATAGTCTGGTCGATCAATGGGGATGAGGACAATTCAGGGCTCCTTCGGCGGTGCGCCGGCGTTTGCGGGACTTGGTATTGATTGGGCCGGAATCAGCCGGGCCAACGGGTTGGCCTAGAACTCAACGCCGGGCTGGGCTTTGATGCCGCTTTGGTAGGGGTGTTTCACCACGTTCATCTCGGTGACCAGGTCGGCGAATTCCACCAGGGCTTCGGGGGCGTGGCGCCCGGTGATGATCACGTGCTGCATCTCCGGCCGGTCCTTCAAAACCTGGATCACTTCCTCCACGGGTATCCAGCCGTAGTGCATGGGGTAGGTGAATTCGTCGAGAACGATTACGTCGTGCTGCCCCGCGGCAATGACCTCTTTGCAGTCTTCCCAATGGGCCCGGGCCATGTCTGCGGACTCTTCCAGGTCCTTGGACCGCCAGGTGAAGCCATCGCCCATGGCGCGCATTTCCACGCCAATCTTTTTGGCGGCCCGCTGCTCGCCGAAGTTGGCTGTGGAGTGTTTGATGAACTGGAGCATGATTACCTTCAGGTCGCGGCCCCACGCTCGGAAGAGCAGGCCCATCGCCGCGGTGGTCTTTCCCTTGCCGTTGCCGGTATTGACGATGACCAAACCCTTGTTGATGCGAGGTCCCTTGACCGACTGAGGCTCCTCCTGACTAACCGGTTCCGTGGCCATTTGTCACCCCCAAAGTTCCTAGCTGTGCGTCGAGGCCGAGAATATCCTAACACCCGGCCTGACCGTAAAACCCTGTTCTGCCTGGATATTCCGAGTTCAGGTATCCGACGGGACGGTTGCGGCGCAGGTGTCCACAAATCGCCGGGGCAGGGAAGGGTGACTTCCCAGGTGAACGTGTATGTAGGATGCCCAGACGCTGCCGACCTGAAAACCTTCCATCCGGTTGTCCTGGTTCACCACCCGGTAGACCGATTGCCCGGCGGACGGCGGTTGGTCCAGGGTGGACCAGTGGAATTCGTGGCCACGGACTCGCTGGCCCTTCCGCAGCAGCGGGCCGTCGGACGCGGCCTCCACCTCCCGGTAACCCAGGGTCAACCGCTTGTCCGACATGCGGGAAACCGCCGGGATCACTCCCAACATCGGGTGCTCTTTCCCTTCCAGGTCGGCCAGGCTTTGGCCCAGGTACATAAGACCGCCGCACTCGGCGTAGACGGGGACCCGTCGTTCCACCGCACCCCTAATGGCGTCCCGCATCGGTTTGTTCTCCGAAAGCTCGGCGGCGAACATTTCCGGGAAACCGCCTCCCAGGTAGATGCCGCCCACTCCATCTGGCAGGTGTTCGTCCTCCAAGGGACTGAACGGAGCCAACTCCGCTCCCCAGGCCTCCAGCAGGTCCAGGGAATCCTGGTAGTAAAAACTGAAGGCGCGGTCCTGGGCCACTGCGATGACGGCCCGCTTGCGCTCCGGGTTAGCCGGGAAAGATTCCGCGGCTTGTGTTGGGGAGCCAACACCGGCGCCGGATGCAATCGCCAGGACCCGGTCCACGTCGATGGTCTCTTCAACCTGCTGTATCAGGGCGTCGTACCACTGGCGGGCAACCGTGCCTTCCACCGTGGGAATCAGTCCCAAGTGCCGCTCCGGCTGGACCAGGGCCTCGTTGCGGGGAAGGTACCCCAGGACAGGAAGGCCGGTGGTGGCCTCGATCTGGGGTTTGCAAAACTCCAGGTGGCGTGGGCCGCCAACGCCGTTGAGGATAACGCCCGCCAGGTTCAGACCGCGATCAAACAGCTGGTAGCCCAGAATTTCGGCGGCGACGCTGCGGGCGACTTTGGAAGCGTCGGCCACCAGCACCACCGGCGCGTTGATCAGCTTGGCTAGTTGGGCAGTGGAGCCTTCTTCGTCCAGGCTGGAGTGGCCGTCGAAGACGCCCATCACGCCCTCCACCACCGACACCTGTCTTTTGCCGGAAGCCCTCTGAAAAAGCTCCAGCACCGTGGAGTGGGGCAGCAGCCAGGAATCCAGGTTTCGGCTTGGCACACCGCAGGCCAGGGCGTGGTAGCTGGGATCGATGTAGTCGGGGCCAGCCTTGAAGGGCTGTACGGACAGGCCCCGGCGGGTCAACGCGCCCATGATGCCGGTGGCGATGGTGGTTTTGCCCACCCCACTGCGCACGCCGGCAATTACCACGGTAGCCGCCACTATCTGCGCTCCTCGCTCTTACGCGCCGTCCTGGGAGTTGCTCCCTGGTGGTCTAATGCGCCCAAGGGCTTTCGATTGTCCCCCGTCATTCTCGCCGCAGCGGGAATCCAGAGCCCTTGCTCCCATCCAACCTGATACGGGTCTGCAGGAATGGTAAAGGTGCGAAGTCGACGTTTCCACCCGGCGCGTGTTAGTTGGCATAACCGTCTTGGAGGATGACCAGGGCTCTGGATTCCCGCTGCGGCGAGAATGACGGATAGGTTCAATGACAATCGAAAGTCCCTTCACTGGTTTCAGATTTCGACAAAGAGTTGGTCTGCACAACTTGGTCTTCAAAACATTGATCCGAACATTCACCGGTCAGGAGGCCAGGTCTACCGTCTCGCCGTATTTTTCGATGAGGCCCATGAAGTGGTCGTGGCGAGGTTGGTTGGTTTCATCCTGCTCGGACTTCCTCAAGTAGACCCGCAACAAGGGTTCGTCGGCCTCGCTCATAAGCCAGAGGGAGTAGCTGGGCAACCCGTCATCGTTGGTCCTGTGGATAAACCGGGCTTGTTTGACCTGGTCCATGTACAGATGCAGGTGCGTGCCGCCCTCAGCCATGCAGGTAACGATGTTGCCGTCATCGCTGAACCTCAGGTCGTCGAACATGGTGTAAACCTCGGCAGAGGCTGCCTCGTTGGACAACATGAGCACTACTTCGGCAAACCCTTGCTTACAGTCTTCCAAAATCTGCTGCAACATCGTCTCTCCAGTTAGTGCGTCCCTTCAGTTAATGCGTCCTTTCAGTTCAGGTTGCCCTGAATCAATTGCTGCAAGTCCTCCGGAATTTGCTCCATCCGGACCCTGCCGCGGACCGAGATAGACACGGTCCCGTTGACGGCTCCATACAAGGTCTTGCGGTGCGTGTCCCGGTTGATTGCGTCTATCCTGGGCCCGTAGGTGCATCCGAAGATACACTGGCAGGGCGTGGCTTGCACCTGTTCCGCCAAACCCTCCGTAACCACTTGGTCCTGGAGGTCCTGCAGCAGTTCCAGGCTGTTGCGGCCCCGGAAATTTAACGCCAGGCATCGTCTGGCGTCTACGCATACTATGATATTCAGTCGAGTGGATGGCATTCAGACCGATAGGGCCGGGAAACTCTGGATTTAACAAAAAAGCCTGACAACTAGGCCAGGCTCATGCGTTTCATGACTGGCGCCCTTGTCCGCGAAGGTCCGTCAAGTCAAGCCTGAGGCAGGTCTCCTGGCTCCCGGTTTATGCACCCAGTATGGGCGCTAACCGGTTACAGTGGCGGGACCGCGCCGGACTCGCACCGGCTTCCCTTTCAAGCCCCGAAACCCGGGGCCACCTTCAGGCTGTATCTCGGTTGTTGTTGAGGGCCGGCGAACCAGCCATCTACGGAATTGTAAGCGGAGCGGGGTTGGCCGTCAATCTTCGGCGTTGACATTGATGGTATTCCAATTGCCCCCCGTCAAGCTCGTCGCAACGGGAATCCAGGGCCCTGGTCATGCGCCAACACGGTTTTGCCAGCTAAAGTGCGCCGGGTGGACAGTCCGGCGTCCCACCTGGAACATTCCTGCATACCCGCATCAGGTTGGATGGGAGAAAGGGCTCTGGATTCCCGCTGCGGCGAGAATGACGGATGGCTTTGACAAAGCCACCCATGAGGATAATATGGCCTATTTTCGTAGTTATGACGGGAGATTTAGTGACTACTGAAAGCAACTGGCTTGACAGTGGTGTTCGCCGGGGATAATTTTAGCGGGCCGGGAGCCTGCCTCAATCATTCATCGTTAGAGTCTGCGCCACACTCCGGGCGGAGCGGCGATGCTACCGGCATTGAGGAGGAATGATATGGCGAAATACACCTACGACCACATTCATCTGCGCAGCCGGGACCCCATGGAGGCGGCCCGGTATTTGAACCGGATATTCGATGCAAGCATCAACGAGTCCATTCAGTCCGACGGCCAGCCCAGGGTGGATGTGGACCTCGACGGCCTGACGATATTCATCGCCGAGGCCGATGACTCCACTCCGGCGTCGCTGCGGGACCCTCACCTGGGATTGGACCACTTTGGGTTCCGGGTGGACAACATCGATGAAGTGGTGGCGGATTTGAAAGCTCGGGGTGCCGAATTCTCCAGGGAGCCGACCACCATCAGGCCCGGCGTCCGCGTTGCGTTTGTGCGTACCCCTGACGACGTCCGTATCGAGTTGTTGCAGCGGGATTAAATTTGATGGGTCGGGGCGGGCGGCCAGGGGTGGGCGGTTAATTGTAGCCTTGCCGGTCTCGCGACAACCAGGCGAGGACTCCGATTACGATAACTGCCACGCCCACCACCAACACGATCCAGCCCAGGGCCTTAATCAGGAAAGCGCCCACCGGCGAAATCAAGATCAACCCCAGCAGAGCGAGCAAGGCGCCGCACCCGATCGTAGGTCCCGGGCCGGGGCCTCCGAGCCTTAACGACATCATGGGAGTGCTTCACCTCCGGTTCCCTATAGTGGGGCCAGTCTCCACCGTGCCGGCTCCACGTTTCAAGTTGGTCTCTGCGCCACGGCTGTATGGGTACTGATTAGTCAGGCCCTTCCTCCGCGCCCGCCTGCCGCTCTGGCCCACAGGACGCAACTTTCTCTGCGGACGCAAGAGTTTTCCCAGAAGACCGGCGACCTGGGTAGAGTTATGAATTCAGTCTGCCTGGTCGAAGGAAGTGGAGCCGTGTGGCACTGTATTACAAACTTTTGAGTGGGTAGTAGCCTTCTAAGGACTTCCTGGAAATCGGTGCAGGCGGGGATGGCCGTCCAAGGACGAAACATCCACTAACGGACCCATCCAGGGCCGTGGTACCAGTTGTCGATTACCGGCTGGGCCAGGGCTGCAGACGTCGGCGCAGCGCTGGTGATCAATGCGGCCCTCAGGTAGCACAAGCCCCTTTCCTGGTCGTTGCATCGGTCGAAATGCTCTTGGTCCCGCATCGAGGTGTACAGCGTAGCAAATCCCTGCCGAAAAGCCTCATAGCCCAGGGTTTCGTGCAGGTCCAGGAACAGACCACGTCCCAGGGTGTAGGCGCAGCCCGACTGCCTGATGATGCCCGTGGACTGTCCTCTCTCACTGAGGTCCGAATAGAGCTGGTCGAGACCAAAGAGGTTGTCGGAGAGGTTGCATTGGTGAGTTTCAAACTGGGTGCCCGCCGATACGGTGGTCATAAAGTCCGCGCCGCCCTCGGCAATCCATGACGGGAAGAAGGTCCAATAAATGTGGGCCACCTCGTGCGCGATGAAGTAAGTGCTTTCTGCCCAACCGGGGTCAATGGTCAAGAGGCCGGTGCCCCCTCCTCCGCCCGAGGCCTCGGTGGCATTCGCTACCAGCAAGCCGACATAGCTTCTCGGGAAGGACACCCCCATAAACTCTTCCTGGGCCCGCACCATTTGCTCCAGTTTATCCAGGGTGCTATATATTCCAGGCCTGATGTTGAGGACCGACAACGTCACCTTCCCGCGAAGAGGAAGTTGGATCACCCGTTTCTCGACGGCATCCGGTCCCAGATCGAGCAGGGTATTCAGCAGGTCCGGCCGGTCCTTCATGACTAAACCCAGGACCGCCACGACCATTGCCTGGTCATCAGTGATTCCGCTGCGCAACGACGGATGAGACAGGACGTTACCCAGGTAATCCTCCCCGCCGGGTTCCCAGAACAGCCGGTGCAACGAAACGACTGCCGCGGCATCCATGCCATCAACGCTCTCCAGGAAGGGCATATTAATGATCCGCAGAGCTGCCGCTTGGTCTCGCTTGGCCAAGGTCGTCCCCGAGATACCCCGCAGCCTCCCAAGAACGACCGTTTCGTCTGGATTCAGCCCATCCCGCACCCACCGCCTGGTCGCCACAGCCTGGAAGACCTGGCGGGAATCTAGCGCCAACTCCAGCAATTTCAGGACAGGATTCTCCTCTGAGGCGTCTATCCCGTCTCGGACCCAAGGAAGGGTCATCACTGCTGCTGCGATCTCTGGACGCCTTCTTTCCAGTCGCAACAGCGCCACCGTCGCCATTTGATCATCGGTGATTCCTCCGGCAACCGACGGATGGTCCAAGAGCCAACGCAGGTCCTCTCCGTGAACAGCGCTCAGCGTTTGCAGTATCGAAGTGTCCTCCAATTCAATTGTGATGAAGAAGGGCATTCCGATGATTCTCTGGACCAACTTCTGATCGGAACTGGCAATCAGTGAGAGAAAAAAGATTGCTTGCTGTTCTGACTTGGACAGGTCGTCTTGCATCCAGGGCTTATGCACCAGATCCCATAAGGCCGCGGGGGTGTGCGACGCCAGTATCCGCAGTTGCAGGGCCACTTCCGGCTCGTCATTGGTCATCCCGTCCGCCAACCACGGCAACGCGTTTATGGCCGTTTCTGCTTCTTAGAGGGTGTGTGAGAAAGGGCTAAACCTGCACGAATTTCTCTTGGGGAGTGGGTCAGCAATCTTGCTATTGTGGGGGTATGAACAGAAAACCTTATCCCAGCGATTTGACCGACGCCCAGTGGGCGGAATTAGCTCCCTTACTGCCGCCAAGCAAACCCAGGGGGCATCCTCGGACCGTGGACTTGCGCGAAGTAGTAAATGGCGTTCTGTATGTGCTGCGCGGCGGCATACCCTGGCGCATGGCGCCCCATGACCTGCCGCCCTGAGGGACGATTTGGTGGTATTTTCGGAAGTGGCGCAGAGATGGGACCTGGGAGAGCATTGAGGCGGCGCTGCGTCCCAGGGTTCGGGAGGCTGAGGGACACGAGGCTACGCCCAGCGCCGCGATCATCGACAGCCAGTCGGTGAAGACCACGGAAAAAGGGGGCCCAGAGGCTACGATGCAGGCAAGAAGGTTGCTGGGCGCAAGCGTCACATCGCAGTAGATACTTTAGGACTGCTCTTGGCCGTCGTGGTACATGCCGCCAACATTCAGGACCGGGATGGAGCCAAGCTGGTGTTGAGCAAAATGGTGGGCCGGTTTCCCAGGCTCAAAGTGATCTGGGCTGACGGGGCATACGCTGGCAAGTTGGTAGCCTGGGCCTGGGTCACTGGCGGTTGGCTGCTGACCGTGATCCGGCGGAGGCCGGACACTCACTCCTTTGAGGTGCTGCCCCGCCGGTGGGTGGTGGAGCGGACGTTGGCGTGGCTGGGCCGCTGCCGGCGCTTGAGCAAAGACTATGAAGCCCTACCGGAAACCAGCGAGGCTTGGGTTTATGTAGCCATGATCCATCTCATGCTCAAAAGACTCCAGCCAGCTTGAACCGGATTTCTCACACACCCTCTTACAGCGATGGCACGGGAATGGAGGCAGGCGTCGGGGTTGCGGCTGGGGGTTTGGTTGGCGCCGGGAATTCCATTGATGACGCGTCAATCGCAGCGATATCGGTAGGGGGTGCCGGGGTAGGTGTCTGCATCGGAGTTGCGGCTGGTGACGGAATTGCCGCCGGGGCTGCCGTTGGCGGCGCGGCAAAGGCAGTATCAGGAGGGGGTGCCGGCGTAGGTGTCTGCGTCGGGGTTGGGGCCGCAGTAGGGGTCGGTGGGCGACTCGCCAACTGCGGAGCGGCAACGTCTGCTGATTGGGGACCCGCCGCCGGGGCAGGTATCAGGGCAGAGCCTGCGGTCGGGAGGGTCTCCGCCCGCGGCAAAGCGATGGCTGCAGACGCGGAAGCCGGCGTTGGATTTGAGATTGAACCGGCGGTTTCCACCCGGCCGGCCGATGGCGTATGGGTCTCCGGACCGTTGTCACAGGCCAGCGCTGGCCCACTAATCAGCCAGCACGCCAAGAGGAGCCATCCTATAGGTTGAAAATTTCTCCGCATTCTCGACCCTCGCAGTAAACCCACGCTGCCACCTCACTTCCCTCGGACAGGAGTATGTACTTGGTGTTTCCGGCGTTGGGATGGAAGTTTATCTTCGGCTCAACAGGTGGACCGGGGCGTGGTTCGGGAAATAAAAGGTCCCTTTTATCTATCGGTTTAGTACCGAGTAGATTCCAGAAAGCCAGGTGGCGTCCGAGTCCATAATATCAATACATAACCCTGCCAGGCCAATCCGCTGGGCCGTAGACATCGCAACGTTTTAGCCTCACATGCCACACCACCGGACCCGAGCGTCGTATGTCGTGCGAGAAAGGCGGTGGTGCCCCGATGGGAATCAAGCCGCTTTCCCCTGCTTGTTAAACGCACGGCTCTTGTCGATTGGCGCTACCGCCAGGGCCGCACCCACCCCGGCGGCAACCGCGGCCTGCTAGGCCGGTGCCGGTCGGGCCGCGGGTTTCAGCAACGGCAGGCGTTCGAATTGGGCTCCGAGAACTATTTCTGCGGGCGCGCCTAACCAGTCTTCGAGCACGGTTGCGTAGACCTGCCGGAAGTCCGTGGTGAACTTGAGGTTGTTTTCGTCGAGGTCTTTGAGGCTGGGACGTTCCCCGTAAAGGCCGCCGGCGATGGGTGTGCCCGCCAGGAACATCGGGCCCGCCGAGCCGTGGTCGGTGCCGCCGCTGGCATTGCCGGACACCCGCCGGCCGAACTCGGACCAGGTCATGATCACCACGTCCTGGGCCCTTCCGTGGGCCTGTAGGTCTCGGTAGAAGGTTTTTATGGCGTCGGCGGTCTCGGCTAGCAGGCGCTCGTGTTCGAGCAACTGCTCGGCGTGGGTATCGAAACCGCCGATTCTCACGTGCCCGACGCGCAAACCAAGTTCAGCGTCGATGGCCTCCGCAATGAGCCGTAGGCTTTGGGACAGGCGGGATTCACCGTACTCTACCGCCGAGACGTACTGCTGGTGGGCTCTTTGCATCGCCTGGGAGCTGCGTTGGGCCGATTGGAGCGTATTGTCCAGCAGCGCGCCGAAGCGGGTGGCCCCGGGCGAGGACGCGTACAACCGCAGGAGGGCCTTAGTCCGCGCCGCGTGGCTGTGGGAGTTGCGCGGGTCCTCCCGCAGTTGGTACTCGTCAATTCTTTTCACCAGGGGTACGGAAACGTTTTCCGTGTACAGGGCGCGCGGCATTCTCCCGTCCACGACCAGCGAGTGAAAACCGTCCGCTTGCTGTCCGGCGATGCCCTGGAGGTAGCGGCCCAGCCAACCTTCCAACGCCTGTTTGCCCGGATCGGCGGTCTGCCAGATGTCCATGGACTCGAAGTGGGAAAAGCTTTGGTGCGGGTATCCCACTCCTTCGACAACAGCCAGCGCGCCCTCGTCCCACAGCTCTTTGAACGATGCAAGACTCGGGTGGAAGCCGGCTTGGTTGTTAATCGGCAGGATGTCCTTCTGGGGAACGGCGAGGCTTTTCCGAAGATCGTAGTAGGCGTCGTCGTTTGCCGGGACCAAGGTGTTCAGGCCGTCGTTGCCCCCGGCCATCTGGACGACCACCAATGTCCGGTTCCCCGTGGACGCTGCTCCCGACGCGTGTTCGTGGGCCGAGGCGGCGACCGCCCGGCTGAACACCGCCGGCATAACCGCCGCGGCGGGAACGACCGCAATACTCGCTTGCAAGAATTGCCTGCGGCTGACCAACATCGTCAGGGCCTCACACCAGCTGATAGTCCGGCGAAGCCAGCAGGAGGTAGATGAGGCTTCGCAGCTTCTCTTCCAAGGGTTCCCCATCCAATCCGTTGGCTGGGTTGTTCGTCGATTCCAGGAATGCCGCCAGCAGCCGGCGTTCCGGCTCGCGCAGGCGGCCACCCAAAAGCAGCTCGCCCAACGAGCCAACCACAGCGTCCGCGTCGTTCAAGTCCTGACCCGCCAGAAGGGCGGTTGGGTGGAAACGCATGGGCCCGCTGCGGGCGGTCGCGACCGTGTTGGCCAGGTTTATCCGCTGGAGAAGCGCCGAACTGTTGAGCCAGGCGGCGCCCCCCGGCCAGCCGGCTACGTTCGGCGGGTCGAACAACACCTGCCCCATGCCTTCGATGGGTTGGTCAAAACGCTTGAAGTCGGTGTCGATGGCGAGGGTTCGCACGGTTCCAACAGCCAGTTCCACCGGCCCCTTCACCAACGCGGCCACCGCGCGGTCCGAGTAAAACTCGTCGGCTTGGAAAATTGCCCGCACCACGGGGCGTATCTCGGTGTCGTTCTCTCTGAAAATGGCGGCGAGGCGGGAGACGACGGCCGGTTCCGGGTCCGGGTAAGCGAAAAAGCTCCACAGCCTGGTGCAGACGTATTCGGCCGCCGCAGGTTGGGCCATGATTATGTCGACAATGTCGTCGCCATCGAACCTCCCCGTCCGGCCGAGGAACGTCTTAATGCCGTAGTCGTGCTGACCCCGGTTGAAAATAAACTCGGTCCTGGCTTTAAGCTGCCAGCCGGTGAAGGCCCTGGCGGACTCCCGAACGTCCTTCTCAGTGAAGTGGCCAATGCCCAGCGAGAACAGTTCCATCAGCTCCCGGGAGTAGTTCTCATTCGGCGCAGCCTTCTTGTTGGAGCGGCTGTCCAGGTAAATCATCATGGCAGGGTCGCGGGATATTGACTTGAGCAGGGCGTCGTACCGGCCCATCCCCTCGCTGCGAAAGAGCCGGTTCTGGGCCAGCATCTGGGGCCCTTTGCCGACTTTTCTGTAGGAACTGGTCAGTATCCCATGCCAGAACAGCGCCATCTTCTCCTGGAGAGGACGGGCGCTGAAGGCCATCCGTTGCAGCCACCATCGCTGCAGGTGATTCAGCTTCTCCAGATCGAGTTCCTGGGAGGCAAGCCGGGTTTCTAAAGCACTGTCGTCTACGGCGTCGAAGTCCACCAGATGGTCAATCGTTGCCTGGAGGCCCATTGCCCGGAAGCGCGCCATTTCGGCCGGCGAAGCGCCGAACCCGGCGCGCCATACCAGGTGGCTGATGCGGGCCCGCTCGCTGGTCAGCGGTGACGGCGGCGCTGGCGTCTCAGCCGGCGGGACTTGCGTAGGCGTTGGAGGGGGTGTGGGTGTTACGGGCTGGGGGGTTGGCGCCTGCGTGGGGGCAGGCGTGCCGCTTGGGGTAGGGACGGTTGGGCCAGGCGTTGCGGTAGCGGGCTGTACGGTTGGTGTTGGAGCGGGAGTGACGGTAGCGGGCTGGGTGATTGGCGCCGGCGTCCGGGTAGGCGCGGGCGTGGCAGCAAGAACTGCGGGTGCCGGCGTTGGAGCAGGCGCGGTTGCTGACGGTTGGGGGATGGCCGTTGCCGCCGGCGCAGGACTCACGGCGGCGGAAGTGAACGGCGTAGGCGCAGGAAAAGGCGTGGCTGGAGGCGCGGCTAACGGAAGAGCGTCCTCTGCGTCTAGCTGGGCGCACGCCGCCAGGAATGCAGGAAAGGCGGCGGCGGTCAACCCCAGCGCCGCCGCCCGAAGCATGAACCGGCGCCGGCCCATGCCAAGCCGCAGGACGCGGTCCTCAGGCGGGGGTTTCTTCGCCAAGGACACCTCTTCGCCTATTCTCGTTATTGCTGCGAGGCGCTTGTAGCATTATAAATGAGGTAATTTGGCGTCGCTGCCAGGGAATCCGCCAAGCTGGCGAGCCGAGGTAATAGGGGGGCGACTCCATAATGCGGAGCGGGGCTGGAGTGAGGGGGCTTTTCCAGGACCGTTGAGATTGCCGCAGCCCCTGCACCCCGCCGGCGGTGCTGACGAGTCCGACCACCTTGTTGGTCAAGTACGGCGGGTCGCGATCAGAGAGGAGCTGAAGCCAGTCCAGCGCATTCTTGAACGAACCGCTTACCGTTCCGTGATACAACGGGCTGCTCCACACGACTCCGTCGGCCAGGTAAACCGCGTCAGCCAGACCAGCGCCGACTCCGGCGGCGCTGCGTCTCCGGGAGCGTACATAGGCTGGTCTAGATTCGCGATCTCGGACGTCGCCGTGTCCGCTCCGGCTTCCTCAGCGCCCTCTAGCACAATCTTCAATGCCCCAGCACTCCGCGACGTCTCGGCCATCGACCCACCCACGCCGACCACGTTGACTGCTCTTTCATCCATCTTTTCCCTTCCAAGCTTGCGGTTGATACTGTATCGGGTCATCATCAATCCCGGTGGTGGAACGACATTTTAGCCGGGGCTCCCGGATGCTGCGACAGGGGCAGCGCCTTCCACACACTCCGGCATCCAAGGCACCGAACAGTTGGCCAGCCAGTTGTCAGCAGCCCGAGATCCTGACTGGAGCGCGCCGGGAGCCTGCGCCGTAGATGGCGCCGAAGCCTGGGGGAGCGCCAACGATAGCGCCATGACCATGATCACAGGTATGGCCAACAGCAGGAAGGCATCGCTGAAGCCGGCGCCGGCGCCGGTGTGCAAGGGGTTGAACAGACTCCAGTCACCCTCTCCTCGCGACGTAACCACTGCCATAACCATAGCGGCTCCCAAGCTTCCGCCCAGAAAGAAAAGCATCGAATTGATACTGAGGGCCGAAGCCAGAACCTGGCTGCGCACTATTCGCGATACCGTCGCCGCCAGGGGCGTATTCACCAATCCAAACCCGGCTCCCAGTATCCCGGCGAAGGCAGCAATCAACCAGACCGACGAACCAGCATACGTTGAGAGTCCGAGCACCGCTATAAGCATTAGAGGAGCGTCTATCCAGGTCGGCAGCCGCGCCCCGTTCCGGTCGGTGAGTCGACCCGCCAAGACGCCGAACACCGAGGTGGAAATCGCGCCGGGGAGCATGGCTAGCCCCACTTCCAAGGGCGACAGTCGGTGAGAAGAGGCCAGGAGTATGGGCAAACTGATGAGAATCGCAACGTTAGCGGCCATGACCGAAAAACTCATCCAAACGAGCCTGACGTAGCGGGAATTTCGGAGAAATTCCCTGGGTACGAAGGGTGACCGAGCGGTTGCCTGGCGGACCGTGAGGGTAATCAAGCCGATAGATGCCATGGCTGCCCCAGCCAGGGCCAAAGGCGCCAACCAGCCCGAACGGGCGCCCTCCGTTGGAATCAGCACCACTCCCCCGACCAGGAGAGCCAGAGCCAGGCCCCCAACCAGATCAAGGTCGCCGCCCATCCGCTCTTCATCCTTGGGTAAAATCTTCAGCCCAAGGGGGATTGTGAACGCAGCTGCCACATTCAGAACAAAAATGGACTGCCATCCAAACAGCTCAGACAGCGCTCCCCCCAGAAGTGGACCGATGGCCCCGGCAAGGCCGATGGTTGCGGCTATAACCCCAAGAACCGAGCCGCGCGACTCTGCACCATAGGCTCGGCTCGCAAGCGTCATCCCCAAGCCAGGGACCGCCGCACCGCCAACCGCCTGGACAATTCTTACCGCCAATAGCAGCGAAAAGGTCGGCGCCAGCGCCGAGAACAGGGAGCCGGCCGAGAACACTGCTACTCCAAGTAGAAAAAGCGGGCGGGCGCCGTAGCGGTCGGCCAGACGACCATAGAGAGGGATGGCTATCCCGTAGATCAACAGGAACCCGGTCATGAGCCAACTGAGGTGTCCGGTATCAACCGACAGGTCGGCGGCGATGTCTGGCAGGACAACCCCTACTGCCGAGGCGTTTAACACCCCAAAGAATAGGGCAACGCAAACCATCAGTAGAACGCCCTTGGCGGTTGGTCCCGCCCCGCGGGTCTCGCCCCTGCTCAGCCCTGTGTCTTTGTTATCCATAACTTCCTCCCGCTGTTGGCACGTTCGCCATTGCAAGAGTGTCCCGATGAGCCCACACTGCCTGATATTTGCCGGGAAGATGGCGGACCTGGCATCTCGGACGAACCGGGAAGTCCGCCAAATTTTGATACCAGGCCGCCATCCGTGGGTGGTCGCGCCTCGAAGGCAGGGTCGTTTTACGCGCTCTTGGGCAGATGCTCATTCATGATCTGGATAAAGCGGCCGATGTAGTCTCCTTTGTGCAGGCGCCCCATCTCGGCCATTACAGCCTCCCAGGTGACCGGGGCACCGCCCGCCTGAATCACCCGTTGCATCCCGCGCTCGTGTGCATCGGCACTGGTACCGCCCGAGGCGTCAGAAAGGGCATAGACTTCGTATCCTTCCCTGAGGAGGTCCAGCGCGGGGAACACCAAGCAAACTTCCGTCCAGAGGCCGCCCATGATGAGCTTGCGGCGTCTGGTCGCCTCAACGGCCGCGCGGAACTCCTCCTGCTCCCAGGCGTTCACCGCCGTGCGGTCGATAGTCTCGACATCCGATAGAACAGCCTGAAGCTCTTCGATCGTGTCTTCCTGGTAACCGGCATTCACTCCTACGGTAGAGAGCACGATGGGCAGGTCGAACATCTTGGCTCCCTTGGCCATGGCTACGACGTTGTTGATGAGGACTTCCCGGTCGATAGACTTGGCGCCATCAACCAGCTGGGGCTGATAGTCGATTAGAATCAGCGCTGCGTTCTCCGATGTGAGCAGATGGTCAGTCTTGGGATCCCTGGTTTTTTGAGTGGTCATTAGTTCTCCTTGTCTGCAGTGTATTTTTCGAATGATTGGACCGGCGTCCTAAGCCGTAGTAAGTCAGAATCCATCGTGTGCCATCGTGGTGCCTCCTTTCTCAGACCTGGTCTGGTGTCGACCGGCGGCAAATAATTCCTTAGCTAGCTAAGTATCATTGCCAAAAAATAAGCGGGTCCTAGTTGTCTCCGGCCAGATTGCGATAAACCTGCAGGAGCAGCCGGCGGAGCAATACACGCTCTTCAACGCTGAATCCGGCGAAAGCCTCCTGCTCCAGCTTGCTCCACTGTTCCTCAACTTCCTCTTCCAGATCGCGGCCTTTTTTGGTCGTGTAGACGCGAGAGATACGCTGGTCGTCGACATCCGGCTTACGTTCGATGATTCTCTCCCGTTCCAAACGTTGGAGCATGTTCGTCACCGTCGCGGGCTGTATCATCACGTATTCCGCCAGTTCAGTCTGAGTTGTCCCTTCTTTTTCCCATAGGCCGCACAGCAGCATCTCCTGGCCCACATGCAGCCCGATCTCACTCAATACCACCTCTGCTCGCTGACGATGAAGCTTACAGGCTTGTGCCAACATGTAGCCAACGGTGCTCTTTATAGACATACCCGAAGATGTTTCCTTAGCTGACAGATTATTCGCTAGCTAATCTTATCAGTGCTCCCCACTCCTGTCAAGCCCTGATACAATTTCAGTCAGGGCCGTTTCATTGTCTCCCGTTATTCTCACCGCAGCGGGAATCTGGGACCCCCTTTTACCCTTTATGCAGGCTCCGGTGCAGGGCATCGTCATGCGACATAAGTGACGGGAGGGACCAAGCTTTCCTGTACCTGGCGTGTCCCAGTTGCCATAGATGTGTCGGCGCACGGAAGGAGCTCTGGATTCCCGTTGTGACGAGAGAAAGACAGGGGCTGAATGCGGTCGGGTAAAGGGCGATCAGGCATCACTTGGGATGCAAGATTAACTCGTCACATTAGAATGCGTTCACCCTGTGTAGGCCCGGCATCCTCGACGGTGACTACTGGGGAAATGGCAGCCCCGCGGGCGCCGCAAAATCCCTCCGTGGGAGAATCATTTGGAACGCTCTGATACATTTGATTCGTTAGCGCTCCCCACATAAGCATCGCAAAACGGGCTGGCGGCCGCTTCCGGCTCGCCGGCGCGAGCCTGCCAGACCCTCGCTACTCCCCGCGGAGGGCGTAGGCGGATGAATCTTCGGTGACCTTGCCTTCTTGGTTGAGTTTTTGCACGTGGGCGCGGACGTTGCGGCTGGCGGCCTCTTTGAGGTTTTTGCGCAGATTGCCTGGATAAACTATCCGCACGATTTGGTCCACGCTGGTTGCCCCGGACTGAATCGCGGCGATTACCTGGTCCTCTCTGCGCTGCCGGTGCTCAATGTATCCCTGGATTCTGGCAGAACCGTTTTGGATGGTCTGCCCGTGGCCGGGACAGAGCAGGTTGGGGCGCAACCCGGCCAGCAGCTGAAGGGACTTCATGTACTGGCCCAGGTCGCGAACACTGGAGGACGAATTTCCCAGGACTGTGTCGCCGCTGAACACGACCCGATCGGCCGGCATGAAGTAGGACACGTGGTCGTCGGCATGTCCCGGCGTGAAGATGGCCTTGAGCTTAGCGCCGCCGCCGGTGATTACGTCCTCACGGGAGCGGAGTTGGGTGACTGTGCCCAGTCCAAGCTGGTGGGTCAACCGGGGCTCCAGCTTGGGGTGGCACCGCACCGGGCAATCGAAGGCTTCCTGAAGCCGGTCCAACCCCCCGATATGGTCGCCGTGGCCGTGGGTGATCAGGATGGCCGACATCCGGGGGCGCCCCAACTCGGCGTGATAGTCCAATATCTGCCTGGTCCAAGACCGGTAAGGCTCTCCCGAATCCACGAGCACCATGTGGTCGTCGGGGTCGCCAACGAAGTAAATCTGCGTCCCGCCGGGGTGCATTGCGCCAAAGGAACTCGGGTCTTCCTGGATGTGGGTGCTGTAAATGCCCTGGGCTATCTGCATGTTTTCGGTCTCCGGATATCGGAAGTAGGGATTCCGGAAGGGGACTGCCTCCCGGACGGTCTTCAGGGATGTTAGCCACCCATCAGACCGCGGTCAATCGCGGGTGGTGGGTGTCCAACCGTCATACTCGCCGCAACGGGAATCCAGAGCCTTTTATGTCAATAGACCCGCTTATGGGATGCAGGACATAGGGCGTCTTACACGCGGGGACCGGTCCCACCCGGACCATTCTTGCATCGCCGCACCTAGTTAGACGTGGGAAAGGGCTCTGGATTCCCGTTGCGGTGAGATTGACGGGGGGTGGGGCAACATTCTGGGTTTGGGCAAGCGTGGTCGTTGACCAAAAAGGCTCGGGATTCCCGTTGCGACGAGAATGGCGGGGGGTGGGCGTGGGCGGGTTGGCGCGACTTGCCTGGCCGTGAGATATTAGGCCTCGGATGTTTCAGATTTCGGTTGGTTTTGGAGTGTTGGCATGGTGGCTTTGATTGACCAGCAGGCGTTGCAAGGGTCCCTGCCGCGGGTGACCGGTACGGTTAGAGTGACCGGGTTGAACGACAAGGTTGAAATCCACCGCGACCGGTGGGGCATTCCCCACGCCAAGACATCGAACCTGGCGGACGCTTTCTTTGCCCAGGGGTTTTTCACGGCCCAAGACCGGCTGTGGCAGATGGAATACGACCGGCGGAGGGGCGCCGGCCGCTGGGCGGAGGTTGTGGGAGAAGGGGCGGTCGACCAGGACGTTTTGATGCGCCGGTTCCGGCTGGTGGACAGCGCCAAAGAGGACTACCGGTCCACCACGGGCGATACCAGGCTGATGTTCGACGCCTACGCCCAAGGGGTTAACGCTTTTATCCAGACCACCAAGTCTCTTCCGGTGGAGTACGGCATCTCCGATATCAGCCCCGAACCCTGGGAGCCTTGGGATGGGTTGGTGGTGTACAAAGCGCGGCACATCCTGATGGGGGTTTTTGAATCCAAGATCTGGCGGGCCCAGGTGGTGCGCAAACTGGGACCGGAGAAGGCGGCCACCGTTTTCCCAGGATACGAGCCGGGTCATCTGCTGATACTGCCTCCCGGCGACGTGTACCAGGGGGCGCTGGACGATGGCTTGGAGGAGTTGAGCCGGGGCGCCGGTTCATTGAATTACTTGCATGAGAGTGATCTGGGCAGCAACAGCTTCGCGCTGGCCGGGGACCGCACCAAATCCGGAATGCCAATCCTGGCGGGCGATTCTCACCGGGCGCTGGATACGCCCAATGCCTATTACCAGAATCACCTAGCCTGCCCCGACTTTGACGTCGTGGGCCTGTCATTTGCCGGGCAGCCCGGCTTCCCCCACTTCGGCCACAACGCCCACGTCGCCTGGTCGGTCACCCACACCTGGGCCGACTACCAGGACCTTTACATCGAGCGGTTCAATCCCGATGACCCCGAGCAGTACCTGTACCAAGACCGCTGGCTCCCGGCCCAAGTATACGAGGAAACGATCAAGGTCAAGGGCGGCGAGAGCCGGGGCATCAAATCGGTGGTCACACGCCACGGGCCATTAATCGCGGGTGACCCGGAAGCGGGGGCCGGGCTGAGCTTCAAATACACCGCCACTGAAGGCCCGCAGTCCGGCGCTTCGGCCTGGACCAACACATTGCTCACGATGTTGCGGTCGGGAGACGCCCACGAATTGGTCGAGTCCATGAGGGATTGGGTAGACCCGGTCAACAACTTCCTGTTGGCCGACGTGAAGGGCAACTTTGGATACCTGTGCCGGGGACGCATCCCCATTCGTTCCATGACCAACGCCTGGCTTCCGGCACCGGGTTGGACCGGGGAGCATGAGTGGAGCGGGTACATTCCCTTCGAAGAAATGCCCCGCAGCCTGAACCCGGAGGCGGGCTATGTGGCTACGGCCAACAACCGGCCGGTGGGGGAGGACTATCCCCACTATATCGCACTGGATTTCACGCCCGGGTTCCGGGCAGAACGGGTAACCCAACGCCTGCTGTCCCTGGACCGGCCATCCGCCGCGGACATGGCGGATGTACACCGGGAAATGGTCTCGGCGCCGGCCCAAGCCTACGTGGGTTTCCTCCAAGACGTGACCCCGGAAAATCCCGAGGCGGCTAGGGCCAAGGCAAAATTGCTTGGCTGGAACTGCCGAATGGACGCGGCCGCGGTTGAGCCCACCATTTACAGCGCTTTTCGAGACGCTCTGCTGAAGGACGTGCTGGAGGGGTATCTTGGCCCCGAGTTGGCCCGGGCGTCGTGGAAACCGGAGGGCAGGGGCCTGGGCCTCTTTTTGGGACGCCTCAAGGCCAGGCTGATTGTGCTGATCGCAGCCGATGACCGCGGCATGCTCGCCCCCGGTGAGACCTGGCATGGGTTGATGTCACGGGCCTTAACCCGGGCGGTGGCCGAATTGGCGGAGCGGCAGGGTGGCGACATGGAAGGCTGGCAATGGGGCCTTGTGCACCAGGCAAGACCGGCCCACACGCTGTCGGCGAGCCGGCCGGATTTGGCGGAACTGCTGAACCCGCCGCCGATACCCAGCAGCGGCGACGGAGACACGCCGCTGGCCGGCGGCTACGCTGCGGCCAATTTCGCGACGGTCACCAGCCTTTCGGTGGCGCGGTACTCCTACGACACCGCCGATTGGGATAACTCTTTGTGGGTGGTGCCGTTGGGCGCATCGGGACATCCGGGCAGCCCGCACTACCACGACCAATCGGAGGCCTGGCGCAAGGTTGAGATGATTCCCATGGAGTACGATTGGGCGGGTATCGCGGACAATAGTGAGGCGCAGCAACACCTGGAGCCGGCGTGAAGGTCGGAATAAGGTCCCAACCCCAAGGGTACAGCAGGGTTAGATTGGAATCATTTGCGAGGCCGGAGCAAGGCGGGTTAAGTCTCATCCGGCCGGCGACGATTCACTGCGGTGTCGCCTGATGAAGCGTTGCAGGGCAGCCAGAGTCCACAGGACTTCGATGACTGTAATCGGATAGACTTTCTCAAGGCCGCTGTAGGCCGCGGTCAGCGCCGACCCCAGGGCAAAAACCAACACCATCCATTTGCTGTGGCGTTCCAGCAGGTAGGACAGGAACATGATGCCGACGGCAATGGAGCCGAAAATCGTCAACAATCCGACCTCACCGTTGATGCCCTTAACGCCCGGTCAACCAGTCGTTCTCTGGGCCGTGTTTCAGACAATCACCCGTTTTTCAGACGGCTGCCGAGGAGGTCGATGGCGGCCTGAGCCGCTCCCCTCTTGTTGCCGTCCCGGTCGCTGCCGACGTTGATTTCGATGGCAGTGTCAGGCCCTTCCTTGGCCGAGAGTCCGATCCAGAAAGTGCCCATCGGCACCCCGGAGCGGCCCTGGCCCGGACCGGTGACTCCCGTGGTGGAAATGGCGTAGTCGGTTCCCGTCAATTCCCGCACCCCCGCGGCCATGGCAATCGCCATCTCCTCGGAGACACTGCCCTTGGTGTTGTAAAGCTCGTCGGGAACTCCCAGGATTTTCTGCTTCAAACCGCCAGTATAAGCCACCACGCCGCCGGGGAAATACCGGGAGCTTCCCGGCACCGTACCCAGCATGTATCCGACCAGACCGCAGGTGCAAGCCTCGGCTACCGAGACGGTCTTTCCCTGGGCAGTCAAAAGCTCAGCCACTTCCTCGACATTCATTCCCTAATCCTCCGTCATTGAGTACGGTCCCGCATTCAGTCCAGTCCAGTCGTTGCCCGGGAACGGCTTTATCTATTCTCCAGAAGCATGAAAAACTCGCGGTTGCCCGCGTCGCCCAGTATGGGTGAGGGGCAGATATTCCGCAATCTGAAACCGGCGTCTACCGCCCAGTTGATAACCCGGCCCAGGACCCGAGCGTGGACTTTTGGGTCCTTGATGACTCCGCCGCGGCCCACGTCCTCACGTTTGGCCTCAAATTGGGGTTTGACCAGTGCCAGGATGGGACTCCCCGGCTTCACGTTTTTGCTGATTTCAGGCAGCACCAACGCCAGGGAAATGAAGGAAACGTCGATGGTGGCCAGGTCCGCCGGGTAGGGAATTTCAAAGGGATTCCTGGCGTTGACCTTTTCCATGACCGTTACCCGGGGGTCGGTCCTGATGCGGTAGGCCAGTTGGCCGTGTCCCACGTCGAGGGCGCAGACCCTGGCGGCGCCGCGTTGGAGGAGGCAGTCGGTGAATCCCCCGGTGGATGCCCCCACGTCCAGGGCTGACAGGCCATCGACGGAAACACCCCAAGTGTCAAGGGCGTGGGCCAGCTTCACACCGCCCCGACTCACAAAGGGCAGCCGGCCCTTGACTTCAAAATCAGTGTCGCTGGGATACAGGGAGCTGGGTTTCAGGACCCGGCCGGCGGGGCTGAAAACCATTCCCGCCATGATCAGGACCTGGGCCTGCTCCCGGCTTTCGGCCAGCCCGGCCCCGGTCAAGAGGAGATCTGCCCTGGTCCTTTTGGCGCGGGTGGACAATGGACGCCAGACCTATTCCCCTCGAAACAGGGGCCGGCGTTTCTCCAGAAAAGCCCGGTAGCCTTCCCGGTAGTCCAGGGTGTCGAACTGGGCGATCGGAAGTTCCGCCTCTTCCGGGGTCAGGTCACAAAAGAGGGGCTTGGCCAGGGCCTGCTGCATGGTCAGCTTGTTCACCGCGTGGGAAAGTGGGGCCAGCGCGGCCACCTCCCGGGCAAGCGAGTAGGTAACCTCTTCCAGGTCTTCATCGGAAGTTACCTGGTTGACCAGGCCCATGTCCTTCGCCTCTTGGGCGCCGATCAAACGCCCGGAGAGGAGGATGTAAAGCGCGTTGCCCTTGCCTACTAAGTCGACCAACCCGCGCATTTCCCGGTGGCCGATCGATATTCCCAGCCGGGCCACCGGGATGCCAAACCTGCTGCCCTCGGCGGCGATGCGAAGGTCGGTGGCAATAGCGAGTTCGCAGCCCCCGCCAACCGCGAAGCCCCGAATCATAGATATGGTCGGTGTGGCCATGGCGGACACGGCGGCCAGCAGGCCATTGACCGCATCGTTATACCCGCGGCCCTTTGCCGAATCCGACCGGTGCTCTTCGAAATCGCTGATGTCGGCGCCGGCGGAAAACGCCTGGCCTCCGGCTCCCGTAATGATCACGGCCCGTATCTGCCGGTCGGCGTCCAGCCCCCTCAGTAGATCGGCCAACTGGCCCCACATGGCGAAGCTGATGGCGTTTCGTTGGCTGGGGCGGTTTATGGTGACAGTGGCCACCGACCCGTCACGGTCAACCGTTATGTCCAGGCTGCTCACGGCCACATGATCCATCCGGTGCGGTCGGTCCTGGCCCGCAGCAGGTGGCCACCGCCGGTGGTCACGTAGAGGGTCCGCATATCGGCGTCCCCGAAACAGCAGTTGGTGGGGCGGTCAACCCGCATTGGATGGGTTTCAAGTATGCGCCCCGATGGAGCGAAAACATAGATCATCGGCCCTGGCCCGCTCTGCTCCCAACCGGCGCAAACCACGATATTCCCGTCGGCGTCGAGGGTCATCCCATCAACGCCCCGCTGCACTCCCTGGTGATCGATGCCAAAAGTATGCAGAGTCTTGAATGGGCCAAGGGAGCCGTCGTCGTTTATCGGATAGGCCCGCAGCTGCCTGGGTTGGCCGGGAGTGTAGTCGCTCTGGGCCACGTAGAGGGTCTTTTGGTCCCGTGATATGAGAATGCCATTGGGCCGGCTCACGTCGTAGGTGGCGCGGTTCAACGTCCAGCCGCCGCCGGGTTGGGGGTCCAACCGCAAAACCGACATGTGGTCCAGTTCCTGGTCCCCGGCGGAGCCGTTGAAGGGGTCGGTGAACCAAATGCGACCCTGCTTGTCCACGGCCAGATCGTTGGGGTTATTGTGGCGTTTGCCGTCGAGTTGATGGGGCAGGGAGGTGATGGTTGTCCGGTCGCTTTCGAAGCGGACGATGCGACGCCCGGCGCTCTGGCAACCGTAAAGGTTTCCCTGGGAGTCGAAACACAGCCCGTTGGTGCGCTGGGTTCCGGTGAAAAATTCAGAGATGTCGCCGGTTTTTGGGTCGTAGCGCAGGATGCGGTTGGCGGGAATGTGGCTGAAAAGAAGGGCTTGCCCATCCCACACCGGGCCCTCGGTGGTCCCGTTGTAGGGGCCGGCCACCAGTTCGAAATTCCAGCTCATGGAGGTCGTCCTCCCTATACGTATGACTGGTTGGAAGCGGTGAGCCCAGTATATCGCCCGGCGATGGGCGTGTCATCACGTCGCCGGGCCAAGGCCAGGGCCCGTCTATTGTCCCCGGTAAATCTCGCCGCAACGCCCGCCCCGGTCGTTCTCGCCGTAACGGGAATCCAGAGGCCTTTTTGTCCCCTACTCCCGTCATTCTCGCCGCAGCGGGAATCCAGAGCCCTTTCTCCCATACAACCTCATACGGGTCTGAAGGAATGGTCCAGGTGGGACGTCGGACTGTCCACGCGTAGCGTCTTAGTTGGCATAACCTTCTTGGCGCATGATCAGGGCTCTGGATTCCCGCTGCGGCGAGAATGACGGGGGACAATTGAAAGGCCCTGGTGGTGACGGCACAACGATGGCAATGTCAGGATAAATTCAACGCAAATGGCGCTGATTTAGCGCAGAGGACGCGGGATATCTTTAGTTTGGATGCCAACCCAACAAACTCTGCGTTCTCAGCGGCGCCTCTGCGGCCTCTGCGTGGAAACCACTGGCGTGGAAATCATCAGCAGCCGGCAAGGGATGGTGGTTGGGGGTTGGCCCCTACCACCATCCCAGGGCTTTGGCGGTCCCGGCGGCTATGCCGGCCAGACCCCCGCCCAGAAGGCCGCCTCCGCCCAGGGCCCGGCGGCTCAACCTGAGCGTGAAGGTTGCTCCATTGACCGGGAACAGGTCGCTGGCAGCCTGCCCGGCCCGGTTAACCCAGGCCGGGTCTGCGGGGTTGGCTGCCGCATGGCTGTGCTGGTTCGATTCCAGACGGTGCAGGTGGCATCGGGTGTGACGCATTTCGGTCTCAAGGACCGCAATGCGCTCCCGGATGTCCTCCAGGGACACCCAAACCCGGTGTGCGAAGTCATTGGTGGACAGCATTTCCCAACCCCCGATGCCTGAATTGCTCACCAGGTATTTGAGCCGTTCCCCCGCCGGCGACGTCGCCCGTTTGCGCCGGCGGGGTAGGCTGTTGGCGCACCGGCGTCCTAGTATTACAACGTCAGTTAGTTTGATAGGATAACTGTGTAGCTGGAGAGGGAATAGGCAGGTGAGGTGGGGATGTGGATGCGGCAGCTTTCGAGCAGGTGTACGGGTCATTTCGGGATTTTCACGCTTACTTCGCGCCGCTGTTTGGCCGCCGGGAGACGCGGGAGCACAGCGGTCATTATCTCCAGGCCCTGCTGGTACAGTCTGGGGAGCGGCGCAACGCTGAGAACCTGTCGGAGACGGTTCCGGGGTCAGCCCGAGGGATGCAGCGGTTTCTCACCGATTCTCCCTGGGACGATGAGGTGATTATAGGACGGCTGCAGGAGTACCTGGGAACCCGGCTGGAGCAACCGGAAGGGGTGTGGGTGCTGGACGGCAGCGACTTTCCCAAGCAGGGGAGGAAGTCGGTGGGAGTGGCCCGGCAGTACTGCGGGAGGCTGGGGAAGGTGGCCAACTGCCAGGCGGGGATGTTCCTGGCCTATGTCAGCCCGTTGGGACGGGCATTGGTGGACAAGGGGCTGTATCTGCCCGAGAGTTGGACCTCGGACAAAGACCGGTGTGAGGCGGCGGGTGTGCCGGAGGATAGGCAGGGCTACCGGTCCAAGACGGAGTTGGCCTTGGAGATGGTGGGGCGGGCACAGGAGCGGGGCCACCTGAAGGCTGGATGGGTCGCGGCGGACGACGCCTTTGGGATGTCGCCGTCCTTCCGGGAGGGCCTGGCGGCCTTGGGGATGTGGTACGTGCTGGACGTTCCGTCCGGCTTTACGGTGTGGCCGCCGGAGCCTGCCTGGACCAGTGCGGAGTATCAGGGATTCGGGCGTCCCCGCAAACCCAGGCTGCGAGACGGTCAGCGCCGGACCATGGAGCAGCGCAGCGACGAGTTGCCGGAGGAGGCCTGGCGTGAGATTACGGTGGCCGAGGGAAGCCAGGGGCCACGCAGCTACCTTTTCAGCGCCCAGAGGGTGCGACCGACCAGCAGGCGCAAGCCCGGCGAAATCCACTGGGCCGTCTACCGCCGGAACCGGGACGGCAGCGAACCCCGCTACTACCTGTCCAATGCTCCGGAGGATACCCCGTTGGAGACCCTGGCATACGTGGGAGGCTCCCGTTGGCGTATAGAAACGGAGTTTGAGACGGAGAAAAGCGACGTAGGCCTGGACGAGTACGAGACCCGCACCTGGGCTGGCTGGCATCACCACGTGGCCCTGTGCCTGCTGGGCGGAGCTTTTCTGCTGAGCCTGCAACAGGCTTGGGGGGAAAAAGATGCCCCGGATCACGAGGCCGCAGGTCTACCGGGTGGTGCGGGAAATGCTGCCCCGGGAACGGTTCGGGCCAACCGAGTTGCTGCGGTGGCTTGAGGATACGCAGGACAGTAACGAACGGGCCAAACGCTCCCATGCCAAGCGCCGCGCCGCCATGCGGGCATCACCCCACATCCCTCCCTGAACTGACGTTGTAATACTAGCAATCTTGAATGGACCCAAATCGACCGCCCACGAGTACCTGAGTTTTCCGTGTCTATTGAGTCCGTCGAATGAAGGTTCTTGATTTTGTCCAAGATGGTGGGCCAGAGTGTACCGTACTGCGAACTTTTCGCTGGGAGATTTCGATTTAGGGTTCAGCCAGGCAATACCACGCAGGCGCTGAGAGCCTCCGGTCCTGAGGTCGGAGGCTCTTTCAACCATGGGCGTCAACTTCGTCGATACAGCAAGGGAGTACCAGAGCAGCGAGTACCTGATCGGTCGGGTCGTGCGAACGGGTGAGCGTGCCGTCATCGAACCCTCGTCACTCGAACTGCGAAGTTGCGGACGTCCGGCGCGATGGCGCGCGCTCTGTCGATGACGATTGCGAGAACCCACCCCACGGCGCTCGCTGTCCACTCCGGCAGCGTAACCCGCACACCAAGGCCCGAGCGCGCGGGAGAGAAGGAGTGGATCCGCTCATCGATCGACGTTTGTATCGCGTGCTGCTCAGGCCCGGCTGCTACCGGCCCGAACTCGAACGAGCCGGTGTTCCGCCGCCGGAGGCTGGCAACCAACTCCGCTTCTGTATGTCCCCCGAGCAACTCCTGGTCGAAGGCGATGAACGCATCCGCTCTCCCCTCCGGGGTAAGGTTGAACCAGTTGAGCCCGGAGACGAGATGGTCGGCAGGGGACCGTGCGCCGAGGTCCAGGCCGTATGCCGTCACCTGGAGCCCGGACAACTCGATTGTCCCAAAGCGGCGGAGCGCGTCATGGAAGCACTGGACCAACGCCGGCAGCACCATAGCCGGTTCGAGGGGGCGCTGACGTACCCCAAGCGTGGCGTAGTGGAAACCTGGACTCGGCGGGGGCGGGACCTCGATTCGCTCAAGTTCACCTACCTGCAGCCCGACCTGCACAAATCCGATCCGTGACGCATCGCTCCCGGCGGTCAGCTCCGCCTCGTTCATCCCCCATAGCAACTGGCGGCCAGCAGACGCGGTGGTCCATCCCATCAATTCAGCACGCGCTCTGAAAACGCTGTAGAGGTCCTCCTCCTCTGAATCAATCAGGTTCGTGCCCGGGGACAGCTGTCCGAAAGCCTCAAGGAAGAGCGTCGACACTATGACAACTCCTTTCCGTACTGTCTATCTTCAGGTATCTTGGGCCCGGGGTTGCCTCACATCGAACTCTCTTTGAGATGGTCGTTCCCTGGGCCTAAGTTGACGGTAGACAGAACCATCTTCGAGTTGCTTCTTGCCCTCTGAATCGTATCCCGATGGGAAGAATGCCACAATCAGTTCAAACAGGGCAGGTTGACAAGGACATGGTCGACTCTAGCTTGACGGTAGGCAGCGCCGGTTTCGAATCGGCGTTCAAATTGCGGAGGTACGCAGTCGAAGAAACGCCTGTGATCACCCGGAGCGAAATTGCTAATGCCGCCGGGAGTCCCCGTAGATGGGCCGCCCTACCCGTCCTGACCACATCGATACTATCACCATACCCAGAATAGCTATGGCAACCGCACCTATGCTCATCGCGGCCTCGGAATTAGTGATGATGCCGCTGATGCATGTTGACCGTTCGCCACCCGTTAGGGGTCCAACGCTAATCGTCCCTTGTTCTCCAACATTGGGGCGTGACTCCCACGTGGAGTGTCCGTCGGGGCCTTGAGTCAGCACCCAACAGCGAACCTCCGAGTCCTGGCTCTGCATCCACAACAGGGAGAAGAAGCCGAATCCCATAATCGCAGCGATCAACAGCCCTGCAACAGTGGCAGGTGCCACAGTCGCCAACGGGTGCCTCGCGACAGTCAGACTTCTGACAGCGGCGAACCAAATAGCGAATGTCGCAGGCAGAAAAATGAAAGCGATCAATGAGAAAGTCGAGAAGCTCCCGACTAACGATAGTAGACCCACACCCAGAAGCAGTCCACCGCGTACACCAGGTTCTCGCACCCTAGAGGCAACGAGCGCCAGCACATACGGCGAGAGCAGAAGTAGAGCCCACGCTACATTTCCCACACGTTGAGCGGCGACATTGGGTTCCTGTGACAAGAACCAGTAGAAGGCTAGCGAGATAGCGGGAATGAGGCCGGCTGCGCTACCAATCACCGCCGCTCGAGTCCCGCGCTTCTGATTCTTCAATTCACTCATCTACAAGCCAGTCGGTCCGTCACTTTGACCTGTCCCCAATAGTCGTACCACAGGTTATGAGGCATTGATAGCCCTTGGGCAGAAGAAGCGGCCAGGACGGCATCTGGAGCAGGAGGCCGATAGTCCTGGGCACTATGTGGAAAAATTGAGTGTTGAACCAAGCCCCGTAACCACGAGAGGGCCAAACGCTCTCACGAGGTGGGTTACGGGGCGAGTCCTGCTCATTCGTCGGCATGTCCTTCGATTACTCTGACCGATAGTCCCACATTCGGAATGGGCCTCCCGTTCGTTGAAAGCGATAAGGGAAGTGGAATCCTGCCATAGATTGCTCGGCAGGTTCCCCACCATAACTTGGGGTAGACATACGTCGCCGCTGATGCTCCTGCCGCCGCGGTCCTCAAGGCTCGTGGCGATTCGATAGCAGTACTCTCGGCTGCCCTCAGAGTCAATGAACTCGAAGGTTCCATAACGACGGTCATGGTCATAGGACTTGAAGGTCGCAAAAGGCAGCTCACTAATGACAGTGTACTTGCCCGAGGTTGATTCTCGTCGCAGTACCTGGGATTGAGGTTGACCGTATTCGCGAAGGTCCTGAACTGCCCAGGTGAACCTGACCCCCTCTTCCATCGCTTCAGCGACAACGTCGAACGGAGATCCTGGCCATAAGGGAGGGGGATGGGGCTCCCCGGCATACATCCCGTCACAGACCTCATCCGACCATTCAGATTTCGCGTCGCCGAGAACTGCACGCCCTCGGTAGCAATAGGTAGCGGTGTTCCATTCAACGAGATAGGGCGAGCCATGATAGACAGTCGCCTCCGGGGAGGTGGTGGAGAGGGGTACTGTGCCAATGACGGGTGACGTCGCCAAATCTCCACTCCAGCTCGAACGATACGGAGCCGTGGTTCGAACTGTGCCACTCCAGACGGGAGTGAGTTCCACTTCCGTACTCACCAATACTCAGTCTCTCTGGAGGACTCAAGCTCTGGCCTGAGCAGGCTGCGATGCAGATCAATAGAGCCGCTAACCACAGGCCAGAAATATTTAGTCGTAACCCACGTTTCAAATGCCACCTCGTCTTGCCTTACCCCGTCACTAGTATCAGAGGCTAGTCCCTCCGGTTCAATCGCACGTCGGGAGGTCCAGGCCCAAGGACGTTGGCTATAGATCGTGTCACCGCGTCTACTCCAAGACCAGCGGATCGGCAATCGGCCCCGCACTCAGCAGCCCCCATCGGTCCGAGAGGTTGGCCAGATGTACCTTCGCAAAGTAGCGTCCTGGAGTTGCCCGACCGCCCCCGAAGTGCACCTGGTCCCAGGTCATGGTGAAGGAGGCGGTCTCGCGGGGTTGCAGGACGCGGTGCCCGTAGCCGTAAGGCAAGACAGCCACATATCGGCTATCCTGATCGCTGCGGATGGTCACTCTCGGCGGCACGTAGTCCAGGGTGACCGGCCAATTGCTGGTGTTGGTGACCGTGAAGGTCAGGACCACCAGTTCCTCCTCGACGTATACTGATTTGTTGGTCTTCAGTTCCCACTCGTAGGGGTACTGGTAGTCATCGACGGAGTAGCCATACTCCGGCGCGAGGAGAGGCGCAGCGGCTACCATCGAGTGCGGCGAACTGGAGGGCACTCCCTCCATGAGCGCCTCGAACGAGTCTAGGCCATGGGTGGCAAAGGCGGCTCCCAGGTGATTCCCGTCTTCCGTGCCGCAGAGGACAAGGTCAGGCGAACCGCCCTCCCTGTCCCACCAGAGCGCGATGTACCGGGCGTTGCCCAGCAGTTCCCCGTTCGGCCCGCGCAGTTCCTGGGGCGTGGCGTAGAGCAACTCCAGTATCGTGCCCAACTCGGGCGGGCGCAGGGAGCTCGGCAGCCTGCTAAGATTTTCCAGTGGAACCGATTCTCCCAGGTCCGTAAGCGCCTGTTGCACCGGGTCCGCCAAGAGCTCGCGGGTCACCGGTCCGTCCACGTTCCTGGTTACGTCCGGCCCGTAGTAGGCGACTGCGGCGGGGGTGATGTCGGCATCTGAAGGGACGCGTTCCAGAAGCCGGATCGCGGAGTCCAGAAGCACTGCTGGCAGGTACTCAATGGTAGGTCCGCCAAGAACGATCGACTGGCCGTAAAATGTCCGCGTGTGGCTTGCAAGACCGACGGGTATGCCATCGCCTGCCACCACCACGGTGCCCCATTGGAGGGAGGGTGTGTAGTCCCCGTGCAGTGCGACGAGATGGTCCGGCGCGTTGAGACTCGGGCTGGCGTAGGTCTCTTTTACTACGAGCTCGCCGCCGTCCCCGTCACGGCTCAGGAGCAATACTGGCTCCCCAGGCGCTACGGTCCGGCGCCCCCCAGGTGCCAGGGCGAGGCCTTCCGCACCCACGCTAAGCAGCGCCGCGCCGGTGCGGACGTCGAAGCGCTCAAGCTCAGCGGTGAAGACGCCACGACCGGATACCGTCACCGACAACGAAGCGATTTCCTCCATGGGGTCAAGCACGGTGAGCACAGCGCCATCGGAAACGACTAGCCCCTGCTGGACCCGAGGGCGGCCGCTCGCCCGCTCGACGCTCACGCGCACCACGGCGTCCCGCCAGGCCTCGACGGACGCTGGCAGTGCGGGTGGCGGCAGATCGGGGTAGGCCACAACTTCCGCCGAAGGGATTTCTGTTGGGTAGGGGATGGGAGTAGTGTTTGAGAACGGTGTGGCCGTCGGCGTCGTCAGGTCCGTGGTAGGAGTAGGGGTCGGGGTTGGCTCCGGTGCGTGGTAGATGCAGGCGTTCACGGGGGCACTGAGTAATGATGGCGGAGTCCGCTGTGGACCTAGTGGACCTAAGATGACCGTCGAGGTCGGCGCGACCGTTGGCGTGGCCTCTTCCGAAGGCGGCGGTGCATCAGGAGCCGATGGCGTCCCATTGGAGCAGGCAGCCACGAGGAACAGGAGAATGGCCAGCGGCCCAATGAGGACGATGCATCTCACTGGACCACCTCCACCTTCTGGACCTCGGTTACGAGCTTCTCCGGCGATTCCAAATTCAACACGGCACGAGCCTGCTATGGAGAGTCGACCATCCTCAGTAGCGCTAGGGAGACGCGGCGGCTGCGTTGCGTCGAGGCCAGGGCTTCCACTCCAGCGTCACGTGCCGTTCGCCCCCCGTCATCTCGAGGGCGCGGGAGCGCGGGACGCGGCCTCGAGAGCGTCTGGGACCGCCGTGGCCGTCGTTAGGCCGGAACTCTGTTTCCTGCCAACCATCCCCCAGCAGCGGAGGCACTCGCATTGCCTCGCGGAACCCGCCGGAGACGGCGGCTTCCACCATTCTGATCATTTTCTCAATCGACCCGTCGGCCGTTTCGTCGCAGGCGTCGCAGCCACAATCGGGGAATGGTTCAGTGTGCCAGGAGCCGAACCTCAAATGCAGCCCTGGAAAATCAGTGTACGCCACCACGATTGGCGCGGCTTGCGGATCATGCGGGACGAGTTTTATGGGAGGACGCGCAAGTCTTACCCTGCCCAGTTCGTCGTCAGCATCGTGTCCCTCTAATCGCTCGACCCCGAACTCTCGCTCCAGCCGGTCGAGCAACTCCGTCGCTGCGGCGTGCAGAGGCTGGAAGCGTTCCGGGTTGGTTACGCGGGAGTACGCTTCTTCGGGCGGCCCTTCGATTCCCCATCTGTCTCCGCTCATGCCATTAACCCCGGCGGGAATATCGACGGAGCCCCTAGTGGCGGTCTCCATCTTCACGGCTATCGTCATCTCATAGTGTAGTGCTGGCCTGCTATGGGGCGTCAACCATCTCCAGCAGCGCGAGGACGGTCCGCTAGTTCCGCATCGTGCTCTCGGTTTGCAACTGCGCGACGAGGTACTCGTTCGTCAGTTTACTCCGGGCCGCGCCGTCAAGGGCGACGACGGCGCTCCAAAGTCTAGACAGTGGATTCCCACGAAGGCGGGAATGACGGGTTGGCTGCCGGTCGGGATATTCACACGCCCTCTCAAGCAATCGGGGGTAACGTCGGTCAGGCAAAAACAAAGGCCCCTGCTACGTCGCCAGAGGCCTGATGGTCGTACTTTCCGGCAACAGTAAGTCTGTACCATCGCTCGGTGCGGGCTTTCGACCACGGGATGGGCTAGAAGTCTGGCCGGAAAGCCATTGGCCGGGTTTCGCGCTACGCCAGACAGACGTATTATAGTCTTATGTGGCATGATAGTGTCTGTAATACGGTTCAAGAACCCACTGTTACATCGACAATAGTCGCTAAGAAAACGACGACTTGGGGAGAATCGGGGTTTCCGGCCAGACTTCTAGTATTACAACGACGGTTCGCAATAAAATGATCTTGAGCACATCTCCATGGCTACCTGCTCACGCGCTTGCCAGCCTTGTGGCCTTTCCTCCCGCGGAGCGATTTCCGACCAAGAACTGGGCAAATTGAGGAAGCGTCGTTGTAATACTAGAAGTCTGGCCGGAAAGCCGTGCTCAGGGAGATGTATTTCGGCAGTGAGGCGGACGTAAGCAAGGCCAGGGTCAAGATTTGGCCGACCGCTCACTTGAACTTTTCGCGACAACGCCAAACACTGTTGAGAGGCGTTTTCCCATCGGGTCTCGGTTTGCGGCGAACGAAGGACGTGATAGTCATGGAAGATATCCGGGATACCGGACGCGGGACTCGGGCAGCCGCAATCGGGAGCATTTTAGGTATAGTTCCCGCAGTGGCATTGGGCTTTTTAAGGTTCGCGCTGGCTGAGGAACCGGAGGCGTTCCCTCAACTATCCGGACACATAGCGTTCACCCTAGTCTATCTGGCGCCCTACGCACTTGTCCTCATAGCCCGGGCGGCACCCAACCCTGGGGTTCGCGGAGGTCTACTGTTGGCTCTTGGGTTGCTCTCTTTAACCGCGAGCTTCTCGGCCTTCTCGCTGATAACCCTGGCATTTTTGCCCGCTACTTTCGTTATCTGGTTCGCGGCGGTCAGAAGCCTGACCGCCGCGCGCCTCCTGCTGGCAACCACCTTGCCGGCCATGGTCGCGGGGCTGTTGATTGCCGCTACGGTACTCTTCGGTTTCTATACGCTCCTGCTAACGCAGGACGCGGAGCCACGGTGTTGGGCGCAGACCAGAGGCCCGGACGGACAGTCCCGCTGGGAATCCCGGCCCGATCCCCAGAGCCCCGGCGTACTCACGATCACCGTAAGCGGTAGCGGTCGGTCATTTTGCACGAGCGATGTCATCACCAATACCGAGGCCGCCACCAGCATCGGAGTCCTTGCGGCTGCTTTCTTGATCATGTCATCAGTCGCAAGATTCCGTCGGGTTAACCCATGAGCGACCTGTAAGGCTGAACCCACTGCCCCGAAACCGAGCCTCTGACCGTCACCCGGGCCATGGAGACCGACCTCGAAATGGGCTACGATCATCCCCTCGATGTGGCGTAGACCACGTCGCCATGTAGCCGCTTACCCGGCTCTGACCACTTTCCGGCCAAATTTCTAGTGGACCAGGGACCGGAGTAGTCCGGAGACCCAACCGCACTGATGTTTGGCCAGATTAGGAGAAGAATTGGAACGCAGGACCTGTCCGAGTTGCAACCTAAACTTCACGAGTGAAAGGCAAAGCGACTGTTACCTGGGAACGGCCAGCGAGTTGGAGCATTGTTGGGTGTTGTCCGACATCTGCCCCGGCTGCAACCATCTTGTCGTCTGGGTGGGAGCGTTGGAGAACAGTGTCGTACAACAGAAACTGGCTTGGGATAAAGATTTCGACTTCGATACAGTACCAGAAGACATAAGGATGACGGCCGTTTTCCCCAGGATCCCACCTCGGGGGCCTGCGCCCCCCGAGGTGCCAGCCGAGTTTGGTGACTTCATCTATTGCGATCCGCCCTACGATGGGACATTCAGTATTGAAATGGCAGGGATTGGGAGCCCAGGTAATGGTCTCCAACGCGGATACGCCATTTATCCGATCCATCTACTCCGAATCCTCTTTCAGTGTCCACCAAGTGTCCGCGCCCCGAAGCATCAACTCCAAGGGAAACGGCCGCGGCCCAGTCAACGAGTTGCTGATTACCGCTTACACATGCTCGCAGAGAAAACCACAGGTCTAACGGCACTGAAAAACAAATCAGAGGAGAAAATTCACAGTATGACAATGAAAGAAATCAACCGGCTCGCAATGCAAGACGCCGAGACCGAAAGCCCCGAGGGTCTCAGAGCTGCTTCAGGCATATACGACCGGATCATCAGAGACCAGAGCACAGCGCCGGCAGACATGATCC